>CBDESU010000001.1:0-2212536 GCA_965242695.1 Cenarchaeum sp. | reverse complement strand
TGGTGTCCCCCACCGTAGCCGGCGAGGTGCGTCGAGTGGCCCGGCGTGCGGCAACTCAAGCAGTTCATAAAAACACAGCGATACAGCAGGCCAAAAAAACAGGCGTCGAATTCACCGAAATGCGTCGAATGATTGTCAAGTGTGTAGGGCAGGCGTCCCGATTTCTTTCGTCAATGACCCCGTATGATCCGCCCCCGTCTCTAGTCGAAGCGTATCATGGCGAGGTCGACAAAATGATCGGGGAGATCGGGACGACGTATACGGGGATGCTGGCAGAACGGGCGGCTCGCCAGGCCGCCGGCATGCAGACCGGCCCTGCCGGCGCCGCGCGCCTTGGAGCCGATTGGGCCTTGGACTGGCCCGAGGACGACTTGGCGCAGTACAAAAGGTTTCTCAGGAGGGAGCCTCTGGGGAACACGAAGGACAAGAGAATACTCGCAGAGGCCGCCGCCATTCGCAACATGGTCGGGGGCAGGTCGGGGAGGTTCTGCATCGCGTCAAACGACATGGGGATTTTTGCCCCGGTCGGGCTGCCCGGCGGGCGGGAGTCCCGCCCGATCGTGGACATGATCCACGACAGGTTTGGAATCACGAGCGGGCTGCCGCGCACGATCCGCACGCTGTGCACGCGAGGGTGAAAGGGCGGCGGCGGGGAGCGGCGCGGGCATGCCCGTGGTCCCGCCCCATCCTGCGGCGGCGGGCGATTCGCCCACAGCCGCATCCCGGGCAGAGGGCGGCGGCGGGCGGATGCCGCGAGGGGGTGGCGGCCATCCGCATGGTGGCATTTTTGGCCAACGGGCCCAGCCCGGCGGCGGACATGTCGCCCGCGCGTGGTGGGTTTAGTGCGCGCCCGCCGCCCGTCCGCCGCTTCTGCCGGGCTGGACCTCTCGGCAAGCTCGGCACATGCCCCGGCTAGCCCAAGTCGGCGCGGCCTTGCATGACAGATG
Source organism: Cenarchaeum sp. (assembly GCA_965242695.1). Taxonomy (GTDB): domain Archaea; phylum Thermoproteota; class Nitrososphaeria; order Nitrososphaerales; family Nitrosopumilaceae; genus Cenarchaeum. The sequence goes on along the minus strand of CBDESU010000001.1, from coordinate 2,211,589 downwards.
CAACTACCGCCGCGGGGCGGCCATGGTGTCGCCGGGTCGGCGGGTGGACGGACGATGCGGCCCCGGCATCCCGCGCGGCCATATGCTGCAGAGAGGCACCCGTGCCGCAGCGCAGGCTCGGACTGCGCCTCTTTCCCCGCATGCTCGCCCGAGACACGGCATGGCATAGCGCCGCGCCGGCCGTCGCGCCCTTGCGCGTTCGGACTCCTGCCTCGCCCCAAGCGATGCGATCCGAGCCCTGCGGGGCAGCATGCATCCCCCGCGCAACCGCTGTTGCCGCCACCGGGTACCGACTCGGAAAAGAGCGACTGCGCCCGGCGCCCGCCGCGCCTGGCGTGGGCCCGGTGCCCTGACGATCACGCCCTGGCTTTTTACGGGGGGGGGGGCAAGGCACATATAGCGACCCTGACGAGGGCGGCCATGAGCCAGGCACTGGCGCTTGCGGACATAGCAGAACGCGCAGCGCGGGCATCGTCAGGGAGGCTTGGCGGCGACGGGCAGGCTATGCTTGCCGACCTGCGCCACCTGCATTCGACCACGGTGACGCTGAAGAGCGAGTGGTTCGAACAGGACAATGACAACAACTTTTGGTTTTACGATGCACTCCGTTTTGCGGGATTAGTGCTGTGCGACATGATCGACAGGTTCGAGGAGGCGCGAGACGACCCGTCGAGGAGGCGCGCGGCCCTTGACGGCCTGGCCGCGCTCCCCGAGATCGCCGACATTATAGAGTCGTCCGCCGTCAGGCCGGACGTGGACGATCATGACGGCGAGGAGATGATCGATAAAAAGCTGGCGCTCTGGGACAAGGCGTTTGCGGCAGGGCTTGTAAAGACTGTGGAGAAGGACCTTGAAAAGCTCGGCCCCCAGATAGATCCCGACGCGAACGGCAACTACCCGCCCAACTATCGCGTAATCCGGCTTGCCTACGACGACGACACCAATGAATTTCACGTGTTGGCTGACACGGACACCGCCGCAGCGTAAGCGCATGCGCAGCCGCCGTAGCGTTCGACGCGGATGCGGCGGAAGCGCACCCTGAGGCGTCATGGAGCCTGCGTGGCGCCCGCCCCAATGCCGACATCTGTGCCGGTGAGCGCCGCCTACGGCTGCCGACGGCAAGCGCAGCTGGCTGCCCGACGCGCGCTGCCGGACCGCGCCGGATGCACAACGGGGCCGGCCGCTGGCGCGGCGGGATATGGTATCAAAAACAGCAAGGAACGGGCATGCCGTTACTAGTATCATACTAGCCACCATCATGGTGGCCGGCGGGGTCACGTTCGCCATACCGGGAGCGATCCCGGAGGCCGCGGCCCAGTCGAGCAACGACAACAACCTGTACGTGTCCGCCGAGAACAGCGCCTTTGACAACGTCTTCAGCGGCCTCAACGTGGTGGAGGTAGTCGTTCGCGACTCCGACATCAACTTCCGCGGCGATGCCGACGACATTCCGTCGGCCGAGCCTCGCGTCGAGGTTGACGGCGACCAGCTGAGGATGGTCCAGGGCAACGACGGCAACTGGTACGGGTACTTTGCACATGCTAACATTATGGATGCAGACACTTCTGGCGCCATAGACTATGGCGACCCCACATGCGACATTGGTGTGCCTACATATGGCACGGACGATGTCTTCTGCGCCCGCGAGGGCAATCACCCGGTCATCCGAACCGACAAGGCCGCCAACACGGCGGCTCCCGGCAACACTGGGAGCATCAACCTTGCAGATGTGAATGACTGGCCCTTTATACAGGTGTATGGATTTGACGACGAGACCGACATCGTCGTAGAGTATCAGAAGGGTGGCAACACACAGAGCGTCACCCTCTACTACGACAGCGATCCTGACGAGTACGGCACCGGCTTGGAGCTGGGCCGCGACAGGTATCCGCAGGGCGGCGGCGTCATCATGACCATGACCGACCTTGCAATGAACGTGGATCCGACGGACGAGGACACTTGGACGTTTGACACTACCGGTAGCCAAGGGGCATACTACTATGTCTTTGACGACGACGGCGATGCAACACCCAATACTGATCCTGACGCAATTAATCGCGATCTTGCTGGGATTGACGACAATCTATATCTGACGATCAACCGCAATGCGGAAGGTGCTGAAAATGACGCAGTAATGATCATGGAGCAGAAAGGTGGCAACCAGAACTCCGATGGCATTCCTAGCACCGGTGTAGGTGCCATGGAATACATAGTCACATTTATCGAGACGGGATCAAACAGCGGCGTGTTCACGAACACCGACAGTGACAGTGACACCCCCAACGTCGTCGTCAGCGACATGGCAAAGAGGGGAACCTCTGCCGTCGTTGACCACAACGACGCCATCCAGTCCGTGGTGGTGGGTCACGCCTTTGGAACCATAACGCTCGACGACGATGCAGTCGGCGGCGTGTGGAACTCTGGCGAGGAGATACCCGTCACACTGACGGATGCAGACGTAAACCGGAAGGCCATGAACGACGAAGACATTACCGTGAGCGATCCAGACTTCACGATAATTCCAAGCGTGCGTATCGGCTCGCCGATCACGCTCGCCGGCGCCACCTCTGCCATGGTAGGGGACAGGCCACTAGCAGGCAACAACGGTACGTTTGCAGTCGACTTGTTCAGTGACGTCGCTAGGCTTACGCTTAACGCGACCGGCGACAGCACTGTCACGTTCGAGGGAGTGACTACCGGTGAAGCGCTTGACTCGTTCCTTGCTGACGAGGAAAACAACAAGGTCTACAGGGACGGCAGCCTCATAGGTGTAAGCTATCCCTCTGCCACGTTCCAGTTCCTCAACTTCGACGTTCGCTCAATCGGCGATCTTCGCAGCGCAGAGTTCCAGTGGAACAACGGCACTGCGCAGAGTATCAACATACCGAACGTCAGGGGTAGCAACCAAGGCCTTGTGGACATAACCAGTGTTGATGTCAGCAGACTCGCAGATGCTGAGTCTGTCGACATAATGCTGGACTTTGGAAGCGCCACTCTTGATAACGGCATGACATACCCCGTCGCAGTCGATCTCTTTAGCTTTGGCCAGATGGGCGACGGCGTTGCCGCCAGCGAGCGGATCAACAACGCCATCTACCGGCTGGAGCTGGAGGAGAGCGGCGACAACACTGGCGTGTTTGAGGGCACGATGGAGTACACGATGCTCAACCAGATCAACGTCCGCGATCGCAACACATACCTAGATAACCTTGACACGATCAGCGACACGATCAACCTGATAGTGCACAACGACCTCACCGACGAGGACTCTGTGCGCGTCAACTACCGAGACCTGGGCGCCGATGGCGTTGCGACGCAGATCGCCGACCAGGTAGAGGCTCCGACGACATCTGGTTCGGTCTCGTTCGATGCCGACAACTACAAGGTGGCCGACACGGTCACCGTGACGCTGGAAGATGCCGACCTCAACGTAGATGTCGAGACGATCGAGATCTACACCGTTGTGGACACCCCTGACGATCCGGCATATGACATGGTCGGCGTTGACGGCTACGGCCTCAACAGCGCCCGCGAGTCGTTCGGCCGCGTCTTGGACATTACGTTCGACGACCAGCTGTGGCTCGAAGGCTGCATGGTTGGAGATCCCGCCCTAGGGGAGGATAGAACTCCAATAGATGCCAGTGTTGACAACGGCCTCGGCGCTACCGGCTTTACGCTGATCGAGACGGGATCTGACACGGGCGTCTTTACCGGCGACTTCCAGATCCCGTTGCAGTACTGCCACAGGCTTGGCAACAACGCGGCAGAGGCCAGGTCCACCACCGGCGTCGACATGGAGGTCAACTATGTTGACTACCGCGACGCCTCTGGCGAGACCCTAGAGGTCGGCGACAGCGCCGGCATCAGGGCCAACACCGGCACGGTGAGCCTAGACAGGACCGTATACCCGGTTCCGTTCGGCGTACCGGCCGACTACGGCGGCAACCCGCCTCAGGGCGCATCCGTGTTCCCGATCCACGCGACCGGGCTCGGAACTTGGCCCGCGGCGGGCACGTTCCTGCCCAACGGCGACCTGACAATCCACGTGCGCATCAACGACCCGGACTTTGATGTCTCGGCAAGCGGCGAGGACAAGATAGAGACGACCGTAGAACGCAACGGCGTGAGCACGCATGGGCCTCTCAAGATTACGGTCTCGAGGGGCGCATCCAGCGTCATAGTCGGCACTGCGGGCGGTCCAGAGGCTAACGATGGACGAATCACGACCTTGGGCACTGCCAACATCATAGAACAGGTTCCGGACACCGATCCGGCGCAGTTCATATCGCGGCAAGTCACGCTCAACGAGATAGTCTCTACCGGCGAGTCCATGACGAGGGAACTTGGTCCAATCACCGAGATCGCCCCCGACGCGGGCATATTCGAGCTAGACCTGGTCCTGAGGTACACCGACGGGCCGTCCGGCTCGCAGTGTCCGACAACGAGCGTCTTCCAGGCGCTCGACGGTAGCGACGGCACTGCAGCCCAGAACAGGTTTACCGACAACGTTCCGACCCACTGCATACAGCAGGGCGACATTCTGACCGTAGAGTACACCGACCCGACCGACTCGTCGGGCAACCCGAACACCGTGACCGACTCGGCCACGTTCGACCTGCGCAACGGCGTCCTCCAGTCCGACAAGTCCGTCTACATCATCGGCCAGGACATGATCCTGACGCTGATCGAGCCGGATCTCGACTTGGAGAGCGACGAGGCCGAGACGTACGATCTCGACCTGATCGAGTGGGACTCCGACGCGGCCGGCCTTACCATGGGCAACCTTGGCGGCGGCGCCGTGTTCGACCCCGAGCCTTCCGACCTGAGGGAGACCGGCGACAGCACTGGTATATTCCAGGTTGTAGTCGAGATACCCGAGGCGTTCAACAACAACCGCGTAGAGCGGGGCGAGGAGATCGAGCTCGAGTACACCGACTTTGGCCCGTCTGGCGCCGACTACGTTGGCGACGACACCGAGGACATCAACCTGACCGTCTTCACCTCCAACTTTGGTGCGACTATCGAGCTGGACCAGAAGGTCTACACATGGACCGACAAGGTCTACATCACGATCGTCGCGCCGGACCACAACTTCGACTCGGACCTCGTCGACGAGATCGGCGAGACCTCTAGCGACCCGATCAGGGTCTCCACGAGGAGCGCCGAGCTCGAGCAGTACCGCCTGGTCGAGACGGGCACCGACACCGGCATATTCGCCGGCGAGGTGATCCTGACCGGCTTCAGCCACGACGCGGACGGCGACACCACAACGGGCACCAACGGCTACGACATCGTCAACACCCCAGCGTCCGGCACCGGCCCGACCGACGGCAAGCTTCCGACGGGAGACGACGACGGCATTACCGTGTCGTTCGAGTTCTCCGAGGACGAGACCGTCGTGACGACGGCGCTAGTGCGCTGGAGCATCGGCGAGGTGCAGTGGCTAGAGACGAGCTACCCGGCACAGGGAACGGGCATCGTCAGGGTCATCGACCCCGACATGAACCTAGACCCCGAGGCCGTGGACAACTTCGGCATCGACGTGTACTCGGACTCGGACTCGGGAGGCATCGACCTCACCGTGACCGAGACCAACGAGGCCACGGGCGTGTTCGAGGGGACGGTCTTCTTCACCACAACGGACGAGTCGTCGGGCCACAGGCTGCGCGTCGCCGAGGGCGACACGATAACGGCCGAGTACACCGACGGCACGCTCCCGAACCCGTACAGCACCAACGACGACATTGACGTAACGGCAGCCGCAATCATCGGCACGATCGTGCCTCCGCTCGAGAGGGCGCCGGTCTCGAACGCCAGGGTGGTAGACTCCTTCGGGAACACGCTATCCTCGGTGTCCGTGGACCAGCAGGTGCAGATAACGGCCGACGTGATCAACGGGCAGGACCGGACGCAGTCGTTCGCGTACCTTGTCCAGATACAGGATGCCAACGGCGTCACCGTCTCGCTCTCGTGGATAGAGGGCTCGCTCAATCCGGGCCAGTCCCTCTCGCCAGCGCAGTCTTGGACGCCCGACATGCCAGGCTCGTACACCGCAACGGTGTTCGTCTGGGAGTCGGTCGACAACCCGACCGCGCTGTCTCCGCCGGGCACCGTAACGGTCAACGTAAGGTAGACAACACACACAGATACTAGTTTCACTTTTCCTTTTTTCATTTTTTTGAATCCTTCTTTGTGGGGGATGCTGTGCCCCCGCCTGTGATGCACATGGATGTGGTGCAGGGGGCGGCTTGGCGACGAGTTTCTGTTCAGGACTGAAGTCCGCGTCACCCTCGCCCTGGAAAACCCCGCCGGCATTGTTCAAAAGGGAGACGGCATGTGGCAGTCCCTGTCTTGCGTCCTTCTCGTTGGAATAGCTCTCGGCCCGATCGGCCGAACCGGAATTACAGACTCGGCAGCCTCTCGGCCGTCAGAGGCGGAAAGGCGTGGTCGTACTCTAGCAGGGGATCACTGCACACCCGTACCATCGCATCTCCTCATCCTTCATCCGCAGCGCCCGCATTCATGCGCCAGTGGGCGTGTTCCGGCGTTGAACGGCTGCGCCCCCCCCCTTCCAGTGCGGCCCTGCACGAGGCGGCCAAGCGCCCCAAGACGGCATGCCCGGACCTGCGCGGGATCCCATCCGCTAGCGACTGCGCCCTGTCGATCTGATCGCGGATCGTGCGCCTCAGATATTCCACGTTCATCTCCGGCGCGTCTTCCTGTACAGATACGAGCACACACTGTCGAGGGACACGGCCACGCCGTCAAGGACGGACATATCCTTCCCCGAGAGGGCCGCCTTGGAACCGCCGCTTTTTTCGAGCCTCAAGGCGAGCGAGATGATGTCGTCCCTAGCTGCAGGCCAGCCCTCGCGGTGACGGCGGCGCAGGAATTCTGACATCCTCTCGCCGTCAATGCCAAGGTTAAAGCAGGACATGTCCCGGAGGTGGAGGCTCATCGGAACGAGGACGTCCAAGAGGCTCTGGACTTCGTCCTGCCGCTCTGTAAAGCCGCCGCGCGACCTGGCATCTTTTAGGGTCGCCATGTACGGCCGGAGGAGCTCTGAGGCGAGGTGAAGGCTGGTGGTGATCGCGCCCATGTCGCCCATGTCTGATCGCCCCCGGGACCAGCCTCGCCCCAGCTGTGCTGGCCCGCCATCGCGAGCAGGCGGCCTACGGGTGTTTTTAATGCTGTCTGGAGCCGCTAAGCGTTGGCGCCCGTTCGGCACCCTCGGGACGCACCTGCCGGCACGGGTGCGGCACCCCAGAGGCGGAGCGGAGGACAGGTAGCGGGCGGCGGCCCGTTGAAGGAGCATGCGGATGGCCGCCGCGGGCGCCGGGGCGCCCGCCGGGCACAAGTGCGTAAGCCCAAAGCCCTCCGCACATGCGGCCGCGCGGGCCGAAGCAGTTAAGTAGCGTCGGCGCGTGCGCGCGGCATGGACGACGCGCGGCGCGCCGCGGCCAAAGATGCTACGGACCGTGCGACCGCATATGGGGTCGCTGCCGCATCAGCCGCCGCCGCAACGCGCGCCGTTGAGATGATGATAACACTCGGCAGCGGCAAGACCATCGACGCCAGCATTGAGCGCACCGAACAGGCCGTCGCGCACCTGGCGTGGCGGAACTCCAAGAGTGCCGCCGACGAGGCCGAACAGGCCGCCGACGAGGCCGAACAGGCCGCCCTTTATGTTGCCGCGCCGTCTCGCGGGTCACCACCCGCCGCCGACGCCGGCATAATAGAGGCCGCCCGCGCCGCCGCGCGGGCGGCGCGGGCGGCGGCAGACGAGGCACGTGCGGCGACAAGAGAATGCCGCATGCCCATGCAAGCGGCACAGTGACAATCATCTAGGTGCCGCCAACCTGCAGTCCAAACATGGTGCTCAAACTGCACCGCATGCGAGCACGCGGGCACAGCGTCAAGGTTAAAACATACAACCCATGCGGCACTTTGATGGCATTAGCGGCAGATGCGTTGGCGGGTGGCGCAGCGGCGGCATGGGCGGCGGCGGCCGCCGTCGCGCACCGGGCGGCAGTAGCGGCGCATAGGGCAACGGCGGCATACGAACGGGCCGTCGCGCACCGGGCGGTTGCTGACGACATGGCCGGTGCGGCGCGTCTAGCCGATGGCCGCGCGGCGCGTCTAGCCGATGGCCGCGCGGCAATGGCGCACGAACTGGCAGTGGTGGCGTACAAGGCGGCGGCGGAGTACGAGCGACAAGCGGCGGAGTATGAACTGCGATCCAATGCGCGCCACGCGGCGGCGGCGGCGATAACGCGGGCAAGCGCGCACGGGACGGCGGCGAAGGAAGAGCAGGCCGCGGTGCGGGCCGCTGACGCGCAGGCGGCGGCGGCAAAGGAAGAGGCGGATGCGTCGGCAGCGGCAGCGGCATCCCGCGCAGCGGCAGCGGCATCCCGCGCAGCGGCGGATGAGCAGGCGGCTGATGCGGCGGCATCCCGCGCAGCGTCGGTTGCGGCCGCCGCCGCCGCCGCGGCCATGCATGCGGCGGCGGCGGCGAGTGCGGGGGTGCGGATAGACCTGGTTCCGGTGGCCGCCGATGCGGCCGAGGCAGATAAGCAGGCAATAGCGGCGATGAAGGACGCAGCGGCGGCGGCGGATGCCGGTGCGAAGGAAACGTCCGCGGCGGCGGATGCATGGACTGAATTCGCCACAGCTGCAGGCAATGCGGCGGCCGCATGGGCGGCCACCGCCCGCGCAGCGGTACCTGGTAGCAGATGACATGCACATGGCACGGGCGCCATCAGGGCCCTGGCGCCCGGCAGGACGAAAAATCACAAGCCGTGCAAGCCCGCGCGCCAGCACGGGAACGCACGGCGCCTAGGGGTCGGGGACAGGCGGGGTGCACTCGGCGACAAACGTCCCGACAGGCGTCCGAACAGGCGGCCTGCCCCCTATAGCGGCGGAACGGTTGCGTTCATGTCGGTCTCTTACCGGGTGCAGGGACAACGGGACTCTCGGAGGCATGCGGTGGTCGTGCACCGCCATTGTCGATCGGAACCAACCTACACTGCGCCTGCTAAGCGGGGGACGGATAACCAACGGATCATCCGCGGCCGTGCGCCGCTTGACAAGGCACGACATGTCCGGATGCCATATAGATCGACACTCGACGGTATTCCGCCCGCTGCCCTCGTCAGGGGGCAGCGACAGCGGTGCGGTGGCCGGTCGGGACTCGTCAACAGGCAGCGGGGCACTTCCCGAGACTGGGCAGGTCAACGACTTGGCAACATCATGTATCTCACAGTTGGCCCATATCAAACATGACGTGCATGTGGGGGCACAGCATCCCCCACGAAGAAGGATTTAAAAAAATGAAAAAAGGAAAGTGAAACTAGTATCTTTTGTCGTCTACCTTACGTTGACCGTTACGGTGCCCGGCGGAGACAGCGCGGTCGGGTTGTCGACCGACTCCCAGACGAACACCGTTGCGGTGTACGAGCCTGGCATGTCGGGCGTCCAAGACTGCGCTGGCGAGAGGGACTGGCCCGGATTGAGCGAGCCCTCTATCCACGAGAGCGAGACGGTGACGCCGTTGGCATCCTGTATCTGGACAAGGTACGCGAACGACTGCGTCCGGTCCTGCCCGTTGATCACGTCGGCCGTTATCTGCACCTGCTGGTCCACGGACACCGAGGATAGCGTGTTCCCGAAGGAATCGACTACCCGGGCGTTCGAGACCGGCGCCCTCTCGAGCGGAGGCACGATCGTGCCGATGATTGCGGCTGCCGTCACGTCAATGTCGTCGTTGGTGCTGTACGGGTTCGGGAGCGTGCCGTCGGTGTACTCGGCCGTGATCGTGTCGCCCTCGGCGACGCGCAGCCTGTGGCCCGACGACTCGTCCGTCGTGGTGAAGAAGACCGTCCCCTCGAACACGCCCGTGGCCTCGTTGGTCTCGGTCACGGTGAGGTCGATGCCTCCCGAGTCCGAGTCCGAGTACACGTCGATGCCGAAGTTGTCTACGGCCTCGGGGTCTAGGTTCATGTCGGGGTCGATGACCCTGACGATGCCCGTGCCCTGGGCCGGGTAGCTGGTCTCTAGCCACTGCACCTCGCCGATGCTCCAGCGCACAAGCGCCGTCTGCACGACGGTCTCGTCCTCGGAGAACTCGAACGACACGGTAATGCCGTCGTCGTCGCCCGTCGGAAGCTTGCCGTCGGTCGGACCGCTGCCGGATGCCTCCGTGTCGACAACATCAAGTCCACGGTCACCCGTGGTCGTGTCGCCGTCCGCGTCGTGGGCAAAGCCGGTCAGGATCACCTCGCCGGCGAATATGCCGGTGTCGGTTCCAGTCTCGACGAGGCGGTAGCGTTCGAGCTCGGCGCTACGCGTAGAGACCCTGATCGGGTCGTTAGGCGTCTCGCCGATCTCGTCGACAAGGTCCGAGTCGAAGTTGTGGTCGGGCGCGACGATCGTAATGTAGACCTTGTCGGTCCACGTGTAGACCTTCTGGTCCAGCTCGATCGTTGCCCCAAAGTTGGAGGTGAAGACGGTCAGGTTGATGTCCTCGGTGTCGTCGCCGACGTAGTCGGCTCCGGACGGCCCGTAGTCGATGTACTCCAGTTCGATCTCCTCGCCCCGCTCTACGCGGTTGTTGCCGAACGCCTCGGGTATCTCGACTACAACCTGGAATATTCCAGTGCTGTCGCCGGTCTCCCTCAGGTCGGAAGGCTCGGGATCGAAGTTGCCGCCGCCGATGTTGCCCATGGTAAGGCCGGCCGCGTCAGAGTCCCACTCGATCAGGTCGAGATCGTACGTCTCGGCCTCGTCGCTCTCCAGGTCGAGGTCCGGCTCGATCAGCGTCAGGATCATGTCCTGGCCGATGATGTAGACGGACTTGTCGGACTGGAGGACGCCGTTGCGCAGGTCGAACGTGGCCGAGTCGGTCACGGTGTTCGGATTGCCCGACGAGTCGGTCGGGTCGGTGTACTCTACGGTGATGATGTCGCCCTGCTGTATGCAGTGGCGGGACACAGTATCGGTGAACCTTACGTCCGCCGTGTTGCCGTCGGCTCTGCCGCCGAGTCCGTCAAAGTTGACAGTGTTCGGGCATTGCGGCCCAGCCGGCCCATCGGTGTACCTCAGGGTCAGGTCGAGCTCGAATATGCCCGCGTCGGGCGCGATCTCGGTGATCGGCCCAAGTTCCCTAGTTATAGGCTGCAGAGTGCGCGGAATTTCTGTGTTGTTAGGATATTTCAGGTTTGGATCGTAGACCCTGACGTCATCAAACAGTGTAGTGACAAGCTGGCCGTTCTGGACGGAAGTCGTGGCTCCCAAGGTGGTAATGCGGCCGTCGTTGGACGATTCGCCGCCGGCGGTCGCCACGATCACCGACGATGCGCCCCTCGATATCGTGACTTTGAGTGGGCCGTGCTCAAGGTTCGGGCTCGATGCAGTCTGCATGCCGCGTGGCACGTTTACCGCAATCGAGTCCTCGCCGCTGGCCGAGACATCAAAGTCCGGATCGTTGATGCGCACGTGGATCGTAAGGTCTCCGTTGGGAATGTAAGTGCCGGGTACAAGCTGGTTGTTGAGGATTCCCGTCGCATGGATCGGGAAAATCGACGCGCCCTGCAGGTTCTGTCCTGCAAAGTTGGCAGGAGTCCCAAACGGAACAGGGTAAACTGTCCTGTCTAGGTTTACGGAGCCAGTGTTGGCCCTGACGCCGGCGCTGTCGCCGACCTCAATGGTCTCGCCGGATGCATCCCGATAGTCGACATAGTTGACCTCCATGTCGACGCCGGTGGTAGACCTGGCTTCCATCGTGTTGCCAACCCTGTGGCAGTACTGCAACGGAATCTGGAAGTCGCCGGTAAAGACGCCTGTGTCAGCGCCCGTCTCGATCAGTGTAAAGCCGGTCGAGGCGAGGCCGTTGTCGCCGCTGATGCCGCAGCCCTTGAGCCACAGCTGGTCGTCGAATGTAATGTCTAGGACGCGGCCAAGGGCGTCGCCGCTGGCGATGCCGCCGGCCCTGCCATATTCCCCCACACCTACCATGTCGAAGGCGGGATCGTTGACAGTAATGTCCTTTCCATCGGCATTCTTCGAAGCATAAGTCTGAGTCACGACCGTGTAGATCTCGATCGTCTCGACAGCAGTGTTCATGTCGGCGTCTTCTAGGGTCACAGTGACCGTGTCGGCCACCTTGTAGTTGTCGGCGTCGAACGAGACCGAGCCCGATGTCGTAGGTGCCTCTACCTGGTCGGCGATCTGCGTCGCAACGCCGTCGGCGCCCAGGTCTAGGTAGTTGACGCGGACAGAGTCCTCGTCGGTCATGTCGTTGTGCACAATCATAACGACTGCGTCGCTTATGGGGTCGATGTCCTCGTAGGTGGAAGCTTGCCGGACGTTGATCTGGTTGAGCATGATGTACTCCATCGTGCCCTCAAACACGCCGGTGTTGTCGCCGCTCTCCTCCAGCTCAAGCCTATAGATGGCGTTGTTGATCCTGTCACCAGGGGCAACACCGTCGCCTTTTTGGCCAAAGCTAAAGAGGTCGACTACAACGGGATACGCATCTCCTTTCTTGAAATCGGTACTTGCAAAGTCCAACACTATGTCGACTTGCGCAGTATCCGTATCTGCAATATTGGTTAGAGTCACATTAGTTATGTCCACAAGACCATCGCTACCCGTGATTGACTCGCCTTTTTGGTTTTTGATTTCTTGGTTCTGTACCTCACTGTCGGTTGTGTTCTTCCACTGGAACATTACGCTGCTTACCTTTCCGATCGAGCCAACGTCAAAGTTTAGGAACTGAAACGTTGCTGGCTTGGGCTTTATGTTCACCATGTCCGCGGGCTGTGCCGTGTCGTTCTTGAGGAACGACAGGAGCTCCTTGCCCGTCGTCACTGCCTTGAATGTCACTATGTCGTCAGTGGTCATCGCAGGGGGGTTCAAGCGAGCTACGTCGCTGAACGCATCTACGGTAAACTGATCGTCATTGTCATTGTCATTGTCGCTAAAGTTGAGCATCATCTTATTCGGCATCGTGCTGGTTCCTATCGTCACCATTCCCTTGTCACCGTTTATGGTCCCTGCTAGCGTAATCGGCGAGCCGATTCGCACGCTTGGGATTATTGTGAAGGTGGAATCACTCACGTCAATGTCCTCATCTGCCATGGCCTTGCGGTTAATATCCGCATCCGTGAGCGTGACGGGTATCTCTTCGCCAGAATTCCACACGCCGCCGACTGCATCGTCGTCTAGCGTTATGGTTGCAAAGGAGCTGCCCACCACTATGGACTGACTACTGTCGTTGTGGTCAACGACCGCAGAGGTTCCCCTCTCGGCATTTTCGCTAACCAGAATGTTGGGCGTGTCACTGTCACTGTCTGTGTTGGTGAATACACCGGTGTTTGATCCCGTCTCAATGAAGGTGACGATGTGTTCCATGGCAGCTACGCCACCGGCACTGTTTATTTCAGCTATCGTGAGGCCGTCGTTCTGGTTGCCATCCTTCTGTCTTTTTATCTCGACAGCGGGATTTTCCGCATTCTCTGCATTACGATCGATTGTCAGATATAGGTTATCGTCAATTCCCTGGAGTTCACGGTCAACCGCGTCATTAAGGTTATCATCAGTTCTAGGCATTCCTGGATACTGTCTCTCACCATCATCGTTAAAGATGCGGTAGTAGGCAGCTTGGTTGCCCGTGGTATCAAACGTCCAAGTGTCCTCGTCTGTCGGATCGACGTTCATCGCAAGGTCGGTCATGGTCATGATGATGCCGCCGCCCTGCGGATACCTGTCGCGGCCCAGCTCCAAGCCGGTGCCGTACTCGTCAGGATCGCTGTCGTAGTAAAGGGTGACGATTTGTTTGTCGCCTCCCTTCTGGTACTCTACGTCAATGTCGGATTCGTCGTCAAAGCTGTATACTTGGATGAACGGCCACATTGCTTCGGCGCCTAGAGTCACACTTCCAATGTTCACGCCATCGGGCACTGTGTTACTAACGATCTTTGTAGTCCTGATGACGTTTTGCAGATTCCTATCTGCGGTTCCGTCACAGTCTGTGCCAGGGATGTCATACTCGAGTGTACCCTTTAGGAAAACACCCGCCGTTGACGCAAAGTCGCCACGTATAACACTCTCGACATAGGCTCCGTCTGAGCCCGTGATCCTATCGTTGTTCAGATCGCTAGTGGAGCAGTACGTACCATAGTCCAAGCCGTTGCCGTCGTTGGTGTCGGCATCCATGACGTTTGCAGCTGCAAAGTACCCGTACCAGTTGCCGTCGTTGCCCTGGACCATCCTCAGCTGGTCGCCGTCAACCTCGACGCGCGGCTCGGCCGACGGATCGTCGTCCCTGTCGCCGCGGAAGTTGATGTCGGAGTCGCGAACGACTACCTCCACCACGTTGAGGCCGCTGAAGACGTTGTCAAAGGCGCTGTTCTCGGCAGACACGTACAGGTTGTCGTTCGGCGTTTGGGCCGCGGCCTCCGGGATCGCTCCCGGTATGGCGAACGTGACCCCGCCGGCCACCATGATGGTGGCTAGTATGATACTAGTAACGGCATGCCCGTTCCTTGCTGTTTTTGATACCATATCCCGCCGCGCCAGCGGCCGGCCCCGTTGTGCATCCGGCGCGGTCCGGCAGCGCGCGTCGGGCAGCCAGCTGCGCTTGCCGTCGGCAGCCGTAGGCGGCGCTCACCGGCACAGATGTCGGCATTGGGGCGGGCGCCACGCAGGCTCCATGACGCCTCAGGGTGCGCTTCCGCCGCATCCGCGTCGAACGCTACGGCGGCTGCGCATGCGCTTACGCTGCGGCGGTGTCCGTGTCAGCCAACACGTGAAATTCATTGGTGTCGTCGTCGTAGGCAAGCCGGATTACGCGATAGTTGGGCGGGTAGTTGCCGTTCGCGTCGGGATCTATCTGGGGGCCGAGCTTTTCAAGGTCCTTCTCCACAGTCTTTACAAGCCCTGCCGCAAACGCCTTGTCCCAGAGCGCCAGCTTTTTATCGATCATCTCCTCGCCGTCATGATCGTCCACGTCCGGCCTGACGGCGGACGACTCTATAATGTCGGCGATCTCGGGGAGCGCGGCCAGGCCGTCAAGGGCCGCGCGCCT
The DNA here is from genome assembly GCA_965242695.1 of Cenarchaeum sp. GTDB lineage: Archaea > Thermoproteota > Nitrososphaeria > Nitrososphaerales > Nitrosopumilaceae > Cenarchaeum. The sequence goes on along the minus strand of CBDESU010000001.1, from coordinate 2,196,504 downwards.
CCTCGACGGGTCGTCTCGCGCCTCCTCGAACCTGTCGATCATGTCGCACAGCACTAATCCCGCAAAACGGAGTGCATCGTAAAACCAAAAGTTGTTGTCATTGTCCTGTTCGAACCACTCGCTCTTCAGCGTCACCGTGGTCGAATGCAGGTGGCGCAGGTCGGCAAGCATAGCCTGCCCGTCGCCGCCAAGCCTCCCTGACGATGCCCGCGCTGCGCGTTCTGCTATGTCCGCAAGCGCCAGTGCCTGGCTCATGGCCGCCCTCGTCAGGGTCGCTATATGTGCCTTGCCCCCCCCCCGTAAAAAGCCAGGGCGTGATCGTCAGGGCACCGGGCCCACGCCAGGCGCGGCGGGCGCCGGGCGCAGTCGCTCTTTTCCGAGTCGGTACCCGGTGGCGGCAACAGCGGTTGCGCGGGGGATGCATGCTGCCCCGCAGGGCTCGGATCGCATCGCTTGGGGCGAGGCAGGAGTCCGAACGCGCAAGGGCGCGACGGCCGGCGCGGCGCTATGCCATGCCGTGTCTCGGGCGAGCATGCGGGGAAAGAGGCGCAGTCCGAGCCTGCGCTGCGGCACGGGTGCCTCTCTGCAGCATATGGCCGCGCGGGATGCCGGGGCCGCATCGTCCGTCCACCCGCCGACCCGGCGACACCATGGCCGCCCCGCGGCGGTAGTTGCATCTGTCATGCAAGGCCGCGCCGACTTGGGCTAGCCGGGGCATGTGCCGAGCTTGCCGAGAGGTCCAGCCCGGCAGAAGCGGCGGACGGGCGGCGGGCGCGCACTAAACCCACCACGCGCGGGCGACATGTCCGCCGCCGGGCTGGGCCCGTTGGCCAAAAATGCCACCATGCGGATGGCCGCCACCCCCTCGCGGCATCCGCCCGCCGCCGCCCTCTGCCCGGGATGCGGCTGTGGGCGAATCGCCCGCCGCCGCAGGATGGGGCGGGACCACGGGCATGCCCGCGCCGCTCCCCGCCGCCGCCCTTTCACCCTCGCGTGCACAGCGTGCGGATCGTGCGCGGCAGCCCGCTCGTGATTCCAAACCTGTCGTGGATCATGTCCACGATCGGGCGGGACTCCCGCCCGCCGGGCAGCCCGACCGGGGCAAAAATCCCCATGTCGTTTGACGCGATGCAGAACCTCCCCGACCTGCCCCCGACCATGTTGCGAATGGCGGCGGCCTCTGCGAGTATTCTCTTGTCCTTCGTGTTCCCCAGAGGCTCCCTCCTGAGAAACCTTTTGTACTGCGCCAAGTCGTCCTCGGGCCAGTCCAAGGCCCAATCGGCTCCAAGGCGCGCGGCGCCGGCAGGGCCGGTCTGCATGCCGGCGGCCTGGCGAGCCGCCCGTTCTGCCAGCATCCCCGTATACGTCGTCCCGATCTCCCCGATCATTTTGTCGACCTCGCCATGATACGCTTCGACTAGAGACGGGGGCGGATCATACGGGGTCATTGACGAAAGAAATCGGGACGCCTGCCCTACACACTTGACAATCATTCGACGCATTTCGGTGAATTCGACGCCTGTTTTTTTGGCCTGCTGTATCGCTGTGTTTTTATGAACTGCTTGAGTTGCCGCACGCCGGGCCACTCGACGCACCTCGCCGGCTACGGTGGGGGACACCACGCACCGACAGCCGCTGTCTGCATCCAAGAGCGCGTCAAGCAGGCGCTTCGACTCTTTGTGGTGCGGCTCAACAACTGTGCCTAATGTATTGCTGATGACCCGTATGCTTGCCGCTATGACGACATTCGTGTCAGGCAACACGGTACATTTCATCGGTGTCATCATCATAGGCAAGCTTGATTACGCGATAGTTGGGAGGGTAGTTGCCGTTCGCGTCGGGCTCTATCTGGGGGCCAAGCTTTTCAAGGTCTTTCTCCACAGTCTTTACAAGCCCTGCCGCAAACGCCTTGTCCCAGAGCGCCAGCTTTTTATCGATCATCTCCTCGCCGTCATGATCGTCCACGTCCGGCCTGACGGCGGACGACTCTATAATGTCGGCGATCTCGGGGAGCGCGGCCAGGCCGTCACGGGCCGCGCGCGCCCTTGACGGGTCGGCGCGCGCCTCCTCAAACCTGTCGATCATGTCGCACAGCACGAATCCCGCAAGGCAGAGTGCATCGTAAAACCAAAAGTTGTTCTCATTGTCCTGTTTGAGCCACTCGTCCGTCAGCGACACCGTGGTTGAGTGCAGGTGGCGCAGGTCGGCAAGCACGGCCTGCCCGTAGCCGCCGCCCGACCCCGACGTTATCCTCTTCACCCGCTCTGCTATGTCCGCAAGCGCCAGTGCCTGGCTCATGGGCGCCCCCGTCAGGGCTGCTATATGTGCTTTGCCCACCCGCAAAACCCGGGCGTGCGCGTCCGGGCACCATCTTCCCGTTCGCCTCGGTGGGCGTCGGACGCGAGCGCCGTTGCTCTTTTCCAAGTCCGTCCCCTGTGGCGCGGCAACGGTTGTGCGTGGTTGCATACTGCCCCGCAGGGCTCGGATCGCATCGTTCGGTCCGTGGTAGGCGGAGTCTGAATGCGCTAGGGCGAGGCGGCCGGCGCCGGCCGTGCCGCGGCTCGGCCGGGCATGCGGGAAAGAGGGTATGCCGAGCCGGCGCGGCGGCGCGAGTGCCTTACTGGCACGGGGGGCCGTTCCGGCCCGGCAGAAGCGCGGGCGGGCGGTTAGGCACGCACGGAACCCACAGCCGCGGGCGACATGTCCGCCGCCGGGCGGGGCCCGTTGGCCAAAAATGCCACCATGCGGATGGCCGCCACCCCCTCGCGGCATCCGCCCGCCGCCGCCGACCTCGGCTCGGGTTGCGGCTGTGGGTGAATCGCCCGCCGCCGCAAGATGGGGCGGGACCACAGGCAATGCCCGCGCCGCTCCCCGCCGCCGCCCTTTCACCCTCGCGTGCACAGCGTGCGGATCGTGCGCGGCAGCCCGCTCGTGATTCCAAACCTGTCGTGGATCATGTCCACGATCGGGCGGGACTCCCGCCCGCCGGGCAGCCCGACCGGGGCAAAAATCCCCATGTCGTTTGACGCGATGCAGAACCTCCCCGACCCGTCAGGGACAATGTCGCGAATGGCGGCTGCCTCTGCGAGTATTCTCTTGTCCTTCGTGTTCCCCAGAGGCTCCCTCTTGAGAAGCCTTTCGTACTGCGCCAGGTCGTCCTGCCCGGGCCAGGCCAACGTCCGGCCCGCTCCAAGGCGCTCGGCGCCGGCGGGCCCGGCCTGTGCTCCGGCGGCCTGGCGGGACGCCAGTTCTGCCAGCAACTCTGCACGCCTCTTCCCGATCTCCTCGACAATTTTGTCGACCTCGGCAAGATGCGCTTCGACCAGAGACGGAGGCAGATCATACGGGGTCATTGACAAAACATATCTAGATGCCTGCCCTACACACTTGGCAATCATCCGGCGCATCTCGGTAAATTCTGCGCCTGTTTTTTTTTTTTGGCGCGCTGTATGTCTGTGTTTTTATGAACTGCACGCGTTGCTGCGCGCTGGGCCACACGATACACCTCGTCGGCGACAGTGGGTGACACCACGCACCGGCAGCCGCTGTCGGCATCCAAGAGGGCGTCAAGCAGGCGCTTCGACTCTTTATGGTGTGGCTCGTAAACAACTGTGCCGAACACATCACTGGCGTCGTATATGCTTGCCGCTATGACGACATTCGTGTCAGGCAACACGGTGCATTTCGTTGGTATCGTCATCGTAGGCAAGCTGGATTATGCGATAGTGGGGCGGGTAGTTGCCGTTCGCGTCGGGCTCTATCTGGGGGCCACGCTTTTCAAGGTCTTTCTCCACAGTCTTTACAAGCCCTGCTGCAAACGCTTTGTTCCAGAGCACAAGCTTTTTATCGATCATCTCGTCGCCGTCATGATCGTCCACGTCCGGCCGGACGGCGGACGACTCTATAATGTCGCGATCTCGGGGAGCATGGCCAGTCCGTCAAGGGCCGCGCGCCTCATTGACGGGTCGGCGCGCGCCTCCTCGAACCTGTCGATCATGTCGCACAGCACGAATCCCGCAAGGCAGAGTGCATCGTAAAACCAAAAGTTGTTCTCATTGTCCTGTTTGAGCCACTCGTCCGTCAGCGACACCGCGGTCGAATGCAGGTGGCGCAGGTCGGCAAGCACCGCCTGTCCGTCGCCGCCCTGCCCCGACGACGCCCGTGCCGCGCGTCCCGCTATGTCCGCAAGCGCCAGTGCCTGGCTCATGGTCGCCCCCGACGGGGTTAGCATATGTGCCTTGCCCGCCCGTGAAAAGCTAGGCGTGCGCGTCCGGGCACCAAATCCCCGCCCGGCGCAGCGGGTGCTAGGCGCGAGCGCAGCCGTTTTTTCCTAGTACCCTGTGGCGCGGAATCTGTTGTGCGCGGTTGCATGCTGCCCCGCAGGGCTCGGATCGCATCTCCCGGCCCATGGTAGATGAAGTCCGAACGCGCAAGGGCGCGGCGGCCGGCGCCTGGCCATGCCGCGTCTCGGGCGAGCATGCGGGGAGAGGAGCATCCCGAGCCTGCGCGGCGGCGCGAGCGCCTCCCTGCAGCGTATGGCCGCGCGGGAGGCCGGGGCCGCATCGTCCGTCCTCTCGCCGACCCGGCGGCACCATGGCCGCCCTGCGGCGGTCGCCGCATCTTTCATGCAAAGACGCGCCGCCCTAGGCCAGCCAAGACGCGCGCCTGGCTTGCCACGAGGGGCCGTTCCGGCCCGGCAGAAGCGGCGGACGGACGGCGGGCGCGCACGGGGCGGTTCACCGGCCCCCATGCGGTCCGGGAGGGGCAAGGGGCCGCTCCGCGGAACCGCATGTCGGGCACAAGCGGCCCGAGGCGCACGGCGGCAGGCTGGTCGCCGCATGATGAGCATGCTGCGCGGCACCGTGTGAGGCGTAGGCGCGAGACTGTCGGCGCAGGGCCGCCGGGGGGCGGCCGTGTAGGATTGAAAAGCCGATTCCTTCAGGCAGGCGGGCCGGCGCTGCCAGACTGGCGGGGACAAGGCCGCCTGCGGGCGGCCTTGATGCTCGATGCACGCCTGCACAGGGCGCCGCCCCCGCCCCCGCCCCCGCCCCTGCACCCCTCAGCCCGCATGCCCTCACAATCGTGGGGGGGGAGCAGGCCGCCGGGGGCCGCCCGGGGACGGCGATCCGACGGTTTATCAGAGGGCCGTGTGCCGGGCGTCCGAATGTCGACGGTACAGGTGTCGAAGCTAGAATCGCTCATACTCGAGAAGATATGCGGCCTAGAGTACGTCTCAAAGGTCGGGTACATCGACGGGGGGCGCGAGGAGGTGACCATCCTGGTCATACACGACGACGACCGCAAAAGGGATGCAGCGATAGTCCAAGGCATCTGCAGCGGAGGGACGGAGATCGAGCACGAAATGCCCGATCGCGTGATCCTCACCATACCGATCCACAACGGCCCCAACCTGCCCGGGGGCAACCTCTTTGGCAGCAAGATCATCTACGAGCGGGAGGCCAAGAAATGACGGCCCCGACGCTCGGATAGTACAGGGAGCAGAGCGAGCGCTGCCGGTGGTTCTACGACTGGCTTCAGGCGGTTCGGCCCGGCGATGCGCACGACTGGAAGGTCGTCGCGCTGTTCTACTCTATCCTGCACAGGATAAACTACTGGCTTGTCAAGCAGACGGGACGTGACCCAAAGAACCACGTCGAGAGGAACCGGCGGGTCGAGAGGGAGCTGCCGCAGGTGTTTAACGACTACAGGGACCTCTACATGATGAGCCTGCAAGCACGGTACTACGAGGGATTCGGAGTCACCGACGACAGGCGCGAGGTAGCCTACGAACTGCTGTGCAGGATCGAAAAGGCGCTTCTGTTCTAGCAGACTGTGCCAACCGGCCCGGTGGGGCAAGGCCGCCGCGGCCGCCTTCGCCACTCAATGCCGGCCCGTAGTGACGGCTTGTACCGCCTCCTGTTCGCCCTCCGCCCCGCATTGCCCTTGCAACCGTGGGGTGGAAGGTGGGGGGGGGGAGACGGGCCGCAGGGGCACCGCCCGGAACCGGCATCCGGCGACTTATTAGAGGGCTGTGTGCCGGACGCCCGATGTCGACGGTCCAGGTGTCGAAGCTAGAATCGCTCATACTCGAAAAGATATGCGGCCTAGAGTACGTCTCAAAGGTCGGGTACATCGACGGGGGGAACGGGGAGGTGACCATCCGGGTCATACACGACGACGATCGCAAAAGGGATGCGGCGATAGTCCGAGGCATCGGCAACGGGGGGACGGAGATCGAGCATGAAATGCCCGACTGCGTGATCATCACCATGGCAATCCACGACGGCCCAGACCTGCCCGAGGGCATACTCTTTGGCACCAAGATCATATACGAGCGGGGGGCCAAGAAATGACGGCCCCGACGCTCGGATGGTACAGGGAGCAGAGCGAGCGCTGCAGGCGGTTCTACGACTGGCTTCAGGCGGTCCGACCTGTGTCATAGCCCAATGCCGATTTGTGGGTACCTGGAGTGGGACCCGCGCGCCGCGCCGCCGCCCGCCGCAGGGAGCAGCGGCCCCGTTGGACTGGCGGACTCGCAGTGCGATCACCGCGACAGGCGCCGCCCGCGCCGCAGGCCTTCAACCGAGGCGGGATCGATCTCTTCCCGTGCCGGGGCCCCGCGATGGGTCATATGGCAAAGTTCGCAGGCATCCAAAAGCCGGCGCCCTCAGCCCGTCGGCTATCTTGCCGGCCTCGCGCTTGTCGACGATCCCCCGCTCCTTGAGCAGGCCGGGCAGTCCGAGCAGGCCCGTGAACGGTATGCCGAGCCTCCTGGCCGCCGATCTGGCACGCCTTTCGTCAAGTGTGCAGTACGACCTTCCCTGCGCGCGCACTCTTCCGTGCAGCGGCAGCGCATCGCACTCGCCGGGGCCTGGGCCCGGAAAGCCCTCCCTTATCCGCCGCATCTCTGTGGCCGTACTGCCTGCAAAAATTCGGATCTTGCCTTGGCGCACCATGTCCTCTGCCCCTTCCCTGACTTTGCTGCGGCGCAGCTCGGGCTTGACATGGCCTGCGATGGCCAGTGTGTGCCCCAGTTTGAGTATGTCGTCGATCAGGTGGGGGCGGTCAAGTTCGTCAAGGATGCCGATCAGCGCAGGCGTGTCCATTATCTTCAGACGCGGCCGCCTCGCGCCAGTGTGTGCAGCCTGCCGGTCAGCCTCAGGACATCCTCGAGTGGGCGGCCGAGAAGCTCGGACGCGCGCTCCGACGTGATCTTTTCCTTTTTCAGCATCGACATGACATGCCGCTCTTGGTCGGGCATTATCCGGTCGTACGTAGACGACCTTGTCGACATGCCCGGATATGCAGTGTAGACGTACGCCAGAAGCTCGTCGGCCGTCAGGTCGTTGAACATGTCCTTGTGCTCGTCGATCATGGCTAGCGTGAGGCGGTCTTCGCCCACGGCGATCTTGCTGGCAACCTCCCTGCCCAGCTGCGTGACGGAGATGTTGCCGCCATCGGTGCGCAGAACCCCCGCCTCCTCCAAGCGGCAGGCCTCTTCCTCGACAACGTCGCTGTGCGGGCCGCATTCGCCCGCGGCGTACCCGCACGGGAAGTCTTTCCAGCCTTCCCCCCGGGTCAGCATGAACACCATCTTTTGCAGCTTTGTCCTGCCCCTGATCGGCTCGCCCCCGTTGGAGGAGGCTAGCAGTATGACAATCCTGTGCAGCGGATTGCACGTCGCGAGCATCTTTTCAGCCATGCCCATGCCCACGCGTGTCCCGACTCCCGATAAAAACTTTGGCCTGTCATCGGTGCATGCGCCCCCCCCCGCGGCCGCCCCCCGGGCGCGCCGGGGGGAGGCTCGGGAAGCCCGGCCGCCTGCGGGACTGCCGCGCCTTCCCGGCGACCGGCCGCAGCCGCCCCGCCCTGCCCAGCCCCTCTTTCCCGGCGACGCCCGACAGGTCTCCGCAGGCCCTTCGCCCGCCCCTGCCCCCCGGCACGCCCGCGGCCGGCGCCCGCCCGGCCGCCCCGCGCATGAGTTAAATCAAACGCGGCCCGGCCGCGCCCTGTGCGGCTGCGCAAGTTCCGGGTGAGGGCATACCGGTGCATACACGACTCGGGCGAGATAAGGGTCGGCGACCTTGCCGCGTTCGTCGGCCGCAACGAGAGCGGCAAGACGACCATACTGCAGGCGCTTACGCTCCTCAACAAGGACGCGCCCGTCTCCGAGCTCGACCTGTGCGACGAGATGTCCGAGGACTTGAAGGGCGAGATACGCCTCGCCGACGGCGAGTTCGACCTGAACGCCAACGAGACGCGCCTCATACGGGAGCGGTTTCCGGCCATACCGGAGGTGCGCACCCTCCGCATATACCGCACCAACAGGTCGCCAAAGGCAGAGTACGACTTTGGCCCGCTCGCCATAAGCGCCGAGGAGAACAAGGGCCTCAACTCCTGGGAGAACTTCAAGGAGCGCATCATGGCGTTCCTGGACACCATACCAAACCACATCCGGATACAGCTCGACCCGTCCTTCTTTCGTGGGCCGCGCCCGCCGGCTACAAAGGACGAGTTCGACGACGCGATGGCGAGCTTTAGCAACCAGTTCCACGTGAGGGCCGCCGACGAGCCGCAGGTCGTCTCCGAGTGGCAAAAGCTGTACAGGGACCCCGGCAACAGGTTCGAGGCGCTGCTCACGGGGACGACCGACCGCATCGCGCTAGAGAACTACATCGAGGAGAATATCCACCCGAGGTTCGTCTACTTTTCCGACTACAAGAAGATATACGGCAACATAAACCTCAACGAGTACATCCGCGAGTCCAAGGGCGAGAAGAGGGCCGCCGGGATAGAGTACATCGAGGAGTTCGACAGGGCCGAGACGGTCCGCAACCTGTTCTACCTGGCCGAGCTCGACGTCGAGGAGATGGAGCGGCTCCACGACAGCCCGTCGCGGCTCATAAAGTTCCTAAACACGGCGAGCAACCGGCTAACGGAGCGGCTCAACCCCGCGTGGAAGGGCGACCCGATACACGTCGACCTGCGGTACCAGCCGGGCAACATTATGAGCGTCGTCATATCCGACGTGCACCACGACGGGACGATAACGAACACGGGCCTGCTCAACCGCAGGGCCGAGGGGTTCAAGTGGACGTTTTCGTTCATCGTAAACTTTGCGGCCGAGACGCAGCGCGCCGAGCTGAAGGAGGCCATACTCCTGCTCGACGAGCCGGCGCGCAACCTGCACCCGACGCAGCAGATGGGCATATCGGACCTGCTCAGGGACCTGGCGGGATCCAACCAGGTCCTGTACGCGACGCACTCGCCGTTCATGATATTCGACTACACGCCGGGCAACCTGCTCGTTGTCGAGCTCGACAAGCGCCGCCACCTGAGCCGCATATTCTACGACTACTGGAGCGCCGACGACAAGACGCTCACGCCCGTCCTGTACGGGCTGTCCAGGGGGCTCGTCCAGTCGATCGTGGACAGGGAGATCGGCACGAACTCGCGCCCGATCATCATCGTCGAGACGCTCTCGGACAGCATGTACCTCAACGCGTTCGACCGGTTCCTGGAGGACCCCAACATCTCTATGAACCCGCTCAACGTCGTGCCGGCGTTCAGCAAGAACTCCGTCCTGCCGCTAGCCATATTCTACAAGAGGCACGGGTACCGCACGTTCGTCCTGCTCGACAACAGCGAGGAGTCCAAGCGGATAGCGTCGCAGCTCGTCGACAACGGCCTCTCGAAGGTGCAGGCGATATTCTTCGAGAGGGACGGCCGGCCGGTGAGGTCCATAGAGGACTACATGGCCGCCGAGGACTACATGCACGCCGTAAACCAGACGTACGAGATAAAGCTCCGGCGCGAGGGGTACCGCAGCCTGTCCGTCGGGGACGTCGAGGGCATGGGCCACGACGGGGTGCTCGCCAACCTAGATGCGATATGGGCCGAGCGCCGCGAGGACGGGTGGGGGCGGTTCGAGAACGAGGAGATTACGAGGTACGTGTGCGAAAAGATCGCGCTCGGCGAGACCGAGTTTTTGTCTGACCGGACAAAGGACCAGTTCAGGTCGCTGTACAGGCTCGTGGCCGAGCGCATACGGCAGTACCAGAACATGGAGGCGCGCCCCGACCCGAGGGGGAGGGGCGGCGGCGTCCGCGGGGCAGGGTCCGAGGGCTAGGCCGGCTCTGGGGCGGCCCGCCTCTTGCCCGCTCCGCCGCCGGGCATCGCCGCGCGGATGCATCGGGGCTGCTGGGGAAGACTGCGGTCCATGTAGCCGCGGGCCTCCTGCAGCGGTTCCGTCGCGCAGGCGGGAATCTCCTCCGGTAGGATCGGCAGGGCAGGGGCGCTGTTGCGGCCGGAATCCCAGTCACGACCCGCCGCGGCGGCGCGCCCGCAGTCCCGTCAGGCAGGGACTCCCTGCAGCCGTCAAACGCCCGCGGCAGCTCACGCTCCCCCGCAGGTTCCATCAAGGCGGCGCTCGGGCGCCCGCTCCGCCTGCCTGGCCGGCCGGCGGCCTGCCCTGTGCGAGCCCTGGCAGGACAGCGCGGCGGCCTTCAGTCGTGCGCGCCGCCGGGCTTGTCGCCTGAAGCAGCTCGTAGATGCCACGATTGTGCTCGCTCTGCTCCCTGTACCATTCCAGCGTCGGGGCCGTCATTGCCCAGTCTCCCTCTCGTAGATGATCTTGCTGTCTGCGATGATGCCCTCTGGCAGGTCGGGGCCGCACGGGATCGCCACCGCACTGACCATCCGACCGGGCATTTCATCCTCGATTGCCGTCCCGCCGTCCCCTATACTTCGAATCATCTCGCCGACCCTGCTAGGATCGTCGTCGTGTATGACTAGGATGGTCACCTCACCGCGCCCCGCGTCGATGTACCCGACCTTTGAGACGTAGTCGAGGGTGCATATCTTCTCTAGTATGAGCGGCTCTATCTTGGACACCTGTATGGTGGACAACGGCCGGGCGGGGTTGCGACCCCATGATAAAGGCGGCGGATCGTCGGGATCCGGTCGTGCCCGCCGCCGGAGGTCCCGCAGGGCCGCTGGCCTAGGGATGGCGCGGAAGAGGGGGCGGAAATCGGGGGCGAGGCTACTTCCGCCGGCCGTTGCTCCATTGCCGCCCGCTGGTGCAGAAACCCGGTGCTTGCAGGACGATCAAAGGCGGCAGTGTGATGGGGCGCGATACCAGCCGCGCCGCGATCCTGCCAATGCCCTGTGCTTCGCTCGGGGACAAGTCGGCCGCGCAGCGGCAGCGCGACCGCCGGCTCAAAGCACCCACTCGCCGCAAACGCCGCACCCAACATCCTCCGACGCGGCCCGCACTCGGCGACAGGCGTAGCGGCAGCAACGGCGCCCTTCGGGGAAGAGTGCGCAGGGTTCTCGAGTCTGCCGGCTACGCAAACGGAAGCGTCCTCTCCAGCCGGCTCAGCCGGGTCAGGGCGCGGCTGCGGCGCAAGTCCCCTGTCCTGAACATGTCGCGGTACCGCGCCCGCATGCTCGCAAGGTGGAGGCCCACGTAGTCGCCACGCACCTGCGGCATCCCGTTCTCGACCTCCAGTGCCTCTCAGAGCGTCTCCTCGGGCCGCCCCGTCTGCTTGACAGGCCAGTACCCTGTGCGGCCCGAGTATGACAGTGTGTTCACCTTCCAGCAATCAAAGTCGTTGGGCCATGCAACCAGGGCCACTCATAGAAACCGCGCTGTACTCGATCTCCCTTCTGTGCGGCCTCATCGCGGGGCCGTCATTTCTTGGCATTCCTCTCGTAGATGACCTTGCTGTCGGCGAGTATGCCCTCGGGCAGATCGGGGCCGTCGTGGATTGCCAGCGGGCTGAACATGCGATCGGGGAATTCGTCCTCGATCGCCCTCCCACCGTCGCCGATACCGCTAATCATCTCGCCGAGCCTGTCGGGATCGTAGTCGTGGATGACCAAGATGAACACCTCTTCGCGTCCCCCGTCGATGTACCCGACCTTTGAGACGTAGTCGAGGCTGCATATCTTTTCGTGTATAAGCGGCTCGAGTTTCGATGGCCGCAGTGGGTACAGCTGGTGGACGGGAACGCCGGCGTCCTCGTCTGTCGTCGACCCGCCGGGATCGCCGGCCGCTGGCGTGGGCATCGCCGCTTGGGACGGAGGCCCCCTAATAAAACATCGGATCTGGCATGGAGGGCGGGTGCGGAGGGCAATTGTGCGTTTGGCCGATCCCGCCCACTCTCCCGCGCACCTCACCCTGCCGCGGAACGGGCGCATATGCCCGTTGGCGCGGAGAGTGTGATGGACGGAGCGGCGGATGGCCCTGGCGGTGCGGCAATGCGGTGCGGCAATGCGGTGCGTTCGGCAGTGACTACCAGCGGATCCGCCCCGCCTTCGCCATGTCACGGGGCCGCGCCCTGTCGCAGTCCGTTCTCGCGGGCCGACGATCGGCCTGCATCCAATGCGAGGCGCGCGGCGTCGACCTCGAAAGATCGAGGCGCCCCGCCGCGAACCCGCTCATGCCTTGCGTCTTGGTGCGGTGCAGGCCGGCTGCGCGGCGGCCGCGGCATTGCCCGCACAAAACATCCACTCCGCCGCCGCGCCCCGAGCTCCTCCCCCGTCCCTCCGCAGGCATAGTGCGGCTGGCAGGCGCGGCGCCCCGCGGGGGGCGTCGAGCCCGCGGAATCCTCCTGTCTACGTAAACGGAAGCTTCCGCTCCAGCCGGTTCAGCCGACCTAGGGCGTCGCGGCGGTGCAAGTCTTCCATCCTGAACCCCGCGCGGTAGCGTGCCCGCATGCTCATCAGGTAGAGATCATTGTAGATGCCGAACACTTGCGGCAGCTCGACCTCGACGCGCCGGTTCCTCTCGACGTGGTTCCTGGGGGCCTGCCCCGTCTCCCTGACAAGCCAGTAGTTTACCCTGTGCAGGGCAGAGTAGAACAGTGGGTTCACCTTCCAGTCGTGAAATTTGTCGGGCCAGGTCGCATGAACCAGCTCGTAGAAGGCCCGGCTGTGCTTGCTCTGCTCCCTGTACCATTCCAGCGTAGGGGCCGTCATTTCTTGGCCTCCCGCTCGTAGATGATCTTGCTGTCGTCGATGATGCCCTCTGGCAGGTCTGGGCCGTCGTGAATGGACAGCGGGCTGAACATCCGATCTCGTATCTCCCTCCCGATCGCCCTCCCCCCGTCGCCGATGCCGCTAATCATCTCGCTGAGCCTGTCGGGGTCGTAGTCGTGGATGACCAAGATGGTCACCTCCTCGCCCCCGTCGTCGATGTACCCGACCCTTGAGACGTAGTCCAAGCTGCATATCTTCTCTAGTATGAGCGACTCTATCTTGGACACCTGGATGGTGGACAACGACCGGGCGGGGCGGCGATCCTCTAATAAAGGCGGCGGATCGGCGCGATCCTCACTGCGCCCCGCCCGCATCGGCGCCCCTGCCGGCAGTTGCGGCCGCGCCGGGCGCAGCGCATGCGCCGCATGTCCGGCATCCCTCCATGGTCCACAGGAAGCCTGCAGGGCCGCCCTGCACGGCCATGCCATGTGGCTGATGCACGGGGGCGGAAGAGGGAGCGGCCGCGACGTAGCGCCCCTACAGTGGCGCTGGCGGGCCGGACGGCAGGGGCCTCTTCCCCGGCCCCGGCGTCCCCTCCCCCTCGCAAGCGGCACTCGGGCTCCGCCCCTCCCTCCCCCACCCGCCCCGCGCGCGCAGCGCGTCCCGCCCCCCGCCCAAACGGTAAAAATAGACGGCGATCGCGCCGGCCGCGTGATTCGCACAGTGCGGGGCGGCCGGGCGTGCCGGCTGCATCCGCCGCTCCGAGCCGCCGCCGTCCTTGCGTGCGCGCTGGCGGCCGCCACAGCCGCCCTTGCCGGCCTTGCCGGGGATGCGCCCCCCGACGGCCTCGGCCACCAGGCGGCCTGGCCGCCGGCGGCCCACGCGGCCATCAGCGCCGCCGGCGTCGGCCACGATGCGACCACCGTCGTGAGGTTTGCAAACTCGGGGCCCGGCACGGCCGAGACGTTCCGCCTGTGGCTGAGCGGCAACGCGACCTTCAAGTCGTTCAAGGCCGAAAAGGGCTGGACGGGCGAGCGCCTCCCGCAGGGCGTCCTCGTCTTTACGGCCGCGCCCGACCGCGCAGTCGGGCCGGGGCAGGACGTAAAGTTTGGCATAAAGTCCGACGCCGCATCGCCGTCGGTCAACTGGCGGGCCCTGGACGGGAACAGGGACGAGATCGGCCTGGGCGTTACGATAGCGTCGGGGCCCCCGTCGAGCATTGCGCTAGAGGCGCGCGCGGCAGAGGCCGAGCGCGTGGCCGAGGAGGAGCGCATCGAGGCCGAGCGGCTCGCCGAGGAGCAGCGCATTGCCGACGAGCGGCAGCGGCTCGAGGAGGAGCGGCAGCGGCTCGAGGAGGAGCGCAGGCGCCAGGCCGAGCTTGACGCGCAGCCAAAGGACGGCGTCCTCCCGGGATCAGAGTTCTGGCTCGTGCCGGACGCGCCGCACGTCGGCGCCCACATCAGGGTCGTCGGCCAGGGGTTCGGCGCCGGGCAGCCGCTCACGCTGCACCTTGGAGGGTCCCAGCTCGCGCAGTTTGCCGCCGACCAGTCGGGCAGGTTCGTCGCATCGGCCGCGCTCCCGCCGGACCTGCCTGCCGACAGGGCCGAGTTTGCCGTCCGCGACGGGCACGGAAACGAGCGCACGTACAGCGTGCGGATAGCCGAGGTGCCCGGCGGGGCGAGGTCCGGCGGGGGCGGCGCGGCGGCGGTCGGCGGCGGCGCGGCTCCTGGCATCCAGCTCGCCATAACGGAGTCGCCCGGCTCGACGCACCCGGGTGGCGCGCTCGCGTTTTCGGGGACCGGCGCGCCGGGCGCGTCCGTTACGATCACCATAACCGACGGCACGGGCGCGCCCGTGACGGCGCGCCAGACCGAGGTCGGCGCAGGCGGAGACTGGTCGTACGGCCTGCTCATGCCCATAGCCGCCGGCATCGGCAACTACACGGCGACCATTACGGACGGGACGACGTCCGAGGAGCGCTCGTGGCAGGTCGCCGACGAGTCGAGGGTCGCCCTAGAGGCGGCAAAGGAGCGGTTCGAGCCGGGCGAGGCCCTCCGCTTCTCGGGCAGGGGCGAGCCGTCCGGGGCCCTCACTGCCATTATAGAGAGCCCGCGCGGGCAGGAGGTCTATTCCGAGACCGCCAACGTGTCGGCCACCGGCGAGTTCGCATTCGAGATGCCCACCACGATAGACAGCATCGAGGGGACGTACACGGCGTTCGCATTCCAGGGGGCCCACGTGGCGACGGTCAACGTGGGGCTCGGCGAGCCGCCCAAGCCGCGCCTTGCGGTGCGCGCGGGCAGCGTAAACTACCAGGCCGGCGACCTTGCCGTGTTCGCCGTCGACGGCCCGCCCGGCGCGACCGTCACGCTGTCCGTGCTGCTCGGCGAGACCGAGAGGTTTGCGAGCGCCGGCGTGCTCGACGCGCTCGGCAGGTTCGAGTATCCCCTCGACCTGTTCGGGTACTCGTCCGGGGTGTACACGGTCGTCGTGTCCCACGCGGCCTCGCAGGCGTCGACGCTCTTCTCGGTGGGGCTCGAGGAGGGCTCGGGCAGGATCACCGTGCAGACGACCCGGCAAAAGTACCTGCCGGGCGAGCAGATTGTAATACTCGGCACGGTCGAGAACAAGGAGAGCGTGCTGGTGACGCTGTCGTTGATCGGCCCCGGCGGCCAGACCGTCAGCTCGCGCGACGTCATTACCGACAAGGCCGAGACGGTCGATGCCGACGGCAAGCTGTCGGTGAGCACGTTCAGGGTGCCGGCGGACGCGGCCGCCGGCATGTGGACGCTGCGCGCCGAGGCCGGCACGAACTTTGCGAGCGCCGAGTTCGAGGTCGAGGAGGAGAGGGCCGAGGGGATCACGCTGCTCATCGAGGGGTTCGAGCCGCTTGCGTCCACGGGCGGCGACCTGCTCAACTTTAGGGTGATCGGGGCTGCCAACAACCCGATCAGCATCGCGGTGGTGGACGCAGGCGGGGACGAGGTCGGCGACGGGCTGAGCCTGCCCGGCAGGGCGTCGGACTATCCGTCAAAGTGGCCCGTGCCGGACGGGCTCGAAAAGGGCGTGTACACGATGCAGGCGACGGCCGGCAAGCTGTCCGCGAACGCGACGTTTGCGTACCCGCCGTAGGGCGGGCAGGCGTTCCGCCCGCGGCATCCTAGACGGGACGGGGAGCTGAGGCGGGTTGCGCGATCGAGTGATCGTCCCGCGGCCGGGGTCTAGGGACGGCCCCCCTTCTGCGCCGCTTCTGCCGCTGGCGCCCACGCCGTAGGGCGGCGGCGTAGGCGCCCGCAGGCCGCCCGGATCCGGCGTTCATAGGACTTAATAGGGAGCCGCGCGCCGGGCGCCCGATGTCGACGATACAGGTCTCAAAGCTAGAGTCTCTCATACTAGAGAAAATATGCGGCTTGGAGTACGTCTCAAAGGTCGGGTACATCGACGACGGGAGCGTGGAGGTGTTCATTCTGGTCGTCCACGACCACGATCCCGACAGGGACAAGGCAATGGTCCGCGGCATCGGCGACGGAGGGACGGCGATCGATCACGAGATGCCCGGTCGCATGATCACAGCGCTGCCAATCCCCGACTCGACCAAGGACGACATTGCCGACAGCAAGATCATCTACGAGCGGGAGGCTAGGCAGTGATGGCCCCGACGCTGGAATGGTACAAAGAGGAGAGCGAACAGAACCGACTCTTCTACGAGCTGGTTCAGGCAACTTGGCCCGACAAATTTCACAACTGGAAGGTGAACGCGCTGTTCTATTCTGCCCTGCACAGGATAAACTACTGGCTTGTCCTGCAGACGGGGCGGGAGCCTAGGAACCATGCCGAGAGGAACCAACGGGTCGAGGGCGAGCTGCCGCAAGTCTTCAAAGACTACAGGGATCTCTACGAACTGAGCATGCAGGCGCGGTACCGCAAGGGGCACATGCTCGAAGACGACCGCCGCAAGTCCGCCCACGAACTGCTGTGCAGTATAGAGGAGATGCTTCCGTTCCAGATTGGTACGTGAGGGTGTCAGCGAGCTGCCTCCAGTCCGGCGACGGCCTGCGGAGACAGGCCGCCGTTGCCGCGGGCAGCCCGATCCCCCCTCGACACTCATACTCGCACAGCTGGCGCAGGGCGCAGGCGCCAGCCGAGGCTCCGGATCCGTCGTTCACGCCCCTTAATAGGGAGCCACGCGCCGGCCGGCCGATGTCGACGGTACAGGTCTCAAAGCTAGAGTCGCTCATACTAGGGAAGATATGCGGCTTGGAGTACGTCTCAAAGGTCGGGTACATCGACGACGGGAGCGAAGAGGTGACCATCCTGGTCGTACACGACGACGATCCCGACAGGGACAGCGCAATAGTCCGCGGCATCGGCGACGGGGGACGGGCGATCGAGGATGAGATGCCCGATCGCATGATCAGCCCGCTTGCAATCCACGACGGCCCCGACCTGCCAGAGGGCATTCTTGCCGACAGCAAGGTCATCTACGAGCGGGGGGCCAAGAAATGACGGCCCCGGCGCTGGAATGACACAGGGAGCAGAGCGAGTACAACAGGGCCTTCTACGAGCTGGTTCAGGCGACATGGCCCGACAAATTTCACAACTGGAAAGTGAACGCGCTGTTCTATTCTGCCCTGCACAGGATAAACTACTGGCTCGTCATGCAGACGGGGTGGGCGCCCCGAAACCATGCCGAGAGGAACCGACGGGTCAGGGGCGAGATGCCGCAGGTGCGCGTCGACTACGGTGATCTCTACCTACTGAGCATGCGGGCGCGGTACCGCGAGGGGCACAGGCTCAAGGACTACCGCCACAAGTCCGCCTACGAGCAGCTATGCCGCATAGAGGTGATGCTTCCGTTCCAGATTGCTCCGTGAGGGCGTCCGCTGGACGCCTCCAGCCTGGCGGCGGCCTGCGGAGACAGGCCGCCGTTGCCGCAGGCAGCCCAATCCGCTCCCTCCGACACTCATACTCGCACAACTGGCGCAGGGTGCAGGCGCCAGCCGAGTGCTCCGGATCCGTCGTTCATGCTCCTTAATAGGGAGGCGTGCGCAGGGCACACAATGTCGACGGCGCGCGCGTCCAAGCTGGAGTCGCTCATACTCGAAAAGATATGCGGCTTGGAGTACGTCTCAAAGGTCGGGTACATCGACGACGGGAGCGAAGAGGTGTTCATCCTGGTCGTCCACGACCACGATCCCGACAGGGATCTTGCAATAGTCCGCGGCATCGGCGACGGAGGGACGGCGATCGAGGACGAGATGCCCGGTCGCATGATCACCGCGCTGCCAATCCCCGACTCGACCAAGGACGACATTGCCGACAGCAAGGTCATCTACGAGCGGGAGGCCGGGCAATGACGGCCCCGACGCCGGGGTGGCACAGGGGGCAGAGCGAGTACTGCCGGATACCTACGAGCGGCCTTGGGCTGCCTAGTGGAGGAGGCCACTGCTGGAAGGCGGGCGCGATGTTCTCGTGGCTGCACAGGGCAAACTACTGGCTCGCCATGCAGACGGGGCGGGCGATCTAGAGTCACTTTAGAAGAAACTGAAGGGTCGACTGCGTGCCGCCACGTATGCGCAAAGGCTGCGGCGATCTCACTTGGTGAGCACGCAGGCGCGGTGCCGCTAGGGGCACAGACCCAAGGATGCCCGCCGCAGGTCCGTCGTTGAGTCGGCGGACGGGATCGGGGGCAAGACTCCGTTCCGGTGGCCCGCGCGGGGCCACGGCCGCCGGGCCGGCCGGCGCGCGGGCGCAGTGCCTCCAATGCAGGACATCACTGGCCTTGGACGATCTTGACGTCGACCGGTTGCAGAGATTTCCGCCTCGCCGCCGTCGCGCCTGCGTCTACCGTTTGCCTCCCGCCATGCACCGCCTCGAGTCCCCTGCTCTTCGGCCGCCTGCCCCGCACTGCCGCCCGCGGCGCCCATGCACACATTCGAGTGGAGGCCGCATGTGCCCGCCGGGCGCGCCAGATCCTGCATCGGATGACTTAATAGGGCGCCGTGTGCCGTGCGCCCGTTGTCGACGATACAGGTGTCTAGGCTCGAGTCGCTCATACTCGAGAAGATATGCAGCCTAGAGTACGTCTCAAAGGTCGGATACATCGACGACGGGAGCGTGGAGGTGACCATCCTGGTCATACACGACCACGATCCAGACAGGGACCTTGCAATAGTCCGCGGCATCGGCAACGGGGGGCGGGCGATCGGGAGGGAAATACGCGATCGCATGATCAGCCCGCTGTCCATCCACGACGGCCCCGACCTGCCAGAGGGCATTCTTGCCGACAGCAAGGTCATCTACGAGCGGGAGGCCAGGCAATGACGCCTCCGACGCTGGAATGGTAC
The DNA here is from genome assembly GCA_965242695.1 of Cenarchaeum sp. GTDB lineage: Archaea > Thermoproteota > Nitrososphaeria > Nitrososphaerales > Nitrosopumilaceae > Cenarchaeum. Next base: position 2,177,176 of record CBDESU010000001.1, on the reverse strand, counting down.
AGGGAGCAGAGCGAGCACAACCGGGCCTTCTACGAGCTGGTTCAGGTGGCCTGCCCCGACAAATTCCGTGTCTGGAAGGTGAACGCGCGGTTCTGCTCGGGGCTGCACAGGATAAACTTCCGCTTGTCGGGCAGACGGACGGGCCCTCCAAAACCGTTTTGAGAGGAACCGGCGGGTCAGGCACAATCTGCCTCAGGCGCGCGACGAGTACGGCGATCTCCATATGACGAGCACTCGGGCGCGGTACTGCGAGGAGTTCAGGCGCAGCGACGACCACGCCAGGCGGCCGACGAGCCGCTGCGCAACATAGAGGAAAAGCTTCCATCTAGCCTGCGCGAGCCGCGATCGCTAGCCTGGAGAGGCAGGAGGCCTGATGCAACCGTGCGTGCCGCGTGCGCCCTGCGCCCGGCGTCCCCCCGGCCCGCGGCCAAGGGGTCGAACCGCATCCATGCACGGCCGCGGCCCGGCGCGCGCCAGAGCCTGCCGCCTGCGCCTCCTGAGCAAGGACGCCGCCCGCCCGCCCGCCCGCCCGCCGTCCATGGTATTTATCGGCCCGATCGGGCGCCCCGCCGTGAACCTGCGCGACGCGATATCCGAGCACCCCGACTTTCCAAAGCCCGGCGTGCTGTTCCGCGACTTTGGCCCGCTCCTGGCCGACCCGCAGGCCGTCTCGCTCGCCCTCGACGAGATCGAGAGGCGCTTCCACCACAACGCCTTCGACGCCGTGGCCGGCATCGACGCGCGCGGGTTCGTCGTGGCCGCCGCCGCGGCCGTCAGGTACGGCAAGGGGATGGTCATGATCCGCAAGGCAGGCAAGCTCCCCGGCAGGACGCTGCAGGCGTCGTACGAGATAGAGTACGGGCGCGACACGATCGAGATCCAGGAAGGCGCCGTCGCGCCCGGCCAGCGCATCCTCGTGTGCGACGACCTGCTCGCGACGGGCGGGACGGCCGAGGCCGCGGCCGGCCTAGTCGAGAGGGCCGGCGGGCGCGTCGCCGGCCTCGTGTTCGTCGCCGAGCTGACCGAGCTCGGCGGCGCATCGAGGCTGTCGCGGTACCCCGTGCACTCGCTCGTCAGGTACTAGGCGGTGCGCGGGATGGCGGGCGAAGGCAGGGGCGGTGCCGCCGCCGAGATCGGCATATTCGGAGGCACCGGAATCTACGACTCTGGCCTGCTCGAGGATGCCGAGCAGGTCGACGTCGACACGCCGTACGGCAGGCCGTCCGACTCCATCACGGTCGGCTCGTACAACGGCCGGCGCGTCGCGTTCATGCCGCGCCACGGCCGGGGGCACACGATCGCCCCGCACATGATAAACTACAGGGCCAACGTGTGGGCCATGAAGAGCCTCGGCGTCACCCGCATACTGTCCCCGTCGGCCGTCGGCAGCCTGCGCGAGGAGATAGAGCCGGGCGACCTCGCATCCCCCGACCAGTTCATCGACTTTACCCGGACCCGTACGGGCACGTTCGGCGGCGGCGAGAACGGCCGCGTCGTCCACATATCCGTGGCCGACCCGTTCTGCCCCGAGCTGCGCCGGACGGTGGCAGACGCGGCGTCTCGGGCCGGCGCGCGCATCCGCGACGGGTGCACATACGCGTGCATCGAGGGGCCCCGGTTTTCGACGCGCGCCGAGTCGCGCATGTTCCGCGGCCTCGGCGCCGACATCATCGGCATGACGCTCGTCCCCGAGTGCCAGCTCGCGCGCGAGGCGCAGGTGTGCTACGCGTCCGTGTCGTCCGTGACGGACTACGACGTGTGGGCCGACCGCCCCGTCACGGCAAAAGAGGTGCTCGCCACCCTGTCGGCCAACGTCGAGAAGACGAGGGCCGTGCTGGCCGAGGCGATCGGCAGCGTGCCGGACACGAGGGGCTGCGGGTGCGCAGACGCCCTGGCCGACGCCGAGCTCTGACGGCTCACGGGCGGTCGGCGAACGTCTCCCTTGTCACGCCGTCTGGTATCTCGATGTCGCCGCGCACCAGCATCTGCTGCAGCGCCAGTACGGTCTCTTCGGGGTCGCGCCCCATCTCCCTGAGGCGCGCCTCCGTGTCAGCGCCGAGCCTTGCCCCGATGTTCTGGCCCCCTATGCGCCCGAACGCAATGGCCGTAAAGGCGAGCGGCTCGCCGCCGACCTCGAACGTGCCCTCGACCTCGGCCGCCATCTGCGTGCCGCGCACGTCGGATATGCGCACTGCGCCTATCCCGGCGGCCGTTCCCGGGGCGGCATCGAGGCCCATCCTGGCCGGCGCATCGCCGCAGCAGTTGTCGCCGTCTCCGCAGGCGGCCTCCCCGCCCATCATATCTCGACCGCCTTGTTCAGGTGATCGTCGATCAAAAAGCTCCAGTGCGTGCCGGGCGGCCCGCCCTCGCTTCCGTCGTCGACGACGGCATAGTCTTTGACGGGGAGGCGGACCTGTTGCTCCCCAAGGCACTCGTGGGGCACGTGGCCGGACTCGGCGAGCCGCGCCAGGCGCCACCTGTCCCTGCCCTTTTGCAGGCGGCAGACGACGACGCCCCACCTCTCGCCGGGCGCAATCCTTGGCATGCCGACCTGCTCGGCGAGCGCCTCTATGCCGAGCTGCTTTTCCTCGCAGAACCGCTTTTTGCACGCGCCGCAGTGCCACACGTCGACCGAGCCTATGGTGCGCTCCTGCACGTTGATGTTGACGACGCCCAGGTACACGGGCTGGCGCGAGCACGTCTCGGGGTCGGGCCTCACGCGGCCGGGCGCGGCAGGTTGCTATTTAGGCCTTCAACCCCGCGCGCGGCGGGAGGGCGCGGGCACGCCGCCTCCGGCCCGCCCTCCCCGGCCCTCCCCTGCCCTCCCGCCCGCGGCCCGCGCGCCCCGCGCGCCCCGCGCAACGGGGCGCCGACGGCAAGGCGGCGCCCGGCCCCGAAGCCTTATCAAGTCCACGCGTGCCAGCCGCCCGATGCCGGCGCTGCAGGTATCGATGCTGGAGTCGCTCATAGCCGAGAAGATATGCAGCCTCGACTATGTCAAGAGGGTGGGGTACATCGACGACGGGCGGGAGGTGACCGTCCTGGTCGTGCACGACGACGATCCTGGCAGGGTGAGCAAGACCATTCGCGAGATCGGAGACAGGGGAAGGGAGATTGGACGAGAGATACGCGATCGCATGATCAGCCCGCTGGAAATCAACGACGGACCAGACCTGCCCGAGGGCATCCTCGCCGACAGCAAGGTCATCTACGAAAGGGAGGCCGTGCAATAACGCGTCCCCCGCGTCGGAATGGTACGGGGGCAAAGCGGGTGCAGCCGGCGGTTCTGCGAGCGGCTCTGCACCACTCGGCCCAACGATGCCTGCGACTGGAAGATTGCCGCGCTGTTCTACTCTGTGCACAGGATAAGCTGCCGGCCCGTCAAGGAGACGGGGCGCGCGCCCTGGAGCCACCTTGAGGGGAGCGGGCGAGTCGGGGGAGATGCGACGGGTGCTCAAGGGCTACAGTGATTCCTGCCCGACGAGCATGCGGGCGCGGCACCGCGGCGGGCAGGCTCGGGGACGACCGCCGCAGAGCGGCCGGCGAGGCCGCGGATCGGATCGAGGCCAAGATTCCGTTCCCGCAGATGCCCGCACAGCAGCGGGCACGTATTCGCGGCCTTTTTTTTTCCTGCATCGCGCCGGATTGACGCCCGTGCAAGGGCCGGAAACCTGTGTTCATGGCTATGGCCTGCGCAGGGTCGCGGCCGCCGGGCCGCTTGGCGCAGCGGACTGTGTTTCTTTGCAGTGCGATCCCCCCCCCCGCCTAGGCTTGGCGCGCCCACATTCCGAATTGGGCCTCTGCCCCCTTGCGCGGCCGTGACATTGCAAAAGATCTAGGGCGGCTCTGGCGCGGCCGCCAGATCCTGAAAGACATGAAGGGGGGGATCGGCGGCGCGATCCCGCGCGCGGGCAGGAAGCCCGGCGCGCCCGCCCTCGGGCGGCCGCGCCGCTCACCCCTCCCTGAGCAGGTGGGCCTTTCTCGGCGCCGCCATGCCCGTCTCCATCGTCGTCGAGTGCATTATGTCGACCGTCCTCCAGTCGGGGACGGCGAACTTCTCGGCAATCTTTCCCCGTATGACGGGCCGGTAGTCTTCGTTGATCTCGACGCCCATCCCCCTCCGCCCCATCGCCCGCGCCACCTTCAGGGTGGTGCCCGACCCGAGGAAGGGGTCCAGGACCGTGTCGCCGGCGTCCGTCATCGTATGCAGCATGAGCGACACGAGCTCCTCGGGGTACGAGGCGATGTGGTAGTTCATGGACCTGACGTTGGGTGGCCTGTACGCGGGGATGCGCACGATGTTCCCGAGGCACCTGCCCCTCTCGTTCATCTTGTGCCTTCGCGGGTCGGCGTCCCTGTACTTGTTCGGCACGCGCGGCTTGTGGAACGTGTATTCGCTGCGCCCGCCGTCCTTTGTGAACATGAGCAAAAACTCGTACTTGTTGTCGAACAGCCGCTCTATGTACGATGCCGGCTGGGGGAGGGCGTTTGGTATGTACCATATGAGCGTGTCCCACAGGGTCCACCTTTGCATCCTGGCGTACACGTCGAACCCTATCGGGCGGTACGTCCTGTCGTGCCGCCGGTTTCCGACGTTGAGGACAAACACGGCGCTCGGCTTTGCGACCCTGTAGCACTCGTCCCATACCGCGTTGAGCTGCTCCAGGTACTCTTCGTACCCGCACTGCCCGATCTGCCCGCTGTGGCCGTAGTCCTTTAGGTTCCAGTACGGGGGGCTCGTCATGATGAAGTCGACCGAGTTGTCCTCGATGAACGACATGTCGCGGGAGTCGGCAAAGTGAACGGTCTGGCCGTCAAGCTCCATATTCCCCGCGGGGCTCCCCGGACTGCGCGCTCCCCTGCTCGGGGACGACGGCTCGGGCCCTGCCGGCCGTTCCCGCCTGCGCCGGGGGGACGCGCCACGCGCCCCTGCGGCGGGCGCCTCGCCCGGCCCATCTGGGCCGCGCGCATCTCCGGCCGCGCGCCGCCCGGCGGGGCGGCCGCCGGCCCCGGTACGGTGCACCGACACGGCCGCGGCCGGCCGGGGCGCGCATATCAATCGTTGGGCACTTGCCGGCAAAGAGGGGAGGGGGCAATGCCGCGGCGCCCTGCGCCGATGCCGCCCCGGCCGCAAATGGGCCGCGACCGTCGCCGCGAAAGGCGCCGCGCGCCCTTGGCGAATGCCGCTGGCGCCCCTGCTTCGGCGGGGCCGCATGCGGGCGGAATGCGCCGCTCTGCGCGCTGCCGGACGGCGATGCGCTAGGCAGCGGCGCGCCGTGCCGGCCGCTCCCCGCGCGGCAGAGCGCCGCCCCCTCCCGCCAGGGCGCCGACGGCCTGCGCCGCGTCCGCGCCCGCAGGCGGAGCCTGTCCTGAAGCTATTCTTTCCGTGGTCAGTATCTGTCTGTAGTCGTCAAACTTTACCGAGTACTGATTAAAGACATTCGACCGCCCCATGACGACGTACGGGCGATTCCCCAGCTGGACAATGTCCTTTTCGGGTATAGAGGCGGGGACTTTTCCCAGGCCGACCCTTCGCCCCCTGTACAGGACCGCGACGCGCACAAGCGTGCGGTGCACCTTGAACCTTCCGAACGGCGTAGCCAGCTCCGCCTTGTCCAGCGCATCAAGGTCTATGCCAATCGCGTCGGCCGCCTTTCTGGTGATAAACGTGGCATCGGCACCCGAGTCCGCCAGGGCGGCGGCCCCGTAGCCGCGGTCGGATCCGCCCCTCCTTGCCGAACGGACGTTGGTGATTCTGATCGGGATTCTCGGCCGCATCACCGTGCGCAGTACGCCCCTGCTGTCCACTTCGGCGTCCCCGGCGTAGCAGAACGCCATTCGATCCCACGGCTTGCCTTCCTGCGCCATTGTCAGGCCATCACCGAGTATATGCCGGGCTTGTCAATGTAGTACATGAACGAGTCCGTGCCCGACGTCGCCTTGTGCGCCGCCTTGTGCACCTCCAGCTCGTCCTTGCCGTGCGCGACGATCTTGCGCCCGTGTATGGCTATCCACCCTTCCCTGTACGGATCCAGGTCGCACGGCATCAGCTCCTCGTAAAACTCCATCTCTGGGACGCCCCTGTCGAACGACACGAAGCGGATCATGGGCCACCTGCCGGCGGCCCGGCGCCCCGCCTTGTTCACCGCGTCCAGGCCGGGCCCGTGCGCGACGATCCTGCTCTCGTGTATGGCGATCCACTCGCCCCTGTACGGGGCCTTGTCCTTGAGCGTCATCGACTTCCAAAAGGCCTCTTCCTCCGGGCTGTTCGGCGCCTGCCTCACGTTGTAGACCGTCTCTTCCTGGTACATCTGCCGCGGCCGCGGCGCCGCCTATTTGACAGTATCCTGCGGGAGGCCGCGTTCGGACGCCCCTGCCCGTGCGGCGCCGGGGCGGGCAGGCTGCCGAAGAAGGTGGAGTGAGAGGGTGTGCGCGCAGCCGACTTTGCAGGCCCCGCAGGGCCCCCGCCCCGCTCGGGGGCGCGCATGCAGCCCTGCGGCGTCCCGACAGTGCCGAGGGGCGGGTTGCAGCGGCGCCTCCTCCGCGCCCTGCCGCATGCACGGCGAGGGGCGGCCTTTTTGCGGACGCCGCGTCGGCCCGGCCCGGCCCGGCCCGGCCAGGCGACTCCCTGCCATCGTCCCTGCCATCCTGCCCGGAGTCCAAGTTTTTTCCGCCCCGGCGCCGCCTGCGCAGGCCGGATGCCGCGCGGCGCCGCGGCCGGCCGAATGGTTGCATCGGCGCCCCTCTCGACCGGGCGCGCGGCGCGGGGCGGATACTGCGGGCGACCCGGCAGGGGCGCCGCGCGAGCCCGCCCGGGCGCCAGAGGGCGTCGCCCTGCCCCCCGCCCCTGCCGCCCCTGCCGCCCCTCACCCCGCCAGGGCGCCCCCGCCCCCGCCCCTGCCCGCAGGCGGAGTCTACTCCCGGCCCGCCCTTTTCATGGTCAGGATCTGTCTGTAGCCGTCAAACTTTGTCGAATACTGGCTAAAAACGTTCGACCGTCCTGCGATGATATTATGACGATTCCCAAGATGGGACCGCCCTTTTTGGGAATAGAGGCGGGACTTTTCCCAGGCCGATCCTCCGTCCCTTGCACAGGATCCCGATGCAAGCAAGCGTGCGGTACGCCTTGAACCTTCCGAGCGGCGTCGCCAGTTCGGCTTGCCGACCGTGCCGAGGCCTATGCCGATCCAGCCGGCCGGCCTTCTGGCCGCCGGCACGCAGACCGAGCCTGCGGCCCCCCGCCGCCTCTGCCGGGCCGGAACGGCCCCGCATGGCAGGCCAGGCGCGCCTTGGCAGGCCCCGGGCGGCGCGGCTTTGCATGGCCGATGCAATGGCCGCCGCAGGGGTGCACTCGCGCCGCCGCGCTGACTTGGGGCGTCTCTCTTTCCCCGCATGCTCACCCGAGACGCGGCCTGGCACGGCGCCGGCCGCTGCGCCCTTACACATTCGGGATCCTCCTGCCCTGCCCCAAGCGTTACGATCCGAGCCCTGCGGGGCGGCATGCATCCGCGCACGACCGCCGCTGCCGCTCCACAGGGTGCCGCATCGGAAAAGACGACAGGGTCGGGCACGGCGCCGGGCGCGGGCCGGTGCATAGGCGCGACTCCCAGGATTTTTACGGGCGGGCAAGGCACATATGGCAACCACGAACGGGGCGGCCGTGAGCCAGGCACTGGCGCTTGCTGACATGGCGGAACGCGCGGCGCGGGCGTCGTCTGGACAGGGCGGCGGCGACGGGCAGGCTGTGCTTGCCGACCTTCGCCACCTGCATTCGACCGCGGTGTCGCTGGCGGACGAATGGGTCAAACAGGACAATGAGAACAACTTTTGGTTTTACGATCCACTCTGCCTTGCGGGATTCGTGCTGTGCGACATGATCGACAGGTTCGAGGAGGCGCGCGGCCCTTGACGGCCTGGGCGTGCTCCCCGAGATCGCAGACATTATAGAGTCGTCCACCATCAGGCCGGACGTGGACGATCATGACGGCGAGGAGATGATCGATAAAAAGCTGGCGCTCTGGGACAAGGCGTTTGCGGCAGGACTCGCAAAGGCCTTTCGGAAGGACCTGGAAAAGCTCGACCCCCAGCTGGAGCCCGACGCGAACGGCAACTACCCGCCCAACTATCGCGTAATCAAGCTTGCCTACGATGACGACACCAATGAAATGTACCGTGTTGCCTGACACGAACACCGCCGTAGCGTAAGCGCATGCGTAGCCGCCGTAGCGTTCGACGCGGATGCGGCTGAACCGCACCCTGAGGCGTCGTGGAGCCTGCGTGGCGCCCACTCCGATGCCGACATCTGCCAGCGTGCGCCGCCTACGGCTGCAGATGGCGAGCCCAGCTGGCTGCACAGGACAGGATCGCGATCGGGGCGCGGGTGCGCTGCGGCTATTGAGAGGTAGCCAAGGACGCCGCCGCGCCCGTCGCCGCACATCCATGTTCTGTTCAACCCCTCCTCCATGTCGCTGTAGCAGTTGACCTTGTAGTATTCGTTGAACTCGTCGTTGCGACACTCGAACCTTGGATCGGGAACGGTGTCTGGAAGCACCGGCGAGATATCACGCTCCTGATGCCCGCCTGCGACGCTCTTGGAACTCGTAGGGACCCACCTCCTTTATGTGCTTGACGCGCTCTTGGGCAAGCTCAACGGCATGGACCATCTCCGGTGTGGGTCCCTTCTCCAGCTGCTCTACTAGCATAGCCCACTGCTTGTCGCCGAGCGGTTTGACTTCCCTCATTGCCATGTCCGTGGGAAAACTTGGGTGGGTTATGTACCCTGCCTTTTGACGGCGAGCGAACGGGCCGGCGGAGTGGGATGGGAGGACAATCCCGCACCATGCGGCGCCAAGCCGCCCGCCCGACAGCGCGCCAAGGTCAGAGGCCGAGTCCCGGTTCCGCCCGCGCCAATGTCCGGCCCACCCTGCCGAATGCACGCCGACGGCTGGCGCCGCCCCGATGGCCCGGCGGGATATGGTATCAAAAACAGCAAGGAACCGGCATGCTGTTACTAGTATCATACTAGCCACCATCATGGTGGCCGGCGGGGTCACGTTCGCCATACCGGGAGCCATCCCGGAGGCAGCGGCCCAGTCGAGCAACGCAAACCTGTACGTGTCGGCAGAGAACGCCGACACCAACAACGCCATCAGCGGCCTCAACGTCGTAGAGGTGGTCGTTCGCGACCCCGACCGCACCATACGGAGCGGCAGCGACATAGCCGCCGAGCCTCGCGTGACGGTAGACGGAGACCTTCTGAGGATGGTCCACGGCAACGACGGCAACTGGTACGGGTACTTTGCAGAGGTCAACATTGATAATGTCGGTCCTGCAATAAACTACGGCACTGAATGCACGATGGAGAGCCTCGGAAATACCGAGTCCGTCTCGCTAAGGTGTAGCGCCAACGATGTTATCAGGACGCCAAAGGCGATCAACGATGCGGCGGACCGCGCCAACTTGGGTAGCATCAGGCTTAGTAGCGCTGATGCAAACCAGTGGCCATTCATCCAGGTGTACGACTTTGACGACGAGAGCGACATTGTCGTAGAGTACGAAAAGGGAGGCGACTCGCAGAGTGTCACCCTCTACTACGACAGCGATCCCACTGACTACGGCGTCGGCTTGGAGCTGGGCCGCGACAGGTATCCCCTGGGCGGCGGCGTCATCATGACCATGACGGACTTCGCCATGGACGTGGACCCGACGGACAGCGACACGTGGACGTTCATGACTACAGACAATTCTGAGCATGACAACTACCAAGCTGCATACTACTATCTCTTCGATGACGATGGTGTGTGCCAAGACAGGAATCCGCCTATGCTTCCCCGGGATGGCGTTGACGGTGAGGGACTCGAGGGTGTTGAAGACAACCTCTACCTTACCATTGACACCGATAAGGATGGCAGCATGGCAGTTGAGTTCAGGGCGCCTCATGAGGGTAGCCAGGATGATCCTGTCAAGAGAGATGGCACGCGCACATGTGCAGATGACAGTGCAATCAATAGCCGCGGTGCAGACCTGATCGTTGCCAATGCTGTGAACCGCGATAGCAACATGAACAACAACAATGAAAACATCCGGATGGTCACTTTTATCGAAGGTGACTCTGGCGTGTTCACAAACACTGATAGTGACAGCGATACGCCCAACCTCTACGTGCCAATGAGTGCGAATAGGGGCACTACCGCCGTCATTGACCACAACGACGGCACTATGTCCGTGGTGGTGGGTTACTCCACTGCAACCATAACGATTGACGACGACGCAGTCGGCGGAGTGTGGAACTCTGGCGAGGAGATACCCGTCACGCTTACAGATGCAGATGTTAACCGCATGGCCATGAACGACGAGGATCTAGAGCTGTATAACGACAAGATCACGATTATTCCTAGCGTGCGCATTGGTTCACCCATTACGCTTGGCGGGGTTGACTCGATGGTAATGGTCGGAAGCAATGAAAATCTCACGCTAGCTTCCACGGATATGGCTATGGCGGGCAACTTTACGAAGGACGCTTTTAGCGACATTGTCAGGCTGATGCCAGCAATGGACACCATCAACGTGGACCTGACGTTCAAGGGAGTGACAACGGGCGAGACGCTCAAGTCGTTCCTGGAGGATGATCCGGCACAAGGGACAGCAACGCACGTTGCACCCAAGCCAGCCACGTTCCAATTCCTCAACTTTGACGTGCGCTCGATCGGTGAACTTACTGGCGCGTCATTCCAATGGGGTGACGACATGGAGACAGCGATAGGTGCTGTCAATGGCATGGATCAGGGCCTTGTCGGCATAACTGCCAACATGACCGAGATCAACAACATTCCAGACAATGCGCAAGTCGACATAGTGCTGGACTTCGGGATTACTACTCTTGAAGCCGACAAGACTTACCCTGTAGCGGTCGACCTCTTCAGCTTTGGGCAGATGGGCGACGGCGTTGCACCTGGCGACAGGATCAACAACGCCATCTACCGGCTGGAGCTGGAGGAGAGCGGCGACAACACGGGCGTCTTCGAGGGAAGCATGGAATACATCATGCTCAACCAGATCAACGTCCGACAGGAATCTACCTATGAGGACATTGACCCAATAAGCGATGCAATCGTCTTGATTGTCCACAATGACATGACTGACGAGGACTCTGTCCGCGTCAACTACCGCGACTTGGGAGCCGACGGCGTTGCGACGCAGATCGCCGACCAAGTGGAGGCTCCGACGGTATCGGGGTCGGTATCATTCGATGCTGACAACTACAAGGTGGCCGACACGGTCACAGTCACACTCGAAGATGCCGACCTGAACACTGCCGTCGAGACGGTGGACATCTACACTGCGGTCGACACGACCTACAAGGCTGTGGACGCGCAGGGCAACGAACTTCCCGACATACGCGATCCTGCATTTGACATGATTGGCGAGCCCGGGTACGGGCGCCTTGGCGGTGTCGCCAGCGGCGCTGCACTGGGACGCGTCCTAGACATTACGTTCGACGACCAGCTATGGCTTAAGGGTTGCGAAGCAAGCATAGACGATGACGTAGACAACGGCCTCGGCGAGACCGGCTTTACGCTGATCGAGACGGGCGCCGATACCGGCGTCTTTACCGGCGACTTCCAGATTCCGTCAAACTACTGCCACAGGACCAGCATCGGTGACGAGTCTAGGTCTACCACCGGCGTCGACATGGAGGTCAACTATGTTGACTACCGTGACGCCTCCGGCGAGACTATAGAAGTCGGCGACAGCGCCGGCATCAGGGCCAACACCGGTACTGTCAGTCTAGACAGGACTGTCTATCCCGTTCCGTTCGGTACTGCCAATGACTTTACCACGAGGAACAACGACAACAGCTTTACTCGCATGACTCCCAACACCATATTCCCGATACACTCCACCGGCCACGGTGGCAACGTAGGCACCGTCAACACATACCTGCCGACGGGCGATCTGACAGTGCATGTCCGGATCAACGATCCCGACTACGACATATCGGCTAGCGGCGAAGACGTGATAAGCGAAGCGATCGATCGCGGTGACGACAAGACACATGGCCCCCTCAAGGTGTCAATCTCGAGGGGTGCTGATACAGTGGTTATCGCTACCGCAGGAGGTCCAGCAAAGATAGGCAACGAAGACAATATGGGCGGCGTGATCACGTCCGGCTCGGATGTGGCCTCTGCAGGGACGGCATCTACCATCGTGAGAATGGCTGACGGAACCATCCAGGAGCGGATACGCGACGTGTCCCAGACCAGAGAGCTAGGGCCGATCACCGAGATCGCCCCCGACGCCGGCATATTCGAGCTCGACCTGCCGATCAGGTACACTGATGGCCCGGCCAGCTCGCAGTGTCCCGAGACGGGATCCTTCGAGCCGCTTGAGGGCGAGAGGATATCCGAGACGAACATGAAGACCGAGAGCGCCCTTACCAGGTTCTCCGACGGGCAGACAAACCACTGCATCCTGCAGGGCGACATTCTGACCGTAGAGTACACCGATCCGACAGATGCGTCGGGCAACCCGAACACCGTGACCGACTCGGCCACGTTCGACCTGCGCAACGGCGTCCTCCAGTCCGACAAGTCCGTCTACATCATCGGCCAGGACATGATCCTGACGCTGATCGAGCCGGATCTCGACCTGGAGAGCGACGAGGCAGAGACGTATAGCCTAGACCTGATCGAGTGGGACTCTGACGCGGCTGCCCTTTCAATGGGCACCGTGGGCCAGCCGAGAGGCAGCGTCAACTTCGATCCCGAACCGTCCGACCTGAGGGAGACCGGCGACAGCACTGGAATATTCCAGGTTGTAGTCGAGATACCCGAGGAGCTAGGCGGCGACAGGGTCGAGAGGGGCGAAGAGATCACCCTCGAGTACACCGACTGGGGCCCGTCTGGCGCCGACTACGTCGGCGACGACGACGAGGACATCAACCTGACCGTCTTCACATCCAACTTTGGGGCAACGATCGAGCTGGACCAGAAGGTCTACACGTGGACCGACAAGGTCTACATTACGATCGTCGCGCCAGACCACAACTTCGACTCTGACCTTGTCGACGAGATCGGCGAGACGGGATCCGACCCGATACGGGTCTCGACCCGCGGCGCCGAGCTCGAGCCGTATCGCCTCGTAGAGACGGGCACCGACACCGGCATATTCGCCGGCGAGGTGATCCTGACAGGCTTCAGCCACGACGCGGACGGAAACACTAGGACGGGCACCAACGGCTACGACATTGTCGACACGCCTGCATCTGGCACCGGCCCGACCGACGGCAAGCTTCCGACGGGCGACGACGACGGCATTACCGTGTCGTTCGAGTTCTCCGAGGACGAGACCGTCGTGACGACGGCGCTAGTGCGCTGGAGCATAGGCGAAGTGCAGTGGCTAGAAACGAGCTACCCGGCGCAGGGCACGGGGATTGTCAGGGTCATTGACCGTGACATGAACTTGGACCCAGAGGCCGTGGACAACTTCGACATCGACGTGTACTCGGACTCGGACTCGGGAGGCATCGACCTCACCGTGACCGAGACCAACGAGGCCACGGGCGTGTTTGAGGGGACGGTCTTCTTCACGACTACCGACGAGTCGTCGGGCCACAGGCTGCGCGTCGCCGAGGGCGACACGATATCGGCCGAGTACACCGACGGCACGCTCCCGAACCCGTACAGCACCAACGACGATATCGACGTAACGGCAGCCGCAATCATCGGCACGATCGTGCCTCCGCTCGAGAGGGCGCCGGTCTCGAACGCCCGGGTAGTCGATTCCTTCGGGAACACGCTATCCTCGGTGTCCGTGGACCAGCAGGTGCAGATAACGGCCGACGTGATCAACGGGCAGGACCGGACGCAGTCGTTCGCGTACCTTGTCCAGATCCAGGATGCCAACGGCGTCACCGTCTCGCTCTCGTGGATAGAGGGCTCGCTCAATCCGGGCCAGTCCCTCTCGCCAGCGCAGTCTTGGACGCCCGACATGCCAGGCTCGTACACCGCAACGGTGTTCGTCTGGGAGTCGGTCGACAACCCGACCGCGCTGTCTCCGCCGGGCACCGTAACGGTCAACGTAAGGTAGACAACACACAGATACTAGTTTCACTTTTCCTTTTTTCATTTTTTTGAATCCCTCTTCGTGGGGGATGCTATGCCCTGCCGGCGACTTGCATGCGACGGTCTGGACCGCCCCCACTCTTACCGCGCATCAGTTCGCGCCCTGCGGCAATCCCGTCGCGACGCGTCGTGTACGTCATTCCCCTGACATGGGCATGGGAGAGGCGCGGCATTGAGATCATGTCGCGATCATGTTTCATCTGCTACGTTGCGGGATGGTGGCAGGTCCGACACCCGTCGCCACGATGTGTGTGTAACTCAAAGCGTTCCTGCATGTCGACATCGGATGATGCCATACACTTTCAGCCAAGATCAGCCGTGCTTACTCATGAACGCACCCTCTCCCCCACTGAGTTGAGGATGCAGGGGCACAGTGCCCCCCACAAAGAAGGATTCAAAAAAATGAAAAAAGGAAAAGTGAAACTAGTATCTGTGTGTTGTCTACCTTACGTTGACCGTTACGGTGCCCGGCGGAGACAGCGCGGTCGGGTTGTCGACCGACTCCCAGACGAACACCGTTGCGGTGTACGAGCCTGGCATGTCGGGCGTCCAAGACTGCGCTGGCGAGAGGGACTGGCCCGGATTGAGCGAGCCCTCTATCCACGAGAGCGAGACGGTGACGCCGTTGGCATCCTGGATCTGGACAAGGTACGCGAACGACTGCGTCCGGTCCTGCCCGTTGATCACGTCGGCCGTTATCTGCACCTGCTGGTCCACGGACACCGAGGATAGCGTGTTCCCGAAGGAATCGACTACCCGGGCGTTCGAGACCGGCGCCCTCTCGAGCGGAGGCACGATCGTGCCGATGATTGCGGCTGCCGTTACGTCGATATCGTCGTTGGTGCTGTACGGGTTCGGGAGCGTGCCGTCGGTGTACTCGGCCGTTATCGTGTCGCCCTCGGCGACGCGCAGCCTGTGGCCCGACGACTCGTCGGTAGTCGTGAAGAAGACCGTCCCCTCGAACACGCCCGTGGCCTCGTTGGTCTCGGTCACGGTGAGGTCGATGCCTCCCGAGTCCGAGTCCGAGTACACGTCGATGCCGAAGTTGTCCACCGACTCTGGGTCCAGGTTCATGTCGGGGTCGATGACCCTGACAATGCCCGTGCCCTGCGCCGGGTAGCTCGTCTCTAGCCACTGCACTTCGCCTATGCTCCAGCGCACTAGCGCCGTCGTCACGACGGTCTCGTCCTCGGAGAACTCGAACGACACGGTAATGCCGTCGTCGTCGCCCGTCGGAAGCTTGCCGTCGGTCGGGCCGGTGCCGGACGCTGGGGTGTTGACGATGTCGTAGCCGTTGTTGCCCGTTGTGGTGTCGCCGTCCGCGTCGTGGCTGAAGCCTGTCAGGATCACCTCGCCGGCGAATATGCCGGTGTCGGTGCCCGTCTCGACCAAGCGGTACTGCTCGAGCTCGGCGCTCCTCGTGGATACCCTGATCGGGTCGCTAGAGGTCTCGCCGATCTCGTCGACAAGGTCCGAGTCGAAGTTGTGGTCGGGCGCGACGATCGTAATGTAGACCTTGTCGGTCCACGTGTAGACCTTCTGGTCCAGCTCGATCGTAGCCCCAAAGTTGGAGGTGAAGACGGTCAGGTTGATGTCCTCGGTGTCGTCGCCGACGTAGTCGGCGCCAGACGGGCCAAAGTCGGTGTACTCGAGCTCGATCTCCTCGCCCCGCTCTACGCGGTTGTTCCCGAACGCCTCGGGTATCTCGACTACAACCTGGAATATACCAGTGCTGTCGCCGGTCTCCCTAAGGTCGGAAGGCTCGGGGTCGAATACCGCGCCGCCGCCCATGTTGCCCATGGTCGTGCCGGCCGCGTCCGAGTCCCACTCGATCAGGTCGAGATCGTACGTCTCGGCCTCGTCGCTCTCCAGGTCGAGGTCCGGCTCGATCAGCGTCAGGATCATGTCCTGGCCGATGATGTAGACGGACTTGTCGGACTGGAGCACGCCGTTGCGCAGGTCGAACGTGGCCGAGTCGGTCACGGTGTTCGGGTTGCCCGACGAGTCGGTCGGGTCGGTGTACTCTACGGTGATGATGTCGCCCTGCTGTATGCAGTGCGTGTTGACGTTGTCGGTAAACCTGTTATTTGCGTCGGTGCCGTCGCTGCCGTCGAGCGCCTGGAAGACGCTCGTTGTCGGGCATTGGTTGCCGGACGGCCCGTCGGTGTACCTCAGGACCATGTCAAGCTCAAATATGCCCGCGTCGGGGGCGATCTCGGTGATCGGCCCAAGCTCGCGCGTGGTTCCGACCATTACGTCGTTGAGAACCTCCTGCATGATCTGCTCGTTCTGCACGAACGTCCGCGTGCCGAGGGTGGTGATCCTGCCGTCGTTGGCAGCCTCGCCGCCCGCAGTCGCGACGATCACGGATGCTGCGCCCCTCGAGACGGTGACCTTCAAAGGCCCGTGCTCAAGTGCGCTCGCATCCGTCTTCGCAGTCTGGTCTCCGCGAGGTATGTTGACCGCAATGGTGTCCTCGCCGCTCGCCGAGATGTCAAAGTCCGGATCGTTGACCCGGATGTGGATCGTCAGGTCGCCGTTGGGCAGGAACGTGCCCGGCGCCGGCCAGCTGTTTATCCCGGTCGCGTGGATCGGGAATATCGATGCGCCCTGCGGCGGGTTGCCGCCGTAGTCGGCCGGTACGCCGAACGGAACCGGGTATACGGTCCTGTCTAGGCTCACCGTGCCGGTGTTGGCCCTGATGCCGGCGCTGTCGCCGACCTCTAGGGTCTCGCCGGAGGCGTCGCGGTAGTCAACATAGTTGACTTCCATATCAACGCCGGTGGTGGACCGGACTTCTACATCGTTGTTGGGAAGCCTGTGGCAGTACTGGAGCGGAATCTGGAAGTCGCCGGTGAAGACGCCCGTGTCGGCGCCAGTCTCGATCAGCGTAAAGCCGGTTGAGCCGAGGCCGTTGTCGCCGCTGATGCCGCAGCCCTCAAGCCACAGCTGGTCGTCGAACGTGACGTCTAGGACGCGGCCGAACGCATCTCCCGCGCTGTTGACGCCGTAGTTCTCGACGCCGACCATGTCATAGGCTGGATCGTCAGCAGTGTCCACGACCGTGTATATCTCGATCGTCTCGACTGCTGTGTTCATGTCTGCATCCTCAAGGGTCACGGTGACCGTGTCGGCCACCTTGTAGTTGTCGGCATCGAACGAGACCGATCCCGATGTTGTAGGTGCCTCTACCTGGTCGGCGATCTGCGTCGCAACGCCGTCGGCGCCCAGGTCTAGGTAGTTGACACGGATAGAGTCCTCGTCGGTCATGTCGTTGTGCACCACCATTGTGACTGCGTCACTGATTGTGTCCAGGCCATTGTATGTGCCCGGGTCACGGACGTTAATTTGGTTGAGCATCGTGTACTCTATCGTGCCTTCGAATACGCCGGTGTTGTCGCCGCTCTCCTCAAGCTCTAGCCGGTAGATTGCGTTGTTGATCCGCTCGCTGGCGGCAACGCCGTCTCCCATCTGGCCAAAGCTAAAGAGGTCGACTACAACAGGGTATGTCATGCCGCTCTCGAGGGTGTTGCCACCAAAGTTCAGCATGATGTAAACGTCAGCATCGTCAGGAATCATGGACACGTCGACATTGGTTATTTCGACAAGGTCCTGACCGCCGCTGACATCAGGAATCGGAATGCTCTGCATTCCACTTGCGTTCATCCACTGGAAGGCTGCGCTATTTACGCTCCCGATTGAGCGAACATCGAAGTTGAGGAACTGGAACGTGGCAGAGGGGTAAGTGACGCCCCTGAAGCTGCCGTCGGCGTTGTAGACCCTGTTATTTTCCTCATCTGCGAGGAAGCTCCCGATCTCTTCGCCCATCTCTGCCCACTTGAACGTTACGGTGTTGGCGGTCATGTTGGGCATCAGCCTACCAACGTCGCTGAACGAATCGACAGCGAATGTGCCGTTGGAGCCAGCAAGCATGGAGTTGCCCAGCATGGCCGACTCCGCGCTCGCAAGCGTGATCGGCGAGCCGATCCGCACGCTAGGGATTATCGTAAAGGCGGGATTGCTTACGTCTATGTCTTCATCGTTCATGGCGGCCCGGTTAATATCCGCATCCGTGAGCGTGACGGGTATCTCCTCACCAGAGTTCCACACGCCACCGACTGCATCGTCGTCTAGCGTTATGGTCCCAAAGGTATGGCCCACCACCACGGATATGTCGCCGTCGTTGTAGTCGATGACCGCTGTGTTGCCCCTCGCCGCGTTGGTGGGGACAACTATGTTGGGCAGATCGGTGTTGGTGTTGGTGTTCGTGAACACGCCCGGGTCGCCCTCGATGAAGGTGACCATGTTGTTCGTGTCGGAGTTCATCATCAGGGTCTTGGCAGTGCTTGTTCCTGCACCACAGTCGTCATTCTGGTTACCCGGGTGGGGCACCATGAATTTTAGAACCGTCGACCCGTCCTTGTCGGGATCGATGGTCAGGTACAGGTTGTCGTCGACGCCTTCAAGGCCATCAAGATCGCGGTTGATCTTGTTTGCATCACTACGGTTATCCTGGCACATGCCATTGTCGTCAAACAGGTAGTAGTATGCCCCATCGTCGGCCGTAGTAAACGTCCAAGTGTCGCTGTCCGTCGGATCGACATTCATCGCTAGGTCGGTCATGGTCATGATGACTCCGCCGCCCAAGGGATACCTGTCGCGGCCCAGCTCTAGGCCGGTGCCGTACTCGTCAGGATCGCTGTCATAGTAGAGCGTGACGCTCTGGGCATCGCCGCCCTTTTCGTACTCTACGACAATGTCACTCTCGTCGTCAAAGTTGTACACCTGGATGAAGGGCCATTGGTTGGCCCTTTCGAGCCCGATGCTTCCAAAGTTAACGCGATCGCCTGTGTTGTCTGCATTGTTGATCGCCTTGGGGGTCCTGATGACCGGATGCTTGCCGTCTTTATCGCGATCAGCGCCAGTGGCGCACATCGCATATTCGAACTCGTAGCCGGTAAGCCCCGCCGGACCGGTATCACATCTTTCGCCATAATCTATGGCGTTAGGGTTATCTTGATCATTTTCTATAACATGAATGCTTGCGTTTTCAGCAAAGTACCCGTACCAGCTGCCGTCGTTGCCCTGGACCATCCTCAGCCAGTCGCCGTCGACCGTCACGCGAGGCTCGGCAGCGATGTCGCTGCCGCTCCTGATGGTGCGGTCGGGGTCGCGTACTACGACCTCTACGACGTTCAGGCCCGTGAAGACGTTGTCAAAGGCGCTGTTCTCGGCAGACACGTACAGGTTTGCGTTGCTCGACTGGGCCGCGGCCTCCGGGATGGCTCCCGGTATGGCGAACGTGACCCCGCCGGCCACCATGATGGTGGCTAGTATGATACTAGTAACGGAAATACGGGATACGTAGGAGTTGGATACCATGCAGCGTATATAGCTGGATGGTATCAAACAGCCCTGTCCATGAACTGGTGATACCATGCCGCCGGCACGGGGCGCCCAGAAGCACGGGGCGCCCAGAATGCATGAACATTTAATACCATATCACCAAACCGCGCCCCATCAAGGCAGGGGAGTACCGCGTGACGGGGTGCCCCGACGGCGACGGAGGGGCCATTGACCGGCAGATCGTAGAGGCAGTAGAGTCGGGCGTGCTGCCGCCCCGGGCCGTCCCTTTCCTGGCCGGGCTGCGGTGCGGCGACGTCGTCTCGTCGACGATACTGGCAAAGAGGTCGGCCGACAGGGACGTGCCGCCGTCGTCGTACGCGCACCGCATGAACCGCGCCCTCGCGGCCATACGGGCGGCGGAAAAGGCCGGGATCGTCGAGGCGATAGACAGCCGCCCGTCCGTCACGCTCGCCGAGTTCGTGCGCATACCGTCCGTCGCCTACTGGCTCAAGACGCTCAGCGGGACCGACTTTCAGCACGACCTGGCTAGCAGCACCCTCACGGGGACGCGCCGGTCGTACGCGAGCCGCCTGTACAAGTTCCACGGGTGGCTCGCCGGCAGGACGGTGGAGATCACGAGGTGGCGCCGCGAGGACGGCTCGTACGGCAAGGTCGTCGAGGCGGTCACGCTCGGAGGCGTCGGCGACCTGCTCGACCTGTACCTAGAGCCCGAGTCGAGCTCGCGCGACCTCAACAAGATCGCGCGCGAGTTCCTCAGCGAGGTCCGGGACGACCGGTCGCTGTCGGTCGCGTCCGTGCGGAGCGCCGAGACGGCCCTAAAGTCGTACTTTGAGACGCACGAGGTGTCGTACTCCGTAAAGTTCCGCATGCGCAGGGCCCGCGGCGGCCGGCCGGCCGCGCAGGCGGGGGGAGGCGACGAGTGGATGGACGACTCGCTCACGCTGGCCGACTTTGCGACGATACTGACGGCCGGCCGCCCGAACCTGCTCGAGAGGTCGGTGTTTTTGTCCATGTTCCACCGCGGGCTGGACAGGGCCACGATCGCCGACCGGTTCAACTACACGGCGTTCGACCAGGTCTCGGCCCACATGGGGACCGACGACCCGCGCAACTGGAGCCTGGACAAGTGCCCCGTGCCGATCGTGCTGTCCAGGGTCAAGACGGCGTACCGGCACACGGGGTTCATCGAGCGGGATGCGGTCTCGGCCCTGCAGGACTGGCTGTACGACCGCGAGAGGCGCACCTGCCGCCCGCTGCGGCGCGGCGACGGCAGCCCGCTGTACATAACGCAGCAGGGGAGCCCCATCAAGGACAGCTGGGTGCACAGGTCGTTTGCAAAGCTGGCCGTGAGGGCCGGCCTGGTGAGGCGGCGGCCGGGCGAGCGCGAGTCGCCCTCGCGCCACTCGCACCAGCTGCGCAAGCTCGTAAAGTCGACGCTCATAGACGCGGGGTGCAGGATCGACGTGGCCGACCACGTGATCGGCCACGCCCCAAAGGACGCGTACGAGGTGCAGGCGACGCTGTACCCCGAGTCGCTCCGGCGCGAGTACGCAAAGGCCGCGCCGCGCCTGAACGTGTTCACGAGGATGGCGTCGGTCATCGAGGGGAGGGACGGCTCGGACGAGCTCAGGGCGCAGATTGCGAGCATGAGCGAGCGGATCGACCGCATGGCCGGCGACCACCGGTGGCTGCTCGAGAGGTACGAGGCGGAGCGGGGCGGGGCGGGCGCCGGCGAGTCGAGAAGCGGACCGTAGCGCAGGGGGGCCGGCCGGCGCATCGGGCGCAAAAGCGGCCGGCTCGGGGGCATCCCTGCCGCGCGCCGCCCTCGGCTACTTGGGTGCGACCTTGGCCGCCGGGCCCCTGGATCCGCTCCCACTCGCGCCGCCGAACATGATCTCCTGCGCAAGGCGGAGCCTGCCCCTTACCGCGCCTGCCGTCGTCGATGACGATCCCGCGTACTCGGCAAACCTCTTGTCGGATCGCAGCGCCTCGAGGCGCCCCCTCATGCTGACGGGCCCCGCGCGGCCGCTGACGGGCCCCGCGCGGCCGCTGCGGGCGAATGCGACAATGACGGAGTCGAGCAGGGGCGCCCGCAGCTGGCCGTTCCCGTTGTTGAAGGGCGCGGGGCCGAGCGCGGCGAGCGCCGCGCCGCAGGCGGTCTTGAAGCGCCGGCGCTCCTCCGCTAGAAACCTTTCGCCTGGGCTCCTGTGCCTGGCCATGAACCCTGACAGGAACCCCTTCATCGGCCCTGCGTACTCGTCCCCCTCGTGGAACAGGGCCATGCAGCGCAGCACCATCTCCCTGTCCCTCATTGCGGGATCTGGCCGTGGCCTCCCGAGCATGGCCCTCCAGCTCTCGTCCCTGTTTATCTCGTCAAGGAGGTCGTCGAGGCCGCCGCCGTAGGCGCGGCTGCGCACCTCTTGGGGCTCTAGGCGCGTGCTGCCGCTGTTGAGGCGCTCGCATATCTCGTACACGGCAGAGTCGGCGCCGCCCGCGCCCCTTCGCCTCACCAGCATCGCCCTGAGTACTGCATCCTTGAGCCTGCACTGGTCCTCCTCGGCAAGCTCGAGGAACGTCCTGCCGTGAAGCCTGCTGTCCTCGTTGATCCCGACAATGCGAAACCTCTGGCCCGCAAGGGAGCCCGTCTCGGGGTGCGATCCCCCAAAGTACGAAAACACCGTCAGCAGGCGCCGCATGCCGTCAATAACGACCGACCGCCCGTCATCGCCGGTGAGCATGTACACGGGAGGGACGGGAAGATCCATTATGAACGACTCGATCAGCCTCGATGCCTGCGCCTCCGTCCAGGGGTACGGCCTCTCGAGCCTTGGGATTGAGATGTCCCTGTTGAGCCACTTGCCGTAGAGCTCCCACAGGGTGTAGTCCGCGGGTATGGTGTCGACGCTGTACTCGAGCGGGGTCGGCGCGCAGCCCTCGTCGTATTCCGCCTCCGTTGCCAGGGAACCGTCGTCGATGCAGGGGTTGCCCGCGCCGCCGGCTGCCTGTTCCCGTGCCATGGACGGCGGGAATGGCGCAGGCATAAAGCGCTTGCGGACGGGCGGGGGCGATCGCCGCCCCTGCCCAAGCGGCGCCCGGCGCGGCGCTCCCGCGTGGGGGGGGGGCCGCGCCCGGCGCGGCCCCTCCGTCCTACCGCCCCGCCCCGCCGCCGAACAGCCTGCGGTATATGCGCCCGGCAAAGGCCATTCCGGCAAGGTGCACGGCGATCCCGGCCACGGTGGCGGCCACAAAGTCGCCCAGGGCGGACCATGCCATGCCGAACGCCGAGAGGGACGGCACGGCGACGATCGCGGCGACGGCCGTGCCCCTCAGGAGCATGTCCCTCGACGAGAACGGCGCCGCGGTGCCGCCCGAACTGCTAGGCAACTGCCGCAGCGCGGCCCCGCCTTCAATAAAAGCCGTCGCCGGGGCTCCTCCCGGCGCGGCGGCATCGGGCCCCGCCGCCCGCCGGGCGGCATCGGCGCGCATCGGGCCGGCGCGGGGGCCGCCATGTCGCGGCCGGCGACGCCCGTGGCGCCCGTGCGGGCCGCGCTCCTTACCCGTACAGTTAAATAAGAACTATATGCCGCAGTTTTCGTGAACAAGACGGCCTCAAAGAGTGCTCAGGGCGGGCGCAGCGTGCACCTGCCAAGGTTTCCGCTTACGCTGGCGCTCGTCGGCATGGGCATGCTCGACGTCTTCATAGGGATGGCGGAGCTGAAGGCGCGCCTGGGGTCGCGCGACCCCGTCCTAAAGGCCGCCATCGTCACGCAGGCCGTCACCATACTCGAGCAGTTCCTGCGGCTGGTGCTCGAGGAGCGGCTCGACCTGCTGCACGGCAGGGAGCGCATGGCAGTGCGGATCAGGGGCGTGAGGCGGGCCGTCTGGGCGAGCGTGTCCCGCATCGGCGCGGTCGACCACGGGTTCCAGAGCGTCAAGGCGATCGAGCGGCTTGCCGACCGGTACGGGCTCCCCGTGCTGCGGGAGTGCCTGGAAAAGATGGGCGGCGACCTTGCCCGCCTGTTCGACCTGCGCCACGCGCTGGTCCACTCGCTCGGCGCGTTCCGGTTCGACGAGGCGTGGCACCTCCGCGTCGCCGAGAGGTTCATGCACGCGGTCCTGGCGGGCCGCGACAGGTACCTGGCCACGGCCTACATTGTAGAGGCGGCGGTAATGGATGCGGCCGGCATTGCAGGCCGCGCGCGCAGGGCGGCAGGAAAGGCCCTAGAGATGTGCGACCGGCACCTGGCAAGGGCCGGGGGCGGGGGCCGCGACCTGTGGGCCCTGCTGTACAGGGCCCACTCCCTTGCGCGCCTCGGCCGGGGAGGCGAGGCCGAGGCGGCATACGGGGAGGCGGCCGAGGATCACCCCGTGAGTATCCTTCCCCTCGCCGGCATGGCCAATCTCCTGGTGCAGCTGGGGCGCTACGGGGATGCGATCGGGTGGTACGAGAAAGCGGCCGCGATCGATCCGGACCACGAGGCGGTGCGCGCCGGCATGGGGCGGGCGCTCGCCGCGGCGAACGACGGCGACGGGATTCCCATCCTGCAGTACTGCCTGGCTACGGTGCGCAGGCACTCGGCAGTTGCGCCGTTTCGGACAGAGTACGCCACCGCGCTTGCGATGGAGGGCCGCCACGCGGAGGCGGCCGGGCAGTACAGGAGGGCGATCGCGCTGGATTCCGGCGATGCTGCCGCGTACGTGGGACTCGGAAACGTGCTGCTTTCGCTCGGCAGGCACAGCGAGGCCGCTGGAATGTACAAGGCCGGGATCAAGAGGAGCGATGTCGTGGTATTCGCGCCGCACGGACAGGGCCGCCCGAGCTGGAGCCTCTTTGTGCGCGAGCTTGGGGGGGCCGCGGCGCACCGCGGCATGGGCAGGGCGATGCTAAAGCTTGGACGGCCCGACAGGGCGGTCGACTTTCTGTACAAGGCCGCGAGGCTTGGCGCCGATTTCGATGCACGGCTCGGCCTGGCCGACGCGCTCCGCGCATCCGGCCGCTTCGCCGACGCCGTCCCGGCATACGAGTCGGCCGCCGCCCTGAACCCGGACAGCTTTGGCGCCCGGCTCGGCCTCGCCCGGTCGCTCCGCGCATCCGGCCGCTTCGCCGACGCCGTCCCGGCATACGAGTCGGCCGCCGCCCTGAACCCGGACAGCTTTGGCGCCCGGCTCGGCCTCGCCGAGGCGCTCTATGCATCCGGCCGCTTCGCCGACGCCGTCCCGGCATACGAGTCGGCCGCCGCCCTGAACCCGGACAGCTTTGACGCCCGGCTCGGCCTCGCCGACGCGCTCCGCGCATCCGGCCGCTTCGCCGACGCCGTCCCGGCATACGAGTCGGCCGCCGCCCTGAACCCGGACAGCTTTGACGCCCGGCTCGGCCTCGCCGAGGCGCTCTACGCATCCGGCCGCTTCGCCGACGCCGTCCCGGCATACGAGTCGGCCGCCGCCCTGAACCCGGACAGCTTTGACGCCCGGCTCGGCCTCGCCGAGGCGCTCTACGCATCCGGCCGCTTCGCCGACGCCGTCCCGGCATACGAGTCGGCCGCCGCCCTGAACCCGGACAGCTTTGACGCCCGGCTCGGCCTCGCCGAGGCGCTCTACGCATCCGGCCGCTTCGCCGACGCCGTCCCGGCATACGAGTCGGCCGCCAGTTTAGATCCCGTCAACTTTGAGGTATGTGAAAAATTGGGGCATGCGCTAGACAAAGTAGGAAGATATGCGGAGAGCAGGGACTATCGCGACAAGGTTGCAGAGATGCGTAAGGCCAGAGTGTGGTGGTACCGTGGGAACTAGATGCGCAATGCATAGGCAGTGGATGCAGGGCCGAGTCGTTCGCCGATGTCGCGCTTCGAGTAGAAAGCATCTGGACAACGCATGGCCGCGGATGCCTACGAATTGTAGCATTCTATAGCGGCGGCTCTAGGTGGCTTCAGTTAGTCCGGGCGAGCTCTGGTTGACTTTGATCGTCAAGAGGCACGCGCGGCCCTCACGCGCCCCCCACAAACGCTGTCACCCGTATGCCTAGAGAAAGCGCAACATGAACACAGCAAAGTCCGTCGCTATAAGCTATGCCACAGTAGGCCTTCAGGTCTCTAGCGTCAACTGCGCCTTGGCCGTCCCAGACGCCCGCGTCGTTTGCCAGGGCACTGCATATGTACCCACAGTATACAGATCGGACCTACAAAAAGATGCGCATGTCTAGCCGTACGCCTAGCACGACGCGCCGGCCATGTGCCTTGCGTAGTCGCGGGCAAAGTCCCTGTGGATGCCGACCTGGATGTACTCGTCCAGCCGCTGCTCCATCCTCTCGCCCAACCTCTTGTCTATCTCCATGCCTATCCTCTCGCCCAACCTCTTATCCATCTCCTTGAACATCCTCTCGACCCTTGCCTCGCGCCTCCTGCGCCGCGCCTCCTCCATCCTTGCGGGGCCCTCCCGCCTCATCAGCTCGTCCCACACGTGGCGGTACTCGGCCACTCCCTCGGCCTCGAACGCCTCCTTGACAAGGGCCTCCCACCTGTCGGGATCCATCGTGTCAAGGCGCTCCGGCTCTGCCGGCTCCTGCTGCTTTGTGACGCTCACGGATCTTGGGGGCGGGTGGCCCTATATAAAATATTGCTGTGGGCGCCGTGGCCCGAGCCCACCCGTGGCCGCCGCGCCGGCAAACATCGGGCGGTCACGCGCCTAGCACGACGCGCCGGCCATGTGCCTTGCGTAGTCGCGGGCAAAGTCCCTGTGGATGCCGACTTGGATGTACTCGTCCAGCCTGCGCTCCATGTCCTTGCGTATCCTCTCGTCCATCTCCCTGTCTATCGCCTCGTCCATCTCCCTGTCTATCGCCTCGTCCATCTCCTTGAACATCCTCTCGACCCTTGCCTCGCGCCTCCTGCGCCGCGCCTCCTCCATCCTAGCGGGGCCCTCCCGCCTCATCAGCTCGTCCCACACGTGGCGGTACTCGGCCACTCCATCCGCCTCGAACGCCTCCTTGACAAGGGCCTCCCACCTGTCGGGATCCATCGTGTCAAGGCGCTCCGGCTCTGCCGGCTCCTGCTGCTTTGTGACGCTCACGGGGCTTGGGACGGGCGCTCGTATATAAAATGTCGCCGCGGGCGCCGTGGCCCGAGCCCACCCGTGGCCGCCGCGCCGGCAAACATCGGGCGGCCGCGCGCCTAGCACGACGCGCCGGCCATGTGCCTTGCGTAGTCGCGGGCAAAGTCCCTGTGGATGCCGACCTGGATGTACTCGTCCAGCCGCTGCTCCATCCTCTCGCCCAACCTCTTGTCTATCTCCATGCCTATCCTCTCGCCCAACCTCTTGTCTATCTCCATGCCTATCCTCTCGCCCAACCTCTTATCCATCTCCTTGAACATCCTCTCGACCCTTGCCTCGCGCCTCCTGCGCCGCGCCTCCTCCATCCTAGCGGGGCCCTCCCGCCTCATCAGCTCGTCCCACACGTGGCGGTACTCGGCCACTCCATCCGCCTCGAACGCCTCCTTGACAAGGGCCTCCCACCTGTCGGGATCCATCGTGTCAAGGCGCTCCGACTCTGCCGCATCCCGCCCCTTTGTGTCGCTCACGGCGCTCCGGGACGGGCGGCCGCCTATAAAATGTCGGCATGGGCGCCGGGGCCATTCGCCCCAGCGAGCGAGCACCAGCGAGCATCGGACGGCCGCGCGCCTAGCACGACGCGCCGGCCATGTGCCTTGCGTAGTCGCGGGCAAAGTCCCTGTGGATGCCGACCTGGATGTACTCGTCCAGCCGGCGCTCCATGTCCTTGCGTATCCCCTCGTCCATCCCCTCGTACATCTCCCTGTCTATCGCCTCGTACATCTCCCTGTCTATCGCCTCGTCCATCTCCTTGAACATCCTCTCGACCCTTGCCTCGCGCCTCCTGCGCCGCGCCTCCTCCATCCTAGCGGGGCCCTCCCGCCTCATCAGCTCGTCCCACACGTGGCGGTACTCGGCTACTCCGTCGGCCTCGAACGCCTCCTTGACAAGGGCCTCCCACCTGTCGGGATCCATCGTGTCAAGGCGCTCCGACTCTGCCGCATCCCGCCCCTTTGTGTCGCTCACGGCGCTCCGGGACGGGCGGCCGCCTATAAAATGTCGGCATGGGCGCCGGGGCCATTCGCCCCAGCGAGCGAGCACCAGCGAGCATCGGACGGCCACGCGCCCAGCGCGATGCGCCGCCGTGTGCCGCCCTCTGGCAATGTGTGCGGGCCGCGCGCACTCCGATCCGCCCGTCCGTTCTGCTGGCATGGCCCTCTGCGCGTGCGGGCCGCGCGCACTCCGATCCGCCCGTCCGTTCTGCTGGCATGGCCCTCTGCGCGTGCGGGCCGCGCGCACTCCGATCCGTCCTGCACGCGCCTTCCGCTCCGGCTCCGGGCCGCCCCGCGGCATGCCCCTTTTGCCCGGCCCCCTCCGAGCCGGCCGCCAATCATCTTTATATTGGCACGCGGGCGCCCCCCTGCGTGGCAAGCTACAAGGGGGCCTACTCGAACGAGCAGTCGCTCAACTTTGTCATCCCGATCGCCGTCATACTCTTCCTGGGCGTGGTGTACGTCATGTCCATGCGCACCGACTCGAACTTTGTCAGCTTTATCCTGATAGGCGCCGCGGCCGTCACGATGATCTACTGGGCGCGCCGCCTCAAGCAGATCGCCGTCGAGCACAAGCCTAGGTACATACCGCGCGAAAAGGAGACGAAGAACTGGGTGTACGACCTCATCAAGGGCGACGACGAGTTCGTGTTCGTCGCCGAGGTGCCGGGCCCCGAGGACCGCATCATGGTGCGCCTGATCAGCGGGACGCTGTACATACGCGGCGGCAGCGGGTTCGCAAAGGAGGTGCCCATCGACGGCTCGTCGTCGATGAACATCTACGACTTCAAGTACCGCAACGGCGTGCTCACGCTGCGGATAAAGTGAGCGGCTAGGCCGCCGCCCCCTACATGCTCTTTGCGACCTCTAGCTTTTGCGGCAGGTACTTGTCGGTGATGTTGGTCAGGCCGTACTTTGAGAACGCCTCGAGCTCGGCCTTGCGCTTTATCTTGAGGAACACCTCTAGCTCCTTCTTCCATATGCCCTTCTGGTAGCGGGGGTCCTTTTGCAGGTGGTAGCACCGCTTTATGTCTGCCTCGGTCATCGGGATGGTCGGCAGCTTGTACTTGTCGATGTCCGTGGCCCACACGCCGACCCACTTTGCGTCGGGGACCGTCAGCTCGCGCAGGTGCGCAGCGTTGGCCGAGCCGGACTTTATGACCATCGCGATGTGCTCGCCGTACACGTCGCCGTCGGTGAGGATTATGACGGGCAGGCTCAGCTCGTCGTGGAGCCGGCGCAGCAGCGTGCGCGTCGAGCGCGCCGCCTGCCCGCCCGTGTCGACTATGATGGCCTTGAACTTCTTGTCGACCTGCTCCTCGACGAACCTCGTGAACAGGCCGCCCTTTTCGATGGCGATGACGATGTCGGCGCTAGTCTCGACCAGCTCGGCAGACGTCAGGCTCGGGCCTATGGCGTACCCGTCGGGGTGGTTCGACAGGTTCATCCTCTTGCCCTCGTACCCGGGCACGGTGTACTCGATGTCCAGGTCGCCGAATATGCTGCTGCGCTCCTCGGGGAACACGTGAAAGTCCTCGCGCGGCTTTGCCAGGACGGCCTCTAGGTCGACTATGATGTTGTCCGACTCGGATTGGTCCTTGAAGTCGACGGCGAACGCCTGCGACGAGTAGTACACGTCCCTGAGCGTCGACGACTTTTTCTCG
Organism: Cenarchaeum sp.; assembly: GCA_965242695.1. Classification (GTDB taxonomy): domain Archaea; phylum Thermoproteota; class Nitrososphaeria; order Nitrososphaerales; family Nitrosopumilaceae; genus Cenarchaeum. Next base: position 2,147,926 of record CBDESU010000001.1, on the reverse strand, counting down.
TGCGTGAGGCGGTTGGCAAAGAACGCGAGCCATATGAGCTGCGTGAACGACCTCAGCTGCGACGTGTTGCTCGAGCTGCGCACCGCCGCCGACCTGCCGAGGACGTACTGCCTGACGCGCTCGTCGTAGACGATGTTGCTCACCGAGCGGCTCGGTATGGTGAACTTTGGAAAGCGGCCCTCCTCCAGGTCGCCGTAGACCCTCATGCCCTGCTCCTTTAGCAGCGAGAGGAGCTCGCCCTGCCTGTCCTTGGCGCCCTTTGAGCCGGACGGCTTCTTTGCCTTTCTCCTCTTTGCCGCGGCCATGCCCTAGCGCCTCCCGCTTCCCCCGCCCTTGCCCTTGCCCTTGCCCTTGCCGCGCGGCGCCAACTTGGTCCGGACGACCGACTTGGGCTTTTTGGCTTTTTTGGCCCCGCTTGGGGACTCGGCGGCATCGCCGCCCTCCTCGACGTACGCGGTGAGCGTCCCGTCGCCGCTGCTCTTGGCCTTGGCCTTGGCCTTGCCGCCCGCTTCACCCGTGGCCGGCCCCTTGGCCTTGATCTCTTCTCCGTCCTCGGCGGCCGGCTCCGCCTTGCCGCCCTTCTTGCCGCCTCCGTCCTCGGCGGCCGGCTCCGCCTTGCCGCCCTTCTTGCCGCCGTCGCCCTTCCCGCCCTCCTTTGCGCCGGCCTCTTCCTCGCCCTCGCCTCCGTCGATGCCGAGCTCTTCGCCGGCGGCCTTTAGTATCCCCGTGCAGTCCGGCTCGCCCTTCTTGCCGGCGAGCTCGGTGCAGAACTGCGCGATGAGGGGCACGTACTTTGAGTACAGGTCGGCCCTCTTGCGGGCCGCCTCGGCCCTGCCCCTCTTCTTCATGTATGAGGCGAGCTTTCGCAGGAGGAACTGCATGGCCAGGCGCAGCTCCTTTTCGATCTCGGTGCGGTCCGCCACGTTCTCCTTGCCGACGGTCTTGTACGGGATGCGCGTCGAGCATATGTGCGAGGCGACGACGAGGGGCGGGTCTGGCCCCACGGCGTACCTCTTCCAGTCTATGTCGCCGGCGACCTTTAGGACGACGTCGCTGCCCTCGTCGTAGAGCAGAGGTATGCGGTTGGCAAACCTGTACACCTTTACGCCCCTCGTCTGTATGCCGCCGCCGTACGCTATGCCCATCTCGACGACGAACGGGAACCCCGAATAGGCCGACGCCGGCCTCTGCACGACGGCCGCAAAGTCCGGCTCGAAGAACTTTTGCATCCCCTTCTCGAGCGGGCTCGCGCCGAGCGGGGCGAGGCACGTCGGGTCGGGCGCGAGAAAGTCCTCGTACCTCTGCAGCGCATCGCTGAGCTTGACGAGCTCCTCGTTGGTGAGCAGCCCGACGTTCCTGCCCGGCTTGAACCTTGCAAACTCTGCGAACTTTTTGGCCGTCATCGGGCCGACGCGCTGGAAGCGCTTTGTGAGGAACGAGCCGAGCGTCTCGCCGGCGGCGATCGCCGCGATCGGCTTGAAGTGGGGGCTGTCGGCGTCGACGCTTGCCGTTACCGTCTCGGACCTTGCAAAGTCGTGGTACGTGATGGCGGCCCCGCCCGCGTCTATATCCTCGACGCGTATGCGCCCGATCCTGTCGAGGTCCATCCCGAGCAGGGCCATGAGCGAGACGGCGGTGCGCAGCGGCGGCTTGAGCGCCCTTGGCCTCTTCTCGGCCCTCTTGAGGATGTAGTCTAGGCTCGCATCCTTTCCCTTGATGCCGAGCGCCTCGCGCAGCCTGTCCGCGAGCGCCTCGTCGACTGCCGGCACGCTCTCCGAGTTCTCGGCTATCATGCGCCGTATGGTCTCGACGTCGACGCCGAACGGGTGCGGCCGTATGGCAGTCGGCGCCGGCGGCATCGACCGTATTATCCGCTGGTACCTGTACCGCTCGCCCTTTGGGTCGTCGAATGTAATGGTCGCGTACGGCGTGATCAGCGACGTCTGGTACACGTAGTCGCGCACCTTTGCGCCGGCCTTCGAGTAGTCGCCCTGCAGCTGGATGCTCACCGAGAGGCCCTTCTTGACCGGCCCCTTCTTGTGCCTGAGTATCACGGGCTTGTTCTTTTGGATGTCGAGGAGCAGGTCGTACTCGTCGCCGTCGGCCTTTTCCTCCGTGCTGCTGCGCACGGACACGGGCTTGTTCGTCGTTATCTGCCCGTACAGGATGGCCATGGTCGCGCCGAGCCCGAACATGCCGCGCGCCTGCTTGAGGCCGAACTTTGACCCGTACAGGACCGTGCCGAACGCAAGGGGTATGTGCTCGGCGTCCATGCCGGGGCCGTTGTCGCGCACAGTCAGCACGTACGGCTTGGGGTCGCGCCGCTCGGCGTCGACTGCCTTGATCGTGAGGTGTATGTCAGGCAGTATGCCGCTCTGGTCGCACGCGTCCAGGCCGTTCTCGACGAACTCCCTGACGGCCGTGTACATCGACCGCGTCGGGTTGCTGAAGCCGGCCAGGTCCCTGTTGCGGTAGAAGAACTCGCTAGGCGAGATCTGGTTGAACCCGTCGCTATGGGACATTCTGCCCCTCCCAGAGGACCATGCGCTCGGCCTTTTGCCGGCGCCTTGCCGCCTCTAGCCGCCCGTACACGGCGCCGTGCATGCTGCCCGACGACAGCGACGAGATGGCCTCGACGGCCATCTTCAGGCTCGCCGCCGTGCCGATGACGGCCACCGTCCGCCCGTACACGGATATGCTCGCTCCCGTAAGGCTCTCCATGCTCCTCCTCGCCCTGCCGCGCTCGCCGATGATGCGCCCTTTAACCCGTCCGATCTGCGACGGCGACCTGCCGGCGAACTCGCGCAGGTCCATGACGTGCAGCGAGCGCTCCTCGTCGAGCAGCGACATGGCCCTGTCGGGGGCGAACCCGCGCCCGATGGCCGCCACGATCTCGGCTGCCTTGAGCGGCCTGAACGAGGTCTCGGCGCCCTCGCCGGGCGGAACCGCCCCCTCGGACCTGACCGTGACGGTGCCGTCGGAGCTGTCCACGTCGACGGACACGGCGCAGCGCCTCTCGATGGCCGCCTTTGTGCGGCCGCGCCGGCCGATCAGCACGGCCACGCGCGAGGCCGGTATCCGCACGGTCTTCTCAAAGATCATCGCCCCGCCGTCACCTCCTCGAGCACGTCGGCGGGGTTGTCGACGGACAGGCCGCGCCTTGCAAAGAACCTCGAGACGTTGCGGACGTCCCTCTCCAGAAACTCGGCGGCGCGCGGGTGCCTCGCATCGACGGCCGAGCCGAGGTCGAACAGGACGAGGCGCCCGCCGGGCGCCTTGAACACGTTGTACGCCGACAGGTCGGCGTGGACGAGCCGCGCCTCTGCGTACAGGCGGCCGATGAGGGCGATCGTGCCGCGGTAGTCGGCATCGCACACGTCCCTCGACGTCAGGAGCGTTCCGTGCGGCCTGCCGCCGGACCCGACGAATCCCATGGCCAGGACGGTGCCCGCCACGCGTATGGGCTCGGGGACGGGTATGCCGCAGCGCATGCACGCGGTCAAGTTTGCAAACTCCTTTTGCGCCCACAGCCTTACCAGGCTGCGCGTGCCACGCCGGATTCGCCCGAACCGCGGATCGCCGAGTATGTAGGCCGAGCGGCGCTTGAAGCTCGACGTCGACACCAGGTACACCTTTAGCGCGACATCCTCCCCGCCTGGGCCGGATGCCCAGAATACGACCGATTCCTTGCCTGCGCTGACGGGCCCGTTGACATGCGATATGACGCCCGATTTTATCATGCCGTACAGCGTGAGGATGGCGGGGCGGTCGAGCACCTCGCCCACGGTCTTGTCGCCGTCAAAGCCGTCGTCGACGCGCCCCCTGCGGGCGCCCCTCTCCGGCCCGCGCGAGGCTGCCAGTATCGAGTCGAGCCTGGCCTCTAGCCGCCTGCCCATGCGCGGCGAGCCGGCCGCCTCTTCGTACTCTTCCTCCTCTTCCTCTTCCTCCTCGTACTCGTACTCTGCGTACCTGTCTCCCTCGCTGCCTGCCTCGCTCCCTGCGGACTCGCCGCCCTCCCCCGCCGCCGCAGCTTCCTGCGGAGCGCCCCTGCCCGCCTTGGCTGCGGCGGCACTGTCTAGATCAAGCCTTGGCGCCGGGCCTGCCTCCGGCCCGCCTTCCTGCGGCGAGTCGAGCCCGCCGCCCGCCGCCCCGAACGTCACTCCGTGCAGGCCTCCCCGTTCGCCGGCCGGCTCGCGGGCCGCCTCTTCCACAGGGTCAAAAGTCGCGGGCAAGGTGGTCGTTGTCCTTTAGCCAGTCCACCTGCGGGAGGGTGAACCTCCATACAATGTCGCCCCTCTCGGCCTCCTTGAAGTCCCACGGGGCGATCACGACAATGTCGTTGTCGCGTATCCAGATGCGCCGCTTGAGCTTGCCGCGGATGCGCCCGCGTCGGGTGATCCCGTCGGTGCACTTTACGAGGACCTGGTCGCTGCCGAGCAGCTTTATGACTCGGCCGAGCATCTCGCCCTGCTCGGGCAGCCGTATGTGCTTGAGCGCGCTCTCGTTGAGCACCTTGCGCTTTCCCACGGGCAGGCGGCGGGCCGCGGCTATATGTACTGTGGCGGCGCCGGCGCCGGGTCGGGCCGTGGACGCCGCCCCGCTAGGCGGCAACGGGATGCGTCGCCCCGCCAGGCCCTCTGCCGCCCCCTCCGGCCCCCTCCGCCCCCCTCCGAGGCCCGCCTGCGCCCCCCTCCGAGGCCCGCCTGCGCCCCCCGTTTGCTGGCCGCCGAACAGGGCATCGTGGCCGGCCGCCTGCGCCCCCCTCCGAGGCCCGCCTGCGCCCCCCTTCCCATGCCGTCCGGCCCCCTCCGGCCCCCTCCGAGGCCCGCCTGCGCCCCCCTTCCCATGCCGTCCGGCCCCCTCCGAGGCCCGCCTGCGCCCCCCTTCCCATGCCGTCCGGCCCCCTCGGCCCTCCGTGCACCCCCGCCCGGCAGCGGGCGCGGGCTGCGAGCTCTTCCCGCACGCAACATGTATAGCGTGCACGCGCCGCCCACGGCCATGGACGGCGGCAGCGATCGCGGCGGGGACGGCCCTAGGAACACGCCAGAGGAGTGCAGGGCGGCGATCAAGGCCTGCCGCGAAAAGCTCGGGGGCGATCCCGACAACGCCGACGCGTACGAGCACATGGGCCACGCGCATGCGCTGCTCGGCGAGCACGGCAAGGCGGTAGAGTGCTACGACAGGGCCGCGGGGCTGGGCGGCCTCGGCGTCGGACTGCACGAGAAAAGGGGCAGCTCGCTGTACGCCCTGGAGAGGTTCGAGGAGGCGGCCGCGTCGTTCGCCGAGGCGGCCCGGCTCGATCCGTCCAACCGCAGGGTGCGCATGAAGGTAGCGCACACGGCGAGGACGCTGGGGAGGTACGACGAGGCGTCCGCCGCGTACGACGAGCTCGCCGCATCGCTTGACGGCAAGGATGCCGCCGAGGTCCTGCTGTACAAGGCCGACATGCTGAGGCACATGGGAAGGCACGGCGAGGCGGCCGACCTGTTCGGCAGGGTCCTGGAAGCCGACCCGGACAACGCCGCCGCGCTCTCCGGCCGCGCGTCCTCCCTGGACATGGCAGGCCGCGCCGACGAGGCGATTGCCGACTACAAAAAGTCGCTCCGGATCGAGCCGGGGTCGGCCGTCACCCACTTCAATGCGGGGGTCACGCTCGCCAAGCAGGGCAGGTTCGACGAGTCTCTCGCAGAGTTCGACAAGGGCATGAAGCTCGACGACACGCGCGGCCATGCGCACCGCATGCGCGGCGACATCCTCACAGCACTTGGCCGCCACATGGAGGCCGTCGAGTCGTACAAGAGGGCCGTCAAGATCAACCCGTCCGACTCTGCCTCGTACTACAACATGGGGACGGCGCTCTCGACGATGGGCATGCACGCAAGGGCCGCCCCCGCGTACGTCAAGGCGATCAGGCTCAGGCCCACGTACGCAAAGTCGTACGGCAACCTAGGGGCGACCCTGTACTCGATGGGCAAGTTCAAAAAGGCCCTCAAGGCGTACAAGAAGCTGATAGAGATCACCCCCGGCGATGCCAGGGCGCACTTCAACGCAGGCCTGGCCCTGCAGTCGCTCGGCCGGTACAAGGCGGCCGCAAAGTACTATGCAAGGGCGGTCAAGCTTGATCCCAGCCACGAGCCGGCGCGCGAGTCGCTCAAGGGGGTGCTGGAGGCAAGAAGGGCGCTCGAGCGGCTCGGCCGGGACGAGCACGGCGCCGCGCCAAAAAAGAGGAAGCGCCGCCGCAGGACAAGGGCAGCGCCCGGCTCGACGCCGCGCACCGGGCGCGGCGCCGCGCCAAAGGGGGAGCGAGGACGCGGCTCGGCCGATGCGTAGGGACCGCCTGCCGAGCCGTGCCGACCACGGCCGCCCTGCGCGGGGCATCGGATGCCGCAGGCCGTGCCGGGCGCGGGTTTTCCTTTCCTGGCCCCGCCCCGCGCGCCGCCCCCTGTCCCCAAGAGGCCCCGCCCCGCGCCCCCTGCGCGGACCCGGGGCCGGCCCCTCTTCGTCCGCGAGCGGGCGCACCCGCATCCCTGCGGGCATGGCGGCCTGCGCCGCCCGACCGCCCCTCCCCAGCGCCCCGCATCGGCGGCGCACGGCCCGGCGCGAGCGGCTCGAACACGCCGTGCCGGCCCGGCGCGGCAACACGTATAGCGCACCCGCCCCGCCCGCCGCCATGGATGGCCGGAACCGGATCAGGGGGCGCATAGAGGACAGCCCCGAGCAGTGCGAGGCGATGATCGCGATCTGCCGCGAAAAGATCAAGCACGACCCCCGCGACGTCGAGGCGCACCTGATGATGGCCTTCTCGCACGCGCTGCTCGGCGACGCCGACGAGTCGCTGCGGTGCTTCAAGAGGGCCGTGGAGAATGACGAGCTAAACCCCGCCCTGCGCAGGGTCGTGGGGAACGTCATGTGCGGCCTCGGGAGGTACGGGGATGCCGCCGCCGCGTTCGGCGAGGCCTGGCGACTCGACCCGTCAAACCACGCGTATCGGCTCAGGGAGGCCCACATGATGCGCGCGGCAGACAGGTACGACGAGGCGGCAGCCGTGTACGACGGGCTGATCCCGACGCTCAAGGGCAGGGCGGCAGCCGAGGCCCTTGCGGACAAGGGAGACATGCTCGACGACCTGGGCGAGCGCGAAAAGGCGGTCGAGGTGTTCCGCGAGGCGCTCGAGGCCGACCCCGACTTTGGCCCCGCGCACATGGGGCTCGGCATTGTACTAGACTCGCTCGGGCGCGCAAAGGAGGCCATCTCCGAGTACGAAAAGTCCCTCGAGGCCTCGCCCGGGTCGGCCCTGGCGCTCTTCAACATGGGCGTGGCCCTCGCCAGGCAGGGCAGGTACGCCGAGGCGCTCGCGCACTTCGACAAGGGCATGGCCATAGACGACACGGACGGCTCGACGCACCGCATGCGCGGCGACCTGCTCGGCAACCTGGGCCGCCCCCGCGAGGCGATAAGGTCGTACAAGAGGGCCGTGGAGATCGACCCGTCGGACTCGCTGTCGTACTACAACATGGGGACGGCGCTCTCCACGCTGGGCATGTATGCGAAGGCCGCCCCCGTGTACGCCAAGGCGATCAGGCTCAGGCCCACGCATGCAAAGTCGCACGGCAACCTGGGGACGGCCATGTACCACATGGGCAAGCTCAGGAAGGCCCTTGAGGCGTACAAGAAGTCGATAGAGATCGACCCCGGCGATGCCGGGGCGCACTTCAACGCAGGCCTGGTCCTCCACTCGCTCGGCCGGTACAAGGGGGCTGCAAAGTACTTTGCAAGGGCGGTCAAGCTTGATCCAGGCCACGAGCCCGCGCGCGAGTCGCTCAAGGCGGCGCGGGCGGCGAGAAGGGCGTTTGAGCGGCTCGGCCTAGGGGAGCACGGCGCCGCGCCCAAGAGGCGGCGCCGCCGCGGCGCGGCCGATGCGTAGGGGCCGCCTGCCGGGCCGCGCCAATCCCGGCCGCCCTGCGCGGGGCATCCGGATGCCGCCGAATTGTGCGGGGGCGCGGGCTCCCCTTCCCTGCCTGGTCCCTCGCGCCGCCCCTGTCCCCGTGAGGCGTTGCAAGGCGGCCCTGCGCGGACCCGGCGCCGGCCCCTCTTCGTCCGCGCGCGGGCGCATCCGCATCCTTGCGGGCATGACGGCCTGCGCCGCCCCTCCGCCCCTCCCCCGCGCCTTGCATCGGCGGCCCGGCGCACGGCCCTGCCACGGCCCGGCGGAGCGACTCGAACCCGCCCCGCCGGCCCATATCGGGCAACATGTATAGCGCGCCCCGCGCGCCCGCCGCCGTGGGCGGCCGAAAGGAAGGAAGGGGGAAGATAGATGACGATCCAGAGCAGTACGAGAAGACGATCGCGATCTGCCGCGAAAGGATCAAGCACGACCCCAACGACGTCGAGGCGCACCGGATGATGGCCTACTCGCACGCCCTGCTCGGCGACGGCGACGAGTCGCTGCGGTGCTTCAAGAGGGCCGTGGAGAGGGACGAGCTCAACCCCGAGCTGCGCGACGACATGGGCAATACCATGTACAACCTCCAGAGGTACGCGGATGCCGGCGCCGCGTTCGGCGAGGCCTGGCGGCTCGACCCGTCAAACTACGTGTACCGGCTCAAGGAGGCCCACATGATGCGCATGACCGACAGGTGCGACGAGGCGGCCGCCGCGTACGACGGGCTGATCCCGACGCTCAAGGGCAAGGCCGCCGCCGAGGCCCTCACGCACAAGGGCGACATGCTCGACGACCTGGGCGAGCGCGAGAGGGCCGTCGAGGTGTTCCGCGAGGCGCTCGAGGCCGACCCCGACTTTGCCCCCGCGCGCACGGGGCTCGCCATGGTCCTCGACACGATCGGGCGCGGAAACGAGGCCGTGTCCGAGTACAAAAAGTCCCTCAAGGCCTCGCCCAAGTCCGCCCAGGCGCTCTTCAACATGGGCGTGGCCCTCGCCAAGCAGGGCAGGTACGCCGAGGCGCTAGCGCAGTTCGACAAGGGCATGACCATAGACGACACGGACGGGTCGACGCACCGCATGCGCGGCGACCTGCTCGACAACCTGGGACGCCCCCGCGAGGCGGTAAAGTCGTACAAGAGGGCCGTGGAGATCGACCCGTCGGACTCGCTGTCGTACTACAACATGGGCACGTCGCTCGCCCAGATGGACCGCCCAAAGGCGGCGGCCGCCGCGTACCGCAGGGCGATCCGCCTGAGGCCGTCCCACGGCAAGTCGTACGGCAACCTGGGCGCCGTGCTGCACGACCTGGGCAGGTACAAGGAGGCCCTTGCGGCCCAGAGGGAGGCGATCAGGATCAACCCGGAGGATGCGGGGGCGCACTACAACGCGGGCCTGGCCCTGTTCTCGCTCGGCAAGCTCGGGGCCGCCGAAAAATCATACAGGAGGTCGCTCGAGATCAGGCCGGGCTTTGCCCCCGCGCGCGACTCGCTCGAGCAGGTGCTCGCTGCAAGGAAGGCCGTCAAGGAGCTTGGCGCCGAAAACGTCGTGATGCGTGGCGGCGGCATGATCATTCTTGGGGGCGGGAAGCCGAAGAAGGGGCGCAGGACGGGCGCCGGCAAGGGGAAGAGGAGCGCGGGGGCGCCGGGGGCCCGATCGCCTGCGGGCGCCGAAAGGGGAAAGGGGAAGAAGGAAGGGCGCCTGCGGCCCGCCAAGCGGCCCAAGAAGCGCGGGGATTGACGGGCAGAAGTGGCGCCCCTGCCCCGCGCCCCTGCCCCGCGCCCCCGCCCCGCGCCCCTGAATCCGCCGCTGTCCAAGGCGGCGATGCCTGGGCGGTGCGGCCAGCCGCCTAGTGCGCCCCTCCCCTGAATCCGCCGCTGTCCAAGGCGGCGATGCCTGGGGATCGGCACGCAGGCGCCGCCTGCCCGCGTGGCGCCGCCCGATCGAATCGCAGCGCGGACGGCGGGAGTCCTGGACGAAAGTGAAGAGGGGATGAAGGGCGCCGGCGCCGCGTGCCCGTCGCCCCCGGGACTTGGAACGATCACGCGCGCGGGCACGGCGGAGGCACGGCGCCGGCGCCGCGTGCCCGTAGCCACTCGATGTCGTCGACTAGCTCGTGCATGCGGTGCGTGGGAGGCAAGGCGCCGGCGCCGTGCCCGTAGCCACTGCGGCGCGAGAGGAGGCGGCAGGTAGAGGCCGGGCTGCCGCAGGGGCCGGCGCCGAGTGCCCGCCGCCCACGCGGCGCCTCCGGCCGGCGCCGCAGGCACGGGCAGTGGGGAGGAAGGGACCGCGCCTGTGGACGGCTGGACGCAGAGGCGGAGGCAAGGGAACGGGCGGACGGCGCCCCCTCCCAGCCTCAGCCCGTACCGCGCCTCACCTGAACACGATGAGGAACGGCACGCCGCCTACGGACTTTACGCCCCTGTCCGAGCCGAGCCCCATCCCGACCGCGAGCCCGACGGCGCGCCGGCCGGCTATGTTGGCGATCTGCGCGCCGGCCATCATGCGCGCCGCCTCGTCCCTGTCCACCCTCTTTCCCCCGTAGTACGACGCCTTGATCGGCAGGCGCCGCGCCGGCCGCCCGCCCCCGCCAGGCTCCTCTACCACGGTGCCGACGAGCTCGGCATCGCAGATGTTGAGCGTGGCCGCGCGCCTGTAGTTGCCCTCGCGCACGGAAAAGAGGCCCCCGTCCACGTCCCCGCCGGGCGCGCCTGGCGCCCCCTCCGCCGCCGTCATGCGTACTTGCCCTTGAGGGTCGCCTTTGCGCCGCACGCCTCGCACACGAGGAACGAGATGCGGTTCTCCTTTACGATCTTCGTGTCGGGGCTAGTACACGTGGGGCACTCTAGGTAGTCCTTTACGTATATGCGCAGCAGGCGCGTAAAGTCGTCGGGGTCGCGCCTGCCTATGAACATGGCCTTGTCGCCTATGCGCTCGGCCGGCACCGCAAACTCCTTTGACAGGTACTGGAGGACCTTGTCGGGGTCGCGCCGGAACGCCTTTGGGAACTCGGCAAAGTTGCGCAGGTACGTCTTCTGCCCCTCCCACATGACGTCGACCACGGGCAGCTCGAGGCGGCTCTTGGCCTGCTCGCCCTCCTTGGACAGGCCATCCTCTATGCGCTTGAGCAGCCCCTCGTACTCGGCCCTGGACACGGCCGGGGCGCGGGGACGCGGGTATATCAGTTTTAAAAAAGGGGCCTGCGCCCCGCTTAGCGAACGCGCTCCGCTCAGGTCATCTTGCCCATGCGGAAGAGGTTCGTCTTGCACACGCCGCACACGCCCTTTACGGCATCGCGCCCGTTCTTGAGCTTTGTCTGCTTTGGCTTTTGCATCTCTTGCTTTTCCCTGCACTTTACGCAGTAAGCTTCCACCATGCGCCTAGGCGCGCGGGCGGGTATTTAGAAGGCGCAGGTAAATTTTTTTTGACCCGCCGGGGGCAAAAGATAGACCCGCTAGGCGTGGAGGAGGCCGGGGAGGCGCTCCGGAGGCGCTCCGGGGGAGTTTTTGACCGGCCTTTGCGCCTGTCTCTGGGCGTTCATAGGCTGGCCGGCGCGGCGGCCGCAGGCGCCGCAGGAGCCGCAGGCGCGGCTGTCCTGCCCCTGCGCCGACCGCCCCGCCCCCGCCCCCGCCGCCTGCGATCGTGGCCGCAGGCAGCCGCGTCCGCCCCGCGCGGGGCGCCTGCGCCGGCCGCCCTGCCGGCCGCCTGTGGCACGCCTGACCGGACGCGGGCTCGACCGGCGGCCTGGGCAGCGCCGCCTCTCCCGCCGAGCCGCGCGCGGGGCGCCGGCCACCCCGGCCGGTTCTTGCCGTGCGCCTTCTGCCGCGACCTGCTGGCGGGCGGCTGCGGGCGCGGGCGCAGTGACGATGTCCGCAGGCGCAGGCCGCGGCAGCTTTACATTATGCCGCCCCGCCGCCCCGCCGCATGGGATCGCGCAGGGGGATTGCGATAACGGCGGGCATACTCGTGGCCGTGACGGCCGCGAGCTTTGCCGTGTGGCTCGTCCCGCAGGGGTACATGGGCGCATCGTTTGTCGTGTCCGACCATGCGGTGCACCTGGACGGGGTCAAGAACATCCACGCTACGATCATGGCCGACCTGGACGTGGGGTACGAGGCGCTGCTGGCCGGCGAGATCGAGGCGGCCGAGTACGCAGAGATGGCCGAGGTCTCGTCCGGGCAGGTCAGGCAGCTCATAATCGACACGATAGGCGCCGACCCGCCCGACGAGTGGGTCGAGAGCTACGAGGCGTACGTCGAGGCCCTGCGGCAGTACAACACGTACATACGCGAGACGACGGTCGTCGCCTCGGCGATCGACGAGGCGGGGCACCTGGCGGCCGATGCCGTCGCCGAGGCGGCCGAGTCCGCCGCCTCGTACGAGCCGGCCGTCGGGGAGCTGATCGGGCGCTCCGACTCGGCAAGGCCGGGCTAGGCGGGGGCGGGGGCCGCGCGCGCCACGCTTTTGTACTAGGCGGGCCGCGCAGGGGCGCATGACGACCCTAAAGTTCTACTCGGGAGTCAACGAGATCGGCGGCAACCAGATACTCCTCGAGGACAAGGGGACGAGGGTGTTCCTCGACTTTGGCATGCCCATGGGCCGCGTCAACTCGTACTTTGCCGAGTTCCTCAAGCCTCGCACCCTCAGCGGGATGGGGGACCTGATAGAGTTCGGGCTACTGCCGAAGATGAGGGGGATATACCGCAGGGACTATGCAAGGCACACGGGGTACGGCGACGACGAGGACAACTCGGTCAATGCCGTCCTGCTCAGCCACGCCCACGTCGACCACTGCTCGTACATACACTACCTGCGGCCGGATATACCGGTGCACTGCACCGAGGAGAGCCGACTCATCATGAAGTGCTTCCAGGACACGGGCGGCTCGGAAGAGTACCTGCGGTACAAGGAGGCCTTTAAGACGTACAAGAACACGAAGGGCGGGATGAGCCGCGCGACGAGCGCAAAGAACCGAGAGGAGCGGGACCGCGACATAAGGGTGATCAAGCCGAAGCAGCGGCCACTCAAGATCGACTCGATCGAGGTCGAGGCCGTCCCGATCGACCACTCGCTGCCTGGCACGTGCGCGTTCATCATATACGCGTCGGGCGGGACGATCGCGTACACTGCCGACATTCGGTACCATGGCAGGCGGGGGAAGGACACCGAGCGGTTCGTCGAGCGGTGCGCCGCCGAAAAGGTCGACGCGATGCTCTGCGAGGGCACGCGCCTGGACGTAGCAAAACCGTCGAAGACAGAGGCGGATGTGGAGAGGGACGTCGGCGCGGCAGTGGCCAAGGCCGGCGCCCTGGCGGTCTGCTCGTATCCCGTGCGCGACCTGGATAGGTTTCTGTCGATCTACAACGCGGCGAAAAAGGCGGGGCGCGACATGGTCATCGACCTCAAGCAGGCGTACCTCCTGCGGCTGTTCAGGGAGGCGGGCATCAGGGACTATCCGGCGCACGACGACAGGCGCATCCGCATATTCGTCCCGCGCAAGTCGTGGGGACTGTACGGGAGGCAGTCGGACGAGTGGCCCAAGAAGCTCGTCGACGAAGACTATGCAATGTGGGAGCGCGAGCTGATCGACATGAAGAATGCGGCCGGGGCCGACTACGTGCGGGAGCACCAGCGCGAGTGCGTCATGTACTGCTCGGACTTTGGGCTGTCGAGCCTGATCGACGTGAGGCCCGAGAAAGGCGCCTCGACGTACATACGGTCGCAGACCGAGCCGTTCAGCGACGAGATGGAGATGGACCACAGGCGCGTCAAGAGATGGCTTGACCACTTTGGGCTTGGAGGGGGCAAGGATGGATGGGCGACGCACTCGCACGTGTCGGGGCACGGTACGGGCGATCAGATCGTAAGGATCGTCAAGGAGGCACACCCAAAGTCGGTCATACCCATACACACGGAAAAGGCGCGCATGTTCAAAAAATTCCACGACACTGTCCGGCTTGTGCGGCGCGGATCGGAAAGAGGCCTGTAGGGGCGTTCGCGCGCGATCCGGCGGGCAGGGCTGGCCCGCCATGCATGGCGACCAGCCAGTGCGCGGGCTTTGGGCGGCGGAATGAGGCCCTTTGCGCCCGGGATGCGGCCGCGCAACGGCGGAACGCGGCCCTGGCGCGGCTTCAGACCCTCCACGCCTGTGTGGGGATCGCAATGCACGTCAAAGCGCCATTTGCATGCATCATACTGCTGACATATGTGAGGGCGGGCGGTGTGCGGGGTCTGATCCTCGCAACGACGGAACGCGGCCCTGGCGCGGCTTCGGCCGCCTACTGCTCGGCCCCGCCGGGCCCTCACGCCCTTGCGACCTTTATCAGGTCGGACATCCTGATGCGCATGCCGAACCTGTCCTCGTTCCTCTTCATGTACCTGAATATCGAGATAAAGTCGGGCAGGGCCCTTGCCATGCTGTACTCGCGGCGTATCTTTGACCTGACGAACCGGAACACCTTTGCGTACACGCTGTAGTGGTCCTCGACGGCCCTCTCGTACGCCCGCAGGTCCTCCATGTTGCCCAGGAACAGATCGGCGCACTGCATCGACGGGATGATCCCCTCGCCGAGCAGCGCGTACACCGTGCCTATAGACTCGCCGACGCCGACGACCTTGCCGTCGCGGTACGGCCTGCACCTGTCGGGGGTGGCCAGGCGTATGGGGCGCCCCTTGGTCGCCAGGATGCGCCCGCCGTGCCTTGCGAGGAACTCGTCGGTCGCCCGTATGTGGTTCTTGCCGTAGTCGCCGGCGCCGACGTGGGCCCACTTCTCGCCGAGCGGAAAGTACCAAAAGTAGCCGGTCATGCCCTTGAACGGCTCGATGTAAAAGTCGTCGTACGGGACGCCGCCGTCGTACTCTACCTTGTGCTCGTACGTGGGGAGGAAAAAGTCGTCCTTGAGCTTCGGCAGGTACGCCCTGTGGAACCCAGTGCAGTCGACGACCATGTCGTACTCTTTCTCCAGGTCGGCCTTGGGCGGCGGCCTGCCGTACCTGACGTCGCAGCCCCTGATGAACTCCTTTATCAGGCCGAGCTTGTCGTACGTGCACAGCCCCTTTAGCGTAATGTCGAATGCAGAGCCGCCGCTCATGCGGACGTGCATCTTTTTCCCGTCGTGGATGACGTACTCGCCAAAGTCCCTGCCGACCTTTTCGCAGAACTGCTCGAGGACGGGGCGTATGGTGCCCCACGCGCAGATCGAGTCGTGCCTCTCCCTGGGCGACAGCTCGTACCCGACGGCCTCGTGGCCCGTCCCCTGCAGGCGGGCCATGAGGTACGAGCCGGCCACGCCCATGCCCATGACGGCTATCTTCACGGGGCCGCCCAGCCCCGCCCGACATTAAACGGTTGGGGCCGCGCCGCGCGCGCATGCCCCGCACGGCCGGCCCGGGCGCGGGGCAATCCCCCGCCCGCGCCGCGCCAGGCTCCCCTGCGAGCCCCTCCGCCCTCCGGCTCTCGACGATCCGCGCCCGGGGCCGCCCTGCCGCCCGCATGCGGACGCGCGCATCCTGTTGGGACGGGCCGCCCCGCCGCGCGGGGCCCCGGCGGGCGCGCCGCCGCAGCAGGTTGGGAAGGCCCCCGCGGCCAAGCCCAGAGGCGCATGTGGGGCGGCCGCTGGCCGGCCTCGGGGCGGCGTGTCGCGCCAATCGGCCGCGGCCGAGAAACGCCCGGGCCCCTGCTCTATCGCCGCCCGCCCGCCGCGGCGGCCCGTCATGCGCCCTCTGCCCTGCGCGAAGCGGCGCTGCGGCGGGCCGCCGCCCGGGGCGCGGCCCCTGTGTACGGTGCCGCGTCATGACCACGATGGGGGCCATGGCCCAGGCGCGGCTGCCCGGGCCGCGGTTCCGCGCATCTTATTAGAGGGGGCCATCCACGCATGTCGGGAGCCGGGGCGGGCACCATGCTCACAATAGATTGGGAAGGCCCCCGCGGCCAAGCCCTGAGGCGCATGTAGGGCAGCCCTTGCGGTGGACCCTGGGGCAGCGTGTCGCGCCAATTGGCCTTGCGGCTAAAAGACGCCCCGGCTCCCATCCCTAGAATACTGCGCGGCGGGCGCGCCTAGGCATGCATCCCCCGCCCAGGATCGCCGCGGTGCGCGCTCGCTTCATAGACTTTTAACGGCCGCCCCGCGCGCCCTGCCATGCACAGGGTAATTCTCACCGAGCTCGGCATAGCGGTGTACGACGGCTCTTCGCATGCCAGGTCGTTCCCGTTCAAGGAGCCCGCCGCCGGATACCTGGCGGCCAAGGAGGGCGCGGCAGACGGCCTGGACGACCTGGCCGAGTACCTGTCGGGGCTGGGGCCCGGCGCGACGGCGGCCGTCAGCGACGCGGGGCTGCTCGCAGCCCTGAGGGAGGCCGCCTCGATCGAGTGCCGCGCGATGGACGCCGGCGATGCCGAGGCCGTGCAGGCCTCAAAGCCGGCCGTGCTCGTAGAGTCGGGGCTCGCCTCGGACCACGCGGATGCGATGTCGCGCCTGCGCGACTTTGCACTGGCGCTGTCCTCCTCCAAGGTCGCCGAGGCCTCGGGCAGCGCCGACATGCACATCATACAGGCCGTGCGGTCGCTCGACGACGTCGACAAGATGGCAAACCTCCTAGACCTGCGCATGCGCGAGTGGTACGGCCTGCACTTTCCCGAGCTCGGCAACCTCGTCGACGGGGTCGCCGGGTACGCAAGGGTCGTGCTGGCCGGCCGGCGCGGCGGCCTGGGCGAAAAGGACTTTGAGGCGGCCGGGTTCGACGATGCGAGGGCGCAGATGCTCGCGGCCGCGGCCGGGGGCAGCCGGGGCGGCGACATTACCGACGAGGACCTAGAGGCGGTGCAGGGGCTTGCCCGCCAGGTCGGCGCCCTGCACGAGCTGCGCGGGCGCATCGAGGCGAGGCTGGAGGGGCAGATGGCCAGGGCCGCGCCGAACCTTGCCGCCATACTCGGCGCGTCCGTCGGCGCGCGTATAATGGCAAGGGCCGGCAGCCTCAGGCGGCTTGCGATGATGCCGGCGAGCACGATACAGCTCCTCGGCGCCGAAAAGGCCCTGTTCAGGTCCCTCAAGGCGGGGTCGAGCCCGCCAAAGCACGGCCTGCTGTTCCAGCACCCGCTCGTGCACGCCGCCCCGCGGTGGCAGCGCGGCAAGGTCGCCCGGGCGGTGGCCGCAAAGGCGGCGATAGCGGCGCGCGTCGACCTGCACGAGCCGACCCTCAACGAGTCGCTGCTCGAAAAGCTCAACGTGCGGGTCGACGAGATCGGCAGAAAGTACGCCGAGCCGCCCGAGCCGCGCGAGCCCCGGGAGGACGGCGGCCGGGACGGCGGCGGCCGGGACGGCGGGGATCGCGCGGACGACGAGCCGCGGCGGCAAAAGCGGCGCCCTCCGCCCAAGGAGAGGCACGGGCAGCGCAGGCCTCGGGGCGAGTACGGCGGCCGAAAGGAGGGGGGGCCGCCGCGGAAGGGGCGGCGGCGCGACGACGACTTTGATCGCGGCCGGGGCGGCGGGGCCGGGAAAGCGGGCCGGTACGGCGCCGGCCGCGGACGCGAGGGCGGATACCGGCGCGACTACGACGGCGGCGGGGGCGACGGCGGCGATGACCGCCGCGGCCGCGGCCGCGGACGCGAGGGCGGATACCGGCGCGACTACGACGGCGGCGGGGGCGACGGCGGCGATGACCGCCGCGGCCGCGGCCGCGGACGCGAGGGCGGCTACCGGCGCGACTACGACGGCGGCGGGGGCGACGGCGGCGATGACCGCCGGGGCCGCGGACGCGGAAGGAGAGACGACGACTTTGATCGCGGCCGGGACGGCAGGGGCCGTGGCGAGCGGGCAGGGGCGTTTGGCAGGCCGTTTGGGGGACGGCGAACTGCTGGGGCCGGCGGCAGGAATGCCGGCGGCCGCGGACGCGAGGGCGGCTACGGCGGCCGCGGACGCGAGGGCGGCTACGGCGGCCGCGGACGCGAGGGCGGCTACGGCGGCCGCGGACGCGAGGGCGGCTACGGCGGCCGCGGACGCGAGGGCGGCTACGGCGGACGCCGCCAGGGACGCGACTACAAGGACGACGACGGCGGAAGCCGCGAGGATAGCGACGGCTACGGCCGCAGAGGCTTTGCCGGGCAGGGGCAGCGCCGCGGCACCGCGCCGCAGGGGAAGAGGGGCCGGGGCGCCCCGCCGCCCTGGGCGCCCCAGCGGGGCGGCCGCGGGGCAAGGCCCGGGGGCAGGCAGGGCGCAGGGGGCGGGCCCAGGCGGGATGCGCCCGCGGACAAGCCCCGGCGCCGCAAGAGGTTCTAGCCGTGAGGGCGCCCGCCGAGCGCCCCCTGCGGGACCGCGGCCGCGGCGCGCCCCCGAGGGCCGGCGGCCGCAGCGGCGTGTACCTTGTGCGGCACGAGGGCGCCGACCGGCTGGCGACCGAGAACCTGGTGCCGGGCAGCTCGGTCTACAGGGAGAGGCTGATCGCGCGCGGCGGCTCCGAGTACCGCCTGTGGGATCCGTTCCGCAGCAAGCTGGCAGCGGCGATCCTCTGCGGCATGCGGGCGTTTCCCCTCGAGCGCGGCTCGCGCGTGCTGTACCTCGGCGCCTCGACGGGGACGACCGTAAGCCACGTCTCGGATATAGTCGGCCCCGACGGCGTCGTGTTCGGCGTAGAGCACGCGAGCAGGGTCGCCCGCGACTTTCTCGACAGGGTCGCATCGCGGCGCCCCAACGTCGTGCCCGTCGTCTGCGATGCGCGCCGGCCGGCGGAATACGCATCGGTGTTCGGCAAGGCCGATGCGGTCTACTCGGACATTGCGCAGCCCGACCAGACCGCAATAGCCATGTCCAACTGCAGGGCGCACCTGCGCGCCGGCGGCAGCCTGCTCATGGTCGTCAAGACGAGGAGCATCGACGTCGTGCGCTCGCCGGCTAGCGTAATCGAAGGCGAGATCGAGAGGCTGCGCGCCGGCCGGTTCGAGGTAGCCGAGAGCGTCGGCCTGTCGCCGTACGACAAGGACCACGCCATGGTGGCGGCCTCGATGGCCTAGGCGCGCCCCGCGGGGCCGGCCGCCTCTTCCCTTCCCGACCACTCGTCCCACATGGCGTCCATGAGCATGGCCCTGACCGGCCTCCAGCTCGACCTTGCAAACGGCGGGGCGGTCCCGCCGCTCTCGGCTATCCACTTTCCGACGAACCTGACCGTGCGCTCGTCGGACGGGTACCCGCTGCCGACCGCGTCCCGCCCGCCGTGCCTCTTCGCTATCCTTGCGACCTCGCGGTCGCGCACGACCTTTGCGACTATCGAGGCGGCGGCGACGACCGCGAACCGCGAGTCTGCCTTGTGGTGCGAGTGCACGGTGCAGCCTACGCCTCCGCCGCCGCTGCGCACCATCGACGAGACCGTCCTGCCGAACCGCCCGGCATTGACGTCGCACGAGTCGATGTACGCCGTGCCGGCGCCGAGCCTAGAGATGACCCTGGCCATGTAGGTGGCCTCTAGGGCGTTGAGGCGGTGCCTGGCGACGCTCCTGTCTATGGTGGACGGGCCGATCCTCGAGGCGTGCCAGCACTCGGCCGCCTCTGTTATCTGCCCGTACAGCTCTTCCCTGCGCGCCGGGGTGAGCGCCTTCGAGTCCCGCACGCCGATCTCCCTGAGCCTCCCGATGCCGCCGCGCTTGACGGCCACCCCAGCGATGACTAGGGGGCCGATCATTGAGCCGCGCCCGGCATCGTCGACGCCGCAGACGATCACCGGGCGACCGCCGGGTGCGGCCTATTAAACAGCATGGCAGGGCGCCTCGCCGCGGGATCCCTGCGCTTTGGAGTGGCGCCCCGCATGCCGTGGGAGGGCCGGGCATCAGACCGCGCGTGGGGCGGGGCGGCCCAGCCCTGCGCGCCCCCTGCCCCGCCGGATGCCGATGATGCCGAGGGTGTCCGTCCCTGACTACTGGGCGTCTACGCCCCGTACCCTTGAAACAGGTGGTTAGACTATAAATAACCTATCTAGGCGTGGCGCGGCATGGTGGGCGTAAACGCGGCAATGGCCCCGCGCACAGTGTACCTTGTGGCAGGTGCCACAGCGGCCGTCGTGCTGGCTTCGCTGGTCGCCTTTTGGGACTGCCCGGATTCTTCGTCCCTTGCGTGCGTCACCATCGAGAGGCTGGCAGCGGTGGTGACCGTGTTCACGCTCACGCTAGCACCCGTGGTGTACTTTGCAAAGCGCCTGCACTCGGACACGATGAAGGGCCGGAGGGCATCGGTAAGCCTATATGCGGAGCTAGCCGATGCCCTCAACGGCCTCGATCCGAACAAGCATTCGAATCTGCGGGCTGTAGATGTGCGGGGCAAGACGGTCCACTTCACAAACAGGGTGTTCAACCACGATATCTACGATAGTCTGGTCAACTCTGGTGAAATAACTTTTTTGGAAATTGAACACCAGCAGTACGTACAAGATGTATTTCAAGAGATAAAAGATCACAACATAATTCTTATAAAGATACGCAAAATGGAAGAGTCCGGTGAAGATTTTTCTCTTGCAGAACAACTCTACCAGACGTTGGAGAATTCAGAGCGTGAACTTCTAGACGCCATTCCTATCGCCATGTCCATGCTTGAAGAGAAGCATCCGATGCCAGCCGGTGCAAAAACGGGCCGATGGCCGATCGATCGTGACAAGTGATGAAGCACGGCGTAACTTTTGCGGCAGTATCCTAGCCGGCGCGCGGTCGCGCGGCTCCGTACGGCGGCGGCTCCGGGTAGTTTCAATTGTCAAAGGCAAACACTAGTTGACTTCGATCTAGAGAGCTACCCACGACCGCCACATGTCCCTGCGAATTAGTTGTCCTTGTGCTAGGAAAACAACACGAACACAGTCAAGCCCTGTGCTGTGGCCGCGCCGCGGTGATGTCTAGGCATACCTCTGTCTCGATAGCATGCGGTGTATGCATGTCATTGTGCAAAGCGCGCTTGTGATCGAGCCTTATATGCACCCCGCGGGAACACCATTTGCGTGTGACGCAACCGACGCGATGGGATGAGCCGCGCGGCTGCGCCGCGTGGACAAAAAAAGACGGTCAGTCACGCTTTTGCGGCGGCCTGGATTTTACGGGCCTTTCGCGGCCCCATCCGCCGGCCATGTACGGCCTGCTGCCGGGCGGCCCTCCATCCCTGCTTACTCTCTTGCGCACGTTGTCTTCACTCATGTCTAAAACCGGCACATGTGCCGCTAATATACTTGACGTTGGGGCGGCATGCGCGCAGCGCGCACGCCTTGGGCTGCCCGCGGCCGCAATTTGTGGATTCCTGTCGCCCCGCAGGAGCGGGCTGTAGGCCGCCGTTCCGGGGCGACGTACTGCGTGGCAGAGCGAACACAGCCCGACGATCTAAATTTCCGGGCCGCATGCGGCAGGGGGTGGCGCGGAGTCTGCCTGATCTGGATGTTCTTGACATCTCGGCTTAGCCGCACCGTTGCCAACAAGAGGCGCTGCCGCGGTAGGCCGCCATGGCCATGCAGGGCAAGAGTCGGAAGGCTACCGTGGAGGACCTGCAGGGTGTGGAGCGCGCATGCGTCTTGTAAGAGGCCAGATGCCCTTGCAGAGTCCTTGCGCGGGCAATAAAGGCGGTCAGTCGCGCTTCCGCGGCGGCCTGGATTTTACGGGCCTTTCGCGGCCCCATCCGCCGGCCATGTACGGCCTGCTGCCGGGCGGCCCCCTGTTGCTTACCCTCTTGTACATCCTGTCTTCGCCCATGTCTGAAGCCGGCACACGTGCCGCCAATATACTTGACGCTGGGGCGGCATGCGCGCACGCCTTGGGATGCACACGGCCGCAGCTTCACAATTCCGGCCCGCTCCTGCAGGAGCGGGTTGCCGTTCTGGGACGACGGACCGCATGGCGGAGCAAACACTACAGGGCGATCCCAATTTCCGGGCCACGGGCGGTAGGGCCCGGACGAAAGCGGCTTGATCAAAACGCGCCTGGCATCCCGGCTTAGCCGTTGCATCTGCCGGCAGGTTGAGAGGGGGCGGGACTGGCTGGCTTGCTGGCGCGGCATGCCCTCCATGGGGCGTCGGGCGGAGGGCCGAAAGGATGCCCTAGAATGAGGGGAGGAGAGAGAAGGATCCCCCGGGGTGATCGAGTGCGCATGGTCGGGTGGCGTCAGATAACCTTGTAGACGTCCTTGCGCGGGCCTATTCGACGATGGATATCCTACGCATGTCGTCCCTTATACTATAGACGATTCTATACGGCCCCACTTTGTTCTTGTAAAGATCGCCGCAGCCGGCCATTTTTACCCCTAGGTGGAGGTCCTGCATGAAAACTCCATCCTTTCAATTATGCGGCCGCACATTTCGGGACGAGCATCCCTGATGCCCCTGCGCGCATACCTTCCAAAAATTGCCTCGTATCTCAAGGCTGCAGGCGGTGCCGCCGCCCGATGTCCGCCCACCGGTCCGCTGCCTTCGATGCCTCCCCGACGGGCCATCCCTACCTGCTCCGACGCGCCGGCCGTAAGCCCGCATAAACCATGCGCATCGCGGCCGCCCGCCGCCGGGGCGGCATCGCGCATCGGCCGGCCGGGCACGGCGCGGGCCTCCCAACCAATATAGGGCGCGCGGGCCGGCTGTGCACGCCGATGGACAGCACACCTCCCGAAATCGCCGAGACGCTCGAGGGATCGACGCGCCTGCTCGTGCCCGCCGCCTCCCTGTCCGAACGCGTCCCTCCGCGCGAGCCGGCATTCTTCAACCCGCGGGCGCGCCTCAGCAGGGACGTATCCGTGGCGGCGTACTCTGCATTCGCCGCCGGCCTCGGCCGGCCCGCCGTCATGCTGGAGGCGCTCTCCGGCCTCGGCGCGCGCGGCCTGCGCGCGGCCAACGAGTCCGATGTGGGCCTCGTCGTCCTCAACGACCTCAACGCCGCCGCGCTCGGACTGGCGGCCCGGTCGGCGGCGGCCAACGGCCTTGCCAACGTCGAGATGTCGCGCCGCGAGGCGTGCGCCTTTCTGCTGTCGCGGCAGTGGGGATGCGACGGCGACGGCGACGGCGACGACGGCCGCGCCCGCCGCCGGGCCGACATCGTGGACATCGATCCGTTCGGTTCGCCGGCGCCCTACCTCGACTGCTGCCTGCGCGCGGTCTCGCGCGGCGGCATGCTGTCGATGACGGCGACCGACCTCCAGGTGCTCAACGGCGTGTTTCCGGCAGCCTGCGTGCGGAGGTACGGCGGCGCGCCCATGCGCCGGTCGGGATTCGGCGACGAGATGTCGCTGCGCCTCATGCTCGGCTGCCTGTGCTCGATAGCCGGCCGCTTCGACCTGTCGGTGGAGCCGCTGCTCGTCCAAAGCGACCAGCACTACTACCGCGCGTACGCGCGCATCGCCGGCCGTGCAGACCAGACGGGGATGCTCGGCCGCCTGCACCTGTGCAGAGGGTGCGGCTGGCGCGCGGCGGCGGCGGCCGCAAACGGGCCGCGGGGCCGCGGGGGCCGCCGGGGAAAGGCGCCCGCGCCGGACGCTCCGGCGCAGCTCCCCGAGTGCCCCGAGTGCGCCGCCCCTGCCCCCGACTCGGCCGGCCCCCTCTGGGCCGGCCCCCTCTTTGATGCGCAGTTCGCCCGGCTGGCGGCGGCCCGCGCCGCATCCCTGCCGGTCGGCCGCGAGTGCGTCCCCCTGCTAGAGCGCGCCGCCGCCGAGGCCGCAATGCCGGCGGCCTACCACACGCTCGACGAGGCCGCCTCGCGGGCCGGCACGCACCCTCCCCGCCTAGACCGCATGGTCGCATCGCTGCGCTCCGCAGGCTATGCCGCCTCGCCGACGTCGCTCTGCCCGACCGGCTTTCGCACCGATGCGCCGCCCCCGGCCATCGCCGACGCCCTGCGGGGCGCGGCGCGGTAGCCTCGCCCTCACGCCAGCCCGCCCTATCCCCTGTACCCGAGGCACACCAGGTACAGCTCGCTGCTCTGCTTGCGGCTCGCCTGCGGCTTTGTGGCCTTTACGCGCGAGAACAGCCCGCCCATGTACTCCCTGAACTCGGCGGTGTACTCGCCGTCGAACACCTTGAAGACGGCGTTGCCCTTTGCGCCGAGCACGCGCTCCATGACGCCGGCCGCCGAGTAGTTGAGCGATATCTGCCGCGCGTGGTCGACCGTCCAGTTGCCCGTCACGTTCGGCGACAGGTCGGATATGACGGCGTTGGCCCTGCGGCCGAGCCTGTCGAGTATGATCCCCGCGACGGACGCGTCCTCTATGTCGGCCCTGACGATCTCGGCCCCGTCGATCTCGTCGACGTGGGCCGTGTCGATGCCGACGACCCTGCCCCTGTTGCCCGCCAGCCTGGCCGCCACCTGCGTCCACCCGCCCGGGGCGCACCCGATGTCGGCGACGTAGAAGCCGGCGCCGATGATCCTGTACGACTTGTTGAGCTCCTTTAGCTTGTACGCCGCCCTGCTCCGCATCCCCTGCTCCCTTGCGAGCCTGCGGTAGTGGTCCCTGCGCGCGTCGGCGAGCCTCATCTTCGACCGGAACGCCCCTTTGCCGCCGGCCCCATCACCCACGACTCGATGAGGGTGCACGTGAGCGGGCTGACCTCGGCGTCGACGGCGCACCTCGCCTCGACGGGGCACGTCAGGCACGGCGAGTTCTCGATCGACTCGGTGCTCACCGGCGACTTTCTGAGTATGAGGCGGTACGTCCACCTCCCCTTCTCGACGATCTTTTCCCTGTCGATTATCCCCCTGCGCTCGAGCTTCAGCGCGAGCCTTGCGCCGTCCTTGCCGGAGAGCTTTAGCTTCTTCCACAGCACGTTCTGCACCATCCCGGCGCCCTCGCTCTCGTAGAGCATCTCGCACACCTTGCTCGTCAGCTTGCTCATGTCGTGCTTTTCGAGCATAAAGTTGCGTATTTCCTCCTCGCTCAGCTGCGCCTCCATCTCCTCTTCGAGCGTGCGGTCCTTTGGGCTTTCGTCCTTGGCCTTGCCTCCCTTGGCATCCTCGCCCTTGGCCTTGCCCTTGGCCTTGCCGGCCCCTTCCTGCTTCTTCGCGCCCCGCCTTGAGCCGCCCCTTCCTGCCTTTTTTTCGGCCCCTTCTTTCTTGCCCTCGGGCTTCTTGCCGGCCGCGGCTCCCTCGGCGGCCCTGCCCGCCCCAGGCTTCTTGCCCTCGGGCTTCTTGCCGGCCGCGGCTCCCTCGGCGGCCCTGCCCGCCCCAGGCTTCTTGCCCTCGGGCTTCTTGCCGGCCGCGGCTCCCTCGGCGGCCCTGCCCGCCCCAGGCTTCTTGCCCTCGGGCTTCTTGCCGGCCGCGGCTCCCTCGGCGGCCCTGCCCGCGCCCGCCGGACGCCCCTTCGGCCCGCCAGCCTTCCCGCCGGCCGCCGCCTTCGCTCCCCGCTCAGATGCACTGCCGCCGCCCTGCGCCCCTGCAGGGCCGGCCGCGGCCCTGCCCGCGCCGGCCTTCCTGCCGGCCGCCTTGGGTGCGTCGCCTGCGCCCTTTTCTGCGCCGCTAGGCGCGCCTCCCCCCTTGGCGGCGCTGAGCATTCTCTTGGCATCGGCGAGCTGCCTCCTGAGGCTCTCAATCTCGGACGAGATGCCGCCCCCCTCGGGGGCCGCCGCATCGCCGTCCTTGCCGTCGTTCTCTGCCAATACTTCCCGCCGCGCCCGCCCGTGGCGGGGCCCCTGCTAGTTATATAGCTGATTACCCGACCGTGAAGACGCCGCGCACCTCGGCCGTCTCGGTGGCGCGCGAGTTGACCAGGCTGGCCGTGATCTCGTACGTGCCGGGCGTGTCGAGCGCCTTTGCGTACCTGCCCTCCTCGACGGGCAGGGGGGCGCCGCTCTGCGCGTAGCACTGCCCAAAGTACCCGTCCTGGAAGATGGGCTCGTCCAGGCCTGCCCGCGTGATCGTCACGTACAGGTCGCCGCAGTCGAACGCGTCGTCCATGGCGACGACCTGGACGACGATCGTCTCGGAGACGCCGTACGCGGGGCCGAGGCCGAGGATCGCGATGCGGTCGCTCTCGAGCGGCACGGTCCCGCCCACGCCCAGGGACTCGAGCGACCTGCCCGGCTCCTGCAGGACGGATCCAAGCACGGCCGCGCCGAGCGCCGCTGAGAATGCGGCCGGCAGGACGAATGCGAGGTAGACGTTCCTCGATGCCAACGCCGCGGCCGGCCGCGGGCCATATTTCTACCTAGGCGGAGGCGGCCCGGACACCGGGCCTTGAATTGCGCGGCGGCCCCTCCTGGGGTCCGGCATGGCTGGACCTGGATGGCGGCGCCGCGCCTCAGTCGAAATCAGAAGCGTTATCAATGGAGCTGCGGCACCGGGCGCGATGAGGGCAGGTGCCGCCGCGCGCGCCGGGCGCCTGCTGGCAATCGCCGCAGCCCTGGCCGCATCCGCGCTGTCGCTGCCCGCCGCCCCGCACGGAATGCAGCCTGCGCTCGCCCAGGACGATCCGGGTGCCGCCCTGCCCGCCGCCCCCGCCGCCCCGCCTGCCCCCGCCGCCCCGCCTCCGGACGGCGAGACGCTCGACGCATTCACCAACAGCCGCGTGTACGCGGCAGGCCAGCCGCTGTTCGTGTCGGGCACGGCCATACCCGGCGAGACGCTGATCGTGCGCGTGTTCGCCCCCGACGGGACCATACTCTCGTTCTCGCAGGTCGAGGCGCACCCCGAGGACGGCTCGTACAGCACGCGCGTCCTGGTCTGGCCCGAGCCGTCGTCGGCCTTTCCGTACGGCACGTACGTAGTAGAGGTGATAAGCACGCGGCAGAACGGCCTGTCGATCCCGCTCGACGTGAGGTACTCGTCGACCGACGAGCTCGTGGACGTGCCCGTCAGCCGCCACGTCGACACGCGCGTGTTCGTGCCCGAGACGGCCGGCATCGGCTCGCCGCTGCGCATATTCGTCCAGGTGACGAGCGACGGGTCGCTCGTCGGCGGCGATCCGGCCGAGCTGCTCGCCCGCACGCACGTGCACCTGCCCGGCGGGCAGGTCTCGATAATGTCCGAAGAGTTCCGCGCGCTCCACCAGGGGCTCTACTACGCCGACTACACGCCGGCGCAGCTCGGCACGTACGTGTTCCACATAGTGACGTTCCACCAGGGGACGGTCTCGCACGGCTCGGCCGCCACGAATGTTATGAGCCAGGACATCGGCGGCATATCAGACCACGTAGAGCGGCTCGGCGGCATCATGGCCGACACGTCGGCGGAGCTCGACCGGCTAAAGACCGACGTCGCCGAGTTCGACTCGGCCCTGAGGGAGGCGAGCGCCGACCTAGAGTCCAACGTGGGAACGATATCAGAGTCCGTCGCCAACGTGGAGGAGGCGTCCGGCCAGCTCAACTCGCTGCTGTTCCCCATCGTCGGGGCGATAGGCGTGATCGCCGCCCTGCAGATAGTGCTGCTTGCAAGGAGCCGGTGAGTGCGGCTCGGGCCGCCTCCGCCGCCCGCGCGGTTTGAATAGCGGCCGCGGCCCTGCGCGGGCGGGGAGCGATGGCCAGGACAGGGATCGGCGCGGCGCGGGCAGCCTCCGCCGCGCTTGCGCTCCTTGCGGTGGTATCGGCGGCCGCCGCCGCGGACGCGCCCTCGCCGCCGGCGTCTGCATGGGAGGGCGCGGTGCGGGGAACCGGCGACATGGCGGGGCGCAGCCTCGGCCCCCCGTGGTGGCCGGACGCGCCGGCCTCTGCCGCCCCCGCCCTGCCGGCCTCTGGCATCCTTGCCGTCCCCGACGAGTACCTGCGGCCGGCCGGCGGCATCGGCAGGTACGTCGTGCTCGGCGGCGCGGCCCAGGGCTCCGCCTACGGGGGACCGGCGCCGCTTGTCGCCGTCCTGCACGATGCAGAGGCGGCCGCGCTGCGAGCCAGGGGCCATGCGATACTGCCCGACTTTAGGGTCGACCTGCATGCCGCGCCGTCCGTCCCGGAGGCAGAGCCGCCGGCGCGCCGCAGCGGGAACGGGAACGGGAACGGGGGCGGCGATCTGCCCGACGCGTCGCGCCTTGCCGAGCTCGTGTCCTCGCGGGCCTCCCTGGCGCGCGGGTACGACGGGTCGGGCGTGCGCATCGCCGTCGTCGACACGGGCGTCGACTTTTCAAACCCCGACATGCACCATGCGGTCGCGCGCGACGCGTCCGGCGCCCCGATCATGCTCGACGCCGACGGGCAGGGCATCGTCCTGACGAACGCCACGTTTGCGGCCAGCATCGACGGGGACGGCGTGCTGCGCAGCTTTGGCCGCGCCGCGGAAGAGGCCGCGCGCGAGAACCACACGTCCGTCGTGTACCGCAGCCGCGACGGCGTCTTCCTCGACATAGAGCAGGGCGGAAGGGGGACCGACGTGCCCGTGTACAACTCGTTCTACCCAAGCGCCGGGCCGCTGCCCGTCTTCAACGGCACGATGTCCGACGACATGCGCATCGGCGAGGGCGCGACCGACTACATCCGGTCGCAGAGCGGCGTGTACCGGCTCGGCGCGATATACCAGGGCTCGCTGTCGGGGCGGGCCGTCGGGCTGCAGGTCGTCCCCGTCCTGCTCGTCGACTCGCGCGAGGCCGGCGTGTACGATACGGTCATACCCGACCTCTCGACGGCGCACGCCGACTTTTACTCGTCCGAGCTGGAGCGCGGCGAGGATCCCGACTACGACTTTGACTTTACCGACGAGGAGCCGATACGCCTCGGCGAGGGCGCCGAGTTCCTAGTGTACGACTCGGACGGCGACGGCGCCGACGACTTTAGCGCCGGAATGGTCGGGGCGCGCGTGCTCGACGTGTACGGGGTGGCGTCGGGGGCCGCGGACGGCGCGGGGGAGCCGGGCGGGCAGGAAGGCGCCGGCGCATCGCACCTCCACGACATCCTCAACGCGGTCAACGGAACGCTGCTCCCGCCGATCGATCCGGACGGTGAGTTCTTTGGGGTGATGACGGACCTTGTCGGGCACGGCTCGGCCTCGGCGGCTGCGATCGCGTCCGCCGGCGTGCAGGGGTACGACGTGTACAACAACTCTGGAAAGTACGCGGCGCGCGGCGTCGCGCCGGGCGCCTCGATCGTGCCGATCAAGGCGCTCTGGTTCGGCGACACCCTGTACGCGTCGATGTGGGCAGCCGGGTTCGACGCGGCGCCGGACGGCAACGGCAACGGCAACGGCCTCGGCGACGGGGGCGATCGCGGCTGGTCGTGGCGGTACTCGGGCGCCCCGCGCGCCGACGTCATAACGCACAGCTGGGGCATATCGGCGTTTCCAGTGATAGGGGCCGTCCCCGGCGCCGATGCAGTCTCGCTCGCGCAGGGGATGATCGCGGTCCCCCACTCGCTTGACAGGCGGTACCCGGGCACGCTCGTCGTGGCAAGCGCGGGCAACTCGGGGCACGGGTACGGCACGACCGGCACGCCGGGCGCCTCGCCGTTCGTCCTCACGGTCGGGGCGGCGACGAGCAACGCGTTCGTGGGGCACGGCGCGTTCGCCGGCCAGCCGCGCTTTGGCAACACGACCGAGCACGGCGGCCATCTCGTCGACTTTACGAGCCGCGGCCCCACGCCGCTCGGCCACCCAAAGCCGGATATTGTCGGCATCGGCGCGTACGGGTTCGTGCCCGCCCCCGTCACGAGGCCGCCGGGCGCCGAGTCGCACGAGCCGTTCGGCCTGTACGGGGGGACGAGCATGGCGGCCCCGACGGTCGCCGCCTCGGCCGCGATCCTGATCGGGGCGATGCGAGATGCAGACCCCTCGGCGGCCTCGCCCGCCCCGTCCGACGTCCGGTCGCTCCTCATGTCGGCCGCATCCGACACGGGAAACGACGCGCTCGTGCAGGGCGCCGGAATGGTCGACGTCGATGCGGCCGTGGGGGCGGCCCTCGGCGAGAACGGCGGGTTTGCCGTGTCCGTGCCGCAGTCGTACGAGGCGGCGCGCGCCTCGCTCGCGGCCGCCGTCGAGGCCGCCAACGCGACCGAGTTTGGCGCCGACAGGTTCGTCCTGCCGCGCGGCGGCCCGCCGCCGGCGTCCTGGTTTGCCGGCGTGCTGCACGCCGGAGAGCGCTCGACGGCCTCGATTGTGGTGCGCAACCCGTCCAACGAGACCATACACGCAAAGGTCGAGCCGCAGCGCCTCGCGCTCGTGCGCGCCGACTCGTACGCCGGGACGACCGAGCCGCGCCTCGCGGACCCCGACATCAACGGGACGGACGCGTACGCGCCAAACTACGTGCGCCTAGAGGACGCGCGCGAGCGCCGCACGGTCGCATCGTACCTTGCCGCCCCCGAGGGCGTGCCGGACGGCGCCGGCCTGCTCGTCCTTACCGCCGGGTTCGGGATGGACGCGTTCATGAACTCGTCGGCCGAGACGTACGCCGACGACCTCTCGATAGCGTCGCTGTACCTGTACGACTGGGACGATGCGGACGGGGACAGGGTGCCGTCGAGCTCCGAGCTGTCCATGGTGTCCCGGGCCGGCTCGTGGGGGACGGTCCAAGAGATGCGCGTCTCCGACCCCTCCTCCCAGTTCCGAGACACGCCGCTTGTCGGGGTGTATCCCGTCCCCGACAGGTATTCCTACTGGTACGGCGCCAACGGGATGGATGCGGCGCCGATGCCGTACGCGGTCGGCGCCGCGTACTATGCAAGGGAGAGGTGGGACGACGTGTGGGTCTCTGGCGCCACGGTCGAGGTGCCGCCGGGGGAGTCGCGGTCGGTGCGGGCAACGCTCGTCGTTCCCGACGGGCAGCCGAGCGGCGTGTACCAGGGGTTTGTCCGGGTGAGCTCGTTCGACGGCACGCTGCCCGTCGTCGACGCGCCGCCCGGCTCGTCGTCGCCGGCGGGCGGCGTCGCGCCGGGAGAGCCGGGCCGGGCCGTCCCGTTCGCGGCGGACGTGCCCGTCTCGTACGCGGTGGCCGAGCAGGTCGCGGGTCCCGGCACGGTCGTCGTCGGGGGCCTGGAGGGGGGCGGTGCGGCCGGCGATGCGCCCCATCTCTTGGACGGGGCGGGCAGCATACGCGGCGCGTTCGACATGACGAACCGCTACATGTCCGGCGACTGGCGCGCCGTCTACTTTGACGTCGCGGACGGGTCGATCGACACGATGCTCGTCGACATCGCATGGGACGACCACGGCACGACCCTGGCCGCGTTCGCCGCCGGCCCCGACGGGGGCATCCTGTCGTCGACCGCAGGCGCCGGATCGTTTGGAGAGCTGCTCGGCTGGCCCTCGTCGGACTGGCTCGGCCCGACGCCGTTCAGCGAGGGGGGCGGGTTCTATCCGGTCGAGGCCCGGCCGCCGTCGTCGACGGGGCTGATAGTCCCGGTCAACGGCACCGGCGTGTACGCCGTCCTGATGCACTCTACGCTGTTTGGCGCCGAGGGGGGCGCCACGTCCGAGCGCGTCTCCGTCGTAGCCGAGTTCCTAGACGTGCCCGGACGCCCTGGTCGGGACCGATAGCCGGGCGCCGCTGCATCCGCGCACCGCCCCTGCCGGCCGCGGGCGGCGGCACGGGGTGGCGCTGCGCGGGGGCGGCGACAGGAGACTGCGTGCAGGATAGCGGGGCGACGGTTGCGCCTAGATGCGCAGATGCCGCCGCCCCTGGGGTCCCGCCCGTTCGCAGGTCCTTGGCCCGCAAACGAATGGCTGGTATATAGCACTAACTCGCTTATATGCTCGAGTCCGTCGCGCGCGCCGCATGCGGCCTAGATCAGAGGCGCGGCACGGCGGGCGGCGGGGCGGCGCCGGCGCGATTTGGCCGCGCAGTGCACTGTGCCGCGCCGCCCCCCCCGTCGGCGGGCGCACGCTGGCATCTGGGCGGCAGGGCGCGCGGCGATGGCGGCCGCGGCGCCGCATTGCGCCGCCTCCCGCCTGCGCCCCCTCCCCCGGCATGTAGCGCCTTGCAGGCACGCCGGCGCCAGCGGCATAAGCGTCCACATACCGAGCGGCCTCGTCGTGCACGAGCACGACATGGATGAAGCAAGAGATGCGATCGACGATGCCAAGCGGGACCTCTTTCCGGGATTGGATCCGCGCGACAAGGAGATTCATGCGTACGACGTGTGGAACAACAGGGGCGACTTTTCGAGGGCGGGCCACGGCCTCGACCTTGTGAAGAAGAAAGCGGTCTTTTCAAGGACGGCCGGTGCGATAGCCGGATCTGGAGCATCGCTGATAAACGTCATAGTCTGGAAGAACCTGCTGGAGGGCGACTTTGACGGCCCGCGCATACGAGAGCTTGCATGGCACCTTATGACGGAGCGGTTCGAGGCGTACCTAGACGACCGGGGCGGCAAGGACCGTGGCCTGATAATCTCCGATGCGAGCGGGGGCGCGAACGAGGCGGGGATCAGGAGGGCGATCCGGTCGTCAGAGTCGGGGATTGGTAGGCACAGGATGCGCAGGAGCCGGGTCATGGAGGACGTCATCTTCAAGGACTCGCGCCGCGATCCCCTCCTACAGGGGGTTGATGTCGTCGCGTACGTGCTCCAAAAGCGCTGTCACGGCGATCCGACGTTCCTAGGATGGCCCGAAGGCCTCGATGCATGCATGTGGAGACGCGGGGGCAAGTTGCACGGGTTCGGCATAAAGAACTACCCTGATCCAAGATAGCGGGGCGACGGTTGCGCCAAGATGCGCAGATGCCGCCGCCCCTGGGGTCCCGCCCGTTCGCAGGTCCTTGGCCCGCAAACGAATGGCTGGTATATAACACTAACTTGCTTATATACTCGAATCTGTCGCGCATGCCGCGTGCCGCCGAGATCAGAGGCACGGCACGGCGGGTGGCGGGCCGGACTGCGAATCTTGACATCGGCCACTCCATGAGTTGTGCGCGGCCCCAGCGTCGCCTGGCGGATGGCGCGCGGCCCGCACAGGGCCTGCCGCCCCGCCTCTGCCCCCCCTCCCTCCCCTCCACCTGCCCGCGGGCCGGACTGCCGCCCGCGCCCCGCCTCGCGCCCTGCGTCCCCCTCACGGGGGCGCCCCCAGCATCTGCCCCCTCTACCAGCCCGCGGGCCGGCCCCTGCCCGAGCCCGAAACTAGGTTTATAACCAAACCGGTGGATTTTGGGCACGAATGCAAGAGGGGGAGGAGAGCGCCGCTAGGCGGAGCGGCCTGTCCCGGCGCGACTTTCTAAAGCTCATGGGGGCTGCCGGCACCGGCCTGGCGTTCGCACCGTTCGTGCCGTGGGGCAACTTCATGCCCAACCCCTCGTCGGTCGTCCTCGAGCGCGTCCCCGTAGAGCTCCCCGACGGCCTGCAGGCCAACGTCAACACGTTTCCGGTCAACCACGCCGAGGTCATCACGTACCCGAAGACGGGCGATGCCGTCCTCGACGAGGAGGCGTTCCGCAAGTGGCAGTTCATACGGCTGCCGCCCGAGCTCGGCGGTGAGACGAACGAGGCCTCGGCGTTCCGCGCGTACAGCATGGTGTGCCTCCACCTGTGGTGTCTCTGGAAGTACTGGCCCGAAGAGGGGCGCCGGAGGGGCGAGTGCCCGTGCCACGGCAGCATGTACGACCCCCTGACGGGCGCGGCGTTCGAGGGGCCGGCCTCGCTGCAGGCGCCGCCGTCGAACGTGCTGCCGAACCTTACGATGGAGGCCGACTCGGACGGGGCGCTGTGGATACTGCCCCCCACGTGGGGGGTCAACCAGAACGGAGTGGTGGGATTTGGACGCTACCTTAAGTAGGCGCACGGGCTTTGTCGCCTTCCTGTACTGGGTGTGGGACGGCATCGACCGGACCATATTCACGGCGATAAAGTTCTCGTTCCCGGCCAGGTTCGTAAGCCCGTTCGGCTTCCTCGGCATGCTCACGTTCATCGTGTTCGTAATACTCGGCATATCCGGCGCCCTGCTCATGTTCTACTACGAGCCCATCCTGGACAGGGCCTGGGACAGCGTAGAGTTCATCAACGACGAGGTGCCGTACGGGTTCCACATCCGCAACATACACTACCACGGCTCGAACGCGATGGTGCTGCTCGCCATCCTGCACATGTACTACCAGTACTTTAGCGGCCGCTACAAGATACGCAACGAGATACTGTGGGTCACGGGGGTCATACTCGGGACGGTCACCATACTAGAGGCGTTCACGGGGTACGACATCATATTCAGCGAGCGCGCCGAGCTTGCCATCAGCATAGCGGCGTCCCTGACCAACTCGATCCCCGTGGTGGGGCCGACCATACGCGACGCCATGTTCGGGGGCGGGTTCCACGACTTTGTGCTCCGGTTCTACGCGCAGCACGTCTTCATACTGCCCCTCGTCATGCTCGGGCTCATGGCGGTGCACTTTCCGCGGTTCCTCGTCTTCGACGTGCCGATGGTCATGGCGATCTCCGGCGCCATCCTCATCACGGGCGGCGTCTTCCCCATCGACCTCGGCTTCAAGTTCCAGCCGACCGTGCCGCCGGGCATCACGGTCCCCGAGTGGTACCTGACGGGACTGTATGCGTTCCTGCGCACGCAGTACGACAAGTTCGTCACCGGCGTGCTGTGGCCGGCGCTGTTCATAGGGTCGCTGCTGCTCGTGCCGTTCCTGGACAGGTACAAGAAGTTCTCTTGGAAGGACAGGCCGATCATCACGTCGTTCGGCATCGTCGGGATCGCCCAGATCATAGTGACGACGTACTGGGGGTTCTACATACCGGCCGACACGACGCTGTCGCTTGTCGAGCGCCTGGTCATAGACCCCGTCTTCCTGTACCTCACGATGATACTGCTCGTCCCGCTCGGGTTCGGGTTCAGCTACATGATGATACACATGGCCCGCGAGTCCGAGCGCAAGGCCAAGATGCAAAAGGAGCGCGGCCCGAACAGGGTCGCCACGATCGACCTGTCCGACAAGTGGGTCAACTGGGTCATCGTCGCGCTCATCGCGTTCCTCGTGTTCCTCAACATCGCGGCGTACAACGCGGCCATTACCGGCTTCAAGAACCTCTCGCTGTTCTGGGTGGGCCTCATACTGTTCGTGTTCGCCGCGTTCTTCCACGTGTACAGGTACGCGATGGGCAGGGCCAAGGACGCCCCGCCTCCGCCGCCCGGCCTTGCGCCAGGCCTGCCCGTCCCCGAGAGGCCGCGCCTGCCCGAGCCCGGCCCGGCGCCGGCCCTCGAGGGAGGCGCGGGCGCGCCCGGCGCAGCGCCTGCCGAGCTGCCCCCTCCGCGGGCGGCCCCTGCCGCTCCCCGCGGCGCCGGCCCGCCGGCGGCATCGGCGCCGCCGCCGGGCGGCCCGCCCGGCGCCCCGCCGCCCGCCGCCGGGCCGCCCCCATCGCCCCCGCCCTCTATGCCTCCATCTTCGCCGCCGGGCCCGCAGCCGGGGCCCGCAGGGACGTGATCTGCAATGCAGCTGCTCACGCTTGCCGACCCTCAGGGGGGCGCCCCCGCAGGGGCGGGCTCCCTGTCCGCGAGGCAGGAAGCAGGACTCGAGTCTGCCGGCCAGGGGACGCCCGTGAAGCGCGCCGCCCCCGCCGCCGGGAAAAAGAGGCTCTGCGCCGGAAAGTGCAAGCAGTACAGGGCCAAGAAGCCCGTCAAGGGGGGCCGGTACGAGGCGGGGCACGGGCGCTGCCAGACGTGCGACATATGGATCGACTACCGCGGAGGCCACATGCGCAACGGCCTGCCCGCCGCCGAGGACTCGATCGGCTGGTACTGCAACTGCTGCAACTTCCGCATACGGCGCAATCCGCGCAGCGCCGAGTACAAGCAGAGGCTTAGGCACTCGCCGAGCCGCCGCTCGGCCGCTCGCGAGGCGGCAGGCTCGGCCGGCAGGGAGTCGGCCGCCTCGGCGGACGGCAACAGCGGCGGAGGCGGCAGCAGTAGCGGCAGCGGCGGCAGCGGCAAGAGCAGTAGCGGCAGCAGTAGCGGCAGCAGTAGCGGCAGCAGTAGCGGCAGCAGTAGCGGCAGCGGCGGCAGCGGCAAGAGCAGTAGCGGCAGCAGTAGCGGCAGCGGCGGCAGCGGCAAGAGTAGCAGCACCGGAGGCGGCGACAGCAGCACAGGATGCGGCGGCAGCAGCAGCAGCGGCAGCACCGGAGGCGGCAGCGGTCGCCGCCGGCGATCCAAGCCGCCGGCGCGGGAGCCTTCGCCCCTCGAGACCGACCTGACCTACTTTGACAAGCGGCGCGCCCACATGCTCAGGGACCTGGGCAGGGCGTTGGCCATATCGGGCGAAGACGAGCCCGAGCTGTCCGAAGAGCTCGTCGAGACCATTGAGAGCGAGTTCGGCACCCCCGTGAGCGAGGTCGTCGAGCTGGCCAGGTCGGAGCTGCCGAACAAGGCGTCCCTGATCGCCGAGATCGAGAGGATTCGCCGCGATCTCAGCCAGGTGCCGACGCGCCAAGAGATGAAAAAGGCCGGCGCGAGGTTCCCCCTGTCGGCGTACGACTCCGAGTTCGAGTCGTGGGGCCACCTGCTCGAGCGGCTCGGGTACGACCCGTGGTACAGGCACTGACGGGGCCGGCCGCCGCCCAGGCCCGCGGAAAAATATTCTTAAGCACGCCCTGCGGGGGGCCGCCGTTGTCCGCCGAGCTTGGCGCCGCGGCCGATGCGGCCGACGAGGCGGCCGGAAGGGCCGCCGCCGCGGCCGGGGAGGCGCGCGCCGCCGCCGAGGCCCTGCGCGCGGCCGCGCCCGGCGCCGACGCCGCAGCCGGCCCGGGCACCGATGCCGATGCAGCCGGCATCGAGCGCGCCGACATTGCCGACGTGGCCTGCAACGTGGCCAGGACCGCATGCATCGCCGACGAGGCGGCCGGCGCGTCCCGCGGCGCGGCAGGCGCCGCCCGAGCCGGCGATGCCGGCAGGTCGCTGTCAAAGGCCTTTGCCGCCGAGCAGTCCGCAGGAGCGGCCCGCGTTGCGCACGAGTCGTCGGCAGAGGCGGCCCGCTGGCTGGCGCGCACCCTTGGCGCGCCGCCGGACGGCGGCACGGGCGGCCCGGATGCGGCCGGCCTGTCGGAAAGGGCCGCCAAGGCGGCCAAGGCGGCCGCCGAGGCGGCCGCCGCCGCGGCCGATGCCGCCGAGGCGGCCGCGTGGGCCGCGGCGCGGTGGGACGCCCGCATGTCGCTCGGGGTGCAGGCAGCGCCCGGCGCCCCCGAGGAAGAGGCGGTCAAGGCCGCTACCGCGGCAGACGATGCGGCAAGGTCGGCCGACAGGTCGTCGACGTCCGCCGACAACGCGGCCGCTGCGGCGGAGCGGGCCGCCGACAAGGGGGCCGACAAGGCCTCGCGCATGGCCGATGCGGCGGCCCGCGCGGCCCGCGCCGCAATGGCCGCCGATGCGGCCAGGGCGGCGGCGACGGCCAGGGCGGCCGCCGTGTGGGCCGCAAGGGCGGCCCGCCAGACGCGGCCGGCTGCCCGCGCCGTGCGGACGGTGGCAAAGGAGCGCACCACCCAAAAGGCGGACGACGAAAAGCGCGCGGCCGCCGAAAAGTCGGCCCAGGCGGCCCGCATGGCCGGCTCGGCGGCAGAGGCGGTACTGGCCGTAGCGGGGGCCTCTTACGGGCCGACAGGCGACGGAAAGGCCGCCGACGCCGCGGCCCGCATGGCCGGCAAGGCCTCGAGGTCGGCCGAAAAGTCGGCCCTGGCCGCCAGGGCCGCGGCGTTGGCCGCCGTGCGCGTGGGGGCCCGGGGCGGGGCATCGGCCGCCGCCGGCCCGGGCGGGGCCGCGCCGCAG
Organism: Cenarchaeum sp.; assembly: GCA_965242695.1. Lineage (GTDB taxonomy): Archaea > Thermoproteota > Nitrososphaeria > Nitrososphaerales > Nitrosopumilaceae > Cenarchaeum. The sequence goes on along the minus strand of CBDESU010000001.1, from coordinate 2,110,404 downwards.
GCCTGATGCCGTCCCGCCCCGCGGGACTCTGGGAATGCGCCGCTTGAAGCTTTTATAGGCCCGGCCTGCCCCGCCGCCCCGTGAGCGAGGCCCGCACGTCCAACGCGTACGGCATAGGGATAATGACGGTGATAGTCGGCGTGGCAGCCGGCGTCGTCTTCTACCAGGGGTTCTACCTGCCCGAGTCGCTCGAAAAGCCGTCCGTCGACGAGCACATACTGCACCCCGAGGGCGAGAAGAAGGTGATCGAAATGATCATCGGCTCGGCCCTGCCCAGCCAGGAGGAGAACTTTGTCCCAAAGATCGTCGACATACAGCTCGGCATCGACAACATCGTCGTGTGGAACAACATCGACGACGTTGCGCACACGGTGACGCCCGACCACTCGTACGCCGACCCGTACAGCGGCAAGTTCGGCTCGGACGGGGTCGTCATGCCCGGCGAGTCGTACGAGTTCCTGTTTACGGAGCCTGCCGAGATCAAGTACAACTGCATACCGCACCCGTGGATGACGGGCACGCTGTCGATTACAAAGCAGAGGTTCTAGGGCGGGCCCGCCGGCCCTGTCCGCTTCCGCCGGGCGGCTGCGCCGGGATGCTTTTAGCCGGGGCCGGCCCCGCCCCTGCATGGAAGGCGGAGGCAACCCGTTCGCGCCCGGGGCGGGGCTCGACCCGCCGTACCTGGCGGGGAGGGAGGGGGAGCTGCGCGCGTTCGACGGCATGCTGCGGCGCGCCGAAGGCGGCGGCGGGGCCGCCGACATCGTCCTGTACGGGCTGCGCGGGGTGGGCAAGACCGTCCTGCTAGGCAGGTTTGCCCGCGCCTGCCGCGACAGGGGGTTCTTGGCCCTGGCGCGGTACCAGTACAGCGCCAGGGACTCGGACCCCGACGTGTTTGCGGCGGGCCTCGAGTACGCCATGCGCAGCGCCCTCGAGCCGCACGCCGGGGCGGGGCCGGCCGCGGGCGGGCCCCGCACGGCGGGGAGGAGCCTCGGGCCTCCGGCTGCGGGCGCCTCGGGCCCCGATCACCGCGCGCCGCCGGCGGACCGCCTGGCCGGATGCCTTGCGAGCGGCTGGAGGGCCATAGACCGGCTGGGGTACAGGGGCGTCGTGTTTCTTTTCGACGAATTCCATACGATCCGCGACGTAAAAAGGAACGGCTGGCACGTGCTCGCCGACTTTCTCGGCGCCGTCGGCGAGGCCCGGAGGCGGGGGTGCCGGTACTGCGCCGTCCTGTCCGGGCTGCCGGGGCTGCTGAAGAGCGCCGGGGCGGTCGCATCGCGCGGGGGGCTGTCGCTCGAACCGATGGGGCTGTCCAACCTCTCCAGGGAGGACGGGAGGCTCGCGATCGCGCGGCCCCTGGCGGGCGTCGGCCGCGGCTTTTCGCCGAGCCTGGTGGATGTCATCGCAGGGGATGCGGGCGGGCATCCCTACTTCATACAGCTGCTTGCGGGCGAGGTCTTGGAGCGGTTCGACGGGAAGACGATCGGGCTGGGCGAGTACATGTCCATAAGGGAGGGGCTGATCCGGGAGCTTTGCCGCGGCTTTTTCGACCAGCGGATGGCCGAGCTGGGCCCCCTTGAAGGGGGGACGCTCCGCCTCATGTCGGCGATGCCGGGGGCGGACGCGGCATTCTCGTCGATCCTGAGGGGTGCGGGGTGCAGCAGGGGGGCGCTTTTGTCGCGCCTGAGGCGGCTGGAGGCCAAGGGCCTCGTGCGCAGGAGCGGCCGCGGCCGCTACGGCTTTGCGCTGCCGCTGCTCGGGCCCTGCCTGGCCTCTAGGCCGGAGGGCCTTGGCTGAGCGGGCGGCCCCGGCGCGCGGGAGATGGGAGGGGGGAGGGCGCCGGCCTGTGCCCGCGGGCCTAGGGAGGCCCCGCCGCCGCCAGCCTGGCGAACACGACGTCGCTCTCGACCTCCTTGTGCTGCTCTATTATGGATGCGCGGAACTTTACCTCGCGGCCGCCCCCGTCGGCCGACTCTGCCGATGCGGAAAACTCGGCCACGCTGCCCCCGTCCGACATGGCGTCCCTCGGTATGAACAGGCGCGAGGTCCTCTTTTCGATCTCCCTGCCGCCGCACGACCTGTACACGACGAGATCGTTCGAGTCGAGTATCTGCGTGTTGACCACGACGCCGTCGAACCTGCCCCCGTAGGACACCCTGGCCGTCCCGCGCACGACCTCGCCCTGGCCGAACTCGGCGCTAGACAGGGACAGCTCTATGTCCTTCATGCGCCCGGCGCGCGGCGCCCCGGATAATACGCTTGCGCGCGGAGGCCGGCCCGGCCCCCGCCGCGGGCGCACCGCGGCCCCGCGTGGGCCGCCCCTCTACTGCGCGCGCGAGGTGTGGGGGGGGGGGCGCCGGGGCGGGCCGCGGCCGCCCTCCGGCCCGATCAAAAACAGAAAGGTGGTGGCTAGATCCTTGGGGCCAGGCTGATGCGCGATCTTGCGGTGACCGCAATGATCGAGACGATCGCCACGGCCAGTATCATGGCCGCGACCGTGCCGAACTCTGGCACGATGTTGGTGAATACCACCTGCTCGCCGATCAGCTCGGTTCCCGTTATCTCGCCGCTGTGGTCGTCGTATCCCTGGAACGTTATGGCAATGTCGACTGGATCGGAGGATGCGAGGACGTCGGTCTCGTGGTTTGCGAGGCCGTCGTGGTCGTGCGCCATCTTCTCGTCGAGGACGACCGTGTCGCCCTGCGTCGCCAAAATGTCGTACGTGATCTCCGCGTTGCCGCCTATCTGGAGCGCGATGCCCATCCTGTGGCCCTCGATCGGGTCGCTTGCCACAAGCTCGACGACCGTACCGTCGGAGAGCATGCCCGTGGCCGTGCTGGCCGTCGAGTCGCTGCTGAGCGTGTACGTCTCGCCGATGGGACCTGTCATTTCGCCCATGCCGTACCCCTGGAAGGTGAAGACTATGGTGACGGGATCGGCCGACTCTAGCGGGGCCGTCTCGTGCTCGTTGACGCCGTCGTGGTCGTGCGCGTCAAGGTCCTCGAGGACGAGTGCGCCGTTCTGGAACGCCTTGATGTCGTAGTTTATGTGCTCAGAGTTGACGACCTCGACAATGATGCCCATCCGGCCGCCCGCCTCCGGGTGGGTCGTCAGGACCTTGATCTCGGTTTCATCGCTCAGGACTGTCGTCCCTCCGCCCTGCCCGGCCATGTCGCCGTCTCCACCGTCGCCGTCGCTGCCGTCTCCACCGCCGTCGCCGGCCGCAGATACGGTCACCATTCCGGCCATCCACGGGTGAACTATGCAATAGTACGGGTACTCGCCGGCTTCTTCGAACGTGTATGAGAATGTGGTGCCCGGCATGAGAAGGCTGCTGTCGAACGTGCCGTCCGGCCCGCCGCCCTCGGCCGACCCGCTGGTCACCGTGTGGGCTGCCGTGTCGTCGTTGCTCCACGTTACGGTGCCGCCCGCGTCGACCATGGCGTTGGCCGGCATGAAGCACTCGTTGTCCTCTTCGCACCCAGGCACTGACGAGCCCGGCGCGTTGCTGACCTCTGCCGTGGCCTGCGCATACGCGGCTGGCGCCGCATAGGCAGTGGCCGCGACAACGGCCGCCAAGGCAACAAGCATGATGCTGCTTTGTATGTGCATTGGCCGCGCCGAATGCGCCTCACTAAAAAGAGTACCCTGCGCGCCCGCGCCGCCGGCATGCGCCGCCGCCGCTGTCCTGCCAGGGTGGAAGAGGCCCGTCGGCGGGCGGGCGGGGGGCCGCACCGAGCTGCAAAGCCGCGGCCGGCGGCTGCGGATCGTCCCTGCGGTGCGGCCCCGTTGCCCATGCTCGAGCCGCGTTCGGGCACAGGCGGCCATGCCGGCTCCGCCGCCGTGAACCTCTTCCGGCACTGCGCTGCCGCAATGTGCGCCCTCTTCCGCCGCGCCGGCCGGCCGCCGGCGCGCGCAGGCCCGCCGCCGATCCCGCCGGCCCCGATGCTAGCCGCTGATCGGCACCGGCATCGACTTGGTTTCGCCCCACCTGTACATGCGATCCTGCTCTTCCCTGAGGGTCCTTGGCATTTCTTCCTGCCAGCCGAAGCATTCCAAGACCTCGATCGTCTTCTCCACGGCAAGGTCGGCGTAGCAGGCCTGGAGGAGCCCCGAGTCGAGCTCGGCCGACAGGCTTATGACGGGCACATCGCACTTGTAGTCGCCGTACAGCCCGAACCGCTCGGGCACGCGAACGTCGAGCATCCTGTCCCGCATGCCGCAGAGATCGATCTTGATCCGCCATACGTCGGGAATCCTGCGGGCCAGCCGCGAGGCGAACAGGAACACCTCGCTTATCCGGTACAGCGTGAGCGCCGGCTCTAGGAACCTTTCCCTCGGCGGCGCGCGGGATCCGCGGCTGGGCGGCTGGCCGGGCGGCCACCTGGCCTCGTAGAGTCCCAAGCACTCGCCGAACTGCCCGCTCCTGTAGAGCCTCCACACGCCCGCATGCAGGCCTCCCATGTGGGATGCCTCTATGCAGTTCTCCAGCCTTTGCGCCCCGCCGTCCGGGGCGTACGGATATGGGAGCTCCCTGCGCCTCACGCGGCAGTCCCTTACCATGCCCTCAAGCTCGTCGAGCGAAAAGTCTTTTGGCGTGCGGGGCTGCATGGCTATTGCGTAGTGCGCCCTTTCCTTTACCGCCGCCAAAATCCCGCCGTCGCCTAGGTCGGGCTTCGCACTGCCGGAAATGCCGCCCGCGCCCCCTCCCATGTCGATGCCCATGCCAGCGCACACCCTTCGCCAATAGTTGTGGCGCTTTGCCACGGCCACGTCCAGCAACTCCCGCATGTCATGATGCGCAAGCCGGGCGGTGCTCTCCGCCCTTCCCCTGGGCCTGTAGTACAGCCTTCCGGCCTCCAGGTACTCCTTGCCGCCCCTGTCGAGGCTCCTGCTGCACAGGGTCGGCTGGTAGTCGAATCCCTGCACGCCGATGACCACAAAGTGGCGCCCGCCGTCCGACACTTTCCTCACCCGCACCTGGACAGGGGGATCGGCGTAGTCGTTGACAAGCTCCGACACGGCGCCCTCGTCAAAGGTGGCGCTCGCCTCCTCGTCCATGCCTGCCAGCCGATCCCTGCCCTCCCTGCTCCCGTCGATGCCGATCACGATTCGCCCCCCGCCCTCTAGGTTGCTCATGGCCAGGGCCGCCTTTGCCACCAGGTGCTTTGCCTCGTCCCACCCGCCGCCGCGCACAAGCTCCAGGTCCCTCGCATTCTCCCAGTCCGCCTCGGCCAGCCTGCTGCAAAGCTCCGCATACGTGTCCAACCTATTCCCCGCGGCGCGATCGCCCGCCTTAAACGTTGGGGGGAGGCGGGTGGGGTGGGGGGCACGCCGAAACCGCCGGAGGTGCGGGATTGCGGGCGGTAGGCGGGGCGCCGCATCGCCGGCGAAGGCTGCCCCGCAGTCGGGCGTATGCCGCCTGCCGGGCCCCGCGAGGGCGCGGCCGCGCCGGCGCTGCTTGATGGCGGGTCTGGAGAGCTTCGATCTCTCGACCATTGGATTAGAAGTCCAACACTCTATCCATACTGAGCTACAGACCCGATAGGCGCCACGGCGGGCCCGCTTTTAAGATTGGGCGGCAGGCGCGCGCGGCCGCTAGCGCCGCAAGCAATAAGAAAAAGGCCGCTGCGCGCGGCCGCATGAGCGCGGGCGGGGCGGGGGACGGCGGCGCCGCGGCCTATGGGACGCCGCAGGATGCCCCGCAGGGGCGCCGTGGGGTCGCCGCCGCCGCCGCGTCCGCAGCAAGCCGCATCGCGCCCGCGCTAAAGTCGTACCAGGACCGCCTCTTGCAGGTGACGACGCGAAACCGCTCCGTCCTGCTCAGGCGCGCCTACAAACGGCACAACCTGGACCTCGTCCGCCTCGACGAGTTCGGCGGCGGCACGGCCGCAAAGGCGGTCGCCGCCGCGGCGGGCAACCTCGCCGATGCGCTCGACGGCAAGGTCGACGAGGGCGCGCGCGTGAGGCTGCTGCTCGACTCGGCCGGCAGGCGCGCCAATGCCGGCGGCGCCGCGGGCGCCGGCGAGGCAGACGGGGACGAAAGGAACACCGCCGACCCGCTGCGCTCGTCGCTGCGCGCCCTCAAGAGGAGCCTGGAGCAGATCGAGAACGAGACGGGCCAGCACACGGGGTACCTCGGCTACCCGTTCCTAGAGGGCTCGCCCGAGGCGAGCATGTACGTGCGCGGGCCGATCGCGCTGTTCCCGATGCGCCTAGAGTACGAAAAGAAGGCCCGCGGGTCCGGCTGGTACATGCGCCTGCTCGACCAGAGGCCGGTGCTCAACAGGGCCCTGTTCGCGGCCCTGCGCAAGAAGGGGGGGTACGACCTGCCCGAGGGGTACGAGGAGCGGTTCGACGAGATGATCGAGGATGCGGCCGAGGCGCACGCCGCCTCGGGCGCCGGCCGCGGCGATGCGGCCGCCGCGGGCCTGTTCTCGGCCGTCGCCGGCTGGGCGTCGGACCTGGTCGACGTCGGCCCCGCCCCGGCCGAGCCGGGCCCCGTCGAGCTCGGAACGATCACCAACGACGACATCGACGGCCGGCTGGCAGGCTCCCCGCTCCGCCTGGTCGGGCACGCCGTAGTCGGGAGCTTTCCGCAGGCCGACAGCGAGATCTACCGCGACTATGCCGAGATGATGGGAGGCAGCGGGGGGGCCGGCGAGGGACTGGCCGCCGCGCTCATCCTGGGGGGAGGCGCGGAGGGCGGCGGCGGCGACGATGCCGGCCCCGGCGACTTTGGCGACGAGGCCGGCCGGATGGACATCGATGCGGCAGGCGCGGCCAGCCTAGACACCATCCTCGACAGCGACTCGAGCCAGGACGAGGTGGTGCTGAGGTCCGCATCCGACGACCTGTGCGTCGTGAGGGGGCCCCCGGGCACGGGCAAGTCGCAGGTGATAGTAAACCTGGTCGCAAACGCCCTCTCGTCGGGCAAGAAGGTCCTCGTCGTGTGCCAGAAGCGGGCCGCCCTCGAGGTCGTCAGGCAGCGCCTCGGCCGCGTCGGGCTGGCAGAGTACGCCGTGTTCATCGAGCGCGAGATGGAGGACAGGCGGCGCATGTACGAGCAACTGCTCTCGACGATCGAGGCGGACGCCCCGGCATCGCACGTCTCCGAGGCCGGCAGGCGCGTGAGGGAGGCGTCGGCCCGCATAGACAAGTGCGTAGGGTACCTTGTCGACCTCGGAGCGGCGCTGCGCGAGAGGCGCTTTGGCGGAGCGAGCGCGCACGCGCTGTACGCGACAGCCGACGGCAGGTACGAGCCTGCCCTGGACGTGGCCTCGCTCGGCCTGCCCGTCGACTGGGAGGGACTCGACGAGTTCATCGGCCGCGTCGACGGCGTCGAGGACGCGTACCGGCGGTTCGACTCGGCGGGGAGCCCGTGGGCGGGGCGCCGCGGCTTTGCGGACATGAGCTCGGGCGATGCGCTGCGGCTGCGCGGCCTGCTCGACCGCATGATCGAGGCCGCGCCGCGCTGCGCGATGGCCCCCGATGCGGGCAGGCAGAGGGCCCTCTTGGATGCGATCGACGGGTACCTGGCAGGCGGCGGCTTTCTCGGCCTCAAGAGGCGCGGCCACGCAAAGGCGATACGGGCCGAGCTCGGAGAGTCGGCCGCCGCGGACGAGCCCGCCGTCAGGGGCATGCGGGCCGGCATCGAGGCCGGCCTGGAGATGTGGGGCATGATCGACGAGCTGGCAGGCCGCCTCGAGGACGGCTCGGCCGCCCGCCTCGGGCTGTACAAGGATGCGGCCGCGGCCCCCTTGTCGCCGTGGGACGGAGGCGGAGGCGGACACTCGACGGCGCAGCTGTCCCGCACGCTCGGGGCGATGCGCTCCGACCTAGACGAGTTCGAGGCGATGCGCGACCTTGACCTCAAGAGGTCCGACTATGCGGGGCAGGGCGTCTTCGAGGCGCTTGCGCACGCCGACGGGCGCCTGCCGGCAGCCGGCGGCGCCCGCTGGTCGGCGATGATCCGCCAAGAGATCTACGCGCACTGGCTAGACGAGATCGAGCGCGGCAGCCGCCTGCTGCGCGGCGACTTTGTCGCCGAGTACGAAAAGCGGCGCGCCGACCTTGCCGCCCTCGTCGAGGAAAAGCGCGCCCTTGTCACGGCCAAGATAAAGCAGGCCATCGACGGGGCCGTCCGCCCGGACAGCCTGCGCGGCAGGCGGCGCGGCGCCGATGCCGACGTGTGGATGGAGCTGCGCCGCGAGCTGTCGCGCAAGCGGCGCGTCATGCCGGTGCGCCGCCTCTTTGAAAAGTACGACAGGCAGCTGCTCCGGCTGGCGCCGTGCTGGCTCGCATCGCCAGAGTCCGTGTCCCGCATATTCCCGCTCAAGCGCGGCATGTTCGACCTGGCCATAGTCGACGAGGCGAGCCAGCTTGCGGCCGAGCGGGCGATGCCGTTCCTGCACAGGGCGCGCAGGGCCGTAGTGGCCGGCGACGAGAAGCAGCTGCCGCCGTTCGACCTGTTCCGCATACGCGGCGGCGACGGGGACGAAGACGACGAGGAAGAGGGGGGCGAGGACGACGGCTCGCGCCCGCCGCCCGAAAAGAGCCTGCTCGAGCTTGCGGCGGCCCGGTACGGCCATACGATGCTCTCCTGGCACTACCGCTCGAGGTACCAGGACCTGATCAACTTTTCAAACCACGCGTTCTACGGCGGCAACCTCAACATCGCGCCGAACGCGGCCGTAGACCCCGAGCACCCGCCCATACGCTGGGTAAAGTGCAGCGGCGTGTGGGAAAAGAGGCGCAACCTCGTCGAGGCCGAGGCGGTCCTCGACGAGGTCGCAGCCGAGTGGGAGCGCTCGCGGAAGGACGGCTCGCCGTACCGGTCGGTCGGCGTCATTACGTTCAACGAGGCGCAGCAGGAGCTCGTCATGGACCGCCGCGACGCGCGGCTCGACGAGGATGCGGGCTTTGCCGAGCTGCATGCGGCGGCCCACGAGTCGGCCGGCCGCGACGATGCGCTGTTCATAAAGAACATAGAGAACGTGCAGGGCGACGAGCGCGACGTGATCGTCTTTTCCATCGGGTACGCAAGGGATGCCGACGGCAAGTTTGTCAACAGGTTCGGCGCACTGAGCGCGGCCGGAGGCGAGAACCGCCTCAACGTGGCCGTCACGAGGGCCAGGCAGGAGATGGTCGTCGTCTCGTCGATAGAGCCGAACGACGTGCGCCCGACCCCAAAGAACGACGGGCCGCTGCGCCTGAGGCAGTTCCTCGAGTACGCGAGGGCGACCGGCTCGTCGGACGGAGACGCGCAGGAGGCCGTCATACGGTCGATCAACCCGTCGATGCCTGCGCGCGGCGGGGGGCCTTCCGGCCCGGGCGACCTAGAGTTCGACTCGGAGTTTGAGGTGCAGGTGCACACGGCCCTCGAGAAGAGGGGCCACCGTGTCGACACGCAGGTCGGGTTCTCGGGGTACAGGATCGACCTGGCCGTCGCGCACCCCGACGACGAGAGGAGGTACGTGCTCGGCATCGAGTGCGACGGGGCCACGTTCCACTCGGCAAGGAGCGTGCGCGAGCGCGACATCATGCGGCAGCAGTTCCTAGAGGGCAAGGGGTGGTCGATCGAGAGGGTCTGGAGCAGGAGGTGGTGGCGCGACAAGGAGGCCGAGGTGGACCGGCTAGAGCGGAAGATCGAAGAGCTCGTCGAGGCCGACCGGCGCAGGCGCGGCTCCAGCCGCGCAGGCGGATCAGGGCCAGGGAACGGCAGGGACGCGGCGCCCGCCGCGCCGGCGGGGGATGCCGAGGCATCGCCGCCGGCGCCAACGGCGGCGGCGGAGGGGGGGAGGTAGCAATGGCGGCCGGGGGAGGAGACGGCGCCAGCGCCGGTACGGGCGCCGACACCGGACCCGAGCTCGGCCTGCCCGCCCGCGGCCGCCTGCCCGCCGCCGTGGCCGTGTGGATCGCGGCCGCTACGATGCAGCGCGAGCAGGGGCCCGACGCCGTATTCTCAAACCGCCAGATAATCGCACGCGTGCGCGAGCTCGGCTTCTGCCCCGACGTGTCGCGCAACGCCCTAGCGGCTGCCGTGAGCGTCCACGGCGTGGCCAACGCGCCGGCCTCGCCGGGCATGCACCGCTACCTGTACAGGACGGGCCGCGCGCAGTACCGCCTGTACAGGACGGGGGATCCGTTCGACCCGACGCGCAAGGGCGGATCGCCGACACCTGCCTCGTACATCCTGCCTCCCTCGTGCAAGAACCTGCTGCCGTGGTACGTCAACGAGTACTGCGCGCAGGCGGCCGCGGCCGCCTCTGCAGAGGCCGACGCAGATGCGGATGCCGACGCCGGCGGCTCGGGCTGACGGGCCGGCACCGCTTCCTACTTCTGCTGCGCCGCCCCGCCGCCTCCCTCGTCCCACCCGAGGACGTCGTGGTACGCCTCTGGCACGAACCTTCTCATCTTGTACAGCAGCGTCCTTGCGCCCTCGTCGAGCACGTGCGTCTCGGCATAGTCGTCCTGGCCGCGCACCGACCTGCCAAACCCCTGCAGCAGCTTTACGAGGGCGGTGTACTGGTACCACAGGGGGTCCTTGTCGGCCTTTGCCTTTGTGCGCTTGTCGCCCATGGACGGGTACGGCGCCTTTACTATGATCTGGAACCGCGACAGGTCGCCCTTCAGGTCGACGCCGTACCACAGCGACGGCGAGGCGAGGACGCTCGGCCCGTCGGCCTCGGTGTGCCTCTTGAGGACGGCATCCCTGCCCATCCCGTCGCGCTCGTACGCGATCTGCACCCTGCCGCCGATGGCGCCGGCCACGTCGTCGCAGTGCTTGCGCGTCGTAGTCAGTATGAGCCCCTTCTGGTCTCCGTACATGCCGGCTATCTGCCGCGCCTTTGAGTACACTGCCGCATAGTCCTCGCGCGTCGAGCGGTAGCTGAGGCGCCTCACGTCGTGGAACGTGACGGTCCTGTTCTCTGCCTTGAACGGCGACCTTGCGACCTCTATGAACCTGCACTCGTCCTCGCCAAACCCCATCGTCCTGCAGAACATGGTCATGTTTATGGTCGCGCTCATGAACACCTGCAGCGGGTAGTCGAAGTAGTCCCTCACGTACGGCGATATGTCGAGCGGCTTTACCGAGACGGCGACGATCTCGCCGTCGTCGGCGCGGTCGCTCCACCCGCCCTCGCGCTTGACCTGGTAGACCATGTTGGACGGGTCCCTCTTGATCTCCCTGAGTATGGAGTCGAGGCGGTCTCGCCTCGACTTGTACGCGGCGATCAGCGGGTTCTCCTCGGGCTCGGCCCTGCCTGCCATCGCCCGCTCGGTCTCGGCCTCCATGCTCTTTACCCTGCGGTTGTACGAGTCGGCGGTGGCCTCTACGACGGCGGCGACGCCCTCGATGTCCGTGATCTTGAACCCCGAAAACTCCAGCCCCGCGTCGCGCAGCATAGGCGCGTGCAGCTCGTACCCGATGAAGTCGATGATCTGGTCCTCGATCTCGTGCGTCTCGTCGGCGACGAGCACCTGCCGCTCGAGGTACTCGGCTATCCCTTTCGAGTACTTGCGCGTCTGAAAGTACGCAGGATAGTTGAAGACGGCGTGGGCGGCGTTGAGGGCCCTGTACTTTTGGTCGTAGTAGTGGCACGGCTGGTCGGTCCCTGGCGGCGGCGCCTGCGGCTCGCCGTCCTCGTAGTCGTCGATGCGCGGCTTGTACTTGCACCACACGGTCTTTGTGACGCCGTCCCTGCGCACCTCCCTCGAGCAGTCGCCCCTTGCGCACGACACGGACGGGTCGCTTGCGGCAGTGTCGTAGTCGATCTTTTTGCTGTCGTACAGGTCCAGGCACGGAAAGTTGGACATGCCCTTCATGGGCCTCATCCAGCCAAAGTCGCCCGTGTACTGGTCCTGGAGTATCTTTTGCGCCGTCACTATGAACGACGAGCCGCGCGAGGCCGCCACCGTGGCGGCAATGTGGCTCTTGCCTATGCCGGTCGGCGCGCACAGCAGTATGTTGCGGTAGCCCGACCCGACGGCCTCCTCGATCTGCCGTATGATGTCCGTCTGCGTCGGCCGCGGGGTGCACCCCGACGGGAACCTGTCTATGAGCGCCAACGCGCCGGCGCGCCCGCCGCGGCTCTTTTGTTTCTGTCGCCCGTGGCGGGGGGGTGGGGGGGGGGGGGTGGGGCCGGGACTGCCTCGCGCGACTTGTGGTGGTGGGGGGTGGGGGGTGGGGGGTGGGGGTGGGGTTGGACCAGTCGCCGGCAGCCTGCCAGACTCACAGCGGGGGAAAAGGATGTGCAAGCGGCAGGGTCCGCGGTATGTCCTGCTCGCTAGTAGCAGGCAATGCAGTGTGCAGGCGGGCGGCGCCTAGTGCGGCCATCTGCCTGCTCCCCGGCATGCCCTAGGCACACTGCTCGCCGGGTGCAGGCGGGCGGCGCCTAGTGCGGCCGCCAGTGCTCGACATGGCGATATGTGGCGCCGGCGCGCCGATTCTGCACACTTCTTGCCCGCTGCTGTCGCCGGCTCGTAAGCGCTCGGCTCTACCGGCGCGCATGTCTAGCACACCTGCCGACCTGTAGGGGCAGGGCCATCGGTTCGGGACGGCCCGTCATAAAATGCATATATACCGCCGCATCGTGGGCTTGCCGGATGCCACGCGTTGCAGACATGGCGGTTCCTCTCTTGCGCGGAATCGCGGATGGACGGACCCGCTCGGTGGACGAACTTGAAGAGATTCTGGCAAAGTCTGCGATCCTTGTCCGGGATGATTCGGATGCGCGGACCAAAAACAGCCCTGTCAGTAATACAAGGCGCAAAATCGGCCGCGTCAAGACTAGCCTAAAAAAAGCCGGTCTTGTGTCGTACCCGAGCCGCGGCTCGGTCCAGATTACCCGCAAAGGTCTGGCAGAGATAGGCGGTGATCCCGGGCGCTTGGGTCTGCAGACTGACATGCCGTGTGGCCCTGGATTGGGGGCGGACTTTCAATCTGCACCCGGAGGCGCGGAGGGGGCCTCTCCCGTATACTCTCCACCCCTGTCACCCGGGGAGATCGCAGACATTGAGGCCATCGCCTCGGGCTCTGTAAAGCTACGCCGTATGTCGAAGGCTGAGTTTATCCGTATGATCGACGATGCTGTAAGCTCCAAGGCACATGCCGAGTACCAAAACACATAAATGAGCGGCCGTCCAATCTGGCGAGGAATCCTGATGCATGTAATAACAGATCCCCTGTTTGGCAAGCAGATTGCCAAATTAAACACAGACATGGCGCAACGCGCCCACAAGGCACTTCGTACCATAATAGAATCTGCAGACCCTGCATCATTAGGCGTACGCAAAAATATTCGGTATGCTATTCCCGGATGCCCAAAATGCGTTACCTTTGCATACGAGATCAATCGATCGTACAGGATACTGTATTGCGTTGGAAAGGACTGCATAGTCTTTCTCCGCGTGGGCGATCACAAGGCTGTGTATGGCAAGGATTGATACCCTGTCCTCATTGCGCGATTCCTAGGCGCAAACGTGCACGCCCTTTGTGCCCGCGCCGGTCGCAAAGAGCAGCGGCGAGCCGGCATTCTCCATGGCCTTCATGACGGCATCCTCTCCTCTCGATCCCGGGGCCGGCAGGGCAACAACGCACCCTCCCCCTCCGGCGCCCGTGATCTTTGCGCCCGGGCTACCAGCCCCTTCGGCCGCCTTGACGAGCGCATCGGCCGCGTCGGTGGACACGCCGATCCTGGACAGGAGCGCATGGCTCTCGGACATGAGCCTTCCCAGCGCCGCAGTGTCGCCACCCTTGATGGCCACCTCCCCGTATCGGGCAATCTTGGTAGACTTGTTGGCCATCATGTCGAACTCTGCCCTGTTCTCGTCCCTGAACCGGGACACGGCCCCGACCATCTCTGCCGTCGAGTGGATCTTGCCAGTGTCGGCCACCACAAGGCGCAGCGGCCCGCCCGCATCAAGCGGCCTCCATCCGGCGCCGGGCCCGCCCGTCGTGTACGAGCCGAACCCGCCGTACGCGCATGCGGCCGTGTCGATTCCGGACGCCCCGCCAAACGCGGACCTCTCGGCCTCTAGGGCCGCGGCGTGCACGCCGTCCATGCCGCACTCTTCGCCGAGCGCCGCCCGCATGGCCGCGGCCGCTGCCACGCACCACGCCGACGACGAGCCGAGGCCCGAGCCGAGCGGCAGCTCGCTGTCGATGGCGACGCGCAGGCCGGCCCCCGCCCTGTCCGCCGCCGACACGGCCATGCCGCAGACGGCCGCAAGCGGAGCCGGCAGGCCGCCGGGCATGTCCTCGCCGAGCGGCGCCTCGACCGGCTCCCAGGGCGGCGCCTCGACGCGCACCGCGCCCCGCTCCAGCGCCCCTACAGTCGCGGTCACGTGCCTGCCGATGGCGCACGCGATGGCCGGTGAGCCGTGCACCACAAAGTGCTCGCCGAACAGTATGGCCTTGCCGGGGGCGCGCGCGGCGGCCGGGCGCACCGCCCCCTTCCCAGCCCCCGTCATCGGCAGAACACTACCGACGCGTACCCTACGACCGACGACTCGTCGGCGCCGGCGACGTCGTAGCTCGTCGCGTACCTGAGCAGCCTGCCCCGCGTGGCGCCGAGGTCGGCGCATGCGACCATCGTGGCGGCGATCGCCCCGTACCCGCACGCCGTCACGTGCCTGTCCCGCAGGATGCGGTAGAACCCTTCTACGTCCATGCCGAGGATCGCCTCGACGAGCTCGCCGTCCTTTTCGTGCGCATCGCCGTTCGGCTCGTAGTGCGTCAGGTCAGACGAGCCGATCAGCATCGCGGGGCCCTCGCCCCCACGGCCCGCCCCAGCGGCCACCCTGGCCATCGCATGGCCCAGCCTCTCGGCCGTCCCGCTCGACTGGTCGGCCATCAGGACGGGCAGTATGGACACGCCGGGGCCGACAAAGTGCTGCAGCATCGGAACCTGCACCTCTAGGCTGTGCTCGCCAGAGTGCGCATAGTTGTCCGGCCTGGCCATGCCGCCGGACTCGGCGGCCAGGGCGTCGGCCGCCTGCGAGTCTACCTCTACGTCGCCGAGCGGCGTGCGCCATGCGCAGTGCGACATCGTGGCCGTGGCGGCCCCGATGCCGCGGTGGTTCGGGCCGGCCATGATGAATAGGGACTGCGACTCGCCGTCCCCGCCGCCCTCATCGCGCCGCCTGGACGCCTCGGATGCGAGCGCCTCGATCGAGTGGCATGCGACGGGCCCCGAGTACCGGTACCCCGCGTGGGGGCAGATGGCGCCGAGGACGGGGGCCGCATCCTCGGACTCTTCCTTGCCGCCGTGCGGCCCGTACTCGTCCCCGCTGCACCTGCGTATCTCGGCCTCTAGCTCGTCCCTGCCGTCGGGGTAGAACATTCCCGCGACTGCGGGCTCCCTCACCTGCGGCATTATGCGGATTCGCCGCCGCCCGAGGCGGGGGTCGTAGTCGACGACGGCTTGTTGCCTTCGCCACCCGATGCCTCGCCACCTGCGGCCTTCGCCGCCTTTTCCGCGGCATCGCCTCCGGCGGCCGCCTCGGCAGCCCCTCCGTCTCCTGTAGCACCAGCGGCGGCGGATGCATCGCCGCCCCCGTCCTCGGCCTCCTTTTTGGCAGCCTCCTCGGCCTCCTTTTTGGCAGCCTCCTCGGCCTCCCTTACGTCGCGGCCGGTGGCAGCTGCCGCCGCCGCGGCGGCGGCCGCATTGCCGTCGGCCGCCGGATCGACGGCGACCATGTCGATCTCTTCGGCGAGCCGCTTGTACACCCCCTCCAGGGCCCGCCGGTCGCGGTTGTTGGCCGGGATGACCACGTCGACCCTGAACGGCATGCCCTCGGTGCTCGCCACGCCGACGACGGGCACCCCAGCGTTCGTCGCCTCGGTGACCGCCTGCGAGTCGGCCTGCGGGTCCGAGACGACGACGAGCGTCGGCTCTGTATAGTACGGCAGGGACGGGTTGGTCAGCGTGCCGGGCATGAACCTGCCCATCTTTGGCGTCGTGCCAGTCTCCTTGCAGAACGCCTCGATCGACTCGCGGGCGATCTCTTTTGACGAGAACACGAGGACGCCGGCCGGCCCGCCGTCGCCCATGATCGTCCGCTTGATGAACTTGGCGGCCACCCGTATGCGGCTGTACGTCGTGTCGAGGTCAAAGTTGTACTGCCCCTCGCTGCTCGGCGACGTGACAAAGCGGCTCATCGACTTTGTGACGACCTGCGTGCCCGCCCGTATGCTCCTGTTCTGCTGCTCACGGTGCGGGTCGTAGCCCCCGCCGTCCCTCTCCTGCCGCTGGCTCACTAGGCTTGCGCCCCCGCGAGCCCCTTTATTAAACCCTGCCCCGCCGGGCCGTACTCTTCCTCGGCCCTGACGAGCTCGTTGAGCTTTGCGACCCTCTCGCCGCCGACTATGCCGGCCTTGAGCATGGCCGACGACGTGGCGATCCCCACGTGGGCGATGTGGGCGTCGGGCGTCTCGCCAGAGCGGTGCGACGTGACCAGGCGCACGCCGGACGCGGCCGCCTCGGCGGCAAACTCGGCCGCGTCGCGCAGGCCGCCCGCCTGGTTGACCTTTAGGATGGCCGCGTTGCACGACCTCCTGGACACTGCCGTGCGCAGCGCCTCGGCGCTCGTGACGGTCAGGTCGTCGCCGGTCACGAGCGTGCGGGGGCACCTGGAGGCGACCTCTGCCATGCCGTCAAAGTCGTCCTCGTGGACGGCGTCCTCGGCGTACGCTAGCTTGTACCTGTCGATTATCGACGATGCGAACTCTACCTGCTCGCCGGGCGTGTTCGAGACTCCGGCCCTCGCGTAGTCATACCTGCCCGCCTTTTCGTCCCACTGCGTAGAGGAGGCAAAGTCGACGCCGAGCGCTACCTCTCTGCCCAGCGTGTACCCGAGGTTCTCGCACGCCCTCGCTGCCAGCGCAAGCGCCTTTTCGTTGTCGGCCCTTGGGGCCCACCCGCCCTCGTCGCCCTTGCCGCCCGAGAACATCGGGTCGTCGCGCTGTAGTACTGCTCCGAGCTCGGCGTGGACGGCGATGTTCGTCTCTACTGCCTCGCGCGCGGTGCGGGCGCCGACGGCGCACACCAGAATCTCCTGTATGTCGGGGGCGCCTGCGCCGGCGTGCGCTCCGCCGCCGAGTATGTTTCCGAGCGGGCGCGGGAGGTAGAGCTCCGGCGCTGCGCCGCCGCCGCCGATGCTCCGGCATCCGTCCGATATGGTCCGGAACAGCGGCTCGCCGCGCGCCCGCGCGGCCGACTCTGCGGCCGCGATCGACACCGCAAAGGCGGCGGCCCCGCCCATGCGGGAATAGTTGGGCGTGTCGTCGATCGACCGGATCGCGCCGTGGACCGCCTGCATGTCGGCCGGGTCCAGGCCCGTGAATGCGCCGGCGCCCTCGCCGATGATCTGCACGCTCCTGGCCGGGCCGCCCTCGGGGAACGCGACGGCCTCGCGCCTGCCGACGCTTGCGCCCGACGGCGCGGCCGTCCTGCCCCTGAACCTGCCGTCTGTGACGACGTCTGCCTCTATGGTCTTTGAGCCGCGGCTGTTGTAGACCACGCGGGCCACCACGGACGTGATCCTGTGGGGGGGCTGTCCATCCGTCCCGCTGATGCCGCCGTGGCCGGCCTCGTCACTCAAGCTCGCTCTGTACCTCTAGCTTGCGCCTGTTGACGGCCTCGTAGAACGGAACGATCTGCTTTATGGTCTCGACCGACGTGAGGAGCATCCGCCGGCAGCAGTACCGCATGATCCCCAGGTCGTCAAGGACCTTGCCGGCGTTCTCGCCGTTGGTGGTGCGCTCCTTGTACTCGGCGTGCCTGTCGGCGACCACGCTGCCGCACGTAAAGCACCTGACGGGGATCAGCACGGGCGCGCGCCGTTTTCGAGCCTATAAAAATCAACGATGCGGCGGCATCAGGGGGCCTGTAGGCGCCACTAGACCCGTTCGCTGCACGGGCGCGGGCGGGCCGTACTGCGGGGGCTCTGGGCGCGGCCTGCCGGACTGCCGGCGCGCGGCGCGGCTGCTGCGCGGCGCGGGCCTGCAGGCGCGGCATCCGTCCCATCTGCGCTTGGATCGCCTCCGAGCCGGCGCGGGCTGCCACTGCTCGCGCCGCCTGCCTGCGGGATGGCTACACGGCGCATGTGGCGTCTGCGTCTAGCCTGCCGCACCGCGCGCCCACTCTGCCGGCCTGAGCGGCGGCGCCCCGTGCCTGCGAGCGCTCTTCCCGCCCACTGTCTCCCACCTGCCCGCCTTGATCATCCGTGCGACCTCAACGCATCGGATTCTGCGCCGCCCCGCCCCCTGCGGCGCGTTCGACAGGGCGCGCGGACGGTCCTGCGCCACTGGCAAAGGCTAACATAGACTCCCAAGGCGGCCGCAACCATGGCCATGGCGATGCAGATGATGAGCGGCGCACAGTCCGACTTGGAGGATGCGCGGCTGCAGACGCGGCACACGCGGCTCGGCCGCATGAGCCTGCGCAACTTCAGGGGCCACGGGACTCTCGACCTTGATCTGGGAAGGATTACGGCCCTGATCGGACCGACTGGATCGGGCAAGACGACCGCCCTGCAGGCCCTGTTTGTGATCAAGGCAGCCCTTGAAAAGGGACATGCCGCGGGTGGCGGCGGCTCGCTCGACAGCGGGGACTTTGGAGGCATGGCGGCGGACGGGGACTCACCTCGCAACATGCGCATCGGGGTGGAGGGGCAAAGGGTCATCGGCATGGACGGCGCCCCCGGTGTGGCCAGCAGCTTTTCGTACGGCGCAGAATTTGGCAGATCAGGACGGCCAAGCAGGGTCGATGCTGCGGTCGAAATGTGGCGCGGTGCGGCCGCATCGGGACCGTGCGAGACGAGGGTGGCATACGCGTACGACGGGCAGCGCGGCTCGGCCACGGTGACGGGTCCATGGGTGCCGGCGGGGCGCGCCGAGCAGGCACAGGAGGACGGCGGCTTTGCGCCGCGCATACGCCTGCCCCCGGGCAACCGCCCCGCGGCAGGCGCGCTTGCGGACTCGCTTGCAAGCGGCGAATACTTTGCCACCCTGCTCGCCGGGGCGTACTATGTTCCGTTTTCAAGGGCTGTCGACTTGTACGCATCGCCTCTCGAACGCGGCTTGGGCCTGCCGCCGGTCGGCCGCGCGGGAGGCGCATCGTCGCCGCTCGGCTGGATCGTTGAGAATGCGCCGCTCCGGAACAAGGTGTCCTCCCTGCTTGAAGACATCGGGCTCGGCCGGGTCGCGGCGCGCGCCCTGCCGCCGGCCGGCGGCGAAGGGCGGGGATTGCCGCCGGACTTTGCGGGCGCCGGATCGCCGGGCGCCGCAGTGCGCAGGGGGGATGGATCGGCCAGCCTGATCACGATGCTGGCCGTGCTGGCCGGATCGCCAAGGGGCTCGGTCATCGCCATAGAAGAGCCGGAGATGCACCTGGATCCGGAGTCCCAGACCAGGCTTGCCGGCGCCATGGTGAGGCTGTCGGTCGAGGAGGGCAAGCAGATCATATTCACGTGCCACAGCAGCCACATCCTCTACCCGCTGCTTGGGTACGTCAGGAAGGAGGGGTGCCCGATCACGAACGCCGATCTCGTCATCAACTCCTTTGGCACCGGCGAGGCGGGGGTCGTGGCCGGAGCCGAGCGTCTCGACATCAACGAGCGCGGGCAGGTCGGCGGAGGCCTGCGAGGCTTTTGGGCTGCAAACATGAAGGCCCTTGACGATCTTTTGGGGTAGGGCCCGGAGGCGGTGGTCTTTGGGGTGCGGGCGTGGACGAACATCTGGCCGTCTCCAATCGAGCCTTCGTGGTTAGACCGATCGGCATGCGACCAGCGCCGCTAGATGCGGCATGCCTCCTGTTCGGGGTAGCGGTGGAGTGTCGGGCTTCCTGCGGGGGTCATTGACATGCACCTGCAGCTGTGCCTGACGCGGAGGGCGCATGAGTGCCCTGCCGACGGCCTGCCATAGATTATAAAATCCGCCCTGTGCGGCCGGGTGCGGGTGTCGCCCAGCCTGGCCAAAGGCGCTAGCTTGAGGGGCTAGTCTCTTAGGAGTTCGTGGGTTCAAATCCCATCGCCCGCACTACCACAACTATCCGGTTACTACTACGCACCGTCCGCCGTCAGCCCCCGCTGGCTCCGCTAGCTTCCCCTAGGGCCCTGATCAGCTCGGCGCGCCTTGCCTCTTCGGTGACTGCGGCGCGCACGCTCTCTATGAGCGACCTGTTCACGTCGAGCTTGCGGCGCACGTCCCTTACGACCTTGTCCAGGGTGGCAAACGGGTACACCGCCTCGTACAGCTCCTGCATTATGCCAAAGACTCTATTCGACTCGGCCGCGTCGCCGGCCCTGATGCGGTCCAGCGCAAGGCGCTTGAGTTCGCCTATGCAGTCGAGTAGGCCTAGCACGTACGCCCCGTCAGGTGTGCCTAGCTCGGCCGCCGAGGGCACCGGCTTGCGCGAGGCGATGGCGATCAGAGCTCTTGCCTCGACAAGCTCTTGCTCGGCGACGGCCAGGTGGGCGACTAGGTCGCTGCCTGCCTTTTTGCGGTGCGACCTGAGCAAGCGCTCTGCCTCGTCGGCCTTTGACAAGGCGTTGTCCATGTCGCCTCGATGCACCGCGGCTATGGATCTAGAGCAGAGTATGACCACGTCGCGTGTGTTGCGAATGAGGTACTCGCGCGCATCGTGCGCATTTGATAGCGATCCTGCTATCGACTCAAGAGATTCTCTGGCGGTGTCTAGTGACATGCTCGCCCGCAGGCGTGTGGGGTGGGATAAAACCCTTTACACTCCCTTCTACGCTTGAATAGTCCATATTAGGGTCTATGGTAAACAGCGCGCGCGTCGGAGGCAACCAGGGCACGGCCTGATGCTAGAGGCCTGAATGTGTACCTTGAACTCCGTATGCAAAAACATGATTTTTGACATAGTCTCTTACCTCTTCTTTGATACATCACGAGCCTTGTTCCGTATCTTACAGTGTTTTTTTTAACTTTTTTCTTTTTGCATTATACGACAACTTCTGCATTGTGGTTGTGGTTTTATAAAACCGTCTAAGTTATGAAATCCAAACATGTCTACTACTTCGCCTGCAGTCATGGCTGTTTTGTTACACACGTAACATTTAGCACGCAGCTGTAGGAGATTACCCAACTTGACGTGCTTATTTATGATGTCAAGGACATTGCTAGGGTCAAATGATATATCATGCGCCCATGCCCCAAACCGTCCGTCGGAGTTAACTGCGTTGATCCACTCTTCTAGTGCGTTGTATTTTGTCTTGTTTTTAGCACTGTCTCTGCCTTTGATCTCAAGTACAAGTGTCACGCCATTTTTGAGTGTAATAAGAAAATCTGGATAATAATCATGTGCAATACCATTGTAAATATATTTGATCGAAAATTTTAGGTGATCATTTTTTACCCATGATATGACACTGTCGCATTTTTCAAGCTTGTAACCTGTAGTAATTTCCCATGTTGTATCGTCATAAACAGCTAAGTTTATATGTGTTTTTGCTGCATGTGATGTATGTTTTGAGGTGTACCACTCTCTCATGTTCGAGGTAGATCTGGTTGGATTGATAGGATTAAGACGTATGCGTCCGTGTTCTGCACTAGAATCTGTTATTGCTTTACAAACATGAGCAACAATTTTGGCCATGTTGAACATTACGGTCACTTTCTTGCGCAACACACTTCCTGTTGAATCCGTTACAGTCACTAAGTCTCGATTTATAAACTCTTCTACAATTTTTATGACCTGCATGATCAACGCATCTTTATTTCCGCTCCAATCTGGTTTGAGATCATTATAAATTGCTTTTGAGGCGGTAAAAATTACCCTTTGCATCCTGATCTGTGATTCTGCATCTCTCATATCTACCGTTGTCGTATTTTTTTCGTCTGCTTCACCGCCCACCATCCTCGCCATGTCTGCCATGGTGATCACCTTGGTGCTTTTAAGGACCAAGGGTTTGATCAAGCTCCAGTTTACTTGTAGACATGGCTTAATATCCATGTCAATCCTATCTATATTGGGCCATGATATTTTGTGGTTTATTTTATTTGAATCCGGCTTGATTGGGATGGTTGGGATTGGGGGCAAACCTTTTGAAAGTTCGTGGGGGAGGTAAGAAAACGGTACGCCAAAAACTGTGACATACTCGGGAAAGAATAAACCTGTTTTTAAATCGACTTCATATGACGTTCTCCGTAAACCTCTGCCTATGACCTGTTCGCACAAGAGCTGGCTTGTGAATGCCCTGAGTCCCATGATATGTGTCACCGTTCTAGCATCCCATCCCTCGGAAAGCATTTGCACCGCGACAATGTTTTGAATTTTTTCGCCCGTCTTTCCCCTTTTACCTACTGTGTCGACCATTTTTCTAAGTAACTCTGGACGATCGCTTGACCCTGCGGCGTTCCTTGATTCCGCTTTCTTAAGTACTGCTGAATCGATATGCAACAAACAGCTTTCATCACCCAATTCACTGATTCCAAAATCGTTGTTTTGAAATGCGTGGACAATACGTGCAGCAGTATTAGTTTTATTGCAAATTGTGATCATAACAGGCGGAACATCACTTCCTGCTAGGTCCCATCTTTTTTTTGTCTCTCTCCAATCCTTACCTAACAGCATGTATGCATTTCTCACAAGATCTGGCAATTGGCTAGATGGGGACAGATCCTTGCCTAGATCAAACTTTACTTCTTTATCTACGTAAATGTGCGCTAGGCGCGATTTTTTATCCTTTGATAACACATCGCTGTCGTCTTTTATTGCCACTCTGGGTGTTTTTACTAGGCCTGATTCAATAGCATCGTTAAGTGAAAAATCCGACACTATCCATTTAAATAAATCTTCTTTGGTTGTTCCTTTTCCCGTTGACACAAATGGCGTTGCGCTGAAGTCGTAACAAGTGGTTATTTCTTTGCTACGATGTATTCGGTCTAGTCCTTCAACCCATAATCGATCTCTGTTTTGCCTATTACCCATTCTATCTTTTTTATTGAGTATGTTGTCTACTCGATATGCGTGATGTGCTTCGTCGTTTATCACCACAATTTTGCCGTTGACTTGACCCAGTATTCTATTTGTAAAGACATCGTCAGTTTCTGTACCCATTTTGATTACACCGTATGGTTGATCTGTTTCCGGTTGAAGCTTGTGCCAGTTGGTCACCACAATTACTCCTTTGAAAATTTTATTATATAGTTGATTCGGAATCAAATCAAATTCTTCATAGATGTTGTTTGTGTTTTTTGGATAGAGGACTTGCAACCTTGATTTTACCGTTAGGCCTGGAGCTACTACGAGCACATTCTTCGAAAATCTGCGGTCACTGGAATTTGTGACTGCATTGCATACCTGCCATGCGATGAGCATGCCCATGACGGCAGTCTTGCCTGTTCCTGTGGCCATCTTACAACAGTGTCTACTAAATTTTCCTCCGTCTGACGGCACGTTAATTTTTCTACGTTCTGAATCTGATGTTTCTGAGAGCCAAATCAGAGTCTCAATAGCTTCTAGTTGGCAGAAAAATAGACGTTTTTCATACCTGTTTTCGTTTTCCCAATGATCCAACAGCATGCGCGTCACACTAGTAATTCCTGGACGTCCTTCATTCTTCCATTTTTTGACCTTTTTTCTTATCTCTGCCGCCAACTTAATCTCGACGAATTCGCCTTGCTGATTATGCTGTAGATTTGTGTCGGAGTGTGTCACAAACCCCGCTGGCCTTCTGCCTACTATTTGGATGAACTCCCGTCGTATGTGATCATATTTCCAATGCTTATTGGGTTCCTCATACGGACTGCAAATTATAAGATTCGGTATATTTTTAGGCATTAGAGATCTACCACCTTGATGGATTCAACACCCCTAGCATCAATAATTTTAATCGCCGCTCTTTTATATGATCCTGCTTTAAATGGCATAGATTTGGTTCCTTTGTACATCCCAATTAACTTTAAATCAATCCTTGCTTTTAGTGTTTTTGCTAATTTTTCCCAATCGCCTACTTTGCCGCTCATGGGAAAGAATACCTGTTGTGGGTACACACTCCTGCCGTCATAGTCCGTATCTAGTTCCCACATTGCCACTTTGTCGCTTTCAGCAGACTCTATTTTATCGGTGTCACCATTGTAGTAGTCAAAACCATTTACGCTGACGGTGTAATAATCACCATTTTTATCTAGTGATATGTCTGGTTGCCCAACAAGCCAAAATGTTTCACTTCCGGATTTGCTTTTTTTAAGATCTGACGTAAGTAAGTCTTTGTTCATTTCAGCTTTAAGAATAGTGACATTTGGCCAATCCAGACCGTCTATTTCTTTGGATGCTTCAGGATCAAACTGCATGGCTGCGAAAATTATCATTTTGGGAGTGGGGATCAACCTTTGTGCTTCTTCCATTGCTAGCGCTACTTGTCTACGACCTAGTGGTGCATGTTCTGGGCCAAAAGAGATGACTGCACGCTGTGGATTTTCTTCTTTTATTTCTGCATCTGCGTGTAACCATTTAGTTCCTTGAATCTGTTTTACCTCTATAAACGTAATCTTTTGATTTGATTTTCCTCTAATACCAGAACTCTGTAGTTCGTGACGCCATTTTTCGTGTCGAGATGGGGTGCTACTGGCTGGTACAATATCGGTCGATGCGGGCTGATCATTAGACTGCCTGCACGGTTCTATTTCTGTGACTGTGGGGGATGGGACGGCCTCTACTGTGAATGGTCCTGCCACACGTGATTTTTTTACTGAGCGTGGTTTGTCCCAAAGCACCACATCTTGTGGTGGACTATTCGTCGCTACACTTTTAAGCGTTATGCGTGGAACTGTGGCATACTTAAACTCTCCTTTGACACCTAGTGCAGGATTTGCAAGTTCATAATATTCGAAAACACTGGTTAATAACCTCTGTCTAGCTACCGCAGTTGCTACACGTGACGTGTCGCATGTGATCCACCGTCTTCCAAGCTTTTCAGCCACGTATGCGGTTGTTCCAGATCCACCAGTTGGATCAAACACTAGATCACCCGGTTTTGTTGCCATTAGCATACAACGTTCGATAGCTTTAACATTAGTTTGTACTATATATACTTTTTTTGCAAAACTTGATTGTGTGTCAGTCCAAACATTATTAATTTCGATATATGGAAAATCATTGAAATATCTGACATACCACAACAAATCTGTTTTGCCTATGAGTCTATTTTTTTTAGCAAGTGTTTTCATCCCTTCTAGATTCGTTCTCCATCCTCTAGAACCGGGATTGTATTTAGTTCCTTCAAACTCAAATTCAAAGTCTGTCGTTGAATTTGGCGTTTGTGACGTTGGATCATCCAACAAATACCTTTTCGACGTGCCCACACCCTCATCATTCTTTCCCGTTATTTTTCTGCGAGTTCCATTTGCCTCTTCAACATACTGGTAACGATCATAGCTTGTTTTCTTTGTAAACAGTTGCCTGTATTCAGCAATTTCACCCTTTGTGTACCATAATATATAATCATTTATTGAATCTAGGCGATCGGTTCCTTTTCTAGAAGTTTTTACATATATTATGTTTGCATAAAAATTGGTAGGACCAAATACTTCATCTAACACCTCCCTTACATGATGTACATTATCTTGAGATATTTGTAGAAAAATCGAACCGCCATCAGCCAGCATCCTCTTTGCAAGTTCTAAGCGATCTTTTAGATATGTTAGATAAGAGTGTATTCCCAACTTCCATGTGTCACGAAACGCTTTTATTGTTTCAGGTTCTTCTGCAACATCATTTTCTTTTACATTTGGCTTACCCACTTGCACTTGATAATTTGATCCAAAATCGACACCATACGGTGGATCAAAATATATCATTTTGACTTTGCCTTCCATACCTTCTTTTTCTAAAAGTGAATTCATAACCAACAACGAATCGCCAGCAATGAGTCGGTTAGACCAACCCTGATCGTGTTTATAAAATTCAATGGCATCGCGTAACGGAAGTATGTTATCTGGCGTTTCAAACCAATGTGTTATGTTACTCTGCATATTTTGATCAGACCGCACTGCCTTTTCAATTATTGTAAGTGGGTCCATCAGTTCGTGTACGTGGAGTGACACTGTTTCTACCCTGAATTCTTCCTTCTCATGTTTTCCAGACCAGATTAGGTATGGACTCAGGCGCGGGTTGTGTTTGTATGTCACTGCGTCGTTCGCTGGATCTGTACCGGGTGTTACTAGGCCTGCTGGCGGATTGTTGGGGCGTTTTTTGTCACTGTGCGTGTACTGGCAAATCTCTTTCTTGCCCACCATTTCTTGGTGGCGGGGGGGGGGGGGTGATCTTACTCGTCAAGAGCGCCCCCTCCGACGCACCTTGCTTTTTCCTGCCCACCCCTCGGCATCTTCAACGGCCGGACGACCTAGGTGGGGTATAAAACTGCTATGCGCCTCTATCTGCGGGATGATGGCGGTGGCGACACCTCGGGTTTATGATGCCTGACAGTGCGGGCTGTCACATTTTGTTTCGAGTGCCCATGCTGCTACCTTTGAGTCTTGCCACTTGGACAACTCGTCGCGCCGCCACAGGGCTGATGTACGCCTGCATCATCGACGCTTGGACGTTGCCGACGATCATGCCGTCCCCCCTTATGGGCGCCCGGCCGCCCCTGGGCCGCCACTCCAGCATGCACGGCCCCCTCTCGACGTCGTAGGCGAACGCGGACCCCCGCACTATGTCGCGCGCCTCCATGTGGTGGAAGGCGTGCCCCCTCACCGCCGCCCCGCTGCGCGCCACGAGGGTGCCTCCCTCCGCTGCGCGGGCCAGGGTGTAGCCGAGGCGGAGCCTGCCGGTCACCGCAATGGTACAGCCGAGCACGCCCGCCATGCCGTACAACCTGTCCTCGTACTCTAGGCCGGCCGACAGGTACGCCACGCCTCCCCCCTCTGCATAGACCGTCCCGCCGCCGCGCGCAAACTCCCTGACGGACCTGCGCATCGCGCTGTTCCTCTCCAGCGCATAGGCATGCTCTTCCAGAAGGCCCCCGCCAACGTACAGCATGTCGCACTCGGGCAGGCGCTTGCCCGAGAGCGGGCTGAAGAAGCGCAGCGAGGCGCCGGCCCTGCGCAGGTTTTCCAGGCTGTTGTGGTAGTAGAAGCTAAACGCCTCGTCGCGCGCGACGCATATCCTGACGGCGGCATCCTGCGCGGGCGCCGGCACGGCCGACGGCCGGGAGCCTCCTCCCTTGGCGCCGCCTGCCGCGCCCCGAGCCGCCTTGAGCAGGGCAGTACCATCGAGGTGGCCCGCAATCCTCCTTGCAATCCTGCCTATCGCCCTCCTGCCGCCGGCCTGCCGCGCCTGGACCAGACCGAGGCGCCCCGTCTCGATTGCGAGCGAGGGATCCCTCGGGACCGCGCCGAGCACCGCAATGCCCGCCCGCCCTAGCGCCGCGCGGCACATGTCCTCGTGCCGCCCGCTGCCGACCCTGTTGAGTATGACTCCGGCTATGTTCGCGCCCCTCCTGTGCCTGGCAAACCCCGCGGCGGCGGCCGCGACCGAGTGGCCCGTGCGGCTCGCATCGACTACGAGCGCCACGGGGGCCCCGACTGCCCTTGCGACGTGGTACGTGCTGTGGTCACCCTCGTCGCCGGCCCCGTCGTAGTACCCCATTACGCCCTCGATCACGGATACGGACGCCCCCTCTGCCGCGCGGTCGTGCTCGGCCAGCGCGCCGGCGCGGCCCATCATCCAGGTGTCCAGGTTGGCAGCCGGCCGCCCCGACGCCTCGGACAGGTACGCCGTGTCGATATAGTCGGGGCCGACCTTGAACGCCTGCACGACGGCCCCCCTCCCGCAGGCAGCGCGCAACGCGTGTACGACGCCGCATGTGATGGACGTCTTTCCGACGCCGCTCGACGTGCCGGCGACTGCGATGCGGGGCACGGCGGCGGGCACGCCAGCGGGCAGGCAGCCTTGGATTTAAACGAGCGCGGCGGGGCCGTGGTGCGCCCCCGGCGCCCTCTTCGTCGGCGCCCCTCTCCCCGGCAGCCCCGCGAGCCCACGGGCCGCGACGGGTCGGGTACCCGGCGCCTAGTCCCTGTACGGCCTCAGGCATCCGCGAGGGCCCCCGGGGCCCCGCGGCCGGTGCGCCTCCCCCTTCTCCCCCTTGCCCTCGCCTCTGCGCCCGGCCGCCAGGCATATGCCCGCGGCGGCGGCCCCGCCACCGATCCCGTTGTCGATGTTTACGACGGCCATGCCAAGGGCGCAGCTCTGCAGCATCGACGAGAGGGCCCCCTCGCCCCCGCCGCCGTGCCCGTACCCGACGGACGTGGGGACCCCGATCACGGGCACGTCGACGACGGACGTGACGACGGTCGCCAGGGCCCCCTCCATGCCTGCGACGGCCACGATCGCCCCCGCCCCCGCCTCGATCATCTCGCGGACGGCCGGGAACAGCCTGTGCATGCCTGCCACGCCGACGTCGTACGCGCATACCGTGCTGCACGACATGGCCCTGCACATCAGGCGCGCCTCCTCGGCGACCCCGATGTCGGACGTGCCGGCGCACAGTATGCCGACCGTGCCGGCCGGCCTCGAGTCGGGCCGCTCGGTGTAGAGCAGGACGGACGACGACGAGCTGCGCCCCTCGTCGGCCTCGGCCCCGCACTCCATGCCGCGCGCAATGATGCCGGCGCGGTGGGCCTCGGGAATCCTGGATACTAGGACGGACCCGCGCCCCTCGAGGGCCCTCTGCACTATGCCGGCCGTCTCCTCCATCCGCTTTCCCTCGGCAAAGACGACCTCGGGCACGCCGCGCCGGTTCCTGCGCCCCCCGTCGAACCTCGCATAGTCGCCGACGACGTCTATCGAGTGCAGCGAGAGGGCCCTCTTGGCGTCGGCCGGGGCCATCGAGCCGCCGGCGACTGCCTCTAGGATCGAGTCGGCGTCCATGTAGCCGCCGGCGCGGAGAGGGCGTTAATAGCTTGGCGGCCGGGCGATCGCCGCGCGGGCGCGCGGGATGTCCCCGTGCGGCGGGCGAACGGGCCTGGGGAGTCGCGGGCCGCCGGAGCGGTAACAATATACGACGGCGTGGAGCCGCAGGGCATGATGGTAGTGCGTGGAACATGGCAGCTCGAGCCGGAAGAGTGGGATGCGTTCGTGGCGGCCCTCAGGCGAGGGCCTGCCCCTGAGCAGGTTCGGGCCGTGGAGCGGGCCTTGGAGATTGCCAAGACAATCAAAGTCCTGCCCGACACGAGCACAATAAAGGGTATAGTGCGCCTCGACCCGGGCGAAGTGGCGCGCCGCCTAGAGAAGAAGTTTGCGGCGGAGGAGCAGGCGAGGAAGGCCGGGGCCGTAGCCCTGCACGGCCCGTAGCGGGCTTGACGTGCGCAATCGGCGCCCGCGCTGGCGGCCCGTACGCGGCCGCAGCCCCGCGCACTCGTAGCGGGCTTGACATCTCGAGTTCGTCGTGAACATCGACCTGACGGGGAGGCGGGGCTTCGCGCGGCCCGTAGCAGGCTTGACATGGCGCGGGCTTGCCTGTGGGACTTGCCGGCAGGCTCGCCTTGGACGCACGACAACGCTGCCGGCCTGCCATGGCGCGGGCTTGCCTGTGGGACTTGCCGGCAGGTTTCGGGCCCGAAAGCCAGAGTGGCCGGCACGCCCTGTGGATGGCGGCCGTACCGCTGCCGCGGTCCTGCCTGTGCACGGGCAGCACTTGGGCGGATCAGTAACAATATACACTAGGATGATGCCGCCGCCCGCATGGTGCTACCGGCAATTAGACCACTGTCCGAGGAGGAGTGGAACAACCTCGTGGCGGCCCTCCGGCGCGGCCCCACCCCTGAGCAGGTTCGGGCCGTGGAGCGAGCCAAGGAGATTGCCAAGACCATCAAAGTCCTGCCCGACACGAGCACAATAAAGGGTATAGTGCGCCTCGACCCGGACGAGGTGGCGCGCCGCTTGGAGAAGAAGTTTGCGGCGGAAGAGCAGGTGAGGAAGGCCAGGGGCGTGGCTCTGCGTGACACGTAGCGAGATTGACATGGTGAGTGCAGGCCTGTGAGAAGTGCTACCAACTTCCGGTGCTGCAAGCCCGAGTTTGCTGAATGCCTCGACACCAACGCGGCGCACGATCAACAGCAGAGGATGGGGCAGCTGTACTGGGCCATCGCGCCGCGGGCTACTGCTTCCGGGATCGAGTCGGCTACCATGCGCCATCGCCACACCGCCGCGTTGATGTCTTGTCGGCCGGCCTGCTGGCTAGACGATCGCGTGGCATCTTCCCGCACAACACATCGAGGGGCCGGAGTGTCGGGAGGGGTAGACTCGCGGGCCGCTGGAGCGGTAACGATATATACCTATGTGGCGCCGCCGGTCACATGGTACGGCCAGCGATACCGCCACTGCCTCCCGATGTGTGGGCCGAGTTTATGGCGGCCATCCGGCGCGGCCCCACCCCTGAGCAGGTTCGGGCCGTGGAGCGAGCCAAGGAGATTGCCAAGACCATCAAAGTCCTGCCCGACACGAGCACAATAAAGGGTATAGTGCGCCTCGACCCGGACGAGGTGGCGCGCCGCTTGGAGAAGAAGTTTGCGGCGGAAGAGCAGGCGAGGAAGGCCAGGGGCGTGAATCCGAGTGATCCGTAGCGGACTTGAGATGGTGAGAGCTGGTCTGTGGGAAGTGCTACCCGACTTCCGGTGCCGCAAGCCCGAGTATGCTGAGTACCTAGACATCAACGCTGCGTACGATCAACAGCAGAGGATGGGGCAGCTGTACTGGGCCATCCGCGACGGGGTGACAGTCGGGTACATGATGCTGGCGCTTGGACATGCAGTCGAAGAACGACAAGCGGATTTGGGCATAGACACGTACGGGCACTTGCCGGCCCTTGTAATTACACGCTTGGCAACTGACGAGCGGTACGAACGGCAGGGAATAGGAAGGCGGATGACCTCCTATGCCATAGAAATTGCAGGCCGGATGGCCTTGGATGCGGGATGTCGTATAATTCTTGCCAACTCGGATCCCGATGCGGTAGGATTCTACAAAAAAATGGGCTTTTGCAAGTTCACGTCGAAGTCGAACTCTGGCCTTGACAGGCACCTACGTGAGACCGAAAGGCACGCGGGCGCGGGGACGTATAACGAAGGAGGGTTAGTACCGCTGTATCTTGACATGGGAATTAGGCAATTCTAATTGGGACACACCCTGTATTAGCAGGCCGGTCTATACCCCGACCCGCCTTGGGCCGGCCGTACCCTTGGGCCGACGCGTAGATAGTCTCCTCTCCGTGGTGGCCCCCTTTGTGTCCACCTTGTGATCCGTACGCAATCGTTTGTCTTTTTGGCCTACAGCCACAATGCGAGAGGCGCTCTTGACATGGGCAAGAACAGGGCGGCGGGCGCATCTTCCCGTATGCTCGCCGATCCCCCTGTCCTCATTAACCCGTGCAGGTGCAGTCCAATCGTATACTAACTGCCAAAACCCAAAAAAGCCGAATCTTGATGTCCCGTACGCCACATACACATGGGGGTCAACCTGATTTGTTGCGGGACGAATATCTAGTCGGGGGGAGGGGGAGGTGTGCTACTTGATCTTTCATACGACGCCACTGACCATCCTCGAGTTAATCTTTGGTATGTTTATCCTAGTCATGCAGGGCTTATGCCTTGGGACGGCAACGGTAACGGTAACGGCAACGATGTCCGATCTTCACATCATCGAGTGCCGTTCGACCCTGATGTCTCTACACCGAAGCTCTTCTCGGACAGAGTGTAGACGATAACTCTAGCCTCGCATGCGAGATGCGCTTTGAGGAGCGCGTTCTGCCGCTGGTGTCGAGCGGGGCTGAACCTGGCCGTATCGCCGCCGACCTTGCCGGGCCCTACTATGGTGGGCACGAGCGCGGTGGCCGACCGAGTGCAACTGCGGCGCATTGAGCGGCCGCTCTGCACTCGTAGTATGTTGCCCGTGTCAGGGCCTGTGACAAGGCGACTCGGTTGTGGACATGCAGTACACAGGCGTACGTATATGCAAAAGTGCATATATATGCAAAAGTGCATATATAAGACGCCGTGTAGCGCCCTCGCCCATGGCAGGGCGCGGCGGCGGCGAGCAAACGGGCAGGACGCCGCGAGGGCGCGCGCCAGCCGCGTCGGGGCGCCGCGTCAAGAGGCGCGCGCCGTTTGCGCTTGGCGTCCCCGTCAGCGGAGAGTACTTTGTGGGGCGCCGCGGCATACTCGACAGGATTGACGTCCTTGTGGCCGGCGCACAGCACGGCGCCATCAACCACATGCTCCTGCTTGGCCTGAGGCGCATGGGAAAGTCGTCGATACTTCTCAGCGCGGCAGGCCGGCTTGCGGCCGAGCCGGGCGTGGTGCCGGTGATCGTCAACGCGGCCGGCATGCCGAGCAAGCGGAGGTTTGCTGGCCTGTACGTAAGGGCCGTCTCGGATGCATACGCCTCCAAGACGGGCAGGAAGGACCTGCTCGGGAGGGTGAGGCGGGCCGTCGGGGACGGCCTCGAGGGGATCGCCGACAGGACGGGGGGCATCGAGGTGTCTGTCGCCGAGTACGCGAAGTTTGCCGTCAAGTTCTCCGAGCCGACGGCCGACGAAGACGAGCTGGTCGAGGATGCGCTCGCCTACCCGGACACACTCGGAGCCGGCGAAGGCCTCCTGTTCGTCGTAATGATCGACGAGTTTCAGGACGCCCTCGCATGGGGGGCGCCGTTCCTGAGCATGATGCGCCGCATCATACAGGCGCAAAAGTCGGTGACGTACATATTTTCGGGATCGGCCCCGTCCGTGCTGGGCGACATGGTGCACAATCCGAACGCCCCCTTTTACCGCCAGCTTCACGAAATGCGCGTGACGCCGCTAGGCGAGGACGAGGTTCAAAAATTCCTAAGGCGGCGATTCGCCGTAGTGGGGATCAAGCCGGAGCAGGGCGCAATCGACCGCATCTACGAGCTGAGCGGCGGGTTTCCAGACTATGTCCAGCGGCTCGCGTTTGCATCCTACATGCGCTGCATCGAGGAGGAAAAGCCTAGCGTGACGGCCGCGGACATAGAGGGGTCGTACCCCGACATGCTCGCCCAGATCGGGCGCGACCTAGAGGCGCAGTTCAACATGGCCCCGCCCATGGAGCGGGACGTGCTCATAGCCCTAGCGCGCTCGAAGAACAGGGCGGGGCTGCTGGCCAGGGATCTCCAAGTTCCCGTCTCGTCCATTCCGCGGGCGCTCGCCCGCCTGGCCGCAAAGGATCTGGTCGAAAGGCGGCCGGACCACCGGTACGGGATCACGGACGGCGTCTTTGCCGACTGGATAGCCCAAAGGTACGGCGGCGGCCTGCCGTAGCGCCCGAGCGCGCACGCCGCCCGCGCCTACGGCTGCCCCTCGGACTCCATGCCCGAGATGGCCTGCCTTACGCTCTCGACGCCCCTGTCGAACACGGCCCTCTCGGACTCGTCGAGGTCGAGCTCTATGATCTCCTCTATGCCGCCCCTGCCGACGACGGCCGGCACGCCGATGCACACGCCCGAGTGGCCGTACTCGCCGTCGAGGTACGCCGAGACGGGTATGACCTGCCTCTTGTCGCGCATGATCGACTCTACCATGGCCGCAATGGCGTTGCCCGGCGCGTGGACTGTCGCCCCCTTTGTGGCGATCACCCTTGCGGCCACCTCCCTCGTGCTCCGCACGAGCTCGTCCGTCCTTTCTGCCGGCAGCAGCGCGGGCAGCGGCACCCCCGACACGGACGAGAACCTCGGCAGCGGGAGCATGTTCTCGCCGTGCTCGCCGACTACGAGGGCCCTTATCGAGTCGCGCGAGTGGCCCGTCGCCTCGTGTATGAACTGGCGGAACCTGGACAGGTCGAGCATCCCGCCCATGCCGAGCACCCTCTTGCGGTCGAGCCCAGAGGCCCTGTACGCGACGTACGCCATGGGGTCTAGCGGGTTCGTCACGGGCACGAGGATAGAGTCGGGGGCGTGCTGCCTGACCTTTCCGGCAACGTCCCCGACTATTCCAGAGTTGATCTTTAGCAGGTCCATCCTGGTCATGCCCGGCTTGCGCCCCGAGCCGGCCACGACGACGACGACGTCCGACCCGCGCATGTCCGAGTAGTCGTTCGAGCCGGACACCTCTACGTCGATGCCCTGCTCGGACAGGGCGTGGCTGATGTCCATGGCCTCGCCCTGCGGGAGGCCCTCGACTATGTCGAGGAGCAGTATCTTGTCGTCGGCGCCGCGCAGGGCCGAGAACAGGGCCGCATCGCCGCCGACCTTGCCTGACCCCACTATGGTGAGCACGGGCGCGGCGGCCGGCCGAGCGTAATTAAGTCTAGCGCGGGCGCGGCGGCCCCGGCGGTGCGACGCGGGCGCCCACAGGCGGAACGCCCGGAATGGCAGGGTTTAACAGGCCCCCTGCCGCCTGCCCGGCCACGGGCTACGTTTGGGTAGCTTGTAGGGGGGCGGCTTTGCGCCCTAGGCGTACCCGTCCCCCGACTTCTAACGAGCAATCGGGCGGCTTCGTGTCGAACGCCGCCTTGACGGCCTCGATGCGGCCGCGCCGCCCAGTGACTCCCACTGCGCTGGCAGCCTTGGCAGCGGGAGGCCGCATCCCGTCGTCGTCCCTGCCGGTCCCTGCATGTTGTCGATCTGCCTGTCCGTGGTCCGAAGCGCCGCCCGCCCGCGCGATCTGTGCCCTGTGGCGCGGTTGGCCGGGGCCGCAGGCGGAACGCCCAGAATGGCAGGGTTTATTAGGCCCCCTTCCGCTTGCCCTGCTACAGGCTACGTTTGGGTAGCCTATAGGGGGGCGGCTTTGCGCCCTAGGTGCACCCGTCCCCCGACCTTTAGACTAGTAATAACCCCGCGACTCTGTCAAACACTACCCTGACGGCATCGATGCGGTCTCACCGACCCACGTCTCCACTATTACTGACCGCTTTGGCGCTAACTGCAGCGTCCCGTCGTCGCCGTCGTACCCTGCATGTGGCCTCCATGTTCCATTCATGGCCGGGGCGCCGCCCGCCCGCGCGATCCGCTCCCTATGGCGCGATCGGACTGCGCCCGCACGCGGAATGCCTGGAATGGCAGGGTTTATTAGGCCCCCTGCCGCTTGCCCGGCCACGGGCTACGACCGGGTAGTCTGTAGGGGGGCGGCTTTGCGCACTCGCGCACCCGTCCCCCGACTTCTAGAATGACATCTTGGCCGGATCCATGTCGAACTTTGACCTGATGGCCTCGAACCAGCCCTGAAAGCGCGTGTCTTTTCTGTAGTACCTGTGCAGGATATATGCAACTATGTCGGCCAACTGTATCATTATGTCAAGGCGCGAGTCCCTGTAGATCACCCCGTCTAGGACACCTGCGCAGTTGGGCGCCTGCTCCAACCTTGCCCGCGCCATTTTTTCGACGATCGACCGCGCCATCCTTTCGTCGCTAGGACGTCCCGCATCGGCTAAAATCAGGCCATATTCTCTCCCTGGACGGTCCAGGATACATTCAAAACGCCTAAACATGGAAGACCATCCGATGATTAATGGCATGCGCCCTGCCCTTTTCCGTTCGTACCACATCCTGTCGATGACCACCGGGATGATATCCAGCCGGGATCTGACAACGACGTCGACCATACTCGAGACCATCTCCTGCTTTTGCTGCATGCTGAGCATGTTTTCCTTGCTACCAAACTGTCCCTTGTTGTTCCATATGTCGTACGTATGTACCTCCAATTCCTCAAGGCCCATCCGCGCACACATCGCCGCCTTTGCATCGCTTGCCGCCTTGACGACGGACGGCAGGTCCCTGTCATCGACGGCCAGGCCAGCCAGTATGTACAGCCCGATGTCTCCTACTGCACGCTTGCCCCTTGGGTTTCCAGAGTCGTCTACGAACAGGAGCCGCATGGGGGCGCGGGGATACGGGGGGTATATCTGCCCTGCGATCGACCGCCGCGGCCGCAAAAGCCGCCCTGCGTGGAGGCCGGTCGGGCCGTCTTGCCCCCGGCCGGCGCCTAGGCGCCCCTCCCTCAGCCTACCCGCGCGACAGCTCGAGCACCCTCTCCCACATCGCCCTCGGCACGGGGACGACCGACAGGCGCGATATGCGGAGCAGGTCCCACCCGGCGAACGCGGGGTCGGACTTTATCTCGTCTAGCCCCACCGGCCTCTTGAGGGCCCTCTTGTACCTCACGTCGACGACGGTCCACCGCTCGTCGCCGGCCTCTGGGTCGGGGTACGGGCCGGAGACGACCTCTACTATCCCGACGGCCTCGCGGTGGCCGCCCGTGTGGTAGTACAGCGCAAGGTCGCCCCTCTTCATGCTGCGGATGTGCTTGAGGGCCAGGTTGTTGCGCACGCCGTCCCAGACGGTCCGGCCGTCCTCCTTCATGCGCTCAAAGCTGTATCCGCGCGGCCCCTCGGGCTCTTGCTTTACGAGCCAGTACCCCCTCGCCACGGGCGGCCGCGGCCGCCGCCCCTTATCACTGTGTCCCCCGGCCCTGACTCGCGCGAGTTCACAGGCTAGCCATACCCTCCGTCCGTTCCGTGGCCGGGGTCTGCCCTGTGGCGCGCCTGGGTGGCCGGGAATCACCGGCATCGGGACGATCTCGACTTCATCGCGGTCCGTCTGCGCGCCTGCTCTTGGGGCGCCGCGGCGGCCGGCGCGGCGTATTAATGGCTAGCTCCACCTCCAGGGCGGCGACAGGCTGGCGTATGCGGAACCCCCTTGCCACGCCGGCGTCGAGCTCGCCGGCGATGCCGGCCGCCCCGCCGGACGGGCCCGCGTGGACGATCGCCGACCTGCCGGCGGCAAGCGGGGCCGTGGCCCCCTCGGCCGCGGCCCTCGTCGAGCACGGCCCCCCGAGGGCCGCGCCGGATGCGGCGAGCAGCACGCCCTTTATCTCGGTGTACGACGCGCCCGAGTGCGCGCACACGGCGCACAGGCGGTGCGACTCGGCCGGCGGGCCGCCGGACCTTCCTGGCTCGAACACGGCCCCGACCTCGAAGAGCCTCTGCGGGTACGGCTCGTGGACGTTTCTCGAGAGCGCCTCGAGCAGGCCCGGCAGCAGCGAGTCGCGGAGGGCCGTGCGGTCGGCGCTCTTCGAGTCCAGGACGGACGCTGGCGGGTCGCGCCCCTCCCTCCCCGCCCGCCCCCTGAGCAGGGATGCGTCCGAGAGGCTCGGCGAGAGCGCCTCGGTGTACCCGAGTCCGACCATCGCAAGGCGCACCGCGCGCACGGCCGACGTTGCGGGGTGGAGCGAGCCGACCGACGGCGACGGCGGCAGGGCCGGCTCGATGCGCCGGACGCCGTGCCCGAGCAGCGCCTCCTCTACGAGGTCCATGGGCCCGAGTATGTCGAAGCGGTGGCGCGGGACGGCGCACCGCACCGTATGCGATCCACTGCGCGCGTCCGCCCGCAAGCCGGCCCGGCGCAGGGCGCCGGCGACCTCTCCGGCCGTCATTGCGATGCCTAGCGACCTGGACACGAGCCGGGCATCGACGGACATGCGGCGGGGCCCGAGCGGGGCCGTGCGGTTGCCGGCGCCGGACACGCGCACCCGCTCGAGTGCAAACCCCGCTAGGTGGAGCGTGCGGGCCGCCACGGACAGCGCATCCTCGCATGCGGTCCGGTCCGTGCCTGTCACCTCTACGAGTATGTCCGCGGTAGACTCCTTCAGGGCCGTGGCCTCGCCGTTTATGACGGGCGGCAGGGACAGGGTCAGGCCGGACGCGTCGAGCACGACGGGAACCCTCGAGTGGCCGGCGAGCAGGCTGCCGTACTCGGCGCCGACGGGCGTGCCGGCGAGCACCTCGTCGACGGTCATCTCCTTTTTGCCGCCGAGCGGGACGAAGCGGTGGCCGCGTCGTGCGGCCGTATACGACAGCGGGAACCTGACGGGCCCCGCGTCGTGCAGGCCGATCGACGCCTTTCTGCGCCGCCTGCCGATGCCGTCGTGCAGGTCCTCCTGCATTGCGATGAGCTGCGCAAGCGAGCGCCCGTCGAGCCGGCCGCCGCGGGCGGCAACCATCGTAATGAACGGCCTGATCTGCGACACGGACGGGTCGGCGCGCAGCCGCATGCCGGCGCTCCCCGGGCCGGGCTCGTATTCCGCGCCGTCCTCCTCCGGCCCTTCGGGCGCGCGGCCGAGCAGTCCGCGCAGGCCGGCGGCCACGCCCCAGTCCGTTGAATAGTCGGGCCTGTTGGGGCTGTACTCGACCCTGACAGACCCGCCCTCCTCTCCCTCAATGTCCAGGCCCAGGTACGGGAGGGCCTCGGATATGGCCCTCTTCGCGATGCCGCGCGCCGGCCCTCCGCCGCCGCCGGCCGCGACGAGCCGCCGCAGCCTGCTGTAGTCTAGCTCGATTACGGGCATGCCGCCGCACCCCTGAGCCACCCGAGGTCGTTGCCGTAGAACCTGCGCACGTCGTCTACGCCGTACCGCATCATCGCAATCCGCTCGATCCCGCCGCCCCACGCCAGGACGGGCGCGTCGCCCATGCCGAGCGGCTCCGTCACCTCGCGCCTGAGCATGCCCATGCCGAACAGCTCGACCCACCTGCCGTGCTTCTCGTTGTACGCCATGGCCTGCAGCGACGGCTCGGTGTACGGAAAGTACGTAGGCCAGAACTTTACCCTCCGCACGCCGATCATGCTGTAGAACTTTTCGAGTATGCCCATGAGCGAGCGCATGTCGGCGCCGGGGCCGACCACCACGCCCTCGACCTGGTGGAACTCGGAGAGGTGCTTGTAGCTGGCCTTTTCGTTGCGGAACACGCGGCCGAGCGAGAATATCCTTGCCCGCTCGGGGCGGCTCTCGGCAAGGTGCCTCGCCGTGACGCACGTCGTATGCGTGCGCAGGACGGCCTTTCTCGACTCGGCCGCGCTCCAGCCGTACCCCCAGCCGCGCGCGTGCGCGCCGGCCACGGCGCGCGTATGGGCCGCTGCGGCGGGAATGCGCCCGTACTCGGCCGGCCGCGCCTCCCCCCGCGCGCCGGCCACGTAGAAGGTGTCCTGCATCTCGCGCGCCGGGTGGTCCTGCGGCGTAAACAGCGCATCAAAGTTCCAGAATCCCGGCTGCACGTGAGGCCCGACAATCTCGGAAAAGCCTAGCGCGACGAACGCGTCGCGGACGGCCTCGATCGTCTCCGTCAGGGGGTGCAGGCGCGCCGGCAGGGCGGCCGGGACGGCTGCCTCTACGTCGATCGCGCCGGCCGTTCCTGCCGCCTTGCCGCCTCCTGTGCCGCCCTGCTTGAGGCCCGATGCGGCCTGCCTGCCCTCCGCTGTCAGGCGGACGGTCCTGGACTTTGAGGCGCGCTCGACGACGTACCCCGGCCTGCGCCTCAGGGATGCGAGCGCCTCCGCCTCGGCGCCGGACAGGCCCGCCGCGGCAATGCCGGATTCCCCCGCACTGCCGATCCTCTTGAGCAGGCCCTCGTACAAAGAGACGAGCTTGTCGGCCCCGCCGCGCCCGCCGGCAAGCTCGACCCTGCCGCCGGGGCCGGCCCTTGCCCACCCCGCCCTCCTTGCAATGCCCATGGCGGGGCCAAAGTCGGATCCCATCGCCGCCTGCAGCCTGCCTGCCTCCACGCCGCGCCCGCCGGCCCCGGCTAGCATCTCTAGCAGGCGGCGCTCGGGCAGCGCTCCCTCTGCGCCGCCACCCCTTCCGGCCGCCTCCGCTGCGCCGCGCCCCGCCGGACCTAGCGAGACGATCGACTCGGACGACTCGCCCACGTCGGCAAGCCCCTTGTGCCTGAGCCACTCGATCCCCCGCCGCGTCTGGTCCGGCGACAGCCCTGCCGCCCCCGCAAGGTCGGCCTCGCCCATGCCGTCCCCCGCCCCGTCCAGGGCCTCTATGGCGGCCCGCTCGATCTCGTGGAGCACCCTTTGCACGCCGCGCCGCTTGGAAATTCCTATTAAAACGGGCCGGGCACGGGGTGCCGCGGCGCGCGGAATCGGGCCGCCCGAACCGGCGCCGCACCCGCCGCGCCCAAGAGCGGGGTGCACATTCAAGCCTGGCAGGCGACGCGCGCATCTGGGCAGCTGGGGTGGGTTGACGCTAGAGACCGAATGTCTGCGACCCGACATGCGGGCATGATCGTCACATTAAATAGGGGGGGGGGGGCGGCGCCGACGGAGCGGGTATGGTTGATCTGCAAGCCTGACTCGGCGGGCCGGCACGGCCCGATGCCGCGCGGCGCGGGCGGCTTCCGAGGGGGGGGGGCGCCGGGCCGCGATTCCCCGCAGCGGAGGGATGCCGCCGCCCTGCGCCGCGCCTTGCCTCTGCCGCGGCACTTGTGATCGCACTGGCCGCCGCTGCCGCCGCATCGCCGGCGTTCTGGGGCGGCGATGTGCCGACTCTGGGCTCTTGGCAACCGGACGCTGCCTCCCCCTCGCAGTGGGCGCACCCGCCGCAGCATGGACTGCTGCCGGCAGCGCATGCAGACCACCGCGGGCCGTGCATTATTCCCGGGGATGGTCCTGCCGCTGAGCATTCTCCCGAACCGAGCTTCGTGTCGTCCGGTGATCTGTACGGAATAGGAGACGAGATCGTTATCAATATTTTCAGGCTTACTGGCGTTGCTAATTCCGGCAATCAAGATGGCCTTCCTCACACGCGCCTTGCGCTTGAGACGGGCGACGTTGACCGGTTTGCCGTGTATGCCTCGCACACCGGTAGTGGCCGGAATACCCATTACGTTTATACAGTTCAGCCGGGCGACTATTCGGACGATCTCGACTACAAGGCGCCCAACTCGCTGTACTGGGACGGGCTTCGGTACAGTGGCGATCCCATCAACTGCTGGCTGTCGACTCCAGGCACCAACAACTTCAGGCACAACTCGCTTTCGGTAGGACGCACCGTCGTAGTCGACGGCATCATACCGCGCGTGGTGAATGTCACGATGCCGGACGGCGCGTACGGCGCCGGCTCGCAGGTCAACGTCACCGTCAACTTCGACGAGCCGGTTCGGGCGCTGGGAGAGCCGCCGACGCTAAAGCTTGCGCTGGACGGCGCCAACGCGACGGCGGCGTACCTGGATGGCAACGGGACGGAATCGCTCGTCTTCAACTATGCCGTGGTGCGGGGCGACATTGCCGACGACCTGGACTATGCAGGAAAGTTGGCACTTGAAACGGGCGGCAACCTGACCGACCTTGCCGGCAACAACGCGAGCCTCGTGCTGCCCGAGCCCGGCTCGCCCGGCTCGCTCGGCGCTACCAGCGACGGCAGCATAACTGCGGCCGACGGGGCCGTGGCCGGCGTATGGTCGCCCCTGCCCAACGGCACGTACCCCGTGGGGTACCGCATCGACGTCCTTGTCAACTTTAGCGAGCCCGTAGTGTACAGCGGCCAGCCGCCGTCGCTGGTCCTCGCATTGGATGCCGATACGAACCGGACGGCCGCGTACGAGTCGGGCAACAACACACGCTCGCTCGCATTCAGCTACACGGTGCGGCAGGGCGACGCTTCGGCCGGGCTGGACTATGCGGGCGGCGGCGCGCTGGAGGGCGGCGGCCTGGAGGACAGGGCAGGCGATGCAGTCGACGACTCCCTGCCCTGGCAGGCCGGCTCCGGCGGACACCTTGGCAGCTCGCAGAGCATCGCGATAAACACGACGATCGCGGCGTACGCGACCGGCGTCGACTCGCCCGGCGGGGACGCCGCGTACGTGCGCGATGATACTGTCAGAATCGCCGTCGACTTTTCGGCACCTGTCGCAGTCACGGGCAGTCCCGCGCTGGCGCTTGCGACCGAGCCGCCGCGCAGCGCCTCGTACGTGAACGGCAGCGGCACCCGGACCCTAGAGTTTGACTACACAGTGCGGCAGGGCGACATGGCGGCCGACCTGGACTATGCCGGCCCCGATGCCCTGTCACTTGGCGGCGGCGAGGCGATCAGCGCGGCCGGCGGCGGCAACATACTCCTGACCCTGCCGGCCCGCGGCAACCCCGGCTCGCTAGGCCATGCCCGCGACATACTGGTCGACGCCGAGGCTCCGTCGGCCGTAGGCATCGCATCGCCTAGCGCCAACGGCACGTACCGCACTGGACATGCAGTCGACATCACCGTGTCCTTTGACGAGGCGGTAGTCGTCACGGGAAGTCCGGCGCTGCTGCTTGCAACCGAGCCGCCGCGCAGCGCCTCGTACGCCGGCGGCAGCGGCACGGACGAGCTGGCGTTCCTGTACGTGGTGCAGCCTGGCGACGAGGCGGCCGACCTGGACTATGCCGGCCCCGATGCCTTCTCCCTTGGCAACGGCGCGGCGATCGGTGATGCGGCTGGCAACGCCGCAAACCTGACCCTGCCCGCCGCGGGGCCTGGAGGCCCGCTGGCCGGCCGGAGCGACATTGAGATCAGAGGCGGGCCGCAGCCCGTACTGCGCCCGGCCGACCGCCTTGAGGATGGCGGAAGCTGGAGGCTCAGCAGCGCGCACGGCGTTGCAGTCTTTGGCATGGGCGGCGCCACGTACGCCGCGGTCGTCTCTGCCGACGAGAACGGCGTCCAGCTGATCCGCGTGCGCGACGGCGGCACGCTCGAGCCGGTCAGCACGCTCGGCGACAACGCCTCGCTGAACCTCGCCGCCCCCGTCGACATCGA
This sequence comes from Cenarchaeum sp., assembly GCA_965242695.1. Classification (GTDB taxonomy): domain Archaea; phylum Thermoproteota; class Nitrososphaeria; order Nitrososphaerales; family Nitrosopumilaceae; genus Cenarchaeum. Next base: position 2,067,849 of record CBDESU010000001.1, on the reverse strand, counting down.
CGTGTTCAACATGGGCAACCGCACATACGCGATCACGGCAGGGTGGAACGAAGGCGTCCAGCTGATCCGCGTGCACGACGACGGCAACCTTACGGCCACCCCGGGTGGCAGCGCCGGCCCATCGGGGCCCTTGGGCGTCGACGCCTTCAATCTGGGCAACCGCACGTACGCCATTGCCACTTCGGACACCTGGTCGGGCGGCGCGCACTTGATCCGCGTGCTCGAAAACGGCACGCTCGTGGATGCCTACTCGATTCTGGACAATTCCACGCTGCTGCTGCGCAGCGCCCGCGGCGTGGACGTGTTTACGATGCGAGGCGAGGATGGAGACCGCACGTACGCCATGGTTGCGTCCCAGACAAAGGACGGCGTGCAGCTGCTGCGGGTGGGCGGCGAGGGCAACGGCACGCTCGCGCCTGTGGGCTGGATCGGCACTGCCAACAACAGCGCGCTGGCACTGGACAAGGCCCACGGCATGGACGTGTTCGAGACGGCGGGCGGCCGCACCTATGCGGCCGTGGCATCGTACGACAGTAGCGGCGTCCAGCTGATCCGCGTGCACTACAACGGCACGCTAGAGGCGGCCGGCTCGCTCCGGAACAACATACCTGCTGTTCAGAGCGGCACGGTCGTCCGCGACCCGCCAGTCGCCGTGCGTCTTGGCGGCGCCAACAACGTCGACTCGTTTGCCATGGACGGCCACACGTACGTCGCAGTCGCATCGCACGCCGGCGACGCCGTCCAGCTGGCGCGGGTGCACGAAAACGGCACGCTAGAGGCGGCCGGCTCGTTGTTCGACGACAACACAGTGGCGGAGGACGGCTCGATAGAGCTCGACGGCGCCTACGACGTCGATGCTTTCACCATAGGGCGCGCCACGTTCGCCATAGTGTCTCCGCAGTACGACAGTGGAATCCAGCTGCTGCGGCTGTCGCCTCCGCTCGTCACGGGTGTCTCTACGTCTGCGCAGAACGGCACGTACGTCGGGGGGAGCCGGATCAACTTTACGGTCGGCTTTGACGCGCCGGTATCGGTGTCGGGGCCGCCCCCCTCGATCCTGCTCGCCCTTGACGGGGCGGAACGCGCCGCAACGTACGTGTCGGGAAGCGGAACGAACTTGACCTTCGCCTACGAGGTGCGGCCAGGCGACAATACGGGCCGCCTGGACTATGCGGGCGCCGCCTCCCTGGTCACGCACGGCGCCGTGTCGGACGTGCCGGAGGAATACGTATTCCGACAGTCCCAGCTAGTCGCATGCAGATACGGAGGTGGCACTGAAAATGTCGCATGCTTGACCGCTGCGCCCCGGGAGGATATGCTCAGGAATGACACTGCCGATGCCGACCTGGAGATGCCGGCCCCGGGCTCGCCCGGCTCGCTCGGACATCTGCGGAACATACGGATCGATGCGGCGCCGCCGTCTGTCACGCGCGTCGGCTCGCCGGACGCGCAGAACCTGTACGGCGCCGGCTCTGCCGTAAGCATCGCCGTCGTCTTCAGCGAGAGCGTCACCGTCACGGGGACGCCCACACTGGCGCTCTCGACGGTTCCAGCCAGGAGCGCAGAGTACGTCGTTGGCACGGACGGGGACTCCGATATTGCGTTCCGCTACGACGTGCAGGCCAACGACAGCGCGGACGTCCTCGGCTACGCTAGCGGCGAGGCCCTGTCCCTTCCGGGCGGCGCGAAGATCCTGGACGCAGCCGGGAACCCTGCCGACCTGGGCCTGCCCGGCCCCGGCGATCCCGGCTCGCTCGCATCGGAGGGCATCCGGATCGACGGCAAGGCGCCGCGCATCGTGTCGGTATCCTCGCAGGACGGGGACGCCACGCACGGCGCCGGCTCTACCGTAGACATCGCCGTCGCCTTCAGCGAGAGCGTCACCGTCACGGGGACGCCCACACTGGCGCTCTCGACGGTTCCCGCCCGGAGCGCAGAGTACGTCGCTGGCACGGACGGGGACGCCGAGATTGCGTTCCGCTACGACGTGCAGGCCAACGACACGGCGGACCGCCTGGACTACGCGGACCGCCGCGCGCTGTCCCTCAATGATGGGACGATCAAAGATGCGGCTGGAAACAACGCCGACCCATACTTACCTCCGACGGGCTCGCCAAGCTCGCTGCATGCCTCGAACATTACAATACGCGGCCCGGGCACCGGCGGCGGCCCGGGCACCGGCGGCGGCCCGGGCACCGGCGGCGGCCCGGGCACCGGCGGCGGCCCGGGCACCGGCGGCGGCCCGGGCACCGGCGGCGGCCCGGGCACCGGCGGCGGCCCGGGCACCGGCGGCGGCCCGGGCACCGGCGGCGGCCCGGGCACCGGCGGCGGCCCGGGCACCGGCGGCGGCCCGGGCACCGGCGGCGGCCCGGGCACCGGCGGCGGCCCGGGCACCGGCGGCGACCAGGGCACTGCCAATACCACGACGGTAGTACTGGGGCCGAGCGGGGTCGCTGGCCGGAGCAACTTTGCCGGAGAAGGGACCGGCGTGCGCATCGCGATCGACGTGTCGGGACTGCCGGGCGCCGGCACCGCGGGCGGAACCGTGCAGTTCCCGTCCAACGGCACCGCCGTGGCTACGTCGTTCGCAACCGTGTCGTTCCCGCCCGGGGTGGAAGCGACGTCCGTACCTGCCGACGGCATGCTCGCCCTCCACGTTGTCGCTTCGACCGATGCCCCTCCGACCAACTCGAGCATCCAGGATGCCCTTTCCTACGACGGCTCGGGCCGCGTCCTGCCGCGAAGCATAGTCGAGATAGGCGGCAGCGGGGACGCCCGCATCGAGTTCACAAAGCCGGTCCGCATATCGCTCGAGGGCCAGGCCGGCGGCCGGGCCTTCTACATCGACGGCGGCACAAACGGCTCGATCAGGGCGATCGACACGGCATGCGCTGCCGACGACACGGCAAGGGTCGAGCGCCAGCTCGACGGCGCGGGCGAGTGCCGGATCGACTCGGCCGGCGACATGGTGATCTACACGTACCACCTGACGCGGTTCGGCACCGTCGTATCCGAGCGCGGCACTCCGCCGCCCGTCGTCTACACGTGCTCGATCCACCTCGGCACGGATCGCCTGGCAGTGCAGGCCAGCCCCGGGGACTACTCCAAGGCGGTTCGGCAGGACGTGGTCAACTCTGGCTCGCAGGCGTTTGAGCGCGTCGACCTTGATGCGACCCCGTGGTACATCGACCCCGCCTCGGATCGGCCTGCCGACGGCGCCCCGTCCATGCCGGCCTCGCTCACCGTGGTGGCGGGGGCGGCGGAGGATCGGGGCGGCGGGGCGTTTGCCCCCCTGTCGGCCGGCGGCGCGGGGCTCGGCCTTGATGGCGGCCAGGAGAGGCAGCTGTGGCTTGCGATCAACCTGACGGGCCACGACCAGGTGAATGGCAGCCGGCTCGTCCAGCAGGTCACGTACACCGCAGAGTGCGCCGGCGCGCCGGGGCGGTAGCGGCCGCGCCGGCCGGCTGCGGCGGAGTGGGCGCGAGCGGCTGCCTGCGCCGCGCCCTGGGCCGAAGCTTGGCTTGCGAACGCCCTTTGTCCGCCAGGTGCACGGCTGGGCCCCTGCCATGCCGGCTCAAGGAGCCGCCCGCCCGTGCGGTTCGCACCAGAGTAGGCGCACGGCCCTGCGCGCACGGGTCGCGTATGTGAGGTCGGGAAACCTTTAACAGGGCCCACGCGCGCCCACATCCATGAGCGCCGGAGATACAACCGTCAAGGACCTAGAGTTCCTGCAGAGCCTTACTACCGAGGAGATCGACCCGTACCGGGGAGAGTGGGTGGCGATCAACGACGGCAAGATTGTGGCGCACGGCAAGCATGCAGAGAAAGTAATTGAGGAGGCATGGAGATCCGGCGTAAAATCGCCCCTCATTGAACACTTCTTCAATGATCCATCCGAGGTCCCGTACTTGTACATGGGGTCATCATGATGTCGCACATCGCGCCTTCCGAAGGGTGGATCCGTAACCCATACATGAAGGTCAACCTCTCTACGCAAGGCGCCTCCCTCATTGAACGAGTGCCTGCGGTCCTGATCCGCCTAAGAATGCCGGGCACACCGTCTCCCGCCAGCGGGGACAGTTCAGTGAGGTCGATCGGGATACTTGATACGGGAGCTAGTGGGATAGTGGTTCCGCTATGGGAGCTATTCCAGATGGGCATCACCGCTGACGAACGCTCAAAATTTAAAATGCTCAGTGCAACAGGGTGGACAGGAGCGTACAAGGTGAAGATTGGATTGGAGGTGTTCTACGACGGCGCTTGGCTTGATCTGGGATTCATAAGTGTGGTGTCGCCTGACACCGACGTGTCGCGAGACTCTGAGTGTGGACTTCCGATCATGCTTGGACGGCGGGATTTTTTCAACAAGTTTCATTTCGTGCTTGATGAGCCGAGAAAGGAGACTTGGCTGCGCAAAATAGCCTGATACGAACGAAAGCGGCGCACCCCGCGGCTCGCCGCAATCGCGGCGGCACTTGCGTCGTTGGAATGTGACTCCGCCCCAGCTGACAGGGTTCGCCTGCCCGCCATTGCGGGGGCGAGTGGGGCACCTCATGCCGGGCACAGGGGCTCTATACTATCGCAACCCCCGCCCTCGCCGCCGCGCGGCCGCCGCGCAACCCTGCATTTGCCGCGCCTACGCGTCGGCCGCGCACCGGAACCCGGCGAGCATCCACCTCTCGTCGAGCCGGAAAAAGTTCCTGTACGTGCCCCTTATCGAGACCGACGGCGTGCCGAACGACCCGCCCCTGAGCACCTTCTGCCCCGTGAACCACTTGTCGTTGTACTCGTCAAACCCGCTGCGAAAGCCCGGGTACCCGACGAACTCTGACGCAGTCCACTCCCACACGTCGCCGATCATCTGGCGGCACCCAGCGGGGCTCTCGCCGGCGGGGTACGAGCCGGCCGGCGCGCAGCGCCACAGCCCCGACTCGAGCAGGTTGGCCCTGTCGGGGGACGGGCCCGAGTCGCCCCACGGAAAGCGCCTCTTCCGCCCCGCGCGGCCGTCCCACAGCGCCGCCCTTTCCCACTCGGCCTCGGTCGGCAGGCGCATGCCGGCCCACCTGCAGTACGCGTCGGCCTCGTAAAAGCTCACGTTGCGCACGGGCTCGAGCGGGTCGACGGGCCGGCGGCGGCCTGCAAAGTCCGAGACGAGCCACCGCCCGCCGCCGTCCCTCTCCCAGTACATGGGAGCCTCCCATCCACTGTCCTTGACCCTCTCCCAGCCGTCGGCAAGCCAGTGCCTGTACGCCTTGTACCCGCCGTCCTCCACGAACCGCATGTACTCGCCGCACGTGACGGGCAGGGAGCCGATCGAGTAGTCCTCTAGGTGGACGGCGTGCTCGGGCATCTCGACGTCGTAGCAGAATCTCCCGTCCCTCCCGTCGCTTCCCATGCGGTACAGCCCGCCGCCGACCCGCACGAGGCGGCCCGGCTCCGCCGCATCCTGCGCGCCTCCCCCGCCGGAGGCGCCGGAGGCGCCGCCGCCCTGCCTCCCTCGGGCTCGTACCCCGAGGCGAGCATGTGCTGCAGGTCGTACACGAGCAGCTCTTGGTGCTGGCACTCGTGGTGTATGCCCAGGTACAGCATGCGCTCGGCCTCGCCGCCGGCGGGGCACGCGCCGGCCGAGACGGCCGCTACGACTACTGCGGCGCCGCACTCTCGCCCGCCCGCGTGCAGGGCGGGGCACGCGCTGGCCGCGACGGCCGCTGCGACCCTGTCCGTGACGGCCGCATAGTACCGGCGCACCTCCTCGAGGGTCGGCCGCGAGACCGTCCCCCTGCCGGCCTTGTCCATGGGCTCGCCGAACTGCTGGTAGTACGAGTTGAGGTACCCTGCAAGATCGGACGAGTGCGGCCGGTAGGACGGGTCGATCTTTCCGAGCACGACCTCGAATATCCAGCTGACGTGGCCTATGTGCCACTTTGGCGGGCTCGTGTAGGCGGCAGTCTGCACGACATAGTCGTCGGGCGCGAGCGGCGCGACGAGCCGGAGCGTCCGGTCGCGCGTGGCCCGAAACTCGGAGGGCAGCCGCCCGCCGGCATCCCCGGCGGAGCCGCCTCCGTTGCGCCGCGCCCCGCCGGGCCGAGCGAGACGATCGACTCGGACGACTCGCCCACGTCGGCAAGCCCCTTGTGCCTGAGCCACTCGATCCCCCGCCGCGTCTGGTCCGGCGACAGCCCTGCCGCCCCTGCAAGGTCGGCCTCGCCCATGCCTCTCTCCGCCCCGTCCAGGGCCTCCATGGCGGCCCGTTCGATCTCGTGGAGCACCCTTTGCACGGCCCGCCCGCTTGGAAATTCCTATTAAAACGGCCCGCCCGCTAGGGGCCGCAGCCCACCGTAACCGACTGCCTTCATTGCGCCGACGTTGCGGCGCCTGGGCGTGCTTCTAGGCGTGGAGGCCGCGGGGATTGTTTATATGGCGCCGCTGTGCGCCACGAGCAGGGATCTGCGAAGGGGCAGTACCTAGGGGCGGCGCGAGAGTGGTATCGCACGACCGTCGTTCCCGGTGGCATCGGGGCGGACGCAGGCCGGCGGGACGACGGCTTGAGGATCCGATGCCACTGCCGTCCCCGCGTTATCCTCAATGCGGGTAGTAGTTGATCCCAAATCCGTCGATCTTGCCGTCGCGCTGCCACATGGACGGCGCGAGGGCCTCGAAGCATCCCTTGAACGAGGCATCATTGCGGCAGTACCTGCGGATTGCGTATGTTACCATGTCGACGGCCTGAACAAGCGGCTCACTGCGCGAGTCTACAAAGCGCACATAGTCTGAAACCAGGACGAGGCGGCTTCCGATCCTAGCCCTCCGCTTGGAGATTTCTTGTAGCACGCCTCTGATTTTTGCCTCTGTGCCGCGGCTGCTAGAGTCGGCAACAATCTTGCCTACCTCTCCCCCGCCGCAGCTGGCCAAGTACTGCCCGTAACGCTCTGTGAGCAGCCTCCACGAGGTCCTGAGCAGGTTGTGCTGCCCCGGGGGCAACCGATTCTTCCATATTATGACGCTGATCAGCACGGCCTCTGACTCTTTTATCGCTTTGATCGTACTTGTGAATGCCGTCAATCTCTCCTCACGATCGCTAACACGCAGATCCGCCGCAAAGGCGCCCTTGTCCCTCCGTACCTCGTACCCGTGCAGCTCCCAATCCTTGGTATCTTTGCCCTTGGAGAGTTCGCGCTTGACCCTGTCTATGGCCGCTCTGGCCCTGTGGACATCATCGGCGTGCACGATCAACCCTGTCTGTATGTAAACATCGTCGTTCCTCGAAGGATCTGCGGAAACACGAGCACTCCCTGATTCGTCCACGAACATGTAGTACACGCGCCGACCCGATCTCAGCTGTTTATAATAGTTTGTGGTGTACATACATACACACAATTTTGCAGGTTGAATCATGACCTGGTGCCATAGGTGCCGCATTGCCCCGTGGCGCCCGCATTGGTCCCACTTTCCGTTCAGAGCGGGAACTGCCGCGCCTGGGGTGTTGCGCCGCGTCGAGACGGTTGCGCACATGTCAGAGATCGGATCTGCATGGGGTAGTGGGCCATGTGCCGAGACCACGCCGCACCATGGCCGCGATCGTCCCGTGCCCGCTACATGCATGTCGCCATCTCCGTCTTTGTTCACTGCTCCTGATTCTGCCCGTCACCTGACAACACGGCGTCCTGACCGGAAGAGTTTCCCTGCCGCCCCTGCGGGGGCAAACGGGGCGCCTCCCTAGACATTGCGGTGATCTTGCGCCATTGCGCGATCCTCCCACCCCCACCGCCGCGCCTACGCGTCGGCCGCGCACCTGAACCCCGCCATCATCCACCGCTCGTCGAGCCGGAAGAAGTTCCTGTACGTGCCCCTTATCGAGACCGACGGCGTGCCGAACGACCCGCCCCTGAGCACCTTCTGGCCCGTGAACCACTTGTCGTTGTACTCGTCAAACCCGCTGCGAAAGCCCGGGTACCCGACGAACTCTGACGCAGTCCACTCCCACACGTCGCCGATCATCTGGCGGCACCCAGCGGGGCTCTCGCCGGCGGGGTACGAGCCGGCCGGCGCGCAGCGCCACAGCCCCGACTCGAGCAGGTTGGCCCTGTCGGGGGACGGGCCCGAGTCGCCCCACGGAAAGCGCCTCTTCCGCCCCGCGCGGCCGTCCCACAGCGCCGCCCTTTCCCACTCGGCCTCGGTCGGCAGGCGCATGCCGGCCCACCTGCAGTACGCGTCGGCCTCGTAAAAGCTCACGTTGCGCACGGGCTCGAGCGGGTCGACGGGCCGGCGGCGGCCTGCAAAGTCCGAGACGAGCCACCGCCCGCCGCCGTCCCTCTCCCAGTACATGGGAGCCTCCCATCCACTGTCCTTGACCCTCTCCCAGCCGTCGGCAAGCCAGTGCCTGTACGCCTTGTACCCGCCGTCCTCCACGAACCGCATGTACTCGCCGCACGTGACGGGCAGGGAGCCGATCGAGTAGTCCTCTAGGTGGACGGCGTGCTCGGGCATCTCGACGTCGTAGCAGAATCTCCCGTCCCTCCCGTCGCTTCCCATGCGGTACAGCCCGCCGCCGACCCGCACGAGGCGGCCCGGCTCCGCCGCATCCTGCGCGCCCTCCCCCGCCGGAGGCTCCGGGGGCGCCGCCGCCCTGCCTCCCTCGGGCTCGTACCCCGAGGCGAGCATGTGCTGCAGGTCGTACACGAGCAGCTCTTGGTGCTGGCACTCGTGGTGTATGCCCAGGTACAGCATGCGCTCGGCCTCGCCGCCGGCGGGGCACACGCCGGCCGAGACGGCCGCGGCGACCCTGTCCGTGACGGCCGCATAGTACCGGCGCACCTCCTCGAGGGTCGGCCGCGAGACCGTCCCCCTGCCTGCCTTGTCCATGGGCTCGCCGAACTGCTGGTAGTACGAGTTGAGGTACCCCGCAAGATCGGACGAGTGCGGCCGGTAGGACGGGTCGACCTTTCCTAGCACGACCTCGAATATCCAGCTGACGTGGCCCATGTGCCACTTTGGCGGGCTCGTGTAGGCGGCAGTCTGCACGACATAGTCGTCTGGCGCTAGCGGCGCGACGAGGCGGAGCGTCCGGTCGCGCGTGGCCCGAAACTCGGAGAGCAGCCGCCCGCCGGCATCGCCGGCGCAGCCGCCGCCGGCCTGCGCCGCACGCGGCCCGCGCGCGGCCTCGGATGCGCTCACGGGCCGCGCCGCCCGCCCGCGCTAAAAATAGGATGCGCCCGGCGCCGGCGGCCGCCGCGGGTGCGCCGCCCTGCCGGCCGGATCCGCCGCATGCCGCGGCGGGCCCGCCACGCTCCGCCGGGCCTGCGCCGCCCGCCCGCGGCGCGCCCCTGTCACCGCCCGCGGGCGACTACACAAAGTGGATCGGCAGGCCGCACGCGCGGTTCATCCTGAAGAACAGCGCAAACCGCGAGGCGGGGCCCCTCTTGTTCGGCTTTGCCCTCATCGCCCTGTACCTGCGGATCAGCATCGGCACGACCTCCTCGGCAAGCTGAACGTGATGCCCGACGTCATGCAGAGCCCCTGCCCCCTGTAGATGCGGGTGAACATGGAATTTCCGGCGTCGAGCGTCGCGCTCAGGCCCTTGTCGTATATGGTGACGTCCCCGCTTCCGTGCAGCTGGTCGGACAGCTTTGCGGTCCGACTGCGGGGCCTGCATTCCACTACCCTGAACAGCGACGTCTTGGCGCGGATGCGCATCTCGAGCATCTCGCGCTCAAAGTCGGTCGCCGGCCCGGCGTCCTCTAGGTACGCCTGCACCTTGCTCCTGCCGCGGCCGTCCTTGACGTCGTGCAGGATAAAGTCGATCACGCAGTCCGTCTCCATTCTCGAGTGGAACTCTAGGCTGCTTCCGGCGCGCTTGATGCCCAGCATGCCCGCCGCCCTGTCTATGTCCTCGGCCTCGATCATGCTGCGCATCAGCTTGGTGTTCAGGTCTAGGCCCTCCTCCCTGTACCTCCTGTAGTCTGAAAACGACACGCCCGCTCTGAGCAGGCGCCGCATATCAACCGTTGCGGCGGATGCGGCGGGGAAGACGGCGCCCGCGCTGCGGCGCCTGCCGCCGCCGCTGCGGCGCGCGGCGCTGGCCTGCCGCGGCGGCAACCGGCCGCAATGGCGCCGCGCGGCGTTTCCATGCCGCAGTGCGGCCCCTGCTGCCGAGCGGGCAGGGAGAGGCCTGTGGCCGGCCGGCCGGCCGGCCGGGTGCCGCATCTGTCCGCCCGCCCGCGGCGCCCCCTGTCACCGCCCGGGCGCCTATGCGGGCGGGGCCTCCAGGCCGCACCTGCGGTTCATCCTGAAGAACAGCGCAAACCGCGAGGCGGGGCCCCTCTTGTTCGGCCTTGCCCTCATCGCCCTGTACCTGCGGATCAGCATCGGCGCGGCCTCCTCGGCAAAGCCGAACGAGATGCCCGAGGTCGTGCACGTCCTTGGGCCTCTGCAGATGCGGGCGAACACGGAATTCCCTTCCTCGGGCGCCACGTCCAGGTAGCCGTCGTACATGGTGATGTCCCCTCCGCCGCCGCGCAGCTGGTCGGACAGCTCTACGGTCTGCCGGCGGGGGTCGTGCCCCTCTATCCTGAACAGCGACGTCTTGGCGCGGATGCGCGCCTCGAGCATCTCGCGCTCTAGGTCCGTGGCCGGCCCGATATCCTCGAGGTACGCCCGCACCTTGCTCCTCCCGCCGCCGTCCTTGATGTCGTGAAGCGCAACGTCCATTATGCAGCCCATCTCCATGTCGGAGTAGACTTCCACCTCGTTCCCCTTGACCGTCATGCCCAGCATCTCTGCCGCCCCGACTATGTCCTCGCGCTTGAGCATCTTGGACATCAGCTTGGTGTTCAGGTCAGTGCCCACCTTTGCGGCCCTCTCGTGGTCGGCAAGCGACACGCCCTGCCCGCGCAGCCGTCACATATCAACCGTTGCGCCGGCCCCGGCGCATCCGTGGGGGACGGAGGTGGGGGGGGGGGGTGCGACCTTCTGCGCCGCCGCCGGCCGCTGCGGCGTGGCTTGCGCCTTTTTTCGCGCCGCCGCGGCCCGGCCGCGGGGCGGGGGGCTGCGGCCGGCCAGGCGCCGCCCGGCCTCCCTGCCCGCCGGCATCCGCCCGCGCGCCGCTAGACGAACTTGGTCGGTACGCCGTACCTGTGGTTCAGCCTGAAGAACAGCGCAAACCGCGAGGCGGGGCCCCTGCGGCTCGGCGTCTCCCTCATCCTCCTGTACTTTTTGACCATCGCCGGGGCGAGGCCCGTCCGAAAGCCGAACGTGGTGCCCCATGTCATGGCGGTGTCGGGGCTGTCGTGGATGCGGGTGAATATGGAAAATCCGACGGGGACCGTGTCGCTAATTCCGCCGTCGTACATGGTCACCTCTCCGCGGCCGCCGCGCAGCTGGTCGGACAGCGTCACCATCATCCCGCGCGGATCGCACGCCTCCACCCTGAACAGCGACGTCCTGGCGCCGGCGCGCATCTCGAGCATCTCGCGATCCATCTCCGTGGCCGGCCCGACGTCCTCGAGGTACGCCTGCACCTTGTTCCTGCCCCTCTCGTCCTTGATGTCGCACAGGGCCATGTCTGTCCGGCACGCCATCTCCGCTTCCGAGTACGACTCCCCGCCGTCCCCGCCGACCCTCATCCCAAGAATCCTTTCCGCCCTGGCAATATCCTCGGGGCCGAGCATCGCCTTTATCAACTTGTTTTCCAAGGCCTTGTAGTTTAGCCTGTACCTCTTGTACTCGGCAAGCCGCATGCCCCGCCCGCGGGTGCGCCCCATATCAACCGTCGGGGCTGTGCATGGGGTGGCGGTGGGAGGGGGAAGGGGAAGGGGGGCTGGCGCTGCGCCGCAGGGGAGGCGGTGCCGCCTGCGTCGCGCTCGGGGCGAGGCATGTCCCTCGCCGCGAACCGCCTCGTCCGATCGCCGCCCACGCCGCCTGCTGGCTCACGGCAGGCCCGCCTCGGCTTGTTTGTAGGATTTGGAGGGCTACTCTGGAGGCCGCTGCCTTGGCGGCGGCAATGCGCTCCTGCGCGGGGCTGCGGTGGAGCGGGCGTCTCGACTGCAAGCCTGCTGTGCGCTGCGCGGGCCTGCGGGCATCTGCGGCAGATCCGGGCCGCCCGCGCCCTATCTTTATATTACTCCCGGCCGCCGGCCCGCGGCATGGAATACGTCTATGCGGCACTGCTCCTGCACAAGCTAGACAAGGACGTCACCGAGCAGAGCGTCTCTTCGGTGGTCCAGGCGTCTGGCGCCGAGGTGAACCAGGCCCAGGTCAAGTCGCTGGTGGCAGCCCTTGCAGACGTCGACATTGACGAGGCGGTAAAGGCGGCCCCCGTGGCGGTTGCGGCAGCGGCCGCACCGGCAGCGGCGGCTCCTGCGGCCGAGGAGTCTGGCGACGCGGCCGAGGAAAAGAAGGAAAAGGACGACTCGCAGTCCGAAGAGCAGGCCATGGCCGGCCTCACGTCTCTGTTCGGCTAGGGATCGACCCGCTACAAACGCGGCAACTTACCGCCGCATGTCTTTTTACTTCGCTTGCTTGGCGGCCGGCCGCGCGCCGCCGGGCCTGCCGGCGGTTCGATGCCGCACGGCCGCGCACCGCGCCGCATGCCGCCCCCTGCCTGCCGCCGCAAGGCCGCGCGGCGGGACGACGCGGGCGAAACGATGCCGCGCCGTCCGGCGGACTGCGGCCGCCGCTGCGGACGCCAAGGTGCGGCACGGCGCCGCGCCGGCCGCCTATGCAGAGTAGCCCTTGGACTCGGCCGCGGCCAGGAGCGCGGCCGCCTGCGAGTGCGCCCTCTGCAGTATGGGCGCGCCGGTGTCGGCCGTCATGATGGCGGCCTCGACGGACAGCGACGATGCGCGCTGGGCGGCCCTTGCGAGTATCTGCTGAATGTTGCCGGCGGTCGGGTATGCGGCCTCGACGGACAGCGCTAGCGCGTCTGCGTGCGCCGCGCCGAGCCCGTCCCTGACGGCCGCAACGTCGACGACTAACTCGCCGGCCGAGTAGACTACGCCGTCCTCGAGCGCCGAGTCGAGGAGTATGCCGGCCTCGACCGGCTTTATGTCGAGCTTTGCGAGCAGCGGGGCCAGGTTGCCGTCGATCGTGCCGCCCTTCTTTACGGGGACCGTATCCTTTGTGATCCAGATCGTCCCCTGGTCTATCTTTGTCGGGATGCCGGCGTCCTTGAACACGGTGAGCATGGGCCCCGGCGCGATCCCCGTGTTCTTTGCGGGGACGACTACGTCGATGCTCGCCGTGTCGCCGGCGCGCGCCGGCAGCATGATGGTGCTCTTCGAGAGGACGACGTTGAGCTTGAACGGCGACATGTCCGTAAACATGAACATGCACTGGCCTGCCAGCTTTGAGACCATCCCTGCCAGGCCGGGCACCTTTTCCTTGACGCCCTCTAGCGCCTTGCGCGCCACCTTGTCCTTTATGCTGACGAACGAGACGTCGCCGGCGAGCTTTTTGCGCAGCGGCAGTATCTGCGAGGCGCGCACCTTTTCCATCCTGACGAGCGCGACGACCCTGTAGCGCTGCGGCGCCTCCTGGAGGGCCTGGTACATGCGGGCCTTGGCGGCGGGGTACGTCTCCCTGTTCTCGCGCACTGCGGGTCACCTGCCCCTTGCCCGGGCCTGGACGGCCGGCTTTACGACCCTGCCCATCGTGGTCTTTACCATGACGCGCCGGACGTTCTTGTCGGCGTTGGGCAGCTTTTTCTCGACCGTAGAGTAGACGGCCATCGCGTTGGCGGCCAGGTCGGCGTCTTCCATGGTCTCGTCGCCGATCTTGCACGACAGCGACAGCGACCCGCGCACCCTGACCCTGATCGACGACCTGAACCGCTCAAGGAACGCCTCGATGGGGGCGTTGAACGGCACGGGGGCCGGCATCTTGCCGCGGGGCCCGAGTATCTGGCCGAGCACCTTGCCGACCGTCGGCATGAGCTGCGTGTCGGCCAGGAAGAAGTCGTACCTGTTGATGAACTTGCGCGACTCGCGCTTGTTGGCGCCGAGGCGCCCGATCTCGTCGGCATCGACGACCATGTCGGCGCTCGCCGCCTTTGCCTTTACGCCCATGTCGCCCGACGCCATGACGCAGACGGTCGACGGCGAGCTCGTCTTTGGCAGCTGGACGGTCTCGTTTATGGCAAAGCCCTTCTTGACGTCGATGTCCTTGAAGACGATGATCATCTCGACCGACTGCTTGAAGTGGCGCTTTCCGGACGTCTCCTTTGCCCCGCGGATCATCTCGGCGATCTCGCCCTCGCTTACCATGCGCGGGCCGCGCCCGTTGGCTCCTTTAAAGGGTATGCGGCGGGGGCGGCGGGGCATGCCCGCGCCGGGGAGGGCGGGCGCCGGAGGGGACGGCGGACGGGAGGGGGGGAGAGGGGGAGAAGCTGGCACGGGGCGGCAAAGGCCCCCGCCCTGCGCCTCCGCGGCCCACGGCGGCGCTGCCTTGCGGGACTGGCGCCGTGGGGGGATGCAAGGCACATGCGCCTCTGCGCGGCGCGCCCCCGTCCCGGTGCGCGCGGCCTCCGCGGCCGGCCGGCGGAGGGCGCGGGCAGGCATGCCGGCGCCCCTCCCCGGCCTACTCGTTAGCTATTTATTCAAAAATCCGGGCCGGCGGCCCGTGCCGGTGGCAAGAAAGCTCATGAGGGAGCGCGACGAGGTGTCTAGGCGCAGGCCCACGTTTGTGCGCCCCGAGAGCTGGCGCTACGTGCGCCTCGAGACGACGTGGCGCAAGCCAAAGGGCATTGACAACCACCAGCGCAAGCAGAAGAGCCGCGGCCGGCCGGGCATCGTAAAGGTTGGGTACGGCGGCGCCAGGGAGACAAAGGGCCTGCACCCGTCGGGGTACACGGACAACCTGGTGCACAACGTGGCGGGGCTCGACGGCCTGGACCCCGCGCGCGACGGCGTCCGCATCGCGCACGGCGTCGGCAGGCGCAAGCGCATCCAGATAGCCGGCGAGGCGATATCGCGCAAGTTTCGGGTGTTCAACGCAAGGGTGATGCCCGTTGGTAGTTAACCTGCGGGCCAAGAAGCGGCTCGTCTCGCGCGTGACGGGCGCCGGCGTGCACCGCATCTACTTTGACCCCGAGCACCTAGAGGACATATCCGACGCGATCACGCGCAGCGACATGCGCAGCCTCGTCACCGCCGGCAAGATCCTGATAAAGCCGATCGTCGGGACGTCGCGCGGCAGGGCCCGCCGCAAGAGGCTGCAGCGCTCCAAGCGCGGCACAAAGGCCGGCTCGAAGCACGGCCGCTCGGGCGCCCGCATCGGCAAGAAGCAGGTGTACGTAAAGAAGGTCAGGGCGCTGCGGCACCTGCTAAAGGTGGCAAAGGACAGGGCCGAGATCACCAACCCCGAGTTTTGGGAGCTCTACAAGAAGGTCGGCGGCAACACGGTCCGCAACAAGGCCCACCTGCGGCTGCTGATCGCCGAGGCAAAGGAGGGCCGGCCGGGCGGGGCCGCTGCGGCGGCGGCCGCAGAGCCGGATGCCGGCGCCGCCTCGACCCCCGCGGATGCACCCGCCCAGGCCCCGCCGCCGCCGCAGGGCGAGGAAGTGGAGGGGGCCGCGGACGGCGGGCCGGCCGACGACGACGCCGACGTCGGCGAAGGCATCTCGGACAAGGCCTAGCGGCGGCTTTGCATGCGCCCGTGCCTAGACGGGCTGGAATCGCAGCATGCTGCGCGGCGGGCGCTTCTTGGACGTTACAGCTGCCTGATCGCCGACGGGCGGCGCATCCCTGTGACGGGCGCGATTCGGGGCGCGGAACCCGCCATCGCCTGCCTCGGCTCGTCGCCGTCCGAATATATTGCAGGGGTTGGGCGGGCCGGCATGGCAGACCCGCCGGCCGCCCGGCCCGCGCAGGACGGCACGGACGACCCGCCGGCCGCCCGGCCCGCGCAGGACGGCACGGACGACCCGCCGGCCGCCCGGCCCGCGCAGGACGGCACGGACGACCCGCCGGCCGCCCGGCCCGCGCAGGACGGCACGGACGACCCGCCGGCCGCCCGGCCCGCGCAGGACGGCACGGACGACCCGCTGGCCGCCCGGCCCGCGCAGGACGGCACGGACGACCCGCTGGCCGCCCGGCCCGCGCAGGACGGCACGGACGACCCGCCGGCCGCCCGGCCCGCGCAGGACGGCACGGACGACCCGCCGGCCGCCCGGCCCGCGCAGGACGGCACGGACGACCCGCCGGCCGCCCGGCCCGCGCAGGACGGCTGCCAGAGGCGCCGAAGCAACTGGTGGTACGTCGTGGCCCTGCTGGGAGGGATAATGGCCGGCCTGATCATCTACTTTGCCCTGCGGTATGACGATGCGCTCAAGGCAAGGCGGTGCCTGTACCTCGGCTTTGTCACGCTGGCGCCGTACGCGGCGCTCGTGGTGTACTCGCTTGTTGCGGGTGTAGTCGACGCGCCGCCCTAGCGCTTCCGCCGACCGCGCCGATCCGTACCCGCGCCGCGCCCCCTGCCGCCGCCGGCGCCCGCCTCGGGCCTGAACCTGGCCGTTCCTGCGTCGAACCCGACGACCCTGCCGCCGCCGTCGACCTTGACGCCCTCCCTCCTGAGCATGGCCGCCTTCGACTCTGCGCCGTACATGTACCCCCCGATGCGCCCGTCCGAGCGCACGACCCTGTGGCACGGGACTATTCCGGGGTACGGGTTGGTCGCCATCATGCGTCCGACGGCGCGCTGCCCGTTCTCGATCCCCGCGGCCCTTGCCAGGTCGGCGTACGTGACTACAGTGCCGCGCGGGACGGAGCACAGCGCGCGGTACACGCGCTCGGAGGGGCTCATACGCGGACCACCTCGAGCCACGACGACTCGAGCATGCCGAGGACGCGGGACCTGTGGGCGCCGAGCCCCTTTGCGTCGACGAGGGCCGTCTCCACCGGCGCGTTCCTCTCTAGTATGTGCGAGAGCATCCGGCCGTCTAGCGAGCCGAGGGCGTGCTTGGGCACTACCGTGCCCAGGTCGTACCTGCCCTGGACCACGGCGTCTGTGAATTTCCTCGGATAGTGCGTCCCCCCAAAGCAGACGGCGCGCGGCGGCCGGCCGGCCGCGTCCCTGCCGCCGCCTGCGACCGCCTCGGCGGCCCCGCCGGCGATCCCGGCGACCGCCGCGCACAGGGCATCGTCGGTCCACTGCGCCTCGGTCGTGCCGACCTCGACGAAGACCGACGGCCGCTCCAGGTCGGTCGGCCCGTGGTGGGTCGCCTCGATCGTTATCTCGAACCCGCCAAACTGCGCCCTGCCCGCGTGGAGGCGCCTCATGAACTCGCCGTGCATCTCGGGGTACGGCACGGCGACCTGCCCGTCGCGCCCGCCCAGGGAGGCGGGGCCAAAGTTGCCCGTAGAGTGGCACGTCAGGGCCGGCACGCCCGACTTTGCGGCGTGCCTGGAGAGGAATACGAACCCCGAGTACCTCTTGCCCCAGCCCTCGCCTGACCCCTCGCCGAGCCAGTCGGCCTCCACGACGGGCCCGTCGCTGACTAGCACGTCGTAGCTCGGCCCCCTGTACAGCCTGCCCCTGCCCGCGGCCCCCCTCTCCTCGTCCATGCCGGACGCGAGGCTCTCGGCCATGCGCCGGCCGGCGGGGTCGCCGGCGTGGGCGGCGAAGAGGTCCACGCGCAACGGATATAAGCGGCCCCTATTAAGCCCGCCCGAATGAGGCCCAAGCAGACGCTCAAGAACATGCTCAACACCATAAAGATGGCGAAAAAGTCGGACAAGGACGACTACATGCAGCACCTCAGGCTCGTGCTGCTCGGCATCGGCGGGGTCGGGACGATCGGGTTCATCATCCAGTTCGTCTTCTCGGTGGCCACGTACGACACGTAGAGAGGGGCGGCGCGTCCCGTAGGGGCTGTTCTTGCCGCGCAGGGTGGCACCACCCCGCGGCTAGGAGGCGCCCCCTGCCGCATCCGGGATCGTGCGGGCGACAGCTGGCAAGCAGGCGCGCCGCTTCCGGCGCGGCCAGACGGTACTCCCCTGCGGGCGGAACCTGCCGCATCGGCCCTCCGACGCCGGGCTCGACCACGCGGCACTCTCTAGACACGCTCGGGCCCGCCGCGGCGCCGGCGAATCGACTGCCCTGCGCTGCGCCCGAACTCAACACTAAAATCATCCCCCACACGCGCTGCTGTGAGCGAGGATGGGAATAGAGATGGCGGATTGCACTGGGATGCAAGCCTCCGATCGTGTGATGGCGCGGTCGGGAGGACAAGCTGCCTCAGGGGCCGCGGGCGGTGGGCAGTGATGGCCGTACAAACTCCCATACATCTACCCAAGGTGCAGACGAAGAAGCAGCTCATGGACTACTTGGAAGATCAGATCGCCTCGCCCCCGGGTGAGGATCGCGGGGATTCGGGGCGGGGATGGCCTCGGGAGCTAGGATCCTATGTGATAGAGACAAACGGCAGGACTGTGCCGCACGGGGGATTGAACGGCACCGCATGGGAGATCGACGGCACAGGCGTCGACGAAATTAAGATACTCCGTGTGCGCAGGGACACGGCGCCTCCGGCCGAGTTCTTTGCAGACGTGAGCGACAGGAGGTTCTTTATACTGCACACCTGCAACAGCTCAAGGGACGCGAAGGCGGCCGTTGACGGGCTTGTTGAACTGCGCCCGCCCTCCTTTGATCGTATGTGGCTGCCGCACGCCGTGCTTGATGCGATAGCCAAAGACGGGGGCAACACGTTCCAAGGCTTTGGCGTGCACTTTGCAGGCGGGCTTGCCGACGATGGTGGCGCCATCACCCCTCCGCTTGAGGATCTGAATCTGACAGTAAACGGATCTATGGCGCGGAACATCGAAGGCTACTTGAGGGACAACGACCATCTTCAAGATACGATCGCCTACAGAAAAATCCGTGTAATGCGGGGCGAAGCACACGATGCCTATGACTATGTGCACGATGACGTCTACGACGATGGATATTTTGTGATAAAGCGAGGCAAGTCGATACAGGATCATGTCAACCTGGTACGCGCATCGAAAAATCGGTACGCCAGAACGATTGAAGCGATCGAAAGATGCAGGCTGGGTGTTTACCCCATCGATGGGAAGCGGATATACCAGGGAGAACCGTTAGACTTTACATTTAATAGAACGATACCGGACGTAGAACAGTTAATACGCCGCCTCTTCAACACATCTGGGCCGTTCCGGCTGTGGGGCCTCGAATCCGAAGTGGAACCGGGCTACTACAGCGTCGCAGCGGTAGACTTACACACTGGCGATCCCTTGAATTTTGAAATTGCCGACAACATGATGCGCGTGTACCTCAACAAGCAGGGATCTGGCAACACAATCATGCGGCTTCTCTGTAACCTTCAGGCGCGCTTTGGCGCCGGCGTACGCTGCAGGCAGGTGGAAGATGCTGCCAGCGACTGATCATACTAGACTAATGAACAAGTTCATTGGGTTGTGCATGAGCACCAACAGCTGGCCCCAAACACTGCACATGATCGGATTCAGAATACAACTCGTTGAGCAACGCATCGCCTTGGAGGGGAATTCAATAACGCCCGACGTAGTCAGCGTGTCCGACTCACTGTCCCATGCACTGGTTGTCGACTGCAAGGGTGGCAAAAGCATTGACCCGTCTCAGGATGCAAAATACAAGGGAATAAGGCGCGGCGATCTAGCCAATTGGGTGACCGTTAGAGAGCGGAGACGGTTGACGCATGCCGCCTGTTACGTGGCAAGTGACGCGAACCACGACCAGCTGCGCAGGCACACGGGACTTCCATTCATAGTGTTTGGAAAAGACTTCGTCAGGGGAGTAGGGATCTTTGGGCATCCCAAGCTGGATAAAGCACTTGGCAAAAAAACCAGCCTGAGAGGATCGCGGGAACCCTTGTCTCTATACCCATTTTCCCCCGACGATCCTCCGTCGGTTGCGTTGCCCTTTATCCTCGAAGGTATTGTGTCTTGTGCAACAAAGGCGGGCGCAGGCAAGCCGGCTGACTTTACCACCGAGTCTGGCATGAGAGATGTGATCAAGGCAGTCCATATATTCTATGATGAAATGGGGGCGCGGCATGCAGAGTTGCTAGTCCGCAAGGCCACAGCGTGGTTCGCCGAGATGCTGGAGGAGGACGACGATCTCGGGGCACTCTACAAAAAATTGCTTCGTGGCGGCTTTGACCCCAGCACTGCGCAGGCGTTCACCGATCGTTGCAAGAGGAGGATGGGCTTGGAGACACAGCGGGGCAGTGTGGTGGATGCGCCCTAGTGGCGCGCTGTTGCCGGATGCCCGCGGCGCAGTCCTGCGGGGACGACGACGCAGAAACGACAATTGACCTAGAAGGGCCCGCACGGCTGGTAGTGGCAGCGCCTGCGGGAACGACGCGGGAGTAGCATTGGCCAACTTGCAAAGGCTTGCCGCGCCGCGCCGCGCCGCACCGCGGCATGAACGTTGCATCCTACGCAGGCGCCTGTCGTATACCAGCAGCTTGCGCCGGATGCTGCCGGCAAGTGGCCCGGTAGCGGCCTGCCGAGTTGTTGGCTGCTCCTACGACCGCGTCCTGGCCACGCGCCTCGACAACCTTCGACCGGTAAGGCCTGCCGGGTTGTTGGCTGCGCCTGTTGTGGCCCCGTCGAGGTTGTCACTGCCTATGCCGCCCAGCGACGGCCTGCCGGGTTGTTGGCTGCACTTGCGTCGGTTCTCGTATGCGGTACGCAAAACGCGCAGATTTGTAGCAGCCTGCCGGGTTGTTGGCTGCGCCTGCCTCGCACAACTCTACGTACCGGTTCGGCCCCGTTCCAACGATGGCCTACCAAGTTGTTGGTTGCGCCTACAGGTCAGGGCGACATTGCCCGTGCAGAACGCCGCCGCGCCGCTACCGGCGCCAGCGCCTCGCCAGCCTTCTGGAGAGGATCGTTCCGGCAACCGCCGGCGCCGCAATATAGAGGCCGGCGTTGAGGGCAATGACTATTGACCCAAGCGCGAGCACCTGCGCGTCCGAGCCGCCCTCGGCCAGCGACATTACGGAAAGGGATGCGAGCATCGGGGTGATGAGCAGGCGGACTGCGTCGCGCACGGCGGGGATCTCGCGCTCCATGTCTGCTACCGCCGGGGCGAACGAATAGTACGCCGCGTTGAACCCCGACATGAACGATGCGCCGGATGCCGTCGTCATTACAGTCCCGTCGCGCAGCTCGCGCAGCAGCTGGACCTGCGGGGCAAGCTCTGTTCCGTGCGCTGCCGTAGCTATGAGGCAGCTGCCGGAAGACGTATCGGGCACCGCCACGCACTGCCCGTCCTGCTCTACGGTTCCGGG
Organism: Cenarchaeum sp.; assembly: GCA_965242695.1. Classification (GTDB taxonomy): domain Archaea; phylum Thermoproteota; class Nitrososphaeria; order Nitrososphaerales; family Nitrosopumilaceae; genus Cenarchaeum. Next base: position 2,046,563 of record CBDESU010000001.1, on the reverse strand, counting down.
GCCGCAGTTCAGGTCGGGCTTTACGTCGACGCACCTGCCGTCCTCGAGCGTCTGGCCGGCGGGGCACGTGGGCGCGGCCGGCTCTTCTGGCTCTTCTGCCACGCACTGCCCGTCCTGCTCTACGGTTCCGGGGCCGCACTCAAGATCGGGCTGCGCTGGAGGCGGAGGGGGGGGTGGGGGCGGCGGGGGCGCTGGGTCGGGCACTATGGGGGCCGGCGCCACGGGGGCTGGCGGGGCCGGCGTCGGGTCGGGGGCCGGCGGCGGAGGCGCCGGAGTCGGGTCCGGCTCGGGCGCCACGGGGGCCGGGGGGGCTGGATCCGGCGCCGGCGCCGTGCCGTCGCCCGGGAAAAACTCAAACGTCGTGCTGGCCCTCTGGGCCGAGTACTGGACGCGCACCTCGTAGGCGCCGGGGTCCTTCCACCTGGGGCCGTCGGCCACTATCGAGGTAGAGTACGTGCCGTCGCCGGCCGGCGTTGCCTGGTTTATGCCGACGATGTTGCCGCTCGGATCGCGTATCATGATCGTGACGCTATGAATGAGCGTGGGGTCGATGCTACGCACCGTGCCGGATATGGCTATCGTGTCGCCCTTTACGTAGCGATCTGCAATCTCGATGGACAGCGGCTCCTGCGCCTCGGCATCGCCGCCGGCCAGCGCCGCGCACGCCAGCGCGGCAACCGCCGCCACTGCGGCCAGTGCTGCTTGTCCCGTCCTCCCGCGCATTGCTGTTGCCCGCCGCCCCTGCCACGTATTTATATATTGGCTAGGGGGCCGCCCCGTGGCGGCAGGAGGCGGCCTCTTGGCGGGCGGCATGGCTGTGGCGGCCTCCGTCCTCCGATGGCGGCTGCCCCGCAGGCTTATAACGAACCCTGCGGGCGCGGCCGCGTGAAGCCAAGCGTATGGAGGCGCGGCGGCACGGCGCCTGCCGCACGCGGGAGCGCCGCGCTCTTGGCGGCAGCGGCCGTGCTGGCAGTGGCGGCAGCGGCCGCCCTGGGCTTGGATGCGGCCCACGCGCAGTCTGCCGAGCCGACCGTCGCCATCGGCGCCCTCATGAGCGGGCCTGGCCAAGAGTTCGACGACACCAACCGCACGGCCGTACTAGAGTACGCCGTCGACCGCTTCAACGAGCAGAGCGCGGGGTTCGACCTGGCGCTCGAAGTCACGACGATCGAGCGCGGCGGCGAGCCGGCGGGGCTCGTCGGGGCGTACGACGGCGGCACCGGCCCCCTGTTCTACGTCGGGCCGACGACCAGCCAGGGGCTTGCCAACATACGCGCCAACGCGACGTCGATGGACGTCCTCAACAGGACGGTCCTGGTCAGCCCGTCGTCCGAGGCGCCGCAGCTGGCCATTGAGGGGGACAGGATATTCCGCCTGGCCATCAACGTAGAGCGGCAGGGGGCCATACTGGTCGACGAGATGGAGTCTGCCGGGATATCCTCGCTAGTCGTCGTCGCGCGCGACGACGAGTGGGGCAGGCAGCTTGCCGAGTTCGTCAACGCAAGCGCAGCCGAGAGGGGAATCGACGTCGCGGCAACCGTGCTGTTCAGCGACAGCACCGATCCTGACTACTGGCAGGGCATTGCCCGGCAGGTCGAGGGCGGCGCGACGGAGCCAGACACGGGCGTGTTCTTTGCGGGGTACGGGAGCAGCTATCCGAACATGGCCGCCGCTGCGGCCGGCTCTGCCGTGCTGGATGGCACGTCCTGGTTTGCGCCGTCTACCGCCCTTGTCGCCTCGTCGCAGCTTCCGGCCGGCCCCGTCCGCGACTTTTCGGCCGCCGTCGGGCTGACAATACTCGAGCAGAACGTGCCCGAGAGCGGCCTTACGCGGGCGATCGACTCGAACCTGAGCAGCGCCGATCCGCTCTCGTTCTACGAGTACTCTACCTACGACTCTGTATTCGTGCTGGGCGGCGCAATAGCGGCCGCCGGCGGCCCCTCTGCCGATGCGGCGTCTGTGGCAGCGGCCCTGCCGGCCGCCGCCCTAAACTACACGGGCGCGATCGGCGGCATCATACTGGACAAGAACGGCGACCTGCGCGCACCCGACGGCTTTACCGTCTGGAGGGCGGACCGGACCACGGGCGAGCTCGCCGAGGGCGGGACCGGCGAGACCCCTGTGACTAGGGTCGGGGCACTCATGGCCCTAGGCTACCAGGACTGGCCCGACGATCTCACGCTCGACGGCCTGAGGCTTGCAGCGGCAGACTACAACGAGGGCGAGGACGAGTCGCTGGTAAAGCTGATCGCGTACAACATTACGGGCCGCAACGTCTCGGCCGTGCTCGCCGCCGCCCACGACGGCGGCAAGGGCCCGACCGTGTACGTGGGGCCTAGCCTCAGCTCTAGGCTTGCAAGCATAGCGGACTATGCCGAGGACAACGGGATCGTCCTGTTCAGCACGGGGTCGGAGGCGGAGTCGCTCTCCATACCGGGCGACAACATCTTCCGCATGGCCGTCAGCACCGACCGGCAGGCCTCCTACATGGGGCGGACGATGGCCGAGAGGGGAACGGAGTCGGTCGTCGTGCTGCTGCGCGACGACGAGTGGGGCCTGTCGCTGAACCGCACGCTGTCCGAGACGCTCGCCTCGCGCGGCGTCGACGTCGCCGCCACCGTCCGGTTCGCGCCCGACAACATGGCCAACTGGACGAGCGTCGTAGAGCTGGCATCGGCGGCCGTCGCCGGCAACGATGCGACCATGCTAGTCGCGTTTGTCGGGCTCATCAACGACCTGGACGGGCTTGCGGGCGCGGCGGCCGCGGACCCCGCCGCCCGCGCCGTGCTGACCGGCGAAGAGTGGTTTGTGACGACGAGTACAGTATCCTCGGTGGGCTTTCCGGCGATACAGGATCCGGACACGGCCGCGTTTGCAAGCGACGTTCGGAACATGACGGCCATCGACAACGACGTGGTGTGGAACAACAACCTGCCGGAACACCTCTCGGCCGCCGGCCGCAACTGCGGCTCGCAGGCGGATGCGGTCGCGGGAAACTACCTGCGCGCCTACTTTGAGTGCAACGTCCCGAGCACGTGGCTCTACGAGTTTGCAGCGTACGACACATTGTTCGTCCTCGGCAAGGCAATACGGTCCAACGTGCAGGCCGGCACTCCCAACGACGCGGCCGGCCTCTCGGCCGCAATCCCCGTTGCCGCCGAGGAGCACGTCGGCATACTCGGCGACATTGCGCTCAACGCCAACGGCGACCTGCTCACGCCCGACAGGTTCGGCATATGGTACGTAAGGGACGGCAACTGGACGGACACCGGCATCCGCAAGTTCACCCCAGTCGTCGACATCGGCGTCCTCGCCGCACTCGGGGACAGGGACTATCCGGACGACCTGACCGTGCGGGCCGTGCGGCAGGCCGTCGAAGACTACAACAACGCCGAGCCGAGGCGGGTGTTCGTCAACCTTGCGGTGCACAACATTACCGGCCGCGACGCGCTTGCGGTGCTCAGCGGCGCGCACGGCGGCGGCGTAGGCCCGTTCATCTACATCGGGCCCACACTGAGCTCGAACCTTGCAAGGGTAGAGGGGCCGGCCAACGCGCACGGCGTCGTCCTGTTCAGCCCAGGCTCGGAGGCGCAGTCGCTCGCCGTCGCCGGCGACAGCGTGTTCCGCATGACAATAAGCAGCGCGCGGCAGGGGGCCCTCATCGGGAATGTGATGGCCGATGCCGGCATCGAGTCCGCCGTCCTGCTCGTGCGCGACGACGAGTGGGGGCGCGACCTGAACGCGAGCATCGCCGGCGCACTGGAGGCGCGCGGCGCGGACGTGGCCGCATCGGTGAGGTTCGCCGCCGGCGGGGAGGCCGACTGGCCGTCCGCCGTGGCCGCCGCCTCGTCGGCGATATCAGAGGCCTCCTCGCGCGGCGATGCGCCGACGGTCGGCGTCGCGTTCGTAGGAGTCGAGAACGACCAGAACTCGCTTGCGGCCGCCTGGCAGGCGGCAAACGGGACGGCGCTGACGGACGGCGTGCAGTGGTTTGTGACGCCTAGCGGCATATCGCAGGGCCCCAGGATACCAGACGATGCGGGGCGCGCCTTTGCGACGGCTGCCCAAATGACGGGGATCGCAATAGACGTCGGGGACGGCGCTGCCCGGGCCGCCCTCGACGCGGCCGTGCCCGGCCTGTCGTTCTACGAGTACGCCGCGTACGACACGCTGCACGTGCTAGGCGGGGCGCTGGAGCTCAACGACGCGGCGGGGCGCGAGCACACGCAGGCGAGCGTCGGGCTGTCCATACCGATAGCCGCCAAGGCGTACGAGGGCGTGCTCGGAGACGTCGAGCTCGACGCCAACGGCGACCTGCTCGTCCCCGACAGGTTTGCGGTGTGGCGGGTAGTCGACGGCGCGTGGACTGACACGGGCGAGACGAGGGCGGCGCCCGTGGTCGAGCCGCCCGGCGCGGCCGGGTGCGGCGATGCGGGCACCACATGCATCGTGCTCGGCGAGCTGTACCTGCCAGAGGCCGACGCGCTCGCGCCGCGCATAAACGGCGAGGTCCACGCGGCGTACGAGATTGCAGTGCGCGACTACAACGCAGAGATGGCCGCCGACGGCTCGCCCCTCCGGGTGCGCCTAGAGCAGGTGAACCTCACGTTCGCCTCGCCGGCCGACGGGCTCGCGGCCGCGTACGGCGGGGGCGCCGGGATCGTCGCGTACCTCGGCCCCACGTTCAGCTCGGTCGCCGCCGCGCTTGCGAACTTTACCGAGGACTCTCGCACGGTCATGGTCAGCCCCACGTCGCAGTCTACGTCGCCGCCGTCGCACCTGCGCGACGACGGCCTGTTCCGCCTCTCGATCAACGACAGGTACGAGGCCGACCAGCTCGCGATCGCCGCGCACCGCGAGGGGATCGGCACGGTCGTTCCGGTCGTGATCACCGCGTACGGGACGAGCTACGAGGAAGAGGTGCGGCGCGAGTCCGAAACGCTCGGCATGGCCGTCCTCGACACCGTCCACATACCACACCCGAACCAGAACCAGTCGGGGACGGTCGCCGAGATCAACTCCCGCGTCGCGGCGGCGGCGGCATCGGGGACGGATCCGTCCGACATCGGGCTGCTCGTCGTCTCGTTCAGCCAAGAGCTGCACGACATCGCACACTACGCCGTAGAGTACCCCCTGCTCCGGCAGGCAAAGTGGTTCGAGCCGGGCCACCTCTTCCCGCCGCAGCCGATCGAGGACCCCGAGACGCTGCGCCTCGCGCAGGCCGCGCAGTTCTACAGCATATCGTGGGACCTGCCTCAGACGCCAAAGTTCGAGCGCGTCCACCGCGCCCTTGCCGCGGCGGGCGGGGGCGTCGAGCCGCAGCACTATGCGTACTCTGCGTACGACTCTGTGTACCTACTCGCCGGCGCGGTCAACCGCTCGATGGATGCGGGCGGCTCGCACACGGGCGCCGGCGTGGCGGCCGAGATGCACGCGGCCGCCGAGGCGCTCGACGGGCTGCTCGGAGGCGACCTGCGCCTCGACGCCAACGGCGACCGCATATCGCCCAACCGCGTCGCAATATGGCGGACGGCGCCGGGGACGGGGGCGTGGACGGACACGGGGGACCGAGCGGGGCTGGATCCCGTATGCGGCATCTCGCTCGCATCGGGCGAGCTTGCGTTCGGCGACGTCGGCGCGGGCGGGCGGTCGGGCCCCGCGATGCAGGCGGTGCGGAACGTCGGCACGCTGCCGCTCGACGGGCTGACGATCGAGGCGTCGGGATGGGCTGGCACGGATGGGCGCGAGGTGCTGCCCGCCGGCGCGACGAGCATCATGATCGGGGGCGAAGGTGATTGGACGCCGCTCGGCTCCCCGTTCAGCGCCGAGCCGGGCGAGGGGCCGACAGAGGCGATGTTCCGCCTCGAGGTGCCGGCGACGCTGCGGCAGGCCGACGCCGGCCAGGCCGCGCAGACCGTCACGTACACCGCCTCGTGCGGGGCGCCGGGGCAGTAGGGCGGCTCGGGCCGCGGCTGCATGGAAGGTGGCGCGGCATGGAGCGCCTGCGGAATGCCGTGCCCTGCCTCGCGGGCGGCAGGCCTGCGGAATGCCGTGCCCTGCCTCGCGGGCGGCAGGCCTGCGGAATGCCGTGCCCTGCCTCGCGGGCGGCAGGCCTGCGGGTGCAGCTTGGGTGCGTCGCGCCCTGCGGGTGGATTGACGATGCCGGACTGCCAATTTTCGACGATTACTGTGGCGCCCCACGGCCCCGCGCATCCCGATCCTGTCAACATAGGGGTAATCCTGTACGATCCCGACACCAACACGGCGTACCGCAAGGTTGCTGACAACTGGGAAGAGGTGCGCCGCCGGACGGGCTATGCGTACGTCCCGGGCAGGGACGAGCAGGCCGTGCAGGGGCCGTTCCACGTGGAGGCGGCTACCTGAAGAACCTGGCGGAAGGGCAGGTGCTGGACCGCCTGGTGGTGACGCGGCCCCGGAACCTGGTGAGATTTGAGACTCACGAGGCGGCGCTCGAGTGGGTGTACAACATGCAGGTGGGCGTGCCGGACTCGGGCGGCGGGGATGCCGGCGCGCTGCTTGGAAGGGAGATTGCAAGGGCGGGGTTCCCGCCGGGCTGCTACAGGAGGGCGTACGACCTGGATATGGGAGGCCCCGCCGTGCGCCTCCCGAACGTGTTCCTTGCGGGAACCGAGCCGCGCTACGCGCTTTTTGCGCTCTCGCTTGCCGCGCGCGGCTCGCACACTGCGGCCGGGATGGCGCTCGGCAAGGTGCGCGCGGCCAGGGAGCTGGCAGGTTCGACGGTCGAGTTTTCCGCGTGCACTGCGCAGTCCGAGCCCGAGGCAGGCAGAGTCGGGCCGCGCGCGCGCCGGATCATCGGGCTGCTCGGCGAGTGGGGCGTGGAGTGCGTGCACTCGGACGGCCTGGCCGCCAAGCTTGGGCTGATACGCAGGGCTGTGTCGCCGGCTTCCCCCATCTCCGGAATAGCGCCGCACCGGGGACGCGGGGCGCGGGCGCCTGCGGCGCGAGGGGCGCCGGCGGGCATGCAAAGCGCGCAGAGCGGATGCGGCGGGCTTCGCATTCCGTCCGATCCGGGCGCCCGCAGGCCGCCGCACTCGGGCCCCGGCCCCGCCGGTGGCCCGTGCAAGACCAATATACGATCGGCGCGGCCGCAACGCATGGCGGGTGGCAAGGCACCTGCGCCTGCCTCGCAGGGCCCTGGGGCAGCCCACGGCCGCGCCGCCGCCCTCCCCCAGTTTGCGCGCCGCACGTCCGTCCTGCGCATGTCGCTGATCGCCATTGCCTCGGCCTTTGCGGTCGAGACGGCCATCGGCATGGCGTACGGAAGCCTGGCCATCGTGACGGACGGCGCGCATGCCCTGCTCGACTGCGTCGTGGTCGCCGTCCTGCTCGTGTCGGTCCGCATGGCCTCTAGGCCGCCGGACGCCAGGCACACGTACGGCCACGGCAAGATCGAGTCGCTCGGCGGGCTGCTCGGCGGCATGGCGATGCTCCTCGTCGCCGCCTACCTTGTGTACGCGGCGTCCGCGAGGCTTGTCGCGGCCGATCCGGCCGCGTCCACGACGGCAGAGGCCGCCGCGCCCCTCCTTGCGGCAGGCGCCTACGCAATGGCCGTCGCCGCGTTTCGCATCGCGATCGTGGGCAGGGCCGTTCGCAGGGCCGGCGGAAGGGCCCTTAGGGCCGAGCTGTACCACGCAACAATGGACGCCGGCTCGACGGGCCTTGCCATGGCCGGCGTGGCCCTGTCGGCCCTCGGGGTGGCGAACGGCGACTTTGCCGCCGCGCTCGTCCTCGGAGCCCTCCTTGCCGCCCTCAGCATACGGCTTGTGCACGGGTCGGCCGCCGACCTTGCCGACACGGTCTCGCCAGAGACCGTCTCTGCCGTGCGGAGGGCCGCCGCATCGACGCCGGGCGTGGTCGGCACGGGCGCCGTCATGGTCCGCACGTCGGGGGACGCCGTGTTCGCCGACGTCACGGTCAGGCTGCGCGGCGATGCCAGCTTTGAGAGGGCCCACGCGATAAGCGACGCAGTCGAGTCTAGCATATCGGGGGCCGTGCACAACGCCGAGACGACCGTCCACTTCGAGCCGGCGTGGGAGGTGGTTCCGCGCGACGCCAGGATATACGAGATCGCCTCGTCGGTCGGCGGCGTGCGCGACGTGCACAACGTCAGCACGCACTCGTTCGGCGGGCGCTCGTACTCTAGCCTCCATGCGATGGTCGACGGGGCGATGCCCCTCTCCGATGCGCACGCGATATCCGATGCCATAGAGGATGCAATCGTCGCCGAGTTCCCCGACACCGAGCATGCCACGGTGCACATCGAGCCGCGCGTCGAGGTCCAGGCCGAGGCCGACGAGGGGCCGGGGGATGCCGGAAGGGGCGGCGGCGAGGGGGGCGCCGCGCGCGGCAGGGACGGCGAGCTGCGCGCCATCGTCGGCGCGCACCCCGGCGTCGCCCGCGTCGGCCGCATCGCATCGTTTGCGCTCAAGGACGTGCTGAAGGTCGACGTCGACTGCGCGTTCGACGGCTCGCTGCCGGTGCGCGACGTGCACGACATGACGGCCGAGATCGAGCGCGCCATCAGGGCCAGGTTCGCCGGCGCCCTTGTCACGGTCCACCCCGAGCCCGCCTGACGGCGCTAGACGAGCACGCTCGTCAGGTACATGACGGCCATGCCGAGGGCTATGCCGGCTGCCGCCGGGGCGCTAGGGAACGCGTAGGCGCCCCCCCTTTCCGCCCCCATCGACCTGGACCACGCAAGGACGGCGTACGCGACCTGGAATATCGCGCCGATCCCGACGGACAGGAACACGATTGCAGAGACCGGCGAGTACGCAAACCCGCCGATCCACGCCCCAAAGATCGCCGGCACGCCGGCTATCGCGCCGAGGGCGGCAAGGCGCGGGACGAGGCGCGCGGCGGCGCGGATGCCTCCCATGTCCGCCCAGCCGGCCGAACCGCGGCCCCTCCCTGCGGCCCTTGCGACGGGCGCGGCAATCGCCACGCCCTCGGTCGTGTTGTGCAGGGCAAAGCCGACTATGAGGAACGCGCCGAGGGCCGCCTGGCCGAGGACGACGGCCGCGCCGATCGCAAGCCCCTCGCCGAGGTTGTGCAGCCCGACGCCGACGGCGATCATGAGGGCGATCGCCATCGGCCGCGCCGCCTCGCCCCTCGGCCCTGCCGCCGGGCCGTGGGCGGCCGATCCTCCCGCGGCCTCGCGCCCGGCCCCCGCCGCCGGCGCGGCCTCTTCCCCGCGCGCGGACAGGCGGCCGGATGCCACGTGCAGCGCAAGGAACGAGGCGGCCGACACGGTAGCGATCAGCGGCAGCCCGTTGAGGCCGCCGGCGAGGCTCTCGGCGGATATGGCCGCCGCCTCCTCGGCCGCGTCGATCCCGAGGAACAGCAGCAGCCCGGCCGTGAATGCGAGGATGAACGCGTACGCGCCGCCGCGCATGCGCGCCATGAACGGCAGCCACAGCATGCCGACGAGCACGGGGACGACCCCGACGTACGTGCCGACTAGCGCAAACACTGCGAACAGGTCGGCCGTGGGCTCGGGCAGCGCAGACGCCGCCTCCACGGCCCTCTCGAAGCGCGTGCCGTCGTCGACCGTAACGCCGATCCTGTACGGCTCGCCCGCGTTCCAGTCGAAGGGTATGCGGACGACGGCCGTCTCTAGCCTCTCGAGGCTCCGGTCCGGCTCGATCGCCGCCGGGTGGATCCTGTCGTTGACGTCGGCCACTGCCACCGACACGGGGATCGGGCCGGTGTTGCGCACGGTGGCGCGTATCTCGCCGTCGGCAAAGCCGACCTCCTCGATCGACAGCTCGGGCAGGGCCGTGCCGAGGTCGAGCGCGTCGGTGGCCGGCCCGAGCATGTACGCCGCCATGAGCGCGACTGCCGCAAGCGGGGCGAGGCCTCCGGCCGCTGCGGCAGCGGCCCGCCTGCGCCCGCCTGCCCCGCCGCCCCGGCCGGCCCCGCGCGCCTCAGCCATAGCCCTGCCCCGCCGCCCCGGCCGCCCCGGCCGCCGCGCCTCCTCCGTACTCTTCCCCCGCGCCCTCCTCGCCGCCGACCAGGAACAGCCCCGTCCACCCCTTTTCGGAGAACTCTACCTTGTGGGCGTGGAACAGGTACCGCCCAGGATAGTCGTAGGTGAACTCCATTATGCCCCGCTCGGTCTGCGAGAGCGTCACCATGTCCGTGTAGAACGACGGGACGGTGTCCGTCCCCGTCGGGTAGTAGTGGTACAGGTTGCCGTGTAGGTGGAAGTTGTTGATCGGGTCGAACTCTACCATGTTCACGACGTACACGCGGACGGGCTCGCCGACGCCTATCCGTATGGGGTGGTGCTGGTAGTAGAACGGGACCGTGTTGGCCGCGTAAAAGTTGTTCTCGCCGTCAAAGTCGGTGTCGAGCCCGTTGAGGACCATGACCATCTCGTCGGCCGGCGGCCTGCCGCCTGCGGGGTCGACGATGTACACGCCGTACAGGCCGTGCGCTATGTGCTCCTCGAGCGGCATTATATGGCAGTGGTACGGGTGGACGCCGACCGGCTCGGCGCGCCACTCGTACGTGAACCTCCCGCCGGGCCCGACGGTCTCGAAGACGCCGTCGAATCGGGCCTCGTGTATGCCGTGAAAGTGCATCGTGTGCGGCTTTGACCCGTTGTTGAAGAAGTGGATGCGGACCAGGTCGCCCTCGGTGGCGCGTATGGTCGGGCCGGGAACGGTCCCGTTGAACGTCCACACGTTGTAGAACACGCCGGGCGCGACCTCCATGACCCGGTGGTCGTCGGCAACTATCGTGTACTCGCGCAGGAGCGTCCCGTCTGCCAGCTCTGTCGTCCTCCCGTACTCGAACGAGCGGAGGTACTCGAGGGGGTCGAACTCTACGGCCTGCCCGGCGTACACGGGGTCGAGCACCTCGCCGGTGGTGCGCACGACGGCGCCCGTGTGCGTGACGAAGACGCGCTCCCCGCCCGAGGCGGACGCGCCCGGGGACGGGTCGGCCACTGCGGCCGCCGCCGCGGCCGCGACGGCCGCCATGCCGGCCGCGGCCATCGCCGCCTGCCTGCGCCTAAGCCCCATGGCCGGCGCCGGCCGCGGGGCGGTTTTAAAGTTAGCATGGGCTAAATTTGTTGTGCAGGGCTAACTTTTTGGGCGGCACGCTTTTAGGGGGGCCGGCGCACGCGCCGCCATGCTCTCGGCGGCCGCGATGCTCGCCATAGTCGGCGGCCTGGTCGCCGCCGGCCTGGCCCTGTCGTTCTACGGCTCGTCGATCATAACGGGCGACCTCGAGCAGCAGGTGGGCCTGGTCGGCGGGCCGGGCGGCGGCTCGGTGTCAGTCTCGGCCCACCTGGAGCCGGACGGCGAGGGCGGGCCGGGCGGCGTGTTCGTCGTGCAGGTGATGGACCCCGATGCCGGCGCCGGCGTGCGGGCCAGCGTAGTCGGGCCCTCGGGCTCGGAGCTCGCCGGCGGGCGCATCGAGGGCGGCTCGCACGAGGGATACTTTGACGTGGAAGAGGCCGGCGCGTACACCCTGCGGGTCGACGGGTCGGGCTCGGGGAGCACCGAGGCGGTCGCCGTCATCGGCGCCCTGCCGGGGACGGAAAAGATCGCCGTCGGGATCACGGGCCTCTACCTGACGGTCGCCGGGCTCGTCGGCATGGGGGTTGTGGGGGTCATCGCGGTGCGGGCACGGGCCAGGCGGCGCCGGCGGTAGCGGCAGGCGCGGCGGCGATCGCCGGCGGCGGGCCGGTCAGTTGAGGAAGCTGTCGAGCTTTGCCATGCCGTCGACGGCGGACTGGTAGTTTTCGTCGCTCTCCATGACGGCGGCGAGCTTCGAGGCGTCGGCCTCGTACACGGCGCCGCCGCCGGCCGCCGGATCGGCCCGCCGCGAGACGTAGCCGAGCTCGACGAGGCGCGAGAGGCGCGAGTCGACCTCGCCGGGCGCGATGCCGGACCTGGATGCAAGGTCGGACAGCGGGAGGGGGCCGCCCTCGAGCTCGGCGATCAGCCCCGACACGTCGGGGTCGAACAGGCTGCCGATCACCTCGTCGCGCCCCTCGATGCCGCCGCCGCCCGCATCCTCGTCTGCCATGCGGCATGCCTCAGCCCCGCCAATAAAGCCGTTGCCGGCGGCATGCCGCGCCGCGGGGCGCGCTCCGGGCCGCCCGCCTGCGGGACGTCTCGCCGAGCCCCTCCCGCCGCCGCGCCGGAAAGGACGGCCGCCCGCCAATGCTTTTATGCGCACGCCCGGCGGCGCGCGCCGTGACCAGGGCCGCAGCGGGGCAGGTGCTCGGGTACGAGTGCAGCCGCCGCGGCCCGCGCCAGGCGTACTACCGCCCGCTCCGCTCGCAGGCCGAGGCGACGTTTGCGCAGGCCGTCGCCGACGGCCTCGGCCGCCCCCCGCCGCACAAGGCCCTCAGCCCGCGGTTCTTTTACGACGACCGCGGATCGGCCCTGTTCGAGCGCATCTGCGATGCGCCCGAGTACTATCTGACCCGGGCCGAGACCGCGATACTCGCCGATGCGGGGGGCGAGATCGTGCGCGCCGCGGCCGGCGCGCCGGGGCGGCGCGTCAGGCTCGTCGAGCTGGGCAGCGGCTCGTCGCGCAAGACGCGCCTACTGCTCGACGCGCTCGCCGCCGTGCAGGACCGCACAGAGTACGTCCCGATAGACGTCTCTGGCATGATGCCGGACAGCTGCGGCGCGCTGGTCGGCGAGTACGACGGGCTGACCATAACGGGGGTCGTCGACGCGTACGGCGGCGGCCTAGAGTTCGTGAAGCGGCTCGGCGGCAGCGGCGGCGGGGGGGCGAACCTGGTCGCGTTCCTGGGCTCGAGCTTTGGCAACTTTGACGCGGCCGACGGCGCCGACTTTCTTGCGCTGCTGCGCGCCTCGATGCGCGCCGGCGACACGTTCCTTGCGGGCCTGGACCTTGTCAAGGACCGCGGGGCCCTGGAGGCGGCCTACGACGACTCGCAGGGCATAACGGCCGAGTTCAACCTCAACATGCTCCGCAGGATAAACTCGGAGCTGGCCGGCGACTTTGACCTGTCGCGGTTCAGGCACTCGGCGCGCTACAACGCCGCCGAGCAGCGCGTCGAGATGCACATACGCTCGCTTGAGCGGCAGCGCTTCGAGGTCGGCAGGGCGGGGCTGGCCGGCGTGCTCGAGGACGGCGAGATGATCCACACCGAGAACTCGCACAAGTACACGCTGCCGCAGATCCGGGCCATGTTCGGCGCCGCCGGCCTGCCCGTCGAGGGCGCGTGGACCGGAGCGGACGGCGCGTACGCGCTCGTGCTGTGCCGCGCGGCCTGACAGCACCCCGGGGCCTTGTCGGCCCAAGGAATGTTGCCTCGCCTGCATCCCGTGCCGTGCCGCAAGGCCTGGTCGCACCCCTCCGCCCCCTCGCCTCTGGCGCACCCCCTCCCCGCCCGCGCCGGAGCGCCCCGCGGCCGCGCCCGGCGCCGCCTAGCAAGCGATTTATAGTTACAATAGCACGGCCCGGCGTTGCCCGGCAAGAGGATCGTCCTGACGGCCGACCGGAGCCTCATGACCAACTACAGGGGCAACTTTTTGTACGGGTTCATCGCATGCGGCCCGTACGAGGTGCTGCCCGAGTGGGTCTTCGACAGGGTCTTCTGCCCGGCCGTCGAGACCGACCCAGCCACGGGCGAGGCAAAGGTCGCCCAGGTCGGGCTGCGCCGCGTCGAGGGGGCCCTGCTCCAGGGGTACCGGCGCGACGAGGTGTTCATTGCAAACCCCGACCACCTTGAAAAGTCGGTCGGGCAGGGCACAAAGGTCGTCGGCATCAACGTGATGGATCCCCTCGGCATGGCACCGGTCACGACGACGATGTCGCCCGAAAAGCTCTCGTACGTGGCCATGAAGTTCAAGCGCATGTGCGCCAAGATCATCCAGCTCAAGAAGAGGTACGACTTCCACGTCGTCGTCGGCGGCAACGGGGCGTGGGAGCTTGCAAAGCCGGACCGCATGCGCGTGCACGGCATCGACACGGTCGTCGTCGGCGAGGCCGACGAGCTCGCGCTAGACCTGTTCAACGACCTGGAGAGGGGCGATGCGCCCGAGCTCATGCACTGCTTCGTGAAGAACATACAGAACATCCCCGTGATCAGCGGCCCGACCGTAAACTCGCTGATCGAGGCGATGCGCGGGTGCGGCCGCGGCTGCGACTTTTGCGACGTCAACAAGCGCTCGAAGAAGGACCTCCCCCTCGACAGGCTGCAGCGCGAGGCTCGGATAAACCTCGACTACGGGTTCGACTCGATATGGCTCCACTCGGACGAGATGCTCCTGTACGGGTGCGACAACCGCGACTTTGTGCCCAACCGCGATGCGATAACCGACCTGTGGACGGGCCTGAAGGGGCTCGGCGCCAACTTTGTCGGCACGACGCACATGACGTTCTCGGCCGTCGCGGCCGACCCCGAGCTCATGCGCCGCATATCGACGATAAACCGCCAGGACGAGACGAACAGGTGGCTTGCGACCAACCTCGGGATCGAGACCGTCTCGCCGTCTATGGTCAAGAAGCACCTCGGCGTCAAGACGCGCCCGTTCGCCGCCGAGGAGTGGGGCAGCGTCGTGCGGCGCGGCGCCGAGATACTCAACGAGAACCACTGGTTTCCGGCCGCGACGATCATCATTGGCTGGCCCGACGAGACGCCCGACGACGTCCAGGACACCATCCGCATGATGTCCGACTTTAGGGCCATGGACTTTAGGGGGCTCGTCGCGCCGCTGCTCTACCAGGACTTTGGGGAGCGCAACTCTATGCACTTTGGCAACCTCAACGAGGCGCAGTTTACGCTCTTTTGGCGCTGCTGGGAGAACAACCTGCGCGTCATCAACGACATCATACCGATCATCCTGCGCAACAAGACGTACGGGCCGCCGATGAAGATGTTCATGTACGGGATCATAAAGGCCGGCACGTGGGCGATAATGAGGTACCTGCGCGGCCTGTGCAAGGACCTGTTCAACGGGCGCACGCCCGACGAGATCGTCGACAAGTACGCCCGGGCCAGGTCGGTCTCGGCGCCGAGGATCGAGACGAAAAAGCTCTAGTGGCAGCCGGCCCCGGCGCGCACGGCGCCGGGCGCCTGGGGGATGACAGGCGCCTGCCGGGGCGGGGCCTGGGACGACGCCGGCCCCCAAGGCCCGCGTGGGCTGCAAGGGCGGGGGGACGGGCGCCTGCCGGGGCGGGGCCTGGGACTTGGGGATGGCGGGCATTCGGCCGAAAGCGGGGCATCCTGGCGGCGGCAGGGGGGCGGCGCCGGTCAGCCGTCCATCTGGGCCAGGGCGGCGTCGGCTATGGTGTTGCGCCTCGGCGTGAGAATGATGAAGTAGTTCTTGTCTGCCCTCTCGACCGACTCGACCTTCTTGTACGACATGGACTGCACGTCAAACTCGTAGATGCCGGGCTCGAGCTCGCCCTTTGCGTATATCATGAGGTACGTGTCGGACTTGCCCTGGCCGATCGGTATGAACGACATTACATGGCCCTTGTACGAGTTGACGGGCATCGTGTTCTTCATCGGCGGCGAGGCGGCAGACATGTAGAGGAAGACGTCCTCGATGCTGGCAAACTCCTCGTACTCTATATTCACGCGGCGGCGCCTGCCGCAGGTAATAATAAGCTAGGCGGCGGCGCCCGCGCCTGTGCTTTGGGGCGCCGCGTGCGCGCCCGCATGAGGTTCAGCGCCCGCCTGCCTAGCTTCCTGCCGCCTTTTCTGATCATGCGGGGCCGTGCTAGAGGCTTGTGCTGGACTGCCGTACCGCCCCCGCCATTGGCGGAGTGTGGGGGCGGGCGGGAGCGGGTTCGGCACCAATGCTGCCTAGTTGCATGATAGCGGGGCAACGGTAGCGCTCAGTTGCGCGATGCCGCCGCCCCTCGGTTCTGCCCGTTCGCAGTCCCTAGGGGGCATGCCGTTGCGCTGTATATAAGGTTACTTTGCTTAAATACCACTGCTAGGCACTAGCGGGAATGGCTTGGGCGGGCCCGGCAACCAAGGCTAGCGGCGTTGCGCTGCGCCGAATCACTGGACACTAGCGGGAAGGGCTTGGGCGGGCCCGGCAACGGTTGCTAGGATGCGCCAGGGCCTGCGGACGGCAGCGAGCGTGGCGTACGTTGCCCCGCGTTGTGGTCAGGTCGTCCTACTGCCATGCGGGCCGGCCGACCCGTACGCCCGCCAGTGTCGTGGCACTCGAGCAGTTCGCGGCGCATCGGGATGCAAGGCGTTGCAGCGACTTGGGCATGCCAAAGGCACTGTCGCAGACCCGTCGTTTGCGGGCCTGATTTGACGCCACGGGGCGCGTGGGCTAGGAATGGAGAGGGGTGACAACTGCGGGCTCGGCATTGAGAGTTGACCATGTGGATGATAGCGGGGCAGCGGTAGCGCTCAGTTGCGCAATGCCGCCGCCCCTCGGTTCTGCCCGTTCGCAGTCCCTGCCGGGCAGGCCTAAGCGCCCTGCACGAGGCTAGCGCGACCGGCCATCGCCTGCGGGCGCCGCGCCCCTCCTCCCGCTACGCCCCGGGAAAGCTTGCCTCGTAGTCGCGCTCGGCCGCCTCGCGGTTCTGCGCGTCGACCTCGTCCTCGCCGCCGCCGGACTCGTCGGGGACGACCTCGATGCGGCGCGTGTCCTTTGAGAGCCAAGAGACCCTGACCAGGCCGAGAATCTCCATGTCCAGCAGCGTCTTGTTGAACCTGTCGGGCGCGACGATCCGCCCGTCCTTGGCGAGCGCCTTTGCGAGCTCGGCGTCGGTCATCGAGCCGCCCGTGCCGCCGCTCACCCTCTCGTACATCGCGCTTCGCAGCGGCACTGCCATCTCGGCCGTCACCCGTAGAACGGGCTATCTAAAGCCTTTGGCAGTGCGCTTGCCAGCCCGTCCCTGACGGACTCGTACCACTTGGCCGCCTCCTCGCCGACCGACGGGCGCACCACCCCGAACGCGGCGTCAAAGTCCGCCGGCCGGACGGACTTTGAGCCGTCCCGCATGGCCGCCACGGCGGCCTCCCTGCACAGCGCGGCCAGGTCGGCGCCGGTAAAGCCGGACGCGCGCCCTGCGATCGCCCCGGCATCGACCCCTGCGCCGAGCGGCATGGGCGCAGTCAGCACGCCGAGTATCTCGCGCCGGGCCTCGGCGTCCGGCGGCCCCGCGTACAGCAGCAGGTCGAGGCGGCCCGTGCGCAGCAGGGCGGGGTCGAGCAGGTCGGGCCTGCTCGTAATGCCGACGACGGCGACCCTCGAGGATGCCGGGCCGCCCTCGATCTCGGCGAGCAGCTGGCCGACGACGGCCTGCCCCGGCGGCCCCGCGCCTCCGCCCGCTCCGGGCCCCGAGGGGCCCCCAGCCCCGCCCCGCGCCTGCGCAAGCGAGTCGAGCTCGTCGAGGACGACGACGCACGGCGCCGATGCCCTCGCCTTGCGGAAGATGTCCCTTACGGCCCTCTCGGCCTCGCCGACCCACTTTGAGAGTATCTCGGGCCCCCTCACGAGGATCATGTTGGCCCCGCTCTCGGCGGCAAGGGCCCTTGCGAGCAGCGACTTGCCGCAGCCGGGCGGGCCGTAGATGAGCGCGCCGCGCGGCGGGGATACTCCCATCTCGGCGAACCGCGACGGGTCGCGCATTGCGGCGATCAGGTTGTCCTGGAGGGCGCGCTTTTCGCCCGCCAGCCCGCCGACGTCGGACCACCTCACGCGCGGGCGCTCGACGTAGAACTCGCGCATCGCGGTCGGGACGACCTGGTGCATGGCCTCGTAAAAGTCGCCGATCTCGACCCTTATTGACTCTAGCGCATCGGCCGAGATGCGCCCGCCGCCGCGCCCGGCGTCCGGCAGGTGCCGGCGGACGGCCTTGAGGGCGGCCTCGCGGCACAGCGACTTGATGTCCGCCCCCGTGTACCCGTGCAGGTCGCCGGCGAGCCGCTCGAGGCCGCCCCTGTCGGCGACGGGCATGCCGCGCGTGTGTATCTGGAGCACCTCGAGCCGGCCGTCCTTGTTGGGGACGGACACCTCCACCTCGCGGTCGAACCTGCCGGGCCTGCGCAGGGCGGGGTCTACGCTGTCGGGCCGGTTGGTCGCGCCGAGGACGACGACGTTGCCCCTGTCGGCCAGCCCGTCCATGAGGGCGAGCAGCTGCGCGACGACCCTCTTCTCGACGTCGCCGTGCACCCTCTCCCTGCTCGGCGCGACGGCGTCGATCTCGTCGATGAATATGATGCTCGGCGAGTTCTCGCGCGCCTCCTTGAATATGCCGCGCAGCCTCGCCTCGCTCTCCCCGTAGTACTTGTTCATGATCTCGGGCCCGCTGATCGAGTACATGCTCGCGCCCGACTCGCCGGCGAGCACCCTCGCTATCAGGGTCTTGCCGCAGCCGGGCGGGCCGTGCAGGAGTATGCCGCCGTGCGACTCTACGCCGAGCTTTGCAAACACCTCGGGGTGGCGCAGGGGCAGCTCTACGATCTCGCGCATGGCGGCCATCTCGGCCCCGAGGCCGCCGACCTCCTCGTACGTCGCGGTCCCCGCGCCGGGCGCGGCGCCGGGCTCGGCGGCCTCCCCCTGCCGGCCCGAGGCGACCCTCACCGTCGTCGAGGCGACGATCGTCACCGCCCCCCCGCGCGGCGCGACTCCGTCCACCGACAGGTCTATGGCGTTGCCGAGCACGTCGACGGCGATGCGGTCGCCCCTGTACAGCGGCACGTCGGCTAGCCGCCTCCTGGCGAACGCGACGAGCTCGCCGTCGAGGGGCGGCGCGCCGGGGGCCTGGCCTAGCTCCACGGAATCGGCCTTTGCGACGGGTATCTTCCTTACGTCGACGGCATCGCCGGCGCCGGCGCCGGCGTTGCGGCGCGTCTGCCCGTCGATGCGCACGATGTCGGCGCGGCTCTCGTCCTCGTCGGCCGGCCACACGACGGCGCACGTGGCCCCGCCCCTCTTGCCCTTGCCGGAGGCGGATGCAATCTCGACCGTGTCGCCTGGCGCAGCCCCGAGCCCCTCCATGGCCCTCGGGCCTATGCGGGCCCTCTTCTTGCCGATGTCGCGCTGCATGGCCTCGACGACCCTGAGGCGGACATTTCCGGCGCGGGCCACTACGGAATCACCTCCGCTGCGCGGCGGCGGCGGCAGCGGCGGGCGCAGGTGGCCATGCCAGTCTCTAGAGCCAGGTCCGGACGCCCCCGGTCACTTCATGTCGACGGACATCCTGCTCATGTTGAGGACCTCGAACTCGCTCACGCCCTCGTTGGACCTGACGGATCTCTCGAGCGAGTCCATCTGCCCCTCCTTGTCGTCCATGACAAACTCGGCCTTTAGGAAGTGCAGGCCGAACGCGAGCGGCTCCTTTTCGTGGCGCCTGAGCGCTATGCCGCCCTCGAGCGAGCCGCGTATGGCCTCGGCGAGCGCGTCTAGGTCGACGTCTGTGCCCGTCGGCAGCACCTTTGCGACGATGAGGAGCTGCGCCATGTCAGGGCCCCTCGAATCCGCACGTGTCGCACTTGTACGTCCTGGCCGCCTCGCGGCAGCTCTGGCACCTCCACACGAGCTCCTGCCCGCAGTCCGGGCAGAAGAACTTTACGCACTTGTCGTTGGGCATGATGTGCCTCTTGCAGCACCAGCACACGGGCAGGCTGATCTCGGTCGACACTGGGGCGGCGCGCCGCCTAGCGGATTTATACCTTGGCGGGGAGGCGGAAAAATTGCGCCGGCGGAGGGTGCGACCCGCCGGCTACCCGGCGCCACGCCCTGCCGCGACCCTGGCGCCGATTGCCGCGCCCGCTACCCCGAGCACGCCGCGCAGGCCAAGCAGCCTGGCGATCGCGAGCGCGTGAAAGTCAAAGTCGCCGCCCGATGCCCTCTCGATCGCCTCGGGCCTGACGGCGCCGATCATCTTCCCGATCGCGCGGTCGTCGAGCGACGCGAGCAGCCTGCGGGCGATGCGCTGCCTGGCAAACTCTGTTCCGAACCTCTTCCTCCACGCCTCCTCGTAGGACGCCAGGCCGCCGCCCTGCCCGGCCCCCAGGTGCGCGGCAATGGCCCTGCCGGCCATTGCGCCGCCCGTCCCGCACGTGAATATGCCGCCGGCCGTCGTCGGCTTTGCCTGGCCGGCCGCGTCGCCGACGCGGACTGCGGCCGGCCCGCCGTTCCCATCCTGGCCGCCGCCGCAGTCGACAAACGACGCCGCCGGCCCGCCGACCCACACGGGGGCGAATATCTTGCGCACGACCGAGTGCCGCCCGCGCCCTGCGGCAAGCTCCTCGACGGCCGCGCCGGGGTTGATCCCCGTCCCGGCCGCCCCGACCTTGCCGACGCCGCCGCCCATGGGTATGACCCACGCGAAAAAGCCGGGGTACCTCTTTGCATCGACGACGACCTCTACCCTGCCCTCCTCGATCCAGTCCGCATGCACGACGTACTGCGCGCAGGGCACGATGCCGCCACTGTCCTTCTTCCCGCCGCGGAGCGCCATCATGGACTGCGCGCCGGTCGCATCGACTGCGACCCTGCACTCGATTCGCCTGCCGGCCACCGAGACTGAGCGGGGGCCGTCCGTTCCGCCCCCCCTCACCCTGGCCTCTGCGCCTGCGGCCACCTCTGCGCCGGCCTTGGCCGCCTGCATGGCCGCCTGCCCGTCAAGGCGCCGCCTGTCCACTACGACGACGTTCTGCCCCCGGGCCGGGACCTCGAGCGACCCGCCGGACGGGGGGTGCGAGACGACGGCCGCGTCGACCGGCCGCGTCGACTCGCCCGGCCCCGGGGCGAGGCCGAGCTCGCGCAGCGCAGACGCGCTGACAAGGCCGCCGCAGTGCTCGGGCGTGCCAACCTCGTGGGATTTTTCGGCGACCAGGACGGACAGGCCGGCGGCGGCAGCCTCGCGGGCGCACAGCAGCCCGGCTATGCTCCCGCCGGCGATCACCACATCGTACTCGTCCCGCATTTCTGGCCGCCCGCCGCCGCCGTGTGGCGCGCCAATTTATTCAAAGGTATTTGTTGCGCGGGTGCGGCATGCGGGCATGGGACTCGGCGGGGACGGGGAGCTAAAGCTGTCGGTCGCCGTGCGGACCGACCTGGGAATGGGGCGCGGCAAGATCGCCGCCCAGGTCGGGCATGCCGCGGTCATGGCGCTCGAGCGTGTCCGGGCATCGCACCCGGGATGGGCCGCGGCGTGGCTCGAGTCGGGGCAGGCCAAGGTCGTCGTGCGGGTTGCCGGCCCGAGGGAGTTGCAGGACCTCAAGGCGCGCGCCGTCGAGCTGGGCATGCCATGGTCCGAGGTCGCCGACGCCGGCCGCACGCAGCTCGATCCCGGGACGGTGACGTGCATCGGGTTCGGACCGGCGCCAGCGCCGGCCGTCGACCGGGTCACCGGCGGGCAGAGGCTGCTCTGACCGCACTTCTGTGATGCCCGGCAGAGGCGTCATTGCCGTCGATTTGGATGTCCGCTGTGCGCCCGGGACGGCGCAACAGGCGCACTCGAGGGGCTTTTGCGATGCCTGGCCACTGCGGCGCACGCCGATTCTGCCGCCGGCACGCCCGCTTGCCCGTTGCACCCTTTGTGCATGGCACCTGAGCGCACCCGCGTTGCGCATCGGGCGGGGATCCTGACCTGCCAGCGCTCGCAATGCTGCGAACACGGGATCGGCGCGCGCGATTAACAGGGGGCGGCCCTCTTGGATCATGTCGGGCAGGCACCGGCAAACCCGGCAGGATTTGGCGATGCGCCAAAGTGCGAGCCGCTGACAAGGCCCTCAAGGCCTGCTTTTGAAAATGCAACAACTCAGGCGGCAATTCCCCCGCCGCGGGCAGAGGGGGCCTTCCACTCGGCACGGCTATGGCTGGCCACATACTGCCGTTTCTTCTCTCCTTTTCCTCCTTTATGCGCTTTGCTACCTCGGACGACCTCTGGAACACCTCCCTAGTGTGCTCGTCGCGCGCCTTGCGCCCCTTGGCGGTGAGGCGGTATGTGTCGTACTCCCTGTAGCCGTGCTGGTTGCGGTGGTACAGCTCTATATAGCCGTCCTCCAAGGCCATCCGTATGCACTCTTCGGTGTCGTAGCCGAGGCGCTGCGCCACGTAGTTGATGACCGCGACACCTGCCAAGTCGTGTCTCCCCGCCGCCGGGATGACGGGGTTTGTGCACGGCAGATCCTTGCGGTAGCTGCGGCATCGCCTGCCGTTCGACAACACTTGTCCTTCCCTACAGATCAAAGACCTCTCCCTCTCCGCTCTCCAGAAATGTTGCGCCTATTTTAGTGATCGTGCGGCGGGCTGTGCCCTGCGCGGCCGGCAACTGTCGACGAAACTGCGGCGGCCGGCCGCTCCGCCCGCAGGGGCGCACCTTTGCGGCGCGGCTCCGTTGGGCTGGGAAGGCTGGAGGGTGGCCCTGCCGCAGACGAGGCTGCTCAGGGGCGGATATGCGGCCTCCGTCGGAGCCGCAGGAGGGGACGGGCCGCCCGCAGGCGCCGCCGCCCGCGCCCCACTCGCTCTGCCCGTGGACAGCCGCCCGCGCCCGCCGGACGGCGATCGCCGCCGCCCGCGCCCACGCCTTGAAAGGGTATTATTGCCCGGCCCGGCCGCGCGCGCGCGTGAGAAAGCAGACAAAGGGGCTGATCTTCCTAGTCATCTTCGGCGGCAGCCTGCTCTTCTGGGCCACGGCATCGAGCATGCCGCAGATACCGGGCCTGTTCCCGACGGGCCCCGACGAGCCGATGACCGTGACGGGCACGCCCGCCGACAACTTTCCGGACGCGCAGCGGGCGCAGTTTTGCGGCGGCGAGGACCCGCCGTCGTCGACCCGGTTCGTCCGCGAGTACCGCGTGCCGACCGAGTGCACGCAGCCGCTGGCCATCGAGGTCGACCCCGACGGCAACGTGTGGTTCGCCGAGACGAACACGGGCCGCATCGCAAGGTTCAGCCCCGACACGGAGCTGTTCAACGAGTACGACAACGTGTTCTGGCCGCAGGGCGGCCGCTCGATGGTGTGGGGCATGGACTACCTGCCCGACGGCTCGCTGTGGTACACGGACGAGGCCAACGACCTGCTGTGGCGGTTCGTCATCGGCGACGCCCGGTACGAGCGCATCTTCTACACGCCGTCGGCCGACTCGCTGCCGCAGCGCATCGAGGCGCACGGATCAGAGCTCGTCGTCAACGACTTCACCGGCGGCAAGCTGACGCTGATCGACCCCGTGAAGGCGGCCGACGCCATGGAGGCGCCGGCGGTCGCGATACCGTCCCCCCTCGGACTCGGCGCGCCAGGCGGCGAGAATCCTGCCTTTACGAGCGGGTTCGACGTGGCCCCCGACGGGGCCATCTGGTACACGAACTGGATATTCCAGGGAGAGCGGATACTGGTCCGCTTCGACCGGCCGGCCTACGCGGACGCGGCCGGCGCCGACCCGTCCGAGTTTATGGAGCGGTACGCGCTGCCGCGCGAGTCGACGACGCCCAACGGCGTGACGATCGGCGCCGACGGGAGGGTGTGGATAATGGACACGTCGAGCAGCTACCTGTTCGCGTTCGACCCCTCGACCGGGGAGTTTGCACAGTACGTGACGTCGCCGCCGCCGCGCAACACGTTCGGCAACGCGTCCGGAATCATAAAGACGCCCATATCGCGGCCGTACTGGTCGGACCTGGACGACGCCGGCCGCATCGTGTTCAACGAGCAGACGGCCAACCGCATCGCGGTGCTCGACCCCGCCGAGGCGACGCTCGTAGAGTACGTCATACCCTCGAGGAACCCGAACTGGGGCGACTGCGGCGGCCTGGCAGACTGCGGCCTCTCGCAGCCGTTCGACTTTGCCATCGACGGCGACCGGATATGGTTCACCGAGTGGGTCGAGAACAACATCGGCGTAGTCGACACGTCCGTCCCGCTCCCGTTCGAGGTCCGCACGAGCTCGGACGTGGTCGAGGTCGAAAAGGGCGGAACTGCCACGCTTACGATGACGGTCGCGCCGGCCGATGCCGGCGCCTCTGACCCGCCGGGGCAGCAGCCGGGCATGGTGGGCCCCGCCGCCGGCGCATCGTTCGTGCAGGCCGACACGTCGCAGTTCTCGGACATTACGGTGAGGTCGGACACGGCCATGTTCGTGCTCGGGGCGGCAGGCGGCGCCGCCGGCTCTGCCGGCGCGCAGGATGCCGAGATTACGATATCGGCGCGCGCGACGGCCCTTGAGACCGACCACCAGCTGCTGCTCGGCGCGCGGACGGGCGACGTCACGGTCTCAAAGTACGTGACGGTCAGGATACTGCCGTAGCGGCGCCTGCGGCGGCGCCCCTCGCATGCCCCGCGCCTCCCCCCAGCCGCCGTCACAGCACCTCGTCGGTAAACAGGCTCGGGACGCCGTACCTGCGGTGCAGCCTGAAGAACAGCGCGTACCTCGACACGGGGCCGCGCCGGCCCGGCCTCTCCCTCATCTTGTTGTACTTGCGGACCATCGCCGGCACCCTGTCCTCAGAAAAGACGAACGCGATGCCCGATGCCGTGTTGAGCTCGGGGAACCTGAACAGGCGGATGAAGATGGCGCCCCCGGCCCCGGCCCCCGCCGTCAGGCTCAGGCCCCTGTCGTGTATGGTCACGTCCCCGCCACCGTGCAGCAGGTCGGACAGGGCCACGGTCCCGCCGCCGGGGTCGCCTCCGGCCACCCTGTACAGCGAGGTCGCCGAGTTTATGCGCGCCTCGAGCAGGGCGCGCTCCATCTCGCCGTCCGGCCCGACGTCCTCCATGTATGCCTGCACCGGGGTCCTCCCGTCCTTGCCCTTGAGGTCGCACAGGGCAAGGTCCATCGTCGCGTGCATCTCGAGCTCGGAGTTGAAGACCATCGTGCCCGACTTGTCCCTGATGCCGAGGGCCTCCCCCGCCCTGCCTAGCGCGTCCTTGCCGAGGCACTTTGACTCCATGAGCTTGTTGTTGAAGTGCATTCCGGCCTTCTTGTACCTGTCGTACACCCTGAGCGA
This sequence comes from Cenarchaeum sp., assembly GCA_965242695.1. Lineage (GTDB taxonomy): Archaea > Thermoproteota > Nitrososphaeria > Nitrososphaerales > Nitrosopumilaceae > Cenarchaeum. The sequence continues at coordinate 2,021,598 of CBDESU010000001.1, read as the reverse complement.
CATCGCGCCGCCCGCTAGGCGGCGGAATATCAACCGTTGCGGGCTGCTGTGCGCACGCGCGCCGCCTCCCCCCCAATCGCCCTGCATGTCGGCGCGGGAACCGCGGGGCCCGCCCACCCTGCGGAGGCTATACTACCCGCCGCCGCCGTGCGCCTGCGCGCCGGATAACACCCGTCCGCCCGCCCTCGCTCCGCCCCACTTCCAGGCCGGGTCCCGCCCGGCCAAAGTTAATACGGCACGGCGATCGCCGCAACGCATGGCGCAGACGGCGGCCGGCGGCCTGGAAGAGGGCGCCGCGGCGGCCGCGGCCGGCCAGGCGGCGCCGCAGATGCCCGACGGCGGCAGGCAGGAGTCGCGCCACCGGCAGCCGCTCCTCGTCATATGCGTCGACCGCGACGACGACGTGGGCCAAAAGGCCGGCATCGCGACGCCCGTCGTCGGGCGCGACGCGTGCATAGAGGCCGCGCAGCGCCTCGCGCTCGAGGACCCCGAGGACGCCGACTCTAACGCCATATTCTCGGCCATCAAGACGTACGAGGACCTGGTCAGCCGCGGGTACGAGGCAGAGGTGGCGACCGTGGCCGGAACCAAGAGCAGGGGCGTGCAGGCAGACGAAAAGGTCGCCGCCGAGGTGCGCGCCCTGCTGCAAAAGTTCCCCGGCGCCGGCGCCGTTATAGTCTCTGACGGCGAGGACGACGAGAGCGTCATACCCGTCATACAGGGCATCATGCCCGTCATATCGGTAAAGCGCGTCGTCATGAAGGTGAGCCGGTCCGTAGAGTACTCGTACGCGGTCCTCGGCAAGTACCTAAAGATGGCCGCGTACGACTCAAAGTACTCCAAGTTCTTCCTGGGCGTGCCCGGCATGCTGCTGCTCGTCGGCGGGGCGGCGACCGTCCTCGGGTACACTACCGAGCTGTTCGCCGTCCTGGTCAGCGTCCTGGGAGGCGCCCTGCTAGTGCGGGCGTTCGACGTCGACCGCGCGTGGTCCAACTGGGCCAAGCCGACCCCGCCGGGCCTCGTGCGCACGTTCATGGCCGCCGCCGGCGTGCTGCTGATGCTCTCGTCGATACCGGCGGGGCTGTCGACCGTCGACATGGGGCTGTTCGGCGACGGCGAGGTGGATCCCCTGTCGGCCGTCGCCAACCGCGAGGCCGTCGGGCAGTTTTTGTCGGGGGCGCTTCCGCTCATTTGGATCGGGATAGGCGCCGTGTTTGCCGGCATGCTGATCGCCAACTGGCTCGGCGGCGCGCGCCGCCAGATCACAGACATACTGCGGCTCGTCGTCCTGGCAGCCCTGTACCCCGCCGCCCTGCAGTTTACGGCCATAATGGCCGTCGGGGAGAGCTCGTTTACGCTGATCCCCCCGCTCCTGGCGGGGCTGGCGGCCACCCTGATCGCCGCCGCCGTCCTCTTCAAGAAGTTCCGGGGCGGCGCGCGCCCGGGGGGGCGGAGGCGCCGGGCCGCCCGCGCGGCCCGCGCCGCCGCCGCGGCGGCGGCCGACGGGGAGCGCGCTCCGGCGCGGGAGCAGGGCGGCGACGGCGACGCCGAGCGGGCCGCGGCGCGCGGCGCCTGACGCCTCCCTCCGCCGGCCCGCCGCGCCGGCGGGCGCGCGGCAAGCGGGCCCCCTCGGCGCGGCCCTCACGGCTTTCGCCAGTGGTACACGCACTTGCGCATCTCCCTTCTCCCGAACCTGCCCATCTGCTGGCTCGCGTTGCCCTTGCCCCTCTTGAGGGCCCTTATCGACTCGCAGCGGAACCCAGCCCGCTCGGCGAACTCGGACAGGACGAGGTCGACCGGCACGTCGATCCCGTGGTACCTGACGTTGTCGTTTACCATGAAGGCGCTGCCGCCGGGCCCCACCAGCCGTGCAAGCTCGGCTATTACGAGCGCCATCTCCGCAAAGTAGTTCTCGACGAGCCGCACTATATGCGGGTTGTTGAGCGACCTGATCTCGCCGCGCAGGAGCCCGAGCGCCCCCTGCAGGCGGCCGCACCCGGCGGCCATCTCGGCCGCCCTGGAGGGGAGCGCCGACCGGCCGTACGCGGCCGCTATCGCGCCGCCCTTGGGGCGGTTCTCGACGGTGGCCGTGAGCATGTCCTGCCTGAGGGCCCTGATCTCCTCCTCGCCGTACCCCATGTACGCGAGCTCTAGCGCGTACGTCCGCGTGTAGTCGTACCGGTTCGCGTACGGGGGCGACGTCACCACCGCATCGAACGAGCCGCTGCGCATCTCCCTGAGGCCCGTGAGCGACGAGACCGTGCGTATGACGGGCCGCGGGCCGCCGTACCTCTCCCTGAGGGCGCCGGCGTCGGCCGTGATCATCGCAAGCCGCGCGGACAGCGCCGGCCCGAGGGCCGGTATGCGCGCCTTCCTGAGCCTGTCGGAGACGTCCCTGCCCGACCGCCTGTCCCACCGCAGGAACTGCCCGTCCTTGCTCGTGTAGCTGACCTCTTCGAGCACGCTCATGCAGGCAAAGTCGAGGACGGCGCGGACGGCCGGATCGGGGATGCCCGCCGTGAACGCCCGCGCCCTGCCGATCTCGGCCTCGGTATCGGCGGGGAACGCCCCGCGCGTAATGCGCACATGCGGGAACGGCCGGCTTTCGCGCCCGCCTTCCGAGCCCCCTGCGACGCACGCCGCGAGCCCGTCCGCGGCGCGCCGCAGCGCCGCCTCGTCGATGTCCATCGCAACGGCAATGATGGCCCTGGCGGCCTCGTTGCCCACCGGCATCACGTCCATGCCGACCGACTCGATGCCCATGCTGCACGCGGTCAGCGCCGTCGTTCCCATGCCGGAGAATGGATCGAGGACCCTCCTTGCGCCGGCCTCTTCCAGGATGCCCCTTACCAGATCGGCCGAGAATCCCTCCTTGTACCTCATCCAGCGCAGGCCCGGGGAGCCGCGGTTTCCCTGGTACGAGACGAGCCTTCTTGTCAGGCGCACGTCGGTCACGATGCGGTCGGACAGGTCCGCGGGCAGCGGCCCGCCGGGGCGATCGCCCTGCACAATCCTGCCCTGCGCCGCGGCCACGGCCGCCCGGCGCCCCGCCCGTCTTTTATTGGATGGTCGGGCGGCGGGCGGCGGGCCCGCCGCGAGCGGCGCGGCCACGCCGGGCCACGCGGCCCGCGCCCCGCCCGCGGGGGCGGGCAGGGGACGGGAGACGGGCGGGCCACTGCGATCGCCCTGGCTTCCCGCCTCCTGCCCGCGAGGGCGGGCAGCGGACGGGAGGCGGGGCGGGCGCGCCCCCGGCATCGGAACGGCGCCGGCCCCCGCGCGGCGCCCAACCAACAAATAGCCCCGCTTACCGGGCGGGCTAGGGGGCGGCATACCACGGGCATAAAGGACGCGGCGCTGCACTTGTCGGGGCTGTACAGCCTGTACACGAGGAGGCTGGAGAGCGAGATCCGAAACGGCGGCATGCCCAACCATGTCGCGCTCATACTCGACGGCAACCGCCGCTGGGCGAGCCGCAACCTGGGCCTCGCAAGGGCGGGCCACTGGCGCGGCGCCGATGCGGTCGAGAACCTCCTCGACTGGTGCGAGGAGTTCGACATAAAGATCATCACGCTGTACGCCCTGTCCGCCGAGAACCTGGGCCGCAGGGACGACGAGCTGGACCACCTGTACGAGCTGATCGAGCAGAGGCTCGAAAAGCTGTACCGCGACCCGCGCATACACCGCACCCGCATGCGCGTGACGGCGCTCGGGCGGGTCGAGCTCCTGCCGCAGTCGATCCGCGACGTGCTCGCAAGGCTCGACGAGGCGACCGTGGGGTACAGCGACCACTTCCTCAACCTGGCGCTAGCGTACGGCGGCCAGGACGAGCTTGTCGATGCGGTCCGCAAGATCGGCGAAAAGATACGCGGCGGCGACATGTCCGTCACGGACATCGACAAGGGGGCGATCGAGTCGCACCTGTACACGTCGCACCTGCCGCAGCCCTCGCCGGACATGGTACTCAGGACGTCCGGCGAGAAGCGGCTCAGCGGGTTCCTGCTCTGGCAGAGCGCGTACAGCGAGCTCGTGTTCATGGACATCTTTTGGCCCGAGTTCCGCAAGATCGACCTCATGCGGGCCATCCGCATGTTCCAGAAGCGCAGGAGGCGGGCGGGGCGTTGACTGGCCGCGGCGGGAGGGGGCGCGGCGGCCGCGGCGGGGGCGGGGGCGCCGGGCGCGGCAGGCCTGCCGCCAAGACGACAGGGCGCGGCGGGGGCCGCCGCGGCGGGCTTGGGGCCAAGGATGCGGGCCGCCAAGGCCGCGGCGCCGCCAAGGCCGCGGCGCCGCCAAGGCGCGACCCGCTCGTGCGAGAGGTGCGCACGCCGGGCTCTCCACGCGGCGGGGGAGCCTCCAGATCCGAGACTGGCGCCGGCGCGGGGACTGAGGGGCGCCGCGGTCGGCGGCAGGGCGCCGCCAGCGCCGCCCGGGGCGGGGGCACCCGGCGCGCCGGCGCCACTTCCAAGGGCGCCAGCGCCGCCGCCGGTGCGCGCCGCCGCAGCGGCTCGTCCCGCGGCGCCAAGTCGTCCGCCGGCGGCTCCAGGCCCCTAGGCTCGGTCGTCTCGGCCGGCGCCGTGATCTTCCGAGAAGTGCGCGGCAGGCGGCGCCGGGGCGGCGCCGGGGAGGATGCTAGGCGGTACCTCGTCCTGCACTACCCATCGGGGCACTGGGACTTTGTCAAGGGCAAGGTCGAGCCGGGCGAGACGCTGTACGAGACAGCGGTGCGCGAGGCGCGAGAGGAGACGGGCATATCAGACCTAGAGTTCATAGGGGGCTTCACCGAGACCGTGCGGTACCGGTTCAGGTCGGAGGGCAGGACGATACGCAAGAAGGTCGTTTTCTACCTGGCGCGAACCGGCACCGGCAGGGTCGCCCTGTCCGACGAGCACGTCGCGTACGACTGGCTCGGCTTCAAGGACTGCCTGAGGCGGGCCACCTTTGAGAATGCAAAGTCCGTCCTGCGGCGCGCCGAGGATCACCTGCTTCGGTCCCCGCCGCCCGCGGCAGAGGAGGGCGGGACGAAGGGGCGCGCGGGCCGCCGCTGACGGCGTAGCGGCGGCGGCGAGTACATTCATAAACGCGGCAAGTTGACGGCCGTCGTGTACGTGATGTTTGCAGATGGGTCGGGCTCGGGAAGGGCAGTGGATCCCTCGAGGGATCCCGGGTTTTACGTCCTGTCGGGCGTGGTGGTGCACGAGTCCAACCTCCAGCGCCTGCAGGATGACATTGCTCGCTTAAAACAGGATCTCTTTCCAGGCACGAACCCGAACGAGCTGGAGCTGCACGCACAAGAGATATGGAACAGCAACGGTTTGTTCCGTTCAGACAAGTATGGCTTGGCGTTAGAGGGCAAGATGAGAATTTTTGACCGAACCGTTGATCTTGCCTCCAGTTCTAATATCAAGATAATCAACGTAATCATCGATAAGAGTTTGGACATCGGCATGGATGGTAGGCATTGGCCCCTTGAGCGCTCATGGATAGACTTGGTCAAGGGATTCAAACGTTACCTGTCTACCACAAGTGGGGCGGAGTATGGGTTAATCATGGCGGACTCGTGTGATAGGGTCTCGGAGCAACTGATAGCGAAAGCCGTCTACAGGACAGCGCGAAGGTACGGCACAGGGGGACACCGCTCTCCTGTCCTTGACGGTGTGTTCTTCAGGGACTCGCGGCTCGAACCAGTAATTCAGCTGGCAGACGTGATAGGATATATGGTCCACAAGCGTGAGAAAGGGGACGCCGTATTCTCCGGTTGGAACGAGCGCCTAGAACACAATACCTATGGCTATGCCGAGGTGCGCTAGCACCGTGTCAGATGCGGGGGTGTGGAAAGGCAGTGTGACTGCCAGATTGCACCTGTGCACATCGAGGTTACGTGGGCCATGTGGCCAAAGGCATGTAGTGTCGTTGCAAGGATGTCCCCCTCACCCCGACACATGCTGCGCAGGACTTGAAAGCGTGTTGATAGAGCGGGGAGACGGTTACACGAACCCGCGGACCCCGTCCCCCCTAGGACTGCTCAAGGGCAGATCCTAAGAGGAGGCGGTTAGAGGCCCTATATAATGCATGTTGGGCATGAAATCTTGACCTGTACTGTGGCTTGGTCAACATTTTTTCACACCTGGGGGTAGGATCCGCTACGTGTTGCACAGCCGCTGGCGCACGCGGCACACCGGTCGGCCGCATGGGGCCTCTCCAAGAGAACAACACGTCTGTAGGGGAGATGGCGCTGGATATTGCCGCCTACCTCGCTACACGCCGCCTCACCCTTCCTGCAGCTGGCACCGGCGCGCCCTCTTGTCCGGCACAGCGGTCGTCAGCCGCATCTCTGGCGGAGGGATCACTACCATGGCCGGAGCTCTGCACACGTGTTGCTAGGGCGGAGGGACGATTCCGCGAATCCGCGGACCCCGCCCCTCCTATTGTTTAGGACATAAAGTTTTGACACTAATTGTGAAGCAAGCCAACCATCAACCATTAACGATCGATTGCAGACGATGTGGTTGCATACACTCCACCCAGGACTTGATTTGATATCAATTGATTCCATAGATTTTAATCATTTATACTAAAAAGCTGATACTCAATTTTTCATTCTAGGCATTTGGACGCAGGCCTAGATATAATAGACCCCGCTGAGCGTCGGCGGGCAATGAGGTTAGGAAATCTCCAAAGAGCAATCAAGGTGGAGAAAGATCCAAGGGCTCTAAAAAGAATGCTAGTTGTTAATTCTGTTCGCGTAAAGATCAAAAAATCAAAAATGAAAAAAACAAAGGCCTGCAAAATGACCGCGGAAGAGCTAAGCGTATCCACAGGTTCGGTCAGAAATTACATGAAAAGATTCACCTTGAAGGGGGTCAACGGGCTGTACGATAAGGGCGGGCAGGGACGACCGCACGTTTATGATCGCAAACTGGTCAAAAAGGCGATCAAAAATATCAAGAAAAACGGCGGTCGTATTACCCCCCGCAAGCTTATCACTGAAATGTACAAACTGTGCAAGTTAAGAATGTCCAAAAGGCAGGCCCTGCGCATACTGCACGAGGAAGGCCTGACCGGAAAGAAGGCAGAGAAGGCACACGTTGGATCGCCCGAACCGCACGAGGTCTACTACTGGCGCAAAGTGGTCCTACCCCAGATTTTGGCGCTCAAAAAAGAGGGTTATCTAGTGGTGATCGAGGACGAGATGATAGTATACCAAGACGCGAACGGCAAGCTGATCTACTGGTCGCCCCCGGGCGAGGCCGTCAAGGTGCCCTACATTGGAGAGGGTTCCAAGTGTGTCGCACTGGGACTGACCACCGAGCCCGACAAAAATGGCGTTGCTCGGCATTGCAACGTTATGTACGACGCAGCCAACACTGATGGTGTCATCAAGCTTTTGAAAAAAGCGGTCGAAGAATTCGGCCCAATCGTGGTGATCTCTGACAACGCAGGATGGCACAAGTCCAAGAAACTAAAGGATTTCATTGACAAGATGGAAAACATGATAATCATATTTTATCTTCCACCGGGGTCGTCATACTTGAGTCTACAGGAGGCAAATTGGCGCCAAACCAAGCTTGCCGAGTTCTATGATGAATATTTTTCAAGTATTACAAAAAAGAGGCGGAAGACACTAAGATACCTTAACACTATGTTAAACCCTCGCCTCAACCTTTGGAAATATCTATTGAGAAGTCCGTATGCATACAGGCGAAACATAAAGCGAAGAAAAAATCGACATGGTAAAGAAGGAGCGTTGAATTATATAATCCGCAAATACGGCGATCAACCGGTACCGAAGTCGCCCAAAAAATACATCCCACTGTTTGCAGACCCTGACCGCGTCAAATAGTTTGGGTAAAATAAGTCAAATCTTTATGACGTGAACAATAGGACTGCTCAAGGGCAGATCCTGGGCGGAGCGGCCCGCATGCCCAATATACGCATGCCGTCCGAGGCGCCTGGGCCGCGCCCGCGACCCAGCCTGCGCCTTTCGCCTGGCGGGGCGCGCCGGGCGCAGCGCATCCCTAGGCTGCCGCGCCGCCCATTCGGCTAGGGATCCGGCCGCGCCGCCCGCAGCGACGCGGCGACGCGCCTGGCGGCAGCCCCGGGGCTGCGCGACCCCACGATGGATCGCCCGACAATGACGTACGACGCGCCGGCCCGCGCAGTCTCGGCCGCATCGGCGCCCTGCGCGCCGACCCCAGGCGAGTACACGCTCAGGCGGGGCTCGCGCCGCGCGCACTCGGATATGATGCGCGGGAACGTGGCCCCGACGACGACCCCGTCGGCGCCGGCCTCGCCGGCCCACCGCAGGAACCTGCGGTGCAGCGGCTCGGCCGGCTCCGAGCGGGGGCCGGCTCCGACGTGCGCCTCGTACGACTCCCTGGCCTCGGGCGCGCTCATGTGGCACAGCGCGATCACGCCGCGCCCGCGCGCGCGGGCCGACCGCGCGAGGGAGCCGAGCGCATCGCGCCCCATGATCGGGTTTGCGATGACGGCGTCAAACCCCATCGACCACAGGGCCGAGCATGCCGCCTCGTTCGTGCTGCCGATGTCGTTGAGCTTGATGTCTGCGATGCAGAGCATGCCGGCGCGCCGCGCCGCCGAGCACAGCCCCGACACCTCGGCGGGGCCGAGCCGGAGCAGCAGGTGGAAGTTGATCTTTACGGCGCAGGCGGCCCCGCCCACGGCCTCTGCGGCCCTGGCTGCCGCCCCTGCCGGGCGCGGCGACCTGGCCGGAACGTCGAGCGCCACGACGAGGGGGCCGGCGCGCCGCGCCGCCTCCTCGATCCTGTCCCTATAGCTGCGCATCGTCGACTAGCGGATGCGCCCCGCGCAGCCTTATCACCTTTGCGTAGTTGTACCCGTGCTCGTCGGGCGTCCCGACAAACGACGGCGCCGCGCCGCTGCTAGCCGAGAAGCGTAGGAACGGGGCCGACGGCCCGCCGCCGTCCCCGCCGGCGCGCGCGTGGCAAAAGTACGACGCGCCGCTCTCGCTGAGCGTCATGAACATGCCGACGAGCCACTCTTCGCCGCGCGGGTACGCAAACAGCGGGAACGGCGACTCTTCGAACGCGTACGACAGCCTTGCGAGGCTCGCCATGTCCTCGAGCGCGACGGGGTGGTACAGCGGGCCGGGGCCGCCCGCGCCGGGCCTGAGGCTTGCCGGCAGCGACCTTACGCGGACTATGGGCGAGTACGCGATGCTCGCATCGCCGGCCGACCCGACCATGCGCGCCTCCTCGCGGCCGCCGCGCGCCGCGTACGACAGGTAGTTTTCGCCCGCGCCCCCCTCTTCCTCCCCGAGCGGCGCGTAGTAGATGACAGGCACGTCCTCGAGCACGTCGACCTGGGCCGACAGGACGCGCCTGCCGCCGTGATCGTGCAGGAACGATGCGTGCGGGAACCGCTCGAGCGCGCACACGAGCCGCGCAAACTCGAGCATCGACTCGACCTCGACGTACCTTGGGGGCTGGCTGTCCCCGCCGCCCGGCGCGCCGGCCGCCGCCGGTGTCTGCGCGCCGGATGCCACGGCGCCGGCCGCGCCGCGCCGAAATTAAACCTACCCCGCCCGCCGGCCGCGCCCGCCGGCCGCCTCTCGATACGATCGGCCGGCGCGCCGCCGTGGCGGGAGGGCGTCGCATGCGCCGACTTGGGCGGTTCGGGCCGATGCGCCGCATCGCCCCAGAGCGACAGGGGATGGATTGGATGTCGAAAATCCGCCGGCGCCCCGCCGCTACCGCCCGGGATTGGCGGGACCGAGCTTTCGCGGCGGCGAGCCTTTCGACGTGCTCGCGCTCAGCACCTATGTTCCCGCACTGCCCGTCTTTGATGCGGTCAGCCCCGCGAGCCATTCCAGCGGCTGAGATTCGCGCATCGAGTAATATACCCTGTATTTGTCTCCGCCTAACTTTTCCGCAAGGCCGACTCTCACAAGTTCTTCCATTGCATCCTTTATCCACGCCCGCTTGACACACCCCGGGTTTGACGAAGGCCCAAGCTTCGAGGCGATGAGGTGTATCCTGTCGACCCCGACATCGATGGAGACTTCCGCGCTCATGCGAAGCCTTTTGCGCTTTTTGCCATGCACCAGGTTGAAAAACACTCGGGTCCATAGTACGGACATAATATACGGCAGAGGCGGCCTTGAGTCGTAAAATTTTGTTTTGTCAACCTCGCTTGTCAAATTTCTCGCATCGATCGACCATCCCTTTCCAAGATCATCGTGGGCTTTTTTGTGAGACAACGCCCCAAACGATCCCTTTAAAACAACTTGATCGACCCCGTCATTGTTTTCCTTGCGTATGATCTCCAGAATCGAGAGCGGGTTTTCTAGATCTATGCCCCTCTCCATGAGAGCGGCGGGGATTCTGGTGGCAAAGACGTGAGCATCCTTGGATCTTACCACTATTATGGTGTCATGATCGTCGCCGCCGCCACCGCCGCCGCCGTGCGGCGCCTCGTGTTCCCATCCGACAAGCTCGCCGTCGTAGTGCCGCACCTGCCTGACCATCTGATCGACAGCCGTCTTGTGTAGCGGGAACGACGACTTGATCTCGCCCACTGCGCGGTATCCTGCACTGCCCCGCCCTCCTGCCACCTCGAGGGTCATGTCTGGAGTGACTGTCACGCCACTCACCGTGCGCATCCTCGGGCCCTGGCGGAACCTTGCGCCGGCGATGTCCTTGAAGGATCTTTCAAGGCAGATCATCGCCTCGACTGTGAACTCGTACGCGCGCATTTCTGCGTTCGTTGCATCAATACTGTCCACTACGGCCCACCGTTGTACATTTCGACTGTGGCATCGCCGAATTTTTCCATTACGTGGTTGACCAGCCTTGACATGGACGCGTCGCTCGCAAAAAGGCTCGGTATGATCGTAATCTCGTCGTTTGCCACCACCCATATGCCGTACGCCGAGCAGTCGCCGTAGTCTACCAGCGACATGTGTATGGACGGGTCCGCACGGTGGTCGACAAGCACGGTATGGGACATGGCCCCGATCGCGTCGATGTGGGCGCGGTTCTTGCCACGGTCGGCAAACACATGCTCCTTGAACCTCACGATCAACTGATCAGAGATTTTCCGGTTCGCCGTCTTGGCACATGCCAGCAACACTTCGGCCCTGCCGGCGGCCAGGTCGGCGGCACGCGGGAGAATTGCGCCGAACAGGACTCCCACACCGCGCCTGGCCGAAAAACGACCGTCCCTAGATACGGTCAGCATCCCGGAGCTGCCGCCGTCCTGGCCGCGGAGCCTGCAGGCAAGCTCCACCGCCATGATCTCACGGCTCCCTTCGCCGGCCGCGCCGGCGAACCTTTCGGCCGGTTCGTCAATGCGATCCACGCGCGAGTCGAACCCGTTGCGGCCGCGGCGCCTGGACCTGCTCGACACGAGCCTGACCCGCACGTCGCGGCCTTCGGCAGCCGCCCCTATGATACTGCGAATCTCCGCGTTTGAGAGGTGCATCCTTGTGATCGTCGGGACGTGGTCGTCGAGCAGCGACACAAACCGACCCTTAAAGTCTGTGGATGGGCAGTCGCTCAGCGCATAGTACACATTCGGATCGCGGTCGCTCTTCACTACCGCGATGCGGACGGGGTCGACGCCCCGCCCGTTGAGCGTCAGCACAGCCTTGCCTCTCCTGCGGGACACGTCGGGGCACCTGCCGTCGGGGGCCCACTCGGTGACCTCTTTAGCGGGATCCTTGCGCGAGTGGAGCACCACCGCGTTGATCCTTGCGCCGCCCATGGGGACCGCCTCGTCGGCGGCCCTGACGATGCCCTTCAGCCCCACGCCCCCGTCGTACAGCAACTCTGCGCACTCTTGCTTCGACATGGCGACTCAAGATGCGCAACGATGCGGGCAATATAAGCCGTTCGCCGGCCGCCCGAGCCAACAACGCGGGCTTTCGATGCGGCGCGACCGAGCGGGCGATCGCGGGCCGGGCGGATCTTGGCCTTGAGGCACCCCTGTGCACGATGCGCGGGGCGTGACATCGTGCCGCATGCCAACGCCCTGCACCCCCTACAGAAACGTACCCCGAGACTGGCGGGACAGCCCCGTGGGCGCAGGCTGCGCCCTAGGGGGGCCTGCCAAGGGCGGGCCGGGCGGCGGTACAGGGATGCCTAGAGGGTAATGCTGCCGCGCGGCCGCTTCGCGCAGCCGCCAACGGCGGCGCTTGGGGCGTCCGTGCCTGGCCCCCAGTCCATGTCCCCAAGAACGCCTTGCTCTGGGCAGGGCGCCGCCCGGCGCTGCGTATGCCTCCGGGCCCGGCTGCCGGTCCGCCCCGTCCACTGCCTCCTCACAGCCCGCACACGGCATATTAGTCGCGCCACCCCGCCCCTCGCGGTGGCACTGGAAGGGGCGGCCCTCACGCTAGTCGGCGTGCTCGCCGGCATACTCATACTGTCGGGGTGGGCGCACCAGATATTCCACGGGTACAGGACAAAGCGCCTCCGCGACGTCTCAAAGTACCTGCTCGTGACGATCCTGGCCGGAGCCTGCCTGTGGATCGCGTACGGAATGGAGACGGGCGACATGTACGTGGTCGGCACCAACGTGGCGGCCATCGCGCTCATGGGCGCCATCTTGGCCATGAAGCGCAAGTACGACCGGGCGTCGCGCCTGCGCGAGCGCAACCGCATCGACGAGATGGCCGAGCGGGTGCGCAGCCGGAGCCCAGTGAGGGGGCGCATCATGCTGTCCAGGCTGCTCGCCGACGCCGCCTCGTCGGCGCGCCTCCCGTCGGCAGTCCGCATCGAGGGGCCCGACCCCGACGCCGAGGTGTACTGCGACCCCGGCATGCTCCGCATGGTCCTGGTCAACCTGATGACGAACGCGGCAGACGCGATGGGCGGCCGCGGCTCCGTCCGCGTCTCGGCCGAGAGGCTCGCCGGCGGCACCGTCGTGCGCGTGCGCGACGGCGGCCCGGGAATACCGCCGGGCGCGCTGGAGAGGGCGTTCGAGACGGCGTTCACGACAAAGGCGACGGGCACGGGGATGGGCCTTCCGTACTGCCGCCTGGCCGCCGAGCTGCACGGCGGCTCGATATCGGCATCGTCGAACCCGACCGTCATATCGGTAATGCTGCCCGACGAGGGGGCCGGCAAGGGAGGCGGCGAGGCCGGGGGGCCGTAGGCGCCGCCCTCCCTACCTTTATTGGCGCGCCGGCCGGGCCGCCGCCGTGGACCCCCCGGACGCGGACCGGCGCATCGGCATGCTCGCGTACAGCACGGCCGGCGCGGGCACGGGCGGGTCGCTGCGCCGGTCGCCGGGCGACTTTGCCGTGGCCGAGGAGCTCCGCCCGGCCGCCCTGTCGATGATATCTGCGCCCGAGTCGGGAGGGGGAGAAAAGGGCGGCGGCGGGGGCCATGCCGTGTACATCATGCGAAAGAGGGGCATAGACACGACCCACGCCCTGGCCAGGGTGCGCGCAAGGTCGGGCCTGCGCCTCAGGGCGCTCGGACTAAAGGATGCGGCCGCCGAGACGTCGCAGTATGTGTACTCGGCGGGCAGGAGGGGGCCGCGCCCGGCGCGCATCGAGGCGGGGCCCGTCGAGCTCGAACTGGTCGGCTACTCTCCGCGCCCGCTTGCGGGCCCCGACATGGTCGGCAACCGCTTTACGATACGGGTCGACGGCGCATCGGGTTCGGTCGGCGCGTTTGGCGCGTACGGGCGAATCGCCAACTACTACGGGTACCAGCGGTTCGGCTCGGCGCGCCCCGTATCCCACCTGATCGGCAGGGCCCTTTTGCTCGGCGAGTACGATACGGCCGTGTCGCTCCTGCTCTCATTCGAGTCGCCGTACGACGATCCCGAGCGCGCCGAGCTGCGGCGCATGATGGCCGATCCGGCAAACTATACCCGGGCGGCAAAAGAGCTGCCGCGCGGCATGGACCTCGAGCGCGCCGTCCTGGACGGGATGATCCGGCACGGCGACGCCCGCAGGGCTCTTGCCGCCGTGCCGACCGCGATGCGCCGGTTCCTTGCGCAGGCGTACCAGTCGTACCTGTTCAATGCGGCGGCCAGCTCGCTACTTGCCGCCGGCGGGGACATCTTCGAGGCGCGCGCCGGCGACGTCTCGTACGGGCCCGACGGCGAGCCGCACCGGCTCTCCTCGGCGCCGGACGCCTCAGCCGTGCCGGCCATTCCGCTGGCCGGATACACCCACTACAAAAAGACCCGCTTCGAGGTGGCCGTTCTGGATGCAATGGCAGGCGACGGGATGGCACCGCGCGGCTTTCTTGCCAAGGGCATGCCCGAGATCGCGCTGGAGGGGGGCCTGCGCTCGGCGGCCGTGTCGTGCTCGGGTGTCGAGTCGCCGGCCGCCGACACGGTCTCGTTCACCCTCGGCCGCGGCTCGTACGCGACGGTCGTCATGCGCGAGATCGTAAAGCCGGCCGACCCGCACGCATGCGGGTTTTGACCGCCCACGGCGGGGCGCGCGCCCGTCAGTACAGCCCCTCGTACTTTGCGCACAGCGGGCTGTCGCCGGCGTCGCCGACCCTGCACTCCTCGAATATCTCTGCCTCTACCCATGTCCTGTACTTGTAGCACTCCTCGTCGTCGAGCGACCTGTCGGCCACGCACTCCTCGAACTTCATGTGTATCTCGTACGGCTGGCAGCTCTCGGCGGCAAAGCCCGTCTCCTTGCACTCCTCAAAGTGCGCCGTCTTTGCCCTCTGTATCTTGTCTGCGTACAGGACGTCCTCGCCTATGGCCAGGCCGACTAGGGCTATGGCCGTGAGGGATGCCGCCACGGTGATCATGGCGTAGCCGACCTTCCGGTAGTTGTGCGGATCGGGATCGGGCATTTTGGAGCGGCCGCCGGAGCGCCGAATTTAACCGTTGCAGGGCGGCGGCCGGGGTTGTGCGGGGCGGCTGGCGCGGCGGGGGAGCAGGGGGGGGGGGGTCATGGCGCTGCATGTGACGCGCACGCTGCACTCCGGCGCCTGCCTTCTCCCTCGGCCGTCCGGTGCGCCCCTGCAGATCAATGGAATGGCGGCACGGCGGACTGCACTTGGCCCGCGCCGCCGTCCTGCACAGTACAAGCCGGGACTTTCGAGCGGGGGGGGGGGCTTAACCCTCATATACCCATTGTCGGCGCCGCCGGCCCGTCAATGCTCTGGCAATACGGGCGGATGCCCATCCATCTCAACATGGCGCCGAATGAGCTGGGGGGGGGGGGTAAGCGGTGACCGCGGCAGGCGGGCCCATGTCTCTGCGCTTCAGCGTGGCGGCGGTCGTGGCCGTGGTGGCGCTGGCCGCCGCGGCCTTGGCGGCGCCAGGACACCTTGCAGGCGAGGCGTCCGCGCAGTCTGCCGACGGCGCGCCCGAATGCCCGTCGGCGGCAGCCGGCGACGAGTGCGTGTACCACGTCACGGAGGCACTCGCAATACGGGACATATGGCCCGCCGAGATACGAGCTGACCCGGACACGGGGTACGTATACGTCGCCACCAATCCGATTCAGGGCTCGAGGGACCTCAACTATTCGTACCTCAACGCGTACAACAGCTCTGCCAACGGGTACCTGCCGATCGCAGAGTTCAAGTTCGACATCGGGTACAACACCCGCATCGCCGGCTTTGAGATCAACGACCGGACTAACGAGCTCCATGTGGTGCACCTGTGGGGCCTGGGCGACCGCTCGGAGGGGTGGACAGAGCTAAACTGGGACGCCCAAGGCAGGGCCAACTTGACCACGATAGACCTAGAGACCCACGAGATCTCAAAGACGATCCGCCTATACTACAACGAGACTGTTCCCGTGCCTAGCGATGTGTTGCTGTGGGACACGGACAGGTTCTGGATACACGACATTGCACTCGACAGGGGGCGCGACTTGGCGTACATTGGAGCCGAGCGCGCGCCCATACTGGTCGTCGACACAAACACAACGACGCTGTTGCCCGCCGTGGCGAACCGCACTGGAACCAACAGCGGATCCGACGGGTGGAATGCGCATGCCGTTGGCACAATATCGATGGCCCTGACGGTCGACGAGGACTCGGGCCTCGTGTACGCAGGCGTCGTCGTGGGCGACAAGATTGACGAAAGACGCGCCTCGTGGGGCATTGCCGCACTCAACTTTACGGGCGAAGACGGCCATGCGACGGCCCGCTATACGCGGGCTGGCTTTCTGAACGTGTCGTCGCAGGCGCTGTCCGATCCGTTTCCGTCATGCGGCTACGGCTACTACGTCTTTGCCTGTGATAACAGCGGCGGCGGCACCGGCGGCAGGGGCGCATCCGACGCGCGCATCGAGGCCCTACACCTCGACAGGCTGAACAACAAGCTGTTTGCCCTGTACGAGAACCATACAGTGTGGGCCGCACCGCTTGACGTGAATGGTCTCCCCGAGAGCATAGAGGAAGTGCACGTCAGGACGCCCGACGAGACGGGCAGGTCTGCGGATCGCACCATCCATGACATTGCCCTTGACTCCCAGAGGGGCCTGCTGTACGCCTCGCTGTACGACTGGACCGACCCGCGCGTGATCGTGCTGAACTCGGAGACGCATGTACGCGTGGGCGTCGCATCTACGACGAGCCAGACCATGGAGATGGGGATCGACTCGTCCAGCGGGGATGTGTACGTGCTGCCGCAGTGGGCGCTTGGCGCGTACGTCATCGCAGGCGAGCCAAAGACTGACCTCCAAAAGAGGATAGACGCCGCATCCGACGGCGATACGATCACGGTCGAGCCGGGCATCTACGACAATACGGTCCTCGACATCAACAAGTCCCTTACCTTGGAGACGGCATCCGGGCAGCCGGGCGCCGCAAAGTTCACTGGGTACTCGCGCATCGAGATAGAGGCAGACGACGTGACCGTCAGGGGCCTCTCGTTCGAAAACACGGACTGCATGCCGGGCTTTGGCGGGTCGCTCGTAGAGATCAGGACGCACGGCGGCGTCTCGAGGGAGCGAGTCACTATAGAAAACAACGTCTTCCGCGACACGTGCCACGCGGCAATACAAAAGGAGGGCAACGGCAAGCTGATCGATATCGCCATCCGGGACAACACGTTCGTGAACATCGGACTAAAGGTGCCGCACGGCTGGACCGGGCCGCTCGACACGGGCGGCGAGAACGAGTTCCAGATCATGCACGGCGCCATAGGGCTGTCGCACCACCCAGGCCAGAACACGATCAGCGGCCAGATTACGGGCAACTTCATCAACGGCACGAGCGCGGCCGGCATACGCGTCTTCAACGCGGACAACATGGAGATATCCGACAACTACATAGCAAACACGCCGGCGAGCGCAATCGGGCTGCCGCACGGACCCCGAGACGTCCAAGTCCTCCGCAACACCATCGTCAACGCCAACAGCGAGCCCGATCTGGACTACCTTGCCGGCATCGAGGGCAGCGGCGATGCGGACTACTGGCGCTTCTTCGGCTCGGCAGTGCTGCACCTCCGCATCACGCTCACGCCCCAGGATCACCCGACGTACGGAGACGGCCTGCCTGCGCCGGATGCCGCAATCAATGTGTGGTCCAACGGCGAGAACATCAGGGTAGAGGAAAACACCATACGAGGCAGCGATGGGGCCTTTACCGTGTGCACCGGCGTGTGCGCGTTCGAGAGCGACGGGCTCGTGCGCGGGGGGAACAGAAACATACCGTCCGACACAAACATTGACGGCGCCAACATCGTGTTCCGAAGCAACGTCGTATACGCGCACAACGGTACGGACAACAACGGCGTGCTGATCCGGAGCAATGTAACGCAGGGAACGCTAGATGCGACGGGCAACAGCTTCCCCGGGTATTCGGCCGCATCGGACGTTCCCGTCCTGGGGGCCATGGACCTGGGGTCTAGCGTATTGGCGCAGGCTGTTCCGGACGGCGAGGACGCGCAGTGCCCGTCGTCTGCGGACGCGGACAGGTGCACGTACCACGCGACGGGGTCGTTTACGGCGGGCGACATCTCGCCCGAGATCGTCCGGATCGACCACGTACAGGGCATCGCATACGTGGCAAGCCAGCCCTTCGTAGGGGCGGCGAGCCCCGAGGCCGTCTCCCTCTTGGCGTACGATCTGGACGCCGACAACGGGTACCCGCTGGCCAAGAGGTTCGAGCCGGTCGGCATAGACTATCCCCGCATCCCAGCCATGGAGATCGACGTAGACGGCCGCGCGCTGTACGTCATACACGCGTACAACCACACGTACGACCTGGGCGAGCAGCGGCCCGAAGGCGAGAGCGACGGCACGCATGCCTCGCTGGCAAAGATCGACCTGGACAGCATGGAGATCGCATGGTCGGTTCCACTAAACCACACCAACAGGCACGGCGAGGTCAACGAGCGGTACGACCTGTACGCCATAGACCTGGACCCGACAAACCACGCCGCATACATATCGACCGAGGGCCACCGCCCCGACATTGTGCGCGACAGGAATGCAAGCCCCATACTGGTCGTCAACACGAACAACGGCTCGCTGCACCCCGCGGTCTTCCACGAGGGGAGGCACCCGTACGACCACACGGCAAGCCCAACGGCGATCGGGCACCCGAGCGCGGTGGTCGCCAACGCCACCGCGAGCCACTCGGCGTACGTCGTGGGCAGGACGGGCACGTTCGGCAGCCCGCTGTGGGGCATTGCGACGGTCTCGTTCGAGGGCGGCGACGGCACGGTCACCCCCGACTACGAGATACTCGACTTTGTCCCAATCGTCAACGGCACCGGCGATCACCATACCTACAACCACCGAGATCAGGGGCACCGCAACGTCTGGGCAAGCGACATGATCCTGGACGACGAGCACGACAAGCTGTACGTCCTGTTCGAGAACGGAACCTTGCTCAGGTACGACGTCGGCACCGAACTCGACGGCGAGACGGGCCTGCCGCGCTCGCCCGAGAGGGTGCAGGGACTGCCCGGCGACATCCAGGGCATAGACCTGGATGCGGGCAACGGCGTGCTGTACGCGGTAAGCTACGACCGCGTAAGGCCGTCCGTGTACGCGCTGCGCGCCAGCGACGGCTCGATACTCGGCGAGTCGTCGCTGTCCGACCAGATGCGCGGCCTGACGGTCGACCGGGGCGACGGGACCGTCTACGTCTCGCCCCAGTGGACGCCGAGTGTGTATGTGATCGACCCGCAGCCGCGCACCGGCCTGCAGAAAATGATCGACGCCGCGTCGGCCGGCTCCGTCGTGACCATTCCGGACGGGACGTACGCAGACACCGTCCTTGTGATAAACAAGTCGCTCACGCTCACGTCGACGACGGGCGAGGCGGGGCCCGCAACGTTCACCGGATATTCCCGCATACAGGTAGAGTCGAGCGGCGTCACGATACGGGGCCTGTCGTTCGAGGATACGGACTGCATGCCGGGCCTGCCCTACAACCACATCGGCATACACAACCGGATCAAGCTCGAGAACATCGTGATCGAGGACAACCGCTTTGCGGACACGTGCCACGCCGCGGTGCAGACAAAGGGCGGCAAGGGGCTCGAGAACGCAAAGGTAAGGTTCAACGAGCTCGCAAACGTCGGCACCAAGATCGCGCCGGGCAAGACCGAGCCGCTCAACACCGGCGGCGAGGACGAGTGGCTGTACACGCACGGCGGGATCGGCCTGTCGTTCCACCCGGGCCAGGACGAGGTGAGGAACGCCGACATCTCCTACAACGACATACGCAGGACGAGCTCGGCCGGCATCCGGGTGTTCAACCCCGACGACGTCCGGATCGTCGGCAACACGATACAGAACACGCCCGAGGCGGGCATTGCGCTTGCGCACAACAAGAACTACGACGAGTCAGACGTGCTGATTCGCGCAAACACGATCGTCAACGCCAACACCGAGCCGGACATGGACTACCTCGACGGGGTAGAGGGCAGCGGCGAGCTGTCGTACTACGGTGCAATCGGACTGGATGGAAAATCGCTCGGCGGCAACATTACAAGGCCCCACTACGAAAAGCCGACGCCGAGCGCGGCCATAAAGGTGTGGGCCAACCTAGAGGGCGTGACCGCAACGGACAACGCGATCAGGGGCAGCGGCGGCGCGTTCGTCGCATGCGCCGGCACGTGCGCCACCGAGAGCGACGGCGTGATCCACAGCGGCCCCGACAACCGCGACCGGTGGAAGGTCCGCAACATACTGCTCCCTGCGTACGACGACGGCGGCTTTGGGAGCTACAGCATCAACGTGACCGCAAACAACTTTGCGTTCAACTGGAACGCGATATCGGGCGACAACGGCCTGAACGGCGCCGACCTGATCGCCAACAACGCGACGGGCGTGCTGGATGCGACGAACAACTACTACCCGGGTATGATCGCACCGGAGCAGATACGCAGCCCCGATACGGTCGACTACTCTACGACGGCGCGGTCCATAGCCAGCGTGTCGCCGATTCCGTCCCCCGGCGTGCAGGGAATCGGCGATGCGGTGGGCATCGCGGCCACGTTCAGCAAGGATACGGTCGTGAATACGCTGCACGGAAAGCCGTCGCTCCTCTTGTCGACGGGATCAGCGACCGGGACGGGCACCGCGGTGTACAGGGGCGCCTCGGGAAACACGCTCAGCTTTGAGTACACGGTAAGGGAGGACGATCGGCTCGGCCCCGACATGCTGGTCCGCATGGATCTCAACGGTGCCCTGATCGACGCCGAGCCAAACCCCGATGCCGTGCTGGAGCTGCCTGCCATAGGCCGCGTTCCGGCAATCGACAGCGTGCGCCCGTACGTCGTGAACATTACAACGACGACACCCGCGGGATCGTACTATCCGGGCAGCGCGATCGAGATTATAGCGGCGTTCAGCGAGGATGTGGTCGTGGCCGGCGGAACGCCCACCCTCCCGCTGGCGACGGACCTGCCGGGCTCGGCCGCATCGTACTCGGGCGGGAACGGCACGAGTCGCATCGCCTTCGAGTACACGGTGCAGGGTGGCGATACTGCCGACCCGCTGACAAACACCGCTACGGATCTGATCCTCGCCGGCGGCGCCTCGATCAGGGACATGGCCGGCAACGATGCGGCGCCGGGGCTGCCCGGCGCGGGGACGGGCGCATCGCTTGCCGAGACGAGCGGCGGCCGTATAGTCATACTGGACAGGGATACGACAGAGACTGCCGCCGAGGCGGCATTCTCGGCAAGGAATACCATCCGCATCGACTATACGGCGCCGCTCGGCCCACCGAGCGGCTACACGGGCGACGTGTACGGGACGATCGAGCTGTCCGACGGGACGACCGCATCGCCGACGGATGTGGACGGCCTGGGCACCGCGACGCACACGGTGCGGTTTGGCGGGCCCGGCGTCTCGCGCAGCGACACGGGCACGATCGCGCTCAACACTGACCTAGAGGGGCGCAGCGCCGGCGGCACGCCGCAGACGTTTACCGACGACACGATACCGGTGAGGGCCGGCACGTTCGCCGTCACGGTGGCGCCGACGGGCGATGCGCCCGTCGTGGCCATCGAGCGGGACGGCTTTGTCCGCCAAGTCGACGTCGTCGACGGCGGCGAGACGGTCCGCCCGGCCGTCAACGTCTCGTCGCTCGCCGAGATGCCGCTCGAGGAGAACGGGACGAACACGGTGAGGCTTCCCGGCACGGATACGGTCGCAATAGTCGCATCGTTTGCCGAGGTCCACTTCCCGCCAAACGTCACGGCCACGATGGTTCCCGCAGACGGCCTGCTAGAGCTGTACGTCTCGCCCGACAGGCCGACCGTTCAGGAGGTCGCCGAGGCGCTCGGCGATGCCGCCCCCTCGGGCCTAGAGGTGCTGCAGGTCGTAGAGGTCGGCGACAGCGAGACCCGAATCGTCTTCGACCTGCCGGTCCGCATCGTACTCGACGGGCAGGCCGGCGGCAGCGCGTTCTACGTGAACACGTCGGACGGCTCGGTAGTGCCGATTGCGGCCGTATGCGAGGCCGACGACACGGCCGCAGTGCACGCGCAGCTCGGCGGGTCGGGCGAGTGCCAGCGCGACTCTGGCGGCGACAAGGTCATACACACGTACCACCTGACAAAGTTTGGGACGGCCCGCGCCGCCTCTGCCCTCGAGGCCATGGTCTCGTCGGCCCCGCCGGGAGGCACCGTCCAGGTGCAGCCGGGCGAGTACCGCGCCGAGGTTCTGATAGTCGACAAGCCGCTGACGATAGAGGCGGCCGACCCCGACGACCGGCCGGTCTTTACCGGCTACTCGCACATCATAGTCGAGCCGTCCGCCGCCGGCCCCATAACAATCCGCAACCTCGCGTTCATGAACACGTCGCACACGTCGGGCGCGGGCGGCCTGGCCTCGATAACCGTCCTGTCCAAGACCGGCTCAGCCGCCGGCGCCGCGCCGGTCACAATAGAGGGCAACACGTTCCGCGACACGTGCGACAGCGGCATCCGCGCGGCGGCCGACGCCGGCGCCCCGCCTATCGCAGATCTGACCATATCCGGCAACAGGTTCTACGACATCGGGTCCAACTCGGCTGGCTGCATGTCGCCGTCGGCCCCCGACAGGGCCGACGCCATAGTGGCCGGAAGGCACGGGCCATTCACGGCCGGCACGACCGAGCTCGCAAACGCGACCATCCGGGACAACTACATCTTCGGGACGACCTACACGGGAATGAGGGTGGCGGGCGCCGACGGGCTCGTCATAGAGGGCAACCACATAGAGGGCGTGCCCGACGACGGCATACGGATACTGCCGTCCCGGAACGTCGACGTCCGCAGCAACACCATAATCGGCGCCAACGCCGCGCCGCACATGCCGCCGGACGGCGCGCCGGCGCACGACGGCCTGGCCGGCGCCGCAATCGAGGTCTGGTCGGGCTCGGACGACGTCGTCGTCGCGCTCAACCGCATATCGGGCAGCGCCGGCGCGCTTTCCGTGTGCGCCGGCACTTGCGATCCGGGGGCGGACGCGGCCGACGGGACGGGCGGCGATCCCGTCGCGGTCGGCGCGGCCCCGCTCGGCTCGCCCGACGGCGCAAACGACGTGCGGTTCAGCCACAATACGATCGACGCGACAAACACGGCCCCACTCGTTGCCAACAGCGCGGGCGGGACGCTCGCCGCCCGCAGCAACTACTATCCGGGACACGCGGCATCCGTGGCGGCCGGAACAGGAATTGCAGCCACTCCGGGCGCAAGCGTAGAGTACGCGCCGGCGATCGACGACGGCGGCCCCGTCAGGGTAGGCGTCGTAGTGGCGGACGCGCCGGGATCGCCCGTGCGCTCGATCGACGCGGCGGCGGCCGTCGGGTTCGCCGCCGGAGCCGAGGCCTACAACGAGGGGCAGGCGCGCATGGGCGGGCTGGTCGGGATCGAACCGGTTCCGTACACGGTCGCCTCGCCCGACCTGGCCGACTCGGACGCGCACACGGCGGCGCTCGAGGCGCTCCGCACCGGCGCCAACGACGACGAGAGGATGCGCCCCGTCCTGGAAAACTCGATCGCGCGGGCGATCGCGCTGTACGACGGGAACGCGACGGGCGGCCTAGAGGCGATAAGCGCCATGGGGGCCGAATACGGCCACTATCCATTCGCGACGAACCGGAACGGGACCCTGGTCGCCCACGGCGCAAACCCCTCGCTCGTCGGGCGGGCCGACGTCGTGCTCGGCATTGCGGGCGGAGCCGACGGACTGCGCGCGCTGTACGACTTTGACGACGGGACCGCGTCGGAGGGTATCGAGGGGTACCCCGAGGCTAGGTGGAAGTGGTGGACGTACGAGTTTGCAAACCCGGCGGCCGGCGGCGAGATGCAGTCCAAGCGCTCGATCATCGTACTGCACAACGGCCCTGACGGCGTGGCCGGCACGGCCGACGACCTGGTGTTCGGGGCCGGCCACTACCCGCCGGGCGCGCCGTCGCACCTGCTCGTGGCAGCCGGCGATGCGGCAGCCGCGGCTGACCCGACGGGCGGCTCTGGTACAGTCGTCTCGCCGACCTCGACGGCCGACGTGCCAGCGCTTGCCGCCGCCGACTCGCTCTTCCGCCTTGCCCCTCCGGACGGCACGGCCGCCGGCGTGCTTGCTGGGCTGCTCGGCGGCGACACATCGAGGGTCGTTGTGCTAAACGACAGCGCATCGCTGCAGAGCATGAGCATGGCCGCCGCCCTTGCATCCCCGTCGTCGGATGCGTCGGCCGGCGGCAGGACCGTACAGGTCGTCTCGTACGACTCTGCATCCGAGGACGAGGGCTGGGCCGGCGCCGCAATGGAGGCCGTAAACGCCGCCGTTGATGGGGGCGGCACTCTGGCCAACTCGACGGCGGTAGTCTACACGGGCAGGGCCGGCGCGTTTGCGGCCCTTGCAGGGACGCCGGCTGCCGGCAGCGCAAGCCCCGGCGCAAACTGGTACGCCACGGGCGAGCTGGCCAGGGCCGAGCTTGGCATGCCGCCGCCCGGCCTTGCAAGGGCGACCGGGCTTGCCGTGATGTCGCAGCACGCGGCGCCGAGCGATGTGGTCGATGCGCGGCTAATGGCCGCCATGTCCTCCGTTGTACTGGACGACTCGACTAGGGGACCCGCGTACGCGGCGTACGACGCGGCGTTCCTGCTCGGCCGCTCGATCGCCGCCGCGGGCTCGACCGCGCCGCGGGACGCCGCCCCGTCCGACGTGTCTGCAAATATGGCCGAGGCCGCGCGCAAGTATGCCGGATCGGCCCTGGGCGGGAGGATCATACTCGACGCCAACGGCGACCTGGCCATGCCGGCAAGGTACTCTGTATCTGCCGTCGGCGCCGACGGCTCGTGGAGCCGCATCGGCGAGCCGCGCGAGGGCGCCGGAACGTGCAGCATCGATCTCGAAAAGGCCGCTACGGACTTTGGCCCGCTAATGCCCGGCCAGCGCTCGCGGGCCGACACGCAGACGGTGCTCAATACGGGCACCACGGCGTACGGCGACGCCGGCGTGTCCGTCTCGGCCGGCATGTGGGAGCACAGACCTGCCGCCGCCGCCAACGCAACCGCCCAGCCGTCGACTGCGCTAGACCGCGGCCTTACGATGTACCGCATGGTGCAGGGTGCAGGCGCCGAGTACGCCGGCCTCGGGGCCTCGACCGCGCTGTCCGGCTCGTCGCTCGGTCCCGGCGAGGAAATCGCAGTGCAGTTTGTCGTCGACCTCTCGTCGATGCCGGCGCTCGCCGCCGGCACGATGTCGCAGACCCTGGAGTACTCTGTCTCGTGCAACTAGGCGACGCGGGGGCGCCGCAGGTTGCGCTTCCTGCTGGCTCCATGCCCCTCCCTTCGGGGAAGCGGCGGCCCTACTGCCGCATCGCGCCGCCTTTTTTCCCGTTCCGCCGCGCTCCGCGCATGCGCGTGAATGGGCGCGGGCCTTGCCGCTCGGCCGCGACGCGCGGCCGCCGCGGTTTCCCCGCCCTGCACGGCGCGCCGCCGCGGCCGGAGCCTAGCGTTGCCGAGCCCCGGAGACGGCATCGACTGCCGCCATCCTCATCCGGCCGCAGCATTCTTGCGTGCACTGCGCGCCCTCTGCCGGATCACGCCCGCAGGGCGCGGGGCGAGGCGGGGAGTGGTGCGCGCGCGAGCCCCTCCGCTCCACCACCCCGCCCCTGAGGGCCGCCCGGGCCCCGCATGCGGCATGCGCCGCGGGCTGCCTAGAAACACAAAAATCCGCCCGCCGGCGCGCCCGGCCTGCATGGCCCTCCAGATACTCCAGTACGAGTTCCTCGGCCCCGCCGGCCTGTCCGAGTGGGGGCCGCCCATGGAAAAGGTCGTCTACCTGGTGATGGCGCGCGACCGCGACCGGTTTACGATCCTGTACGCCGGCGAGTGCGAGCATACGGACAAGCCCGACTACCTGACGTCGAACGACCGGTTCAAGTGCTGGCTGAAGGAGGCCGGCGGCGAGGCGAACCTGCACCTGGCGATCCTGCCCATGTTCGAGGCCGGCGCGCACGACCGGAGGCGGGTCGTCGACCGCATCGTCTCGGCGTACGCGCCCGCATGCAACAGGGCCGGCGCGGGGGAGGGGTAACGCTTTATTCGCGGGGCGAGGGCCGCGCGCCGGCGATGAACTGCCCGTGCTGCGGGACCGAGATGAAAAAGGAGCGCGACCTGGGGAGCTCTATACTTGTAAGGTGCCCGTCGTGCGGGCTGAGCGACACGGCGCCCCGCTAGGGGCCGCCGCCCTTCTGCGCCCCGGCCCCGGACCCCTGCGCCTTGAATATCTCGAGCAGGAGCAGGTCCATGGCCTTTTTGTGGTGGCCGAGCTCGCCGTGCGCGTGCGCCTGCCCGTCGACTAGCGCCCTGAGGACCTTGGCTACGCCGCGCTGCCACTCGTCGGACGCGGACACCTCGAGCGCGTTCACCTTGGCGGCCATCGCGTCAAACTCCCTCTTGGCCTCGTCCGGCGATTTTCCGTGGCCGCCCTGCTTCATGCGCGTGCCCCTCACACACTTCAATATATTCGCCCCGCCCATCCACTAGACGAGCTCCTCGTCTATGCGCCTGATGGCCTCGCGGTACTCGGGGCACGTGCAGCCGGGTATCGAGCACGCGCCGAGCCTCATGAGGGACGTGCTCGTATCGGACGGCGCGTGGGCCATGTCGGCGTGGTGGCATCGGTCGCAGTGCAGGATGCGCCTGCCCCGAGCGGGGCGTATTAAAACCGCGCGCGGCGCCGCGCCGCCGCCTGGCCTCACGGCACGAGGACTGCCCTTGCGTCGATCTGCGAGTTCTTTAGGCGCCGGAGGACCTCGTTGGCCTCCTCTAGGGGGTACGCCTCGGAGACGACCCTGAGTCTCCCCTCGGATGCGATCCTGACGACGTCTGCCATGTCGCGGCGCGACCCGATGAGCGTGCCCCGTATGGTCTTTTCCTCGAACGCGACGAACCCGCGCAGGCTGCCGACAGTGGCGACGACGATCGTCCCGCCCCTCCTGACTGCCTTGATGGCCGCCTCGGCCACGTCGTCCGACGGGGCAAGGACGACGGCCGCATCGAGCTGTCCGCCGGCCGCGTCCGTCACGGCACCTGCCATCTCGGCCGGCGTCCCCCCGAGCCTCGCCGTCGCCGATGCGCCAAGCTCGCGCGCCACCTCTAGGTGCCTCTGGCCGCGCGAGGCGGCCGTGACCTCGGCGCCGGCAAGCCTGGCAAACTGTACGGCCATGTGGCCCACGCCGCCGATGCCTAGTATGCCGAGCCTTGCGCCGGCGCCGGCCTCGGTGGCCTTTACGGCCTTGTACGCGGTGATTCCGGCGCAGAACAGCGGCGCGGCAAACTCGGGGCTCATCTCGAGCGGCACCCTCGTGGCAAAGTCCTCGGCGACCGTGACGTACTCGGCGTACCCGCCCTTGAGCGACTCGCCGAGCACCTCCATCGATTCGCACAGCTGCTCGTTGCCCTCGCCGCAGTGGCGGCACTTCCTGCACGACTCGAGCAGGGGCGAGACGCCGACGCGGTCGCCGACGTCGAACCTGGACGCCTCGGGGCCGGCCTCTACGACGCGTCCGACTATCTCGTGGCCCGGGACGGTCGGGAGGGCAGGCGGGATGCCGAGGTCCTTCCAGTCGCCCTCGATGCCGTGCAGCTGCGAGTGGCACACGCCGCACGCCTCTATCCTTACCAGCACCTCGTTGGGCCTGGATATCTCGTGGCGGTCGATCTCGGAGAGCCTGAGCGGGCTCGACTCGACGGGGCCGAGCTCGGAGAGGACCATCGCGCGCATCTTGGCCATGCGGGGCCGCGACGAGGGGCGGTATTTCTAGGTTGAGTGCCGAGGTGCGAGCTGTAATCCCTCCGGCAATCGTGATGGTCAGGCGGCGGCTGGGCCATCTGGGCGGGCATCGGCCCATCCGTGCGCCGATCGCCGCCCTTCCCCCTGCCACACGGTTGGGTGTAGGAGATCATCCCTAGCAAGGTTGGAGATGCACCCCGTGGCCGCTCTGTCACTGAGGTGGAGCGCCGGCAGTCTGCCGGGTTGTACAGCCCGGCTTGCACGCGCCATGTTGGGTATTAATACTGCCTAGTGGGGCAACCCTGCATGTGTGTAGGGTGGCTAGCAGCACGGGCCGGCATGGATCTGGAGGGGACGCTGGATGGAAAGGGGGCGCGGGATGCCACGACCCATCGCCTGAATGCGCTAGGCGGTGATCTGAGATGACACACGATTTGTCCCTTCCAAAGGTCCAGACGCGAAAAGAGTTTATGGACTATCTTGGCAACAAGATCAGCCCGCCCCAGGATGAGGATGACGGGCCGCATGACCAAGACGGGTTGCGCGAGCTGAAGGCCTACGTAGTCGAGGCAGACTCTGGCATCCCGCGGTCGGGCAAGTCGGATGGTGCCAGTTGGGAGCTGACAGATACGGGGATTGACAAGATGAAGATCATGCGAACCCATGTCGGCGACACTGTGTGCGAATTCTATGCCGATGTTTCCGACAAGCGGTTCCACGTGCTCCACACTACTGCCCGGTCCGATGAGGCGGGTCGGGCGGTCACCGCGATCACAGACATGGATCGACATCCGCTAGACAGAATGTGGCTGTCCGACTCGTTGCTCAAGGCCCTGGCCAAAAAGTCTGGCGCCGGCACATTTCGGGGGTTCGGCGTCAAATATGCGAGCGGCTTTCTCGATGAAGATCGACCGCGCGGCGTCGACGACCTTAACATGAACATCAATGGCTCCATGGCCAGGGAGATAGAGGGCCATATGATGCAAAACCCACACCTGGCAGGGACAATAGCTTATAGGAAAATTCGGCTTATGCGCGGTGAAGAGGCGAGACTGTCCGACTATGTCCATGATGACATTGGCAAGGAGGGGTACTTTGCGGTGAAGCGCGGCACGTCTGTCCAAGATCACCTCCATTTGGTCGACTCGGCAAAAGCGTTGTATACAAATACGGTTGAAGGGATTGAAGAGTGCAGACTTGGCTCGTCACGTCATAACGGCGAGACGGTGATCGGAGGCGAACCCCTCCACTTCGACTTTAAAGAGCCGCTTCAGGACACAAACCGTTTTATAACACGCTTGTTTGACTCGACTAGACCGTTTCGGCTTTGGGGCTTGAAGTCGGAGGTTGATGAAGGGTATTACCGCGTGGCGGGGCTCGACCTTCATACGGGCGATCCGATTAACTTTGAGATCGCCGCAAATATGATGCGCGTCTATCTTTCCGAGAACAGCTGCGGCAATACGATCATGCGTCTGCTGTGCAACCTCCAGGATCGCTTTGGAACCCTCATTAGGTGCAGGCAGGTGGAGCAACTTGTACGCTAACGCCCACACAAGGCTTATGAACAAGTTTATCGGCCTGTGCAGCAACGTCGACTATTGGCCCTCCGTCATGTACGAACTGGGGTACCGTGTCAAGCTCGTGGAACAAAAGATCAGTACAAAAACCGATGGAGTGACACCGGACGTCGTCGTCGTATCCGACAAACTCCTGCATTCAGTCGTAGTTGATTGTAAAAGCGGGAACAACATAGACCGTGACCAGGATGATAGGTACAAAAGTATTAGGGCAGAGCACCTTTTCAATTGGATTGACGTCCGAGAGAAAGCACGCCTCACATTGTCTACATGCTACGTTGCGAACGATTCCAACTATGGCGCTCTAAGGAACCACACCGATCTACCGTTTGTCTTGTTTGGAAGGAAATTTGTCGAAGGCAGGGGCGATTTTGGGCATGACCATCTTAACCAAAGTCTGTGCAAGCAAAGCAGTCTTTCAAGCAAGTTTGAACCTATGCTGTTCTACCCTTTCTCAGCTTGTGACGACGATCCTCTCATACTTCTGCACGTCATGGTTGGGCTACTGGCTTGGGTTCGTAAAAGCCATCCAAAGTCACTCTCTGACCTTACCAAGCATGAGACGTTGACTGATCTTCTAAAGGCTGTACATCCGAAGTACAAGTACATGGGAGAAAACACCGTAACGATCTTCGCAATAGAGTGAAAAAGACGCTTAGAACCGTTTTGGAACGCGATGAACTCAAGGCGATCAAGGACAAAAGTCTAGAAGGCCGAATACCTACTACCACACTCCAAAAATTCCAGGCGATATGCCAAGAGATTGTAGAGGAGCGAAAGGTACAGACTACGCTGGGCTGATGCATCAATTATTCACATCCTTGAAAAACAACCGACAGCCCTCCTGGACCCGCGACCGGGCGCTTGCCGCCGCCGCCGCCGCCGCGGCGGCGGCGGGCGGGCGGGCGGGCGGGCGGGCGGGGGGGGGGGGAGGGGGACACTGCACGATGTAGGCTCTGCAGCGATCCTCCTGTGGGCAACCTCGGTCCGTGGAATGCTTCTGCTACTTGGCGCGGCATTCCCACGATCGTCCAACCGATGGTCACGGACATCACTGCCTCGCGCTTGACCACCCTGCATCCACACATACGCTTAAAGGCGGCGTGCAGGACGGCGGGGCATGGACTACAGGGTCACCGACGACGACAGGGATCGCGTGCGGCTTCTCGACGAGGTCTCGAGGCGCGGCTTCAAGCGGCTCGGACTGGCCGATCTCAAGCGCCTTCAGTCGCTCGTCGAGGTGCACGACTACGGCCACAGCAGAAGGGCGGCGCGGTCAAAGAAAAAACTCCTCTCGCAGATCAACAATGCCATCTACAAGGCCGAGGAGGAGGGGCGGTGGCCGTAGGCCGGGCGGGTGGAGGGGCGTGCCTGTCCGCCGCGCCGCGCCGCGCCGCGCCCCGCACGGTTTATACGAAATGGTTTGGCCGCGCCGCGCGCCCATGCAACCTCTGCGGCGCCCCGGCGCCCCGTCCCGCCCTCACGCGGCGCTGCTAGCGGCCGCCGCTGTAGTGGCGGCCCTTGCCGGCCACTTGGCCGCCGCGCCGCCTGCCGACGCCGCGTTCGCGTACGAGATGAGCCCGTCCCTCCCGATGGACAAGTCGCTGCCGGCCGGCGGCTGCGCCGAGTCGCGGTTTGTCGTCAGCGAGCGGGACGTCCTTGCGATACCGCCGGCCGGAATGACGGTCGTCTTCGAGGTGGCAGGCGAGGCGGCCGAGTTTGTCGAGCTGGACCCGCCGTCGCTCGTCCTCACCGCCGACACGCCGCGCCAGTTTACGACCCTGCGCACAGCGGTGCCCGACGGCACGCCTGCCGGATCGTACGGCGGGGCCGTCACCGCGGCAAAGGAAGAGTCGGCGACGCAGACGATAAAGCTCAAGAGGTCGTTTACGATCAACGTGACGGCCGGCCCGCCGCCCGCCGAGGATTCCCCCTGCGTGCCTCCGACCGCGACGCGCGCCCCCGACCCGCCCGACCCGGCGCCGGCCGAAGATGGCGGCGGGCCGGAGGGCGGTGGCGGCTGCCTGATTGCGACCGCCGCATACGGAACGGAACTGGCCCCGCAGGTGCAGCGCCTGCGCGAGCTGCGCGAGGTGCCGCCGCTCGCGTCGTGGCCCGGCCGCGACCTGGTCTCGGCCCTGAGCTTTGCGTACTATGCGTTCTCGCCGGCCGTCGCCGACCTCGAGCGGCAGAGCCCTGCGCTGCGCGACGCGGTGAAGGCGCTCATCGCGCCGGCAGTCGCCGTAGCCGCGCCGGGCGACGAGGGGGACGCGAACGCCGCCCCGCTCCAGCACGGAGCCGCGGCCCTTGCCCTGCTGCTCGCGGCCGGCCTGTACGCCGCGGCCCCCGCCCCCGCGCCAGGGGCGGCAAGCGGCCGCCGCCCGGGCCGCGCCTCGTTTCGCGCCGCGCCGCGCAGCCGGTGATCCGCACGGATGCGCTGGTCCGCCCGCCGGCGGACGGCCTGCGCGGAATCGTCACGGCCCCGGGGTCAAAGTCGTACACGCACAGGGCGCTGGCTGCCGCGACGCTGTACGGCGGGGATGTCGAGATTGCAAACGCGTCTGACTCTGACGCAAACCGCGCCATGGCGGGAGCCTGCCGCGCGCTCGGCGCGCGCGTCGATGCCGGTTCCCGCTCCTTTCGCGTGCGCGGCCTCGGGGCCGGGAAGCCGTCGGCGTCGTGCACTGTAAGCGTGGGCAACTCGGGAACGGCCCTGCGCATCGTCGTCGCCATGGCCGCCCTGTCGACGGGCCGCGTGACCGTCACGGGGGACGCGTCGCTGCGGACCCGGCCGACGGGGGCGCTTGTCGGGGCCCTCCGCTCGCTCGGGGCCGCGGCAGACGGGGAGCGGCGCGATGATGCCCGCGGCAGGCCCGAGGTGTACGCGCCGATCATGGCAGGCGGCGGGATCGCAGGCGGGACGGCGGCCGTCAAGGCCGGGGAGAGCTCGCAGCACGTCTCGGCCCTGCTGATCGCCGCCGGCCTGGCCTCTTCCGACACTGCGGTCGAGGTGCGCGGGCCGCTAGTCTCGAGGCCGTACGTGGAGATGACCGTCGAGGCGCTCGGGGCGTTCGGCATGCGGGTGGACGCCGACTATGCGGCCGGCACGTTTTTTGTGGAGAGCGGGCAGAGGCCGTCCCCGCCGGCCGTGTACGAGGTGCCGGGCGACTACTCGCAGGCGGCGTTCTTTCTAGCCGCCGCCTGCCTGGCCGAGTCCGACGTGACCGTCCGCGGCCTCGACCCGGGCGACCGGCAGGGTGACCGCGCGATCGTCGGCCTGCTGCGCCGGATGGGCGCTGCGATAGAGGAGCGCACCGGCGGCGCGGATCTGCGCGTGCGAGGCCCGTTCGCACTGGAGGGGATCGAGGCAGACCTGTCGGCCACGCCGGACCTGTTTCCGGTAATGGCCGTCCTTGGCGCGCACGCCTCGGGCTCGACCCGGCTGCACGGCATGCCGCAGATCCGCACAAAGGAGACCGATCGCATAGCCGTGATCGAGAGGGAGCTCGGCCGGCACGGCGTGCGCACCGAGTCGGGGCGCGACGAGATGACCGTGCACGGCAGGCCGCCCGTAGCCGGCATGCCGCGCTACGACTTTAGCGCCGACGGCGGCAGGGGCGTGTCGGACCACCGCGTGGCCATGGCCCTGTCGCTTGCGGGGCTCGCATCCGGCGCATCCGGCGCCGTCGTGCGCGATGCCGGCAGCGTCTCGATATCGTACCCGTCGTACTTTGACGAACTGCGCCGGATTGGCGCCGGCGTCGAGATGTCCGGAGGGCAGTAGCGGCCGGCACGGCCCTGCAGCCGCAGCCGCAGCCGGATCTGCCGGCTACGTCTGCGCCGCCATTCGGACTAGCCTGTCCAGTTCGGCCGCCTCCCATTCCTGGTACTCGCCCTCCCGCGACCGCCAAAAGACGTCCCACGCATCGTTGAGCAGTGTGCGCATGCTTGAGCCTTCCCTCCCGCGCGAGCCGGGATCGTACATGACCACGCTCGTCTTGCCGAGCGACTCGTAGATGATGCACACTATGTCGCGCAGGAGGCCCTCTGGAGCCACATGCCGGTACATTGCGTCCGGCGATCCGTCGACCGTGTCCACCACATCCTTCCACCTGGCCCATATCACGTCCGCATCCTTGACGAATCCGGACAGCCTCAGCCCTGCGCACATCATCGCCATTCTTGCGTCGCTGGGAGGGTGCGACTGCGGCACAAGCGCACCCAGCCCGTACACGGGAAAGCGCCTCTTGGCCACCATGTGCAGGTACGCCCATGCGCTGGCCGGCCCCCCGCCGAACACCCCGAGCAGGTCGCACAGGGCCTCTATGAGCCACTCTGTCCACTGCGCGCGCACCTGCGTTGCGAAGCCCTTTGTGTGCGGACGATTGTGTGTCTCTGTCCCGTCCTGCTCTAGGCCTGTGTAGTGCGCATTGACCGTGGCTGCAGCCTGCTTAAACCCCTCGCGCAACGGCATCAGCCTAGGATCTTCGAGGGCATAGAACAGGTAGTGACCGAGCTCATGGTATAGGTGCGGAAAGTGTTGAATGGACCTCGATTCGCCTATGGGCGTGTATATGGTGTTGGTCGGAATGTGCGAAGCGTAGTGCTGGTTGGAGATGCAGCAGGCCGTCGGGCGCGGAAAGGGGAGCGACATTTCGTCATGCAGTCTGCGTAGGACCACGTTGAGCAGGGCCATTTCATTGGTCTGGCACTGTAGCGGGGGCAGGCCGTACTCTTCAATGTCTAGGATGCTCGTAATGCACAAGCTCACGCCCTCCATGACGGCTCCGACATCGCCGCCGGAACGGACATCCGTGCGCAGTGACTCGAGTGTAGAGGCGCCCTCCTTTAAGACGTATGTGCACCTCTCTGCCAGCCCCTCAAGGGCGCCATCTTGAGTGGGTAAGGGACAAGCCCCATCATGGCGCGGGTTCTTGCAATCTCCTCGCATATCAACGCATCTGCATAGTCCGTAGGTATGGGCATCAGTACCCGCCTGTCCTGGCCCACAGGTTGGCACACTGCTCATCTAGTGCGTCGGCTACAAGGCGCAGGGCCAACACATCGTCGCTGTCAAGCGGCCCGTTGTTGGAACTGATCCTGGCCTCAGCCTCCGTCACTGCATCCCTGCATTCTGCCCAGCCGTCGCGGTGTTGCTCCCGCAACAGTGCGGCAAGCTCTGCGGCGTTCACGCGATGCGAGAAAATGAACCTGTCGTTGACGGCATTGGCTAGGGGCGTGAGGACGGCCAGAACGTCTTTCTGCTCCTGCGCCGACGGCATGTATGCGCCGCCTCCAGCCTTGGCCTTTGCAAGGACATCGCGTATTTGACTTAGCGACTCCCTGCCCGTGCAGAGCCTCGACAGCCACAAACTCATCATTGTCATGCTGATTCGACAGCCTGCACCACGGGTAGATGGTTATAAACCCTCTCGGACGTGCAGATGCCGCCGATCGTGCCACCAGTGCGTCCCGGTCTCGACGGGCGGCGGCCCCTCGATCCCGCCCCCGCACAACCTCGACGCCCAGCACGCCCGAGCCTCCCCGAGCGAACTAGCGGCGCGCCCGCCTCCACGCGCTGCCTGCACGCCGCCAAACGCCGCCAGGATCGGCCGCAGGCGCACGCCCCTTGGCAACCCCATCCATAAATACGGCGCCGCCTGCCGCCGCGCATGGTCGGCATCCGCATGGACGGCAAGCGCGTGGCGGCCGAGGTCGTCGCCGCGGCGGCCGACGAGGCGGCCCGCCTCCGCGCCGGCGGCATCGCGCCGTGTCTTGCCACCGTGCTCGTAGGCGACGATCCGGCGTCGGCCACATACGTGCGCAACAAGCACGGGGCCTGCACAAGGGCGGGCATCGAGACGCGCGACCACCGCCTTGAGGGCGGCGCGCGGCAGGACGAGCTCGACGGCCTGATCAGGGGGCTCAACGCCGACGGGGCCGTCCACGGGATACTCGTCCAGCTCCCCCTGCCGGGCGGCCTTGATGCGCAGCGGGCCGTCTCGCTCGTGTCGCCTGCCAAGGACGTCGACGGCCTTACGGCGCACAACGCCGGCCTGCTCGCATCGGGGGCCGCATCCTCGGCGCTCGTGCCGTGCACGCCGGCCGGCATCGTAGAGCTCCTCGACTACTACGGGATAGCGCTGCGCGGCAAGGACGTGGTCGTCGTGGGAAGGAGCGGGCTCGTCGGGCGCCCGCTAGCTCACCTCCTGCTGCGCAGGGATGCGACCGTTACGGTGTGCCACTCTAGGACAAGGAGCCTGGCGTCGCACACGGCGCGCGCCGACATTGTCGTGACCGCCGTCGGCGACAGGGACAGATTCACGCTCACGGCCGACATGATACGGGACGGAGCCGTCGTCGTCGACGTGGCCATTTCCAGGGAGGCCGACGGGAGGCTGGCCGGCGATGCGGACTACGACGGAATAATCGAGAGGGCGTCGTACGCGACGCCGGTTCCCGGCGGCGTCGGCCCGATGACCGTCGCGATGCTGCTGAGGAACACGCTGGCGGCCGCATCGCGCGCAGGCGGGACGGCCGGCGGGGCCGGCGGCGGGCGTGGGGCCGATGGGCGCGGCCTCTGACAAGGCCGCGCTGCGCAGGCTTCTCCTGCGCCGGCGCGACTCGATATCGCACGAGATGGCGCAGCTGGCCGGCCGCCGGATATTCGAGCGCGTCAGGGCATCGCCAGAGTTTGCCGCCGCCTCGACGGTAGCCTGCTACTACCCGACGGGCAGCGAGGTGCCCACACAGGACATCATGCAGGAGGCGGCAAGCCGCGGCAAGCGAGTGTGCCTGCCGCGCGTCTCGGGCGGGTCGATCGCGTTCCGGCTAGTCGGCGACCTGCGAGGCCTCGAGCGCGGCGGCTGGGGCGGGGACGGCATGTTCGGGATAATGGAGCCGAGGGCGTCGTGCCCAGAGTGCCCCTCCCCCGACCTGGTCATCGTTCCGGCCGTCGGGGTCACCATACGCGGGGACAGGCTCGGGTACGGGGGCGGCTACTACGACCGGTTCCTGGCGGGGGGAGAGGGCGGCCAGACGTCCAGCACGATGGCCCTGGCGTTCCACAAGCAGGTCGTCGGGAGCATGCCGTCGGGCGCCTTGGACGTTCCCGTCAAGTGCGTCGTCACCGAGAGGGGGGTGTTTCGGGCGCGGGGCGGCGCCGCCGCCGCGGCCAGCCCGTGACGGCGCGCCGTCAGGATCCAGGGGCCGGAACGGCCGCCCTGAGCCTCTCCAGGTTGGCGGCCGAGCCGATGTCGCGCCTATACTCCAGCCTTCCGTCAAAGTGCCCGTCTATCGCCGCGTCGACCATCCCGGCGGCCTCCTCCACCGTGCCGGCCACGGCGCCGAACGCCATCGCGCGAGACTTGCGTATGGTCTCGTACCTGCCCTCGCCGACGCGCACGCACGATGCGGGAATGGTATCGACGCCGGCCGCGGCCGCGGCGCCCTCGTCGACGGAGAATGGTATGGCATGCTCGCTCTCGCCGGGGTACTCTTTTGCCACCAGGTACTTTGTCACGCTCGACCTCTTGGCAAACCTGACGGCGCCCCCTGCCAGATCGCCGTCCGCCAGGCCGGCGACGACCCTTGAGAACGATCCCTCCATTACGGAGAGAACGTTGAGGACTTCGGGGTCGCCAAAGCGCGCGTTGAACTCCATGAACCGGATGCCTCCGGCCGTCTTGAAGAAGCCCCCGTTGAGGACGCCGTTGAACGGGTGCCCCTCGTCCCGCATGGCCCTGATTGTTCTTTCCATGGCCGAGCGGCACCGCTCCGCGTCTGCATCCGACAGGAACGGCAGCCTGCCCGACGCCTCGGTAAAGCAGCCCATCCCGCCCGTGCCGGGCCCCGTGTCGCCCTCGTGCCTGTACGGGTAGTCGTAGCTTGCGGGGGCCAGGGCCAGGCGCCTGCCGTCCGTGATCCCCATTATCGTAAACTCGGCGCCCTCCAGCCTCTCGACCAGGAGCACGCCCTCGCCGGGGCGGCCCCTTGCGAGGAGCTCCTTTGCGTATGCATTCGCATCGCCGTACGTTGCGAGGTGCTCGGGCATGACCCTTACGCCCTTGCCGCCGGTGAGCCCCTCGGGCTTTACGACCACCTGCATTCCGCGCGACTTGAACTGCTCGACGGCCGCGTCGGCCTCTGTTGCGCTGCGCACCACGACGTTGAACGGCGCAATCTCGGGGCAGGCTCTCTCGACGAGGCCCATCGAGTATATCTTGTCCCACTCGATGCGCGAGGCGGCCCTCGTTGCGCCGGCCGTGCGGATGCCGGCTTCCAGAAGTGCATCGACGACACCGTTGGCCAGCGGCTGGTCGGCGTTGACGAACGCAAAGTCGACCGAGTGCCTCTTTGCAAAGCCGACGACCGACTCGGGGTCGCCGGCATCGCCGACTGCGTGGGCGCCGCCCGACCTGCCGACGCTGTCGACTATGCCGGGGTTCTCGTGGCCGACGACCGCGTACACGCGCGCGTCGCCGGCGAGCCGCGCGGCAAACGCCGCCTCCCTGCCGCCGCTACCGCAGATGAGGAACTTTTCGGCCATGCCCAAAACGCGCGGGCACCCCGCCGTATATCAATTCGACCCGGCGGCGGCCTGCCGCGGCCCCGCATTCCTGCCCCCTCCGCCTCCATGCGGTGGGGAGGGGGATGAGGGGCCTTTTCATGCGCGCCGATGCCCGTCTGTCGGCGCCGCGCCGGCACGCCGCGGCCGGGCCGCCCATGCCTGCGCCTGCCCGCACCGGCTTGCACTCCCTGCGCCTGCGCGCATCCGCTCCGCGTCGTCGCCCCCGCGCGAGGCGCCGCAGGGCGCGCCAAGCAGTTATACGCGACGCAGTTTTTTGCCCTGCAATGGCGGGCATGGAGCGGGTCGTAGTCCTGGTGAACGACCTCTCAATTCACGGCAGGATGCGCCTGCAAAAGTACGCCTTCCTGGCGTCCGAGCTGTACCGGGATGATCTGGTGCGCTTCGGCCTCTACCAGGACTGGAGGCCGCACAACTGCGGCCCGTACAGCCGCGCCCTTGATCTGGACGTGCGCCGATGCGTGGAATCCGGGATACTTGGCGAAAGAACCAAACCGGTATCAGGCGGGCGGAGCTACTACATGTACGCGCTAGAGCCCAAGGGGCTTGCCATACTGCGCAGGCTGGACTTGGAGCACGGGTCAATCCTCAAAACCCTCCGTGCAAAGCTTTCTGGCCTTGACAAAAAGTCGTGGCCGTCCCTGCTGGGAGACATATGCAATGCGCGTCCAGAATACACCGCAAGCATCATGACCACGGACGTCGTGGCCGGAATTTCCGGTGGCGCCTATGGCGACTACGACTACGAGCCGAACCTCGATCCGGAGATCGAGCAAGCCCTTGCCGACATAAGACAGGGGCGCTTTGACGGCAAAACGTACACGGTAGAGGAATACATCCGGCACGTGCAAAAGGTGCTCGCAGGGTAGCCCCCACAATACGCCCAGTCGACACTGGGCAAAAAGCAAGACGCGGCCGCGGCAAGGGCGCACGGGAGCCCGTTGGCCATTGCCTAGCGGGGGACGCCCTGTGCGGGGATGCTTCCGGCGCGGGAAAGAAGGGCCGATGGGGGGGGGAGGGGTCATTCCCATCTCTCCAAGCAAATTCGAAGATCGGGGATGCCGCCGGCGCGGGAAAGAAAGGCCGCTGCGGGGCCCTTGCGATGCGCCTTGGCGCCCGTTCGCCATGTGGCCAGCATTGGCGGCTATGGCTCATGGGGGCGGCGGCTGATCCCTGCCGGCCCTTTGCAGCCTGCCGCTCGCGCGGCCGCGTGGCGGAAACGCGGCTGGGACGCGGTCCCGGCCCTGCTGACCGAGCCGCGCGCCGCAAAAAGCCGCCCGCGCCCCAAACCCTCCTGCCTGCGGGTCCGAGCGCGGGCGGGGAGCCGGATGTCCGCATCGCGTCAGGCCGCCTCCGTATGCGCGCGCCGCGCATGCGCGCGGCAACCACTGGCGCCGCGGCGGCGGCCCGCTGCGGCTGGATGCGGGCGCACAATGAGCGCCGGTGCACGATGAGCGCGCAATGGCGCCCTTGGCGGCACCCGCCCTCCCACGCTTCGCCCGGGCGGCACCCGCCCGCCACGCCTAAATTGGCGGCCCGCCCGGCCGCCGCAAATGGCGGGGCTGGCCAAGGAGTTTGACGCCAAGGGGATCGAGGACGCCGTGCGGCGGCGCATGGACGGCGTCGACGCGGACGCGGAGGTGGCCGCCTCCCCCGGCCCGGACGGGGCGCCGCGCCGCACCGTCATGTTCGTAGAGGGCCCTCCCACGATGAACGGCACGCCGCACGTGGGGCACCTGCGCGGCCGCGTCATCAAGGACTACTGGTACAGGTACACGACGATGCGCGGCGCCCGCGTCGTGTTCAACGCCGGCTGGGACACGCAGGGCCTGCCCGTCGAGCTGCAGGCGCAAAAGGAGCTCGGCATCGAGGGGGGCAGGGACGAGATAGAGGAGGGGGTCGGCGTCGAGAGGCTAGTCGCCGAGTGCAAGAGGATCGTGAAAAAGTACAACGAGAGGTGGGTCGCCGCCGACCGGCTCCTGGGGATGTCCATGAGCCACGACGGCGCGTACTGGACGTACACGGACGAGTTCATCGAGAGGGAGTGGCAGGTCCTCAAGAGGGCCCTAGAGTCGAACGTACTCGAGGCCGACCATACGGTGATCGCGTACTGCCCGAGCTGCCAGACGTCGCTGAGCCACGCCGAGGTCAACCAGGGGTACGAGGAGGTCGCCGACCCGTCGCTGTACTACAAGGTGAGGCTGGCCGGCGGGGATGCCGGGGCCGACCCCGAGTACCTCGTCGTGTGGACCACGATGCCGTTCACGCTGGTCACGGACGCGATGGTCGGCGTGCATCCCGACGAGGAGTACCGCCGCGTGCGGGTGCCTGCGGCGGCCGCGGGCGGCGGCTCGGGCGAGGTGTGGATTGTGGGCGCCTCGCGCATGGAGGCGCTGCTCGAGGAGGCCGGCGTCTCCGAGTACGAGGAGGCCGGCTCCGTCGGGGGCTCCGAGCTCGACGGGCGCCGCTACGAGCACCCGCTGTACGAAAAGGTGCCCGCCCTGCGCGGGCTGGCGGAGGGAGGAAAGGGCGGCGCGGCGTTTCATACGGTCGTCGCCGACCGGTTCGTCGATTCGAACGCGGGCAGCGGCCTGGTCCACCTCTCGCCGGCCAACGGCGAGGAGGACATACGGGTCGCCCGCGAGAGGGGCGTCGCCGTGTTCTGCCCGATAGACGACGCGGCCGTGTTCACGGCAGACGCCGGCGCGTACTCGGGCTCGTACGTGCGCGACGCCGACAGGGCCATAGTCGACGACCTCCGCGCGGCCGGCGCGCTCGTCCGCATAGGGCGCATCCGGCACAAGTACCCGCTGTGCTGGCGCTCGCGCCACCGCATAGTGTGGCTTGCAAGGCGCGGCTGGTTCTACAAGCTCGACAGGCTCGGCGACGCGGCCGTGAGGGCCGCCGGCTCCGCAGAGTACTTTTTCGAGCAGCCTCGCAACCGCTTCCTGGCGATAGTCGGCGAGAGGCACCCGTGGTGCATATCGCGCGAGAGGTTCTGGGGGTGCCCCCTTCCAGCATGGACGTGCTCCGCCTGCGGCAACACGGACTGGCTCTTTACGAGGGCCGAGATATCCGAGGCGGCGGGCAAGGCGGGCGGGAGGCCCGCCGGGGAGCTCGAGCTCCACAGGCCGTGGCTGGACCGCATCGCGGTCGCCTGCTCGAGATGCGGCGGCCGCTCCGAGAGGGAGCCGTACGTGCTCGACACGTGGCACAACAGCGGCTCGGCGCCGTACTCTTCGCTCGGGGCGGCCGCGCACGCCGAGCACGTCCCCGTGCAGTTCCTGACGGAGGGCATAGACCAGACGCGCGGCTGGGCGTACACGCTGCTCGTCGAGCATGTAATACTCTCCGGCGGCCGGCCCGAGGCGCCGTTCCGCTCGTTCCTGTTCCAGGGCCACGTCCTCGACGAAAAGGGCGGCAAGATGAGCAAGAGCCTGGGCAACGTGATCGACGCCGAGGCCCTGCTGTCCGAGGCGCCCGTCGACCTCGTCAGGCTCTACCTGCTGTGGAAGGCGAGCCCGATAGAGCCGCTCAGCTTCGACAGGAAGGAGGTCTCGGCCAGGCCGTACCAGGTGGCCAGCACGCTGTACCACCTGCACCTCCACCACGCGCAGAACTCGTCGTACGACGGGTTTGACGCGGCCGAGCATACGGTCGGGTGGGCGGCAGAGAGGTCGCTGCTAGGGCACGCCGACCGGTGGCTGCTCTCCCGGCTGCAGGGGCTGGTGCGGTACGTGACGGCGCGTAGCGACGCGTGCCGCCTCCACGAGGCGGTCCGCGCGATAGACGAGTTTGTCGTAGGCGCCGTCAGCCAGTCGTACGTGCCGGCAGTGCGGGCCGAGCTGTGGGACGACGGGCCGGACGGCAGGGACCGGCGCCTTGCCATCCACGCCGTAATGCGCGAGGCCCTGCGCGCGGCCGTCGTCATGCTGCACCCCGCATGCCCCTTCCTTACCGAGCACCTGTACGCCGAGGCGCTCGGCGGCCGGCGCAGCTCCGTCCTGCTCGAGCCCTGGCCCGAGCCCGACGAGTCGCTCGTCGACGAGGGGGTCGAGAGGTCGTTCGGGCTGCTCGGCGAGGCCGCATCCGCGTGCGCCGCTGCCCGCATGAAGGCCGGCCTCAAGCGCCGCTGGCCGCTCGGCGAGGCGATCGTATGCGTGCCGGAGCGGCTCGGCGGGGCCGGCCCGCTCGAGTCGCTGCCCGGCGGCATGCTCGCCGAGCGCCTCAACGTGGAGCGGTGCGAGGTGCGCACGCTCGCCGATGCGCCGGCGGGAAGCGAGGGCGGGAAGGGCGGCGGCGGCGAGGGCGGAGGAGCGCAGCGCGTCCGCGAGATGATCCGGATGGGACTGCCCGTGGAGCCGACGGCCGCCCTTGATCGGAAAAAGGTCGGCGCCCGCGCCGGGCGCCTGATGGCGCGCCTGCCGGCCGCCCTCGATGCCATCGGCGGGCGCGCGGTAGCGGAGGCGCTGTGCAGGGACGGGCGCATCGAAGTGGAGGTGCCCGACCCTGCCGGCGCGCGGAATGCGGGTGAGGGGGATGCGCCGCGCGGCCCGCCAGCGGGAACGCCGTCGATCGCGCTGACCGACGGGGACTTTGACATCGGGTTCACGGCGGCCGGCGGGTACGCGGCGGCCGACCACGGCGGCGTGGTCGCGTTCCTGTCGACGCGGCGCAGCGAGGAGATGGCCGCGAGGGGCCTGCTCAAGGACCTGGCGCGGCGCATCCAGTCGCTGCGCAAGGAGAGGGGATGCGATCCTGCGGACATGCTCGACGCCGCGTCCGTCGCTGGCCTGGATGCGCGCCAGGCCGAGCTGCTCGGGCCGAGGGCCGGCGAGCTTGCGTTCCTCGTGCGGGCCCGGGCGGTCGACTTTGAGGGCCGGTGCGAAGGGCCCTACAAGGACGAGGATGTCGACGGGCAGGCCGTGCGGATTGCAATCCGGCGGGCTCGGGATCCGGGATCCGGCCCAGGCCTCGGTTAAATACAATTCCTGCGGATGCGCCGCATGAGCAAGCAGATCGACCTGGACGCGTGGCAGGCCGGCCACCTTGCAAAGCTGCTGAGGGGGGGCGCGGCGGCGGCGCGCCGCGCAAACGCGCCGATAGTGCTGTACAGGAGGGTCATCGAGGAGGAGAACGGGTCGTACGAAGAGGCGGTGTGCACGCTTACGAGCACCCATGTCGTCGAGCAGCTCGTCGCGTCCGGCGGGGTCGTCCCGCCCGACTTTCGCGAGCAGATGGTGTACGGGCTCGACGAGTACCCCGGCGTGCTGCTCAGGAAGAGCCGCGACGTGTTCCGCGAGGTCGTCGCGTCCCTCGAGGATCAAGCCGGGCCGTAGGATTACGCTCCCCGCCGCGGGCCGGGCGGCGGCGGTGGCGGCGGCGCGCGGACCGGGCGGCGGATGCCTTCTTCTCCCCCTGCGCGCATGCCGCTGGTCCGCCGCGCAGGCCGGGCGGCGCGCGCACGGCGCCAGCGGCAGCGCGGGCCGTGGCGGCCGAAAGCGCGCGGGCCGGCGGCACGGGCTGGC
The DNA here is from genome assembly GCA_965242695.1 of Cenarchaeum sp. Lineage (GTDB taxonomy): Archaea > Thermoproteota > Nitrososphaeria > Nitrososphaerales > Nitrosopumilaceae > Cenarchaeum. The sequence goes on along the minus strand of CBDESU010000001.1, from coordinate 1,978,245 downwards.
GCCGGACGCCCGGGCATCTCGTACCGGCCGCCGTCCCGCGCCTGGACAGGCCCGCGCGAGGCCTCTGTCCGGGCGGGACTCGCATGCGCTCTGGGCTGGGTTGACCCTGGATGACGCGGGAGCCTTGATCACCCCGCGCGGCCCCCCGCCAGTCGCTTTTTTGTAGGAGCGGGTGCGGCACCGCGCAGGGCTACCGCGTGTTTTGCGCCCTGCCCTTTACCCACGGAACGACCCTTCCGGCTAGGAGATCTGCCTCGCTCTCCCTGATCTCCTCGACAAGGTCGGGGTCGGCAAGTATTTCGAGCGTTTCAATGCAGCTCTCGACATCTTCCGCATCCTTCGCCGCCGCTTGCTGGCTGCCGGAGGCCAGCTGGATGGCTTCGCCGTCGGCGTGCACCATGCCAGAACGAGCTAGGCAGTCCACTACGCGGTCAAGCGACTCTGGCGTGATTGCGATGGGAAAGAGCCTTGCGGGGCCGCTGCGCGCCCCCCTGATCGGCCCGAGCCTAAAGGAGATCTTCCGGCCGGGACGGACGTCACCGGGGAGAGTGTGGTGCGTGCACTCGACGAGCCCCTCAAAGCGGAGCCGGCCGCGTCTTTTGGCAAAGTACAGCACCTCGTAGCCCTCTGCGCGCGAATTGGGAAGCGCAATATCGTCAGACCTCATCCCGCTTTGGGCATCCACGCCGTGGCCGCCGAATTCGAGATAATCGCCGCGCCCCGCGTTCCTGCCTCGGGTCGGGGCATCGGCGCCGTCGACCAGCACGACGATCCTTGACTCGTGGTTGACCCGTATGCGGCCGCGCTTTTTTACGCCGAACCGCTCGCACACCTGCCTCCCTGTGAACTCTGTGCCCCGCTCCGGCAAGGAAACGCTGGCGTTGCATTCCTCGCTGCTGCCGGAGGGTGCGCCGGCGCCGCCATAGTGCCTGCCTTTCCCCGCATCGCTCGGCGGCGCGCTGTCCATGCCGCCCATGCCGCGGGGCCGTACATAAGTGCGGCGGTAGCGGGGGCGGCGCAGGGCCCGCGCTGCCGTAAAGCCGGGCCGCATCCGCGGCCGGGACGGCGCTGCTGGCCCGTCTGGGCGGACGGTGGGAGGGGCGGGAAGGGGGGCATGCGGCCTCGAATTCCCGCGCCGTTCCCCCGCGGCGCAGCCGCCGGCATGCCGCGCCACGGCGCGAACGGCCGCCTGCCCGCCCTGCGTTGCGGCGCGCCGGCCCGCATCGCCGGCGCCGCCCCGGGCACCCGGCCGCATGCCGCGGCCGCCCCATCAGATATAAGGATCGGGCCGGGGCGCGGCAATGTGCGCCTGCTAGAGTACCAGGCAAAGGAGCTGTTCGCCGAGTACGGCGTACCCGTGCCGCAGGGCCGCGTATGCCGCAGCATGGAGGATGCGAGGGCCGCCGCGGGCGAGATCGGCTACCCGTTTGTCGCAAAGATCCAGGTGCCAGTCGGCGGGCGTGGCAAGGCAGGCGGCATCCAAAAGTGCGGCAGCGCCGACGAGCTAGAGCTAAAGTACCCGCAGGTGGCCGGCATGACGGTCAAGGGCGAGAGGGCGCGCGCGGTCCTGCTCGAGAGGACGGCGGACATCTCGCGCGAGCTGTACCTGTCGCTGTTCCTGAACCGCAGCAGGCGCTGCTACACGGTGATCGCATCGGCCGAGGGCGGCGTCGAGATCGAGTCGGTCAAGAACCAGGTCATAAGGGAGGTCGGCCTCGGCAGCGTGGGAGACGAGGATGCAAGGCAGGTCGCATCCGACCTCGGCCTGTCCGGCGGGGCCGCGGACAGCCTGGTCTCCATACTGTCGTCGCTCTCGCGGCTGACGGTCGAAAAGGAGGCCGAGCTTGCCGAGATCAACCCCCTTGCCGTCCTCTCGGACGGCTCGCTGCTTGCGCTAGACGGCAAGGTAATGACCGACGACAACTCTAACTTTAGGCACCCCGAGCTCGCAAAGTACCAAGAGGTCTCCGAGATCGAGGAGCGGGCCGAAAAGAGCGGGTTCTCGCTAGTAGAGCTCGACGGCAACATCGCAGTCGTCGGCAACGGCGCGGGGCTGGTAATGTCGACGCTCGACATGCTCGCCGACAGCGGCGGCAGGCCGGCGTGCTTTCTGGATGTCGGGGGCGGGGCGACGACCGAGTCGGTGTACGAGGCGCTCACGTTGATCAGCACCATGGGCCGCGCCAAGGGGATACTCGTCAACCTGTACGGCGGCATCGTAAAGACGACGACGGTGGCCGCCGCGTTCATCAAGGCGTACGACGACGGCGTCATCGACCTGCCCGTGTTCGCGAGGTTGCGCGGCGCCGAGTCGGAAAAGGCAAGGGAGATGCTCGACGGCACGCGCACAAGGCTGTTCGACACGGTCGAGGATGCGATAGGCGCTACCGTCATGGAGGTCGGGCGAAAATGAGCGCCGGGCAGGCCGCCGCCGCCGCCGCCGCCGCGGCCGTCCAGGACGTGTACGCGCTGCTCGGCGGCGGGGCTCCCGAGGGGGCCGGAAAAAAGCCCGTCATAATACAGGGAATCACGGGCAAGTTCGGCTCGCACCACACGCGGCTCATGGTCGAGTACGGGACGAACGTGGCAGCCGGCGTGACGCCGGGCAAGGGCGGGCAGGACTTTGACGGCATACCCATCTACGACACGGTCGCCGACGCCGTCAAGGCGACCGGCGCCGAGATATCGGCCGTGTTCGTGCCTGCGCGCCACTTTCTGCCCGCCGCGTGCGACGCCCTGGAGGCGGGCATCAGGCTGCTCGTAGCCATACCCGAGCACGTCCCGGTCAGGGACACGCTCGAGCTGCTCGGAATGGCCGCCGAAAAGGGGGCGACCGTGATCGGCCCGAACACCCCGGGCGTCATCATACCGGGGACCATAAAGGTCGGGATAATGCCGGCCAGCCCCTTCAGGGAGGGCGACATCGCGGTCCTCTCCAAGAGCGGCACGCTCCTCTACGAGATATCAAACGCCCTCACGCAGGCGGGGTTCGGGCAGTGCATAACGATCGGGATCGGAGGCGATCCCGTCAACGGCACGCGCCTGACGGACGCGTTCGAGATGGCCCGCCGCATCGGGGGGCTGCGCGGGGTCGTCGTCGTCGGCGAGATCGGCGGCGACGCCGAAGAGCTGCTAGCGCAGCGCATCATAGACACCGGGTTCGAAAAGCCCGTCGTGGCGTACATCGCCGGCAGGGCCGCCCCCAAGGAGAAGAGGATGGGGCACGCGGGGGCCATCGTAATGGGCACGTACGGGTCGGCCGAGTCCAAGGTGGCCATGTTCGGCAGGGCCAACGTGCCGGTAGCCAAGAGGCCCGCCGAGGTGCCGGTCCTGCTGGCCACAAAGCTGGGCGGGACGGGCGGCGGCGGCGCGGGCGGCCAGTCCGGCTAGGTTAAATGGGGGCCGTGCGGGGGGCGGACACCAATGCCGATCACGGACGTGGCCAAGAAGCAGATCGCGCAAAAGGCGCGCCTGCACATGAAGATCTGCTTCTACTGCGGGGCCCGCAACTCGCTTGCCGCCACGCGGTGCCGCAAGTGCAAGAACCCCAACCTGCGCCTCAAGAACCGCAACCTGGGGGCCAAGAAGTAGGCCGCCGGCGCGGGGCCGGCCCTGTCCTCTGCCGCGCATGCGGGACAAAGATACAAAAGCGCTTGCAGGCCCGCCCGCGCCGGACCGGTTGTCTAGCGGCTAGGATGACGCACTCACACTGCGTAAGGGCGGCCGCGGCGCAGGCGCCGGCGGCAGTCCCGCAAGGGTCATGGGTTCAAATCCCATCCGGTCCACCAGCCATTCCGCGCGGCCTCGGCCGTCGCCGCCGCGGCCCCTGCCCGGCAACCTTTAATTTTCGCCCGCCTCCAGCCGCGCCGCATGCAGGGGGCAAAGTGCGAGCACTACGGCCGGGCCGCGGAGGGGGTGCAGCCGAGGACGGACGGGTGCGAGGAGTGCCTCGAGGACCGCACTCCCTGGGTTGCGGTGCGGATGTGCCTCACGTGCGGGCACGTCGGATGCTGCGACTCGTCTGTGGGTCGACACGCAACGAAGCACTTTGAGCAGACGGGCCACCCCGTAATGGAGGCCCTGCCGGACGGGCGCTGGCGCTGGTGCTACGTGCACAAGGAGTACGGCTGACGCCGCGGCCGCGGCCGGCGCCGGCGCCGGCGCCGCGACCGTTTTTAACGCCGAAGGGATCGCCGCGCCGCGTGGCCGCCCCCAAAGGGTACGATGTGGGCAGGTGGGACCTGTCCGAGCTGGGCGCGGCAGACGCCGCCGGGATCGACGACCGCCTGGGGCGGATGGACAGGCGCGTCGGGGCGTTCGAGCGCCTGCGCAGGTCGCTCGACCCGAAAATGGCGCAGAAGGAGTTCGCCTCGATCCTCCGGCGCATCGAGGGCATGGGGGAGGAGTCGGCGCTTGTCTCGGCCGCGGCCGGCCTGAGGTACGCGGCCGACACGCAGTCCGAGGAGGCCACGGCCCTGGCTGCCCGCGTCGACCGGTTCGGCGCATCCGTCGGAAACCGGATGCTCTTCTTCAACCTGTGGTGGGAAAAGTCCATCGACGAGGGCAACGCCAAGAGGCTGGCGGCCGGCTCGGGCGAGCTTCGCCACCACCTGGAGCAGATGCGCCGCGCCGCAAGGTACACGCTCACCGAGCCCGAGGAAAAGATAATCAACACGCTGGACGTGACGGGGGCGTCGGCCCTGGCAAAGCTCTACGACAAGATCACCGGAGCCTTTCGGTACGACGTCAGGACGGGCAGGGGCAGGGGCACCCGCGTGCAGAGGGGACTGACGCGAGAAGAGGTTGCCGCGCTAGTGCGCAGCCCGTCGGGGGCCGCCAGGAGGGGCGCGTACGACTCGCTGCTCTCGACGTTCTCGGCTAGCAGGGGAGTGCTCGCCGAGATATACCGCAGCATCGCGCTCAATTGGGCCGACGAGAACGTCGGCATGCGCGGCCACGCATCGCCCATATCCGCGACGAACCTGGGCAACGACGTCGACGACTCCACGGTGGAGTCGCTGCTCGGGGCGTGCAGGCGCGGCGCATCCGAGTTCCGCGCCTACTTTGGCCTAAAGGCCCGCATGCTCGGCGCGGGGACGCTGAGCAGGTACGACCTGTACGCGCCGGCGCCCGCCGCCGCGGCCGAAAGGTACACGTACGACGAGGCCGTGCGAGCCGTCCTCGGAGCGTTCGGCCGGTTCAGCCCCGAGCTGGAGGCGCATGCGCGCCGGGTCGTCGACTCGGGCCACATCGACTCGGAGGTCAGGGCGGGAAAGAGGGACGGCGCGTTCTGCAGCTCGCCGACGCCGCGGACCGTCCCCTACATACTGCTCAGCTACACGGGAGAGCGCTCTGACGTATTCACGCTAGCCCACGAGATGGGCCACGCGGTCCACAGCATGGCCGCCGCCGGCCGGTCGATCATGGTCCACGATGCCCCGCTGCCGCTGGCCGAGACGGCCTCTACCTTTGCCGAGCTGCTCCTGTACGACAGCCTGGCGGCCGCCGGATCGGACGGGGCCGGCGGGCGCGGCCGCCTGCAGTGGAGGCGGCGGCAGGCCGTCCGCATCGCAGTCGAGCACCTCGACGAGCTGTACGCGACGGTCGTGCGGCAGTCGTTCTTTACGGCGTTCGAGCGGGAGGCGCACGAGCTGGTCGGCGGCGGCGGCGGCGGCGCGGGAAGGGGGGGCGGCTCGGCCACCGCGGACGCCATATCAGACGCCTACATGGCCGGCCTGTCCGAGCAGTTCGGCCGGTCGGTCGTCGTCCCGCGGGCGTTCGCCGGCGAGTGGGTCGCGATCCCGCACTTTTTCCACTCGCCGTTCTACTGCTACTCGTACTCGTTTGGCAACCTCCTTGCGCTTGCGCTGTACCAGAGGTACAAGAGGGAGGGGCCGTCTTTTGCACCCGTCTACGCGCAGATACTTGCCGCCGGCGGCTCGCAAAAGCCCGAGGACCTGCTCGCCGAGCACGGCCTTGACATTGCGGGCGAGCGGTTCTGGCGCAGCGGGTTCGGGTACGTGAGAGACCGAGTGCGCGAGCTTGGCGCCCTCTTGGAATGACAATGATTGGCCGGCGGCTTAACGCACAAGCCGCCGGCCTGTTCCCCATCGGTTTGAATCGATGTCGGCGGGGCCGCCGAGCCGGGGGGTTTAAACCTTGCCGGGCGCCGCCGGGGATGCCCCGGCCGGTCAGGCGCGGCGGCCGCGCCTGCCGCCGCGGGGCTTGAAGTCCCTGCACCGCCCGACTGGATCGGCCCTTTGCACCTGCTCGCATTCCGGCGCCCGCATCTGACCATCCCCCCGTGCGCCTTGGCCCGCATGCCCGCCCACCGCCTGCGGGCATCCTGAGGGCTGCGCGGCCCTCCGGGGAGGGGAATGCCGCCACGGCCCGCCGGCGCGGCGGTTCGACGCACTCCTCCGTCCCGCGGCGGGGCGGGGGCTGCGGGGCCCGCATCCGCCCGCGGCGATCGAGCCGCCCGCCGATCCGACGCGGCGCATCCGTGGCGGGCGCGCCGGAAGCGGCTGCGCTGCGCCGCCCGCCGTGGACAGGGTACTCCCCCCGCCGCCGCGGGGCTCGACAGCCGCGGCACGCCCGGCGATCCCGCGCCGCCGCATAGCGCGCGCGGGGAGCGGTTCCCCCGCCGCCTGCGCAAAATCGCACGCCCCGCGATAGGCTTAAACCCGCGCGGCTCGCCCTGCCCCCATGGGGAGTGCCGCCGCATGACGCCCGCCGCCGGCCGAGCCTCAATCCCGGGAAAGCTCATCGTCGTCGAGGGCATCGACGGGTCGGGCAAGTCGACGCAGATACGCCTCTTGGAGAGGTGGCTGCGCTACAACGGCCTCGACGTGTTCCTCACCGAGTGGAACTCGTCTGACCTCGTAAAGGAGATTACCTCCCGCGGCAAGAAGAAGGCCAACCTGACGCCGACGACCTTTAGCCTGCTCCACGCCACCGACTTTGCCGACCGGTACGAGCGCAACATACTGCCGCTGCTGCGGGCCGGCTACCACGTGCTCGCCGACCGCTACATCTACACGGCGTACGCGCGCGACGTGACGCGCGGGTGCAGCCCGTCGTGGGTGCGCAAGATCTACAGGTTCGCGCTGAGGCCGGACCTGTCGTTCTACTTTAGGACGCCGATCGACATCGCCATAGAGCGGATGCTCGTCGGCCGCCCGCGCCTAAAGTACTACGAGGCCGGCATGGACCTGAACCTGAGCCGCGACCCGTACGAGAGCTACCGCATATTCCAGAGCCGCATCATCGAGCAGTACGAGTCGATGGCGTCCCGCGAAAGGTTTGTCGTGATCGACGCGGCGCGCGGCATCAAGGAGCAGCAGCAGGCAATGCGCGAGGCCGTGCGGGCCCTGCTGCCCCCGCGCATATCGAGGCGCGCAGTGATGGACCTGCCGCACGACGGGCACGACGGCGCGGCGGCGGCAGCGGCGGCGGGGGAGCCGCGCCGGAAGGGGGGGCGCGGGTATGTCTAGCGGCGGCGGCGCGCAGGGGCGCCGCATCCGCTGGTACGGCGGCGGAGGCGCGCACGACGGCATACCCTACCTGCACGACGTCGAGGTCAAGGGGAGGCTGATCGTCGTGGAGGGGCCGGACGCGTCGGGGCGCAGCACGCAGGTGTCGATGATCACATCAAAGCTAGAGGCCGACGGGTACGCAGTGCTGAACGCGGGCATCAAGCGGTCCGACCTGATCGGGCGCGGCATACTAGAGGCCAAGCGCAACGTCTCGCTCGGCAAGCGCACCCTTGCCATGTACTACGCGGCGGACTTTGCCGACCAGCTAGAGCACAAGATCATCCCGGCCCTGCGGGCGGGGTTTGTCGTCCTGGCCGACCGGTACATCTACACGCTGATGGCGCGAAACGCGGTGCGCGGCATAAGCCGCCGGTGGTCGCACGACCTGTACAGCTTTGCGGCCGTGCCCGACCTGGTCTTCTACATCGACGTCGACCCGCAGCGCCTTGTCCACCGCGTCTTCGAGAAGCACATGCAGCTCGACTACTACGAGTCGGGCGCCGACCTGGGCCTGTCCGACGACATGTTCAAGTCGTTCATAATGTACCAAGGCAGGCTGGCCCGCGAGTTTGAGGCGATGCAGAAGACGTACGGGCTGGTGCCGGTCGACGGCAACGGCGACGTCGGGCGCACCCACCGCCTGCTCCAGCGCCGGATCGACTCGTACCTGCGGCGGTACGGGTAGCCCTGCCGCGCCCGCCCCGACCCTGCGGCGCGTGGGTGTCTGGCAGGCGCGGCGGACGCCTGCACCTGCGGACGCGCGTCCTCCCCCGGCCGCCAGCTATGCGGACGCCTGCGCCTGCCGCCCCTTGGCGCAACTTGGGCGGCATTCGCCCAGACTTGGACTCTTGCCCCACTTCCTGGCCGCCTTCATCCCCTTCATGTCCGCCTTTTTGGACCGGACGATCGCTCCACCGCCTTGGCCTTTTTCTTGGCGCGCTTGATGCCTGCCTTGATCTTGCCGGACTGCCTTTGGAGCGCCTTGATCCCTGCCCCTTTCTTTTGGCGGCCTTGGCACTGCTTGAAGGCATGCCCGCCGAGGGCGGGATGATCCTGATGCGGCATGCGCGCCGGAGCCTTGGCGCCTTGGCGGAGCGTCGCCCCCCGCCCCGGCGGCGGCGGAGGGGGAAGGATGCAGTACGGGCCGCGTCACCGGAGCGCTGCGCCCCGCCGCCCTCCGCCCCGCCGCCCCACGTGCCCCCGGCGCGGCAGTGCGGCGCAGGCGCCCCGCCCGAAGCGGATAAATCGCCTCCCCACGCGCCGCCCGCGTTGGAGCGCGACGGCCGCTTTCTGCTGCTGGCAATGGGAATGGGCGCCGCCTGCGCGGCGATCGGAGCGGTGACGATCTGGGGCATCGTGGCGGGCTCGCCGTAGATGCGCCCCGCCGCCCCGCCCGCGAGGGCCGGGGCGGAACGGACCGGGCCCCGCCGGGGCTCGGCTGCAATGCCCGGCAATACCTAAAAGCCCCGCCCGCAGAGCAGGCCCGTGTCGCGGCTCATAGACCCGTCGCTCAGGCGGCTGTCCTCGATAGTCGCCGAGATGGGAGACCTCGCAGTGCAGTGCATCTCGCTTGCCATCGACTCGTACGTCGGCGGCCGCGACACGTCCGGGCAGGTGCGCGCGCTGTCCGACCGCCTCAGGGAGGGGTACGACGAGTCGGCGGACCTGACGTTCGAGACGATCCTCCGGTACCAGCCGGTCGCGCACGACTTTAGGCTGATGCGCTCGTCGATCGAGGTCTCGTACGCGTACTGGAGGCTCGGCCGCTACGCGTACGACATAGCGCGGGTGCGCGGCGACTTTGGGGACGTCGAGTGCTGCCGCACGGGCGAGCTGCACGCGATATCCGAGAGCGTAAGGTCGATGATCAAGGAGGCGACCGTGTCGTTCGCGACGCTCGACGTGGGGAGGGCGTCGGCGATACAGAGCTACGAAGAGTTCGTCGACATGGTGTACCACCGGCGGCTGTCAAAGCTGGTCGGGCTCGACGACACGCGGTGCGCCCTGGCCGAGGCGCTGCTCCTGCGGTACCTCGAGCGCATAGCCGACCACGCCGTGTTCATGAGCGATGCGGTCAACTACATCGTCACCGGCAAGCACCGCCCGGCGTTCCTTGGGCACGACATGCCGGCCTGGCGGGATCGGGGATCGGAGGGCGCCGACGGCGGCGGATGCGAGGATCCTGCCGCCGCGGGGCTGGCGGGCCGGACGCCCGCCGCGCCGGGGCATCGGGACGTGGGGCCGCCTGCATAGCCCGCATGCATCCCCGCAGGCCGTTTTCAATACGCTTTAAGCGGCCCCCCGGAGCGGCCCGCCATGGGGGGCGGCGGCGCGGGGGAGCGGGTGCTGTTCGTGTGCATCGAAAACTCGGGCCGCAGCCAGATGGCCGAGGCGTTCTTCGAGGCGATGGCGCCTCCCGGGGCGAGCGCGGCGAGCGCCGGAACCAGGCCGGGCAGCCGCGTCGACCCCGTCGTGGCCGACGCCATGGCCGAGGTCGGCATCGACATGTCCGCGCGGAGACCAAAGGCGCTCACGCCGGACGCGGCCTCCTCGGCCTCGCGCGTAGTCGGCATGGGGTGCATGGGAGGCGGCGGGTGCCCCGTCCTGCCGGGCGGCGCGGCCCAGGCGGCCGACGACTGGGGTATCGAGGACCCAAAGGGGCTCCCGATCGAGGACGTGCGGCGCATACGCGACGAGATACGCGGGAGGGTCGCATCCCTGGTAGAAGAGATGCAAGGCGGCGCGGTGCGCCCATGAGCGGCGCCGCGCGCATAGCGGTGGCAGAGGCGGCCGGCACGTTCGGGCTCGTAGCGGCCGCCACGGGTTCGATCGCACTTGACGGCCGTCTGGGGTACTGGCTCGGCGTGCCGTTCATTGCCGCCATGCACCTTGCAGGCCTTGCCGCCGTGGTGTGGATATTCGGGCGGTACTCTATGGCCCACTTCAACCCCGCCGTGACGGCGGCGTTTGTCCTGACGGGGCACCTGCGCGCCAGGATGGCCCCACTGTACGCAGGGGCGCAGGCGGCCGGGGCCGTCCTCGGCAGCCTGTTCGTGCTGCACATTGTGGGCGACTATGCGGGGATAGGGGCCAACTCGCCGGACACGTCGCTCTGGCCGGGGGCGCACTTTGCCGTAGAGGTGACGGCCACGGCCCTCCTCATGGGAGTCGTGCTCGCCGTCGTCAGCATGCGCGGCCTTGCCGCGTGGGCCGCGGCGGCGGCCATCGGCGGCATCGTCGCCCTCGACGTGCTGCTGTTCGGCGGCATGTCCGGCGCGTCGATGAACCCCATACGGTCGCTTGCGCCGGCGATCGTCTCGGGCGACCCGTCGCACATGGCCCACATGTGGTTGTACGCATCGGCGCCGCCGGCAGGCGCGCTAGCCGTCGCAGCCCTGTACAGGGCGCGCTTTTCGTCGCGCGTCCTGCGGCGTATATGACGGGGGATCCCGCCGCCGCCGTGCAACATTAATTCGGCGGGCATGGCGGCCGGCGGGCATGGCGGCTTCGGGCGCGGGCGGAAGCGAGGGCGCGGCGGCGATCCGTGCCCTCAACCGCATCGTATGCGGGGATGCGGCCGAGCAGCTCGGGGAGATGCCCGACTCCTCGGTCGACCTGGTGGTCACGTCTCCCCCGTACTACCACCAGCGCTCGTACGGCCGTGGCGGGGACGGCCGGGCCGGGACCGGCATGGAGGGCACCGTCGAAGAGTACATCGACTCCGTAACGGCCGTCTTTCGCGAGTGCATCAGGGTAGCAAAGGACACGGGGAGCATCGTGTTCAACATGGGCGACAAGTACGTGGGAGGCTCGCTGCGGCTCATACCCCACCGGTTCGCGATCGGGGCCATGGAGGCGACCGGCGCCATCCTCGTGAACAACATCACATGGGTAAAGACCAACCCGACGCCGCGGCAGTTCCAGAGGCGCCTCGTGTCCAGCACCGAGCCGTTCTTCCACTTTGCAAAGACGCAAAAGTACTACTACGACGCGGGCGCGCACGACGACGACCAGCTCGTGCGCCGGCAGACCGCAAAGGGGGGCGCCACGATGGGGAGGCACTACGAGCGCCTCATCGCATCGTCCGACCTCTCCGAGTCGGAAAAGGAGGGCGCGCTCGGCGCGCTCCGCGACGTGGTCAGCGAGGTGAGGGACGGAAAGACGGCCGGCTTTAGGATGAAGATACGTGGGGTGCACGCGCCGGCCTTTGGAGGCCAGGGAGGCGGGCGCCAGTCGCAGATGGAGAACAGGGGGTTTACGATCATCCGGCTGACCGGCAGGCCGATCAGGCGCGACGTCGTCGAGAGCAGCGTCGAGAGCCTGCAGTGGGGCGGCCACCCCGCGGTGTACCCCGAGTCCGTCGTCGGACTGCTCGTCAGGACGCTCGCGCCCGAGGGGGCCGTCGTCCTGGACCCGTACGCCGGCAGCGGCACCACATGCGTGGCCGCAAAAAAGGCGGGCAGGGCCTACGTCGGGATCGACATGAACCCCGAGTATTGCGAGGCGGCCCGGCAGCGGCTGGGCCGTGTGCACTGACCCCTGCAGCCTGAATCGGAAGGCGGCCGGCGCGGGCGCCCCGATCGGATCGGATCGGCCGCCGCGTCCGCACTATGTCGGACCGACAATCTTTCCGATCTTGGCTGCCTCCCAACTCTGGTACTCCCCCGGCCGCAGCCGCCAAAAGACATCCCACGCATCGTTGAGCCGCGCGCGCATCGAGTCCTCCCGCCCCTGCGAGCCGGGATCGTACAGGACTATGCCCGTCTCCCCGAGCGACTCGTGCATGATGCGTGCCACATCGAGCAGAATGCCCTTGGGAACCGCGTTCCGGTACATCGAACCTGGCGATCCTCCTACCGTGTCTGCCACATCCCCCCATCTGGACCACACGGCGCCCGCATCCCTGCTAAATCCCATCAGCCTCAGCCCCTCGCACATAATCTCCATTCTTGCGTCATTAGGAGGGTGGCTCTGCTCCCCGAAAGCGTTCAGTGTGTACGCAGGAAGGAGTCTCTTGGCGGCCATGTGTAGGTATGCCCACGCACCCGCCGGCCCCCCGCCAAGCACCCCGAACAGGTCGCAAAAGCACTCTTCCAACCAGTTTGGCCACCGTTTTCTCAGCCATGTCACATAGTCGACGACGCTCGGGGGCACGCGCTTGTGATCGCCGCCTTGCATAAGATTATCGTGGTGCACCTCGATCGCTTGCGAGGACCGCTCTATCCCACTGCTCAGTGGATTTAACCTGGGATCGGATCTGGCGCGTAGAAGGTAGTGCCCTAGCTCGTGGCAGAGGTGCGCGTGGTGCTGGATCGACAGGGCCTCGCCGATGGGTGCGTATATTGTCCGGGTTGGAAAATTCGAGATGTAGTGTTGGTTGGAAATGCAGCAGGCCGTCGGGCACGGAATCGGCAGGGCCATCTCGTGATGCAGCCCGCGCAGGACGTCGTTGATCACCGCCGCCTCCCTAGTCCGGTACTGCAGAGGGGGCAGTCCATGTTCCTCAATAGCCGTGATATGCGCGGCGCACATGCCGACCCTGTGCATGACGCTTTGCGCATCACGGCCTCTCTGCAGGTCGACATGGAGGGACTCGAGGACCTCGATGTTGTCGAACAAGACGGACTTGCACCTGTCGGCAAGCTCCTCTAGGGCCCTGATCTTGAACGGGTACGGCATGAGCCGCACCATGGCCCTCGACTTGGCAATCTGCTCGGCTATCACCGCGTCGACATAGCCCGCCGAAACGGGCATCAGCACCCGCCGCCGATCCTGATCGACAGGAGCGAACACTGTGTGCGCAACGCGTCAAACACATGTCGTATGGCGGGGATGTCTGCGTGTTCAAGCAGCTCGGCACCAGACCTCACCTTGGCCTCTGCCGCCGTTACCGCCTTTCGGCACCCCTCCCAGTCGTCCCGGTGCTGCTCGCGGAGACGGTCCTCGATGGCCGAGGCATCTACATGGTACGAGTAGATGTAGCGGTCGTTGACGGCGTTGGCGGCAGGCGTGAGAATGTCCAAGAGATCGCTCCGCTCCTGCGGTGACAAGCGGTATGCTCCCCCGGATTTCTCGGCCGCCTCGATGATGTCGAGGTAGTTTTTGCATGCCTCAAGTCCGGCATAAAACTTTGCCTGCAGCGCGCTTTTCTCGCTCATGTCAATCCCGCGGACTAGCGCATTCTGGCCCCTCTTTAAGCGTTGTCCGTTGCAGCGCGTCGCGTTCCTGCAGCGGGGCCGGCGGCGCGGGCGCATCTGCGATCCCTGACGCCGCCCGGCGTCAGTGGCTTCTTGGGCGCCTCCGCCCCCCAGTACTCCTCCGGCCGCAGCCGCCAAAAGGCGTCCCGCACATCGTTGAGCAGCACACATGCTCACTGGCTGTAATGAATCCACGCCTAGCGCGCCGCCGCGGCGTCCCGCACATCGTTGAGCAGCACACATGCTCACCCTATGCATGCCGCTCTGTGCGTCAAGGCCCCCTCACGCAGGCTGTTGCGCAGGGACTCGAGAGCCGCCACGTTTTCGTTCAGGACAAGCTTGCACCTGTCGGCAAGCTCCTCGAGGGCCCTGATCTTGAACGGATGTGGCATGAGCCGCACCATGGCCCTCGACTTGGCAATCTGCTCGGCTATCACCGCGTCGACATAGCCCGCCGAAACGGGCATCAGCACCCGCCGCCGATCCTGACCATCAGGTGCCCGCGCTGTGCATCGAGCGCTTCGAACACGCACCGTATGGCGGGGATGTCGGCGCGCTCAAGAGGCTCGGCGCCCGACCGTACCTTGGCCTCTGCCGCCGCTACGGCCTTTTGGCACCTCTCCCAGTCCTCCGGGTGCCGCTCGCGGAGGCGCGCCTTGATCTGAGAGGCATCCACGTAGGGCGCGAAGATGTAGTCATTGTTGAGGGCGTTGGCCAGCGGCGTGAGAATTTCCAAGAGATCGCGCCGCTCCTGCGGGGACAGGTGGTATGCGCCACCGGACGTCTCGGCGGCCTCGATGATGTTGAAGTAGCTGCCGCATGCCTCGAGTGCCGTGTGAAGCTGTCCCTGCAGCGCGCTCATTTTCTCATACCGCCTGCGGATTGTGGGCAGCCGCACCCCCCTTAAGCGTTGCGCCTAGCTGCGATGCTCTGCGGTACGGGTCGGACTCTGTCGCCGCTCCCGTGATATGGGGGCCGGCTGGAGGATCACCGCTTTTGTGCACGGCGGGGGCGGATGCAAGCCGCGTCCGCATGCCGCCTCAGTCTCTCATGTTTACCATTAATACCCCCGGCGGGGCGCTTGGCGCATGGCGGGCGGCAGGGGCAGGGCATCCCGCGGCGGGGCCGCCGGCCAGGCATTCCAAAAGAGGCCCCGCTCGGCCGCGCTGTACGAGCGCGCGCGCCGCCTCGTGCCGTCGGGCGTCAACAGCCCCGTGCGCTACTACGAGCCGCACCCCGTCTTCGTCAGGCGCGCAGAGGGGGCGCACGTGTGGGACGCGGACGGCCGCCGCTACACTGACATGTGCTGCGGGTTCGGCGCCCTCCTGTTCGGGCACGGCCACCCCGAGATCGTCGCGGCCGTCTCGAGGCAGCTGCGGCGCGGCACCCTGTACTGCGCCCCGACCGAGCTAGAGGTGGAGCTCGCATCGCTCATCGCCGGCAACTACCCGTCCATGAGGAGGGTGCGCCTCGTAAACACGGGCGCCGAGGCGACCATGGCTGCCATACGGCTTGCGCGCGGCCACACGGGGCGCAGCAAGATCATAAAGTTCGACGGCTGCTACCACGGCGCGCACGACTCGGTCCTGGTAAAGGCGGGGTCCGGATCGGCGCACGCCGGCATCGCCGTGTCGGCCGGGGTGACCCCGGGCGCGGCGCGCGACACCGTCGTCGTCCCGTACAACGATGCCGCCGCGCTCGATGCCGCCGCCGGGCGGTGCGGCGACGACCTTGCGGGAATCATCGTAGAGCCAGTACTGGGCAACATGGGCGTCGTGCCGCCCCTGCCGGGGTTCCTCCAGGCGACGCGGCGCGCCGCAAGGCGGCACGGTGCGCTGCTCATATTCGACGAGACGATCACGGGGTTTCGCATCTCCGAGGGCGGAGCCCAGAAAAAGTACGGCATCCGCCCCGACATTACGACGCTCGGCAAGGCGCTCGGCGGCGGCCTGCCGATCGCCGCCGTCGGCGGGCGCGCCGACGTGCTCGACTCGCTCGCGCCAGGCGGCGGCGTGTACCAGGCGAGCACGTTCGCCGGCAACCCGGTGTCGGTCGCCGCCGCAGTGGCCGCCGTGCGCCTCGTGAACCGCTCCAAGGGCAGGCTGTACCCCTCGCTCGAGGCGCGCACGAGGCGCCTGGCCTGCGCGGTCGCCGACGCGGCGGCCGACCTGCGCCTGCCGCACCAGGTCAACCACGCATCGTCGATGTTCCAGGTGTTCTTTGCGGAAGGGCCCGTGACGGACGCCGGCTCGGCCCGGGCCGCCGACCGGGGGATGTTCGATGCGCTGTTCCGCGGGCTGCTCGACGCCGGCGTGTTCGCGGCCGCCTCGCAGTTCGAGGCGGCCATGCTCTCGTCGGCGCACTCTGGCGAGGATATTGCGGCCGTCGAAGAGGCATACGCGTCGGCCATGAGGGGGGCGGCGGCCGCCGCCGCGTCGAAATGACCCGCTACACGGTCGGCGCGCGCGGCAGCCCGCTGTCGCTTGCGCAGGCAGGGGCGGTGACTGGCGCGCTCGAGCGCGCCTGGCCCGGCACCTCGTACGCGGTCGAGGCGATTGCGACAAGCGGCGACCGCTCGCAGGGCGCGGCCCTGCCGCTCTTCGAGGTGGACCGCAGGGGAGTGTTCGAGCGCGAGATCGACGAGGCCGTAGCCGGCGGGCGCGTCGATTTTGCCGTCCACAGCCTAAAGGACGTGCCGACCGAGCTGCCCGGCGGCCTGCAGATCGCATGCGTCCCCGCGCGGGCCGCGCCCGGCGACGTGCTCGTCGCAAGGGGGGGCGCGGAAGGCGGGCTCGCATCGCTGCCGGCGGGCGGGACGGTCGGGACGAGCAGCCTGCGGCGGGCCGTCATGGTGCGCAGGGCCAGGCCGGACGCGCGGGTGCGGCCGGTCCGCGGAAACGTCGGCACGCGAGTGAGGAGGCTGATGTCGGGGGATGGCGGCGGCGGCGGCAGCGGCGGCCTAGACGCGCTCGTGCTGGCGCGCGCCGGCATCGACCGGCTCGGCCTGGACGTGGCCGCTACCGACCTCCCACCCGAAGAGTTCGTCCCCTCGCCGGGCCAGGGCGCCCTGGCGGTAGTGGCGCGCGCCGGCGACCGCAGGGTGCTGGAGCTGCTTGCGTCCGTCGAGGATGCCGGCTCGCGCGCCGAGGCCGACGCCGAGCGCGCCGTCTCCGAGTCCGTCGGGTCGGGGTGCAGGTTTCCTGTCGGGGCGCTTGCGCGCGCCGGGCGCGAGACCGTGTCCGTCAGGGCTGCCGCATTCTCGGCCGACGGCTCGGAGCGGCTCGATGCGGCCGAGTCCGGCCCGCTCGGCGATGCGGCCGGCGTGGGGCTTCGGGCAGGCGAGTCGTTGCGCCGGCAGGGCGTAGAGGGACTGGCGCGCGGCTGGCGCGGCATGGTAGACGAGTGGAACAGGGGGGCGGCTAGGTGATGCCGGCCCCTGCCGCAAAGGTCTACCTGGTCGGGGCCGGACCCGGCGATGAGCGCCTCCTCACCGTGGGGGCGGCCGACCTGCTGCGCCGCGCCGACGTGGTCCTGTACGACAGGCTGGTCGGCAGGGGCGTGCTTGCAATGATCCCGCGCACGGCGCGCCTCGTCTATGTCGGCAGGGCCGTCGGCGACGACACGACGCACCAGGACGCGACGAACCGCGCGATGCTGGAGGCGGCCACCTCTGCCGGCAGCGTCGGCACGGTCGTCCGGCTCAAGGGCGGCGATCCGACCATGTTCGGCCGCGGCGGCGAAGAGGCCGAGTTCCTCGCGCAGCACGGCGTCGAGTGCGAGTTTGTCCCGGGCATCACCTCGGGCGCCGGCTCGGCCGCGTACGAGGGCATACCCCTCACGCACCGCGCCGTGTCCTCGTCTGTCGCGTTCGTCGCAGGCCACGAGGACCCGTCCAAGAAGAGGGGCGCCGTGGAGTGGAGGCAGCTGGCCCGGTCGGTCGACACGATAGTCGTAATGATGGGTCTGTCAAGGCTGCGTCTCATATGCGACGAGCTGATCTTGGGCGGGCTCGATCCGTCGACGCCGGTGGCGGTCGTAGAGAATGGCACCACCCCCAGGCACCGGTCGGTGCGCGGAACTGTATCGGACATCGACGATGCCGTGAGGGCGGCCGGCATGCGCCCGCCCGCAAACATCATCATCGGGGCAGTCGCCGGCCTGCCGCCCCTGGGAGCGCACAGTGCGCCGGTAGCGGGGCCGCCTAGAACCGGCAAGACAAGCAAGACCGGCAAGGCGAGCAAGACCGGCAAGGCGAGCAAGACCGGCAAGGCGAGCAAGACCGGCAAGGCGAGCAAGACCGGCAAGGCGAGCAAGACCGGCAAGGCGAGCAAGACCACAAAATTCATGAGGGCGCGCAAACCCGCAACTGCGCGCAAACCCGCAAAGCCTGCAAAAACCCGACGGCCTGCCAAAACTGCGCCCCGCGCCCCGCCGTCGCGTCAGGGCGATCCCGCCCCGCGCCGCCGCGCATCAAGGAGGTCCAAAACACAATGACCAGCCCCGTCGTGGCGATAACCCGCTCGCCCGCCGACGCGGCCGAGTTTGCCAGCATGGCAGGGGAGGCCGGCGTGACCTCGCTTGCCGTGCCCGCGATCGAACTTGTCGCGCGCACCGGTGCCCTTGCCGACGAATTCCTGCGCGCCGCATCCGATCACGACCCCGACTATACGATCTTCCTGAGCTCAAAGGCGGTCTCTATCCTGTTCGACGCGGCCGAGCGCGCCTCGCGCACCGCCGAGATGCGCGAGGCCGTCATGAACACGGCCGTCGTCGCAGTCGGGCCGCGCACACGCGACGCCCTCTCGGCCCTGTCCATCCGCACGGCCCACATGCCGCCGCCGGGCCGCTACTCGTCGGTCGGCATAGGCGAGGCGCTCACCAGGGTCGGCGCGGCAGGCCGCACAGCAATAATCCCGCGCAGCGCCGCATCGCGCCCCTTCCTGCGCCTCCTGCTCGAAAAGATCGGCATGCGCGTGGCAGAGGTCTTCACGTACGACGCGCGAACGACCCCCGACGGCCCCCACTGGGCCGAGCTGCACTCGGCCCTTGCCGCCGGGCGGCTGCGAGGCATCGTGGTGACCAGCCCGTCGTCGGCGCGGGCGATATTCGAGGCCATGGATCGGCGCGGCCTGGACCGCGGCCGCACCGCCGAGATGCTCGGGCGGGCGCGCGTGGCCACCCTCGGCCCACTCACGTCGGGAGAACTGGCCGCCCTGCTAGGAGCCGATGCCGCCGCCGATTCCACTATCCTAGTCCCGGCCGATGGAACCGTCCGCGGCGCGCTCGATGCCATACTGCGTTAGCTCAACCTAGTTAGCTAGCCCTTAAAATGCGAGCCTTGTTATACCCAATATCGGGGGCCGCGGGCATGGCACAGGTCGCCGAGAACCTCGAGATGGACTACTCAAAGTACGACTTCAAGGACTCTACGGACATGTACGTCCACCTCAGCAAGAAGGGCCTCTCGCGCGAGGTCGTCGAGGGGATCAGCCGCATGAAGGAAGAGCCGCAGTGGATGCTCGACTTTAGGCTGCGCTCGTACGAGACGTTCATGAAGAAGCCGATGCCCGGCTGGGGCGCCGACCTGAGCTCGATCGACTTTCAGAACATATACTACTACGCAAAGGCCTCGGAAAAGACCGAAAAGAGCTGGGACGACGTGCCGGCCGACGTCAAGAGCACGTTCGACAAGCTCGGTATTCCAGAGGCCGAGAAAAAGTTCCTTGCCGGCGTCGGCGCGCAGTACGAGTCCGAGGTCGTCTACCACAACCTGCGCGAGGACCTTGCAAAGCAGGGCGTCCTCTTCCTGGATACGGACACGGCCCTCAAGGAGCAGCCCGAGCTGTTCCGCAAGCACTTTGGCAAGGTCATTCCGCCCGAGGACAACAAGTTTGCCGCCCTCAACAGCGCCGTGTGGAGCGGCGGATCCTTCATCTATGTCCCGCCCGGCGTCTCCGTCGACATGCCGCTACAGGCGTACTTTAGGATCAACGCCGAGAACATTGGGCAGTTTGAGCGCACCCTCATCGTCGTCGACGAGGGCGCGAGCGTCCACTACATCGAGGGCTGCACGGCCCCGGTGTACTCTTCCGAGTCGCTGCACTCGGCCGTCGTCGAGCTCGTGGCCCACAAGGATGCAAAGCTCCGGTACACGACGATCCAGAACTGGAGCAACGACGTGTACAACCTGGTCACAAAGAGGGCGTACGCGTACGAGGGGGCGACCGTCGAGTGGATCGACGGAAACATCGGCAGCCGCATCACGATGAAGTACCCCGGCGTGTACCTGCTCGGCGAGAGGGCGTACGGCGAGACGCTGTCGATCGCGTTTGCCGGCAAGGGGCAGCACCAGGACACGGGCGCAAAGATGGTCCACCTTGCGCCCGACACGACCTCGAAGATCACCTCAAAGTCGGTCAGCCGCCTCGACGGGCGCTCTACGTACAGGGGCCTGCTCAACGTCGCAAAGGGGGCGACCGGCGTAAAGTCGACCGTCCGATGCGATGCGCTGCTGCTCGACGACACGTCAAAGACCGACACGTACCCGTACATGGAGATCAACCAAGAGGATGCGACCATTACGCACGAGGCGACCGTCGGCAAGATCGGCGACGAGCAGATATTCTACCTCATGACGCGCGGTTTCAGCGAGGAGGACGCCCTGAGCCTGATCGTCAACGGGTTCATGGAGCCGTTCACCAAGGAGCTGCCCATGGAGTACGCCGTAGAGCTCAACCGCCTCATAAAGCTAGAGATGGACGACTCGGTGGGCTGATCGCCGGGCGGGAGCGGGCGTGGTTCCAATGGATGCGCAGGCGGCCGGGCAGGAGCGGCGCGGGGCCGGGGACGGCGCGCAGACGCTGGCCGAAATCGACGCCGCGTACGTCGAGCGCATTTCCAGCCTGGCCGGCGAGCCGTCGTGGCTAGCAGACTACCGCCGCAGCGCGGCGTCCGCGTACGAGCGCCTCCCGATCGAGACGTCCCCCCTGTACGGCAAGTACACGGAGGCGGCGCGCATGGATCCCTCCAGGGTGCCGGTCGGCGGGCCGGAGCGCGCCGGAGCGCCGGCGCGCATGCCGCCCGTCCTCGAGCGCCGCGTGGCCGAGCTGGAGGGGCAGACGTACGCGGTCCAGGTGGGATCGCGCACGGGGGCCTTTTCGCTGTCCGAGCAGGCGCGCGATGCCGGCCTCGTCGCCATGCCCGTCCTCGACGCCGTCCGCGAGCATCCGGCCGCCGTGCGCGATGCGCTCCTGAGATCCGACCCGCACGAGGACCGCTTCACGGCCCTGAACAACGCCGCGTTCGGCTCGGGCATGTTCGTGATGGTGCCGGACGGGGCCGCGATCGACGGGCCAATACACATGCTCACGTGCCTCGAGGAGGGGGACGGCGGCCCCGGCCCCGCATCGCTCTCGTCCGCCATATCGCGCAACGTCGTGATCGCCGGCGAGAACAGTAGCGCGACGATCGTGCAGGAGCTCTACTCGCAGCCTCGGGGGGCCGCATCGGGGGAGGGCGGGCAGGGCGCCGGCGCGCAGCCTGCGTACCTCGAGCTCCTCGGCGCCCGCGTGGGCCGCGGCGCCAGGCTGGGTGCGACGACCCTGCAGATGCTCGGCGAGGATGCGGTCAACTTTTCGACGCGCCGGACCGAGGTCGAGGTAGACGGGCAGGTAAACTGGTACCTGGGGCTGTTCGGCTCGTCCCTGTCGCGCTACCGCACCGACTACCACCTGGCCGGCGCCGGCGCGTCTGCAAACGACTCGGAGGTCGCGTTCGGCAGCGGCGCGCAGTCGTTCGACCTCCAGTCCAACGCCAACCACGAGGCCCCGTCGACCGAGGCGCGCATCATTGAAAAGTCCATACTGCGCGGCTCGTCGCGGTCGCTCTTCAAGGGGATGATCCGCATCATGGAGGGCGCGTCAAAGTCCAACTCGTACCTGTCGGGGCGCTCGATCCTGCTCGACGCCGACGCAAAGTCCGACGCCATCCCGGGCCTAGAGATACTCACCAACGACGTAAAGGCGACGCACTCGGCGTCGGTCGCCCAGATCGACGAGGAGCAGATATTCTACCTGCAGAGCAGGTGCCTCTCGCGCCGCGAGGCCGAGCGGACCATAGTAGAGGGCTTTCTCGAGCCCCTCTCGCGCCGCATGTCGTACCAGGTCCGCGCGTGGATCGCCCACCTGATCGAGTCCAAGTGGGAGGGCAGGTCCCTCTCGATAAACACGGACGAGGAGCTGCGCCGGTTCATAGAGGTCGAGGAGACTAGGTACAACGAGGATGCCGAGATCGAGCAGCACTACAAGTACAGGTGAGCGCGGGATGGGAGAGTGGACCAGGGTGTGCAGGGACAGGACCGTGCGGGAGGGCCTCATACACATAGCGACCCTGCCAGGCGGGAAGCGAGTGCTGCTCGTCCGGCTCCAGGGGACCGTGTACGCCTCGTCCGACAGGTGCACGCACGAGGACGCCGACATGTCCGAGGCCTACGTGCGCGCCGGCGGCCTCATGTGCCCCGTGCACCTGTCGCTGTTCGATCCAAAGACCGGCAAGCCGCAGAACCCGCCTGCGACCGAGCCGATGGCGACGTACCCCGTAAAGGTCGAGGGCGATGCCATCTACGTCGAGGTGTGACCCGATGGGCGCGGATGCGGGCGCGGTGGCGGCTTCTGCGGCCAAGCTCGCCGCCCCGCGGGCGCACGGGGGCGCCGGCGCGGCGCAGATGCAGGCGGAGGCGGAGGCGGAGGCGGGGCGGGACGGCGCCGGCGGCGGCGGCGGAAGCGGCCGGAGGCCCCGCACCGCCGAGGACATACGCGGCGACTTTCCGATACTCTCGAGGACGGTCCGCGGCGGCAAGCCGCTCGTCTACCTGGACAACGCATCGACGACGCAGAAGCCGGAGAGCGTAATCGGCGCGATCTCGGACTACTACCGCGGCTACAACGCAAACATACACAGGGCCGTGTACGCGCTGGCCGAGGAGGCGACGGCCGCGTACGAGTCGGCGCGCGACCGGATCGCATCGTTCGTCGGCGCGCCGTCGCGCGAGGAGATCGTGTTCGTGCGGGGCACGACCGAGGCGATAAACCTTGTGGCGTACTCTTGGGGGCGCGCCAACGTGCGCGAGGGCGACGTGATCGTCACGACCGAGTACGAGCACCACAGCAACATCGTGCCGTGGCAGCTGCTCGCGCGCGAGACCGGCGCCCGCCTCGAGTACGTCGGCGTCGACGACGACGGCGAGCTGGTCCTGTCCGACCTCGAGCGGCTCCTCGCCGGCGGCCGCGTGCGGCTCGTCGCGTTCAGCCTCATGTCGAACGTCCTCGGCACGATAAGCGACGCGCCGCGCATCATATCGATGTGCCGCGCCGCCGGCGCCCTGACGCTCGTCGACGGCGCGCAGGCAGTCCCGCACATGCCCGTCGACATTGCCTCGCTCGGCTGCGACTTTTTCGCCTTTTCGGGCCACAAGATGCTCGGGCCCACGGGGATCGGCGTGCTGTGGGCCCGCCGCGGGCTGCTCGACGCCATGGCGCCGTTCCAGGGCGGCGGCGACATGATCCGCGAGGTACACAAGCAGGAGACGACGTGGAACGACCTCCCATACAAGTTCGAGGCCGGCACGCCGAGCATAGCCGACGTCATCGGCCTGGCGGCCGCCGTCGACTACCTGTCGGGCCTGGGCATGGAGAGCGTGCGCGCCCACGAAAAAGACCTCACCGAGTACGCGCTCGAGAGGATGTCGGCCGTGCCCGGCGTGAGGGTGTACGGCCCGCGCGACGCCTCTAGGCGGGGCGGCGTCGTGTCGTTCAACTTTGCTGACGTGCACCCCCACGACGTCGCCCAGATAATAGACGACGAGGGGATCGCGATACGGTCGGGGCACCACTGCGCGCAGGTGCTCATGGAGCGGCTGGACGTGGCCGCGACGAACCGCGCAAGCGTGTACGTGTACAACACGCGAGCCGACATAGATGCGCTCGTCGGGTCGCTTCAAAAGGTAGCGAGGCTGTTCAAGCTTGGGTAGCGGAATGGGCGCGGGGGGCGCCGGCGATGCCATATACCACGAGATGATCATAGACTACTCGCGCAACCCCCTCAACTACGGCGAGATCGACGCGCCGGATGCGACATACCACGACTCGAACCCGCTGTGCGGCGACAGCATCGACATAGACCTAAAGTTCGCCGACGGCCGCGTGTCGGACATCAAGTTCCACGGCAAGGGCTGCGCCATATGCATGGCATGCTCGTCCGTCCTCACCGAGATGGCAAAGGGCAGGACGCTCGACGAGGCGCGCGCCATCTCAAAGGACGACGTGCTCGGCGAGCTCGGCCTCGAGCACCTCCAGGCCGTGCGCATAAAGTGCGCCCTGCTGTCGCTAAAGGTCCTAAAGTACGCCCTGTACACGCACCTGGCAAAGGGCGGGCCGCAGGGAGGCGGCGGCAACGGCGACCTCGAGAGCCTCAAGGACGAGGCGGCTGGGCTGTACTAGGCCTGGCCGCCAGTTGGTGTCTGTACCGTCAGACACACCGCTTTTGTCTACGATCGCTACGAACTTATTAATGTGGCATCATACGATCCTGCGTGCCTCGAACAAGTTGGGTGTACAACCGAGGTGGCCTCTCCCATGCTTTATAAATAGGCCATAAAGCGCAGATTTTGTTGGACAGGCTAGGGACAAATGCGACCGCATCGTCAAATAACAAGCGCGCCAGTAGTAAGAGTCGGCAGCCTGCTAAAACCAAGCATGACAAGTCGGTTGAACAATACACTCACGGTGGAGAAAAAAGACGTAACAACCCGCCGGCGGGTCTAGTCACACCTGGGACGGATCCTGATGAACCGAGTAAGAAGTACGTTCATGACCCCCGAATCGACCCCTACCTGTCATGGTCTGGTAAACGCAAAAACCACGAGTTTGATGTAGACACTGTGTCACTTCATGTTCACGAGCGGATAGACCCTGCTACTATTTTTGAAAAAGTACTTAAAATAGAACATATGTCACAACAAATACTTTTCCCTCATTTTGAAAAACCCGAGAATAATCTACCATTACGAAAAGCGATCGACTTTTATAGGCATGATCAAGATTGGTCTAACAGATTAATTGCAGGTGATTCTCTTTTGGTTATGAACTCACTGCTTGAGAAAGAGGGCATGGAAGCCAATGTGCAGACTATATACATAGATCCGCCATATGGGATCAAATATGGTTCCAATTTTCAACCATTTGTCAGTAAAAAAACAGCTAAAGATGGTAAAGATGAGGATCTAACACAAGAGCCAGAAATGATCAAGGCGTTTCGAGATACGTGGGAGCTTGGTGTACATTCATATTTGTCATATTTGAGAGATCGATTATTCTTAGCTAAGAAATTACTTACAGATAACGGAAGTGTGTTCGT
Source organism: Cenarchaeum sp. (assembly GCA_965242695.1). Taxonomy (GTDB): domain Archaea; phylum Thermoproteota; class Nitrososphaeria; order Nitrososphaerales; family Nitrosopumilaceae; genus Cenarchaeum. The sequence continues at coordinate 1,953,101 of CBDESU010000001.1, read as the reverse complement.
ACAGATTTCCAACGAAAATTTACACCATGTTAGAGAAGTAATGGATGAAGTTTTTGGCAATAAAAATTTTTGCGGGATAATTGTCTTCAGTAAAACATTGGCTAAAGGCGCTGGGCTGTTAGATTCTGTTAATGACTACATAATTTGGTATGCCAAAAACAAAAAACAGGTAAAATATAGACAGCTGTATTTAGAAAAAATAAAAGGAAGAGGTTTAGCTGTATATAATTTTGTTGAAGATCGTGAGGGTAACCGAAGAAGATTGTCAAATTACGAAAAACAAGATCCACACACCTACAAAAATCTTAAAGTATTTAATGCTGATAATCTTACATCGCAAACTCCCAGTAAAAGCACTACCTATGAATTTGAGTATGATCACAAAAAATTTTATCCGGGATCCGGAGGTTGGAAGACCAATTTGGAAGGCATGAATAACTTGGCAAAGAAAAAGAGACTCATTGTGACTGGGAATACCCTGTGTTACGTCAGGTATTTGTCAGACTTTCCCTATCTGGCCCTGAATAACGTATGGGACGATGTAAGCATACCGGGATTTGTTAGCGAAAAATTATATGTTGTTCGCACAAACCCTAAAGTTATTGAAAGGTGCATATTGATGACTAGTGATCCAGGAGATCTTGTGCTAGATCCCACATGCGGTTCTGGAACTACCGCATATGTTGCTGAAAAGTGGGGTCGACGGTGGATCACTTGTGACACATCGCGGATAGCTATCGCAGTGGCAAGAAAGCGATTGATGACTGCCTTTTATGACTACTACGTTCTGGCACATGAGGTAGACGGGGGGGGGGGGGGGGGGGGGGAAGTATCACAAGATGGCCAAATTAGTTTTGGCTTCAAATACAAGGAGGCGTCGCACATCACATTACGATCTTTGGCTAATGATTCGAAACCAGATGTGGAAATCCTCTACGATAATCCTGATGTTGATAACACAAAAAGCCGGATATCGGGACCATTTACAATTGAATCCGTTCCATCTCCTGTAGCTAGATCCATTGATGCGTTGTTTGATAAATCGGCATCACAACCATGGACAAACCCTGTGGATGATATCGGCACGTACCAACAAGAGTGGCGCGACGAGCTATTGAAGACGGGAATACGTGGTAAAGGTGGGCAAAAGTTGGAGTTTACGAGGATTGATACACATGCAGCGACACGGTGGATACACGCATGGGCCGAAATTACGAATGATCATAGGACCGCATTAATCTCCTTTGGACCGGTACACGCACCTTTAGAACCACGACAAGTTGAGCTAGCACTAGAAGAGGCTCGTATGCTAGTACCAAAACCCGATGTAATTATATTTGCCGCTATGCAGTTTGATCCTGAAGCTGCTAAAGACATAGATGAAACGAATTGGCCAAAAATGACCATTCTTAAAGTTGAAATAAACAAAGATCTACTAACCGGCGATTTAAGAAAAAAACGATCAACCAATGATTCGTTCTGGCTGGTGGGACAACCTGATGTTAGTGTCCAAACTACTAATGATGGTTTAAACGTAGTTACGTTGCATGGGTTTGATTATTACGATACACGGACAAAAGATATTAAATCGGGCAATACATCTCAAATCGCTATGTGGATGTTAGATGAAGACTATGATGGCAGGAGTCTCTATCCGGGACAGATCTTTTTTCCAATGGATAAAGATATTGGCAAATGGAGTCAACTGGCCAAAACGCTAAACGCACAAATAGATTGTGATTTACTAGAAAAATATCGTGGAACTGTATCAATACCATTTAAGACGCGATCAAATAGGAGGGCCGCAGTAAAAATTATTGATGATCGTGGAATAGAGTCCATGAAAATTATAGAGTTGGTTGACAATGCTTAAAATAAAAAATCTCATAATTTGTAATCCCTACAAAATGCCGACGCACTACTGGCGGTATGATCGTTCCCAGCAAAAATTTAAGAAAGTCACTGGAAGGCGACCTGCCGGCTTCTTGAAAGCGTCACAAAGTAGCAAGTCATTTGACGATCCTGGTGAGTTCATAGAGCTTGATCTGGTCAACCTGATACGTGAAAAAGTCGATGCGTGGAGAGCATCTGGTTATCCATATGTTACTGACATGACAAGACAACTATTAAATTTTTGGCATGATGAGAATGCTAGAGAAAATCAACTCTTCTTTTGTCAATTAGAATCCATAGAGACGCTTATTTGGCTGGTGGAAGCACCTGATGCAAAAAAACGCGGGGTTAAAATTCCGTTGGATGGAGGAACGTTTGAGCGTATGTGTTGCAAAATGGCTACCGGTACAGGCAAAACGGTTGTGATGGCTATGTTAATTGCTTGGCAAGTAATCAATAAAACCACATACCCTAATGACACAAGGTTTTCTAAGCATATTCTTATCGTAGCGCCTGGTCTTACAGTTAAATCAAGACTTCAAGTATTGCGTCCAACAAGTGAGGGCAATTTTTATGACTTGTTTGACATAGTTCCCAATTCACTACGTCAAAAACTATATGTGGGCAAAATTAGTATACACAACTGGCACACGTTTATGCCTGATGTAGATTCGCCTAAAAGTGTCATAAAGCGAGGCAATGAAAGTAACGAAATATTTTCCCGTAGAATACTCGATCATATGTCTAATAACATTGTAGTCATAAATGACGAAGCACATCATGCATACAGAGCAACTACCGATCAGGCCAAAAAAATCTCAAAATCTACGTTAGAGAAGGACAAGCGTTGGATGGATGGTCTTGATAAAATTAACACTGCAAGAAAAATAATACACTGTTTTGACTTCTCTGCTACGCCATTTATACCATCCGGAAAAAACGTGACGGAAGAGACACTGTTCAAGTGGATTGTATCAGATTTTTCACTCAACGATGCTATAGAGTCCGGTCTTACAAAAACACCCCGAATAGCCATTCGAGATGATTCAGGTCAGTTTAGTAGTGACTACCGGTCTAGATTTTACCATATATACATGGATGATGAAGTAAAACAAGATCTTAACAAAAAAGTAAAACCCCATGTACCGTTACCAGAATTGGTTCATAATGCGTACTTGTTATTAGGACGTGATTGGCTAGAAGCGTTTAAAACATGGGAAAAGCGTGGATCGTTGATACCTCCTGTTATGATAACCGTTTGCAACAGAACCGAAACTGCTGCACGCGTAGCACACTTATTTGAAAAAAGAAGGTTTGAAATTACGGATCTATGTGACCCCGATCATTTATTACACATAGATTCTGCACAGATCGAAAAAGAGGAATCTGGCAGTATAAAAACAGGTGCTGGAAAACAGAACGGTTATTCTTTGAGAGATATTGCGGGTACTGTCGGTAAAAATGGACAACCGGGCGCACAAATTCGAAACGTAGTGGCAGTCCAGATGCTCTCAGAAGGTTGGGATGCCAGGAATGTAACTCACATAATGGGATTGCGAGCTTTTACTAGCCAGCTCCTATGTGAACAAGTAGTTGGGAGGGGGCTACGTCGAACATCATATGAAATAAACTCCGACACAAACTTGTTTGAGCCCGAATATGTCAATGTATTCGGTGTTCCATTTACTTTTCTTCCTCATGAAGATGGCGAAGGTCAGCCGCCGCCTCCGCCACCGACTACTCTGATAGAGCCTGATCCTGTGAAAATCAAACATAGAATTTCATGGCCAAACATAGTGCAAATTCACACATCGTTTACATCTAACCTATCGATTGACTGGAAATCCGTTGAACAACTTGATCTTAAAAGCGAAGGCGTAGCTACTGCAGTAGGGTTGGCAGAAGTTATATCTGGAAAGCCTGATTTAAGCAAGATGTCTAACATCGACCTACGTGAAATAGATAAAAAAATACGGCTTCAACAGATAGTATTTCGGGCCGCCGCCGAGGCTTATGATGAGATCTCATCTGGCTGGCATGGATCTCCGTCGAGCCTTTTTGCCCAAGTTGTAAAAATTGTAGAAGGATTTATAAATTCGAATTACATATATGTTACGGATGTGCAGAATGACGACCTTCGTGTTAAAATGACTATTTTATTTAATATGAATAAAGTAGTGTCTCATATATGCAAATTCATTAGAAGTGAAAACACTGATGTACGTAAGATTGTATTAAGCCGAAGTAAGCCAATTGCATCTACATCCGACATGCGCCCATGGTACACCAAGAAGCCGACTGAGCGCACTGTAAAGTCTCACATTAACTTAGCCGTCTATGACTCAACATGGGAGATGGCGACTGGTAGGGAGCTTGACCAGAATGAGAGGGTGGTCTCGTGGGCTAAGAACTCTAAAATTGGATTCTCTATCCAATATCGATATCGAGGCGTTCTTCACGATTATTATCCAGACTTTTTAATTCGTCTACAAAACAGTGTTAATCTGGTGTTGGAGGTAAAAGGTAAGGATGATGATCAAAATAAACAAAAACGCCGTTCCCTTGATGATTGGGTAGCAGCTGTTAATGATAATGGTAATTATGGTACATGGGTTTGGGATGTTGCGTTTCACCCTTCGGATGTCCGAACTATAATTGACAAACATGTTACATCAAATATTAGTGCACGTGTATATACAAAATGTCGGCGTTGTGATGTTGTTGCCGCTTCACGACAAGAAATTGAAGATGTGTTTGGATTTCAAAATATAAATGGTATAGATACGCCACAATTTTTATGCAAGAAGTGTTTCAATAACATCGCAAGTACTAAAATTTGAAAATGACACTTAATTAATTTTTTTGTTGCTTAATCCATAGGTTTATTATAAGTTGTGTTTACATAGCTCTAGAACTAGTCGAGGGACCATCCCGAGCATGACGATATGTAGACGGGTCCAAGTATGCGCCTAGTCTCCGAGCTGGGATAGGTCGTGCATCTTCCGTGTCGGAGTCGAGCGCACTATAAGGCGCGGCTTCCATTGGTAAACTTCTACAAAAAAGTTCAGTCACCAGCAGGGGCCACGCCGCTTGTGCGGGAAGATCCGGCGCCGCCGTCGCCCAGCCCGCGGCACTATCGGCCCTGCCCCTTCCACCCTGCCCTGCTCCCTGACACGACGACCCTCTTGCCAGACACGCGCAGCATGCCCCTTGCGAACATCTCTACGGCCCTCGGGTACGCGCGGTGCTCGGCCCTGAGTATCCGCGCCGCAAGCGACTCGCGCGTGTCGCCGTCCCTGACGGCCACGGCAGACTGCAGTATGACGGGGCCCGTGTCGACGCCGTCGTCTACAAAGTGGACCGTGCACCCAGACACCCTTGCGCCGTACCTGACGGCCTGCCCCTGCGCGTCAAGGCCGGGGAACGCCGGCAGGAGGGCGGGGTGTATGTTCATGATGCGGTTCCTGTACCGGCGGACGAACCGCGGGCTGACGATCCTCATGTACCCCGCAAGGCACACCAGCCCGCCCCTGCCGGTGACGCCGTGCCTGCGCAGGACCGCGGCCACCCTCCTGTCGTGCTCCCACCTGTCGGCGCCCCTGTACGGCGAGGCGTCGACGGCGACCGCCGGCACGCCGAGGCGCTCGGCGGCGGCAAGCCCAGGCGCGCCCGGCCTGTCAGAGACGACGACGGCGCACCTAGCCGGCGCGCCCGGCCTCTTCAGGGCCCTTGCTATGGCGACCATGTTCGAGCCCCTGCCCGAGACGAGCACTCCGACGTTGAGCAACGGTCAACGCCGATTCAATCGTGCAATTTATATCAAATCCGGGTCAGCCGCCGGCCGTTGGGCCGTTGCACCGTGGCAATGACCGGGAACGGAATCTCGTGCACGAGCGCCGGCCGGCGCATAGACATGGATCCAAAGGCGGCCGGACCGGGCGCCGTCAACTTTGTCTCGCATGCGCACTCGGACCACCTCCCGCGGCGCAACGGCGGCATCATACTCGCATCCCGCGAGACCGGGGCGATAGCCCGGCACCGGGGCCTCCGCATGGACCACCTCGTAGAGGACGGGGCCGGGCTGGAGCTAGTCGATGCCGGCCACGTCCTGGGGGCAAGGGGCCTGCTCGTCGACGGAGGCGAGCTGTTCTACACGGGGGACATTTGCACGCGGCGGCGCGGCTTTCTGGCGGGGGCGCGCGTGCCCCGCTGCCGCACGCTCGTAATGGAGTGCACGTTCGGGCTGCCGCGGTTCTCGTTCCCGCCCGTCGGGGATCTCCGATCCAGGACGAACGCGATCATATCGGACATGTACGCGCGCGGCCGGCCCGTCATACTGATGGGGTACCAGCTGGGCAAGGCGCAGACGCTCAGCGAGATGTTCGGGCACTGGGATCCGCTGTACTACCACGACTCGGTCAAGGCGATGAACGACGTGCACCGATCCCTCGGCGTGCCGCTCCCCGACGCGCCGGGCCACTCCGAGGCGGAGGCAGCCGGCAGGCTGGCGCGCGGCCCGTGGGTGATGGTCGCCCCGATGATGCCTGCCTCGTCAAAGTTCGTCGTCGACATGAAGGCGCGGTACGGCGCCGTGACGGTCGGGTTTACGGGGTGGGCGGGGTCTGGGTTCCCGCACGGCCGCAGGTGCGACATGGCCGTACCGCTCAGCGACCACTGCGACTTTGGCGAGCTGGTCGGGCTGGCCGAGGCGGCCGGCGCCGAGTCCGTGTACACGGTCCACGGGTTCGTCGACGAGTTTGCCGCGCACCTGCGGGCGCGGGGGTTCGACGCAAGGCCGCTGCGGGCGGGCGGCGCAGGCGTCCCGTAGGCAGGCTGCCTTGCGGCGGGGCGGGGGGTGGCTAGGCGGCCGCGGCCGCGGCAACGGCCGCCGCGGCGGGCCCCGGGGCCGGGCGCCTGGGTTGCGCGGCGGCCCTGCCACCCGCGCCGCGCTCGAACCGCCTGCACTCGCACTCCAGTACCAGGCACGTCTCGGCGTTCCTGATGTGGTCGTCCATCGAGTGGCGGCACCGTATGTTCTTGCACGTCCGCCGGTCGGCCTCCCTGCGTATGACCTTCTGCGCTATCGCGTTGGCCGCCTCCTTCGAATAGCCGTGCTTGTCGACGTAAAAGTGGACTATCCTGTTGTAGAGCAGCGTCGGGTCGAACTGCCTCTCGATCATCCCCGGCCACCCTGCGAAGGTATCCAGTGGAGGGTAATGGTGGAGCGCATGCGGGCTATCCGGCGCACCCTGTTCGTGATGACCGAGTCCAGGGCCTCGCGCGAGTCGGCCTGCACCTTGCAGAAGATGTCGTAGATGCCGTACGTGCCGCGCACCTCGCGCACCTCTGGTATGGACGCCAGCTGCGATATGATCTCCGTCTCCCTGCCCATGTCGCACTGGATCAGGACGTATACTGTCTCCACGCCCTACAAATCCCGCGGTAGTATTTTAACCGTTCCCGCCTGGCGCGCTAGGAATCGCGCATGAGCTCAGGTCCCCCCCATCCGCATGCCCCTCCCTAGGCGTGCCGCCGCCCCTCTGCCTAGTGCGCATGCCAGGGCATGGCCCGTTCCGCCGGCATCTTGAGGCCGCGTGACGGCGGCCATGTGGCCGCGCGGCCCCCGAGCCGGCGTTCTTGAGCCTGCTGCCGCTGCTGCCGGCAGGAGCCGCGCACGGCGGCGGCCATGTGGCCGCGCGCGGCCGCCCTCGGCGGCGCCTCCCGGGAAGGCAAGTCACAGGTTTTTTACAAGATTGTTAAGAATTGTTTACACGGCAGATGATAAGCGGAGCGCGGCCGGACGGGTCGAGAGGGGGAGAGAGGCGGGCGTGCCACATGTCGACAAGGACGGCGGGAGGAGCATAGACGTCATGTGCGCCTGCTGCCCTGCCGTCACCCGGATACGGCTCGAGCCGGATGCGCATGGGAGGGAAAAGGCCCTGCTGCGCGCCGAGATCGCAAGTCTGATCCGCCTGGTCCACAGGCTCAAGGCAGAGTTTGAGGACTACAAGGTCCGGGCGGACATTGCCAGGACGGAAGATGCAGGCAGGTTCATGGAGATGGCCGTCGAGATCTCGAAGGCCGGCGCCGAGCACCTGCGCACGGCAGACGACATGTCGCGGGATCTCGACGCGATCAAGTGGCAGATCGACGCCATAAAGGGCAACCACAACCCCAAGGACCTTGCCAAGCTGGCCGAGCTGGAGGCGCTGGTGCGCAAGCTCAAGAAGAGGCTCGAGTACTACGAGACGCCCAACAGCCGGCGCGGCATGCCGTCCCTGTACAACCCGCTGGCCAAGGCGTTCGACAGGGAGCAGGCAGAGTCGTGCGGGCGCCCCAGGCCCGATGCGGCGCTGGGCCCTCCCATGGGCCACCCCGGCGCCTCGCACCGCCTAAAGCCCGAAAAGGTCGTCCGCTACCCCATCTTCGAGTGCCTGCACTGCGGCCGCGCCACGTACGCCCACCAGGCCAAGCAGCCCGAGTCGAAGACGTTCGTCGAGATCGGCGAGGACGACGGGCGCGTCCACGTGTGGCAGCTGATCGTCTGCAGGTTGTGGTGCTCAAAGTGCCACGAGTGGTCGCGCGCGCCGGACGCGCCGGACCTGAAGGGCACCTGGTTCGGCCCCGTCATGCTCTCAAAGATGCTCGTCCTGTACGCGCTTGCCGCGACGGACCGCAAGCTGTCGCGCTACCTGGAGAGCCTGCTCGGGACGTCGGCGTGCGCCTCGGCGCTGTGGAACGGGCGCAGGGCGGCCGCGCGCATCCTCGAGCCGTTCATGAAGCACCTTGAAAGGCTGCTCACGTCCACGGGATGGGGCCACTTTGACGAGACGACGATGCGCATGTTCGGCAGGCAGGGCTACCTGTGGCTGCTCACGGTGGCGTGCGCGGCCATGGTCGTGGCGCGCCCCTCGCGCGGCAAGGGCATATTCGACGAGGAGTTTGCGTTCGCGCGCCAGCTGGCAGGCGTCGTCGACGGCTACAAGGTGTACGAGATCATCCTCGGCGAGATCCAGCGGTGCTGGCGCCATGTCATCAACAACTTCAAGAAGGCCGCCATCGTGAGCGACGATCCCGCCGTCAGGTTGGCGTACCACGAGTTCTGCTCCCTGTACGAGCGCGTAAGCGGGATGGACACGGCGCCCGAGGAGGAGCGCGACTCCATAGTCCAGAGGGCGCTGGCCATAGCGGGGCGCCTGCCAAAGGGCCACCCGTCGCGCGTCGAGATAGAGAACGCGGCCAAGAACTTGGTCACGTTCCTGATGTTCAAGGACATGCCGCCGACGAACAACCCCGGCGAGAGCGACGTGCGGCGCGTGCCCGTCGCGCAGCGCAACGTGCGCTACCAGCTCCGCACCGTCGAGGGGGCAAGGGTGTTCTCGGTCATACTCTCGTTCATACTCACGTGCGACAAGCAGGGCATTCCGCTCGACGAGGCGTTCGTCGCGCTCGCCCGCGGCGCCGACCCGGCCGACATATTCAAGGTCGGGCAGGTCGCGCCGAACCGGTGGGGTGGCGCCGGGAAGCCAGCAAGGCCTGGGAGGGGCCCCCTCGACGGCCCGATGCCGCCCGAGTGCATCGCGGCGGCCCGGGCGGGCGGCGGCAGCGGGGGTAAAGGGGCGGCCGCGGATGCCGCGGCCGCGGATGCGAGCATCAGGGCGGCCGCGGAGGCGGCCAGGGCCGTGGAGGCCGCGGCCGCGGATGCGAGCATCAGGGCGGCCGCGGAGGCGGCCAGGGCCGTGGAGGCCGCGGCCGCGGATGCGAGCATCAGGGCGGCCGCGGAGGCGGCCAGGGCCGTGGAGGCCGCGGCCGCGGATGCGAGCATCAGGGCGGCCGCGGAGGCGGCCAGGGCCGTGGAGGCCGCGGCCGCGGATGCGAGCATCAGGGCGGCCGCGGAGGCGAGCATCAGGGCGGCCGCGGAGGCGGCCAGGGCCGTGGAGGCCGCGGCCGCGGATGCGAGCATCAGGGCGGCCGCGGAGGCGGCCAGGGCCGTGGAGGCCGCGGCCGCGGATGCGAGGATCCAAGAGGCCGTGGCCGTTGCAATCGCCCTGCATGCCCGGCAGTCCCCGCAAGCCCCTCGAGTAATGCCACGAACGGCATCGCAAGCCCACTGGAGCAGGGCCGCTCCGTCCCAGGCAGCTCCATCGATCCGCCTCCGCGCCGACAGCCGCCGGTCGATGCCGCGATTGCTGCGTGCGCCGCGTCCTGCACCCGCCAGGCTGCGGCACCCTCCGAAGCCTCCACCGCCGAGCATGCGGCGATGCGGCACCCCGCAGAGGCGAAGGCGAAGGCCTGGCAACTGGCATGTGCCGATCAAGCCGTCCGTACCGCCCCCCTGCAAGTCCGATGACCCGGAAGTCCGGGTTCATGGCGCCAAGACGACTCGGCTAGACCTGCCGCAGTACCAGGGGACGGGGGTCCACGACCCGTCCCCGACTGGGGTTTGACCGATCCGCCAAACGCCCATTCCTAGCCGTCGTTTCCGCTGCCAAACAGCCGCCATCAAGCATCATGCTGGCGCAGAACGACGCCCAGGCCGGCGCCGTGCGGCGCCGCCAGCCCATGTCCGTCGGCAGTGTGTCCGCATCCGGCCCCTCCTGCACCGCCCTCATGCAAACCACTCGGCGATCGCCCGGCATTGCCTGTCGTCCTAGACGGAACGCATGCCATGCGGTACGCCGCCAAGATGCCGGCAGGTCCACGCCGGCCTAGGCGTCACACAGGTAGGGGACCTGAGCTCATGCGGAATCGCGCGTGCCGGCCGCTGCACATGCGCCGCATTCCAGCCCCTGCCGCCGCCGGGACGGGGCCGGCGACACCGGCCATGGCGGCCTCCACCTCCGCCCGTCGCGTCCCTGCCGACACCAGTACGGGGCCGGCGACACCGGCCATGGCGGCCTCCACCTCCACCTCCGCCCGTCGCGTCCCTGCCGACACCAGTACGGGGCCGGCGACGCCTCTGGGTGTGGCATCCACGCCCCTCCCCGCCGCGGCTGCCTTGGAATGCGCGGGCACTCGGGCCGCCCGCGGCGCGCAGCCGACATGGCAGTCTCCCTCTCGCCGTCCTGTGCGGCCGCGCCGAACGCCGGCACAGCGCCTCCCAGGCCGCGCCGTCAGCGCTCCTTCTCGTCGTCCTGCATGGTCGCCTTGCCTGCGTCAAGGGCCGAGACGAACCCCTCCTTCTCGCCGAGCGACTTGATCACGTCCTCGCCGCCGCCCCTGTCGGGGCCCCCCGCGCCCCCGCCGGCCGCCTGCGCGCCCCCGCCGGCCCTGATCTCCTTGCGGTACTCCATCTTGAGCCATATCGGGGTGATGATCGTCGTGACTGCGACCATGATTACAATCGTAGAGTACACGCTGCCCGTCAGCGCGCCGGACGAGACGCCGACGCCGGCGACGATGAGCCCGACCTCGCCGCGCGAGATCATGCCGATGCCGACCCTCATGCCGCGGGCCTTGTCCTTGAGGAAGAACCATGCCGGCAGGCCGCACCCGAACAGCTTTGTCACTATGGCGATGACGATTATGATGCCGCTGAGCATGAGTATCTCGAGGTTGACCTCCCTGAAGTCGACCTGCGCGCCGATGATCGCAAAGAACAGCGGGGCGAATATCAGCCCGACCTTTTCGATAAAGTGCTCGACCTTGTCGAAGACCTTTGTCGTCGACAGGGCCATGCCGACGGCGAACGCGCCGACGATCGGCGAGAGGCCGATCGAGCCGGCCAGGGCGGCGGCGCCAAAGAACGCCGCCGTCACGATCCCCTCTATGCTGCCCTTGGCCTGCCACAGCGACGTGTGGATGAGGCGCGGTATGAGGAAGACGGACGCGACAAGCATGGCGCCGAAGAATCCGAGCACCTGCAGTATGGTCCACGTCACCTCCATGATGTCGACGTTGGCCGCGCCGCCCTCTGATCCGGCGAGCGACGTCACGACGGAGAGGACCGCGATGGCGAGTATGTCGTCGACTACGGCGGCCCCTATGATCAGGCGCGCCTCGGGCGTCTTTATCTTGCCGAACTCGTTGAGGACCTGTATCGAGATGGCGATGCTCGTCGCGGTCAGGGCCGTCGCTATGAGCATCGACTGGAGGGCGTCAAACCCGAACGCCTGGAATGCCCATAGCCCCGCAAAAAACGGTACTACCACGCCGAGCGTCCCTACAGTAAACGACGACTTGCCGCCCCGCAGGAACTCCTTTGGCGTCATCTCGAGGCCGGCCATGAACAGGATCACGATGGCGCCGATCTCGCCGAGCACGCGCAGCTCGCTGTCTATCTTGAGGAGGTGCTCGCCGTCGAACACGAGGAACGAGCCGAGCGCGAACGGGCCGATTATCATGCCGGCGAGGAGCTCGCCGAGGACTATGGGGAGGTTGAGCCGCAGGAACAGCTCCGCCATGAGCTTTGCGGCGAAGAGCAGTATGCCTACGCCTATGATCGTCTGGATGAAGTGCGTCTCGGCTGCCATTGGGCGTGCGCCGGCGCGGCGCCGGCTCAATATAAGCCGAGTGTGACGCCGTGCCGCGCCCTGCCCGCCGCGTCAGAGCTCGATCCTCCCGGCGCGCACGCCCCGCCCGGCCCGGACGGTGCCGACGGGGGCGGCCCGGATGCGGTGGCGCCTGAACGCCTCGACGATCCCCCCTGCACTGTCCGGCGGCGCAATGGCGCAGAACCCGATCCCCATGTTGAACGTGCGGTGCATCTCGGCCTCGCCGACGCCCTGGTCCGCTATGAGGCGCATTATGGGCGGCGGCCTCGGCAGCGCGTCAAGGTCGTACATGACGCCGGCGTTGAGGCGCGACAGCTTCGAGAACGACCCGCCCGTGATGTGGGCAAGCCCGTGCGCCAGGCCTGCGGCGGCTATCTCGACGGCGGGCCTGGCGTAGATGCGCGTCGGCCTCAGCAGGGCCGCGCCTATGCGGCCCACCCCGCGCACGCTGTCGTCCATGCCGTACTTGTTCCTGCCGAGGAGGGCCGCGCGGGCGAGCGTGTAGCCGTTCGAGTGGAGGCCGCTGCTGGAGGCGCCGACGATCACGTCTCCAGGCCTGACGGCATCGCCCATGATGGGCCTGCCGCGCACGACCCCGACCGCCGTGCCTGCCAGGTCGAACGCGAAGCGGCCGCTCCCCCCGGCGCCGTGCCGCGCCCGCCCGCCGAACATGCCGGGCATTACCGCCGTTTCGCCGCCGACGATGGGCACGCCCGCCGCGCGGGCCCCGGCGGCCAGGCCGCGCGCAATGTCTGCGAATATCCGCTCGTCGTTCGAGCCGGCCGCAATGTAGTCGACGAACGAGACGGGCTCGGCACCGACGCATACGATGTCGTTTACGTTCATCGCGACGCAGTCGATGCCGATCGTGTCGTACCTGGACATCATGCTCGCGATCATCGCCTTTGTGCCGACGCCGTCCGTATGCGTCGCGATCCGCATGCGAGGCCCCCTCCCGCCCCTGCCGCCGGCCACCTCGACTATTCCGGCATAGTGGCCAAAGCCGTGCTCGGTGCGCGCGCCGGATCCGCCCCCTCCGGCCGCGGCCCCGTGCGTCGATGCGATGATCTTGCCGATGCGCCTCTGGCTCTTCTCTATGGCCGGGACGTCGACTCCGGCCCCCCCGTATGTCAGCCGCACGCCGCCGCCGCGCGCCGTTGCGTTAAAAGAATTTGCGCCCCGCCGCCGACTAGGGCGCCGGACGCCGCGCCCCCTGCGGCCGCCCGCATCCCTGCCGCGCCGCCGCCCAGCGCCGCTCACTCGCGGCCCTCGGCGCCGCGCACGATGCGCTCGATCATGTCGTCGCCGATCCTCCTCACAAAGCGGGTGAACTTTTCGTTGTCGTCCGTCATGTACTCGATCTCCACGTAGTACGTGCCGGTCGGATCGGACGTAAGCGGCTCGATCGCCGTCGTCATAAACTCGGTGCGGTCGTCGTCGTGCTGCGTGATCTTCAGCGACGTCGTCTCGGCGTTGCCCAGGTCGTTCATCTCCCCGAGGTGGTCGGCCAGGCGGCTGCGCACGAGTGACTTTAGCGTCTTGAGCGGGGACCCCATGCCCGAGACGGCGGCCGACAACGACATCTTCATCGTGTCGACGACCGGGGGGTTGTAGTTGAGCGACGTGAGGACCTTTTTGATCTCGTCCTCGAATATGTCGCTGACGTTCCTGCGGTTTATGATGTGGAACTTTATCAGGTTCTCGTCATCGCCGAACAGTATGATCAGGTCGCCCTTCGAGTGCATGACGGTTTGCACGGGGGATGCGAGCGGGCTGTCGGACGTGTTGGCCGTCGCCTTTGTGCTCGTGTACCCTTCCCTGCGGAGGACGGTTGCGAGCTGGTCCGGCGTGAACGTCCTGTACTTTGCCCTCAGCGCTATCTGCACGCCCTGCCCAGACACGGACACGCCCATGCCGCCGCCCGCGCCGGGGCGCGTATAAACCTCTGCCCGATCGGCCGGGCGTCGGGGCCCGCGCGGCCGGGATGCGCGGCATTTGCACGCGCCGGCGGCCTGCCGGTTCCTTGGTCCATGGAACCTGCCGCATACCATTACGTCTAGGCGCGAGGTGCCGCGCCTGGGACGGCAGGCCCTGCTGAGGTTCGGCACAGCTGGGAACTCGGCCATGATCGAGGGCGCCGCGCCTGGGACGGCAGGCCCTGCCGGAGGTCTGAGCGCGCCCGCGCGAGGCGGCCGAATGAGGTTTATATGCAGGCGATGGGACTGTCACCCGTTGGTACTGCTACAGCAGGCATGCGCCGTGGTTGCCGTTGCAGCTGCCTCGGCCGCCGCGATTGCGGCGTTGCCGGCCGTCCCGGATGCGCATGCCGCGTCGGACGGGGTTCCTGAGTGGGTAAAGACCAGCGCCGGCTGGTGGGCAGACGGCTCCATTACCGACGAGGACTTTCTGGGCGGCGTTGGGTACCTGATCGGCGCCGGCATCATTGACGTGCCCGCGCCCGGCGACGCCGCTGCGGGCCCGAGCGGGGGCGCCGCAGTCCCCGAGTGGGTCAAGACAAGCGCCGGCTGGTGGGCAGACGGCTCCATCACCGACGAGGACTTTGTCGGCTCGTTGCAGTACTTGATCAACGTAGGTCTGATAAGTGTGCCGGCCGCCTCCGCCGACCCGGCCGCCTCCGCCGACCCGGCCGCCTCCGCCGACCCGGCCGCCTCCGCCGACCCGGCCGCCTCCGCCGACCCGGCCGCCTCCGCCGACCCGGCCGCCTCCGCCGACCCGGCCGCCTCCGCCGACCCGGCCGCCTCCGCCGACCCGGCCGCCTCCGCCGACCCGGCCGCCTCCGCCGCCGCGGAAGGCGGGTACTCGCCGCCGGCCGATCTCTTGGACGACCTGGCCGCCTGTGCCGACATCGTTCGGGCGTACGAGCGCCTAGACTGCGAGAGGGATGCGGAGGGGGCCATTGAGGCGAACATGTACAGGACGACCGCGCCCTCGTACGAGGCCGGCCCCGTGGTATTCTACTATCAGGGGCTCGGCACCGAGGGCAACGACCTGTTCATGGAGGGCGACCAGGCAATCCTCACCGTGCGCATGCTCGCCGAGAACACGGGGTCCGAAAACGTGGCCCTGTCGTGCACGGGGCCGGCCATCTGCGCGTACGACGTATGGGACGGGTCGAAGGCGTTCAAGTACTCGGGGATGGACTTTACCAACGGCCAGATCGTCCTCAAGCCGGGAACGTACCGCGTCTTCAACATGCTGTTCGGGCCCAACATCGGGTACGGCGGGACGCAGTTCGAGTACGACTCGTCGAGGGAGTATACGTTCAGGGTGTCCGAGCCCTGGGGCAGCGCGAACATTCCGATATCCTGACGGGCGACCGCCCGAGGCCCGCCGTCGCCTGTAGGATCGGGCCGCGAGGCCGCGCGCTCTTGGCCGCCGCCGTCCTGCGCGGATGCGCCGCGGCCCGTGATGCAAGCCGGCTCCGCGCCGGGGGGAAGGGGGCGGCGCCGCGACGCGCGGGCGCCGGCGCGGGGCGGCCGCCGGGGCCTGGGCGCCGCGACGCTAGCGGCCCCTGCCAGGGGACCGCGATGCGGCCTGCGCCCGGCGCCGGCTTTAAACGGCCGGCGCGCCGCGCGGCCGCATGGAACTCGCCGTCGCCATGGGCCTCACGGCCGCCGGCATTGCAATGCTGTGCCTCGGCGGCCATTGGCTGGTCAGCGGCGGGGTCGGGATAGCCACAAGGCTCGGCATCAGCCCGCTCATGATCGGCATGACGGTCGTCGCGTACGGCACGTCGACGCCCGAGCTGGCTGCGAGCCTTGCCGCGACGGGCGAGCACGGCGGGATCATACTCGGCAACGTGGTCGGCAGCAACATAGCCAACGTCGGCATGGTGATCGGCATAGCCGCGATGCTGGCCGTCATTCCGGTGGGCAGGAGGGTGCTGCGCCGCGAGATACCGATGATGATTGGCTTTTCACTGCTCCTCGTGGCCCTGTCGGCGCACGGGGGCGGCCTGTCGGCGGGCGACGGCGCCGTCCTGATAGCCGCGCTAGTGGCGTTCAGCGCCTACACGTTCGTCTCGGCCCGGCGGCGCGCCGCGGCGGGCGGGTCGGGGCGGGCGGCGGGGGCGCCGCCGCGCGCCGCCCATGCGCCCCTCCCCGCCGCCGCCCACGCCCCCGCCGCGGCGGAGCATGCGGCCGCCGAGGCGGCCGCGGCGGCCGGCCGCGGGGGCGCCGCCGCGCAGTATGCCAGGTCGGGGGCGCTGATAGCCGCCGGCGTGGCCCTGCTCGGCGGCGGCGCGTGGCTTGCGATAGAGAACGCGGTGGCCGTCGCCGGCATGTTCGGCATGTCGGACAGGCTTGTCGGGATTACGGTGATCGCCGTCGGCACGTCGGCGCCCGAGCTGATAACGTCGATCATTGCCATACGCCGCGGGCACGCCGACATCGGGGTCGGCAACATAGTGGGCAGCAACATCTACAACGTCCTGATGATCACGGGAGTCGCCGCGGCCGTCTCGCCCATAGCCGTCGCCGATCACGTCTATGCGGACTATGCCGTAATGGTCGCCTTCAGCCTGGCGCTGCTTGTGGCGCTCCGAACCGCGGCCATCCGATGGCCGTTCGGCGCGGCGCTGGCCGCATCGTACGCCGCGTACCTGGCCTTTTCGTTCCTCGAGGGGTAGGGCGCGGGGGCCGCGGGGCCTATGCGAGATCGAGCCCCTCCATGTTCCCGTACAGCTCGTCGGCGAACGAGCCGAGCTTGAGGACGGGCACGATCGGCACCCTGCCGGCAAACTCGATGCCGTCCTCGTGCAGCGTCACTATGGCCGGCAGGGCCGCGGGGGCGCCTGCGCCGGCGGCCACGTACAGGCGGGCCCTGCCGGCCTGCCGGCGCGCCGCCGCGGCCAGCGCCGATGCGCTCGAGCGCCGCCAGTGCTTGCAGTCGACGAGCAGCGCGATGCCGTCCCTGGTGCCGGCCACGTCGATCTCTGCCCTCTGCCCCCCGTCCCCCTTTACCCTCAGGTTCCTCTCCGTCTCAAAGCCCCTCGAGTCGAGGACCTCGGCGACGAGGCCCTCGAAGTCGCGCCACCCGATGCGCTCAGAGACCTCGTCGATGCCGGCGCCGTCCTCGCGGACGGCCAGGACGGCGGCCCTGAGCCTGTCGCCGGCGGCAAACTCGTACGTGTCGCCGCCGGACCTGGCGCCTATGCCGGAGGCGGCGAGGCGCTCGAGGATCGCCCTTGCCGAGACCCTGTCGACGCGGGCGGCCATCGTAAAGTCGAGGACGGATATCGTTCCCGGTATGATGCCGCCGAGGCAGCCGGCGATGCCCTTTGCGGCCAAGCGCCCGCCGCATGCGATGCGCCGTTAAGTGTGTTGGGCCGCCCTGGCCTCCGGCATTCCAGCCGGATGCCCACGCGCCCCGCCGGATGCCCCCGCCGGCAGCCCGCGGCGCCGTTAAATACAACCGCCCACTCTTCCGCGCGTGGACAAATACAGGGCCCTCGTCCTGCTCGGCGTCGGGGCCGTCGGGGCCATGGCCGTCGTGTTCGGAATGGACGCGATGCGGGGCAGCATCGCGACGCAGGACCACGCGCTGTACGTGGATCCGCTCATCGACAAGCAGAATCTGTTCATTACGGGCAGGGTGACGGTGCAGAACGTCGGCGGCAAGGACCTGACCGGCGTGGTCGTCGACTTTGGGGACGGCGACAAGCTGAGCCTCGGCACCCTCGAGAGCGGCAAGAAGGTCATCGTCTCGCCGCCGCCGGGCAACGCCATGGAGTACGTGATGGTCTCTGCCGATCCGGGCGTGTTCGTGAGCAAGGCGTACCGCGAGCCGCCCAAGATGGTCGGGATGATGGGATCCTAGGCCGGCGCCCCGCCGCGCCCCGCACAGGTTAAATCACCTGCCCTGCTCGCGTGGCCGTGAAGCTGGTCGCATCCGGCAAGGTCAAGGACGTGTACGACGCGGGCGGCGGCATGCTGCTGTTCAGGTTCAGCGACCGCATATCGGCGTACGATGTGAGGTTCGACGGCGGCATACCGCGCAAGGGCGAGGTGCTGTGCGCGTTCGCCGAGTACTGGTTCTCCAAGCTCGGCGTGCAGAGCCACTTTGTCGAGCGCACGGGGCCGGCCGAGATGCTCGTGCGCCGCCTGGAGATGATCCCGCTTGAGTGCGTCGTTCGCGGCTACCTGTACGGCAGCCTGTACGACAGGGTGAGGCGCGGCGAGGCCGAGCTGCCCCGGGGCGCCGGCGATGCGAGGATGGCCGCGGCCCTGCCCGAGCCCGTGTTCGATCCGACTACAAAGTCTGACGAGCACGACGAGCCGGTGGGCCGGGACGCGGCAGTCGGCGCCGGCCTCGTGACGGGCCCCGAGTACGACGAGCTGTCTGCAAGGTCGGTCCGCATATACGGCATGATGGCCGCCGCCGCTGCCTCTTCCGGGTTCATCCTTGCCGACCTAAAGCTGGAGTTTGGCCGGCTCGGCGGCCGCATCATGCTGGGCGACTCGATCGGACCCGACGAGTTCCGCCTGTGGCCTAGGGGATCACACGAGCCGGGGTCGGTGCAGGTCGCGTACGACAAGCAGATACTGCGCGACTGGCTCTCGGAGAACGGCTACAAGCGCCGGTTCGACGAGGACCGCGCCGCCGGCCGCGAGCCGAGGGCGCCGCCGATCCCACCCGAGATATCTGCTAGGATCACGGAGCGGTACGTGAGCGCGTACGAGGCGATGACCGGCAGGGGGCTGTGAGCGGCGCGCCGGGCGCGGCCGCAGGGCACCGCCCGGTCAGGCTCTCCGAGCGGTTCGCAACGGGCGTCCCTGCATGACCCCGGCATGCCCATGCGCGAGGCGCCTGCGCAGGAGCACGGGAGCAAGATGTCCTAGCATGGCGATCGCCCCGAGGCCTCGGGACGTCGGGCGCCTGCGCCTGACAGCCGAGGGACACTACTCTTTGTACACGACACGCTGCATGCGGACGGGCAATGTTTTAATACTGCCCTGGGAGTCTCGCTTCATGGGCAAGAAGCCACTCGTGTATACGGGGGAAAGCAGGCAGTACATCGACTGCATACCGAAGAGCGAAGGCGGCTGGGGGATCGAAGAGCCCGCCACCTCTAGGCCGAAGAAAAAGTCTGACTGATCAGCTTCCGCCGTTCCCTACACGCACATCTCTGGGGCTACGGCGGCCTCAATCGGGCATGCGTCCTGCGGTGTTGCGCCGGTTGCGCCGGTTGCGCCGGTTGCGCCGGTTGCGCCGGTTGCGCACACATTGTCAGGCCGGCGCCGCCGGCTTGACGCATCGCCCGTCACGACCATGAATTGCCTAGGCGCCGCTTTTTGGTACCGGACAACTCGCACTCCCTGCGGAGATCGGCAAGCAGGGGCGGTATGCTGCTTAGTAGCATCTCTTCGGCCTTGCCTAGTTGCAGGTAGTATCTCTTGACCCGCGTTCGCTGATCCCCCATCTCTTCCATAGCGCGTATTTTTTGCAAAAAACCGTTGCGGTCCTTTATGATCTGGAATACGTCGTGAATCGGCTGCTGTAAACTGGGCTTGATGGCAATAATCTTGCCCGACATGACGAGGCTGCCGTAAGTGCCGTGGTTGAGCATGCGGTTCATAAAGTGGACTTTTTGACCCGCGGCCAGTGTGGCGGCCTTTAGATCGCCGTGCTTATTCTCGTCAAGTCCGTCGGTGGCGTTGGCAAGCTCGGCCATGATGCCAATCGATGCAGTGCGCCGTTCCATCCTCCCGTCGAGCTTTTTCTTTAGAAAGTACCACAGGGGCGCAATCCCCAGCGAGTATATGGCCACGAGCGATGCCCACTTGCCTAGGTACTCGCCCTCCCAGAGGTATTCCCACTGATGCGCCGTTGTTGCGGCGACTAGTGCGCCGATGCCAATCATGACGGCTGTAGTTATGCGATCCGTTGCCGAAGCGAAACGCGGTGCATATTTAAAGCGCATGGCCAGAGATCCCGCTTTTGGGCCGCTCGCACGCGGGCAGGCGTGCAGATACGTGGCGTCCTGCAGCGGAAGGGCGCCGCCGCTTTCCCTGCAACCCTTTTTAGCCCCGCATTGGCAACAGCGCCGCCGTGTCCGTGCGAGAGCGCCCACGATCCAGGCCGCGCGGCCCGCGGCCCGCGCCGCCGCTGCGCCTGGCCATCTCCGCGCCGGTGATCGTCGTGGCCGTGGCAGCGGCGATCGCCCTGGCCCTGTCGGCCCCCGCCGCGGCCGACCGCGGCACGCACGTCGACGCCGTCGAGTTCGTCCAGTACCTCGACGAGAATACGGCGCTCGAGGAGGTGCGCAACGGCAACCTGGACCTGTACTACTTTACCGTCCCGGCCGACCGCGTAAAGGACGACGAGTCGCGCAGCGGGCTGCGGGTGTACGAGTCGACGGGAGGCTCGTACAGCCTGCTCGTAAACCCCGCCGCGCCGGCCGACGGCACCCTCAACCCGTTCTCGCTGCGCGACGTCCGGTACGCCCTAAACTACCTCGTCGACCGCCGCCTCATGGTCAACGAGCTGATGGGGGGTCACGGCACGCCCATGGTCTCGAACTACGGCCCGTCCGACCCCGACTACATCGGCATACTCGGCCTCATCGAGTCGTACGGGTTCGAGCACAACCCCGCCCTGGCCTCGTCGATGATCGGCTCGGCCATGGCCGCGGAGGGGGCCGTCCGCGGGGAGGGCGGCGCGTGGATGCACGGCGGCGAGCCCGTCGAGGTGCGCGTCTTCATACGCAGCGACGATCCCGTGCGCGAGTCCGTCGGCGAGATGCTCGCGTCCTCGCTCGAGGGGGCCGGCTTTTCGGTTAGGCGCGACTACGGCGACCTGAACAAGGCGTTCGTCGTCGTGTACGGGTCAGATCCCGCCGAGATGCGGTGGTCGGTGTACACCGAGGGGTGGGGCGGCAGGTCGGCGTTCGTGCGGTACGACCCCGTGGGCCTGAGCCAGATGTACGCGCCGTGGTACTCGTCGATGCCGGGGTTCAACGACCCGTCGTACTGGAACTACGAGAACGAAAGGCTCGACTCGATCACGCAGCGCATCTACGCCGGCGAGTACGGGTCGGCCGACGAGCGCTCCGAGCTCGTGCGCGCCGCCACGGCCGAGGCCGTATCCGAGTCGGTCCGCATCTTCCTGGCGGCCCGCACCGACCTGTACGCCGGCGGCGAGGACGTGGAGGGGGTCGTCAACGACTTTGGGGCCGGGGTGCCGAGCCGGTTCACGCCGATCAACGCCCGGCCGGGCGGCTCGGACACGCTGCGCGTGGGCGTCAAGCAGATCTACCAGGGCTCGTGGAACCCCGTAGTCGGGTTCGGCGACACGTACAGCACGCAGATATGGAACGCGTTGTCCGATCCCGGAACGTTCCACCACCCGTACTCGGGGCGCATCATCCCCGTCCGCGCCGCGTGGGACGTCGAGAGCGCCGGCGGCGCCGAAGGCGGCGGCGGGGCGGGCGTACGGGTACCCGGGGGGGCCGTCCTGTGGAGCCCCGCCGAGCAGAGGTGGGCGCCCGTGCCGGAGGGATCGGAGGCGAGGAGCCGCGTGACGTTCGACCTCTCGGGCGGCAGGTGGCACCACGGCGAGCCGATCGACATGAACGACGTGATGTACTCGCTGTACTTTGCCGTCGAGTGGGGGTCGGCGCCGGCCCCTGGCGGCGGAGTCGACCGCACGTCCGATGCCGAGTACACGCCGCGCGCCGCTCAGGTCGTCGACACGATGGTCGGGGTGCGCCCCGTGGACGCCGATACGATCGAGGTGTACCTGGACTACTGGCACTTTGACGAGGCCGAGATTGCCGCGTGGGCATCGGTGTGGCCGGCGATGCCGTGGGAGGTGTACCGCGCGATGGAGGCCGTCGTCCTCGACGGCTCGGCCTCGTTCTCGAGGTCCGGCTCGGTGAGCCGGTCGGTGCCGTGGCTGTCGCTGATCATACCGAACGATGCGCAGCTCGTCGCCGATGCGCTGCGCGAGGCCAGGGCGTCGGGGCCCGGCGGGGTGCCGCCGCCGCTTGCGGATCTCGGCGCCACGGAGGAATACGCGGCGGGCCGGTACGACTCGGCCCTGGAGTGGATCGGCGCCACGGGCCATGCGGTGGTCGGCAACGGCCCGTTCTACCTAGAGTCGTACTCGCCCGAGTCGCGCACGATACGGATCGCCGCGTTCGACGACGAGTCGTACCCCCTGCCGGCCGGGTCGTGGGCGCACCTCGAGGACGTGAGGTTTCCCGAGATTGCCGGCGTCGACGCCCCGGACGTGGTGGTGCGCGGGCGTCCGGCGGAGATCGGCGTCGAGGCAGAGGGGGCGTCGACCCTGCACTACTTTATTTCGGGATCCCACGGCGCGGGCGGCAACGGAACCGCTTCGCTGTCCGGCTCGGCCGACGTCGCGTCCGGGCATGCGACCGTGCGGCTCGACGGCAAGGACACGTCGGCCCTGGGGCCGGGGGCCGCCGGCCTGCGCCTGTTCGCAGTGTCCGACGACGTGCTGCGCCCGGACTCGCACACTGCCGGCTTTCTTGTCGTCGACGAGGCGGCCGCACCCGCCGCCGCGGCAGGCGGCGGCGGCGATCCAGCCCTGCCGGAAGTGGGCGGGCCCGATGGCGGCGCCGGCGCAGGCGGCGGGCCCGATGGCGGCGCCGGCGCAACCGCGCCCCCTGCGCGGCCGATCGAGGTCGCCGCGGCGGTGGCCTCAATGGCGGCCGCCGCCGCCCTGGCCGTTGCCGCCGCCGTCGTCCTCCGCTTTGTGAGGCGCCGCTAGGGCGCCTCTTTGGTGCCTACAATGAACAGCGTGCCCATCTCGCGCTTCCACTTTTTCCGGCTCGACGGGTCCCTTACCAGCGTCGTCCTGACGGCAAAGCCGGCCTCGGAGAACACGTCGCGCCACTGCCGCCTCGAGAGCAGGTGCATGCGCACGCCCACGTCCCTCGGCCACCCCGTCGTGGCCGTATTCTCGGCGTAAAAGTCGGTCCCGCAAAAGAACTGCCCCCCGTCCGCGAGCAGGCCGTGCGTGCGGGACACGGCGGCGCTCACGGACTCTGCATAGTACAGCGACTCCATGGCGAACGCATAGTCGAACCTGCGGCCATAGTACGACCACCGCTCGATGTCGGCGCGCGAGAACGACTCCTTTCTAGAGGCCGACGCGGCCCGCGCCTCCCTGATCATTCCGCTGCTCTTGTCGATGCCGACGGCCTTTGTGCACCCCGCGATCTGGGAGACGAGGCGGACGACCCAGCCGTTGCCGCACCCGATGTCGAGGAACCTGAACGGCCTGCGGAACTGGACGGTGCGCAGGAACCTTGCCACGTTGGGCGAGTGCTCGGACTCCATGAGGCCCGACCTGCCGTTAGCCGACCACTCGTCGAACACCCTCTCGATCTCGTCCACGCCGGCGCGCGCGCGCCGCACGAATTAACCTTTGGGCGCGGTTCCGGCGCCCCTGCCCCGCCCGCGCGGCCCTGCCTGCCCCG
Source organism: Cenarchaeum sp. (assembly GCA_965242695.1). Classification (GTDB taxonomy): domain Archaea; phylum Thermoproteota; class Nitrososphaeria; order Nitrososphaerales; family Nitrosopumilaceae; genus Cenarchaeum. Next base: position 1,929,248 of record CBDESU010000001.1, on the reverse strand, counting down.
CCCCGCGCCGTCACCTTCTGCACATCGTGCCGCCGCATGCTCCCCCCACTCTGGTCCGCCGCACGCTTGCGCGCCTGCGGGGCCTCTGCCGATGGGGCAGTGACGCACAGCGGTGGCCCTGGACATCTTCGCTTGCCCGGGGCGAACGCAGGTTGACTTTGATCGCCCGAAGTCACGCGCGGCCCCCGCGTGCCCCCTGCAAACGCGCCCGTCCCTGCGCCCCGGCAAGGCGCTGCATGGATGCGGCGGTGCCCGTCGCCATGGCCGATCATGCGCTTGCGCCATGGCTGCGCCGCTGGCGGGCATCGCGGCGTCTGTAGGCCTTGCCGCGCGACACTGCCCGCTGTACGGTGATGCGGATCTTGGACTTGTCTGTGCCGCATATGATCCTGTGCGTTCCAACCTGTCACGATGATCCTCGCTGTTAGCCGACCGGCCTCTCGGGCAACGCCCTTCGCAAGGCCCATCCGCGCGCCTTTTGAGGCGACTGCACATTTCGTCGCCGGCGCGCCTTACAACCCTGCGGGCCTGATTCGTGTACAGCGCATTGCATTTCACAGGCCAAACTCTTTCCACACCTGTTCGTGCGTATAGTACTCTCCCCTTGCCAAGCGGCGCATATCCTCGTCGATCTCCCTTGCGTCTTCGGCAGTGTATGCCCCTGGCTCGTCGGCGTTGGCCATCCGTACGATGTACTCGCCAATCGTCTCCGCCTGACTCTTGCCCTCCCCGATAGTCTCAAACCTGGTACCTGCGAGGATCGACCTGTTCGCACACTCCCCGCTCTACCCTGGGCCGGCTTGGACGTCCAGCGTATGATTCCCCCACCCAGGGCAATCTTTCCCGAACGCGCCAGATGGCCTAGAACGCGATCAAGATCCGCAGCGCTCACGCGACTGGGCAGAACCCTGAGCAGGCACTCCTTGCTGTCGTACGGGTGGTTTGCCGACACGACGCGCTCGACCCTCTCGACCATGTCTGGGTCGAGTGTGATTCGCAGCCTTGCCCTGCCCTCCGGGGCGGCCGCCGCGGGCCGCCTCCTGCCCTGCGTTCACGGCGCCTCTGCCGCATACGCGTTATATCAATGTGCCTGCTTGGCGGCGCAAATTTACGGCCCGCACCCCTCCCGCCCGCCCCTGCCCGCTCAGCGCAGCCCTCGCAGCCTGGCAATCGGCGGCAGCGCCCTCTTGTGGGCGCTCGCGCGGTTGAGCGAGGCGATGCGGCGCGCGTGGCCCTCGGGCATGCCGGCCGCCGCGGCCGCCGCGGCCGCGGCCCCCTCGTCCACTTCGGTGCCGCCGCCGGACGTGCTGCCGGACAGGACGGCATCGACCGCATCGTACCCCATGCCGAGCTCGGCCGCCGCATCGTGGCCCTTCCACAGGTGCGGGCTCGGCGGCTTTTCGACTATGCGGCGGGGCACGCCCAGGTGCTCGCCGAGCCGCTGCACCTGCGTCTTGTACAGGTCGGCTATGGGCAGCAGGTCGCTCGCCCCGTCGCCGTACTTTGTAAAGTAGCCGATGAGGTACTCGCTGCGGTCGTCGGTGCCGACCACTAGGTAGCCGAGCGACTGCGCCTCGTAGTAGAGCAGGGCCGCGCGCAGCCTGGCGTTGAGGTTGCCGACGGCAAGGCGCCTGGCGTCCCCGCCCATGCCCGCCCCGCCCCCTGCCGGGGGTACTCCCCTTGCCTCCGCGGCATCCGACGCGCCGGCCACGGCGTCCGAGGCGGCGCCGATCGGGACGACCTTGTGCCTCAGGCCCAGCCTCGTGGCCACCAGCAGGCCGTCGTCCGTCTCCGAGCCGGGCGTGAACGCCTCGTTGGGCATTATCAGGGCCATGCACCTGTCGGGCCCGAGGGCCCTTGCGGACAGGTGGGCGACCACGGACGAGTCGATTCCGCCGCTCAGTCCGAGCACGACGCCGCCAGCGCCCGCCGCCTCCACCTGCCCGCGGATGAACCTGCACGCCTCGGCGGCCACCCTCTCGTAGTCCAGGCCGAGCCCGATCCCCGCGGACTCTGTCATGTTGCCCACCGCGCCGCCGGGCGGCGGCTCACCGCCTGCCGAGGGCTACGATCCTCACGCCGTCGCGCCCCTTGACGTACCCGAACGGGTCGATCACGATGCTGCCGGCGGGGTACTCTAGCGATGCAAAGCGCTCGTGCCGCGTGCCGACAAAGAACACGGCCGGCGCGGCCAGGGCCTCGCCGGCCCCACCCTCGCCGTCGACGTGGGGATCCCACAAGAGCGCCTCGACGCCCCTTTCCTTTAGCTCGTTGTGCAGCCTCACCGACGGGCTGCCGACTGTGAGGTTCGTCTCGGGCTTGTACGACTTGCCCAGCACGACGACGGGCAGATCGCCGCCCTTCCTGTGCGCATCTATCGTGTCTGCGAACCACCTCGTGTGCTGCTCGCGGACCATCATCCCCTCGGTGTAGATGTCGTTGGAGAGCGAGTGGCGCTTTGCAAAGTCCGCGAGGGCTATGTTGTCGCGCGGGTGGCACCCGCCGCCGTCGGGCATCCCTCCCCTCATGTACGACGGGCTGATGATGCGGCGGTTGCAGTCGGAAAGGGCGTCGATTACGGTATCGACGTCGGCGTCGGCGCCCTGCTCGCGCATCTTTTGGCACACCTCCATGAGGTTGTTGGCGAAGTTTATCTTCATCGTAATGAACGTGTTGTAGTTTACCTTTACGAGCTCGGCGTTGACGATGCTCATCTCGTGGAACGGCACGTCGGCTATCGTAGAGTAGAACTCCTTTGCCTTTGCGACGGCCTCGGGGTCGTCGACGCCGAACAGGACGATCTCGGGGTTGAGGAAGTCGCGCACCGTCGTCCCCATGGCGATGAAGAACGGGTTGTAGCACAGCTTTGCATGCCTCGAGAGGAGCGGCTTTATCTCGCGCTCGATCGTCCCGGGCAGGACCGTCGATATGATGACGACGATGCGGTCCTCGCCGAGCCTGTCGAGCTCGTCCGATATGCTCGTGCAGGCCGACTTTAGGTACGTGTAGTCAAAGTCGGCCGTGGTGTCGGGCAGCCTCGTCGTCCCCTCGTAGAGCGGGTCGTGGGGCGTCTGCACGGGGACGAAGACGATCTCGGAGCGGCGCAGCACGTCGGCGAGCGGCAGGACCTCTAGCCTCGTGTTCTGCAAGAGTTCGGGCACGCCCTCTTCCAGGTATGGTATGCTCTTGGACTCGACGTACCCCTTTACGGCCGGGTTTATGTCGTACCCGACCACGGTGTGGCCCTTGGACTCGATGGCCAGCGCGGACGGCAGGCCTAGCTTGCCGAGGCCGACAAAGCCGACGTTCACGCGCGCGCCGCCTGCCCGTCTAGATATAAAGCTCGGTTTGGGCGCGCGCATGCGCGCCGCCGGAAGGACCTCCATGGGATGCGCGCCGCCGGCAGGTCCGGGTGCGGCGCGCCGATGCCGGGCGGCCCGTCCCTGTGCAGTGCGCCGGGCGCCCCGCCGCCTTCCCCTCTGGGCCCCGGCCGCGGCCCGAACCCCGCGCCTGCCCCCCCCCTCCCTCCCTGCCGCCCCGCCGGGGGCCTGGCCGGCCGCTGGCGCAATCTGCGCCGCGCCCTGCCTGCCGGCCTGCCGCGGCGCCCACCGTACGTTCATAACGGCGCGCCCCGCGCGCTGCGCGCGTGGACATTTTCAAGCTCAACATGTACCGCGGCCCGAACATCGGCATATACGGCAGGGCCACCGACGGGAGGGTCTTCGTCCCGCGCGGGTACGCCGAGCCAAAGGCGGAGCGGCTCGGAGAGTGCCTCGGCGCAGAGCCGCTCGCCTCATCGGCGGCCAACACGCGGCTGCTCGGGCCCCTGATGGTGGCCAACAACCACGGCCTGCTCCTGCCGCACACGGCGTCCGACCTGGAGGTGGCCCACTACGAAAGGCACTCGGGGCTTTGCGTGGCCATACTTGGCACAAAGTACACGGCGCTCGGCAACATGATCGCCGCCAACGACCGCGGCGCCGTCGTATCGCCTGTCATCTCGGCCGAGGATGCGCGCAGCGCGGCCGATGCGCTCGACGTCGAGGTCGTCCAGTCGCGCATGGCCGGATACAACCAGGTCGGCGCGATGCTCGTGGCCACCTCGCGCGGCGGCGTGGTCCACCCCGAGGCGGCCGACGACGAGGTGGCCGCCGCCTCGTCAGTGCTCGGAGTAAGGCTGGTTCACGCGACCGTAAACGGCGGCGTGCCGTTCGTCGCATCCGGGCTGCTTGCCAACAACAGGGCCGTCGTGGCCGGCTCGATGACCACGGGCCCCGAGATCGTAATGCTCACGCAGGCGTTCTCGGGCTAGGATTGGCCCTTGCCGTCGGACTCGAGCGCGGGGCCGAGGGCCCGCCGCGGGTCGGCGAGCAGGTCGTCCAGGCTCGCATCCGACTCGGCGCGGTCGCTCATGCGCCTGACTGCGACGACCCTCCTTGCAAGCTCGGACGGCCCGACTACGACGGCAAGCTCCGCGCCGGATGCGGCCGCCGCTCCGAGCTGCTTCTTGAGAGGCCTCCCGGCAAGGTCCGCCCACGCGGGAATGCCGGCGCCGCGCAGGGCCGACGCTATGCGCATCGCCTCGCGCTGCGGCGCCTCGTCCCCGCCGCCTCCCGCGTACACGACGCGGACGGTTCCGCGGCCGGGCTTTTCCTCGGCCTTCTTCCCGCCGCGCGCCTCGGACATCGCAAGCAGCGTCCTCTCGACGCCGCCGGCGACGCCGGCCGCGCCGATCTCGGGGCGGCCGAACGCGCCCATCAGGGCGTCGTACCTGCCGCCGCCTGCAAGGGCGCCGCCGGCCAGATCGCCTCCGTCCTCGGGGAACGCCTCGAAGACCGATCCAGAATAGTAGTCCAGGCCCCTGACTATGCCGAGGGCCACCTCGACGTTGGGCACCGACCTGGCCCCGAGGGCGTCCCACAGCGCCGCAAGGCCGTCCCACCCCTCGAGCGACGAGGCGGCGCGGCCCCCGGCAATGCCGCCGACTGCCGCCTCGACCTCGCCCAGTGTCCCCCTTGCGGCCGCAAAGTCGAGCAGCCCCTCGGCAAAGCCGCGCGGCAGGTGGGCGTACTCGCCGAGCAGCTGCTCGCGCGGCCTCTTTGAGGACTTGTCGACGAGGCGCAGCGCGTCGGCGACGATCCCGCCACCAGAGCCGGCGCCCGGCGAGGAGCCTTCATCCTGCAGCGACGAGCGCACGAACGACTCGGAGACGCCGCGGTGGCCGAGCCTTATTCGCGCGCCGCCGAGGCCGAGCGATGCGAGGAGCCTCGAGGTGAACTCTACTATCTCGGCCTCGGCCTCTACGGTGGGCCTGCCGAATATCTCGGCGTTCCACTGGTGAAAGTAGCGGTACCTTCCCCTCTGCGGCTCGTCGTACCTGAACACGCCGCCAAACGATGCGAGCCTCGCCGGCATGGGCATGGACCTGCTCGACGCCACGTGCCTCGCAAGCCCGACCGTAAAGTCGAACCGCAGGGCGACCTTCCTCTTGCCCTTGTCCTCGAAGTGGTACACCTCGTCGAGTATGGCCGCGCCGGACTTTGCCTCGAGCGTCTCGAGCGACTCGATCGGCGACGGGTCGATCCGCCCAAACCCGAACAGCGCCGCCGTGTCGTAGAACCTGGCCCTGACCTCCTCTATGCCGTCGATCTCCTCGCCGTACACGTCCCTCATCCCGCGGGGCAGCTCCATACGGGCCGGCGCGGCGGGCGGCGCCGATTTAAGGCTTGACGAGCGGGCAGGGTCACTGCTGCTGCCACTCTACTCTCGTCGGCCCGCAACGGGCGCGACGATCCGCGACGGCCGCTCTAGAGCCGGTCGGGCAGCGCGCCGCTTGTTGCCACCACTTCGCCGGGGTGCACCGCGCCACATTTGCGCATCCTAGGCCCTGCACCTGTAGCTGCTTTGAAATGCCGTCCGTGCATTATGGTTGGTCATCGAGCCGCCACCGGCCTGCCCACGCCTACGACCGTCATACTACTTAAGCCTTCATCAACGCTTCTGCCCTCATACTACTTAAGCCTTCATCAACGCTTCTGCCCTCATACTACTTAAGCCTTCATCAACGCTTCTGCCCTCATACTACTTAAGCCTTCATCAACGCTTCTGCCCTCATACTACTTAAGCCTTCATCAACGCTTCTGCCCTCATACTACTTAAGCCTTCATCAACGCTTCTGCCCTCATACTACTTAAGCCTTCATCAACGCTTCTGCCCTCATACTCTGTACATGCTTACAAATATAGGTATAAATATGAGGCAACGTCCGGGCGCTCGTTGAACTGGCTGTCAGATCTCTACGACGAGAACCCGTGGTGGAAAGATTCAGGTACGATCGAAACCGATAGGTATATTGTAGCATGGGAGAAATCCCGGATCCGCTGGATGCCATCCGTTATCGACGACTTCACCCTCGACAAGGACGCCGTGTACACTCTGAGGGGTGCAAGGCAGATTGGTAAGACCACCGCGGTAAAGCTGCTCATACGGAGGCTGCTGGGCAAGGGCATCAGGCCGCAAAACATACTGTTCTACTCTTGTGACGTTGCGGGTGAGGCGCGCGGCCTCTATGACGTCGTTCGCGAATACCTAAGACACCGTGACCGGGAGAAATCGGAGCGGACGTTTATATTTCTTGACGAGGTATCGAGCGTCCGAAAATGGCAAATGGCCATCAAGCGCTTGTGGGACATGGGATTACTCGAAAACTGCACTGTCATAGCAACGGGATCGCATACTATAGATATCACACGCTCAGCAGAACGACTTCCAGGGCGCCGCGGTAGGCTCAACGAGGCCATGGACAAGGTCATGTATCCTCTCAGTTTTCTAGAGTACGTAATGCTGGTGGACGAGCCACTGGCGCAAAAAATCCGATCCGCACTGAATGGTGGGAGCGACCGCGACAAACACCTTGACTCCTTATTCTCAGGCAGGATATTGCCGGCTCTTCGGGATTTGTCGAAGGATATTAACACACTGAACTTGCATCTTGACGACTATGCGACAAGCGGCGGCATCCCCTGGATAATAGATCAACTCGACAACCAACGCGCAATTCCTGAGGATTTGTATGCGATGTATCTAAATCTGATGCTTGACGACATGGCATCATTCGAGCGCAAACAAGAGATCGTAAAGGGGATCGTCACTGCTTTAATGGATGCACTCGGCTGGCCCGTATCTTGGACATCTTTGGCCAAAAAGGTCGGCCTCCCGAACGCGACATATGCCCTGTCATATGTGTCCGTACTCGAAGACATGTTCATGTTGTCGGTCATCTACCAGTACAACACAAAAACGAAATCGACGATGCCTGGTAAAGATAAAAAGATACACTTTGCCGATCCCTTCTACTTCCACACCCTGCACGGGTGGGCTGTCAGCACCGAAGCATACTACACAAGTAAGAAATTCTTAGGTGACGCCCAGAACATGGGCCACATAGTGGAGGGCATTGTCAGCAACCACCTGATCAGGATGGCGTTCCGCCGCAGCCCGAAAAAGCCGTGGTTCCTCTATACGAACTACCTTACGTACTGGAGGTACGGCCCTGACAAGGAGGTTGATTTTGTCTACAATGACGGGAGTGTGGAGGTCCCAATCGAGGTCAAGTTTGGGCGCAACCTGAACGCGCGCGATCTTGACGGGATCATCGCGTTCAAGAAGGCGACGGGGGCAAAAAACGGGCTCATTCTCACCAAAAGCACACTTTCCACTGTGCGGGAGTGCTTGAAGGTTCCGGTGGCCCTCTTTCTGTTGCTTACATAGCCTGCTAGCCCCTAGACGACTCCTTTCGGCCTTGGCAGGTCAGCTCAACGCACGCGCCTTGCCAATAAATGTTGACCTGCCCCCTCTTGCATCCGCCCCGCAGGATGCGGCATGAGCGCCTGCATCGAGTTCATCGACTGCATGGGCGGGAACCCGTACCACCCCGTCGATGCCGAGGACTATCCGCGCCTGTTCGACATCGAGATCACGCCCGACGGCGTCGTGTACTTTGAGCGGCTCAGGGCCGAGTGGCTCTCCGGCGCGGATGTGCCCGCGGGCCGGCGGGCGCACCTGCGCGCACTGCACCTGGCGTACGCCGCCGCCAAAAAGAGCCCCGACGAGTTCAGGCGCCTGCAGGCGTTCGTGTTCCTAGAGGGGGACGACGGCGGGGGCGGGTGCGAGGCCGGCGACGGCGAGCGGGAGGCGCGCGCCGACCTGGTGCGGATGGGGTGCCTGCGCGAGAATGACTCGTACGACCCGCGCCTGTACAAGTCGCATGCGCTGTGGCGCGAGCGCAAGCTCGCCGAGATCGCCGAGTTCCTCGGCGGCCTCTAGCGGGCCCGCGGCCGGCCCGGGCCCGAATTCCTCGCGGCGGTGCGCGATCGCCCCCGCCGACTCTTCGGCGTACCGCCTTTATACCGCAGGCGGGGGCCAGCACCGTGGGGTACAGGCTCCTCGACCATGCCACCGATGCGATAGTAGAGGTGGATGCGGGCGGCGCAGACGAGGCGTTTGCGGACGCGGGGCGGGCCGTGCGCGACATTACCCTAGACGCGGGCTCGGTCTCCCCGTCCTCCGAGCGCACCGTCTCGGCCGAGGGACACGACTGGCGGCACCTCTTGTTCGACTGGCTGGAGGCGGTCACGTTCGTGCTCATAACGGACGGGTTTGCCGTCTCGTCGGTCGCCGCGCGCGTCGCATCGCCCCCGCCGCGCGGCCGCATCGAGGGGACAGTCGCCGGCGAGCCGCTCGACGTGGCGCGGCACGGCTTCAAGGTCGAGATAAAGGCGCCGACGTTCCACGACATGGTCGTCGACGTGGCGCCGGACAGGGTTAAAATGAGGTTCCTCTTGGACCTGTAGCGTGGGCGGCAACATCGGCGATGCGGGCGGCGGCGCGGCGCCGGCGGCGGCGGGCAGCGACGCCGAGCTGGAGCGCATCAAGGCGCGCATGGCGCGCGAGATGATCGAGGCCCAAAGGGCGCCGGCGGAGGGGGCCGCGCCGCCGGCGGGCGGGGCCGTGGCCGACCTGGACGCATCGTCGTTCGATGCGGCAGTGTCCGGCGGCGGGCTTGTCCTGGTCGACTTTTGGGCCGAGTGGTGCGGGCCGTGCAGGTCGATGCATCCCGTGTTCGAGAGGATGGCCAGAAAGTACGGGCAGGTCAGGTTTGCGCGCGTCAACGTCGATGCGGCGCAGGCGGTGGCCCAGAGGTGCGGGGTGCAGGCCATCCCGACGTTCATACTGTTCCGGGGCGGCCGGCCCGTGGACCGCATGATGGGCGCCGTCGGCGAGCCGGGCATCCACGCCCTGATGAGAAAGCACGGAGTCGGGGGCTAGGCGGCCCCGTCCGGCCGGGGCTGCCATCCGGCGCATCCCGAATGGGGGCCCTGCCCGCGATGGTTTTTAACGGCCACCCGCCGCGGCCCCCGCGGCGGCATGATCATCGTAAAGCTCGGCGGGTCGGTCATTACGAACAAGGGGCGGCCGCTGACGGCGCGCCCAAAGGCCGTCGCGTCGATGGCCGGCGACCTGGCGGGGCTCGAAGAGCCGCTGATCGTAGTCCACGGGGGCGGCTCGTTCGGCCACTACTGGTCGGTCCGGCACGACATGCACACGGAGCCGGCCAGGCACCCGCCTGCTGCCGTGGCGGCCGTCAAGAACTCGATGGTCGACCTTGATGCGATCGTCCTCCGAGAGTTGGCCAAGGGGGGCGTGGGCACGTACGCGATCCCTCCGCATGCGCTGGTCGCGCCCGGGAGGGATGCGGCAAGCGGCCCGGCCGTGCGCGAGGCCGGCCGCATCGCGGGGTCTGGACTCGTGCCCGTCACGTACGGCGATGCGCTGTGGCGCCGCGGCGGCATGGCCTACATCATGTCGGGAGACCGCCTGGTGCGGATGCTCTCGCTTGCGCTGCGCCCGCGCCTTGCGATATTTGCGACCGACGTGGACGGCCTGTACGAGGACATGGACTCGCTCAAGCTGATCCCGCGCGTCGGGGCCGCCGAGGCCGGCAGGATTGCGGGGTCGCTCGACGGCTCCGCCTCCGGCGGCGGCGGCGGGACGGGGCGGGGGAAAAAGGCGTCTGTCCTGGACGTCACGGGCGGCATCCGGCGCAAGGTGCTAGAGGCCGCCCGACTGGCCGGCGCCGGAATCGACGTGGCGTTCGTCAACGGAGGCGAGCCGGGCCGCATACTCGAGGCGGCCGCCGCGGCCGGCCGCGGAAAGGGGCGTCGGCCCGGGCGGTTCAAGGGCACGCTGTTCGCGGGGGCGGGGCGCTAGTGGCCGCCGGGACTGCCGCCGCCGGCGAGGACTATGTCATACTCGTCGACGAGGACGACAAGGACATCGGCACGGCCGAAAAGACGAGCTGCCACCTGCCCGGCGGCAGGCTGCACCGCGCGTTCACGGCGCTCCTGTTCGACGGCGCCGGCCGGCTGCTGATCACCCGGCGCAGCGCATCAAAGATGCTCTGGCCCGGCGACTGGGACGGGACGGTCGCGAGCCACCCGCGCCGCTCCGAGACGTACGTGACCTCGGCGCAGAGGCGCCTCCCTGAGGAGCTCGGCCTCGAGTGCGGCCTAGACTACCTGTTCAAGTTCGAGTACCACGCGCCGTACCGCGACATAGGATCGGAGAACGAGATATGCGGCACGCTCGCCGGACTCGTCGGGGACGGCGCCGCGCCGAGGCCAGTCGACGGGGAGATCAGCGAGACGGCATGGCTGGACGCCGGCGACCCGTCCGGTTCGATAGCGGCCGACCCGTCGCGGTACTGCCCGTGGATGCTCATCGCGCTGTACCTGCTGCCCGAGTCGGATGCGGGCGCGCTCGCGCGGCACGGGCGGTCCCTGGACCCATGGACGGCGGCGCCCTTTCGCGGCGCGCTGCGCGGGGCCATACGCGCGCACCTGCCCGACGACCAATGGAGGCTGGCCGGGCGGTGAGCGGAAAAGGGACCGCGCTCGAGCGCAGCGCGGCTCGCGTGAGCGCCGACATTGCCGCGCGCATGGGGCGCGGCCGCCCGCGGGGGCTGTACGAGGCGGCGACGCACCTTGTCGCAAGCGGCGGCAAGCGCCTGCGCCCCCACATGGCAATCAAGAGCTGCGAGGCGCTAGGCGGGACGGCGGCCGCGGCCATGCCTGCCGCCTCCGCCGTCGAGATGGTCCACAACTTTACCCTGGTCCACGACGACATCATGGACAACGACGAGGTGCGCCACGGCGTGCCGACCGTCCACCGCAGGTTCGGAACGCCCGTGGCCATACTGGCCGGCGATGTGCTGTTCTCAAAGGCGTTCGAGGCAGTCTTGGGCCCGCGGGTCGGCGCCGAGCGGTCGGCCCTTTTGGCGGCGCGGCTTGCCGCTGCGTGCACGATGGTCTGCGAGGGGCAGATGCTCGACATGGAGATGGCCGGCAGCGCCCATACGCCGTCCGAGGGCGAATACCTCGAGATGGTCTCCAAGAAGACCGCCGCCCTGTTCGACGCGGCGTGCGCGATGGGCGCCATCTGCGCCGGCGCGCCGCGCCGCGACGTCTCGCGGCTCGCCTCGTTCGGCCGCAACCTGGGCATCGCATTCCAGATTACCGACGACCTGATCGGCGTCATGGGCGACCCCGCGGTGACGAAAAAGCCCGTCGGCAACGACCTGCGCGAGGGCAAAAAGTCGCTGCCCATACTGATGGCGACCGAGTCGGCCGCCGGCCCAGACAAGAAGCTGATTGAAAAGTGCCTCGGCAACAGGCGCGCCTCCAAGTCCGATCTGGCCGCCGCCGTGGCGGCCATACGCGGCATGGGGATAGACGGGGAGGTCCGCCGCAGGGCCTCCCTGTACGCGGGCAAGGCGCGCCGGTCGCTTGCGGGCAGGACGGGGCCGGCCGCGGCCGAGTTGTCTTCACTGCTCGACTTTGTGGTGGAGAGGAGCCGCTAGTCCCGCCGGCTCATCCTAGATGCACCCGCACGCCGCATTCTCTCTCGGTGATGCTTTATGTTTTTTTGGTCAAGTGGATGCTTTAATGGCATGCTCATCTTACGCACGGTTTTGCCATACCTGTCGACTACACTGATGCCGTCATCGGTGATGCCTGCCACCGCGTAGTCAAATTCGACATGATGTGTGGGACACAAGACTATCATGTTGGAACTGTCATCGCAGCCCTTTTCCCCGAGTGGATGGAGGTGGTGAACCTCACTGTATCTGCCTGTCGGGATGTCGATCGTATATCCGCATACTTGGCATCTGTCATCATATAGATTTTTGATTCGTTTTACTTCTTTTGTGTTCCTTACAAACCGTGTCACTACCTCGATCGTCTTGGGTGGTGGAACACTCTCCTTTTTTGCGAGCATCACTATGCCGACCGGTTCGTCTTTTACACCCCTGTTTAAACCTGCCTGGTTCTGCGACTTGCTGCCAGCAACGATGGATACCTGATCGTGATTGGACTGGGGATTTGTGACTGCACGCTCTGTTTGTGGATTGGTGGGATCGGGATCATTCGATGCATTAGGTGACGACGGTGTTTTGCCCCCGCAGTATTCATCACGGTACCACTTGATAAATCCTTGACATCCTGGTGGGTCTTCTTCCGGCACTATCGCACCGTCCTTCCTCATAGGCTCATAGGGCTCGCCATCGCAATACAATCTGTACTTTTTATTTTCTTTGACTAGCTTACGGTGTCTGTACATTCGGCTATATTTGTAACTCGGAAGAACAGGGTGTTTAGCCACGCAATATGCATTAATATTACTTTTGATCGTGTTTTTTGCCATATTAGTGAATCCTAACTCTCGAACCATGTTGTATATTTCTCCGCTAGAAAACGCTTTGGTGTTTGGGTTGTCCCGATGCAGTTTAGCTGTAGCTGCCCAGACCGCATCCGCCGCTTTACAATCACTCATTTTCAATTTTACGGGCAGACGGGGGGAGGGGGCTATTTAGAGTTTTTGTGCTAGTAGGACGCGAGAACCAGTGGGACAGCCTAGCACGGCAGTGATGTGTGCGGGAGTGTGTAAGATACTGTGTCAAGCTTCTCTCTAGTGTTATATATTTTGCAATTTGAACAATCAATCTTCGTAAGACCTATCATTATCACCAATGACAATTAAAAGGCATGCGACACTTTTGTGCTGTCAAGAATTCCAGTGTTGGATACGATCCTTAAGCTTTTTGTCATCTGTGACGATGCTGAGAAACTCTTCTTTGGATATAGTGGTGGGTTCCGGTCCGGCAAAGAACTTCTTAATGGCGGAAATCTCCTCGGGCGTCAAGGGTGGTGAGTCTATTGCCTCGATCCTTGCCCGCCCGCCTGCGGCACTCAGCGCAGCCGATTTTATGTGTTCTTTCGCTGGCTCTATACCACTGGCATGCTTCCGCAGGGCCTGATCATCTCTCCCTACGGCCCGCAGGTTGAACCTGATCACCGTACGGGGCTGCTCGCCCCAGCTTGCCCCGAACTCAAATTCATGCGAGTCGCACTCTACGCGAGAGTTGAACACCATCCCGCCGCCCTCTTTTGTGAAGTAGAGGACTGTATATCCCTCCTTTTTCGAGCGGCTCAGGGCGAGATTCCCACCGGACATCTCTTGGTCATGGGCGCCCGTGCGATCGGAATCTTGTCCCGTGTACAGGATGCGGGCGCCGCGGTCCGCGCCCATCTGGCCCACTCCTCCACTTGGTCGGCCTACAAGCACTATGCACCTGTTCTCCCTGCTAACGCGAATGCCGCCTTGCATCGGCACGCCGAACCTGGCATGAAGCTCTTCGTCGCTGAACATCTCGCCCTCCCTCGGCATTGCCACGGTCGGGGCGGCCGAGGTCTCCGATGCGGGGCCTGCCCTGTATGCGGTCTTTTGGAGCATGCTCACAAACCCGGTTCCTGGTTTATTATATAAACCACTCTTGCTATGGTGCGCGGGATCCAAGTCGACGGGACAGGCATGGCAGCGGGACGGCAGTGCCGCGGACATTCTTGCCGTCCGCTAGGACGCGGTCTGCGGCTCGCACTGGCTCGGCACTGGGCTGCATCTGCGGCTGGAGGCGCACCCTCCCGGAGGTGCGACGGCAGACCATGGGCGCTAGCAAAGCCCTGCCGCCGCCTGCACGCGCGGCTGGCCGGTCTCCGCCGCGCCCCTGCCTGTGACCCGAGCTGATCGTGGCATGCCTGCCGATCGGGAGTGTATGCTCAGGCCACCCGCCGCCTACTGCTTTGCGCCGCATCGGGGCGCAGCGCCTCGGTCCGCTGGCGTGTAATACGGACTGGACGTTTGCCCGCGATGCGCCGCCGGCCCCGACTACGGTTTAAAGCGCCGCCTGCCGCCCCGTCGCGCATGTCGGGGGACGACAGCGGCACCGGCGCGGCAGATGAGGCTCGCCGCCAGGCGCTGCTCAACGCCGTACAGCACGGCGGCAAGACCATGCCAAAGGTCGTCCTCGCAAGGCTGCTCGGGTCGCGCGCCGACCTGCGGCCGCGCGCGGCCGAGCTTGCCTCGTCCATCGTCCCTCCGATAGTCGAAGAGGTCAACGCAATGGACCCCGAGCGCCAGCGCGCCGCGCTGGAGGAGGCGTGGCCGGGCGCGCTCGGCGCCGCCGAGGCCCCCGCCGCCGAGCAGGCCGGCAAGGCCCCCGACCCGTCGCGCGGCACGGGACTGCCCGAGCTCGAGGGCGCCGAGCGCGGCAGGGTCGTCACGAGGTTCCCGCCCGAGCCGAACGGCTACCCGCACATCGGCCACGCAAAGGCTGCCATCATCAACGAAGAGTACGCGCGCATGTACGACGGCCGTATGCTGCTGCGCATGGACGACACGAACCCCGAGAGCGAGCGCCTAGAGTACTATGCGGCCATCAAGGTCGGGCTCGAGTGGCTCGGCGTAGGGTACGACTCGATTAAGAACACGTCCGACGACATCGAGATGATCGCCGAAAGGGGGCAGCAGCTCGTCGACTCGGGCGACGCGTACGTGTGCACGTGCAAGCGCGACCGCGTCTCCAAGAACCGCCGCGAGATGTCCGAGTGCAAGTGCCGCTCGAGGGATGATCATGCGGAGCGGTGGGAAAAGATGTTTGCAAAGTTCAAGCCTGGCGAGGCCGCCGCCCGCCTCCGCGGCGACATGTCCTCGCCGAACACCGTAATGCGCGACCCCGTACTGTTCCGCATAATCGGCGCGCGGCACCCGCTGCTCGGGACCAAGCACCGCGTCTGGCCCAGCTACGACATGGCCGTCGCCGTCGAGGACAGCGCAGACGGCGTCACGCACGCGTTCCGCACCAAGGAGTACGAGCTGCGCAACGAGCTGTACGCCGACCTGCTCGGCCGCCTCGGCATGCGCGCGCCGCGCGTCATCGAATTCTCGCGGCTCGAGCTAAAGGGCATGCCTGTCTCGAAGCGGATCATACGCCCGCTCATCGAGAGCGGCAAGGTCTCGTGGTACGACGACCCGCGCCTGCCCACGCTCGAGGCGCTCAAGAGGCGCGGCATCTCGCCTGATGCGGTGCGGCGGTTCGTCCTGTCGCTCGGCCTCACAAAGGCCGACACGACGGCGCCGTTTGCCACGCTGGAGGCGCTCAACCGCAAGGCCGTGGACGCCTCGAGCATCCGCCTGTTCATGGTGAGGCGCCCCGTCGAGCTCGACGTGTCCGGCTGGGAGGGCGGCCCAGCGGTTGCGCTGCGCAACCACCCGTCCGACGAGTCGATGGGCACGAGGGAGGTGCCCACGGGCGGCGGCGCCGTGTGCATCGAGGAGGACGATGCCGACAAGCTCTCGCCCGGCTCTACAGTGCGGCTCTTGGGGCTGGGCAACGTGCGCATAGGCGCAGGCGGCGCCGGCGCCCGACTGTCCGGCTCGTACGACGGCGACGACATGCGCGACGGGGCGCCGCGCGTACAGTGGGTGCCGCGCGACGGCTCGATCGAGATCCGCATCCTTGTGCCGCGCGAGCCGTTCCCCGACGGCGAGAGGTTCGACGAGAACAGCCTTGAAGAGGTGCGCGCCCTGGCAGAGCCGCACTATGCGAGCGTCGAGGACGGCGCGCTCGTCCAGTTCGTCCGGTTCGGATACTGCCGCAAGGAGTCGCGCACGGCGGCCGTATTCGCACACAGGTGACGTGCATGGCCCGCATAGCAAGGCTCAGGCCGCGCGCGGCCGGCGGCGGAGCAGAGGCCGCGCACGGCGCCGCCCGGGAGACGTACGGGATCGTCCGGGAGGGGCGCGTGGCGACGCGCGAGGAGATCACGTACGAGACCGGCGTGCCGCTGCCGGCCGGCGCGCGCGAGTTCATGTTCGACGGGTGGTTCGACGAGGTGCGCGGGCGCCTCGGCTCCCTGCCCCACGGCGCGGAACTGTCCTCGTTCGACCTGCTCGCCCCGATCGCAAGGCCGCCAAAGATACTGTGCCTGGCCTTCAACTACGCCGACCATGCAAAAGAGCAGGACCGCGCCCCGACGTCCGACCCCGTCGTGGTCATAAAGCCGCGAACGGCCCTGTGCGGGAGCGGCGCCGAGATCGTCGCTCCCGGGTTCGTCGGCCAGCTCGACTACGAGATCGAGCTTGCAATGGTCATGGGGCGCGACTGCAAGGACGTCTCGCCGGCCGAGGCGCGCGGGGCCGTGTTCGGGTACATGGTACTCAACGACGTCTCGGCGCGCGACATACAGGCGATGGACGGGCAGTTCACCCGGGCCAAGGGGTTCGACACGTTCGCGCCGTGCGGGCCCTGGGTGACGACGGCCGACGAGGCGGGCGACCCCGAGGGGCTGCGCCTCACGACGCGCGTCAACGGCGAGGTGCGGCAGGATGCGCTTGCCGGCGGCATGCACATAAAGCCGTTCGACATCGTCTCAAAGCTGAGCCGGTCGATGACGCTTGAAAAGGGCGACGTCATCTCGACGGGCACCCCGTCGGGGGTCGTCATGAACAACCCCGGCCTAGAGTACCTAAAGGACGGCGACGTCGTCGAGATGTCGATCACGGGCCTCGGCAGCATCCGCAACACGGTGCGCATAGTCGGCGATGCGCGGCGGCCGTGACGGCCTCCCTCCGCCCGCAGGGCGCGCTGCGCCTTCCTGCCGCATGCCCCCCTCGCCGCCGCCGGCGGCCCCCGCCCTGCAGCGGACCTGCAGGCCGGCTGAGCGGGGGGGGGGAGGAAGGGCGAGGGAGAATGACGGGCATGCGCCTGGCGGGCTGCCCTGCGCCGGGGCGGCAGACACAGCCGGTCCGCGGCGGGACCTGCAGGCGGCCTGGCCGGCTCGGGGGGCCGCGGCGTCCCCTGGCGGGGCGGGGCGGGGTAGGGGGGAGGCCGCGGCCCTGGCCGCGGCGCCTGCGCCCGCCGGCCCGCCCAAAAACTATTAAGGCAAGCCGGGGGCGCGCGCCCATGGCCAGTACTCCCGTATGCGGAGCGGACGAGATCGCCGAGGGCTCGATGGCAAAGTTCACCGTCGGCGGCCGCGACATTGCCGTGGCCAACCTGGGCGGCGGCAGGTTTGCCGCGTTTGACGACACGTGCACGCACGCCGGCGCGAGCCTGTCCGAGGG
Organism: Cenarchaeum sp.; assembly: GCA_965242695.1. GTDB lineage: Archaea > Thermoproteota > Nitrososphaeria > Nitrososphaerales > Nitrosopumilaceae > Cenarchaeum. The sequence goes on along the minus strand of CBDESU010000001.1, from coordinate 1,911,728 downwards.
CCGCATCGAGTCGTGCTCGGTCGTATGCGGGTGGCACGGAGCCAGGTTCGACTGCGGCACGGGGGCGCTGGAGCAGTTTCCGGCAAAGATCAGGCCGCTCGGGTCGTACCCCACCACGGTCGAGTCCGGCCGCGTGTGCGTGGAGGTGTGAGGTGGCATGGCCGACGAGCAGCGCAACAAGGCGTCGATGGAAGAGTCGGTCAAGACGCTCACGGGCGTGGCCAACAGCCCGACGACCCCCAAGACGATAAAGAAGACGATCGTCGACATTGTGGCGGGGCTTGAGAGCGGCGAGTACTCTATGTCGGTGCGCGCCGCCAACGCGATCAGCACGCTTGACGACATTACGCAGGACCCAAACATGCCGTCGTTCGTGCGCGTCACGCTGTGGCAGGCCGTCTCAAAGCTCGAGAGCATAAGGGAATAAATCGGCCCCGCGGGGCAGGCCAGGCGGCATGATGAGGCTAGAAGAGTACATAGCGTCGCTGCCCGGCGGCATCGTCTCCGGCGAGCGGGTGCAGCCCCCGGAGCGGTCGTTGCGCGAGATGCTCGGCCTTGCGGGGGCCGGCGAGGGCGACACAGTGTACCACCTCGGGTGCGGCGACGGCCGCGGCCTTGCCATGGCGATCTCCGAGTTCGGCGCGTCGCGCGCCGTCGGGATCGACTCGGATCCCGCCATGGCCGAGGCGGCCCGCGCGGCGACGGCGGGGCTCGGCGGCGCGAGCGTCGTGTGCGGCGACGCCCTCGAGGCGGGGCTCGGCGGCGCGACGGTCGTGCTCTCGTGGTTCGCCGACGGGGACGCGGCGGCCGGCCTTGCCCGCAGGTTCGCCGATCTCCCCGACGGCTGCCGGATAGTCACGGTATGGGGGCCCCCGCACGGCTGCCTGCCCGACTCGGTCCGCTTCCCGTACGTGCTGACCCGCACTCCGCTGCGCCGCGCCGGCAGCGTCGCCGAGCAGGTCCTCGCGGTCCTCGGCGTAAGGTGCGTCGACTTTGCGACGGCGTGGGAGCACGCAGAGCTGTACACCCGGGCCGTCGAGCCGCCGGATGCGCAGAACAACCGGTTCGTGACCATCCTGCAGACGCTCGTCATGTGGATAAACGCGTGGAACCTCGGCGTGGCCTGCGGCGATGCGGTGCCAGAGTCGATCCGCACGTACATGGGAATACTGCGCAACTTTTACGGGATAGAGACCGATCACCTGCTGGAGCGGGCGGAGGGGGGAGGCGCCGCCGCCGCCGAGGCCGCCGGCCCGCCCTAGCCGCCGGCCCCAGCACCGGCGGGGACGACGTCGATGACGGACACCTCGGGCGGGTTGAGGAGGCGCGGCCACGGCGACAGCCCGCATGTGGTGTACACGTGGGCCGAGCCGCCGGCCACCTCGTAGTGGCGGTAGTCGTACTCGCCCTCGAACCCGAGGGCCTTTGGGACCGAGCCGAGCAGCGGCAGCCGCACCTGCCCGCAGTGCGTGTGGCCGAACAGGTACAGGTCGGCCGGCCGGGCAGACTCTGATCCCAGCGCCATCCCGTCCTGGTTGTGGACAAGCACGACGCGGTACGCCTCCTCGCCGCGCAGCGCATCGAGGGCCGACTCGTCTCGCATGCCTGCCCAGTACGAGTCGAGGCCGGCGATCCGAACGCGGCCGCCCGCCGCATCGGCGACCTCGTTGCGCAGCACCCTGACGGCGCCGCCCTCGGACAGGTACCCAGCCACCTCTGCCGCAAGCCGCTCGTTGGCCCGCATGGACTCCTTTTCGGGGCCGAACACGCCGTAGTCGTGGTTGCCGAGGACGGCAAACGCGCCGCCCGGCGCCCGGACGTCCCTTAGCGCGGCGATCGACGGCAGCTCGGGCGTCGACGCCTCGATATAGTCGCCGCCCATGGCCACGATGTCCGGCTCGGCCGCGTTGATCTCGGCCACGGCGCGCGCCACGAATGACGGGTCCGCATCGCGCCTCTGCATGTCTGCGACGAACGCGATCCGCACCGGCTCGCCGACCCGGTCCGACTCGATCACGGTGTGCGTCACCTCGAGCGCGGCCGGCTCGACGAGGATAGTGTACGCCGCCAGGGCGCCGAGCGCAGCGGCGGCGCCGAGGGCGATCCGTGCGCGCATGCGCGGCCCGCCCCTGGCGGTGCTAAAAAGGCGCGCCGCCCATTCCCGCGCCCCTGCCGCCCTGCGCGGCTCGCCCCCGCGGCTGACTTTTATGGCAGCCCCTCGTGCGCCCCTCGTGCTGCCTCCACGTGGCCTAATCGACAAGCTGCTCTCGGGCGCCCTCCCCGAGGATCAGATGCGGGCGCTCTCGGCCGCGTTTCAGGCCGCGTTTGGAGACTCGCACAGGCTGGTGACGGTCGGAAGCGCCGACGAGTACCTCGTGAAGACCGGCATTGTGGGCGGCAGGCCGACGACGATGATCAACCTCTCCGAAAAGCCGGTCGTTCGGGCGATCCTCAAGAATGCGATGGGGGTGGCAGCGCAGGAGTACGCCCTGCTGCACGACAACCTGCATCTCGACTACGCCCCGATCAGGTCGCTTGGAGAGTCGGCCGACGGGTGGGTCGGAATGCCAGACATGGCCCCGCGGATGCTCACCACGCACGCCGTCTCGCTCATCCACTACACGTCGGCGATGAGCCAGCACGAGCATGCGGCCGAGTTTGCAAGGTACGAGCATGCAAAGTATGTCCACCTGAAGCGCAGCAGGGGACCCGCACTGCGCGGCGTGGTGCTGCTGAGCAGGGCGTACGTAGAGGCCGCGTCCGAACGGTACGGCGCCGGTATCGACGCGGCCCGCCTTACGGCCGGCATGGACCTGGACGGCGCCGACAAAAAGATACTCGCCGCCTCCCGCGACATGCTCGACGACGCGCACGAGCAGAGGCTACGCGGGCCCAGCATCGATGCGATGCGCACTACAAAGGCGCTCGGCGCCTCTTTGAGCCGCCAACGAAAGCTGTTCATGTCGGAGTAGCAGGCGGGGGCCCCGCGCGCAGGCTATTTATCGGCCCGGGCCGCACCGGTGGCGTGGATCGCATCAACATCAACGTCTCGGCCGTAGACTACGACGCGACGAGCCGCGACCTGCGCGGGGCCCTCGGCAGGCTAGAGGCCATGGTCCACGCCGGCGGCTCAGATCCCGGCTGGAGCTACGCCGACGAGGTCGCAGTCATGACGGACTCGGAGTTTGCATTCGGGTGGCACTTCTTCGTCGTCAGCGTCAGCCGCGACATTGTCCAGAGGCTCGCCGACCAGATGGGGCCGGACTTTGACCGGCTAAGGGGCAAGGGGCTCGACAAAAAGTTCCTCACGTGGCTAGAGCAGATGGCGGCGGGGCCAGACTCGCCGCGGTTCAAGCTGGCCATCAAGGAAGAGATGGAGTCTAGCAAGTACGGCGTGTTCTGACCGGGCCCGCCGCGAGCGGCCGGCGCCCTGCCCGGGAATAACGTAGTGGGGCCTCCGGGGAGAATCGAACCCCCGCCCTAGGATCCACAGTCCTATATACTACCACTATACTACAGAGGCCACGCAGGGCCAAGCATGCCGCCGGTAATAACCGTTGCCCGCGCGCCCGCGCCCCGGCCTCTGCGCCCACCGCAGGCGCCACCGATCGGGCGCGCCTCCGCGGCGCGCCGCCTACGTTTATTATCGGAGCCGCGCCCCTGCCGCCCATGTCCAGCAAGGGCTGGTGGATCGGCATGGCCGTGGCCGCGGCCGTCGTCTATTACGGGACGTACTCGTTCCTGCCGTTCAAGTAGGCGTGGGGCCCCGCCGCTACCGGCGCGCCGGGCGCGGCGGCCCGCGCGCACTGCCGCCTGATCATCTTTAAATCGCCGCCGCGCCCGGCGCGCGCGTGAAGCGCCAGATCATACCCCTCAGGCTGCGCGGCCGCGACGGGGGGGCCGGCGGGGGCGGCGCAAAGCAGACCGTGCTCGAGGGCACCGGGTTCACCTGGATCGACCTCGAGAATCCCGACCGGCAGCGCGTCGGGGACCTGGCCCGCGAGTACGGCCTCAACGCCCTCAACGTAGAGGACTGCCTGACAAAGTTCGAGCTGCCAAAGATCGACGTGTACGACGACCACATGTTCCTGCTGCTCCACTTCCCGCCCCTTGCGTCAAAGGAGTTCATGCCGCGCCACAGCCAGCTGTCCATGTTCGTCGGGCGCGGCTTCCTGATTACGGTCCACCAGGGCGAGCTCGCCCCGCTCGTGGAGCTCGTCGACGCATGCAGCGGGGAGGGGGATCCGGGCGACGAGCGCCGCGCTCGGCTGCTCGGCCGCTCCACCGGATCGCTCCTCCACGAGATCGTCGACTCGCTCGTCGACGACCTCCTGCACACGCTGAGGCGCGTCATGGCCAACCTCGAGGACATCGAGGAAGAGGTCTTCGACGACAAGAGGTCGGCGGCGCGCAAGATATCCGTGCTGCGCCGCGAGATCATGGTGCTCCGGCGCATCGTCAACCCCCTCAAGCGCATCGTGACGGAGGCTAGCGGCCAGGTCGACCGCATGTCGGGCAGCGGCGACCTAAAGCTGTACTTTGACGACGTCATAGACCACCTCGACAAGGTCATGGACGCGCTCGAAGAGTCCCGGGAGACCATGGAGATTTACAAGGACACCGACTTTATGCTGAGCACCGAAAAGACCAACAGGGTGCTGGCCGTCCTCACCATAATATTCACGCTGGCAATCCCGGCCACCGTGATCGGGACGTTCTACGGGATGAACGTGGCCCTGCCCGGGGCGGCCGGGCAGGGCGGCGAGTCGCACCTCGTGTTCTACTCGATCATACTCGCATCGACGGTGCCCGCCGCGGCAATGTACGCGTACTTTAGGCGCGCCGGCTGGATGGGCGGCTAGGGGGAGGGGGACCTCCCGCCGGGGCTGCCGGCCGCCCCGCGCACGATCTCCTCGATCTCGCCGGCGCCGCGCGCGGCGGCCAGGAGCGGCCTCAGCCTGGCCGCGCCGGGGATGCCCTTTACGAACCTCATCGCCTGCATGCGCATGCTCGACAGCCTGATGCCGAACCCCGCCGCCGCCTCCATGTACTCGAAGAACGCGGCGATCCTGTCGGCGGCCCCGTACGAGCGGTACGACCCGCGCGAGAGCAGGTCGTTGACCTGCTCGAATATGAACGGGTTGCCCATCGCGCCCCTCCCTATCATGACGTAGTCGCACCCCGTCTGCTCGATCATGTCGCGCGCGTCCTCGGGCGCCGCAATGTCCCCGTTGCCGACGACGGGGATGCCGACCGTGCGTTTGAGCTCGCCGATCAGCGACCAGTCCGACCTGCCCGAGTACCCCTGGCTCACGGTGCGGGGGTGCAGCGTGACCATCGCGACCCCCTCTTCCTCGGCGATCCTGGCGATGCCGAGGAACGCCCTGTCGCCGTCGGGCGTGACCCCTGCGCGCACCTTTAGCGTGACCGGCCTGCCGCCGGCCGACTCGACTAGCGTGCGCAGTATGCGCCGCGTCAGGCCCTCGTGCTGGAGCAGCGCGCCGCCGGCCATCTGCCTCGTAATGTGGGGGGCCGGGCAGCCCATGTTGTAGTCGATGATGTCAAAGTATGGGGCGACGATGGACGCGGCCTTCCCGAGCGCCTCCGTGTCCGAGCCGAACAGCTGCACCGACAGTGGGCGCTCCTCGTCCGAGTACTCTACAAAGTCCGTTATCGGGCGGGACCTGCCGCGCAGCTCGCGCTCCTTTGCCACTATGGCATGCACGCTCGTAAACTCGGTGACCACGAGGCCGGCGCCGCGCCGCCGGCACAGGAGGCGCAGCGCCGGATCGCTCACGCCTGCCATGGGCGCCAAAAAGGCCCTGCCGCTGAACTGCGGGAGGCGGCCCCTGGCCGATCCCGTCATTTCCCGGCCCCCCGCCGGCGTCCGCACCGCGGCGCGCCCGGCGCGGCGCTGCTGCTGCCCATGGCCCGGGCAGCCGGCGCCGCGCTTTATTCGTTGGGGGGGGGGGGTAGCGGCGGCGATGGCGGCTCGACCTCTGGCCTTCATTTGGGGCGTGCAGGGGCTACTGGCCAAGCCGTTTTCACCGCTGTTGCCTGTTGTTGTATACCAACTGGTATATATACCAACTGGTATATATACCAACTGGTATATATACCAACTGGTATAAGAGCACCCAAACGCGCATACGCCTTCCAAACAAAATATATGGACGGGCGCGCCGCGCCGCGCCGTGTCGGAGTTTCGCATCGGCTCGCCAGCCGATCCTGCCGCCGTGGTAGATCGCGAGGCCGAGACATCCGACCTTGTGTCAAAAATGCTGTCCCGCAAGATCAACTACAACGTTGCAGTCGTAGGACACCGGCGGATTGGCAAGACCACAATCCTCCGCAGGGCCATGCACGAGCTGGCGGGCCGCAACAACGTGGCGGTGGCATACTTTGACGTCCGCGAGAACTTGACGGAGCCACGCCGCCTCTTCGACTCGCTCGAAAAGGCCATACTTGGTGCCTACATGTCTGCCAAGAGGACCCGGTCGGGCTCCGCAGCCGCGGGCCGCGATCGCATCCTTCGCTTGGCCAACAGGGCAACGGCCGCACTGCTTAACAAGCGGATCAAATCCGTCGAGCTTGGAGTCAGCGGAGAGGGGACGGTGACAGCGCGTCTCGTAGTCGACGAAAAGCGCCCCGACTACGGACGCTTGTTTGCATCCGTACTGGGGTCGGCTAGCGCGCTGGCCGAGAAGGATCACCTGAAGTTCATAGTGATGATCGACGAGTTTCAGGATCTTGCCGCCCTCTCCAAGTATCCTGGCCTGAAGGACGTTTTTGCGCTATTTCGCAGCGCAATCCAGGACAGGGGCCCGAACGTATCATTCGTCGTCAGCGGCTCGCACGTGCACCTCTCCGAAGCGATCCTGGGCGGAGGGCGCTCGCCCCTCTTTGCGCACTTTTACATGCAGAGGGTCGGGGACATGGACAAGGCCAGCTCCGTCCTACTCTTCAAAAGGTACGTGCGGTCCCGGGGCCTGGCGGAAGGAACCGGCGCCCGCGGCGGCCCGTCAGCCGCCGCCGTTGCGCGCGCCGCCGCAGCCGCGCACGGGCTGGTCGGCGGGCATCCGTACTACCTGCTGGCGCTGGCCGAGGCCTGGGACGGCAAAGCGGACATGGAAAGCACGTACCGGCGCTCGCTCGAGCCGCCGCTCGGCCAGCTCCACCTGTACTGCGAGTACATGTTGTCTGAAGACCTCGGCTCGGCCGTGAAGAGCCCCCTGTCGAGGGCCATACTGGAGGCGGTGGCGACGGCCGGCGACGGCGGAGGAATCCCGACGTATTCCGCCATGGCAAAGGCGCTCTCGTACAGGATCGAGCGCCTTCCGCGGTACGTCCGCCCCCTCGTAGATGCGGACCTTCTTGACGACAAGAGCGGCTTTGCGGTGCGGGACCGCGTCCTTCGCGACTACCTGAGGGCGTGCGCCGCGCGCAGGGGCGCGGCGGCGCCGGCGGACACGTTTAATACGGCGGGGGCCGCCGCGCGGACATGAGCTGCTCGGGCGAGGTCGTGGACGGGGAGGGCCGGGACGGCGACCTGATCAGCATAAGGCCGGGCATACTCGCCGAGCTGAAGAGGGCAAAGTACGGCGTGGCCGGCCACGCGACCGTCGACCTGTGCCACTGGACGAAAAAGTCGTTCCGGCACGACGGCGACTGCTACAAGCACAGGTTCTACGGGATAGCGACGCACCGGTGCATGGAGTTCTCGCCGGCCGGCATGCTGTGCCAGAACAGGTGCGTGTACTGCTGGCGGCCCATGGAATTCTACGAGTCGTCGGCGATGGATCCCGCCGATGCGCTCGGCCCCAAGGAGGTCGTCGAGCGGCTCATGGACGAGCGCCGCCGCCTCATAATGGGCCACTACGGCGATGCGCGCGCCGACCGCTCGAGGCTCGACGAGTCGCTCGCGCCGTCGCACTACGCCATATCCCTGTCCGGCGAGCCGACCATGTACCCGCGCCTGCCCGAGCTGATCCGGCACCTGCGGGGCCTGCCGGCGACGCGCTCGATATTCCTCGTGACGAACGGGCAGGAGCCTGCCATGCTGCGCCGCCTGGCCGACGAGGACGCCCTGCCGACGCAGCTGTACCTGTCGACGAACGCGGCCGACCGCGGGTCGTTCGAGCGCATAAACCGGCCGAGGTACGCCGACTCTTGGGAGCGGTGGAACGAGTCGCTCGGCCTGCTGAGGGATCTGCGCACCAGGACTGTAATCCGGATAACGCTCATCCGCGGGTACAACACGGGGCCGGGCATGGACGCCGCGTTCGCCGGGATGCTCGCGGATGCCTCGCCGCACTTTGTGGAGGCAAAGTCGTACATGCACGTGGGCAGGTCGATAAACCGCCTCGAGCGCGACCACATGATGCCGCACGAGGAGGTGCGCCGATTCGCCGCTGGCATGTCAGCCGCGTCCGGCGGCAGCCTAGAGGTCGCCGACGAGAGCGTGCCGTCTAGGATAGTCCTGCTTGCCAACGCAGTGCGGCCCATAGAGCGCGAGATCCGCGGGCCGCGGGCCGAGCTGTCCGCGCCGGCGGCGGCGGCGGCGGCTTGACGGCTGCGCCGCGGGGCCCTCACCGCCCCGCGCGGCCCTTTTGCGAGGGGGCGGCGTTGGCGGCAAACCACGCGGCAAAGTCGGACAGCGCAGCGCGCCGGTGCGACACTTCGTTCTTTTCGGCCTCGCCCATCTCGGCAAACGTCCTTTTGCCGCCGGACGGGACGAACACGGGGTCGTACCCCCACCCCGATCCGCGCGGCCGCGCCGCAATCGTCCCCTTCGCCTCTCCCATGAACACGATGCGGCCGCGGCTCCCCGTGCCAAGCCTGCGCCCCTCCTCGCGCTCGCGCCTCCTGCCGCCAGCGATCGCCCTGCGGATCGGCCCCTCGTACGACACGGCCGAGGTGAACGAGGCCGCCGCTGGCGCGCCGCGCGGCAGGAGGCGGCGCAGGGCCGGCGCGCCGATCGTCTCGTGCACGTACGCCGCGTAGGGCCCGGGAAAGCCGCGCAGCGCATCGACGAACAGGCCGTCGTCCTCTGCAATGACGTGCCATTTCCTGCCGCACGCGGCAGCGGCCAACCCTGCCTTGCGGGCCGCTATCTCTGGGAGGGCGATGGACTGGACCTCTTCCAGCTCGCACCTGAACATCTCGCATTTGATGCCGAGCCCCGCGAGTATCGCCGACGCCTCGGCGAACTTGTCCTCGTTCGACGTGGCGAACAGGACCGTGCGGGCATCGGCCGCCGTCCACTCGCGAAAGCGGGCGCCGGCGGAGTCCCATAGTATGGCCGACGGCCGCGGCCGCTCATACGACCGCGGCATACCTTCCCCTCGCCTCTATGTCTGCCACGATCCGCTCGATCCTCTCCCTCCTTGCAGCCCCGACGGCCGGCCCGTACCCCGCAAGGAACGCGCGCCACGCGGCGTCCATGTCGTCGACGTGGGCGCTCCCGAGTATCTCCTTGAACAGCCGCAGGTCGACGGCGTGATCCTCGTCCCGTGCGGTGCGCGAGGACAGCCCAAAGTCGACGACTGCAACGCCGCCGCCCCTGCCGCCGAGCGCGATAAAGTTCGACGTCGTAAGGTCGCCGTGCATGATCCCCGCCCTGTGCAGCCTGCCGGCGGCCCTGCCCATGTGCCTGCACAGCGCGGCGAGCCTCCTGCCGGCAAAGCCGTGCGCCGGCCGGCCCGCAACGTACTGCATTGTGATCGAGGCGGCCGGCGGGTCGACAAAGTACACGAGCGGGGCTGACACGCCGGCGGCCTTTGCAAGGACGAGCATCTCGGCCTCGCGGACAGTCCTCCTCTTGCGGATCGACTCGTCCAGGCGGCGGTTCCGGTACGGCTTGGGCCTGCGCACCTTGAGGACTGCCCTGCGCCCGTCCCATGCGGTCTCGTACACGTCGCCCTCGGCGCCCTTCTTGAGCAGCCTCATGCGCCGCCCCCGCACGCGCCCGCCTTTTAGGTTGCGCCCTCGGCGGCGGCAGGCGGCCCGCCGGCCGCTAGTGGGGAGGGGCGGGGGGAGGGGGGGGGGGCGGAGGGCGGGCCGCCGATGCCGGAAGCGGTCCTGGGTGCGGCGGGCAAGGGGACTGCGCGGGGAGGGGGGGGAAGAGATCGCCGCGGTATGCGGCCGGCACTGTTGAACAGGCTGCCGGGCGCCTGCCTGCCATCCGTCCCATGCGCCGCCCCCGCGTGCGCCGCACGGCGATCGCTCCGCGCCGCCCTGCACGGGCGGCATGCCCCGTGCGCGCCCCGTGCCGGGATGCCTGCCTGCCAGCCAGCCCAGCCGCCCGCACAGGCGGCCCCTGCGCGGGCGGGCGCCCTTCCAAACCCTTAAATCCGCACACGGGGCGGCGCCGCCCGTTGGCAACGGCCACAAAGTCGATAGAGATCAAGGCCCCGATCTCGACCGTATTCACCTACTTTGCCCGCCCCGAGCACGTCTCGGACCAGATGAGCGACAAGGGCGTCGGCATGACGGTCATTCCCATGGATATAAAGGAGGGCATGGGCGTCGGCACCACGTTTAGGATCATTGGCGACTTTGGCGGGAAGCGGCTGGAGTGGGACTGCCGCACGACCGAGTTTGAGCGCGAGGAGCGCATCGCGGCCGAGCAGATCGACGGCCCCTTCAAGCACTGGCGCATCGCCAACGAGTTCGAGGCGCTCGGCGAGGGCCTCACGCGCGTTACGATGACGGTCGACTACGAGATGCCGTTTGGCCCGCTAGGCGCCATAATGGACAAGGCAAAGTTTGCAAAGTCTGCCGAGCGCGGCATGGAGACGGCCCTCTACAAGGTGCGCGGCCTCTTGGAGGGCAGCGGCTCGATACCCGTGTACATTACACTCGATGCCTACCAAAAGCTGCTCGCCGAGAAGAAGCGCATGAACAACGTGCCGGTCTCGGTCGTGCTCAACTCGATCCTGGACAAGTACGACGAGGTGCGCGTCGCTCCGAGCGCCCGCTAGGGCCTTGCGGGAATCTTGCGACATGGACACTGACAACGTGGACGGCTCGGGACGGGGCGGCGGTGCGGGCGCCGCGCTGCGAGGGCGCCCGGAGATGCGGCCGCACGACGCCGACGGGTTCTCGCCGGAGGCGCATGCGGTCATGGCCGAGCACTCGCTTGACACGCAGGCCATCCTGGGGTGGGCCGACCACTACGCCATCAGGGACGGGGTCAACTTCAACAAGGCGCCCGCGCTGGACTTTGAGGGTGCGCCGCTTGGCAGGAACCTTCGCAGTCTGGCCGACTCGCAGCCTGCATTCGCACCGTTTGCCCTAAAGTTCAACGCGGCACTGGAGTCCCTTGACTACCGCACGTCCGACGCCATTGTCAGCTCGTGCATGAAGAACGGCACCATAGTCGATCTGGCAGGCGCCCCTGTCTATGGTCGATGGAAGCCGTGCGCAGAGCAGCTGGAGGGGTTCAACGTCGCGCTCTACAGGGCGGCCCTGGGCATTACGGTGCTCCGCCGCGACATAGGCAGCCTTGGCGAGATCGACAACTACCTGGTTGGGCGGTGGCGGAGGGCGGGCGACCCACAGGACAGGGTGCCCATGACGGTCGGGAAATCCAACCCATTCCTGGGCAGGAGGGTGGCTGCCAAGGTTGCATACAAGACGGTGGCACTTCGCGGCTGGATGCAGCCCGTCCGCTACTCGTCGTACCCGCGCAACACGAACAGCCTGCTAGAGCAGTTTGGCGCCGAAAAGGACGGGTCATACGCAGGCGAGGGCGAGGTCCACGTCCACGCCGGCTGCCCGATTCCGGCGCCCGATCACATTAAAATAGCCCTGTTTGACAAGCGCAGGCGTTGGAGGTTGGACATGCATGAGCGGTACAGTCGCGCGGGACTCGTCGAGTGAGCCGCCGGCCTTGGTTGTCGACGAGGAGCCGTACGTGCACGCCGCGATCGTGGCCTGCGGGGGTAACGATCTTGTCGATGTCGGGCAGATCGACTACGTCGCGCGGCGGTCCGGCTACGACACTGAAGAGTGCGTGCACGTAGCCGTCAAGGCAGACGAGATCGAGCCGTTCCACAAGAGCGGGGACGGGCGCCGTCAGTTTGACATCTACCGCGTCACGCCAAAGGGGCTCGGCGAGCACCGCAGGCATATGAGGCGGGTCTGGCGCGAGGCGGAAGAGCTGGCCCCGTGGTTCAGAGCGGTCGATGCTGAGTTTGCCGCCATGGATGCAGAGGAGGAGCGGCTTCGGCAGTCCGCAGGCGGGGCTGCCGCCGCGCAGGCAGGGCGCGCGTCCGCGCGGGACTCGTCAAGCGAACCGTCAGCCTTGGTTGTCGACGAGGAGCCGTACGTGCACGCCGCGGTCGTGGCCTGCGGGGGGTGCGACGATGTCGATGTCGGGCAGATCGACTACGTCGCGCGGCGGTCCGGCTACGACACTGAAGAGTGCGTGCGCGAGGCAGTCGAGGCAGGTGAGATCGAGCTGCTCCACAAGAGCGAGGATGGGCGCCGCCAGTTTGACATCTACCGCGTCACGGCAAAGGGGCTCAAAGAGCACCGCAGGCACATGAGGAGAGTGTGGCGCGAGGCGGCATGGTTTATCGAGCAGTCCAAGAAGGACAAGGCCTACTTTGACGCCTTGGCCGCAGATGCGGAGCGGCTTCGGCAGTCCGCAGGCGGGGCTGCCGCCGCGCAGGCAGGGCGCGCGTCCGCGCAGGCGGGCTAGCCGGCGCATGGCGGCGCCTTGAATCACCGCGCCTTCTCCACCATCATCCGCCGGGATCGCGACGGAACGCTCCAGCATGCTGATGGTGCGCCCCCTCCACCCGCCAGCCGATCCCTGAGGGGGCATGCCGATGCCAGACCGGCAGGCTGCCCCTTCCTTCACGGCCGCCTTGGGATGCTCGGGCCGCGGATGGTGGCGGCCTTTCCGCGCCGACCCCGCGGCGCGCTCCTGCCGCCGGAGGACGCGCATGCATCTGCGCCTACTTCCCCGCGGCCAGGCGGCGCCCCGCGGCGCGCAGGGGCCGGATCCATGTCCGCCCCGATGCGGGCGGGGCGCGCACCGGCCCCAGTGGGATCCTCAGCCAAGGGGCCGGCGATGCGGCCGGCTCCCACCGTTTATAATGGCCGGCTCCGCACCGCACTCCGGGTCTATGGCTTAGCCAGGTAGAGCACCGGACTCTTAATCCGGCTGTCGAGGGTTCGAATCCCTCTAGACCCGCTCGAACTATTCCTCCGCTTCGCCGTCCCCGTCCACACCCTGCAGGCCCGCCGGCAGGAGCGGCGGCATCCTCGAATGCGCGGTTTTTGGCGTCCGGCACACTCGTCGGACAAGGGACATTAAGGCGGCGGTGCGCCGCAGGGCATGTCGCGGCACCTTGGCGGGCTTGCACATCGGGCCGATTTCAACGCCGCCTCATCTCTCCGGCCTCCGTCCGGCCTGTTACGCGGCGGCGAGGATCTTCCCGTCTCGGCCTCTGCCTCGGCCGCCCGCATCGGCTCCTCCCAGGGCCTGCTAGATACGCTGCCCGAGGACGAGGCCGACCTGGAAGATCTAGAGCGAATGATCATACTGCTACTTGGATCGGGCAGCGGCCCCGTCCCGTCTTCCGGGCACCTGCAAAGGGAGATGTACATGCTGACAAAGGTCGACCCGGGGCTAGAGGCGCTCTTCCGGTTCGAGCCGCACCCTGGCGGCCCGCACTCGCCTGGCCTGCAGAGGGCATCCCTTGAGCCGCTCCGACACGAGGGCGCATACGAGGTCGGCCGGCACGGAGGGGTGTGCCTTACCACGGAGGGTCGCCACGCCTACGAGGCGATGGTCTCCGGGACCGTCAGAATGAAGGGCCTTGCCGGCGCGGCCAGCTTCGTAAGGCACGTCTACGACGGAGTCGATGCCGACGAGTTTCTGTTTCTCGTCTCCGACGCATATTCCGGGACCGCCGAGCTCACTGGAATGGACGACAGGTACCGGGATCCAGAAGCTAGGAGGCGCTTGGCGGACTCTCTCGTCGACAAGGGGATCATCACAACGTAGCGCTACGGGGAGCTGATCGGCGGCGGGCCTGAGAATTGCGGCCCCTTCCGGAGCGGCCTCCTGCATGCGCCCGCCTGACGGCGTCATATCCGCCTGCATCAGGGCGGCCTCGAAAGGCCGAACCGGCTCTTGGCCGGCAGGCCTGCGGTGGATTTCAGAGCGGGATGGACGGGCCTAGCAGGGCAGGGATGCGCCGGGGCGCCCCTGCGCCGCCGCCCCTGCACTCGCAGCGTCGCCGGAAGAGGGCGAGTTGCAGGGGGTGGGCGCGAGGCGATCGCACCGGCATCCTCGAGGATCGATGCCTCGCGGGGTGGGTACCGCGGCAATGTTGCGCCTGGTGCGCACTTGGCCGCGGGGATTGCGAGCTCGGCATGTGTCCAGTCCCATGCCGAGGTACATCGGCACCCGGCCGTTCCCTTCGCCCGCCACTGTGTCCGCGCGCCTAGGAGGCCCATGCCGAGAGTCGCTGGGCGCCTATGTGGGCTGTCCGTGCAGCGGCGGCGCAGCGACTGGCCATGCCGCCGCTGATGCTTCGGCGATCTCGTGGGCGCCTGCATGGGTTGTCGAGTGCCGTGGCCGCGCAAGAAGGGAGAGGGACGGGACATGCGGCCCACCTGGCGCCGCCGCGCCTGACGGGCCTCGGCCTGGCCTGCCTGTCGGCCACTGCACGCCCGACGGCCCGACGGGCCGCAAGCCTCCCCCCTGCGGGCCCTCCCCTGCGCCCTCCACGCCCGCCTCGATCCCCCGCCCGCCACAGTTAAGCCACGCTTAACTTGATATTAGGACGCTTTATCAACCCCATACAGGTTGGGGATGGGCATGGAGCGCAGCATCGTGCTAAAGTGCAGGGAGTGCGGGCGGACGGCGGCCCCCGAGTTCCGCTACGTCTGCCCAGAGTGCTTTGGGCCGCTCGACGTCGCGTACGAGGGCGTCCCGCGCCTCTCGCCTGCCTCGTTCGAGGGGCGGCCGCACACGTACTGGCGGTACTTTGAGATGCTCCCGATCATGGACCGCTCAAACATCGTCGACATCGGGGCGGGCATGACGCCGCTGATCCGCGCCGAGAGGCTCGGCGAAGAGCTCGGCCTGTCTAGCCTCTACGTCAAGAACGACTCTGTAAACCCCACGTTCTCGTTCAAGGACAGGCCCGCCGGCGTGGCCGTCTCAAAGTCGCGCGAGCTCGGCCTGTCGTCGGTAGGGTGCGCCTCTACGGGCAACCTCGCGTCGGCCACGGCCGCTCACGCGGCGCGAGGCGGCCTGCCGTGCCACGTGTTCGCGCCCGGCGACATCGAGACGCCAAAGATTGCGCAGGCGCTCTCGTACGGGGCCAACTTTGTGGCCATCGACGGCACGTACGACGATGCGAACCGCATAGCGGCGCGCGTCGGCGATGCGCGCGGCATCGGCATCGTAAACATCAACATGCGCTCCTACTACGTGGAGGGATCAAAGACGCTCGCATACGAGGCGGCCGAGCAGCTCGGCTGGCAGGCGCCCGACCAGATCATAGTGCCCGTCGGCAGCGGGGCGATGCTCAACGCCATGTGCAAGGGGTTCGAAGAGCTCGCCGGCGCCTCGCTCCTTGACGCATCCGGCGTAGAGTCGATGCGCGTGGCCGCAGCGCAGCCGCGCGGCTGCGCGCCCGTCGTGGACGCCTTCCGGTCGGGGTCAAGGACCGTCGCCCCCGTCGAGAGGCCCGAGACGGTCGCAAAGAGCCTGGCCATCGGCGACCCCGGCGACGGCAGGTACGTCCTCGGCCGGATGAAGCAGTACTCGGGGCATGCGTCCGATGCGTCCGACAGCGAGATACTCGACGCGATACTCCTGCTGGCCCGGACCGAGGGCATATTCACAGAGCCGGCCGGCGGCGTGGCCGTCGCCGTCCTGCGGCAGATGGTCGACGAGGGGATGGTCGACAGGTCGGACACCGTCGTCTGCTACGTGACCGGCAACGGGCTAAAAGCCGTCGACCCGCTCATGGGGATACTGCCGCGCCCAGAGGTCGTAAAGGCCGACGCCGACAAGATCATGGCGGAGGTGCACTAGATGCCGGAAGCGGAGGGCGGCGGAGGCGGCGCCCCGGTCGTAAAGTTCACCATCCCGTCCGTCCTCAACGCAGGCGGCGGCGAAAAGATCGTAGACGTGGCCGTCGGCGAAAAGGGGACGCTCGGCGAGGCGTTTTTGCGGCTCTGCTCGATGATGGGCGAGGACTTTGGGCGGCGCGTGCTAGAGCCGGACGGCGCTACGCCGCGCGCAATGATCAACGTGTACGTCAACGGCAAGAACGCCCAGTTCTCGGGCGGCATGGACGTAGGGGTCTCGGCCGGCGACGAGGTGTACGTGCTGCCGGCGGTGGCAGGCGGCCAGGATGCGGGCCCGGAGGGGGCGAAGCCGGCCGACCTGTCGGCGCGCGACCTGGACAGGTACTCGCGGCAGGTCATGCTCGAGCAGATCGGGTACGGCGGGCAGCAGAGGCTGGCGGCCGCGAGCGTCTGCATCGTCGGCTCGGGCGGCCTCGGCAGCCCGATAGCCTCCCGAATGGCCGGCATGGGGGTCGGCACGCTGCGCATAGTCGACCGCGACGTCGTAGAGCTGTCGAACCTGCACAGGCAGACGCTGTTTGGCGAGTCGGACGTGGGGCGCGTAAAGGTAGAGGCGGCCGCCGAGCGCCTGCGGGCGATGAACTCGGGCGTGCGCGTCGAGCCGCTGCCCGTGTCGGTCGGCGACCACAACGCGGCCGACGTGATCGCCGGGTGCGACGTCGTAGTCGACGCCCTCGACAGCGTCGCCGCGCGGTACGCCCTGAACAGGGCATGCGTTGCCGCCGGCGTGCCGTTTGTGACGGGCGCCGCCGTCGGGGTCTCGGGCCAGGCGTTTACCGTGATGCCGGGCAGGTCGGCGTGCTACCACTGCATGTTCCCGCAGCTCGACGAGGAGTCGATGCCGACGTGCTCTATAGAGGGGGTGCACCCTCCCATACTGTCCATAATCGGCGGGATAGAGGCGTCCGAGGCCGCCAAGATCATGGTCGGGCAGGAGCCGTCCCTGTCGGGGCGCATACTGCACGTAGACCTAGAGCACCTCGACTTTTCGTACACGCGCACGTTTCGGGCCGAAGAGTGCCCCGTGTGCGGGAGCGGGGCCGCGGAAGCGGCCGCCGCCGAGCCGCAGGCGCAGCCGCAGGCGGCCGTTGCGGTCGCCGCAGGCGGCGGCTCGTTCGTCGTCGAGGAGCTGTGCGGGCGCAACGGCGGGCGCCGGACGTTCTCGCTTACGCCGACGGCGGCGGGGGCGGCCGGCGCCCCTGCCGGCGGTAACGGCAACGGGGCCGGCCACGTAGCCGACCTTGAGGCGGCGGCCGATGTCGCGCGGCGGCGCGGCCTGATCGTCGAGCCGCTCGGCGACATGGGCCTGTCCGTCCGCTCGGACGACTTTTCGGTGAATATAATGAAGCACGGCTCGGCCGTCGTCGTCGGGACGAGGGACGGCGACGAGGCCGTGAGGCTCTACCGCGAGCTGCTCGCCGGCGCGTAGGTATCACTTTGACCGTCAGCAAAAGTGCGGGTTACATAACGTCGTTAGTAATCTGATCTTCTAGTATTCAGCTCGGAATAATCGGACGTCACAGAAACCTGTGGCTAAAAATATCCATAATTTTGTTTAACTGATGATGACTCTTAAAATGTTTTGACAACTGTCAGGCGTGCCTAAAAATCTCTTGTAAACAATTTTTTATTTAAAACCAAGTTAAAATTATGACAGGCATGTATTTTGTAATTTCAAAATATGTGACTACTTAATTGTCATTTTTGAATTACTTTATAATTCAATATTGGCTGGTAGCGTTCACCAGTACACATCGGTTCACGTGACAGCTCAAATCTCATATTGTTTACGTATTCAATATTAATTTTTAAAGATGAGCTCACGACTGCATCAATGCCTGATCGAACAGGGTCGTCACTTTCACGCCACAAGCCTATTTTTTTCGTCGCAAAATTTTTATACGCATCTGCTAGATCATCAATCTGTTTTGGTGACAATATTGGGATTGGTATTTTAGCATGGTTCTCGACTGAAAATCTAGGAAAGAGCGGTTTTTTTGGAATGCGTACCCCCAAAAGTGATACGATGCCAATTGTAGAATTAAAATACATGGCCATTGCTAACGACCATTCTTTCTTACGTGATGATTCGTAAGGTCTGACAGATGTCCACGATACACCAATCGTAGGAACTGTTGAAATTACAGCAGTTGGACGTGCCAAATTTGGCTGTACAAATATCGGTACTAAGAGGATTGATCTACTTGCCCAATACTCCTCAGCTTTTTTAAGTTTTCCTTTTTTTGGAACAACGTATGTATATGGGCTTGCTTCTATAGATTTTAATATGGATGTCTTGTTATTATATAATGAACGCCATCCGTATTTGCCGGACACATCACTACATTCGGCATACATGCTAAGATGGCGTCCGCTAGGTGAGACACTCGCAATGTTTTTGAGATGTGTGGCCTTGAAGAGTTCACTTTCTCTGATGCGCAGAAATGACTCTGTCAAGTATGGTGAGAAAAATTGAACGCCATACCAATCTCCCGCCTCCGTAGCCTTCTTCGACTGTTTGATAATTTGTATATTCTTTCGTGGTTTTTTCGACAATATGTCGCTAACTAATGTTGCCGCATCTGTTGCTGTATTGGGATTTATTGCCAGATGTATGACATTTGTGTGCCGTTTTGGCTTTCTACTCCGTCTCATCACGATGAGCATTTCTGCGATATCTGTGTTCTCTGAAAACCAAAATCGATCGGGATCATCAGAAACCACAATGGTCTCAATGTGAAATTTTTGTGCAAGAAATGCCCTTAATTCTTGAGTGGTAGGATTCATCGATGCTGTCAGTGGAAGTACTAACGCTACCACACTGTTGTTTTTATTAGCAAGCCTCTCTGCCAGCATCAAAAACATTTGTCCGCTAGATGTTTGACTCGGATTAAACGGTGCGCCTCTATATATTAACTTTTCTCTACTTTTTACTAATTTTTCAACAACCTTGCCGAGTTGGTCGTGTCGTATGTCGCTTCTTGTAAATGGTGGATTCATTATTACGAGATTTGCACTGTTATGGTATATTTGAAAATCATCTTTTTGACCCGTTTCTATATGGAGCGATTGATCTCTATCCATAATATCCTGAACTAAAAAACCATGACTTGGCAACAACCCTTCTGGAGAATACATCTCTAGTGATCCCGTGGCGACTGCTGTGTCGCTTAGTTGTCCAAATGGCGCCATACGCACATTCATGTTTTTGAACTGTGTCGTTGGTGACATCAATCCTAGCGTTGTGGCCGCCATGTGGAGAGCTGTTACATTAATATCAATTCCTGTTAACACCTTTTCGATCATTGTTTTAGAACTGTATTTGTCACCTAAAATATCGCGTATTCTTTCTGCCGCTGCCATAAGTAACGTTCCGGTTCCGCAGGCTGGATCTATTATTTTCATTGATGATAGTTTCATCGGAATGTCTTGTTTATTACGTAATGCCAATCCTGCAAGAACTATAGCTGACGGGACTGATGTATAAAACGATCCGTCGTACTTTGCATCTTCTAACATTGCGTGAAATATGCGTCCTAGTATATCGTGGCGGAGTCCACCGAGTTGTCCCACTGCATATCTTGCCCAATTGATAGTTATTTTCACTGCTTGTGTAAATTTTGTACTGTTATTCGACTTTAACACATGACGACCCGCCTCGAATATCGGTTTGTAGTCTACAGCCAAAATCAACTGCCAGGAGTCTAACAAACGCGCCGGCGTATTGTCATCTTCATAGCACTCTTGTATGGAGGCAGGGGGCCAATTCCCTTTGAACTTTGTCCCCGTTCTCGCATCTACGATTGGTTTCATTGTATCTAGATGTGGATCTAGTCTTGCATGAAACATTGCCGCAGATGCTATTACTAATAATGCTCGCTTTGCAGCAGGTGTCCACCCCCCTTTCTTTTTCATTGTAAGATTCAACGATTCGCCCAATAGCCTACACTCGTTTTCTGTTAAATAGCTTGTTGCAGTGTCTAAGGTATAATTTAGATCTTTGACAATCCTGTCTGGATTCCCAAGGTCACGATGCGTAGATCGTATCATCTCTATGACATCTTTAACCGAACGCTCCATCCAAATTATTGGCTTTTCTTTAGTTGGACCTATGTACTCGTTAAGAGACTTTTGACCCCGCAGGGTACCCACATGATCTCGATCAAGCACTACGACTTTTAGCACCGTGTCTAGATCGAGCGTCTCTTCTGTGCAATCGGGCGGATAAACTACCGCAAACGCGATATTAACATGACCTGGTTCTAGTCTCGACATTGCATCTTTGATTGCACTTGTTTTTTTATTAGGTCCATCTTTTTCGCACTCTATCGCAACATCGTACCCCTCAAAAAGAACTAGTATATCAACACGTCCACTTCCTCGCTTGACTTCCTTTCCCGCTTTTAAATTTGAATTTTTTAATAAACTACAGAGCTTACCGTTCAAATTGCCTTCGTATTCACTTACAGTCAAAGCATGCCACCTTTTTTCTTGGAGTTTATAACACGGTAAAGTATACATTGTGCTATAACCAACACTGTATTATGATTTTTACGTTGTGACACTATTGAAGTTAACAGAATTTTGTCTATTTGAACACCTAGCTCGGGTCCTACAAACTCCAAATTTCTTATATTATTTATTTTGTAATGAATGATGGTGGAGCGTTGGATATGATGATTTGTCGTAGCTGGTTGGTTTTGGCCAACCCGGCAGTTTGTACTGTCCCACACGGGTCGAATAGCTTCTTTTCTTGGTATGACACCGATGAGTGTCACACCTACATGTCGTTGGTGACCACGACTAGATGCGGCGTGGCCTGCCTGCCTGCCTGCCTGCCTGCCTGCCTGCCTGCCTGCCTGCCTGCCTGCCTGCCTGCCTGCCTGCCTGCCTGCCTGCCTGCCTGCCTGCCTGCCTGCCTGCCTGCCTGCCTGCCTGCCTGCCTGCCTGCCTGCCTGCCTGCCTGCCTGCCTGCCTGCCTGCCTGCCTGCCTGCCTGCCTGCTGCCTGCTGCCGCCCGCCGCCGCCGCCGCCGCCGCCGCCGCCGCCGCCGCCGCCGCCGCCGCCGCCGCCGCCGCCGCCGCCGCCGCCGCCGCCGCCGCCGCCGCCGCCGCCGCCGCCGCCGCCGCCGCCGCCGCCGCCGCCGCCGCCGCCGCCGCCGCCGCCGCCGCCGCCGCCGCCGCCGCCGCCGCCGCCGCCGCCGCCGCCGCCGCCGCCGCCGCCGCCAGCGGCGGGGCAAAGGTGGGCCTGTGGTCTTTGAACCGCTACGCTGTGGCTAGACATACGGCCTAGTGGTGAGGTCGCCGGCCACATGCGTCTGCATGCGCTCGCACCGGCTACGCTGTCGCTAGACATACGGCCTAATGGTGGGCTCGTGCCCTTCTGCGTCATGTTCACGGCCGCTCACTACTTAGGCTCTTTAAAAGTTCTAACTGAATGATCACGTGATCGTCCGTCAACACTTCGTACCACACGCATGGTGCAGGCTGTCACTCTAGAGTGTCACAAGGGGCCAGTGTTGAGATCTCGCTTAGCGCCCCGCAATCAACATAAATGCCCATGCGCACACTGCCGCGCATGAGACTGCCGCGCCCGCGCAGGGGCCGCCCCTCGCGCCCCGCCCAGGCCGCCCTGGCCGTGCTTGCGGCGGCCGCAACTGCCACGGCCCTGCTCGCCCTTCCGTCCCTGGCGGGCGAGGCCGCCGCCCAGGGGGCCGACCGGATAGCGCTGCTTGCGGGGCCGGGCGAGTACGAGCGCGGCGACTCGTTCTTCGTATTCGGGCGCCTCGCGCAGGTCGACGACAGCTCCTACCTGATCATGCAGGCGTTCAACCCGCAGGGGAGCATCTGCCGCATCCAGCAGCTCACGCCGCTCAGCGGCGGGCAGTTCCTGAGCGAGCCCGTCCCCCTGACGGGGCGCGCCTGCGGGGTGCCGGGCGAGTACGACGTGCGCCTGTTCTACGGCGACGACCGCACCGCCGTGTCGTTCTCGCTCTCGCCCGTACTGCGGGAGGCTCCGACGGCCGCCTCGCAGCTGCAGGCGGCAAGGTCGATCGTCCAGGAGCGCATCGACTCGCTCTCGGACGGGTCCCGCGGCTCGGCGGCGACCTCTTCGTACGCAGACCGACTGGCCGACCGTGGCCTGACCGTGCAGGACGCGGCCGGCATATACGCCGACCTGTGGGCGGCGCTGGATGTGGACGGCGATGCGATCTACGGGATAGATCCGTCGTTCCGGCCGGCCGTAGAGTCGACCCTGTCGGCGACGTCGCGCCTCGTGGCCGACGGCGACCTGTCGGCGACGGTGGCCGCCGAGATCGACGCCGGCGCGCACGAGGCTGCCTTCTACTATGCGCTCGGCGACGCCACAACGGCCGTCTCGATGCTTTCCGATGCGCTCGTGTCCGTGCAGAACGTCGACCCCGTAAAGATAGAGGCGGCAAAGCCGCGCACGTACGCCGAGCTCGAGCAGTCCGTACAAAACCTCATGACAAAGACGAGCAGCACCCTGAGCGGCGAGGTAAAGGAAGCGCTGGCGCTGATATTCGCCCGCGGCACGGCCCCCCTCCACGCCGACGAGCTCGACGAGATGCTCGACATGCTCACAAAGATGCGCTACCTGGACATCACGTCGCGCCGGAACAGCACGCTCTACTCCATAGTGCAGGACAGGTGGGCGCCGCTCGGCGAGTCGCTTGCCATGCAGCCCGACATCGAGTCCCTACTCGCCTCGCACGGAGACGTCGACGCCCTGCACAGGGCCGCCCTCATACTGCGCGACCTCCACGGAGTCGGCAGGTTCATGGGGACGCACGGCGTGGCTCAGCCCTCAGGGCCCCCCGGGACCGCTCTGCCCGGCATCGACCGCGGCGCGCTAGTCGAGATCGTGCGGCCCGCGTGGGACCAGCTCGCCAAGGAGATGTCGTCGGCCCGCACGGTCGGCGACATACTCGCATCCGAGCGGCGCGCCGCCGAGATGAAGAGTATAATCGAGATATCGGGGCGCATAACAAAGGTCGTCGAGATCGCGCGCGAGAACGGCGCCGGCTCGGACATGGTCGACGACTGGGAGGCGCTCCTCAAGCGGGCGCGCGCGGCAGGCTCCGTCGAGGACATGCTGCCGATCGTATCCGAGTTCGACGCCTCGCTGGCCGAGCTGCGCGAGAGGCGCAGCCCGCTCGAGTCGCTGCGGTTCGACTACGAGTCGATGCTCGCAAGGGCCGAGCTGCAGGCGGACCACGACAACGCCGCCAAGATACGCACCGCCCTGCGCGTGCTAGACTCGGCCGCCGGCCTGGACAGGGGCACCCCCTCGGCGTCCCGCATAGACCGCATCGAGGTGCTGCTCGCGTGGGCGAGCGAGTCGGCGCCGACGATACGGGCCGAGCTCGACGCCTACTCGGACGACGCGTACGACCTGCGCGCCGGCGACATACTGCGCCGCGCAAAGTCGATCGAGAACCTGCTCGACCTGAGCATGCGCGGCAACCGGTTCGCCCCGGGCTTTGCCGACTTTGCATCGTCGATCGAGACGCGCCTAGAGGACGCGCGCAACATGGTCATTGCGGGCGAGCTCGACGGGGCCGACGCTGCGGTGCGCGAGCTGTTCGACGAGTGGCAGACCGTATCGGGGGCGTACGCGGCCGACCCCGATGCAGGCGGCACGGGCGGCGAGGGGCACAGCATCGAGTCGCTCAAGAAGGCCGACGTGCGCAAGCGGCTCGAGGCGCTCGCCTCGGCCGCATCAAACTTTTACAGCGCCGACTTTGCGCCGCATGCGGCCGAGTACGAGCGCCTGCGCGACGAGGCGTACGAAGCGGCCGACTATGGCAACTTTGTCGACGCCGAGGAAAAGCTCGCCGAGCTCGGCGCGTTCCTAGAGGCTCGCCTGGCCACGACCGACCCGCGCATCATATACGACATAGACTACGACGGGGGGCACGACACCTGGGTGCTGTCGGGGCACCTCGACAAGTCCTCGCCGCTGCGCGAAAAGATCACCGTCACGGTGTACAGGGGCGACTCTACGGTCCACAGCGGCCTGCGGTTCACGGACACGCGCGAGGGGGCGTTCTACACGCAGTGGCACGCGCCGGCCGAGCCGGGCCTGTACGTCGTGATGCTCGAGTGGTCGGGATCGAGCGCATCGCGCCTGCTGTACGTGGCCGACGAGCCGTCCTTCGAGTACTCGGCGGCGGACGCCGACGCGTCCGACGTGGCGCGCGAGTTTGCCGAGCTAGAGGCGTTCGCCGACCGGTTCGGCAGCGCCGCCTCGATGTCCCGCGTAGACCCGATAATGTCGGACATACGGGCCGCGCTCGAGTCGGGCGGGGCGGGGCGGGCCGCCGGCAAGCTCGGCGAGCTGCGCGCCGCCATAGACCGGTACCTGCCCGAGCGCTCGCGCGCCGCCGTAATCGACGCGCAGTACTCGATGGGGCAGCTCGTCGTGTCCGGAGCCGTCCTAAAGACGCTCGACGTGAGCGAGGACCTGTTCGTCGACGTGTACGGCCAGTCGGGCGCGCGCGTCCACGAGATCGCGCTGCGCGACTCTGCGTCGGGACACTTTAGCGAGGCCGCCGCGGTAGCGCTGCCGCCCGGGATATACGTCGTCGAGCTGCACTACCACGACCTGACGACGACGGACTTTTTCATCGTTGGTGGGGAGCGATGATGCCAATGTTGGTAGCGGCGCCAGTGACATGCCTAGACAGCGTGCACAGCACGTCGTTTCAGGCAGGCGCGGCCCAGGATCCCGTTGGGCGCGGGTTAGTAGCGCACGGCACACGCGGTACGGGATCGTGGGCATTTGGAAGGCGATCTATTCATGAAAGGAGGTGACTAAAGTGATTGAGAGACTGTTGGATCCGCACACCGTCAAGGAAATGTGTGCTAACACAGTGGTCAACTCTCGGCAGCGTTCCGCTGCCGAAAAATGGCTAAAAATGCTTGACGAGGGTCTATTAGAAAACGAAAAGAAAAACTACATAAACTTTTTTAAGATCATACTCGTAGACTTGCTTGGTTATAATGAGGATCAGATAAAGCACGAAGAGAATTTTGTTGATTTTACCTATGCTGAAAAGGGCAAGACGGTGGCCTGCATCGAGGTAAAAGGCACGTCTACAAAAAACCTCTTTACGCCGCAGCACAAAGAAAAAAAAGAACATGAGACTCCCGTCAAGCAGACATGGAATTACATGGGGAGTACAAACGCCGAATATGGCATATGCACCAACTACAGGGATTTTGTACTGATTACCAAAAAATTTGCACTAACAAAATATCACATTTTTGACTTCCAATCCATCCGGCACAATTCTGAGGCACTGCGTGAATTTTTGGGGATATTCTCTATACAATCACTAGCAGCTGGCTTTCCATATGTCGCACAGTCTAGGTCCGCCGACGCTGATCGGGGCCTCACCGACGAGTTTTACAAGTTGTACAGTAGGACGCGCTTAATGCTTATACATGAATTCAAGGACAAGGGACTTGTAAACAACGATGCAGTTTCTACAGCGCAGACTTTTCTTAACCGCCTTATGTTTGTATTCTTCGCAGAAGATGCAAATTTGGTGAAAGACGGAATGTTTGACGACGACGTTGTGGGCATACTAAAAGGCAACGTCAAGACCAACACGCGACGCGTGTGGAACTACATTGTCGAAGAGCTGTTCACCGCATTCGAGACTGGGCAAGCAGATCCTTACATAACTGCGTTCAACGGTGGCCTCTTTGATAAGTCATTACAAAAGCTCGCATTCTTCCCCGACAAAAGAAAAAAAGAATTTTTTGACGAACTGGGCCCAGATCCTAGCCGTCACGGTGCCGACTCTTGGGAGTATAAACCACGTATCGCAGAGGCGGTGCGTAGCGTGAATAACCTGAACCCTGTGATTGGCAATCTCCTAAAGATATCCTCGTACGACTTTCAAAGTCAAATACGTGTCGATATACTGGGCCATATATTCGAAAATTCAGTAACAGATCTGGATATTTTGCTAGATGGAAGTGCCGTGACGCGTAAGCGGGAGGGCATATTCTACACACCAGAGTATGTGACCGAGTACATTTGCAGTCGCACGATCATAAGATATCTTTCACCGAGCGGGAATGCACTGGATCCTGCTGGACTTGTAAAAGAGTATAACGGTGACCTTGATGGACTTCATGACCGCATGAACCGCATAAGAATACTTGATCCTGCATGCGGGTCGGGTGCATTTCTGATACGTGCGGCTAGGACACTGATCAAGATCCACGAAGAAATTGTACGCCATAAATACAATGGCGACGAAAAAGACAACGGCCTCGATCAGTCTATAGATGCAGGGCGTATTTCTGAGATTGTTCGCAACTGTATATACGGAATAGACATAAACCCTCAGTCAGTCGACATTGCGCGCCTCTCCCTGTTTCTCTTGACAGCGGCCGATGGCGAAAAACTTCCTGACTTGTCAAACAACATTGTGGTTGGCAACAGCGTTGTGGTGGACACTGATCAAGGTGGGCTAGACTGGGAGCGGACATTTCCTACAGTATTCGCAGGTGAAAACCCGGGGTTTTCAGTCATCATTGGCAATCCGCCGTTCGTGCGCCAGGAGTTGCTAACTGGCCCGACTAAACGTGCGATGGCCACACTGCCGGACATGATGCCGCTTACACTTCCGGGCGACTTTGCCATTCCAAAAACAGCCGACCTGAGCACATATTTCTACTACCACTCGCTGGGACGTTTGTGCAAGGGAGGGCTGCTCGGGTTTATCTCCAGCGACAATTGGCTCCGCGCCAAATACGGCGAACCATTGAGGCAGATGCTTCTTTCCAATTCTCAAATAGAAGAATTGGTATCTCCGAGATTCAAGGTGTTCTCCGATGCCCTCATAACCACCGTAATAGTATTACTCATGAGAACATCTCCTGATGAAAATAGGGACATCCTGTTTGCCAACGTTGGATCCGACTTGGATTTTGCGGCGCCATCCTTGGATATTGCCGCCCGCGTCTCCGGGACAAACCTTGTAGGGAAGGACTGGTCTCTATATTTTGATGGGCCGACCACCGCCCCCCCCCCTTTTCCCACAACACGCCTTGATGCAACAGGGCACTTGAAGCGTGGAATAGGGACTGGCTGTAACGACTTTTTTGTCATGACGCGAGACGCCGCTAGAGATCACAAGATACATTCGGACTATTTGCGACCGGTAGTGACGGGCGGCGAGCTGCCACGCCTTGAGGTGAGGCATGCCGTACGATACATCCTTGTCGTCCAGGATAGCAAAGGTGTGCTAGCAAAAACTACGCACGGACGCCTTGTAAAAAAGTATATTGAGCGCGGAGAAGGGATGACAGTTCTGCCAAAAAAGAGGGGACGTTCTACCCGTGTCCTGTTGCCCAAACTGCCGACTATTGCAAACAGAAATCCGTGGTACTCTCTGCCGGCCCCTCCCCCGCCCCCGATCTTCATAAGCAGAATCAACGACCGAACGATCAGGGTGTATGAGAATGGAGCGGGCGGACAAGGGCGTGGATCGTACCTAGCCCTTGACACTTACCTCCATTTTACTCCTGATGTCAAAACGCATACGAACGGATTCCTTGCCTACTTTACATCCTCACTCTTTGCCCTAGACATGGAAAAAAATGCTGCGCCCCTCGGCGGGGGTGCCCTGCGCATAGACAACCACGTGCTGGCAAAGACTCGGGTGCCCGACTTTGACAAGCTTCCACAGAAGGCGATGCAAAAGATGGAGGGCGCGTGGTCGGAATACTGCGATACGTTGGATCGAAAAAGGCTCGACAGAGCCGTCTTTGCGGCGCTAGGCATGGCGCGGCAGATGGGAGCTGTCAGGGCCGAACTCGGCCGCCTCACAGAGAGGCGCATGCGCGCGTCAAAACAGGGTGCGGGCGGCGGCACCTAACACCGTGTCTGCAGACAGCATGCGGCGCGCTAAAACGGCTTGTTGACCTCGCGCGTAAACACGTAGCTGGCGACGGCCGCCGTGGCGGCGACGAATGCGCCGATCACGGCCAGGTTGATGGCCGCAAGCGACCACGACGCCGTCCCTCCCATGAGGTCCCTCACGAGGAGCACGGTGTACGTGACGGGGTTGAGCTGGGCGACTACCGACAGCCACTCGGGCAGAAGCTCGAGCGGGAACAGGGCGGGGCTGAGCATGAACAGCGGCATCCCGAGAAAGTTGATCGCGCCCCAGAACGTCTCCTGCGACTTTGCGGTCGCCGCGACCGTCACCGATATGCCGGAAAACCCGAGCGAGAACAGGACGACGGTGGCGAGTATCGGGGCTATGGCCAGCGGGTCGGCGAACCTCACGCCGATGGCCATCGCAATGCCGATGATCAGCGACGCCTGCAGGGCCGATATGAGCGAGATGGCGCCCATCTTGCCGGCGGCGATCGCCGGCCTGGACATGGGCGAGGCCAGGACCCTGTTCATGAACCCGTACCGCCGGTCCCACAGCGTGTTGACGCCGCCGAAAATGCTCGTGAATATGGCCGTGAGTATGATGACGCCCGGCGTCATGAACTCGATATACTCGCCGTCGAACCCAACCGACTCTATGAGCGGCTGCGTGCCGGCAAATATGTTGCCGACGACGACCATCCACACCACCGGCTGTATGAGGCGGATGAGCACGCCGCTGCGCGACTTGCGGTACCTCTTCATCTCGCGCCAGAACACGGCGTACGCGTCCGCTGCAAAGTGCATCGCTACGATCCCCTGCCGCGCGGCCGCGGCGGCGGCGTGCCCGCGCCGAACGTGCCCCGCCCGTCGCGGTTCTTCCCGCCGCCGCCCGGCGTCCCGTCGCGCAGGTCGCGGCCCGTGTACGATATGAAGACGTCGTCTAGGGTGGGCCTGGCCAGCGAGACCGACCCGATGGACACGCCTGCGGCGGCGGCCGCCTCGAACACGCGCGCGAGCGTGCGCGCCGCATCGGATGCAAACACGGTCATGCGGCTCTCCTCGACCTCGCCTTCGCCCTCGCCGTGTAGCGAGACGCCCTTGACGCCGGATAGCGACTCGACCGCCCCTGCCAGGCGCGCCCTGGCGGCCGCGGCGCCCCCGCCGACCTCGCCCTCCGCGGCGCCCCCGCCGCCGCCTGCGCACCACCCCGCGATCGTCAGCGTGGCCGCCTCGTCGCCGAGCGACGCCTTCATGTTCGACGGCGTGTCGATGGCCTGTATCTTCCCGTGGTCGATTATGGCGACCTCGTCGCACAGGCGGTCGGCCTCCTCCATGTAGTGCGTCGAGACGAATATCGACATGCCGTACTCGTCGTGCAGCCTTCGTATGTACTCCCATATCTTGCGGCGCGTCTGTATGTCGAGCCCCACGGTCGGCTCGTCGAGGAACAGTATGCGCGGCATGTGGAGCAAGCCGCCGGCTATGTCGAGCCTCTTGCGCATGCCGCCCGAGTAGGTCAGGACCG
Source organism: Cenarchaeum sp. (assembly GCA_965242695.1). Classification (GTDB taxonomy): domain Archaea; phylum Thermoproteota; class Nitrososphaeria; order Nitrososphaerales; family Nitrosopumilaceae; genus Cenarchaeum. The sequence continues at coordinate 1,882,157 of CBDESU010000001.1, read as the reverse complement.
CCTCGTCCTGCATGTCCTCGAGCTCTATTATGCCGACGACCTCGTCTATGCGCGAGGCTGCCCTGCCGCGCGGCATGCGGTTCATGCGCGCCTGCAGCAGGAGGTTCTCCCTGCCGGTCAGGAACTCGTCGGACGCCGTCTCCTGCTGGACGTAGCCGATGCACCTCCGCACGCCGCCCGGGTCGGCGGCCACGTCCATCCCAGACACGAGGGCCCTGCCCGACGTCGGCTTGAGCAGGGTCGTGAGTATCATCATCGTAGTGCTCTTGCCGGCGCCGTTGGGGCCGAGGAACCCGAATATCTCGCCCTCGTCGACGTCGAACGTTATCCCGTCGACGGCGCGCACCCCGCCGCCGTACTCCTTGACGAGCGACTCCGTCCGTATCGAGTGCACGGAGCGCACCCGGCCCCGCAATTATAAAATCCTAGGGCGGGCCGCCGGCCTCCCCGGGCCCCCCTCCCCTCCGCCGCCGCCCGGCCGCCCCCCTGACGATGCCGAGCAGCTGGCGCGCGGCCATCCTCGGGTGCCGCACGGCCATGCGGGCCATGCGGGCCGAGCCGAACTCGGCGCGGATAAAGTCGACAAAGTCGCCCGTGCCGAGCTCGCCGATGACGCCGATCTCGGCGTCCCACCCGGCATCGTCCATTCCGATCCACCTGTCCTGCACGCGGCCGGCCGCCCTGAGGCGCGAGCCGACGGCGCCCCGCCACCCCCTCTCGTACCTGGACAGGTAGGCGGCCGACACGTCTCCGGCGGCGACGGCCCCGGCGGCGACCGCGCCGGCCTCGGCGCCGAACCGGACGGCGTACCGTATGCCCTCTAGCACGAGCGGGTTGGCCTGCCCGGCAGTGTCGCCGGCGAGCAGCAGGCCGTCGAATGCGGTCGGCCTGGACTGCCCGCCGTTGGGTATGAGGCCAAAGTGCGACTCCGTCACGGACAGGCGCCCGAGCCCAGCTATCGGCCCCGTCCCGTCCCGCACGAGCCGGTCGAGGAGGCGCGCGGGGTCCTCTGCCGACTCGGGCTTGCCAATCCCGACGCCGACCCTGACGAGGTCGCCGCCGGCCGGGAATATCCACGCGTACCCCGCCGGCGAGTACATGCTGCCGACCATTATCCACCACTCGTCCTGGTCCGCATGCTCGGCGCGCGCCTCGTACTCTGCCCCTACGCCGTACCTCGGCCACGGCCCGACAAGCCCAGCCGACCTGGCGACCGCGGACTGGAAGCCGGTCGCGTCGACCACGACGCCGGCGCGTATGTCCGCCTCGCCTACTCGGGGCCCGCGCACCCTCACGCCGGTGACCCTGCCGCCCTCCCCCGTCAGCGCCCCTGCCGCGGCCGTTCCCGTGTACAGCTCGGCGCCGGCCTCGACGGCCCGCCTTGCAAGCCACCTGTACGTGCGCCGCACGTTGAGGACGGCCGCGCGCGGCCCGCCTCCTGCGCCCCCGCCGACAGTCACGGTCCGGCCGGGCGAGCGGAACGAGAATTTGCCGACCGTATTGTAGCAGTAGGGGGGTATGCCGAGCCGCTCGGCGTCGGACTCCCACGTGACGCCGCTCGTGCGGACCGTCTCGGATACCGCCCCCTCCTTTTCTAGCAGGCACACGCTCGCGCCGGCCTCTGCCGCCGCGCGCGCGGCCGACGAGCCGGCGGGGCCGGCTCCGGCGACGACCACATCGTAGTACTCTGACCCTGGAAAGCCGGCCGCTGCCATGGACGGCCGTCGGCGCACCCGTGCGTAAATCTACCTTGCCGCGCCCGCGCGCTACTTGAGGACGGGGGCGCCGTCCGTGTCGGCCGCGCGCTCTGCATCGAACGGCGCCGGGTGCGCCGCGTCGCGGTGCATGTAGCTGTGGTAGCCGCCGCCCTCGCGGCAGAACTTTTTGTGTATCTTGGCCTCTACCGCAAGGGTCGTCTCGTTTTCGTGGAACATGCGCTTGCCGCACGCCTCGCACAAGAGCTCGGGCACGGCCGCACCGCCCCGCAAGCGTATTTATGCGCTTGGGCGCCCGATCCGGCATGCCCGCGTTCGACGCCGGCGCTTTTGCGGGCTGGTCGCTGGCCGCGGCGGCCCTCATGATGGCCACTGCGCTGTCGTACCGCGCGTACTGCGGCGCGCGGCGGAGGCGGCATCCGAGGGAGGAGGCGGGCCTGGAAGGCGCCGGCGGGGGCGGCTCCGCCGGCAGCGGCGCGGGGTAGGGCCGGCTTGGCGCCGCGCCCAAACCTGGACAAGCCCGGCGCGAGGGGCCTGTTCGTGGCCGAGAGCTTTGCGGCCGGCGCCGACCGCACGTCGACTCTCGCCGGCGTCGTCATGCGGCGCGACCTGGCCATCGACGGGTTCGTCCTCGGATCCGCGACGATCGGCGGGATGGACGCGGCCGAGCAGATCGCCTCGATGCACGCCAGGCTCGGCCGCGACGACGTCGGGCTCGTCGCCGTCTCGGGCGCCGTCGTCTCGTCGTACAACGTCGTCGACCTGGAGATGATACGCGAGCGCGCCGGCGTTCCTGCCGTCGCCGTCAGCTACGCAGAGCCGGCCGACGGCGGCGCGGCCCTGGCCAGGAGGCTTGCAGCCATTGGATCGGGCGCGGGCCCAGAGGCAAGGGCCGCCGCATTCTCGAGGCAGGGCCCGCGAACGCGCATCCGCCTGCGCACCTCGCACGACCTGTTCGTCCGGTGCGCGGGCTGCCGGCCGGAGCAGGCCGGTCGCCTGCTCGACTCGATGACGGTGCAGGGATCGGTGCCAGAGCCGTTCAGGATCGCGCGGCTTGTTGCCCGGGCGGCCCGCCGGCATTCGCGCGGCCCGTACTAGGACTCTGACGCGGACTTGCCGCCGTCGACCTCTAGGACGGTCCCCGTTATCCACGACGCCTCGTCGGACGCCATGAAGAGCACGGCGTTGGCCACGTCGGCCGGCTCGCCGATGCGGTTGATCGGCAGGCTGTTCTCGAGCGTCTTCCTCGCGCCGGGGTCGTCGAGGAACGGCTTTATCATGCCCGACCTGACGATGCCGGGGCTAATGCAGTTGCACCTAATGTTCCTGCGCGCGTACTCTACGGCGATCGACCGGGTGAACATAATGACGGCCGCCTTTGTCGACGAGTAGGCGGCCAGGTGCACGCGCGGGATGGCCCTCTGGCCGGCTATCGAGGCCACGTTGACGATAGAGCCTGACCCCGACTCGACCATCTTTGAGAGGACGGCGCGCGTCGGGAAGAGGACTCCGAGCATGTTAGAGTGGATCATGGACCTTATGTCGGCCGTGCGCATCTCGTGGAAGTGGACCGGATCGTTGAGCGCGCCTGCCCCGTTGACGAGCACGTCTATGCGGCCGTACCTGCCGGCGACCTGGTTGGCGACCTGCTCGACCTGGCCGACGTCGGTCACGTCGCAGACCATGGATACGGTCGCGTCGGGTTCGCCGCCGGCCTCCTTCCTTGCCGCCTCCAGCGACTCTAGGTTGCGGCCGACGAGGACGACCCTTGCGCCCTCCTGCACGAAGCGCCCGACGGTGCTCCTGCCGATGTCGCTTGACGCGCCCGTTACGACTGCCACCTTGTCGCGAAGCCTCACGGCGGCGCGCCGAAGTGCGGCCTTAAATTGGTTGCGGGGGGCGCGGCCGCGGCCGCGGCGCGCGTCGTCCGGCCGGCAGCGCGCTGCCGCAGCTCCTTGGAGTAGTGGCGGGCAAGGGCGCCGCCGTTGCGGCCGGCTCGTTGGTCGATCGCATATGGTCGTCGTGGGCGAGGCCGCCGGGGCCGCCGGGGCCGCCGCCGGCCGGCGGGCAGGCGGCGGACGGCCTTGACGCGCTGGTGCGCAGGGAGATGGGCGGCCTTGCGGACATGGGCCTTGTCGCCAGGGATCGGGACGGCAATTACGTTGCAACACCATACGGGGCAAGGGCCGGGGCATCCGCGCTCTCGCCGCGGTCGTCCGTGCTGGTCAGGGCCTGCCTAGAGGCCGTGGCCGCTGCCTGCCTGTCCGGGGAGGACTTGGATCTGGCCATCCTGGCGACCGCGGGAGTCGCGATGGCGGCGCAGGGCATGGGCCTCTGCGCGGAGGGGGCTGTGCGGGTGCCGCCGGAGGTGGAGAGGCTGCGCGGCATCCTCGAGGGCGCCGGCGCCGGCGCTGCAGGCCTGGCCGGCAGGGCCTTGGGCATCGCCGCCGCCCTGCACTGCTGGACAAGCTCCGTGCCGGCTGTCGACATCATGGTGAGGTGCGGAATGAGCGAGGAGGCGGCCGCGCGCATAGGGGGCGGGATTGCCGCCGATGCGGCCTGGATGCTGTCGGCGATCGAGGATGCCGCCGCGGCCGTGCCATGCGCGGCGGATGGCAGGATCGGGGGCAGGATTGGCCGGATGGCGGAACACTGCCTGCAGGGCGCAGGCGGCGGCATGGGGGCCGCGGCCGCGCAGGCCGGCATTCCGGCACTGGCCACTAGGATGCCATAAGGATGCTAGGCGACGGCGGCACCAAGATCTGCCTGCTGCCTAGTATGATCGTACCCGATCGCCTATACGTCCGGCCACGCAGGATTGCGAGGCCCGGCGAGGTGGCGCGCCTAGTACCGCAGGATGGACACAATGGCGTAGCCGGGGACTATCGTGAAGCCCCCTATGAGGACTGCCTGGAGGACTGTTGCATTGTACTTGGCACTTTCGCACAAGCCCGCCCATGCCTCGGGGGGATGCATGCCGAAGGCGGTCCTTCCGGACGGATCGTACCCGTCCAGCTCCTCGCATGTAGACAGGGCCGCGAGCGGCGCGCATCGGGGACGGGCCCCGGCAGGGCGGCCCTGCGCCCCGGCATGCGCCCCTTCCCCCTGATTCCATGCCACGGTTTAATACCGCCCCGCCCCGCCGCTGCGCATGATCGAGCCGGGCCGCCCCGTCCGCGACATGAGCATTACGGCCGGCAGCGATCCGGCCTCCATACTCTCCGAGATGGCCGCATCGGGGGGGTTCGAGTCGACTAGCATGTCGGCCGGCCTCGACATACTCGACTCGATGGTCTCTGACGAGCGCTGCCTCCGCTTCGTCTCGTTCGTCGGGGCCGTCGTCTCGACTGGCCTGCGCGGCGTCATCCGCGACATGCTCGGAGCGCGCATGTTCGACGTGGCCGTCACGACCTGCGGCGCCCTCGACCACGACCTTGCAAGGTCGCACGCAGACTACCTAGAGGGCTCGTTCACCATGGACGACTCGGAGCTCGCCGACCGCGACATCCACCGCCTCGGCAACGTCCTCGTCCCGATGGCCAGCTACGGCCCCGTCATCGAGGAAAAGATGCAGGAGTACCTCGAGGCCGAGTACGCCGCCGGCGCGCGGACGATGACGTCGGCCGACGTGACGGCGATGATCGGCAGGCGGCTCGGCGGCGACTCGTTCCTGCACAGGGCCTCGGAGAACTCGATACCCGTCGTCGTGCCGGGGATAATGGACGGAGCCGTCGGCAGCCAGCTGTGGATGTTCTCGCAAAAGCACCCCGACTTTTCGCTCGACCCGCTCGGCGACGCAAACCTGCTCTCCGGCCTCGTCTTCAACGCCGAGCGGTCGGGGGCCCTCATGGTCGGCGGCGGCATATCAAAGCACCACACGCTGTGGTGGAACCAGTACAGGGGGGGCCTAGACTACGCGCTGTACCTGACGACGGCGCAGGAGTTTGACGGCAGCCTGAGCGGCGCGCTCGTCAGGGAGGCCATATCGTGGGGCAAGGTGACGCGGCAGGCCAGGCAGGCTACGCTGCATGCCGAGGCGACGACGGCACTGCCGTTCCTGTACGCTGCCCTACTCAAGAGGCTGTCCGAGAGGGGGGCCGGCGGCTAGGCGGCCGGCTGCTCGGCGTCGCCGCCTCCTCCGCCCTGCCCGGGATCCATCCCGTCGACGATGTCGATCTCGATGGTAGAGACGTTGCGTATCTTGCCGTCCTCGGACTCCATCGTGTCAGAGCCTATCCTGACCTCGCTGATCTCGTAGCCTACCTTGTTCATCCTCTTTACGATCATCTGTGAGACGTCGACGGCTAGCGTTATCCTCTTGCCCCTTGCCGTAATCGTCACAAAGTGGTAGTTTGAGAGCCTCGTGAGGGTGGCCTGGACGTAGTCCATCGTCGACTTTTGCCCGATGAACACGATGTTGTTGCGCTCGGGCTTTGCATCGCCGGCGCCCTCCTCCTGCCCTCCTGCTGGCTGCGCCTCGGCCCCTTCCGCGGGCTTTTCCTGCGCGGCCTGAGGCTCTCCTGCCTCGGGCGGGGCAGTTGCGGTTCCAAACGGGGGCTCTTCCGCCGGAGCTGGCTGATCGGGCTCGGCTGATGCCGCCGGTTCTGGCTCGGTCTCGGCCGCCGCCTGCTTCTCGTACTCGGCATCTACGGCGGCATCCGCAGCCGCCGCCTGCTTCTCGTACTCGGCATCTACGGCGGCATCCGCAGCCGCCGCCTGCTTCTCGTACTCGGCATCTACGGCGGCATCCGCAGCCGCCGCCTGCTTCTCGTACTCGGCATCTACGGCGGCATCCGCAGCCGCCGCCTGCTTCTCGTACTCGGCATCTACGGCGGCATCCGCAGCCGCCGCCTGCTTCTCGTACTCGGCATCTACGGCGGCATCCGCAGCCGCCGCCTGCTTCTCGTACTCGGCATCTACGGCGGCATCCGCAGCCGCCGCCTGCTTCTCGTACTCGGCATCTACGGCGGCATCCGCAGCCGCCGCCTGCTTCTCGGTCTCGGGCTCGGCCGCCGCCTGCCGCTCCGGTTCTGGCTCGGCCTCGACCGATGCCGCCGCCGCCTGCCGCTCGGGCTCGGCCGCCGCATCTCCGGCCGCCTGCCGCTCGGGCTCGGCACTAGCCTGCCCCTGCTCCGCATTGGGCGGCATGAACGCCAAGTCGCCTGCGCCAGAAATCTCGGCTTGCCCCTCGGCCGCCGACCGTTCGTCCTGGCCCCGCGCCGGCCTGCCGCCGGCCGCCTCTTCGCTCTCCAATTCCGGCCCCTGCCCGCCGCCGGCCCTGAACTCGGAGAGTATCTGCTCGGCGTCGGTAGGCTTCTTGTCGCTGCTCAACGGCTCCTCGTTGCCGGCATCGCCGGCGCTTTTATTTATGTGTGCCCCGTCCCCCGTGCCGATCTCGGCCGCATACCGGGCAAGTATCCCGTCGACCATGCCCCTGTCGGGGCAGCTTCTGACCCTCTTGACGAGCTCGCTCTCCTCTACCTCGTAGCAGTGCAGGACGTCCTGGTTGTCCCTGTACACGAGCATCACCTTGTCGCCTGCCACGCAGTGGTACAGCCTCTCGCGCTCCATCCGCTCGGGCCTTACCTTGATGCCGCCCGCATCGGCGGTGAGCGGGTACGACACGGCCCGCGCCCTCCGCGGCTCCCTATATACGGCGTGCGTCGGGCGGGGCCCCGCCCGGGCGGATAGTGTAATAATCGATCATGCCCTGCGGCGCGCGTGTCGATCGGAATCGTCGACGCGGCGGCCGGGGACGGGGGCCCGGCGGCCGGCGACAAGAGGGCCATACTGCACGTCGACTTTGACTACTTTTACGCCCAGTGCGAGGAGGTGAGGCGCCCAGAGCTGCGCACCGGCCCCGTCGTCGTCTGCGTCTTCTCGGGCAGGGGCGGCGACAGCGGCGCCGTCGCCACCGCAAACTACGAGGCGCGCAAGTACGGCGTAAAGTCGGGCATGCCGATCGCGTTCGCGAGGAGGCGGCTCTCGGCCGAGCCGAGGGCGGCGTTCCTGCCGACCGACTTTGACCACTACTCGGACGTCTCGCAGGCCGCCATGGACGCGATGCGCGGGTTTGCCGACGCGTTCGAGTACGTCGGCAGGGACGAGGCGTACCTCGACGTCACGAGCAGCTCGGGCGGCGACCTGGAAAAGGCATCGCATACGGCGCAAAAGGTCAAGAACGCGGTGCGCGAGAGGACGCGCCTGACGTGCTCGGTCGGAGTCACGCCGAACAAACTCCTCTCGAAGATTGCGTCAGACTACAACAAGCCCGACGGCCTGACCGTCGTAAAGCCCGAGATGGTAGAGGCCTTCCTCGACAAGGTTGGCATACGCGACATACCGGGCATAGGCGGCAAGACCGAGAGGCGGCTGGCCGAGATGGGCATGCAAAAGATAGGCGACCTGCGCGCCGCCGACGTCTTTGAACTGCAGCGCGAGTTCGGGCGAAAGATCGGCGCGCACATCCACGCGGCCGCGTTCGGCCGCAGCGGCGATCCCGTCGCCGAGCGCGAGCCGAGGGTGCAGTACAGCCGGATAGTGACGCTCAAGCGCGACTCGGCCGAGTACGACTTCCTGGCCGGATCGCTGCCCGCGCTCTGTTCCGACCTGCACGGATCGGTCTCGGCCGACCGCAAGCTGTTCCGGTCCGTCGGCGTGCAGCTAGTCCTGGCCGACATGTCGCAGAGGACGCGCTCGCGCATGCTGCGGGCCCCGACGGCCGACAAGTCCGAGATGATTCGAGTGGCCGAGCTGCTGCTGCGCGATGCGCTCGTCGGCGGGGCCGCGGAGGAGGCGCCCGTCCGGCGCCTCGGCGTGAGGATATCCGAGCTCTCCGACATGCGCGGCCAGAGCAGCATGGACATGTTCACGTGACTAGGGGGGCCGCTGCGGGCCCGCGGCGGCCTCTGCCTCCCTGGCGCCGGACCTGCGCAGGCGCCTGCCCTCGACGAGCATTACGACGAGGAGGAACGCGAACAGCCACGGCAGGAACATGATCTCGCCGGCGACCGAGTGGAACTCCTCCCACTTTGCGGTGTCCGTCGTCACCTTTAGGGCGTACCACGACAGGGCGAATATGCGCACGACGTTGACGCCTATCGTGCCGGCGATGCCGATCGCAAACCAGGCGGACTTGCGGCCGCGGGGTATGTTCATCTTGAGCAGGAACGCCATCATTACGAGCGAGTATATAACGACGCTGTGCACGCCGGCAGACGGCCAGAACACCTGCAGCGCGAACGGGCCGTGGTCGCCCCTGAGGAACATGAGGTTGTCGCGGGCCGTCGCGACGCCCAGGTCGAAGAGCTGGACGAGCCACACGTTGAGGTCGACCAGGTACGGCACGAAGAACTGGAGGGGGCCAAGCGAGTCGTACGGAAAGAAGGCGTCGAGGGCGAGTATGATGGCGCTGCCGCCGAGGAATATGGGGCCGGCGGGGGCGATCCTTATCCACCGCCTCCCAAAGAACAGCGACATTGCGGCCACGACAAAGGCGGTAATGACGGCATAGTCCCACAGCCACACCCACGAGAATACGAGCTCTACGCCGTAGTCCGGGGCTGCCGCCTCTATGGCGCCGCGCAGGCCCCCTTCGACGGCGGCAATGTACGCGATGGCGGCCGCCGCGAGGGGGATGGCGGCGAGTATGCGGGAGCGGGGCACCGAGACGCGCAGCCCGACGAGCTCGGCGGCGATGAACGCGAGGCCGAACAGGAATCCGCCCCTCCCCTGGTTCCACCCCATGGCGAGCGAGTCGGGGTACGCGGCGAGCGCAAATATGATCGGCGAGGCGGCCACGGCGATGGCCGCAAGGACGGAGCGATCCTGGTGCATTCGGGGCCAGCGGCGGCGCGCGGGGGTAAATAGCATGGCGGCGGCGGCGGTCGGGCAGGTGCGGCGCCGCATGCCGGCCGGCCCGGGACCGCTGGCGCTGCCGAATCGTCGCGCGCCTGGAGCGTGGCCTGCGGCGAACTGCGGACCAGGCGGCCGGCCGCAACATGCACGCGGCCCCTGGTCTCCTCCCTGCATATCCTCCCACCTGCCGGCTGTGGTGCAGGCGGCCACGCGCCGACGCTGGCAGTGTCACCCCTGCCCGATCCGTCCCTCCCTCGGCATGCGGCGCTGTACCCTGCGTCGACGTGTGCGAAGGGGCCCGAATGCGCGCCGCGGGCGGAACCTGACGGGCGCAAAGCCTTAATGGGCAGACTGGCGTGGGCCGGCCATGGCGCTCGCAACGATGGTGTTTCCTGCCCGCGTCCAGCAACGCACGACCCTGACGCGCGAGCAGCGCCTTGCCATGATCGGCATGAGGGCGCGTCCCGAGATGCTGCCGCCCCTTGCTAGGTTCACAAAGTTCCTGGCGGCAAACGGGATCGTCGAGTTCGGGCAGCGGCCGCTACCCGCCGGCGAAGGGGGCCTCGTCGTGGTCGACAGGATCGAACAGTGCGCCTTTTTGGCCCTGTACCATGGACTTGACATGGGGTTCGAGTTCGCCTCGTTCAGCAACGGGCCCGTCTCCGACGAGATGGCCGATGGGATATACAGGCTCTCGGGCGAGGACCGCGCCGTGTACGAGGCCGCGCAGCCCAGCATGCCTGCCTCGTTCCGCACCGGCGAGTTCCTTGACCTTGCGTCAGGCAGGAGCGCCGAGTGGATGTGCGCGGCACTGTCCCTGCTCGACATGAACATAGACTACAGGAAGGACTTGGACTGGATGAGGGGTGCGATAAAGGAGCAGATGTGGTGCCGCGACGAAGTCGTAGACGATGCGTTCAGCGAGATCCAAAAGCGAGGGATGTTTCGATCGGATTAATGATTCGAAGCAGGGTGTTTCTTCGCCCCTGCCCTTCCGCGTGTCGGAAACGGGCAACGGCACGGCATCAAGCGCCCTTGTCGCGCGCATCGACACGTCCCTGCCGGCCGGCCTGACCGAGGTGGGCGAGGAGAGCGCCGGTGGCGCCTACGCGTCCGTCGGCGGGGGGACGGCTGTGGCCGCGGGGCTCGGCGGCGGAGACTTGAGGGATATCTGGTTCAAGCTGAACCTGACTCCGTACGATGCGGTGCAGGGAGATGCGATCACCCAGAGCGTCACGTACAGCGCCCAGTGTGCCGTGCCCTAGCCGGCAGGAGGCCGCCGTGCGGGGCGACCGCCAGGGCGATCTATGTCCCTGCCCGATCGCATGCACTCCGCCGTAGCGTCGCGCCTGCGCATGGGCCGACCAGGCAGAGCCTTCGCCCTTGGCGCACGAACGGTTCGGCGGCGCGCGGGAGATGCGCGCAGCCGGCCGCGGCACGAATAAAGGGGCCGTCCGGGACGCGCCGGCGTGAATGCGGGGCGGAGCAGGACTGCCGCGGCCGGGCGGCCGGCGTCACGATTCGCATCGCGGCGCAGTCCGCCGCACAGCGCGCGTGCCGCCGAGGAGGGGGAGGCGGGATCATGACGGGCGGGGGCAGCGGCAGCCCACGCGAGGCGGATCTTGCCGCCATTGATGCCGCGATCCGCCTTGACGCCTCCAACCCCTACCTCCACCACGCAAGGGCCGATGCCCTCCACGATCTTGGCCGCCACGAAGAGGCCCTTGCCGCCGCCGACGAGTCGATCCGCCTCGAGCCGTCGTACCCGGGCGTCCACGCCACGAGGGCAAGGGCGCTCTGGTTCATGAACCGCGACGAAGAGGCGCTCGGGGCGGCCGACGAGGCGGCGCGGCGCAGCGTCCCGTACGACCCAAAGATGCACAGCCTGCGGGCGGACATCATGCGCACCCTCGGCCGCCTCGACGAGGCGCTCGCCGTCGTAGAGGGGGCCGTGCGCGCCAGCCCGTACGACGCGCCGCTGCACTCGACGAGGGCGCGCATTCTGCGCGACCTCGGCCGTATCGAGGACTCGCTAGAGGCGGCCGACGAGGCGGCCCGTCTCGACCCCGACGCGGCCGGGCCGCACGACGAGCTGGCAAGGTCGCTGCACCATCTCCACCGCCACGACGAGGCGCTCTCGGAGATCAACAGGTCGATCCGCATCTACTCGTCCGATCCGACTGCCCACCACCTGCGGTCCGTGATCCTAGAGTCGCTCGGCCGCCGCAAGGAGGCGCTCGGTGCGATCAACCGGTCGATCCGCCTGGACCCGTCAAACCCGCACGCCCACCGCACAAGGGCCGCCCTGCTCAACGCCCTTGGCAGCTACAGGGGGGCGCTGCAGGCGGCCAACAAGTCCGGGATATCCGACTCGAGCCCCGCGCGGGATCACCACCTCTTGGCGATGGTCATGTGCAACAACGGCCGGTACGGAAAGGCCCTGCAGGCGGCCAACAAGGCGATCCGGGCCGATCCCGACCGGCCCTACCACCACAGCACGAGGGCCGAGATACTAGGCCGCCTTGGCCGCCACAAGGGGGCCCTGCAGGCCATCGACAGGGCGATCCGACTCGATCCCTCGGCGCACGACTACGTTGCCGCAAGGGCGCGCGCCCTCCGCGCCCTTGGACGCCACAGGGCGGCGCTCGCAGCGATCGACGAGGCGATCCTCCGCGTTCCGGACAGCGGGGAGTTTCACCACCTGCGGGCCGTGATACTCGGGGACAAGGGCCGGCACAAGGCGGCCCTTGCATCCGTCAACAGGGCGATCCGCCTCGATCCGGCCAACTACGCCTCGCGCTACACCCGGGCGTACTCGCTCCAGATGCTCGGCCGCTGCGCCGATGCGGCCAAGGCCGTCGACAGGGCGATCCGCCTCAAACCAAGCGACGCCCCGTCGTACGGCCTCCGCGCCGCAATCCTACTCGACGCCGGCCGCGTCGCCGACGCCCTCGAGTCGGCCGACGAGTCGATCCGCCTCGATCCGTCCAGGCATGCGGCGCACCGCATGAGGGCCCAGATACTGCGCAGCCTCGGCCGCCATGCGGACGCCCTCGAGTCGGTCGACGAGGCGCTGAGACTCAGGCCGGAGGACGGGAAGAGCCGCAGCATTCGGGCCGGCATCCTCCGCGCACTGCAACGCGGCGGCGAGGCGGATCGGCCCTAGGCGCAGGATCGCGGAGGCCCGGCACGCGGGATGCGATCGGCCGCGCGGCACGGATAAAAAGCGTCCGTGCAGGGCGCCGGCATGGCGGGGCGCGGCAGCGGCGGGCCGGAGAAGGGCGGCGGCGCGGCTGCTGATCACTGCAAGAGGGCCGGGGCCCTCCTGAAGGGCGGGCGGAACGCCGAGGCGCTAGAGGCGTTCGACGAGGCGATCCGCCTCGATCCGGAATACAAGGATGCGCGCAGCGGAAGGTGCGCCGCCCTGATCGCGCTCGGCCGCGTGCGGGAGGCCCGCGAGGAGATCGCCAGGGGCGCGGGGGCCGATCCAGGCGGCTACGCGTCGCGGTGCTCGCTAGCCCGCATCATGATCGGGCTCGGGGACCAGAGGGGCGCCCTGGCCGAGTACCGCAGGGCGATCAAGATCGACCCCGGCATGCACGAGGCGCACTTTGGAAGGGGGTTTGTGCTGTACGGAATGGGCCGGCACGACGCATCGCAGAGGGCGTTTGCCCGCGCGATACGGCTCGGCCGCAAAAGCGCCGACGTCTACTGCGGGAGGGGCAACGCGCTGTTCGCCCTAGGGCGCCACTGGGACGCCATAAAGTCGTTCGGCCGAGCCATACGGCTCGACCCGGGCACGCACCTGGCCCACCAGGGGATGGGCTCTGCCCTTGCCGAACTGGGACGGCACGCCGAGGCGGCCGAGGCGCTCGGCAAGGCGATTCGCGGGTATCCTGGCAACCTGCACGCGCGCTACGCGCGCGCCTCGTCGCTGTCCCGCCTGGGGCGCCACGACGAGGCCATAGGGGAGATCAGGGAGGCGGGGCGGCGCCGGAGCGCCGCGCCTCGGGCAGGAAGGAAAGAGGGGGGCGGGGGCGACGTCATGGCCGCCGCGGCCGACGAGGCGGCCGGAACCATCACCGAGGCGTACCACCTGTACAGGCTCGGCAACGCACTGCTCGGCGCCGGCCGCGGCGGCAGGGAGGCGTTCGAGTCGCTCGACCGGGCGATCCGCCTCGGCTGCCGCGAGCCGAACGCGCTGCGAGAGAGGGGCGATGCGCTCATGGGGATGGGGCGCCACGAGGATGCGATCGCATCGTTCGACGAGGCGATAGCGGCAAACGCCGGCGACTACCTTGCCCACTTTGGAAAGGCCGCCTCCCTGCACATGCTCGGCCGCCACGAGGATGCGCTTGCGCCAGTGGGCGGCGCCATTGGGTGCGAGCCGGAGCGCTCGTCGGGGTGGCACCTCAAGGGCCTGATACTCGACTCGCTCGGCCGCCACGAGGATGCGCTCGGCGCGTTCGAGAGGGCCCTCGAGATAGAGCCGGGGTTTGCAAGCGCCGCTGCAATGAGGGACGGGATGCTCGCCAAGCTCGGCCGCGGGGGCGCGCCCGCATCCTCACCCGGGCACCTGTCCAAGACCTTTGACTCGGCCTCTGCCGCGGCCTCTGACCGCCCCGCGCTGCGCTGCCAGGCGGGCGCCTCGCTGTCCCTGTCGAACCGCCACGAAGAGGCCATTGCGGCGCTCGACGATGCCATCCGGCTTGACCCGAGCCTTGCGGATGCGCACGCCTGGCGGTCCAGGTCGCTCGCCTCGCTCGACCGCCACGAAGAGGCCGTCGCATCGGCGGACAGGGCGATCGAGCTCGACCCCGAGTCGGCCGTCGCGCACGCCTCGCGCGGCTACGCGCTGGCCGTCGGGGAGAAGAGTCACGGCGATGCGCTCCGGTCGGCCGACAGGGCGATCGAGATCGATCCGTCCTACGTCGACGGGCATACGGCAAGGAGGCATGCCCTGCTCGGGCTGGGCCGGCTTGAGGAGTCGGCCGAAGAATGCGACGAGGAGGCGCGGCTCGTCGGGCCGGACGGCGACATACTCGCATCGAAGGCAATGTCGCTCACGACGGCAGGCCGCTACGACGATGCGCTCCGGGCCGCGGACGAGGCCGTCGAGGCCGAGCCGTCGTACGCCCACGCGCACTATGCGAGGGGATCCGTCCTGCAGGCGCTCGGCCGCCATGTCGAGGCCGTCGAGTCGCTTGACAGGGCGATCGCGCTCAACTCGTCAAACGCGCACATGCACTACATGAGGGCGCTCGTGCTGCACGACATGGGACGCAACGAAGATGCACTCGAGTCGTGCGATGCGGCCAACCGGATCGAGCCGGACATGGGGTTCATGTACGTCGGGAGGGCCCGCATACTCGTCGGGATGGGCCGGCTGGCCGACGCCATAAAGGCCTGCGACGATGCGATCCGGTTTGTCCCGTGGTTTCCCGACACGTACGAGATCAAGGCCGCTTGCCTGGCACAGACGGGCCGCCCGGACGAGGCGAGCAGGCTGCGGGAAAAGGCGCACGAGATGGGGTACAGGGAGGACAAGCCGACCTACCTCTCGGGGCCGGGCGTATAGATCCCCGCCGGACGGTCTATATCGGGGGCAGCGGCGTCGCGCCGCATGCGGCGCGCACTGTGGGCTGCGGCGGGGGCGGCCGCTGCTGCGGCCGTTGCCGCGGCCGCGCTTGCATCGCCCCTGTTCTACGATACGGTCGTCGACGAGCCGCCGCCCGCAGGCGCTGCGGGCCTGGAAGCGGCACTCGGCGAGGTGCGCGCCGGGCTGACGCTCGAAGAGTTCTCGTCGATGCCCGACGGCGAGAGGGCGCCGCTGGCAGGGCGCATGCCGGCGCGGACCGTATCCATGGTGATGGAGGCCGCCGCGCGCGCGGCGACGGACGCCCCGGGCGAGGGGATGCCCGGCTCCGGCGCTGCGGGGCCGGAAGAAGAGGCGCGCGTCACAAGGACGGGGCAGTTCGAGGGGGTGGCCGGCCACCGCGCGGAGGGGACGGCCAAGGTGGTCTTGGCCGGCGGGGCCGTATACCTGCGGTTTGAGGATTTCGAGGTCACTAACGGGCCCGACCTGCGCGTGTACCTGACAAGGGGCGGCGACGTCGACGGCGGCGTGCACGTCGCAAAGCTAAAGGGGAGCAGGGGCGATCAGAACTACGACATTACGGGCCTCGGGGTTGACGGGTACGACACGGCCGTCGTGTACTGCCAGCCGTTCGGGGTGCACTTTGCGCGGGCCGCCCTGTCGGCCGGCGCCGGATAGCATCGGCCTGCAGACGGGGCCACTGGCGACCGCCTCGACGGCCGCGCCCACGGCGCCGTCCTGCGCCGCCCCGTGCCACGCTTTTGCCCGGCGACGGAATCTTGATATGGGGCCCCCTGCGCCGGCCTTTCATGGGAGTACGCAATGATAAGGCAGTGTACGTCGACCCCCTGCCCCAAGAGTATCACGACTCGGTCGCCCGCTTCAACCGAGAGGTCATTGACCGCTCCGCGGAGATACCAAAGGACGAGCTGAGAAGGCTGGTGGCGGCGCAGCGCGAGTGGGAGCGGCCGTACGTGGAGATGGAGAACAAGGCCATGCGCGAGTACCTTGCCGCCTTGGCGGGCATAGATCCCGAGGAGTTCAAAAAACCACTCGGGGGCCCGGGGTTCCTTGCCAAGTACTTTGGTTCCGACTGCGACTCGTTGGAGATGATCAGGTCTGTGCGCGGAAGAGGGCCGTAGCGGTGCGCCGGGGGCACTTGCCGGCGCCAGCGCGCCGCCTCCGCTACTGTCTATGCCCCGCCGCCCCTGTAGACTTCGGCCTAGCGGTGGAATCTTAATATGAGGCCCATGCGCCGGCCTTTCATGGGAGTACGCAATGAGCCCGTGTACATCGACCCCCTGCCCCAAGAGTACCACGACTCGGTCGCCCGCTTCAACCGAGAGGTCATTGACCGCTCCGCGGAGATACCAAAGGACGAATTGGAAAGGCTGATGGAGGCGGAGCGCAAGCGGAGGTGGCCGTACATGCAGATGGAGAACAAGGCCATGCGCGAGTACCTTGCCGCCCTAGTGGGCATAGACCCCGAGGAGTTCAAGAAGCCGCCCGATGGCCCAGGATTTCTCAGCAGGTACTTTGGTTCCGATTGCGACTCGGTGGAGATGGTCAGGGCTGTGCGCGGAAGAGGGTCGTAGCGGTGCGCCGGGGACGCCAGCGCGCCGCCTCCGCTACTGTCTATGCCCCGCCGCCCCTGTAGACTTCGGCCTAGCGGTGGAATCTTAATATGAGGCCCATGCGCCGGCCTTTCATGGGAGTACGCAATGAGCCCGTGTACATCGACCCCCTGCCCCAAGAGTACCACGACTCGGTCGCCCGCTTCAACCGAGAGGTCATTGACCGCTCCGCGGAGATACCGAAGGACGAGCTGAGAAGGTTGGTGGCGGCGCAGCGCGAGTGGGAGCGGCCGTACGTGGAGATGGAGAACAAGGCCATGCGCGAGTACCTTCTCGCCTTGGTGGGCATGGGCCCCGAGGATCTCAAAGAGCCGGCAGAGTTTGATGGCTGCCTCAGCAAGTACTTTGGTTCCGACTGCGACTCGTTGGAGATGATCCGGTCTGTGCGCGGAAGAGGGTCGTAGCGACGACTACTGGGACTCCAATGTGTGGACCGCATTCTCGCTGGGGAGGAAGGATCCGCACTACGATGCCTGCCGCCCCCTGTTCGACGACCTGCATGACGGAAAAAGGACGGTCGACGTGTCCGATTTTGTCATCAGCGAAGTAATCCAAGTGACTAGGCGCGAAACGGCGAGAGATCTGGCTAGGGTGTGCGGCAGCAATGCGCCGGACCTACAGGCGGCATGGGCAGTGGCGGAGAAGGCTGTGGCACTCTTTCTACGTCGGCTCTCGCTCTTGTCTGACATGGGCAAAGTTCGAATTCGCAACCCTTCGAATAATGCAGGACAGTACGCAACCCTGGCCCTGCGCATGCTGATCAGGCACGGGGGCCGCTTCGAGCCGCACGGCAAAATGGGGATCATCTACAGGAGCCTTGGCATCCTCGACATGATGCACGCGCTTGCGGCTCGGGACTACAGAGTGAAAAATTTTTGCACCCGGGACCGGCAGTTTAGCGCCTTGGCCAGCGATCCAGACTTTGCATCCCTCAACTTTGTCATTCTGTAGATGCGGAGAGCGCCGCGACAGCGGGATGCAAACGGGGATGCGCGGGGCTGGACTTGCCGGCGGCCGCCGCCTTCCCCTGCCGGCGGGACTGCCGGTTGCGGCGGCGGGGCGCCCGGCCGCCGCGCCTCTGCCGCCTAGCCGAAAAAGTCGGCAAGCGTCCGCTGACGGGCCATCTGCATCACCTGCCCGTGCGCGAGCCACTCGCCCTTCGAGATGCTCATCGGGGAGCACGCCGCCCCGACGGCCTCGCCGAGGGAGGGCGCAGCCGCGCCCCCTCCGGCCATCGCGGCCCGCACGCCCTCCCTCACCTGCCACACGCCCACGGGCACCGCGTACTCGGGCCTTATCTCGCGCAGGACTAGCGCGCCGGCCTGCGCCTGGATGCGCTCTAGGTGCTCGGCGACGGCGAGCCTGCCGGCAAAGTACGCCCCCGCAATGGCCGGCTGCCTGTGGCCCATGCCGCGCGCACCCTCGCGGTCCGCCCCGAACCCCGGCGTCCCGTCGGCGGCGTACCACGCCTCGATCATCTCGAACATCCACCGGCTCGGGAACAGCACGACCGAGAAGAGGTTGCCCAGGTGCTCGTGGTGGAACACCATATGCGAGTCGATCAGCGGATAGTCCAGTATGCGCCGCGACAGCGCCTCGGATATGGCAGAGTCGGTCGCCGCAATGCTCCAGCGGGTCGGCACGAGCCTCCTCCTCTTCTTCCGGCCGAGCATGCCGATGGACAGGAGCCGGTGTATCCTAGACACCTCGATGCCCGCCTCGTACAGGTCCATGACGGCGCCGGCGGCGCCCCTGTCGGTGTCGTAGTACGCCCGCTCGACGGCCCTCGGCGGGGCCGACAGCCCCGAGTACGACGCGCTCTTGACGCTGCCGACGGGGCCGAACGGCGCCGAGTACCCGTCGGCAAGGGCCACCGGGGCCGCCGGCGCGTCGAGCCGCAGGTCAGAGTCTGCCGGCCCGCCGGACATGGCCAGCCCCTGCAGGTCCTCGACGTAGCGGTCCGCCGGCGCGTCGGCCCGCACCGTGCGCACGCCGCGCACCATCCGAAGCCTGTCCGAGACGATCTCGGCCAGGGTGCGGCCGGACCACCGCTCCGGGCTGTCCATCATGGACGTGTCGCCGTGGACGGGCGGCACCATGGGGCCCACGCGCAGGCGGGGGTAGCCGTGCGAGCCGACGAAGACGGTCGGCGGGGTCGTACCGCTCACCGCATCCGACGAGAACAGGGCGCCGTGCCTGGACAGGTGCTCGTTCCACCTCGCCTCGATGTCCCTGCGGATGCGAACGGACTCTTCCACGGCCCCCTCCCGGGCGGGGCGTATAAGAAACGCCGCGTTGCCTTGAAAGGGATTTAACGGGGCTACTCGTCAGCGGCGCCGTGATCGCTATGTACACCTACCGACGCCACCGCGCCTGGATAAGGCGCCCTGCCTTGCAGGCCCCTGCACCGTGGAGGGTTGCGCGGTGGATGTGGCAGCGGCTTTCCTTGGCCATCTATGGCACCACGGCGTGGTGACTTGTATGTCCGATGATCTCTTCTCACCGGCGACACTCGAGAACATGTGCGCTGACGTGAAGATCACAAGGGACCAGCACGACGCGGCGTCCGAGTGGCTCACGTTGCTCAAAGAAGACCGTCTACAAAAGGAGGTGTCCAACTACCCCATCTTCATGTCGTGCATACTCGATAGACTGCTCGGATACAAGGTGGATGACATCAAATATGAATCGGACAACGTCGAGTTCCAATTTTACGATTCACAACGCCGCCCGCTCGGATGTTTTGAAGTAAAAGGCACACAGACGCGCGATCTTTTCGCCCGGCAACACCACAAGGAAGGAGAACATTCGACCCCCATCAAGCAGGCTTGGGACTACATGGGAAAGATCGACCTTGAATACGGCATATGTACTAACTACCGCAAATTTATTTTAATAACTAAAAAACATGGTTATTCAAAGTATTATAAGTTCGACTTTGAGAGTGTAAGGAACAACCCTAAAAAACTGCGAGAGTTCATAGGCGTGTTCGGGAAGGCGAACATTGGATCCGGCTTTGTCGAGCGTGCTCACACAAAGTCGATAAACGAAGACAAGGCACTCACGGACGAGTTTTACGATCTGTATGGAAAGACACGCCTTATGTTGATCCGGGAGTTCGAAACGTCTGGAGTGAAACGAGGTGCCGCCGTCGCGGCAGCACAGACGCTGCTCAACAGGCTTATCTTTATATTCTTCGCCCAAGATTCGGGCTTGGTACGCGACTCGGATATGTTTGCAGACGGAGTGATCGACGTGCTGAACGGGCGACTAGGCGACCGTTCAAAACGGGTGTGGTCATACCTGACAGATGAACTGTTTCCAGGATTTGACAAGGGATCACGCTCGCCCCAAATATTCGGGTTCAATGGAGGTCTATTTGTAGAACCACTCCCCCGGGGAGCCCGGATAATGGACCTGCGCCCTCCCGGATTCTTCGACGAATTTAACTCTGAAAAGCGGCGTCGTTCGTGGGAGTTCAAGGTGAAGATAGAGGCAGCGGTCCGGCGGCACGACGATCTCAACCCAATCATCAAAAACTTACTCGCAATGTCCTCATATGACTTCAAGAGCCAGATACGCGTCACTATACTTGGCCACATATTTGAACAGTCCATACATGAAATCGAGCACCTACTTGGCATCGGCTCGTCGCGGCGTAAGCGTGAGGGGGTGTTCTACACCCCTGCATACGTGACGCGTCACATATGCCGTAGCACGATTATACCATGGCTATCGAAGTTGGGCAGCGCGGCGGATCCTGCCTCCCTTGTGGCAGAGTATGCAGATAACATTGCAAGCCTTGAGGAGCGGCTGCGCAACATCCGGATACTTGATCCTGCGTGTGGATCGGGAGCATTTCTGATCGAAGCGGCTACTACCCTGCTTGACATATACAGAGAAATCCGAGCACACAGGAACGCCCACGGAGGGCTAGCAAGCGGCACGTTAGAATCGGACATTGCGGACGCCTCCCCCCTCGAGATAGTGCGCAACAACCTGTACGGAATAGACGTGAACCCTCAGTCGGTTGAGATAACGCGCCTGTCGCTGTGCCTGATGACGGCGTCACTGTTCGAGCGCCTGCCCGACTTGTCTCGGAACATAGTTGTGCGGGACAGCGTCAAAGACATCCCCGATGGTGGATGGCCCTCATTGTTCCCGTACACGTTCCAGGCGGCACAGGGATTCGACATTATAATTGGAAACCCACCATACGTGCGGCAGGAAGGCCTTGCAGACAAGAATTCGCTGGCGCTTCCAGGTGGCTCGGTGCTAGAGATTGCATCGGACTTTGAGATACCACGTAAAAGCGACCTGAGCAGCTACTTCTACTACCATTCGCTTGCAAGCCTAGCGAATGGTGGCCGCCTGGGATTTATCGCAAGCGACGGGTGGCTCAATCATGACTATGGGTTGCAGCTGCAGCGCACCATGCTTGACAACTGTAGAATCGACGCCCTGTTGCGTCCCCTCTTCAACGTCTTTGACGACGCCGACATCAAGACGGTGGTCACGCTCCTCACCAAAGCGAGGTCCTGCGATGGCCACCAGATACTCCTTGCGGCGATCCCAGGGATCCGCGCATTTGACGACTGGACGCAGCATATGGTGGCTAGGAAGCTCCAGAGGACGACCGTGCCGGGCAACTGGTTTGCTCACTTTGCGCCCCCCCCCCCCTTCGCATATACGCGTCCCGACCGTACCGTTGAGAAAGGTCGGTAAGCTAGAGAGCGGGATCAAGACAGGTCGCAACAAGTTCTTTGTACTCACGCGCGAGGCTGTTCGAGAGTACTCGATCCCGGCCCGGTTCAGGCGGCCGGTGCTGTCCGACGGCATTGCGGACGGCTGCCTCGGGGGCCAGAGGGCGAGCGAGCACCTACTGAGCGTCGATCTTCCAAAGGGCCGCCTCGCAAGGGCCGTCGGCGGCGCCGGAGTCCTGCGGTACATCGAGGATGCCGAGGCGGCCGCCGTCGTGCCGAAGAAGGGATCCTCGCGCAAGGAGAGGGGCATTGCCGATCTTGCATCGCTCAGGGGGAGGGACCTGTGGTACTCGCTCGGCCTGCGGGACGGCCCGCCGGCCGTCTTCCTAGGCCGCTTCATCGACAGGCGCCTCAAGGCGTACAGGAACAACGGCCGCTTCTACGCGAGGGACAACTTTGCGGGCTTTACGCCGAGCCGGCCCGAGCACACCGACGCGCTCCTCGCGTACCTTGCATCCTCTTGGTTTGCGCTGCACTTGGAGAAGAGCGGGCACGTGGCAGGCGGCGGGGCCCTGCAGGTGCTGATCGCCGACCTGGCGGAGGCGCCGGTGCCGGACCTTGGCAGGATGGACTCCCGCGACGTAGGCAGGCTCGGCGCCGCATGGAATGCCTACTGCGGCGACCTTGACAGGGAGCGGCTGGATGGGGAGGTGCTGGGCATCCTCGGATTTACGGTGCCGCAGCGGGCCAGGATAGCGCACCAGCTCGGGACGCTCGTCTCGTACCGCACCGGCGAGAACAGGGACGGGTAGCGCGCCGACTGCGGGGCCCGGCACGCTTATTTCTGCGCGCGCCGGCCCCGCGGCATGCACTTCAAGCGCGTCGTCTCGCTCCTGCCGAGCGCCACGGATCTCATCTGCGAGCTCGGCGCCGCCGGGTCGCTGCGCGGCATCACGCACGAGTGCGAGCTGCCGGCCGGCCTGCCGCCGGTGCCGCGCGTGATCTCCCCGGCGGTAGACTTTTCGGCCATGAACGGCGCGGAGATCGATGCCGCCGTGCGCGCCGCGCGCCGCGCCGGCCACGACCTGTTCGAGCTCGACGAGGATGCGGTGCGCAGGGCCGACCCGGACCTGATCATATGCCAGGACACGTGCGAGGCGTGCGCCCCGCATGCGGCGCAGGCGCACAGGGCCTTGGAGGCGGCAGGCGGCTCGGCCGAGCTCCTGTCGATCGACCCGCACGATATCCGCGGCATACTCGACAGCGTAACGGGGGTCGCGTCGCTGCTAGGCAGGGGCAGGGAGGGGCGGCGCCTGCGGGCATCGCTCGAGTCGCGCCTGGGGGCGGCCCGCGCGGCCGCCGCGGCCGCCGCCAGCGGAAAGGAGAGGCCGCGCGCCCTGGCGCTAGAGTGGATCGACCCGCCGTACACGGCAGGCCACTGGGTGCCCGAGATGGTAGAGGCCGCCGCCGGCGTGAATCTGGTCAGCTCGGCAGGCGAGCACTCCCGCCCCATGTCTGTCAAGGAGGCTGCGGAAAGCGCGCCGGACGTGGCCGTCGTCATGCCGTGCGGCTTTGGCGCGGACCGGGCCGCCGCCGAGTACTCGGCACCGGGCTCGCCACTTGCCGCCGACCCGCGCTGGCGCGGCACGCTGGCCGCGCGGTCCGGCCGCGTGTACGCGGTCGACGCCGGCGGCTACTTTAGCAAGCCTAGCATACGGGTGGTCGCCGGCGTAGAGATCCTCGCATCCCTGCTGTGGCCGGGCGCCCCGGGCCTGCCGCCGGCTCCGGACGGCTCGTACGCGCGGCTAGGCGCGCCCGGGGCGCCGCAACCGCGCAGCCACTAGGGGCTACCTGCCGTCCTGCTCTGCGTCTTCCTCGTCCGCATCGGACGATCTTCGGCTCGGTCGGACCGGGATGTAGATCTTCAACGCCCAACCGCCCGATCGTCGGCTAATTAGGATGGGTGTTGAAGGATTATGACACCTCGGTCTAACTTTGTAGACTGCCGCCTCTGGCCGCCGCCGCCCGGCCGCCGCCCGGCCGCCCGATGCCGCACTCGGCGCCGATCGACCGCGACGCGGCCCAGTACGCAACGCACAGCACGGCTATCGACGCGAGGCGTATGTGGACCTCGTAGTTGGTCAGGGCGGCGGCAAGCGATGCGCCGGCCCCGCCGAACGCCGAGAAGAGGGCAAGGCCGACGGGACCGCACCCGCACGCGCCGGCCGCCGCCCCGACGGCAGAGCCGGCCGCGGCCGCCCTGCCGCCAGAGCCCCCGCCGCGCCGCCCCGGCCCTCCCAGGGACAGCGCCCTGTACGCGCTCATCGGGACTACAAGGGCCGACAGGGCCGACAGGGCGACCACGAGGGCCAGCCTTGCCTCCTCGCCGGGGTGCACCACCCATGCGAGGCGCGGCTCGAAGAAGACGAAGCCGGACAATGCGAGCAGGGGAACGGCCATGCCGGCAAAGACGGCCGCGCCCATCGCCGCGTACCTGGGGTCGGCAAAGACGAGCCGCTCGGCGCGCAATCACGCCACCGACTCTATCGCGTCGCGGAACGCGGCGTACGGCTGCGCCCCGACTATCGTCTGCTCGCCCCCGCCGGGGCCGACGATGATGAACGTAGGCGTGCCGCTCACGCCGTGCCTGAGGGCCTCGTCGGTGTTGTACTTTACCCTGTCGCGGTGCTTGCCCGAGTCGAGGCACTCGGCGAACTGGTCCGCGTCGAGCCCGATGCTGCCTGCGAACAGCCTGAGCCTGTCTGCCGCGGCCCACCCGTCGTCGATCCTCTGCCCCTGCTGCCTGTACAGCGTGTCGTGGTACTCCCAGTACATGCCCTGGTCGCCGGCGCAGTGCGACGCCTCGGCGGCCCGCGGCGAGTCCCTGCCGAGGAACGCCATGTCTACGAACACCAGGCTGGCCCTGCCGGTCTCGATGTACTCTGCCTCGATGCCCGGCTTTGTGTTGTGGAACCAGTTGTAGCACTGGTGGCACTGGTAGTCGCCAAACTCGACGATCGCGATGGGCGCGTCGGGGTCGCCCAGCACGGGGGATGCCAGGGCCGTCGAGACGGTCCCCGTCATTGCGTCCATGTCGACCCCCTCGTAGTCGGGGGCCGGCTGCATGGCAGCCGCCGCGGCGGCGGCCACGACTGCGGCCGCCGCGGCGCCCGCCACGATGCCGATCTTGGCTCCCCTGCCGGCCATACGGCGGCCGGCCCGCGGCGCCACTAAAATAATTTTTGCCAAGTGTGGCGCGCCTAGCGGCCGCCGCCCATGCCCCTGAACAGGCCGACGAGCTTTGATATGGCCGTGTCGAGGGGGCACTCTTCGCATCCGCCGCCGCCTGCCCCTCCGCCGCCATGCCTGCCAAGGTGCCTCTCGTACTCTGACCTCGACGGGAACACGGCATCGCACCTCTCGCAGTACACCTTTGCGCCGCCGCTCCGGCCCCTGCCGACGCCCTGCCCTAGCACGGCCCCTGCGCGGAGCCCTTCCTTATAAGCATCGCCTGGGCCGGACGCCCTGCGAGCGGATCTCCGCCGCTCACAGGTAGTGTATGCGCTTGTGCGCGTTGTACTCTACCTCGTACTGCGTGACGAACCCGCAGTGGGGGCACGAGAACATCTCGGCCGGCGCGGCCGCCTCGGGCCGCTCCATGGGCCTGCCCGAGACCGACTTGATGGAGACGGTGTCGCCGCCGGGCAGTATGGCAAAGTTGCGCGCCTCGCCTATCGAGTCGAGGTACTCCCTGATGGTCGTGACGACCTCGGAGACGTCGATCGGCTCGTCGCCGATCGGCGAGAGCGCAAACTCGTGCAGCTTCAGGGCCGGAATGGCGCCGACGTTGTCCGAGACGTACACGAGCAGCTCGTGCTTTATGGCCTCTACGTCCCTGCAGTCGACCGTGATCACGCCGCCCATCGCGGGCGGGGCGGCGGCCCCGTATTTTAGCCAAGCGCGGTGCTGGCGCGAAAGCGTTATCATGCAAGGCGCGGGGGCCGGCCCCGTATGAGGGACTCGGAGTCTTTCGGCGCCGAGAGGGGCCACGGCCGCGAGGTCGTCGACTGGATAAACGGGCAGGCGGCGCGCCACCGGTACAGGCTGGAGGCGCGCCTGTACGGGCACGACATCGAGACGGAGAACTTTGGGGCGTTCGAGATGTTCTCGTGGGTCGGCGACGTGAAGAACGCCCGCTCGCTCGTCGTCAAGGCGAGCAAGAGGCTCGGCGTGCGCGTCATCGAGGGCGGGTACAAGCCGAGGGAGCGGGTGCTGCGCATGCGCCGCTTCGACTACGCGATGGTCCGGCGGGGGGACAGGGTGATAGGCCACCTGGAGCTCGAGGCGCCGCTGCTCGGCGGCACGTGGCGGGTAAAGTCCGAGGAGCGGAGGTAGCGCCGGGCCGCCCCGCCAAGGATGAAATACCGCCGCCCCGCCGCCCGCACGTGCAGGGGGCCGTGGGAGTGGTGGGGACCGGAATGCTCGGCGCCGCCGTCGCGGCGCGCCTGATCGGGCGCGGCCGCAAGGTCGTCGTGCACAACCGGACGGCCGAAAAGGCGGCCGCCCTGGAAAGGGCCGGAGCCGCCGTCGCCGAGTCGCCGGCCGACGTCGCCGGGCGGTGCCGCCTCGTCATTACATGCGTCAAGGATGCGGCCGCCGTCCGGGACGTCGTGCTCGGGCCCCGCGGCATCGCCGCGTCGGGGGCCACTCCGGCCGTGTGCGACATGAGCACGATAACGCCGGCCGACTCGCGCGACATCGCGGCCAGGCTGCGCGCCGCCGCCGGCATTGCAATGCTCGACACGCCCGTGATGGGCGGCCCGGCCGTGGCCGCCAAGGGGGACCTGGTAATGATGGCGTCCGGCGAGAGGGCCGTCTTCGATGCGCACCGCGGCGCGCTAGGCGAGACCGCAAGCCGCATCTTCTTCCTCGGCGGGGCGGGGACGGCCCTGACGGTAAAGCTCGCAATGAACCTGCAGATCGCGTCCCTTGCAATGTCCATATCCGAGGGAATCGCAATGGTGCGCGCCTCCTCGGTCGACCCGAAGGACTTCCTAGAGGTCCTCAACTCGACGTACTTTGGCACCGGCATGAGCCGGAACAAGGCGTACAAGATGGCCGATGGCGTCTACGACCCGACGTTCCTGCTGAGCAACCTGAGCAAGGACCTGCGGGCCGTCAACGAGACGGCCGGCTCGGCGGGGCTGCGCCTGCCGCTCGCGTCGATGGCCGAGGAGGCGTACGACGCGGCCGTCGTGGCCGGCCTCGGGGGGCTAGACTACACGGGGATACTAGAGCACGTCGAGGGACGGCGCCGGCGATCCTCGCCCGCCGAGTGACGGCCGGGGGCGCCCGGCGCCATGGTGCCGCAAAGGGCGGCAGGCAACGCAACCTTTAAAGTTATTGCGGCGCGCCCCCTGCCCGTGTCGGGCGGGGACGGGCAAGGCGGGGGCCGCGGCGAGAGGATCAGGGTCGGACTGGTCGGCGTCGGCAACTGCTTCTCGGGCCTCATACAGGGGATAGAGTACTACCGCAGGAACCCGTCGCAGTCGGTGATCGGGATCATCCACGAGCGGCTACGCGGCTACACCATACACGACATCGACTTTGTGTGCGGGTTCGACGTCGGCGAGAACAAGGTCGGCAAGGAGGTCAACGAGGCCATCTACGAGTCGCCGAACATGGTCGACTGGGTGCCGCGCGAGCAGATGCCCAAGACCGGCGCGCTGGTCCACGAGGCGCCGCAGCTAGACGGCGTCGGCATATGGGTGCAGAACAAGGTGAATCCGGTGAGGCAGACCAGGACGGACGAGGAGCTGGCCGAGGACGTGCGCAGGGTGGTGCGCGAGACGGGCGCCGAGATCATCGTCTCGTACCTCCCTGTCGGCTCGGACGAGGCGACGCGCTTCTGGGCGCAGGTCTGCCTGGACACGGGCGCCGCCTTTGTCAACTGCATACCGTCGTTCATAGCGTCGGATCCCGGGTGGGCCGGCCGGTTCGCCGAGAAGGGGATACCCGTCGTAGGCGACGACATAAAGGGCCAGGTGGGCGCGACGATCGTGCACCGGACGCTCGCGCGCCTGTGCAGCGAGCGGGGCACCCGCATAGAGAGGACCTACCAGATCAACGTCGGCGGCAACACGGACTTTCTGAACATGAAGGAGCAGGAGCGCCTGGCCAGCAAGCGCATATCAAAGACCGAGAGCGTGCAGAGCCAGCTCTCCGAGAGGCTCGAGGACGACCAGATATACGTGGGCCCGTCAGACTTTGTCCCGTTCCTGGGCAACACGAAGCTGATGTTCATGAGGATAGAGGGCAGGCAGTGGGCCAACGTGCCGTACAACATGGAGGTGCGCCTGGACGTCGACGACAAGGCAAACTCGGCCGGCATCGTCATCGACGCGGTGCGCCTTGCCCGGATAGCGCTAGACGACGGCGTTGGGGGCCCCATAGTCCCGGCCAGCGCGTACCTCATGAAGCACCCGCCCGAGCAGATGAGCGATCCTGATGCAAAGAGGGCGTGCGAGGATTTCGTCGAGGGGCGGCAGGGGCGCCGGCCGGAATAGCGGGCCGTCCCAAGACTCGCGTGCGCGGCTCGTGGAATCCCGGTCGGAACCGGCGCGCAGGCGGCCCCCGAATACGCTTTAACATCGGGGCGCTCCGCGCCGGGCATGGCCCTGCTCGGGACGGCGCGCCGGCTGCCCGCCCGCGCGCGCATGCGGGCGGGGGGCTGCGCGCCGCGGCCCGCGGGGATGCCAGCCGCGCCTGCCCGCCCGCGCGCCGCGCGCCGCGGCCGCGCCCTTGCGGGAGCCCGCGGAGCATCGGAGTGCGCCGCGCGCCGCGGCCGCGGCGCCCCGCGGAGGCCGCCCCGATGACCCCCGCCGAGGGCCTCTGGGAGTGCGACGCCCCCGCGCCGCGCTGCTTTGAGCTCAAGAGCCGCCGCTACATGGGGTGCAAGGCGAGGATCACGGGGTTCATCCGCGGCGTGATCGCCGAGACGTGCGGACGCTTTGGCTCCGTGTGCGATCCCTTTGCGGGGACGGGCGCCGTCTCGCAGGCGCTCAACGACGGGCACACGCGCATCGTGTCCAACGACCTCCTGTTCAGCAACTACGTGGCGCTGCGCACGTTCCTGGCCGACGGCGGGGCGAGCCGCGGGAGGCTCTCCGAGTCGATACGGCGCCTCAACGCCCTGCCGGCCGGCGGCGACAACTACTTTTCAAGGCGGTACGGCGGCACGTTCTTCACCGTGGAGACGGCGCGAAAGATCGGCGCCGTGCGGGACGAGATCGAGGCGATCGCATCCGGCGAGGGCGAAAGGTGCGCGCTGATATGCTCGCTGCTCTACGCCATGGACCGACTGGCAAACACCGTGGGCCACTACGACGCGTACCGGGGCCGGATGGGCCGGGCCCGGCCCCTCGAACTGCTGGCGCCCTGCCCCGGGGAGGGCGGCGCCAACGCCGGAAACCTGGTCTGCAACATGGATGCCAACGACCTGGTCCGCAGGGAGAGCGTCGACGTCCTGTACCTGGATCCCCCCTACAACTCGCGCCAGTACTGCGATGCGTACCACCTTCTCGAGAATGCCGCGGCCTGGAAAAAGCCAGAGACGCGCGGCAAGGCCCAGAAGATGGACCGAAGCCACCTCAAGAGCCGCTACTGCCTGCGGGATGCGGCCGCGGCCCTCGAGGACCTGGTCATGCACGCCGACTGCCGGTACATATTCCTGTCGTACAACAACACGTCGGACAGGCGGGACGTCCGCTCGAACTCGCGCATCAGCGACGCGGAGATCGCAAGGATCCTTGGGAGGCGCGGGCGGGTGAGGGTGCACGAGACGGGGCACAGGGAGTTTGCCGCCGGCAGGACAGACCCGTACGGCGGGCATGCCGAGCGCCTGTTCGCATGCGAGGTGGGCCGGCGCTGAGGGCCCGCGGCCGCCGCCGGGCGCCCCGCCGGGCGCCCCGCCGTGGGGCGATCGCGGCGATGAGCGTGCCCGCCTCTGGCCGGCGGCGGCGCCGGGAGGGGCATGCGAGGCCGCGGCTCCCCCGGGCCGCGGCCGCCCGCCTCCCCCGCCAGCCCCGCCCGCCGCATCTTTGGCGATCGCAAGCGTTAATTACGCAGGCTGGGGCGGCACGATCGTGGTCTACATCCGCAAGGTCGAGATATTCGGATTCAAGTCGTTCGGGTACAAGAACACGGTCATCGACTTCCAGCCGGGCCTGATATCGCTGGCGGGGGCCAACGGGTCGGGAAAGAGCAACATACTCGACGCGATCACGTTCGCCACCGGCGAGAACAAGCCGAGGACGATGCGGGTCGGCCGGATGGGCCAGCTCCTGTACGATCCCGACGGGGAGGGGTCGGGGCGCGGCAAGCACCCGGCCCGCGTCAGCGTGCACCTCGACAACGCGGACAGGCGCATACCCGTAGACTCGGACCTCGTCGAGATATCGCGCGAGCTCGATGCCAACGGCGACTCGGCCTACTACCTGAACAAGAAGAGGACGCCGCGCGGCAGCGTCGTCGACCTGCTCGACGTGGCCAGCGCCCGCCTCCACCAGCTCAACGCCGTCCAGCAGAACACGATAACGCGCATCTCGGACTTTACGCCGGAGGAAAAGCGCAAGTCCATAGAGGACCTGATCGGCCTGTCCGAGTTCGACGAGCGCAAGGAAAAGGCCCTCAAGGAGCTCGACGATGCGGACCGCCGGCTCGAGGTGGCCCTAGCCAAGATGGACGAGATAAAGAAGCAGATCGACGAGCTCGACGAGGAGCGCAACCTGAAGCTCCGCCACGACATGCTCCACTCGGAGATTCGCCGACTCCAGGCGATCACGGCGTCGAGGCGCCTCGCCGAGATCGCCTCGGAGCGCGACGCCAAGGCGGCCGAGGACGACGACCTTGCGGCCCGCATGGGGAGGGCGCGCGACGAGCGCGACACCGTCCGGGGGCGGATAGGCGAGATCGAGGCGCAAAAGGCCGACTTTATGGGCCAGGTAGACGAGTACAACAGGAAAAAGGCCATTGTAGAGTCCGAGCTTAGCGAGGCCGTGCGGGCGTTCGAAGAGTCCGATGCGCGCCTGTCGGCGGCCCGCAGGGCCGTCGAACGCATCGACGAGGGCCTGCCGCGCATGCGCTCCGAGCTCGCCGATGCCGAGCAGTCGGCCGCGGCGGCGGCCGAGCAGTCGGCCGCGGCGGCGGCCGACCTTGCCGCCGCCGAGTCGGCGAGGACGGATGCCGACGGGCGCGCCTCCGAGGCGAACACAAGGCGGGATGCCGTGCTCGCAAGGCAGTCCGATGCGCTTCGCGCAAAGTCCGAGGCCGACAAGAGGGCAAGCGAGATCGCCGGGCGTCTCGGCGAGGCGCGCCTCGGCGCCTCGAGGGCCCGCGCGCGCCTCGCCGACGTCGAGGCCAAGGAGGGCGAGAACGCCAAGAGGCACGGCGCGTACCGCGAGCAGCATGCAAAGCTGCTCGGCCTGCGCAGGCGCCTAGAGGCCGTGCGCGCAAACCACGCCGCCTCGGTCGAGACGGTCGACGGCAGGATATCGGGGCTCAAGGGCAGGCGCGAGCGGACCGTCCGGGACATGGACGACCTGTCGCTGCTGCTCGACAAGTCGACTAGCGCCGGATCAAAGTTCGACGCCAAGATAAAGCTCGTCAAGGACATTATGCACGAGGACTACTCGGCGGCAAGGCTGCGCGACAACGCCGGCAAGCTCGGGGTGATCGGGCTCGCGTACGAGCTGATCGAGTGGGACAGGGAGCACGAGAGGGCCGTCCTGGCGGCCGCCTCGGACTGGCTCAAGGCGACGGTCGTGCGCGACTTTGCGACGCTCGTCGGGCTGGCCGAGTACGTGCGCGACCGGCGCCTCCCAAAGCTCAAGATAATACCGCTCGACGCGCTCCCAGACGTGTCGATGGACGCACCGGAGGGGCCCGGCGTGGTCGGCGTCCTGTCGGACCTTGTCAGGTGCGGGCCGGGGCACGCCCGCCTAAAGTCGTTCCTGTTCGGCAGCATCGTCGTGGCGAGGACAAAGGACGACGCGTACGCCCTGTCCAGGAGGGGCTACCGCGCCGTGTCCGTCGACGGCGAGTTCTTCGAGTCCAACGCGGCCGCCGTCGTAGTCGACGTGAACTCGCGCATATCAAAGCTGACAAAGATCATATCGATGAGCACGTCCGTCGACGGCCTGCTGCGCTCGATCGGCCTGCTGCGCCGTCACATGGAAAGGAAAAAGGCCGACCTGCGCCGGCTCGACGCCGACATCGAGCGGCAGGCCGAGCGCCGCGACGTCTCGCGCGACATGCTAGCCGATGCGGACCGCGGCCTCGAGGACCTCGAGTGGCAGACGGGCCAGCGCGGCTCGACCCTAGGCCGCCTCGCCGGGCGCCTCGAGGAGCTCGCCGCCGAGCGGGCCGGCCTGATCGCCGACGCCGAGCGGCACGAGTCGGCCGCGGCCTCGCTCGAGTCCGAGGCGTCCGAGGCGGCCCTGGCCGCCGACGGCGGCGCCGACCTGGATGCGATAGCGTCCGACCTCGATGCGGCCGATGCGGTGCGCGTGGGTGCCGAAAAGGCGCGCACGGACGCGGTCGACGCGTACGCCGCGGCGTCAAAGAGAGCCGCCGACCTGGAGGCCGAGGCAACGGCCGGCAGGCGCAACGCCGAGGCGCTGCGCGGGGCCGAGGCGGCCGCCTCGTCGGAGCGGGCCGGCCACGAGTCGAGGATCGGCGGGCTTGCTGAGGAGCGGGCCGGGGCGAGGCGGCGCCTTGACGGGCTGCGCGAGCGCGAGCAGGAGGTCATCGAGAGCGGCGGCGCGTGGGCCTCTACGATCAAGGACTACGACGGGGCCCTGTCCGACCTGAACGGCCGCGACAAGGATCTGACGCGCGTGATCAGCACGGCCGAGCGCTCGTCGGACTCTGTGCGGCGCGACCTGGAGGGCCTCGACGCCGAGGAGGTGCGCCTGCGAGCAGTCCTCGAGCGCGCGGGGTTCGGCGAGGCCGCCGCGGCCGCCGAGGCCGAGGCTGCGGAGCTGGGAGGGGGCGGCCGGGGAGGCGATGCGCTGCAGACGGTGCGCGACCTAGAGGCCGAGCTGCGCTCGCTCGGCGACCTGAACGCAAAGGCGCCCGAGTCGTACGCCCGGGTCTCGGACGGGTACCGCAGCATGTCGACGCGCAGGAACGAGCTAGAGGCCGAGCGCAACAAGATCGTAGAGTTCATAGAGTCCGTCGAAAAGGACAAGCGCCAGACGTTCCTTGACGCGTTCGACAAGGTCGACAAGGAGATACGCATCGCGTTCTCGGGAATGATGGACGGCGGCAACGCGTGGCTCGAGCTCGAGAACGAGGACGACATATTCAGCTCGGGGGTGCTGTACATGCTCCAGTTCCCGGGCAAGGCCAAGCGCGAGTCGACGTCGACGAGCGGGGGCGAAAAGACGCTCGCCGCCGTCGTCTTTGCGCTCGCGCTGCAGCAGCTGCGCCCGTCGCCGTTCTACATATTCGACGAGATCGACGCGAGCCTCGACGGCCCGAACGCCCAGCGGCTCGCGGACATACTCAAGAAGAGGTCCGAGTCGAGCCAGTTCATAATGGTCTCGCACAAGGACCTGCTCATCTCAAAGGCAGACCAGGTGTACGGCGTGTTCCCAAAGGCCGGCGGCGCCTCGCACGTCGTCAGGTACAACCGGCGCGGCGTGCCGGCGGCCCCCGCGGCGACGGCGCCGGCCGCAAAGTGACGCGCCCCCGGGCCGCTGGAGCCGGCGCCGCTACCCTTCGCCGGCAGGGCGCGGCCCGGCCGCCTCGCGGTCGATCAGGTACGGCACGGCCGTTCCGCCGTCGGGGCACGCCGTTGCGGCCTCCTTGTCGGACGGGAACTCCTTCCTGTACACGTCCTCCATGGTTATGTCGGGCCTCGGGACGATCACGCGCGCGGGCACGACGCGGCGGCCCGGGCTTTTTTCGTGATCGTACGGGCGGCAGTTGATGCGGCACGGCGGCGACGCCGCCTGATCGCAACCGCCGCTGTCAATCCCATGGTCCTGCACTCCGCCGTTGAGGCCGCCGCCGCCAAGCCGCATCTCGCACCACGACTCGGTCCGCCCCAGGTAGTGCACATGGGCGAGGATGTCCGACAGCGTGCGCCGCTCGCCGCCGGCAAGGGCGGCGCTCGGCCAGACTATGTGGACGGCCTGGCCGGGGTCGATCCGCCACGGCGCGGGCCGCCCGCTCCCGCCTTCGCCGCCGCCTGCCATGCGCCCTGCCCTCGGCAGGCCGAACACCGGGAGCTCGGATGCCAGGCGCCGGACGACCGCGTAGAAGCGGTCCTCTGCGATGTCCGGCAGGTTGTACTTCCATGCGGCTGCGGTAGCCCGCACAATCCTGTACGGCGACGGGGGCCATTCGTGGCGATCGTATCCCTCTTTCACGCCCCACGGCCTTGCGCTGTACTGGCCAGTGGTGAAGTGGATCGCAATGTGGATCAACGGCGCGCCGCCGCGCCGTCCGCTTATAGGCATGGCGCGCGCGGCCGCCTCTTCCCGGGTCCGTCCGGCGGCGCATGCCCGGCCTCGCGCCTCCCGCATGCGCCGTGCTGCCTAGGATGGATTCGCACATTGCCCCGTCCTCTTGGGGCCTGCCGCGCCGCGCCGCGCCCCCTCCTCATCGAGCCTGCAGGGACGGCGCTTGGCCCGCGCTGCCCCCGGTCTCGGGCCGGCATGGCGCGGCGAAACTGATATTTGGGCCGGCCTGGGCGGGCCGGCGTGGCGGGCGGAGAGCGCGGCCGGGCAGGGGCCGCGCCCGACATAATCGACGAGATCAACGCGCTGCTCCGCCTGGGCGTCGGGGACCAGTACCGCCTAGAGCACATAAAGCTCGCGTACGTAGAGAACCGCAACATCTGGGAGAGCGACAGGAGGTACCTGGAGCGGATGAGGGAAAAGTACATCGACGACCTGCGCCGGGGCGAGCCCGTCGACGACGACCGCGACGTGATGGCCGCCGCCGATGCGGCTCCCGGCGGCGCGGCGGGCCGGCCGGCCGAGGCCCCGCCCGCCCCTGATGCGCCCCCGCCTTCCCCCCGCGCCGATCTACGTCCCGCCGGGCCCGCCGCCGCCGCCGCCGCCAGCGATGCCGTCCCAGACCCGACGGCGGCCCCCGACCCGGCGCCTCCCACCGCCCCGGCCCCGCCGGGCTCGCCCGAGTCGGCCGCCAGCGATGCCGAGGACTTTGGGGCCGGCATGGACTGGGGCTCGGCCGGCCCGGCCGTCATACACTGCTGGAAGTGCGGCAAGAAGAACCTGCTCAAGGCCAACTTTTGCATGAGGTGCGGCGTGCTCTTGTTCGACGTGGGAAACGCGCGCGCCTCGGCCGACTCTGCAGAGTATGCGGCCTCTTCGGTGCCGCCCGACATCGAGAAGAGGCGCGCCGCGGCCACGGCCGCGCCGGGAGGGGGACGCGGCTCGCGCCGGGCGCCGCCCGGAGGCGGCATGCGCGCCGAGGGCGGAGGCGGCAGCCGGCGGGCCGTCCTGGCCGGAGTGGCCGCGCTAGTCGGAATACTGCTGGTCGTCGCCGTACTGACCTCGTCGGTCGAGATCGAACTGGGCGGCGACGATGATGAATTGGACGTCGAGGCCGGCGGAGATGCGGATGCGGCATCCGGCCCGCCCGCAGCTGCGGCGCCCGAGCCCGAACCGGCACCAGAGCCGCCGCCCCCGTAGTAGGAGCGCCGCCCGATATTGGCGGTGCCCGGGCGGCGGCCCGACCAGGCAAATGATGCAGGCGCGCAAACCCCTGCCGTGCGCCCGTGCGCCGGAGACAGATCGCAGTCTGGTGGATATCGATCCGCATACGCGACGGCAGGGAGGGCGGGGGCGCGGCTCTGCCTGCAGGCCCACACCACGCATGTGCGCCGGCGCGAGAGGGGCGGCGGGCGCCCGGTATTAGTAGCGGGGCGGGCATAGCCTCGTACCGGGCCCGGACTTGCCGCCCTCCGTTGTCTTTATAGGAACGGCTCGTGCCGTCCCTGTATGGACAGGGGAGATGAGGCTGTCAAGGCTGAAGAGGACGGCGGCGTGCCGGACAGTCTCAAGGGCGAGGTCTCGCCCGAGGGGTGGGCGCTATACAAGCGCATGACCGCCATGTCCAAGGAAGAGTACCTCGCGATGTCCCGCAGGCACAGCGATGAGCGCATGACAAAGGAGCTGCTCGAGAGACTCTACTAGCAGGGAGCGCCCCGGGGACACAACAGGCGGTGCTGCCACTTCCGCTTGGCGTGACGAATGCACATCTGCAGCCGCGCGGGCCTCGGTAGCAGTGCGAACCGCTAGGGACTAGTAGCGCGCAGGGTTCAGGCCGTGCGCCGCCCCGCAGTATTCTGCGGCATCGTCGACGCGGCCAAGGCGCTCAAGGACGCGGCCCTTGCCGGCAAGCGCGCCGGCGCTGCCAGGTGCGAGGCGAATCGCCCTGTTGTAGGAGCATATGGATTCGTCGTACTCGTCCATGTCGTAGAGCAGGTCGGCCTTCTTCAGATGCGCCTCTGCATACTGCGGATCCAGCTCGATCGCCGCGTCGTACGCCGCAAGCGCCTCCTCGCGGCGGCCCGCCTCGGCCAGCAGGTCTGCCCGATGCAGGTGCGCGGCTTCGTCGTACCCGTCCATGGATATGGACTTGTCGTACGCCGCAAGCGCCTCCTCGCGGCGGCCCATCCTTGCAAGCGTCTTTCCGCGGAGCATGTGTGCGCGCGCGGCGGCGGGTCGTCGAGGGATGCGACCCTCTCGCAGGCGGCAAGGGCCTCCTCGCGGCGCCCGGCGTCGGCAAGGGCGATCATCCGCAGGAGATACGCATCGACGAGGGCGGCATCGAGTACTATGGCCCTGTCGTAGCTTGCGACCGCCTCCTCGTAGCGGCCCATCATTGCAAGCGACTGGCCCCTGCCAAGGTGCGCGGCGGCGCGGCCTGCATCCATGGACTCGGCCCTGTCGTAGCTTGCGACCGCCTCCTCGTAGCGGCCCAAGCCCGCAAGCGCCAGCCCCATCTGCGCATGCGCCTTTGCATTGCGGGGATCGGCGCGCACGATCGCATCGTAGAGCCGGACGGCCTCTTCGTACCCCCGCGCGAGCGATCGTGCATCCGCATCTCCTTGAATACGTCGCCCTGCACGAGGCGGATCTCTGCCTCAAGCCCCGGAACCAGACGCGCGATCCCGATGAAGAGCCGGAGGACCGCATCATACGCAGCCTGCATGTCGAAGTTTACCGGCACGGACGTGTGGACAAAGTCGTTGCGGGCGGCGAACAGCGCGGCAAGGTCGTCGAGCAGGGTCGGATCGTTCTTGACCACGTCCCACAGCCCGAAGTCGCGGGCATCCTCCTGATCGCCTCCACGCTCTGAAAGCTGTGCGCGAACGAGGCGAGTACCTCCTTGGGCAGGGATGCGATGCGGCCCGCGTCGGCAAGCGGCATCTCGACATAGTCCGGCAGCGGCCCCCTTCCGCGCGCCAGCATCTCGGCCACGACCATCCTGCAGTACTGCTCAAGGGCGGATACGAGGGTGACGGCCACGGCCCTGCGTGCGTACTTTTTGTTCAATGCGAGCAGGAGCACGACGGAAAAGAAGTCGGTAAGGATTGCGGCCATGTCTTGGCCGGCCAGCGCCGGCGTTATGCTGACGATTCTGCGGCGGCCCAACGGGGATGCCCGCAGGGGGACCGCTATAAAGCTTGCAACCGGCCGCGCCGGGCATCGGGGGCGCACTCGACAGGGGCGTAGGGGCAGAGAGTGGCGGCGCGCCGCGGCGCGCATGCGCGGCGGCCGGCCGCGTCGGGCGTGTTCTGCCGGACTGCCTCTGGCGCCGTACGCGCCGACCGTTCTGCCAGCGGCCTGCGGCGCGGGGGCGCATAGCGAAGGCCAGCGCGCCCGCACCGCGGGCCGGAACTGCCCGCCCCCGCACGCTGCCGGCATCGCGCCGCCGGGCCGCCGCGGGCGCCCGGCGGTACGCGATGCGCGCGCGGCCCCGCCTTGCCGGCCCAACGCCCCTCATCCTTCCACGTCCCATATGTCGACGTGGCAGGCCGCCCCCCTGCCGCCCCCGATGCCGGCGAGGGGCGGCTCGTCGGCGCACGCGTCGATCGCGTACGGGCAGCGCGGCCTGAACCTGCACTCGCCTGCCGCCGCTGCCTGCGCCTTCCCGTCCCCTCCCTCCACAATCCTCACGACCCTCTCGCGGCCGAGGTTGGCAGGGTCGGGCTCGGGGATGGCATCCATGAGCGCCTGCGTGTACGGATGCCTCGGCCGCAGCAGGACGTCTCCGATGGGCCCCTCCTCGACTATCCTGCCCCTGTACATGACGGCTATTCTCCTGCCAAAGTAGCGCGCCGTCGCCAGGTCGTGCGTGATGTACAGGAACGACACGCCGCGCCTGCGCTGAAGCTCGCCCATGAGGCCGAGCATCTCGGCCCTGACGGACACGTCGAGCATCGACACCGGCTCGTCCGCTATGATCACGGACGGCCTCAGGGCAAGGGCCCTTGCAAGGACGACCCGCTGCCTCTGCCCGCCGGACAGCATGTGCGGATGCCTTGCCGCGATGTCGGATGCGGGCTCTAGCCTGACCTCGCCGAGTACCTCTGCGACCCTCTCGGCCCTGGCCTCCGCCGACCCGCCGCCCCACCCGTGTATCTCGAGCGGCTCGGCGACGATCTGGCCTACCCTCATGCGCGGGTTGACCGAGTCGTACGGATCCTGGTGGATCATCTGGCAGCCAGTCCTGACCCTGCGCAGGCTAGAGGGCCTGCCGTACTCTACCCGCTCGCCGTCAAAGAAGACCTTGCCCGCGTCCGCCGCGACCGCGCCCATGACGGCCTTTGCCACCGTCGACTTGCCCGATCCGGACTCGCCTGCCAGTACGAGCGTGTCGCCGCCCCTCCCGAGGCGGAGCGAGACGCCGTCGACCGCCCTTACGCCGGCGCCCCTCGATCCGAACACGCCCCTCTTGGCAAAGCGGCACGCCAGCCCCTCGATGCGCAGTATGTCGCCTTCGCCGCCCATGCGTCCCGGGCGCCGCCAGTTCAATATCAACAGTCGCCGCGGCGTCCCGGGGCCTGTGCGCCTGCCCGCATTTTGTCTAGTACCCGCGCGCAAAGGCCGGCCTGGATGCGGCCGGCCTGCCGCACACGGCGCACGCCTCGCCCTCGGACGCCCTTCCATCCTCGCCAAACGGCACGACGCGCACGTCCGCGCCAGTCTTGTCCTTGACGGCCTGCTCGCACTCGGCGCCGCCGCACCACGGGGCCAGGACGAACCCGCCCCCGCCGATCGCCGCCTCGAGCTCCTCGTACGATCCCGCGCGCCGCGTCATGCCGCGCTGCGCCGCGCGCGCCGCCTCGAGCATGCCCGACTGTATCTCGGCGAGCATTCCGGGTACGGCCGCGGCGGCCTCGCCGGCCGGCACCCTGGCCTTTTCGCCGCCAAACCGCCGCGCCACCGTAACGGCCCCCTCCCTTAGGTCCCTCGGCCCGACCTCTATGCGTATCGGTATCCCGCGCATCTCCCAGTCGTGGAACTTGAAGCCGGGCGTCAGCTCGGGCCTGCGGTCGAGGTGGGCCCTTACGCCCCCCTCCTCGAGCCCCGCCATGATCCTCTCGGCCTCGGCCATTACGGCCCTCTCCTCGTCGCCCGAGTAGTAGATGGGGACGACGACGGCCTGCACGGGGGCGACCCGCGGCGGCAGCACGAGCCCCCTGTCGTCGCCGTGGACCATGATCATGGCCCCTATGAGCCTCCACGAGACGCCCCACGACGTCTGCCACGCGAACTGCTCGCGGTTCTCCGAGTCGAGGAACTTTACGTCGAACGGCCTTGAAAAGTTCCGCCCGAGAAAGTGCGACGTCCCCATCTGCAGGGCCCTGCCGTCGGGCATCATCGACTCGATCGCATCCGTGTAGACGGCGCCGACGAACTTTTCGGTGTCCGTCTTGCGGCCGGCCATCACGGGGATGGCGAGCTCCTCCTCTACGGTCGCCCTGTAGATGTCCAGCATGCGGGCCACCTCGGACTCGGCCTCGGCCTGCCCGGCGTGGACGGTGTGGCCCTCCTGCCACAAGAACTCGGACGTGCGCAGGAACGGCTTGGTCGCCTTTATCTCGGCGCGCAGGGCCGTGTTCCAAAAGTTGATGCGCAGCGGCAGGTCGCGCCAGCTCTTTATCCACTTCGAGTAGAGCGAGTACGCCAGGGTCTCGGACGTCGGCCTCAGGGCCAGCCGGTCCCCCAGCTCGGCGCCGCCCGAGTGCGTCACCCAGTACACCTCGGGGTCGAACCCCTCGAAGTGCTCCCTCTCCCTTGCGAGGAGGGACTCGGGAATGAGGACTGGCAGAAAGCCGTTGCGCACGCCGGCGGCGGCAAACTTTGCGTCTAGCGACGCCTTGACGGACTCCCATATCGAGTACCCGTCGGGGCGCAGCACGATCAGGCCCTTGACGGGGGCGTAGTCTGCAAGCTCGGCCTTTGTGACGACCTGGGTGTACCACTCGCTAAAGTCGCCCTTCTTCGAGGCCGTGATGCCGACGCCCCCCTTGCCCTTGCCGCCTGCGCCCCCCTTTTTGCGGCCCATTCGCCGGGGCCGTGAAGTTTTTTCCTAATGAGCCTTTGCCGCGCCCTGCGCGGCCGCGCCTCCGGGGCCGCCCGCGCGCAGGGCGGTTCGGAAGAATATTGGGCCAGTGTCCGCCAACGCCGCGGTGCCTGCTAGTTGCGCGGGCCGCTAAGCGTCGGGCCTGTCCGCGGCGGCGGGCGCATCCTGTCCGGACGACTCCGCCGGCTCGCCGCCTTCCGACGCCTGCCGCTGTTCCTGATGCTGCCCTGCCTCGGCGCGAACCGCCGCCCTCTGCCTCGGCCGGCGCCTGCCCTTCCTCTTGGCGGCGGGGGCGGCCGCCGGACCCACCTGCCCTGTAGTAGCCTCGGCCGCCGGCTCGCCGCCTTCCACCTCCTGCCCGGCCGCCGACTCCTCGGATCCTGCCCCTGCCTCGGCGCGAACCGCCGCCCTCTGCCTTGGCCGGCGCCTGCCCTTCCTCTTGGCGGCGGGGGCGGCCGCCGGACCCTCTTGCCCTGTAGCCCCCGTCGACGCCTCCTGCCCGGCCGCCGACTCCTCGGATCCTGCCCCTGCCTCGGCGCGAACCGCCGCCCTCTGCCTTGGCCGGCGCCTGCCCTTCCTCTTGGCGGCGGGGGCGGCCGCCGCCGGATCGTCCTGCCCGGCAGCGGCCGGCTCGCCGCCTTCCGCCGCCTGCTGCTGCCCGGCCGCCGACTCCTCGGCCCCTGCGCGAACCGCCGCCCTCTGCCTTGGCCGGCGCCTGCTCCCGGTAGCCTGGGCCTGCCGAGCCGGCTTGGTCCCGCCGCCGGCCGCATCTTCAGCCTCTGCGGCGCCCGCACGATCCGCCGCCGTCTTCTTGACCCTTGTCGCCTTGGATACTCCTGCCGCCTTTGCCTCCGCGGCCTTTGCGGCCCTCTCCTTGGCGGCCAGCGCCTTTGCCGCCTTTGCCTCCGCGGCCTTTGCGGCCCTCTCCTTGGCGGCCAGCGCCTTTGCCGCCTTTGCCTCCGCGGCCTTTGCGGCCCTCTCATTTGCCACCGACGCCTTGGCGCCCTCGGCCGCCTTTGCCGCCTTTGCCTCCGCGGCCCTTGTAGCCTCGGCCGCCTTTGCCGCCTTTGCCTCCGCGGCCCTTGTGGACCTTTCGGCCTTTGCCTCCGCGGCCTTTGCGGCCCTCTCCTTGGCGGCCAGCGCCTTTGCCGCCTTTGCCTCCGCGGCCTTTGCGGCCCTCTCCTTGGCGGCCAGCGCCTTTGCCGCCTTTGCCTCCGCGGCCTTTGCGGCCCTCTCCTTGGCGGCCAGCGCCTTTGCCGCCTTTGCCTCCGCGGCCTTTGCGGCCCTCTCCCTTGCCGCCGACGCCTTGGCGCCCTCGGCCGCCTTTGCCGCCTTTGCCTCCGCGGCCCTTGTAGCCTCGGCCGCCTTTGCCGCCTTTGCCTCCGCGGCCCTTG
This sequence comes from Cenarchaeum sp., assembly GCA_965242695.1. Taxonomy (GTDB): domain Archaea; phylum Thermoproteota; class Nitrososphaeria; order Nitrososphaerales; family Nitrosopumilaceae; genus Cenarchaeum. The sequence goes on along the minus strand of CBDESU010000001.1, from coordinate 1,840,628 downwards.
TGGACCTTTCGGCCTTTGCCTCCGCGGCCTTTGCGGCCCTCTCCTTGGCGGCCAGCGCCTTTGCCGCCTTTGCCTCCGCGGCCTTTGCGGCCCTCTCCTTGGCGGCCAGCGCCTTTGCCGCCTTTGCCTCCGCGGCCTTTGCGGCCCTCTCCTTGGCGGCCAGCGCCTTTGCCGCCTTTGCCTCCGCGGCCTTTGCGGCCCTCTCCTTGGCGGCCAGCGCCTTTGCCGCCTTTGCCTCCGCGGCCTTTGCGGCCCTCTCCCTTGCCGCCGACGCCTTGGCGCCCTCGGCCGCCTTTGCCGCCTTTGCCTCCGCGGCCTTTGCCGCATTGGCCGCCTTTGCCGCCCTGGCCTCGGAGGCCTTGGCGGCCTTTTCGGCCGCCGTCTTTCTGCCCACAGCGCGGCTCTCGTCCATCGCCGCCTTCTGGACTGCCGCCTTGGCGACCTTCTCGGCAGCCGCCGTGCGATCCTCTGCCATCCTGTCCGACTCGGCCGCCCTCGCCTCGGCCGCCTTGGCGACCCTCTCGGACTCGGCCGCCCTGGTGAGCGCCTCCTCTGCCATCCTGTTCGACTCGGCCGCCCTGTCTATCGCGGCACTCGCGATGCTTTTCGCCTCCTCGGCCCTCTCGCCCGCCTTGTTGATCACGTCCTCGGCCGTCGACTCGGCCGAGACGGCCTTTTCAAGGCGCTCCTCTGCCACCGCCGCCCTCTCTGCGGCGCTCCTTTCCAGCCCTTCGGCCCTTTCAAGCGACTCTTTGGCAGCGGCCTCCCTGGCGCCGGCCTCCCTGGATGCGGCATCTGCCCCCGACACGGCCTCCTTTGCCCTCTTCTCGGACGCGGCGCGCTTGTCGTCTGCATCCCTGGCCCTCTTCTCGGACGCGGCGCGCTTGTCGTCTGCATCCCTGGCCCTCTTCTCGGACGCGGCGCGCTTGTCGTCTGCATCCCTGGCCCTCTTCTCGGACGCGGCAATCCTCGCCGATGCGGCCCTGTCGGCCGCCTCGGCCCTGGCCGCGGCCTTGCGCTCGGCCGCCTCGGCCCTGGCCGCGGCCTTGCGCTCGGCCGCCTCGGCCCTGGCCGCGGCCTTGCGCTCGGCCGCCTCGGCCCTCTCGACCGCGGCCCTTGCGGCCCTGTCGGCCGCCTCGGCCCTGGCCGCGGCCTTGCGCTCGGCCGCCTCGGCCCTGGCCGCGGCCTTGCGCTCGGCCGCCTCGGCCCTGGCCGCGGCCTTGCGCTCGGCCGCCTCGGCCCTGGCCGCGGCCTTGCGCTCGGCCGCCTCGGCCCTCTCGACCGCGGCCCTTGCGGCCCTGTCGGCCTCTTCCATCCTGCCGGGCGGCGCCGGACCCTTGGCATCGTCCCCGCCCTCTCCGCCAGGCGGTTCCGCGGCTCCCCCTTCGCCGCGATCCTTCCGCTCGGACTCGGGCGGCTTTGCGTCGGGCTCCCAGCGGCCGGCCTTCGACTCGACGCCCTCGCAGAGCACCATTCCGCTCACCCTGCTCTGAAAGTTCTTGCACACAAAGCACCTGATGAAGTGGACGCCGTCGCCGAGGATCGGGCAGTTCACGTACTCGCGCTTCATCCTCTTGAGCATCCTCGGGCTTACACCCTTGACCTTGATCTTGCCGTCCTTGTCCATCATCTCAGACTCCCTCAGGTCGGCCTTTACCGACTCTGGTATCTTCAGCCGCTTGTCCGACGTGTGGACCTTTACCTCGTACCGGTACTGCAACTCGCCGTCGGTCGGAACGGGTGGAGAGCCGGGCACGCTCGGGGCGGCGAGGGTCTCGTGGCCGTCGTCATCGATGCCGGCCGGCTGCATCGACGCCGCCGCGGCGGCCGCCGCCGCGGCAGCGGCCGACTCGGACAGGGGCGGCGGCGCGTCTCCCTCCGCACCCTCCTCGCCGGGCCCGATTACGGCCGCCATGGATGCCTCTACTGCCGCCGCTACGACCCCGTCGCCTCCGCCGCCGTCCGTGCGGGACCCGTCGCCTCCGCCGCCGTCCGTGCGGGACCCGTCGCCTCCGCCGCCGTCCGTGCGGGACCCGTCGCCTCCGCCGCCGTCCGTGCGGGACCCGTCGCCTCCGCCGCCGTCCGTGCGGGACCCGTCGCCTCCGCGCACCTGGGAGCCGGGCTCGGCATCGCCCGCATCTGGCACGTAGCCGTCCACGCCGCGCCGCCCCCCGCGGCCGATTTAACACTACCTATGTTTGACGGGGCCCTCTTGCCCGCGGCCGCCTGCGCCGCAGCCGCCCTGCCGACCCGCCCCTCCCAGGCCCGCCCCTGCGCCGCCGCCGCGGGGCCGCATGTGCCCAACGTTAAAATAATTACGGCCGGCCGCGCGCACAAAGTTGCTCGTCATTTTCGACGTCGAGGGCGTCCTGTTCGACGCCGAGTACCTGCCGCTGCTAGCAGAAAAGCTCGGAAAGGAAAAAGAGATCTGGGACATTACGCGCAAGGGCATACAGGGCCTCATAGACTGGGAGGAGGGGCTGCGCACGAGGGTCGATGCCCTCCGCGGCATCGACTACGACACGTGCCGCCGCGTCGCCGACGACCTGCCGATTATGACGGGCGCGGAGGAGGCGTGCCGCGCCCTAAAGGCGGCCGGCTTTCGGACCATGGCCGTCTCGGGCGGCTTTACGATAATGACGGACCGCCTGCGCGATGCGCTCGGGCTAGACCACGTCTTCTCGAACGAGCTGCTCTTCCGCGACGGCCTGCTCGACGGCGTGCGGGTCAGCGTCGGCGCCGACAAGGCCCTGCCGGCCATGTCGAAGATCACCGAGTGGGGGCAGCAAAGGGAGGAGATTGCCGTAGTCGTCGACGGGGCCAACGACCTGAAGCTGTTCGACATCTGCGGCCTGGGGATCGCGTTCCGCGCGCAGGACCGCGTAAAGGACATGGCCGACGAGATACTCGACGAAAAGGATCTCTCAAAGATACTCGGCATCATCGGCAGGCACTACGGCATGCGCCTCGGGGACCCTGGGGCGGCATGACCGCGGAAGGGGGGGGCGGGCATCTGCCGTCGGGCGCGCTAGAGGTCGCGCCCGTGCGCCTCGGCGAGATTGCGCCCGGCGACGACCTGGCCGCGATGATCGCGTCCGCATGCCCGCCCCTGGCCGACGGCGACGTGATCGTCGTCTCGCACAAGGCCGTCTCGAAGGAGGAGGGGCGCGCGGTGCCCCTCTCGTCGGTCGCCCCGTCCGAGCTGGCCGCCGGCCTGGCCTCGGCGTACGGCAAGGATCCGAGGGTCGTCGAGCTCGTGCTGTCCGAGGCGCGGCGCATAGTCCGCATGGGCGGCGCCGGCGGCGCGATCATAACCGAGACGCGCGGCGGGCTGGTGTGCGCCAACTCGGGCGTCGACGAGAGCAACGCGCCCGACGGCCACGCCGTCCTACTGCCCGAGGATCCAGACGGGTCGGCCCGGCGGCTGCGCGGCCGCATCTCCGAGATGTCTGGATGCGACGTGGCCGTCGTAATATCGGACACGTTCGGGCGGCCGTTCCGCATCGGGCAGACGGACTGCGCCGTCGGGGCCGCGGGCATCGGCGTCGTGCGGGACCACGCCGGATGCGCCGACGCGTCGGGGCGAGGCCTGCGCGTGACCGCCATCGCGGTGGCCGACGAGCTGTGCGCAGCGGCCGAGCTCGTCAAGGGCAAGGCCGCATCGGTGCCCGCGGCCGTCGTGCGGCGCCGCGGCATGCGCGGGCTTGTCGGCCCGGGCGAGGGGCGCCCGTCGGGGGACGGCGCGGCCGCCCTTGTGCGCCCCGCCGCCGAGGACATGTTCCGGTAGGCGGTTCCTGGCAGAGCGTCGCCCCTCCCCCGTGCCCCCGTCTCGGCCACCGGCCGCCCGCGCCACCGCGGCCCCTCGCTCGCCCCTGCGCCCCTGCCCCCCCCCAGCGCGGGTGCCTTGCCTGAGCAAAAGGCGGCGCCCCTCCAGGCGATCCCTGCGGCGCGGCGCAGGCGCGGACGGAAGGGCCGCTGCCTTTTGTACAACGGGCGCCCCCCACCCGCATGCGCAACAGATAACAGAGCTCGCGCGCGGCGCGCCGCGCATGGGGTCCCCGCTCAGGGCCGAGATGCACTGCCACAACGTGCACTCCAACTTCCACCATGTCGGCAACGACACGCCGTACGACTGCGGCGTGACGATCCCGGAGCAGCTGCGCAGGTCGCTCGACCTCGGCCTCGACTGCCTGTTCGTCACCAACCACAACACGCTCGACGGCTACTCGCGCATGGCCGAGTTCCAGGCCGACCACCCGCGCTACGCCGGCCTGGCCGTCCTGCCGGCCGAGGAGATCACTACGGCCGAGGGGGCCCATGTCATCGCGTACGGCGTCCGCGAGGAGGTGCGCCCCGGCCTGCCCTTTGACGAGACGCTCGACGAGATACGCCGCCAGGATGCGGTCTCGTCTGCGCCCCACCCGTTCTCGCTGCTCGATGCGCTGCGCGAAAAGGCCGCCTCGTGCGACCTTGTAGAGGTGTTCAACAGCAACAACGTAGACGTGGTGGCCAACGCCAGGGCCGCCGCGTTCGCCGCCGAGAGGGGCATGACGGGGGTGGCCGGCAGCGACTCGCACGTCCTCTCGACGCTCGGCAGGTGCACGAACGTCATAGAGGCCGAGGCCACGGCCGACGACGTGCTGCACGCGCTCCGGCACGGGAGGGTGTCCGTGTCGTCGACGGGGTACGCCACGGCGCGCGAGACGATCGAGCACTTTGCGTACAAGGTCGACAACTCGGCCGAGTACATCGACCGGTACGTATCCGAGGTGTACCCGCGCGCGAGGCGGCTGTTCTCGCTGCTCCTGCGCGCGTACAGGAGCCGCCCGCAGAGCTACCTGTGGGTGCTGCTATTCCGCCTCGGACTGCTCGCGATGCGCCGGGTCTCGCGCAAGGTAAACCTCGAGGGGCTCGACCCGTCGTTCATGAGGGACCGCAACCTAGTCGACATGTTCCGCGCGGCGCTCTGACGCGGCGCGGCCGAAAATGGGGGGAGTGGGCAGGGGCGCCGGCGGGCCCCTACTCCATCGTGTAGTCGCCGTACAGCTCGTTGAGTATGCGGCTGACTATCTGCATGCCGCCCATGTTGTCGATCGTCACGAGCAACATGTGGCCGTCCCTGAGCGGGAACGTCACGCGCCTGAGCTTCTCGTAGACCGCCATGGTGTACAGCCCGGTGCCGATCTTGTCGTAGTGCTTCATCCTCGACTTCCATGCGGCGACGGCATGCTCGAGCGTGTCCTGCGTGTCCTCGGGCGACAGGAACGTCTCGACGCCCTCCTTCCTGACGGTCGCGACGGGCCTTGCGTCCATGTCGCAGATCGTGCCGAACCTGAGGTTCTCGTCGAGCCCCATGATCTTCTCCAAGAGGTGCTTGTGGTCCATGCCCAAGCGGGGACGGGCTTGCAGATATACTTTCAGGCCTCAGGCCCGACGCGGCCGCCGGCCCCGGCGCCGCCGCCGGGCGCGGCATCGACCTCGATGTCGTCCTGGAGCTCTTGCGCCAGGCCCTTCCACCACTCGACGCCGCCTGCGGCCATCGCCGGGCGCCCGACACGGTGGTTTATAGATCTGTCGGTTAGCTTTATGCGACCCACGGGTCTGTTTTTTTGAGCTAGGCCCGCTGGCCGCCGGACGCTGGCCCCTGCCCGCCCTGGCGCCCCGCGCCGCCCACCCCTGCTCCTGCCGCCCTCCCCGCCCCGCATGCCCCGCCGGGCGGGGCCGGCCGCGGGCGGGCCTTCGGGCCCTTCGGGGGCATCCGCCGATCGGCCCCCGGGGCGGGCTGCCGAGCCGGGCCGAAGGCATGCCGCCGCCCGGCCCGCCAAGGCGGGCCCTTCGGGCCCTTCGGGAGCATCCGCCGATCGGCCCTCGGGGCGGGCTGCCGAGCCGGGCCGAAGGCATGCCGCCGCCGTGGGCATGCCGCCGCCCGGCCCGCCGCTGGCGCCGCCCGCCGGCCCTCGGGCCCCGCTCGTCCCGCGGAGCGGCAAGGAAACCTTTATCACATATTGGTAGGGCGTACAGCCCAATGGAAGTCGAGGTACAAGACGCCGTCAAGAAGATACTCCGCATGAGCGACAAGGTTCGTGTGGTCACCATCTGCGACATGAAGGGCGAGCTGATCTACAGCGCGCGCAGCCCCGCCGTCAAGAACGCCCTCACGCCGTCGGAGAGCCAAAAGTCCCTGGTGCGTTCGGCCCGCAACATGAAGGAGCGCAAGGAGCTGGCCCGCAAGCTCGGCAAGTGCAAGTACACGCTGGCCGAGTACGAGCTGGTCAAGCGCCTCGTGATGCCGGCAGGGGCCAAGCACCTGTTCTACATCACGTGCATGGCCGACTACGACCACCGGAAGATCATCAAGAAGATCGAGTCGTTCAAGTGACGCTCATCACCATGCTTCTTTTTTTACCGCGCCTGCCGCCGCCGCGGCGGCCCGCCCCTCCTCAGTGCATGCGTATCCGGTATACCTGCTGGGTCGAATCCCCGTCGACGACGTACTTTGAGATGCGGACCTCTTCGATGCGGTCTACCTCTAGCAGCTTTGTGTACGCCCTCTTGTCGCCCGTCAGCAGGTCGCAGCACTTGTCCTCGCAGAAGTCCGCGATCTTCGCATCGCTGCTCCCCGCAGCGGGGGCTCCGTCGCCCCCGATGTGGAGCACTTCTACATAGTCGCGGTGTATCTTGTCGTGATGCTTCGACTCTATCTGGCTCTTCCCCTCGTCGATCAGCACCCTCTTGGCCAACGGCCGGGCGCCCTGGCGCCCCTACATAACGGTTTGCAGCTGCCTCCCGGCCCGCCCCGCAGCGCGCGCCGCCCCGGCCGGCCGCGCCCGCCGGCGAACTGGGATCGCCCGCCCAGCATCCGCGGGGCAGCCGCGTTGCGGGGAATAAACAAAGGGGGTGTGGCGGGCTCGCGCCCGCCGGGTACCACGCCTTACGAGGTCCGGTTGTCAGCGGTGGCGGCTTCGTCGCCGTTGCCGCTGTCGTCAGAGGTGGAGCTGTATGTTACCGAGTAGCTGTCGTCGTACGTCGCATCGTCGCCTTCGTAGCCGTCGCCGTGGGCGGGGCTCTGCGTTGCCATGTACCACTCCTCGAGTGGCGCATCGCCGCCGCCGCCGCCTTCGTCGCCGTAGGCGGGGCTCTGCGTTGCCGCGCGCTGCTCGTACGGCACATCGCCTTCGTCGCCGTAGGCGGGGCTCTGCGTTGCCGCATGCCACTCGTCGAGCGCCGCTTCGATCCTGTCGTAGATGTCGGCTAGCCCCTCGTTCACGACCGTCCCGTTTTCTGAAGACGGTTCGGGTGTGACGGTGAGGTAGTCGTACTCGCCCGCAGGCGCGGCGTGCTCGGCGCCCGCCTGCGCGGCGCGCCGATCGTCCTCGTCGAACGCATCGTACACCGCGGCGCTGCCGTTGCTGGGCAGCGGGGCGGGGGACTCGATCGGGTCGGTGTCGGCAGCGCGGGTCGCGGCCTGGCCGCCACCCTCGCCGCCGCCCGCGCCCGCGCCGTATGCGGGGTACGCCGCGTCGAACGCGGCGTCCATCCGGGCGTAGACGTCGGCCAGCCGCTCATTCATTGCCGCCCTGTCCTTGGAGGACAGTTCGGGAACGACGATGACGTAGCCGAACTCTGCGAGTATGGAGTTGTGCTCGGCGTTGGCCAGATCGGCCAGCCGCTCGTCCTTGGCGAACGCGTCGGTCACCGCAATGCTGCCGTCTGCAAGCAGGGGGGCAAGCCGCCCTGCCAGGTCCTCGGCCGCATCGGTGTGGCGCTCGAACAGGCGCCCCATCCTGGCGTCAAGCTGATCCAGCTGCGCATCTGTCAGGTTGGACGGCTCCCGGTACTCGAACCCGTACTCGGCCAGTATGGCCCTGTGCTCTGCGTGCAGATTGTCGGCTGCGTGCGCGATGCCGTAGGGCGAGACGCTGAACGCGCCGTACCCGTGGCCGGCAAAGCCGCCGTCTGCGCCGTCTGCGCCGGAGGGCGCGGACGGCTCGACCATGCAGTGCTCTTCGAACACCCGGTCCATCCTGTCCATGACCTCGTCGAGCCTCTCGGCGAGGCGCCGCTCGTCGGCATCGGACAGCCGCGGCGTGCTCACGACAAAGCCGTGCTTGCGCAGGATGTCGTCGTGCTCGGCGGCGATCAGCTGGTAGACGGCCATCAGCGTGGCCTGCGGCCCAAAGTAGGCGAACGGAGGCCCCTGCAGGGCTCCGTCCGACCGCTCGGTCAGGCTGGCGACCTTGTCGAGCGTGCCGTCGTACTTTGCCGCCGATGCGCTCATCTCGGCCTCGATGCTGTCCATCTGCGCGCCAGTCAGGTTGGCCGGCTCCCTGTACTCGAACCCGTACCCGGCCAGTATGGCGTCGTACTCTGCGTACAGCGCGTCCATGGTGGATGTCATGTTGGCGGCCTCTTCTGGGCTCGGCCCTCTGGCCGCGCCCGCGGGCGGCCCGCCGTACATGGGGCCGCATGCGGTCGCGTAGGGGGCGGCTGCGTCGCCGGCGGGGTGCGCCTCGCCGCCGTCGCCGCCGCCGGCTGCGGCCGACATCGACGCGGCAGCGGCCATCATGGCGTCGGCGCCCGGTTCGGGCCCCTCTGCGTACGCGGAAACTGCCCCGACGGCAAATGCCGCCACGAGGACCGCCGCCGCGGCCGCCCCGATCGCTAGGGTGCCAGAGCCCCCGCGAGGGCGAGGCCCGAAGGCCCGCCTGTGCCGCAGGACGACAGTCTCGCCCTGCATCCAGCCGGAGGCCCGCGCCGGGCCGCGGCGCCGGGCAGCGCCGGCTCGCGCTCTGCGGTCTGTCGTTGTGGTAGTGCTAGTCTTGCCTTGCGTCGTCTCGGTTCGTGTCTGTGCTGTCATTGGGGGGCCGATTGCGCGGTGGATATAAGCAGTTCCTATACATTGTTCAGCTTGGGGGTACGCGCTCAGGCCCTGGCAGGCTAGGCGCGCGTCCGGGGCGGCCGGGGCGCAGTCGACGCTGGGGGCCGCGCCAGCCGGGCGCGCCAGAGGCGGCGCGCGCGGGTTCGGGCGCCTCCCGGTGCGCCTCCGCCGCCGCGCCCCTGCCGACGCATGCGCCCGTGCTGGTCGGCCGGCCGCATGCCGGGCCGCCGCGCCCCCGCCGGACTTGGGATGCCGCCTGCCTGGTGTGCCCCGCATTGACAAGTTGTCAACGCGCCTTCAACCGGATGGAATTTATCGCGGCGGCCCCCCGCCCCGCGCAATGAAGGCGAGGTTTTCGTCGCAGTGCTCTGCATGCGGCGACGTCATCAAGCAGGGCAAGGAGATCGCCCGCGACACGTCCGACAAGTGGGTTCACAAGCACTGTGTCGACGAGTCGGGCGACGTCCTGCCGTAGTTGCCGATGCGCGGGCGCGCCGCGTGGCGCGCGCCGCGCTTGTTTTTGCCGCGAGCGTGGGGGGAGATGCCGCCTCCAGCTCCGCCTGGGGCCCGCGAGCCCGTCGCGACTGGGCGCCTCCAGCGCGCCGCCTGCCGCCGCTGCGGCGTGGCCGCGGCTCCGAAGCGGGCGAGCCTGCCGTCCGGCCGCCTGATCTCTGACCGCCGCCTGCGCTCCGGCCGTCCCGCCGTCGTGCACGGAGGGGACCCGGCACGGGGAGGAGGGTGGCCGCCGAACCGCCTTTGCCCGCCTACTTGGGAGACTCCAGGCACTGACCAATATCCGGGAGCGGCCCTGGACATCTTATTATTGGGCCGGCATGCCCGCGGCGCCATGGTGCTGGTGTGGATTGGGATCGCAATCGGGGTCATCATCGTGATCGTGCTGGTCCGCAAGCTGCTCACCTCGCACCCGTACGATGCGGTCAGGGCCAACAGCAACTGCCCGACCTGCGGCCGCCCAACGCACGGGCTAAAGTGCCCCCATTGCAGGGAGGACATGTTTGGCCGGTAGCGCCGCCGCCCCGGCCAGCCCTGCGCGCGGGCTCCGCTCCCATGCGGCCCCTGCCGGCCTCATCCGGGCGGGCACTGCCCGCCCCGCGCCGCGCCGGGGAAACGCTTTTGAGAGGGGCGGCCGTGGCCGGGCCGTGGAGGCAGTCCCCGACGCCGCATACGCCGACAGGTGCGCGCGCCTGCTGGCCGTTGATGGAATACGGTTTGCGGGAATCATCGACGGCGACGGCGGCCTGGTTGCCGGCGGCTTTGGGGACGGAATCGAGCCGCTAGAGGGCGACGAGACGCGCCTCAAGTCGTTCATGGAGTTCGTCTCGCGCGTGTCCATACGCAACGAGTACGACGACAGCCTGGGCCCGATCAACTACCTGGCGGCGCGGCGCGACAAGGCCGTGCTGGTGAGCTTTCCGTTCCCGCTGACAAGGGTGCTGCTGCTCGTCTCGGCCGAGCCGTCGTCTAACATAGAGGAGCTGGCCAGCACCGTGGTGGACGTGTTCGCCGGCGTGTCGTAGCGCCGCCTGCGGCAGACTTATCACCACCTAGGCCGCGGCCGCCCCGTGCGCCTTCAGGCTGCGGCGGTTGCGCAGGGGCGGGGGCCGCCGGCATGACGATGGTATTCGACAGGGCCGAGCCGGCGTACACGTCGAAGGACGGCTGCCGGCTCGTCTGGCGCAGCCCCGAGGCCGGCGCCGGCGGACTGCACGGCGAGCGGGCGGTCGTACTCGGCGGGGACGAGCTAGATGCCCTCGTCGACCTGCTCAGGAGGGATGCCGCCGGCGACGTCGACCTCGAGGACCACGCCAGCAAGATTATCGTCAACTCGGACGTGACGCAGTTCACCCTCCGCGACGGCCTCTTCGAGGCCGGCACGCCCGAGCTGCGCCGGAGCGTGCTAGAGTACGCAAAGGTCGACCACGAGCCGATGCGCCTCGACGTGAGGTCCAAGGAGTTCTACCCGTCGCCGTCGTGGGACGCCGGCGCCGGTCCGGGGGATGCGGCAGCAGGGGGTACAGCGGGAGATGGCGGCGCCGGCCCCCCGCCCCCCGCCCCGGGCCGCGGCGGGCCGGCCGGGGCGCCCGGCGAAAAGCCGCAGCGGGGAAAGGGCGCCGACCTGGCCCTGCACCAGGCCATCCTGTCGGCCTCGCCGGGGATGGTCGGCGCCGCGCCGCCGGCCGCCGCCCAGGCCGCCGCGGGCGGCGCATCCGGCCGGCCGCCGGCCGATCCGGCGCGCGACCTGTTCCACGTGATGGCAAGGCGCCGCTCGACGCGCCGCTTTGCAGATGCAAAGGTCGACGAGTGGATGGTCGACAAGATACTCGCCGCGGCCGACACGGCCCCCACGGCGGGCAACTTCCAGGGGTTCCGCGTCTACTACGTCCGCAGCGGGCGGGCAAAGGCAGCCCTGGCCGAGGCGGCCAACAACCAGCCGTACGTCAACGCGCCCGTAGTCCTCGTCTTCTGCATGGAGCCGTCGCGCGTCAAGATGCGCTTCGAGCCGCGCGTACTCGAAAAGTTCTCGCTCCAGGACGCCACGCTGGCCGCGGCGTACTCGCAGCTGGCCGCCTCGGCCCTCGGACTCAGCTCGATCTGGATAGGCATGCTAGACGAGCAAAAGGTCATGGACATACTCGGCACCGACCTGCGGCCCTCGTCGATACTGTGCATTGGGCACCCTGCAAAGTACAGGCCGCCCAAGGCGCGCCGGAACCTCAGGGACCTAGTGCGGGTGGTGGAGTAGCCCTCCCGGCCGGCGCCGCAGGGGGGATCGTACCCGGGAACGGCTGGCATGGCGCGGCCGGCTTTGCCCGGCGCGCGGAACGGGCGAAACCTGCGGCGCGGGCAGTCTGGGCCGGCGCAGCCGCGCGCCCCCGCGTCGACTTCCATCCTGCCATGGTTAGCGCAGCGATCGCGCCCTGGGGCCGCAGAAGGGGCATGGGCGGCAAGGGCGCCGCCTGATCTGGCGCGCGCCTGCGAATGGCATGCTCTGCGCCGCAGAGCGGGTATCGAACGGCGGCCGGAGGCAGGGATGCCGCGCATGCCGGCGCACGGCGGGGCGAAGGCTGCCTTGTGCACCAGAGGCCGGCGGGGGGGGGGGGGGCGTGCCCGCGCAGGCGGCGGCCGGTGCGCGTGGCTTGTGGGAATGCCGCCGCCTGCGGCGCCCCTGCCTGGCTTGCGATGCCATGTCGCCCCCTGCCGTACACCGTCTTGCGATCGCCGACCTGCAGAAAGCGTATGCGCCGCCGTTGACGGAGTACAAGATCCTGTACGATCTGCCGACCCTGCATGCATAGGCTTGGGTTGGCACGCCGTCGACGTTCAGTCTTCCCTTGCAGTCCCTGGCATCCCTGACGTTTTCCGACTCGAGCAAGCCGTCGATTGCCTTGCTAACGCGGTCTGCCACTTTTCCATCCAGCCTGCGGTACCGGCGCTCAAATCTTGGATCGTATGCGGCCCTCCACCTCTTGCCGCCGGTGCGCAGACCGCGAATGCCCCCTCACGCTCCGTCGCACCTCGAACGTTCTGCGGTTCCCGCCCACCCTCTGATCATATCGACGAACTCGGATCCATCCATCTCGACGGCCTTGCTTCCGGATGCGGACTCGCTAATGCTGTCCGCCTCTTCCTTCGTCAGTGGGGCCTGGCGCGGACTGCCAGTGCGCCCGCCGGCGCGCGGCGCGTGCGACAGGCAGTACTCTATGTAGCCGCGCGCGGATGCCTGGTCGGGATCCATTGCGCGGTCGATGCCCGCAGCGCATGCACTGCGCCGCCCGGGCGGGGCGAAACCTGGAACCTGATCGCCGGCGCGGCCCTTGGACACCTCCAATCCCCGCTGGCCGGAACTGCTAGGCTTGCCGCGGGCACACCGGCGCCCTGTTCGATCCCTGCCAGCCAGGGCCAGCTCGTGGTACCTGTCGATGTCGATCGCCCGCCCGTAGGCGGACAGCGCCTCTGCGTGGCGGCCGAGGGACTCGAGGGCCAGGCCGCGCCCCGCATGCGCCGATGCCGATGCGGGGTCGAGCCGAACGGCCCGCCCGTAGGCGGACAGCGCCTCTGCGTGGCGGCCGAGGGACTCGAGGGCCAGGCCGCGCCCCGCATGCGCCGATGCAGATCCTGCGTCCAGTCCGGCGGCGCGGTCAAAGGCGGACAGCGCATCGGAGGGGCGCCCCATGCCGGCCAAGACCCTCCCGTGCGCGGCATACGCTAGGGCCGACTCTGGTTCCAGCCGGACGGCCTTTTCGCATGCGGCCAGCGCGTCCCCGAGGCGCCCTGCGCCGGCAAGCGCAAAGGCGTGACCCGCATGGACGTCCCCGCGGTCAGGCGCCAGCCGGATCGCCTCGCCGTACGCGGCAACGGCATCCTCGTAGCATCCCATCCGCGTCACCGCTAGTGCATAGTCCGCATGCGCCGGCGCGCAGCCGGGATCGCATGCGATGGCATCGCAGAATGCGTGGAGCGCCTCGTCGGGCCGTCCCAGTCCGACCAGCGCCCGGGCGCGCCCCGCATGCGTCGGCGGGTACCCGGGGCACGCCCGCGCCACTGCACTGCACGACTCGAGGGCGTCGTCGTGCCTCCCGTATTGGTGCTGCAGGATGCCGTATATGGTCAGGATGGCCATGTCGGCAATGCCGCGGCCACGCTCTTTCCGCGCAGCGCCCACCTTGCCGCCTCCCTCTCTTTCGGCAGGTGCAGGGGTCGTGCGGTCGGACACGATTGGGCCTGCTAGGAATGTCATTGTATTGCCATCCGTGGGTTAGATCACGCCGGCCGCACCGCTGTTGCATATATGATCATTGCCCATGCCGTCCCGCGCACCGTCGGGGCGCCGCCGCCAACGGTTATACCGCCCCCCCGCCGCCGCCCGCCCGTGAAGGCCACGTTCGGGGCGGGGTGCTTTTGGCACGTCGAGGCCATGTTTGCCCGGGTGCCGGGCGTGACGGGCACGAGCGTCGGGTACGCGGGCGGGGCCCTCGAGGACCCGACGTACGAGCAGGTCTGCACGGACAGGACGGGCCACGCAGAGGCCGTCCAGGTCGAGTACGACCCCGAGCGCGTCTCGTACGGCAGGCTGCTAGAGGTGTTCTGGGGCGGCCACGACCCGACGACGCCGAACCGCCAGGGGCCGGACGTCGGCACGCAGTACCGGTCCGTCATATTCTGCCACAGCGCCGAGCAGGAGAGGATCGCGCGCGAGTCGGCCAGGGCGGCCGCCGAGTCGGGCCGGTTTTCGGCGCCGATCGTGACGCAGATAGTAGACGCGCCGGCGTTCTACAGGGCCGAAGAGTACCACCAGAGGTACTTTGAAAAGAACGGCGTCCGGTGCTGACGGCGCGCCGCCTGCGGCGGAACCTGCCTACTTTACGACCAGCACGGGTATGGCGGCCGAGTGGACGACGTGGTTGGACGTGCTGCCAAAGAACGCCTGCTTGAGCGAGCCGTGGCCCCTCGAGCCGATTACGACCATGTCGCACGGCTCGCTCTTCGAGTGGGCCGCCTTTATGATGTTGTAGCCCGTGTCGCCCTGGCGGACAATCGGGACGAACTTGACGCCCTCCTTTGACGCCCTCTTGCCGGCCTTCTTGAGCACCTCCTCGGCTGCCGCCCTGTCGGACTCGTCGGCGGCCCTGCCGGGGCTGACCTCGCCGCGCGGGCGTATCCTCACCGAGACGATTCCGGCCACGGTCGCCCTTGCCGGCGCGGCCACCCTCACGGCCATGTCGAGGGCCCTGTTCGAGTTGGGCGATCCGTCAAGGGCCACCAGTATTCTCTTGATGGGCGCGCCTGCCATGCCCGCGCCGCACCACCCGCCCTAAAATACGTGCCGGGCGGCGCTGCGGCGCGGGGCGCGCATGCGGGGCGCTGTATCCGGTGCGGGCGAGCCCGCAAAGGCAGCCTGTGCGCGCGGAGCGGCTCGACGGGCGCGCACCCCGGGCGCGGGCGGCGGAATCTACCGCCATTTTGCGCGCGGGCGCGGATCGCAATCCGCAACGCTTAAGGGAGCCACCCCAAACCGGCCCCCGACCAGATGAACCTAGGCGCACTGTCCCGACGCATGCTACGGGGGCCTTGTGCGCATCGGTGGGGGGGGGGGGCGGGGGACTAGATGAGCCGCGTACGCGAACCCTGCCCCGCGGCCGGACCGCGCGGACGCGCGGCGCAGGCGGGCCGGCATCCGCCTCCCGCCGGCTGCGCAGGCGAGCAGACGGAACGCGGCGCCACCTCTTCTCTGCGCCGCCGCCCTGCGGCAGCCCCGCTTGCAGCCTGCGTGGCCGTCCTCGCGGCCTCCCTGGCGCTAGCGCCTGCGGCGCTTTTGCCTCCGGACTCTTGGCACGACGAATGGCCGTGGCAGCCGCACGCCCCTCAGCAGGGCGCCGCCGTCCCTGCATCGCCGCACCCCTACATTCTGCTGCCGGCGGCCCATGCGGCCGACGACAAGGACGACAAGGACAACGGCAATGGCGACGGCGTTCCCAAGGAGGGCGGCGGCATAATCTACGAGGCCTGCACCCTGCCCGAAGACACCTCGGGACTCGCCGGGGTGCGCATATCGTTCAATTCGACGGACGACACGTACGGACCGGGCAAGAAGATCTTGATCAGGGTCGAGGGCGAAGATCCGTTCGGGCACAACGAGGGCGTGCAGGATCTGGACCAGACGAGCCTAAAGCTGGATGTGGGCGGCCCCGAGCGGTTTGCCCTCTATCTGTCGCACGAGAACGGCCCGGAAGGCAGGGGCGGATGGGGTCACTACATAGACTACGTCTACACTGTAGAGAGTGGTGATGCGTCGGACGACCTGGACTATGCGGGGAACAGCTCGCTGTACTGGTACAACAGCGAGGAGAGGCAGAACCTACTCAACAACGCCACCGCAAAGGCCGACATAAGGGCATTCAACTGCCTGCTGCCCGAGCCAGGCGATACGGGGTCGCTCTCGGCGCAGGGCGCCGTAGTCGTCGACGGCGTCGCCCCGACCGTACTGCGCGTCGCGTCCGACGCAACGGCGGGCCCGCACCCTGCCGGCACCCAAATCTACATCACAGTCACGATGAGCGAGCCGGTCAGCGTAGACGGAAGCCCGCTCCTAGAGCTCGCGGTGGGCCACCCGCAGGCGCGCGCTACGTACGTCCCTGACGACGGCACGTCGACGCCCAACCTGCGGTTCCTGTACACGGTGCGCAGCGGCGACGACACCGCGGCCCTGGACTACGCCCGGCCCAACTCCCTGAAACTCAACGGGATATCGATCAAGGACGGGGTGGACATCGATGCCGAGCTTGCACTGCCCCCGCCGGGCGGGAGCAGGTCGCTTGCCGCCTCGGGCGTGGCGATCGACACCGTCGCACCGGGCGCGACCGCGGCAGTGGCCGTATCGAATAGTACGGTGAGGGTCTCCTTTGACGACAACGTCACCTCGTCAAGGGCGGACGGGATGGGCTGGATCGTCACGGGAACCGGCGGCGAGCGGTACGCCGCGACCGCGGTCTCGGCCGTCGACACCCCTCGCACGACCGGTCTGGATATCGCACTGGACGGGGACGGCCTGCCGGGCACCGACACCGACGGGCTCCGGCTGGCGTACAACGCCTCGCGCGGAGGTGTCGCCGACCTGGCCGGCAACGCGCTGGCCAGCTTTGACATCCCCCTGCTCGACGGCATACCGCCCGAGGCAGAGTCGCTGACCATCACGGGCCCCGGCCGCGCTGTGATCAACTACACCGAGCCGGTAAACGCATCCCTTGCGGCGTTCAGGGGAGGCATAGTTCTGTCGCCTGGCGGCAGCGGCGCCGTGACGGGACTTGAGGGCAACGGGACGGCCCGGCACGCGATCCTCTTTGGCGGAGGGGATGCGGCAAACGCCACCGGCACGCTCACGATCGACGGCACACTGATCACGGATGCGAGCAGCAACCGGATGGACAACAGGACCAGTTTCACCCTGCAGGTCGCCGACGGGCAGTATCCCTCTGTCGTGGGGGCCGCGGCCGTGCGGTCCGAGGGGTTGCGCGACACGATACGCGTCGTGCTCAGCGAGCCCGTAATGGATGCGGACGCGGGGCTGGGCATCAGGGGCGACGGCTGGTCTGTGTCCGGCGGCGAGGCGGGGGACCTTGTCGTGGATACGCGGCGGGCCATAGGCGAGGGATCGAACGTGGTCACGCTCAGGCTCAACGGAAGCCTGCCCGACGACAGCCCGTCGGGCATACTGCTGTCGTACGAGGCCGCCGGCGATCACCCCGTCGCCGATGCGTCAGGCAACGCACTGGCCCCCGTCCGGTCGCTCGGCGTGTCCGACGGGATCGCCCCGCGCATGCTCTCGGCCAGCCTCACGGACGACAGGGAAGTGACAGTGACGTACAGCGAGCCCGTCGACGCCCCGAGGGAGGCGTACGCCAACGTTACGCTGGCCGGCGGCACGACCCACCTCGTATCCAGTGTAGCCGACAACGACACGGCGGTGCACGTGCTGGCGCTTGCCGGGGAGGCGGCCGTCCCGCGCGGCTCGCGGGGAAACGTAACGATAAACGCGTCGGCCGTGCTCGACCACGCCGTCCCGCCCAACCGTCTGGGCGACGGATACCTGACCGGCACCGTCCTAGACGACAGGTCCGTCTCCATTATCTCGTCCAAGGTGACGGGGCCCCGCAGCGTGACCGTGCAATTCAACGCCTCCGCGGTCCAGCTAGAGTACGCCACGCTCCACGTAGAGGGAATAGACAGGGCGATCGGGCCCGGCGGGTACACTGGGGGCGGCACGAGCGAGCATGTGGTCCGGTTCGACGATCCCGTTGCCACCCCGTCGGCAACGGGCTGGTTTACGATCGACCCGAGGGGGATATTCGTCGGCCCGATGAACCTGACGCTTGGCGACGGGCAGAACCCCTCCGTCGCAGGCGCCAGGGCCACCTCTCTCAACGAGATACGGGTAGCGTTCGACGAGCCCGTCACCGGATCCGGAATATCCGGCCCCGGCGGCTGGACGATATTGGGCGGCGACTACAACTCGCGCGCGGTCGACAGGAGGTCGGACATCTCGACGGCCTCGACCGAGCTGGTCCTCACGCTCGACGGCGGCCTGCTTGACGACAGCCCGCAGGGCATAACGCTGGCGTACGATCGAAACCTGGACAGCATAGCGGACGCGACGGCGGGCAACCCAATGCTGGACGTCTCCACTGCCGTCGCCGACGCCATCGTCCCCCGCCTCCTGGATGCCAACATGACGGGCGGCAACAACTTTACCGTCTACTACAGCGAGAATGTGACGGCGCCGCTCGACGCATACGACATCCTGCCGGCTGGAGAGACTGCGCGCAATGCAGACCGGATCGAGGGCAACGGAACGAGCGCGCACACGGTCGTGTTCCCCGGAACCGCGATACCCCACGGCGCGCCGGCCTCGGCCGTCATTGACGAGAACAAAGTGCGCGATGTCGCCTCGAGCCCCAACCCGCTCGGCGTCGCCACGGCGCGATCCGAGGCGCTCGTAGAGGCCCGCTCCCTCTCCGCACCCTCGGCCGAGATCATATCGCCCACCCAGGTGAGGATCACGTACGCCACGGCCGCCTCGACCTCTTACGGGACTCTCACGATCGGCGGCACGAGCACCGGCTCGTTCAGCGTAACGGGCAACCACACGGCCACGCACACGATCACGCACTCCATTGCGGATGTGCTGCCCAGTGCGGATGGCTCCATCGTCATCAACCCGGGCACGCCCCACCAGATCGACCGGCCGCTGACCGACGGGCAAAAGCCCACGATCGTCGGCGCCCGGGCTACCTCTCTCAACGAGATACGGGTAACGTTCGACGAGCCCGTCGTCGAGCCCGATGCTAGCGGCCCCGGCGGCTGGACGATATCGGGGGGCGACTCCAACTCGCGCGCGGTGTCCTCCAGGTCAGGCATCTCTGCGGCCTCTGCCGAGCTGGTCCTTGCGCTCGACGGCGGCCTGCTCGACGACAGCCCGCAGGGCATAACGCTGGCGTACGCCCCTCCGCCCATGGGCGGCATCCCGGACGAGGCGGGCAACAGGCTGGCTGCCGCCTCTATGACCGTCGCCGACGCCATCGTCCCCCGCCTGCTCGAGGCCAACATGACGGGCGGCAACAACTTTACCGTCTACTACAGCGAGAATGTGACGGCGCCGACAGCGGCGTACAAGATCCGGCTGGACGGCGGGTCGGAGCGCGACGCCGACAGCCTGGCCGGCAACGGAACGAGCGCGCACACGGTCGTGTTCCCCGGAACCGCGATACCCCACGGCGCGCCGGCCTCGGCCGTCATTGACGAGAACAAAGTGCGCGATGTCGCCTCGAGCCCCAACCCGCTCGGCGGCGCCACGGCGCGATCCGAGGCGCTCGTAGAGGCCCGCTCCCTCTCCGCACCCTCGGCCGAGATCATATCGCCCACCCAGGTAAGGATCACGTACGCCACGGCCGCCTCGACCTCTTACGGGACTCTCACGATCGGCGGCACGAGCACCGGCTCGTTCACAGTCGCGGGCAACCACACGGCCACGCACACGATCACGCACTCCATTGCGGATGTGCTGCCCAGTGCGGATGGCTCCATCGTCATCAACCCGGGCACGCCCCACCAGATCGACCGGCCGCTGACCGACGGGCAAAAGCCCACGATCGTCGGCGCCCGGGCTACCTCTCTCAACGAGATACGGGTAACGTTCGACGAGCCCGTCGTCGAGCCCGATGCTAGCGGCCCCGGCGGCTGGACGATATCGGGGGGCGACTCCAACTCGCGCGCGGTGTCCTCCAGGTCAGGCATCTCTGCGGCCTCTGCCGAGCTGGTCCTTGCGCTCGACGGCGGCCTGCTCGACGACAGCCCGCAGGGCATAACGCTGGCGTACGCCCCTCCGCCCATGGGCGGCATCCCGGACGAGGCGGGCAACAGGCTGGCTGCCGCCTCTATGACCGTCGCCGACGCCATCGTCCCCCGCCTGCTCGAGGCCAACATGACGGGCGGCAACAACTTTACCGTCTACTACAGCGAGAATGTGACGGCGCCGCTCGACGCATACGACATCCTGCCGGCTGGAGAGACTGCGCGCAATGCAGACCGGATCGAGGGCAACGGAACGAGCGCGCACACGGTCATGTTCCCCGGAACCGCGATACCCCACGGCGCGCCGGCCTCGGCCGTCATTGACGAGAACAAAGTGCGCGATGTCGCCTCGAGCCCCAACCCGCTCGGCGTCGCCACGGCGCGATCCGAGGCGCTCGTAGAGGCCCGCTCCCTCTCCGCACCCTCGGCCGAGATCATATCGCCCACCCAGGTGAGGATCACGTACGCCACGGCCGCCTCGACCTCTTACGGGACTCTCACGATCGGCGGCACGAGCACCGGCTCGTTCACAGTCGCGGGCAACCACACGGCCACGCACACGATCACGCACTCCATTGCGGATGTGCTGCCCAGTGCGGATGGCTCCATCGTCATCAACCCGGGCACGCCCCACCAGATCGACCGGCCGCTGACCGACGGGCAAAAGCCCACGATCGTCGGCGCCCGGGCTACCTCTCTCAACGAGATACGGGTAACGTTCGACGAGCCCGTCGTCGAGCCCGATGCTAGCGGCCCCGGCGGCTGGACGATATCGGGGGGCGACTCCAACTCGCGCGCGGTGTCCTCCAGGTCAGGCATCTCTGCGGCCTCTGCCGAGCTGGTCCTTGCGCTCGACGGCGGCCTGCTCGACGACAGCCCGCAGGGCATAACGCTGGCGTACGCCCCTCCGCCCATGGGCGGCATCCCGGACGAGGCGGGCAACAGGCTGGCTGCCGCCTCTATGACCGTCGCCGACGCCATCGTCCCCCGCCTGCTCGAGGCCAACATGACGGGCGGCAACAACTTTACCGTCTACTACAGCGAGAATGTGACGGCGCCGACAGCGGCGTACAAGATCCGGCTGGACGGCGGGTCGGAGCGCGACGCCGACAGCCTGGCCGGCAACGGAACGAGCGCGCACACGGTCATGTTCCCCGGAACCGCGATACCCCACGGCGCGCCGGCCTCGGCCGTCATTGACGAGAACAAAGTGCGCGATGTCGCCTCGAGCCCCAACCCGCTCGGCGGCGCCACGGCGCGATCCGAGGCGCTCGCCGAGGTTCGTACGCTCTCCGTCTTATCGGCCGAGATCATATCGCCCACCCAGGTAAGGATCACGTACGCCACGGCCGCCTCGACCTCTTACGGGACTCTCACGATCGGCGGCACGAGCACCGGCTCGTTCACAGTCGCGGGCAACCACACGGCCACGCACACGATCACGCACTCCATTGCGGATGTGCTGCCCAACGCAACGGGTTTGATCGTCGTCAACCCGGGCACGCCCCACCAGATCGACCGGCCGCTGACCGACGGGCAAAAGCCCACGATCGTCGGCGCCCGGGCTACCTCTCTCAACGAGATACGGGTAACGTTCGACGAGCCCGTCGTCGAGCCCGATGCTAGCGGCCCCGGCGGCTGGACGATATCGGGGGGCGACTCCAACTCGCGCGCGGTGTCCTCCAGGTCAGGCATCTCTGCGGCCTCTGCCGAGCTGGTCCTTGCGCTCGACGGCGGCCTGCTCGACGACAGCCCGCAGGGCATAACGCTGGCGTACGCCCCTCCGCCCATGGGCGGCATCCCGGACGAGGCGGGCAACAGGCTGGCTGCCGCCTCTATGACCGTCGCCGACGCCATCGTCCCCCGCCTGCTCGAGGCCAACATGACGGGCGGCAACAACTTTACCGTCTACTACAGCGAGAATGTGACGGCGCCGACAGCGGCGTACAAGATCCGGCTGGACGGCGGGTCGGAGCGCGACGCCGACAGCCTGGCCGGCAACGGAACGAGCGCGCACACGGTCATGTTCCCCGGAACCGCGATACCCCACGGCGCGCCGGCCTCGGCCGTCATTGACGAGAACAAAGTGCGCGATGTCGCCTCGAGCCCCAACCCGCTCGGCGGCGCCACGGCGCGATCCGAGGCGCTCGCCGAGGTTCGTACGCTCTCCGTCTTATCGGCCGAGATCATATCGCCCACCCAGGTAAGGATCACGTACGCCACGGCCGCCTCGACCTCTTACGGGACTCTCACGATCGGCGGCACGAGCACCGGCTCGTTCACAGTCGCGGGCAACCACACGGCCACGCACACGATCACGCACTCCATTGCGGATGTGCTGCCCAACGCAACGGGTTTGATCGTCGTCAACCCGGGCACGCCCCACCAGATCGACCGGCCGCTGACCGACGGGCAAAAGCCCACGATCGTCGGCGCCCGGGCCACATCCCTCAGCGAGATACGGGTAACGTTCAGCGAGCCCGTCGTCGAGCCCGATGCTAGCGGCCCCGGCGGCTGGACGATATCGGGGGGCGACTCCAACTCGCGCGCGGTGTCCTCCAGGTCAGGCATCTCGGCTGCCTCGACCGAGCTCGTCCTTGCGCTCGACGGCGGCCTGCTCGACGACAGCCCGCAGGGCATAACGCTGGCGTACGCCCCTCCGCCCATGGGCGGCATCCCGGACGAGGCGGGCAACCGGCTGGCTGCCGCCTCTATGACCGTCGCCGACGCCATCGCCCCCCGCCTGCTCGGCGCCAACATGACGGGCGGCAACAGCCTCGACGTCTACTACAGCGAGCCGGTCGCCCTGGACCAGAACGCGTACACGGCGCTGGCGCTCGACTCTTACGGCCATAGGGCGCCCGTCCTCCAGGGGACGGGACCGCACAGCACGCACACGCTCACTTTTGCCAACCCCGCCGACGCAACCAACGTCACCGGCACGCTCACGGTAAACCAGAAGCGGCTCGTCGACGAGTCCGGCAACGCGGCGGGCGGGACCGAGTCGCTCGGGCAGCAGGTCAAGGACGGCCAGCCCCCCGCGATAGCCGCGGCCGCGGCCGTGTCGCGCGACCGGATAGAGGTCACATTCACCGAGACCGTCAGCGCCGCATGGTCCGCGTCGGACGCCGGCGGCTGGACCGCGACGGGAACCGGCGGCCCGCAGGTGTCGTCCAGGTCGGACATTTCGGGAGCCGGCTCGCACGTCCTCGAGCTCGGGCTGAGCGGAAACCTATCCTCCGACAACCCGTCCGGAATCAAGCTGTCATACGGAGACGACGGCACCGCCACCGTCAGGGATGCGGCCGGCATCGCACTGCCCGACGTGCCGCAAAGGGCCGTGGGCGACGGCATCGCCCCCAGAATACTGTCCGCCGAGGTCGTGGACGAATTCAAGATTGAGATCCTGTACAGCGAGCCCGTAGGCAGGAACGTTGCCGCGTACGGGACGCTCGATCTGGGCCCCGACGGCCCCCGCGCGCCGATCGGCGTGGCGGGCATCGGCGCTTCGAGCCTCCACACGGTCACGTTCGGCGGCGACGAGGCGGCGGCCGACAACGCGACCGGAACGCTCATCGTGAACCAGACTGGGCTGGAGGACGTGTCCGGCAACGCGCTAGGCGGCAACGCGTCGTCCCGGGAGATGGTGGCCGACGGCCAGCGGCCCGAGATCAAGTCGTCGGCCGTCACGGGATCGAACAACATCACCGTCCAGTACAGCGAGCCCGTAGCGGCGCCTCTATCGGCGTACCGGTCGCTGACGCTGACGTCCCATGAAACGTCCCTCAGCTCCGCCCACGCGATCAGGAACTTTACGGGCAACTCGACGCACGTCCACGTAATCGGGTTCGACACGGCGGCGCCGAACAACGTGGCGGGCACCCTGACAATAAACGCAACCGCCGTTCTCGACCTGGCCGGCGGGCAAAACAGCCTGGCCAGAGACGACCCGCTGCGGCAGGACATCTACGACGACAGGGCCCCGACGATCGTCTCTGCCAGGGTCACGGGATCCGGCGAGGCCGTGATCGAGTACAGCAGGCCCGCGTTCGCCCCGCTGTCGGCCTACCAGGCGATCGTCGTCGACGGAATTGGCCGGGCGCCATCGGCCCCGCCGGACGACTGGAACGGCACGAGGTTCCACACGCTGTCCCTCGACCCCGCGGGGGCGGCGCCGAACGCGACCGGCTCGATACTCATCGACGGGCCGGCCGTCGTAGACGCGGACGACCGGCCGTTCGGACTGGCTCCCGTAAACCGCACGCTGGCCGACGGCCAAGAGCCTGGCGTGATCGGCGCCACCGCCCTGTCTCGCACGCAGATACGGGTTGCGTTTGACGAGCCCGTCCGCGACGCGTCGGACGCCGGCGGGTCCGGCGGCTGGCGCGTGGACGGCCGGGATGCGGGCGGCAGCACCGTCGCGTCCAGGTCCGATCTCTCGTCGCCCCTGCCGGCGCTCGTACTGACGCTCGACGGGGGCCTGAACGGCACGCTCCCTAGCGCAGACCTCTCGTACGGGGACGGCTTGATCGAGGATGCGGCAGGCAACGCCCTGGGCCGCGTCTCGGCCCGGACGATCGCCGACGGCATACCGCCCGAGCCGGTGTCGGCCTCCCTCGTGGCAGGCAACAGCCTGACCGTCGCGTACAGCGAGCCTGTCGTCTGGGAGTCGGGCGCGTACACCTCGCTGGATCTTTCGGCGGGCGGCTCGCCCGAGCCGGGCGATCCCGTGGAATCCGGCGCCTCGGACACCCATACCGTCGGGTTCGGCAGTCCGGCTGCATCGACGGGCGAGAACGGGACGCTTGCAGTGGACGGGAGCCGGATTGCCGACGAGGCCGGCAATGCGATGGGGGCGCCCCGGCGGGTGGCCGTCGCCGACGGCCAGAGGCCGGCCGTCGAGTCGGCGCGCATCACCGGCGGCAGCGTGCTGACGATCGTGTACAGCGAGCCCGTCGCCAGGGATCCTGACGCGTACGGGATGCTGGACCTCGCAGCCGGCGGCCCCCGCGCGCCGTCGGGCCCCGAAGGCGGCGGCTTTTCGGCAGTCCACTCGCTCACGTTCGGCGAACCGGCCGCCGCGGCAAACGCGACGGGCATGCTTGCCGTCGACCGGGAAAGGCTGCTCGACAGGGCCGGCATCGCGCTGGGAACGGGGGATGCCGAACTGGCCCTGGCCGACGGCCAGCGCCCCGAGATCGTGCTGTCCGCGTTCATGTGGAACGACACCGTCGAGGTGCGCTACAGCGAGCCCGTGGCGGCCGGGCCGTCTGCCTACTCGGGGCTGGCCGTCGACACGGTCGATGCGCCGCCCGTGATCACGAGGTTCGAGGGCAACAACACGGCGCTGCACGTCGTCGGGCTGGACTCGGCCATACCCGTGCACGCGAGCGGTACGATCGTCGTGGACGAGACTGCCGTGCTCGACCTGGCCGGCGGGCGGAACGCGCTTGGCGAGAACGCGACGAGCGTCAGGGCACTGTTCGACGGCAGGTCGCCCACGATCGTCTCGGCCAGGGTCGCGGGGCCCGGCACGGTCGAGATAGAGTACAGCCGCCCCGCATCGGCGCCGCCGTCGGCGTACCACTCGCTCGTCGTCGACGGGGCGCCGCGCACCGTACTGCAGGAGTCTGGGTGGAGCGATGCGAGGACGCACGAGCTCGCATTTGCCCCCGAAACCAATGCGACCGACGCGACCGGCACCATCTCCGTCGACGGGCCGTCCGTCGCCGACCAGGACGGCAGGCAGCTTGCGCCGGGGGCCGTATCCAGGGCGCTGGCCGACGGCCAGCCGCCCATGATCGACAGTGCCGCGGCCGTCTCGCGCACAGAGCTGCGGGTGAACTTCAGCGAGGCCGTCGTGGACGGCGGCGGGGCCGGCGGGGCCGGCGGCTGGCACGTGGGCGGCGCCGATGCGGCAGCCGCAAGCGCGGTCGCGTCCATGTCGGCCGTGTCGGAGGCGGCGCTGGCGCTCGTGCTCGATGGCAGCCTGGCCGACACGCTCCCCGACGAGGTGGTCCTGTCGTACGCCGGCGGCGCCGTCCGGGACGCATCCGGCAACGAGCTTGGCCCCGCCACCGTGCGGGACATCGCCGACGGGATCGCGCCAGAGGTGGAGCGCGCGGCGATCACGGGCGGCAGCAGCGCGACCGTATGGTATACGGAGCCGGTTCTTGCCAGCGCCGACCCGCCGGCGTACTCGAGCCTCGAACTAGAGCCGGGCGGCCCCCGCACGATAGAGTCGTTCACGGAGGGCCTTGCGCGGGAGCACGGCATCGGGTTCGGCGGCGCGCCGGCCCCGCTGCGCACCGCCGGCTCGGTTGCGATCGACCTGTCCCTGGTGGGCGACGGGGCCGGAAACGCAGCCGGTGCCGGGGTACTCGAGCAGGGGCTTGCGGACGGCCAGGGGCCGCCGGCGCGCGTGCGGGCAACGGCGAGCGCGGCGTTTGCCTCCCCGAGCACGGTCGTAGTAGAGTACTCGGCGGCACTCGGACTGCCGCCGTCCGCAGGCGCCCGCCCAGCGTACGGGGCCGTCGCGGTCGCATCGGAGGGCGCCTCCAGGCCGTCCGTACGGGATGTGGTCTCAGAGGAGGGGATCGGGACCGCAGTGCACACGGTCCGGTTCGGCGGCGCCCCCGTCGGCGCCGGGCAGGGAGGCTCGATCGAGGTGTCCTTCGACCTGGAGGCGGCGATCGCGGCAGACGGCACGCAGGTATGGTTCCCGAACGGCACCCTGCCGGTCGGCCCCGGCGAGCGGTTCAGCACGGTCGTCGTGCCGCCGTCCGATCCCGAAAGGATCGTCGAGGTCGGCGTCGACACCTTTGCAAGGACGGTCAACGCGACGGGCGCCGGCGACGCGGCGCGCCCGGCGATCAACGTGACGGGCCTGGTGCAGGTACGGCCGCCGGCGGCCCCGCCGGGGGGCGGCGCCCCCGGGGCCGGCGCCGGCGCCGGCAGCGGCAACGGTACCGCCGTGTTCCCAGGCGATGCCGAGGTCAGGATCATCACATCGTTTGCCGAGGTCTCGTTCCCGCCGAACGCGACGGCCTCGTACGTCCCGGCCGACGGCAGGATCGAGCTGTACGTGTCAGGCGAGGGGCTCCCGCGCGGGAGGGTGGCCGAGGCGCTCGGCCTAGATCCCGCAAGGCTCGAGCTCGGACTGCTGGTCGAGGTCGGCGATCCGGACGCCCACATCGTATTCGACCTGCCCGTGCGGATACGGCTGACGGGCCAGGCCGGCGGCAGCGCGTTCTACGTGAATGCCACGAGCGGGGCGGTCGTGCCGATCGGCACCATGTGCGCCGCCGACGGCACTGCGCCTGTGCATGCGCAGCTCGGCGGCGCCGGCGAGTGCCAGATCGACCTGGACGAAGCCGGCGACAAGGTCGTATACACGTACCACCTGACCCTGTTCGGCACCGCGCGCGCGGCCGATGCGCCCGTCGACTCGCCGCCCGCCCGCCCGCCCGCGGTCCAGCCGCCGGCCGTCGTGGTCGTGCCGCCGGCCGCCGGGCCGTCGGGTGCGGCCCCGGCGCCGCCGGCCGCGCCGTTCCTCGGCGGGGGAGGCGGCGCACCGGGCGGCGGATCCTCCGGCGGGGGCGTAGGAATAGGAGGCGGCAGGGGCGGAGGCGGAGGCGGATCGCCGCTCCCTGCGGGCCCCTCGGCCGTCGTACTCCACTCTGCCGCATGGGACTGCAGCGACGGGACGATGCGCATAGTCGTCGGCGCCGGCGAGTCCGAGCCTGCCGTCACCGTCCTCTCGTCCGGCGGGTCGGCGGTAGCCGAGCGGGCCGCGCTGCAGGGCGCGCCGGGCCTGGCAGTCTACGAGGCGCCCCTGCCAGACGATTCCATACTGTCCATCAGGGCCGTCTCGGCCGACGGCAGGGTCGTCTCGACGGCATCCGAGGTGGTGCGCACGGGCGGCGCCTGCGCGGGCGAGGCCGTGTTTGAGCAGCTCGGGGCAGGGGCCGGGTCAGGCGGCGGCGCGGGGACGGGACCCCGACCAGACGGCGATGCGGGCGCCGCCGGCCCGCTTGATTCGCCCGGGGCTGTGCCAGAGGCCGAACCCGCGGCCACTGCGCCGGGCGGGGCGGCACCCGGCAGCGATGCCACTCCGGCACGCCAGGATCCGGCGCCGAAATCCTCTGCGGACGGGCGCCCGGCGTTCGAGATGGAAGAGGGCCGCGGCGCCGTATACTACGTCAAGCGGTACGCAGAGCAGGCAGACTACCGCGAGTGGTTCGGGACGGCGCACCCTCAGTACGCCGACATATGCGAGGCCGTCGGCGCGGCCCAGGGCTGCGTCGAGGCCCACCTAGAGGCGGCAGCGTCCGCCGTGGACGGGGCCGACGCCGGGGACGGCATCGTATGCAGGGACGGCATGGCCCTGCGCGACGGGCGCTGCGTGCCGGACGGCGCCGGCGGGCAGGGAGCGCAGGTACGGGACGGGAATGCCGAGCCCGAGCCTGCCGCGCCGGGCGCAGGCGGCGCCGCCGGCGGCGGCTGCCTGATCGCCACCGCGGCGCACGGGACCGAGCTTGCACCGCAGGTGCAGGCGCTGCGCGAGTACAGGGACGAGACGCTCATGTCGACGGGGCACGGCCGGGCGATCATGCCGGCATTCTCGGCCGCATACTATTCCTTTTCGCCGCACGTGGCGGACATGGAGCGCGAGCATCCGGCGGTCCGGCAGGCGGTTGCGGCCCTGATCGCGCCGCTGCTGTACGCGCTCCAGGCCGCAGCCCTGGCCGACCACGGCTCGGACGCGTCCGTGCTGGCGCACGGCGCGGCCGCCGCCCTGCTTGCGGCGGGGCTGTACGCCGGCGTTCCGGCCGCCGCAGGCGCCGGGCTGGCTGCGGTGGGGGCGGGAGCGGCGATGGCCGCGCGCCGCCGCCGGCGGTCGGGGCGGCGCATTCAAGCCTCTCGGTGATGCTCGCCGGCGTGGGGCGCCGCGCCGCAATGGCGAGGCAGGAGGAACGGCCGCAGCTCTGCACGGATTCGGCCGCGCAGCCCTGCCCCCTGCTGAGCGCCTCCGCCGCCCGACCCTGCGACTCGTGCACGGCCCCGGCGGCAATGTACGCCTTGCCGTACGACGGATCCGCCTCGGCCGCCTTCCGGTAGCTTTCAAGCGCCTCCGCCGCCCGCCCCTGCGCCTCGTGCACCCTGCCTGCGGCAATATGCGCCTTGCTGTGCGACGGGTCCTCGGCCGCCGCACCGCATGCAGATCGCGCCCCGCCGCCGAGCATCCTCGGAAATGCGCGGCCGATCTGCAATTGGTTGCCTGGCGGCGGCAGCCTGTTGGCCGCTGGGCACGTCCGGTGCGGGGCCGCCCGCAAAAAAAAAAACCGACCGCCCGCCCCCTGCGCACCTGCTGCGGACGACAGGGGGAGAGCCGCCCCTCGGCGTCTAGTCCCAGACGGAGTATATGCGGTCGTTGATCCTCTGGTCGATCCTCTGGTCGATCCTCTGCTTGATGCTTTCGTCAAGCCTCCTCTTGAACCGCTCGCGGAGTCGGCGGTGCTGATCCTCCCGCTCCTTGTCGAACTCGGCCTTTTCCTCTGCGGTCATCGGCGCCATCTGTGCCGCGTCGTCATTTCCTTCCATCGTTACGGCCCCTCCGCGTGTGCCTAATATGCCTTGCCATGTCGCCCGCATCGCGGAGCCGGCCCTGCCTTTTGCGCAGCCGGTCCAGTGCGAGGCCGGCCGCATCCCTTGCGCCGGCCGGATCAAACGCGGCTCTTCGGCCTTGCGTGGGTTCAGCCGCGCCGCCCTGCCTCTTGTCGAGAGCATCCGCCGCCTTCCGGTAGCACTCGAGCGCCTCGGCAACTCGCCCCTGCGACTCGTAAACGGCCCCTGCCGCAATGTGCGCCTCGGCATCCTTTGGATCCGCCTCCGTCGCCTTCCGGTAGCACTCGAGCGCCTCGGCAACTCGCCCCTGCGACTCGTAAACGGCCCCTGCCGCAATGTGCGCCTCGGCATCCTTTGGATCCGCCTCCGTCGCCTTCCGGTAGCACTCGAGCGCCTCGGCAACTCGCCCCTGCGACTCGTAAACGGCCCCTGCCGCAATGTGCGCCTCGGCATCCTTTGGATCCGCCTCCGCCGCCTTCCGGTAGAACTCGAGCGCCTCGGCAACTCGCCCCTGCGACTCGTAAACGGCCCCTGCCGCAATGTGCGCCTCGGCAACTCGCCCCTGCGACTCGTAAACGGCCCCTGCCGCAATGTGCGCCTCGGCATCCTTTGGATACGCCTCCGCCGCCTTCCGGTAGAACTCGAGCGCCTCGGCGACTCGCCCCTGCGACTCGTAAACGGCCCCTGCCGCAATGTGCGCCTCGGCATCCTTTGGATACGCCTCCGCCGCCTTCCGGTAGAACTCGAGCGCCTCGGCGACTCGCCCCTGCGACTCGTAAACGGCCCCTGCCGCAATGTGCGCCTCGGCATCCTTTGGATACGCCTCCGCCGCCCGCCGGTAGCTTTCAAGCGCCTCCGCCGCCCGCCCCTGCGACTCGTGCACTCGGCCGGCCGCAATGTGCGCCTCTGGTTCGGCCGGGTCCGCCTCCGCCTCCCGCCGGTAGCTTTCAAGCGCCTCCGCCGCCCGCCCCTGCGACTCGTGAACGGCACCTGCCGCGATATGCGCCTCTGCATCCAGAGGGTCGGCCTCGGCCGCCTTCTGGTAGCTTTCAAGCGCCTCGGCCGCCCGGCCAAGGCGCGCAAGGACGTGACCCCTGCCCATGTGCGCACTAGCGTAGCCGGGCTCGATCTCGACGGCCCTGTCGTACTCGGCGAGCGCGCCGTCCGCGCGGCCGGACTGCGCTAGCATGCACCCCATGGCGGCGTGCGCGTTTGCGTTGCCGGAATTTGCCGCAATCGCCTTCCCGTACCGCGATTCGGCCTCTTCCGGATCGCCCGACCACTCTGCCGCCTTGCCGGCGATCACGTGGCACGCCGACGGGTCGGCGCCGGCCGCGGCCGCGGCGTCTGCCTCCTCGGCCGCCCTGCGGTAGAGCCCGACGGCGGCATCACGATCGCCGCGCCGGTCGGCCCTGCCTGCTCCGATCAGCCAAAAGACGGCGAGCAGGGGAGGCAGCTGCGCCAAGACCTTTTCAAAGTGCATGCGCAGCGCCCACAGGAACAGGCGCACGTCGTACCACCTGGCGCCGGCCCCGTGCGCGTTGTCGTTGCGCACGCCGTACATCTGGTGCGACACGTCGAGCAGCTTTGGGTCGCCCTTGAACACGCTGTCCATGCCGAGCTCGGCCTGGATCGACTTTATGTCGTCGACGCCCTGGACCCTGCGGTTGTGCCAGAACAGGTCAGCATGCTTGAAGAGGCCCAAGACGCGCCGGAACTCGTCCATGCCGGCGAGCGTGATGCTGATGTTGACGGGGGTGTGCATGTGGGCGCGCGCATCGAACAGGCGCTGCCCGACCTGGCGGTAGAACAGCTCTAGGCACGTTGCGATGGCGATCGGGAGGTACCTTCGGATGAGCGGGTCCAGGCGGGCGCCGGCCTCTTCAAGGTCGTAGAACAGGCTGAACACAAAGGCCCACTGGCTGCCGAGCATCCGCAGCGAGACGCGGTCGAGCCATCCCCCTTTTGCGGGCCAACGGGCGGGGGCGCCAAAATGCCCTATATAAATAAAGGGTACTTTGGTTAAGGACGGCACGCCTACGTTCAGGCATATTGGCGCCGCCCGCCGGCCGCGTGCGGCGCGCCCGGGCGTCAGGGCCGCCGCGGGCGCGGCCTAGCCCCGGCGCTGCAGGACGCCCTCCCGCGCCGCGCCGCACCCGGCGGCGCCGGCGGCCCGGAACGCCCCCCTTCGTTTTAGATATTAAGGGCCGGCGGGCCGGCCGTCCATGGCGGCGCGGCAGGATCGCATATGGGCAGGCCTGTGGCGGGACAACCCGCAGCACCTGCGCGACCGTGTAGTCGAGTGGCGCCGGCAGCCCGCCCTCGTGCGGCTAGACAGGCCGACCCGCCCGCAGAGGGCCCATCGGCTCGGGTACAAGGCAAAGCAGGGAGTGATCGTCGTGCGCATGCGGGTCGGCACGGGCGGCATGAGGCGAAAGCGGCCGCGCGGCGGCCGCAGGCCAAAGCACCTCGGCGTCACGCGGATAAAGGCCGACGTGAGCATGAGGCAGGTCGCCGAGCGGCGCGCCATGGAGCGGCACCCGAACATGAGGCTGCTCGGATCGTACTACATCTACAAGGACGGGGCGCACTACTGGTTCGAGGTGATCATGGCCGACCCCGAGCACCCGCGCGTCGCAAAGGATCCCGAGATGCGCAGGCGCGTCGTCACGCGCTCGGCCTGAGCGACATGTCCGGCGCGGGCGCGGGATGCCGCCTGGCAGGGAACCGCAGCGTGCGGCGAATTTTCCTGCCCGCGCTGCTGGCCGCGGCCGCCGCGGCTCTGGCCGCCCATGCGCCGGCAGCGGTGCACGCGCTTGACGACCCGGGCCTGCGGCAGGTCGTTGCGGTGCACACGGGCGGGTACGAGTTCGAGGTGGTCGCGACGTCGACGTTTGCGGTAACTGGCCACGAGTTCAGCGCCGAGGAAAAGAGGCTCACGCTGCACATCGAGGGGGCCGTCTCGGAGAACCTCGCCGAGATTACAATTCCGTCGGACCTCATAGGGGGAAACCTGACGTTCCACCTGGACGGCGAGCCCATACAGGCGCGCGTGCGCAACGGCAGCGGCATCGCGTTCGCCACAATCGAGTTTTCCGGCGGCGGCGACCACACGCTCGACATCGTGGGCACGACGTACCTGCCCGAGTTCGCCGCCTCGGCCGCGGTGCTCGCCGCCTCGGTAGCGGCGGCCGCGCTCGCGGCGCGGCGGCCCGGGCTCCCGGGATCCGGAATCCGCCGGGCGCCCGGCTAGGGGCCGCGGAGGCTACTCGTCGAGCAGCGCCCTTACCATGCTCTCGATCGACCCGCCCGTGCTGCCGAACGTGACGCTGCGCAGCACGCCCCTGCGGTCGACTATGATCGTCGACGGCGTGCCACGCAGGGCGTACCTCTCGAACGTGCGCGCCGAGTACTCCTTCGAGAGGAGGTGGCCGCGGACCCTCTCGACGATATCCGCGCGGTGCTCGCCGGGCATCGAGTCAAAGTCCGGCACCTGCGGGTCGATTATGGCGCGTATGGCGTCCATGCTAGGCTCGCCGTCCGCCGGGACGAGCTCGTCCATTGCGAGCGGGAACGGTATCTTGTAGGGCAGGCGGTTGCCGTCCCTGAGGCGCCCGTACCTGCCGAGCGACTCCAGCGTGTCGCCGACGACCTCGCCCGTCTCGGCGAGCATCTCTAGGTTGGCAAGGGTGTTCTTGTCAAAGTCCTCGAACGCGGTGGCCACGCCGAGGACCCTGACGCCGTCATCCTCGGCATGCCTCTTGTACACGTCGATGGCCTCTGGCATGGCGTACATGAAGCAGCCCGGGCAGTTTACCTGGAAGACCTCGACGACGACGATGCGGTCCCTTTCCTGGTCCAGGTTGGTCGGCAGCCCCTGCACCCAGCGCGAGACGCTCAGGTTCGGGGCGGGCTTGCCGATCTCGGGGGCGGGCACGGCCATGCGCCCGGCCGGCCGTATAAAAAGACAGGCGCCCGGCCGTCACATTCTTGCGTAGTGGACGACCCGCATGGAGCCGCCGGCGATATCCTCAAGGGGGCCGGCAAAGGCCGTAAAGTCGCCGTCCCTCGAGACCAGGACGGGCGGGCCGGATGCGGCGCCGGGCGGCGCCCTGGAGGCGGCTGCCGAGGCGATCGCGACGGCTTGGGCCATTATGTCGCGGTCGTTGCCGGCGGCCCTGGACAGGAGCGAAAGGGCCCTGCCGGCCCTGTGGCCAGACAGGGACGAGGGGTCCAGGCCGAGCCTTCCGCGGACGAACGTGCGCTTTGAGCGCAGCCATGCGGCGGCGGCCTGTCCGCCGGGGTCGCGCACGGCCGCCCCGTGCATGGCGGCTATGCGGGACTGCACGCCGGCGTCGATTGGCGGGCTGCGGTACAGGCCGTACACCCACTCTAGGTCGCTCCCCCTGAGCCGCGCAAGCCACGACAGGTCGGCCCTGCGCCCGGCGCCGCGCCGGTTCGACTTGCGCAGCCTCTTGAGCTCGACCTCTACGGTGCGGGGAACGGCGATGCGGCCCCCGCGCATGCCGTCCTCGAACCAGCGCGGCGCCGGGCGGCCGGCATACCGCGCCGAGAGCACGCCCACCACGGCGCTCGTCTCCATGATGGCGAGGATGGGCGGCCGGCGGCGGCCGGCGGCGGCCGGGCGCTGCCGCTGCCGCCCTGCCCGGCTCGGGGGGTGCGGATGCGGGGCCATGCGGCCCGCGCATGTGCGCCGCTATTCAAGCGTGGCTCCGGCCGGCTGCCAAGAGGCGGCGCATGGTAGAGTAATATTGCACGGCCGGCGGAGCCGGCCGTGGCCACCACAGTGAGGGAAGCCGTAACCGACGAGCGCCTGCAGCTCTTCTCCGAGATGGAGTCCGAGTACGAAAAAAGGAACGAGGGGTACTTTGTCGGCCTGCTCTCGCACGGCGACTATGTCGTGCGCACGAGGGCCACATGCATCCTGGTCGACCTTGGCGGCGAGGACAAGATCGAGCATATTGCGGGGGTGCTCAGGGACGACCCGAACGAGCTGGTCCGCCACGAGGCGGCCTTTTCGCTCGGCCAGATGGGGTACTCTGCATGCGTGCCGCACCTGGAGCGGGCCACGCTCGGCGATCCGAGCATGTTCGTCCGCCACGAGGCGGCGATCGCGCTCGGGGTCGTCGGCAGCGGGAGGGCCCGCGAGGCCCTGGAAAAGGCCCTGTCCGACCCCGATGCGCCGGTCGTCGAGTCGGCAGTGGTGGCCCTGTCCAACATAGAGTTCATGGAAAAGCTGAGCAGGAACGAAAAGTTTGCAAGGCTGACGGGCGGGTAGCCGGAGGAGGGCCGAGGCGGGGCTCTGGGGAACCCCCTGTCGCGCCGCTACTCCGTGCAGCCGCCGGCGCCGTACTTTTCTGCACAGCCTGTCCGATATCTGGCAGCGCATGCGTCATTGCATGATCTGATTTGCCATGTGGGCCCTGCAGAGCGAAGTGTGCCGTGTCTAGGGCCAGGCGAACTGGGGGCCTTGGCGTCAAGAGGCCCCCTGTGGCATCCTGTGCAGATGCCTGCACTTTGCCGAGTCAGCTTGTACGATTTGGACTTGGCCAGGAACCTACGCGCTCCGCCACTGCTGCGCCTCTTGATACTCCTCTACGCGCCCCTCCGCGAACCGCTCGAATATGTGGTTTACCAGGCGCGCAACGGCGGCATGCGTGGCCCTAAGCTGCGGCACGATGGTTATCCTGTTTGTGGACGTGGCCCAGACATCGAACGTCGAGCCGTCTATGTAGTCGACCAGTGACCTGTGCACAAACGGGAACAGGTGGTATGTACTGCCCATCGTACGCGGCATGGCGCGGATGGTGCGCACAAGCCTTTCGTTTTCACGCCCGTCCCCGAACGCATCGCGGTCTAGTATGATCACAAGGGCCCTGATGCGGCCGCCGTTCTCCATCCTGGAGCGCCCCGAGTAGAGCCTGGTCTTGCCGCTTGCCAGGCCCGCCATGTACGGCAGCGCGCTCGTGCAGAACGGCTGCATCGACAGACGGAACCGGAGCAGGCAGCGCCTCGAGATCTGGCACTCCATCGAGGGGACGCCGTCCCGAACCAGGCGCATCTGCACCCTGCCTATCCGCCGGCCGCCCTCGGCGGCCTCGTCAAGGGCGTCGCGGTACGGGGCATCCGCGCATGCCGCGGACGATCCATGCGCTCCGTCCCATACCTCCCCCGCATCGGGCCCGCCGCGGCCGCCGCCCGCCCCGTCCTGTTCCGGGCATGCCTCCACGCCGGCGATCCTGACCGTACCGCCCGACCTGCGCTCGAGGATGTCGAGCGCCCCGCGCATCTCGGCCGAGCTCAGGGCCGCCTCGGACACGCCGGGATAGAGCGACTGGACGAACGGCACGAGCGCGCGGTCCACGAACGCGGCGCTCCCGTCGGTGACTGCAAGGTACACGAACGGATCCTGCATCTTTGCAATCCGCACCATCCCAGGTCCGCCGGATCCCTCGCCGCTGACCGAGACGCTTGCCATGCCTGTATCCCTGTCCAGCCGCACCACCTCTGCGGAGAGCGGGGATCCTGACCGCCCCCCGTCCAGGCTGCCGAGCATATCCTCCTTGCAGATGAGGATCATCGCAGTGACCTGCAGCCGCCGGTCCTCGCGCAGCATCGCGTCGAGCTTCTCCAAGAGCTCCGCGATCCCCCCTTCGTACACGTGCTCGTACAACCAGTACGCCGCGCCGCGCCGCCCGCTCTGCCTGGCCACGAGTTTTGCCGCCTGCCCCGCCATGGTTGCGGGGAATGCCCGTCGCATTTATGCCGTTGCGTGGCGTGTCGCCGCGCCCGCTTCGCGCCGGTTCAGGGGGGGGGGGGGTAGTCTGGCCCCAAGCGGACAGGGCCACGCATTCTCCTGCAGTCTCCGCCCAGCCGCGGCTGCCATGGCTTCGCTCTGTGGCAGGAGGCCGCTGATCATGTACATGACGGGGTGCCGCCCGGCTTGTTCGAGTCCGCCACATATTGCTGTGGCAGGAGGCCGCTGATCATGTACATGATGGGGTCGGGCAGGCGGCCGGACGGACTGCGGGCCGCTGCGCCGGGTGCATGCGGACGGCAAAGATCGCCCCAGGTGCCGGCGGGCGCCCCTGAAGTGCGGGGGCCACATGGCCGCGGATCGCATGGATGATGGCGCCCGCCGCGCGTTCGCTTGTCCGATACGGAATGCGGGGGGCCGCCGCCAGGCGGCGGCCGGACGGGGCTGCGCCTGCGAATCTGCGCCGGGCGGGGAGAGCGGAGATGCAGGGCCGGCGCGGCCGCGCGCGCGGGCAGCGGATGTGCAGGCCCCGAGGGCGAGGCGGCGAGGGTGCGCTAGGCGGCCGGCAGGGTATGCGGCCCTCACGGCATGCTGCCTGGAGGCCGGCGCCGCAGGGGCCCGAGCCCTGCATGCGAGAGTACCGGCGCAGCGGCCTGCACCGCGGCCTGGATGTGCGCATGCGGCGCATCCTGCTCCTTCGGCGCAGGCAGCCCTGGCCGGGCAGGTTCTCCGCGGCCTAGGCATGCCCCCGGGGATCGCCGCTTTGCGCGACGGCCCACTTCCTGGCAAAAACCTCCAGCAGGTCTTCACCTTCAATCGCGGGATAGACGACGATGTAGGCCCCGTCTTCGTCCTTCCTCGCCATCCCGATCTTGACCAGCCCGTCCATTCCCTTGACAATCCACCTGCGGCGCGGGGCCCTTGGCGTGGAGACTGCGAGCGCACGGAACCTGTCCATAACCTCATCGACTGTCATACGCAGCAGGACGGTTTCCCGTCCATGTGCCAGGCCGCTGGCCTTCCTTCTATAAACCTCCGAGAATATTTTTTCCCAGATTACGGTCATTGTATACGGGGGCATGGGCTCACTGTCGTAGAACCAGAGCGTGCTGAATGCGAGTGAGACGGAGCCGACGTTGATCTCCGCGCCGTTCTCCATATATGATCGCAGCTCTTTGTTTGTGGGATTTCCTGATGCCGTCCTGACAAAAAACGACTTCTTGCCTCCTCCTGGTTGGGCAAACTCGATCACGCACAGCGGGTTTGAAAACATATCTTTCCCGATACCGGTCTTTTTTTGCAAATATACCGACATCTCTGAGGCATCCTCCGATCGGGTCACCGCCATGATGTCGTGCTCGAACACATCTTTTTCTGGCCAGCCGACCAGCCTGCAGTCGTATTTTTTCAGCTGGTCGAGGATCTTCTGGCGCGCACGGGCGCCCGAGGGAAAGCTTGCCTTGATCTCTACCACTACGTTCAGGCCGCGCCCCTGCGCCATCATGTCCGGCGTCACGGGGTCGGGCATGGCCGCGCCGTCGGCGGAAATCCTCCTCACTGCCCTGCCCATGCCGACGGATGCGCCGAAGTGGCTTCTGAACATGGAGCCGATCGCCATGAGCATCACTGTAGTCAGCTTGTACAATCTGCAATCGGCCAGCGCCCTGTGCGCGTCGTCACTGCCGCGCTTCATGATGCTCCTCTACGCGCCCCTCGGCGAACCGCTCGAATATGTGGTTTACCAGGCGCGCAATGGATGCATGCGTGGCACTTGGCTGCAGCACGATGGTTATCCTGTCTGCGGTGGTCACCAGTATGTCGAACGACGAGCCGTCCATGTAGTCGACCAGTGACCTGTGCACGTACGGGAAGATGCTGTACGCGCTTCCAGCACTGTGCGGCATGGCGCGGATGATGCGCACAAGCCTTTCGTTTTCGTGGACATTGCTGAACACATCGTCGTCCAGCACGATATCGAGAGCCCTGATGCGGCCGCCGTTCTCCATCTTGGAGCGCCCCGAGTAGAGCCTGGTCTTGCCGCTTGCCAGGCCCGCCATGTAGGGCAGCGCGCTCGTGCAGAACGGCCGCATCGACAGCCGGAACCGGAGCAGGCAGCGCCTCGAGATCTGGCACTCCATCGAGGGGGTGCCGTCCCGGACCAGACGCATCTGCACCCTGCCTATCCGCCGGCCACCCTCGGCGGCCTCGTCAAGGGCGTCGCGGTACGGGGCATCCGCGCCTGCCGCGAACGATCCATGCACCCCGTCCCATCTCTCCCCCACATCGGGCCCGCCGCGCCTGCCGCCCGCCCCGTCCTCCTTGGGGCATGCCTCCACGCCGGCGATCCTGACCTCCCCGCCCGACCTGCGCTCGAGGATGTCGAGCGCCCCGCGCATCTCGGCCGAGCTCAGGGCCGCCTCGGACACGCCGGGATAGAGCGACTGGACGAACGGCACGAGCGCGCGGTCCACGAACGCGGCGCTCCCGCCGGTGATGGCAAGGTATACGAACGGATCCTGCATCTTTGCAATCCGCACCATCCCAGGCCCGCCGGAGCCCTCTCCGCCGACCGAGATGCTTGCCATGCCAGTCTCCCTGTCCAGCCGCACCACCTCTGCGGCGAACGGGGGCCTGGACCGCCCCCCGTCTAGGCTGCCGAGCATGTCCTCCTTGCAGACGAGGATCATCGCAGTGACCTGCAGCCGCCGGTCCTCGCGCAGCATCGCGTCGAGCTTCTCCAAGAGCTCCGCGATCCCACCTTCGTACTCGTGCTCGTACAGCCAGTACGCCGCTCCGCGCCGCCCCATCTGCTTGGCCACGAGTTTTGCCGCCTGCCCCGCCATGGTTGCGGGATGCGTCTGCCGTATTTATGCCGTTGTATATTGTGCCGCCGCTGTTGCGGCCGCATCTCGCATTCGGGCGGCAGGCGCACGGACCGACTTGCGGGCTGCGCGGGCCGTCGGGGGGAGGAATGCCGCCCTGCCCGCCGACATGGCGGCTCGCGCGCGCCTCTGTCCTGCGGCTCGGCGCGAGGGCCGCGAGGCATGCATCCGCCGCGGCGGCCGATCCCTGGCGGGCCAGGCGGCTCGGCGCGAGGGCCGCGAGGCATGCATCCGCCCTCGGAGATCGGGCGCATCCTCCAATCCACTGCAGCGCATCCGGCGCGGGCGCGACGTGGGGCTGGCGGCGGTCCGCAGCCGGCAGCGATGCGGGGCGCGGCCCTGCGCGGACCTGCCTCTTGACATCCCCCCTGCCGACAGCCGCAGACTCTGCGGCCGATGCGGGGCGCGGCCCTGCGCGGACCTGCCTCCCATGCCTGGACGCCTTGGCCCTCGCCATCACTGTCCTGTTCTGCCCGCCCGCCGCAGCCGTGCCGGCCCTGCCGCGCCACGGCGCCGACTGCCCCGATCGGCCGCGGCCGCGCCGTGGCGCCATGTCGAGGGGCCGCCGACCACACGGCCCCAGTTCTCCCGTCGCGCGCCGCGCCTGCTGCTGTACGGCTTGGCGGCATTCCTGCCCCCGCCGCCCCGATCGGCTATTCGCGCCTCTGCGCATCCTGTCTGCCGCACCTGCCCTGCCCCTGCGCCTAGGCCTGCGTGCGACGCCTTTGGAGTCCCCGCGCGCCGCCCTGCAAGGCCTTGCGGTTCTGGCGCCCAGGGACGTCTGGAATTGCACACAATGGCGGCTTTTTGGCCGGAAATTTGGCGCGTGGAGTGGGGATCGTGCCCCCACCCCCCTACAGAATTGTTATATAGCCCTCTTTGGGCGCCGCCGGACATGGGCATTGGCCAGCGGCTTGCAGCCCGCGCCGGCAGGGCCGAGGGTACGCCTTGCCGCGCGCCCGATCGGGCGGCGCCTGTAGCGGCTTCCAGACGCTCTGGCGCACAGGCTGGCCGACTGGCAGTCTTGGCCTTGTGCGCCGTTCTTGCACTGCCGGCCGCGCTTGCCGTGCCGTACCACGATGGCAGCATCGGAGAGGTCGACTATACCTCTTGGTTGCACGGCCAGGGCGCTGGCGGTGCGTGGCTGGCCGTCCAGGCGTATGCGCAGGCGACTGATTCTGATCTATCGATCGACAATATTGACAACGCCGCTGTGTTCGTCTCTCCTAACCAGCTTACCATCACGTACACCAAAAGTGCTACTGTAGACGCCAATCTTTCGATGAGTTACGTGGTGGGCATGGATCCTGAAGATTACGATTCTGTCGACTATGATCTGCGTAACGTCACACGCATCACCGGAGACGGGACAACGGTGCATACGCTGACCTTTGACGGCCCGCCGGTTGCAAAAAATGCCGCCGATGCGGGCATATATGTCGGCAGGATAACCAACGCTAGCAACGTACTGTGGTCTGGCTGGGCTTCCGATTGGGATGATCCCACGACGTTTGTTTACGAACCAGTTTACGACGCCCAGCGCCCAGCAGTGGTCTCTGCAAAGCTCACCTCGGACAGAACCTTGGCTGTCGCTTACGACGAGCCCGTCTCATACGCAAGCTATGCCGACTATTCCATCACACTTGCTGGCGGCGGCACTGTAGCTGTCACATCTGTTGTGAGCGGCGATGGCGACGGCCTTGCCATTGCCCCGCTGGAGACTGCCGTACAGCATGTGCTGGGCTTGGAATCGTCTGTGTCCTTGGACGAAATAAGCATGTTGAACATCAATGGAAGCAACGTCAAGGATGCCTCGCAGTACCTTGTTAATGGAACATATGTAATAGGGAATGCCCTTTTGGACAACCCGGTCGTGGTAGATGACGGGATGGCGCCTAGGCCGATCCGCGCAGAGATCGTGGGCCCCCTGTCAATCAACGTCACATTCAGCGAGCCCGTCCACTCGTCGCCCGCCAACTACGAGGCTATCACCATTGCCTCGGACTATCTTCAATTCGATGCCAGAAACCGCACCGTGACCGCCGTCGTTGCTGGCAACGGGACCGCTATGCACACCCTCATGCTCGACATGCCAGATAGGCCAATTCCATTGGTGGCAAGAGGTTCTGTAGCAGCGGGTGTCATCGGCATTGTCGGCGTGACCGACCTGAATGGCAACACTATGCTGGCCGTCGAGGATATTCCAATCACAGATGCGCGCAATATGGACGGCGCGCCGTGGATGATCGCGGCCAGGTTTACCGGCTACAACGAGGTGACGGTCTCGTACAACGCGAGCGCGTGGGTACCGGATGGCGGATATTCCGTGCTTGCAAGCGCGGCTAGCATGCCGTATGCCAACGCCTCTGAAAAATTCGACTACTCGTGGACATACAACAGCACAAACTACAACGGCACGTTCGTAAGTCTCGACATTGTGGGCGTCGAGGGCAACGGCACCGCCCTGCACAAGCTGACGATAAACGGCAGCAGCGGCGTCGGAAGGTCTGCATATGGCCTGATCAACGTGACGGGCCTTGCCCAGCTCGACAACACGCCGGTGGGCCGCGACTATACGAACGAGTTTGTCTACGACGAGCAGCTGCCAAGAGTAGTGTCTGCGAGGATCACTGGGGATCGCACCGTCGTTGTAGAGTACGACCAGCCCACGGTCGGTCCGCTGTCGGGGTACCAAAAAGTAGTAGTGTACGACAACGACGGGCAGCCGACAGAAGTGGACGTATCGATGGTGCGTACAGGGACCATGTCGACGCTCGGTCGTAGTTTCAGCCAGCCCGTCGTACTGGACAGGGCGGACATTGTGGGATTCCATGGCGACTGGCGCAACCCGGATGTGACGCCGCCTAATAATATTGGTCAAGTTAGGGGCGATGGAGATGGAAGTTATGTCGGCCGGCTCCTCCTCTCGAACGGCGCGGAGATATTCGTGCAGGTTGTCGACTTGGAGAAAAGCAGTTGGGGACTGGAGGACTGGGTCGGAAACTACACGGGCGTAAACTATACGGGCGCATGGGCTGGCGGCGCCAAGTGGTATGCCGCCGGGTGGAATAATTCAGCATCTGATCACGATGTAGTCGTATACAAGAACCAGTGGCTTGTAATGTCCGACGAGGTCAGTACCTTGGTGGGCGTCGAGCATCTGAATGTCCATTCCGGCGAGACGGCCACGGAATGCGAGTTCTATTCCACGCCGTTCGGAATTGTGCTTGATGAGGAGACAGGGCGCGTAGCTAGGGGAGGGGTCACTAACGCATCTTCAAACTTTGAATCTCTTTGCCGCATGATGCAGATGCCGGGCACGCATCACATGATAACGCTTGCCGAAGACATTCCAGATGACGCCCGCACCAGCTTGGTGATCACCGCAAGCGTGACCGGCTCGGACGGCACATTGGGAACAAACGGCGACCCGATAGCAAATATCGGCGTTGCGTACAGGGGGGCAGACGCGTATCTCTACGATCAGCAGTACATCAACAATGCGAGTACCGCAAGCGTGGTTCTGTCGGGCTCGGCGCTTGTGGACATCTCCAGCCTGAGTGCGGGTTCCTACACTCCGACGACCAATCCGTACCTACACATCCTCTCGGATCACATGGTGCTTCAGCTCTACCTCAACGAGGCAGTCGACGTGTCCAGCATCGACCTCTCAAAGGTGTCCATACCGATGAGATGGAATGGTACATCGTACGACTATCGGCCTGATAAAAACACGGAAGTGATTACCATTAACGGGAGCGAGCGCATTGGAATAAAGATCGCAGGTATGACGTCTTACATACCAGTGCCGGTTCTTGCACTACAGTGGGGCAACTATACGGGCTATAATGAGGACATTGATCTAGATGGGAACAAAAATGCGAACATCATTACAATGCTCCCGTCAAACACCACAATCGATTATTCCACAGTGCTCCGCGAAGCATTGCTGAACCACACTGTGAGCGGGGGATACCAGGGTCTTCGTGTTAATATCCAGCAGGGATTTGCCGCAAACGCAAACGGCGACACGATCGGCTTTGGAAACTATCCCGCAGCTGTCGGGATGGATCCGTTCCCTGCGCCCGACATGGTTCGTCTGCGGTCCGCCTCTATCACGTCGGGCAACAACATCACGATCAACTACACGGGGGCCGTCGACGCCGACACCTCGGACTACACGGGACTAGATCTTGCGCCGGGCGGATCGCGTGCAGTCATGAGCGTGAGCGGAAGCGGCACTGCCGAGCACGTTCTAGTATTCAATGGAACTGCAGCTGCGGCCGGCGCGACGGGCACGATCGACATTGGGCAGCTCGACAACCCCGATGGATACGTTGCGTTTGCCGGTGCCGTCAACCAGAAGATAGGCGGCGATGGCTCGATCGCAGAAACATCGATGAGGGCGGGCCTAGAATCGATCAAGTCCGCCCAAGGCATGCTAACGGCCACGTACACGAGCCCCGTCGATGCGGCGATCGACGACTACACGATCCGCATACAGGAAAACGACCAGACGGTCGCGATCACAAACATCACCGGAAGCGGTAGCAAAACCCACATGGTTGAGCACGAGGTGCTAAGCAACGGCACGTGGGTACTGGTGACCATATCTGCGCTTGACGACGAGGGGTCTGGCTACACGTACGAGGGAACGTCGCAGCCCTTGGCCGTGCTTGCCACCTCGGACGGGCGGAGTACAACGCCCGCGACCCTTACCCGGATCACCTCGAACGGAATCGCGTTGGAGGCGGACTACACGCACCCCATTGACACGCACGATGCCTCGCAGGGGGTCAACGGCACGATCC
The DNA here is from genome assembly GCA_965242695.1 of Cenarchaeum sp. Lineage (GTDB taxonomy): Archaea > Thermoproteota > Nitrososphaeria > Nitrososphaerales > Nitrosopumilaceae > Cenarchaeum. Next base: position 1,796,786 of record CBDESU010000001.1, on the reverse strand, counting down.
CGCCTGCGGCATACCACTATGCCATCACGTATGAGAACGGCACGGTAATACCAATCGCCGGTGTCAGCGCGAATGCCGCCACGACGCACGTGATAGGCCATGCGCCGTTGCCGAACGGCACGAAGATGCTGGTGTCTGTCAGGGCACACAGCACCGAAGCGGGAGGGGCGTGGTTCGAGGGCATTGTAAACGAGCCTGTCACTGTGGATATCAATGCCACTATTGCACCGCCGCCAACGGTGGTCACTCCGCCCACCCGCACCGAAGTCGAAGTATTGGCCGATGCGCAGTTCATATCGAGCAACAAGGCGGTGATCAGCTACACAGGGCCGCTTGATGGGCCCCGCGATGCGTACGGCCGTGTAACCAGCGAGGCGGGCTTGGATGCGCCCACGATAGATGTAACCGGCTTGGGGACCGAAGCACATACGGTCACGTTTAACGGTAGCGTGGCCGAGATGCAGGCGGGAGAAATTGCGCTGAACAAGGACCTGGAAGGAATTAGAGGCAATATCACATACACATTCACCAACGACACGATCCCTGTACGGGCTCTTAGCAGGACAATAACCCTGCAGGATAGCGGAACCGTGCAGATCGCACGCGACAGCATTGTCAGCGAGGTCACTACGCGCGGCAACGACACTGCGCGCATAGGGATCGATATTACGGGCCTGAGCGACACTCCTCTCGTGTCCGACCCCGCCAACAACACGGTGAGGTTCCCAGACTCTAGGAACATTACCGTGACGACCACGTTTGCCCAGGTTGTGATCCCGCCGAACGCGACGGCCATGTCTGTTCCGGCAGACGGCAATCTGGAGCTGTACGTCGTCTCTGGCAACGAGCGCCCCGAGGCGGACGACGTGATCGCGGCGCTAGACCTTGGCAATAACAGCGTGCGGATAGGGAAGATCGTAGAGATCGGCGATAGCGAGACACACATTACGTTCACCATCCCCATCCGCATACTCCTAGAGGGACAGGCTGGCGGAAGGGCATTCTACATGAACAACAGCGACGATGCCGTCATGCCGATCAACACCATGTGCAGGGCCGACAGCACGTCAGAGGTGCACGATCAGCTGAATGGGACTGGCGAGTGCCAGCTCGACTCGGGCGACGACAAGGTCATCCACACGTACCACCTCACGAGGTTTGGCACGGTGACGCTCGTGGACATGGAGATGCACACGATGGTCGTCACCGTCATGCCAAAGGAGACCGGTGGTGACGGCGGCACGAAACCGCCGGTTGTTGTCGTCCCGCCGCCGGATGCGACAGGACCCGCGGGTCAGGCCGGCCCGGCGTTCCTCGGCGGAGGTAGCGGCGGCGGACGTGGTGGCGGCGGAGGCGGCGGCGGCGGCTCGATCATACCGACTGGATCGGGCGGCCCCGTCCTATACTCTGCCTCTTGGGACTGCGACGACGGCACCGTCCGAATGGCGGTAAATGACGGCATGCGCTCGCCAGACATCGTGGTCGTCTCGTCGACCGGTACGGTGCCGGCGACGCTGGCCGACGTGCAGGACATGTCGGGGCGGACGATCTACGAGGCGCCGCTGCCAACGGACGGCATATTCTCGATCAGGGCAACCGCGGTCGACGGCAGGGCGGTCTCGTCGGTGTCCGAGTCAATACGCACGGGCGGCGCCTGCACGGGCGAGACGGTCTTTAGGCAGTACGCGCCAGGCGACGGCACGGCTCAGCCGGCCGGCATGTCGGTCGAGGACATAACCGGCGGTGAGCCCGCGCCGGCTAGGGAGCCGACGGATGATCAGCCGCGCCAGCCAGATGCCCCCGCAGTGTCGCAGCCATCGGACGAAATGGCCGGCGAGGATGCCGAGCCAGAGCTCGTGCGCCCCGCCTTTGAGATTGAAGAGGGCCGCGATGCGTCGTACTATGTCAAGCGGTATGCCGAGCAGCCGGCGTATCGCGAGTGGTTCGACTCTTCGTACCCCCAGTACGCCGACATTTGCGAGGCCGTCGGAGTCGCGTCCGGCTGCGTAGAGGCCCACTTGGCCGGCAAGGTTGCCGAGCCCAAGGACGGCATGGGTGATGCACAGGATGCGGACCGCGAGCCGACCACGGGCACGGCCGCGCCGGACGATGACGACTCGGGTTGCCTGATCGCGACGGCCGCGTACGGGACCGAGCTTGCCCCGCAGGTGCAGGCCCTGCGCGAGTACAGGGACGGGACGCTCCTTGCGACGGGATCGGGCTCGGCCTTCATGTCTGCATTCTCGTCGGCCTACTATGCATTCTCGCCGCAGGTGGCGGACCTGGAGCGCGAGCATCCGGCGTTCCGCCAGGCCGTCGCAGCGCTGATGATGCCGATGCTCTACACGCTCCAGGTCGCAACGCACGCCGATCCGGCCTCTGAGGACTCTGTGCTCGCGTACGGCATTGCCGCAATGCTGCTCGTGTCGGTGGTGTACGCCGGCGCTCCGGCTGCCGGCGCGGTCGCCGTCGCGTGGGCCGTCCGCAGGCGCCGTCGAGTGCGCCGGACTGTAGCTTGAGCCGAGAAGACGACATCAATCTATGCCGGGTTGCCGGATACTGTAGCAGGGTGGCATACCGGGCTTTTGCAGTGCAAGCGCGCTTGAGGGGCATGCGGGCTGGCTGCCTCGCTGATGTCGTTTCAGCAAGTGCCTTGGACTCGAGGCTTGGCGTGAAATCTGCCGCAGGCACGGCCGGCTGGAGCGGGGGCGGGCATCTCACGCCTGCCGAGGGAATGCCCGCACCCGCGCGCGCCGTGCCAGGATGCACTGCACCCGATCGCACGATCAGGATGCCCGTTGCCGTCATGCCGTGGGGGGCGGGAGGTAAGGGGCGCCGCCTCCGATGGCTGGCGCGACCCTATCGATGCCGTCCTCGGCATGCCAGAGGCCGTGGAGGGGGCGCCGCCTCTGTGCGATGGCTGGATGGGGCCTGGCCGTGACCTGCCGGCCACCGGACGGGCGCCCTGTTCCCCGCCAGCCAGCCGCCGCCGCCGCCCTGCGCCTGGGCGGGAGGCGGGCCGGGCGCGGCTACGGGCGCCCCCGTAAGGGCCCGCCGCGCCGCCCTTAGACTTATAGGCGCCCCGTATTTGGATTGCCCGTGGGCAGGCGCAAGACGCAGAAGATCATCCGCACCACGCCTAGGAACGCGACCGAGGGGCAGTGCCCCCTGTGCAAGACCATAGGCAGGCTGTACATCACCGGCAGGGTCGGCCGCGAGAAGGGCAAGTGCCCCGCGTGCAACCAGTCGTTCGAGGTGCTAAAGGTCGGCCCCGCCGACGCCGCGCCCCCCTCGGAAGAGTCGCACCTGTTCGCGGTCCGCACCACCGGCGGCCAGGAAAAGATCGTCATGAAGTCGCTAGAGGCCAAGGCCAAGGCGAGCCAGCTCAACGTAAAGTCGATCCTGCTCGTCGACAACCTGCGCGGGTACGTCGTCATCGAGGCGGGCGACCCGAGCGCCGCCTTCCAGGCCGTCGACGGCGTCCGCCACATACGCGGCCAGCTGCGCGGCGAGCTAGAGTTCAAGGACATAGAGGGGTACCTGATCAAAAAGTCGACCGTCACGTCGCTTGCAAAGGACCAGGTCGTCGAGATCACCGGAGGCCCCTTCAAGGGCATGCGGGCGACCATTACGCGCATCGAGCACGAAAAGGAAGAGGCCACCGTTGTCCTGCTCGAGGCGGCGTACCAGATGCCAGTCACGGTCGACGCAAACTACCTAAAGATAGCACCTGTCGTGTAGTAGCGGCGATGCGGCGCGTGCCGCGCCCAGCCTGCGCCCGATATGCTCGCACTGTGGCGAGATGGGGCGCATTGCGGCCGCGCCCAGCCAGGTCCGGCCTCCGCGGAATGGGCGCCTAGGGGCGCGCCGGGCGCCCAGCGGTCGCAGGTGCTGTAATGCCCGCGCCCGCGCCCCGCCGGACCCGCAATTCCGCACTCCTTCTACTGTCTGCCGCCTGGTGCGCGGCCTGCAAGGGGAAGGGCGTCGCGCCCGCGCCCCGCCAGCATCCGCGGCGCGCCGGTGGGATGGATTCCCGGCGCGCAATTCCCTGCGCTTCACGGCGCCCGCCCCCGCACCGCCGGAGTGCCTACTCGAGCTGGATTCCCAGCGAGCAGCCCACGGCGCCGCCGGCGGGATCTACCGTGCACGGGGAATGGATTTCTCGCCTTTTGCAAACGCCGGGTTTTGCCGCGGCCCGGCCTGCCGCTAGGGCGGTTATACATCCTCGCTTCCTGTCGCCTTGGGCCTGCTCCTACTGCCTAGATCGACTCGAGCCGGCCCGGGCGCGCCGGCCCTCGGCGCCCTCGACCGGCGTTCTCGGTGCGCCGGCCCTCGGCGCCCCACACTGTCCGCACCTGCTCCGTCCCGCGGCGCCGTCCTGGCACCAGGCGCCTGCCGTGCATGCCAGGGCCGGCCCGCGGATCACACGCTCCTACGCCCGATCGCATGCGCGCACGGGGCCGTCTGCCATCCATGCGCCTGTCGTGCCGTGATCACACGCTCCTACGCCCGATCGCATGCGCGCACGGGGCCGTCTGCCATCCATGCGCCTGTCGTGCCGTGATCACACGCTCCTACGCCCGATCGCATGCGCGCACCCTGCGGCCGATTTGAAGGGCCGGCCCGAGCCGCCGCATGCCCTCTTCCCCCCTGCGCTGCCCGGGACGGCGGGGCGTCCCATGCGGCCCGGCGCAGTGGCAGGCCGCTCCAGCGCGGCCGGTGGCGGCAGGGCCGTATACGTCCCCCGCCCGCGCCTCCCCGCGGCCGCCCCGCCAAAGGGTTAAATTTTCCGCCCCGGCCGGCCGCCCATGGCAGACGTCCAGACGGTGTCGGCCCTTGTCACGGGGGGCAAGGCCTCGGCGGGCCCTCCGCTCGGCCCCGCAATGGGGCCTCTTGGCGTCAACATCATGGAGGTCATCAACGCAATCAACGAAAAGACGTCCGACTTTGAGGGCATGAAGGTGCCCGTGACGGTCACGGTCGACACCGGCACGAAAAAGTGGGAGGTGGCGATCGGCGTCCCGTCGGTCGCGGCCCTGCTCCTCAAGGAGGCCGGCATCCAAAAGGGGTCGGGCGCGTCGGGGACCGTGTGGGCCGGCGAGGTCGGCATGGATGCGGTCGTGAGGGTCGCACGAGCAAAGCTGGAGTCTTCGTACACGAGCTCGCTAAAGTCCGCCACCAAGATGATCGTCGGCACGTGCCTGCCGCTAGGCCTGAAGATCGAGGGGAAGACGCCAAAGGAGATCACGGCCGAGATCAACGAGGGCCGCTGGGACGAAAGCTTTGCCTAGCCGCGGGGCCTTAACCCGCCCTCAGCCGCCGGGCAGGGCCTTGGAACGAAGGGTTCGCCTAGCCGCGGCCACCCTCAGCCCTCGGCCACAGGCCGGGCCTGGCCCTAGAATGAAGGGCTCGCCTATAGCGGCGGCTCTAGGCGGCTTCAGTTGGTCAGGACAAGCTCTGGTCGACATTGATTGTCAAGAGGCGCACGCGGCCCTCGGCGACTCCACAAACGCTGCCGCCCGTATGCCCAGAGAAACCGCAACCTGAACACAGCAAAGTCCGTCGCTATGGCCGCGGCCACCCTCAGCCCTCGGCCACAGGCCGGGCCTGGCCCTGGAATGAAGGGTTCGCCTAGCCGCGGCCCGCCTCCGCCGCCCTGGCAGGGCCTATGATGCCTTGTTGCCGCTGCCGCCGCTGCCCGCCCCGGCCTTGCCGGCCCTCGAGCGCTTCCTCTTCGGGGCCGCGGGGGGCTCGGGCCTGAGCATGCCGGCGTTGAACATGTCGGCGAACGACGCGTCCTTTTCGACCCGCTGCAGCTCTACGAACGTCTCGGTGCCCTCGATCCCCTCTATCCTGCCGATCTTGTCGATGAGGACGGGGTGGAGCGCCTCGTGGTCCCTTGCGACGATGCCGACCATTATGTCGAAGCGGCCCATCACCTCTGAGACGAATTGGACCTCGGGCATGGCCATGAGGCTGGCGTGTATGTCCTCCTTGAGCTCGGGCCTGCGGCTGATGCCGACTAGCGCCCTCACGCCGATCCCGAGGACCTCGTCGTTTACGGTCACGGTGTGCCGCTTGAGTATGCCCCTCCGCTTGAGGCGCCGCATCCTGCTGTACACGAACGACTCGTTGGCGCCGAGCCTCTTTGCCATGCCGGATATCGGGGCGGACCCGTCCCTCACGAGCTCGTCGAGGAGCCTCATGTCGTGCACGTCGAACCTGTCCACGCCGGCGCGCGCATGCGGGCGCGTATTAATTTGGCGGCCGGGCGGGATGCGGGGCGTTCTGCGCCGCGGCGCGCCCCTCCCTCGGGTTGCGCCCGGGGGCGGGCGCTGGCGGCTGGCCGCGGGACGGGTGCGGTCCCGGGCCTGCCGCCTGGGCGCCCCTGCGCCCACCGCGCAGCCTGCCCCATGCCTGCGCCGGGCCACGGCCTTGCTTGCGGCCCCTGTCAAGCAATATGTCGGACAACGGACTTGCAACTTTGAGGCAAAATGGCTCTGTGTACAGCAGACGGTTGTCGATGCGACACAGGGCATGACAGCAGAACAGGGCGCGCCGGGTTCGCCCGCAGGCGGGCGGCTCCGCCGCGCCTAAAGCGTAGGCTTATATATGGCCCTAGATCACGGGGGCCATGGGAGTCTATGCAGAATGCCTGACCAAGTTCAAGACTTTTCGCGATCTTACCGCGGAGCGGAAGCGTGTGCTGGCTCGCATATCGGAGCTAAGGGGAGGGAGGGATATCCTGGTGTTTGCCGCCGATCTTTCTGCCCCCCCTGCAACGCCAATCGCGATAGACTACACGGACATTCTTGCCGTTCAAGATCAGCTCGAGAACATGTCCGGTGACGGCATCGACATTGTCTTGGAAACGCCGGGCGGGCTAGGCGAGGTGGTCGAAGACATCATCAAGCTCGTACACGCCAAGTATCAAAGCGTTGGCATGATTGTTCCTGGGTACGCGAAAAGCGCAGGGACGATCTTTGCAATGGCCGGCGACGAGATCCTCATGGGCCGCTCGTCGTCCTTGGGCCCGATCGATGGACAGATCCAACTTGCCAGCGGCAAGAGGTTCTCGGCAGATGCGTTCCTTGAGGGGTTCGCCAAAATCAAGGAGGAGGCGGAAAACCGGAAGCACCTGACCCCTGCGTACATACCAATCCTTCAAAACATATCGCCAGGCGAAATACAAAGGTGTGAAAACGCACGGGCCTTCTCGCGGCATCTCGTAACCGGATGGCTTGCAGATTACAAGTTCAAGTTTTGGGACAAGCACAGCGACGGCCGGCCGGTCACCTGCGAGGATAGGCGCAACAGGGCGGCGGAAGTTGCCGCCTCGCTGTGCTCCCGGTCCAAATGGCTTACGCACAACAGATCGATCAAGATCGACGACTTGGTGAAACTTCGCGTAAAAATAACAAACTACGACCGTGACGCCGAGCTCTGCGATGCTATAACTCGCTATCACACACTTCTCCGAATGAGCTTTGAAGCGTCCGCCGCTTACAAGCTGTTCGAGACTCCCGAGTCTCAAATATACCGGTTCTCGTCACAGGAAGGGACGATACAGGCGCGATCTCTTCCTACAGCGAGCAGGTCTAGGGTCAAAGTGGCATGCCCCGAATGCCAAGCGAGCTATGTCGTGCAAGTGAACTGGGAAGAACACGTGCCTGTGGATCATGACGCCGTCCCCTATTCGGATGTGGTGCGCTGTCCCGCATGCGAGGCGCAAAATCCGCTGGAAAAGATGCTTTTGCGGCTCGAGGCCACCGCGGGGAAGAGGGCGGTCGTTTAGCATGCGGGATTCCGACTCTGTCGATTTCGAGTACGCCGGCGGCGTGCTTCGGCCGTGCCCGTCCAGGCAGACGCCCGCGGGGGGCGGGACGGGCGCCCCCTGCGATGCTCCCGCCAGGGCGATCATGGACGAATACTTCGAGGAGGAACTGGTGCTGACCCTGCGCCGGCAGATGGCAGAGGCGGCCGAGACGATGCGCCTCAGCGCGGAGATCAAGGATCTGGCCGATGCGATCGCCGCCGGTTCGCCCGGCCGCATCCGGACGGTTTCGGGAACCTGACGGCGCGAGAGGGAGCCGGGCGGCGCCGCATGCCTGCCGATCAGCCCGCATTCCAGCCGCCGGCCGGACGGCGCCGCGGCGGGATTGGCAGGGGCGCGGCGCGCCGGCGTCCCTGCTGGTGCAGGGCCGCGCGCCCGGCGGCAGCCTGTCCGCACGATGTCCGCCGGCCTCGCCGGCGCACGGCTCATGTTGCATGCAGGCGCCCCCCCACTGCCGAGGCCGAGGCAGACCTCGGCGCGTTCGATGGCCTAGATGCCAAGGTATCGGATGCGGAGCTGCGCCTGGCAGCCGCGCCGAGGCGCCGCCGCGCAGAGGCCGATGCCGCGGCACACGCAGAGTCGGCAAGCGGGTGGAGGGACCGCCTGGGCGCAGAGCTCGTGGACCTGGAAAGGGCGAAAAAGTCGAGGTACGAGCACGGCCGGCTCGTCCAATACTCCCGCCGGATCGAGTCGTACCTTGTGCCGTCCGTGGAGCGCATCGAGAGGCGGGTGCCCGTCTCACTGCAGGCGGGTCTCGACGAGGCGTACAGTGGGTGGCTTGCCACGCTCGTCGACGACGGGACCCAGACATCCCGCACAGACGACACGTTCATGCCGATAGTCGACTAGGACGGGTACGATGTCGGCCTGGCACACCTGTCCGGCAGCGAGCGGACGGGCGTCTCGCTCGCCTACCGGCTCGCGCTGAACACGCCGCTGAGGAGGGAGACGCGGTCGCTGCGGTCCGACCTGCTCGTACTCGACGAGCCGACCGACGGGTTCCCAAGGCCGCAGCTGGACAAGGTCCGCTCGATCCTCAGGGCGCCAGAGTACGAGCAGATCATACTCGTCTCGCACGACAGGGATCTAGGGGCGCACGCCGACCACGCGTTCCATGTCGCAAAGGCGGGCGGCTCGTCGTCGGCGAGGGCCGTATAGGGATGCCGGCCTCGCGCCCGCCGGCCGCCTCGGCCGCGCCCGCCGGTCGCAACGCTTTAGAGGGCGCCGCATGGGGCGGCCGCATGGCAGAGGCTGCCGCCCCGCGCAAGAGGGTGGCGCTGCTAGGCTGCGGCGCCATGGGATCCCAGATCGCCGCCGCGATCGACTCGGGGCGCATCGGGGCCCGCCTAGTCCGCGTGCACGACGTGGACGCGGCCCGCGCCGAGTCGCTCGCATCGTCCCTGTCGTCAAGGCCCGAGGTCGTGCCGAACGCGCACCTCCTCTCGTCGGGGCCCGGCGTCGACATCGTCGTAGAGGCGGCCTCGCAGGATGCCGTGCGGGCCTCGGCCCTGAGCGTCCTGCAGAACCGCAAGGACCTGCTGGTCATGAGCGTCGGCGCGTTGCTCGACCCCGCCGTGTTCGACGTACTCGCCGGCGCGTGCAGGCAGTACGGCCGGACCCTCATCCTGCCGTCGGGGGCCGTCGCGGGGATCGACTGCCTAAAGGCCGTCCAGGGCGAGCTCGACTCGGTCGTGCTCACGACGACAAAGCACCCCGACTCGCTCAGGGGGGCGCCGTTCTTTGAAGAGTCGGGCGCCGACCCGTCGTCGATCTCGGAGGCGACGACGATATTCGACGGCACGGCGGCCGAGGCCGTCGCCCTGTTCCCCGCCAACGTCAACGTCGCCGCCGCGCTGGCCCTCGCCGGCCTCGGCGCCGGCTCGACGCGCGTCAGGGTCGTGGCCGACCCGGCCGCCACGCGCAACCGGCACGAGATCGCCGCGTCCGGAGCGTTCGGCGATCTTGCCGTCACGGTCCGCAACGTGCCAGACCCGTCCAACCCGCGGACGAGCCGGCTCGCCGTCCTCTCTGCCATCGAGGCCCTCAGGGCCGCGTGCGAGCCGGGCGGCGTGAAGAGGGGCACGTAGGGCCGCCCCGCGCCGGCTCCCCCTGATGCGGCAATCCTTGCCGCTTCCGCGCCGGAGAGGGCCCCATCTTGCACCATGCCGGGTCTTTAAATCAATACGGCCCGCCGCCCCCGTCGACATGCAGGTGCAGGAGCAGGCCGAGGGGCTGCGCGAGCAGATACTCGCGCTCAAGGAGGAGCGCGACGCCGTCATACTCGCGCACAACTACCAGGTGCCGGCGGTCCAGGACGTGGCAGACTACATCGGCGACTCGCTCGGCCTCGCCCGGCAGGCTGCAAGGACCGACAGCGCCCGCATACTGTTCTGCGGCGTGCACTTCATGGCAGAGACGGCGGCCATCATAAGCCCCGACCGGCGCGTCCTCATACCCGACCTGGAGGCGGGCTGCTCGCTGTCCGACACGATAACGGCCGATCAGCTGCGGGACTGGAAGGCCCGCCACCCCGGGGCCGTCGCGGTCGGGTACGTCAACACGACGGCCGAGGTAAAGGCCGAGCTCGACTACTGCTGCACGTCCTCGAACGCCGTCGCCGTCGTCAACGCCATACCGGGCGACCGCGAGGTGCTGTTCCTCCCCGACATGTTCCTCGGCTCGTACGTCGCAAAGGAGACGGGGCGCAGCAACATGCGCGTGTGGGCCGGCGAGTGCCACGTGCACGCCGGCATATCGCCCGACGACGTCCTCTCAAAGCTCGACTCGATGCCCGGCGCCGAGTTCGTGGTGCACCCCGAGTGCAGCTGCACCACGCCGTTCCTGCGCGATGCGGCCGCCGGCGAGTACGGCGACCGCCCCGTCCGCATACTGTCGACCGAGGGCATGATGAAGCGCGCCGCCGAGTCGGACGCGCGCAGGTTCGTCGTGGCCACCGAGACGGGCATACTCTACCGCATGCGCAAGGCCAACCCTGAAAAGGAGTTTGTCGCCGCCTCGGACGGCGCCGAGTGCCGCTACATGAAGATGATCACGCCCGAAAAGGTGCGCGACTCGCTGCTGCACGACAGGTACGAGGTCGCGGTCCCCGCCGAGACTGCCGGCAGGGCCCGCCAGGCGATCGAGCGGATGCTGGCGCTAGGCTGACCCGCCGGGCGGGGCGGAGCCGGCCCGCTGCGCGATCTCTAGCGTGTAGTCTACGGCCGGCGCCGAGTGCGTCAGGGTGCCGACGGAGACAGAGTCGACGCCGGCGGCCGCGTAGCGCGCGGCAGTCGCCGCGGTTATCCCGCCGGACGCCTCGACCCTGACGCGCCCCCTGAGGCCGGCCTTTTCCAGGGCGGCGACGGCGGCCGCGGCCCTGCGCGGCGCAAAGTTGTCTAGCATTACGGCGTCGGCGCCGGCCTCGGCCGCCTCTACGGCCTCGCGCACGGTCTCGGCCTCTGCCTCGATCTCCCACCGCCCGCGCCGGGCCGCCCTCCTCTTCCGGGCCGCCCTGACCAGGTCCCCGACGGGCCCCGCGGCCGCTATGTGGTTGTCCTTTATGATGACGGCATCGCCGAGCGACATGCGGTGCCTCCTGCCGCCGCCGATCTCGACGGCCTCCTTGTCGAACCGCCTCAGGCCTGGGGCCGTCTTGCGGGTGGCGAGCACCTCGACGCCGGTCCCCTCGAGCGACTCGACGATCCCGGCCGTCGCCGTCGCTATTCCGCTCATGCGGGACATGAGGTTGAGCGCGGTCCTCTCGCAGGCGAGGATGGCCCTTGCGGGGCCGCGCACCGAGAGGATCGCCGCGCCGGGCCCCGCGCGGCTGCCGTCCCGCGCGGCGGCGCTAGCGCGGCTGCCGTCCCGCGCGGCGGCGCTAGCGCGGCAGCCGCGCATGGCAAACACCCTGCCGGCATGCGCGGCGCCTGCCACCACGATGCGCCCCGCGTCGGCGCATACGATGCGCGCCTCGGCGGCGAGGTTCGGCACAAGCGACCCGGTAATGTCGCGGCCGGCCGAGTCCTCTGCAAGGAACCGCGCCAAGTCCCTGTCGCGCCCCGCCGCGGCCCGCTTTGCCGCCGCCGCGCCTGCCCCGGCAGTCGCCAACGCGTCACGTCACCTTGATGGCGTACTTGCCCTTGGATGTAATGCCGAGGGTCGAGGCGATCTGCGAGCCGTTCGGCTCGACGATCAGCACTATTCCAGTCCAGTCCGGCGTCAGGTCGGACGACTTGCACGCGGGGCACACCTTGCCGGTCGTCACATACTTGCACTTGCGGCATGCCATCTCGCGGGCCACGCTGCGCTACCCCTCCTTCCCCTTGCCGCCAGAGGGCTTCTTGGCCTTGCCCTTGCCTCCGCCTGCGGCGTCGGCCCCGTCCGCCGAGCCGCCCTTGCCGCCCCCGGCGGCGGCCTTGAGGCCCTCTGCGATCCAGTCGTCGGTGCCCAGGTGCGGCTGCCGGCAGGTGATGCCGATCTTGCCCATCGAGGCGCCCTTGCCGAGCGAGACGGCCGTGATCCTAGAGCGCAGCGTAGAGCCGACCTTTAGGGTGCGGCCGCTCTGGCTGGCGATTATGATGCCCGACTTTACGTCGCTCTTGAGGTAGTCGTCCATGACCTGCGAGAGGTGCAGCAGGGCGTCGGTGGGGCCTATCCTGACGAACGCCCCAAAGTCGGTAATGTCGACGATCTCGCCGTTGACGATCTCTTGCAGCTTTGGGTAGAACGTGAGCGCGTCGAACTCTACCCTGTGGAACGTGCTGCCGTCGCCGGCGACCATCTTGCCCATCTCCTCGACCCTCGCGTCAAGGATCATGATGATGTAGCCGAGCTCGGCGTTGATCATGCTCTCGTACTTTTCCTTGAGTATGTCGATGGCCGCCTTCCTGAGGGTCGTGCCGAACATCTTGGGGGGGATCCTCACCACGTCTGCCAGGCTGGATATTGAAAACAACCGGCCGGGCGCCCCTGCCCGATTTTATGAACCTTTGGCGTGGGCCGGAGGGGGCCGCCGTCGCCGGCCCGCGCCTGACCGCGCCTAGGGGGGGGGGGGGGCCGGCCGGGCGCACTGGGCCGGCAGGGGAGGGGGCCCTGCGCCCCGCCCGCGCCGGCTGCCTCGTCCAGGCTCTTTGGTCTGGACGGGTCGATCTGGGAGAGGGGGCTCTGCGCCCCGCCCGCGCCGGCTGCAGGGCTGTCCGACGATGCGAACGACCCTGATGTCAGGGGCGCCCGCGCAGGGCATAGGGCCGGCCCCGGGCAGGGCTGTCCGGCGATGCAAACGGCCCTGCTGTCTGGCGGGCCGGCGGGCGGCAGGAGGGGGGGAGGTGGCCCTGCGCCCCGCCTGCGCCGCCGGCATGCGTGGACCGGGCCGCCATTTGGCCTGCATGCGGGGGCGGTCCTGCACGCGCGGCGCGGCATGGATCCCCGCCATGCAGGGGCACTCCGACCATGTTTTAAATACCGAGATCAAGGCGCCGCCGCGTGCCCGCAATCGACCAGGTCCTAGACAAGCTCAGCACCGTGATCGACCCGGACCTGAAAAAGGACATCGTCTCGATGGGGATGATAAAGGACCTAGAGCTGGACGGCGGCGACCTAAAGTTCACGCTCGAGCTCACGACGCCCGCATGCCCGTTCAACGACGAGATCGAGGCGGACGTGCGCAGGGCCGTCGGCGAGCTCGACGGCATCGACAACCTTGACATGAACGTGACGGCCAAGGTGATGGAGGGCCGCTCGCTCGACGACGACACGAGCCTGTCGACGGTGCGCAACATAATCGCGGTGGCCAGCGGCAAGGGCGGCGTCGGCAAGTCGACCGTGTCGCTCAACCTCGCATTGGCGCTCTCGCAGGAGGGGGCAAAGGTGGGCCTGCTCGACGCGGACATCTACGGGCCGAGCATACCGCTCATGCTGGGAATCAAGGACGGCGCGCTCCAGGTCGAGGACAACAAGCTCCAGCCGGCGGACCACGCCGGCATAAAGGTGATCTCGTTCGGGTTCTTTGCCGACCAGGCCGCAAAGGCGGCAATCTACCGCGGCCCCATAATATCGGGCATTCTGCGGCAGTTTCTCGTCGACACGGCCTGGGAGGACCTGGACTACCTCATCGTAGACCTCCCGCCGGGAACGGGCGACATACCGCTGACGCTCGCACAGACCATACCCATCACGGGCATACTGGTCGTGACGACGCCGCAGGACGTTGCAAGCAACGTGGCCGTAAAGGCCATCGGGATGTTCAGCACCCTGAACGTGCCCATCCTGGGCGTCGTCGAGAACATGAGCTCGTTTACGTGCCCAAAGTGCGACGAGCTCCACTACGTGTTCGGGCAGGGCGGGGCCAAGAGGATCAGCGAAGAGTTCGGCGTGCCGTTCGTCGGCGAGGTGCCGCTCAACGCGGGCATAATGTCGGGATCCGACTCGGGCAGGCCGGTCATGGCCAGCGATCCGTCGTCGGCCAGCGCCGATGCGTTCAGGTCTGCGGCGCGGAACATTGCCGCGCAGTGCAGCATTGCGGCGGCCAAGCTGCGCGAAGAGTCGGACGCCTCTGGGGACGGCGACGGCGCCGCCTCTGCCGCCTCGGCCGCCGGCGAGCCGCCAGCCTCCCCCGGCACGGCGGCAGCGGAGGCCCGGCCGCAGCAGCCTCCCCCGCCGCCTCCCACGGCAGCGCCGCCGCCTGCGGGCGGAAGCTGAGCCGCACCTTGGCGTTCCTGCCGCTGCCCGTGCGCATGCGGGCCGAGCTGAAGCGCCCCATGGGCCGCCTCGTGCCGGACGCGTCGGTCACGCGGGCCGAGCTGCTGCGCGGACTGCCCGGCGCCGCGCCGCCCGTCGTAACCGTCGGCGATGCGACGTCCGAGCGGGCCTCGGCACTTGGGATCGCGCCCGTCCTGGAGGTAGTCGACGGGATCGAGGGGCGGCTGCGGCGCGCAGGGCGCGGGCGCCCGCCGGCCGCGTCAGGGGCCCGCCGCCTTGCCAGGTGCGAGAACAGGGCCGGCGGCATCTGCACCGAATGCGCCGACCTGGTGCGCCGGCTCCTCGCCCCGCCCCTGCGCCCGTCGCGCATCGAGGTCGACGGCGAGGAGGACCTGCTCGTCGTCCCCGCCTGCATCCACGCCCCCGACGGGGCCGCCGTCATGTACGGCCAGCCGGGCGAGGGCATCGTGGTCGTGCGCGCCGGCCCGGACGCGAGGCATAGGGCTAAATCGGTGCTGGAGCGCATGGCGGCGGGGCATGATGAGACGGTGGCTGGATGACGGATGATTGCGACGCACACCTCTGACCCCAAATCAACGCGACTTGACAAGTTATCTGCAAAGTTTGACACGGGGCCTTTTACGGCGGCGGGGCGACGCTGGCCGTGAAGCTCGACGACGACACGCGCCTGCGCATACTCGAGGCGGTCGGCGTGTACGCCGCCCGGCTCTCCGTTGCCGAGCCGAGGGTGCTGCTCACGACGCGCGAGGTGCTCGACATGCCGCGCGAGCTGACGGCCGGCAGGCGGACGTCCGCGTACAAGTACTACGGCGTGTCCTACCTAGAGAGCAACATCGTCTTCATCAACGTCCGCAAGATTCCCAGCGAGCGGATACTGGTCGATACGATCGCCCACGAGATGGTCCATGTCAGGTTCCCGTACATGAGCCACGGCAGGCGGTTCGACCGGCTGGTGGCCGACGTGGTTGCCGGAAAGCGGTTTGCGCCGTACAAGAGGCGCGGCCCGCAGCGGGGCAGGCGGCGCCGGCGGCGCCGCGGGCGCGGCCGGTAGCGGAGCCGGCGGGCCCCTAGGCGCGGCTGGGCGAGGCCGGGCCGCCCGCCACGCGCGGCGATGCGCGCCTAGGACGCTCCAATGCGCCCCTCAGCCGAGGCGCGGCGCCCCCGCCGCGCGCGCCTATCTCATCAGCCACGACCAGTACCTCTGCATGATCGACCTGTCCCCGTGCAGCCTTGCCCTCGCCCCGCACCCGGACTCTTCGAGCCTTCGCTCAAGCGCATCGAGGAGGCCCCTAGAGCCGCGCGCCCGCGGGTCGGCCGCCCCGAGGTGATCCACCAGCTGCCTGACAAAGCCGGGATCGGCGCTCACCTTGAAGAACCACCACCCCATTGCCATCTGGGCCTCTTCGTCCAGGACAAAGCCGTCGGCGCGGTGGACCAGCGCGCCCATGTCGGCCAGCACGCCCCTGACGGCCGGCGCGTCCGCGTCGAGGTTCCTCGTGGCGATCTCAAAGATCGGGGCGGTCTCCATGCGCCTCGACCGCTAGGCTGCGATTTAAGGCCTGCCGCCGGCGAGCCGCCTGCGCGAAAATTATGCCCTGCCCGCCCTCTCCCCTTGGGTTCTCCTCCCCCTGCATGCCATGCCGCCTGGCAGGGCAAGCCCTCTGGCGGCGGCTGCCTGCCGCGCCCCGGCCTGCAGCGCCCCGCCGGCAGCGGCATGCCGCGCGTGGCCCGCCCCCGTCCGAGCCGCGCCGGGAGCCCTGCCCTGCCCTGCCCGCGCCCGACGGCGCCGCGCGCGCCTGGCGGCAGGGGCCATCGTGTCTGGCCCCGTGCGATGCTTGCTACTGCCATCGGACGACGGCAAGCGCGCCTGGCGGCAGCGGGCGGGACGGGGATGCGACCCCCCTGCCCTAGCAGGAGGCGCGGGCAGGGCGGCGACGCCTGCCGCATCCTGCCGCGCCCCTGCCAAAATCCTCGATCCAACCGGATCCGACCTTCCACGATTTATATTTCCCGCGGCGGCGGCGCGCGCGTCAATGGACGCAGCGCAGGCACTGCCTATCGGCGCAGGCATTGCCTCATTCCTGGTCGCAGCGGCACTGGCCGCGTGGATAACGCGCCAGCCGGCGGGCACGCCCCAGATGCTAGAGCTGTCCAACGCGGTGCGCGTCGGCGCCGCCGCGTTCCTCAAGCGCGAGATGAAGATCATCATACCCGTCGCCGTCGGCCTGGCCGTCATCATCGGCGCCTTCCTGCAGCCGTCCAACGGCATTGCGTTTGCCGTCGGCGCCACCCTCTCGGCCGTGGCCGGCCTCATATCGCTAAAGATCACGGTAAAGGCCGCCGTGCGGGCCGCCAACCTGAGCGGCAGCGGCCTGGGCAAGACGTTCGCCATGGCGTTCAGGGGCGGCGCGACCGTGGGCCTTGCCGTGCCGGCAATGGCCCTGCTGGCCATCACGGGCCTCTACATGGTCTACGAGGACCCCATCGTCATAGCCGGCGTCGGCATCGGGGCGAGCCTAATCGCGCTGTTCATCAGGATCGGGGGCGGCATATTCACAAAGGCCGCCGACATGGGCGCCGACCTCGTCGGCAAGGTAGAGGCCAACATCCCCGAGGACGACCCCCGCAACCCTGCGACCATCGCCGACAACGTCGGCGACAACGTCGGCGACGCGGCCGGCATGGGATCGGACGTGTACGAGTCGTACATTGTGACCATACTCGCATCGCTGCTCATAGCGGCCCTGATCAGCTCGCCGAGCCTCTTCCTGTTCCCCATACTAGTCGGCGCGTCCGGCATGATCGCCTCGATCGTCGGCGTCGTCATCGTCGGCTCGAAGGGGATCACGGACGTGATGAAGCCGCTCAACCGGTCGTTCTACGTGTCGGCCGCCATTGCGATCGCGCTAAACTACGCCTTTGCCACCGTGTTCATCGGCGACGGCCCCGTGGTGATCGGCCTGTTCGCATCCACGGTGATCGGCGTCGTGCTGGTGCCAGTCATACAGCGCATCACCGACCGCTACACGAGCTACAAGTACCGCGCGGTCAACGAGATTGCAGAGTCTGCAAAGTGGGGCTACGCCTCGCTCACGCTCACCGGGATCATAAAGGGCCTCAACTCCACGGGGCCGTTCATGATCGCACTCGTCGCGGCGATCGTCGTCTCGTACGCCGTCTCGTCGGCGGCGGCCCCAGAGGGGGCCGATCCCGTCCTGTACGGCATATTCGGCACGTCGCTTACGGCGATGGCGATGCTGAGCCTGGCGGGGATCGTCCTGAGCATAGACGCGTTCGGCCCGATCGCCGACAACGCCGGCGGGATCGTCGAGATGACCGGCATGGGCGAGGAGAACAGGCGCGTCACTGACGAGATCGACGCGGTCGGCAACACGACAAAGGCCGTCACAAAGGGCTTTGCGATCGCAAGCGCGGCCCTCGCGGCCCTGGCCATGATCCAGGCGTTCCAGTTCGAGGCGGCCCACGTATTCGCGGGCGTGCTCGACCTGGACTACGGCCTCACGAACCCCGCCGTCATCGTCGGGCTGCTCGTCGGCGGCCTCATCCCGTTCATAATCACGGGGCAGCTCATCGACGGCGTCTCGCGCGCGGCCGGCCGCATGGTCGACGAGGTGCGCAGGCAGTTCCGCGAGAATGCGGGGATACTCACGGGCAAGTCCAAGCCCGACTACGCGCGCTGCGTCGACATTGCGACGGCCGCCTCGATCAGGGAGCTGTGGAAGCCGGCGCTCGTCGCGATCATATCGCCGATAATACTCGGGGTCGTCCTCGGCCCGACCGCCGTCGCCGGGCTCCTAATGGGATCCGTCGTCACGGGGATATTCCTGGCGTACCACCTTGCAAACACGGGCGGCGCGTGGGACAACGCGAAAAAGCTCGTAGAGATGCGCGGGCAAAAGGGGTCCGAGGAGCACAAGGTCGCCGTCGTCGGAGACATCATCGGGGACCCGTACAAGGACACGGCGGGGCCCGCCCTGAACACGGTCATAAAGCTCCTCAACACGATAGCGATCGTGTTCGTCTCTGCGTTCGTCGCCGTGCTCGTACTCTAGCAGCCAGGCGCCGCGGCGGCCCATGCCAGCCGCTCCCCTGCACGACTCGATCACTTGATGCCGGCCTGGCCATCGGGGGCGCGGCCTGCCCCGGGCGCATCCGGCGCCGGCGGGTGCGCGGAGCGCCCCGATGCGGGCCGCCGGGCGCGCGGCGCGATCGCCCTGGGATCGAACGATGCGCGGGCTATGCGCCCGCCGCCGCAGCGCCGTCCCCGCCGCCGCCGGCGGCCGGCGCGCCGTGCGCCCTGCCCTCCGCCACGACCATTGTCATGTCGAGCTCGTCTATCTGGGCCAGCACGGCCTTTTTGAGCGACTCGTTGTGCCTCTGGCAGAACTTGAAGTAGTCGTCCCCGGTCAGGAAGCAGCCGCATATCCACTCGGTCTTCTTGTCCCCCTCGATCGTCATCCTCGAGTAGCGGTTCCTGTCCACGCGGCAGCCGGCGCGCGCGCCTTGTAAAAGCGTTGGCCTCCGGCCGCGCCCCTGGGCGGCCGGCGCGGGCGGCAACGGGCGCCGCCGCCAGCGCCAAAATAGTGAAAAGATCGGGATGCCTGCTACTGGGGGCAGCCTTCCATCTTTTGGATGAAGTATCCCTTTTCGTTGATGTCCTTTTGTACGTGATCGGGCGCGCCCTGGCTGTGGCAGAACTGGCATTCGTTCTGCGTCATGGTGGCATCTGCCTCGCCGATGCCGGCGAGCCACTCCTTGCCGTACTCGATGGCCTTGCCGTGGTCCTTTACGTTGGTGATCACGTCAAAGTGCATGGTGTGCCCATCCTTGGCCTTGACGTACGTGTCGTACACGTGGATTTCCATGCGCGGGGGCCGCGGCGCGGGATATTTAACCCACGCCGATCGCTACATGGGCGTGGACTGGGGCGCGCGCCCCCTCTCCCCCGCGCGCGATCCGCGCGCCGGGCGCCGGGGCGATCGCGCCGGCTAGTCCGTCTCCAGCCTTATCTCTGCGGCGCTCCCGTCTCCGCCCGCGCCGCAGTCGATCGCGTACGCCCTCGCATTGCCGTCGCGGATCGAGTAGATGACCCACACGACGGGGTTGATCAGCATCATGCGCCTGTCCGTCTCGGACGGCGCGGCCCTGGACGTGGGATGCGAGTGGAATATGCCGACTATGGCCAGCCCGCTGTCCTCTGCCCTCTTGTACGCGCCGATCAGCTCGTCGCTTGGCACGTCGAATGCCGTCTCGGGCGTCTCCGAGGCGTTGGTGACGGGCAGCGCCCCGCTGACTGCGACGGACTCTCCCTCTGCGACGGGGCTGCCGAGCAGGAGGGCGCACGACTCGCGCGGCTCTTCCAGCCTTGCATGCCGGGCCAGGTTGTCGAGCAGCCCGCGCCCCATCGACACGGACGGCGGCAGGCGGGCCGCCAAGGCGCTACCCTTCCGCATCGGGCGAGAATTCCTCGCCCGCATCGGCCGCCTCGGTCACGGTGAGCACGGACGTCATCCACGGGTGGACAATGCAGTAGTACGGGTAGTCGCCGGGATCGAGGCCCGACGTGTCGACGGCGAACTCTGCGCCGGCCTCGACTAATCCCGAGTCGAATGCCGCGCCGCCGTCGTCCTGGCTCGTCACCGTGTGCATCACGGCATCGTCGTTGGCCCATACCACGAACGTCCCGCGCTCGACGGACGCCTCGTCGGGGTCAAAGTCGGGCGCGTCCACCTGGTCGGAGCCTTCCAGTATCGATATCTGCACCGACTCGGCGCCCTCAGGCGGGGCCCCGTCGGGCTCTTCCTCTGCCTCTGGCTCGGGCTCTGCGATCAGGTACGTGTCGGGGCCGACCAGGCCGAAGGCGACGAACGACGAGACGCCTGCCACGGCGGCCAGTGCGAATATGAGTCCGACCGGCCTGAGGTACTGCGGCATCTTGGTGGCCAGGTACGCCATGACGATGGCAGGCGTGGCGAGTATCATCATGACGGCGGCAAACGTCGGCACGGTGCTGATCGTGTTGTACACGAGGGCCGCGGCCCCGAACGACAGCGAGATGGCCAGGACGACGAGGACGGTCGCCTTTGCGCGGTTGCTCGTCGAGACGCCGCCCTCTAGGATGCCGGCCGACAGGAAGATCAGCCCGATGAACATGGTCAGGCCGGTCAAGGCGTGCATGCCGTCGATGAACGTGTGGGCTATCCCTGCGTAGGATATGACGACGCCTGCCAGGCCGATTGATGTAAGCCCCATGCCCGGCATCATCAGATCCCAGTTGCTCACGGGCGCGCAAGCCGGCCGCAAATACTTAATCGTTTGGAGCGCGGACGCCGCCCGGATCGCGCCCCTGCCGCCCCCACCCCTGCCTGCACCGCCACCTGGCCCCCGCCGCGCGGGCGGCCTCGCCTGGCCCCAGCCGCATCGCCGCCCGGCTGCCCGGGCACGGGCCTGCGCGCGTCCGCACCGGGACCGCCCGCCGGCCCCTGCCGCCCCTCTCCCCGGCCCGCCTCCGCGGCCGCCGCTCACTACCATTAAATCCCCGCGCGCGGCCGCATGGGCGTTGCCACTTCGCGAGATCGCCGAGGTCTCAAAGCCGCGAATCATAGTCCTGCTCGTCATAACGGCGCTCGCGTCGATGTACGCCGGCGCCAGCCTGTCGCCGGACGCGCCGCCTGGCGCGTCCGACCCGTTCGGCCCCGCGCTCGCATCGTACCTGCACCTTGCCGCCGCCGGGGCCCTCGCGTCGGCCGGCTCGAGCGCGCTCAACCACTACTACGATCGCGACATCGACCCGAAGATGTCGCGGACGAGCGATCGCCCGATCCCGTCGGGGCGCATCTCGCCGGGAACGGTCCTGGCGTACGGCCTGGCCGCCAGCGCGGCGTCGGTCGTGTACGGGTACTTTGCGCTCAACGCGGCGGCGGCCGCCTTCATCGCGCTCGGCATATTCTCGTACGTCGTGGTCTACACGGTCTGGCTCAAGCGCCTCAACACGTCGAATATAGTGATCGGCGGCATAGCGGGCAGCGCCGCATCGTGGGCCGGCTGGGCCGCGGCAACCGGAACGCTGGACCTGCTCGGCTTCCTAGTCGGCTTTCTGGTGTTCGTCTGGACGCCGTCGCACTTTTGGTGCCTGGCCATGAAGATACGCGACGAGTACCGCCAGGCCGACGTCCCGATGCTGCCAGTGGTCGTCGGCATGCAGAGGACCTCGCGCTACATACTGGCAAACACGGCGATACTCCTGCCGTACTCGCTCGTGCTGTGCCTGTTCGGCATGGGCGCCGTGTACGGCGCAATCGCGGCAGCCTCGGGCGGCCTCATGCTGGCGTACCACTACCGCCTCACGAGGACGCCGACGTCGGACTTTGCGTGGAAGGCCTACAAGGTGACGGCGCCGTACCTGACGGTCATATTCGCCGCCGTCGTAGTCGACGCCGCGTTCCACGTTCCGGTCCTGTCGCTGGCGGCGCCCTAGCCGGCCCGGCCGCTCCCCTGCGGGGCGCCCCCCTCCCTGTGCCGCCTGGCGGCCTCTTCGAGCGACTGCATCATGGGCAGCTTCTTTCCCGTGAGGTACCTCACCAGGGCGCCGCCGGCGGTGCTCAGGTGGTTTATCCTCTTCTCCAGGCCGTACCTGCGCAGGGCCGTCGTGAGGTGCCCGCCGCTTACGATGGTCGTGGCCATCGAGTCGGCCACGCCCCCGAGCAGCCCCCTCGTGCCGTCCTCGAACCTCTTGTTCTCGAAGAGGCCGGGCGGGCCGCTGATGAAGACGGTTCCCGCCCCCGAGATCATCCTGTTGTAGTGCTCCACCGTCTTTGCGCCCAGGTCGAGTATGCGATCTCCCCTGCCCAGGTCGCGCACGTCCATCTCGACCCTGTCGCCGTCCTTGTCGACTGCGACGTCGACGGGCGTCGAGAACACGTCGGGGTACTCGCCGATCAGCGAGTGGGCCTTGGCGACGACCTCGTCCTCGCGGGCGATCCCGAGCGGCGACTTTATCCTGCCCTGCGCCCTCATGAAGACGTTGCCGATGAGCCCCGTGAGCAGTATGTGGTCGGCCCTGCCCGTCTTGATGAGCATGCGCATGGCCTCGAGGCGGTCGGGCACCTTTGAGCCGCCCAGGACTATGACGTGCGGCGCCTTTGCGACCGTCATGATCTCGTCGAGCTCGCGCACCTCCCTCTCTACTATGCGGCCGGCGCACGCGGGCAGGGCGCGCGAGAATCCGACTATGGACGGGTGCGACCTGTGGGCGCTCGGGAACGAGTCGAGCACGCACAGGTCGAACAGCCCTTGCAGCCTCCTTACCATGATCGTGCGGGCTGCCGCGTCGGGCGCAAACTCGTAGTTCTCCTCGGCGCACAGCCGCAGGTTGTCGAGCAGCAGCGTCTGGCCGCCCTCCAGCGCGGCGATGGCTTGGCGGGCGGCGCTTCCGATGACGTCCTGCACGTGGACGATGTCGCGGCCGAGCAGCCTGCGCAGCACCTCGGCATGCCCGTCCATCCCCGTGTAGTCCTCGCTGCCGACCCTGCCCTGGTGCGAGGCGACGACGAGCTTTGCGCCGCGCAGCGCCTCGATGCTCTCGACGGCCTCCTCTATGCGGCCGGCGCCGGCTATGCGGCCCGTGTCGGGATCGATCGGGCAGTTCATATCCAGCCTAAGGAACACCGTCTTGCCCGCAAAGTCGAAGTCGTCTATCGTGAGTATCCTCAATCCGGCCCGTCCGATCGGCGCCCCCGCCCGCCCTTGTTAAAACCCTTCATGGGCGCATTCGCGGCCCGCGCGGCCTCTGTCCCCCGGCAGGGTCGAGGCCTTGACGCCTCCCTTGCCGTCGCGCATCCGCCGTTGGACGGGCAGCGTGTCGCGCTTGCCCATGATGTACTCGCCCGGTTCCATTCCCTGCTTGATGTGCTTTTCGTCGATCTCGCGGCTGGCAAGCTTTGGCCTGCGCCCGGCGGCCTTGCCCTTGCCGGCGGACGCGGCGGTGCGACTGCCCACCGACGCGTCGCGGGCCGTGCGAGCCGGACTGCCGCGGTTGGCGGGCGGATGGCGGGGCGAGCGCAGGGGCTGCGCGGCATGCCCTCCGTCGGCAAAACGCGGGCGCTTGTAGCGGGCAGGCGCGGCATGTGCGGGCGCCGCGCCAGCATCCCTGCATGGATCGCGGCCCCGCGCAGGTTCGGACGTGCATCCGCGCCGCCGCGCAACGGGGGTTGCTGGCCTGGAGGCCCGCGCGAGGCGCCTGCTACGTTAATAGCGCCCGCACGAGGCGCCTCCGCGGTGGAATCCTGGATATTCGACATACGATCGAGGCCGTTCGTCCTGCTGGCGGCCGCGTTTGTCGCCGCCTCGCTGATCGTCATGTCGGGGGCGACGGCAGGCGCCGACGAGGCCGCGTCCGGCTACTTTTACGAGGCGGCCGGCAACGCCGCGGCCGACCTGTTCATGCAGTCGGTGACGGAGGCAGGCGACGTCTTCTACATGTTCGGGTTTGCGGTTGCCATGATCATACTGCGGCCGACGCGCCGCATCGGGATCACCCTGATGATCCTGCTCGTCCTTGCCACGCTGGTCACGGGCTACGTAAAGTGCGGGGTCGAGAGGGAGCGGCCGCCCCACGAGTTCGCCGGCAACCCGTTCGTAATGGACCTCACGGGCGACACGTTCTCGCTGTTCTGCGCCGGCGGCTACAACGCATCGTACCCGTCGGGCCACGTCGCGCGCGCGGCCGTCTTTGCCATCGTGATGGCGCTTGTCGTCTCGGAGAGGTTCCCGCGCGGGTGCTACCTGATCCTGCTGTACCCCGCCCTCATGGCCGTGAGCCGCGTGTACCTGATGGAGCACTATCCGTCCGACGTGATCGCAAGCGGCATACTCGGCGCGCTGCTCGCCGGCGCGATGGCCCGCAAGACGAGGCTTCGCCCGGCGTCGCGCCTCTGGCCTCGGCTGCGCCGGGCGCGCAGGTCAGGCGGCGCCGAGCCTCTCGGCGGCGGCGACGCCGACTAGGACGATGGCGTAGTGGTCCTCGTCCTCGTGGTACGTCCAGAACCTGACACTGCGATCCTTGCCGGCCCTGCCAAGCCCATAGTTGACGGATGTGGTCACGGTATGGCCTATCCTCTTTGCAAGCCTCTTGTCCTTGGGCATGAGCACCTTGAATCCGTCGTCCCTGTCGTCAAAGCCGAGCTCGACCATCTCGGCTGCGGCCCTCTCGGCGCCGGCCGTGTCGACCAGGTCAAACACCTTTGCGACGGGCACCTGCGAGGGGTGGAACGACATGGCGGCGCGCCGCCGCCCGGGCGCGGTATTAACATTGCAGTGCGGCCGTCGCGTGGGCGTGGGCGGGCGCAGGGGCGGCGGCGCGCCCGCATGCGGCCCAAGCTGAACATTGGATGGTCATCTTTAATAGGAACCGCGGGGCGCCCACGCCGTTGAATGTGGGCATGACCAAGAGGCGGGCGTCGCCGATTGCAGCTGTCTCTGTGGCGGCCCTGCTAGTTGCGTTTGCGGTCGTGGGTGCGGCCGCAGTGCCGGATGCGGCGGCCCAGCAGAATGCCGCGTGCCGCGAGGGACTCGAGTCGATAATGAAGAACGCCGACGGCTCGATGGCCTGCGTCTCGCCTGGCACGAAGGCGGTGCTCATTGAAAGGGGATGGGGATCGGAGCCGATGCCGGCCATGCCGGACGCGCCTGCCGGCATGGACGCGCCTGCCGGCATGGACGCGCCTGCCGGCATGGACGACGGCATGACTGCGATGAGCGACGATGTCATGGGCGATGGGATGTCGGGCACCGCCATGCCAGACGTGCCCGAGATAGACCTGACCGATGTAGAGTCGGAGCGGCTGACGGGAATCGAGATACGCGTAGCGTACGACCCGTATCGACTGCCCGTCGAACTATACGATCAGAATGCAGGCCTCTACGACAGCACCCTCAGCCTCGGCGGAGTGTCCGGTGCGTACTTGGGCTGGATTGACGCAGCGCTGCCGGCCGACTTTGTGCCCGTCGACGTCGCGGCGCTTGGCGCGGATCCAGGTGCACCGATTAGGCCCAGCGATGCAGTCCGTGACGGAATAGCTGATGTGGTGATGGCGCTTGATCCGACCGAAGAGATGCGCGAGTACATGTCGTTTACCGAGACTCATACAACCCTGCCGATAGTCATGGCGACCGCGGACGGCACGACCTTGGAGGTCGACTCGCTGTCCGGCATGGATGTCGGCGCCGTGACCGGGTACGGCGCAGCGCGCTGGCTCGACTCGATGTCAGTGGAGTACACGGGGTATGCGACTGGGATAGAGGCCATAGAGGCGCTGCGCGCCGGAGATATTGGGGTCTTTGTCGGGCTGTGGGCGGTCGCATTCAACTCGGGGATGATGGCGGCTCCCCCGGTCGACGTGACCAACGCGGGGGAGACGGGCCAGAGCGAGATGCTGTCGATCGGATACGCCTCGTCGGACGCGACACTCGGCTCTGCGCTCGACAAGGCGCTCGCCTCGGCGCCGGACGAGATGCGGGAGATGATCACCGCCATGGTCTCGATGAATCCGGCCGAGGTGTTTGGCGATCCCGACGCGTTCGCCGACGCGTTCGGCGGCGACGAGACGGTCTCGTCCTTTGCCGGCATGGCCGGCGAGATCGACGAGATCAACAGGTCGGGCGGCGAGACCAAGGAAAAGCTCGGCTCCCTGCCAGAGGCGCTGGTCTTCAAGGAAAAATTCCCCGAGTACGACGACACCGAGTTTTATGACCTCGGGGCATTCGAGGCAGAGCTGAGGCTGTCCGTGCCAGGCGTGGACGAATCACTGCAAATATTCTATTCAAAGGAGACTGAAACTGCGACCTTCATCTACATGTGCACCGACACTGACGGGAACCTCCAGTCTCATCACAGCGAGAGCGCGGGGGGCAACATGGCCGATATCATAGCAAGCCCGTGCACCGAGCCGGACCTTGGCTAGGCAGCCGGCAAGCCAAGGCGCGCCGCCCGCAGGCTCTGTCTAGAAGCGGGGTGTCGTTATCTGCGATGGAACGGATGCCCGCATCCGCCGCCCGCCGCCCTGTGTCCCACCGCGCATATCTTGAATAAAGGCCGCCGTGCGGGGCGCACACGATGGTGATCATCTGCCCGCCGCCCGCCTCTGCCATGCCGCGCCGCGCCGCCCGCGGATGGCCGCCGGCGCACCGGAGGTGTCTCAGCCGATGAGGCGCCGCGGGCCCATCGTCGGCCTCATAGGTGCCGCCATCACGGCCGGCTCGTTCTTGGCGCTACTCTCCGTCACTGCTGACCTTGATGCAATTACGGTCAACGGCGAAATGGCGTCCGTGCGCAGCCTGCTTGACGGCGTGTTTACGGACGTCACCGACGAGGTGCTCGTCTTTGCCGGCGACACTGCAGAGTTCCGCCATGTCCCGTACGGCGGCGGCATCCCGCCCGCGGGGGACTCGGACCAGCCCCTGCTCTGGGCCGTGGAGATCGCCGACTACGAAGAGGGCGATGCATTCACCGTGTCCGCATCGGACGACCTCGGCGCGAGCGCGTACGGCCCGAGGTACAGCGAGAACTCTGTCATGTTCGACACGATCGCGGTGCCCGACGCCGGCGAGCTCGTATTCTCGGTGCGCAACGACGGCGGCCGGCCCTTTCGCGCCGTCATGATGTTCGTCGACGATCCGTCGAGCGTGGACATCCTTGGCGACCCCGACTCGAAGCTGGTCGCCGCCCTCGTCCCGCTCGCCGTGTCGGGCCTGGCGATGCTGGCGGGGATGACGGTGATGGCCGCCGGCGCGGTCGTCACGCTTGTCGACTGGCGAAAAACGCGGGGTCGCGACGGGGCCTACGACGGCGACTGGCGCGAGCGCAGGTGAGGCTGGCACTGGGCCGCCGGGCTAGGCGCCGGGCGTGACGTCCATCTTGCCGAACTTGCCCTTTGTAAGGGCCACTTCTCCCCTGAACTCGCTGATGTAGCCGTTGGTGATCTTGACGCGGTCGCCATCCTTGACCTTTTCAATGTCGTCGCCCCACAGGGTGAGCTTGATCTCGCCTGCGTCGTCCTTTAGGTACGCATCGCACACGTTGATCTGGTTGCCCGCCTTTGTGTTGACCGTCCTGGACTCTCCCTTTCTGGTCAGCGCGGCCTCTATGTTGACGCCGCTGCGCATGTTCTTGGCCTGCTCCGTCGTCACAGTCTCGTTGCTGCTCATGGCGCGGCGCCGACCGGGGGTGATTATAAAGTTTGCTAGGGGCGGATCCGCGGCCCGCGCCGCGCCCATGCTTGCCGCCCGGCCCCTGCCGGCGTTGCGGTCGGGGCCGGCATCGGCTGAGCCGGGCGGCGGGGGTGGGGGGGGGGGGGTGGGGAGAGGGGCGGCAAGGCGCCTGCGGCCGGCCCGATCGCCCTCGTTCAGACGCCATGCTCGACCGCCTGCCCGTCCTGGCAAGGCGCCTGCGGCCGGCCCGATCGCCCCCTGGAGGCCTGCGCAGGCCGGCCCGCAGGGCGCGGTGCCGCAGGCGCCGGCCCGTCCACAATCGACAAATACGGCCGCGCCGCAGGGCGCGCGCAGGGGTACCAAAGCCTGGTCAAATGGGGGGGACTCAAGTGTCCCGGGACATCCCCTCTCCTAGGGGTTCGCGGGTTCGAATCCCGTCCCCTGCACCATCCGGCCCCCGCCGTCCGCCGCTCCCCGGCCCCGCGCCGCAATGCCGTTATACCCTCCGCGCTAGGCCGCGGCGTGATCGCCGCCCGCTCGCAGGCAGGGCCGCAGGAGGGCGGCGCAGGCGGGGCCGCGGGATCCGATCCGGGCGGGCGCATCGTGCTGTCGTTCGATGCCGGAACGCTGCTGGTCGAGGGGGCCGGCACGGTCGCCATCCCCAATACGCGCACGGAGGAGCGCGCGGCGGGCTCGTCGGCCGCCGGCGCCGGCGCCCTCAGGGCCCGCGCGATGCACTACGCCGAGATTGCATCGTACCTGTCGGAGAGCGGAATCCCCTTTGTCGATCGCGCGCGCGACTACCTCCCCGCCGAGCCGCTTGCGCTGCGCGGCCTAAGGCTGCGCACGTACCAGCAGCGCGCGTTCTCCAGCTGGAAGGCCGCCTCGATGAGGGGCTGCGTCGTAATGCCGACGGGGGCCGGCAAGACGGCCGTCGCCGTGCGGGCCATACAGGAGGCTGGCGTGCCGGCGCTCGTCGTCGTGCCGACCATCGACCTTATGGACCAGTGGGCCGGCGTTCTGGCAAGGCACCTGCGCGCCGGCTCGGCGCGCGGCGCGACGCCGGAGATTGGGCGGCTCGGCGGCGGCGGCGACAGCCTGTCGGCCCTGACGGTGGCCACGTACGACTCGGCGTACGCCAGGGCCCAGTCGGTGGGATCCAGGTTTGGGCTTGTCGTGTTCGACGAGGTGCACCACCTGCCGGCGCGCGGGTACAGGACGATAGCAGAGTGCCTGATCGCCCCGCGCCGCCTCGGGCTGACCGCGACGCTCGAGAGGGACGACGGCCTGCACGAGCTGGTGCCGCGCCTGGCCGGCGGGGTCGTGTTCCGGGTGGGGCCGGCCGCGCTGTCTGGGCAGGGGCACCTGGCCCCGTACGACGTCGAGCGCCGGCGCGTGAGGCTCGCGGACGGCGAGCAGGCCGAGTACGACGAGGCGCAGGGCCGCTTCCTGTCTGGGATGCGGCGCCTCGGGCTGACGACGCCGTCGGCGCACACGCTGCGGCGCCTCATAATGATGTCCAACCGGAACAGGGCGGCCCGCGAGGCCCTGCTGGCCAGGAACAGGGCCGCCGAGATTGCGATGAACAGCTCTGCAAAGCTCGACGAGCTGCGCTCGATACTAGAGGAGCACGCCGGCGTGCGCACCATCGTATTCACCCACAACAACCGCATGGTCCGCGCCGTCTCGACCCGCTTTCTGGTCCCGTCCATAACGCACCGGACGCCAAAGGACGAGCGCCGGGACGTGCTCGGCGGCTTCCGCACGGGGCGGTACCCCGTGATCGCCACGTCCCGCGTGCTCGACGAGGGCGTCGACGTGCCCGACGCGCAGCTCGGCGTCATCCTGAGCGGGACGGGCAGCGGCCGCGAGCTCATACAGCGGCTCGGCCGCCTGCTGCGGCCAAAGGCCGGCGGCGGGCGGGCGCGCATAGTGGAGGTCGTCTCGGACCAGACGCGCGAGACGGGGACGAGCGCCAAGAGGATGGGGGCGCTGGCGCGCAGCAACCGCAGGGACGGCGGGGCGGTGGCCGCGGCCGGCCCGCCGGCCGCAGGGGAGCGGGGGAAATGACGGCTCCGCCCGGGGGAGCACGCCATGCCGCGCGCCGCAGGCCGCGTCCGCGGCGGCGGGGGCGCCGCTGATGCTCCCGCTCGACCTGCTCAGGACGACGACCCGGCGGGGGAGGATGACCCCATGTTCTGCTCGGCCGATCCGGACGGCGCCGACGCAAGGGCCGCATCCGAGCTGATCGCCGCGTTTGCCTCTGCCGCGGCCGCCAACTCGGCATCGGGGGAGCGGGCCGGGGGCGGCGGGGCCGGCGGGGGCCTGCCGGCGGGGCCGGCCACGCGCGCCAGCCTCTTGGAGGCGGCGACAAGGCTCGAGCACGGAGGCGACCACCGCCTGGTGCGCGGCCTGTTTGCCATGCTGGAGCGGCGCACCGAGTTTGCCGCGCCAAGGTCCGCCGTGGCGCCCCAGACGGCCCGCCGCCGCCTGTTCGAAGAGTCGGCGGCCCGCGGCCTGGCCCTCTCCGGCGAGGGCCGCGCCTCGATAGTCGCATCCGTGGCGCGCGGCATGGGGATCGGCGAGGACGACCTGGAGGAGGCCATGTGGAACGACTCGGAGGAGCGCATGCTGGTGCGGCGGTTCAGGCCGGTGGGAGCGCCCGAGCTGGCCGTCCTGTACAACAGATCGCTTGCGCAGACGCTCCTGTTCCGGTGCACCTCGATGGAGGTGCGGCTGCGCGGCGGCGCCCACTGGAAGAGGGTGCTTCGCGAGGTCAAGAGGCGCCGGCTCATGTACGTGCTAGAGCCCGTGCGGGGACCGGACGGCGAGCCGCGCGCAGAGGTGGCAAGCTGCACGGTAGAGGGGCCCGAGTCGCTGTTCCGCATGACGGACAGGTACGGCACGGCCATGGCGCGAGTTCTGCCCGCCGTAATGGCCGCCCCGGGCTGGGAGGTGTCCGGCACGATAGTGCGCCACACGGACGATCCCGAGGGCCCGCGCCTCTACCGCTTCGCCCTGTCCGACAAGGCCCACGGGGCGCTCCTCCGGATGCCGGGCGGCGGCGGGGGAGGCGATCCGGCGCCGTACGACAGCTCGGTCGAGGAGAGGTTTGCGGCCGCGTTCGAGTCGCACTTTGCCCCGCGGGATGCGGGGCATGCGGGGGGCGCCGATGCGGCGCGGCGGCCCGCGGCGGACCACCTTGGGTGGCGCCTCGTGCGCGAGCCCGACCCGCTGATCGCCGCCGGCAGGGCGATGATACCGGACTTTGCGTTCGAGCGCTTCGGCAGGCGCGTGTACCTGGAGATAGTCGGATTCTGGACGCGCGACTACATGCGGAAAAAGTCCGAAAAGGTCGCGGCCCTGCTCGAGGGCAGCGGCGGGGCCCCGCCGGCGGACCTGCTGGTCGCCGTCGACTCGGGCCTTGCCTGCTCGCAGGGCGTGCTCGACGTGGGGCGCGGCGCCGGCCGCGGGGCCGCCGCCGGCAGGATATTCGCGTTTTCCGGAGACGTCCCGCTCAAGCCCGTCCTCGAGCGCCTGGCCGCAGTCGACGCCGAGATCGTGGCCGAAAAGGTCGATGCGGCGGCGGCGGGGGCCGCCGGCGGCCCGGCCGGCGGGGATGCGGCCGCCGCCGCGGCCATCGACGCGGCCATCGAGTCCGGGCAGGCCGGCGGGCTGGTCGACGCGCATGGGCTTGCCGAGCGCCTGGGCGCGCCCGTCGAGGCGGCCGTCCGCATACTCGGCAGCAGGCTGCCGGGCCATGTGCTGGTGGCCGGCAGGTACTACGCATCGGCCGAAAAGTCGGCCGCCGTCGCCGCCGCCGTCGGCGCCGGCGGCCGGTTCGCGGACGTGTGCGGAATCCTGGACGGCCACGGCATCCCTGCATCGTGCCACGGCGACATGCTCTCCGCCGTAGGCTACGACGTGGTGTGGCGCGACCTGGACCCGTCCCACGCGTCGGTGGCGCGGCGCGCTGGCGCCAGGGGCGGCGGCGGGGGCGGCTAGGCGGCCACTGCCCTTACCTTGGTCGGCACATGGCCCGATATCTCCTCGTGCATGCGGGCATGCACCTCGTCCCTGAATGCCAGATCGCACCTGTAGCACTTCCACAGGATGCAAGACATGCATTGAAGCGCCCGCACTTGGCTATAAGATTGCCGGACATTTTGTCTTCTTTGCCCCTGGATGCCGGCGGCGGGCGCCCCGCCGCCCCCTGGGGAAGGATTTTGTACGCACGGCACTAGGGCCGGCCGTGGCTGCCGACCTGCTCGAGGCGATCGCGGGCCTGTCGTACGCCGGCGTCCTTGCGATCCTGGTGGCCCTCAACGCATCCCCGCTGCTGATGCCGCCTACCTGGATCGTCCTCTCGTCGCTGTACGCGGTCGATCCCGCGGGGTTCGACCCGCTAGCGCTGGCCCTTGTGGGGGCGACCGGCGCGACGGCCGGCCGGATGATCCTCAAGCGCGCAAGCGGCATGTTCAGGAGGTTCGCCGCCGGGGAGCAGCGATCGCGCCTTGACGCGATCGGCGCGTACCTCAACGGCAAGAGGTACGGGTACGCGGCGGCCTCGTTCCTGTTCGCAGCCACGCCCCTGCCGAGCAACATGCTGTTCGTGGCGTACGGGCTGATGGGGGCGCGCAGCGCGGGCCTGTACGCCGGGTTCTGGGCGGGGCGCGCCGTGTCGTACTATGTGATGATCTCGGTGAGCGGCGCAGTCCTCGTGCCGCTGCTCGACATGTTCGAGGACCGGCTCGTCGGCATACTCGTGGCAGACGCGGCCGGAGTTGCCGCCGTGGTCCTGTTCGCCTCGATAGACTGGGCTCTCCTCCTGTCCGAGCGCCGCCTGCGGCTGGTGCGGCCGCGGCTGTGGCGCCTGTAGGCCGGGGCCGGCGCGGCCGCCGCGGGCTGCCGCAAACGGGTAAATCCGGCCGCCGCCGCCGGCGGCCCGTGGACCGGCGCATCCTGTACGTGGCGGTGCCCGCCGCGGCGTTCGCACTGGTCCTGTCCAACGCGCTGTTCGGGCACCTGCTCGGCGCAGGCGACGCGGAGCAGGTGGCCAACCGGTACTCGGTGTACGTCCACCTGCAGCCCGAATGGGACAGCCACCCGCGCAACATAATATTCGAGGTGACCAACTCGTGGTACAAGAGCCGCGGCGGCGAGGGCGAAGGCGCGGGGGGCGATGCCGCAACGTACAACGAAAACCGGCTCCTCTCGGCGGGCGGAAAAGAGTACGTCGAGCTCCGGCACGGGTTCAGCGAGTGCCGCGACGAGTGGCAGCCGATACTGTACCGCAGGGCCATCGACGCCGTGCGCCACGAGATCGAGTACCTGCAGGGCGGGCAGCTCCACATAGACCCGTCCGTCTCGATGTACCCGAGCGTGCCGAACGAGGCGTACGGCGGGGCCGACCACGACTCGCTGATGCGCTCGGGGTACGCGCAGTTCATCCCCGTGTGCACGTCGGCCGAGACGTCGACGACGTACGAGTACAGCGTGCGCACCGATGCGGCCGGGATCGGCATCGACGCGTACTTTGTCCCGTCAGAGTCGCAGCGCGACGCGTACTACGGGGACGGCGGGTTCGAGGCGAGCGGGGAGCGGGGCTGCTCGGCGAGGAACATGAGGAGCTTCAGCGGGGCCTGCACGGGCGTGGGGCCCGGCGGCGGCCTCCTGCTCGTCCTGCCCGACGCGCTCGACAAGTCCGTGACAAAGGTCACGGTGAACCTGTACGAGAGGGGGCCGTAGGGGGCCGCCCGCGCAGGGGCCCTAGCCGTAGTCGACGTACCTGTCGTACCGCCGCTCGATCTCCCTGTTCTGCCCGCCGAGGATGCGGGCCGACTCCTCCCCGCGCCTCCTTGCGATGTACGCCGACATCTCGCCCAGGCTGCCGCCGGAGCCGTCGAACGCGCAGTACAGCGCGCCGGGCATCCCAAAGTACTCGGCCGCCTTTGCGCGAAACTCGTCGCGCGTGGGCCTCTTGATCCCCGACAGGCGGAACCACGCGGTCGCCCAGCTGGCGCCGACGACGTGCGGCAGCAGGTCGAACGCGCGCTCTATCTCGAACCTCTCGTCGTCCCTCATGCGGCATCGCCGCCTAGGCCCCGCCCTTTCCGGCCGCCAGGGCCCGGGCCGCCGCCCTTGCAAAGTACGTGACTATGATGTCGGCGCCGGCGCGCCTCATCGACGTGAGCATCTCGAGCATGACCTGCTCGCCGTCGACCCAGCCGAGCCTCGCGGCAGCCGAGACGAGCGAGTACTCGCCGGACACGCTGTACGCCGCGACGGGAACTCCGAACCTTCGCCTCGACTCGGCTATGAGGTCGAGGTACGCGAGGGCCGGCTTTATCATTACGATGTCGACGCCCTCGGCCACGTCGGACTCGACCTCGGCCAGCGCCTCCCTGGCGTTCGAGTACGGCACCTGGTACGTGCGGCGGTCGCCAAACTGCGGCGCGCAGTCTGCCGCGTCGCGAAACGGCGCGTACATCGACGAGCGGTGCTTTGCCGAGTGCGACATGATGGCCACGTTCCCGAGCCCCTCCTTGTCTAGCGCGGCGCGTATGGCGGCGACCTGCCCGTCCATCATTGCCGACGGCGATACGACGTCCGCGCCGGCCCTTGCCTGGCTGACGGCCGTGCGGGCCAGCAGCTCCGCGCTCTCGTCGTTGTCGACGACTCCGCCGCGCACGACGCCGCAGTGGCCCGTGGACGTGTACTGGCAGAGGCACACGTCGGACATGATCGCCATGCGGTCGCCGTGGGACGCGCGTATGGCCGATATGGCCGACTGCACGACCCCGCTATCGTCGTACGCCGAGGACCCCTCGTCGTCCTTTGATGCCGGTATGCCGAACACCATGACGGCCGGCACGCCTGCCGCAAGCATGTCGCCGGCCTCGGCGGCGGCCTCGGATACGGGGACCCTGTACACGCCCGGCATCGAGTCGACCTCTGCTTTGGATGACAGCCCCTCTTGGACAAACAGGGGGCTTACCATGTCCTTCGGCGAGAGGCGCGTCTCGCGCAGCAGGTCGCGCATGGGGGAGGACCCGCGCAGGCGCCTGAGCCTCCTTGCCGGAAACGACACGGGCCGCGCCGGCGGCGCGCCCATAATAACAATCGCGCCGCCCGAATGGCCGCGCCGGCGGCTGCCCGGCCGCGCCGGCGGCTGCTCCTGGATTGCCGGTGCTGGGAGGCGGGCGCATGCGCCTACGGTGCGCCGGCCCTTGGCCCCATGTCGCCGCCATTGCCGCGGCCGTCCCCGAACAGCCTCGATGCCGCCTCGATCACGCCCTCTGCATCCCCCTCCTCGGACGCCCTCCGCAGGTTGTTCATGGGGCCGGACATTATCCCCTCCACGACGGCCCTTGTCAGGCCGTCTATGATCCTCACGCGATCGGCGTCGTCCTCGCCCAGCATCTGCAGGGCCTTGCGCAGCTCGCGCGCGCGCACCTCGTCGGCCCTCTTGAAGGCCCCCTCGACGATGGGCTCGGCATCGAGCCGGTTCATCGCCGACTCGATGGCCGGCATCTCCTCGGACGCGATGATGCCCTCTGCGGCGCCGGCCTTTGCCGCGCGGCTGCGCATGTTCTTGTCGACCATCTCGGCTATCTGGTCGAGGTTCATGAGCTTTACGCCGCCGAGGGTCGCGACGCGCTCGTCTACGGTGCGGGGGTTTGACAGGTCGAGGATCATCATGCCTCCCCCGTCCGCGCATCCGCCGCCTTTGCATCCGCCGCGCCTCTGCTCGATGGCCGCCGCGATGCGGTCGCGCGTCACCATGTAGTAGGGGGCGGCGGTGGCGACGAACATGACGTCGTATCCTGCGAACCCGGCGAGCGCGTCGGCGAACCCGACGGGCGAGCCGCCGCCCATGGCCTCGCAGAACGTGCGCGAGCGCTCCATGGTCCGGCTGGCCACGCCGAACGCGTACCCCCTTCGGAGCAGCGACTTTGCCACGAGCGTCGAGACCTGGCCGGTGCCTATCAGGAGGACGCTGCGCGACCGCATGTCGTCGATGTTCTCCTCGGCAAGGCGCACGGCCATCGAGCCGACCGACACCCCTCCGCGGCTGATTCCCGTCTCGCTGCGTATGCGCGCGCCCGCCCTGATGGCCCTGTCGAAGAGCGTGTTGAGGCGCCTGCCGGACGCGCCGGCCGCGCGAGCGGCGGCGATCGAGTCGCGCACCTGCCCGAGTATCTGCTCCTCGCCGACGACCATCGAGTCCAGGCCCGACGTGAGCCTGAGGAGGTGCTCCATCACGTCGCGCCCGCCGCCGACCTCTAGGTTGCCGCCGAACTCGGACTCTGGCACGTCCGCCAGCGATGCCCACGTGCTCCGTATGAGGCCCTCGTCGGGGGACGGCGCGGCGCCGAACAGCTCGACGCGGTTGCACGTCTGCACTATGACGCACTCGTCGAGCCCCGAGCGGGAGCGAAACTCGGACATGGCCGAGCGGGCGTCGGCAAAGGTGAACCGCTCGAGGACGTGTATCGGCGACGAGCGGAACGTGACCCTAGCGTTGACCAGGCCCTGCCTCATTGCAGATCGCGCCGAGCATCTCCGCTGCCCGCCTCCACGCCCCCTCGGACTCTTCGTGATCTAATAACTGTTTGAGGGCGGGGTCTGCCGATATCCTGGCAAGGGCCGCGCGGCGCGCCGGCTGTCCGGAGCCTGCCATCCGCTCGGCGATCAGGGGGCGGAGGCGCGCATGCAGGGCGACCATGCCCGTGTCGGCCGGCGTGATGGCGGAGCGGACGAGCGGCTCGATGCGGGCGCGCAGCTCGCGTGCCATGGCGGGGCTCGCCCCGCCGGTCGAGACGGCCACGGAGATTCCTGCGCCCCGTTCCCCAGAGCCCCCGCCGATGTCGATTGCCGACAGGTTGGCAAAGTCGCTGACGGCCTGGCTGTCGACGGCGTACGCAAGGCAGCCTGCCTGCCTTGCCTCGGATGCAATCCTGGCGTTGAGGCTCGCATCGTCGGTTGCCGCCACGACGATGAATGGGGCGAGCTCCGCGATGATCGTTGCCGCCGAGTCGATGCGGCCCCCCAGCTCTAGCGTGATTGCGCCAGAAGCGGCCATCTCTGCGAGCCTGCCGCCCGTCCGGTCGGCGGCGGCGATGACGCGCACGGCGCACCCTCCGGCTAGTAGCGCCTTGGTCCTCTTGAGCGCCTCGGCGCCGGCCCCGATCACTACGGCGGCGCGGCCGGCCACTCGCAGGTCGACGATCATGCCTGTCGGCCGCGGCGCCGGCCGTATTAAGGGGATGTGCGGCGCGCCGGCGCGCCGGCGCACGCCCGGATCTCCGGCGTCTCTTGCGCATTGGCCGCAGCCTTTGCCGTTCTGCATGGGAAACTGCACCCTGCCGGCGCGGACTGTCTCCGAGGTCCACCATGCACGGTCACCGGCGGGGCAAGCTCGACGGAGGGTTGGCAGAGGGCGAGACGGGGCCGGCGGACCGTGCTGGGTAGACATTCGAGTCTGACATCAACTGCGCCACGGCCGCCCCGGACGTGCGCATCGCTTGCCCGACCCGAATGTGTGCCATTCAGGCACCGGGCTACACCAATATTTTATATGGGCCCGACCGCCGTCCCCATTCGTGAGCGCGACAAAGAAAGAGCCACCCGCAACGGATCCCAGCAAGATGAGCTACGAGCAGCTCGATGCCCTGGCCCAGGAGGCCATCGATTCGGACAATCCTACCGAGTACCAGTACAGCGTGGTAGAAGAGTACATGGAGCGAGCAAGGGAGCGCAGGATTGAGCGCAGGATGGAGGTGGAGGTAGACCGGGAAGCCGAGCGCGATCTGCAACGCTGGCTAAAGTGGCAGAGGGAGGTGGGCATCCACAGGGCGTTTGCGCGGGACTATGCAAGGTACATGGCGCGCATCTCGTGCTAGGCGGGCGTCCGTACGCTGCATTTTTTGCGCTGCCGCGGCCCGCGACTTGATCTTGGCGCCAGCGCCGCCGCTGTTGCCCAACCGACCGCAGGCGGCGCCGTCCTTGGGATGCGGGATCTGCAACTCGCCGTCTTTGCGGCCTGAGCTGCAGCGCGCGCCGCCTTCTGCAATCTTCCGCGCCGCAAATTTCCTGTGCCCTGCCCGCGCGTACGCTACCTCCCCGCATACTTTTCCCATCGTCCTAGTGCAGCCCACAGCCCCCTGCGCGCCTCGCGGTTGCCGGCATCAAGGGCCAGGGCTGACCTGTAGGCGGCCACGGCCTCCTCGTACCGCCCACACTTGTAGAGCGCCCTCCCGAGCCCCACCTGCGCCTCCAGGCTGCCCGCGTCGATCTCGACGGCGCGCTGCCCTGCGCGGACAGCCTCCTCGTACCGCCCGCACTTGTAGAGCACATCGCCGAGCCCCACCTGCGCCTCCAGGCTGCCCGCGTCGATCTCGACGGCGCGCTGCCCTGCGCGGACAGCCTCCTCGTACCGCCCGCACTTGTAGAGCGCCCTCCCGAGCCCCACCTGCGCCTCCAGGCTGCCCGCGTCGATCTCGACGGCGCGCTGCCCTGCGCGGACCGCCTCCTCGTACCGCCCGCACATGTAGAGCGCCCTCCCGAGCCCCACCTGCGCCTCCAGGCTGCCCGCGTCGATCTCGACGGCGCGCTGCCCTGCGCGGACCGCCTCCTCGTACCGCCCGCACATGTAGAGCGCCCTCCCGAGCCCCACCTGCGCCTCCAGGCTGCCCGCGTCGATCTCGACGGCGCGCTGCCCTGCGCGGACCGCCTCCTCGTACCGCCCGCACATGTAGAGCGCCCTCCCGAGCCCCGACTGCGCCTCGAGGCTGCCGGGATCCAGCGAGGCGGCCCTGCCTAGGACGACTGCCGCCCTTTCCGGCCTGCCCGTCTCAATCAGCGCGTTTCCGAGCCCGCGGTGCGCCGCGGCCCCGCCCAGACCAAGCGCAAAGATTCCGGCCTCGGACTCTTCGCCCAATACCTCGTCGCGCACGGGCACAGCGGCGGCGCCGAGCCGAATCCCCTCTTCGTACATCCCCGCGGCCTCGCCGTGCCTCTTGAGCGCAGCAAGCGCGTTTCCGAGCCCGACGCAAGCGGCCGCATCGGCCGGATCCAGCTCGATTGCCCTGCGGTACTGCTCGGCAGCCTCCTCGTAGAGGCCCATCATCGCCAGCGCGGTGCCGTACCCCGCGCGGAGCGACACGTCCTCGATGCCGCCGCGCATCGCGTCCTGGTAGCACTGCACGGACTTTGTCCCGTCGGCGCCGCGGACCACGGCCAGCGCATGCCCCATGCTCGTGCGCGCCGCCACGTGGTCCGGATCGACGGCCACGGCCCTTGCATACCACTCGACGGCCTCCTCCGGGCGGCCGTCCTGCACCAAGAGGTGCCCCATGCCGACAAGGGGCAGGACGTCGCGCGGGCTCTTTTCGGCCGCCTCCCTGTAGGCCGCCTCCGCCTCGTCCGTGCGGCGGAGGCGTGCAAGGGCGTAGGCCCTGCACACCCGGGCCTGCCGGGCATCGCCGCCGCCGCCGTCCCCGTCTTGCATTCCCTCTGGGACTCCATCGCATACCTCGAGGGCCTCTTCGGCGGCCCGGCGCGCGCCGTCAGCCCTGCCGGCAGCCTCCATTACGGACGCCTCGACGAGCAGGGCCGCGACCACGTACAGCGGGCGGCCCTCCATGCCGGCCCTCATGACGCGCCAGACGAGGCGCAGCGGCTTTTCCGCATCAAACCGGCCGCCGGGCAGGGCGTGCGTCAGGCCGTGCCGCAGTCCGAACATGTCCTCAAGGTCGTCCTCGAGCTCGTCTATGCACTCACTAGGGCCTTGTGATCATACTCTTCGACCATCTCGCGGATCGGCCTGACGCTCTGAAACGGGCGCCCAAAGGCGGCGAGGCGGGACTTGCTGACCCTGACGTCCCCGTCCTCGCCCCTGACGCCCACGACCGCGTGGGTCTCGCCGCCCTCCCAGCCCCTCTCGTCGAGGTCCTCCTCGAGGCTCAGCCTCGTGAACTGCTCGAGCGAGGTGGTGCCCTGCGTGACAACGGCCGTCTGCGACACGGGGTCGCGCCGCCTGACCCAGGTCTTCAGCACCGCCACCCTTACGAACACGCCGAGCATGCTCGTGCGGACCATCGCGGACGTGATCGGGTACCTCAGCGGGGGGAGATCGTACCAGCCACGCCTGCGACTGCGACTGCGCCTGCGCCTAGACCCTGCCATCACCAGTGCGGTAGTTTTTGGTCTATTTAATGTATGGCTACCTATTTGCGCCTACATGCCCCCTGCCGGCGCCGCCCGCTGCGCCGGGGCCCCTTTGCCGCCCTGGCTGCGCGCTACACTTTTAATCGCACCCTCCGCCGCCGCGCCGTGACGCAGGCCCTCGCATCCGCCGCGCCGCACCGGGCGGCCGCGCAGCCGGCGGAGCTGGACGACCTTGACCGCGAGATCCTCAACGAGATACAGTGGTCGTTCCCGCTCGAGGCGCGCCCCTACGACGTGCTCGCGTCCCGCTTTGGCACCGGCACCGAAGAGGTAAAGTCGCGCATATCGCGGCTCAAGCGGGCCGGCGTGCTGCGGCAACTGAGCGCCATATTCGACACGCGGCGCCTCGGCTACAAGAGCTCGTTAGTGGCCATGCAGGTCGAGCCGGGCAGGTTAGAGCGCGTCGCCGAGCTCGTCAACGCCCACCCCGGCGTGAGCCACAACTACGAGCGCCGCCACGCGTTCAACCTGTGGTTTACGCTAGCCGTCCCGCCGGGCGCCGACCTAAAGTCCGAGGTGGGCCGCCTCGGCCGCATACGCGGGGTCGCCCGCACGCGCATGCTGCCGACCATACGTCTCTTCAAGATCGGCGTGCGACTCGAAATGGTAGAGTCGAAGAAGCGCGATGTCGCCCCGTCCGAGCCGGAGAGGCGCATCGAGCGCGCCGAGTTCGACCCGTCCGAATCCGACAGGGAGTTCGTGCGGCAGCTGCAAAAGGACCTGCCCGTCGAGGACCGCCCCTTCCTCCCCGCCGCGCGCGCCCTCGGCATGTCCGAGGACGAGGTGTTCGAGAGGCTGCGCCGCTACGAGGAGATCGGGGTGATGCGCCGCTACGCGGCGATCCTCCGGCACCGCGACGCCGGATTCACCGCGAACGGGATGATCGTGTGGAGGGTGCCCGACGGGATGGTCGAGGACGTCGGCTCCAGGCTCGGCTCGTTCCCCCAGGTCAGCCACTGCTACCAGCGCCCCGTGTACCCCGACTGGAAGTACAACGTATTCTCGATGATCCACTGCAGGTCCGAGGACGAGGCGAGGCGGACGGCCGCGTCCATCCGCGACCAGATCGGAGTCGACGAGTACGAGATACTGTTCAGCGCGCGCGAGTTCAAGAAGACGCGCGTAGAGTACTTTGTGGAGGGCTCGTTCGAGATCGACGCGTCCGAGCTCGCCCCCGCCCCCGCGGCAGGCTAGCCCCTATGCGGCCGCGGAGGCGGCCGTGCCCTTCAGCTCGTACGGCGGCCATCCGGCGTACAGCGCGGCGATCTCGTCCATGTCGCGCCTCGAGAGGTACCCGCCGTCGGACATTGCCGCGAACGAGTCGATCTCGCCGGTCGACACCACGGTCGGTATCACCGACGACATGCCGGGCCTCGAGAGGATGAACTTTACGGCAAGCTCCGAAATCGAGAGGCCCCCCCTGTCGGCTATGGGCCGGAGCTGCTCGACCTTTGCAAGCGCCGACCTTATCCACTCGCCCTTCCTGACCGAGCGGTGGTCCTTTTCGTCGATCTTCGTGTCCGCGCCGACCTTGCCCGTCAGTATCCCGGACGCGTCGGGCACCCTGGCGAGCACGCCGACCCCCCTCTCGGCGGCCCCCTCGAGCAGGGCGTTGCCGGGCGTCTGCTCTAGTATGTTGTACACGGTCTGGACGGCGGACACCTCGGGGCGCTCCATGGCCTCTAGCCCCTCCTGCTCCCATCCAATGGCCGGCCCGAGCGCGGCCTGGCAGGCGCGCACCTGCCCGCCGCGCATCATCGATGCGAGCTCCGCGAACACCGCGTCGTCGCGCACGTGGTGCATCTTTGGGTTGTGCAGGCCGTACACGTCGACGCGGTCCGTCCCGAGCCGCCCGAGGCTCGCCCTGAGGGCCGCCCTTGCAAACTCCCCGTCGAACCTCTGCGGCAGCTCGCTGTGGCCGATCTGCTCGGCCCCCTCGAAGACGTACCCGAACTTTGTCGATATGACGACCTCGTCGCGCATCCCCCTGAACGCCCTCCCGATCAGCCTCTCGCTCTTGCCGGCGCCGTACATGTCGCCCGTCTCGAAGAAGTTGATCCCCCTGTCGTACGCCCGCCTGAGCATGCGCAGCGCCTCGTCCTCGTCGATCTCCCTGCCCCACCAGTTGAGGGCTATCGTCCACCCGCTGAACCCGATCTCCGAGACCCTCACCCCGGTGCCGCGCCCAAGCTCGCGGTACTTCATGCCGCCGCCACCGCCTCCCTGAACCGGCCTAGGCGCGCGGCCGCCTCCTCAGCGCCCAGGACGGGATCGGACGCCCCGCCGCCGCCGCCGCCGCCGCCTCCGATGTCGATCCAGGACCTGCACCCGCCGTACTCGGGCCTGTCCGGCACCGCAAGGGCGCCCCGCAGCCTGTACACGCGCAGGTGCGCGGCCCTTACGGGGCGGTCGGGCTGCCATCCCCTGCGGGCCGCAACGTACGAGTCGCTCCACACGTGCATCGGCGAGAGGGCCTCGAACGCGGCATCCGACGAGACGTCCGCCTCTGCCTCTACCCTGGCGTACGCGGCGACCTCGGTGGCCGCCCCGGCCCCTGCCCCGCCGGCGCGGGCCGCCAGCGCCCTCTCCAGGTACCGCCTGGCCGAGTCCTTGACGTGGGATGCCTCCTGGTGCTCGTACGTCGGGTACAGGGCGAACTCGTCGCCGGCCGCTATGGCAAAGCCGGACGGCACGTCGAGTATGCCTCCCTTGCGCAGTATGACCGTCTGGGCGCCGTCGAGCATCGCCTCGACGACCGCCGCCCACTCCTTGAGCGCCCTCACTAGCCGAGGCTCAAAACGAGGGGGATTATATCCTTGCTCACGCACACGATCATCGGCGTGTCGACGTCCACGTACCTGGACACGGCCGTCTCGCGCAGCTCCATGATCAGGTCCTGGAACTCGGCGAGGCCGTCGCACTCGAACGAGAGCACAAAGTCCTCGTCGTGCACGCCGAACGAGTACGCCGTGTTGAGGACGACGCCGGGGTACTTTTGCCCGACCGCTATGTGCTCGTCCATCATGACGCGCCGCTGCTCGGCCGACAGGAGGTACCACTCGCGCGACTTTGTAAACGGGTACACGACGGCGTACCGCTTGGGGGCG
This sequence comes from Cenarchaeum sp., assembly GCA_965242695.1. Lineage (GTDB taxonomy): Archaea > Thermoproteota > Nitrososphaeria > Nitrososphaerales > Nitrosopumilaceae > Cenarchaeum. Next base: position 1,753,670 of record CBDESU010000001.1, on the reverse strand, counting down.
TTGCCGGCGGCGAACGACGGCGGCGCGGGCGCGCCGCCCCTGGCGTACAGCGACGGCCTTGTCCTCGACAGGTACGTGCGCGACGGCGATATGTACTTGCCGAACACCGTCTTGTACAGCCTGGCCGCGGCGCCCTGTATCTCGTCGACCGACTCGGCCGCAAACCACAGCAGAAAGTCCGCATCGTCGCGCAGGCCGAGCGTGGAGTAGGTCCTGAGGCGCACGCCGGACGCGGCCAGGACGCCGGCGACCTCCTTGGCGGACTCCTCCTTGGCCAGGTCCGCCATCCACCTCCACTTCGGGTCTACCTTGAAGAACATGTGGCAGAAAAAGTACTGCCGGTCCGCCTCGGCGGCGTCTCCCTCGGGCTGGCCGTCCATGCCGCCGCCGGCCGAGCGGCTCTATTTAATCGCCGTCGAATGGGGCGCCGCGGCCCGTCATGCCGCCGCCGGCTGCGGCTGCGGCTGGGCCTGCGCCTGCTGGCCGCCGAGCACCCATTCGTACCCCTTTTCGTCGAGCTCGTCGGCAAGGGCCGGCCCGCCGCTCTTGAGTATGCGGCCCCCCGCAAAGACGTGCACCTGGTCGAGCTTGTTGAGGAACTTTAGTATCCTTGCATAGTGGGTAATGACGATCGTCGTAGAGTCCTTGCCCGAGACCTCGCTGATCGCCTTGGCGACGGCCTGCACCGAGTCGACGTCCAGGCCCGAGTCGGGCTCGTCCAGGATCGATATGCGCGGCTTGAGGACGGCCATCTGCAGCACCTCGGAGCGCTTCTTCTCGCCGCCCGAGAACCCCTCGTTGAGGTAGCGCGAGAGGAACTCGTCCCTGAGGCCGACCTGGCGGAGGTTGTCCTTTAGGTACTTTTGGAACTCGCGCACCGTGATGAACACCTCCCTGTCCTGCCCCTGCAGGGCCTTGCTCAGCGAGTTGTACGACGTGCGCAAAAAGTGCGAAAAGCCGACCCCCGAGACCTCTGTCGGGTACTGGAACCCGAGGAAGAGCCCCCTGCGGGCCCTCTCGTCGGCCGTCAGCCCCAGGATGCTCTCGCCGTCGAGCACGATGTCGCCCCCCGTGACCTCGTACTTTGGGTGCGCAAGCAGGGTGTACGCAAGGGTGCTCTTGCCAGACCCGTTGGGCCCCATGATTGCATGCACCTCGCCGGGGCCGGTCCTGAGGTTTACGCCCCTCAGTATCTCCTTGCCGTCGCGCGAGACGCGCAGATCCCTGATCTCGAGGACTGACATGAGGGGGGCCGCCGAGCCGCTGTATATAATGCCGGCGGATTTTAGCTGTTCCTAAGGGCCGCTCCGGCGCCCCTTTGCCTAAAAGCCGAACAGCCGCGACTGCCTTGTCGCGCCGGGGCCTGTTGCCGCCGACTCCTCGGCCTCGTCCAACTCGTCCGCCGCCCCCGGGCCGGCCGCGCCGCCCCCGGGCCCGCCGCTCTCAGCCGCCGCGCCCCCGGGCGCCGTCCCGCGCGCGGCCGCGCCGCCGCCCTGCCGCGCAGGCCTTGCAGTGATCCTGATCCGGTGCTGCGCTAGTATGTCGCGGCATCTGGTGCGTATCGTCACGTCGCCGATGCCGGCGGCGGCCGATATGTCGTGCTGCGCCATTGGGCATGCGAGAAGGGTCGACGCGATGTACAGGTACGCCGCGGCCACGCCCTGGGGGGTCTTTCCGCTGAGCGCCGGCCCGCCGGGCGCCGCCTCGGCCAGCCGCAGCGCGAGCCTCTCGATGCGCGCATCGACGCATGCCATGTTGGCCGTCTTTGATATGTACTTTGAGATTGGAACGAACGGCGCCTGCTCCCCCTGCATCCCGTTCGCCTCGATCACCATGTCGCGGTAGCAGCGCGTGGCAAGCTTCGACTTCCTGGCCGCCTCTTCGTCGGATGCGCACACGCCGGCGCACAGCTCGGCGAGGCCCTTTACAATGCCGTGCTTCTTGCACGCGATGTGTATCGATGCGGCCGCCATGCCGATGGTTGACCTTCCCTTGACGTCGATCTTCCTGGCCGCCGCCCTGTACGTCATGGCGGCCGTCTCGCGGACGCTGTCGACGAGGGAGGCGGCCTCGCACATGTTCTCGATCGTGCGCAGCATCTCCGCGAGCCTCCTGTCCTTGGGCGTAGACGCCCGCATGCGCTTCTGCAGCTTGCGCATGCTGCGCATGTGGGCAGACGTCTCGTGCGAGATCTTGTTGCCGTTGCAGTCGCTCTCGACGGGCGCAATGTCCGTGGCTATTCCCATGTCGTGGCGCAGCAGCGTCGTCTTGCCGGACGCCCTCTGCCCCGGGCGCACGTCGCCGGCGCTGCGCGGGGGCCTGCCGCGCTCCATCTCTCGGCTTCCGTGCTGCTCGGATGCGACTATCCCGCACTTTGGGCAGACTAGCTCCTCGCGGATGTGGTCGCTCACGAGGCTCGCCCTGCATGCGCGGCACTGGTACCCCGTCAGCACGGCCGTAGCCGGCGTCGGCGCCGTCACCTGCGCCGCCTCCCGCCTGCCCGCGCGCCGGAGGGCCGCCGCCCCGCCCGCTGCCGCCGATCATCCTCCTCGGGCCCGCGCCGCCCCGCCCGCTGCCGCCGATCATCCTCCTCGGGCCCGCGCCGCCCCGCCCCCTCTGACTCGTAAACCCTGCGGCCGACGTACTTTGCGATGCTGTTGCTCATGGGCGCGGCCGATGCGAACGGGGCCGAGACGGGACCGATCAGCTCGACGACCCTTGCCACGGCCGAGCTGCGCCGATCGCACAGCACGCGGCCCTCGTCGACGGCGCGCGAGAGCCTCACGATGGCCCTGCCGCTTCCGGCAACATGCACGATCGTACCTGCCTCCTGCACGCATGGGCGCCGCGCCGCCTGTTAACAAACGCTTCGGTCAGCTTTTGTAGACCCAGCGCTCAGCTTTTTCTGCCCTTGCCCTTCGAGCGCCTGGCGCGCCGCGCCGTCAGCGCGTCCGAGATGCGGCGCATGTGGGCCGACTTTGGGCCGTCCTTGGGCAGGACGACGTACCCAGACCTCACGTACGCCCTCCTCGGAAAGCGCGCCCCCTCGGACTGCTCGGCCACCGAGAGGCCGGCCGCCGCCGCCGCATCGGCGAGCTCCTTGAGGGTGGGGTCGAAGACGCACCTGTCGCGCGGCATGCGGCGGCCCTTTGTGCGCGACAGGTTCTTGTTGAAGTAGTCTAGCCAGACCACGACATGGTCGTAGTCCTTCATTGTACCACGCTACAGCAGGACGGCGCTTGCCGTGCCGGTCTGGCCGGGCCGCGAGATCACCCTGCACCTGCCCTCCTTCGTCTCTAGGACGGCGCCCTTTGTGATGACGCCGCGCCTCTGGTAGTCGTTGTTCGTGGGGTTCTCTAGGACCTTTAGTATCTTCGACTTTACGACCTTTTCGCCGGCGCCTGCCAGGTTCACAAAGTCGACCGTCTTTAGGGCCGTCTTTGCGCGCCGGCCGCGCACCTTGCGCGTCACGGTCTCCTGCGCGCCGGCCAGGGCCTCGTTGGGGTACCTGTCGATCTCGTACTTGCGGCGTATGCGCAGCGGATGGCGCCGGCCGCCCGTCAGCTTGCTCGTCGCAAGGTTCTCTACCGACTTTCGCACGGCCGGCGCCCAAAGGGGGGCAATTTAACGCTTGCCGCCGCCCCGCATCCGCGGCCCGCGGCCGCCGCGCGCCTGCCGCATGCGGGGCCGGCGAGGGGCGGGGCCGGCGAGGGGCGGGGCCGGCGAGGGGCGGGGACGCGGCGCCTCCGCCTCCCGCCGCCGCTAGGGGCGATCGGGGGCGAGGCGGGCGCCTGTCCGTGGGCGCCGCCGCGCCGCCTCGGCCGCATCCTCAGCCTCCCTGCTGCGCCGTCTTCTTGACCTTTGCGAACAGCATCTCCCTGAGCGTGTCCTGGTCGCCCTTTATCCCAAAGTACTTTTGAAAGCTGTCGGTCGTCGAGTATATCTTCAGCCGGCCGACGTTCTGGTGCGTGATGTAGTCGAGCTGCCGCAGGTCGCGCAGGTGGGCGTACACGCCAGACCCCCTCGTCTCGACCAGGTCCTTTGACGACACGGGCTGCTTGTAGGCTATGTACGAGAGGGTCTTGAGGGTGGCCTTTGGCAGTATGGGCTTTGACGCGTACCGCCTGATGATGCCGCTGTACTGCGGCTTGAGCTGCAGCACGAACGATCCGTCGGGGAGCGCCGTTATCTCGATGGCCTTGAAGGCGCTCCTCGCCTTCTTCATTATCGCATCGAGCAGGTGCCCCGTCCTTGTGCGCGATCCCGTCCCTGAAGCGTGCATGATCTCCTTGATCGTGAGCGGCCTGCCGGCCGAGTAGAGCGCCGCCTCTATCCTGGCCGTCGCCTCCGAGTCGCTGACGGCTTTGGCATTCATTGCGGAATGCCCGCCTCCGGAGCGCCGGCCCCGGCCCCTGCCGCCTCCGCGGCGGCCGCTTCGGCCGCCGCCCCGGCCCCTGCCGCCTCCGCGGCGGCCGCTTCGGCCGCCGCCCCGGCCCCTGCCGCCCCGGCCCCTGCCGCCCCGGCCCCTGCCCCCTCCGGCACGACCTCTGCGGATCCGGCCGGCGGACTTTTCGACTCCGCGGCGGCCCCTGCCATGAGGGTGACCCTGATGTCCTCTCCCTCCTGCGCCAGGTCGACCCTCTGGTCTCGCGCCAGGAAAAGGACTGCCAGAAAGCACCGCACGGCGTCCAAGTCGTCAAGGCCGGCCGTCATGTCGCCGAGGAGTCCGCTGCCTCCGTAGCCGGCCCCGAGCTTTGAGAGTATGAGCGCCTCGTACTTGCCGATAAAGTTCTCGATCGCTATGAAGGCGTCCTCGAACTTTGGCTCGGGGTCGGCCTCGACGACGAGGCGCCCCCGCCTGCTCTTGGGGTTGGCGATGGTGCTTATCAGGCTCTCGAGTATGCCGAGCAGCTCGTCGAGGGACACGGGCCTCGTCGGCTCGTGGCGGTACGGGATGTCTAGCATGGTGATGTCGACGTCGCGCCTGTCGACGACCGGCCTCTTCTCCATGGCCTCCCTGTGCAGGGCGAATATCCTGTCGACCTTCATCCGGTAGATGAGCGACGACGACAGGGCGGCCATTCCGGCAACCCTGAGGTCCTTCTTGCCGGACCTCTCGAGGATCGACGTGAGCAGCTCGAGTATCTTGATCAGGTCGATGTCCCACACGTCCCTCTTTGCGATCGACGACATGTTGAACAGGACGTTGACGGGGGCGTGCGAGATGTCCGACTTGACGGACGCGCCGCCCGCGGCCTGGCCTGCGCCCCCGGCGGCAGCCTCTGCCTCCGCCCCGGCCGCCCCGCCCTCTGCCTCCATGCCGCCCGCACGGCGCAGCCCGCCGATAAATCGGTTTCGCGCCGCCGATCCCTGCGCGCAACCGGGCCGATCGCACCTCCACCTGCGCGTCGCTCCCCGATCGTTAAAAGGCCCCAGCCGGATGCCCGCGGCGTGGGGTGCAGGCACAGCCTTGTCAGGACTACATCCGGCATTATGGTGTGCACCGAGTGCGGCGCAGAGGTGGGCCGCGGCCGGCGCGATCGACGCCGCCGGCGTAGCGGCCGCCGACGGAACGGCCCCCGCCGCCGCGCCGCCCTCGTGGTGGCCACCTGCGCTTCCGCCTTGGTCGCAGCCGCAGCCCTTGCGGCGGCCGTCCAGCCCCAGGCGGCGCAGGATGCGCTCCGGCAGGCCGAGTCCCTTGCCGGTCCGCTCGCCGACGGGGCTGCCGGCGCGGCCGGAGCCGCCCTCGAGGGGCCGGGGATGCGCGCGAGCTTGCCGGGGGCGTCCTTCCGCCGCTGGAGCCGCGAATAGACGACGGGGCCGCATCGTCTGCAATCCATAACGCTACCAACGAGGCGAGGGCGGCCGCGGGCCTCCCGCCACTGGCGCGCGATGCGCGGCTTGACGGCATCGCGCGCGGGCATGCGGAGGACATGGCCGAGCGCGGCTACTTTATGCACGACTCGCCGGAAGGGCTAGACCCCACGGACCGGGCCGCCGCCGCCGGATACGCATGCGAAAAGCGGGTCGGGGCGGTCGTCTGGACGGGCGTGGCCGAGAACATCTACATGAGCGGGCATGCGGCGTACACTGTCCCGGTGGCCGCCGGCGCAGTCGACTCGTGGATGGACAGCCCCGGCCACCGCCAGAACATCCTTGACGGCAGGTACGACCGCCTCGGCGTCGGCGTCGCGATCGGGGACGGCGGCTTTTACGCAGTCCAGAACTTTTGCTGACCGGCTGCGTGCCGCCGGGCCGGCCGGGGCATCGGCGGCGCCGGCCGCCCCGCCGCTGGCGGGCGCCCGCCCCCGTGGACGACATATATTATCGCCTGCGTGCGCGCCGCGCCGTGAAGGCCGCCCGAATCGTCGAGCCAAAGGCGCCGCTTGTCGTCTCCGACGTCGACGTTCCCGTGCCCGAGGGCGAAGAGGTCGTCGTGCGCGTTCGGTCCGCCGGCGTCTGCCACAGCGACCTGCACCTCTGGGAGGGCGGCTACGACATGGGCGACGGCACGTTCCTGCGCGTCACGGACCGCGGCGTAAGGTACCCCGTCACGCCAGGCCACGAGATCGCCGGGACCGTCCACGAGGCCGGCCCCCTCGCAGGGGGCTTTTCAAGGGGCGACGAGGTGCTGGTGTACCCGTGGCTCGGCTGCGGCTCGTGCCCCGTGTGCCGGTCGGGCAGCGAGAACGTCTGCGACACGCCCGGCTCGGTCGGGCTGTTCCGCGACGGCGGGTACGCCGAGTTCGTAAAGGTGCCGAGCCACCGCTACCTGGCAAAGACGCAGGGCGTGGATCCCGACGAGGCGACGTCCCTCGCGTGCGCGGCCCTTACGTCGTACACGGCGGTCAAAAAGGCGGCCGAGTCCGATCCCGAGCACATCGTCATGTTCGGCACCGGGGGGCTCGGCCTCATGGGCGTGCAGATAGCAAAGGCGACGACGCAGGCCAGGGTCGTATGCGTCGACCTCGACGATGCAAAGCTGGAGACTGCCGCGTCCATGGGCGCCGACCACACGATAAACTCGCGCGGCTACGAGCCGGCCCGCCTGGCCGAGAGGATCGCCGAAGTGTGCGGCGGCAGCGGCGGCGCCGGCGGGGTGATCGACTTTGTCAACGCGCCGAACACGGCAGCCGCCGGCCTGGCCTCGCTGCGCAAGAGGGGCACCCTGGTCCTCGTCGGCCTGTTCGGCGGCCGCATCGAGCTCCCGCTCGTGACCGTCCCGCTAAAGTCGATCAGCATACGCGGCGCGTACACCGGCACGTACGCCGACATGGTAGACCTGATCGGGCTTGCGGCCAGGGGGTCGATCCGGCCCCGCATAGACCGGCGGTACTCGCTCGACGAGGCCAACGGGGCGCTCGAGGACCTGCGGGCGCGGCGGCTCAACGGCAGGGCCGTGATCAACCCGTAGGGCGCGCGGCCGCGGCCGCGCCGCCCGCTTTGATGTGGTCCCAAGCGAAGGAATTGAACCTTCGACAACCCGGTGTCTGTAGCCTGGCACGCCGTCAGCGTCAGCCGTCTTGGCCGGCACCTACAGCCGGGAGCTCTACCAGGCTGAGCTAGCTTGGGACGGGCCGAGCCCGTAGCGCGATAATAAAAGCCAACCGCGCCCGCCGGCCGCTCCGGGGTGAGACGGGGCCTGCCACCCCTCCCCACCTGTCCCTGCATTCGCGCCGTGTGCACCCTGTGTGGTGCTCTAGGACATGCCATCAACGGAACAGGGGACATACCCGGGCTACTAAGATGGCGCGACGCTGCAGGTGCGGACGTCCGATAACGCCCCCGTTCGTAATGAGTGACGGTGTTGCCAAGATGGCGCGACGCTGCAGGTGCGGACGTCTGTTCACTTCGGACAAGGGCTTATCGTCATGGGGCGGCTAGAGTGGCGCGATGCTGTAGGATCTTGCGACTCCGCCTGCTCGCTGCGCGACACCTGTCCGTGACACGGCATGGGCATGCAGCATGCTTCCGACCTGCTCGTGGATTGGGACCCTCATGCGCTTTCCTGTTTGGCAGAAAGCGGGAGGGGGTGGGGCGGGCCACCGATTGGGAGGGGATGGGGGCGGTGGTGGTATGAATCTTCTTGGAATATGCGGCGGTCGTAAGCCCTTGGCGAATTCTCGCCCGCACCATCATTGCGCATGTGCTGCAACGCGTTAGGCGTGCGGCGCACTTGCCACTCGCACATCTTGGTGACCATTTTGCGGTTATGTAGTTGTCACGTGGTTTCGACAAGGTCAAAGTACATAGGTGGCTCGCTAACGCTTGGCGAGTAGGGCAGCGTCTTGAACTTTAGCTTTCTGTAGAATCCTACCGCGTCGGGGTGTGAATTCAAGTAGACTGCCCTGCACGCCACCTGTTTTGAAATGTCTGCCGCCATCAGCATGGCATTGTTCACCATATGCCGACCAACACCACGCCGCTCGTAACGGCTGTCGGTGGCTAGGGCTGTTATGGCCAGCACGGGTATGTTCCCATACGTGTCTATGCCAAACGTCGGTTGTTCAGACCTGTTCAGGTGGGCCATTGCCAGCGTCATGAACCCCACAACTTGCTTGTTGTGCCGCGCTAAGTAGGTGAGCACCATTCGTACTTTCATATCGTATGCGGCGCCTACCTCGAGGTAGTCTGTAAACTCTGGATTTCTGCAAAGCCTCCCCTGTCGTCAAGCTCGTCGAGTAGCGATAAGGACAACTCTGCCACATCTATGTCGTTGGCACCCATGCCATTACACCTCGCACATGTCGACTGCATCATCCCACAATGCACATCTGGCCGGCACGATCCTGTGCACGAACCCTGGGCCGGAGTTCCCTCGTACCGTTCACGCCGAAAAGACCGACATGTGTGGCATGTGGGCCAGTCGTCACACCTGCCGATCCTTGCCAGCGGACCACGGCGAGTTGCGAATGGTCCTTCTTGCCTCCTCCATCGCCTTCTTCTGGTCCTCTGACTGGCCCTTTTCCAGCTCGGCGATCAGCACTTTCCATGCCTTGGCGCTGAGCGGCTTTGGGTATATGGGTACCACCATGCAAGGCAGGATTTCGGAACCGTATATAATCTGTCCGATCGCATACCGCACGGGTGTGCCAGCCTGTGGGTGGCGACTACTCCAGATCTATGATCCCGCTTCACCGCGCCGGGCTGCGCAGGCAGGCAGTCGGGATGCGCGGGAAGTAGGGCGGGAGGTGCAAGCGCATGCCGGGTTCGGCCTAGTCTCATTCCAGCACGGCCAGGGCTGGGGCCACCGCCCGGCGCAAGCGCCTGCCGTGTTACGACCGAGCCGCATTCGGCGGCGCCCCCTGCCTGCGTGCGTTCCGGTACCGGAACGAGCCACCCATGTTCGGCGGCGGAGGCCTCGCGGCGGGACGGGGCCTGTCGGGGTGGCAGGCCACTACGGGTTCTGCCCTTCACAGAGCCGCCTTGAGAAACTCACGTCCCATGCCAGTACTTCCTCCACGAACCACGATCCACCGTCCTCGCTAATCGTCCCCATCCTGTCCCTGATGTCGCGCCGCACTGTCCCGGCAAACTCGAAGTACGCGGGAAACCTGCAGGCGAGCCGCATGCCTGCGCGGGCCGTCCGCGCGGCGGCCTGCCGTGTGTCTGGCCAGGGTCGTCACGCAGACGGGACAAGGTCAAAGTACATGGGCGCCCCATCTGTGTCTGGTGAGTGAGGCAGCGGTTCGAAGTTAAGTTTTTTGTAAAATCCCATGGCGTCGGGGTCGGCGTTTAGGTATATGGCTCTGCACGCAACCCGTCTTGACATGTCTAACGCAAGCAGTATGTCGCTGTTCACCATATATCGGCCAACTCCGCGCCGCTCGTAGCGCTTGTCTGTGGCCAAGGCCGTTACGGCCAGTACGAGTATGTTTCCGTATGCGTCTATGCCAAGCGTCTGTTGCTCAGCCTTGTCTAGGTGCGCCATTGCTAGCGTCATGAACCCCACAACCTGCTTGTTGTACCGTGCTAGGTAGGTTAGTCCCATTTGCACCTTCATATCGTATGCGGCATTCACCTCGAGGTATAGGGGCTCTACTAAAGTTGACAAGAATTGACCAGGTGTCAAGATCCCTTCACCACTGTGGTGGTATAGCAGGGACGACAGGGTAGGGCATGGGGCGAAAGGGATCGATTCCAGAGGGCAAGGGCTTCATGCCTGGCACGAGCGCCCACAAGCTCAAGCGCCTTGCCAACAAGGAGATGGACGCGCTGACGGCCAAGAGGTACATGGCCGCGTACCACCGCAAGAAGGGCAGGTCGTTCAACGAGATAGCCGGGATGGTCCTTGCATCGTACGACGCGGTCAGGGACTGGCTGGTGAAGATGCACAAGGGGGGCCTGAAGGCGGCCCCGCGGGGCAAGAGCCCCGGCAGGCGCCGATCAATTCCACTCGAGATCCGCTGGGAGTTGATCATGGATGTCTTCATGGGGCCACAGGCGGCCGGCTACAAGGCCAACGTGTGGACGTTCAAACTCCTGCACGACCATCTTGAGAAAAAGTACAAGGTGAAGATAGCATACTCGACGGCCGCAAAGAACTTCAAGGAGATGGGCATACGGCTCAAGGTGCCCCGCCCCGCACACCCAAAGGCGGCGAGCCTCGAGGAGCGGCTCGCCTTCCAGGCGGAGGCGCGCGCTAAGATCAAGGAGGCCGCCGCGGCCGGCTACCATACGGTCTTCATCGACGAGGGCCATGCGCAGGGCTACAAGAACGGGCGCGAGACGGCGGGGCTGAGAGGGGTCGAGATCGTGCGCACGTCGAGCGTCGGGCGCGCACGCCTGAGCTTCTTCGTAGCCGTCGGCTACGGGTGGGTCTTCGTCATGGAGTGCCCCGGCCGGGCCAACAGCGAGGCGTACATGAGGTTCCTTGACAGGGTCAGCGCCCTAGTCGGCAAGATTCAGACCATAGACGACAACGCCGGGTACCACACCTCGGACAGGTCCAGCGACCACATCCGGGACAACGCGGACCGCCTGAGGCGCATACCCACGCTTCCGTACACGCCCAACGACAACGTCGCCGAGCCGCAGATCCGCGGCATAAAGACCGCCATGTCCAACGTAGGGCTCGACAGCGTCGGGGCCATAAGCGGCGAGCTCGGGTGGTGCTTTGAGAGCGACCTAATCGTCCCGGTCGAGTTCTACGACTATGCGACTGCGGTCGACGCGCCGCAGATCAGCCCCCGCAAGGCGGCGGGGATCAAGAAAAGGCTCAGGCCGGGAGAGCACTTTGCGTACGTGCAGAGGAGAATGCCGGAAGAGGAGATCCCCCTGCCGACCATCGAAGAGATTCAAGCGAAGGAGGACAAGATACTCCCTCCGGAAAAGCGCGCAAAGTTGCCCCCTGTGCTGGCCAACTCGAACATTCCCGCCAACTTTCTTGCGAGGCTTCCCCAGATATTGCTTGAGGAATAAAGTGGCATGCCCCGCCTGCGATAAATGTTGCACTTGTGCCGCGCTGCGGAATAACAATTCACGATACAATTGTTTTGTGTAACTATTTTGTGTAACTGTTTTCTGTGACTTTTTTCGCCCGTAATTGCATGCAATCTTCAATACGTTTTCGTGAACTCAAATAGAACCCCTATAGTCTGCAAACTCTGGGTTTCTGCAAACAAAGCCTCCCCTGTCGTCAAGCTCGTCGAGTAGCGACAAAGACAGCTCTGTCACATCTATGTCGCCGGCGCCCATGGTGCTACGCCCCGAACTCGTCGGCTACGCCGGCATCCGACCCTGTGCTCCTGACGGGCACGTTCTTATGCCCTAGCATCAAGGTGGAGTGTTCCTGTGCCGTCCTCGCCAAGACGACCACCATGTATGGCATGTTGAGCATCGTTACACCTGCCGATCTTTGCTCGTAGACCACGGCAGGTTGTGAATGGTTCTCTTTGCCTCCTCCACCATTTTCCTCTGCTCCTCGGTCTGGCCCTTTTCCAGCCCTGCAATCAGCGCCTCCCACGCCTCTGTGCTGAGGGGCTTGGGATATCTGGGTACTACCATGCAAGGCCTGATTCTGTGGGGGATATAAACGTGCAGTGTCTGACTGCGTGTGGTAGGGCCGTCCTGCCGCGTCGTCAGGCAGGCATGCCATTGCCCCTTTGGGCTCTGCCCTGCCGGGCCGGCTTGTGCAGGCGCTAGCCTGGGCGCGCAGGGCATGGGGCGGGATGGTGGGGGTGCAAGAGCCTGCTGGGCTATGGACGAGGAGCCGCCGGCGGCGCCCTCTGCCTGCGCGTGTTCCTGTACCGGAACGAGCCTATCTTGATCAGCTCAAAGTACGACCCAAACCTGGCCGGGTCGTCGACCGCATCGAGGGGCGGGGCGGCCTCCGACCCTGTCCCAAGGGCGGCCCCGCCCGCGGGCGGCCCAGCCTCGTCCCGCCGGGCCGCAGCCTCCCCGTACAGGGTCGTGCGCTCTAGCGGCGTCCTGCCGGCGCCGCCTGCAAGGGCCCTGATCTCGCGCGGCCTGAGGAGCTGGCCGTGGCCCGCGCCGGCCGACGTCGAGATGCTCTCATTGATGAGCGTCCCGCCCAGGTCGTTGGCGCCCCACGCGAGGAGCAGCTGCGCCATGGCAGGCCCCTCCTTGACCCACGACGCCTGCACGTTGCGCAGCGCCCCGCCCAGCATTATCCTGGCTACCGCATGCGTGAGCAGCGTGTCGAGCGCACCGCCCTCGGATGCCTCTTCCACGGCGCCCGACAGGGGGCCGTCCCCTCCCCTCGTCATCGGGGCCTCGTCGGCTATGAACCTGAGCGGGACAAACTCTGTAAACCCGCCCGTTCGCCGCTGGATGGAGCGCAGCAGGGCCATATGCCTTGCCCTGTCCCCGAGCGACTCCACATGGCCGAACATCATCGTGGACGTGGTTCGGATGCCGAGGCGGTGCGCCTCGGTCACGACGGTGACCCAGTCGCGCACGGTGATGCGCCCCGGTGATATGCGGTCGCGCACGGCCTGGTCGAGTATCTCGGCAGACGTTCCGGGCAGGGTGTCCACGCCGGCCTCCCTGAGCCGTGCAAGGTACTCTTGCACGGTCGCGCCGGCCCGGGCCGCCCCGTACGCGACCTCTTCGGGCGAGAATGCGTGCACGTGGATGCCGGGCACGGCGCCCTTTACGGCGCGCACCATCTCCTCGTAGGCCGACCCGTCCATGTCCGGCGGCAGGCCCGCCTGTATGCACACCTCGGTCGCGCCCATCTCGCGCGCCTCGGCGGCCCTCCTGACGACCTCTCCGACGGGCAGCATGTACGCCTCTTGGCTGCCGCGAAAGTCGCGGCTGAACGCGCAGAACCCGCACTGCTTTATGCACACGTTCGTAAAGTTGATGTTGCGGTTGACGACGTACGTGGCCGCATCGCCGCACTCGCGCTCGCGCAGCGCGTCCGCGGCGGCCCCGACTAGGTGCGCATCGCCGCCGCGGGCGGCCAGCAGGGCCTCGCCCCCCTCGGCCGAGACCTCGCGGCCGGACAGGGCCCTGTCGAGGTGGCCTGCCACTATGGGGTCGGCCCCCCTCAGGGCCGGCTCGGGAAACTCACGGGCCACGCCAGTACTCCTCCCTGACGAGCCACGCTCCGCCGCCCTCGGCGATCCCTGCCATCCTGTCCCTGATGCCGCGCCGCACCGCCCCGACAAACTCGGGGTACACGGGGAACCTGCAGGCGAGCCGCATGCCGGCGCGGGCCGTCCGCGCTCCGACCTGCCGTATGGCCGGCCACGAAAACTCGGGGTTTACGTGGTCTGGCGTGAGCGGCGATATGCCGCCCCAGTCGTTGATCCCGGCGCCGAGCATGTCCTGGTACGAGCCGGGCGAGAGGTTTGGCGGCACCTGTATGTTGGCGCCAGGCATCATGAGGCGGGCCAGAGCGGCCGAGGCGGCCAGGTACGCGTCGCCGGCCGCCGGCGCGCCCCTCATGGCCGTGTCCGGCTTTGGCCGGAAGCCCTGGACAATGACCTCCTGCACGTGCCCGTACCGTCCGTGCAGGGCGGCGATGGCGGCGAGCGACTCGGCGAGCTCGGCATGCGTCTCGCCGATGCCGACTAGCACGCCCGTCGTCGTCGGGATGCCGAGCGAGCCGGCGTCGGCCAGCGCGGCCAGCCTTGCGGCCGGCTCCTTGCTCGGCGCGCCGGCATGCGGCATGCCCGCCCCTCCTAGGCGGGCGCTCGACGTCTCTAGCATGAGCCCGATGCTCGCGTTCGTCGCCGACAGGTCTGCCATCTCTGCCCTTGTCAGGTTGCCGGCGTTCGTATGCGGGAACAGGCCCATGCCGAGCAGCATCTCCGAGCAGTGCACTAGGTACTCGGCCGTGCTGGCGTATCCCTCTTCCGCAAGCCACCTGCGGGCCGCACCGTACCGCTCCTCGGGCCTCTCGCCGGCTACAAGGAGCGCCTCGACGCAGTTGAGCCGGGCGGCGGCCTCTCCGAGCGCCTTCACGTCGCGCCGCGACATCATGACGGCCGCCGCCTCGGCCGGCTCTGACCTGTACGTGCAGTACGTGCAGACGTCCCTGCACAGGTTGACGACGTTGAAGAAGGCCTTTTTCGAGAATGTGACGATCCCGGGCCTGGCGCACTCGCGCCCGCGCACGGCGAGCGCGGCGCGCAGGAGCAGGCGCAGCGCGTCCCCGTCGGACATTACTGCATCGAGGATGCGGGCGCCCTCGGCGGCGCCCGGCGGCCGCCTCCTCCCGCCGGCCGCCGCGGCCGACAGGTGGCCGTCGACAAGATCAGACCTGAGTAGGGCCTGCCTGCTCACGGCCGGGGCCTTGGCGGCTCGTATTTATCTATGAGCGGGGCGGGCCGCTCGCGACGTTGAGGACACGGGCCATGCCTTGGGCCTGCAAGCGCCGCGGCTGGCCTTACCCAAAGATTGGGATGCAAACGAGGTCTGGGCCGCCGGGGCGATGCCACGCAGGGATCGCCCCGAGCGGCATGCGTGGGCGCGCCGCGTACGGGGGCCGCGCGTGCGTGTGGCGTACCGTGCCGCCGCGATCGGTTTTGAAGGCCAAGTTGTATGTGCCTTGTGGTTCTAGGCGATCTCGGGCGTTATCCGTGCGGGGTGATTACGGGCCTAGCCGCAGGGCTGCGCAAGGCGAGGTCTGTCCGAACATCTGGCCCCGTGCCACTAGGCGCCCTGCGGCGAAAGCAATGATCACAGTTATAAGCGGGGCATGTCGCGTGGGATTGCATGCGTAATAGCCCCAATCCCTTCCGGCCCGGAGCTGGTCTCGATCCGCCATACTTAGCGGGGCGCGAGGCGGAGATCGACATGTTTGACGAGGTGCTAGAGGGCAACCGTGTAGGAAACATGAAGAACGTCCTGCTGCACGGCCTGCGCGGGGTCGGCAAGACTGTACTGCTAAGAAAGTTCGCGTCCATGTGCCGCGATGAGAAATTCCTGCCCGTGGTCAGGCACTTGTACGGCCCCGGAGACTCCGATCCGGTCCAGTTCGCGTCGGGACTGAAGCATGCACTCCGCGGCTCGATCGAGTCGTCGTCGAGGGTGGAGGCAGCGAAGGGGAAACTACGCACGGCTGGACAGTACCTCAAGCCGTCGACCGTGGGCATATCTGGGTTGGTGTACGAGCCGTCGTATGATCGTGACGTGCAAGAGCCGCTGACAGATCACCTCGTCGACTATCTTACAAGAAACTGGAAGATCGTAAATGATCTTGGCTACGTGGGTGTCGTCTTCCTGCTTGATGAATTCCATACGGTTAACGATGTAAAAGACAAGTGGCATACGCTTGGCGACTTTCTTGGCGCGGTCAACAATGTGCAAATGCAGGGGCAGAGATACTCTCTCGTTTTGTCGGGCCTGCCGATCTTGGTAAAGAACATCAAGGCGGGACGCTCTTACACTGAACGCACGTTTAAGGTAACAGAAGTCACTGGGCTTTCACGCTTGGATGCAAAAAAGGCAATCTTACATCCTTTGAACGCAGTGAACCGCAGGTTTTCGCCCGGACTTGTAAACGCCGTGGTCAAAGATGCCGGCGGGTATCCTTACTTTATACAATTTTTTGGCTGCGAAATATTACAACGAACGCCCAAAGATGCCGTCGGCCTGCGGGACTACAAATCTGTAAGAACGGACATATTGCATAGCCTATACGATGACTTTTTTGACCTGAGAATGGTAGATCTTATACCGGGCGAAAAAAACACATTATATCACATGTCACTGATACCTGAAGCCGATATGAGTTTTCGTCAATCATGGGGGCGACAGGCACCAGCAAAGGGACTGTGTCAACACATCTGAAACGCTTAGAAGAAAAAGGCATAGTCTACAAGCATGATCATGGCTTATACAAGTTTGCACTGCCCCTGCTTCGGTCATACTTGGAGGCAAGACGACCATCGGAGATGTCTAGCTCCAGCCGCGACTAGGTACAAGTTGACCCTGCCAAACTTGTTGGCGACCCGGGTGTCTGATCCGAGGCGCATACCTAGCTTTGGTTTTCACCCGTACCCGGTGCATCTGTACACTCTGCCCCGTTCCCTCCCCGACCGGCCAAAATCCTCCCCGACCGGCCAAAATCTGCCCCGACCGAAAAAAGTCCGTAAAGTCCGACCGGCCCCCTCCGGCGCCCCAGATCCACGCCTAGCGCAGCCCCCTCCGGCGCCCCGACCGGCCAAAATCTGCCCCGACCGAAAAAAGTCCGTAAAGTCCGACCGGCCCCCTCCGGCGCCCCAGATCCACGCCTAGCGCAGCCCCCTCCGGCGCCCCGACCGGCCAAAATCTGCCCCGACCGAAAAAAGTCCGTAAAGTCCGTAGGGGTCGCCCCTGGTCCACTGCCGCCCTGTACTGCCCCCCCCCCTCCGGCGCCCCGACCGGCCAAAATCTGCCCCGACCGAAAAAAGTCCGTAAAGTCCGACCGGCCCCCTCCGGCGCCCCAGATCCACGCCTAGCGCAGCCCCCTCCGGCGCCCCGACCGGCCAAAATCTGCCCCGACCGAAAAAAGTCCGTAAAGTCCGTAGGGGTCGCCCCTGGTCCACTGCCGCACTGTACTGCCCCCCCTCCGGCGCCCCGACCGGCCAAAATCTGCCCCGACCGAAAAAAGTCCGTAAAGTCCGACCGGCCCTCTCCATCGCACATGACGGCACCTGGCATATCTTGCCGCCTCGCCTCAGTCCCCCTGCGGCCCGGATCGGCACGCTGCCGATCCTGCACCGCCCGCCGGCCCTTCGCTGCCTACTCGGGAACCGCCTGCACGATGGATGCCGGCCGCTCGCCGAGTACGACGACGAGCGACGTCGACCTTCCGTCGCGGAGTATGTCCAAGACCAGGTCGTCGCCGACCGTCTTTGCCCTCTGCAGGTGTATGAGTATGTCGCTGATCCGCCGCACCTCGATCCCGTCGACGCCGACAATAATGTCGCCTCCGGCGGGACGCTCCTCCTCTTCGCCCCCGGGCCCGGCGACGACGACCGTCCCTGACGATCCCTGCATCCCTGCCCTGTCGGCCGGGCTGTCCTCGACGACGGTCATCACCATGAACCCGCGCGTGTCCTCTAGGCCGAGGGCGTCGGCCGTGTCGGGGTCGATGTCCATCCCCGACACGCCTATCCACGGGTGCCTGTACCCGCCGTCGCGTATCAGGACGGGGACGATCTTTGCGACCGTCTGCGACGGGACGGCAAAGCCGACCCCCGTGAACTCGCCCGTCTGCGACCGTATCGCAGTGTTTATCCCGACGACCTCGCCTCGCATGTTCAGGAGGGGGCCTCCCGAGTTGCCGGGGTTGATCGCCGCGTCGGTCTGTATTATGTCGGGTATCTGGAAGGCGCCGTGCGCCGGCAGGAGCCTGCCGAGCTGGCTGACAATCCCCGACGTCATCGAGCCGGACAGCCCGAACGGGTTGCCGATGGCCGCGATCTGCTCGCCGACCCTCAGGTTTGCCGAGTCGCCGAGCCTCAGCGGGTAGAGACGGCTCTTGGCCTCGCCGTCGGCCGCCGCCCTGTCGGCCCTGATCACCGCGATGTCGGTGAACGGGTCGGCCCCGACGACCTCTGCGTTGTACGAGCGCCCGTCAAGGAAGGTCACGATGATGCGGTCTGCATCGTCGACGACGTGCGCGTTGGTGACTATGTTGCCCCTCTGGTCGAAGACGATGCCCGAGCCGACGCCGCTGACGGGGGTCGTCACGGACGGCGGGCGGCGGACCTCTACGCGGACCGTCCCCTCCTCGACCATCTCGAATATCTCGGTGAGCGGCAGCGCGCCGTTTATGCCGCCGGCGCCAGAGCCGCTGGCGTAGGCTGCGGCCCCCGCCTTGAGCGCCTCTGTTCC
Source organism: Cenarchaeum sp. (assembly GCA_965242695.1). GTDB lineage: Archaea > Thermoproteota > Nitrososphaeria > Nitrososphaerales > Nitrosopumilaceae > Cenarchaeum. The sequence goes on along the minus strand of CBDESU010000001.1, from coordinate 1,735,376 downwards.
GGCCCCGGCCGCGTGGCCCTGGACCGCATCCACCGGCGCGGCGGCAGGGCCCTGCGTCGAACCAGGGGCGGGCTCTGTTGCCGCCGCCGGCATGCCGCCCTGCGCGTCGACTCCGGCGGGCGGGGCGAGCGCAAGGGACACCGCTATGAGAATGGCCGCCGCTGCAAGGGCCCCTCCGGCAATGCCGATGGACTTTTCCACGCAATTGCCGACCGCCTGGGGTAATAATGCCTTTTCCGCGCCCCCGCCGCTGGCGCTCGTCCAAGTTGGCAATCGCCGCAGGCGCATGCGCCGCGCTCGGAGGGCCGGGGCGGGCCGGGGCGAGGGGAGGGCGGGCGCCTTCCTTCAATCTGCGGCTGGCCCCCGCGGCTACACCCTTATCGAGTCGGACGCGGCGTGGTCCGACGCAGAGTACCTTCTTCCGCGCCAGACGACCGCGCCGTCGCTCCTTGCCTTGATCAGCCCCGCCTGGAATCCGAGCACGACAGCGGCGCACCCCGCGGCGCACAGCGCCGCGTACCGCAGCCCTACGCGCAGCACGACAGACTCTACGGCCGCGCCCGCATGCACCAGGCAGGATGCGGCAAGCGACAGGGCGAGCAGTGCCTGCAGGGCCGCGCCGCCGCCTTCCTCCTCCCACCCCCACGCCAGGGCCACGCCCGAGGCGCCGAGCAGCGCGAACGGCAGCAGCAGCAGGGCGGCGACGGCGGCCATGACGCCGAATGCCGACCGCCTGTCCTGCAGGTACAGCGGGACCATGAGCCTCTTGAGGCCGTCCCAGAGCGTCCCGCGGTCGCGGGCCCAGACGGCGTCGACCAGGTCGTCGCCGAGCGCCATGAGCATCGGCATCCCAGACTCCTTGACCTTTCTTCCCAGCGCGCCGTCCTCTATGATCTCGCCGCGCACGCCCTCGTGCGTTCCGGCCGCCTCGTACGCCCTCCTCCTCATCATGAAAAAGCTGCCGAAAAAGTACCCCGTCTTCTTTGACGGGTCGTTTACGCGCAGGGCCGAGAACCTCGTGTGCAGGAACGTAGAGATCACGGGGAGCGTTGCGCGCGTCCAGGCGTCCCTGCACACGAGGCGCGGAATGACGGTGACCGCATCCAGGCCGCCGCCGAGCAGGGCCGACACGGCAAGCGGCATCGCGCGCGGCGAGTGGACGGTGTCCGAGTCGGTGAACAGCAGCAGCTCGCCCGACGCCCTCGCGTACCCCTCCATGCACGCCCAGTTCTTGCCCATCCACCCGTCCGGCTTGGGCCTTGCGCTTACGTGCACTATGCGCGGGTCGGCCGCCGCCCTGCCCGCTATGATTCGCCCCGTCGCATCGTCCGACGAGTCGTCGACGGCGACGACCTCGAAGTCCGGGTACTCTTGGGTAGACAGCGAGTCGAGGCACCTGCCGATGTAGCCTTCCTCGTTGCGCGCCGGCAGTATGACCGACACCCTGGGGAGGGGCGCATCGCCCCCGCCCCCCGCCCCCTCCCCCTCGCCCCCGGGGGCGGGCGCGCCGGCGATGCGCCCGAGGCGCGGCGTCTTCCTGTGGGACTCTACCATGGACCACAAGAGCCACACCCAGACGCCTGCCACGCCGGCCATGGCCGCGGCCAGAAAGTACACGATCGCATCAAGCGCCGTCAGCATGCCGCCCGCACCCCCGCGCCGCCACTGGCGCCGCCCGCGGCCATCAGCCGCCTGCGACCTCCGCACTCGGCCCGCCCTTGCCCGCCCTTGCCCGCCGCTCGGCCTCTTCCTTTATTGCCGCCAGGGCCTGCTCGGTGCCGCCCCTGATGTGCCTGCCGACGGCGCCGTCGAACATGCCCATCATGCCGGCAAGCCCGACGTCCCACGCGGCCTCTAGCACCGTGACTCCGCCGCCCTGCCACTCCTCGGCGCGCATGCTCAGGACCTTTGTCCCCCGCATGACGCCCTCGGTAAAGACTGCCTCGATGCGCTCCATGGGGACGACGGTCACCTCCTGCATGCACTTTTTGCCGCGGAACGCGATGGTGATCTCCCTCGTCACGACGCCGCCGGACTCGGAGACGTTCCTGACGGACCTTGTCCCCCTCCAGTACCTCGGCTCCCCGTCAAGGTCGGATACTATCGCCCATACCTCCTCGGGCGGGGCCCGTATGCGCGCCTCGGCCCGCACGGACACCATGCGGGCGGGCGGCGGCCGCATTGAATATATGGGATTGCACGCGCGCCCCTGCGGTTGCAAGGGGCAGCCTGCTAATGGGGTCCTAACTCCCACCCCGGGCATCCTGCCACTCTTCCCTTGCAGCCACTTTTCGCTTTGGGCGCCGCCGGCCGCGCGCCGGATGCCCGTGCGCGACACTTTAACGTGGGCCGTGCGGCCGCGCCCCCGTGTCAGGGCAGGAGGAGGCAGACGCGGCCAAGCCGATCGTCTCGTACGACGACTTTGCAAGGCTCGACATGAGGGTGGCCCGCATCGTCTCGGTCGAGCCGATACCTGGCAAGACGCGGATAGTGAGGGGGCGCGCCGACCTGGGCGGCGGCGACGTGCGGGACGTCATAATCGGCGGAGCCGAGCACTATGCGGCCGGCGACCTGGCCGGCCGGTCGGTAGTAGTGGTGGCCAACCTCGAGCCCCGCCGGCTTGCCGGCGTCGAGTCGAGGGCGATGTTGCTAGCGGCCGACGTGGACGGCGTGCCCCACTGGCTGGCCGCATCCCCGCCGGGCGGCGGGGCGGAGCCTGCCCCGCCTGGCAGCCCTGTGCGCTAGGCGGCCCCGCCTGGCAGCCCTGTGCGCTAGGCGGCCCCGCCTGGCAGCCCTGTGCGCTAGGCGGCCCCGCCTGGCAGCCCTGTGCGCTAGGCGGCCCCGCCTGGCAGCCCTGTGCGCTAGGCGGCCCCGCCTGGCAGCCCTGTGCGCTAGGCGGCCCCGCCTGGCAGCCCTGTGCGCTAGGCGGCCCCGCCTGGCAGCCCTGTGCGCTAGGCGGCCCGCGCGGGGGCGCGCCGCCCTAGCTGTAGATCATCAGGTCCTTTTCCTCTAGCAGGGCGTGGAGCTGGTTGACCGACCTGTACACGTCCTTTTCCTTCTTGGCGCCCGTGCAGACGAGCTTGCCCGACGAGAACAGCAGTATGACCGTCTTTGGGTCCACCATGCGGTGTATGAGGCCGGGGAACTGCTCTGGCTCGTACATGCTCCTAGGCAGCGTCCTGGCCGCCTGCTCTAGGTGTATGCGGCCGCCTAGGTTTATCGAGGCGACGATGTTCTGCACCTCGACGACGGCGTCCTTCTTGATCTTGATGCCGCCCTTGCGGAGCTTTTGTACCACCGTCTTGACGGCCCTGTGCGCCATCTCCTCGGACTTTGAGCCCGTGCAGACCATCTTGCCCGACGTGAAGATGAGCGTGGCCGTCTTTGGCACCTTTAGCCTGAAGACGAGGCCCGGGAACTGGTCGGGGTGGTACTCTACGTCCGGGAACGTGCGGGTGATCTCGTTGAGGTCCATCTTTTGGTCTACAGAGGCGGACGCTACAACGTTCTCGACGCTCACGATTGGCTTGGTTTGGGGCAACCGGCCGCGCGCCTATTAAACCATATAAAAGGACTCGCAATATAAGCGCCGCGTTTGACCTGCTCTTGGCCCTGCACGCCCCGCTAGCGCGGCGCGGCGGCGGCGGCGGCTGCGGGCGGGCGGGCCCGCCTACCATGCGCGGGCGGCGGCAGGGCCGCCTAGGAGCGTCCCGCACTAGGGAGAGTGGGGGGGGGGGTGGGGTGGGGTGGGGTGGGGGCCGTCAGCCCGCCCCGCGCCAGCCCGAGTGCCGTCCGCCGACCTCCCTCCAGCTAGGCGGATCCTGTCGGGCACGGCGGCAGGTTCGGGCTGCGCTGTACCGTACTGCCGTGCACCCCCTCCACGCGGATCCTGTCGGGCACGGCGGCAGGTTCGGGCTGCGCTGTACCGTACTGCCATGCACTCCCCTCCGCGCGGATCCTGTCGGGCACGGCGGCAGGTTCGGGCTGCGCTGTACCGTACTGCCGTGCACCCCCTCCACGCGAGTCCTGTCGGGCGCGGCGCCCTGCGCCTGCCATCCGCCCGCCGCACCACATCGACACCCTCCCGCCCGCGCCGCCCTCTTCTGGCACCCGCCACCGGGCGATCGCCGCCCTTGCGCGCTCTTCCTGCGGCGTTGGCACCCCGCCGCAACGCCGCCCGCACCGCGCCGCCTCCCGGCCTTGGATCGGCCAGGCCCGACGAGCCGGCGGCACCCGCGCGGCATCGCACTCCTCCCCCCCACCACCCTGCCGATCGAAGGGTTAAATCCGCCCCCTGCAACGGGGCGGCGTGGACCTGCTCAGCTTCGACATCGACGAGCTGCTCGGCATGGGCGACGACTCGAACCCGCTGATGATGCTCGTGTGGATACTGCCGATCATACTGTTCGTCTTTTACGGGCAGCGCATACAGCTGATGGTCACGTCCGGCGAGATACGAAAGGGGATAAAGCGCCTCGACGCCTACGGCTCGGAGTCGCGCGACGAGCTCGTGGCGTACGTCCGCAGGGTGATCGGCGGGGCAGCCGTCGGGGGCCGGGGCGGCGGCGCCGGGAGCGGGCCGGATGCGGGATCCTGCGGCGGCTCGGCTGACGGGCTTGCCGGCCAAATAGACACGCTGCTAGACTACTTTACGATAATGCCGGCCGACATGGATCCCTCGGGTATAGTCCCAAAGATAGAGCAGGTGGTGCGATCGCGCGAGGATTACACGCGCAGGCACGTAAAGCTGCTGTGCCCCGGCATCGGCGACGGCGAGCTGTCGCGCGTCCAGACGCTGCTAGAGATAGCCACCGTCCTGCGCCTACTGCACCGCACCGTCAACCACATGTACCTCACGGCCAAGAAGCAAAAGAACTTTCCGCTCATACTGCCGCTGCAGATGGCCCTGCCGTTCGTAATGGAGCAGGCCGCCGCCATGAGGGGGGCAGTTCCTGCCTTCAAGGCCGGCCAGCCGGTCGGAGACGGCATCGGGCCGATGGTCGTCGGCTCGATGATGGCAGGCCTCGAGAAGCGGGAGGTGGCGTTCCAGACGGTCGCCGCCGAGGGGGCGATCGACGGGCGCGCCGCGCACCTGATCAAGGCGCGGGGGCCCGACTCGACGGTCGGCAGGCCGGGCGAGGGCGTCGAGGCCATCCTCTCGTCGGGCGCCAAGATCGACTTGATCATAATGGTCGATGCGGCCCTCAAGATGGAGGGAGAGGAGTCGGCGAGCATAGCGCAGGGGTTTGGCGCGGCCATCGGCGGCATCGGGACCGAGCGGTTCCGCATAGAAGAGGCCGCCGCGGCCCGGGGCGTGCCCGTCCTTGCCGTCGTCGTAAAGCAGTCGGTCAAGGATGCCGTCGGCCTCATGACGCGCGAGATCGCCGAGTCTGCGGCCGACGTGCGCTCGCGCGTGCGGCGGATGGTCGCCGACAACACGGACGAGGGGCAGGCGGTCCTGATCGTCGGGGTCGGCAACACGTCGGGGGTGCCGCAGTAGTGTTCCCGTTCGCAGGCGAAAAGGGCGACGAGGCGGAGGCGTTCACGGTCGAGAGGTGCGGCGGCTGCGGCGCCGAGAAAAAGAGGCCGTTTCGGGCAGGCGACGTCCTGTTCGCCGAGGCCGGCAGGTGCGGCGGCTGCGGCGCCGGCTCTTCGATAGACCGCATATTCGGCGAGGCGCCGGGCGGGGCCCCGCGCAAGGAATAGCCCGCGGCAGCTATCCGGCCGCCGCGGCGCCGGCCGCGGACGCCGCCGTCGTCACGGTGGGCCCGTCCTCGCCTGGTATGAACGTGTGCTCGGCCTGCGCGACGCGCTCGCCGGCGACCTCGACCAAAACGGGGTACGCCTTTACGGCCTTTTTGGAGACGAGCACGCCGAGGAGCCTCCTCGCCTCGGCCTCTTCCCACTCACCGACGAGCCACCGCAGCGCGAACGGCAGCATGTTGAAGCTGTCCCATATGTACGACAGCATGCGGTCCGCCTCTGCATCCTTTGTGTTGCGACGGCCGATGATCGCGTAGATGTTTTTCGCCTTGCCCTCGCGGACTATTCCGGCGCCGTCCTGCGTCGTCACGAACGGCTCGCAGGCGTACGCATCCGATGCCGAGAGCGAAAACGTCTTGGCCGGCCACTGCGGCCTGAGGTTGGGTATCGACCGCCCCGCGTGTATGGTGTACGTGTCGAGCGAGTGGCCGCTCAGGTTCGATATGGGGCGGTATCCCCTGTCCCTGACGGTCGTCTCGATGGCCCTGCCCAGGTCGCCGGCCCTTGCGCCGGCCCTTGCGGCCGACATGGCCGCCTCGAGGGCCTCTTCGGCCGCGGCGACCATCCCGTCGTACGCGGGGTCGTAGTTTACGGTGACGGCCGTGTCTGCAATGTGGCCGTTGATCTGCGCGCCGAGGTCTATCTTTACGGTGTCGGACCCCCCTATGGCCAGCTCGTCGCCGGGCTCGGCCGTGTAGTGGGCGGCGACCTCGTTGATGCTCACGTTGACCGGAAACGCGCACCTTGCGCCGAGGCGGCGTATCTCGGACTCTGCGTACTCGCACACCTCGAGGGCGGTCCTGCCGGCCCATTCCCTGGAGCGGACGTCCTCGCGCACCCTGGCCGCTATCGCGCCGGCCCGCGCATAGTCCCCGACTTCCACGATACGTCGGCGGCCTCGCGCCTCTATTTAATGGCACCATGGGTGGCGCGCCGCGCGGCCGAACGCGGGCATGCGGCGGCCGGGAACCGGCCCTGCCCGCCGCTGCGGGGAATGAGCCGCGGGCTGCGGGCCGCGCCCTGCCGCGGCGCGTTGGGGCAGGGGGCCCCTCGCCGCAATTCGGCATGCATTATAACCGAACATGCGCGGGCGGCGGCATGCGGGCGATGCGGGGCGGCGCGCGGGGCAGAGGCCGCGCGCAGCGCGCGTTCGGGCAGGGGCGCGCCCCGCCGGGCGGATCGATCCCAGGGTTCTGGCGGAATGCGGGCCGCATCGGCCCCGCGCGCCGGCCAGCTTCGGAAGCGGGGCGGCGCGCATGGCAGTAGGGGCGTCGACTCGCCGAACGCGAGGGCAAACCGGCCGTCGGGGCGGAAGCGGGGCGGCGCGCATGGCAGTAGGGGCGTCCCGCCTAGGGGACATGGGCGTCCTGAACAGGGTGAAGGCAGGCGACTGCATCGACCTCATGGGCAGGCTGCCGGCCGGGTGCGTCGACTTGGTGGTCACGTCGCCTCCGTACAACATAAAGAACTCTACCGGCAACGGGCTGAGGTGCCGCAACCGCGGCAAGTGGCCGCAGGCGGCGCTAGTCGACGGGTACGACGGGCACGGCGACTCGATGCCGCACGCCGAGTACGTCGACTGGCAGAGGCGGTGCCTAGAGTCGATGATGAGGGTTCTCTCCGAGGACGGCGCGATATTCTACAACCACAAGTGGCGCGTCCAGCGCGGCCTCTTGCAGGACAGGCGAGACATCGTGGCCGGGTTTCCAGTCAGGCAGATCATCATATGGCAGAGGGCCGGCGGGATCAACTTCAACCCGGGCTACTTTCTGCCGACCTACGAGGTGGTCTACCTCATTGCAAAGCCGGGGTTCAGGCTCAAAAAGGGCGCAAGCCGCTTGGGCGACATATGGCGGATCGTGCAAGAGCACGGCAACGCCCACCCGGCCCCGTTTCCGGCCGAGCTTGCCGAGCGCTGCATCGGCGCCACCAATGCGAGGGTGGTGCTCGATCCGTTCATGGGATCCGGCTCTACGGCCATCGCGGCCGAGCGGCTGCGCCGCTCGTGGATGGGCTTTGAGATATCCGGCGAGTACTGCAGGATGGCCCGCAGGCGCATAGCGCTGGCCCGCCGGAACGGGGATGCCCGGCGCGCCGGCTAGCCCGTCTTGGGGCGATGCGGGGCCGATGGGGCCTGGCGCGGCGCCCTGCGCCGGGCCGCGTGCGGCCTCTGGCGGGGCCCGCCTAGGCGCCCACATACCGCTTAAATTGGGGGCGGGCGGGCGCTTGCCGGGGATTGTAGTCTAGCATGGCATGATTCTGGTTTTGGGTACCAGAGGTCGTAGGTTCGAATCCTGCCAATCCCATTCATCGCCGGCATCGCGCCCCCGTTGCCGCCGCCACGCCTTTATCGGGCCGCCCATGCCGCCGCCACGCCGCGCGGTGAAGACGAGTTAGAGTGCCGACCTGACGGTGAGGAGACCGAACTGCTGAGCGCCGGCAGACTTTTAAAAAATCGGCCGCGCCGCCGGCCGGTGAGGTTCTACAGGCGCGACCTCGTGCTGCTGGCCGCAAGCGTGCTGTTCGCGATGGCCGCCGCCATGTACCTCGGCGCGGCGGGGATAGCCATCGGCGCGGCGCTGTTCTTTGGGATGAAGATGATCGCCGTGAAGCGGCAAGAGGCAGTCGAGCGGCAGGTCGGCGAGGGGCTGTGCATCGAGTGCGGCCAGCGGGTCGTCGACGGGGCATGCCCAGACTGCGGCGGCCCAGATGCCGGCGCGGCCCCCGCCGGCGGCCCGGGCGCCGGCCCCGATGCGGCCTCTGGCGGCACCTCGAAGCCTCGCGGCGGCCCGCCGCAGCCGGCAAGGCCGGATGCCGGCCCCGATGCGGCCGCCCCGGCAGCCGGCGCCGATGCGGCGCGTGTCTGAACATCTTGACCCGCGGCTCAACTATCGCAGGCCTCGCCTTAAAATGCCCGTGCCGCCGATCGGCGGCATGAGGGGCGCGGCATCGAATCGGGCGCGCGGGACGGCTGCCCTTGCGGCCGTGGCGATGGCGGCCGCCCTGGCCGCCAGCGCCGCCGGCGAGTCGGGTGCCTACGCGCCTGCGGCCGCCGCCCTTGCCACCGCTGGAGCCGGCGCCGAGCCGCACGGCCGCGACGCGCTCATCCTGCCTGCGGCATACGCGCAGTCCGGCCCCGACCCGCCCTCCCCCATCGTCATAAGCGAGGCCGAGATCAACCCGCCGGGCGACGACCGCAAGGCCGTCATAGAGTGGGTCGAGCTGCACAACCCGTCCAGGCTGCCCGTCGACGTCGGCGGGTGGTCCATATCGTCGTCCGACCTGCACAGGCGCACGCTGGAGATACCAGAGGGCACGTCGATCGCCGCCGGCGAGTTTCGCGTGTTCCACCACCGGACGGCCTGGTTTGCAGACATAATGACGTCCGTGCGCCTGCACGACGGCGTCGGCCGCCTGGTCGACGAGACGCCGCGCCTGAGCGACAGCCCGGGCGACCTGCGGTCGTGGTCGCGCGCGGCGGGCAGCGCGGGCGCCAACTCGTCGGACTGGGCGTTCGGGACGGCGACGGCGGGCAGCTCGAACGCCGGCGGGACGCCGGCGGCCGGGCAGGGCGCCCCACGTTCAGGACCGGCAGGGCTGCCGAACCCCCCGGTGGCCGTCGGCACCGACCGCGCATCGTACGAACTCGGCGAGCGAATCACAATACGGGGAAACGTCTCGGAGGAGGCGCGCGCGTCGGTGCCGTCGCACTCGAACCGCGGCGTCTCGATCGCGATAGAGGGGCCGTCGGGGTACGAGCGGCAGATATCGGTGTACCCCGACGCGCAGCTGCGGTTCTTTGCAAGCGTCCGGCTCAGCGCGGTGACGGGCGCCTCGGACGGCCCGTACACGGTGACTGCCTCGTACGCCGGCTCGTCGGCATCCTCGTCGTTTGCGGTCGGGGATGCGGGCGCCGCCGCCGGACAGGGATCCGCGGGCGCAGGTTCGGCCCCTGCCGCGCCGCCGCCGCCGCCGCTGTCCATATCGACCGACCGCGCATCGTACAGGCCGGGCGAGACCGTGGTCGTCACGGCCGCCGCGCGCGAGGTCGTGCCGTACGAGGGGCTCTCGTACAAGGTGCTCGGCCCCGACGGCGAGCGCACGGACGGGGGGCTCGTGTACCCCGACGCGGCGGGGCGGTTCGAGGCGCGGCTGTTCCTCAACCCCGTCGGCGCCGCGTACGGAAACCACACCGTTGCGGCCTCGTACGGCGAGGCGTCCGCATCGAGCCGGTTCGTCGTGGCTAGGGACGCCGACAGTGCGGGCCGCCAGGCCGTCGTGCGCACGGACAAGGCGTCGTACGCGCCGGGCGAGACGGTCGCGATAAGCGGCAGCCTGGGCGGCAAGTGGTCGTTTGCGCTAGACCTCGAGCTGCGCCAGGTAGAGGTAGAGTCGCTCGGCAGGGTCGCCGTCAACCTGGTAAAGCACGACGCGACGGTGCGGCCCGCCGGCGACGGGTCGTTCTCGTACGAGTACCGCATAGCCAACGGGACCGAGCGCGTCGGCGAGTACGTCGTGCGCGTCTCGGACACGGGCGTGCGGGCCGAGGCGTCGTTTCGGGTCGAGCCGCCGATGGCGGCCGGGCCGGGCGCGGCCCGGGAGGGCAGAGGGGATGCGGCCGGCGCGGCGCCTTCCTCTTCCCCGGCGGGGCCGGCCGCCCAGGCCTCGCAGGTGACGATCACGACGGACAAGGCCGTGTACGAGCAGGGCTCGAGGATCGTATTCAGCGGGACTACGATCGCACCAAAGACGGCATCCCTTGTCACGAACACGATCGAGATTACCATAGTCGGCGCATCGGGCGGGCTGGCCTCGCGCGGGCAGATCGACGATGCGAGGGGCGCGGCCGGCAGCGGGTCCGCGGTGGCAGCGCCGGTCGCGTACACGCTGTCTGCCGTGCCCGACGCTGCCGGCAACTACCGCGTCTCCGACACGCTGTACGCGTCGGCGTACGGGCCGGGCACGTACGCCGTGCACGCAAGCTACGCAAGCAACCGGCACCGCGCGTTCACCGCGTTCGAGGTAGTCGACTCGCTCGACATCGAGGGCGATGCGTCGATATCCGTGAGCAAGAGCCTGCTCGCGCCGGGCGAGACGACGGTCGTGACGGGGATCGTCCCCGGCCTCTCGCAGGGCAGCGGGGTCGACATTACGGTGTACAAGCCCGGCGGCGACACGGACCGGTACGGCGCGCTGGCCGACCGCTCGCGGTTCGCGTGGGAGTGGGAGGCGCCGCGCACGCCGGGCGTGTACCAGGCCGCCATAAAGGCCGGCCCCGCGTCCGAGCGCATATTCCTAAAGGTGTCTGACGATCCGGCGTCCGACACGCTCGAGATCCCGCCCCTGTCGATATCGGCCGACCGCGCGTCGTACGGGATCGGCGACGAGGTCGTCCTGAGCGGCCTTGCCCGCGAGGCCGGCGCGCTGTTCGGCGGCGAGGGCCCGCCGGTCAGGGAGCGCGCAAAGGTCGTAGTCAGGGAGGGGGCGGCCCCGTTCAAGGTCATCTACGAGTACAACCTGGGGCCCGACAGCGCCGGATACTTTGGCACGTCGTTCGACCTGCCCATCGGCGTGTTCGGCGAGGGGACGTACTCTGTAATCGCCACGTACGCCAAGACACGCGCGGCGACGACGTTTCTGATCGAAGGCGAGGGGGGCGGCGCCGATCGCGGCGCGTCAGACCTGTCGCTTGTGGTCGGGACCGACAGGCCCGAGTACCGGCCAGGCGATACCGTCGCGGTGTCGGGCTCGCTGACAAGGCTCGTCTCGGTCGAATCGGTCGAGGTGACGGTAGCCCGCGAGGAAGAGCTGCGCATCAACTGCGGGACCTACTCTTGCGGCTCGCCCGGCTCGACCGAGCGCGTCCGCCCCGACGAGAGGGGAAGGTTCTCGCGCACGTACGAGATCGACTCGTCCGACGATGCGGTCGGGCGGTACGTCGTAAAGGCCACGACGCCGTTTGCGACCGTATCCGGGACGTTCAGCGTGGTGGCGGGGCCGGACGCATCGGATGCGGCCCATGGCGGTGCGGCGGGCGGGCAGGCTCAGGGCAACGGCACGGCTCAGGGCAACGCCACGATGCCCGGGCGCTACACAGAGGACTTTAACCGCATACCGGATGCGGTCGTGGCCGTCTCTGCGTCAGAGTCAGACGTCGACGGGACCCGGTTCGTCCCGCGGGCCCTGCAGGGACTGCTGCTGGCCGCGCCGCGCGCCGACCCGTCCTCGGTCGATATCAGGCTCTTGGCCAACGCAACGGGGCCGGGCGGCGAAGAGGGGCCGATCTGCGTGATCGGCCCCGTAGCCGACGGGTGCCTCGTGTCGGGATCCACTAGGGCGCCGGGCGCCATATACCAGACCGTGCAGATAGGCGGGACGGACTACCGCGTGAGGTACTCGGGGCCGGATGCGACGCCCGAAAAGTTCGCGGTCCTGCCTGCCGAGGCGGGGACGGCGATCGACATCGGGGAGTGGACGGTCGAGGTGGAGAGGCCGGAGGGCGCGCCGTCGTGGCTCTACTACAAGCTAACGCGCATTGCCACCCCCGACAGCGGCGGCGCGGGCTAACCCATTGCCGCGCCTGGCCATGCGTCCACTGAACCTGCGGTAATGGGCGATGCACTGCCGCGCGCCGACCGTCTCATTGGCACAGGTGGTGAACAGCTGCTGCCGATGCTTTCCGTGCTCGGCGCGCGGGTCGCAGATCTCCCGTCCATGTCCGCAAGCCCTTGTGCAAATCGCGCGCCTGCTTCCCGGTAAACCCTGCCTGCTGACATCTCCTGCACGCGCATCGGCGGCCCTTCGTACTGCTCAAGCTCGGCGAGGCGCCCCCATGGCGGGCGCACGACCGGCCGCGCACTCTCAGGGGCGATGCTGCCGCGCGCAGCCCTGTGCCCCTCCCGGCCACTGCCTGCCTTGGCGCCTCCTGCCGCCTTTGCCGCCGCCAACCCTGCGGGCGACTAGAGGGCATTCCTTGGGCCTGTCGCTTGGCTCGGGATGCTCCCGCCCACTCCGCCATTCTTTTATAGGCACGGTTGGGGGGCGGGGCATATTGAGCGGATGCGATTTAGGCCGGTCGGGAGAGGGATCCTCCGGTAGAATAGAGGGGGGGGGGGCGAGCAGGCGGGCGCACGGCGCACTGCGGGCAGGGCGTCCCTTGGCCGGAGGCTTGGATGTGTGCCGGAGAAGTCACTCTTGCCGAAGACTCGTCTTCTGCCTGCCGCCCCTCTGCGCCGTCCGGGCCCTGCAGCCTCTCGCATCTGCGCGTTTGCCGCCGCATCCCTAGCGATCGTACTGGCACTTGCGGCATCCTCGTCTCTAGACATTGACGCATCCCTTTCCCCGCCTGACATGCAGGCTCTGTACCCTTCGCAGGTTCTTTGGGGCTTTGTAATACCGGCTGCATATGCGGATCATCTTAGTCCCTGTGCACTGCCAGGTTCTGATGTGACCGTAGCGTACACCTCGCGCGACGGCCTGTATGGAATCAACGACACGGTAAGCATACGCGTCACTTCCACTTATGACGGGCTAAGATACGGCGCCATATCACACTCTTCAATCGCACTTGAAACCGGTGATATAGACCGGCTTGGCACATACGTTTCCCACGTTGCATCGACCTCTGGCTATGTCAATTACAACTATAAAGTGCAGGAGGGCGACTACTCTGACGACCTTGATTACAACGCAACCAATGCACTGCATTGGTCAGAGATAATCGAAGGTGGCGCGGTCCGTGGCCTGGCTAATTATTGGGATCCCGAAAACACAATCGCATGCACGCTTCCGGAGCCGGGCGCGGCGGGCTCATTGGCCGACTCGGGCGCCATACGTGTCGACGGCATCGTGCCGCGCGTGGCGAACGTCACCTTTGCGCCCCCCGATGGGGGGTATAGTTCGGGCGACAGCATCGTATTCAATGTGACCTTTTACGAGGCTGTTGTATACTCGGGCGCCGCGCCGGTGCTGCGGGTCGACTTGGGCGGCGGGGCGACCCGCAACGCGGGCTATTCGTCGGGAAACAACTCGGAAATGTTCACATTCACGTACGGCGTGCAGAGCGGCGACACCGTATCGAACGTGGACTATGACGGCACGGGGGCTCTTACGACGGCCGGTAGCCTGACCGACCTGGCCGGCAACGACGCCCGCCTGTCTCTGTCCGCATCGGGCGCAACTTCGATAGACGTTGTGGGGCCGCGCGTCCAATCCACATCCTCGCTGAACGGGACAGGCACGTACGGCATCGGCTCGGACATCGCCGTCACGGTCACCTTCGACGAGGACGTTGTTGTCAACAGTACGGGCGGCACTCCGACCATACAGCTGGAGACGGGCGCGACCGACAGGAATGCGACGTACAGCGCCGCGGCCAGCACCCCCAACGTGCTGGCGTTTTCGTACACGGTGCAGCGGGACGACGACACGGCCGACCTGGACTACACCACCGCGGCCGTCATCTCGCTCAACGGCGGGACCATACGGGACGAGGCCGACAACGACGCCGTCCGGACCCTGCCCCCGCCCGGCACGGACGGCCTGCTCGACTCGGGGACGATCCGCATCGATGGAGTGCGGCCGGCCGTCGACGCCGTCTCGTCGACGACCCCACCCGGCACGTACGGCATCGGCTCGGACATCGCCGTCACGGTCACCTTCGACGAGGACGTTGTTGTCAACAGTACGGGCGGCACGCCGGCCATACAGCTGGAGACGGGCGCGATCGACAGGAATGCGACGTACAGCGCCGCGGCCAGCACCCCCAACGTGCTGGCGTTTTCGTACACGGTGCAGCGGGACGACGACACGGCCGACCTGGACTACACCACCGCGGCCGTCATCTCGCTCAACGGCGGGACCATACGGGACGAGGCCGACAACGACGCCGTCCGGACCCTGCCCCCACCCGGCACGGACGGCCTGCTCGACTCGGGGACGATCCGCATCGATGGAGTGCGGCCGGCCGTCGACGCCGTCTCGTCGACGACCCCGCCCGGCACGTACGGCATCGGCTCGGACATCGCCGTCACGGTCACCTTCGACGAGGACGTCGTCGTCGACACCACGGGCGGCACGCCGGCCATACAGCTGGAGACGGGCGCGATCGACAGGAATGCGACGTACAGCGCTGCGGCCAGCACCCCCAACGTACTGGCGTTTTCGTACACGGTGCAGCGGGACGACGACACGGCCGACCTGGACTCAGTGGTTGAAAATGTGCCGGCAGGGTCTGTCACCTTCCCGTTATGAAGGTATGCCAGCCCGCCGTCATGCCCAGCGCGGGATGCCGGAAGCGTACTCCCCCGTCAGGATTGGGCGCTCTTGGACGGGCGGCGGGATCAGGTGCGCGTTCTTGGCCATCGCCCAGGCGGTGTAGTCGTCCTGAGCCCTCTTGTCCCGGGTGTGCAGCCTGCCCGCCTCCGAGACCAGGAGGCTCAGGAACTCCTTGGATGTCACGCTGTACTTTGTCTTGGTCGCCAGGCAGCGCTTGTCCCCGAGGCGATCGTCGGCAGGCGGCTCGGGGACGGGCACCTCCCCGCCCTCTGCGTGGCTTCGGGCCTCTATTGCGTGGTTCGCTATCACCGACATGTTGCCGAGGAACAGGGACATCCCGAAGAAGAAAGTCCTGAGCGAGGGGCTGTTGCTGGTCGTCATCGGCTTTGAGAACGTGGCGACCCTGAACGACGACTCGTGTATCCACCTCTTCTTGATCTCGATCGGCAGGTCGCGGATCGCGGCGGCGAGCTGGGCCCGCGGAAGGTTCGAAAAGATCGGGAGGATGACCGTCTCCCTCTCGCCGTTCTTATTCGTCCTCGTCTTTTCCACGAACGCCAGGGTTCCTGTGAACTTTCGGCGGCCCGACCTGACGACGTACTCGGACATGGCGGCCCGCTTCCCGCTCAGGTACTCGTCGAGCGCCTTCTTGATCCCCGGCGTCATGCGCGCGTACATCAGAAAGTACTCGTCGGCCCTGCCGAACTCGTACATCGCGGCCACGCTGAAGAACAGCCTGTCGACGAGCCAGTGGGAGCACCTGATCCCGGCCTCGCGGTTCTGCGCGAGCACGTCCCGGAGGTACTCCTCCAGCGGAACCCCGGGGCGCATGCGGCACATTGCCGTGTGCAGCGGGTATTGCCCCGCCCTGATGATGGAGCACAGGAACGTGTGGAACCTTGTCGTGCCGTTCTTGCTCTTGCCCCTTGTGATGTACTTCATGTCGCCCTTTTCCCCGTAGTACGCCGAGCTCTGCCCGTCTATCATGCCCAGGGGTCGCGCGGGGATCATCCCGCGCGCCCTGGCCAGGGCTGTACAGGCGCGAAATGCCGCCCTGCACGCCGCCTCCATCGCGCCGTGGTCGAGGCCGGCGATCATCTTGAGCGCCCACTGCGATGTGGGCAGGTGCAGCGACCTGACGTCGACGACGCCCCACGCCAGGTCTTTGACGCGGAGCGCGAAAAGCTTGGACGCGGTCTCGGTGCACGACTTTGTGAATGCCATCGATGCGATGATGGCGCACAGCGAAATGGGCCCGTGCAGCGAATTGTACCGGGCGGACAGGGGAAACCCAAACGCCGCCATCATTGCCACGAAAAACATAAACACGCTCGAGACGTCGGCTTCGAGCTCCTCAATTCTCCCCAGAAACGTGTCCACGGCGCCCGCTCGCCAGGGTGGTAATATTACTGTGCCGTTTTACGGAATCGATTTGCGCCATGCCGCGTACGCCGGTTCCGAGGATCGCCGCCGTATATCTTTTCTTGCAAAACATATATAGAACATTCATTCCTAACAATGCCCAATTCGCTGAAGTCGAACCAGTGCAAGACAAAAAATCGATTCATGCACAAGCATGCCAGCCGCCGAGCTTTTGCCGCGATGCCCGCTTCATCCCTCCCACGGCCCCAACTCGCAGGCCGAGTTTCGCATGCGTTTTGGCCCGGGCGCCCTGCATGCCCCGCAAATTCGCCCTCATACTCGGGGAATTTTCGACGGCCGCCGAGGCTGCCCCCCGTCCCGCTGTGCAACGGACGGCGGACGGCGGGCTCCGTGCGCAGCCGCCACGGCGGCCGCGGCGGCCGCGGCGGCCGGGAGCCGCGGCCGCGCCGCGTACAGGATCTCCACTCCATGCACAACATCTGGCCGTGCACTGCCTGCCGTCGCATCCTGCCAGTTCCCGGCCGGTCGGCCCTGCCCCCTTCCGCCGAGCCGCCGGCCGCGGCCGCGGACGCCGGCCGCGCGGCAGAGTGCGCCGGCCTGTCGCGGGCGGGCGCCCCGCGATCCGCGCTAGGTGGCGGCCGCCGCCGGCCGCCGCCCCTAGCCATGCCTGCGAAGGCGGCCATGGTATATACCGCCCCGAGGCGGACAGACGACGACGGTAGGTCAAGTTACGGGCACATTTTCAACCACTGGGACTACACCACCGCGGCCGTCATCTCGCTCAACGGCGGGACCATACGGGACGAGGCCGACAACGACGCCGTCCGGACACTGCCCCCGCCCGGCACGGACGGCCTGCTCGACTCGGGGACGATCCGCCTCGAGGCGGTCCGCCCAGAGGTAGATTCCGTCTCGTCGACGACCCAGCCCGGCACGTACGGCATCGGCTCGGACATCGCCGTCACGGTCACCTTCAACGAGGATGTCACAGTCGACACCACGGGCGGCACGCCGTCGATCGCGCTGGACACGGGCGCGGCCGGGCGGCATGCGGTGTACGACGCGGCGGCGAGCAGCTCTACGATGCTGGCGTTCGCGTACACTGTGACCGAGGGCGACGACACGGCCGACCTGGACTACACCACCGCGGCCGTCATCTCGCTCAACGGCGGGACCATACGGGACGAGGCCGACAACGACGCCGTCCGGACCCTGCCCCCGCCCGGCACGGACGGCCTGCTCGACTCGGGGACGATCCGCCTCGAGGCGGTCCGTCCGGAGGTAGAGTACGTCTACTCGGAAAAGGACAACGACCTGTATCCCATCGACACCGCGATCGACGTGCGGGTAAAGATTAGCGAGGCCATCATCATCGACAACTCAAGCGGCACGCCGTCCATACGACTAGAGACGGGCACGACCGACCGGAACGCTACACTTACCGGGGGCAACAACTCCAACACGCTGGTATTTACGTACACGGTGCGGCAGGGCGACGAGACGGACGACCTGAACTACACGGGCACGACGGCCCTGTCCCGCAACGGCGGGACCATACGGGACGCGGCCGGCAACGATGCCGACTTGAAACTGCCCGAATGGGGCGCCGGAGATACGCTGGGTGAGCGCAAGGACATCGCAGTCGACACCGTGGCGCCCGCGGTGGTGTCCGCCGAGGCCGAGTTTTTGGATCGTATACGCGTCACCTTTGACGAGCCCGTCGCGTCCGGCTCACTGAACGCCTCGGCCGGCTGGTCCTTGTCGGGGCCCAGCGCGGCCAATCTTTCCATAGCCGCCCTCGGGCCCGTCCCGACATCGGCACCGCAGGACAATATCGTCTTTACGCTCAACGACACCCTGCCCGACACGGCCCCCGATCTCGAACTGTCCTACGACGCCAGCGCCGGCGGCATCCGGGACGAGGCCGGCAACCTCCTGCAGGACACGACGGGCATAGTCGTGGCCGACCGCATACGGCCCAAGATCGTCGAGCCGTTGATCACGGGGAATCGCGAGATTACGATCGACTATACCGAGCCGGTCGCCGCATCGCCGGGAGCCTACTCGGGGCTCGAGATCGGCGGGGATGCCCGCCAGCTGGACCCGTACGACACAGATGTCCCCCTCCGCCATCACGTGATCGGCTTTGCCGGCGAGCCTGCCCCCATCCCGGAGCCGCCGAGTAGCATGGCGGTAGACGGCAGGGCGGTGCTCGACGGGGCCGACCCGCCAAACCCGCTCGGCGACGATGTCTTGACCGTGAATATCCTAGACGGGAGGGTTTTGGACGTATTCTCGTCAAGGATTACGGGGCCCGACACGGCCGTCATTGCGTACACTAGGAACGCAGAGGCCCCGAGTGAGGCGTACTCGCAGCTCGTGGTAGGCGGGCAGGACAGGATGATAACGAGGCTGGAGGGGGGAGGCGACGGCGCCGGTAGCCACTTCCACACGCTCACGTTCGACCCGGGCGGCGCGCCGCCGAATGCGACCGGCAGCGTGGCGATCGACGGCACGGCCGTCGTCTCGCCGGGACTGGACATGCGGCTCGGCAACGGCACGGTCCAGCGCGCGCTAGACGACGCCCAGTCGCCGTCGGTGCTCGGCGCCACGGCCGTATCGCTCGACACGATACGGGTCTTGTTCAGCGAGCCCGTGGTGGCCCCCGGCGCCGGCGCCGGAGGCTGGTCCGTGTCAGGCCGCGATGCCGAGGGCCTTGCCGTCGACTCGAGCCGGGATGCCGCAGAGCCGGCGGACTCGCTCGACCTCATACTGGGAGGCGATCTGCCCGACACTGCCCCTGATGCGATAACCATCTCGTACCGCCCGGCCGACGGCGGCAGCGTCGAGGATGCGGCCGGAAACGGCCTTGTCGCCTCGTCGACGAGCGTCGCAGACGGGATCGCCCCCGAGGTTCGATCTGCCGCCGTTACGGGGCCAAACGCGGCCGAGGTCAGGTACACGGAGCCCGTGTGGGCCGCGCCCGGCGCGTACGCGTCCGTGACGCTGTCATCGGGAGGGGTCCCGCGCATGGTCGACGGCCTAGAGGGAAACGGGACGGACACCCACACGGTCTCGTTCGGCGGCGATCCTGCGGGGCCGGATGCGACGGGCTCGCTGGGGGTGGATTCGGCTGCGGTGCGCGATGCGGCGGGGCACACGCCCGGCGCGGACGGCGCGATCGCGCTTGCCGATGGCCAGCCGCCGTCGATGCTCGGCGCCACGGCCGTATCGCTCGACACGATACGGGTCTTGTTCAGCGAGCCCGTGGTGGCCCCGGGAACGGGCGCCGGAGGTTGGTCCGTGTCGGGCCGCGACGCCGAGGGCCTTGCCGTCGACTCGAGCCAGGATGCCGCAGAGCCGTCCGTCTCGCTCGATCTCGTCCTTGACGGCGATCTGCCCGATGCGGCCCCCGACGGGGTGGTGATCTCGTACGATCCGGCAGACGGCGGCAGCGTTGCCGATCCCGCCGGCAACGAGCCTGCCGACTCGTCGGCGGATGTTGTCGACGGGATCGCCCCAGAGGTTCGATCTGCCGCCGTTTCGGGGCCGAACGCGGCCGAGGTCAGGTACACGGAGCCCGTGTGGGTTGCGCCCGGAACGTACGCGTCCGTCACGCTGTCCTCGGGAGGCGGCCTGCGCGTGGTATCCAGCCTGGCGGGCAATGGGACCGCCGTGCATACGGTGGGATTCGGCGGCGACCCTGCGGGGCCGGGAACGACGGGCGTGCTTGAGATGGACGCAACGGCGGTGATCGATGCGGCCCGGCTTCCGCTCGGGACGGACGCCGCGCTCCTGCTAGACCTGGACGGGGCGGCGCCGCAGCCGGGCAACGCCACGGCCCGGGCCGTGTTTACCGCTAGCAACATCGCGACCATAACGTACTCGGCGGCGCTCGGGCCGCCAGCGGGCCGCGACGGCCCCGTGTACACCGCGGTTGAGATCGACGCAGAGGGCGGCGCAGGCACCGCAGGCACGCGCCCCGTGTCGGGAGTGGAGGGGCTGGGCACGGCGGTCCACACCGTCGCGTTCGGCGGGGACGGCGTGGGCCCCAACCAGACGGGGACGATCACGCTTGCGGTCGGCCTAGAGGGGACAGCAGGCGTTGCCGGCATCGATCCGCCGCAGTTTGCAGCAGGCGAGATACCCGTCGCATCCGGCCTGACCGTGCAGACCGTCCTAGTTGCGCAGACGCTGCCGCCGCCGGTCAGCATCGAGCCGGACGGTTTTACCAGGGCAGTCGACGGCACCGCGGCCGGCGCGGCAGCCCGCTTGGCGATCAACGTAACGGGGCTGGCCCGTGCATCTGACGCGCCGGGCACGGCCACGTTCCCGACCGAGGCCGTCACGCTGGCCGCCTCGTTCGGCACGGTGACGTTCCCGCCGGGCGTCACGGCAGCGTCCGTCCCCGCCGCCGGCGCGCTCTACCTGTACGTGGACGACGGCGGGACTTCCGACGAGGCCGCCACAGCCGCCCTTGGCTATCCAAGCTCTGGCGGAATGGTGCTGCGAACGATCGTCGAGGCCGGCGGCGGCGTTGACGACGGCCGCATCACATTCGACATGCCCGTCCGCATATCCCTTGACGGCCAGGCCGGCGGCCGCGCGTTCTACATCAAGGGCGGCGCGGACAGCGCTATCGTGCCGATCGACCTGGCATGCGCTGCAGATGCCACGGAGAGGGTCCACCGCCAGCTCGGCGGCTTGGGCGAGTGCCGGATAGAGTCGGCCGACGGCAGCGACATGATCATCCACACGTACCACCTGACGCGGTTCGGCACCGCCGCATCCGAGCGCGGCACGCCCCCGCCCGTCGACCGCACGTGCTCAATGCGCCTCGGCTCGGAGAGCCTGGCAGCGCAGGCCCGCCCAGGCGGCTATTCCGATGCGGCCGAGCAGGCGGTGGTAAACTCTGGGTCGCTGCCGTTCTCAAGCGTCGAGCTCGGGGCGACGCCGTGGTCCGTCGCTACCCTCCCGGGCACGCCTGCCCAGAACGCCACATTGTCGCAGCTTCCTGCCAACGCCACGCTGCTGAGCGCGGCCGGATCGAATGTGGGGTTCGAGCCGCTGCCGGCAGGCGGCGCTTCCGTGGCGGACGGACTTGGCGGCGGCCTAGAGGCGCCGCTGTGGTTCATGCTCAACCTGACGGGGCATGCCCAGGTGGAGGGCGCCGAGCTCGTCCAGCGCGTCACGTACACGGCAGAGTGCGCCGCCGCCAGGTGATCCTCCCCCCATTCCGAATACCGTGCGGGGACTGCGGCAGCCGTTGCGCGATCTGGTCCATGCCATCTATCCACTTCGGCCGCCTGCAGGGGTTGCCGCTGCCCGCGCCGCACGACGACCAATCCTCGTTCGATATCCGCCTCTTGGACAACCTGGCCGGGCCGGACGGCGGCCCCCGTCCCGACTGCATAGTCTGCCCCGCCGCCGACGGGTGCCTCGTGTCCGGTTCCACCAGGGCGCCGGGCGCCGTATACCAGACCGCGCAGATCGGCGGGACGGACCACCGCGTGAGGTACTCGGGGCCGGATGCGACGCCCGAAAAATTCGCGGTGCTGCCGGCCGAGGCGGGGGCGGCGATCGACGTGGAAGTGGACGGCCGAGGCGGAAAGGCCGGACAGCGCGCCGTCGCGCCTCTGCCGCAAGCTAACTCGCACTGCCGCCCCCGACGGCGGCGCGCGCTAGCTCCATCGCCGCGCGCTGGCCGTCCTCGGGGCTTCGCGCGCTGGCCGTGCGCCCCCTGAACCTGCGGACATGGCCGATGCACAGGCGCACGTGCCCGTCCTGCCACTGGTACAGGTAGTGCATGAGCCATCGCTGCTTGCCGTCGTATTCCGACCGAATGACGCCCGTCACGTGCGTTGTCCTGACCGTCCCGCACACTCTGCACCTTGCCGCCAGGACCGCGGGCCAGCGGATCCCCTTGTACGGCAGCGACAGCGCCACGGGGGTCTTTTTCCACTCGCACTTGCTGCCGTCCCTGTGGTTGCCGACGCGCCTGAACGCCCTCGGCAGGCCATTGTAGTATCTCTCCTCCTCGTCAGGGCCCTTGCCCGCGCGCCGCCGCACTGCGCCGTCCCGCGGCGCTGCCCCTAAATGGATTTACGCCGGGCGCAGAGCCTGCCTGCCCCTGCGCCGCGCCAAAGGGCGGAGAATGGGGGTGGGGACGGGCCTTCGTCCTCATCCAGTCGCCGTCCTTGCCGGCGAGCAGACGCAGCGGAGAATGGGGGTGGGGACGGGCCTTCGCCCTCTTCAAATATGGGGGGTACGGGCGCGCCCGCATGCGCCTGCGCATCGTAATGCACGGCCAGGACGACCCGAAAAAATGCACGGCCCTCAGGCTGGTCCGGCTTGGGCTGGCGCAGCGCGCAAGGTCGCCCGGCGGCCGCACCATGGTGCTGGATCCGTTCGCCGGGCAGATGGCCGCTCCCCCCGACCGGAAGATGGTCTCGTCGGTGACCGCCGTCGACTGCTCGTGGCGCCTGGCCGAGGGGGTGTTTGCCACGGACGGCCGCGGCGCCGGCCCGGCCGCTGCCGCCGTCCGCAGGCGCCTCCCACCACTGCTTGCCGGAAACCCCGTCAACTACTCAAAGGTCGGCAAGCTGACGACGGCAGAGGCGCTCGCCGGCGCGCTCTACATACTGGGGTTTGGCGGCAAGGCGGACGATCTGCTCGCGAAGTTTCCGTGGGGCCACACGTTCTCCGAGCTCAACGGCGCGCTGCTCGAAGACTATGCGCAGGCCCGCGACGGGGACGAGGTGGCCGCCGTCGCATCTGAGTACGGGCTGGCGTGATGGTGATCTGTCCTGCGCCCGCCCGCCCCGCCTTGATGCGATCGGCATCATACTGCCATGGAACACGCACTCGGCGGGGCGCCGGCGGCGGCGCCGACGGTAGCCGGGCCGTCCAACTGCGGGCCGCTGTGCCCGCTTGGGATGGAGGCCGCGATCGCGGCGCGGCCACTCGGACTCGAGGCGTGGCATGCCGCAGGCGGCAGTGGCCGGCAACCTTGGGATGTGGAGACTGGAGGACGGCTACGCAATCGCGCCCTTTCCGTCAAGCCTTTAATACACTGTTTATGATTCCCAACACGTGGGAGAAAAAATCCCCGTTGCGGGTACGGCCCTCTCGATCATGCGGCTGTACGCGGGCGACTACCGCCTGAGCCTCCACATGCGCGAGATCGCACGGCGGGTAGGAGCGGATGTCTCATCCGTCCGGCTCCACCTGCAGCGGCTTGAGCGCATCAGTGTGCTCGGCCGCAGCAAGGCGGGACGGAACATCGCGTTCTCGCCGAACCTAGACAACCTGTTCACTAGGCACTACATGGCAATGGCCGAGTCCTTTGCGTCCGTCGAGTACATGCGCAGGCACTACATAGCGAAGCGGGTGCTCAAGGACCTCGACATGCATGTCGACGGCGCGCTGGTCCTGTTCGGAAGCTATGCAAGGGAGGAGCACGACGACGAGAGCGACGTCGATCTGCTGGTAGTGGGCCCCCGGATCAGGGACAAGGGGGTGGTCGACGACGTGCGCAAGACGGCCGGGGCCTGGCTGGACATAAAGTATGCCACGCCGAGGCAGGTCTCGCTGGGGCTGCGCAGGGGCGACCCGCTCATATGCGAGGCGGTCTCGAACCATGTGGTCCTGAAGGGGGCCGATGCCTTTTGCGGGGCCGTATGGAGGTGCTACGTTGGACAGTAGCAGGTACATCAGGTGGTGCGCCGGGCAGAAGCGCGGCATCCGCCTGGTGGAGCCGTCCGAGTGCCTCCGGCGGGCGTACGCGGGAAAGTCGCATGACTCCATGCGCATGCTGCAGAGCTCCATAGACCAAGGCACGGCGGACTGGGCGTACTCGGCCAGCTACTATGCGATGTACTTTTCCGCGTACGCGGTGCTTATGAGGGCGGGAATAAAGTGCGAGATGCACGACTGCGTCATGGTGCTGATTGGCCGACTCTTCGGCGACAGCATCGATGCGGGCCTTGTAGGCGACTTTAAAACGGCCAAGAAAATGCGGGTCGAGGCCATGTACTATACCACGGTAGAGGGGCAGGTCGAAGACGCCGACCGCCTGACGGCGACCACCCGCCGGTTTGTCCTGTCCATGGAAGAGCTGGCGGATTGCCTCAACAACGAGGAAATCGAAGCGGCCCGCGCAAGGCTCAGGCAGGCGATGGGGTAGCCAGCCGCACGGCTTCTGCCGGACGATGCCGCCGGCGGCGTTGTTTGCGGCAAGGATGCGGCCCGGCGCGGCCTCTGCCGGGGCGAAGCGGGCCGCAGGGCGCGGCGCCGCGCATCCTACTGGGGCCGCCGGGTTTTTTGCGGCCATCACACATTCCAAATCTGGAACAAAGGGGTGCAATTCCGTGGCCGCATCTGCGCGCCGGGCGTTCTGCAGCTGGCAGGGCGGGACGCTTCGCCGGCCCGGCCGGGGCCTCATGCCGGGCAGGCTGCGCGGAGGATGCGATGCGGGATTGCACGGGGGCACGTCCCGCCGCCTGCCCGCGGCCGCGCCTGACCGAAAACGGCGCCGGGCGGACATCGGGGCGCCCTGCCGGCCTGCCGCATGGCCCTCACAAGGATGCACGGCGCGCCGGCAGACGCCCGCATCCTGCGCCGCATGACCTGCCCGGCGCCGGCCGGGCCGCCGCCGGATGAGGCATCTGCACGTCCCTGGCAATCATGCCGGACGCCGAAGGCATGCCGGCGGGGGCGGCCGACTTTGGGGCGGCCTGCCGCGACCCCGCGGCCTGCATCGCCGGGACGGCGATCGCATCGCCTGCAAGCGCGCCGAGGCAGGGCCGCGCGCGGCTCGCGACTCGAGTTGCCATGCGCACTCGCGCGTGGCGCACATGCCAGCGTGTGGCCCGCTGCCCGTGCGCGGCGAGGCGGGGGGGGGGGGGGTGTGCCGTCCTGACTGGCGCCGCGAAGTGCAGTGCGGCGAGATCGGGCTGCGACAAGCCGTGCCGGGTTGCGCGCCGCTTGGCAGGGGCCTCGTGGTGGGCAGGACGAGACGCGGCATGGGTATCACCGCGCAGGGTGTGGGGGCGAGGCGGGGCGCGGCGTGGGCGGCCTGGTTGCTTGTAGAGGGCGATCGGCGGCGGGTACGGGGCTGCCGGACAGTCATGCGGAACTTGACGCGGCGGTCCTTCTTGCCTGGGCCCCAGGCCGGACGCGGGCCTGCCGCGCATCTTGGTTGCGCTGTGTGATAGACATTTAAAATACGCCCGAATTGCGCCGGCAGGAAACCCGCAATGAGTTCTGACGAGGGGGCCCATACGGCACCCGACGATGGCAACACCCCGGCACGGCCCAAAAAGCCCGATGCCGCGCCCGATCCCCCTACGGGCGGTGGCGCATCCGACTCGCAGCCGCCCCCTGCCGGAGCCGGAACGAGCTCTGGCGGCTCTTTGACGCCTAGTACGCCCCCCGATGCCTCCAAGACGGCCTCCTCAGGCCCCCAGTCCGCAAAGCCTGCGGACTCTGCAGCCACGCCAAAGCCGGCCCCCGCCCCCGTAGCAGCCAAGCCGGCCCCCCCAAAGCCGGCGGCAGGCGCGGCCGCAGCCGGTCCCGAGGCCAAGCCGCCCCCCCCAAAGCCGGCGGCAGGCGCGGCCGCCAAGCCGCCCCCCCCAAAGCCGGCGGCAGGCGCGGCCGCAGCCGGTCCCGAGGCCAAGCCGGCCCCCCCAAAGCCGGCGGCAGGCGCGGCCGCCAAGCCGCCCCCCCCAAAGCCGGCGGCAGGCGCGGCCGCCAAGCCGCCCCCCCCAAAGCCGGCGGCAGGCGCGGCCGCCAAGCCGCCCCCCCCAAAGCCGGCGGCAGGCGCGGCCGCCAAGCCGCCCCCCCCAAAGCCGGCGGCAGGCGCGGCCGCCAAGCCGCCCCCCCCAAAGCCGGCCGCCAAGCCGGCGGGCAAGCCTGCAAAGCCTCCGCCCCCGCCTCCGCCCGAGTTTGAGACCAAGATGACGGCCCGCATCGCCGACCGGTTCGGCGACAAGGCCGAGGTACTCGCGGTGGCCGCCAACCGCACCGCCGTTCGCGCCACGCCGGACTCCGTAAGGGACGTCGCCGCGTTCATCCGCGACGAGCTCCACTTCGACCACGCCGAGTCGGTCTCGGGCGTCGACTATCCAAAGGACAATGCGATCGAGGTCGTGTACCACCTCGGCTCGTACCTCGACCCGTCCCTCTCAAAGCAGGTCATGGCCCTGCACGTCAGGGCCCCGCGCGAGGAAGACCCAAACCCGGGCAGCGACTCTACGCGCCTGCCGAGCCTGCGCGAAGTGTTCTACAGCGTAGAGTTCCACGAGCGCGAGTGCTTTGAGATGCTCGGCGTCTATTTCGAGGGGCATCCTGACAACAGGCGGCTCTTGCTGCCCGAGGACTGGGCCGACCTGCCGCCGCTCCGCAAGGACTTTGCGATAAAGGGGAGATGATGGGGGCGTGTCGGCTACAGCAGCAACCGCAGGGGCCGGGTCGGACTCCGTAGCCGCGCCGGACGTGCGCCTGGCACAGCAGGAGCAGGGCGCCGGCCTGCCGTCCCGCCTCCCGCCGGGCATGGCCGTGGAGCGGACCGACGAGCGCATAATGACGCTCAACGTCGGCCCGCAGCACCCGGGCTCGGGGCACATGCGCCTCGTCATACAGGTCGACGGCGACCACATCGTAAACTGCGACCCCGACCCGGGCTACGTGCACCGCGGCGAGGAAAAGATGGCCGAGTACCGCAACTACGTCCTGAACATACCCCATCTCGAGAGGCCCGTCATACACGACTCGTGCAACGTCCTGTACCCGTACTGCCTGGCCGCCGAGGAGATACTCGGCATCGAGGTGCCCGAGCGCGCAAAGTACGTGCGCGTCATCGCCTCCGAGCTGAACAAGTGCATCTATATCCAGTACTGGCTCGCCATATACGGGATATTCCTCGGGCACTCTACCATGTTCATGTGGCCGGCCGGCGATCGCGAGCTGCTCATCGACCTCATGGAAAAGCTCACGGGCGCGCGCGTCACGCACGCCTACTTTGTGCCCGGCGGCGTGCGCAACGACATGCCGGCCAACTTCGAGGATGCGTGCCTCCGGCAGGTCGACTACTTTGAGAAGCGCATCAAAGAGTACGCCGACGTGTTCTACGACAACCCCGTCCTGCTCTCGCGTACCGAGAACACGGGCGTGCTCTCGCGGCAGGACGCCGTCCGGTTCGGCACGACGGGGTCGGTCCTGCGCGCAAGCGGCATCGACTACGACCTGCGCAAGAAGGAGCCGTACGACGCCTACGAAGAGATGGACTACGAGACGCCCGTCCTGCACAAGGGCGACTCGTACGCGCGCTCGCGCGTGCCGTGGCTCGACATGATGGAGAGCTGCCGCATCGTGCGCGATGCGCTAGCAAAGATGCCAAAGTCCGGCTCGGTCCGGGCCAAGCTAAAGCCCAACCCAAAGGGCAAGCTCCCCCACCAGGAGGTGTACCGGCGCGTAGAGTCGGGCCGCGGCTCGCTCGGCTGCCACATCGTCTCGGACGCAAAGCCCGAGCCGTACCGCGTAAAGCTGAGCGTCCCGTCGTTCCGCAACCTCATCTGCCTGCCGAACCTGCTGCGCGGCGAGAAGCTCGGCAACATGCCGGCCGTGTACTGGAGCCTCAACTACTGGCCC
Source organism: Cenarchaeum sp. (assembly GCA_965242695.1). Taxonomy (GTDB): domain Archaea; phylum Thermoproteota; class Nitrososphaeria; order Nitrososphaerales; family Nitrosopumilaceae; genus Cenarchaeum. Next base: position 1,707,305 of record CBDESU010000001.1, on the reverse strand, counting down.
GTGGAGGCTGACCGCTGAATGTCCGTCATCGCCCCAAGGTTCCGCCTCGGGTACTTCCTAAAGTCGATCACGGACAACGCGTTCTGGACCGTCGTCCTGCTCACGCTCATCGGCGTGCCCCTCATACAGATCATCCTGTTCTACATCGACCTGCCCGTAATCGACGGCGAGCTCGTCAACCCGTTCCTGGCCCTCACGTGGCTGTCGCACCCCGAGAGCGCCCTGCCGATGGTCAAGGCGCTGCTGTACACCGACATCTTCCGCATTGCGGTGTTCCCGGGGTTCGGGTTTGCCGCCCTCATCGCGGCGGGCACGATATTCGTCGAGCGCAAGATGCTCGCAAAGCTCCAGCTGCGCGTCGGGCCCTTCTACTGCGGCAAGGTCGAGGGGCTGCTGCAGCTGATGGGCGACGGCCTAAAGCTGATCTCGAAGGAGATCATCATACCGGCGCGCGCCGACAAGCCGCTCTTCATAGCGGCGCCCCTGCTGTTCGTCGGGGCCGCGGCCGCGTTCGTCGCGCTCATCCCGGTCGCCCCCGGCTGGGTCGTCGCCGACGTGGACATGGGGCTGCTCGCGGTGTTCGCCGTGATCGGGTTCTTTCCGATAATCACGATACTGTCCGCGTGGTCGGCCAACAGCAAGTTCCCGTTCATCGGCGGGATAAGGGCGCTCCACCAGATGGTCTCGTTCGAGATACCGCTCATACTCTCGTGCCTGGGCGTCGTCATACTGACGGGCACGTTCAACCTCTCCGAGATCGCCGAGAGCCAGTCGTTCTTCCCGTGGATCATATTCCTCCCCATCGGCGCCGTCGTGTTCTTCATATGCGCGCTCGCCGAGCTGGAGCGCATACCGTTCGACCTGCCCGAGGCAGAGTCCGAGATCGTCGCCGGCTGGCTGACCGAGCTGTCGGGGATGATGTACGGCTTGGTGCAGCTCGGCTCGTACGTAAAGCTGTACGCGTTCGCCGCCCTCTTCGTGGTGCTGTTCCTCGGCGGCTGGAGCGGCCCGATGATCGCCCCTCCCCCCGACGAGCAGCTCGTCCACGAGGGGATCAACGCCGGCCCGATCTCGGCGGCCCTGCCGGGACTCCCGCTGTTCTCGATGGAGTTCCTCAGCGCAGTCGCCTGGTTCGTCCTAAAGACGGTGGCCGTCATCTTCTTCATACTGCTGCCCCGAGGCGTGTTCCCGCGCATACGCATAGACATGCTCCTCGAGATCGGGTGGTTCAAGCTGATCGGCCTGGCGTTCGTCAACATTTTTATAGCGCTAGGGCTCGTGTACGCCGGCGTGATCGGCCCCGGAGGTATGATCTGACATGGCCGGCGCGGAGGGCGGGGCGGGCGCGGGCGCCGCGAGCGAGCCGCGGCGCGGCACGGCGAGCGGCATCATCAGGGCCCTCAACTCGGGGGTCAAGCACCTGGCCGTCAAGCGGTTCACCCTGCGCTACCCCGAGGAAAAGCTAAAGTTCGTCGGCGACGGGTACCAGTTCGACCCAACGACCGGCGTCGGCATCGCGGGGCTCAAGGGCAGGCACATGCTCTTCCACGACCACTGCACGGGGTGCCAGCTGTGCTCGATAGCGTGCGAGGGCGTCGCCGAGGCCATCGGGATGGTAAAGGTGCCAGAGACCTGGAAGCAGAACAAAAAGTCGATCATGCCGCAGATCGACTACGGCAAGTGCGTGTTCTGCGGGCTGTGCGTGGACGCATGCCCGTTCTACGCGCTGTACATGACGAACGACTACGAGCTGTCCTCGTATACAAAGGAGGGCCTCATCTACACGCCGCAGCAGCTGCAGGTCAAGCCGTCCGTCCAGCAGGATGCCGAGATCGTAATAGACGATCGGGGAGCCACCCATGGCTGACGCAGCGTTCGTGGCCCTGTCGGTCCTCACGATAGGCTCCGCGATAGCCGCCCTCGAGCTGCGCTCGCTCGTGTACGGGTCGCTCGCCCTCATGGGGACGCTCGGCGGGATCGCGGGGTTCTTCCTCATGCTCGACGCCCCGTTCGTGGCACTCTTCCAGATCGCGGTGTACGTCGGATCGATAGCCGTCCTCATACTGTTCACGGTAATGCTCGTGCGCCGCCAGCTGATCTTCACAAAGGTCGAGGACGTGCGGCGGCGGTACGCGGGGATCGGGCTCATGCTCGTCGTAATGCTGGCCCTGGGGGCGATCGTCATAGACTCGGGCCTCAAGCAGGTGTGGACGGACTCGCCGCCGGTAGAGTTCCAGGATATCGGCGAGGACCTGCTCACGTACTACTGGCCGGCGCTCGTACTGATGGGCCTGATACTCGCCTCGTCGGTGACGGGGGCCCTTGTGCTTGCCCGCCGCGAGGACGAGTACGAGGATGACGACGGCGAGGGCGGCGGCGGCGGGGACGGGGCGGCCTTGGCCGTGGCTCCTGCGGCGGCCGCGGGCGCCGCGCCGGAGGCGGCGGAGGCGCCCCCGCCTGCGAAGCCTGCCGCGCCCGACGATGCTGCGCCCAAGCCTGCCGACAAGCCGGCGGCCGCGCCCGACGATGCTGCGCCCAAGCCTGCCGACAAGCCGGCGGCCGCGCCCGACGATGCTGCGCCCAAGCCTGCCGACAAGCCGGCGGCCGCGCCCGACGATGCTGCGCCCAAGCCTGCCGACAAGCCGGCTGCCGCGCCCGACGATGCTGCGCCCAAGCCTGCCGACAAGCCGGCTGCCGCGCCAGACGCCGATGCCGATGCCGGCGGGGACGGTGCGGCCGATCAAGAGTCTTCGCCGCCCTCTGACGACAAGCCTGGCGCGTCCGGCGGCAGCGGCGGCACGGGCGGAGGGGTGTGACTCGCATGGCCGGAGAGCTGGTGGACTTTGCACTCGTATCCGTTGCACTCCTGGCCATCGGCATATACGGCCTGTCCGTAAAGCGCAACTTCATCCGCATGCTCTTTGCCGTCGAGATCGTAATCAACGCGGCAAACCTCAACCTTGTCGCGTTCGCCAGGTTTTTGCCCGACAGCGGGGGGCAGACGCTGGCACTGTTCTCGATCGGCATCGCGGCGGCCGAGGTCGCCGTCGGCCTGTCGCTGATCATAGTGGCCTACCGCATGTACCGCAACGTCGACGTTGCCGAGTTTAGGAGCCTGAGGGGATAGGCATGGCGATGGAGTACTCTCTTCTGCAGGCCGTCTTCATACCGCTCCTGCTCTCGCCCGTTGCGTACCTTGTGGGGCGGCGGGCCGGCCCGACTGCGGCGACGTGGCTGACGTTTGGCATACTGCTGTACTGCTCGGTCCTCGTCGTAATGGTCGCGCTAGAGGGCGGCACGTACGAGGAGCACTACCCGTGGACCACGATGTTCGGCGAGTTCGGCCTGCTCATGGACGGCCTGGCATCGCCGTTTGCCATCATGATCTACGTGCTCAGCGCCATCCTGGCCCTGTACTCAAAGCCGTACATGATCCACAAGTTCCACGAAATGTACCATGCAAGGCACGGCGGCGGGGCCCTGCAGGCCGAGGCGGCGGCCGGCGCATCGCCGCGCTCCGGCCAGAGCCTCGGTGCGCAGGGCGGCGGCTACGCCGGTGCGGCCGCGCCGCCGCACGACAAGGCCGATCTCGAGAGGTACGTAAACCACCAGTCCGGCGTCTACTATGCGCTGTTCCTCGTGTTCGCCATGGGCATGCTCGGCACCATCTTGGCCACGAACCTCATCGAGTTCTACATCTTCTTCGAGGTCATGCTCATACCCGGCTTCTTCCTGGTCGCGTTCTGGGGCGACGGGCCGCGCCGGCGCATCGCGCTCATGTTCCTGTTCTGGACGCACGTCGGCGCCGTCGTCCTTCTGCTCGGCTTCCTCACGATCGGGCTGAGCGTGGGCAGCTACGACTTTGCCGACATCGACGAGGCGGCGATCCCGGCCGACGTCGTCATGCTCGCCGCCGTGGCCATTGCCATCGGCCTAGGCGTAAAGCTGGCCGCGTTCATGTTCCACATATGGCTGCCCTGGGTGCACGGCGCGGCGCCGACGCCGATCAGCGCGCTCCTCTCGCCCGTCATGATCGGGATCGGCGCGTACGGCATATTCCGCCTCATCGTAGAGTTCCTGCCCATGCAGTACGCCGAGCTTGCGATATGGTTCCATGTGTGGGGGCTTGTCACGATGATATACGGCGGCGCCATGGCCCTCATGCAGGACGACCTCAAGCGGATGCTCGCATACTCTAGCGTGAGCCAGATGGGGTACCTGCTGTTCGGCATCGGCACGTACTCTGCGCTAGGGCTGGCCGGCGCCGAGATGATGTACATTACGCACGCGCTCGGCAAGGGGCTGCTCTTCATGACGGCCGGCGTCATCATCGTGCAGGTCGGCACGCGCAGCATCTCAAAGCTCGGCGGGCTGGCCGGCCGCATGCCGATAACGGCCGTGTGCGCCGTCATCGGGGCCCTGACCATCATGGGCGTGCCCCCGACGAGCGGGTTCATGGGCGAGTGGATCGTCTTTTACGGCGCGATCGAGACCGCCATCGCCGAGGGCTCTACGCTGCGGTTCGCCACGTTCGGGCTCGGCCTGGTCGCCACGGCCCTCACCATGTCGTACATGCTGTGGATGCTAAAGCGCGTCTTCTTTGGCAAGATCCCCGAAAAGATAGCGCACGTCAAGGAGGCGAACTGGTACATGACGGCCCCGATGATGGTCCTGGCAGGCTTCACCGTCGTCCTTGGAATATACCCCGACATATTCCTCCAGGGGATAGTCCCGTACATGGAGGGGGTCGTCGGGGCCGCGCAGCCGGCCGCGGCGGCCGCAATGGGAGGTGCGCCGTAGATGGCGGCAGAGGCGGCGTTTGCCCTCCCGTTCGACCTAGGCGCGCAGGGCGCCTGGCTCGTGTGGATACTGCCGTTCGTCGCCGCCCTGATAATACCTGCCGTCGGCAAGGCGTCTGTCAGGGCCACCGGCTACGTCGCGATCGCGCTGGCCCTGGCAAGCGCCGTCTCGGCCGCCTCGCTGCTCGGCGGCGCGCTAGAGGCGCGCGAGGTCCACGACCAGATCGGGTGGATCGACGCGATCGGCCTAAAGGCCGGCGTCCTGGCCGACCCGCTCGCCGTCATCATGGCCAACGTGGTCGCGTGGATATCGCTGCTCATCCTGATATACAGCACCGGCTACATGAAGGGCGACCGCAGCCTGGTGCGGTTCTGGTTCTGGATGTCGTTCTTCATCGGCTCGATGCAGCTGATCGTCCTGTCCGACAACCTGCTCCAGGTCTTCTTCGGCTGGGAGGGGGTCGGGCTCGCCTCGTACGCGCTCATCAGCTTCTGGTACCGCGACAAGAAAAAGGACCACGTCGGCCGCGAGGGGCGCAGCGTCCTCGGCCTGCTAGACTACTACTCGCCGACGCACGCGGGCATGAAGGCGTTCATCATGACAAAGGTCGGCGACGTCATGATGATCGCCGGCATGCTGCTCATATTCGCGTACGCCGGCACGTTCGGCTTCCGCGAGCTTGCGACCGAGACGGCGTGGGCCGTCGAGATGTCCGCGGCCGGCCTGCTCGTGCCCGCCGCCGTCCTGCTGTTCGGCGGCGCGATCGGCAAGTCGGCGCAGTTCCCGCTCAACGAGTGGCTGCTAGAGGCGATGACCGGCCCGACGGCCGTCTCTGCCCTCATACACGCGGCGACCATGGTAAAGGCAGGCGTGTTCCTTGTCGCCCGCCTCGGCCCGCTGTTCTTTGCCCTCTCGGCCGCCGGCATACTCGCGGTCCAGTTCTTCGAGGTCATCGCGTGGGTCGGCGCCGTCACGGCACTCCTGCTCGCCACGCAGGGCATGGCCAACCCCGAGATCAAAAAGGTCCTCGCCTACTCTACGGGCTCGCAGATCGGCTACATGATGATGGCCCTCGGCGTGGCCGGCCTGTCCGAGAGGTTCGTCGACGGGTACACGGCCGGCTTCTTCCACCTCGTCTCGCACGCCATGTTCAAGGCGTCGCTGTTCATGGCCGCCGGCTCGCTGCTACACGTGGTCGGCTCGCGGTTCATGACGGACATGGGCGGGCTGCGCAGGCACATGCGCAAGACGCACGCGTTCATGTGGGCCGCCGGCCTGGCCCTGATGGGCGCGCCGTTCATCACGACGGGGTTCTGGAGCAAGGACGCCATATTTGCCGCCGTCTACGAGTCGTCGAACGCCTGGGCCCTGCCCATATTCTCGATGGCCGTCCTGGCGGCGGTCATTACCGCGTTCTACACGACGCGCATGATCGGCATGGTCTTCTTTGGGCCAAAGAGCGAGCACGTGCGCAGGATGGAGGCGTCCGGCCGCCAGGTCCACGAGGCGCCCCTGTCCATGTGGGCGCCGTACGGCATACTCGCCGCGTTCACCATCGGGCTCGGCCTGATCGGACTGTCCGTCGAGGGCGGCATGCACCACCTGTTCGAGGTGTACCTAGAGGACTCGTTCGGCATACACACGCCCCACGAGGACTATGCCGCGGGCGCCCTCGGCGGCATGCTCGCCGGGATAAACCCCGTCGCGCTCGGGGCGTCGCTCGTCGCGTTCTCGGTCGGCATTGGGCTCGGGTACGTGTTCTACATCGGCCGCTGGGTCGACCCCGCGCGGTTCGTCGCGTCAAACCCCGTCTTCTACGGAATCCACAAGCTGCTCCTCAACAGGTGGTACCTCAACGCGATGGTATACTGGGCATTCGTCGTCGCCCCGCTGTGGGTCGCCCGCGGCGTCTTCCGCTACTTTGAAAAGACCGCGATCGACCGCGGCATGAACGTGGGCTTTGAGCGCGCCGCCGGGTGGGGGGCCCGGGTCGTGCAGGGCACGCAGACGGGCGTCTCGCAGTCGTACCTGTTCGTGTTCGGGGCGGGGCTGCTGTTCGTGGTGCTGATACTTTTGATGTAGGTGTATGTGTGGTGGCTGAAATGGATACGATCGTGGGCATGGCGACGAAGGCACCGGCGGCACCGGCATCGGCCGCGGCTCCGGCGGAGCGGACAGGGGGCGGCCGGCCATGATCGAGGCGACCTCTACGCCGATGGTCATCGTGGCCATACTCGGGACAGTCGGCGTCGTACTGCCGCTGATCAGCATCGCGCGCAAGGAGCGCGGGTCCAACTCGTTCTACGCGGCGATCGCGTTCGGGGCGCTCGTGGCGGCCATCGGGTACGCCGTGTACCAGGTGGCCACCGAGCAGGTCATGCCGTCTGTACTGCTCTCCGAGGACGTCGTGTCGGACGACATGTTCGGCGGCTTCTTTGCGATCGCGATGCTCATCGTCGCCATAATGACGACGGCCGGCTCGATAACCTACATGCGCCGCATGCGGCACCACGCCGTCTACTATTCCCTCATACTGCTATCCGCGATAGGGATGGTCCTCGTCGCGTACTCGACGGACCTTGTCATGCTGTTCGTCGCCTGGGAGCTGATGAGCATACCGACGTACGTGCTCGCCGCCTTCCACAAGCGCAACCCGAGCTCGAACGAGGCTGCCATAAAGTACTTTCTGTTCGGGGCCCTCGCATCGGCGCTCATCATATACGGCATCTCGATAGCGTACGGGCTGACCGGCTCTACGAACATCGCCGAGGTCCTCGCCGGCTTTGCGGCGCTCGACGCCGAGTTTTTGCCCCTCGGACTGCTCGCCGCCGGCCTGTTCATCGCGGGGTTCGGCTTCAAGATGGGCCTGGTCCCGTTCCACATGTGGCTGCCCGACGCGTACGAGGGCTCGCCCCCGCCGGTGGCGGCGCTGCTCGCCGCCGGCACGAAGAAGGCCGGCTTTGCCGCCGCGCTGCGCGTCGTCCTGATCGGCGCGGCCGCGCTCCAGCTCGACTGGACGCTGGCGCTGGGCATCATCGCCGTCATGACGATGACGGTCGGCAACGTGGCTGCCATCATGCAAAAGAACCTCGCCCGCATGCTGGCGTACTCTAGCATCGGGCACGCCGGCTACATCCTCATCGGCCTGTCTATAGCGCCCTACTCGGGCGTCGGGATGGCGGGTGCCATGCTGCACGTGCTCAACCACGCCGTCATGAAGGGCGCCGCGTTCATCGCGCTCGCCGGCATTGCGGCGGCCCTGGCCGTCACGCACCTGGACAAGCTGCGCGGCCTGGGGCGGCGCATGCCGATCACGTCGCTCGGCCTGGTGATCTCGATGCTCGCACTCGCCGGCGTGCCGCCGCTCAACGGGTTCTGGAGCAAGCTGATGCTGTTTGGCGGCGCGCTCGACGCCGGGCAGGTCTCGTCGGCCGCGGCCGGCTGGGCCCCGTGGCTTGCGGTAGCCGGCGTCCTCAACAGCGCCCTGTCGCTGGCGTACTATGGCTGGATAATCCGCAAGATGTACTTTGAGGGCGAGGACCAAAAGAGGGTAAGGTCGGAGCCGCGGCCGGTCGTCGCCGTAATGATATTCTCGATCCTGTTCATGGTCGGGTTCGGCGTGTACCCCGAGCCGCTCATACAGCTCGCCGAGAGCGCCGCGCCCGTGTTTGTGCCCATCGCGGCCGGATCGCCGTAGCCGCTCCGTCACGGCTTGCTGTACATCGTAAACTCGACGAGCGCCTCGAGGTTGTCCCTGGCGGGCCCCTCGGGCACGCCCCTCAGCCCGGCACGCGCCCTGCCCGAGTACGACTTTAGCATGTCCTCCATCCGGTCGAACACGTCGCGCGGATCGTTGCTCTTCTTGATGAGCAGGTTGAAGAGCTTGTCCTCGTTCTTCCAGTCGGTCAGGTCGTCCCTGATCTGGTACGCGATGCCGATGTTGCGGCCGAACTTTGTGAGCGACTCCACCTGCTCGTCCGTGCCGCCGCCGATGACGGCGCCTATCCTGGCGGCCACCTCGAACGCGGTGGCAGTCTTGTACTCGATGACCTTTAGGTAGTCGTCGAACGTGACGTCGCCGCTCGACTCGAGGCGCTCCTCGATGAGCTCGCCCTCGCTCATGAGCATGGCCGTCGTGGCCAGGTCCTTTGTGATGCGCGGGCGGTTGAGCTTTGACGATATGCTCAGTATGAGGCCGAGGACAAAGTCGCCGGTGAGTATGCTCGCGTTGTACCCGTACTTTATGTGGAACGGGTCGCCTCCCCTCCGGTCCGTCTCGTTGTCGATGATGTCGTCGTGTATGACCGACTCGGTGTGGAGCAGCTCGACGGCGCACGATGCGGTGTAGGCGTTGCCGTCGGCGCGCCCGACGCTCTCGGCGGCAAGGACGAGGATTATGGGCCGGATGCGCTTGCCGCCGCCGAGGGCGTACCTCAGGGGGGCGATGAACTCGGACTGCGCGTACAGGGACAGCTCGGACTCTAGGGCGCCGTCGATGCGCCGCACGTACTCTTCGTACGCGCCCATGAGCGGGACGGCCCTCTTCTCATCCGCAACCAAGGTGTGCTGCCTGCCGGGGCGGGGGCGGCCGGGCGGATAATTAAACTGTGGTGCTCCCGCCGGGACTTTCATCGCTAGACTTTGAACCCGGGATCACTGCCTTGAAAGGGCAGTATGCTGGACCGGACTACACCACAGGAGCACGGCAGGGCCGCGCGGCGCTCGCAATTAAAGCAATGCATGCGGGCTGCCGCGGGCGCCCCTGGGCCGCCGCGGGCGCCCCGCGCCTGCCGGCCCTCGCGGGCGCCCCGCGCGGGGGACGCCTAGGAGCCGCGGCCCTGCACCGCGCCGGCGCGCCGCCGGCAACGATTAATTACCTGCCCGGCGCCGCGCCCGCCGATGGGCACGGTAGCGGGCGCGATAGACCGCATGATAGAGGAGCGCACGCTGCTCAGGCACCCGTTCTACGAGGCGTGGTCCGCGGGCGAGCTGTCTATGCCGTCGCTTGCGGGCTACTCGAAGGAGTACTACCAGCTCGTAAAGGCCGTCCCGAGGATGATGGCGCCGATCGTCGCCGCCGCGCCGGCCGGGGAGAGGCCCGAGCTGGAGGCCAACATGGCCGAGGAGCGCGACCACATACGGCCGTGGGCCGGCTTTGCCGCATCGCTCGGCGTCGGCCGGGAGGAGCTAGAGTCGCACCGCGGGCTGGAAAAGACCGCGCGGGCGGTCGATGCGATGGTCTCGCTCGCGTCGTCGGGGTACGCGGCCGGAGCGTGCGCAATGTACGCCTTTGAAAAGGAGCTGCCAAAGATAAGCCGCACAAAGATGGAGGGGCTCGCCGAGTTTTACGGCATCGACGCCGACGACGCTATAGAGTACTTTGTCCTGCATACGGAGGCCGACGTGAGGCATGCGGCGTCGTGGAGGGGGATCATCGAGGGGCTCGACGGTGCGGCAGGCGAGGGGCCGGATGCGCGCGCGGCCCGTTCTGCGATGCTGGATGCCGCGTCCGCGTCGCTCTCGGCCCAGCACCTGCTGCTTGACGCATGCATGGAAGAGTACTGTGCAACCGGCGGCAGCTCGGCCGCCAAGTGATCGCGCGCGGCGCGGCTCCGCCCGCTGCGCATTGTTCGCCGAATACGTGGCACACCGCCTGGGAGGGGCGAGCCGGCGCACTACTGGCGGAGGGCCGCGCGGCGCCTGTAGGCTGGGATGCCCGAGTGGCGCCGCATCGCCGTGTCCGCAATCGCATCGCATGCGGACTTGGCCGGCCTGTCCAGCTCGGACTTTGCCCTGCTGTCCGATGTCATGGGGCCGGGGCGGCGGTGACGGGCGGCGGCGGGGCGGCGGCGCGCCTGCCATACCCGCACGCCGGCTCTCAAAATGCAGCCCAGCGGCCGGCTATTCAAGCCCCGCGCGGCACCTTGGCTCGAACTGCCAAAGCATCCTAAACAGGTCATAGTCCGGTATGGGGGAAGGACTGCCCGCCCTCGTCGCCCGATGCTCCTTGCCCTCCAGGTAGTCGATCTGGCCGAGGCGGAGTCCGAGCCCGGCGTTGCCGCGTTCGGCGCGATGGCGATCGCCCTTGTTGCAGGCACGTACGCTGTAGCGCCGGCCGCCGGCGCGTGGCATGCAGTGCGCCTTGGCAGCCGCGCCCGATCCAGCATACGGGCGGACTGATGCCGCGGCCGCAGAAGACCGCGGCGCCGGCGGGCGCCGCGGGCCGATCGAACGGCATAAAGGCGGCCTGCGGGGCGGCGGGGCATGGGCGGCGAACGGCCGGATGCGGCGGCCACGCTGTGGGCGGCGGCAGCCAATGCGAGGGCGTGGGCGGGGTCGATGCACACGCATGCGGCGCACAAGCGGTTCCAGAAGGCGTGGGCGGCCTATGCCAAGGCTGCCAGTGCAATGAAGCGGTCTACGGAGGAACGCGGACGGATAATACGCGATCCGGACAGGATGGACACGGACTCGATGGCGCGGGCCGCGGAGGCAATGAAGCGGGGCATGGCATCGGCGGGGCGGGCCGCGGACGCGTTCAGGCGGTCGTCCAGGCTTGCCAGGGCAGCGGCAGCCGAGATGAGGCGGGCGGCCCTGGCATACGAGAGGGCCGGCGATCAGAAAAACGCCGGGGTGATGCGCACCTGGGCGGCAAAGTCGCGCGAGCATGCGCTCCTTGCAGACGAGTGGGTGGAGAGAGCTAGCGACGAAGCGAAGATGATGAAGCGGGGACACGACACGCTGGCGGCAAGCGCGGCCAAGTGGTCTGCGATCGGATGCAAGTGGGACGGCGATCGGCGATCGATGGACCTGGCGCAGGCCGACTCGTGGGAGAATGTCAAGGAGGCGAGCGCATGGTCGGCCGAAAAGGCAAGGCGCTCCAAGGATGCGGTGGAGGTTGCGGCAAGGGCGGTGAATCTGACCGCAGCCCTGGCCGAGAAGTCGGCAGCGGCGGCCGCCGCCGCGGCGCGCGAGCCCGCCGGGCCCGACGTTCAAGAGGCCGCGGATGCTTGGAGAAGGGCCATGGCGTCGGCCAACAGGGTGGATGCGAGGGGCAGGTAGCGGACGTCCTGCGGACGTGCGGCGGGCGGCCGGCTTGCCTCGCACCGGGAAGGGCCGCGGCGGCCGCAGGGCAGTGCCAGAACAGGGCCGCGGCCTCGACAGGCCGCATGACGGGGAGCGCACGCTGCTCTGACACCCGCTCTGCTAGGCGTGGCCGGCCGGCGATGGGCCATATGCGCGCGCAGCCCGCTTTGCGATGCTGGATGCCGTGTCCGCGTCGCTCTTGGCACGGCACATGCCGCTCGATGCGTGCATGGAAGAGTACTGCGGCGCCGGCCGCAGCCGCCGCATTGCGACATCCAAGTGACTGCGCACAGGGAGCGGCGCCTGCCGCCTCTTGGGCGCTTTCCCGCACACGGCTGCAGCGGGCAAAGGACTACAGCATGCGCGGCGACCTCTCTCTGATACTTGCCGTGCAATACCGCCAGCATTTTGCCGCCGCCCGCGGGGATCGGCGGCGATGCCCATGCATGCGGCCGTGGGCGCGGCCGGAAGTGCCGCCCGGACGCCCGTCCCATGCGCCTGGCGCTTGCGATTGATCGCGCATTTCGCCCGCCCGCCTGCGAAAAGGACTCCATGGTGCAGGGCAGGAGGCACGCGGCGGCCGCAGGGCTGCGGGGCGCGGACGGGGAGGAGGGGGGGGGGAGGCGTGCGGCGGCACCTCTGGCGGGCCGGCGGCCGATCGAACGGCATAAAGGCGGCCTGCGGGGGCGGCGGGGAGTGGACGGCGCGAAGCCGGACGCGGCGACCACGTTGTGGGTGGCGGCGGCCCACGCAAGGACGTGGGCGGCGTCGATGCGCGCGTATGCGGCGTTCAAGAGGGCCGAGAGGGCATGGGTGGCCAGTGGCAAGGCCGAAAGTGCGATAAAGCGGGCCGCGGAGGAGAGCCGGCGGGTGACCCGCGCGCACGACCGGGTGGACGTGGGTTCGATGGAGCGCGCCGCGGAGGCGGCGAAGCTGGCCGCGGATGCGATGGGGCGCGCCGCGGAGGCGTTTGAACGGTCGTCCAGGCATGCCAGGGCGGCGTCGGCCGAGATGAGGCGGGCGGCCCTGGCCTACGAGCGGGCCGGAGATCAGAAAAACGCCAGGATGATGCGCACGTGGATGGAAAAGTCGCGCGAGCAGGCGCAGGCCACGGACCGGTGGGCGGTGAGATCGGGCAACGATGCGAGGGCGCTAGGCCAGAGGCGCGACACGCTGGCGGAGACCGTGTCCATGTGGTCCGAGATCGAATGCAGGCAGGACGGCGATCGGGGGCCGCTGGATCTGACGCAGTCCGACATGTGGGAGGATGCAAAGGAGGAGCGCACAGAGTCGGCAGCGAATGCGAGGATCGCCAGGAAGTCTGCGCGGACTTCGGCGAGGGCGGCGAATTTGACGGCCGCCCTGGCCGAGAAGTCTGCGGCGGCGGCCGCGGCGGCCGCGGCGCGCGAACCGGCGGGGCCTGGCGCGCAAGAGGCCGCCGCCGCTTGGAGGAGGGCCATGGCGGCGGCCAACCGGATGGATGCGAGGGGCAGGTAGCGAACGTGCTGCGGACGTGCGGCGGCCTGCCGGCCGGCCGATCGGCCTGCCGCGCACCGGGAAGGGCTGCGGGCCGCCGCGGCCCCGCCGGCGGCAGTGTGCGACCTGGATATGCGCCGCGCCTGCGCCCGCGGCCCTGCGCGCCCCGCCGCAACGTTGCCCCCCGCCGGCAACCGGCCGCAACCGCCTCGGACTTCGTGGCCTTGGCCGGTAGCGCGCCGGGCATGCGCCTAGGCGCCGCCCGTCCTGCGGCGGCTTGATTGGCCGGCAGACGGCGCCAAGGCCGCCTCAGCGGCCACCTGCTTGACGGGCGGGGCTCATGCCGCTCGATGCTGCCTCCGCGCCCGCCCCCACTCCGACGATTACCTAGCGATCGCATCTGTCCGCACTCGCCAGATGCCGCACCGCGGCCCATTTTTTTGCCGAAACATCGACTCGGTCGCCGCCCCGCGCCCTCCAACCCTCGGCAGAATTGTATATATGGCACCATAATGCCGGCCCGCCCGTGCCAAGTAGCGCAATGCAGAGCAATGCACGTCGAACCCTGATGGGGGGGGGGGGTGCGGCCGTTGATGGTCGCCGCGCAGGCTCGGGACCGTCGGCCCCGGCCGTCGCACTGCTTGCGCTAGCGGCAGTCTTGGTTGCGGCAGCGCCCGCTCTGGCCGGCAGCGCGTATGCGCAGGTAGCCGAGCCGTCGGTCGTGCGTGTATTCTCGCCAAACTTTGGGCCCCTTGACGAGCACCGCATCACGCACGGAACGGGCAAGATACTGGCCGTCAATGTGGTGTTCAGCGAGGCGATAACGGTCGTCGGCACGCCGATGCTAGAGCTGGCCACCGATCCTCCTAGGAATGCCACGTACGTGGGCATGAGCGATGATGGCACGGTTGCCGTATTCTGGTACGCGGTGCAGCCTGGCGACATGGCCGACGGCCTGGACTATGCAAGCAAGGACGCGTTGCATGTCAACGGCGGCAGCATCACGGGCAGCGCGAGCGGGGTAAAGGCCAACACGACGCTGGCCGAGCCGGGCGAGGAGAACTCGCTGGCATACTGGGAGCAGGGGCGGCCATTAAAGGTTCCGGCGGAGGGGAGGACGGACATCTATGCGGAGCGGCATCCCGTGCTCATACCTGTCGACTCTGCGAAGAACGGCACTAGGGGGTTTGACGTACTCTCGAATTCGCATGACGTCTCCGTATTCTCGATGAACAACAGCATGTATGCAATTGTGGCATCGAGCAGGGACAACGGCGTCCAGCTGATTCGCATCCACGGGAACGGCACCCTCGAGGCGGCCAACTCGGCGACCGACGGCAGTGACAGCTTTGACGTACTCAGGGAATCGCAAGGCGTTTCCACATTCACAATGAACAATGGCGCGTACGCCGTTGTAGCCTCTCGCGGGGACAGCGGCGTCCAACTGATCCGCATCCACGGGAACGGCACCCTCGAGGCGGTCCGCTCGGTGACCGGCCCAGACAGTGATCCTTCGAGAGACTTTCGTCTACAGTCGACTGGGTTCATCACAACGTTCATGCTTGGCAACAATGCGCAGGCACTCGCTACAGCGTTTGGCCCCGACACCGTGCAGGGCATCCGCATCCTCCCTGACGGCACCCTGCTTCCCAACGGAACTGCTAGACACAACCAAGGCTTTGGCAACCTTGACGGTCCCGCCCAAGTCGACGTGCTGGATACGGCCGGCACGACGTACGCCGTGGCGACGTCGAACCAGGGCCAAGGCGAGGGCGGAGTCCAGCTGATGCGAGTGTATCCCAACGGCACCCTCTTGGGCTTGGACAATGCGACCGACAACACCGAAAATTACCCGTTGCTGGCCAATGCCTATGGCGTCGACGCGTTTAAGGCGAGCGACGGCAACGCATACGCCATCGTTGGCGCGGACTCTGACAATGCCATTAACTTGATACACATCAATACAACCACCGGCACCCTCTCGCCAGTGGCCTCTGCGAAGAGAATCACCAACACCCAACTCGGCAACGGCGACCACGGCTTTGACAGCCTCCATCAGACGCGCGACATTGACACGTTCGTGATGGACGGCACTACGTACGCCATTGTGGCGGCGCGCTCCGGCCAGGGAGTCCAGCTGGTTCGCATCAACATAGGCGACGGGACGCTCTCGGACGCGGGGCGGGCGCGCGACGGATGGGTTTCGAACCGCGATGCGTTCGCGACTTCCCGCCCTGCCGGGCCGACCTGGTCTACGCTTTCTGGCTCCACTGGAGTCGACACGTTCGAGATGGGAGGCAACATGTACGCCATTGTGGCATCGTGGTGGGACCACGGCGTCCAGCTGATCCGGCTGTCCCCCGCATACGTCGTCAACGTCACCACGTCGGCGCAGGATGGCACGTATGAGGCAGGAGAGATGATCAACATCACCGTCGCGTTCAGCGAAAACGTCACCACTGTGGGTGACCCGCGTCTGGTGCTCGAGACTGGCAGCGGTAGCGACGGCACCGGCATTGCAAAGTACATCGCGGGCAGTGGCACGGATGAGCTGACGTTCCGCTACACGGTGGGGCGCGGCGATGCTACCGACGGCCTGAAATATGCCGGCGCGGGCGCGCTGCAGACGCGCGGGGCTATAGTGGGCGCCGGGAACCACATCGCCGACATCGAGCTGCCGGCGCCGGGCGAGCGCGGCTCACTCTCCAACTCGTCGGACATCGAGGTTGATACGCCGCTGGGGGTCTGGCGCGTCGCATCCGACAACGATGCCGGCGGCACGTACGGCACGGGCAAGAACATCACCATCGTGGTAGAGTTCACCGAGCCCGTAGACGTCACCGGCATGCCTATGCTGGCTCTCTCGACCCAGCCGCCGCGCAACGCCACGTACGCGGGAGGGAGCGGGAGCGCCGACATCTCGTTCCTGTACACGGTGCAGCCCGGCGACATGGCCAACGTCCTAGACTACAACGACACGAACGCCCTGATCCTCGGCAGCGGGAGCATCATGGGCAGCGCAGGCGGCGTGGCGGCCAACACGACGTTGGTGGCACCGGGCCACAACCGCTCGCTCGCAGCAGCCGAGATCACAATCTTTGCGCCCACGATGCCGCAGGTCGTGGGAGTCGACTCTGCCGACGGCATATACGGCACGGGCAAGAACGTCTCCATTGCGGTCAGGTTCAGCGAGGCCGTAAACGTCACCGGCGCGCCCGTGCTGACACTGAACACGGAACCGCCGCGCAACGCCACCTACACGGGAGGAAGCGAGAGCTCGACCATCTCGTTCCTGTACACGGTGCATCCAAACGACACGGCTGACGGCCTAGACTACGCCGGCAAGGATGCGCTGTCCCTCAACGGCGGGAACATTACAAGCATCATAGGCGGCAGGGAGGCCAACAGGACGCTGCCGGAGCCGGGCATGGACGGCTCGCTCGGCGCAACGAACGACATTGTGATCCGCGCGCCGCTGACGCCGGTTGTCTTGGGAGTCACTTCGCCCGACGCCGGCGGCACGTACGGCACGGGCAGGATAGTCTCGATTGGGGTGGAGTTCAGCGAGGACGTAAACGTCACCGGCGCGCCCATGCTGGCCTTGGACACGACGCCTACCAGGACCGCCGTCTATGTGGGCGGAAACGGGAGTGAGAATATCGAATTCTGGTACGCGGTGCAGCCCGGCGACATGGCCGCCAGCCTGGACTACAACGACACGGGCGCGCTGTCCCTCAACGGCGGGACGATCCGCGACGCGGACGGCAACGATGCAGACCTGCCGCTTCCGGCCCCCGGGTCGCGCGGCTCGCTCGGCGCCTCGGCGGGCATCGGGATAGATGCGGCGCAGCGCCCCGCACTCGTCCCGATCAGCTCGGCAACCGACGGCAGCGACGACTTTGGGACGATCGCCGGCGCCGAGGGCGTCTCGGCCTTTGAGATGGACGGCGGGGCGTACGCGATCGTGGCATCCAACGGGGACAGCGGCGTCCAGCTCGTCCGCATCCGAGGGGACGGCACCCTCGAGGCGGTGAGCTCGGCGGCCGGCCCGAAGTCCGGCGATGCGGCGGCCGACGATGCTAGGGAATTCATGCTGGAGGGGCCCTGGGGCATTACCGCGCTAAACATCGGCGGCAGCGCGCACGCGCTGGTGACGACATGGACCGACGGCATCCAGGGCATCCGCATCGACCCCGACGGCATGCTCTCGCCCACCGGTTCGGTGGCCGACGGAAGCGGCGCGGCATCATTTGGCACGCTCCACGGCGCGACCGGAATCGGCACGGTCGAGGCCGGCGGCAACACTTACGCCGCGGTGGGTTTGGCCGGAGTCGACAGGGGCATCCAGATGCTCCTAGTGCGACCCGACGGCACCCTGGCCGCAAACTCGTCGGCCGCCTTTGGCAGCGCGCGCAACGTGGAGGGAAACCGTTGGGGCGTGGACGCGTTCAGCATGGGCGGCAGCGCGTACGCGATCGCGGCCGTCCGCAGCGACGACGGAATCCGACTGGTCGGCATCGACGGCAACGGCGCCCTCTCGCCCGGCGCCTCGGCGACAGACGGCAGCAGCGGCTTTGACGAGCTGAGGGGCGCCACCGCCGTCGACACGTTCGAGATGGGCGGCGGCACGTACGCCATCGTGGCCTCGCGCGACGACCACGGCATCCAGCTTGTCCGCATCCACGCAAACGGCACCCTCGAGGCGGCCGGGTCGGCGGCCGACGACACGGGCGGCTTTGACGAGCTCAGGGGGGCGTACGACGTCGACGCGTTCGAGGCCGGCGGCGGCACGTACGCCGTCGTGGCCTCGCGCGAGGACCGCGGCATCCAGCTTGTCCGCATCCACGCAGACGGCACACTCGAGGCGGCCGGGTCGGCGACGGACAACGAGGGCGGCTTTGACGAGCTGGAGGGCGCCTCCGGAATAGACACGTTCGGGATGGAAGGCAGAACGTACGCCATCGTGTCGGCATACCACGACGACGGCATCCAGCTGATCCGCCTGTCCCCGACGTACGTCAAAAGCGTCGCCGCGCCGGGGCAGGACGGGGTGTACGCCGCGGGCAGGACGATCAACATCACCGTCGCGTTCAGCGAGGCCGTCACGCTTGCGGGCGGGGAGCCGCGCCTGCTGATCGGGGCGGGTGGCAGCAGCGGCACTGCCAAGTATGCCATGGGCAACGGCACGGATGCGCTGACGTTCACCTATGAGATCGGGCGGGGCGACAGCGCCACCTGCCTGGACTATGCGGGAACGGGCGCGCTGCAGACGCGCGGCCTGGCGTGGGGCGCCGCCGGCCACGCCGCCAGCCTCGAGCTTCCGGCGCCAGGGGGCCCAGGCTCGCTCACGGACTCTAGCCGCATAGTGGTCGGCGATGCGCCGGCCGTCCTGGCCAACGACACGGCCGTCCGCGTGGTATGCGGCCTGCTCCCGGGCGACGGCGAGGTGACGATCTCGTCTGACCTGGCCGCGGTTGCGTTTGCGCAGGGCGCGGCCGTCGACCTTGCCGGCACGGGGCTGCCGTACACGGGCGTCATCAACGTCACGGCCCAGGGCGGCGACCGCAAGGCCGCGGCAGAGTACGTGGCCGTCACCCGGGCCGGCTCTGGCGACAGGCTCGGCGCCGCGCTCGACATCGGCGATCCGGGCGCAGACCTTGCCCTGACGATTCCGGCGCGCATAGTGGTGGAGGGCCAGCCCTCGCCGGCCCAGGTGTTCCACATGGACAGCATGAACGCGGCCACCGAGGTGCTCCCCTGCGGCAGCGCCGACGATCCGGCCGGGTGGCTGGCGGAGCGCGGCGGCAGCGGCGCCGACATGCCGTTCTGCTACGCCGCCACCCAGTCCGGCGGCAGCGGCGCCGCCACGATGGATTATGCGATCCACACGTACCGGCTAGGCGGATTCATCGTCGTCGGGTCGCCTTCGACCGTGGTTGTCGGGCCGGGATCGCCGCCCATCGTCATCTCTCAGGGCGGCGCCGTGGGAACAGTTCGCGGCAACGACAGCGCGGCGATCCAGGTGCCGGCGGGCATGATTCCGGGCAGGAACATTACCGTGTCCACGGACGCGGCAGCTGTCACGTTTGGCCCGAACACGGCCCTTACGGACAACGCCACCGGCATGCCGTACGACGGGACGATCAGCGTCGCGGCGGCTAGCGATCAGCGGCGGGCGGCGGCAGTGGCAGGGCCTGCCGCGGGCGATGCGGCCAGGATCGGGGCCGTAATCGAGGTCGGCGATCCAGGGGCGGACATCGACCTGGACCGCCCCGCGCACATACTGCTGGTCGGCCAGCCCTCGCCTGCGCGGGTCTACCACATGGACAGCATGAACACGTCCACGGAGATACCCGCATGCGGCAGCGCCGACGATCCGGCCGGGTGGCTCGAGGGCCGCGGCGGCCGCGGCAGCTCGGCGCCGTTTTGCCACGTTGCACCCGCCGGCCCCTCTGACGTAAAGGACTATGCGATCTACACGTACCGCCTGAGCGCGTTCTTCGCGGTCGGCTTGGCCGACGGGCGCGACGGCCAGGGGCCCGTCGTCTCTGGCGTCGAGTCGCGCAGCGCCAACGGGACGTACGGGCCGGGCGCGGCGATCGACATTGCGGTCGTGTTTACCGGGAATGTCAGCGTCGCTGGCGCGCCCCTGCTGGAGCTGGAGACGGGCGCCGTCGACCGAAACGCCACGTACGTCTCGGCCGACTCTGCGACCGTGCTGTTCCGGTACGCGGTGCAGCAGGGTGACATGGCGGCGGACCTGGACTATACCGGCACGGATGCGCTGTCCCTCAATGGGGGGACGATCCGCGACGCAGACGGCAACGACGCCGACCTGGCCCTTCCAGAGCCGGGCGCGGCAGGGTCCCTCTCCCACTCGAGCGACATCGCAATAGCCTCGCCGGGCAGGGCGATGCAGAAAATGACGGTCACGCTCGTCGTCCCTGATACGCCCGACCCGCCAGTGGTGGCGACGCCGCAGGTCGTGGCCGGAACGCCCTTTTCGCCGTTTGGCGGCGGCGGAGGGGGCGGGGGCGGCGGCGGAGGGGGCGGGGGCGGCACCCGCGTGCTGCCGGGCGGCCCGGGCCAGGTGATCCTGTACGCGGCCTCGTGGGACTGCAACGAGGGGACGATCCGCATAACGGCCGGCGCAGGGGTTCAGGCCGACGTCGACGTCCTGTCGTCGGACGGCGTGGCCGTCGCACGAGTGGCCGACGGGCCGCACCCCGAGGGCCGCGTCGTCTACGAGGCGCCGCTGCCGGACGACCCGATACTGTCGATCAGGGCGACTGCCGTCGAGGGCAGGACAATGTCGATCGCATCCGAGACGGTGCGGACGGGCGGGCAGTGCACCGGCGAGGTCGTATTCAGGGCGTACGGAATGCCGCCGGCCGCAGGTCCGGATGCGGCCGCCCCGACGCAGCCCTCTGGCGAGCAACCCGCGGCCGACAGGCCCGATGCGCCCGCCGACCCGACGCAGCCTTCCGAAGCGCCGCCGCCGGCCGACAGGCCCGATGCGCCCGCCGGCCCAGAGCCGCGGGAGATCGACATACCGCCGCCGCCGGCCGACCCGGGCGAGGATCGGCCCGATGCGCCGGATGCCGACGAGCGGCCGCCGCCGACGGCGCCGACCGCAGCCGATCCCGGGACGACTCCCGCCGCCGTCGACGACGACGACGAGGGCGGCTGCCTGATCGCGACGGCCGCGTACGGGACCGAGATCGCCCCGCAGGTGCAGCATCTCCGCGAGGTCCGCGACTCTACGCTCCTGACGACAGAGTCTGGCAGGGCGTTCATGGCCGCGTTCGGCGCCGCGTACTATGCGCTCTCGCCGCAGGTGGCCGACCTGGAGCGCGAGCACCCCGCGTTCCGCCAGGCCGTGGCCGCCCTTGTCGCGCCGATGCTCCTTGCCCTCCAGGTCGTCGATCTGGCCGAGCCCGGGTCCGAGCACGGCGTCGTCGCGTACGGAGCGCTGGCGATCGCACTCGTAGCCGGCATGTACGTCGCGGCCCCGGCCGCCGGCGCGTGGTACGCGGTGCGCCTTGGACGCCGCGCCCGATCCCGCATACGGGCGGACTGAAGCTGCGGCCGCAGAAGAATGCGGCGCCCCTGCCGGACGAGCAGGCCGATCGAACGGCATAAAGGCCGCATGTGGAGGTGCGTGGCGTGGACGGCGCGAGGTCTGACGCGGCGGCTGCCGTATGGGCGGCGGTCGCCGCCGCAAGGACGTGGGCGGGGTCGGCGCACGAGGTTGCGGCGTGCGCAGAGCTCGGGGCGGCGTGGACCGCCAAGGCCAAGGCCGACAGCGAGATAAAGCGGGTGGCCGAGGCGTACGGGCGGGCGGCCGGCGCGCAGGACAGGGTAGACCCGGATGAGATAGGGCGGGCCGTCAAGGCCATGAGGCGGGCCGCCAGGTCGATGAGGCGGGCCGGCAGGGCGTTCAGGCGGTCGTCAAAGCGCGGACATGCGATGTCGGCCGAGATGATGAAGGCGTCCACGGCGCACAAGCGGGCGGGAAAGCCAAGGGACGCCGCGTTGGTGCGCAGCTGGGCCGCTAGGGCGCGCGAGCAGGCGCTCGGCGCGGGCAGCAACGCGGCCAGCGCAGGCGAGAATACAAAGGTGTTCAAGGAGAGCGCCGCAGAGCTGGCGGCGGACCTGGCAAGGTACGTGGCCGGCGAGTGCAAGTGGAACACCGGCGGCGATCTGGATCTGGGGCGGGCCGACATGTGGGAGGACGCCAAGCAGCAGCGCACAGAGTCGATGGAAAAGGTGAGGCACTGGAAGAAGACGATGCGGCTGGTGACGAGGGCGCAGAACCTGGCCGCCGCCGCGGCCGAGCAGGCCGCGCCGGCCGCCGCGGCCGCGGCGGCGCGCGAGGATGCGGGGACGGACGTGTTAGAGGCCGTGGCCGCGTGGGAGAGGGCCATGGCCGCGGCCGAGGATGCCCTTGATAGCAATAATACGGGGGCGCGCGCGGCCGGCGCATGATAGAGCAGGCCGGGTTCGCGGCCCTCGGCCTTGCCGCCGGCGTCCTCGGCTCGATGATCGGGCTCGGCGGCGGCATCGTCGTGGTGCCAGCCCTTACCATACTCGGCGTGCCGCCGGTTACGGCGGCCAGCAACAGCCTGTTCGTGGCCCTGAGCAACGCGGCGGCCTCTACGATCTCGTACTCTAGGCAGGGGCGGATCGACTACCGCCTGGGCCTGAGGATCAGCGCGCTGTCCGTGCCAGGCACGATCCTCGGGGCGGTCCTCACGACGGACAGCGCGCCGTGGATGTTCAAGGCCCTGTTCGGGGCACTGCTGGTGGCCGCGGCCGTGTACATTGTGATGAGGTCGAGGATGGAGGGCGGCGCGGACGACGCGGACGGCGGAGGGGCGGCGGGAGGGTCGCTCCTGTCCTCGCCGCGCCTCATGGCCGTCCTCGTGGTCGGCGCGAGCTTTTTTGGCGGGACGGTGTCTAGCTTCTTTGGCATCGGCGGCGGGGTCGTGTTCGTCCCGCTCATGGTCGCCGCCATGGGCATCGGGATGGTGCGCGCGGCCCCGACGTCGCAGTTTGCGCTGCTGTTCACGGCCCTATCGGGCATCGCCGTGCACCTGGTCCTTGGAAACCCCGACGTGTTCTTTGGCGCGCCCCTCATGGCCGGCGTGTTCGTAGGGGGGCTGCTCGGCGCAAGGCTGTCGATGCACATGAGGGAAAAGTGGCTGAGGGTGCTTGCATCGACGGTCATACTCGCCGTGTCTGCAAAGATGTTCCACGACGCGATCGCCGACCTGGGCGAGTTCTAGGGGCTCTGCCGCGCATCCGGCCGCCGGCCCGCGGCGCCGAGAACGTACAGGTTGCGCCGCGCAACGACGACGGCGCGCCCAGAGTCGTCGCGCCCCTCAAAGTCGACGGCGATCCTGTTCCCCTCCCCGCCGCCGCCGGCGCCGGCCCCGACAGCCGACACGGTGTACCGCACGCGGAGGCGCTCGCCGGCGGGCAGCGGCCTGACGAACCTCACGCTGCGCCCGCCCCACGCGGGGTCGCCGTCGGCGCCGGCCAGGAGCGGGCGCCTGCCGCGCATGCGCGGGTGCCGCGTCATCTCGCCCTCGATCCGAGCCAGGATGGCCCGGCCGGGCACTGCAGGCGGCGCCCCGCCGCCGGCGGCCCCCGCAAGCACGTCCTCGTTGTCGATCCTGGCAAGCCTGGCATGCGCGTCGGCCTCTTGGCGCGTGATGGCAAACTCTGCGTCGAACGTCTCGCCGGCGCGCAGCGGCCCCTGCGGATCGGCAGCCATTGCCCCTTTACGCGCGCCGCTCCTCGTCGACGCAGAATGCCACCTGGGCCGACGAGGCGGCCTCTGGAGACACAAGGTAGTCCAGGGCGCGGCCCATCCTCTCGGCGCTCGGCTCGGCCCCGTCGACTGTACCTCCCAGGGCGACGAACACGCGCGCGCTCGACTTTAGGACGTCGGACAGCTCTTGGTTGACGGTGGCGGCAAACGGCCTGAGCGCCCCGCGGAACACCTCGACGCGCGCCCTCTCGGCGCCGGGCACCTTTCTGCCGGACGGCAGCGCGGGGCCGACTATGACGACGCGGCCCTCTGCGCCCTGGAACCTGCGCGGGTCGTCGCCCCCGCCGGGCACAAAGTGCGCAAGGGCCCTGTGGGCTACGGTCGCCGGCGTCGTGACAAACTGCCGCACCAGCGCATCCCACTCCTCCCTGCCGAGCGACGAGAGGGGGCCCGAACCGGGCACGCCGCCCGTGACGTGGACGACGGCCGACACGGGGCCGAATGCGGACGAGGCCCTGGAAAGCAGCCCGTCGATGGCAGCCGCATCGGACAGGTCGGCATCGTGCACGTGCTGGCCCGAGAGGGGGCCGCGCGCGGACGCCGGCATGCCGGCAGGGGCGATGCAGACCGTCCCCGCGCCGCGCCCCTTTGCATGCGAGGCGATCGCGGCCGCCTCGGCCGCGGTCCGCTCGTCGGGACTCCCGACTGCGACGACGACCGACCTGCCGGACAGGTCCGGCGGCTGCGGAACGCCGGGCGGCGCCCCGCCGACGTGGGCCCGCACGGGGTAGAAGACGCGGTCGCCGGGTATGACCTTGCCGGAGAGTATGGGCGCTAGCTCGTCGCCAGAGAGGGCCGCGACCGTGGATGCGACGTTGTCCTGCGAGAGAAACTGCCGGTCGGCTATCATGCCTGCCGTATTGGACTGGATCTTTTCGGCTACCTCCTGCACCTTCGAGAGGAGCCTGCCGAGCAGCGCCGCATCGGGGCCCTCCCCGCCGCCTTCGCGCAGCTTGGCGGCGGCCGCGTCGAGCCCCTCGCGGACGGCCTGCTCGCCCTCGCCGAGCAGCGGGAGCACGAGGCCGCATGCGGCGCGGACGTCCTCGGGACCGAGCGACTCGAACCCGCGGACGCGCATGAACTCGGCGGCGGCCTTTGGGTAGACCGTCTTGTATATGCGGTCCGAGTGGACGGGGCCGGGGTTGGTCGCCACCGACGCGATCCTTTTGCCGTAGAGCTCCCACCCGAGCGCCTCGGCCAGGCGGTTCTTGGCGCCCTGCGCCGCGGTGTACGGGGAGCGGAACCTGTACGGGCGCTGCTCGAGCGGCCTCTCCTCGGTAAAGAACGTCGATATCGTGACAATCCTCGACCCCTCGCCCATGATGCGCAGCGCCTCCCTCGACGTCCAGAACGTCCCGGTAAGGTGTATGGCGACCGCGCTCGCAAACTCGGACAGGTCGCAGCTTGCAAAGCACGTGACGGGGCCAGACACGCCTGCGTTGTTGACGAGTATGTCCAGGGACGCCCCCGACCTCTCGAGCTCGTCGAACATTGCAGAGACGGCGGCCCCGTCGGCGACGTCTACGCCGTCAAACGTGCGCACCGTCCCGCCGCAGCCGGCCGCCTCGGCCTCGCCGCGCAGCGTTGCGGCCGCCTCCTCCAGGGGGGCCCTGCGCCGGCCGAGTATGATTACGCTTGCGCCCTCTGAGGCGTACCGCCTTGCCACCGCCAGCCCGATTCCGGTACCGCCGCCCGTCACCATGACTGTCTTGCCCTTGAAGGCGCGCACGCGCCGCCGCGATGCGATCGCTATTTAACTGTGGGGCGCACTACCACCCGCATACCGTACTATTGATGCCTATGGCATAGTTGCACATGGGCGCCCGAACGAACCCATGGCTCGCCGCCGAGTGGGGGATAATAGACTTATAAAGCGCACCGGCGGCCTTTCTTTGTGGAGGGCATGGAAGGCACAGTGTTGGCAAGGTCTACCGCAGATCGGCCGGGCAGTAAGTACATCGAGTACGGCGGCGGCATGGTGGCGATCACGGAGGCTCCGCGAACTATCACCTATGCAATAGAGCCGGTCGGCATCGATACGACCGACCCTGAGTCCCATGAGATAGTGATAAACCGCGAGTGTCTCAAGGACGAGTACATTGACGACAAGCTGAGGGCGAAGGGCTTGGATGCACTGCAAATCCGTGAGGCGCGATCGAAGGTTCGCACGTACTTGGATATACTCCTTAAGGACAAAGGCGTCGACATGACCGATGATGCGTATGACATGCTTGTCAACATGGCGATTCACCTGATTGAAGAATCGTCAAAGGTAGAGTGAGGGGATGTCGTACGAGCCCAATCGACGTCTTCTTCAGTGCGATGTCAACTTTGGGTGCCGTTGCATCCAAGTTGCACGGAGTGGAGAAGAATGTTGTTGACGACGTTGTCTTGGAAATAATAGAGAAAACTTCCAACAAAAAGATCGACTCCGAAGAGTTTAAGAAGACTTTAGATGGTCTGATGGTCAACAAAGTTCATGTGCCTGGATACAAAAAGGTGAAAATAAGGTACGAGGTAGATTAGAATGAGCATCACTGCATCGCCGATGGGGGAGATCGACTTTCAAGTCGTTAAAGAAGAATACACGCGTTACTTATTGGCAGATCGCACACTTTTGAAGGTAAAAATCCCGGCAACAAAAATGATCGAAAGTGATAGGATAGACGCTACAGGATATCCGAGTATTGCGGTCAACACCATAAGTATCGTATGCGCCATTGTGCCGGAGCACCTGAAAAAAGAACCCAGTAGCACTGGCATTAACCCATCCGTGGACCGTCCCATAGAGGTAGATTTTTCTATGACAGAAGAAGTGTGGCAAGAATACCACACCAAGGATGGCTATAAAATCCTCGTACGACCTGTAGTGACAAAGGTTCTCAAGTATGAGAAATATAATGCGTTTGGAGAGCCTATATACAGCGTCGGCAACATTCAGCAAATTATAGACATCAAGCACATAAAATCAAATGTTGGGTAGTGCTTGACCATGTGCACATGACTGTTCTGTGCTCCTAGGGCATATGGCGGTGTTGCGGCGCGCCGACGGCCCTGCCTTGGAGATTAGTACACTGTTCTTTAAACTCCGTCCACACTGCACCAAATGGTATCTGGCTACCGTTTAGACGGTCACGCGACATCTCCTGCACTGGTTGGTCTCTCCTCATGTCTGGCTGGCGGCCGCATATCTTTGCCCACCAAACATCAAAAGCATGTGAGATGTGATCGCATCCTACAAGACCCGATAAGAATTCACGGTCCTACTCTGTGGGCATCACATATTGTGATGCCGTATCCTGCTCCAATCTGCACACAGGTCGTCCATGCGTGCTTGACATTCGAGCCAACCCGGTTGTCGGCTGTGGCGGGCGTGCCGCGAGGCCGCTGCGCGAGGGCTGGCCCTGGAGGCTCTGCATCTGCGATGACGGCGGCGGCACAAGGCCGCGAGGCCGCTGCGCGAGGGCTGGCCCTGGATGTGGGCGGGGCATGGGGGACGGGTCGGGGCCTGTCGGCAGACCGGGGTGGCGCGCGCGATGGCGCGCGCAAGGCTCTTTAAACCTAAATTGAACGGGCCGGCATGCACAGTTGGCGCGCCGCTGCGCTGGCCGTACTCGGGGCTGCCGTGATGTACACGGGCGCGGCCGCGTACGCACAGGGTGCGGCTACTCTGGTCGCCGACGGCGCGGATGCATGCCGCGCCGGCCTGGAACCGCTGCAGAGGGCGGCGACCGGCTCGCTTGCCTGCGTCACGCCCCCGACCAAGGCCGTCCTGATCGAGCGCGGCTGGGGGGCGGATCCGTCCGCGCCGCCTAGCGGCAACTCGGAGGGCGAGCCGGCCGCGGGCGCACCGGCCGCGGACGTGCCCACCGCATACGGGCCCGCAGCGGGCGCACCTGCCGCGTCTGCCGGCGATGCCCCCGGCCTGGGGCTGACGGACGACGAGAGGGCGTGGCTGGACGAGAATCCCGTCATCTACGTGGCGTACGAGGAGCGCCCGCCGATCGAGTACCTGGGCGCCGACGGGAAGATACGTGGCCTGGCAGGGATATACGCCGAGTACTTTGAGGCGCACACCGGGGCCACGCTGGTTCCCGTCCGGATGGACCACCGCGGCCTGTACTCCAACGCCTTCAGGGACAACGACGCCCACCTGTCCTTTTCGATCGTCGAGACGGACGAGCTGCACAAGCACAGCAACATACTGGAGTCGCACACGATACTGACGTGGGACGTGGTGACGGTGAACAGCACCCTCGGGATCGGCGCGGACGGGGAGGAGATCGAGATCGGGGCCCTGGAGAGGAGCAGCGACGTCGTCGTGGGCACGATCCGGGGACACGAGATCGAGGACTGGCTCGACACGCACCATCCCCACATAGAGTACGTCTCGATCGACGGGCACGACAACGCGTTCGACGCCCTCCTGTCCGGGCGCATAGATGCGCTCATGGAGACGTGGATCGTCGCCGAGCAGATTGCCGCCGCGTGGGGCATCGACGATCTGCGCCACCTCGAGGCGTCGGACGCGAGCATGCCCCTGTCGGTGGCGTACAACAGGGCGTACCCCG
Source organism: Cenarchaeum sp. (assembly GCA_965242695.1). Lineage (GTDB taxonomy): Archaea > Thermoproteota > Nitrososphaeria > Nitrososphaerales > Nitrosopumilaceae > Cenarchaeum. Next base: position 1,679,036 of record CBDESU010000001.1, on the reverse strand, counting down.
TGCTAGAGGGCATCATAAGAAAGGCGATGCTCTCCATACCAGAGGACGTGCGCGAGTCCCACACGAGGGAGATCATCGGCGACATTGCGTTCAAGCTCGACGAGAGGGCGCGCAGCGGCCTGACCTACACCGAGGCGGCGTGGCTCAGGGACAACCCCACGGTCTACATCGCCTACACGCACTGGCCGCCGATCGAGTACGCCTCTGGCGACGGCGACCTGGAGGGCCTCACGGCGATGTACGAGGAGCGGCTAGAGGCCTACACGGGGGCGGACTTTGTCCCGAAGAAGGCGGACACCTGGACGGACGTCCTCTCGCTGGTGGCCGAGAACGAGGGCCACATATCGCTCATCATGGTGCCGACGAGCGATCGCCTGCGCGGCTACACGTTCACGTCGCCGCACTCCACGCTAGAGTGGAACATCATCACAAGGGGCGAGCGCGAGGTCTCGACGGCCGACCTTGCCGAGATGAGGGTCGGCACGATCCGCGGCTACTCCGTCGAGGCGTGGCTTGACGAGCACGACGCGGGCATCGACTACGTCTCGCTCGACACGATCGACCGCGCCATAGAGTCCCTGGACTCTGGCAGGATCGACGCCGTAATAGAGTGGTGGCCGGCGGTGAGCGAGCGCGCCGCCGAGCTCGGGGTGGACGGGCTGCACAACGCGGGCGCCATAGAGTTCGGCATGCCGCTGTCGGCGGCCGTTGCCAAGGACAACGTCATACTGCGCGACATACTCGACAAGGCCATAGCCGCGATTCCGGCCGAGGAGCGCGCCAGCATGCTCGCCGCCGCCAGCCAGCTGGGCCTTCAACGGTAGGCGGACGCTGCCGAGATCAAACATATATTCGCCGCGCCGCGGCCGCGCCGCATTGTCGGGCGGGGAGGAATTGGGCGACTACAAGCCGCACCATGTCGACAGCCGCCGCCGCGCGCCGGCCGACCACCTAGAGGCCAAGAAGCGCGCCGTATACACCCTCTCCGAGCTCATAAAGACCTACACCGAGCTGATCGCGCTCGACAACGAGGTGAGGGACCTGTTCGGGTACATTGCGGTAGCCGACCCGACCAAGAAGCACATCTGCAACGAGTCGCGCGAGCTCGTCGTCAGAAAGTTCATAGCAGAGTACGCCAACTACATACCCGAGCTGTCCGACCTGCTGGACCGCATAAAGGAGGACTTTGGGCTAGAGTAGCCGGGGCGCATGGCGGGCGTACGGGCGCGCCTGGCTGGCCGGCCGGCGCGCACGGCGCACCTGCCCCGATCGCCGGCGCGCGGTCACGTCCGCGCCAGGTCGACCCTGTCCGGCTTTTGGTCTAGCTTGCGCAGGATCATGTCGATCTTGAACTCTAGGTTTATCAGCCTCTGCGACAGCTCCATGCTCAGCTCCATGACGGTGCTGTTCTCGCTCACGGGAGATCGCCGAACCGATCGGTTAAAAACGCTTGGCGCCGGGCCTGCGGTGGCGGGCCTGGCGCCGCGCCCGTCCGGGCCGCCCGGCCGCCCGTGATCCGGCCGCTGCGCGGCCGCCGCTTGGGGCGGCCCCCGGCCGCCGCGCGGCCCCTTGCGGCCATCCGCGGCGCCGGGCGGCGGCCTGGTCTCCTGCCGCCGACCCTGCCCCGGCCCGACAAACCTTTTTTTTGTCCCCCTGGGGCGCGCCGCGCATGGTCACGGTACACGACATCGTGCTCTTCGGCGGCTTCATAGCCAACGTCGTGGCGGTGGGCATATCCATCCTCCTGACGTTCCTGGTCATATACTACCAGAAGAAGCAGACGTCGTCGTACGAGGCGTTCTACAAAAAGGAGACCGTCAAGAACCTCCGGGAGATCGAGATCATCTTCAGCGAGGTGGATCGCATGTCTACCGTCCAGAACATGGACGATCCAAAGGTCGTCGAGCAGGCAAGCTACGCGCTTGAAAAGTACTTCAAGCAGCAGGCGGTGCACATGCGGCACATCATACAGCGCAACGAGATGTACTTGGACAAGTGGGCCACGCTGACGCCCATGCAGCGCAACGACATAGCCGAGGCGACGCTCAACCTGCAGTGGCTGACGACCGACTTTTACCCCGGCGGCAAGTCGTTCAACACGAAGAAGCGGACGTGGCCCAAGCAGTACAGCATCATGCACGAAAAGGCAGACTACATCAAGAACGTCAGCCGCACGATCTCGTCGATCTAGGCCCGTTCAGGCCGGCAGGCGGGGCGGCGAGGCCGCGCCCCGCCGACGCGGCGGGGGGCGTCAGGCGGGAGGGGGAGGGGAGGCGGGCGCCTGCGCACCCTGCCGCCGTCCTCGCCAGCCCCGCCCTGCGCGGCCGGGATTGCTTTGGCGCCGGGAGGGCGAGGGGGGGGGCGCCCCGGCCGGCGCTCCTGCGCCGCCTCCGCCGCCCGCCCTGCCCCGCACGGCCCTTCTGCGGCTCTCTGGCCCCTTGCGCCTTCCGCGGCCCCTGCCCGTGCACGGTTTAATTAGCGCACGGCGGGCGCACGGGGCGTTGTATAGCGGCGAGCTGGAGGTGCAGGCCAAGCGCAAGGCCATTGCCGTCCTCCAGGACGAGATACACCGCATACTCAACGCATCGAGGGAGATGGCCACGCTGCCGGAACTCATGATGAAGCGCGACAAGGCCGGCATCAAGGCGTGCCTCGAGCAGATATCGAGCATCGAGGACGACGTCGAGAACCTGCGCCGCAAGATCACGCGCGAGGTCGCCGACGTCGGCGGCCTGATCATAAACCGCGAGAACCTGCTCAACGCGGCGTACACGATGGACGAGATCGCAGGGTACATTACGGGCATCTCGTTCAAACTGTCCAACGTAAAGCCGGCGACGCTGCGCAGCTCAAAGCTCGACAAGGACCTCACCGTCCTCGCCGAGCTCGTAGTCGACGAGGTGTACAAGCTCAACGAGGTCATCCGCAGCCTCAGCTCGAACTCGGCGAGCGCCATAGACCTCGCGCAGGAGACGCAGGCCATCGAGCGCGAGATCGACACAAAGTACAGGCAGGCGACGATGAAGCTGCTCGGCGAGGTGTCCAACACCAAGGAGCTCATGCTGATCAAGGACGTCATCGAGGGAATCGAGGAGATGGCAGACAAGTGCCAGAGGGTGTCCGACTCGTTCATACTGCTGGCGCTGAGCCTGTGATGAGGGCGCAACTTGTCGACAGCCGCATCGTCGTGTGGGGCGCCGGCGATGCCGACCGGCTCTTCTTTCCCGGCTACTACGGCAAGCCGATAGGGATACCAAAGCCAAAGCCGGGGCAGATAGACGCGCCGCTCGTCCTCGACCTGATGGAGGGGCTGTACCTTTCGCGCGCCGGCCGCATATCCGTGCGCGCGCCGGGCTCGCGCGCGCCCCTGCCCGACGCGGACCTGCTCGAGAGGTGCCGCTCCGAGTACGACGACTTTGACCGCAAGTACGCCGTGTACTGCCACTTTAGGGACCGCGGGTACGTCGTCACGCCGGGCATAAAGTTCGGCTGCGACTTTGCCGTGTACGAGCGCGGGCCGGGGATCGACCACGCGCCGTATCTGGTGCAGGTGTGCGCCTCGTCGGATCCCGTGACCGCGACCGGCGTCGTGCTGGCCGGCCGCCTTGCAACGACGGTCCGCAAGCAGTTCATCCTGGCCATACCGCGCGCGCGCCGAGTCGACCTGCTCTCGCTCGACTGGTGGAAGGGGCGCTAGGCAGGGGCAGCGGGCGGCCGATGCGGGTGCGGCGCCCGGCGCCTAGAGCGACCTGACGTGGCCGGCTATCCGGTCGTATATCTCGAACTGCTCCCTTGATATGCCAAACGACGCAGAGCTCGACCACCCGCCGCGTATCCTGACGTGGCCGTCCATGGGCTCGACGAATATCGCGGCATCGGCCGGCCGCTGGCCGGCTATCATCGAGTTGAGCTCCGCGTCCGCGTTGAGGGCGTCGGCGAGCCTGCCGGCCCCGTCCCATGACACGCCTGCGACCCTCTTTGCGCCGAACCTGCCCCTCGTGGACACCACGGTGCGGGCGGCCGCATCGGCGTCCGATGCGGTGTCCTCCTCCCGCCCGCGCACGATAAAGTGCGCCTGGTACCTGTCCATTGCGCCCCACGGCATCGGGCTGGGATCCTGCACCATCCATCACCCCTTCTGAATGACCTGGACGGCGTCGATGTTGGTGCCGGACACCTCTAGGCTGCCCCTGTTGGTGACCATGCGGGCCGTCGGGACAAAGTAGCGGCTGTAGTAGTCGCCCGACTCGTACTCGCCAGAGCCTACCTCGTTGGGGACGGCCGCGACGCCGATCTCGCCTAGCATGGCCGCGACGCGCTCGGGCCAAGTCTCGAGCCGCACCGTGTCGGGCTCGTCGTCGTGCATCGGCGCGCCGCCGCACGGCCCCAAAATAAAGATTGGCGGGCCAGCTCAGCGGGGGCCCTCGGCCCATCCACGCTCGACGAGGATGGCCGCCGTCGCCGGCCTCACGCACGCCTGCGAGCCGTCGGACCGCTTGACTACGGGCTCTAGGCCCTGGCCGCACTGGGCCGGCGGCGCGCCGGCCGCCCCGCCGGCCTGCCCGGCATGGCCACCCTCCACTCCTCCGGCCGCCCAGTCCTGCCTGTCGCCCTCCGCATCCCCACCGCCGCCACTGGCGGCATCGGCGGGGACCGCGGCGGCCGGCACGAGCCGCAGTATGCGATCGTCCTGCTCGGCCGCACTGCCGCGCCCGTCCCTGTTGCTGGTCAGGACGTACACGCTGCCGTCCCCGCCGTCGACGACGTCGCGCAGCCTTCCGTACTCGCCGGCAAGGTGCACGTCGATGCCGGACACGGCGAGCCTGCCGCCGGGCCCCTCCTCGAAGGACACGGCAAGGAGGCGCTTGCCGGCTAGCGCGGCGACGAGCAGGCGCCCGTCGAACTCGGGTATGGCGCCGGACGTGTAGAACGAGGCGCCCGACGGGGCCCATGTCTCGCTGCCGCTGTGGGCCGCCGGCGCGATCGCCCCCTCCGCGGCCTCGTCGCCTGCCGCATCGGGCCATCCGTAGTCGCCGCCGCGCTCGATCACGTTGATCTCGTCCTGCCCGAACCCCCTCTCCCCCGAGGGGCCGTGCTCGGACGCGACGAGCGCGCCCGTCGCGGGGTGCCAGTCTATTCCCTGCGGGTTGCGGTGGCCCGACGAGTACACGGGCGACCCGGGGTGCGGGTTGTCGGCGGGGACGGAGCCGTCGGCGGCGATGCGCAGTATCTTGCCGGCCGTCGAGCCGAGGTCCCGAGAGAGCCGCACGTTTCCGGCATCGCCGGTCGTCACGTACAGCATGCCGTCGGGCCCGAACCTGATCCTGCCGCCGTCGTGCACGGGGCCGCCGGGTATCCGGTCTATGAGCACGGACGGATCGCGCAGCGCGCCGCCGTCCTCGGTGTACCTGACGACCCTGTTGTGCACCGAGAAGAGCTCCCTGTACGTGTGGTAGACGTACACGTGCGGCTCGTCGGGAAAGGACGGGTCGAGCGCTATGCCGAGCAGCCCTCCCTCGACGAACCCCGCATCGATGCTCAGGGCCGGCTCGCCCGGCATCGACCCGTCGGGGCCGATGATCCACACCCTGCCGCCGCGCTCGGTGAAGAAGATGCGGCCGTCCGGCGCAATGTCCATGGACCACGGCACCTCGAGGCCGGCGGCGACCGTGTCGACCTCGAAGCCAGCGGGGCCGCCGGCCTCGTCGGCCGCCGCCGCTCCCGGCAGGCCCGCCGTCGCCGCCGCGGCAAGGGCGACAGCGGCGGCGGCCGCCGCCGCGGCTGCGAGGCGGGGGCCGGCGGCGGCGGGGGGCACGGCCGGCCGCGGCGGCCGCGCCCGTATAACGATTCGCCCCGGCCCCCCGGCGCCCGGGTCAGAACAGGAGCCTCTTGATCAGGATGGCCGAGCACGTAGAGGTCAGTCCGAGCCCGACTAGCATCATGACAAAGCCGATCTCGCTTACCAGTATGCGGAACTCGTCGTGCGACCCGCCGATGGCCCCGGTCACGCCGACCGGCCCGCCCTTGTTGATCACGACGAGGGTGTAGGTGCCGGCGGTGCCGGGACTGAACCTGCTGTCCACAGAGTACGTGTCGAGCGTAAAGTCGACGACCTTGCCCCCGTGGGGATCGAGCACGTGCGCATTGATGGCTCCCTCGACCAGGCGGTCCACGCGCACGACGTAGATTCCGTACGGGTCGACGCGCGGGTCGATGGCGGCATGCACCTTGAGCCGCTCGCCGTAGGCGATCGTCTCGACGGCGTTCTCCATGCTGTCGACGTCGACGAGCGCGCCGTACAGCCACATGGCGATTCCCGAGGTGAGGAGGATCGACGAGACGTACATGATCTTTGTGAGCGGCTTCATGCCGCGGCGCCGGCGCGCCCTGTTAAAAACCACGTGCGCCGCGGCCCGGGCCGCGGCGCCGGGGCCGCCCCGGCCCGCCCCTCGGCGGCCCGGCCCTCCCACCTCCTGTCAGGCCGCCGATCCCTGCGCGACCTTTTTCTGCCCCTTGTACAGCGCGAGGACCTCGGCGTCGGTCGAGGCGTCCTCGGCCGCCTTTTCCGAGCGTATCCTGCCGGTGAACTTTGGGAAGCGCAGGGCGAGGCCGGCCTCCTTGCGCACCGTCCCCTCGGCCGTCTTGTGGACGGGGCTGAGGGTTATCTCGGATGCGACGACCTCTACGACGACCTCGGGGGCGAACCACACGTCGGCCTCCATCCCGCTGTACGCGCGCCGGTCCCTCTTGCGCAGCACCCTGCCCGAGAGCAGCTGGTAGAGCTGGTCGAGGTCCTCGTCGCTGAACCCCGTGCCGACCTTGCATATGCTCGCAAAGCGGTCGGCCTCGTCGTCGTACGTGGCGAGCAGCAGCACGCCGTACCTGCCCGTGCGCCGCCCCTTGCCAAAGAACGCGCCGATCACGACGAGGTCGAGGCTGTCGCCGAGCTCGTTGCGGTACTCCCTCTTGAGCTTGAGCCAGCTGCCGCCGCGCGCGCCGGCGCGGTACGGCGCGGCGAGGTCCTTTAGCATGAGCCCCTCGCAGCCGGCGTTTATGCTGTTCTCGAGCGCCTCGCCGACGCCGGCCTCGTCCTCGACGGCCTCGGCCACGACGCACCTTGCAAACTCGTGCGCCTTCCCTTCGGATCCCTCGCCGACGACGATCTTTTCGAGCAGGGCCCGCCTCTCCGAGTACGGCATGTCCAGGCAGCTCTTCCCGCCGCAGTACAGCACGTCGAACAGGTTGACGCTTATCGGGTACTCGGAGACGGCCTTGTCGACGCCGTACTTGCGGCGCCGGTGCATGAGCTCCTGGAAGGGCAGGAACTCGCCCGTGTCGGCGTTGACGGCGACGGCCTCGCCCTCCATGATGGCGCCCCCGTCTGGTATGTCGAGCGCGCCGGGCAGCCGCTCGACTATATCAGGATAGTACCCCGTGATCCTCTCCAGGCGCCGCGAGAACAGGACGACCCTGCCGCCGTCCACGTGCACCTGCACGCGCTCGCCGTCGAGCTTGTGCTCGGCGGCAAAGCCGCCGGGGCCGAGCCGCTCGATCGACTCGGCCTCGCTCCTCACCCTGTCGGCGAGCATGGGCCGGACGGGGCTGAACACCGCGACGGCAAAGGCCCCCGCGGCGGCAAGGCCCCCGCGGGCGACGGCCTCGGCGACGGCCCCGAGGTCGCTCGAGACGTTGTAGGCGCGCTCGAGCGCCTCCCTGTTCTCCTTGGAGCCCGTGTATGCGACGGCGAGCGCGTCAAGGACCGTATTCTCGGCTATGCCCAGGCGCAGCGTGCCGAGGAGCAGCTTTAGTATGTAGCACGCCTCCTGGGGCGATGCGTCGTTGAGCAGGCTGGAGATGTACTTTGCCTTCATGTCCTGCGAGCGCTGCCCCTCGGCGCCGGCTATGCGGAGGAGCGTGTCGTAGACGCGCTCTACGGTAATGTCCTCGGCAAAGAACGTCGTCTGCGCCTTTTGCCCGAGCACCGAGGCGGCGGCCACGCCGAGGTCTCCGTCTCGCTTGTAGGCCTCCTCTATCCTGGCGGCGGCGATGCCGGCCGACTTTGAGATCGCCCTCACAGCCATGCGGTCGGCCACGCCGAGCTCGACGCCCTCAAAGTCGGGGCGCACCTTGCCCTGCATCATGTACACGATGCGGGCGACGATGTCCGGCGGCGTCGCCTTTAGGAGGCCGACTACGATGTCGGTCAGCTCGAGCCTCTTGGACGTCGACTCCATCCTCTCGAACGACCCCGACAGAACCGAAAAGTCCACTGCCGCCGCCGCGCCGCGCCCCGAATAAAAGTCACGGCGGCGCGCGGCCGCCCCTGTCCGGGCGGATGCAAAGTGCGGCGGGTGGCGCGCGCCAGTCACAGGTAGCGGAATATCGTCCTCTTTGCCGAGCGCGGCGCGTCGGCGACGAGGGCAAAGTTGTGCAGCGGGTACGATCCCTTGTACTGCCTCATAAAGCTCCACGCCACGTCGTGCGTGCCGAACTCGGTGCGCATCCCGTCGATGGCCGTCTCGCGCCCGTAGACGTCGAAGACGACGATCGAGTAGCTCGACGGGCGGTTGTGCGGCCTGGCCTTTAGCAGCCACGCAAAGGCAAAGACGAAGACGACGGCAAGGATGAACGCGCCGCTTGCATCCTTGAAGAACGCGGCGACGACGCTAGGTATGGTCTGCCCGAACAGGCCGGCCACGAAGTGGGAGAATGTGGCGACCGCGAGCGCCGTCGCAAGGTACGTCATGATGTACGTCTTTGCCTCGAACGCCCTGCTGCGAGCCATGGCTACGGGCAGGGGCGGCAGGCGTGTTGATTTAAGGTTTGCCGGCGGCCCCGCCCCTGGCGGCGGCGGATGCGCGCGCGGCGCGGCGCGCCGGGAGTGCTGGCTCGGCCACTCCTCGGCGGGGCCATTTCCGGGGGCGGGCGCGCCGATCGAGCTGGAGGGAGTGGGTGTCGGGCGCTGGGGTGGGGGGGGGGGGCCTGGCGAGCCGCACCGCCCGTCTCCGATCGTCTGTGGGCCGTTGTCACGTGGCGGCCTTGGGCGCGCTAGGGATGGGGCGGGGCTGGATGTTCGGGGCATGTTGCGCCCTGCGCCCGCGCGGCAGGGCATTTGCCCGCCCTGCCGGTGCCCTTTCACCGCCCTGTATCCGCGCCGCACCTGCCCGCTACGATCCCAAACAGCCCTGCAAAGTTCTTCGCCGTCTTGTCGAGCGCCGCAGATTTCTGCGCCCCTGTGCCGCCGCCGCGCTCCATCACCACCGAGAACATCTGCTGGGCAACGAGCGTCTTCTTGAACTCCCCTTTGCTGTTTTTCTTGAACCACTCTGCATAGTTGTTGGCCCGTTTTCGGCTAGGGTTGCCATCGATCTCGTCCACCGGTGGCAGATTTTCTGCCAGTATGGCTCTGTACGCCAGCCTGAACGCCTCGTAGTAGAGCCCGCGGTCCACCATGTCCTCCATGTCGGCATCCCTGCCTAGCACCTGCCGGAGCTCCACGATGCGCTCTTCAGCATCGTGGTCGTCGCCCAGCCTCTTCTTCATACGCTCGGTCTCGGTACCGCTGTCGACGACTAGTATGAACTCGATTCCCAGGTCGCCGTACAGGCGGCAGGCATGCGGGGCCGCATCTATCCCGCCGATGGAGTTGATCGAGTACGTGCCCCTGTCGAGAGCCGGCCGTGCGCCCCCCTGCAGCATGTACTCGTTGACTGCCGAAACGATGTACGTGTCGCTCGGCCACTCGAAGCATACCATGCGGGGCGCACCGAACAGCGAGTATCGCGCAGGCGAGCCTATGTTCCCCATGATCGGCTCGAGCTGCACTCCGTCGGACTTTGCCGGGACAGTCGCTATCCTTGTTCCACCTTTGCCCAGCTCGACGATCCTTACGCGGTCAGTCCTCCAGGGATCGATCAGGGCCCGCTCGTGCGTCGAGTAGACTATCTGAAGGCGCCCAGACTCGGCGGCCGTCCTGACGAACCGCAGAACGTCGCCCTTGCCCTCGTCATGAAGCCCCGTTGCGGGGTTGTCGAGCAGAAGGACGCGCCTGCCGCTCCCCCCTGCCAGGAGCGCCGACACCTCCAAGAAGAACGCCACCCACCACTTGAATCCCTCGCTCCGCTCAGAGGCTAGGGTGGTCGCGCCCGTGGTCTTGTCGGATACGCACAATTGGAGCATTCCGCTGTCGACCGCCAGCTCGAACCTGTATACCTCCTGGCTCCAAAGGCTGTTGAGGCGATCGCTGAGCCTGTCCGACATCGCCTTGAGGTATGCCGCGCGCTCGGACGGGTCGGCATTGCGCACCCTTTGCACGCCGCCCGGCGCAAGCCCGCAGATGGCCGATATGCATCGAAACGTCCTAGATGCGTCAGCGTCTGACGTGAACGTATTGATCGAGATCTTGTCGTCTAGCTCGAATACGTCTTCCATGTACAGCGGTTTGGGAATTTCACTGTAGAGTCGTTCAACGGGATGATTTTTCACCTCTCTGTCGGCTTCCTCCGCTAGGCACGCCATGGATCGTAGTGTTTGATCGATCGCGGTGCGGGCCTCTCTGCCGAGCGGCACACTGTAAACAGCGTTGCGTAGGGACGAGATCAAGATCCCGAATTCCTGTTTGTTGCGTATGTCGGACGCCTCAAGCTCGCACATCGTCTCTCTCAGGCCTTCTGCATACTCGGCCGCTTCATTGGGATTGGTGATGCCCACCTCGCTGATTGCGGCCGCCACCTCCTTGTTGAGCACCCTGAGCATTCCTGGCAGGCGCCCTGTTTTACATACAGCGGGTGGCCGTTCTAGGGGCATTCCGTCGGCGCAGATGGAGATCTTTCCGTCAAAAGCCCTGGCTATTGAAACGCCCTTGATGCCCTTGTACTCTTCTGGAAGGCGGGGCCGGTCCGCATCCTCGACCTCGAAGGCGGCGGCCAGCTGGACGATCTCGCCTGCCTTCCTTCTGCCGTCGCGGAGGTCCTGCAGGACGTCCGACGAGCGGGGCAGCTCCCGCTCCTCGAACCAGACGCTGCGCGACGCCCCCTCGAGCATCCTCAGAAACGAGGTCTTTCCGCTCCCCGTCTTGCCCACGATGCACGTGATCTCGGGATCGAACGCCACCTCGCCGCTGTCTACGATCGACCTGTAGTTTTGGACGCGCGCGCTGAGCAGCCTCACGACTTCCGCCTTGGCGCGGGCCATAATAACGCCTTGCGTGGCGGCTGGGCGGTACGCTCTGGAGAGGCGAAGCCTTGGGTCTGCCCGAGGCGCATGGCGCGGATGGCCGATCGCGTTTGGGACTTGACCATGTCTACATGATGCCACTGCGGGGCGCCGTGCGCCGGCCCTGCCGCCTAGAGCGACAGCGACGCGCTCCGGCTACGGACCCTGCGGGGCTCCGTGCGCCGGACGCTCGGCCCGACAACATTCCAAATGGCGGAGCGGGCGCGGCATGCGATGGCGGCCGAGTCGAGGCCCGCGGGGCGCGATGGACGCTCCCTTGCGCGGAGCGAGGCGGAGGCTAGGGGATTCTTGCGGATGCCGACCTAGTGAGGATGCTTGCAGGGCGCGAAGAGGCCATGCGGCCCGGGCGGGCAGGCGTATGGGATCCGTAAGGCGCACGGGGCGAAATGCCAAGCGTATCGGCATGTCCAAATGTGGCGGGCGGCGGGAAGCCAAAAGCCTAGGCACCGCGTACAGGCAGCCCCGAAAGTTGCCGCATGCGCCGTGATCCGTGCCGCAGTGGGAGCCTGTGCATTTCGGGCTGGCGCGGCAGCCTGCCTGGCCGTTGCTTGCCGGCGTCGCACTCGACAGGGCCCGACTAGTCCGGATCCTCGTACGGCGCGCGGCGCCCCGCATCGCCGCCGCCGGACTCCTCGATCGGCCTCATCTTCGAGCGCAGCACGTTCATGCGCGCCTTGTACCCCTCGGCGTACTCTAGCTCGTCGGGAACCAGGGTCGCCGGGTGCACAAAGCCCTGCCGCCTCATGGCCAGGGCCCTCCTCGTGGCGATCGACCGTATGTGGTCCCAGTCGGGAGTCGAAAACCCGTCGAACGGGCCGGTGAGCCTGCCGCCGCGCATGCTGAACACAAGCGACTCGACGATGGGTATGCAAAAGTTCGTCGTCGCCGCCGAGTTTAGGCGCACCGGCATGAGCGGCATGTGGTGGCTGCCGCGCGTGTTTCCGGCCACGTAGTGGGGGTTGTCGAACGCGCTGCCGGCCTCCTCGGTGGCGGGGAACTTTTTCTGCGTGCGGACGACGCAGACGGGGTCGTCCTTGCCGACGTACGTGCCGGCGATGTTGTGAAGGCGGTCGGTGGATGCGGCCACGATCGGCTCGCCCCCCTTTGTCTTGACCGACGAGACGACGTAGCGGCCGGGGTACATGAGGGCCGCCTCGAGCGTCGGCTTGTCCTCCCACAGCGACAGGACGGCGGTCGCGCCCTCCTGCACGTCCATGACCTCTACGACGACGCCCTCGGCGAGCGACTTGTTGACGATGAGGCCCGTGTTGCTAGAGGCGTCCACGAACATGCGGTACAGCGGGTAGTTGAACGCGCCCGGCTCGGTCTTGTCGGCGGCGAACACGGTGAACGCCTCGTTGGGGCGCTCGTCGAACTCTAGCTCGGCCACGCCGGGGCCCATGCCCTTTACGTTGCCCGAGAAGGAGTCCTTTAGGAGGTCCTGGCCGGCGCCGTACAGCCCCTCTTCGCGGGCCACGGCAGTGCCGTCCATGAAGGCGTCCCATGCAAGGCGGTGCACCTCTTCGCTGTCGGCGCCCCTCGTGTGCGACATGACGATGTGGACGTCGTCGCCGCAGTATCCGATGTACCGGTCTATGAGCAGCCCGCCGAGGGCCCCGTCGACGCGCCTGCGCACCGCATCGAGCAGCCCGTCGCTCGGCCGCGTGTGGCCGCCGATGCCGCCCACGTCGGCCTTGATCACCGATACGGTAACCCTCACGGGCGCCGCCGCGCACGGCTTTGATTTATGTGTAGTTTTTCGCGCCCGCGGGCGGCCGGTCACTTTGCGAACGGCAGGAGCGCGCCGGCGGGGCCGCCGAGGCCGAGGCCGAGGCCGAGGCCGGCGCCCTTGCCCCAGCCGTCGCGAAAGGCCGACATGTCAGGCAGGGGCGCCGATGCGCGGTGGTAGTCGTCGACTAGCAGGCCCGCCTCGCGGCCGACGTGCATCTCGATCACTACACTGTGGCGATCGCCGGCGTACACGATCTCGGCGTACCCCTCGGAGACGGCCCGCACGGTGGCCGAGAGCGAGTGCGGGGCGCCGCTGGCGTCGGGGGGCACCTCGAACGCGTACAGCGAGCCCTGCCCGTCGGGATAGTGCGACCGGCGCGGGACGGCCCCGTCGAGCCCGACAAACTCTAGGTTCGGCGAGAGGTACAGGCTTGCCGCGTACGGGGCGCCGCGGCCGGGGCCCCCCTCGATCCCGCCGGCGTACGCCGCCGTCACCACGGCCGTCTCGCCGGCAGCGGGAAGGCGCGAGGCGGAGAGTGCAAAGTCCGCGCCGCCAGGCCCCTCCGACCTGGCGGTGCGCACTATGGGGAGGTCGTACTCGGGCGCGGGCGGGGCATGCGACCTGCCCCACTCCTCCCTGTCGAACGGCTCCCAGCCTAGGCGGTCGGCGGTCGATGGCCGGACGCAGGCGGCCCCGTCCGCCCTGCCGCCGCCCCGCTCCCTGACGACCAGGATGTGGGCCGGATCGCCGCACGGCTCGTCGCGCGGCGGGGAGAACCCGTAGAGCGACCTGTAGTAGGAAAACACCATGCCGGGCACGCCGATCCTCGTGCCCGCATCGGGGCTGCCGACCCCGCACGCCCCCGATGCCGGCGCGTACATCCCGTTGAAGCCGCCGAGCTGGAGCACCTCTGTTCCGGGCGGGTACCGGTCTGCGCCCCCTGCGCAAAAGCCGCCGGCGCACTCCGTCCGCGCCGGCATGTCGACGTGCCAGCCGGCCTGCTCGGGGCTCCCCTTGAGGGTGCGGGCCAGCTCGAAGTGGACCCGCGCACTCTCCTTGTCCGCGGGGCCCTGCGCGCGCTCGACAGATGCCACCCTTCCCGTGTAGATGTCGTCGTACGCGCGCCAGACCTTTTCGGCGTCGATCGCGGTGCACGCCGGCGTCGCGTGGGCCTCGGGGGGATCCGCCGCGGCGGACGCGGCCAGCGCCGCTGCCGCGGCCAGCGTTGCTAGGGCGAAGACGGCCCGGCGGCCTGGGGCCGCGGGCGCGTGCTTTGGGCGCGGGCGGGCGGAATGCATGGGGCGGACACGCCTGCGCCGTATTTAAGGGCGAATCCGGGCGAGGCAGGCGGCTGGTGGCGGGCGAGGTGTAGTGCCGCAGGCCGGCTCGGCGGCGGCCTGCTTACTGTGGGCCGCTGTGGCGACTAGCCCATGGCCCCTTGTGACTATTTAAAGGCGGGCAGGGGAAAAAGGCTTTTATAGTGCCGGTGGGGGTTGCCGGTAGGAGCTGTCAAAGGGCAGTTCTTAGGGGTGGCGTAAGCCCGCACTAGTGGGCTGCGTCACCTCCGCGTATCTACTTGCAAGGTGGCGCCTCTCTGGCCACTCTTGGCGCTGGCCGTACCTGTGTATGCGTCTTGATCGCATCCTGTCACACTGCGCCTTGAACGTGTCATCACCGCGCAGGAACCTGTGGATCATGAATGCCGCCCCGTCTGCCATCTGGAGGCCTTCGTCATCGTGCGAACTCCTGAAGCGGACATCGTCAACCAGGCCCATGCGTAGGGGGTGCCGGTCGAGGCACTTCTCCGACCTTTTTCTAACGGCGTCTGCTATGATGGACCGGGTGCCGGCATCGTTTTTATCCCCTATCATCACTCCCCACTCGGGCCCGTTGGGGCGCTCACTTAGGAAGTAGTCAAACCGGTCGAAAAGAGCAGACCATGCCATACGGATGATGTGGTCTTTCTTCTGTGCGGGGTATCTTGCCTTGTCGACGATCACATCAATCATTGAAACGTCGGGGTGTGCTACATGGCCTGCCATTTTTCCAAACAGGTCGCGTTTAGTGGACAGGGTGACGGGGTGCTCGCGCTTGTCAAAGAACCCTCTGGAGTTCCAAATATCTACGGCGTGAAATTCGGGCACGGCGCAGCCCGCCGTGGTGGAAATCTCTTGATTGAGATCCCTGACGCGCATCCTTGCAGCACTGGCATCCTTTTCATGCACAGCAATGCCGACTAGGACGAAGTAGTCCTCCCCGCACGATTCGACTGCGGGCGCCGGGTTGCCGCTCTCATCGACATACATCTCGTACATGCCCGGTAGCGCACCCATGCCGCATATAAGAGTTACAGGATGAGTGCGGGCGAGACGTCGATTCTTGCCTGATCCTATCCGGACCTCTCTGCCATGCCCATGCTCTCGGCCGGCACGGGGATGCATGCTCTACAGAGTGGAGTGCACTCTGGCCCTTGGGCGCCAGTTCTGGTCTCCAATGGGTCCACTTGGGAGTTCTCTCACGGCGTCTCGGGAGGCGCCTGCACTTTGTTGGTGCTGAGCCTTTGTGGCACGACATGCAAGCCTGTACGCACCGGCTGCTGCCGAGAGCCGGCGGCGTTGGCAAGCGGGAGCCTCTGGCACGACATGCAAGCCTGTACGCGCCCGCTGCGGGGCACGGGCGTGGCGGCGCGTTTGGCCGCTCCGGGGATTCCTAGACTCGGGATGAGGGGATTTATAGCCATGGTGGGGGGCGCGGTCAGGGGCCGTCAAAGGGCGGTTCTTAGGGGTGGCGTAAGCCAGCACTAGCTGGCTGCGCCACCTCCGCGTACCTGCCAGTCTTCGTGCGCGCCACCTCCCCCATGCAAGTGCGGTACAACCACGATGCGGCGCGGCCATGCCGTGATAAACTGTGCGGCCAAGTCACCCGCACGCACTCTTGTTGCGGCGCCGGCCCTGTCAGGTGCGCGCGACGGCTACCTGCGACGGCTCAGCTTGGCGTGAACGGGCCGCCTGCCTAGTCCGGATCAGGCCGCTGAGCGCAAACTCGATCTGACGCGGGCAGACCGTGCGCTGGCCGCGCCCAGCCGTCCTGAACGTCAGCGCAGCCCAAAAGGGGCGCCCTGCGGTGCATGGCGGCCTTGGAGATGCGTCGGTGCCGATGGCAGAGGATGCCACCGCAGCCGTGCTGTGCGCGGCGGCGATCCTGACACCTGCCGTTGCCGCGACCCTTGGGGGCGCCACTCACAGCTTGCCTGCATGCGTCGTGTGTTGATACTGTCCGGCACTTCCGGCCATGCGACCTGTCCTACAGGCCGCGCGGCCGCACCGGGTTCGCCGGCGCCCAGATGCCGTGCCGCCACCACCCATACGTCGCTTTTGCTTATATCTGACTGTGCACTTTCCCTGCAAGTAGATTATAAACAAACTAGTAGCATTTTGACAGCCGTTTATAAGCAAACATGCGGCATAATACTAGGACATTTATAATGCCCATCGTGCCTAGGGTCGTGTCGGTGCTGAGTCTTGAAAGCTTCAACCCGTGGTGGAGAGCGGAGTATGACATGGGCGACGATCCGAGCGTCAAGGCGTGGGAAAAGTCCAAGGTTCGCAGGGATGCTGGCCGGGACCACTCGTTCAGGGATGGCGATCTGATCTACTCGCTGCGCGGGCCGCGGCAGGTGGGCAAGACGACGCTGCTGAAGCTGGAGGTGAAGCGGCTGCTCGCCGCCGCCGTCCCGCGGTGGAACGTCATGTACTACTCGTTCGACCTCGGCGGCAGCCCCGCCGACGTGGTCGGCGTGCTCGACGAGTACTCTGCGCGGGTGGGCGGGGCGGCCGAGGGCAGGCGGTTTGTCTTTCTTGACGAGATATCGTCAGTGCGGGACTGGCAAAAGGCCCTAAAGCTGCTAAGGGACATGGGCCGGCTGGAGGGCCACACGGTAGTGGTGTCCGGCTCGCACTCCATGGACGTGAGGCGCGGGGCCGAGTCGATGACGGGCCGGCGGGGGACGACGACCAACGACGATCCACTCGACAAGGTGCTCCGGCCGATGAGCTTTGGCGAGTTCGTGCGCGCCAGGGACGGGGAGATTGCGGGGAGGCTGTCCGATCTGGGGCTTGCGGACGCCGCCGGCAGGGCGCGGCTTGCAAGGGAGGTGGCGTCGGGGGCCGCCGACGCCGTGCTGGCGGACCTGTCGGCGTACAAGTCCGATCTTGACGGTCACCTCGACGCGTACCTCAAGGCGGGCGGAATGCCGGCCGTCGTCGACGAGTTCCAGAGGACGATGCGCATAGAGCGGGCCACGTACGAGGCGTACCTGGCCGGGGCGGAGAGGGACCTGGCGCGGTCGGGCAGGAACGTCTCGAACATATCGCGGCTGGTTCCCAACATACTGCGCTCGACCGGCAGCGGCGTCTCGTGGAGCTCGCTGAGGCGGGACACCGGGATAGAGAGCCCGCATACGGTGGAGGGGTGCATCGAGGCGCTCGACGACACGTTCGCACTGCACGTGCTGTACAGGTACAACTCGGCGACGGATAGGCCAAAGTTCGACAGCCCGAAAAAGCTGTACCTGCAGGATCCGTTCTTCTTCCACGCCCACAGCGGCGCGTACATACAGGGCGATCCGTTCGACGCTAGCGTCGAGCGCCTGGCAGACCCGGAAAAAAAGGCCGCGCTTGTCGAGCAGGCGGTGGCGGACCACGCAACCCGCCTGGCGTTTGCCCTGGCGCCGACCAAGGTCGGGTTCCGCAAGGCCCATGCGGTGTTCTACTGGATGGGGGGCGGAAGGGCAAGGAGGGAGGTCGACCTTGTGGTGCGCGACTCGAGGTCACTCGTGCCGATCGAGGTCAAGTACCAGGGCAACATCTCGCGCAGCGACCTGTACGGCCTGTCGGACTTTAGAAAGGCGACGGGGGCAAAGGGGGGCGTGCTGGTCACAAGGGGCGAGCTCGGCGAGCGGGCCGGGTTTGCGGCGGTGCCCGCGTCCATGTTCCTGCTGCTCGGATAGGCCGCGGCCGGGCCTCGATGGGGGCCGTGCCGTGATGCGGGGGGTTGCACCCCTGCAAGGGGCATGCCGGCCAGTTGAACGCGCGGGCGGCCCGCAGCCGCCGGACAAGGCCGCGGCGCTAGGCGGACACGGAGCATGCCGGCCGGCTAATCGCGCCGGCGGCCCGCGGACCGTTCGCATCCCGCACCCCGATCGCAGCCCGTGCGGACTATGCGCCCGGGGGCGCAGGCGGCACTGCCGCAGGCCTGCCACTTCCCCGTGCCGCCCCGATGTCCGACGCCGCTTCCGATGCCTGGGCCGGCCGCCTTGCCCGCCCCCGTGGTGCGCACCGAGCCGGCGGGCGGGGGGCGGAGGCCGCCGCATGCCCGCGGCATGGGGCCGCGACGCAAAGGGGGACGGGGAGGATGTATGTGGGGGAACTCTGGGGGGCGGAAGGCGCGCCGCGAGGCGGCGCCCGCCATATGCGCCTACTTCATTACCATCTCGATGCGCACGTCGTCGGGGTTTAGGCGTATGAGGTGCTTGAGGGCCTTTGCGTCGGCGTTTATGTCGATGATCCTCTTGTGGAGCCGCCACTCCCACTTTTCGTACGTCTCGGTGCCGTTGCCGCACGGCGACTTGCGCGTCGGTATGTTGAGCCTCTTGACGGGCAGCGGTATGGGCCCCCTCACCTTGACGCCGGTCTTGCGGCCGATTCCGACTATATCCTCGCAGACCGCCTCTAGCTTTGCAAGGTTGGTGCTGGCAAGCTTTACGCGCGCTATCTGGCCCATTGCACGCACCATCCATACGATGCGGCCGCTAGGCGTTGTGCCGCTCTGTTATTTCCTTTACGATGCCGGCCGCAATGGTCGCGCCCATGTCGCGCAGCGCAAAGCGGCCCATCTCGGGAAACTCCTTGAACGTCTCGATCGGCGTGGGGCGGACGGGCCGCACCTTTACCATGGCAGAGTCGCCGACCTTTAGGAACTTTGGCCCCTCTTCCTCTACTGCGCCGGTCGCGGGGTTGATCTTCGAGACAAACTCGGTGATCGTCGCGGCCACCTGCGCCGTGTGGCAGTGCATGACGGGCGTGTAGCCTGGCGCGACGGCCGTCGGGTGGTGGATGACGATGATCTGGGCGAGAAACTCCTTTGCCACGGTGGGCGGGGCGTCGGGAGTGCCGATGACGTCGCCCCTCTTGATGTCCTTCTTGTCGATGCCGCGCAGGTTGCACCCAATGTTGTCGCCGGCCTCGGCCGACTTCATCTCGGTGTGGTGCGTCTCGATAGACTTTATCTCGCCCTGCGCGCCAGACGGCATTACGATGATCTTGTCGGCCGGCTTCATCGTCCCGGTCTCGACCCTGCCGACGGGGACGGTGCCGACGCCGGTGATCGTGTACACGTCCTGGATCGGCATGCGCAGAGGCTTGCCGGTCGGCTTGTCGGGGACGGTAAAGTCGTCAAACGCCTCTAGGAGCGTCTTGCCCTTGTACCAGCCCATGTTCTCGGACTTTTTGACGAGGTTGTCGCCCTTCCAGCCAGACACGGGTATGAACGGAACCTGGTCGACCTTGTACCCGACCGACTTTATGAGCGCCTGCCCCTTTTCGGTCGCCGCCTTGTAGGCGTCCTCGGAATACTTGCTGTCGTCCATCTTGTTGATGGCGACGATCAGCTGGTTGACGCCGAGCGTCTTTAGCAGGAATGCATGCTCGCGCGCCTGGCCGCCGGGGGCCGTCGCGGTGTCGGTCTCTCCCTCCTTTGCGGACAGGACGAGCACGGCGCAGTCTGCCTCGGACGCGCCGGTGATCATGTTCTTGATGAAGTCGCGGTGGCCTGGCGCATCGATGAGCGTGAAGAAGTACTTTGGCGTCTCGAACTTTTGGAACGCCAAGTCGATGGTAATGCCCCTCTCCCTCTCGTCCTTTATGTTGTCCATGACCCACGCATACTTGAACGTGTCGCCCTTGCCGGTCTTTTCAGACTCTTCGGCGTGCGAGGCGATCGTGCGCTCGTCGACGACGCCGAGATCCATCAGGAAGTGGCCCATCGTAGTCGACTTGCCGTTGTCGATGTGGCCCGTGATGATCATGTTCAAGTGGGGCTTGTCTGCCATCGTCCGGCGCCGCCCGCGGGGGCGTTATAACCCTTGCCATTTTGAAGGGGGGCCGGCGGCCGCTGGCGGGGCGGTGCATTGCGGCCACGATGGCCGGGGATTTTTTCCACTCGGGGCGCTTTTTGGCGCGGGATCTTGACGGCATGCGCCGTCTTTTGCAAATTCCCAGGACGGGGGATGCGACGGCTGCCATCGCCGCGCGCGGGCGCCGGGCCGGTGCCGGCCGCCGCGCCGCGCGAGGCAATCTAAATAACCGCGCCGGCGGCGGGGACGGCGTGGCCTGGAGGCGGATAGCCGGCAGGGGCAGCGTGCCTAGGGGCGGCAGCGCCGAGTTCGAGGTGGACGGCAGGAGGATCGCGCTGATCAACTCGGACGGGCGCCTGCATGCGATCGACGCCGTCTGCGCCCACCAGGAGCAGTCGATCGCCGGCGGCAGGATAGACGGCGACGTCATAGAGTGCCCCCACCACTTTTGGCACTATAACTACAAGTCCGGCAAGCTGCTAGACTACCTCAAGGACGTCCGCCTCGAGACGTACGGGGCCGAGGAGAGGGGCGATGGCATCTACGTCGACGTCTGAGGGTGCCGCGGGTGGGGCCGTTGCGGCGGGCGGTGCAGGGGCGTGAGGGTGCGCGACACGCTCTCGGGCGGAATGGCCGAGCTGCCGTCGGGTCCCGGCCGCCGGCTCGGCGTGTACGTGTGCGGGATCACGGCGTACGACTACTCGCACATCGGGCACGCGCGGACGATCGTCGTGTTCGACGTCCTGCGAAGGAGGGCCGAGGCGGCCGGCACGGACGTGCGGATGATCCAGAACTTTACCGACGTCGACGACAAGATAATCGACAGGGCCGCCGCCGAGGGGGCGGCGGCCGAAGAGGTGGCCGCGCGGTACATGGCAGACTACGACGAGTGCTTTGGGCGGCTCAACGTCAAGAGGGCGGCCGAGTACCCGCGGGCGACCGGCCACATAGGCGACATGGTCGCGATGATATCGAGGCTCGTAGAGTCGGGCGCGGCGTATGCGGCCGAGACGGGCGTGTACTTTTCGGTCGGCGGGCACGCCGGGTACGGGAGGCTGTCGGGCCGGGACACGGGGCAGCTGAGGGCCGGCGCCAGGATCGCGGTCGACGGGGCAAAGCGCGATCCGCTCGACTTTGCGCTCTGGAAGTTCTCGGACGGCGAGCCGTCGTGGCCGAGCCCCTGGGGGAGGGGGCGGCCGGGCTGGCACATAGAGTGCTCGGCGATGTGCCTGCGGTACCTCGGCGAGACGCTCGACCTGCACGGCGGCGGGCGGGACCTGGTGTTTCCCCACCACGAGAACGAGATGGCGCAGTCCGAGGCGCACTCGGGCGGCGCGCCGCTCGCAAGGGCGTGGATGCACGTCGGAATGGTGACGGTCGGCGGCGAAAAGATGTCAAAGTCGATCGGCAACGTGAGGACAGTCCGGTCGCTGCTCGAGAGGTGGAGCCCGAACGCGCTGCGCATGTTCTGCCTTGGCACGCACTACTCAAAGCCCGTGGACTATACCGACGCGCTGCTCTCCGAGCACGCCGCGGCGTGGGACCGGGCGAGGCTGGCGTACCACAAGCTGAGGCAGGCGGGGGACCGCGGCGCCGGCGCCGGCGCCGGCGCGGCCGGGGCAATGGATGCGGCCGCATCGCGCGCGGCGGCGGGGGCCGCCCTGGCCCGGCTCGAGGCGGCCCTCGACGACGACATGAACACGCACGAGGCGCTCGCCTCGTTCAACGGCCTCGTCTCGCAGTGCCTCGCGCCCGGCGGCCCAGCCTCCTCGCCGGATGCCGCCGCCGCGGCCCTGCCCGCCCTCGAGTCGATGCTCGACGTGCTCGGCCTGGCAATGCCCGCCCTGCCTGCCGGCCGGGAGGCAGCCGTGCGCGAGGCTGTCGCGCGCCGGGGTGCACTCAGGGCCGAGAAGAGGTATGCCGAGTCCGACCGCATCAGGGACGAGCTTGCCGCCGAGGGGGTCGAGATTGTCGACGAGCCGGGAGGGACGGTGTGGCTTGCCGCCGAGGGCGGCGCTGCATAGGAGCAACGGATATGTGCACGCTGTTTGCCCTAAATTTCAAACACATGTAAGGCAGCATCACACAACGCCTTATATCTAGAAGGGTAATCATGCCTGCAATGACCATGCTTACGCAAGAGTACGGCGGCGAGAGGGCTGCTAGGGCCCTCGACATGTTGTTCATAGACAGGCGCAACGAGTTCCGCACGCTCGGCGAGGCCCTGTTCTGGCGCACGTCCGACGCGGGCGCCGGGGTGAAGGGCCGCGAGCAGTTTGTCCTCAACTTTTGCCTAGAGGTGGCATCCGCGTTCCGCACATGGAACGGCGATGCGCCGCTCGCGCCAAACTCGGACATGAAGGCGCTCACGTTCCTGCGGCAGCTTGCCCACGGCAAGGGAACGATGAACGAGCTGTGCCACCTGCTCAACCTCGCGTACACCCTGGCCGAAGAGTTCAAGGTCGTGTACAAGCGGATAGGGTGAGCATTCGCACTTCCCCTGTTTTTTCCGGCGCGGGCCGGCCCCCGAACGCCCGTCACGCGTCGGGTTGCCCGTCCCCCTTGCCGTCGCCCGCGCCCGCGGAAAGGCGGTCGAGCGCGTCGCCCATCACGCCGAGCGACCAGCGCATCTCATCGATCTCGCCGGGCTCCAGCCGCCGGTCCCCCTCCCACTTTGCAAGGACGGCCTCGGCCACGTCGGCCGCGTGGTACAGCAGCGGCCAGAACGGGTGGTGCTCGGCTGCCGTGTACGAAAGCTCGCGCACGTCAGCCAGGCCGTCAAGGGCCCTGCCGATGGGGGATGCGGACGGACCGTAGGCCTTGACGGCGCCGGACGGAGTCGACTCGACGCGCGCCTGCATGCCGGTGCGGGCGCCGTACTCGGCGGCCGCCCTGCGCAGGCACTCGAGCAGGCTCTCGTCGGGGCCGCCGCCCTCGCCGCCGCCCCGGCAGGACTCTTCCGTCATCGTCCCGCCACCAGGCGGCGATGCTCGGCGAGCATGCACCGGTTGAATACGACCTCGGCGCCGGAGCGCCCTGCGGCCTCCTCGGCCTCGGCGTTGTGGATACCCTCCTGCAGCCACACGGCGCGCGGCCTCTTGGGCAACG
Source organism: Cenarchaeum sp. (assembly GCA_965242695.1). Lineage (GTDB taxonomy): Archaea > Thermoproteota > Nitrososphaeria > Nitrososphaerales > Nitrosopumilaceae > Cenarchaeum. Next base: position 1,655,829 of record CBDESU010000001.1, on the reverse strand, counting down.
CATCGAGGACGGCGGGCAGGACCTGGCCGGACGGCCGGAACACGCAGAGCGTGTCTATCGGGCCGTCGACGGCGGATGTGGACGGGTAGGATCGCCGACCGAGTATCTCGCCTGCCAGCGGGTTGACGGGGACGACGTCGTACCCGTGCCGGATCAGGTACCGCGGCACCATATGCGCGTCCTTTGAGGGATCCCTTGACATGCCGACGACGGCCACGCGGCGGCGAGAGAGGATGCGGCGTATGTCGGCATCGCCGTGGGCATCGCGCTCGTCCATGCAGCCGCGCACGGGCGCGCTCCTATAACTGCGGCGCAGCCGCGATCGGGCGTACTCGTGCCGAGATACCGCCCCCGCCTGGCATTTCGGGCCGCGCGCCGCCTGCCTCTGCGATCGCACGCCAGAGGCGGGAGCATGCGGCCTGCCTGTCCGACCCCTAGCCCCCGCGCGCCCTGCCAAGCCGCCCCCCGCAACGTTTTTTATAGCGCGCAGGCGGCCCGCGCCCGTGGACTACGAGCCAAGCGACATCATGGTCCTCGGCGCCATACGCAGGGGCATCAAAAAGTTCGGCAAGATCGCAAAGGAGACGCGGCTCACCCCGCGTGAGCTCGACGCGGCCCTCGAGGACCTGGAGAAGAGGGGCCTGATCCGCGTCGTAGAGAAGAAGGGGTGGCTCGGCAAGAAGGTAGAGCTGTCGACGACGCAAAAGGGCGACGAGGAGCTGGAGCGCCGCCTGCACGAGATGCAGGGCAACTGGGACCGCATGGTCCAGATGTACAAGTCCAAGGACAAGGACGGCCTGAACCGCGAGATGGACGGGTTCAGGGGCCTGTTCCCGATGATGATATTCTTCGGCGTCATCGACATGATGATGTTCTCTATGATGTTCAGCATGATCGGCGCGCCGATGTCCGACTACGTGCCGGCCGACCAGATTCCCGAGGATGCAGGAGGCCAGGACGGAGGCGGCGACGGCACGGCCGGCGACGAGGGCGGCATGGACGGCGGCGTCGACTCTGGCTTTGACGGCGGCGGCTTTGACCTTGGGTTCTAGCTGCGCCGGATAGCCGGGGCTGCGGGGCGCCACGTTGCCACCTGCAGACCCTGTTGGCAGTGATGGAGGATCAGCCTTGGCATTGCCCGCCGTCCCGCCGGGGATCGTGTACGACTCGCGCACGGAATGCGCGGCGGAGGCCCTGCTGCTCGCACTGCGGGATCCAGCCGGCGCGCCTCAGCCTGCCGCGCAGCTTGCCGTGCGCCTGGGGATCGGGGAGGGCGAGGTGGCCCTGCGCGTGGCCGAGCTGCGCTCGCTAGGGTACGCGGTGATCGATGCGGGCGGAACCGGGAGCCGCGCGTACCTGCTTGCCCGGGGACCCGCGCCGCTTGCGCTGCCGTGGGAGATCGCCGGCCGCGGCCGCGGCCCGGGCGAAGCATGCGGCCCGCCCGGCGCCGCCCGCCTCGGCTCGCGCGTGGTCTTTTACGGATCGGCCGACTCTACGCAGGAGCGGGCCCGATCGCTGGCGGCGGGTGCGGGGGGGAGCGCCGACGGCCTGGTGGTCGTGGCAGGAACGCAGACGGCCGGCCGCGGACGGCTAGGCAGGCGGTGGGTGTCCCCGCCCGGCGGCCTGTGGATGTCCGTGGTGGCCGAGCCGGGGCCCCCTGCCGGCGCGGCCACTCTTGTCCCGCTGTCGGCCGCCCTGGCGCTGGCCGATGCAATATCAAGGTCGGCCGGCATCGAGGCCGACCTGAAGTGGCCCAACGATCTGCTCGTCGGGGGGCGCAAGGCGGCCGGAATACTGGTCGATGCGTCGGCCGGAGCATCGGGCGTAATGGACTCGGTCATAGTCGGCGTTGGAGTCAACATTGCCGTCGATGCGGCGGAGATTGACGCGGCGGCCGGCGAGCCGAGGGGCCACGCCGGCGCGGCGAGCCTTGCAGCGCAGGGCCGCGGCGGCGGGGGGCCTGCGTTGGATCCCGCCCTTCTGGCGCGGGAGTTCCTCGTGCGCCTCGAGGCGGAGCTTGAGGGGCTGGCGCGCGGCGGCCGCGGCGGCGGGGGTGAGGCCGGCAGCGTGGCCCGCAGGTGGGCCGCACGCTCGTCGATGATTGGCCGCGAGGTGGACGTAGAGTGCGGCGGGCGCACTGTACGGGGGACGGCCGCCGGCCTTGACGGGGACGGCGCCCTGCTAGTGGAGACGGGGTCTGCAACTAAACGGATCGTCGCCGGCGACGTTGCCGCGGTGCGCCGCGCGCGCCCTGCCGGCCCCTAGCGGCGGCGCCTGCCCGCCTTGGCCCTTCCCGCCGCCCTCTTGGCCGCCCCGCCGCCGGAGCCCGACCTGGCCCTTCCCGCCGAAGCGGCCTTCTTGGCCGCCCCGCCGCCGGAGCCCGACCTGGCCCTTCCCGCCGAAGCGGCCTTCTTGGCCGCCCCGCCGCCGGAGCCCGACCTGGCCCTTCCCGCCGAAGCGGCCTTCTTGGCCGCCCCGCCGCCGGAGCCCGACCTGGCCCTTCCCGCCGAAGCGGCCTTCTTGGCCGCCCCGCCGCCGGAGCCCGACCTGGCCCTTCCTGACCTGCCAGGCGCCATCTCGGACTGCATGCGGACAAGCTCGGTCAGCTCGGACTGGATCTCGAGGGCTGCCGCGACAAGGCCCTCGAGGTGGGCCGTATGCTCCCTGTACGCGGCGATGATCTCGGACCGCTTCAGGTTGGCCGCCTCTAGGTACTCGCTCCTTCGAACCGCGTTGCCCGACAGGATCATGCCGGGCAGGTCGTCGGGCTGCGCGAGCGCGTCGAGCTCGGCGCCGAGCCGCGCAATGCGCGCCTTTGCGTCTTCGCCGCCGCCGCCGTCCATGCGGCTGGTCGGCATGCGTGTGGTAAAAAGGCTTCTGCGGCGCGGGCCGCTTGCTGCTCCCGCCGCGCCTGCGCCTCCGGGTGTCCGCCAATGCGTTCCCAGCCGGCCGCAGGCGGCGGCCGCGTGCTCGGTTAATATCGGAACGGGGCTAGTGCGCCGCATGTGCGATCCCTCTTGGCGGCTCGCGCAGCCGGCAGGCCTCGACCGCCGCCGCGCCGCCCGCGCATCCGGCGCCGCCATCGTGGCGCTGGCCGCAGTGGCCGCCGCCGCGGCCGGCTGCCTGCCGGACGCCGACGCCGCCAAGATCTCGCGCGCCGACGCAGCCGAGGCGGTAGCCTCGGGGCTGGAGATGTCCTCGGAGGGCCGCCACCGCGAGGCGATCGCCGTCTACGACGGCGTGCTTGCCGACTGGCCGCAGTACGCGGCGGCCCTGAACATGAAGGGCGTAGCGCTGTCGAGCATCGGCGATGACGCCGGCTCGATCAAGCAGTTCTACAGGGCCCACCAGGCCGACAGGTCCGACGCCCTGGCGCTCGCCGGCCTTGGCATGGGGCTTGGCAACCTGGGCGAGTACGCCGAGGCCGAGCGCTACCTGGCCGAGGCCGCCCTGGCCGATCCCGACTGGGAGGTGGCGCGCAACTACCGCGACGTCGTATCCGGCGTGCTTGCAAAGTTCCCGTACGAGCCGACCGGGCGGCCGGACATGCTCGACAACAGGGGCGTGCCGGCGGCCGCGCCCGAGTGGACGCGCGCGATAGCCGCCGCGTGGGCCGCCGGCCGCACAACCGACGCCGAGTTTGCCGCCGCCTTTTCCCACCTGGCGGGGATCGGCGTGGTGGGCGTGCCGCGCCCAGACCCGCTGCCGAGCGAGTCGGACCGATCGCGGCCGCGGGCGCTGCCCGCCTGGGTCGAGGATTCCGCATCCGCGTGGGGGGCCGGCGCATCGCGCCCGGCCGAGTTCGTCTCGGCGCTGCGCTACATGTTCGACGCCGGCCTGGCGCACCCGCCGCAGCGCCCCCTGCCGGAGGGCGCTGCCGAGCGCTACCGCGCCGCCGAGCTGTCCGCGCTCGACAGCTACCTCCACGCGGTGGCAAGCGCCGCCGGCGAGACGAGGTACGTAGAGCACCCCAACCCGAGCGGCGAGGTGATCAAAAAGTTCATGCGCGACTACATAAAGTGGAACTTTGACGACGAGGCGGCCAGGGCGTCCACGTCGTTCCCGAGCCCCGGTGCGCGCGCGGCGCCCGACGGGACCGTCGTCGTCACGTACCACATGTACGTCAACGAGCAGCCCTCGGGCCTGCCGCTAGACCACGTCGGCACGCTCTCGGACTCGCTGGCGTACTGGGAGGGGCAGGGCCTGACCGCCGGCGGGCGCGATGCAAAGGTGAGGTTCGAGCACACGGACAGAAAGGACCTTGCCAACGTGTGGGTGACTTGGGTCGTGCGCGACCTGGGCGAGGGCGTGCTCGGCCACGCCCACGTCGGCAAGGGCGTCGTCGAGGTCGCACTCGGCGACTATGCGTGCGACGGGACGTTCCAGCTGTACGACGTCGATACCGTCCGGCGGATAATGACGCACGAGCTCGGCCACACGATAGGGCTGCTACACTCGGACAGCAGGGCTAGCGTCATGTACCCGACGATGCGGGCCGGCTACGCGTACTGCCTGCTAGGCTGACGGCGCGCCGCGATCGGGGCGGTCAGGCCATGTCGAGCGCGCGCGAGTGCTTGCGCGTGTGCGGCCGCTCGCCGGCGTACCTGCGCCTCATGTGGCCCGATGGCCTGCCGTGCAGCAGCTCCAGAAACCACGACTCGTGCTCGATCTCCTCGGCGAGTATGTCCTTGGCGATGTCGTACGTGGCGGGATCCTTGCCCTCGGTCATGCGGCAGACCTTGTTCCAGTTCACGATCGCCCCCTGCTCGGCCTTTAGGCACCTCTCGAGTATCTCCTTGAGGTCTGTCGGGTTGCCGGGCGGCAGCCGGAGGAACTCGCAGCCGGACATGCGGATATAGTCGGTCGCATCGCGGGGCAGCTGCCCGCCTAGCTGGTAGATGCGCTCGATGCACGACTCGAAGTGGCTCAGGTCCTCGAGCCTCGCATCCTCGATGATCCCCTTGATTCCCTCGCCCTCCAGCCCCGTGCAGTTGGCGCGAAGCAGCGTAAAGTAGTAGTACGCGGTGAACTCGACCGACGAGTTGACGACGAGCTGGCGGACGAGCTCGTCGACGTCTAGGCCGTTCTGCCGCAGGACCTCGACGCCGACCACGTGAGGCCCCTTTTTTGCCCGCGGTGCGGCCGCCGCCCTGCCAGCCCTCTTTGCGCCCCTCTTGGCCGCCGCCATGCCGGGCGGGGGCTACCGGCGGTATAAAAGTCATCCGCGGGACGCAGCGCCGCCGTCCCGTCTTGGCACTTTGCGCATCGGGCGGCCAGCGCATTGCAGGGGGAGAAGAGGGATAGACGAACCGTCTCGCCGGCGCGGCCTGCGTCCCGTCGAGTAGACCTGCGCCGCTTGCTGCGCCCGCAGCGGGCGCGCGCCTCCCCTATTCGCAGGGTTCCCCCCGGGTAATTTTGTACTCGAGAAGGTTGCGGCGGCTGTCAAAGTATATGCGACAGGTGCCGCAGTCAGCATACGAGTCGTTGCGATCGGGGCAGCGCATGATTACGGCCGTCCGCGCTCAAGCTCTTCGATGCACTTGTCGACAAAAATCCTGCGGGTGTGCCATTCAATGCTGTACTGCCTGTAAATGCTGTACGTAGGCACAAATCGCTCAGTCTTCAAGTGGGCGCACTCCGATCCTGTCTTTTATAAACGTTTCAAAGTCGACTCGGCCAGCGCGGACGGGCTCGTAGTCGTCGTACTGCGCGCGCATCTTGGCAAACGTCATGGGCTCGCCCGTCGCCTTGTCAATGACCGTGCCGCTTTCTCTGGCCCTCCTGCACAGAAGGGTATCCTCCTCGGTCCACTTGCCGCCTATGGTAGCCGCATCAAGGTGTGCCGCAGAAGGGTGTGTATAAGATTTTAAAGAGAGGCGACAGCACCCCGATCCGCACCGCCGCCCGTCAGGGGCGCCCCAAGCTTGCGATGGCCTCTGACACCCCCTTGTCGGCGCGCTCCCGTGCGCCGCCGGTTCCCATGCGCATGCCGTCGAACAGCCGCGCCAGCTCCGAGACGGCTCTAGCGCCTAGGCGGCTCACGGGGAGGACGGGAAGCTCCTTCAGGTCGCCGGGCTCGAACTTGTGCAGGCCGTTGCCGTACTCGCGCCGCGCCCCTACCTGCGCCGACATGCAGTGCGACGAGTTGAGGTAGCAGAGCAGGGCCCTGACCCTTGCGCTGTCGCCGTAGCGCGGGTAGATGCAGTGGTGCGACGCGAGGTTTAGGCATCCGGCCCTGTTGTGGACGAACCTCATGTTGTCCCTGCTGAACACGGTCGCAAGTATCGGCGCGGGCTCCCTCGCCTCCGTAGAGTACCACGGTGTCCTGTGCCTGCACAGGTACCCCCTGTCGATTCCGCGCCGCTCGCCGTCCGCTATGTAGCGGCGGAGGCTCGCCGACGGTGGGCCGGTGCAGTACAGCAGGTGGATCTTGTGGCCGGCGGCGCCAAGATCCCTCATGTGCCTCCGCGTGATCTCGTACCCGCGGCACTGCCCGGCCCTGGATACGACCGGCACGAGGAACCTGTCCTCGATCCCCCACTGGTCGCGCTCGGCATCCGTGAGGGTGAAGAAGGCGTTCGACCCGCTTGCAATCCCCCGCTTGACGTCGGCCTCGTGCGAGAGCGGGACGAGTAATGCGCGCCCCCGCCCGCCCGCGGGCCGCGGGGCGGCAAGGTAGTTCTGCCACCTCGATCCGGAATCCATCTCTTCCTGCCGCACGCGCCTCACCCTGACGCCCTTTTGCGGGTCTCCCTCGATGGCCCTGCGCACGCCGTCTAGGGACCTGGCGGCGACGAACGCGGTCGCGTGGCCGGCGGCGGGCCTTTTGTTGGTCATGACGGATATGGTGGAGGTCGTCAGGGCCTTGCCGAACACAGTCCTTGCAAAGTCGAATGTTATGAAGGCGTCCAGGGTGAGGTTCTCGGCCATGAACGACTTTACGGCCCTCCCGTACCCAGTGTAGAAGAACTCGGCCGGCGTGATGAACACCATCGTTCCGCCCTCCCTGACGGAGCGCGGCGCCCTTATCATGAAGAGGGCGTACAGGTTTGTAAGCCTGCTCAGCCTCGCCCCCGCATCCCTTTCTACGCGGGATATCAGCGCGCGGTCGAACCCGTGAAAGTTGACGTACGGCGGGTTGCAGACCAGAAAGTCCGCCGCCGGAACGTTGGCATCGCCTGCCAGATAGTCGGCCGCGAGCAGGCGCAGATGCCCGGCCGCCGGCGCGCCGTGCTTTGCCAGCATGTCGAGGTGGCAGGCGTTGACCATCATGGGGTCGACGTCGATTCCGTACAGGGCGGCCCCGCTGCCGGCCTCTAGGAGCTTGTCCAGGAATATTCCGGTGCCGCAGGCGGGATCCAGGACGGTCCTGACTCCCCCGCGCAGCCCGTACGACACCATGAACTCTGCAATGTCGGGGGGCGTGGCAAACTGGCCGAGCTTCCTGCGGTGCGCCTGGTCCGTATTCTCGTACATTTCAGCGAGGGTGCGGTCGCGCCAGCCGTCGTCTGCCGGTTGTACCCCCTGCCGCCGGACGCGGTGCGGCAGCTTTATCCCCGCGTCGCGCGCACGCCTTGCCATCTCCGAGTAGAACTCGTTGAGCAAGACGGGCGGCGCCCGCCCCCGCGGGCGCCCCCTCCCACCGGCCGTCATTCCGACCTCTCGGCCAGCCACCGCCCGAGCTCGGGCAGGACCCTCTTTTGCGACAGCGAGCTTGCTATCATCCCGACGTGGCCGGTCGGGTAGATGCGCATGACCTTGTCGTCGCTGCCTACCGCGTAGTGCAGCGGCATGCTGCACTCGGGCGAGACGAGGTGGTCGCCGACGGCGACCTGCGTGAATATCGGCATGCGGATGTCCTTGAGGTCGACCCGGCGGCCGCCGACCTCCATGCGGCTGTTGACCAGGAGGTTCTTCTGGTAGATGTCCCTTATCCACTGCCGGAACAGCTCGCCGGGTATCGGGGGCGTGTCGGCGAGCCACTTTTCGACCCGCATGAACCCGTCTACAAAGCCCTCGTTCTCTATGTTCTTGAAGAAGTTGACGTACTTTTCGATGCCCTGCTCGAACGGCTTGAGGACGGAAAAGCAGTAGTACATGAACTCGGGCGGCATGTTGCCTATCGTATCGACCATCTTGTCGACGTCGACGTGCTTTGCAATGTTGCTCACGACCGTCGTGTCGCGCCAGCCGTCGATGACCGGCGCCGTCGCCACCAGGTTGCGGACCTTTTCCGGGTGCAGGGCCGCGTACGTGACCGCCAGCGTGCCGCCGGTGCAGTACCCCTGAAGCGAGACCGTGCCGGATCCGGACTCGGCCATTGCAAAGTCGACGCAGCCGTCGATGTATCCGTTGACGTAGTCGTCAAAGTCCAGGTAGCGGTCGGCGTCGGACGGCGTGCCCCAGTCTATCATGTACACGTCGAACCCCTGCGAGAGCAGGCTGCGCACCCAGCTCTTGCGCGGGTGTATGTCGAGTATGTGGTACCGGTTGATCAGGGCGTACGCGATGACGACGGGGGTGCGGCGGCGGCGCGGAGCGAGCGGCCTGTAGTGGAGCAGGCGCACCTTGTCGTGCACGTGCACCACGTCGTGGTCGGTCGTCTCGATGCTGATCTCGTCGGGGGCCGCGACAAGGCGCGGCGCGACGCTGACGTTGTGGCCAAACTTTAGCAGCGCCTCGACTACCCTCGGGTCGACGACCTCGTCGGTCATGGCGCATCGGCGCCCCCCTCGCCGGGCGCCGGCGGGCCGCCGCCCGCGCCGGACTCCCCGGCCGCCGCCCTCAGCCGCCGGTTCTCGGACTCTAGCTTTGAGATGCGCCGCTTGAGGCCGTGCAGCTCGCGGTACACCCCGTCGATGTCCTTTTTGTTCGGCAGGTTTGCAGAGCGCAGCACGACGTTCATTATGTTGTTCCAGTGGCGCGCCAGGTCCAGCTCCTTCGAGACTAGGCGGCCGTAGTTGTCGCCGAACCCCTTCGAGTCGAACAGCTCGGTAAAGTCGTTGTCGAACATGTCTATCCACACGCGCTTGTACGCCTCGAAGCGCTCGAGGTCGTTTGGTATGCGCGGCAGCTTTGCGTCGACCTTGCGCTGCGCGCTTGCCCACGTGGCTGCGAGCTGGTCGTAGTACTTTGAGAGCGCCTCGCTAAACTCCGCCGCGTCCTGGCCTGCGGCGAGCATCTCCGTTGCGATCGCCTTTGCATTCTCGGCGTAGTTGCGCATGGGGCCCGCCGAGGTGAGAGCCTGCGGCTTGCTTGACATCAGGTGTATCAGGTCCGTCCAGAACAGCGAGACGTGCCTGAACTGCTCCCGCGCGTCCGCGAGGGGGTCGGCACCGCCGGCATCCGACCCCGTGCCGGGGCGGGTGCGGGCGTCCCCTCCTGCGGCCTGCCCTCTGCCGGTCTCCGACCCAGCGGCCGCGCCCGCGGCGCCGGACTCGCCCTGCCGCTGCCCGCCGTGGCCCGCGGCCGCGCCCGCGGCGCCGGACTCGCCCTGCCGCTGCCCGCCGTGGCCCGCGGCCGCGCCCGCGGCGCCGGACTCGCCCTGCCGCTGCCCGCCGTGGCCCGCGGCCGCGCCCGCGGCGCCGGACTCGCCCTGCCGCTGCCCGCCGTGGCCCGCGGCCGCGCCCGCGGCGCCGGACTCGCCCTGCCGCTGCCCGCCGCCAGCGCCCCCTGTCCCCTGCCGCTGCCCGCCGTGGCCAGCGCCCCCTGTCCCCTGCCGCTGCCCGCCGTGGCCCGCGCCCCCGCCGGCGGATCCCTCGCCGTCCCGCCCGGTCCCGCCCTCCGATGCGCCCGCGGCCTCCCGGATCTTGGCCTTGGTGTCGGGCGGGCCGTCGTCCCGCCCTGCCCCGCCCCCCGATGCGCCCGCGGCCATGCCCCAGCCAACCGGCAGTTCGCAATAAATAGATCGGTTGGGCACGGCGGGCATGGGCGGGGAGATCGACGCCGAGGCCATCTGCAAGGCCGTTATGGACATCGACCCGAAGATGCGGTCGGCCAGGATCATCAACCACCGGGGCCACCTCGTCGCAGGCGGCATGAAGGGCGACCTGCAGTCGCTAGAGGCAAAGCAGCAGGACGAGATGATGTTCATGGAGCTAGTCCTGCGCGTGAGGATGCGGCGCGAGTTCGACGCCGAGCTCGGCGCGGTCCACTTTTCGCTCTCGTACCGGGACAAGGTCATACTCATGAGCTTCCCGCTGGCCGACAACGCCGTCCTGCTCGCCTCGGGCGAGAGGGACATGGACTTTGGCGCCATCCCGTTCAAGATACTCGACGCCGTCAAGCCGCTCAAGGCGGCGGGGCCCGGCTACTTTTAGCGCCGCGCCGCGGGCGTCCATCCGTTTGGAAATCCGCCGCCTCGCCTTGCATCTGTGAGGTTTTTGGCCGGATTGCCCTATATACTGCGGCCCGGCACTGACGGCAATGGCATCGGCATACGTGCTGATCAACTGCGAGCTCGGCTCGGAAGAGGCGGTCATAGGGCAGCTAAAGGCGCTCGACGCAGTCAAGGAGGTGCACGGGACGTTCGGGGCGTACGACATACTTGCAAAGGTGGATGCCCCCGAGGTCAGCGTGCTTCGCGAGACCATCACGTGGAAGATACGCAAGATCGACAAGATCCGCTCCACGCTGACGCTCATGGGCATCGAGGGCCAAGAGTAGCCCCTCCGCCGCCCCCTCTTTTCTTTCCCTCATTCGCGGCCCGCGGCCCGCTCCTGCCGCCCTGCCGCGCCCTAGGCTGCTGCGCGAATGCGCCGGCGGGGCGGGCCGGCTGCGGGACGCGCGGCGACCGGGGCCGCCGCAGCGCGCAGCAGGAGGCGCCCCTCAGCCGGGACGGGATCGTCGTGTGCGGCGGGCCGTGGGTTGCCGTGGTATGCGGCCGGGAGGCGCCCCGTAGCGTCGTGCCGAGCCAGCGCCGCCCCGCCCTGCCGGCAGTGGCTCAGGCGATCTTCTTGAGGCCGGCGCACCGGTTGCGGATCGTCACCTCGGTGACCCCCGAGGCGATCGAAATGTCCCTCTGCGACTTTACCTCGCCGTTGCTGATGCAGGCCAGGTACAGCGCAGCGGCGGCGATGCCCATGGGGTCCTTGCCGGCGACCATGCCGAGCCTCTTGGCCTTGTCCAGTATGCGTATGGCCCTCCGCTTCGTCCTCTCGCTCAGCTTTGCGATGCTCGCTATCCGCGAGACGCCCTTTACGGGGTCGACGACGGGCATCTTCAGGTCCAGCTCCCTGTACAGGAGCCGGTAGCACCTTGCGACGTCCTTGCGCCTCACGTTTATCCCATCGCCGATGTCGTCAAGGGTGCGCGGCGTCTCGGTCGTCCGGCAGGCGGCGTACACGCACGCGGCGACCATGCCGTGTATGGACCTGCCGCGGACGAGCTGCTTCTCCATGGCCTTGCGGTAGATGTAGGCGGCCTTTTCAATGACCGCATCGCCGAGGGCCAGCTTGTCCTTCATCTTGCCCATCTCGTTGAGGGCCTGGCGGAGGTTGCGGTCGGACGAAGAGTGCGCCTGCGTGCGGTTGTCCCAGGTGCGGAGCCTCTCGATCGACGTCTTGACCGTCGACGGCAGCGGCTTGCCCGTAGAGTCCTTGTTGACGGGGCCAATGACCGTCGACAGGCCCATGTCGTGCATCTTCAGCGACGTGCGCGCGCCGACCCTAGACCTGTTCACGTCGTCGCTCGAAAAGGCCCTCCACTCGGCGCCCTCGTCGGCGATCCTGTCCGTGATGACGTACCCGCACGCGGCGCAGAACATCTCGCCGGTGTTCTCGTCGGTGATGATGCGGCGCTGCGCGCATGCGGGGCACCCCCTTGTCAGCTCTAGCGGGCGGTTCAATTCGATGGCGGGCCGCCCTTATAATTTATAAGTCTTGCCCGCCCGTTTATAAGGCGCCCGCGCCCGACGGCGCGTCCTTGCCCGCCCGCCGGCCCCGCGCGCCCCCGCCGGGCGCCGGGAGCACGCGGCGGTAGGTGTGGCCGCACAGCCGGCACGTGATCCTCACGGCCCTGACCTGGGACCTGCCGATGCGCACGCGGGCGCCGGGCCCCGGCGCCGCAAAGCTCTTGCACCTCCTGCAGAACGCCATCCGCAGGCCGTACGGCATGCGGACGCGGTGCCGAGTGCTGATGGCCCTTGCCGCGGCGGCCTGGCGGGCGGCAAGAGCGGGGTCGGCGCGCGCGTTGAGGATGGCACTCGACACGAGCGCGTCCATGCGCTCAAGGGCCATCGCCCTGGCCCTCTCCGACCTGCCCATGCCACGCCAGGCGCGCGGCCCCATAAAGGAATTGGGCGCCCCCGCCGGCCCCGCGCGCCGGGCCTCCCGCGCCGGCCGGCCTGCCCAATTTGACCTGCCGAGCAAGCCTTGTTGACGGGGCGGGGAAAATGCGGGCCGCGCGACGGGCCGGCATGGGGGGCGGTGCCGCTGGCGGCGCGGGGCGGGAGGCGCGCCGGCCGGCCCGCAACGGGCGGTTCTACAGGGACGGCGTCGAGTACCTGGGGCACCTGCGGCGGCTGGGCCGCGCCGACGATGCGTTCGAGGACGAGATGTACTATACGATGCCGGCCGTCTCGTCGCCGAACGGCCCGTAGCCGCCGGGCGCCGCCGCCCGATGCCGGCAGGCATCCAAAGGCGTAAAAGGAGCCGATTTGGGGCCCGCGCATGGAGCGCAGGCCGCCGCCGACGCGCAGCGCATGCGCGGCCGGGGGAGGCGGGGACGGGCCTTGAGCGCCGGCACCGGAGGTGCCTCGATCGAGGCGGCCCGCCTGCGCGTCACCGAGTGCACGGACTGCGGCCTGTGCGAGGGGCGCACGCACGCGGTGCCAGGCCGCGGCGCCGTCCCGTCGGCGATAATGCTCGTCGGCGAGGCGCCGGGCAGATCCGAGGACCTGCGAGGCGAGCCGTTCGTCGGGGCCGCCGGCGCCCGACTCGACGATGCGCTGGAGGCCGCCGGCCTGCGGCGCGACTCGGTGTACATTACAAACGTCGTAAAGTGCCGGCCGCCCGGCAACCGCGCCCCGACCGACGAGGAGGGCGCCGCCTGCAGGGCCCACCTGGATGCGGAGATATCGATCGTGCGCCCGTCGGTGATCTGCATCATGGGCAACACGGCGCTCGGCGCGCTGCTCGGAATGACCGGCATATCGCGGCACCGCGGCACGACGGTGCGGCGCGGGGGGATGGACTACTTCATAACGGTCCATCCGGCGGCGACGATCTACAACAAGTCCATGATGCCGGCGCTCAGGGACGACATGAGGGCGCTCGCGGCCATGGCCCGGGGGGCGGGGCAAAAGTGAGGGCAAGGCCGCTGCCGCGCTCGTTCTATGCGCGCGAGACGACGAGCGTTGCGAGGGACCTGCTCGGCGCCCTGCTCGTGCGGGTCGAGGGGGGCGCCGGCGGCCGGCGCGGCGCGGCGCGGCCGCTCGTAATGTCCGGGATAATAACCGAGACCGAGGCGTACGGGTCGTCCGACGATCCGGCCAGCCACGCGTACCGCGGCATGTCCAAGCGCAACAGGGCAATGTTCGGCACGGTCGGAACCGCGTACGTCTACTTTACGTACGGCATGCACTACTGCATCAACGCGGTGGCGCGGGCAGGGGCCTCGGATGCCGGCGCGGTCCTCATACGCGCGGTCCGGCCGGTCGACGGCGCCGACCTGATGATGCGCAACCGCGGCAGGGACGGGGTCGACGGCCTGGCCGACGGGCCGGCAAAGCTGACCATGGCCATGCAGATCAACAAGGCGCAGTACGGGGCCGACCTTACCGACTCGGGGAGCGAGGTCTACATCGCGGCGGGCTCGGGCCCCGGCGCCGGCCCGTCCGTGTCCGAGTCCGGCAGGGTCGGCATTCGGCACGGCGTCGAAAAGATGTGGAACTTCAAGATCGCCTAGCCGCAGGGCCGCCCGGGCCCTCGCCCGCGCCGGGGCCCCGCCCGGATCGGCCCTCCTCCCCGTCGTCGAGCGTCCACGGCGCGACCCTGCCGAGCACCCTTGCCCAGTCGAGCCGCAGCAGCACGATGACGACCGAAGTGAGGGCCGCGCCGAATATCGCAATGCCGATGTACACGGGGGTCGCATCGTCGATGTCCTCTAGGAACGGCTCGACGATCGACAGGCCGAGAAAGTGGGCCACGACGACTATGATGTAGTGGAGTACGACCTTGCCGGCCAGGGTGGCGGCGAAGAACCGAAGCGGGTTGTACTTTGCAATGCCCAGCGGGACGTACACGATGTCGTCGGGTATGGGCGTGGCCGCGGCGACGAACGCGGCGGCCGCGCCGTACCTGCGCACGAGCCTCTCGAACGGCCTCATGCGGAGGCGCGACCTTGCGCCGATGATGCGCCCGCCCCCGTAGCTGGCGTAGAATATGATCTGCTTGGCGCCCGCAGCCAGCAGGGCCGACGAGAGGGCGAGCGCGTGCAGGTTGAACTGGTCGCCGACGGCCATGGTGGCGAGGAGCAGGAACGACGGGACGGGGACGAACGGGATGAGCGAGCCGAAAAAGCTGACAAGCGAGAGCAGCAGGTACCCACCACCCGGGTCGAACGGGAAGAGATCGGCAACGTCCAACCGGCGCCGTGCCCGCTAGGATTGTATTTAACGAGATCGGGGAGCCGCCGCCGTCCGGCGGCGCCGGCCCCCGCCGCCGCCGCGCGGGGCGAGGGCGGGGCGCGGTTGCCTAAAATACGGCCCCGATCCGGCGCGGCCCGTTGGTAGCCGCAAAAAAGCACCGCGAGATCACCGATGCGATCGCCGCGATCAGCCCCTTCATACGCTTTGTCGCGGTCATTGGGCCGAACGGCGAGGTGCTCTCCCACTACCGGCGCGAGGGGCTCAAGGCGCTGCTGGACACGAAGAGCACGCGCCACCAGTTCTCGAACATTGCCATCAGGAACGAGCTCGAGTCGCACTTTGACAAGAGCCTCGGCACGGTCAAGTTCGCCTGGGAGGAGCGTACGCGCGTGCAGACGATCTCGTTCACGATCGGCCGCCTGACGGCCTGGATATCGATCGACCGCAAGGTGGTGCGCAGCGAGGTGCTGCGGATCATCGACTCGTGCCTTCCGATCGTAAGGGCGCACTCCTAGCCGGCTCCCTGCGCTGGATCGCCCTGCTCGGCCGCCCCAGCGCCCCCCTCGGCCGCCCCAGCGCCCCCCTCGGCCGCGCCGCCCTCGTACAGCCAGCACTTTACGTACCCGCCGCGCGCCGGAAACTCGGGCGGGTCGTCAGAGCACCTCTCGAACGCGCGCGGGCACAGGGCGGCAAACCTGCATCCCTCGGGCGGCGGCGAGAGGCCGGGCGGGGATCCGGCGATGTGCCCCGGCCGCGGCCCCCGCAGGGTCGGTATCGACGAGAGCAGCCCCTGCGTGTACGGGTGCAGCGGGCCCTTGTATACGCGGTCTGCCGGCCCGAACTCGACGATCTGGCCGGCGTACATGATCGCGATCCGGTCGGCAAGCTCGGAGAGGACGGCAAGGTCGTGCGTAATGACCATGAGCGTGGTCCCCTCGTCGGACTTTAGGCGCCTGAGCAGCCGTATGATCTGCGCCTGGACTAGCACGTCAAGGGCGGTCGTCGGCTCGTCGGCGATGACCAGGTCCGGCCTGAGGATCAGAGCGAGCGCGATCACGACGCGCTGCTTCATCCCGCCGCTCAGCTCGTGCGGGTACTTTGGCAGGACGCCCGCGTCGAGGCCGACAGACTCGACGGCCCTCTCGATCGCCCCGTCCGCGCCGCCGCCGCCTGCCCCGTGCACCGCAAGCGCCTCGGCGAGCTGCTCGCGCACGGTAAAGACGGGATCCAGCGAGCTCATCGCGCCCTGGAAGATCATCGATATGCGCTTCCACCGCCACGCGGCATCAAACTCGGCATCCGACGGCCCGAGCACGGAGTCGCCGCCGAGCGTGGCAGAGCCGGCCGTTACGGCCCCGCCGCGCAGCGAGCGCATGATGGCCAGGCCCAGCGTGCTCTTGCCGCACGCGCTAGCGCCGGCCACGCCGATGCACTCGCCCCTCTCGGCGCGCAGCGAGGCGCCCTCGAGGGCCCTCACCGGCGGCGCGCCGCCGGCCCCTGCGTACTCTGCCGACAGGCCGTCGACCTCTAGGAACGCCACGCCGCCCCCGCGCACGGCGGGGATTTGACCGTTGCCGCCCCCTCTAGGCGCCGGCCCGTCTAGATTGCTTCACCACCGGGTCTACAAAGTTCGACCCCGGCGCTAAGCCCCCGCGCCGCGCACCTGCGGCATGGGGAGAGCGTCCGCATGCGGCGAGGTGCCCGTCGTGTTCGAGGATGTCGTCGACGGTCTCGTAGAGTCCTCGTCGGACGATCCCGAGCTCGCATCGGCCCTCCGATGGCTCGACTCGGAGGCGCGCCGGCGCGGCATCACGTTCTACGACATGGTCTTCGAGGCGCTGTACAGGCGCGACACGTGCGTGCGCGCCGGCCGGTGGATGAACGCGCGCAACTGACCGCGCCGCCCCGCGCGCGGCGGCGGGATGCGCGCCTGCGGATGGCGGACGCGCAGCGCCGGCCGCCGCCCCGCGGCGGCGCTAGCCGCGCAGGTCTATGGGCTTGTACTCGCAGCCGCCTGGGCCGCAGTCCTTGCCGACGTACACGGCCCTCGGCCTGTACAGGGCCGGCTTTGGGGCCGCCTCGGCGAACTTTTCCTCGATCACGTGGGCGGCCCACCCGGCCACCCTCGATATGGCGAATATCGGCGTGTTCAGGTCCATCGGTATCTTTAGCATGTAGTACAGCGACGCGCTGTACAGGTCTACGTTCGGGTAGATGTCGATGCCCTTGCGCTCGGACATCTCGCGCTTTGTGGCCTCCTCGACCCTCTCCGTTATGCGGAACCACGGCTCGCCCGTCTTGGCGCCCATCTTGCGCGACATCTCCTTGAGGACGCGCGCCCTGGGATCGTACGTCCTGTACACGGCGTGGCCCATCCCCATTATGCGCTCGCCGGCGTCCATGCGGGACCTGACCCACCCGTCGACGCTGTCCTCGGAGCCGATGTCGAGCAGCATCCTCATGACCTCGTAGTTTGCGCCGCCGTGCAGCTCGCCGCTGAGCGAGCCGATCGCCGCGCTGGCCGCCGAGTACATGTGGGCCCTCGTCGAGGCGACCTGCCTTGCGGTGAACGTCGAGGCGTTGAACGTGTGGTCGGCGTGCAGTATGAGGCACACGTCGAATATCTTTTCAACCTCTGGGTCGGGCCTCTCGCCGGACATCATATGCAGGAAGTTGGCCGCGTGGCCCAGCGACGGGTCGGGGTCGACGAGGGGAAGGTTGTTGCGGATGCGCTGCCAGCTTGCCACTATCGTCGGCACCTTGCCGAGCAGGTTCGACGCCCTGTCGTAGCTTGCCGCCTTGCTCGAGAACTCCTCGTCGTAGTAGCCGGCCAGGGCGGCCGTGAACGCCTGTAGCATGTCCATGGGGTCGGCGTCCTTGCGCCAGTTGCCCATGTTGATCTGCATCTGCTTTGGTATCTGCCTCGCGTCGGTAAGCCTCGACTTGAACTCGGACAGCTGCTCCCTTGTCGGCAGATCGTCGTGGAGCAGGAGGTACGCGACCTCCTCAAAGTTGGACTTTTCAACGAGGTCGGCAATGTCGTACCCGCGGTATATGAGGCGGCCGTTGGCACCGTCGATGTTCGATATCCTCGTGTCGGCCACCGGTATGCCCCTCAGCCCGATGTTCTTTGTATCCACGCCGCCTTGGCCCCGCGCATGCCTATTAAACCTAGGACGGGGTGCCCGGCGGGGCCCCGCGGGCCCCGCCGCCGCGCCGGGCGAGGCCGGCCGCATGCGCCGCGGCGCGGGGCCCGCCGTTGCGCCGCCGCCGAGGCCGGCCGCATGCGCCGCGGCGCGGGCCCCGCCGCCGCGCCGGGCGAGGCCGGCCGCATGCGCGCCCTGCGGGGCGGTCTGCTTCGGCCGCTGCCCAAACTATCTTTACCGGCTTGTCAAAACTAGTTGAGCTGCCGCGTATTGGCCGCCGCGGCGACATGCGGCATGGCCGACGCGCAGCGCAGCTTTGAGCGGCAGGTCGACGAGCTCGTGCTGGCCGCCTCGCCGTCCGAGCTGAGGCGCCTGCAGGACATCGACGCGCGCGCACGCGCGTCCGGGATGTCGTTCTACGACGCGTACCTGAACAGCGCGGGGAACGGCCGCAGGGGGGGCATCCCGGCGGCGCCCGCGGGATCTGCCCCCGGAGGGCCCCTCAGGGGGCGGCGGCCTGCCCGCGGCCTGCGCCGCGGGCGGGCGGCCGCGGCTGCCGCTACGGCGGCAGGCGGAGGACGGGGCGGCGGGGACCAGGGCCCGCGCGCCGGCGCCGCCGCATCCTAGCGAAGATGCGCGCAGCACTGCCTGCATTCGGCGCAGCTGAAGCATTGCCCCGCACTCTGCCCCGTGTCGCTCCCCGCCGCTCCCCGCCTGGCCACTGGCGGCCTGCGCGGCCTGCGCCGGCGGGGGAGTCCCGCAAAGACCGCCGTATCTGGGCATGCGCCGCGCGCACGGCTCTGTGCCCTCCGCGCGCGCCGGATCCATGCACGGGGCGGGACGCTGCGGGACGGGCTGTGGAATGCCCCCGTCGTGCCGCATGCGATCCGGCTGCCGCCCCGGCGCGGGTGCATGACGGCCCGCCATGGCATGCCAGCGCAAGCCGGCCGCGCCGCGCGCAGGACTCGCGCCGCCTGCGGCCGCTGTTCGGCCGATCGGGCGCCGCATGCACTCCTGCACGATTCGGCCGGCGCGGACCGCGACCCGCTGGCGCCTAGGCCTGCCTTGCCGCACAGTTGAGATGCAACTCGCCGCTACTGCCCACGGCATCCTGCCCGGCGCCGTACCGCTCCGAAAAAGTCTGCAAAAAACTGCCCGACGCTTGGATCGCCCCTGGGCCGCTAGGACTCTGGCGCCTTGGTTCCTGCCGTCATTTTTTCCAGACCCGTGCACGGATGCCGTGCTACCAACTTGCAAAAAGAGGGGCGGTCCCAGCCTAGGACACCTTCTCAAGGATGCGGTTCTGAGCCTCGAGCATCTGCCTGAAGAACTCGCGGTTGTCGTTCGACACGGCCTTGATGTCGTTCGACACGGCCTTGATGTCGTTCGACACGGCCTTGATGTCGTTCGACACGGCTTCGACGGCGGAAGCCATCCGATCCAGCCGCTTCTCCATGCGTGCGTCGCGCTCCTCCGCCTGCCTGCCGATCTCCTCGATCGCCGCGCGCGTCTGCCTGCCCTCCTCGCGGACGGTGTTGTCGAGGACTTTGACCATGTGCTTGACAAGCTTCCTGTTCACCGCGCGCGTCGTCTTGCCCTCCTCGCGGACGGCGAGCATGAGGCTCTGCCCTATGTCCGTCGTGGTAGTGGACATGATTAGGCCCACAATGCCGACCAATATCAAGGCGACGCCCTCGCTGATCAGGTGCAGCTTCTCAAGCCCGCTCTCCGCTACGAAATAGGCGCCAGTGCCGATCAGGGACAGGCATGTGCATAGCTGCCTTGCATGGTGTGCCCCCCACGCCTCGCCTCGCACTTTTACCAGGCCCCGTGCACGGGCGCCGGGCGCCAGACTTGCAAAAAAGGGGGAGGGGGAGATGCCCCCGCCTAGGACACCTTCTCAAGGATGCGGTTCTGAGACTCGAGCATCTGCCTGAAGAACTCGCGGTTGTCGTCTGACACGGCCTTGATGTCGTTCGACACGGCCTTGATGTCGTTCGACACGGCCTTGATGTCGTTCGACACGGCCTTGATGTCGTTCGACACGGCCTTGATGTCGTTCGACACGGCTTCGACTGCGGAAGACATCCGATCCAGCCGCTTCTCCATGCGTGCGTCGCGCTCCTCAGCCTGCCTGCCGATCTCTTCGATCGCCGCGCGCGTCTGCCTGCCCTCCTCGCGGACGGTGTTGTCGAGGACTTTGACCATGTGCTTGACAAGCTTCCTGTTCACCGCGCGCGTCGTCTTGCCCTCCTCGCGGACGGCGAGCATGAGGCTCTGCCCTATGTCCGTCGTGGTAGTGGACATGATTAGGCCCACGATGCCGACCATTATAAAAGCTGCGCCCTCGCTGATCAGGTGCAGCTTCTCAAGCCCGCTCTCCGCTACGAAATAGGCGCCAGTGCCGATCAGGGACAGGTATATGTATAGCTGCCTTCGTATGGTGTGCCTGCGCACGCCGCCGCCGACGCGCAGTACGCGCCCTTTGGCTCGCGCTTGTTGGCTTCCGTTGCTGTTCCTTTCCATGGACAGGCGGTCATATGTGGCTATTTAAACCCTAGATTATCTAGTAAGGCCCCGTATTATGACGTCTAGTATTCTACCGCCATGGCCATCCTGTACGGCGCAAACGCGCCGGGCGGCGGCAAGCGCGGCGCCTGCAGGCGCGGCCGCCCGTGCAAACGGCATCTGCCTGAGGGCAGGACGATCGGCAAGCCGGCCGCGAGCTGCCGATGCGGCCATTGCGGGAGGGCGGTCACCGCGCATGCGTGCGCTGCGGCCGACTGCGGGGGGGGGGGGAGGGACTGGCGGGCCGCAGGCGGCAGGCGAGCATAATGCATGCGTGCGCTGCGGCCGACTGTCCGGATGCGCGCCGCCTGAGCCCTCCCCCATCCGCCGCGACTCCGCATGCGCCCCGCGCCGCCGCGCACAGGGCATGCGGCGGCGCCGCCGCCGGGCGGCGCATCCGGAAAAGCCGAGGGCCGGCCCGCGCACGATCTCCCCGCCCCCGCTCAGGCGGCGCAGGGATCCGGCGCGGGGATCCGGCGCGACCCTGCGGCCTTGTCCCCCCCCTCCGTCCGGGGCCGCACCGTCCCCCCCTCGCCCCGCGCGCCGCAAATTTTGGTTTAAATGAGGCCGCGGTCGATCGCCGCCGTGGCATCTGCTGGCAAGAGGGCAAGGGCGCCGGCAAAGACGCGCATCGTATGCATGTCGCACAGGGAGGACGCCGACGGAATCAGCTCGGCCGCTCTCGTCCGCGCCGCGTTCGGCGGCGAGTCTGTCCTTGTCGACTACACCGAGCAGATGGATGCGCTGCGCGGCCTTGCGGCCGATGCGTCGCTCAAGGCGCTGTACATCTGCGACCTGGGCCTCAACAAGCGCCACGAGGCAGAGTTTGCCGAGATCGTAGAGTCGCTGCGCAGGCGGCGCGTGGCCGTCACGTACATCGACCACCACGACATCAACCCGCGCATCGCCGCGCGCATCGCAAAGTGCGGCGCAAAGCTCATCCACGACGTCAACGAGTGCACGACGGTCCAGGTGCACGCCGCGTTCAGGCGCCGCCTGCCGGACCACGCAGCGTTCGTGGCCGCCTGCGCTGCCGTCACGGACTACATGGACGACAGGCCGGCCGGCCTGCACCTGCTCGAGATGTACGACCGCCAGTTCGTCCTGATCAACGCGACCGTGCTGACGTACTGCATTACGGGCCACCAAAAGGACGCCGACTACCTGGAGGACATGGTCGCAAAGCTGGCCGACTCAAAGTACCCGTTCGAGCTGGACGGGTCGTTTGCGTTTGCACAGACGCAGATGGAGAGGCTCGCCGAGACGGTCACGCGCGTCCGCCACGACATGCGGCGGATGAGCTCGCTCGGCTACATGGAGGCGACGGACGTCTCGCCCGGCGGCGTCGTCAACTTTGTCCTTGGGCTGTCCGGGCGCGAGGTCGGGCTTGCGTACCGCGAGCGCAAGGACGCCGACGACTGCGCCGTGTCCATACGCGGCTCGCGCAGGTGCCGCACGCACCTCGGCCGCCTCGTCAACAAGCTCGCCCTGGAGGCGGGCGGATCGGGCGGCGGCCACGACAAGGCGTGCGGCGCATCCATACCGAAAAAGTCGATACGGTCGTTCATCAGGGCGCTGAACAAGGCGCTGTGAGGGCGCCGCCCCCGCAGGTCACGGGCGTATTCCCGCGACGGCCTCTATCTCGACCATGGCGCCGAGCGGCAGGCCCGATGCACCGACCGCAATGCGCGAGTGCCGTCCGTCCTCTCCAAACGCCCGAAAGAACACGTCGGACGCCTCGTTGACGACGGCCGGGTGGCCATAGAAGCCGGGCTTGGAGTTTACGAATCCTGCGACCCTGACGATGCGCGCGACCCTGTCGAGCGAGCCGAGCTCGGCCTTTAGCTGGGCCAGAACGTTGACGGCGCACAGGCGGGCCGCATCGGCGGCCTCGTCGGCGTTCTGCGCGCTGACCCTGCCGACGTACTCTAGCCTGCCGTCGGCGCCGACCGGTATCTGCCCTGACACGTACGCCGCGCCGCCGTAGACGGCGACCGGAACGTACGAGCCGGCGGGGGCCGGCGGCTCGGGCAGGATGATGCCGATCTCGGCGAGTCTCTCCTCTGCTCCCACGGCCGGACCGCCGATGCGCCGCCCTTAACCCTTTGCAAACCTGATGTACACGGCCTCGCCGCCGCCCGCGTCCGAGCGGCGGGTCGTGCGGGTGGTGTACCCCTCGCGCGCAAGCCAGCCGTCGAGCACGGCGGCCCACGGCAGGCAGCTGCCGCCGTTGAGCGGCGACCTGATCGACACGCTGCCCGAGCCGCCGTCAAGCTCGACGCGGCCCGAGCACGCCACGCGCAGGGCCGTATCGACCATCTCGACGACGTCGTCCATGCCGCGGCCGGCGAGGCTGACGCCGGATATCCTCTCGACCGCGCCGAGCACGTCGGCGCCCGCCTCGCTGCGGCCGCCCCGGCCGCGCGCCGGCGCCCCTGCCGCGCGCCGCGCCCCGAGGACGCCGCCGAGCACGCCGCCTCCGCCCCTGCCGACGGCGCCGACCATCGCGTACACGTCGCGCACCTCGCCGCCGGTCATGTCCGCAAGGCCGTCCGTGCTCGCCGAGTCTTCCCACACGCGATCGAACAGCTCGGACTGGCCGGCCCCGACGGCGCCGTCGGCCGGTATGACGGCCGACCTGCCTCCGGCCCCGTCGACGAACATCGCGTCCGCGCCGTCGAACATGACGCACCCGTTGACGGCGCCGCCTGCCCTCACCTCGCCGCAGTCGGTCAGGTCCCTGTGCGGGGCCGTGCCGACAAGCTCGGCCGGCATTACGATGCGGATCGCCACGCCCCTCTGCGAGGCCGATGCGAGGGCCCCGCGGCACTCGGCGAGCAGCGATGCGCCGACGTGGCCGACCATTGCGCGCACCGACTCCTTTGCCCCGCCGATCATCTTGGCGAGGTGCCCGCGCGTGCTCGATGCGGCCAGGTCGACGTACCTCCTCTCGCGCGACCCGCGCCGCCGCCGGCTCTCGTCGTTGAGGCGCTTGAGGCCGGCCACGAGGGTGTTCATGGCGTCGACGCGGCTGATGTGCTCCTGTATGACGCCGTCGAATGCGTCCTCGGGGGCGACCGGCGTGCACACCTGCGGCCTGCCGTTCGAGACGATGACGAGGCCCTTCTTCTCCAGCTTGTGCAGGGTCGGGTACACCTTTGTGCGCGGCACGCCGGACGCGTACGACAGCCCCGCCGCCGAGACCTCTCCCTCGGAGAGCAGGGCCACGTACACGAGCGCCTCGTACCTGCTAAGCCCAAACTCCTCGAGGCTTACGTGGAGCGTCCCGTCGTCTGCCATGCCTGCACTGCGCGCGCGCGGGCCTAGCCTGCGGTGTAAATTTGGTTTAACACGATGGCCAAAAAATATCGCCCCGCGCGGCCCGCGGCCGGCCCCGCGCGTGTCACCGCCCCGAGCGTATCCGCGGCAACGGCCGGCCCCGTTACACCGCCCTCTTATGCGAGGGCGGCAGGAGGGGGCGTGGAGGCATCGGGTAGGACCGGGAGGGGGCGCTCCCCCGGCCGCCGCAGGCGCGGGCAGCCGGCGGGGGCGACAGCGGCCTGCGCAGCAGAGGCAGCGCGCCCCCGAGTCGGCGACGCCGCGGCGGCTGCGCGTACGAGGGAGATACTGCCGCGCCTAGAGTACGCGCGCTCCCTGCTCGGCGACATCTGTACCGGGCTGTCGGCCGAGCTGCAGGATATCTCGCGCCGCAACCGGCGGCTGGCGGCGGCGGAGGCCGCCCCTGTAGGCGCCGGCGAGTCGGGCGCGGCAGCGGCGGGCCGCCCAGGCATCATGCGCGCGGCCGCCGCGCACACGTCCCTGCCCGCCGCGCTGGCCGGCGAGCTTGCCGCGCGCACGGCCGTCCTGGCCCTCTTGGAGGCGGCCTCGTGGCTTGGGCGCGCCGGCCGCTCGGCCCCCGTGACGGACGAGGTGCCTGCGGCCATTGCCGTCCTGCGCCGCGTCAGCTCGGCCCTGCACGCCTCGTACCCTGCCCAGAGCGCGCTCCTGTGCGAGGCCTCGTCCGTCCTCGGCGGCGTCCTGGCCGACTCTGCCGCCGTCGCCGACGCCAGGCTCGACTTTGGCAGGTCCAACGCCGCCTCGTCGGCCGCGCTGGCTCAAGCAAAGTTGACCGCCGAGTCTAAACTAAGGCGGCTGTACCCTGATATGCACGGCGCGCGCATGCTGGCCGTGACGCGCGCATGCTGCTAGGGGGCAGGACAGGGGGGGCGGCAGACGAGGCCCGGATCGGGGCCGCATCGGCCCTCGCATCCGAGAGGCTCGCCGCCCTCTCGGACGCGGACCGCAGGGCCGTAAACGCGGTCGCCCCCGAGGATCTGCGCGACTTTGACGCCGTCCTCCAGGCGGCGCGCTACCTGCTCGTAAAGTACGAGGACAGGCGCGAGCTGCGCGCCCTGCTCGGGGCGCTCGTAGAGGTGATCGAGCGCTCGACAGAGGGACTTGACGGCATCGACGACGAGATGGGCGAGCTGGTCCTGTCGGCCGAGGACTCGATACGCCGCATCCGCGAGGCGCACGCGAGCGTCGGCTCTGTGCTCCTTGGCGGGCCAGTAGCCGCCGCCGCGCCAGGCCCTGCGGCCACCGGCGGGCCAGGGCCGTCGGAGGGGCCGCCCCTGTTCGGCGGCGCAGCGCCCGCCGCGGGCGCCTCGCGGACGGTCAGGGGCGCCGATCCGGCCCCGTCGGCGCCTGCGGCGCGGCCCGCAGGTGTAGAAAATTTGACCCCCAAGTCGACCGGATCCGACACCGCCCATTACCAACGCGGGCGGGCATACCGGACAGGAGCAGTGGTATAGGTTGAGCATGGCGCCGCAAGAGCTAGAGAACAGCGCGAGCAAGTACGCCTCGGAGGCCA
Source organism: Cenarchaeum sp. (assembly GCA_965242695.1). Classification (GTDB taxonomy): domain Archaea; phylum Thermoproteota; class Nitrososphaeria; order Nitrososphaerales; family Nitrosopumilaceae; genus Cenarchaeum. The sequence continues at coordinate 1,630,658 of CBDESU010000001.1, read as the reverse complement.
TCAAGTGCGACTCGCAGGGGGCGCGCGGCATGGCCATTACAAACTACCAGAAGGCCATCGACTCGCTCATGCGCCTCATCCAGCTGTACCCCGGCAGCAAGCTCAACCCGATCTACCGCGAGCGCAGCGCGTCGTACCAGAAGCGCATAAAGATGCTGCGCGACTCCACGTCGATAGAGCCGGCGGTCGACCCGAGCGCGCCGCCTGCCGAGCAGAAGGCGCAGATCGAGGAGCAGCAGACCAAGAACGACTTTGACGAGCTCATCATGAAGGAAAAGCCCGACATTAGCTGGTCCGAGGTCATCGGGCTCGACGACGCAAAGAACGCCCTGCGCGAGTCGATCGTGTACCCGTCAAAGAGGGGCGACCTGTTCCCGCTCGGCTGGCCGCGCGGCATGCTCCTGTACGGGCCCCCGGGGTGCGGCAAGACCATACTCGCGGCGGCGACGGCGAGCGAGATCGAAGGCTACTTCATCAACGTCGATGCGGCCTCGATGATGAGCAAGTGGCTCGGCGAGGCCGAGAAGAACGTCTCAAAGCTGTTCTCGATGGCCCGCGGCTACGCCGAGAAGGAGGGCAAGCCCGTCATACTGTTCGTCGACGAGGTAGACTCGCTGCTCGGCTCGCGCAACAGCGAGGTCGGAGGCGAGGTGCGCGTAAAGAACCAGTTCCTCACCGAGATGGACGGCGTCAACGGCAAGGGCAAGGACCTCATGATGTACGTCATCGGGGCGACGAACAAGCCGTGGAGCCTCGACCACCCGTTCCTGCGCCGCTTCCAGAAGCGCATCTACGTGAACCTCCCGACGATCGAGGCGCGGCATAACCTGTTCGAGCTGTACACCGAGCCGCTAAAGAAGGATGCAAAGTTGCGCATACCGGTGCTCGCAAAGCTGTTCGAGGGGTACAGCGCGAGCGACATAAAGGACGTCTGCCAGGCGGCCCAGCTGCGCGTCGTGCACGAGCTGTTCAGCGACCCCGAGTACCGCGAGCCGGTGTCCGGCGAGGAGCCGCAGCAGCCGCGGGACATCACAATGGCCGACTTCAAGGATATAATGATCCGGCGCAAGCCGAGCGTATCGCACGAAATGCTGCGCGCCTACTACCAGTGGAGCGAGCAGTTCCAGGCGCTGTAGGCTGGGTGGGACCGGGCGAGGGCGTGGCACTGCCACCGCTCCTATCTTGACCCCATCAAGCCGGGCATCCGTTGAATGCACATCGCCGGGCAGATCGCTTGCAGTGTCTGTCGTCGACTTGGGGCACTTGACTCGCGCTGCGGGTGGGATGCCCCGTTGGCCGATTCGAGCCACGGCGTCTTCGAGCCGGGCATGCGCCCAGCCTGCGATCTGTGCCGGCGTACGGCTTATATAGGATCCATACGACCTTGCCGCGTGGGTGATCGACACGAGGCGCCGAGCGCCAGGATTGGCAAGGCGGTAGGCGGAAAGGCGCCATGGGGCGCCGACGGGAATGTCGTACTAGAGGACGCTTCGGCCCGGCCAGTCACTGGCGTCAAGGGTGGCATGCAACAAGCGATCGGGGATGTCCCGCAGAGCGTGGCACTGGCCAACGTGACTTTACGCCGCCCTGCCCCGTCGACGACCTTGGCGGCACCCCGTGTCCTGCTTGCTAGGCCCGAACCCGACAGCGACATGGTTGGCAGCTACATGCGGGATGCGATAGGGCGCGGCGGCTACCGCGCCGCACTCGGGTACTATGGTAGCGACGAGGCCAAAGAATCCGACACGCCGTGGCATCGGCTCAGGCTACGCGGCTGGCTGCTCGGGAGGCTCGGGCTCTACGATCAGCTGGATAGCTGGCTTGAAGAGGCCACAGCTCTGCCCGACTTTGACCATCTCTTGGACGCCCGCGTATCCGTCCAACGCGCCGCCTACAGGACGCCCGCACTGTGGCTGGAAGAACCAAAGCCAGTCCAGCGCAGCGCAGATCACATCCTGACGGTGGAGCCGGCCGCCGCGCCCGATCTAGACATTCACACAGTGCCGGACTACATATGGACCAACATGCTGATCCTTGATGCGACCGGTCCTATCTGCTCGCACGCCGGCCTCGGCGCGGCCGCGTTCCTGGTCGGCGCGGGGGCGGGTCAGCAGATGCGCGGCCAGGCATGCGGCCCTGGCCGGTACGACCCGCTCCGCGGCGCAAGGCTGCACGGCGCGCCCGATGGTTGCCACAGGTGGATCATTGCCGACATCGACTTTGAACCGTGGCTCATTGAAGAGCCCCACTACTACTACGACCTGACCGACGAGGGGCGCGGGATACTGGCGGCTGCTAGGGCTGCCGGCGCCCCGTGGTCAAAGGCGGCGGAGGCGGCAGCATCGCGACTCGGGGGCATGTCCCTTTCAGACCTGCTTGAGAGCGCATGTGGGCTTGGCGGCAACCGTAACGATCTTGGCAAGATGAGAGACGGGCTTGCACAGCTTCTCGATGCATGGGAATGCCAGGAAAAAGGAACGGATGCGACGCCGATGAATGCAGAGGATCGGGCGCTAGTCGACCTCGGGACGATTGCGAGGCGGCCCCACCCTGGCAGCGGCACAGGCTCAGCGGCAGATCACCTCCTCTGCCTCATGGCAGTGATTGAGTCGACCCACAAAATCGCATGCGAAGCCGAGTCTCCCTCGGATGCCGAGGTGTCCGTACTGCAGGCGCTGATCGGGGCGCTCCAGGATCAGTGCAGGAGGCATGCAGATGCTGTAGTGGCGGCCGCGTCCCGGGCGATTCAACACACTGCCACTGCGAGCGACGCCCACACGGGGCTGGTGGCTAACACGCTGCGGCGCCCGCTGTACTCGGACGCGGCGCCCGCGCTGATCTGCGACCTGTACTACTGCCTGGGCGAGTACTGCGAGAGCCGCAACCTGGCATCTGATCCGCGCCGCCTTCCGCTCTCCGAGCGGCTTAGCGAGGAGGAAAAGGCGTCTATGATGGAGGCATTCACAAAGGACAACCCCCTCTACGCCGACATGGCCGATTCGCGCAGCGGTGGGTGATACAGATGCACCCTGGCGGACATCCCACGATACATGTGTGCGCCGATGCCAATGGCGTGATCGACTATGTCAGAGAGCGGATGCTGCATGACTCTGGCATGCCTCCGACCGGGCGCAGGGCGGACGTGATGAGGAGATGCCTAGATCAACTGCCGCACGTTTTTGTCCCCGAAACGGCGGCGATTGAGGCAGAGCGCAACATTTCCAAAGACCTGATACAAAAATTGGGCCATCAAACGGCCCAGAGAGTGATGGGGCCTGCGCAAAAGATGCTTTCTAAATACCTTGAGCACGTATAGGGGTTCTATCTGAGTTCACGAAAACGTATTGAAGATTGCATGCAATTACGGTCGAAAAAAAGTCACAGAAAACAGTTACACAAAACAGTTACACAAAACAATTGTATCGTAAATTGTTATTCCGCAGCGCGGCACAAGTGCAACATTTATCGCAGCGGGGCATGCCACTCTATTCCTCAAGCAATATCTGGGGAAGCCTCGCAAGAAAGTTGGCAGGAATGTTCGAATTGGCCAGCACAGGGGGTAACTCTGTGCGCTTTTCTGGAGGGAGTATCTTGTCCTCCTTCGCTTGAATCTCTTCGATGGTCGGCAGGGTGATCTCCTCTTCCGGCATTCTCCTCTGCACGTACACAAAGTGCTCTCCCGGCCCGAGCCTTTTCTTGATCCCCGCCGCCTTGCGGGGGCTGATCTGCGGCGCGTCGACCGTAGTCGCATAGTCGTAGAACTCGACCGGGACGACTAGGTCGCTCTCAAAGCACCACCCGAGCTCGCCGCTTATGGCCCCGACGCTGTCGAGCCCTACGTTGGACATGGCGGTCTTTATGCCGCGGATCTGCGGCTCGGCGACGTTGTCGTTGGGCGTGTACGGAAGCGTGGGTATGCGCCTCAGGCGGTCCGCGTTGTCCCGGATGTGGTCACTGGACCTGTCCGAGGTGTGGTATCCGGCGTTGTCGTCTATGGTCTGAATCTTGCCGACTAGGGCGCTGACCCTGTCAAGGAACCTCATGTACGCCTCGCTGTTGGCCCGGCCGGGGCACTCCATGACGAAGACCCACCCGTAGCCGACGGCTACGAAGAAGCTCAGGCGTGCGCGCCCGACGCTCGACGTGCGCACGATCTCGACCCCCCTCACCCCGCCGTCTCGCGCCCGTTCTTGTAGCCCTGCGCATGGCCCTCGTCGATGAAGACCGTATGGTAGCCGGCCGCGGCGGCCTCCTTGATCCTGGCGCGCGCCTCCGCCTGGAAGGCGAGCCGCTCCTCGAGGCTCGCCGCCTTTGGGTGTGCGGGGCGGGGCACCTTGAGCCGTATGCCCATCTCCTTGAAGTTCTTTGCGGCCGTCGAGTATGCTATCTTCACCTTGTACTTTTTCTCAAGATGGTCGTGCAGGAGTTTGAACGTCCACACGTTGGCCTTGTAGCCGGCCGCCTGCGGCCCCATGAAGACGTCCATGATCAACTCCCAGCGGATCTCGAGCGGAATTGATCGGCGCCTGCCGGGGCTCTTGCCCCGCGGGGCCGCCTTCAGGCCCCCCTTGTGCATCTTCACCAGCCAGTCCCTGACCGCGTCGTACGATGCAAGGACCATCCCGGCTATCTCGTTGAACGACCTGCCCTTCTTGCGGTGGTACGAGGCCATGTACCTCTTGGCCGTCAGCGCGTCCATCTCCTTGTTGGCAAGGCGCTTGAGCTTGTGGGCGCTCGTGCCAGGCATGAAGCCCTTGCCCACTGGAATCGATCCCTTTCGCCCCATGCCCTACCCTGTCGTCCCTGCTATACCACCACAGGGGTGAAGGGATCTTGACACCTGGTCAATTCTTGTCAACTTTAGTAGAACCCCTATAAAGCGTCACGACGAGCTCGAGCATGTTTCTGCCGCACGAAAAATGTATGCCTCGATAAGCGATGATCCTGAAAACTCAAAGTTTGCTAGCTGGAAGAAGAAAAAAGGCCGGTTACTGGAAGATCCAGTTCTAGGATCCGACGTCAACGACCTTAAAATACTGTCGACAGCAGCGCACTATGCACAGCTGTACACGGTGGAGTTTTGGACCCATGATATGGACTTTACCATCTTTGCCGACGAGATCTTCAAGACGTTTGGGCTTAAAGTAGTCGATACCTACCGCCTAGGGGGTCGATTCTTGTAGGCGGGGCGGGCCGCATCGGTGCGCCGGCAGGGGCCCGCGCTGTGCCCTTACGGCTCTCTCGACAGCGTATTTCACGGATATCGTCATTATCTGCTTCGTAGGGTTGGCAACGCTGTGATGAAATCAAAGACGGGGGAAGTTCGACGCCTATCTGCCGCACGGGGGCCGGCCCACGCTTGACTGATCTGCGCAATAGGCACCAGTAACACGGCTAGGCGGGACTGCGGCCGGCACACCCATTTTATACTGCAAGCAGGCGCCCCCGACGTATGGGAAAGCGCTGCGAGGCGCCAGTCGACATGCCAGCGACCGTGGTAGCCGCATGGGGCCGCGGCGAGGGCACGGCGCCCGGGGCCGCCACTACCGCCAGTCCTGTCGCTGGCACTACGGCAGGCACTCCACTGGCTGTTGGTGGCGAGATGCAGAGTCTGGCTTCGCTCGCGGCGCCGCGCCACTCGGCCCGGTCGGCGACACTGGTGGGACAGCTCGCACTGCACACTAGGCCCGAACTGGACAGCGAGTCGACTGGCGGCTACATGCGGGATGCGATAGAGCGCGGCGGCTACCGCGCCGCGCTAGAGTACTATGGCAGCGAAGAGGCCAAGGCGGCCCATACGGAGCGACGCCGGCTCAGGGCCGTGGGCTGGCTGCTCGGGAGGCTTGGACTCTGTGATCAGATGAAAGACTGGCTTGAAGACGTTTCACCATTAGACCAATTTGACCATCTCTTGGACGACGCCTGTTCGGGCCCGCGTGCAGGCTACAGGACGCCGCCAATGTGGCTGGAGACGCCAAGGCCGGTGCCGCGCAGCGTGGATCGCATACTGACGCTCGAGCCGGTGGCGGCGGCTGCCTCCGACGCCGGCGCGGTGCCGGACTACATATGGACCAACATGCTGATCCTTGATGCGACCGGCCCTATCTGCTCGCACGCAGGCCTCGGGGCTGCTGCCTTCCTGGTTGGAACAGAGGCGGATCGGCCGATGCGCGGCCATGCAGGCGGCGGCTGTCGATACGACCCGCTGCGCGGCGCAAGGCTGCACGGCGCGCCGGAGGGATGCCACAGGTGGATCATCGCCGACATCGACTTTGACCCGTGGTTCATCAGCAGACCCCACTACTACTACGACCTGACAGACGAGGGGCGCAGGGCCCTGCGCGATGCAAAGGCCGCAGGCGCGCCGTGGCCAAAGGCGGTGGAGGCGGCCGCATCGGGGCTCGGGGGCATGTCGCTGCCCGACCTGCTAGAGGGCGCATGCAGGCTTGGCGGCCCGCGGGAAGATCTCGGCAAAATAAGGGACAAGCTTGCCATGCTTCACAGCGCATGGGAGAACCAGGAAAAGGGAATCGATGCAGCACCGGTAAGCCCGGAGGATCAGGTGCTGGCCGACCTGGGGGCGGCCACAAATCTGCCCAATGTGGACGCAATCGGCGGGACTGTGCTAGATCATACGCTCTCCCTCATGGCGGTACTCGAGCCGGCCCACAAGATCGCATGCGAGGCCAAGCCGACCTCCGCCGCCGAAAATGCCGTACTGGAGACGCTGATCGGGGCGCTGCGGGGCCAGTGCAGGAAGCATGCCGTGGCAGTGGCGGCGGTCGTATCCCGGGCCGGCCCCGATGCCGTATTCGAGGGCGGCGGTACAGGGTGGAATGGAAAAAACGCGCCGCGGCGCCCGCTCTTCTCGGACGTCTCGTCCGCGCTGATCTGCGACCTGTACTACTGCCTGGGCGAGTACTGCGAGAGCCGCAGCCTGGCGGTGGATCCGTGCCGCCTTCCGCTCTCCGAGCAGTTTGCCGATGAGGAAAAGGCCGAAATAATCGAGGCGCTCACAAAGGACAACCCTCTCTACAGCGATGTGGATGGCCGTCCTGGCGCCAAGTGATCTGTGCGGCAGGATCCTACACGACGACTGGCGGGACAGCGGTTGACGCCCCACTTTTATATGGCATGCCTGCGACCCCGCCGCGTGGGAAGTTACCGTGTGGCGTCGGACAGGGGGGCCGCCGAGGCGCCTGGCGGGGCGGTACCGTGGGGCGGCGGCGAAGATGTTGCGCCCAGAATGCCGGGCCCCTCTGGATACGATGTGGTCAGCCTGGGCAGCACTCGGCAGGCCCTCAGAAATCCGCCGCAGGGCCGAGTGTCCGCCAAGATCCTGTATCCCGCGGTCCGTCCCGCGCCGGCGGCGGCCCTGCATGGCCTGTATGCCAGGCCCGAGCTGGACGACCACCGCATAGGCGGCTACATGCGGGATGCGGTAGGGCGCGGCGGCTACCGCGCCGCGCTAGAGTACTATGGTAGCGACGAGGCCAAGGAGTCCGACACGCCGTGGCACCGGCTCAGGGCCAGGGGATGGCTGCTCGGCCGGCTCGGACTCTACGACCAGGTTCAAACCTGGCTCGAAGAGGTCACGACCATGTCCGACTTTGACCACCTTTCATACGCCCTCAAACCTGGTCCGTCCGACCGCTACAGGACGCCGCGCTGTGGCTGGATACGCCGAGGCCGGTGCCGCGCAGCCCCGATCACATACTGACAGTCGAGCCGGTGGCATCGACCGATCCCGATATCCGCACGGTGCCCGGCTACATATGGACCACCATGCTGATCCTAGACGCGACCGGCCCGATCTGCTCGCACGCCGGCATTGGCGCGGCCCTGTCACTGGTCGAGGCAGAGTCTGATCGGCGGATGGGAGGCCCGTCGCGCGGCGATCGCCGGTACGACCCGTTGCGCGGCGCAAGGCTGCACGGCGCGCCAGAGGGGTGCCAAAGGTGGATCATCGCAGACCCCGACTTCAATTCGAGGCCCGTCAACAAACCGCACTACTACTACGACCTGACCGACGAGGGCCGCCGTATACTGGATGCCACTGGGCGCCCTAGCCACCGTGGCCGAAGGCAGTGAAAGATGCCGCCTTGGGGCTCGAGGGCGTGGGCCTTCCAGACCTGCTCGAGAAAGCGTGCGGGCTCGGCCCAGTGCCGGAACGCCTTGACGAACTGAGGCATGGCCTGGGGCGGGTTGTCGGCGCTTGGCGCGACCTGGCGGGCGGACGGCACGCATCGCCGGTAGGCCCTGAGGATCAAGCCCTCGTCGACCTTGGCCCGCCCACAAGATGGCACGATGCCGACGACGACGAAGGCTCTTTGCTTGATCATGCGCTCCACCTCATGACGGCCGTCAAGTCGACCCATGCGATGGCCTGCGAGGCCCGGCCATCCGCACGCGCCGAGCGCGCCGTGCTGCAGAAGCTGATCGGGGCAATACAAGGCCTGTGCAGGAGGCACGGCAGGGCGGTCCGAGGTCGCAGTCGACGTCGACGGCGGGGCCGAGGATGCAAGGCCTGTGCAGGAGGCGCGGCAGGGCGGTGGCGGCGAACGCATCTCTGGTGGCACGCCCTCCGGCTTCCCCGGGCGGCCCAGCAGGCCCGTCGGAAGCCGTGCCGGGGCGTCCGTTGTACGCGGATGTGCTGCCCACGCTGATTAGCGACGTGTACTACTGCCTTGCCGAGTACTGCATGAGCCGCCGCTTGGCCGTAGACCCTTGCAGCCTTCCGCTCTCTGAGCAGCTGACCGAAGATGTAAAGGCTAACGTAATAGAGGCACGTGAACGAGACTCCATGCACTACAACAAGATAGATCGGTTACACCGTGACTGACCCCTCTGAATTTTTCAGAACACGGCTTGACGGTTTTAAACGTCTGTCGGCCTCAATGTACAATTGACAGAACCGGTAATACGACAGATGATGTGACATTACGATCGGCAGTACTAATGTTGTATGGGAGATCTGATCTGATCTGGAGCGGGTAATATTGCTTTATGAAAATAATCTTTAAATTGATTCTATATACGACGGTGAAAGTTCATCCAAGACAATTTCATAATTTTGTGCCGTATCATAAACCTTTTCATATGCTTCTTTTTTGTTGAATGCGGCATCTGCAAATTCTTTATGACGTAGTAGTTCACGCGCCACTAATTTTTTTATGTATCTTGACACTTCGACATTTTGATCAACAATTCGTGACGGTTTTACTAATATGTCATGTATTTCTGCGTGATCCTTACATGGAAATCGCCGTAACACTCTTCCTCTACGTTGTATATATTGGCGGGGATCTCCTGAACTAGCTAAAATTATGGCCAACTTTGCGGCCGGTATATCGTACCCCTCGTCTAGGCAACGTATCGCAGTGACACATTGATATTGTTCGTTTTCCAGTGCATTAATGATCCGTTCTCGATCATGAGCAGGGTCCTTCCACGTAATTTTTGTGTTTATGATATTTTTCGCAGTCAAAATTTTTGTTGCAGTATCAATTTGTTTTGGATGACAATATACCAAGCACCGCGTAAGAGAATTTCCATACCCATCTATTATATTTTCAAATTGATTATACTTATTTATGGCCGTAGCAATTATGTTAGATCTCATCTCTTCCAATCTCGTGTCACTTTCATCAACTTTTTCACCCCTTGCTTTGGCCATGTATTTTTTAGCGAGTCTTATCGTTAGATCCCTATACTCGATTAGCTCTGCATCAGTAAGTTCGATATAGTGTGGATGGTAACTATATTGGACCAGATAGCCTTCAGAAATCGCTGTTTGAAGTGGGAGTTCGTAGACTGTTTTTGTAAAGTATTCCTGGATTTTTTTTGTGCCTAATTCGTCGTAATGACGTATTGGTGTTGCACTAAGACCTAACCGGTATTGATAATGCATACTCAACCCGTTCTGACGATTGGGGGAACCCATTCCATGTACTTCATCTGCTATTAATAAAACATTGGCATTGTTTTTCTTCATCATGAGTATCCTGTTAATAAACTTATCTGTCGCAAATGTGTTGTGTGTTGTACATATTATACAACTATTGACTAAAAATCGATCATGGCCAATTACATTCTTGTTAAACTTATACACCAATTCATCCATATCTTTTTTCCATCTGGGATTTTCGCTATAGGCCATGACTACTCGTTCTCCCAACGCATCCTTTTTTTTAACACCTTGATTCCATGATTTTATATTCTCTCTCCATTGATCAGCAATGTGTTTTTGTGGAGATGAAATTATTACAATTGTCCGTTTTTCATTTTCCAGCACTTTGCTGATTCCTCCTAGCGCAGTATTGTTTAGGACATAAAGTTTTGACACTAATTGTGAAGCAAGCCAACCATCAACCATTAACGATCGATTGCAGACGATGTGGTTGCATACACTCCACCCAGGACTTGATTTGATATCAATTGATTCCATAGATTTTAATCATTTATACTAAAAAGCTGATACTCAATTTTTCATTCTAGGCATTTGGACGCAGGCCTAGATATAATAGACCCCGCTGAGCGTCGGCGGGCAATGAGGTTAGGAAATCTCCAAAGAGCAATCAAGGTGGAGAAAGATCCAAGGGCTCTAAAAAGAATGCTAGTTGTTAATTCTGTTCGCGTAAAGATCAAAAAATCAAAAATGAAAAAAACAAAGGCCTGCAAAATGACCGCGGAAGAGCTAAGCGTATCCACAGGTTCGGTCAGAAATTACATGAAAAGATTCACCTTGAAGGGGGTCAACGGGCTGTACGATAAGGGCGGGCAGGGACGACCGCACGTTTATGATCGCAAACTGGTCAAAAAGGCGATCAAAAATATCAAGAAAAACGGCGGTCGTATTACCCCCCGCAAGCTTATCACTGAAATGTACAAACTGTGCAAGTTAAGAATGTCCAAAAGGCAGGCCCTGCGCATACTGCACGAGGAAGGCCTGACCGGAAAGAAGGCAGAGAAGGCACACGTTGGATCGCCCGAACCGCACGAGGTCTACTACTGGCGCAAAGTGGTCCTACCCCAGATTTTGGCGCTCAAAAAAGAGGGTTATCTAGTGGTGATCGAGGACGAGATGATAGTATACCAAGACGCGAACGGCAAGCTGATCTACTGGTCGCCCCCGGGCGAGGCCGTCAAGGTGCCCTACATTGGAGAGGGTTCCAAGTGTGTCGCACTGGGACTGACCACCGAGCCCGACAAAAATGGCGTTGCTCGGCATTGCAACGTTATGTACGACGCAGCCAACACTGATGGTGTCATCAAGCTTTTGAAAAAAGCGGTCGAAGAATTCGGCCCAATCGTGGTGATCTCTGACAACGCAGGATGGCACAAGTCCAAGAAACTAAAGGATTTCATTGACAAGATGGAAAACATGATAATCATATTTTATCTTCCACCGGGGTCGTCATACTTGAGTCTACAGGAGGCAAATTGGCGCCAAACCAAGCTTGCCGAGTTCTATGATGAATATTTTTCAAGTATTACAAAAAAGAGGCGGAAGACACTAAGATACCTTAACACTATGTTAAACCCTCGCCTCAACCTTTGGAAATATCTATTGAGAAGTCCGTATGCATACAGGCGAAACATAAAGCGAAGAAAAAATCGACATGGTAAAGAAGGAGCGTTGAATTATATAATCCGCAAATACGGCGATCAACCGGTACCGAAGTCGCCCAAAAAATACATCCCACTGTTTGCAGACCCTGACCGCGTCAAATAGTTTGGGTAAAATAAGTCAAATCTTTATGACGTGAACAATATATGTTTTACCAGTACCCGTTGCCATTGCGAATATGCCGCGAAAATTATTTTTTGCCCATAATTCTATTGCCTTTTCTTGATAGTCTCTCAACACTATGCCTGATGATCTAACACGCTTTTTGTAGAATTTCTTTTCCAAGTGGTCTACTAACGACTTAAACTCTGATTCCGAATTGGGGGCAATAGACAGCAAATGGGTGGTGACTGCTTTTGGTAAGTTCACAACTTTGTATCCAGAATTTTGATTTTTCCAATACCTTTCAAAATTATCTTGGTCATTTTTGATTGCATGTTCGTTTGTTCTGTCCTTTCCACTCATGAACACTTTAAATTGCTCAACATTGTCCTGCCAGCCTTTGACTGTTTCATTAACTGATCCAGAAAATGTCACTATGCTGTTGTCTACAAGAGTAAATATTCCAACTTTTTGATGAAATATGCCTGTAGGCCTTTTTGGCATTGCAATTTTGATTTCTAACTGCGGCTTCCCTTCGACCTTTTGATTCAACAACCAGCCAAATAATGATTTACATTTATGTTCTATTTCATTAGTATTTTTTACTATTTCGTTTAAGAATGATTCGTCTACAGCATTTGCATAGTGATTTATGTTTTTTATTGTATCTAAATCGTTATACGAAAGTGTGGCACTGGTCACAATTCTTATTCTCCCACCACGTTTTATAAAATCTAGCGTTTCATATGCAGTTCTGACAAATAGTGTTGATGAAAAATACCCTGCAAGACGATCATACTTCTTGCTATTTTTTAACCCCTGAAGATAAAAGTCATCAAGTATGTTGTCTGTGTCAGAATCCCAGCACATCTTTGGTTCGAACTTATTATTCATTAGTGTCATGTTCAATCCCTCTGACTTGTCTAGTAATGCCTTGGATCTGCAATAGATGCCACTTTGTACATCTTGCCGTACGCCTTGTGCTTGCCGATGTTCCTATTATGCCTAGCATGAATTGTCACGCTCCTCCAAAAACTCTTCCAACACATTTTCCGATGTGACGTTGTGCTCTTTATTGTACAATGTATTGTAAACTTCTGTAGTTCCAGCGTTAGAATATTCGGCACATATCGTTATAACTTCGTTGTTGTTCTTAATCACTGAAATATCGTTTTTAACATGCATTGCAAGCGAGCGCATCAATGTTCGTTTTTCGGCATCAAATGCCTGGGGGGGAAGTTTCATGGGTTTTGGGCTTAGCGGCCTTGCTTTCATGTTGCGTGAAAATGCGTATGCCATAGTGTAGATGAACACGTCGGCCATAGTATGCCCCTTAAATGGTGACCAATCTTGATTGACAAGTTCAAGCAGTTTCTCATTCAAGCTTCGATCATACAAAACTTCGGGGAATTTTGCATCTAGATCAGTAGTCATTATCCATCCCCCCGTTGTCGTACGGAACGACCTTAGAGCTGTGGTTTGCCTTGTGTAACTCTATGACGGACTCGCACACGCTCACTTTTTCAGACAGTATACTCTTGAACGATTTTCCAGGTTTTGGGTCTTCATCGTTAGTAGGAAGTGGGACCAAATATTCTGTGTTAGTGACTAACAAAACCAATTGTGAGTTAGGAAGAAAAACGGGCAACTGTTTGGCTAATAGCCTTCGTGGTGTTCCTGCCACTTTTCCAAGCGGGCTATCGATGACTAATGGAAATCTGTAGCCCGTGATTTCACGGAGGGCCGCAACAAATGCGAACGCAAGAAACAATTTCTCTCCAGCAGCTAGGCTATCGATAGCATCAAATCCCGTCGTCGTTAGCAACTTAAGCCTGTAATCCTTGTCGATTTGGACCTGCTCGAAAAATCCCTCCTTCCACATTATTTTTTTAAAATACATAGTTGTTTTATCTTGAATTTTTTTTCTTATACTGTCGCTTAAATCTTCACAAAGCGATTCGAGCAAGTCATGTACTTGTTCTAACACTTTTGATTCATATAATCTCCTTGCCACTTTCTCATTACTGACATTTATGGCGCTCAAGTCCTGCCTGCACGATTTCAAATCTCCTTGCCGCCGTTTAATCTCTAACCCAATATCACTTAGTTCTTTTTGGACCTTGTCATAATCCCTGTCTATGCGCTGCCCCTGTTGTGTCATCAGTTGAAATTGATCATCCGAGTCATCAACTATCTGATTCTTAATCTCTAATATCTCTTCACCAATCTTTCGTAATGTGTCTCCAAAGTCATTGATTTCAATCGTGTTCTTGCCTATCATTTTCTTAACTTCCACCATCTTTCCTACATCTTGTTCATTTGCATACTTAATATCATTGGCCAAGTCTAGATCAACATCGTCGTAGACTGATGCCCTCATTGATTCTACGTTGTCACGCGCTCTGGTTCCAGTTTTAAGACTTGTTCCACAAATGCAAGTTTCTCTTGACAGGAGATCATTAGCTAATATGATTTTACTTCGATTTGGAAGCTTGCCTTTTTCTATTTCGACATTCACCATGTCAATCGTATTCTTCAAGGCCTCGCCCAGCATTATTTTAGGACTTTGTTTAATCAGCAGATCTCTTTGCTGCTTTATAATTTTGTATCGTTGACTACCGACATTGCTAACTTTATCATCCAGCTCTGCCTTTTTCTTATGAAGATCTGCGTTGGATATTTGTCCTTGTTCATACAGCTTTTTACGAATGTTGTTACGCTCACTGTCTAGGTATACTAGTGCACTTTTCAGGTCTTTTTCCCTCGGCACTCCATTTTTGTGATATGCCCTATCAGTACCGGGTATAAGTTCATCCGTTAACTCTTCACCGTTATCGCCCAACGAATCCAGCCATTTTTCATGTAATTTGATTTTGTCTTCGAGATCATTTACTTTTTGATTATCATAATTAGCACGACCTGACGATTTTACACGTTTTATATGATTCAATGTTTCCTCCAAAACATTAAGTTGTGAAATTTGCCTCACACCTTCGCTAATTTTTTGTTGTCCATCGAAAAACTTCTCGAGAAATTCCCCATCCAACAAGAAAAACTTCGATAGCGATTCTGGCAATATTTGATTTACTATTGCACTGAATCTATGTGACTTTGTTTGATCTTCCCAGGTCCCGCCATTTTCAGACCTGTGAAATGTTGGCCTTGAAAGATTGTAAAGCTTTTCAAATCCTACAGGCATAAGCTCACTATATGGTGCATCTTCTAGGTTAATAATTCGGTACTCGCCATCAGCACCCACTTCCAATTTGTGTTTAACAACCGCAAGTTTTCTAGTTACGTTATATTTTGTCGTACCCTGCTCAAGTATTACGGATACACTCATTTCAATTTTTGATTCTTCATCGGCTTCCTTGATACGCTTGATGTTGATGATTGGAAGTCCTTCAAGCTGCCGCATGTGTGGTTCTTTGTGAAAAAAGCACCAATTGATCGCATTAAGAATGTTGGATTTACCCGCGCCATTGTTTCCGATCACAGCTGCAAATCTGTCTTTTTGTGACGCAAGTGTCACCGTGACAGAACCATAATATTGCCTGTAGTTATTCAGGCGAACCTCCACGATCCTATACTCCCCATTCAATTTGATCCCACCTTGTATGGACAATGCAATTGAATTAATTTCTTGTATGTTTTTTTAAACTCTGCTAGTGCATCATAGGGGCTTTCATATTGCCATTCAGCTTCTTTTTCAAGTATGTCTACAAGCAATTCGTTTATACTGTCTGGCCCTTCTTTCTCATGAATCGATTCTTTTATAAGATCGCTTAGTTTATAACTAATACCTGTTGTCATTTTTATCACCTATAGATGGCATACCGTGCATCCCGTGTCGGAACTTTCACTATCTAAACTTTCTGCCAGAATGCTTATTAACGGTCGATTTTTTTGTGCAGATCTAGATTTTTCAAGACGTTTTTTGTGATTACGTATTATATCATCTTTGCGTTTTAAAAGCTGTTCCAATGTTTCGCCGGGCGACCAAGTATAGTTACCATTTTTCATTGCGTTAGATTCGAATGATGCGTCACCGTCTATACCTGCATCTTTTAATATTTTTTGTTCTATAGACACGGCCCTTTTGAACAACTCAGGATGGTGCTCGGCCAGGCCCACCCACTCGGCCTTGCGCTGGAAGAAGCAAAAATAGCATCCCGACCGCGTCCTCCATTTGTAGTAGTCGGGCAAGTTAAGCCCAGAGTCCTCCAGTATGCGGATCACACCAGCGTGGTCGATGTCGTCGTCAACGAACGGGAACTTTGTGCGTATGTTCGGCTTTGTCGAGATGTATCCCTTGCGGTTGCTCTCGTCGGCCCGTATGGCCACGTACGAGACGACCTCCTCGTCGCCTATCCACTCCTCCAGCGGCTTTATCTTGAGGAGCGTGGTGCACCACCTCATCTGAGGCGAGGGTAGCGTTCCCCTGAACACCTCAAAGTAGTGGTCGAACCCCCTCGTCGAGTTGAGGCGCGCGATCGGCTTGCCTAGGACGACCTCTAGCTTGGCAAGGTATGCGTACGTCTCGGGCAGCTCGGCGCCCGTGTCGCAGAAAAAGTACTCCATGTCGGGTACCCTCTCGCGCATGTACACGGCCAAGGCGCTAGAGTCCTTGCCGCCCGAGATGCCGCAGACGTGGCGCACGGGCCGAGGCGCACGGGTATGATATTAAGCGATACTGGGCATACAAAGGGCTCGGACACCCCCAGCTCGATCGCCTCAGAGTACTGTGACCAGTGGTACACGAACACGCCGCACGTCTTCAACGAGATGATCAACCGCAACGCGCTGACGCCGCAGGGCTCGACGGCCCTGTACAGGCTCCTCGGCGGCATGGTCGAGCGGGCGGACGCACCACTCTTGGGCATCGAGGGGTGGGGCCCCGACAGGGCGATCTACGAGGCCGTCCTGTCGCGATCGGGAATGCACCGCGCGCCCGGCCTTGTGCATGTAATGCGATCTCCCTCCCGGGCAGACTTCAAGCCTGCATGGAAAAAGATTGTCGGGATGGCAAGAGATGCCGGCAAACGTCTGTCCCTGCTTGCAGTGTACGAGTCACTCTCCAAACCGCCCTACGGCGTAAAGGCCGGACTGATGCCCCTACTTGCAGTGTCCGTCCTGCTCGTGCACCGAGACCGCATCGCACTGTACGAGCACGGGACGTACTGCCGCGCCATAACGACAGAGATTACAGAGCGCCTTGTCAGGAATCCTGCCCATTTTGAAATAAAATACTTTGGACAAGGCGTGGCAGCCATGGCCACCATACGACAGGTCGCCGGCAAGCTTGGAGTCCAGCCCCCGGAAGATGCGGCAAAGGCATCACTCCTTGACGTCGTCTCCCACCTCGTGGGCGTCTATGCATCACTCCCACCACATATCAAAAAGACCCGGATGCTCAGCAAGAGGGCGCTCGCCGTGCGCCTAGCCGTCGAGACGGCCGTCGAACCGGACTCACTGCTCCTAAAGTCGTTGCCTCGGGCACTCGGTTATGATGCCATGTCTGGTCATGTCGACCCCGGACAAGAAAAAATATACAAGTTTGCCACCGCCCTTGCAAAGTCGCTGGCCGAGCTGTCAGGGGCGTTCAGCGTAATGCTTGGCGGCCTTGTCAAGGATGTGTTGAAGTCTACCTTGATGTCGACCCGCAAAAAGCTTTCGAGGGCGGCCGCAGTGGTAGCCCCGCACGTGCTGGACCGCGAGATGAAGGTGTTCCTGACTGCCGTGTCAAACGACGTGCTGGAGAGCAACGAGGACTGGATAAAATACGTGGCCCTCACACTCACGGGCATGCCACCGTCCGAGTGGAGCGACGAGCAGCGCGTCCTGTTTACCAACAAGCTGAGGGACATCTCGGCTCGGTTCTCCCGCTTGGCATCGATGCACCTCGCAGAGGTGTCCGACGCATACGACCATCCTGCGTACCGCGTGACCGTGACGCGGCCAGATGGGGGCGAGGAGAATGCGATCGTCGCCCTGCCGCCCGACAAGGCACCACACGTCAAGAGGGCCGCCGATCGTGCCATCAGGGACCTGCAGGCAAGGGGGCTTGCCGGCGACGGCGTGAAGGCCCTGCTCGCCGAGCTGAGCGGCAGGCTGTCGGGGGGCAAGCGGCGCTAGGCTGTGCGGCGATCCATGCTGCCGGCGCCCGCGGCCTGCCCTTGGCCGCAGAGGTCCACGCGGCCCTGTACGGCCGTCCGAACGCCCTGCCGGGCGCCGATCGCGCCTGTCCGTGACGCCTAGAAGGAGAAAACGCGATGATAACGCTTAGTATCATACTCCCTGTACCGTACGCCCCCTCAAACGCCCTCTCTAGGGCCGACTCTGCCCAAGCTAGGCGCTCGGTAATCTCGCGGCGCGCCACCCAGTCGGCCTGCACCTCTGGGCTGTTGTCGCGAACGTCTCGCACGGATGCGACCTCCAGGGCAGCCTCGCGCAGGGCCTCTAGATCGGCCGCCCTGATTACGACAGCTGGCCTCTTCCCCTCTTGACTGCCGGCCGCAGGCAGGGGAGTGTCGCCGCCCTTCTGACCTTCACTCTCCTCGCCGGCCAGGTACACGATCACCCCGTCAAACCCTGGCCCAGGCTGGACGGATGCTACCTCGGCCGCCCCTGCAAACACCCTCTCGAATATTCGGGTCGTGCCGGTCTGCAGTGCATGCCGGGCCGCCACCACGGGGTCGAGCGGCAGCGTGGCCTTTAGCAGGCCGGTAAGCGGCATTGCAACCAGCCTGCGGCGCGCGTTATCCAGGCTCATCTGCACATCGACATCGGTGCCGTGCCACACGCGGTACTCGTCAGAGTGCCGGCGGTACGTCAGTATTGACCGCTTTTCGAGCGACTTTAGGGCCGCATCGGGCCTTGCAATGCCGGCCGCGTACGCGACCATGCTGCGCGAGGCACGCAGCCTGCCGGCCCTCCCTACCAGGTTCAGCACGCCGACGGCCTTTAGCACGCGCGACTCGTCGTCGGACAGCCCCTGCGTGTCGCGTATTATGGTCTCTATCTCCAAGAGCCTGGATGCGCCCGACGACGACGCCGAGCGGACCAGGGCCGAGCCGGCCACAAAGTAGTCGTACAGCGCGTCGAGCATTACGGTCGGCGGCTGCCCCGCCCCGTCCCACGCGGCCCTGTCGACAAAGCCCGCCACCGTATGCTCGCCGCCGCCGGCCATGAACGAGATCAGCGTGCGCTCGTGCTGCCCGTACCTAGAGCACAGCTCGGGCAGCACCTCTAGCGAGAGCGGGTGTAGCGGGTAGCACGAGTGCAGCAGCCCCTCGTCCAAGTCGCCGCCGAGCCCCATGGCCGCGGCCCTGCCGGCCTGATCCCTTGACCACTTGCGAAGCGCCGTGCCGACCTTTTTGCCGCCCGTTCCGGCCGGCCCCAGGACGCTCCTGACGAGCCGCCTTGCCTGCTCTGGCGAGTTTGCAAACGGTATGTCGTCGAACCTGCCCTGCACCTTTGCCCACTCGCGCCTCTGCGACGACGAGGCGCCCGACGCGTACTCTTCGAACGCCATGTGCTGCATCGTCACAACGAACAGGCGCACGCCCCTCGAGGCGCCCGACATCTCGGCGAGCTCCTGCAGCAGGAACAGGTCGCCCTCGCGCGTGTTCTCGTCGGTAAAGTACTCTACGTTCTTGCCAAACTCGTCGATCACGACAATGACCGGATCGGCCGTGCACATGCCTCGCGCCGCCTCGGCGACGGCGGCCGCGTCGGGGGCCGTGCCGCGGCCCAGGCCGCGCACCATGCGGGACAGGGCAGATGCGCCCTCAAAGTCGGACTCCTTGTAGTCCCCAAAGCGCCGCCGGGCCCCGGCGTCTAGCGCGCGCAGTATCGTCGCCGACACGGGCTCGCGCTTGGCCGTCGCCATGCACCGGATCATCCCGCGCCGCTGTATGCCGAGCTGCAGCCTCGACTTGTCGAACACGTCGGCAAGGCGGGAGTCCGCCTCGCGCAGTATCTCTTTTGCCGTTGCGTACTCGCGCGACTTTTTGGGCGCAAGCAGGGCGTCTAGGAATACGGCCATTGCGGACTTGCCCGACCCGTACGGGCCGGTCACCGAGATTGCATGCCCGCGCTTGCCGCCGCGCATGCCGGCGCCAAGCCGCGATACGGTGTCGAGCGTGCCCGCGCCGGGTATGTAGCCGTCTAGCGCGCCGCCGCCCTTGTCGTGCAGGTCGTTCTCTATGCTGACCGAGGCGTACGCCGGCGGCCTCACGCGCACGATCCTCGTGAGCGGCGTGGCTTCACCGTGTCTCTTTTTTGCGGCCGTCCTTGCGGCAGCCGCTTGGGCCGCGGCCGCCCTTGCCGGAGCGGCGCCCCTCTTGCCTGCCCCTGCGGCCCTCGCACGGGTCATGCGGCCTCGACCTCCAGAGTCGCCGGAGCGGCGATCCTCTTCCTGCCCTTCCTACGCGCCCGCCGCCCGTATATCGCCCGCAGCACCTCTTCCCGGGCCGCGCCCGCCCCGTCCCCGAACGCGAGGCTCTGCGCGCCGTTTACGTTGCGCACCGCGATCGCATCGCACTCGTCGGCGGCCCCCGCCAAGAGATCGGCCATGTCGGCCTCGTCAAGCCTGAGGGCCCTGCCGGGACTGCCAGCCTCCATGGCCAGCCGGTGGACGCTCGCCGTGCGCCCTGCCGACCCCGACCTGTCGGCAAAGTCTAGGCATGCGAACGCGGCGGCGAGCGGCGAGAGGCCGGGCTTTGGGCCCTGCACAAACCTCATCTCGTCGCGCGTGCCCTGCCGGAGCACGTGCAGGCTGCGAAACGGGCAGTCCAGATAGTCCTCTACCATGTCGCGCCCCCTCCTCGACGAGTACGTGTGGACGAACACGTCAAAGTCCTTGTCGACCGAGCGGGGGCTCGGCCGCCTCCACGCGTCGACCGACTCTACCGCATCGCGCACCCTCCTCCTCATGTCGTCGGTGGCCACGACGACGGATCCGGCCAGCGCATCGTTGACCAGCACCCACCACGCCGGCAGCAGGCAGGGGGGCGCAAAGACGAGCCAGTGGAGTATCCACAGGGTGTCGGGCCTCTCTAGGTACGGGTCCATCCCGCCCGCATCGTCGAGCAGCGCGCGGCCCATCTCCGTCGGCCTTGCAGTCTTTGTCTTCTTGTCGGCCTCGTACACCTTTGCCGCCAGCCCCCAGAACCGGATCGACCTTACCATGTTCTTGCCGACGCCGAGCCTCACCGTCGCATCGTCGCGCGTGAACGCGTGCGGATCCCTTGCGATCGCATCATACCCCTTCTTGAGCCACCCGTACCGGAGGTGGAACGTCTCGTGCCGCGAGAACGATGCGACGGGGGCCGCCTCGTCAGGGCGCATCAGGACGCGGCCTCCGCGCGTGCCGCCGCTCCTATTGCCGCCGCATCCATGCCGGCGGCGCGCGCCTCCAGCCCGCGTATAAAGCCCGCGGCGGCGGCGATGTCGAGCGCCGCCGCATCCGCATCCTCCTCCGTCGACGGCCTGCCAAACGAGACCCTCACGCACTCGCCTGCCTCTTCCCTGCCGAGGCCCATCGCTAGCAGCACGTGCGACGGCTCGACGGCCGCCGACGTGCAGGCGCTGCCGGTGGCGATCTGCACGCGCCGCACGTTGGCGAGAATCATCTCTGCCATCGCGCCGGGCACCCTCGCATTCGACGTGTTCGGCAGGCGGGGCGCGCCGGCCCCGTTGAACTCTACGTCGGGGACCTCTTTGGCCAGCGCCTCCTCGAACCGGTCGCGCAGCCCTTCCTGGCGCGGCGCGTCGGCGAGCCCCTCGTCCGCGGCTATCGTACAGGCTACCCCGAACCCGACTATTCCGGGCACGTTGAGGGTGCCGCTGCGCAGGCCGTCCTCGTGCCCGCCGCCGTGCAGCATGGGCCCGAGCAGGCGCCTGGCTTCCCTGGTCGCCACGAGGGCCCCGCACCCCTTTGGGCCGTACATTTTATGGGCGCTGATCGTCACCATGTCTGCGCCGAGCGCGCCGGCATCAAACGGCACGCGGCCGGCCGCCTGCGTCGCATCGCAGTGCAGGATCGAGCCGTGGGCGTGCACGATCTCGGCCGCCTCCTTTACGGGGTGGATCACGCCCGTCTCGCTGTTGGCGGCCATTACGGACACGACGTCTATCTCCCCGTGCCATCTGGACATCTCCGACTCTAGCGCGCCGAGGTCGAGCGTGCCGTCGCCGAGGACCGGGACGATGCTGCACAGCGAGCCGCTCATGTATTCTTCCTCTATCGACCGGCCCGCCTCGAGGACGGACTTGTGCTCGGTCGCGCCGGCGAGCATGTGCATGGAGACGCCGTCGCCGCTGCCGGGGTACAGGCCGCGCACGGCAAGGTTGTTGGCCTCTGTCGCGCCGGACGTAAAGACCACGTCGGGCCTGTTCATCCCGACCATATCAGCCACCTGCCCGCGCGCCTCCTCGACGGCATGCCGCGCCTCGCGCCCGGCCGCGTGGCCGGCGCTAGCCGGGTTGCCAAACCTGTACGACATCCACGGCAGCATCGCATCGACTACCCGCCGGTCCACGGGCGTCGTCGCGTTGTAGTCGAGGTATATGGGGGGCGCCCCCTGCTCTGCCATTGCCGTCCACCCGCGCGCGGCGCCCTGCTATTAACCTGCCAGTGCGCCCGGCCTTGACCCGGGCGAGCCCCGCATCGCGCCGCCGGGCCGCCCCACGATATACATAGCTCGCCGGCGGCGCGCCGGGCGGGGGGTCGGACATTCCAACAAAAGAGGCCCGCTACGCGGGCATGGACGCGGCGCTCGTACTCGACGACGGCACCGTCCTCGGGGGCGAGGGGTTCGGAAGCCCGACTACCGCGCACGGCGAGCTAGTCTTCAACACCGGAATGGTCGGCTATACAGAGACGCTCACCGACCCGTCGTACCGCGGCCAGCTGCTCACCCTCACGTACCCCCTCGTGGGAAACTACGGCGTCCCAGACCCCGCCGACAGGGACGAGGACGGCATACCGCGGCACTTCGAGTCGGACCGCATACAGGCGCGAGGCCTCGTCGTCCACGAGCTGTCCCTGACGGCGAGCCACTGGAGGCTGTCGATGACGCTCGACGAGTGGCTGCACGGGCACGGCGTCCCCGGCATATCGGGAATCGACACGAGGGCCCTGACAAAGCGGCTGCGCGAGGGCGGCGTCATGATGGCCGCGCTCGCCGTCGCCGCCCCGGGCGAAAAAGTCGATGCGGATGCGGTCCGCGAGGGCCTCGCCGCCGCGCGGCGCTACGACTCTGAGGAGTTTATGGGCGAGGTCTCGACGGCCTCGGACGTGCGGTACGGCGTGCGGGCCTCGCCGCCCGGGCAGCCGCCTGCCCGCCCCGATCAGCCCGCCCCTGCCGATGCCCCCCCTCCCCCGGGCGCCGCCGCGCGCGGCCCCGTCGTCGTCATCGACACGGGCGCAAAGAACGCCATCATACGCAGCGTGCGCCGGCTCGGGTACGGCGTCGTCAGGGTGCCGTGGGACACGCCCGCAGGCCGCATCATGGCGATGGACCCGTCGGGCGTCGTCATTAGCAACGGGCCGGGCGACCCGCAGCGCTGCGCGGCCACGATCGAGACCGCAAGGGCGCTCATCGACGGCGACGTGCCGACCCTCGGCATATGCCTCGGCGCGCAGATCATCGGGCTTGCCGGCGGCGCGCGCACGTACAAGCTAAAGTACGGCCACCGCGGCCAGAACAAGTCGTGCCTCAACCTGGACGACGGCCAGGTGTACGTCACTAGCCAGAACCACGGCTACTGCATAGACCCCGACTCGCTCGGCGGGACCGACTTTGACCTGTGGTTCTCCAACACGGACGACCGCACCGTCGAGGGCATACGCCACCGGTCGCGCCGCTGCATCGCCGTCCAGTTCCACCCC
This sequence comes from Cenarchaeum sp., assembly GCA_965242695.1. Taxonomy (GTDB): domain Archaea; phylum Thermoproteota; class Nitrososphaeria; order Nitrososphaerales; family Nitrosopumilaceae; genus Cenarchaeum. The sequence continues at coordinate 1,607,031 of CBDESU010000001.1, read as the reverse complement.
GAGGCCTCGCCGGGCCCATACGATTGCAGGTTCATATTTGAGCGGCTCGGCGCGCTCATGATGAACGACGGCAGGGCCGCGCACGCCGCGGGGGCGGCCGGGTCTGGCTAGGGCAGAGGCGCCCGGAAAGGTGCTCGTGCTAGGCAGCGGGGCCATCAAGATCGGAGAGGCCGGCGAGAGCCGCGTACGGCGGCCGCCAGTTCGACTACTCCGGCAGCCAGTGCCTCAAGGCCATACGCGAGGACGGCGTGCAGAGCGTGCTCGTCAACCCCAACGTGGCGACCATCCAGACGGACACGCGGTTCGCCGACCGCGTCTACCTGCTGCCCGTCACGCCCGAGTACGTAGAGTCGATCATAGAGTCCGAGCGGCCTGACGGCCTCATGCTCGCGTACGGCGGGCAGACGGCCCTAAACTGCGGCGTCGGCCTCGACGAGTCCGGCGCGCTCGAGCGGTACGGCGTGCGCGTCCTCGGCACGCCCGTGTCCGGCATACGCCGGACCGAGGACAGGCAGCTGTTCAAGGACTCCATGACAGAGTGCGGCGTACCCGTCCTCCGCAGCCGCACGGTGACGGACTTTGCCGGCGCGCGCGAGGCGGCCGCCGAGCTCGGCTATCCCGTCATAGTCCGGGTGGCGTACACTCTCGGCGGCAAGGGCGGCGGAATCGCGCACAACGAGATCGAGCTGCACGAGATCGTCGGGCGCGGAATAAACGCAAGCCTCGTCGGCCAGGTCCTCGTAGAGGAGTACGTCGGCGACTGGAAGCAGATAGAGTACGAGGTGATGCGCGACGGCGCTGGCAACAACGTCATCGTATGCAACATGGAGAACGTGCTGTCGATGAGGGTGCACACCGGCGACAACATCGTCGTGGCCCCGTCGCAGACCATAGACAACTCCGAGTACCACGCGATGCGCTCGGCCGCGCTGCGGGCCACTCGGCACGTCGGAATCGTCGGCGAGTGCAACATCCAGTACGCCCTCGACACAGAGTCCGACCGGTACGCCGCAATCGAGATAAACCCGCGCCTGTCGCGCTCGTCGGCCCTTGCCAGCAAGGCGACCGGCTACCCGCTCGCGTACATGTCCGCCAAGATCGGGCTCGGCCACTCGCTGCCCGAGCTTGCCAACAACATTACGCGCTCGACGACGGCGTGCTTTGAGCCGTCCCTCGACTATGTGGTCTGCAAGCACCCGCGCTGGGACTTTGCAAAGTTCGAGCGCGTCAACCGAAGGCTCGGCGTGACGATGAAGTCGGTCGGCGAGGTCATGGCCATCGGCCGCACGTTTGAAGAGTCGCTCCAAAAGGCCGTCCGCATGCTCGGCATCGGCTGCGACGGCATGGTCCTGAACCGCGATGCCGCCGGCGGCGCCGGAAGCCTGTCAGACGAGGAGCTCGAGGACAGGCTCGCGCACCACGACGACATGATCCTCCACCATGTGGCCGAGGCGCTGCGGAGGGGAATGCCCGTGGCCCGCATACGCGGCCTGTCCGCAATCGACCCCTGGTTCGTCGAAAAGATCGCCAATATAGTGCGCATGGGCGTCGAGCTCGGCGGGGGCGGCGCCGGCCGCCCGGCGCCGTCCGCCGCCGCGTCGGCGGCGGGCGGCTCTTCGCCGGCCTCTGCGGCCCCCTCTGCCGCCCCGTCCATCCCGCCTCCCGACACGCTGCGCCGCGCCAAGCGCCTCGGCTTTTCGGACGCGCAGATCGCGCGCGCCGCGTCCGCCGCCGAGTCGGACGTGCGGCGGGCCCGCAAGGCCGCCGGGATCATACCGTCGGTAAAGCAGATCGACACGCTAGCCGCCGAGTGGCCGGCCCGCACAAACTACCTGTACGTGACGTACGGTGGCTCCTCGGACGACGTGTCCGCGCCCCCCGGCCGGCGCGGCATCGTCGTGCTCGGCGCCGGCCCGTACCGCATAGGCAGCAGCGTAGAGTTCGACTGGGGCACCGTAAACATGGTGTGGGGCCTGCGGGAGCGCGGCGAGAAGAGCATCGCCGTCGTCAACTGCAACCCCGAGACCGTATCGACCGACTACGACGTGTGCGACCGCCTGTACTTTGAGGAGATCACGCACGAGCGCATAATGGACATCGCCGAGTTCGAGTCGCCGAGGGGCGTCGTCACGTGCGTCGGCGGGCAGGTGGCAAACAACCTCACGCCGGCCCTTGCCGCAAGCGGCATCGAGATCATCGGCACGGGCCCAGCCGACGTCGATGCGGCCGAGGACCGCTCAAAGTTCAGCGCCGTCCTCGACTCGCTGCACATACGGCAGCCGCCGTGGCAGGCGTTCTCGGACATCGCCGGCGCGCGCGAGTTTGCGCGCCGCGTCGGCTACCCCGTCATAGTGCGGCCGTCGTACGTGCTCAGCGGGGCAGCGATGAAGGTCGTCTGGTCGCCGGGCGAGCTCAAAAAGTACGTCGGGCAGGCGACGTCCGTGTCCCCGGACCACCCCGTCGTCATATCAAAGTTCATGCTCGGCGCGCTAGAGGTGGACGTCGACGGCGTCTGCGACGGAAGAAACGTCGTGATCGGCGCCATCGTAGAGCACATCGACAGCGCCGGCGTCCACTCGGGCGACGCGATGATGTGCATACCGCCGTGGCGCCTCAGCAACAGCGCAGTCGACACCATATCCGACTATACGAGGAGGATCGCGACGGCGTTCCGCGTGCGCGGGCCGTTCAACCTCCAGTTTCTGGTCCTCGACGGGCAGCCGTACGTCATAGAGCTGAACATACGCGCATCGCGCTCGATGCCGTTCGTCTCAAAGCTCGTCCGCACCAACCTGATCTACCTTGCCGCCCGCGCCGTCCTCGGCGAGGCCCTGCCGCCCGTGCCCGACGACCACTGGCGGCGCATCCCGACCTACGGCATAAAGGTGCCGCAGTTCTCGTTCATGCAGCTCGACGGGGCCGACATGGTCCTCGGCGTCGAGATGCAGTCGACCGGCGAGGCCGCATGCTTTGGGACGAGCTTTTACGACGCCCTCTCAAAGGGGCTCACGTCGGTCGGGTACAGCCTGCCGCGGTCTGGCACGGCGCTCGTGACCATAGGCGGCACCGAGAACAAGGAGCGGCTCCTGCCGACCGTCGCCCTCCTCGACTCGCTCGGCTTTGGCATACTTGCGACCGAGCATACGGCCGAGTTTTTGCGCGAAAAGATACCCGGCGTGCGCATAGTCCACAAGATCAGCGAGCCGGACCGCAAGCCGAACATCGCCGACCTGCTGCACGGCCGCGAGATCGACTTTATCGTAAACGTGCCGAGCACCTCTACGCTCGAAAAGTACGTCGGCATGCTCTACGACGAGTACCAGATACGGCGCAAGGCGCTCGAGCTCGGCGTGCCGGTCCTCACGACTCCCGAGCTGGCCGAGTCGTTCGCGCGCACGCTAGAGTGGCTGCGCGGCAACGAGACGACGCGGCTGCCGATCGAGCCGTACCGGGACAGCGCAGGCGGCGATCCGGCCCCGCGGCCGGCGCAGCCGCCTGCGCCGCCCGACGATGCCGCCTCGGCGCCCGCCCAGACCTGACGGCGGGCCGGCAGCGGCGCACTGCCGCGAAGATGCGATCGCCGTACGGTCCTGCACGTCGCCCCGTCCTCCGCCGAGTTCCGCCCGCACACTGCCGCGAAGATGCGATCGCCGTACGGTCCTGCACGTCGCCCCGTCCTCCGCCGAGTTCCGCCCGCACACTGCCGCGAAGATGCGATCGCCGTACGGTCCTGCACGTCGCCCCGTCCTCCGCCGAGTTCCGCCCGCACACTGCCGCGAAGATGCGATCGCCGTACGGTCCTGCACGTCGCCCCGTCCTCCGCCGAGTTCCGCCCGCGCACTGCCGCGAAGATGCGATCGCCGTACGGTCCTGCACGTCGCCCCGTCCTCCGCCGAGTTCCGCCCGCACACTGCCGCGAAGATGCGATCGCCGTCCCGCCCGCGCCCGCCCCTGCGGCCGGGCCGCCGGCGCCTCTGCATCGCGCGCACGCGAGCCGCCCGGCATCAGATGTCAGTCACAGCACGCAGCCGAGGGACGACTCGTCGCCGATCACGGCCCCCTCCAGCGTCGCAATCCTGGCCGAGACCCCCGGGCTGCCCCGCCGCCACGCCGCCGCAATCCTCTCCATTATCGGCGAGATCGACCTGCCGCGCCGCCCCCTGCGCCCCCTCGGCCCGCGCCGCCCGCCCCGGTGCAGGTGCCTGCTGAAAGACGGCAGTACGGTGACCTCCAGCGGGCCCGATCGCGACGGGAACACGGCCGACCTGTCCGTACGGACCGAGACCCACACGCGCTCGCCGTCGAGCAGCGATCCCTCGCTGGCGAACACGGGGTGCAGGTGGCCCATGACTATCCTGCCGACCCACGCGAGGTTGTCCGACGGCATGGCATGCCCGTGCGTGAGGAGCGAGCCCTCGAGGACCGTCCCGGCGGGGCTCGTCAGCGACACCCCGTCGGGGGCGAGCCTTGCAATGTTCGAGTCGTGGTTGCCGGGCACGAGGATGACAGAGCCGGCCGCCCTCTGGGCCGCCTCGAGAAACCTCGGCACGCCGTCCCACTCGGCGGCCGATATGGAGCGCGTCCCCGACCTGACGTCGCCGAGAATGACGAGCGCGTCGGGGCGGGCCTCGCGCACTGCCTCCTGCATGTCGGATATGGCCTCGTCGGCCGTACCCGACGGGTCGACGTGTATGTCGTTGGCGGCCAGGCCGTCCTCTAGCCCGATGTGCAGGTCGGACACGGCCAAGAGCCGCCGCCTCCCCTCCAGCAGCAGGGCGGGGCGGGGGGCGAGCATCCTGGCCACGGCCCGCCCGCCTTCCCCTCCCGCCGGCACGCCCCGCACGGCCCGAATCCCCCTTTTATAGCGGGGCCGCCCCGCGCCCGCATGTCGTCCGGTACCGCGGATGCCGCGGCGCAGCGCGCCGGCGGGGGGCCGCCGGGGCCGCAGGCGCAGCGGGCGGCGCGGACGGCGCGGCCGCGGCGCGCAGGCGCGCCCTCCAAGGCAGCAAGGGCGGGCAGGATAGCCGACGGCGGAGGCGTAAAGATGCATGCGTTCGAGCCGAGCGGCCGGCGCGTCTGGACGGTCGTCGGCGAGGGCGAGGAGCACTGGGTCGACCCCGATCGCGGCTACTGCTCGTGCCCCGCGTTCAGGTTCGCGCTGCTCAGGGGCGGCGCCGGCTCGTGCTACCACCTTGACGCCGTCCGGTCGGCCGACTCGAGGGAGCGGCCGGCGGTCACCATGTTCTCGGACGACGAGTACGCGGGGCTTGTCGCGGGCCTGCTGCCGCGCCTGCGCCGATAAAGGGTTATAACCTGCGCGCGGGGCGCGCCCCGCGTGGCGGCGGGAAAGGCGGCACTGCTCAAGATGGCCGAGAAGATCATCGAGCGGAGCCCAAAGATGCGCTTTGTGGCCATCATCAACCCAAAGGGCGACATCGTAGAGGGGATTATGAAAAAGGGCAAGGCCTCGCTCGAGTCGCAAAAGGAGGAAGAGCACTTTTGCCGCCAGGTCGCGCAGCGCCGCCAGATGCGCAAGGAGTTTGACCGCACGCTCGGCAAGGTGCGCTACGTCCATGTCGAGCGCGAAAAGGTCTCGCAGCTGGTCGTGTACACGAGCCGGTACACCATATTCGTGACGGTAGAGCCAGAGATGCCCCTAAAGGCCAAGATCGACCTGGTCAACGCGATAAAGTCGATGGCGTCGGGCGCCTAGGCCCGCAGGGGGCGGGCGGCGCCGGCGGCGCGCCGGTCTGCGGCCCCGGGCAAACCGCATTGTATTATAGTGGCGGATCGGGCCGCCGCGCGTTGTCCGACGGGCGCTGCGCGTGGTGCGACGAAAAGGTAGACGGCGCCAGGATGGGCACCCACCTCAAGAAGCACATAGACATGAAGATCACCGCCGGCCCGGAAAAGCCGGCCAAGAAGGCAAAGCCCAAGGCCAAGGCCAAGCCCAAGGGGAAGGGCAAGGGCAAGGGGTCCCGAAAAAAGGGCGCCGGCGGGCTGGCGGTGGACGAGGAGGAGGAAGATGCCACGCCGCCGGCCCCGCCGAACCGGGATGCGCTGATCCTAAAGCTGACCGACCCGAACCGGCCCGACTACTGGATGTTCCTGCGGGCGCATATAATGGCGACCCTGTCCGACCTTGACGAGCTGCTCCGCGAGGCGTGGGCCGTATGCTGTCCCGAGCACCAGAGCCGCTTCATCGTGCGCGGCGAGGTCTTTTCCGACACCGACGGCGGGGACGGCGACGAGTACGACGAGGACGACGACGAGGACGACGACGACGAGGACTACGGGTACGACGACGACGACGACGACGACGATCCGCGCTACATGCTGTACCAGATGATGCGCAGGGGGCTCGACGAGTCGCGCCCCATGAGCGTCCCGCTGCGCGACATCATACAGCACAAGTCGAGCTTTTGGTACACGTTCGACTCTGTCGAGCGGCTGGAGATCAAGATCACGGCGTACGCCGAGGCGAGCAGCGCCGGGATGGACTCTCCGATCGGGCTCCTTGCGCGCAACGATCCCGTAGAGTACGAGTGCAGCTCGTGCCACGCCGAGGATGCGACAAAGGCGTGCTGCACGTGCATCGAGAACAGCAGGGACTACATGTACTGCGTCGGGTGCGCGCCCGAGCACGAGTGCGGCGACGGGCGGCTCGTGCCGATCGAGAATACGCCGCTCGTCGGCATGTGCCCCCTAGAGGGCCTCTCGGCAGAGGAGCGAAAGAGGCGGATGCGCGAGGCGCTCGAGCGGACGGTCACGCAGTTTCCCTTCCAGATATTCGGCATCCGCGAGTTCCGGGCAAGGTCGGCATAGCCTGGGGCCGCGCGCAGCCTGCGGCCGGCATCGGCCGACGGCGCCCGCCGCGCGGCCAGGGCATGCCGCGCGGGGCGCATCATGGAGGCGCCGGCGTCCGGGGAATGCCTTGAAGAGCCGGCCCTGCGGCCGGCAGGGCCGCGCGGGCCGGCCGAGCACCTACCGATGCCGTGGAACCGCAGCCGGCGCCGCCTGCCGTTCTGGACCTGCGCCGTCCGCGCGTTCCGCCCCTCCGCGAACATGCGCGCGGCCCTGGCAGGCGCCGGGCCACCGTGCCCGTCCCCGCCGCTGCCCGGCCCCTAGCATGCCAAGGTGGAAGGCGGCACGACAGAATGGCCGTCAGCGTGAACATGTGCGGGAACCGCATCTATCAAAGCACAATGCCGATGCCGCTCATCGGCATGCTGTGCCAGGACGTCCAGGACAACCTTCCGTATGCGCAGGGGCGGGATCGTCGTCGCGCCCGGTCAGGAAGAGGCGCCCCGGGCGCCAGCCGACGGCGGGGGGGGGGGGGGGGGCGGGAGGGGCGGGAAGACCGTCTAGCGCATATCTGCCGCAGACTGCACGCGGCCCGCGGCGGCGCCTCTACGGTGATCTGCCAGAATGCCACGCTGCCCGGCCGCGGCCGGGGCGGCCAGGGGAACCGCTGCGATCCTGGGCCGGTGCGTCGCCGACGCCACTTCTGGCTGCCACGGGTCGTCGTACGAGTACTTGTGTAGTCGAGTACGATGCCGATGTCGGGCGAGGTCATCTTCTCGACTATGTCGAGGCAGTACTTGACGGGCCACACGTCCGAGTTCCCGCCGACCAGCTCGGCCAGCTCTTCCGCGTTGGGCCGCGCATGGCTCGACAGGATCAGGTAGGATGCGGCCTTTAGCCACTCGAGATCCCTGCCGCCTGCCAGCCGCAGGAACCGCTCCGCGTCAAAGCCGGCCGGCAGGGGCGGCGCGGCCCCTCCGAGCCCGGCGCGCGCCCGCGGCCCCGCCCCATCCTCGAACTCGTCTTCTAGCCTTTCCGACCGGGGACCGTACCAGATCCCCTTGAACATGTACCCGTGCTCCAGCCCGAGCCTGCCTGCTATGGCCGTGCACGAGCTCACCACTGTCAGCTCGTCAAGCCACTGCTCGTCGCCGACCGGGGCCTCGCGGCCGAGCAGGCCATTGTCTATGAGGAATCGCATGAACGCCTCCAGCATGGTCGGGCCGCACAGCGGGGTGGGCTATATCGGTTTGCGCGGCGGGCCTCGACGTGACTCCGCCCGGCATGCCCCGCTATCCGGCAGCGGCGGGGATGGAGAGGGCCGCGGCGATCCTAGGCCGGTGCGTCGCCGACGCCACCTCTGGCTGCCACGGGTCGTCGTACGAGTACTTGTCGTAGTCTAGCACGATGCCGATGTCGGGCGAGGTCATCTCCTCTACTATGCCGAGGCAGTACTTGGTGGGCCACTCGCCCGAGTTCTCGCCGACCAGCTCGGCCAGCTCCTCTGCGTTTGGCCTCGCATGGCTCGACAGGATCAGGTAGGCTGCGGCCTTTAGCCACCCGAGATCCCTGCCGCCTGCCAGGCGCAGGAACCGCTCCGCGTCAAAGCCGGCCGGCAGGGGCGGCGCGGCCCCTCCGAGCCCGGCGCGCGCCCGCGGCCCCGCCCCCTCCTCGAACTCGTCGTCCAGCCTTTCCGACTGGGGGCCGTACCAGAGCCTCTTGAACACGTACCCGTGCTCCAGCCCGAGCCTGCCTGCTATGGCCATGCAGGATCCCACAACTGTCAGCTCGTCAAGCCACTGCTCGTCGCCGACCGGGGCCTCGCGGCCGAGCAGGCCGTTGTCTATGAGGAACCGCATGAACGCCTCCAGCATGGTCGGGCCGCGCGGCGGGGTGGGCTATATCGGTTTGCGCGGCGGGGCCTCGGCGGGACTCTGTCGGCATGTCCTGCTACCCTGCCGCGGCCGGGGCCAGGGGAGCCGCGGCGATCCTGGGCCGGTGCGTCGCCGACGCCACCTCTGGCTGCCACGGGTCGTCGTACGAGTACTTGTCGTAGTCTAGGACGATGCCAATGTCGGGCGAGGTCATCTTCTCGACTATGTCGAGGCAGTACTTGACGGGCCACACGTCCGAGTTCCCGCCGACCAGCTCGGCCAGCTCTTCCGCGTTGGGCCGCGCATGGCTCGACAAGATCAGGTTGGATGCGGCCTTTAGCCACTCGAGGTCCTTGCCGGCCGTCAGCCGCAGGAACCGCTCCGCGTCAAAGCCGGCAGGGAGGGGCGGCGCGGCCCCTCCGAGCCCGGCGCGCGCCCGCGGCCCCGCCCCCTCGTCAAACTCGTCCCACATCCTCTCCGATTGGGCACCATGCCAGAGACTGGTGAACACGTACCCGTGCTCCAGCCCGAGCCTGCCTGCTATGGCCATGCAGGAGCTCACCACTGTCAGCTCGTCAAGCCATGGATCGTCGCCGACCGGGGCCTCGCGGCCGAGCAGGCCGTTGTCTATGAGGAACCGCATGAACGCCTCCAGCATGGCCGGGGCGCGCAACGGGGGCTTTATAAGACTTTGGTCCGCGGGCGATCGACGTGACCATATGCCGTATATAAAGCCCCTATAAGTTAAATAACCCAAATTTGAGGGGGCGACATGGGCATTGTCACATACGTGGATACATGGGGGCTGAGAGAGTTCTTGGCGAAAAAGCCCACCGACCGAAAGAGGGTAGCCCACATATTCGCCCGGCTCGAGTCTGGCGACTACGACGTAAAGGTGCCTCAGATCGTCATCGGCGAGGCGGTCACGACCGCGATGAGGGACTATGGACCCGGCGAGTGGGAGGAGCCAGTACGCAAGATGCTGCGGGAGGTCGAGAGGGTAGCGGATCCCGGCACCTGCTTTCCGCCGCCGGACCCCGAGGCGGCCGAGCTGGCGGCTGAGATAATGGCAAACGTCGAGGGAATGACAAGGACGGACGCGTTCGTGGCAGCCCAGACATTGCTGGATCCGATGTCGCAAAAGTTGATCACCAACGACTCAGTCCTCCAGAACGCCGCATGGCTCACAGAACGGGAGCGGCAGATGAGGCGGGACGGCAAGAGAATAAAGAGGCTCAAGATCGGCCCCGATGCGTGAATCCAGGCGCGGCGCATGCGAGGCGGCGGCCGGGCCCAGGGCGCCACGGGCCGCCTGGGCTAAACCGGCAGCCGTGGGCGCGCGCGGCGGCAGCGGGAAGGCGGGCCGGTGGACAACCGACCCAACTCCGGGCCTCACGGCGGCGGTTTGGGCTCGCAAATTTCCCACATTCTGACGCCCATGGAGAGCGCGGCCGCTGGCGATATCCGCGGAACGCAGTCCGACGGGCGCCACCAGAACATGGAATTGATCACGACCCACACGTTGCTGGCGAACATGAGTAGATGAAGCAGAGAAGGCCGGCGTTCGGCAGGGCGCTCGACGTCTTGTCCCGCCAGTCTTACACCATCTTGAACCGCGTCTCGATCCTCCGCCTCTTCTTGTAGTGGCGGGGCCTTGCCGATCGCCGGCTGACCGCGAACCCGACGAACCTCCCGTGCGGCTCGGGCCTACTGTCTTCCTCGAGCCTCTGCCGCCGTCCTCGCCGTCCTTCTCGCACTTCTTGCGCGACTCGATGCACGTCCAGTACTCGACCTGCCTACAGTCCTTGCCCGTGATGGCCATGCGCACGACGCGCGTCCTCTTTCCGGTCTAGGCAAACTTGGCGTGGGCCTTCTTGACGGCCTCGGCGTTGCGGCAGGAGGTGATCCCGCGGAACCTTGTCCTTGCAGCTCCTCCGTGCCGTCCTCGTTGAACTCCCTGTCAAGGAGCAGCCTAGCACGGCGTATCCCCCGCGCCCTGATCTTGTCGGCCAGGACGGGATGAGCCTTGCAAGGTTTGACAGGTCGTCGACGCGCAGGCGGGCTACCACGATCTGCACCCCCTTGACACAATGCGGCACGACGTACACCTCAAAGTGGCTCGTTCCGCGCATGGTTTTCGACCCGACAAGCCCCCTTTCCTCTGCAAGGCGCCTGCGCGCCTACCTGCTGATCCCTGCCTGCCCTCGGACGCGCCATGCGTGACCAGGCGCCAGCCGACGGCGGGGGGGGGGGGGAAGACCGCCTAGCGCATATCGGCCGCAGACGGCATACAACCCGCGGCGGCGCCTCGACGTGACTCTGCCTGCATGCCCCGCTACCCTGCCGCGGCGGGGGCGGCCAGCGGGGCCGCGGCGATCCTAGGCCCAGTGGTTGAAAATGTGCCGGCAGGGTCTGTCACCTTCCCGTTATGAAGGTATGCCAGCCCGCCGTCATGCCCAGCGCGGGATGCCGGAAGCGTACTCCCCCGTCAGGATTGGGCGCTCTTGGACGGGCGGCGGGATCAGGTGCGCGTTCTTGGCCATCGCCCAGGCGGTGTAGTCGTCCTGAGCCCTCTTGTCCCGGGTGTGCAGCCTGCCCGCCTCCGAGACCAGGAGGCTCAGGAACTCCTTGGATGTCATGCTGTACTTTGTCTTGGTCGCCAGGCAGCGCTTGTCCCCGAGGCGATCGTCGGCAGGCGGCTCGGGGACGGGCACCTCCCCGCCCTCTGCGTGGCTTCGGGCCTCTATTGCGTGGTTCGCTATCACCGACATGTTGCCGAGGAATAGGGACATCCCGAAGAAGAAAGTCCTGAGCGAGGGGCTGTTGCTGGTCGTCATCGGCTTTGAGAACGTGGCGACCCTGAACGACGACTCGTGTATCCACCTCTTCTTGATCTCGATCGGCAGGTCGCGGATCGCGGCGGCAAGCTGGGCCCGCGGAAGGTTCGAAAAGATCGGGAGGATGACCGTCTCCCTCTCGCCGTTCTTATTCGTCCTCGTCTTTTCCACGAACGCCAGGGTTCCTGTGAACTTTCGGCGGCCCGACCTGACGACGTACTCGGACATGGCGGCCCGCTTCCCGCTCAGGTACTCGTCGAGCGCCTTCTTGATCCCCGGCGTCATGCGCGCGTACATCAGAAAGTACTCGTCGACCCTGCCGAACTCGTACATCGCGGCCACGCTGAAGAACAGCCTGTCGACGAGCCAGTGGGAGCACCTGATCCCGGCCTCGCGGTTCTGCGCGAGCACGTCCCGGAGGTACTCCTCCAGCGGAACCCCGGGGCACATGCGGCACATTGCCGTGTGCAGCGGGTATTGCCCCGCCCTGATGATGGAGCACAGGAACGTGTGAAACTTTGTCGTGCCGTTCTTGCTCTTGCCCCTTGTGATGTACTTCATGTCGCCCTTTTCCCCGTAGTACGCCGAGCTCTGCCCGTCTATCATGCCTAGGGGTCGCGCGGGGATCATCCCGCGCGCCCTGGCCAGGGCTGTACAGGCGCGAAATGCCGCCCTGCACGCCGCCTCCATCGCGCCGTGGTCGAGGCCGGCGATCATCTTGAGCGCCCACTGCGATGTGGGCAGGTGCAGCGACCTGACGTCGACGACGCCCCACGCCAGGTCTTTGACGCGGAGCGCGAAAAGCTTGGACGCGGTCTCGGTGCACGACTTTGTGAATGCCATCGATGCGATGATGGCGCACAGCGAAATGGGCCCGTGCAGCGAATTGTACCGGGCGGACAGGGGAAACCCAAACGCCGCCATCATTGCCACGAAAAACATAAACACGCTCGAGACGTCGGCTTCGAGCTCCTCAATTCTCCCCAGAAACGCGTCCACGGCGCCCGCCCGCCAGGGTGGTAATATTACTGTGCCGTTTTACGGAATCGATTTGCGCCATGCCGCGCACGCCGGTTCCGAGGATCGCCGTCGCATATCTTTTCTTGCAAAATATATATAGAACATTCATTCCTAACAATGCCCAATTCGCTGAAGTCGAACCAGTGCAAGACAAAAAATCGATTCATGCACAAGCATGCCAGCCGCCGAGCTTTTGCCGCGATGGCCGCTTCATCCCTCCCACGGCCCCAACTCGCAGGCCGAGTTTCGCATGCGTTTTGGCCCGGGCGCCCTGCATGCCCCGCAAATTCGCCCTCATACTCGGGGAATTTTCGACGGCCGCCGAGGCTGCCCCCCGTCCCGCTGTGCAACGGACGGCGGACGGCGGGCTCCGTGCGCAGCCGCCACGGCGGCCACGGCGGCCGGGAGCCGCGGCCGCGGCCGCGGCCGCGCCGCGTACAGGATCTCCACTCCATGCACAACATCTGGCCGTGCACTGCGCTGCCGCCGCATCCTGCCCGTTCCCGGCCGGTCGGCCCTGCTCCCTTCCGCCGCGCCGCCGGCCGCGGCCGCGGCCGCCGGCCGCGCGGCAGAGTGCGCTGGCCTGTCGCGGGCGGGCGCCCCGCGATCCGCGCCAGGTGGCGGCCGCCGCCGGCCGCCGTCCCTAGCCATGCCTGCGAAGGCGGCCATGGTATATACCGCCCCGAGGCGGACAGACGACGGCGGTAGGTCAAGTTACGGGCACATTTTCAACCACTGAGGCCGGTGCGTCGCCGACGCCACCTCTGGCTGCCACGGGCGGTGGTACGAGTACTTGTCGTAGTCTAGCACGATGCCGATGTCGGGGGCGGTCATCTCCCCGACTATATCGAGGCAGTACTTGACGGGCCACACGTCCGAGTTCCCGCCGACCAGCTCGGCCAGCTCTTCCGCGTTGGGCCGCGAATGGCTCGACAGGATCAGGGTGGATGCGGCCTTTAGCCACTCGAGATCCCTGCCTGCTGCCAGCCGCAGGAACCGCTCCGCGTCAAAGCCGGCCGGCAGGGGCGGCGCGGCCCCGCCGAGCCCGGCGCGCGCCCGCGGCCCCGCCCCCTCGTCAAACTCGTCCCACATCTTCTCCGATCGGCCGCCGTTCACGAGACTATCGAAGATGTACCCGTGCTCCAGCCCGAGCCTGCCTGCTATGGCCATGCAGGATCCCACAACTGTCAGCTCGTCAAGCCATGGATCGTCGCCGACCGGGGCCTCTCGGCCGAGCAGGCCGTTGTCTATGAGGAACCGCATGAACGCGACCAGCAACATGGCCGGGCGCGCAGCGGGGGCCTATATCGATTTGCGCGGTGGCGCCTCGACAGAACCCTGCCGGAATGCCCCGCTACCCGGCAGCGGCGGGGGTGGCCAGGGGGGCCGCTGCAATCCTTGGGCGGTGCGTCGCCGATGCCACCTCTGGCTGCCACGGGCGGTCGTACGAGTACTTGTCGTAGTCTAGCACGATGCCGATGTCGGGCGAGGTCATCTCCTCTACTATGCCGAGGCAGTACTCGATGGGCCACACGTCCGAGTTCCCGCCGACCAGCTCGGCCAGCTCTTCCGCATTGGGCCGCGAATGGCTCGACAGGATCAGGTTGGATGCGGCCTCTAGCCACCTGAGGTTCCTGCCGGCTGCCAGCCGCAGGAACCGCTCCGCGTCAAAGCCGGCCGGCAGGGGCGGCGCGGCCCCGCCGAGCCCGGCGCGCGCACGCGGCCCCGCCTCCTCGAACTCGTCTTCCAGCCTTTCCGACCTGGGGCCGTACCAGAGCCCCTTGAACATGTATCCATGTTCCAGACCGAGCCTGCCTGCTATGGCCGTGCACGAGCTCACCACTGTCAGCTCGTCAAGCCATTGTTCGTCGCCGACCGGGGCCTCGCGGCCGAGCAGGCCATTGTCTATGAGGAACCGCATGAACGCTTCTAGCATGGCCGGGCGCGCGCAACGGAGGCCTTATAAGACTTTGGACTGCGGGCAATCGACATGGCCAAATACCTATATAAAACACCTATAAGTTAAATAACCCAAGTTTGGGGGGGGGGCCGGCATGGGCATTGTCACATACGTGGACACGTGGGGTCTGAGGGAGATCATGGCGAAAAAGCCTGCCGACCGGAAGAAGGCGGCTCGCATCTTCGCCCGCCTCGCGTCCGGCGACTACGACGTAAAGGTGCCTCAGATCGTCATCGGCGAGGCGGTCACGACCGCTATGAGGGACTACGGCCCCGGCGAGTGGGAGGATCCCGTACGCAAGATGCTGCGGATGGCTGAGGGGGTTGCGGATCCCGGCACCTGCTTTCCGCCGCCAGACCCCGAGACGGCCGAGCTGGCGGGTCAGATAATGACGAACGTCAAGGGAATGACGAATACGGACGCGTTCGTGGCAGCCCAAGCATTGCTGGATCCAATGTCGCAAAAGCTGATTACCAGCGACGCCGTCCTCCAAGACGCCGCATGGCTCATAGATCGGGAGCGGCAGATGAGGCGGGACGGCAGGAGAATAAAGAAGCTCAAGATCGGCCCCAATGCGTGAATCTTGGCGCGCGCATGCGCGGCGGCAGCCGGGTACAGGGCGCCGCGGGCCGCCTAGGCGGAACCGCTAGCCGGGGGCTTGCGGTTGTGGAGGGGGAAGGCGGGCGGGCGCCGTCCGCGGCATCCCGGGGCAGTTGGGTGTGCACTACAGGGGCGCCAGGCCGAACGCCCGCGCCCACCGGCAGGCTCTTCGAGCGGCCCCGCAATGGGCGCTCCGGCGCGGCCCTGGCGCGCCCATGCGCAGGGCGCCGGCGTACGGGCGCATGATGCCGGGCCCTGCGGGGCTGTCCAGGGGCGCCTGGCGCCTGCCCTGACAAGGGCCGCCGCCTTTTGCACGCGGCATCCTGCCGCGGATTCCGCAAGCCTATTTACCGGCGCCGGCGGGGCCCGCGCGTGGGCGAACCGGGGTACGGCGACGAAGAGGTCTCTAGGATGGCCGGCATCCTCGAGCGGGACGGCGTGTCTGCCGACGAGCAGGACGCGGCGCGCCTCGATCCGTACTTTGCGGACGCCGCCGGACGCCCCGGCGTCGCAGGCCGCGCCGAGGCCGAGCAGCTCGTCTACGAGGCCCTGCTGTACCTAAAGCTAAAGTCTGCCCCCGCATCGGCCGATCCCCTGCAGGAGGGCGACCGGTTCGGCGCGGGGTTCAGCTAGGCCTGGCGGGCGGCTCGGTGCGCGGAAGTCCGCCGCCGGGCGGACCGGGGCGAGGGCGGGCGGCGCGGCAGGCGGCCGCTGGGGCGATGCAATGCGCGCGCGTCCGGCCCGCTCTGGCGCTAGGCGAGCGGCACGGTAAACAGGTCGTCCTTGCTCACGCCCTTCCACACGCCGATCATGCCGACCGGCTCGGCCGGCTCCACCGCGGTGATCCTCTGCACCTTGATGTGGTCCGGGTTCGGGGGCATCCACAGCATGGCCATGTAGTCGCCTGGCTGGCCGGCCTTGTCGGGGCGCGCAACCGTGATCTTTTCCCTGGCAAAGCCCCTCGAGACGAGGGCGGCGATCGCCTTTTCCTCGAGGTCTGACCTCCCGTGCGTGAACAGGTACGCATCCCTGCCGGCGTCAATCTCGGACGACACGGCCGGGCCGCGCCGGGGGCGGCTTATCAACCTGCCGGATGCGCGCGAAGCTGGGAGGCCGGGGCGTGCGCATCCGCCTTCAAGCCGCCCGCCTCTACGGCGCCCGCCCTGACGCGCCATGCGCGGCTGCTGCGGCGGCCCCTGCCCGGGTGCGCGCAGTGCCTGGCCATAGCGCCTGGATCTTCTTGCCTGCGGAGGGCCTCTGCGAGGGTTCGCAGGAATGCTGGGCAGTGTGCTAGCGGTTGCCCGTTCCGGCTCTTGATGCGGGGTGCAGGCCCTCGCCGTGCGCCCCTGTGCCGTGCGGCCGGCGACGCAGTCGAGGCGGGGCCCGGCGGCGGGCGTGCAGGCCCTCGCCGTGCGCCCCTGTGCCAGAGGCCGCTCGCAGATTGGCCAATACCGCCAAAAAGCCGTCTAGATCCTAGGCAGAATCGGCAGGCGGGATCCCTGCCTGCGCGATGCCGCGTTGAGCAGGGTTCATTCCGACGCCTATGCGCATCTGCGCCGCAGGCGCCTGCCGCGCGGCTATGAAACACGGCGTTGCGCCCGTCATTGTTAAATACCCCCCGCCGAGCGCACGCCCGTTGTCGTGTAGCTTGACCGCGGGCGCTGCCCGTGCCGCCGCGAAGGCTCGTGGGGGGGGGGGCGCCGCTGGCCGGTATGAGCGGGCGCTGTACGTCCGCCCGCTTGGCGGTCTGCGCCGCGGCCGTTGCGCTGGCGGCCGCCTTGGCGCCGGCCATGCTGCTGGGTGAGGCCGCGGCCCAGACGGATGAGTCGCTCCCCGAGTTCGCTCCTAGCGGCACCCTGCTGTTCAAAGATGACGGCAACAGCACGCTGTCAAAGTCCGGCAGCCTCGACAAATACCAATACCTCCGCGAAGTCACCTTTGACCGCGAGGATCGCATGTTGCTGGCCGATCAGAGAAATTACAGGCTGGTGGTGCTTGACAGAGAGTACAATCTCGTCGACAGGATAGGAAACATCAACCCGACCACCTATGAAGGCGTACAGGGAAGTGGACCAGGTCAGTTTAATCGTGCCACCGGAGTTGAGTTGAATTCGACCCAGCACATATTTGCATTGGACGGTCCCAACAACCGCGTCATGGTATTTCTGCCCAACGGTTCGTTTTCCCACACCTTTGTAACGGGTCTGAATAACCCGAAGGGCATAACCATCACCCCCGAGGGGCGCATCTACGTGGCTGATGACGGTGTAATAGTACGATACTATCACCCCAACGGAACACTTGAGGGCACGCTGACCAGATCGACTAACAGCGGACCCGACGGCATGGATGTTGGGCGCGGAGGGCTCTTGGCGCTAGCTGAAGCCGGGACCTCTGGTGCTGGTAATGCCGTCCGCATCCTCAACATGAGCGACGATCACCGGGAGGTGTTTGTAATAGGCACAGTGGGGACGAGAAGCAGCGACGAGGGGGAGTTAGACCGGCCCCGCGATGTCAAGTTCAGCAGCGACGGCCGCCTCTTGGCGGTGGCCGACTCCGCGAACAACCGCGTCCAGGTGTTCAGGCTGAACACGACGGACGACGGAGTCGCCACCGGCCTTGCAAGCGCCCTGCCCGTATTCGTATTCCCCATTACTGGCACCACCGGGGTTGGATTCGACTCGGCCCACCGCCTTGCCATGGTGGGGATATTTCACGTAGAGGTGCACGAAGTGGCCCTGCCGGCGGTCAAGAGCGTTGTGGCCGCGCCGGATCCGGCCACTGCCGGCAGCGCGATCAACGCGAGCGTACTGTCGGCCGGCAGCTCGGCCCTTGTGAACGTCACGTTCAACACGGACTTGGCGAGGGTCAACACGACGGCGGGGGTGCCGTACCTGGCGCTCGGCCCCGAGCGCAACGCAACGCTCGTTCCTTACAACTACAGCGAGACGACTAGGACGCTGCAGTTTACGTACACGGTGCAGGATGACGACATGGAGTCCGACTTTGAGCACTATCCGGATACCGCGCTGAGGCTGAACGGCTCTGCCATCACGGCGGGGCCGAGGAACGTGACTGCACTGACGGCCCTCCCGTGGACGGGCCCCGCAGGCGGCTCGCTCTTGGCGGCGCACGGCATTACATTCGACATGGAACCACCTGTGCTGGAGGCCATCTACTCGCCCAACGCCAGCGATACGTACACCAACGGCTCGCGCATCGTGGTGGCCCTGAACTATTCCGAGGCTGTCTGGGCGGTTGGATCCGACAGCCCATCGCTAGCCCTGAACGTGATCTCAGAGGGCGGAGGCGTTGCCGCCCCTGCCTCGTACCTCTCGGGCAACGGCACCACTACACTCGAATTCTCATACGAGGTGCAGCCGGGCGACAGCGCGCCAGCAGGGGGCCTGCGCCACAACGGCACGGGCGCGCTCACCGGCGGCTCTGTCGTGGATGTGGCCGGCAACGCGGCGGATCCGGACCTGCTGGCCCCGGGCGACTTTGCAAGACCCGGCATCATGCTGGATACCGTTCCGCCCCGCGTGTTTGCGGTCAACTCTACTACGCCAGCCGGCACGTACGGCATCGGCCGGACGATCGACATTGCCGTCACCTTTGGCGAGCCCGTCACCATCATGGGAAGCCCCACGCTGGCCCTTGCCACCGACCCGCCTAGAAGCGCAACATACGTGGAGAACACTGACGGCGATGCCGAGATCCTGTTCAGGTACGAGGTGGGGGCGGGCGACAGCGCGCTCGGCGGCCTGCAATACGACGGCACGGGCGCGCTCGGCGCCGACGGCACAATCGTGGACGCGGCCGGCAACGCGGCAAACCGGACGCTGCCGCCCCCAGGCCCGCTCGCCGGGCAGGGTATCTGGCTAGACGCCGTGGCGCCCCGGGTAGTCTCGGTCGAGTCCGATTCGCCCCGCGGGACGTACGGCATCGGCCAGACGATCAACATTGCCGTCACCTTTGACGAGAACGTCACCGTAACGGGCACTCCGATGCTGGCCCTTGCCACCACGCCTCCCCAAAGCGCATCGTACGTGCCGGACACGGAGGCTGATGACAAGCTCCTGTTCAGGTACGAGGTGCAGCCGGGCGACAGCGCGCCGGAAGGCCTGCGGTACGACGGCACGGGCGCGCTGAGCACTAGCGGCGACTCGATCGCGGATGCAGTGGGCAACGCGGCAAATCTGACCCTGCCGCCCCCGGGCCCGCTCGCCGAACAGGGCATCTGGCTGGACGCCGTACGGCCCCGAGTACTCACTGTCGAGTCCGATTCGTTGAGCGGCACGTACCGAGCCGGCCAGTCTGTCGACATTGCCGTCACCTTTAACGAGGCCGTCACCGTAACTGGAAGCCCCGTGCTGGCCCTTGCCACCACCCCGTCCAGAAGTGCGCTATACGTGCCAGACACTGACGGCGATGCTGAGATCCTATTCAGGTACGAGGTGCAGGCGGACGACAGCGCACCGGGCGGACTGCGACATGCGGGTGCGGGCGCGCTCAGCGGCGGCTCGATCGTGGATACAGTGGGCAACACGGCAGACCTGACACTGCCGGCACCAGTTCCCCTTGCTGGCATCATGATCAACACTGCCAGTATGGGCGGCGGATCGGGCAACCAGACCGGAGGCGGGCCCGGCAACCAGACCGGCAACGCCCCCACGGTTGCCATCGGGCCGGACTGGATGCCCGACGGCCGGGGCGACCTTGCCGACAGGGGGCCCGGCGTGAACGTCACGATCGACGTGTCCGGACTGCCCGGCGCCGGGACGGCCGGCGGAACCGTGCAGTTCCCGCAGCGCGGCGCGACAGTGTCGACGTCGTTTGCATCCGTGTCCTTCCCACCAAACACGACCGCAACGTCCGTGCCGGCCGACGGCATGCTGGTCCTGCGCGTGGTCGAAGCAGGCGCCCTCCCGTCAAACTCTAGCATCCAGCGCAGCCTGGCCTACGACGGCTCGGGTGCAGTCGCACTGCAGAGGGTCGTCGAGGTCGGCGACGAAAATACGCGCATCGTATTCGACAAGCCCGTCCGCATATCCCTAGAGGGCCAGGCCGGCGGGCGCGCGTTCTACATTGCGGGCGCCGGCGGCACGATCACGCCGATCGACGATGCTTGCGGGGCAGACGACAGCGAGAGGGTGCACCGCCACCTCAACGGCACGGGCGAGTGTCGGATCGACTCGGACGGCGACATGGTCATCTATACGTACCACCTGACCAGGTTCGGCACCGTCTCGTCCGCGAACGACGCGATGCCGCCCGCATACTATACCTGCTCGGTGGCCCTTGAAAAGCCCGACCTGAGGATCGACGACGCAAGGCTGGAGGGACACTCTACGCCAGTCTCGCAGAAACTGTTCAACACGGGATCGGCGCAGTTTGAGCGCGTCGAGATCGATGCGACCCGATGGCAGGCCAGCTCTGGCGGCGACGCCCCGCCGGATGCCGGAGTGCCGTCCCTGCCCTCCTCCGTGTCCATGACGGGCAACGGTACGGCCTCGAGCGCCCTTGTCGCAAGGGTCGACACGTCCCTGCCGGCCGGCCTGACCGAGGTGGGCGAGGCTGGCAGGGGCGGGGCCTACGCGTCCGTCGGCGAGGGGACGGCAGTGGCCGCAGGGCTCGGCGGCGGAGCCTTCAAGGACCTGTGGTTCAAGCTGAACCTGACCGCCTACGATGCGGTGCAGGCCGAGACGATCACCCAGAGCGTTACGTACAGCGCCCAGTGCACCGAGCCGTAGCCGGTGGTCGTCGTGCATCCGCACGGCTCGTCGGCTATGGCTCGTCGGCACGCCTGCGCCTAGCCTGTCACTCTTAAATACCCCCCGCCGGGCGCACGCCCGTTGACACCTAGCTTGACCGCAGGCGCTGCCCGTGTAGGCGCGAAGGCTCTTGGGGGGGGGGGGCGGCGCTGGCCGGCATGAACGGACTATGTCCGTCCGCCCGCTTGGCGGCCTGTGCCGTTGCCGTTGCTCTGGCTGCTACACTTGCGCCGGCCATGTTGCTGGGGGATGCGACGGCCCAGACGGATGAGTCGCTCCCCGAGTTCAATCCCAACGGCAAGATCTTGTTGCCAGCCAGCACAACGATCCTCGGCAGCTCCACCACATACGGTACGCCCCAAGATGTCGCATTTGACCGTGAAGGGCGCATCTATGTGGTAGATCGAAACAATCAGAGGGTGGTGGTGCTCGACAGGGATTACAACTACAACTACACGATAGGCACATCTGGCGGAGACGGCGATCTTACTCGCCCCACCGGCGCTGCGCTAAACTCGACGCACATATTCGTACTGGATCGGCAGCCGACCCCGCGCATCCTGATATTCCTGCTCAACGGCTCGCACCACAGCAACCTTGCCGCGCCGCCGGGCGTCACGTTCAATCAACTGAAAGGGATTGCCGTGACTCCCGAAGGGCGCACCTATGTGGCCTACGGCAGTGCCACGGATGTGATCTACTATCACCCCAACGGCACGCATGCGGGCACACTGACCCTGCCATCTCAGTACGATTCTCCCGACGGCATGGATGTTGGCCCCGGAGGGCTTTTGGCGATAGTTAGCTCTGGGCCTAGTGGTAATGCTCAAAACGGTCATTTCATCGGAATCTTCAACATAAGCAAGGGACACGAGGAGTTGTTCAAAGTAGGTCCAGTAGATACGAAAGGTGGCGCAGAAGGGCAGTTTAGTCGACCCATAGACGCCGCGTTCAGCGGCGACGGCCGCTTCTTGGCGGTGGCTGACAGCGCCAACGAGCGCGTCCAGGTGTTCCTGCTGAACACGACGGATGACGGAGTCCCTACAGGGCTTGCAAGCGACAGGCCCGTACTCATATTTGGCGGCTTCGGGACTGTCGTGGGGGTGGGCTTCGACTCCGACAACCGCCTTGCTGCGATAAGCACCGCTAATAGATTAGTGGTGTACGACGAATTTGTCCTGCCGGCGGTCAAGAGCGTCACGGCAGCGCCGGATCCGGCCACTCCAGGCAGCGCGATCAACGCGAACGTACTGTCGGCCGGCAGATCGGTCCTTGTGGACGTCTCGTTCAACACGAACCTGGCGAGGGTCAACACGACGGCCGGGATTCCGTACCTGGCGCTCGGCCCCGAACGCAACGCGACGCTCGTGCCATACGACTACAGTGAGACGACTAGGACACTGCAGTTTACGTACACGGTGCAGGAGAACGATGCGGAAGCCGACTTTGATCACTATCCGGACACGGCGCTGATGCTGAACGGCTCGGACATTGCGGCAGGGCCGAAGAACGTGACGGCACTGACGGCCCTCCCGTGGACGGGCCCCGCAGGCGGCTCGCTCTTGGCGGTGCACGGTATTACATTCGACATGGAACCACCTGTGCTGGAGGCCATCTACTCGCCCAACGCCAGCGATACGTACACCAACGGCTCGCGCATCGTGGTGGCCCTAAACTACTCCGAGCCGGTCTGGGCGGTCGGCCCTGACGGCCCGTCGCTGGCTCTGAACGTGGCCGCAGGGGACGGCGGCGTAGCATCCGCCTCGTACCTCTCGGGAAACGGCACCGCAATGCTCTCGTTCTCCTACGAGGTGCGGCCGGGCGACAGCGCGCCCGACGGACTGCGCCACAACGGCACGGGCGCGCTCACCGCCGGCTCTGTCGTGGACGCGGCCGGCAACGCGGCAAACCGGATCCTGCCGGCACCGGGCGACTTTGCCGGACCTGCCATCATGCTGGATACCGCCCCGCCCCGCGTGCTTGCGGTCGACTCTACTTTGCCAGCCGGCACGTACGGCATCGGCCGGACAATCGACATTGCCGTCACCTTTGACGAGGATGTCACCGTAACAGGCATTCCGATGCTGGCCCTTGCCACCACACCTCCCAGAAGCGCATCGTACGTGCAGGGCACGGGCAGCGCCGCAGAGCTCACGTTCAGGTACATGGTGCAGCTTGGCGACAGCACCTCCGACGGCCTGCGACATGCCGGCACGGATGCGCTCAGCGTGAGCCCTGGCTCGATCGCGGATGCGGCCAGCAACGCGGCAAACTTGACTCTGCCGCCCCCGAGCGCGTTTGCCGGGCCTGGCATCCTGGTGGATGCCGTGCCGCCACGCGTACTCTCGGTCGATTCCGCTTCGTCCGACGGCACGTACGGCATCGACCAGTCGATCAACATTACAGTCACCTTTGACAAGGCCGTCACCGTAACGGGCAATCCGATGCTGGCCCTTGCCACCACACCTCCCAGAAGCGCATCGTACGTGCAGGGCACGGGTAGCGCCGCAGAGCTCATGTTCATGTACGTGGTGCAGCAGGGCGACAGCGCGCCGGGCGGCCTGCGCCATGCAGGTGCGGGGGCGCTAGGCGACGCAGGCTCGATCGTGGATGCGGCGGGCAACGCGGCGAACCGGACGCTGCCGGACCAGGGCTCGCCCGGTCCGCTTGCCGGCATATTGATCAATACCACCCGTACGGACGGCGGGCCCGTAGACCCGAACGGCGGCGGGCCCGTAGACCCGAACGGCGGAGGACCGGGCAATCAGACCGACAACGCCCCGACGGTTGCCATCGGGCCTGGCGGGGTGCCGGCAGGCCAGGGCGACCTTGCCGACAGGGGGCCAGGCGTGAACGTCACGATCGACGTGTCCGGACTGCCCGGTGCCGGGATCGCCGGCGGAACCGTGCAGTTCCCGCAGCGCGGCGCGACAGTGACGACGTCGTTTGCATCCGTGTCCTTCCAGCCAAATACGACTGCGACGTCCGTGCCGGCCGACGGCATGCTCGTCCTGCGCGTGGTCGCAGCAGGCGACCTGCCGTCAAACTCTAGCATCCAGCGCAGCCTAGCCTACGACGGATCGGGCGCGGTCGTGCTGCAGAAGGTCGTCGAGGTCGGCGACGAGGATGTGCGCATCGTATTCGACAAGCCCGTCCGCATATCCCTCGAGGGGCAGGCCAAAGGCCGCGCGTTCTATATTGCGGGCGCCGGCGGCCAGATCACACCGATCGACGCGGCATGCGCCGCCGACGACACCGCCAGGGTGGAGCGCCACCTGAACGGCACGGGCGAGTGCCGGATCGAGTCGGACGGCGACATGGTCATATACACGTACCACCTGACCCGGTTCGGCACAGTCAAGCCCGCAAACGATGCGATGCCTCCCCCCGTGTACCATACCTGCTCGGTAGCTCTTGAAAAGCCCGACCTGAGGATCGACGATGCGAGGCTGAAAGGGTACTCTACACCCGTCTCGCAGAGGCTGTTCAACACGGGATCGGCGGAGTTTGAGCGCGTCGGGATCGAGGCGACGCGGTGGCAGCCGAACCTGGGCGCCGGCTCGTCCGCGGGCGCCGGGGCGCCGTCCCTGCCCTCCCCCGTGTCCATGACAGGCAACGGCACGGCCTCGAGCGCCCTTGTTGCTAGGGTCGACGTGTCCCTGCCGGCCAGCCTGACCGAGGTGCGCGAAGAGATCGAGGGCGGCGCATATGCGGCCGTCGGCGGGGGGACGGCCGTGGCCGCGGGGCTCGGAGGCGGGGACGACAGGCAGCTGTGGTTCAAGCTGAACCTGACCCAGTACAGTGCGGTGCAGGGTGAGACGATCACCCAGAGCGTCACGTACAACGCCCAGTGCACCGAGCCGTAGCCTGCTAGGGCGTGCGGCATCTACGCAAGCATACGCCTGTCCGCGCGCCGCCGCCCGTGGCCGCATTGCCCGTCCCGCCGCCCTCGGCCGCCTCGGCCGGCACGTCGCAGCCCGGCACCGATGCGGCACGATGGCTCGGCAGGCGCCGTGTGGCTCGGCATGCGCGGTCCGGGACGCGGAATGCTTGCCGTCAAGTGCGCTGCGCAGTGCACTGCCGGCAAGTCGCATCCGCCTTGCCGCCAGCCCGCCCGTCGTCACGCGCGCCGCCGGCACTGGCAGGTGCCCAGAGGTCCCGCACACCGCACACCGTTCCGCGCCGGAGGACGGCGCACCGGCAGCGCCCAGCCCGCCCAGCCCGCCCGCCCGCCCTCCGGCCACACCCGCCGATCCGCGTTCCCGATGCGGCCTGTACGCGCCTGCCGCGGCGCCCCTGCCCGCCGCCGCAAACGGTTAAATCGCAGCCTCCCGCCGCCGCCGCCGTGAGGATCGTCACGGTCGGCAAGCGGTCGTTTGTGACCAGCTTTGAGCTCGCCGGCGTGCCGGGCACGGTCGCCGACACCCCCGACGGGGCGCTCGCCGAGGTGCGGCGGCTCTCGGGCGACTCGGACGTGGGCCTGGTCCTGGTTAGCGACGACGTGTCGGGCCCCATCGCCGACGAGCTGACGGCGCTGCGCGCAAGGACGTCGACGCTGGTCTTTGCCCTCCCGGCGGCCGGCGCCAAAAAGGTAGACGTCGACTACCGCGTCATGCTAAAAAAGATACTCGGCGTGTAGCGGCTCATGCGCCGGCGCCCTCCTGCCCCAAGCCTTTTAGCACCGCCGCCCGGCGCCCGCCCGTGGCCGAAGGCAAGATAAAGTGCTCGCACATACTCGTCGAAAAGCTCGGCGAGGCAGAGGCGGCGATCGCGCGCGTCAAGGGGGGCGAAAAGTTCGGCAGGCTCGCGCGCGAGCTCTCGAACGACTCGGGCAGCGCGCGCAGGGACGGCAGCCTCGGCTACTTTGGGCGCGGCGCCATGGTAAAGGAGTTTGAAAAGGCGGCCTTTTCGCTCGCCGTCGGCGAGATGTCGGCGCCGGTAAAGACCCGGTACGGATACCACGTGATAAAGCGCCTGGCCTGACGCCGCTAGAGGAAGTCGTCGAGCACGTTGCCGCCGCCGGCCGCCCCCTGCTCCTTGCCCTCGAGCGCGCCGCGCGCCCCCGCCTCGGCCGCCGCCGCGGCCCTTGCGGCCGGCGCGCCGACCTCCATGTTGAGCTTTTCGCCCATGCGGCCTGCCGCCCTTATCTTCCTCTTGCCGATCCAGTAGTACGCCTCGTCGATGGTCTTTTCGGCGATGAGCACGACAAGGCGCCCGGCATCCCTCCTGCCGGTCCGCCCCCTGCGCTGCACGTGGCGTATCGAGCTTGGAACGTTGTCGTAGAAGACGACCAGGTTGACCTCGGATATGTCCAGGCCCTCCTCGCCGACCCTCGTCGACACGAGCGCCTGGTACTCGCCGGCGCGGAACCTCTCGACGGTCTCTACCTGCTTTTTCTGCTTTAGGCCCTCCTCGCCGGCCTTGCCGATGAGTATGGCCGAGGTGATCCCCGCCTCCTCCAGGCTCGCCCGTATGACGTCGACCGAGTCGCGGTAGCTGGAAAAGACGAGCGTCCGGCCGCCGGCGTTGCCCCGCAGTATCTCTACGAGCTTTGGTATCTTTGGGTGCTCGATGCCGCGCGACTGCGCCTCCTTTGCGAGCCGGACGGCCCTTGACACGCGCTCGTCCTGCTCGAACAGGGCCTTTGCCGGCGCGCCGCCCCTCTTTGCCGTCCGCTCGCAGAACCTCAGGAATGTCGTGATCCCGTGCGCCTCTAGCATGTTTAGCGCGTACGTTATGCGGATGGCCTCGAAGAGCGGCTTTGCCGCGCCGCGCCGCTGCGAGAGGACGGCGCTTCGTATGCCGAGCAGGGCAGACAGGGAGCGGCGCGACCCGAGGCTAAAGCCCTGGCCGGCGAGCGCGCCGTACCTGTAGTCGAGCGCCTTGTTGAGCAGCGCCCTGACGTTTTCTATCTCGCGCGGGAGCGCGACCTTTATCCATTCGGTGTCCGTAGTCTGTATGTACGGCTTTACGTCGCCGCTGTCCTCGGTGCGCTGCGCGACGCCGGCCGCGCGCAGGGACGCCATGATGCCCCTCGCCTTTGCCTGCTCGCTAGGCAGCGTCGCCGTCATGCCGACTATGCGGGCGCCGGCGCCTGCCATTGCGTCGGCTATCCTTGTGTACGCGTAGTCTCCGACGGCCCGGTGCGCCTCGTCGAACACGGCAAGGCTGAACTGCGATGCCTCGACGGCGCCCCTGTCTAGGTCGTTGCGGACGATCTCGGGGGTAGCACATACCACGCTGCTGCTGTTCCACATCTTTTTGCGCCTTGCCGCCGCGTCCTCGCCCGTGATCAGCGCAATATCCTCGATCGTCAGCGCCTTCTGCAGGAACGTATGGTGCTGGCTGGCAAGGACCCTCGTGGGCGCCAGGAACAGCGCGCCGCCGTCGCCGCGCGAGAGGAACTCGGCGATGACCTGGACCGCCACCGCGGTCTTGCCTAGGCCCGTCGGCAGGACGACGATGCAGTTTTCCTTCTTTGCCTGGTCGGCGAGCGCCACCTGGTAGTCGCGCCGCTCGACGGCCCCCTCCCTGACGTACCTCTGGACGACAAAGTCGGGGCCCACGGCCCCGCCGCATGCCGAGCCGCTTTATGCGTTGGGGGGAGGGGGGCAGTGCGGCAGGGCCGGCGCGAGGGGGCGGCGGGGATGCGGCGCCGCCCCGCCCGCCCGCCCGCGCCGCCGGCCGGGCCGGGGAGCGATCGCTCCTCCACCGTGCGACACGTATATTGCGCTCGCCTGGCGTGGCCCTGCATGGCGGGCGCTGGCGGCAGCGAAGGCGGGTTCGACCGGCCCACTTGGGACGAGTACTTTATGCTCCAGGCCGAGCTTGCAAAGCTGCGCTCAAACTGCATTGCGCAAAAGGTAGGCGCCGTCATTGCGCGGGACAACCGCCAGCTGGCGACCGGCTACAACGGCACGCCGCCCGGCATGACGAACTGCCACGAGGGCGGGTGCGATCGCTGCCAGAGGCGGGTGCGCGGCGAGATAAGGTCGGGCGAGCAGCTCGAGAGGTGCCTGTGCACCCACGCCGAGGCCAACGCCATAATGCACTGCGCGATACTCGGCATCGAGACGGGCACAGAGGGCGCTGTCCTGTACACGACCCTGGTCCCGTGCCTGGAGTGCACAAAGATGGCCGTCACGATCGGCATCAGGCGGTTCGTATACCTTGCCGACTATCCCGAGAAGGATCGCGGCCTGGCCAAGCAGGCCGGCGTCGAGCTTTGCCCGATGGAAGAGGAGCGCGTCGTCCACTGGGCCGGCAGGATAGCCGGCGCGCGCGCCGGCGGCGGCGGCGGCGGGGGCGGGTGCTGTTGACGGACGGGAACGGCGGCGCCGGCCCCGGCGGGGCGGGCCAGGCGAGCAGCGGCGGCGCGGCTGCGAAGCCGACGGACGGGAACGGGGGCGCCGCCGCCGCCGATCCACCTGCCGCGCGGCCCGATCCGGGCGCCGTCGCGGCCGAAGGCGATGCGATGCCGCAGTCGATGCTCGTCTCGGCCGCGTACGACAACCGCACGAGGTCGGCCGTCCTAAAGTTCTACGACCCCGAGGCAAAGACGGTGCGCCTCTGGACGGACCGCACCGGCCACAGGCCGTACTGCTACTCTAGGCTGCCGCCTGCCGACCTGGAAAACGTCTCGGGCATGCAGGGGGTCGTCTCGGTCGAGCCCGTGGGCCTGTACGATCCGCTGCGCGACGAAAAGGTCACGGTAACAAAGATCACGGCCACTGACCCGCTCGTCATCGGCGGGCGCGACGGCAGCGTCCGCAGCATCGTCGAGACCTGGGAGTCGGACATAAAGTACTACGAGACGTACCTGTACGACGCGGGCCTTGTCGTCGGCAGGTACTATGCGGCCGAGGGCGGAAAGATCGTAGCGTCCGACATGGACGTGCCGGCCGGCGTGCGCGAGGCCCTAAAGACGCTCCTGTGGGACCGCGTCTCGTACGACTCGATGGTCGATCCGGCCGAGTTCAAGAAGTTCGCCGAGGAGTGGGCCGACCTGCTCAGCCAGCCGATACCGCACGTGCGCCGCCTCGCGTTCGACATAGAGGTCGACTCGGAAGAGGGGCGCATACCCGACGCGCGCCTGGCCGACCGCCAGGTCACGGCCGTCGGGTTCGACGGCAGCGGCAAGTACAAGAGGGTCTTCGTCCTGCGCCGGGAAGGCGACAGGGAGGGCAAGCGCGAGCTTGCCGAGGATGTCGAGGTCGTCGTGTACGGCGACGAGAAGGAGATGGTGCGCGATGCGCTCGCCGTGATAGGGTCGTTCCCGTTCGTCCTGACGTACAACGGCGACGACTTTGACATGCCGTACATGTTCAACAGGGCCGAGCGCCTCGGCATACCGCGCGCCGAGAACCCGCTGTACATGATGCGCGACTCGGCGACGCTAAAGGGCGGCGTGCACATCGACCTGTACAAGACCCTCTCGAACAGGGCGTTCCAGATATACGCGTTCGGCGCAAAGTACACCGACTTCAAGCTAAACAGCGTCGCAAAGGCGCTGCTAGGAGAGGAAAAGGTAGACTACGGCGTGCAGCTCGGCGAGCTCGACGTGCAGCAGACGGCAAACTACTGCTACAACGATGCGCGGCTCACGCACGAGCTCACGACGTTCGGCAGCGGCATCCTCATGGACCTGCTCGTCGTCATCAGCCGCATATCAAAGATGCCCATCGACGACATCTCGCGCGTCGGCGTCTCGCAGTGGATACGCAGCCTGCTGTACCACGAGCACCGCAGGCGCGGGTGGCTCATACCGCGGCGCGACGAGCTCGAGCGCAGGTCGCAGGGGGTTAGCAACGATGCCGTCATCAAGAACAAAAAGTACCGCGGCGGCCTCGTCGTCGATCCAGAGGAGGGCGTCCACTTTGACGTGACCGTCATGGACTTTGCGAGCCTGTACCCAAGCATCATAAAGGTGCGCAACCTGTCGTACGAGACGGTGAGGTGCGACCACGAGGCGTGCAAAAAGAACACCATACCAGACACGGCCCACTGGTCGTGCGGGAGGCGCAACGGCATAGAGTCGCTGCTGATAGGGACGCTGCGCGACCTGCGCGTAAACTACTACAAGAGCCTCTCAAAGGATCCCGCGCTGCGCGAGGATCAGCGGCAGCAGTACACGGTAGTCAGCCAGGCCCTCAAGGTCATCCTCAACGCGAGCTACGGCGTGATGGGCGCCGAAATATTCCCGCTGTACTTTCTGCCGGCCGCCGAGGCCACGACGGCCGTCGGCCGGCACATCATCGTGAGGACGATCGAGGCGTGCCGCGGCGACGGCATACGGGTGCTGTACGGCGACACGGACTCGGTCTTCATAAAGGACCACACGCCCGAGCAGGTCGGGCGCGTGATCGGCAGGGCAAAGGACGAGCACGGGGTGGAGCTGGAGGTCGACAAGGAGTACAGGTACGTCGTGCTGAGCGACCGCAAGAAGAACTACTTTGGCGTGACAAAGTCCGGCAAGGTCGACGTAAAGGGGCTGACGGGAAAAAAGTCGCACACGCCGCCGTTCCTGCGCGCCCTGTTCTCCGAGCTGCTGGAGGTGCTCTCCGCGGTGACCGCCCCGGAAGAGTTCGACGCGGCAAAGGCGCGCATATCCGAGCGGATAGCCGAGTGCGGCCGCCGCGTCGAGGACCGCAAGGTGCCACTCAAAGAGCTCGCGTTCCGCGTAATGATCAGCAAGGCGCCGGCCGAGTACACAAAGACCGTCCCGCAGCACATACGCGCGGCCCGGCTGCTAGAGCAGCACGACCGGGACAGGACCGTCCGAAAGGGCGACATCATATCGTACGTAAAGACGATCGGCAAGGCCGGCGTAAAGCCGCTAGAGACGGCGCGCCAGGACGAGGTCGACACGAAAAAGTACCTAGAGTTCATGGAGTCGACGCTAGACCAGCTCACGTCCGCGATGGGCCTGGACTTTGACGACGTCCTAGGCAAGCCAAAGCAGGCGGGCATCGACCAGTTCTTCTACTGATGCCGTGTTGCATGGCCGCGCTGTTGGCGACTACAGCATAGGCATGCGTAGGCGTCAGAATGACCCTTGTGCAGCACGGTGCGGCGGGGCCGGCACTGCTGCGGCCGGCGGGCGGACAGGGCAGAGTGCGGGTGCCCGGGCATGGGAGTGCAGAATCGCGCCCCTCGTCGGCTGCCGGCCGCGGGCCGCCGCCTGTCCACGGCTCTGGCGCCGGCTGGCGGCAGCCGCGCCTCCGCCCCGGGCGCCGGCGCCGGATGAGCCGCGGGCGGATCGGAGGCTGCGCCCGATCAAGGGCGGATGCAGGCCCCGCAGCCCAGCACCGCCCCGCGGGACGGAGGGGCGCGCAGCGAGCCGCCATGCCGGCTGGCAGGGGCGGCATTCCCGGCCATGCGGCCCGCGCCGCCCGCAAGTCCGTCCGCGCGCCCGCCGCCCAAATGCGAGCGGCGGCCGCAACTGCTGCGGCACAATGCACAACGACATAAATGCGGCAGGCAGTTCCCGCAACCATGGCGGGGCAGGAAACAAGGCTCGTGGCCAGGCAGAGGGAACGGCAGGACGCGGCGTACTGGCTGTACGAGCACGAGTACAAGGGTGGACTCTCGGAGCTCTTGGAGAGGCTCGACGCGATGCTGCGCGGGGACGGGCGGCTGAAGGTCACTGCGATGATCCTCGTCTGCAAGGTGGACATGCTCGGCAGCCTGGGCGGGGGGCGGTCAGGGTCACCGCTCTCCGCAGAGGTGGTGCGGCTGGACCATGGGACGGGCATGGCAAGCGTCTCAGTGAGCAGCGAGGGCGCCGGCGGGTCTGGGATGGTACGGATTGCAAAGATGCAGGATCCGTTCGTATACCTTGCCGTCACCGACGGGAGCGCCGCGTTCGTGGATCGCGTACTTGAGCCGTTCGTCCAGTCGCTCTATCCAGGCGTGTCCGAGGCGGCCCTGAGCTCGGCCGAGATGCGCGGGGCGCTCGACATTCTCGAGCGCAGGTCGGGCGGGGCCGTCAGGATCGCCGGCGTGGAGGCGTGCCCTGACGGGGACGGGGCGGGCGGCCGCGGCTGGCCCGATACTAGGGAGTCGGAGCGCGGATCGTCCGCGGCATGCGCGGATGCCCCGTACCGCGACGCCCTTGACGAGGCCGCCGAGGGCGGCCGGCGGATAGGCAGGGTGCAGATGCGCCTGGTCCAGGACGGCGTCCCCTCGATGGAGTGCCAGATCTCTAGGCGGTGCCGGCTCCAGTTCCGGCTGTCGATGCGGCCGTTCTGTACTAGCGCGCTGCCGTACATGGCGGGCCTGGCGAGCGGCAAGACCGGGTTCTACTCGGGGCGCTCCAGGAAGGAAAACGGCGGCCGATTCAGGGCTATTGCGATCACGCTAGACGACGGCGCGTTTGGGGACATGCGTGAAAACGAAAGGTTTGTGCGCACCGTCCGCTCCATGCCGGACACCATGGGCAGCACGTACCGCAGGGCCCCGCATGTGCACATGTCGCTAGTAGACTGCGTGGACGGCTCGTCGTTCGACGTATGGGCAACGCCCGTGGACAGGATCACCATCGTGCCGCAGCTTGGGGCCACGCCTGCCGCCGTTGCCCGCCTGGTAAACCACATATTCGAGCGGTTCGGCGAGGGGCGCGTGGAGGAGCACCATGAGGCTCGGCACTGACGGCGCATCTAGGATCTGGCCGAGTGCAGATCGTACAAGGATACGACCGAGATGCTCGCAGCACTCGGCGCAATATTCAGCCGGTACGGCGCATCCGTCGACGTGGGCAGGGCGGTAAGGCGGGTTTCCGCCGACGGCACGATCGTGCCGGGCCCCGTGACTCCCGACATGATGGCGCAGGGGCGCGGCCTGAGCGTCGTCGTCGAGATCAAGGCGGGCTTTCCCTCGTGCGCCCGCGCTCGCCAGAAGATATTCGAGCAGCTGAAAAAATACGACTGCAGGCTAGTGGGCTGGATGGAAAAGGACGTGGACAGGCACGACATCGTGGCGGCGACGTTGCCGCAAAACGCCGTAGAAATGTCGAACTACCTGAACTCAAAGGCGGGATCCGACGGGGGCCCGTTTTCAAATCCGCTGTGCGTGGCAGAGTTTGCTCGGCTCCGGAGGGACGAGGAGTCGTTTTTTGTCAAGGCCGTGTCGGGATGCCTCACAAACCCGGGCCTGTGCTCATCGATGAGGCGCGGCATCGAGATCAGCACCCTCTCCGCCCTGCTCAACTTTAGCGCACTCTGGTTCTACGACAGCGAGCCACACCCCACGTACACGATGAGCATACTCTGGGAAAAAATATTTTCCGAGGCGGTCAAGGGAAGAATCCTGCAGGAAGGGGCACAGCTGTGCATAACGGTTGATGAAATCATGGAGGGGTTTCGCGCACTTGGATCCTTTGCCCCGTCGATCCCGCGCCGCAGGTGGATCGTCAAGGCCATGGACGGGCTGGTCAAGATCAAGATGGCGAGAAAGGGCGCCGACGGGGCCTACATCGTCGACTACGCCTCGATTAAAGGCGAAGACCTGCTGGAGGTTTTTGCCAGGAAGTGGGCCGCCGCGCACGGCGGCGATGCCCCGGGGCATGCCTAGGCCGCGAAGACACTGCCCCGCCAGGGCGGCCTGCACGAGGGAACGGGATGCTCCGCATGCGCGGATCCAAGCCGCGGCGCGGGCCGCTGCGCCGGTGCCTCCGCATGCAGAGCTCGGGGCCCTGCGGCGCCGGCCCCCTTGTAGCAATGCCGTAGCGCCGCATCTCCCTCCGACCGCCTAGCGCGCCCCTGCCGCCTCGCCCTTGGGGCCTCCAGATCCGCCGCCCGCGTTCGCCCGCGCCGGCCCCGCCCCTGCGCCCAGCCCGGCGCGGATTCGCAGGCGCAGTCCCATCCGGCCGCCGCCCGGCGACGACCCCCGTTCCGTGTCGGACATGCGATCGCGCGGCGGCCTCCGTCATCCATTCGATCCGCGGCCATGCGGCCCCCGCACTCCATGGGCGCCCACCTGCATCGGGATCGGCCTTTGCCATCCGCATGCGCCCGATGCAGCGGCCCGCGGCCAGTCCGGCCGCCTGCCCGACCCATCGCATCGACGATCAGCAGCCTCTTGCCAGAGCGGAGCCGGGGCGGCAGCTGTCGGGCGGAGGCTGCAAAAGGCGCGTGACCCTGCCGCTTTGGCCCACCCTCCACGGAACCGGCACGAGGCGGAGCGGCGAGCGCGCCGCGCAACGGCACAAGTTACCGTGCTGCACAATCTTCATTCTGACGCCTACGCGCGCCTCGCCGTAGGCGTCAACAGTGAGGCTATACAACACGGCATCTACTGATGCTGCGGGCGCCGCTTCCCGATCATGCCCCGACACCGGGGTCATGCGGGCCGCGCATGCCCCGCACCTTGCGGCTTCCATTCGACGACCCGGCCGGCCTTTGCGTCCTCCCTGCCCTCTACGATGCTCTCCATCATGTCGCCGTCGGCCAGGATGTCCATCGTCTCGGCCTCGGCCCATGTGAGGGTGCGAGCGGGGGCCGCCGTTGTTGCGAGGCCCTGCCCGTCTCCTCCCTGGGCCGGACCCGGCCTGGCGCCGTCCTGTCCGCGCGCCTGTGCCGCCGTGCTGCAGGCGCTCTGTCCCGTACTGTCGTCCACGCACGGGCCATGAATGCGCCGCATATAGGGGTTGTTGCAGGCCGCCGGGCGGGCTCGTGGTAACCGCGTGAATGGTCAAGCAACGAGGTTCAGGCGGCACCTGGCGACGCCCTCGCCGGGGCGGACAAAAGTTATATGGAGTAGAGATGGCCGCCCCCCATGGGTGCGGAAACGGAGCCTGTAGGGGTCGCTGCCGGCGCGCGTGGCGCCAGCAAGCCGCACGGGCCGGACTATGGGGCGAACCGGAGCACTGCCAGCAGTCTGTCACCCGCAAGCCGCGACCGAGTCGCCGGCGAGGATGGCGGTCGTATCCTCGGGGGCGCCCTTGGCGACGATCTTGAGGCTCGCAAGGCCCGCATCAAGGCCCGCTTCAAGGACCGCATGCTTCGACGTGAGCACATATTATTATGGTTTGACACGGATGCATTCAACTCGATATACCGCCGACCCGGGACGAGAAAAGCAATCGCCGGGGAAAAAGGCGCTTGAGTTGATGCGGCACCGGCGTGCGGTGGCACGGCCTTGATCTGCGCGGAGCTCCCGTTGTAGGCAGGCGGCACCAGGCCGTTGCCCGTCGAGTGGCGTCGGGCCGCCGTCGGCATGGCTTGCAGACGCACTGCACGTAGTTGCGCCATGTCTCCATTCTCTGCGATGTGGGCACTAGGGGTGATCTGTGCTGCTTGACAGGCGAGATGCCGTTTCGTGGGCTACTTTCGCCTCGTCGTCCCTGCCCAGCGCGGCGAGCGCGTCGCCCCTGCCGGCATGCGCCTCTGCGTACAGTGGATCGATCCCTACCGCCCGATCGTACGCCTCCAGCGCCTCGGCAACACGATCCAGCGCGGCGAGCGCATTGCCACGGAACGAGTGGAAGGGGGCGAAGTCGGGATCCAAATCCACCGCCCGATCGTACGCCTCCAGCGCCTCGGCAACACGATCCAGCGCGGCGAGCGCGTCGCCCCTGCCGCCTCGCCCTCGGGGCCTCCAGATCCGCTGCCCGCGCGCGCCCCCGCCGGCCCCGCCCCCGCGCCCGGCCCGGAGCGGATTCGCGGGCGCAGTCCCATCAGGCCACCGCCTGGCGCCGGCCCCCGTTCCGTGTCGGACATGCGATCGCGCGCCGGCCTCCGTCATCCATTCGATCCGCGGCCATGCGGCCCCGTACTCCATGGCGCCCTCCTGCATCGGGAGCGGTCTACCATCCGCATGCGCCCGATGCAGCGGCCCGCAGCCAGTCCGGCCGCCTGCCCGACCCATCGCATCGACGATCAGCAGCCTCTCGCCAGAGCGGAGCCGGGGCGGCAGCGGTCGGGCGGAGGCTGCAGAAGGCGCGCGACCCTGCCCGTTTTGGCCCACCCTCCCCGGAACCGGCACGAGGCGGTGCGGCGAGCGCGGCTGCGCGCCCACAACGGCATAATCTACCGTGCTGCACAAGGTTCATTCTGACGCCTACGCACGCCTTGCCGTAGGCGTCAACAGCGCGGCTGTGCAACACGGCATCTACTGATGTTGCGGGCGCCGCTTCCTGATCATGCCCCGCCCGGGGTCATGCGGGCCGCGCATGCCCTGCGCCTTGCGGCTTCCATTCGACGAGCCTGCCTGCCTTTGCGTCCTCCCTGCCCTCTGCAATGCACTCCATCATGTCGCCGTCGGCCAGGATATCCATCGTCTCGGCCTCGGCCCATGTTAGGGTGCGCGCTGGGGCCGCCGTTGTTGCGAGGCCCTACCCGTCTCCTCCCTGGGCCGGACCCGGCCTGGCGCCGCCCTGTCCGCGCGCCTGTCCGTCGTGCTGCGGCTGCTGCAGGCGCCCTGCCCCGAGCTGTAGTCCACGCACGGGCCGCAGATGCGCCGCATATAGGGGCTGTTACATGCCGCCAGGCGGGCTCGTGGCAACTGCGTGAATGGTCAAGCGACGAGGTTCAGGCGGTACCCGGCAACGCCCTAGCCGAGGCGGGCAAAAGTTATATGGCGTGGAGATGGCCGCCCACCATGGACGCGGAGGCGGAGTCTGTAGAGGCCGTTGCTGGCGCGCGTGGTGCCGGCAAGCCGCACGGGCCGGACTGTGGGGCGAACCGGAGCAATGCCCGCAGTCTGCTACCCGCAAGCCGTGTCCGGGTCGCCGGCGAGGATGGAGGCCGTATCCTTGGGGGCGCCCTCGGCGACGATCTTGAGGTCCGCAGGGCCCGCCTCAAGGCCCACATCAAGGCCCACATCAAGGCCCGTATGCATCGACCTGAACACCGCCTAATATGGTTTGACGTGGATGGACTCAGATCGATGCAACGCCGACCCGGGACGAGAAAGGCGATCGCCGGGGAAAAAGGTGCTTGAGTTGATGTGGCACCGACGTGTGGTGGCACGGCCTTGATCTGCGCGGAGCTCCCGTTGTAGGCAGGCGGCACCAGGCCGTTGCTCCGTCGAGTGGCGTCGGGCCGCCGTCGGCACGGCTTGCAGACGCACTGCACGTAGTTGTGCTAGGTCTTCATTCTCTGCGATGCGTACACTAGGGGTGATCTGTGCTGCTTGACAGACGAGATGCCGTTTCGTGGGCCGCTTGCGCCTCGTCGTCCCTGCCCAGCGCGGCGAGCGCGTCGCCCCTGCCGGCTTGCGCCTCTGCGTACAGTGGATCGATCCCTGCCGCCCGATCGTACGCCTCCAGAGCCTCGTCGTCCCTGCCCAGCGCGGCGAGCGCGCCGCCACGGAACAAGTGGAAGGGGGCAAAGCCGGGATCTAAATCCGCCGCCCGATCGTACGCCTCCAGCGCCTCGGCAACGCGATCCATCGCGGCGAGCGCGCCGCCCCTGCCTGCGTGCGCGGCGGCATCTGCGGGGTCGATCCCGACTGCGGCGTCGTACGCCTCCAGAGCCTCGTCGTCCCTGCCCAGCGCGGCGAGCGCGCCGCCACGGAACAAGTGGAAGGGGGCAAAGCCGGGATCTAAATCCGCCGCCCGATCGTACGCCTCCAGCGCCTCGGCAACGCGATCCATCGCGGCGAGCGCGCCGCCCCTGCCTGCGTGCGCGGCGGCATCTGCGGGGTCGATCCCGACTGCGGCGTCGTACGCTTCCAGCGCCTCGACGTTTCTTCCCAGCGCGCCGAGCGAGTGTCCCCTAGAATGCAGTGTGAACGCTTGATCCCCTCCCTTGACTCTCTTGGACTGCATCACGACATCCTCGTGGCACTTGTCTGGCTGGAAGGGACCGCCGTCGAGCATCTCCGCCACGGTCGCCTTTGCAACGTACATCATGAGAAGCCCCTGCTCGTCGTGCGACAACGCCCTGCGGATCAGCCCCTCGATCGACGTGTACAAGCGGCCCATGTCTGCGTCGGCATCCATTGTGCCGTGGACGACCATGTTGCGCTGGCCCATGACGATGCGCGCATCGGCCTCCGCCTCGCCGTCAAGGATGCGGCCCAGGCCGCACTTGTCAAAAATCGACCTGAGGTCGCCCGTGTTCGAGATGTTCCTGCTGCTTGCAACCAGCTCTGCCGCCGTCATGTGCCTTACGCTGTCAAAGCCGTGGGGTGATATGACAATCTCGATCGTCTCGTCGTTTGGGTGCCCGTCCAGGTAGAGCTTCCAGAGATGCCTTCCAACCTGCTCCAGCGTAGTCGACATCCTGATGACCACCACGTTGACAATGTCCGGATCGGTGCTATCCAGTTTGGCGGCTAGGCGATAGAACTTTACTAGCGCATTGACCAAGTCGCCAAGCTCTAGATTCGTAGCAGAGAAGATGTATATCCTCAGTCGTCCCACGGGCGCGGGCGAATGCGGCCCTATATAACCACTGTTATGGGCGTTGTCGGCGTGCAGGTGCGGCTAGCGCGCACTGGGCCGCCGGCGCCCCTGCCCTGCCGCCGGCTGCGCGCAGGCGAAGTGCTGCCCGCCGCCTCCCCCTGCGTCCGGCCGCCCAGGCGCTCGGCTCATACAGACAGGATGCCCGCCGCCCGCCGCCAGCCCGGAGCGTGTGTGTGGGGGGGATATGACCTCGTGCGGCCCGCGCGCGTTCAAGCCCCTGGCAGGCGACGCGCGCGCCGGGGGCGGCCGTGGCGCGGTTGACTCTGGGGCCTGGATGTCTGCCTATGGGCCAAGGCAGGGCGGCCCCTGCCACGGCAGGTTCGCACATCGCTTTGACCCCGTCCTGCCCCTCTTCGTCCTGCCGATCACTCACTTCTCGGCCGCCTCGCATCCTGTCGCTGCGGCCAATGCCCCTGCCCTGGCGGGCGGCAGGCCCGCACTGCGGAGCTCGGGCCAGCAAGTCGACGAGCGGCCCCGACGTCGGCTGCACCGCGATGCCCCCGAACTCTTCGTCGCTGCCGGGAATATCGGCAAACGCCTTGTCCGCCGCGCAGATTGTCGCCGCGCCGGCGATCAATGCTAGCCAAAAGTGCGGCCTGTCGCACGATCCGACCCCGCGATGCCTGAACCTGTCGCCCTTGGCGACCGCCACGACGCGGCCTGCATGCCCGAGCGCCTTGCCGTACGGGAGCTCGAGGTCGGGCGACTTGCCCTTCGCATCCATGATGACCCAGAGTCCGGCCTTCGACATGTCGTACGAATGTTCGGACACCCTGTTGGCCATGCTCTGCACGTGCGCCTCGACGCCGGCCAGCTCCTCGGCGCTTCCCGATCTGCACTTGTGCGAACCTGCGATTCTTCTGCGGACGGCGGCGACTGCCTCCATGACGGCCAGCAGCGAGGTGATCATCTTGTACCCGCTCCTCACTATCGCGCGGAGCGCCCCGAGCGCGTCGTCGCGGTGCATGCCGCCTGGATTTGGCAGCACCACGAGCATGCTGCCGTCTAGGCAGGTGTATACGGTCTCGAAGCTGCCGTTGACCCCCGTTTCAAGCCCGGCGAGCAGGCCGGAGTCTCCGGCCTCGGCGCCAGCGGCTTCCGCCGCCCTCTTCCTACCTGTCTCCCCTGCCAGCCCGCACCAGCTCGTACCCGTCGGGGATGTTGCCCCTCATCATCTCCAGAATTGCGGCCGCCGATATGCCGGCATCCTTGCATTCCTTACACTCCTCGCCGGGCGCCCTTGCCTTCGGCGGGAACACGGAATCATTGCCCCATTCCCTCTGTTGCGCTCGCACCTTTTCCTGCCCTTCCCTTGCCACGTCCCTGCACACCCTGCCCACGTGCATCCTTTCGATCCCCGGAAGGCTAGCGCCGGGCGGGCCGCCGGCAGCCCTCAGCTGCTCGCGGCGCCTGTTGGCCCTGGCCCTCTGGCGCTCGATCATGTCCCTTGCATCCTCCAGCTCGCCGACCGGCTCGGCGTCCCCGCCGTCCCTGTACGCCTCTGCAGTATCGTACAGCGCGCCCATCATGAACCCGTGGGATACCCACGTGTGGCCCAGCGACCCGTCCTCGACGGGCCTGTCCGCAATGTCGTCCGCGGCGGCAAACATGTCGGACAGGATGGCCGCCATCCTGGCGCCGGCCCTGTGCCCCGTCCTCGACGCCGCCTCTTCCATTCTGCCGGCCATCCTGCGGCACGCCTCCATGTCGAGCAGGCCGGCCGGATCGACGAGCGAGATGAACATGTCCTTGAACCCGGCGACGCCGTTGGTAGCGGTTGCCGCCCCGGCTAGCCTGCTACTACTCCCCAGCACTGCGTGGCCTGTTTGCTGTTCCTGCCTTGCAGCCTGCACGGCGCGGGAGGCATCTGCGTTCGATATAAGCGATCTTGCGCGCCGATCGGGTAATAATTGGACCGACATGCCTCACTGCCGTACTACCTGGCGCCTTGCCAATCCGAACCCACTCGTGCCCGCCGGGGAATGCTTTGTGTCATAACCGGACGGTTTGGCACCTGGCGCCTGCCGGTGATGCGGGCCACACGATGCCAAAGGGATCGGCGGCCCGCCGCGACGCCCATCCTCGCGCAGGGCGCCCGGGCATGGCCGGCATCCGGCCGGCGCTGGCCGCGGGCCGGCCGGACTGCAGTTCGCCACGGGCCGCGGGCCCTGCGCGCGGGGGCTCGGCCGCGGGCGGTGGCGCGCGGGGCTCGACCATGCCGCCGTCACGCTGCACGCCTGCCGCGCCGGCCGTGCCGTCACTGGCGCCTCCTTCAGCGCCGCCGCGGGCGGCACCGGGCCGGCCGGCATGCGGCGCCGCGCCCTTCCGGCCCCGCCGCCAGTATGTGCGGCCTGTACGGGCGCATGGCGCCGGAGCGCAGCCTAGCTCGCCTGCGAGATGCCGCCTGCTGGCCGCGGGCAGGGCGGGCGCGCGGGGCCGGGCGCGCCGCCTGGCCGCGCCCCAAAGCGATAAAATACGCCGTGCTTGGCGCGGCCCCGACCGTGTTCATAATCAACTGCAAGAACTATGCCGAGGTCATGGCGCCGCGGGACATGCGCACACTCATCGAGCAGGCGCGCCGATCGTCGGCCAGGCACGGCATCCCGATCGCCGTCGCCCCGCCGGCGACGATGCTTGCCATGGCGGCAGAGGCGGCCGGCGCTACGCCGTCGGCCGAGGTGCCGTCGTGGGCGCTAGGCGGCGGCGCGGCCCTCGACACGGGCGCGGCGCTCGAGACGGCGATGCAGGGCCGCCGGCGCTCTAGGGCCCCGAACAGGCCGCTCATACTGGCGCAGCACACGGATGCGGCCGACCTGGGTAGCACGACGGGCCAGACGACGGCCGAGGCCGTAAGGGCCACCGGGGCCGACGGATCCATCGTAAACCACAGCGAGTTTCGGATACTCCCGAGGCACAGGAGGCGCGCAGTCGAGCGCCTGCGCGGGCAGGGCCTCTTGTCGGTCATGTGCGCCGCCACGGGGGCCGAGGTGGGGACGGTGTCGACGTTCGCCCCCGACTACGTGGCGCTCGAGCCGCCTGCGCTGATCGGGACGGGGCGCGCCGTCTCGAAGGAGAGGCCGGGCCTGATCATGCGGGCCGCCAAGGTGGTGGACCGGGCCGTGCTGCCGCCAAAGGCAAGGGGGAAGCCGGCCTCGCCCCGGCCGCGCCTGCTGTGCGGCGCGGGCATCGTGACGGCCGAGGACGTCCGCCAGGCCGTCCTCCTCGGCTCGACCGGGATACTCGTCGCAAGCGGGATAGTAAAGGCAAAGAACCGCGCCGCGGCGATCGACTCTTTCGCTAGGGCGCTCGCGTCTGCGGCGCGGGAGCGGGACGAGGCGGCGCGGGAAGAGGACGCCGGCGGCGGCCGGCAGTAGCGGCATCCGGGGCGACGCTTGCAAGGGGCCTGGCGCCGGCTCGACTTCTGGAATGATTCAGACGGAGAACTCTTCGACCAGGGCAGTCATGCGTAAAGAGCTGACCGCAGGTAAAAAATTATTGACCACTGTGGGGTACAAGGACGGCCGCGACAGGCGGCATGGCGGAAGAAAGGTACGTCATCCGAAGCATCATGGGATGCAAGTACGAAAAGATGCCCGCATTCAAGTGGCTCACCGTCGAGCGCGCCATGCTCGACGAGTATGCCCTGCCCGAGCAGAAGCTGTTCGAGGCGGAGGCGGATGCGCGCAAGGCCGATGCCATGAAGGGGCACGCCGATCCGGACGAGTACGATCGCGCCGCATGCACCGTCATGCTAGACAACGTGATACGCGACCCGGCCCGGCTGCGCGCCGAGACGGGCGTGGATCCGCGCCCCTACTTTTACATGGTCGCATGCGTCAAGGACGGCCTGAGGGGGAACCTGGCCATGCCGCTGGCCCGGGGCGGCGTCGACGAGCACAGGGCCGGCTGGCAGGGCAACCGGTGCAGGATCCTTCCGGCCCACATGCCCTTCCTCATCCTGCATGCGGCCCGCAGCGGCAACCCGCAGGAGATGCTCGAGAGCAAGTTCGGCATAGACCAGACGACCATATCGCGGTACCTGAGCCTGACCCTGGCGCTCCTGACGAACCCCCGGACGATGCCGACGATCGTGGCCGTTGCCGACGAGATCGCCGAGACTCCCGGCGACGAGGTCATCGAGGCGATCGGCCGCGTGATCAACTGCGACGTCACCGAGTTTGAGATCGAGGCGCCGGGCGACAGGGAGTCCAACGAGGCGGCGTTCTCGGGCAAGGCCCAGACGACGACCGCAAAGGCGGTGTTCCTGTGCGCCCAGGCCGGCCTGCTCCTGGCCATGGGCGAGATCATGGAGGGCCGCAAGCACAACATAGTCGCGCTCCGCGAGACCCTCCCCTTCCTGGGCGACATCACAAGGAGCATGGAGGACCCCGCCACGCCGGAGGAGCTGCGCATGACGGTCAACGTCGACAAGGCCATGCTGACGGCCGACAAGGAGTGGCCCGGCGCCGACGTCAGGATCCCCCGGAAGAAGGCCAAGGGGCAGAAGGAGCTGTCCGCCGAGGACTGCGCGTACAACTACAGCATCGACGCGCCAAGGTCGATCGCAGAGAACGAGTTCCGCAGGATAAAGATCTACCCCCTGGTCGGCGGGATATTCCGCGGGACCATCGTCGGCCTGGGAAACATGGTCGTGTTCATCACGGGGGTCGTCAACCTCCAGAGGCTGATGGGGTGCATCGACCCCGGGAGGTCGCACGCAAAGGGCCCGAAGGGAGAGCGGCCCGAGATCGGCTGGGTCGGCAGAAAGCCGTACAAGACGTTCGGATAGCGCGCCGCGGCCGTTGCGCCGCATGCAAAATAGTTTCGCAGGGCGCATGCCGCCGGACGGCATGCCGAAAACGGCCCCGATTTCGACCTCTGCCCGGAAATTTCGCCCCGATTTGACGCATTTCTGCGATCGAAGTCCGTAATTCGATCAGAGTTTCTTCAATTTCGCAAAACATCGCGGGATGTTCCGCGCAAATCTCGTCAATTGGTACGTATTATAACAGTACGATTCGAATACGCATAACTACCCAGGTCTTCTAGGGCCGTATGCCTTGGGCTGTGCGGGATCTCTTTTAGCGACTGTGCCCTGTTGATTTGATCGCGAATCAAACGCTTCAGATACTGGACGCTCATCTCCTGTACAACTTCCCGAACAG
Source organism: Cenarchaeum sp. (assembly GCA_965242695.1). Classification (GTDB taxonomy): domain Archaea; phylum Thermoproteota; class Nitrososphaeria; order Nitrososphaerales; family Nitrosopumilaceae; genus Cenarchaeum. Next base: position 1,563,590 of record CBDESU010000001.1, on the reverse strand, counting down.
GCGAGAGCACTCGCTGTCAAGGGCGCCGGCAACGCTGCCCAGGACGGACATGTCTTCCGCCGAGAGGTCCACCCTACGCCCGTCGCTTTTTTCAAGCCTTGATGCGAGGGCGATGACCTCGCCCCTCGCCGCCGGCCAGTCCTCGCGGCGGCGGCGTAGGAACTCTGAAATTTTTTCCCAGACGACGTGAAGATCAAGGTAGGATGCGTCCCTGAGATGCAGGCTCATCGGAACGAGCACGTCCAAGAGACTCTGGACCTCGTCCCTCCTCTGTAGTGCCGCCGCGCGACCTGGCGTCCCCCGGGCCCGCGCTGAACGGCCGGAGCCGCCTTGGAGTGCGGTGAAGATGGCCGTTGATCCAGCCCCGCCGCTCGCTATTGCCGCCCCGCCCTGCCGCGCCGCCGCCGTGCCGGCCCGCCACCATTGGCGTTCGAATGTGCGCCGTCCTCATCTTTGTCGGGAGTCGCCGGAACATGGCGCCCTGCCGCCGGCCGCCCCGCCCGCCCTGCGGGCTACCCGGCCGCCGGCCGCCTCGACTCGCGCGCCTTCTTCCTCCGCATGCGCCTCTTGCGCCTCTGCTCCCGCCAACGCGCGGCCGCGCCGCCCCAGCGCCCGTCGCCGAACATGATGCGCGCCGCCCCGTCCACGTACCCGCCCTCGAACGCGCGGATGGCCGCATGCGCGCTCGACTCTGCGCCATCTGTGCCGGCCGGAACGTCGACCCCCAGGGCGCGCAGCGCGCCCGCAATGTCGTACCCGCCGCCTTTTGGCGCGCCGGTTTTCTGCTTCTTGACCGTCGCGAGGACCGGCGCCTCGGCGACGGCGCCGATCTCGCCTCGCAGCGCGGCCGGCACGTACCCGTACTCGCTGATGGAGTTGATCACGAATCCGGCCACGCGGGCCCCGCGCCGCCTGCAGCTCGACTCGGCCATGGCCGAGTGGCCGGCCGCGTCGAACCCGTTGGACGTGACTATGACGACCGGCGCGACCATGTCCCTTGCCAGGTCGGCCACAAAGTAGTCCCTGAGGAGGGGCGTCATGGCTCCCCCTATGCCCTCTACGACGACCGCCTCGTAGTCCCGCCGCAGCTGCGCAAGCCTGTCCAGGACGGCCCCGATGTCGATCGCGGACCCCTCCAGGCGGGCGGCCGTGTAGGGCGAGGCGGGGGTGCGGAACGCGTACTCGTAGTGGGCCGCGACGGGCCCAGCCGCGTTCTCGCCGTCCTTTCCGGGCGCGCCGGAGGGCCCCGCAGCGGGGGCGGCCGCAGCCGCCGCAGCCAGGACCGCAATGTCGCCCGTCCCGCCGGCCATGAACGGCTTGTACACGGCGGTACTGCAGCCGGCGGCCGCGGCCGTGCGGGCGAGCGCGCCGGCCACGACGGTCTTTCCGACGCCGGTGTCGGTGCCCGACACGAACACGGGCCTCATGGCGCCCCCGACCCCCTCTTCTTCCTTTTCTTCCGCCCGCCCTTTTGCGCGCCGGCCCCGCCGCGGCCCCCTCCCGCGGCCGGGACGAGCCGCCACCTGCGCCTCTCTATGGCGCTGTCCCTGACCTCCTGCGCGCGACGGTCCTCCTCGGCCAGGAGCACGTCCGCAATGCCCTTCAGCAGCCCGCCCTCGTGGATCGCGCCGGCGGCGGCCGCGGATCTCTTCGCCCCCTCAGGCATGCGCGCCCCGAGGAACCCGCCCTCGATCATGCCGTCCGCGCCCTTTTCCGGGGGGAGCGAGCCGAACAGGCTCCCCTTTCTCCCCTGCGCGGGGCGCTCCCCGTGCATGCCGAGCACCGCCAGCACGGGCGCCCCCGTAACGTCCCTTATGTCGCCGGCGATCCGGTCCGGCTCGTACCCGTCGGGGTCGATGCAGTTTACCACAAAGCCGATCGGCGGCGCCCTGCGCTCCTTGCACGCCTCGGCCGACATTGCGGCCAGGCCGAGGGCGCCGATCCTGTTTGTCGTGACCACTATGGGCGACATTGCGGCGTCGGCCATAAGGTCCGCCATGTGGTAGCCCCTGCGTATGGGCGTCATCACGCCGCCGCTGCCCTCTACTATGACCGTCCCCGTGTCGCCGCACATCTCCGAGATCGTGCCGAGGACGGCGCCGACGTCGACGCCTTCCCCCGATCCGGACATCCCCGCGTACGGCGAGGCCTGCGAGTTGAAGGTGTACTCGGCCGTGCAGGCCGCGGGGGAGACGGCGACTCCCTTGGCAGGCCGCCCCATCGCGCCTATGGATGCGAGGAGGACGGCGTGCATGTCCTCCATGTCGTCCGTGACGAACGGCTTGATGAACGCGGGCCTGGCGCCGGCCGCGATGGCCGCGTGGACGAGCGCACCGGCCACGACCGTCTTTCCGACGCCGATCTCCGTGCCGGCCACGAACACCGTCCCCATGCGGGGCCCTGCGCGGGGGCCCCGTTAAACCTACCGCGCGGCCGCGCCGGCGGCGCCGCATGCGGCCCCCGCGGCCGCCTCCGTGTGCGGCCGGGACGGGCGTGCGCGGCAGGCGCGTCGAGGGCTGCGGGCCATCTCATCTGCCTTGGGAACCGCCATGGGGGCGCCGGCGCCAGCGCTCGCCCCTCGGTCCCTCCATGTCTCCGGGGTCCATCCCAGCGTCGCGGATCGCGTCGTTTACGATCGACTTGCATATGCGGACGGCCTCTTCGGGCGGCAGGCCGCGCGCGCTCTATGCGCTCGTACAGGCCGTGCAGGCGCCCTTCGCCGCCCCCGCCGGGCTCTTTCGCCCGCCTCTTTTTTGCCGGCCCTGGCACGGCACCGGCCCTGGCACGGCACCTATGACTCTTGCGCGCCGCGCTTTCGCGGCCTGCCGGCGCGGCGATGCGGGCCGCGGCGGCCGCGCCTTCCCGCGCCCTGCGCCGGCGCGGGCCGGCTTCACGGCAGGGCGGCGCTAGAGGCCCGACCGCAGGACGGACAGGACGCCGATCACGGCCTCTTCCAGGCGGACGGTCTCGGTCTGCTGGCCCGGAAAGAAGTTGAGCGTGCGCGCGTTCTGGACCGTCCTGATCGATGCGCCGAGTATCTCGTGGATTCCCCGGTCCGTCGAGCCGAACGCGACGAGCGCCGGCTCGGCGCCGGGCGCCGCATGCAGGCGCACGTCGGCCGCCGTGGCCGGCCGCCCGAGCCGCGACGTGAGTATGATGCGACCCTTCCAGGACGACAGCAGATGGGCGAGCGGGCCGCGCGCCCGCACCCTGTACCCCCAGTACGCGCCGGCCTCGTCGCGCCCGATCTCGCGCGACTCGAGGGCCCCGTCGGCGGAGCGGCCGAGCCGCAGCGTGACGCGCTCGCCCGGCCGCCCGCCTCCCCTGTACGCGACCGGCTCGCCTGCGCCGACGTCCGCGCGCGGCTCGCCGCGCCCGGCGAGCACGACGCCCTCGCGCACGTCTCCGGGCCTTGCCATGGACAGGTCCGCCGGGGCCGAGTGGCTCGGTATCCTGAGCGGCTTGAGCGCGCCGGCGTACCGCAGGTCGTCGTCCATCCCGTACAGGCGGCGGCGCAGGAACGGCGGCGTCTCGGCGTACCGCAGGACGGACGAGAGCAGGCGGCGGTCCGGCGGCGCCCCTCCCTCCTCGTACACGCACACCTCGGAGACGCCGAACACGGCGCATGCGCGCGCGATCGACGATATCTTGCGAGACTTGTCTAGCCGCGTCGACTCGTCGGCAAGGCACGAGTCGGGTATCGCTATCGCCAGGCGCGCGGCCGGGGGAGGGGGAGGGGGCCGCGCGGCGGCGCGATCCTGCCGCTCCGGCCGCGCCGCCCCCTGCCGCGGCTTCTCCCGCCTGCCGCCCGCGGCGGGGCGCCGGCGGGCCGCGTTCGGGCCCGCGCGCTTCCCGCCTTCCGCCTGCCCGCGCACCTCCCGGCGCCCCGTTCGCCTCCCGCCTGCCCGAGCGCCCGGGCCGCGGTCGCGGCGCGGCGGCCTTTCCGGCCGCCCCCTTCCCTTTCTGCCGCCCCGCCCGCGGCCCTGCGCCGATGCCACTGCGTCCGCGCGCCGCGGGCCGCGTATAAAGCGTGCAGGAGGGGCGGCAACATGCGGCATCGGCGGCAGGCGCCTGGATGCCGGCGGCGGCGGGCGCAGGTCAGCGGCCGTCGCCGGGATCCGGCGCGGCCTCGGGGCCCTTCCTGCCATCCTCCTCCCGCTTTGCATCGCCCGGGAGGGGGTACTTTTTGGCCGCCTCTTCGTATGTGGAGGCGGCCTCTTCGTCGGGAACGGACTCGAACGACCCGGTGGATGCCGGTATCCTTGCCAGCCGCACGCGCGAGTTCTCGGGCGGCGCCCCCGACTGGCTGCCGGCGGCGCGGATGCCGGCTGCCGCCAGCACGGCCGCCTCGGCCAGATCCATGTCGGCGCGGTACGACTTTTCAAGGAACGGCGAGGCCCTGTCGGCGCCCGATCCGATCGCGATCGCGTCGTACTGTATGTACGTCCCGCTCGGGTCGGTAAGGAACATGCGCGGCTCGCCGCCAGAGTCGATCCCGCCGAGTATGAGCGAGACTCCGAGCGGCCGGACGCCCGCGTACTGCGTGAACTGCTGGCACTGGTCGGCAAGGTGCTTTGCCACGGCCTCTGCCTCGACGGGCTCGTCGTAGATGAGCCGGTTGCTCTGCGAGAAGAAGCGGGCGTTGTCGACCTGGCTGCGCGCGTCCGGTATGTAGCCGGCCGCGACGGCCCCGAGGTGGTCGTCGACCTGGAACATCTTTTGCGGCACGTCGGCCACCTGGAGCTTGCGGTGCCTCTCCTCGCCGGCGAGCACCACCCCGCCGGCGCACCTTACGCCGACGGCTGCCGTGCCGCGGCGGACGGTCTCGATCGCATACTCGACCTGGTACAGCCTGCCGTCGGGCGAGAAGACCGTAATGGCCCTGTCGTAGCCCTGCTGCGCCGGGAGCACGGCGGCGCATTCGGGCGGCGCTATTTAATGGTAGGCGGGGCGATCGCCGGGAGGTGCCCGACGGCGGCGCGCTGCCGGCACTGCCGCGCTGCCGGCCGGGACGGCCTGCCGCGCAGCCCATGCGGTCGATCCGCCCGCCGCCTGGACGGTGCTCCTTCCCCGCGCGCCCTGCGCCGCGGCTGGCAGGCAGGTGTGCGGGGCAGGCGATCGACCTGGAGGCGGGGTGGCGCGCACGGAACCGGTTCCGAGCCGCCTCCTCCGGCGCGCACCCGCCGCCGGATGCGGCGGCGCCGGCATCTGGGGGGCCTGCCCAAAAGCGCGGCCTGTTGCCGGCCGCCACTCGAGGCGGCGATCGGCCGGCAGTCTGGTATTCCGGCTCGATGGCAGCTGCAGCCTGCGGGACGCTGCCCGCGCTGCGCCGGCGTCGGACGCAGTCAGGAGGCGTGCTTGGGAACCCTGCCGCGCAGCCGCTTGGCCATGGCGGGGGACATTCCGCCGATAGCGCGCAGTTCAAACTCCCTCTCAAAGTTCCACTCCGTGCACTCCCTGACGCAGTCGTCAAGATCCTTGTCAAGATCTTCAAAGAACTTGCGGTGCATCTCGGCAAGCTCCCTGTCGCACTCTGCCTTTTCCTCGGGGCTGAGCGGCCCCGAATAGGAGGCGCTGCCGCTTTCGGCCATCTTGGCGCCACCTATGCGCCCCGCGCCGCTTGGGGCCGCGGCTGTCGGGCGGCCACGACGTCGACTGCTGCCACTGCCTGCGGCGCCGAACCGTCACGCGCCTGCCGCCGCAGGCCGGGCCGCCGTGCCGGCGGGCGCCGCGTATCGTTCAGGGGCGAGTTGGGAAAGTCCCTGCGCAGCGCCTTGGCCAGGGCGGGAGGGGCTTCAAAGTCGATGCAGTCGTAGAGGGTCCTGTCGATTGTCCTGTCGATTGTCCTGTCGATTGTCCTGTCGATTGTCCTGTCGATTGTCCTGTCGATTGTCTGCTGGATGCGCTCGTCTAGCGACTTGTCCAGATCTTCAAACAGCTTGCGCCGCATCTCGGCAAGCTCCCTGTCGCACTCGGCCTTTTCCTCGGGGCTGAGCGGCCCCGAATATGCGGCATCATTCCTTTCGCCCATAGTGCCGCCGCACCCTTGTGCGCTTAATACGCCTTATGATGCCGCCCGCTTCGCTCGGCCGCCCCTGTCGCTTGAGGGCCTGGCTTGTGCGCGGCTGGCCGCCTCCTGCCCCCCTGCGAGCGAGGCCGCCGCGCTGTAGTCTCGCATGGACTCGGCAAGGTTGCCCCGCTCTTCGTTGAATGCCCCGGTCGCCACGTACGAGCGGATGTCGGACGAGTCGGCCTCGGCGGCCAGCAGGTATCTCTTGAGCGCCTCGCCCGGGCGGCCCTGCGACTCGTGAAGCTTTCCGGCCGCGGTGTGCGCGCCGGCGTCGGACGGGTCGGCCTCGGCGGCCAGCAGGTAGCTCTTGAGCGCCTCGTCCGGGCGGCCAAGATGCAGCAGGATTTTGGCCCTGCCTATGTGCGCGTTTGCATGGCGCGGCTCGACCTTGACCGCCTTGTCGTACCTTGCCAGCGCATCCATGCCGCGCCCCATCTGCGCAAGGATCTGGCCCATGGCGACATGGGCACTCGCATTTTCTGGGTCGGCAGAGACGGCCCTCTCGTACCTCTCGACCGCATTGTCGTACTCTCCGAGCCCCTCGAAGGCCTTGCCCGCAATCACGTGCCGCGCTGACGGATCCTCCTCCGACCTGTCCGCCTCTTCGATTGCCTCGCGATAGCGGGCCGCGGCGAGATCGTGGTCGCCGCGCAGGTCCGCCCTGTGCCCGCCGTGCAGCCTAAACATGGCAAGAAGGGGCGGTATCTGCACAAGGTTCTTTTCGATGTGGCGCAGGACAACCCACAGGATTATCCGCCTTGGGCACCGCAGGGTTCCTGCCCCGTGCACATGGCCGTTGCGCACGTCGTGCATCCTGCGCGTCCCGTTGAGCAGGGCGGGGTCGTCCTTGAATACGCTCCTCATCTTCAGCTCGTACTGGATCTGCCGAATGTCGATCCCCTGCACGGGCCTGTCGAGCCAGATCAGGTCCGCGGGGCCAAGGCACGGTATGGTCTTTGCGAGCTCGGGGAGGTCGGCGGCAGTGACGCGCAGGTAGACGGGAGTGTCCATGCGATCCGTCGGATCGAACTTGTGCTGGCCGACCTGCCTGTAGAGCAGCTCGACGCACGTTGTGCCCGCGATCGAAAAGTACCACTCGATGGGCCTGTAGGGCTTGTCGACGTCCTCTTCCATGTCGCAGTACACGTCAAACATCATTGCCATGTTGCCGCCGATAAGATACTTGGATATCCTCCCAAGCCATCCCTTCTTGCGCGCCATTGTCCGCATCCGCTTTTTTGCGGTATATAGACATTGAATTTTTGTATATAAAAAATGGATGGCCATAGGCGTGCCGATGGCGGACGCCCCCTGGCGCCACCCGTGCCGCAAGGCCGCGCCGGGGGTCGGGGCGGCACTCGGCCCCTCGACAATGCCCCGTGCCGGGACTTGGGGGGCCTGTTCGGGGCGCGCCCAGCGCCTGCGCCGGCGTGTCGGCGCCGCCGCGCCGCAGTTCGCAGCGGGCTGCAGGCCCGGGCGCGCGGCCGGCCGGCGGCGCAGGAGCGGGAGGCGTGGCGAGCCGGGCATCGGGGCCGCGCCGCCCCGTGCCGGGGGCGCAGGGCGCCCTGCAAGTCTTATAGCGATCGCATCCGGCGACCCTGCATGGGCCGTTGCGGCAGGCTGCGCCGTGGCGGCATTGGAGGCGGCCGGGGCGGGGCGCTGCCGGCCGGGGCGGCGCGGAGGGCATCGGCCGCGCATTCCGCCTTCGCACTCTGCATTCCGCTTGCCGTCGTGCTTGCCGCCGCCGCTGCCGCCTCGGCCGGCCTCATTGCCGCGCCGCTGCCGCCGGCGTGGGCCGCTGCCGCCGGCGGCGGGGCGGATGGAGGCGGCGCGCCTGCGCCGGCCGCAACGCACGTTGCCGTTCCGCAGGGGACGGTGCTGGGCGCCGGCAGCCCTGCCCCCGCCCCCGCGTCATCCCATCTTGCGCCCGGCGCGGCCGCCGCCAACTCGACCCACATGTTCGTAGTCGATGCAGGGAACGGCAGCGGGGGCGGCGGGCGCGTGCTTGCATTCGAGATCGGCTCGGGACCGGCGGGCCTAGGGACACTGGAAGCGGTCATCGCGGTGCGGGGATCCCCGCACGGAATTGCCGTCAACGGCACGGGCCACCTGTTCGTGTCGGATCCTGCATCGGGGAGCGTCGCGGTGATCGGCCCCGGCGGCGAGCGGGCCGGCGAGCTGCGCGTGCCGGAAAGCGCCCGCGCGCCCGGCGCCGGCGCGGGTACGATGGACTGGCCGGCCGGCGCGGCTGCCGCCCCGGACGGCCGCGTCTACGTCGCCGAGCGAAACGCGGGGCGCGTGATCGTGTTCGGCGCAGGCGGGGAGTACCTAGAGTCGATCCCGCGGGCGGGATCCGCGGTCCGCCTGCTCGCGCCGCACGGCGTCGCGGTCGGCGCCGCATCGGGCGAGGTGTACGTCGCGGATGCGGCCGCCGATGCCGTGCACGTGTTCGGCGCCGGCGGCGAATACGCGCGCAGAATCGACGTGCCTCCACTGGACGGGGCGCGCGGCAGCCCGCACGGCGTGGCCGTGGATCCGGGCAGCGGCGCCCTGTACGCGGCGTCGCTCCTCCAGGGGGCGCTGCACTCGTACGATTCGTCGGGGGCGCCGGCCGGCGCGCCCGTACAGCTTTCGCCGCGGCAGGGCGCGGCGCCGGATGGCGCGCTGCCGCCGCGCCTCCTGTCCGTTGCGGCCCGCGGCGACGGGCTCCTGCTGGTCACGGACGCGGCCAACGGGAGGGCGGTGCTGGCGCACCCCAACGGCACGATGCACACGACGGTTGCCGGGGGCGCGGCGGGAACGCCTCCGTTCGCACCCGCCGATGCGGCCGCCGGAGCGGGCGGGGCCGCGTACGCGGCCGATGCGGCCGCAGGAACGGTATCCGCGTATGGCCCCGTCCCGCCGTCGGGGGCGCGCCCGCACCTCTGGACGTCGGGATCCGTCCCTGGCCCCGCCGGCATCGCAGTCGATGCCGATGCCGGCCGAGTACTCGTCGCGCACCGCGGCGGCTCGGGAGGCGTTGCGGTAGGCATGCTGTCTGCCGGCGACGGCTCTTCCGCGGGCGTCCTCTACGAGGGCGGCGACCCGGGGAGGCCGGCCGGAGTCGCCGTCGGCCCGGGCGGCACGGCCGCAATCGCCGACCCCTCGGCCGGATCGGTCCGCCTGGTCGCCGCGGACGGCGCGCAGATCGGACGCATAGCGGGCCTTGACGATCCCGTCGATGCCGCGTTCATGTCCGACGGGTCCCTGGTCGTCGCCGAGCGCGGCGCGCATGCGGTGCGAGTGTTTGGCGCCGGCTCTTGGGAGGGCGGCGCGCAGGGCGGCCCGGCCGGCACGGTCGCATCCTTCGGGCTCGGCGCCGGGGGCGTGTTCATGCCAGAGGCCGTAGCGGTAGACGGCGGCGACAGGATCATCGTGGCCGATGCAGGAGGCTCGGCCGCATTCGGGCCCCGCGTGCAGGTATTCGACTATGCGGGCCGGCCCGTCTCGCAGTTCGACAGGGACGGGGGCGGAACCGGCGGGGCCGATCCCTACGGCGCCAGGCATGCCGCCTCGTACGGCGCGCCGTACGGCCTCGGCGCGGCCCCCGACGGCTCGATACTGGCCGCAGGCGCCGCATCCGGAGGCGGCGGCGGAGCGGTGCGCACGTTTGCATCGCTCGACTCCGAGGCGCCTGCCGTCGAGTCGTTTGGCATGTTCGGCGGAGATGCCGCCGCGCCGATGCCGCTCGCCGCGGGGGGCGCCGCGCACACGCTCGGCCCGTACTCGCAGATCGCCGCCAACGTGACATTCACCGAGCCGGTGGTCGTGAGGGCGGCGCCCCCTGCGGCAGGGGGCGCATCGGCCGGCCTGCCGCCGACCCTGGCCCTGGGAATCGCCGGCGGCGGCGAAGGGCGCGCACCGCCCGCATCCGACGAGTTTTGCGGGCCGGGGAACGGCACTGCCGCGTACGGGTCGGGATCGGGGACGGCCTCGCTGCTCTTTTCGTATACGGTCCTGCCCGGCGAGTCTGCGCCGGAGCTCGACTACGCGTCGGAGCACCCCCTTGATTCGCGCGGCTCGTCGATTACCGATGCAGCCGGCAACAGGGCCGATCTGTCGATGCCGGCGGCGCCGGGAGGGCCCGGCTCGTTCTCGGCCGCGGCTGCGGCTGCAGGGGGGAGCGTGGCGGTAAACGGCGGCGCCGGCGCGTTCGTCGGCATCGGACTGCTTGCGGCCAACGCGACGGATGCCGACTCGAGGGCGGCCGCCCTGGCCGCGTGCGACTTCAACAGGGAGCGGGCGTCCGCCCGGGATCCGGGCGCCGGCGCGCCATCGGCCGGCCCGTTCCTGTCGCTTGCCGCTGTCGAGGCGCCCGGCGCGCTCGATGTCGAGGCGTCCGGCGGCTGGGCCGACCGCAGGGCGGCGCTGGCGATCGCGGCCCTGCGGGAGAGCCGCGGCGCAGGGCTCGGCCCGGCCGCGTACGTGACGACCCTGCCCGACGAGGTCCTTGCCACCCCCGTCGGCCCGCTGCAAAACTCGACCGTATTGGGGCATGCCGCCGGCATGGGCGCCGTGCTCGTCGCCACCGCGGCCTCGTCGGCGCCGTCCCCGCCCGCGGGGTACGCCGGCGGCGAAACGCTGTACCGCCTCGCGCCAGGCGGCGAGCACCTCGCGTACGCGCTCTCGGCGGCGATCGGCCCCGAGATCGACGTGCTGTTTCCCATAATCCAGTCCGACGCGTTCGGCGAGCCGGCGCCGGCAAGGTCCGGCGCCGCGCCGTTCTCGCACGGGCTGTACGGGATCGTACTCGGGCACCTGCGCGACGCCGGCGGCATCGTCAACGGATTCGACGCGGGCGCGCTAAACTACGACCGCACGAGGCGGGCCGAGTTCAACTTTACCGCCCCGCACGCCGGATGGGCCGCGGACGCGCCCGACCTCGACCTGAACCTGGCCCTGCTAAAGGGGCAGGTCGGCGACAACCGAGTCGCCGTGCTGTACCTCGGGTCCGCCGCAGAGTACGTAAAGATCGCCGAGGCCGCCGCGTCGGCGCCGGGCGGCCTGCCGTCCCTGTCGGGCACGAGATGGCTTGCGGCCGGCGGCGTGGCCGCCTCGCCGCTCGTCGAGGCCTCGCCGGCGGCCGCGGCGCTGGCGGCATCGACGGGCCTTGATGCGGTCGCGTTCGGCGTAGGGGGCGGAGGGATCGGGGCCGGGGCCGCGGCGGGCTCTTCCATAGAGGGGTATGCGGCTACCCCCGCCGCCCTCCGCGTCGATGCCCTTGTCGGCCCCGGCCAGGGCGGGGCGGCCAGGGCGTACTCGGCGTACGATGCGGTGCAGGTGGTCGGGCGGGCCGCGGCGCTTGCCGCCGAGCGGGCGGAGGGCGCGAACGGAACGAACGCCTCCGCATCAGCCCCGTCCGCGACCGAGATATCGCGGCACATGGGCGATGCGGCCCTGGCGTACGCTGGCGCGCTCGGAAACGTGCGGCTCGATGCGGCGACGGGCTACCTGGGCCTGCCCATCACGTACGACGTGTGGAGGATGGATGCCGAGACCGGCGCATGGCTTCGCGCGCACGCCGAGCGCGGCATCGACACGTGCTCCATGTCCCTTGCAAGCCCCGACCTGGACTTTGGCCCCGTCAAGGCGCGCGCCGCATCGAGTCCGGTGCGCCAGTCCATGGCCAACACGGGCACGCTGGATCTCGCGCGCGTCGCGCTCGGCCCGGGCGAGTGGGACACGGGGACGGGCGGCGCCGTGCCGGCCCTCCCGGCGACGCTGACCGAGTACGTCGACGAGCTGTCGGCCCCGGCGGCCAGGTTTGCCGCCGTGTCGGGCGATCCGTCAAAGCCGACCCTGGTCGCGCGGGGGCTCGAGCCGGCCGCCGAGGCGGGCCTCCTGCTCCGCCTCAACCTCAGGGCGGTGCAGTCGCTTGACGGCATGGGCGAGATGTCTCAGTCCATAGAGTACACGGCCTCGTGCGACTGGTAGGCGCCATTCCAGTCCAAGTATAGCGGACACGCGCGGCGGCGCATGGCTGTCGTGCGCCCAAGTCGACATGGCGCCGAAGAGGGCAGGTGCGCAGAGAGGGCCGAAAGCGCGACACGCTTGGCTTAAATTGTGGCCGCACGGGCGCCAAAAAATGGACATTCGAAAATACATCCCAAGGCACGAGTCATCCGGCTGGCGGCAACATAATGGTGATGGCATATCACAAGACGCGCGTGTAGTCATCAAAGACCACAACCTGAGCATAAACAAGATCATGGATGCGGCTGACTACTACGGCATCAAAGAAGGCGTCGACTTCAACAAGGCGCCGGATGTGGACTTTGCCAATGCGCCCTTGGGAAAGAATCTCGTTAATGTGGCGAATGCCCAGTTGGCATTTGACACGGACATGACAGTATTTGCAAAGGCGCTATCTACGTCGGAACATTCGACAGCCGACAGCATCATGAGCGAATGGCTCAAAAGCGGCCGGATCACAGACGCAGACGGCAAGAGCATCTACGGCGAGTGGCGGCATCTCGTATAGTGCCTAGAAGGTTTTAACGTGGCTCATGTCAGGGCCACAAAAAAGGCGGACAAACTGCACCGGTTCATAGGGGATGTGGACGAACTTGGCAACTACCTGCACGGGCGATGGCGGAAAGCAGGCGACTCGCAGGATAGGGTGTCCACCACAGTGGGAGAGTCGAATCCGTCCTTGGACGCGGACGCCGCCGCCCAGATCACATACGACGTGCGATCACTCAGGGGCTGGATCCAACCCGTCCGCTACTCTCCGTACCCGCGCATGCAAATAAGCCCAAAAGAACGGTTTGGCACTGAAAAGGACGCCACCTACGCCGGTGAAGGGGAAGTTCACCTTCATGCGGGGTGTCCGATTCCGCCGTCGGATCATGTTAATATACTACTACTAGGCGTAGGAAGGCGGAGATCATTGCCAAGTATGGAAAAGCGGGTGTCATTCGGTGAGCAGCTAAAGCTATACAGCCGGTACATGCGCTCGTTGCCGCGCCCCCTGAACCCCGTCATTCCCGCCCTGCGCGGGGTGGAGCTGATGCAGGAGGAAGACCTAAAGTACGTGGCGGAGTGGGTCGGCGACGATGCGGACGAGCGCCTAAGGGAGGCCGTGAGGGACGGCCTGATCGAGCTGCACTGCAGGAACCCGTCCGGGTACAGCAGGTTCGACGTCTACCGCATCACCGCCAAGGGGCGCAGGGCGCGCGACGAGTTCAGGAGGCACCGCGAAGAGGTGATCCGCAGCAGGAAGAACGACGAGTCGATTCCAATGGGCGAGTTCATCGAGAGGGTCGAGAGGGGCGAGCTGCTGCAGGTGCCCGACGAGTGGGCAGCCAGGGATGCGGAGAGGGATGATGCCGGGCGGATTGCGGCATCGGCCCGCGGGCCGGCGTGACGCGGCGGTACGATTCCTCGCCCTGCATATGCCCGGGGCCGGCGGCAGGGGTGAAAAGGGCGCGCCCTGTTCCGGCATCCGGGCGTGCGCCGGCCGGGAACACGGGCCGCAGGATCGCGGGTGCGGGCGCCTGCGCGGCGGCGGGCCGCTGCGCCGGCGCCCTTTTTAGCGGGGCGCATTCGGCCGCATCCGTGGAACCCGAGCGGCGCACCGTCGAGCTGCCCGTCCGCGGCGGCGGGCCCTCGCCCGAGCAGGAGGCGCAGCTGCGGCGCTACTTTGAGGCGATGCCGGTCGAGGACATACTCGCCGGCCTAAAGTTCGCCGAGAGCCGCCGCGCGGCCAGCGAGGCCGGCGCCCTGAGGGTCGGCCGCAAGAGCATCATACGGCGCGAGGTGCACTCGGTGACGGGCGAGCAGGCGAGGTGGCGCCTGGACAACTGGAAGACGATGATACAGAGCTACCGCCGCAAGGGGTACAGCTACCCGACCATATCCCGGATAAAGAAGGCGCTTGCCGAAAAGGTCCCCGATCCCTAGGCGTACGCCTCGCGCCGGCTCAGTATGTCCTGCTTGAGGTTGTCGGGCAGGTCGGGCAGGCTCGCCTTGGCCTGGCCGGCGACGAGCGCCTGCGCCTCGTCGAGTATGCTAGACGCCTCGGGGCTCGCGCCGCCGGCCGCGCCGGCCGAGACGGCCGCGCCGGCGGCCGAGACGGCCGCGTCGCCGACCTGCGAGTCGGACAGGACCTCGCCGAGTATGCGCGAGAGGTCGCCTATGGAAGAGTTCGCCTCGGGGATGAGCCCGCCGACTGACGCGCTCACGTCCTTGATGACGGCCATGCACGGCGTGAGCGTCACGACGATGTCGCCCATCTCGGAGATGGTGTCGAGGCGTATCCGTATCTGCTCGAGCGACAGCTTTGCGTTGTCCACGATGCGCAGTATCTTGCGCACCTCGGCTAGCTCCGACGCGTACATGCGCGCGTGCGCGTGGTCGTTGGACTTTGTGGCCGCGACGATCCTCTCGAATATGCCCCGCTCCTTGCGCCTGAGCTTTTCGTCAAGGGATGCGAGCTTTTCGACCTGCGAACCGAGGCCGCCGCGGGCGGCCGCTATGCGGCTCTTGAGGGGCGCCTCGTGGCGCACCCTGGACATTACCCTGCCCGACAGGTTCGCCCGCCTCCCAGAGTCCGTCCATTTGGTGTGCATGCGCGTCCGCGCTTGGTGGCGGGGCCGGCTTTAATGCGCGGTGTATCCGCGGCCGGCGTATCCGCGGATACACGGGCGGCGGTGACAGGGCGGTCGCGCCGCCCGCCGGCGGCCCTACCCGAACGTGAACGTGTACACCGCCAGGCCGGGCCCCCTCACGTCGAGCCGCAGGACGTGCTCCTCGGCCTGCCCGCCGCTGACGACGTTGTACAGGTCGTGGCCCGCGACGGGGACGACGGTGGCTGGGGCGTCCGACACCTCGGCCTGCGCCTGGCCGCCCGCGGGGGCTCCGGGCGCCGCCGGTACGCCCATGTCCGATCCGCGCAGCCCCTCGGGAACCGGCCTGCCGTCGACGGTGACCTCGATCTCGGCATCGCCGCCGGCGACTATATTGACCTCCTTTGCATAGTAGCGGACGACGATCGAGCCGGACTCGGAGACGAGCCGCATGTGGCCCTCCTCGTTGGCCCACGTGCCGCCGACGTAGAACAGGTCGCGCCGCTCGCCGGCCGCCGCGGGCAGCGCGTACTCTACGTCCGAGCCGGGCGAGAACCCCTCGGCGTTTCCGAGGTGGCTGCGGCCGTACGCGAACGCGTACCCGAGGTACAGCTCGGGCGTCATGAACCGCGTGTGCTCGAAAGCCTCGAGGTCGACGAGATCCATGCCGGCGGCATCGGATGCGCCGACTGGCTCGGGAGCCTCCCCGGCAGCCGCGCCGAGCGCGGCAGACCTCTCGGCGAGCAGCCCCTGCAGGACGCGCTCGGTCTCGGGGTACGCGCCCTCGCCGATGTGGTCGTACCGGATGTACCCCTCGTGGTCGGCCAGGAAGCGGTGCGGCCAGTAGCGGTTCTTGAAGGCGTCCCACGTCTCCATGTCGTTGTCCATTACGACGGGGTATGCTATCCCGTGCTTTTCCACGGCGCGGCGCACGTTCGACTCGTCCTTTTCGAACTCGAACTCGGGCGAGTGCACGCCGACGACGACGAGGCCGTCCTCGGCGTACTTTTCGGACCAGGCCGTCAGGTGCGGGAGCGTCCGGATGCAGTTGATGCAAGAGTACGTCCAGATGTCGTACAGGACGACCTTGCCGTCGATCTCGGCGGCGAGCTCGTCGGCGCCGGCCGTGTTGATGTAGGCGGCGATGCCGGCAAGCCCGGGCGCCTGGCGGAACCGCGACTTGTCTATCGTGCCGGCCGCGGTGACGGGCGCGTCGGGCGGCATTCCCGTTGCGGATCCCCCGGGGCCGCCGACGGTCGCCGCCTGGTCGTCGAGCGCGGCAAGGCCGACGGCGAGCGCGGCGACCGTCGCGGCCACGCCGATCCCCGTGTAGAGCGCGGCCCTGCCCGCCGGCCTTTTTTCGCCGGTCATCCGAGCAGCACCAGCTCGTTGAGGAGGGGAAAGCTGGCCAGGTGCGAGAGCTGGCCCGTGATCACAAGCGCGCCGAGCAGCACTATGAGCAGGCCGACGGCGACCGTGTAGTGCCTCATGTGGCGGCCCATGGCGCGTATGACGGGGGTGGCCCGCGAGAAGAACGCCCCCATCAGCAGGAACGGCACGCCCAGGCCGAGCGAGTACGCGAGCAGCAGCCCGAACGCAGTCGACGGCGTCGCCGCCGCAAGGGTCAGTATCGTGCCCAGGACGGGCCCCACGCACGGCGTCCATCCGGCGGCAAACGACAGGCCGAACACGAACGACATCGGGTAGCTCGCGCCCGCCCTCCTGGGGACGAGGCGCCTCTCGAGGTTGAGGAAGCGCACGCGCGTCGAGAGCAGCATGAACGCGCCGAACGCGATTATGATGGCGCCTCCGACCTGGTTGAACCCCGACACGAACCCCGAGGCGGACTCGGCCAGGACGCTGTTTATCAGGGCCCCGACGGCTGCGAACACGACGGAAAAGCCGAGGACGAAGAACGCCGTGTTGAGCATGATGCCGGCGCGGCTCACAGAGGCGGCGGGGTCGGGCACGGTCGCCGCCGCCGCCCCCGCCGCGGCCGCCGCCGTCCTGCCGGGGCCATCCATGCCGCGCCTCGGGGTCCCCCCCGAGGCGGCCCCGCCTGGCGCCGCGCGCGCCATCTCCGAGACGGTCGTGCCCGATATGTACGCAAGGAACGCGGGGATCATCGGCAGGACGCACGGGGCGACGAACGAGCCGAGGCCCGCAAGGGCCGCTATCGCCAGGGTCACGTCCGCGCCCATGCAGAGCGGCCGCCCCGTTTTGCATTAAAGGATATTCCCAAGTATGCGGGGGCCCGCGCGCTACGGCGAGAGCCTGTCGGGGTCGCGCGGGTACAGGACGGCCTCGCGCACGTTGTCCAGGCCGGCCATTACGGCTACGAGCCTGTCCAGGCCCATCCCCCACCCAGAGTGCGGCGGCATGCCCCACTCGAACGTCTTCAGGTGGCCGGCGAACTGCGCGGGGTCGAGCCCCTGCCCGCGCAGGCGCTCCTCGATCGCGCCGGGGTCGTGCAGGCGCGTCCCGCCCGAGGACAGCTCGAGGTACCCGTGCTGCAGGTCGAACGACCTCGACAGGGACGGATCGTCGTCCTTTGCGCGTATGTAGAACGGCTTTAGCGCCGTCGGCCAGTCGGTCAGGAAGAAGAACCCCGGGTGGTTCCTGCCGATGATGCGCAGGTGCGAGTCGAGCAGGTCTGCGCCGGACTCTACGGGCTCGCCGGCCTCTGCAAGCTCGGCCACGGCCTGCCCGTATGTTACGCGCTCGAACGGCCTCTTCGGGCTCGGTATGCTCGCGCCCAGCTCCCCTGCCTCGGCCCCGCACCTGGAGGACAGGCGGGCGCAGACTGCCGAGACGAGCCCCTCGAGCACGTCCATGACGTCGGTATAGTCCATGAATGCGGCCTCTATGTCTACGGATGTAAACTCGGTCAGGTGCCGACCCGTGTGCGACTTTTCGGCCCGGTAAAAGTTGGCGATCTCGTAGACGCGCTCGAGCCCCATCGTCATCTGCTCCTTGTACAGCTGCGGGCTCTGCGCCAGGTACGCCGTCCTGCCAAAGTACTCTAGCGAGAACAGGTTGGCCCCGCCCTCGCTCGCGCTGCCGATGATCTTTGGCGTCGTAATCTCGGTGAATCCGGCCGACGACAGCTCGTCACGGATCGCGGCAAGCGCGTGGTGCCGCATGCGAAAGACGGCCGGCGCGCGGCGCCCGCGCATGTCGAGCGCGCGCGCGTCAAGGCGCAGGTCCAGGCCGCTCTCGAGGCGGCCGGTCGGGTCGATCGGGAGGCGGGGCGATGCCCTGCCGAGCACGTCGACAGAGTCGGCGGCGACCTCGACTGACAGGCCGCGCGCCCGCGTGGCCTGGACCCTTCCCCTTGCGACGACGGCGCTCTGGCGCGGGATGGAGGCTGCCGCCGACACGGCGGCATCGTCGCCCTTTACGACGACCTGCGCCCTGCCCGTCGAGTCGCGCAGGGCGAGGAACGTCATGCGCGCCATGCCGCGCACGTCCTCGACCCACCCGCCGATGCCGACCTCCTGCCCGACGAGCGACTCGTCGAGGCCGGCCATGTCGTGCGTGCGCCCGAATGCCACGCGGCCCGCGGCCGGCGCGCGCGTTATAATGCTTGGCGGGCCGCGGCGCTTGCATCGGGCGTCCGGCTGGATGTCGCGCGGTGGGGCATCCTGCCCGCGATGCAATTCCATTGCGGAATCTTGGCTACCTGTTTGTCAGAACCCACATGCACCCCCCTCACTGCATGCGGCGAGCGATCTACAGCCTTGTGGGCCGGGGCGAACGGAGTGTGCTTGTGACGGCACCACGCGCGCTATGCGACATGTGCCGAACAAAAGCAATATAGCGCCCGCTTCCGCCCCGCGACTAGATGGACGGCGGTGGACTGCCAACCTTGGACGAGGCTAGGCGCATCAATGAGGTCATAGTCGAGGCATACCTCGAGTCTAACCCCGGGGCCTTCGAGGCCGTTGCGTTCGCCGCTGAACGGATGCAAGAGGTGCTTGATCTTACCGACAAGGCATCTGGCATCTGCGCCAAGGCTGCAACCGTTATGTGCGGCACCGCGTGGGCCCAGCCGTTCGCTGGCGCCAACAAGAGGACCGGCGTGGCGCTAGCAAGGTTGATGCTGAACCGCAACGGGTTCGACTTTGACTGCCCGGGAGGTGATGGTGGTGATGATCACCTCCGGCGCCTACTTTTCGAAATACAGGGGCGCAGGGCGTACCTAGATCCCGACACGGTGGCGAAAACACAGATATACCTGTGGCCTCGGCTGAGGCGGCATGGGAGATAAACCATTTGAGGATGCCGTCCGCCGCATCATAGACGAGAACAGGGCATTCTTCGACTACATGGCCCGCGAGACGCCCCTGCCGGCAACGCTCTCTGCCGAGGAGAGGGAGGCCAACGAGATGGCCGAAAAGTGCACGGACATGGCCGCGCTAGGAGAGCGCATCCTGCGCACGCGCAACAGGCATGCCGCGTCGTTCACCCCAGAGATGATCCGCCTGCTGATCGGGCCGCGCAATGCGTAGGCGCCGACGCCGGCCGGCACCGGCTGCGCGCTACTTTGCGTACGCCTCGCGGAGGCGCGGCATCACGTACGTCGAGAACTTGTGTATGCTGCCAAAGTAGTCCTTGCCCCAGAACCGTATGACAAAGTGGTTGACGCCTGCCTCTACGAACCGCTCGAACGTCGGTATGATGTCGTCGGGCGTGCCGATCGCGGTCGACGAGCGGGCTATCGCGTCGGGTATCTTGCGGGCCGCCTCGCGCATCTTTACGATCCACTCCTGGTTGGACATCGAGTACTCTGTAAAGTACTTGACAAAGTCGAATCCTTCGATCTCCTTTAGGCCGTGCACGCGCAGCACCTCGGGCTTGAACAGGCTCACCTTTACGGCCTCCTTCATCTTGGCCCACGACTCTTCGGCGTCCTCGGAAAAGTACACGTCGATGTCCAGGGCCATCTGGAAGTCGTCCCTCTCCTGCTGCGGCCGCCCGTGCTTTTCCATCGACGCCTCGATCTGGCGGCGGTGGTCCTCGAACAGCTCGGGCGTGTACCCGATGGGCAGCCAGCCGTCGCCGAGCTTGCCGGTCAGCTCGAGCGTGCGCTTGCCGCCGGCGGCCATGTACGTCGGCGGGTGCGGCTTGCGTATGGGCGGCGCCTGGAGGCACGCACCCTGGAGCTCGTAGTACTTGCCCTTGTAGTCGACCGTGTTGTCCGGCGACGAGCCGTACAGGGAGCGGATGACCTCGATCTGCTCGGCCCACTTGCTGACGGGCTTTTCGAACGGTATGCAAAACTCCTTGAGGTTCTGCGCCTCGCCGGCGCCGATGCCGAGGATGGCGCGCCCCTGCGAGACGCGGTCGAGCGTGATTGAGGCCAGGGCTATGTTCGACGGGTGGCGGCGTATGGCGTCCGTGACGCACGTGCCGAGCTCTACGTTGCGCGTCATGGCCGCGATCGACGAGAGCATGACCCACGGGTCCAGGACGATCGCGTTGCGCCACTGCGGGACGTTCGTGTGGTCCATGTAGAAGATCGAGTCGTACCCCGTCTTGTCGGCTAGCACGCAGGCCGTCAGTATCTGGTCCTCGGTGTAGCCGGCGCGGGCCACGTTCAGGCCGTTCTGGATGCCGAACTTGAGGCCCGCCATTGGGCGGCCCGCCGAGCGCGGGTAAATAAGTCTGTGCGGCCGGCCGGCGCCCGGCGGCTTGCGGGCGGGGCGCAGGGCTGGCCGATGGCGGGGAGGCGCTCATGTGGCGCACGCGGCCCATGGCGGCGGCAGGGCCTGCCAAGGCGCCGGACCCCGTGTAGTGGGCAAGATCTCGCGTAGGCGCGCAGGACGCGGCGCCCGGCGCGGCAAGGCCACCGGCAAAATCGGAGGCAGACGGAGGACTGGAACGCATCCTGCCCACATTTGCCGACATGCGGCGCCGCATGCGGAGCGGACGGCAAGCGGGCGTGGAGGGAGGGGGGGGGGCGCATTGTGCCTTGGGATCGCCCGTCGACTTTGCCTATTCGCACTGCGATGTGCCCGCTAGATTGGCGGCCACGTGCTACTGCCAGCGCTCGCCGTCGATCCTGCCCTGATCGGCGTAGTCCTTGCCTACCTTCTGGCACGCGGACACAAACATATGGATCGCTTGCGGAGTCGATCTTTGCCCCTGCACTTTTTTGGCCTGCTCGGCAAGCTCTGGGTTCTCACGCATTAGTTGTTTGATGATCTTTCGTATCTTTCTTGTCAGCGCTGTCTTTTCTTTGCGTCCCAGCACCGAGTGGTATGGATGCACCATGGTCAGAACGGAGTGGGCGGCATCGGGGCGATTTATGTCAAAGGTTAAGCGGGTTGCCGGATTCCGGATGAGGGAGATCACCGCCGAGATCACATGGGGAACAATGATGCGGATATCCTCTCCGTGGGAAAACGGATAGTATGCAATCGGCTCTAGCATTCCTTTTAGCGGCGCTCCGGCGTGTAGGGCCTTGTCGAGGGACTTCTCTCCGAAGTTGCCGTGCCCCTCCACGGCGTTCCCGAACACTATGAAGGGAAGCCGCGTCTGCCTTGCAAGCTTGGGATAGTTGTCGCGGTTGACGACGTAGCATGCTACGTGCCCGCTCAATTTCGAGTCCGTGGCCACGACCCCCCGCTTAAGGTCTGATGTGGAAAGCATGGAATAGGATCCGTCTTGGTGGGACTGTATGGAGCGGCCACTTTTGGACTCGACCACGATCGCATGTGAATGCTTTCCAGAGTATGCGACAAGGTCGGGGGTAGCCGTAGCATGCCTGCCCACTGCTATCTTCTCCTCGATCAATATGATGTCATAGTCCATGTCGTAGAGCAATGTGGGCCACGTGGGGCTACTGTTGCACAGGCCTATGAACATGTTCAGAAGCCGGGTGTGCCCGCTAGCCAACAATCTGATCCACCTCCATGCAACGCGTATCTGTTCCGTACGACGACTGCAGGTTTGTCAGCAGGCGCATGATCGTGTTGCCGCAGCTGTGCTGCGAGAGGTAGACGCGCATGATGCCCCTTGCAATTTCGAACGTCATGGGATCCCCCGTGTGCAGATCCACGGCCAGGACCCGGTAATACCCCGGCTGAATCACGGATTTTATTCCGCTCATCCGAAACGGCTTGGCGGTGTTAAAGACCACGTCGATAAACTGCTCGACGTTGGTTATCTGCTTTGACAGTGTGAAATTGAGCGCCTGTCCCTTGACGATCGCCATGCCGCCGGATTTGTCTATGCCTAGCCGGCAGTCCTCCACCCCTCTGACGGCGCGAGAGTATATCTCCTTGGATTCCTCGACGATGCTCAGATGGTTTTGGACCGATTTGCCGTGTTTGACGGCAAAGTATCCAGTGCTTGCGATGTCGTCGTGCACATAGCCCTTCTCGTCACCGCGAGGGCCCCGCATGATACGAACCTTCTTGTATGCCATTATATCTTGAAAGTCTCGATCGTTTTTTACGAGGTTCCTTAGGCGGGTGGCCTTCCGGCCGCTGATATTTATGTACAGATCTTCAAGAACTGACGCATCGTGCTTCGCTTCAGTGCGGGCGAGCAGCCTGTCGGTATACTTTATGGAAAACCCCACAAAGGCGCTTCCTACTTTTTTTGCTATGTGGTCGAGCATGCCATGGTACATCCACATGTTGTCGAACGTGCCGTACGACTCGTCGACTAGCGCGCCGACGACCTTCTCCATATCCTCGGCCCTGTTGTTCGTATGGATGGTGATGAATCTATTGTCGCTGACATCGACAAAAAACTGCACGGGGGCATCGGCGCCCAGCGTGACGTTCATGATTTTTAGATCGGGGATGCCCGTATCGGACATGCTCCATCTAGCCCGTTCCGTCTTGGCCCGCCTGCGGAGGGGGGCGTTCGACTCGAGCACATACGCCTTGAGGTCCGTCGGACGGCCCGCGGCGGCATCCTCGCCGCCGTCCGGCGCATCGTCTCCTGACGGGGCCATCCAGCCCTCGAGGACGCGTATGAACTCTCTCCTCGTGCTGACCTTGGGGAGCCTTCGGATTGCGGTCATTCTGTACGCCCCCTGCATGCCATGGCCGGGATGCATGCACCCGCGGCATCCTCATCTCGTCGAGCGTGCCCTTTGCCGGAAGGCGTGCATACCATGGCCGGGATGCATGCACCCGCGGCATTGCCGCCGC
This sequence comes from Cenarchaeum sp., assembly GCA_965242695.1. Classification (GTDB taxonomy): domain Archaea; phylum Thermoproteota; class Nitrososphaeria; order Nitrososphaerales; family Nitrosopumilaceae; genus Cenarchaeum. The sequence goes on along the minus strand of CBDESU010000001.1, from coordinate 1,540,746 downwards.
GGCACCTCGCCGCCACCACCGCAACCCTCCTGTCCGCATGCCCTGCGGAACGCCTGTGTGCTGCCCGATTCTCCATGCCTGGCACACCCCCCTCGGCGGGGACTCGTGGTCGATACATTAAAGTTGTGCGGGGGACGGCAGGCGGCGACGCGGCGTGGGATGGCGCTGTGCGGGGACGGAGGGGGCCTGGCATGCGCGGAGGGACGAGAGGAAGAGGGACATGTACTCGGGTAGACTCATGGCGCAACGGTTTTGCATTGGATGGTGGGCGTGCCGCCGAGCGCCGCCGCGCCGCATGCCGGCCCACTAGAGACTGCCGGCCTTTATGTCCTCGAGGCACCTTACCACGTCCTCCTTTGAGATCGGGACGGGGTTGGGGTCGAGGTGGCCGCGGTCGGTCATTACGGTGTCTGCCGCCTCGGACACGTCCGCCTTTAGGTCGAGGCGGTCGAACCCGAGCTTTTCCATGCACTCCTTGAACCTCCCGTAGAACTTTGACTTGTTGTGCCTGTGGGCGACCGTCGTGCACGACGACAGCGAGTAGCCGTGCGGCACGCCCTCGTTGGAAAACACGTACGACAGGGCGTGGCCGAGCGTCGTCGAGCAGTTGCCGAACCCCATGCCCGACAGCATCGACCCGTACGGGTAGTTTTCGGGCTTGCCGTTCATGATGGCGTCGTACAGGACGTCGAACGCCTGCCCGCACAGCGTCCGCGTCAGGTCGTTGCCGAGCCTGCTGTCGTACCCCTCGGTCGCCTGCGCGCATGCGTCGCATACGGAGTTCTTTACGATCTGCTCGGGCGTCCCGTCCATGAAGAAAGAGTCGATCACGGCCGTGTCCGCCAGGAAGCGGTCCTCGCGGAGGAGCTTTTTCTTGCCGTCGAACTTTAGGACGCAGTACGTGGTCATCTCGGCGCCGGTGCCGAACGTGGTCGGGATGAGTATCTTTGGCACCCCGAACGACTCTGCCGAGTACTTTACGACGTCGAGCGAGCTGCCGCCGCCGAGGCCGATCAGCGCCGACGGCGACCTCGGCTTGAACTCGGAGACGAGCCTCTCGACGTCCCCGATGGACGGCTCGGGCGTGACCTTGTCGTAGAGCATGTAGTCGCGTATGCCCATGCGGTCGATCCAGCGGGACGACATCTCTGGGGGCGCCGTCGTCACGATGAGCGCGTTGGCCGGGTACTCGGTCTCGGCGAGCGCGTCCGCGCCGAACCGTATGTCGCGGGGTACCCTGAGGGTGTGCACGCGCCGGCCGGCCGGCCGACCATTATTATACGTTGCAGGCGGCGGGGCCGGCATGGCCGGGGCCGGCAGGGGCGGCGGCGCGCGGCGCGCGGCGGCCCTGACCTGGCCGCCGGGCATCTCAAACTACCGCGCCCTGGCAACGGGCAGGGCCCGCAGGCGCGCCCTCAAGCTGCTCATGGCGGGGCTAGAGGCCGCGTCCCCGCGCGAGGCCGTGCGCAGGGCCGGCGCCACGCCGGGGCAGATAGCCGCCGACTGGTGCCCAGGATCGCCGCGCAGCGGGCCGATCGACCTCTCGCCGTACCGCTCCGTAAAGGTCGTCGCGTTCGGCAAGGCGGCGCTCGGCATGGCCGCGGCGGCGCGCGAGTGGCTTGGGCCAAAGGTCGACGGCGGCATAGTCGTGGCGCCGGCCGGCGCGCCGGGAGCGGCTCCGGGGCGCGGGTTCAGGGTGCTCAGGGCCGCGCACCCCGAGCCCGACCGCTCTAGCGTCGAGGCGGCTCGCGCCGTCGAGAGGTACGTCGCGCACAGGGGCGGGTCGGAGCTGCTGCTGTTCCTGGTGTCGGGGGGAGGCTCGTCGCTCTTGTGCATGCCCGACGGCGTCGACCTTGGCGACAAGGCCCGGGCGGCGGATCTGCTCGCCGCCGCCGGCGCGCCAATATCCGAGATCAACTGCGTGCGAAAGCACCTGTCCCGGATAAAGGGCGGCAGGCTGGCCGCCGGCGCATCGTGCGATGCGGCGGCCCTGCTCATGTCCGACGTGCCGGGCGACGATCCGGCCGTAGTGGCATCGGGCGCCACGTACGGGGACCCGACGACGTTTGCCGACGCGCTCGCCGCCGCGCGGAGCCGCGGCCTGTCCAGGCGCATGCCGCGGCCCGTCCTCGAGAGGCTGCGCGACGGGGCGGCCGGCCGCGTGCCGGACACGCCCGAGGGCCCCGTCATACCAAACGCCGTCGTGGCGACGAACACGGCCTGCCTAGAGGCCATGGAGTCGAGGGCGCGGGGGATGGGGTACTCGGCCAGGACGATCTCGATAGGCGGCGACGTCGGGGATGCGGCAGCCCGCGTCGCGTCCGCCTGGGAGAAGCTCGGCGGGGGCGGCGATGCATGCGTGCTGTTCGGGGGCGAGACTACGGTGAGGGTGCGCCGGGCGCGCGGCGGGAAGGCATCGGGGAGGGGCGGACGGTGCCAGGAGATTGTGGCCCGGATAGTGCTGGAGATCGCCGAGGGCGGCGCGGCGATGGCCGCCGAGCCGGCCGTCGTCGCCGCGATCGGAACGGACGGCATCGACGGGACGACGTCGTCGGCCGGCGCCGTCGCCGAGACGGCCGCCGCCGATGCGGCCGCCGTCAGGTCGCACATCGAGGGGAGCGACACGGGGGCCCTGTTCGAGGAGCGATCGACATGGGCCGTCCAGGCCGGAAGGGCGGCAGGGGGAAGAGGGGAAAGGGCGGCCATATCGGGCGGGCCGGTGATCACGGGGCAGACGGGGACGAACCTGTGCGACATAGGCGCGGTCGTGCCGGCCGGCCCGCCGCCCGGGGGCCCCGACGGGGCGGGCGGCGAGGATGAGGACGGCGATGGCCAAGAGTAGTGGCGCGGCGGCGCCGGCAGGGGCGGCCGCGGCGGGCGGCCGCGGGCGGGCGCCGCGCATCGGGGCCGGGGCCGGGCGGGGCGCCAAGGGCGGCCGCGGGCGCCAGGGGGCCGTCGTGCTGACGGTCGCCGGCGCCGACCCTTCGGGCGCGTCCGGCGTGTACAGGGACATTGCCACGTTCGAGGCGCTCGGCTGCGCCGGCGCCGCCGCGATAACCGCACTTACCGCCCAGAACACGTCGAGGTTCGTCTCGGCGGAGCCCGTCTCGGCGCGGATGATATCTGGCCAGATCGGCGCGGTATTCGAGGACTTTGAGGTCGGGGCCGTCAAGATTGGGATGGTGCGCGGCGCAGAGGCCATGTCGGCGGTCCGCGCCGCCCTGCTGCGCGGGCTCGCGCGGCAGAAAAAGAGGGGCCAGAGGAGGGACGTCCCCGTCGTCGTGGATCCCGTCGTAAGGTCGACCACGGGCGGGAGGCTGCTTGACGCGCGGTCGCTCGGCGCGTACAGGGAAGAGATCGTGCCGCTCGCCGCCGCCGTCACGCCGAACGTCTACGAGCTAGGGATGCTCGCCGGCAGCCGGCGCCTGGCGCGCGCGGTGGAGGAGGCGGCGGGGCGGGCGCGGGCCGCCGCGGAAGGCGCGGTGGAGGAGGCGGCGCGGGCGGTGCTTGGCATGGGCGCCGGCAGCGTCATTGTCACCGGCATCCGGGACGGCGCGGCGGTAAGGGACCTGGTGTTTGACGGCGGGGGGGATCCGTATCCGGCCGCCGCCGCAGGCATGCCGGCCGTGCGAGGCAGGCTGCGGGGATCCGGATGCACGCACTCTGCCGCCCTGGCCGCCCTGCTCGCATCGGGGGCGGGGCTTGCAGAGGCGGCGCGCGGGGCGGCCGCCATTGCGCACAGGTCGGTGAGCGAAGCGGCGCGGCGCGGCGCCGGACTGCCCGTGGCGGCACCGGCCCGGGCCCTGCCGGCCGCAGGCCCGGGCTTGGAGCAGGCCGGGCCGGGGGCATCCGATTGGGCTGCGGCCGGACGACTCGAGGCCGCCGCGGCCTCGCTTGCCGCCATACCTGGCATAGGCAGGCACATACCAGAGTGCCAGACGAACATCGCATACGCGCCCAGGCCGGCCGCATCCCCGGACGAGGTGCTCGGCCTTGACGGCCGCATAGTCTCTACAATGTCCGGCGGGGCAATCGTCCCGGGCCTCGCCGCCCTTGGCGCATCGAGGCACGTGGCCGCGGCCCTCGTCGAGGCATCGCGCAGGTTTCCGGCGCTGCGCGCGGCGGCCAACATGCGGTACGATCCGCGGACGATCGCCGCCGCCAGGTCGCTCGGCATGGCCGCCTCGCAGTACGACAGGGCGCGCGAGCCAGAGGCCGTCAAGCGGTCCGAGGGGTCGTCCGTGTCGTGGGGAGTGAGCGCGGCCCTGCGCGGCGCGCGCCGCCCGCGCGACATCGTGTACCATACGGGGGACCTCGGCAAGGAGCCGATGGTGATCGTGTTCGGGACGGGCCCGCGCGACGTAGTCTCAAAGGTCGCCCGAATCGCGGCCGCGGCAGGGCGCCGCCGGGGCCGCGGCCCCGATGCCCCCGCTGAAATTAAATAGGCGCCGTCCCGCGCCGCGCCGTGAGGTCCGTAATACTCGCCGGCGGCCTCGGGACGCGCCTGCAGCCGTACACGCTCTTCCTGCCAAAGCCGATGCTGCCGCTCGGCGAAAAGCCGCTCCTCGAGCACCTCGTCGAGTGGAACAGGTCCAACGGGATAAAGTCCATCGTGCTGTGCGTGAGCTACATGCGCCGCGCCATCGAGGACTACTTCGAGTCCGGCTCTAGGTTCGGCGTCGAGATCGAGTACGCCGCATCCGAGAGGCCGCTCGCGACGGCCGGACAGCTCCGCACTGCCGAGCCGCTCGTCGGCGGCCGGAGCGACTCGCCGTTCGTCTGCATGTACGGCGACTCGATATACGGGTTCGGGCTGCGCGCGATGGCCCGGCAGCACCGCCGCGACGGCCCGTTCGCTACGATAAGCCTGCACGACTACTCGACCAACCTGCCGTACGGCGTGATCGAGACCGGCAGGGGAGGGCGCGTCACCGAGTGGAACGAAAAGCCCGAGATACGCGCCAAGATAAACATGGGCTGCTACATATTCGACCCCGGCGTGTTCGGGTACATACCCGAGGGCAGGCCGTACGGCATGGACGACGTCGTCCGATCGGCCATAGCCGACGGCAGGAAGGTGGCAAGCTACGTGACGAAGAGGGGGTTCATGGACATCGGCGACCGCGCGTCGTACAAGAGGGCGCACCAGCACTTTGTCGAAAAGCTCGGGAGGGTGTGACGCTTGGGTTCCAGCGGGGGCGGAGGGGCGCCCTTTGCCGTGCGCCCCGCCGCGCCGGCCGACGTCGACCGCGGCCTGCCCGAGGCGCTAGAGAGCCTAAGCCCCGGCGCCGCCTCGGCGCCTCGCGGCCCCGTGCGGGACGCGATGGCAGAGATTGCGGCCAACCCGAACCATGTCGTCATGGTCGCCGTCGAGGAGGACGGGGGGCAGGGGGACCGGGTGGTCGGTGCGTCGACCCTCCTCGTCGAGCCAAAGCTGATACACGGCGGCAGCCGCGTGGGCCACATAGAGGACGTGTCGGTGCTCGGTCGGGCGCAGGGGCGCGGCATCGGCGCGGCCCTTGTCAGGGCGTGCCTTGAGGAGGCCGGGCGGCGCGGGTGCTACAAGACCATCCTGGACTGCGCCGAGGATGTCCGGCCGTTCTACGAGGGGATCGGGTTCGCGCGGCACGCAAGCGAGATGAGGTACGACCATGCAGGGGGCGGGGCGCAGGGTCAGGCCAAGAATGCGGCGCGCAGGCGGCGCGCAGGCGGCCTGGCGTAGCCCGCACCGACACCTTCGTTACGGCACACCCTGCAGATCCACTCCTCCAGCCGTGCGGCACTCGGATGGACCCGCAGGCGGCCCTCCCATGTGCGGCTGCCGACCGTGCCGCCATGGGTGCAGCTCATCGGGGCGGCAGGGTCTAGCATCGCTTGCAATGCGCCCGCGGCACGCGGGCGCCTGGGCCCGCGCCTATACGCGCTGCGCTTATTATCCCCCGCCGCGTTGTCCGGACAATGCAGGTGCCGCCCCCGTGCCAGCGCCCGCCCGGGCGCATGTGAGGATGTGGTAGGCATGTTCAACACAAACCGCAGCGCCGTAGAGCTGGGCTACATCCTCAAGCATATACCTGACTACAAGTTCTCGGTGGACAGGTTCGACGATCGCATGCGGCTTCAAAAAACGGTCTATTTCCTGCAGGCGTTTGGCATAAACCGCGGCTACGAGTTTGGGTGGTACATGCGCGGCCCGTATTGCTCGTTGGTGGCCATGGACGGCTTTGACCTGCGCGGCGTGTACGACCGGATACCCGAAGGCGGAAAGCCGTTCACGACCTATAGGGCCAACGAGCTGTTCGACAGGTTCTGCTCGTTTGTGCGCGGCAGGGGTGCGGCATACCTGGAGATCGCCGCATCCCTGCACCACCTCAAACACAGCGGAGTGGGCGACCCCGACGATCGCATAAAGAAAAAGGTCGAAGAAAAACGGCCCGAGTTCACGGCGGGGCAGGTGGAGCAGGCGTGGGACGACATGTCGAGGGCGGGGCTGATTTGACGGAATCCCGGCCAGAAGAGATTGTCCGGATGGAACACGGCCCCGGACTGGCGCTAGATACGAACGCCGTAGATCTTGCGATGGCCCAGACGATCATAGACTCCAGCCGGCACGACGGCGGCCAGCTTGTCAAGCTAGACAAGAAGGGATTCAAGCTGGACGAGCCGATAGAGCCTGTGTCCATGAGGGAGTCGCTAATAATAAAGATCGCATACGGGCTCCCAGACTAGGCAGGCCGCGGCACGGGCGTAGCGCGCGAAACGGCGGCCGCCGCCGCGGAAGAGGTGCAGGCGGCTGGATAGTGCACCCTGCCGCACGGGGCGATTCCCTGCCCCCTCCATAGGAGGTGCGGCCGCGGTATTGCTGCCGCGCGGGCGCATGCTCTCGGGAAATGCGACGGCCGCACGGGCACCCGCGTCGAGGCGCCGGCCGTGCCGGCAAGCGAGACCGGAAGCAGCGCAGGCTAGCACAGCCTAGCCGGCGCGTATCCGGATCCCGGCATTGGATCCCATCCGCAAGCGGGAGGTGCCGGCCCGCCCCGACGAACCCTGCTCCCGAAAGGCGCCCGTTTCTGGCGCCATGTGGCAGCCCGCTGCCAGCCTTCGCCGGGCCAACACGGGGCACACACAGCGACTCGGCCCGCCGCGTGTCCTAGACGTACTCCTTCTTGGGCCGGCGGGCGCGCGTGCGCAGCAGCGCCGCGCCGACGGCCATTACCGGCACCGATGCGGCCATGAACAGCGGCGTCACAATGGGGACAAACTCGCTCTCGTACACGGGGTCTATCCCGTCGATCATCGAGTGGGCGACGGCCATGCCGGCCAGCATGATGCCGCCGCCGCCGATTATCATGGCCCCTATCGGGCGCGAGCCGTACCGGCGCGCCATCATGAACGAGACGCCGGCCATGACGAGGGCCGGCGCGGCGCCGATCGAGATGAACTGGAGTATCTTGGGGTCGGGCTCGAGTATGAACGCGCCGGCCTGCACCGGCTCGTCCTGCATGAAGTTGTATACGGTGATGATCTCGCCGGCAAACATCGCAAACAGCCCCAGGCCGGCCGCGGCAATGTACTTTTCCACCGCCATGGCCGTCCGGCCGCCACTCGATAAATAAACCGTGCCGCGCGGGGCGCATGCGCCCCATGCGGGCCCGCCGAGCCCGGGCGGCGGGACCGGCTCACCGCGCCGCCGCAATCCGCACGGGGCCGCCACCCGAGGCGTCGAGCCGGTACGCGCCGCCGCCGAGCTCGGCCATCCACTCGAGCAGGACGCGCGTGCGACCCTCGGGGCCGAGCGCGCTCGGCACGGGGACGGGCTCGCAGCTCGACCCGACCCACTCGTGGACCTTGTCCAGGTCCGAGCCCGCGCCGATTGCCCTTGCCGCAGCCGCCGTGAGGGGATGATCAAAGAACCTCCTTGCAAGCTCCTCCCGAAATCCGCCCTTCGAAAGGTCGGGGCCGACCATGTAGTTTGCCAGGTCGTGGAACGCGCATGCGGCGTCGGCCTCGTCGCGCGCCGCCTCGCGGCCCGACACTATCCTCCTGTAGGCGGTCTCCAGGTCCTTGACGGTCGCCGTCATCGGCAGGTCGGATGCTAGGAACGGCCTTGCGCCCGGCGCCGGCAGGGGGGCGAGGTCGGCCAGCGAGGGCGCATCCCGCCCACTCCTCCCGCCCGCGGCGCCAGCGCGGGACGCCCACTCGGCGAGCGCCCCGTGCGCATAGTCGTCTACCAGCCGCGCGCCGCGGCGTATGCCCTCGATGAACAGGCGGTCGCCGGCCGACAGCGGCTCGACGGCCGTCGACATGTCCAGGGTCCCGCCAGGCGCCATGCCGTCCTCGGTCGCCTCGGCCGTCGAGACGATCGCCGTCGACAGGCCCGCCGAGTAGAGGGTGAAGTGCAGGCGGTCGGACACGTACAGCGCGGCCCCCGCATCCCTGCATACGCGGTACGCCCCGATATCCGATGCGCCCGCGAGGATGTCGGCGGGATCCCATGTGGTGACGACGACGAGCGGGTTGCGCAGCCCCTTTGCCAGCCTTTCCAGGACGGGCGCCTCTATGTGCGGCGAGAAGACGTACGTCATGCCGCGGCCCGTGTCGTTTCCGGACAGGTACGCGCGGACGGGGCCGAACAGCGGCCCGTGCATGAGGGCGGTCAGTGGCGCGCGGCGCCTGCGCGCGAGTATATGGGTTGCCGCCGTCCGAGACTGCAAGGCGATCCGCGCTGCGTGCGGCACCTGCGGCCGGACTGCGCGGCGGCCCGATCCCGCCGCGGCGCCGAGGCTCAGGATCGGCGGCCCGATGCCCCTTTTGCGGCAGCCCTGCCGGATGCGGTGCGACCCTTTTTGCTCCCCCCTGCCGCCCTTGCGGGGGGCGTGGCCTTGGCGGGCCGCCGCCTTGCCGCGGACGGCGAGGCCCTTGGAGGCGCCGCGGCGCCGGAAGGCCGGCCGCGGCCGCGGCGCCGCGGCTTGCCGGCTGTCGTATCAGCGTCCCTGAGGCCCGGGGCCGCACCGGTACTGTCCGCCGCCTCGCCCGCCGCCTCCGTCCTCCTCGGCCTCCCGGGGCGGCGCTTTGCGGGCGCATCGGAACCGGCCGCCGCCTCGACCTCCGTCCTCCTCGGCCTCCCGGGGCGGCGCTTTGCGGGCGCATCGGTGCCCGCCGCCGCCTCCGTCTTCCTCGGCCTCCCGGGGCGGCGCTTTGCGGGCGCATCGGTGCCCGCCGCCGCCGCCGCCGCCTCGACCTCCGCCCTCCTCGGCCTCCCGGGGCGGCGCTTTGCGGGCGCATCGGAACCGGCCGCCGCCTCGACCTCCGCCCTCCTCGGCCTCCCGGGGCGGCGCTTTGCGGGCGCATCGGAACCGGCCGCCGCCGCCTCCGTCTTCCTCGGCCTCCCGGGACGGCGCTTTGCGGGCGCATCGGCGCCCGGCTCCGCGGCCGCCCCGCCGTCCGAGTCGGCGGCGGCAGGATCGGAAGCGGCGCGCCCAGAGCCGCCCCTGTCGGCCGATCCCGGAAACACATCCTCCAGGCTCGACGGCCTGCACAGCACGTATGGCAGCGATGCGTCAAACACGGGCGGCGGTATCGGCGATGCCGGGGCCGCCCCGCCGCCGGCCTCCAGCGCAATCAACGACAGCGCGCCGATGGCGCTGGCTGCGGCTCCGCGCCCCCTCCGCCGCCCCTTGCCTCCGCGTCCCGGCCGGGCGGCCGCGGCCGCGGCGGCCTCGGCCTCGGCCTCCGCCCCGTCGTCGACGACCGCCGAAAAATCGATCTCGACCTCTAGCTCGTTGGCCGGCTTCTTCTTGGGCGTCGGCTTGCGGCGCGACGTGCGCAGGCGCGCGGCCGCGCACTCGGTGCAGAACCGCTGCGTGCCGGAGTTTGGCAGGTACTCTTCCCCGCACTCGACGCAGTTGCGCTTTATGTGGGCCTCGTCGGCGCGCACGCGGCGCTGCGGGGGGCCGAGGCGGCCGTGCCCGTATATCTGGCGCAGCTTGCAGTTCGAGCACCACTTGTACCTGTCGGATATGCTCGCGTTGCACCCGGCGCACTTCTTTACCCCGTCCGTCTTGCGCTCGCCGCGCGTCTCGATCGGCCTGTCCGCCACGGCATCGCACGTCACGCAGTACGCGTACGGCAGCGTCAGCGTCAGCCCGTCCGAGACCCACAGCCGCAGGCGGTACGTCGAGCTAGAGCACGTCAGGCACGAGTAGTGGTTGGCCCACGCCTTTTGCTCCTCTATCTTGCGGCCCGACCAGTGCCGCAGGCCCTTGCAGTACATGCACCACCGTATGGGCGCCGGCATCACCCCCTTTGTGCCGCGCTTGGTCTCGCCGCTCCTGTACGCCATCCACGTGCGCGACCCGCACTCCTTGCACGGGTAGCGGCCGTCCCTCGGGGGCACGCGCGGGGCCGTCTTGAACGCCGCGGGCACCCTGATCAACCCGCTAGCACCCCCCCGTGCACCGCCCGTGCGCAGCGCGGCGGCGGCCCGGCCGCGCGCGGCGGCGGCGGCGCCAATCCAGCGCTGTGCTCCATGTCTTTGGCCACGGCCGCCTTCATTTAACCCCATCGGCCGGCCCGGCCGCGCGCGGCGGGCGGGGGAGGGGGATTGGCGGCGGCGCGCGCGGCGCCGGGGGCGGCCGCGGCCCTACCTCGCCTTTACGATCGTCAGCACATCCTCGTCGTCCAGGACGTGCCCTATCCCGACGCGCTGCCCGCCGAACTTTACGCTGCCGCCCCACACGAGGGCGTACCTGAACTCGCGCCTCATGCTCCGGTGGAGCTTGTCGCACACGGCCCCGATGGTGGCCCCGCGCCGCATTATCAGCGGCTCGTCGTAGTCGGTCTGCCCGCCCTTTGGGCGCATGTACACGCGTATGAACTCTAGCCTCCGGTATATCTCCTCGCGCAGCACGTCGATGTTGCGGTCCGAGTCGGCCGAGACCTGGACGAACCCCGGCCGGACGCGCGAGCGCAGCGACTCGACGAACGCGTCGTCGACGAGGTCGATCTTGTTGATGACGGTGAGCGCCTTTGCGTACGTCTTGTTGCCGGTGAGCCTGTCGACGAGCTGCTCGGACGTGACGTCCTCGCGTATGACGACGCGCGCGCTAGTGTACCCGTACAGCCGCAGCAGGTCGCGCACGAACCTCTCGGTCGTGAGCGTCAGCGGCCGCTGCTGCGCTATTGATATGCCGCCGGTGTGCGTCTTTTCGATCACCACGTCCGGCGGGCTCTGGTTGAGCCGTATTCCCATGTTGCCGAGCTCGCCGACGAGCACGTCCTCGTGGTACGGCTGGAATACGTCGAGGACGAGCAGGACGAGGTCGGCGCTGCGCGCGACCGACAGTATGCGCTTTCCGAGGCCCCGCCCCGACGAGGCGCCCTTTATGATGCCCGGCAGGTCGAGGACCTGTATGCGGGCCCCCTTGTACTCCATCATGCCGGGGACGACCGTAAGGGTCGTGAACTGGAAGGCGCCGACGGCCGACTTTGCGCCGGTGAGCCTGTTGAGCAGCGTCGACTTGCCGACGCTCGGCAGCCCGATGAACACGACGGTCGCATCGCCGGCGCGCCTGACGTCGAAGCCGTCGGACTGCCCGCCGGACTTTTTGGCCTGCTGGTCGTCCTGCTCGCGCCGCAGCTTTGCGACCTTTGCCTTGAGCAGCCCGAGGTGGTGCTCGGTAGCCTTGTTGACCTGCGTGCGGGCCATCTCGTCCTGTATGGCCTTGATCTTTTCGGGTATGCCCATGGGGGCCCGCGCGCGGCCGGCCGGCCGCTTAATACCATTCGAGCGCGCCGCGCGGCCGCAGAGCCGGGCCGCCGTTCCTGCCCGGGGCCGGGGCCCGCGGCGCCGGGGGCCGCGGAACCCAAGGGGCGGCGGCGCTAGGGTCATATCCGCCCCCGCTGCCGCGCCCCCGTTGAAGCCCTTTGAAAAGTACCTCAGGTACCGCGACATGCAGGTGGAGATAGGCGAGGACGTCCTGGCGAACTACGTCGACGAGGACCGGCTCAGGGCCGCGGCGGGGCTGCTCGGCCTGGGAATCCGCGGGGGCAAGATCGAGATCGATGGGAACGACATTCCAGGCCTGTACGACTTTTCCATCAGCGATGTGCGGCGCGGCGGGAAGACGGCGCTCGAGAGCTACGTCGAGGGCATCGGGGGGATCGAGAGCGTGGCGAGCGCGGCGCGCAGGCGCCTGCTCAGGGCCATGCTGTCGGCCAAGACGTCGCTCTACAGGGTCGGCCGAGCGGATCCCGCGGCCTGCACCGTCGAGCTTGCCGACATGCTCGGCGGCGGAACCGTCACGATCTGCGACCGCGGCATGAGCATGACGGAGCATGCAGGACTGGGCGTCTTTGCGAGGATCATCGCACTGCCGAGCATCTCGATGACGGCCGGCGCCTCGGCAATATTTGCGCCGCAGGACGTCGGGCGGGCCCTGTCGGCGTACCGCCGGCTCGAGAAGGGGTCCGACCGGCGCCCCGAGATCAAGAGGTACGCCCTGTTCTTCAGGATGTACCTCGAGTTCGGCCATCAGCCGCACTACTCGGACAGCCGGACCGGCAAGGTGGACACGTACGAGGACAGGCGGACGCGCCCGCCCGCCTGACCGCGCAGGCCGCCGCGCAAACCGTTATTACCGCCGCCCCGGCCACCCGCGGGCCGTGGGGCGCGCAACGCTTGCCGTCGATATAGACGGGACTATAACCGTCGACGGCGCCGGCACGATAGACCTTGCCGCGCTCGGCGCCCTCCGCGACGTCGTCTCGGCAGGCCACAACGTCGTGTTCGTCTCGGGCAGGTCGTCGGTCGAGGCGTACCTGCTCGCCGTGTTCGGCGGGACGACGAGGGTCGCCGTCGGCGAGAACGGCGGCTGCATTACGACCGGCCCGGACGAGCACGCCCTGGTCGGCGACCAGGCCGCCTGCATCGAGGCGCTGCGGATAATAGAGTCCGAGATCGCCGGCGTCCGGCAAAAGCCCGTGTTTCCGAGGCTCACCGAGGTCGTCCTCGAGCGGACGTTCGATCTCGGCGCGGCAAGGCGCATAGTCTCCGAGAGGGGCCTCGGAGTCTCCCTGTCAGACAGCCTCTTTGCGTACCACATCAACTCGGCCGGCGTCGACAAGGGGACGGGGCTAGAGCACGCCGCGCGCATGCTCGGAGCCGAGAGGCCCGACATAATCGCCATAGGGGACAGCGAGACCGACGAGGCCATGTTCAGGAGGGCCGGCACGAGCGTGGCCCTTGCCAACGCGCCGGACTCGACAAGGGCGGCGGCCACGATGACCACCGAGGCGGCCGCAGGCGGCGGCGTGATCGAGGCGATCGGCAGGCTCGAGGGGCTGCTCCTGTCCGCCTCGGCAGGGCAGGCGGCGGGCTGAATGGCGTACCGCGCCATGATTGAGGCCGCCGAGGCGGCGATCGAAAGGGCCGTCAAGGCCGCGGGGCTTGCCGGCGCGGCGGCCGACTCGGCCCCGTACGCGGTGTCTCCGGCGAGGCCCGGGTTCGGCGACCTGTCGTGCAACGCGGCGTTCGTCCTTGCCAGGGGCGCAGGCAGGAGGCCCGCCGAGATCGCGGAGGCGATCGCAGAAGAGTACAACCGGGCGGCCGCGGCCGCGGAGGGCGACGGCGACGGCGGGGACGGATCGCCGCCGCTCATGCGCGCCTCGGCCCACCGGTCGGGGTACGTCAACCTAGAGGCGGAGGCCGGCGCCCTTGCGGGGAGCATCATACGCGAGTCCGTCCGCGAGGGGTACGGCCGCGCCGAGATCGGCCGGGGCCGGCCTGTCGTCGTCGAGCACACGAGCGTCAACCCGAACAAGGCGCTGCACATAGGGCACGTAAGGAACGTGGTCGTCGGCGACTCGGTCGCGCGCATACTGTCGTACTCTGGGCACGACGTGCGCGTCCTCAACTACATTGACGACTCGGGCGCGCAGGTGGCCGACGTCGTCGTCGGGTTCGAGAACCTCGGTCTTGCGCGGGAGCCGCCCGAGGGAATGCCGTTCGATGCGTACTGCGGCGACGAGGTGTACGTTGCGGTGACGGCCCGGTACGACTCGGATCCGGGCCTGTCTGCCAGGCGGTCAGAGGTCCTGAGGGAGATCGAGTCCGGCGGGACCGAGTCGGCCCGCACGGCCGAGGCCGTGACGTCGCGGGTTCTGGAGTGCCAGCTGCGCACGTGCTGGTCGCTCGGCGCCTCGTACGACTGCCTCAACTACGAGTCGCAGATCGTCAGGTCGGGCATGTGGGCGAACGCGTTCGATGCGATGAGGGCGGGCGGGATCGTCGAGCTAGAGCCGGCGACGGCCGAGAAGAACGCCGGATGTTGGGTGTTTCGGGCGGACGACGCATCCGCCAAGGACGACAAGGACGATGCATCCGCCAAGGATGATGCATCCGCCAAGGACGATGCATCCGCCAAGGACGATGCATCCGCCAAGGACGATGCATCCGCCAAGGACGACAAGGACGACGCATCCGCCAAGGACGACAAGGGCGACGAATTTTCGGCGGACAAGGTGATCGTGAGGAGCGACGGAACCGCCACGTACGTCGCAAAGGACATTCCGTACGCGGCATGGAAGCTGGGGCTCGTAGGCGACCCTTTCGCGTACGAAGAGTACGCCACGTCCGACGGCGCAAGGCAGCCGGGCAGGCGGCTCGTGCGCACCGTCCTGCGCAAGGATGGGCAGGGCGGCAGCGCCGACAACGGCAGCGGCGGCGGCGGCACCGGAACCTCGCCGTTTTCGGGATCCACGTCCATCGCGGTCATAGACTCGCGCCAGTCGCGCCTCCAGCAGATCGTCGCGGGGGTAGTCGGCGGAATGTGTCCCGCGGAAGGCGCGGGCGGCGGGCGGGATCCCGGGGAGGGCGGCGGCCACATGCACCTGTCGTACGAGTCGGTCACGCTCAGCGCCTCGACCGCGGCGTCGCTCGGGCTGGACACCGGCGGCAAGGCGGCGCAGATGTCGGGCCGGCGGGGGCTGTACGTGAGCGCCGAGTCGATCCTCTCGATGCTGCGCGAGAGGGCCAGCGCCGAGACGCTCAAGCGCAACAGCGCCCTAGACGCCGGCGAGGTCGGGCGCATAGCCGATGCCGTGGCGGTGGCGACCGTGCGCTACGAGATGGTCAGGCAGGATCTCGACAAGGTGATCGCGTTCGACGCCGCAAAGTCGCTAAGCCTCGAGGGCGACACGGCATCGTACATCCAGTACGCGCACGCGCGCGCCGCCCGAGTCCTTGAAAAGGCCGGCAGGGCGCCCGATCTGGACGCGGCCGACTTTGGCCGCCTTGCGGGCGAGCGCGAGATGGCGCTCGTCAGGACAATCGGCATGCTCGACGTCCGCGTCGCCGAGGCGTCGGCAAACCTGTCGCCAAAGGTGATTGCAAGGTACTGCCGAGACCTGGCAGTTGCGTTCAACGCCTTCTACGAGCACGTCAGGGTCATAGACGCATCGGACGCCGCGCTGACCAACTCCCGCCTGTGCCTGGTGGCCTCGTTCACGTCTGCCCTGAAAAAGGCGCTCGGACTGATCGGCATAGATGCGCCGCCCCGGATGTAGCGCCGCAGGCGCCGGCGCACCGGCATGGCGGCGCGGCCTTCCGACGAATCTATCTGACGCCAAGGCATGCGATCGCATGCCGGAAAGCAGGGCGATCGCATCCGCGCGAAAATGGGCCGGTTCGGCGGGACGTTAGGCGATCGCATGCCGGAAAGCAGGGCGATCGCATCCGCGCAAAAAAGCAACCCGCTGGTGAATTTCCCGTAGCGGCGCCAAATCATGCGATCGATTGCAGCCGCGCGGACTTGGCGCCAAATCGCGCCCCTGCCCGATGCGATCGCATTCTGGGGCGCTTTTTGGGCGCGATTCTGCCCGATCCGAGGCTCCTGCCAGGCTGGCGATCGCATTTCCGGCCGCGCCCGGCCCCGAAAATGGTGAAATAAAATCGACCCGCGCGGCACAAATCGCGCGTTCGACCCGCAATCGGCGGCTGATCCGGCGCCAAATCGCGCCCCTGCCCGATGCGATCGCATTCTGGGGCGCTTTTTGGGCGCGATTCTGCCCGATCCGAGGCTCCTGCCAGGCTGGCGATCGCATTTCCGGCCGCGCCCGGCCCCGAAAATGGTGAAATAAAATCGACCCGCGCGGCACAAATCGCGCGTTCGACCCGCAATCGGCGGCTGATCCGGCGCCAAATCGCGCCCCTGCCCGATGCGATCGCATTCTGGGGCGCTTTTTGGGCGCGATTCGGGGGCGGACGGCGCCCCTGCCCCCGACTTGCGATCGCGTTCAGGGCGCCGGGCCGCAAAAGGGGTGAAATAAAATAGACCCGCCGCAAAAAAACATTAGACACAGCACAGTTAAAAGAATCCCGATCATCGGCGGCCCATGAACAAGACACCAGTACGACGCAGTCTCACATCTACATCCAGGCAAACCACGGTCTTGGCAAGGGAGGGGCGCGCCTCCAGTTCCGGCTCCAAGGGGTCAGGAAAGAAGACGGGGCGCAAGCCCGGCCCGAAGCCAGGCCGCAAGACGGCTGGGCGCAAGCCCGGCCCGAAGCCCGGGCGCAAGCCCGGCCCGAAGCCAGGCCGCAAGACGGCTGGGCGCAAGCCCGGCCCGAAGCCAGGCCGCAAGACGGCTGGGCGCAAGCCCGGCCCGAAGCCCGGGCGCAAGCCCGGCCCGAAGCCAGGCCGCAAGACGGCTGGGCGCAAGCCCGGCCCGAAGCCAGGCCGCAAGACGGCTGGGCGCAAGCCCGGCCCGAAGCCAGGCCGCAAGACGGCTGGGCGCAAGCCCGGGCGCAAGCCCGGCCCGAAGCCAGGCCGCAAGACGGCTGGGCGCAAGCCCGGCCCGAAGCCCGGGCGCAAGGCAGCAGCCGCACCGCCGTTCAAGGTGAAGGCGGCTGTCGCATACGCCACAAAGGCTAGGACGGTGGCAGACAAGATGGGCGACCCGTGGAAGGCCAGGAAAAAGCCTGGCAGGCCGCCATACTCGCCGAGGGTCGTGGTCATCACCAAGGCCATCCGGGACAAGTTCGGTCGCTCCTACGACGACAACGAAAGGACCATCGGGGTCAACAAAAAGCTCGTCAAGGCAGTCGGCGGCGCGCCTCGCCTCCCGGCGAAGGGCACGCTCGACGAGATGAGCAAGAAGATACCTGCACAGTACTACAAGAAGTTCAGGGCAAAGGTCGGCTAGCAAGGCCGACTACCCAAGGCGGACACCCGGGTAGCGGTTCCGCCATTTTTCGCTTCGCCGGTGGGGGGCCCGTCGCGGCCGCCCCCTGCCCCTCCCCGCGCCGCGGGGCGCGCCCCCGGCGACCCTTCCCGATGCGCCGCCTCTCCCCAGGATGGCGGGGCGATGCCGCGGCGCATGCGCTGCCGCGGGCCCCGCGAGCCTATCCGATCCCCAGGTACAGCCTGCCGAGGTCGGGCTGCCTTCGCAGGTCGTCGGGACTGCCGTCGAACACGTTCTTGCCGTTGGCCAGCAGGTATACGCGGTCGCCGATGCCGAGCGCCCGCTCCACGTTCTGCTCGACCAGGACCACCGTTATCCCAAACTCCTCCTTCATCTCGCGTATCTTGGCGAGCACCTCGCCGGCAAGGCGCGGCGAGAGGCTCGCAGTAGGCTCGTCGAACAGCATGACGGTCGGGCGGCGGACCAGCGCCATCGCCATTCCGAGCATCTGCCGCTCGCCGCCGCTGAGCACGCCGGCCTTTGACGACCGGAGGCGGCCGAGGACGGGAAACGTCTCGAGCAGCGGCGGTATGCGCTCCCCCGCATCCTGGCGGCCGAGCGTGTATCCGGCCATCGCGAGGTTCTCGAGGACCGTCAGGTTGGCAAAGACGTTGTTGACCTGCGGGAGGTACGCGATCCTCTGGCGGGCCACCTCGTGGGGGGCCATCCCCGTAATGTCGACCCCGCGCACCCTGATCGTCCCAGAGTGTATCGTGCACAGCCCGAACATGCTCTTGAGGAGCGTGCTCTTGCCGCTCCCGTTGGGCCCCACGATGACGGTTATGAGGCCCTCGAGCGCCTCAAAGTCGACGCCGAACAGGATGTGGTTGCCCATGTAGCCCGAGTCGAGCGAGTCGACGCGGACGACGGCGCCTCCTCCGGACCCGCCCGCCTCGGCCACGCCCCTCACCTTCCCAGGTACGAGTCGACGACGGCGGGGTGCCGCACGACCTCGTCCGGGGATCCCTCCGCGATTATGCGCCCCCTGTCCATCGCGAATACCCTCTCGACGTACTGCAGCGATATGTCCAGGCGGTGCTCCACGATAAGGAACGTGACCCCCCTGTCCCTGCATATCGAGGTGATCTTTTCAAATATGCTGTGCGCCAGGGCCGGGTTGACGCCGGCGATCGGCTCGTCCATGAGTATCATCGTCGCGCCGGACATGAGGGCGCGGGCGAGCTCTAGCAGCTTTTGCTGCCCCCCGCTGAGGTTCTTGCTGGGGACGTCCGCCTTTTCCTCCAGGCCGACGGTCCTCATGACCGCGACGGCCTCGTCCGAGACGCGGCGCTCGTCGCCGGCCCACTTTGGGGCCAGCGGGGCGAGCAGGAACGACTCGCCCGAGTTTGTCGCGCTCGACACCAGGACGTTCTCGGCCGTCGTGAGGTCGTAGAACGGCTGCGGTATCTGCCACGTGCGCACCAGGCCCTGCCGGTACGTCTCGTACAGGCCCATCTCCGTAATGTCGACGCCGTCGAACTCGACGCGCCCAGAGTCGGGGCGCAGCAGGCCGGATACGACGTTGATCAGCGTCGTCTTGCCGCTGCCGTTGGGCCCGATCAGCTGGAATATTCCGCCGCGCTCGACCTCCATGCTTATGTCCACCAGGACGGGCGGGCCGGCAAAGCGCTTGGCCGCGCCGGAGACGGCCAGGATCGTGTCCGCCACGGGCGGCGAGGGGGGCGGGCTCAGTTAAAGGGCTTTGCCGGGGAGGGGGATCGCGGCGCCGGGGGAGGCCGGCGCGTCCGGGCGGAGACGGGGGCGCCGCGGCGCGGCACGAAGAGGCCGGCGCGGCGGCCCCCTGCCTGGCCCTCGCCGGCGCCCCCGGGGGCAGGATCTGGGCCTCCGGGCGAAACGGTACCCAGATATAAACCCTACGTCCGTGTACCGTCCTTATATGTGATGACGGTACAGTGGAGCCATGCACGGCCCCCTAGGGCGGATCCAGCGGCAGGCAGTACTGCGCCGCGAGCGGAAGGCGGACGAAGATGCCGGCAGCGGCGGCAGCGGAGCGCCGCCGGCCAGCCAGGTCGTCTCGGCGTACCTCAAGGGGGGCCGCGAGCTGTACGTGCGCAGCGACGCCCTGGCGGTCTCCGACAGGGACGGCAGGGCGATCCTGGAGATTGGCGCGCAGGACGTGCGCAGCGCCGTCGCGCCGGGCGCCCGCACGGTCAGAGTGACGTGGTCCCCTGGCGCCGGCGGCCCCGAGGCCGGGGAGGGCGGCGGCCGGACGTACTGCGACCTGGAGCTGGACATGAAGAGGATGTACCCGGACAGGGCCGACCGGCGCGCCGCGGAGGCGTCCGAGGCGCCCTCGCTCGCAAGGGCGATAGTCGCCGTCGCAAGGGCAAGGCTGGCGGCCCTGGCCGGCAGGAGGTGGCGGGCCGACGCGGCGGATCTTCTCGGGGCGGCGGCCCGCGAGGCCGGAGGGGCCGCGGGCCCAGAGTCCGGCGGGTCCCCCGCGGGGGGCCCGTGCTCGGGCAGGCTCGTCGTCGGCCCCGGCGAGCGCGTCTTCGGCGAGTACGACGGCGTGCAGTGGCTGCAGGGGGACGGCACGGCCTGCGTGACGAGCCGCGGCGTGTACCTGGTCGACCCCGGCAGGGGGATGTGCCTGGACCTCCCGTTCGAGATGTTCGTCGGATGCTCCGTCTCGAACCGGACCGTGTCCCTCAGGTACGCCGGCGGCCGCGCTAGCGCGGGCCGCAGCCCCGAGGAGGAGAGGGGCGGCTCGTTCGACCTACGCGTGCCGGGCGCCGGCGCCGAGTCCCTCGCCGGCGACATACGCGAGGCGTACTCGCGGTGCGGCGAGGCCGATGCGCGCCGCCTCGAGGAGCTGGAGGCAAAGTTTGGGCGCCTTGCGCCGACCGAGCTGCTCGTCGAGGCGTACGGCAAGCAGCGCGAGTGGGAGGGCGAGCGCGTCCTGGACGAGTATGCAAAGCTCCTGGCGGCGAGGAGGTGGGGCGCGTGGTACGGATCGGGATCCGTGCTGTACGACCACAGGGTCGCGGCCGCCTGCGTGCTCGCCGGCGTCCCCGTCGAGGCGGCCGGCGGCATGACCGAGGGCGACCGCAGGCTCCACGGCGCGCTGCGCGGCCACGCCGAGGCGCGCGCCGAGTACGAGGAGCGCATACGGCCGCTGCTCGCCGACCTGTTCGGCCTGCAGACGGACGGCCTCCCAGAGTCTGAAAAGCGCGCGCTGCTGTCCGTCCCCCACTGGCGCATCATACACGAGACGATAGAGGAGGCGGCAGGGTCGGGCCGGCGCCCAGACTCCTCGTTCGTCCCGCCGACGGCGAGGCGGTACGAGCTGCTCGCCGCCGACATCGGGGCGAGGAGGGTCGGCGGCGGCGAGGAGGACTGGGACGCGGACGCCGGCAGGAGGGTCCTCGGCGCGGGCCGCTCCGGGTGGTCCTCGCCGTGCCCGTGGACGCCCGGCGAGGCGGCCCGCGTGCTGGCCAGGCCCGGGTACGCCGAGGCGCTCGCCGAGTGCGATGCGGTCAGGGCCGAGTACGGCATGCTAGACATCGTCTCGCCGCGCGCGCTGTCGGTCCTTGCCGGGCGGCGCCTGCTCGAGGGGGCGCGCGTGCGCGCCGCCCGCGTGTACGAGGCGTGGGCGTCAGGGGGCGCCGGCGCGTCCGGCGGCGCCGGCGGCGCGGCCCCGGGCGAGCTGCGAGCGCGCAGCCTCCCGCCGTTCGACGACCCCTACGACTATTCCTGGATCCAGTACCTGATCGACAACATGTCGCGCACCGCCGACGAGCTCATCCGCATCAGGCGGGGGGACGGCAAGACCCTGTCGAGGATGCTGCGCGAGGCGCATGCCCGCTCGCAGGAGGCGAGGGCGCGAGCAGCCGGGCCGGCCGTGCCGCCGTCCGCGCCGCGCGGGGGCGTGCACGGCGACGCGTGGCACGATCCCGACGCGCGCCTGTGGTTTACGGCCAACCCGCTCGAGGGCGTGGCCGACTCGCCCCTTGCCGCTGCGGGGCCCGACGAGTGCGAGCGCCTGCACGGCGTGCGGGCCACCGCGTTCGCCGAGCGCGACGTGTCCATGCGGCACGGGATGCCGGCCGTGCGCGACGCGCGGGCCGGCCTGTGGGCGCTCCTGCCGACGGTCCCCGACGCGTCGATCACCAGGGAGATGATCGTCGACATGGAGCGCGGATCGCTCGACTATGCATGCGCCGAGGCCGAGGCGTGCATCAGCAACGAGGGGCTGCTGTGCGAGTACACCCACGCCGAGTACGCGATCATATGCGGCAGCGGCGCGCTCGACATGCCCGTCGGCTCCGAGGCCCGAGAGTGGGCCCTCGGGTCTGCCGTCCTGCCGCTCTCCGAGAGGATGAGGCGGTTCGAGTTTGCCGTTGCGACCGACCTGCTCGGAGTGAGCGGCAGGCATAACAGCGGCGGCGGAAGCGGCAACGGGAACTAGGGCGGGGGCATGGGCCGCCCTGCCGGCGCCTGCGGGCGGGATCGCACGGCGCCCCGCCCTCCTCCGCCCTTCCCTGCAGGGCGGCCGGGCGGCCGGGCGGCCGCGCAACCGGGCCTGCCGATCCGCAACCGCTATGTGCCGGCGGCCCGGCCCCGGCGCTGTGGGCATCTTTGGCGGCGCGGAACGCCTCGTGGAAGAGGCCAGGAGGCTGACACTTCGCGGCGCATACGGCGAGGCCATCGATGCGTACGACCGCGCCGTGGAGGCCGACCCGTCCAACGCATGGGCGCACTGGGGCCGCGGCTTTTGCCTGGGCGAGCTTTGCATGTACGGGGATGCGATGGCCGCGTACGAACGCGCGCTTGCCTGCGACCCCGACATGGCCGCGGCCCACTGGGGGCGCTCGACGGTCCTGATCCACGAGGGCAGGTTCGAGGAGGCGCTGGCCGCATCCGATGCATCGGCGCGGCTTGCGCCGGGGTTTGCGGGATCCCACTGGGGCGCCGGCGAGTCGCTCGTCTCGCTGGGCAGGTTCGAGGAGGCGCTCGCAAGGTTCGAGGCGGCGCTCGGGATCGACCCAGGCATACCCGATGCGCACAGGGGGCGCGGCGACTCGCTCGCCGCGCTGGGCAGGCACGCCGAGGCGGCCGCGGCGTACGACGAGGCGCTGCGGCTGGATCCGTCCCTCGACGAGGCCAGGCGCGGCCGTGACAGGGCGATAGAGTCGGGCGGGATCGGGCGCGCGTAGCGGGGCGGGGGGGAGGGGGGGCACGGCGGCCGCGGCCGCCTGCGGCCGCGGGGCAGACGGCGCCGCGGCGCCTCTGCGGGCGGGACAGATCCGGGGCGGCCTGCACCCAAGGCCCCTGCGCCGCACGTAGATACTCGGCGGCGGATCACATGCATCGTCGCGCGCATACGTGCAGCTTAGACGCGCCGCACGCGCCGGCGAGAGCCGGAAGGCTGGCCCTGCCGCGGCGGGCCCGGTCAGCCTTGGAGCCCTGCCGCATCCCTGCCCCGCGCCGCCGCCATACCTGCACCTTTCCTGCCTTTCCGGCCGGATCCCTTCTTGCCGGATCCCTTCTTGCCGGATCCCTTCTTGCCGGATCCCTTCTTGCCGGATCCCTTCTTGCCGGATCCCTTCTTGCGCGCCTCCTTGGCGCGCGCTATCACCCGCATGTTGACCATCCCGGCCACGACCTGGAGCGTCTCGTCAAAGTCGTCGGCCGTCCCGGCAAAGACCCCGCCGACAAGCCTGTACCCGTCGATCCCGCGGAAGGCCATCTCTATGCCTGACCTGCTCTCGGCGGACTGCATGCCCTTTGTAATGTCTGCGGCCCGGGCGGCGCCGGCCGCCCGCCGCCCGCCGTGCGGAACGAGAACATCGGCGCCGGGCCAGACCTTTTTGATCTCCTGCAGGGCGCGGTCGACGCACACCACGACGCGCTCGTCGGGAGGGGTGTCGGGATTTTCGAGCGAATCTGTCAGGATGCCCAATTTCGGAAGGATGGAGCGGAGGGATGCTGCGCCGGTGGCAAGCCCCCGCTGCGCCTTGCTCAGGAATATTATCAGGCCGTCCGAGCGGGCAATGGCCAGCACGCCGTACTTCGCGGCGCGCGCCCTGCCGTCGGCCCCACGGCCGCCCGGCTCGGCGATCCTTACCACCTTGTAGTCTACGACGAGCATTACGACCCTCCTGCCGTGCGCGTCCGGCGACGGCGGGGGGATGCGATCGAACCAGCCGCCCTGCGCGCCGCTCCCCACGCGGGATCCCTTGCTCGGACTGCCTGGCATTGCCCCGCCTTGCGGCGGACTGCGGGCGGTATAAACTGCGCGGCGCGCCGGCATGCGCCGGGCGCACGCCGGGCGCGGATGCGATCGGCGCGGTTCTCCCGCATGCCTGGAGGGGTGCAGGATCGAAAGCCCCCGCGGCTGCGCCGGGAGCGGCCGCAATTGCGCAGGCGCCAGCAGGGGGGCGCCTTTTATAGCGGCGCGGCGCGGCCCGGCGCATGGGATCGGCGGCGGCGAGGCGGGGCGGCGCGGGGCGCGGAGCCTGCGATGCGGCCGAGGATCCGTCCGAAAGCCGCGTGTGGCACCCGAACACGCAGATGTCCGAGTGGCCGGACGGCTTTGACGAGGCCGTCCGCATGGTCGGCTCCACCCTGTTCCTCTCCGGCGGGCGCCACCTGCTCGACGCGGTGGGATCCATGTGGACGAACGTGTGGGGCAGGACGCCGCGCCCGATCGTCGATGCGATGGTAGCGCAGGCCAGGCGCATGCCGCACTCGACGCTGTTCAACCTCACGAACCGGCCGGCCGAGGAGCTCGCCTTGAGGCTCGTCGAGGATGTCGCGCCGGGCATGCACCGAGCGTTCTTTTCGGACGACGGGTCGACCGCAATGGAGGCGGCCATGAAGATGGCCGTCATGCACGCGGCCAACCGCGGCGAGGAGGGGCGCGCGAGGATCGCCGCACTCGAGGGCGGGTACCACGGCGACACGCTCGGCGTGATGTCGCTGTGCGGCGTGCCGTCGTTCACGCGGGGGTACGAGCCGCTCCTGCTGCGCGGCGTGAGGCGCCTGCCGGCGCCCGACCTTGCCGACCCGCCGGCGGGAATGACGCCGGCGGAGGACTCGCGCAGGTGCCTCGAGAAGATGGGGGCCGCCTTCGAGTCCGACCCGTCCATTGCGGCGCTCGTAATGGAGAGCGGCGCGCAGGTCGCCGGCGGCGTCGCCGTGTACCCCGACGGGTTCGAGCGCGGGGCGTCCGAGCTGTGCCGCCGGTTCGGCGTGGCGCTCGTCCTTGACGAGGTGGCCACGGGGCTCGGCCGCCTCGGCTCGATGGCCGAGCACAGGGCGCAGGGCAGCAGGCCCGACATCGTCTCGTACGGCAAGATGCTCACCGGCGGCTGCCTTCCGATGGCCGCCACGCTGGCCACGCGTAGGGTGTACGAGTCGTTCCTCGGGCGGCACGACGAGGGGCGCCACCTGTTCCACGGCCACACGTACACGGGAAACCCGCTGGCCGCGGCCGCGGCCAACGCCAACCTGGCCCTGTACGAGAGCGAGGGGCTGATCGCCAGGGTGCGCGACTCGTCGGCCGAGCTCGGCAGGCTGCTCGACAGGCACATCCGGCCGCTATCCTCGGCGGGGGCGGTCCGCCACAGGGGGATGCTAGCGGGGATCTGCGTGGCCGCCGCGGGTGCGGCGTACGGGCGGCCGGCCGGCAGGAGGGGGGGCAGGGGCGGGAGCGGGGCCGGGGGCGATGCGCCCGCCGCCTCGCGCCGCCTCCCGTCGCTCAACAAGGTGGTGTTCGAGGAGGGGCGCCGCCGCGACGTGTTCCTGCGCACGCTCGGCGACATGATCATGCTGGTCCCGCCGCTGGCCGTCGTGCCGTACGACCTGGAGCGGATCGTGCGGCGGACGGCCCGCGTGCTCGATGCCGTCGATGCGCGGCTGGGCGCGGCGTAGGGCGGCGGATGTGCGCGCACGCGCGCCGCGGCGGGCTCTGGCGCACCGTGCATACTGCCTACGGTTGCAGGAATCCCCTGTTCCCTGGCGGTGCCAGCATTGCGGCATGCGCGCGCTACTCACAGGGCGCCGGTGATCAACGGGGCGCCGGCCAGCTGTATCCTGATGTGCCCAAACTCACTGTCGTTGCCCTCGATGTCGGCGAACGCCGCATCAGTCGTGCAGATGACGGACGCGCCAGAGTCCCGGGCGAGCAGGAAGTTCAGCCAGTCGTACGACCCGACGCCTCGGTACCTGTAGTTCTTGCCCTTGCCGGTGTGCACGGCGCGGCCGACCTGCTCGATCACCCTGTCGTACAAGAGTGAAAAGTCGGGCGACCAGCGTTTTGGCTCTGTGATCTTTAGAAAGCCATGCCTTGTCATGTATTCTATGAGTCCGAGCAGGTCCTTGACGGCCTTGGCCGCATCCGCATCCACACCTGCCCGCTCCTCCTCGCTCCCCGACTGGTACCTGTGCGACATCGTGATCTTCTTGCGAACCGAGCCGATCGCCTCTATGATGGCCAGCCGCGAGGTGATCAGTTGATGCCCACCTCGCAGCAGGGCAACGCACGTCCTGACAGCATCGTTGTGGTGCAGGTCAAACGCCACTGCCAGCGCCACAATAACGCTGGTGTCAAGATAGACTCTAAAGACATTGACGTCACTCGTCGTCCTCAACCTTGACCACCTCGTACCCGTCAGGGGGGCCGTTGCCCCTTGCCCATGCGACTATCTCTGCCGACGACCAGATTGGACCATCGCACTTCTTGAAGTGCTCGTCGAGCGGCTTTGGCCTGGGCGGGAATATGGGATCGACGCCCCTTGCCCTGCAATTCGCACGTATTTTTTCCATGTCCTCCCTTACGAGGTCCCTACAGATGTTGCCCCTGTACGACGCGTCGTATTTGTCCAAGCCGGAGCCTGGAGGGTCGGCGGCCCTCAGCTCTTCGCGGTACGCGTCCGCCTTTGACCTGAGGTCTGCAACGGTCTTTCTCACCTCCTCCAGCTTGGCGACCGGCTCGGGATCTCTGTTCACATTCCTCCAGAACGGGAGCGGGCCTTCCTGCTTGATCCCCCATTCCTCCCTGTACAGCTCGGCC
The DNA here is from genome assembly GCA_965242695.1 of Cenarchaeum sp. Lineage (GTDB taxonomy): Archaea > Thermoproteota > Nitrososphaeria > Nitrososphaerales > Nitrosopumilaceae > Cenarchaeum. The sequence goes on along the minus strand of CBDESU010000001.1, from coordinate 1,514,471 downwards.
GTGTCGTGCAGTATCTCGATTATGTTGCGAAACGCGACATGGGTATGGCCCAGCGCCCCGTCCTCGACGGGCCTGTTCGCAATGTCGGCCGTGTCGGCAAAGATGTCCTCCAGCATGGATGCCATCCTGGCCCCCGCCTCGTACCCCGACCTTGACGCCGCCTCCCTCATCAGGGCGGCCGTCCTGCCGCACCTCTCCATGTCGAGTACACCTGCCGGATCGACGAGCGACACGAACATCTCTCTGAACTCGGCCCTGCCGTCCGCCTCTGCGGCGGCCCTGCCGCGGCCTGTCCGCGCCGCCTCGCGAGCCTTCTGCTTTTGTCCCTGCACAGCCTGCACGATACCGGAGGCCCACTTACCACCTATTAAAGATACCGCCTTCGCCGCGCAGGCTCCGCATCTGGCCGCGGCGCCAGCGCGGGGACAAAAAGGGTAGTCTTGGCCGGCCGGGCGTGCGGAGGCGCCGATCGCCGCACAGTCCGATCGCGGCTACAGCCACGTGTTGCTTAGGACATGCAGGATGTCGGCAGGGGCGCTCGCTGTCTGCCGTGCTGCCGCCGCTGTGGCCGTGCGGTTCGCGCCGACCGCTTGGCCATCTTGGTCTCCAACTCTTCCGTAGTCTGCGCCGCCGTCATCGCCCACCATATCGTCATCGCTCGTACCAGCCATGGCACCTATCGTGCTGTACCTCTCGACATGATTGCGTGCGAGCAGGGATGCCACCGCGACCCGTTCCTGCGCATGCTCGACGTCATGGTCATGTTGCCCCCCCCCCTCGCCGCCGATCGAACCGCACGACCTCGAGCGGATCGCAATGCAGACGGCCATGCACTCGATGTCGTCGATGTGCGGTTGCGCGTGGCGTAGGGAGTGGACCGCCGCTGGGTGCGCGCGTGCAATGCGCGGTGTCCGTCATGGCTGCAAGCGCTACGATCACGTGCTGTCGAAGTAGGCCTCCAGCACCTTGGGTTTGATGTCACTCGTCGTCCCCGACCTTGACCACCTCGTACCCGTCCGGGGGCCCGTTGCCCCTAGCCCATGCGATTATCTCTGCCGACGACCAGATCGGGCCGTCGCACTTCTTGAAGTGCTCGTCGAGCGGCTTTGGCCTTGGCGGGAATATCGGATCGACGTCTTCTGCCCTGTACTCTGCGCGTACCTTTTCGATGTCTTCCCTCACGAGATCCCTGCAGATGCTGCCCTTGTACGACGCGGTGTACATGTCCAGGCCTGAGCCTGGCGGGTCGGCCGCCCTCAACTCTTCGCGGCGCGCGTCCGCCTTTGACCTGAGGTCTGAAACGGCCTTCCTCACCTCTTCCAGCTTGGCGACCGGCTCGGGATCGTTGCTCACAGGCCGCCAAAACGGGAACGGCGTGCCGTCTTTTTCCTTGTAGACTGGCTCTTCGCACCTGCTATTTCTGTACAACTCGGCGGTGCTGCGCAGCACCCAGATTATGTTGCGAAACGCGACATGGGTATGACGCAGTGCCCCGTCCTCGACGGGCCTGTTCGCGATGTCGGCCGTGTCGGCAAAGATGTCCTCCAGTATGGACGCCATCCTGGCCCCCGACTCGTACCCCGACCTTGACGCCGCCTCCCTCATCAGGGCGGCCGTCCTGCCGCACCTCTCCATGTCGAGCAGGCCGGCCGGATCGACAAGCGACACGAACATCTCCCTGAACTCGGCCCTGCCGTCAGCCGCCGCTGGCGCGGCGGCAGCAACGGCGGCCCCGCCGCGGCCCGTCCGAGCCACCCCTCGTCCCCCCTGCATCCGACCTTGCCCCGCCTTCACGATTCCGGACGCCCATCGCCCCTCATTAAGCATACAGTTTTCGTCAAACCTCGCGTCCGGCCGCGGCGCCGGGGGCGCCACCCCTGCCGTACCGGCCGCCCTGCCGCCGCCTCGGGCCGCCGCCCGACCCGGCGCGGCTCACGCCTTCCGCCTGCCCATCCTGGACACGACCTCTTCCGTAAACTGCACCGTCGTCATCGCACCTCCCACGTCTGCGGTGCTGGCTCCTGCCGCCACCGCCCCGCGCACGGCATCCTCGACGGCCCTGCCGGCCGCGGCGCACCCCTCGCCCTCCGCCCCGCCCCTCCTCCGCGCAAGCCACCCGAGCATCATCGACGCCGACAGGATGAACGACGACGGGTTGGCGATCCCCCTGCCCGCAATGTCGAACGCCGCCCCGTGCACGGGCTCGAACAGCGCGAACGAGTCGCCTACGTTGGCGGCCGGAGCCATGCCGAGGCCGCCTGCCGCCTGCGAGGACTCGTCGGAGAGTATGTCGCCGAACAGGTTTGTCGTCACGACGACGTCGAACGACTCGGGCCGACGTATGAGGTTCATCGCGCACGCGTCGACGTACATCTGCTCGAACTCGACGCCGGGGTACTCTTCGGCCACCCGCGCGCACGCGCCGGCAAACACCCCGTCCGTCACGCGCATCACGTTCGACTTGTGCACGCACGTGACCTTTTTCGCCCCGCCCCTCTCGACGGCCGACTCGAAGGCGTACCTGGCTATGCGCTCCGAGGCCGCATCCGAGACGATCCGCAGGGCCACGGCCGTGCGGCCGCCCCCCTTCCCCGCCCCGGCATCCCCGCCGTACGCGCCGGCCAGCGGCAGCGGCCCGTCCACATAGAACTCGGCGCCCGTGTACAGGTCCTCGGTATTCTCGCGGACGACGACCATGTCCATTCGGTCCGACAGGGCCGGCATGCCGGGGTACGACTTTGCCGGCCTGACGTTGGCGTACAGGCCGAGCCTGCGGCGCAGCGCCACGATGACGTCGGCCGCGCTCTCGCCGACCGGCGCCTTTAGGCACGCGTCCGACCCGCGCACGGCCTCGAACGTCTCGTCCGGCAGCGCCCTGCCCGTCCTCTCGAGCGCGGCATCGCCGGCCTCGCACTCGCGCACGTCCATCCGCACGCCGAACCTGTCGCCGGCCGCATCGAGGACGGCGCGCGCCGATGCCGCAAGCTCGGGGCCTATCCCGTCGCCCGGTATGAGCGAAATGTCGAGCGGCTTCACCGGCGCGGCACCCGCCTAGGAGACGCCGCCGGCATCGCCGGCCCCGCCGCCGGGGGCGGGCCCCGCGTCCCCCGGCGCGCCCGCCCCCGCGGCCGACGCCCCGCTCCCCCTAGACCAGAGCATCTTGCGCAGCATCACCCTGTTTATCCCGTCGATGACGGCCTTTACGCTCGTCGTCACTATATCCTCGCCGATCGCCTTTGCCGTCACCTTGTTCTTGGCCGCGTCCTCGACCCGCACCGTGACCTCGCACAGGGCGTTGGACCCGCCCGATATCGACGCAAGGGCGTAGTCGCGTATGCGCACCTTTGCGATCTCGCCGGTAATCTTCTGTATCGCGCTGAGGGCGGCATCGACGGGCCCGACCCCGTGGTCCGTCGCCGAGAACTCCTTGCCGTCGATGTTGAGCCTCACGAACGCGTACGGCATCGTCCCGATCCCCGTCGATACGGAGAACCCGTCGAGGCGCACTATGCGCCGTATCGCGTCGTCCTGCATGACCTCGCTTGCCATCGAGAGCAGCTCGACGTCCGTCACCTGCCTCCCCCTGTCGCCCATGCCCTTGACCCTCGCAAGTATCGCCCTTGCCTGCCCGTCGGTCGGCCTCACGCCGTACTCGGCGAGCATCGCGTTCATGCCGTGCACCCCCGCATGCTTGCCGACCTGCATCCAGCGGGTGCGCCCGACCAGCTCGGGGCTTATCGGCTCGTACGTGAGCGGGTTGGACAGCACGCCGTGCGTGTGTATGCCCGACTCGTGGCCGAACGCGTTGTCGCCTACAATGGCCTTGTTCGGCTGCACCTGTATGCCGACCAGGCTGGACACCTCCCTTGACGCGTCGTATATGCGCTCCGAGTGCACGCCCGTCTCGTACCTTTCCCCGAACTGGAGGCACTGGAGGGCCATCACAAGCTCCTCGAGCGACGCGTTGCCTGCCCTCTCGCCTATGCCGTTGACTGTGACGTGGGCGCACTGCGCGCCGGCCTGCAGGCCGGATATGGCGTTGGCGACGGCGAGGCCAAAGTCGTTGTGGCAGTGGACGCTGATGGGCAGGCCCCTTGTGGCCTCTACGGCGTCCCTCGTAATCTCGGCCATGTAGGCCGGCGTAGAGTACCCGACGGTATCGGGTATGTCTACGCGGTCGGCGCCGGCCTGCGCGACTGCCCGAAACACCTCGGACAGAAATGCCCTGTCCGTCCTCGTCGCGTCCTCTGCCGAGAACTCTACCTCCATGCCGCGCGACTTTGCGTACTCTACGGCCTCTACGGCCCTTGCCAGCGCCTCTTCCCTCTTCATCTTTAGCTTGTACTCCAAGTGTATGTCCGACGTCGCGATGAACGCGTGCACGTACGACAGGCCGGCGTCGGCGGCCGCGTCGATGTCCTTTTTGTTGGCGCGCGCAAGCCCGCACACCTGCGCCGACAGGCTCTCCCTGCAGATCATCCTGACCGCCCTCGCCTCGCCGTCGGATATGACGGGGAACCCCGCCTCTATCGCGTCGACGCCGAGGCCGTCGAGTATCCCGGCAATCCTCACCTTGTCCTCTGGCGAGAGCGACACGCCTGGCGTCTGCTCGCCGTCGCGCAGCGTCGTGTCGAACACGCGCACCCTCAATCCGACCCGCTCCTCTGCATGGCGGCGATCCCAGTGCGCGCCGTCTCTAGTATGCCGAACGGCCTTGCGAGCTCCTCGAACGCCCGTATCTGGTCGGGGGTCGCCGTCAGCTCGACCATCATGGAGTCCCTGCGCACGTCGTGCACCTTGCCGCCGTACGCGTTGGCCATCTCGTTTATGCGCATGCTGTCCTGGGCGCTGGACACGCGTATCTTGAACAGGACGAGCTCCCTGTACACGGTCTTGTGCTCGTCTAGGTGCATCACCTCGATCGTGTCGATCATCTTGTCGAGCTGCTTTACGATCTGCCTCACCTGCCTCTCGTCGCCGTAGGTCGTGATGGTCATGCGCGACAGCCCGGGGTCCTCGGTCACGCCGACCGATATGCTGTCGATGTTGAAGTTGCGGGCCCTGAACAGGTGCGTCACCTGGAACAGTATGCCCGGCTTGTTCTCGACGAGCAGCGAGAGTATTGCCCACACCATGGCCACCCCCTAGGACGGGAGGATCATCTCCTTGAGGGACGTGCCCGGGGCGACGAACGGCAGGACGTCCTCCTCGGGGTCGATCGGTATGTCGATGACGGTGGCCACCTCGCTGCGCAGGGCCGTGCGGACCGCCCTGCCTAGCTCGTCGAGCGTCTCGGCGCGTATGCCCTGCGCGCCGTACGACTCTGCCAGCCTTACGTAGTCGGGGCAGTGCTTCTGGTCGACGCCGATCATGCGGCGGTCGTAGAACGTGCGCTGCCACTGCGCTACCATGCCGAGCGTAAAGTTGTTGACCAGGAAGACGATGACGGGTATGTCCTCGAGGACGGACGTGGCCAGCGAGTTCTCTGTCATGTTGAACGAGCCGTCGCCGGCGATGTCTACGACGGGAACGTCCGGCCTTGCGACCTTTGCGCCGATGGCCGCCGGGAATCCCCAGCCCATCGTGCCGAGGCCCGTCGAGCTGAAGAACGTGCCGGGCTGCACGACGTCGTAGAACAGCGACGCCCACATCTGGTGCTGGCCCACCTCGGTCGTGATGATAGACTCTGCGGGGAGCTCTTCGCGCAGCTTGCGCAGTATGCGGGCCGCGGCCATCTCGCCGGGGTGTATCTTTAGGTTGTCCTTCCAGTACTGCCGCACCTCCTTTACGTGCCTGAACCACTCCGTCCCGTCTCCCTCGGCGCTCTTGCCTGCCCTCTCCTGCCTCTCCAGGACCATCTTTACCATGATGCGCAGGGATGCGCGCACGTCTCCGACGACGGCGACCTTTGTCGTCTGGTTCTTGCCGATCTCGGCGGGGTCGACGTCCATGTGGATGATCTTTAGGTTGCGCTCGAACTCGTCGAACGTTCCGACCGACCTGTCCGAGAACCTGGTGCCGATGGCGAGCACGCAGTCGGCCTCGGTCATTATCTTGTTGGCCTCTGCATGCCCGTGCATGCCGATGGGGCCGAGCGAGAGCGGGTGGTTCTCGGGGAACGACCCCTTGCCCTTGAAGGTCGTCACGACGGGGATTGCGAGCGCCTCTGCAATGGCCTGCAGCTCGGCAAACGCCATCGATATGATGGTCCCGCCGCCCGCAAGTATGACGGGCTTTTCCGAGACCATGAGCATCTCTATGGCCTTTTCGATGTTGGCGATGTCGGGGTCGGCCCACGGGTGGTACCCCCTTATCTTGAACTCGTCGGGAAACTTCATGGGCGCCTCGTTCTGCTGCACGTCCTTTGGTATGTCGAGCAGGACGGGGCCGGGCCTGCCGGTCTCGGCGATGTAGAACCCCTTGCGGACCACATCCGGTATCTCGGCCGCGTCGCGAGGCTGGAACGCGTACTTTACGACGGGGTTGGCCATGCCGATGATGTCGCTCTCTTGGAAGGCGTCCCTGCCGATCATCTTGACGGGCACCTGCCCGGTGACGGCGACCATGGGGGCAGAGTCGGCCTGGGCCGTGGCGATCCCCGTGAGGATGTTCGTAGCGCCGGGGCCGGACGTGGCAAAGCACACGCCGGGCTTGCGGCTGACCCTGCCGAACCCGTCGGCCATGTGGGCGGCCGACTGCTCGTGCCGTACCAGGATGTGGCGTATGTCCGACTTGAACAGCTCGTCGTACATGGGCAGGTTGGCCCCGCCGGGCAGCCCGAAGACCTGCTTGACGCCCTCCCGGGACATGGCCTTCATGAGGGCCGCCGCGCCGATCATGGTCTGCTCCTCCATCGCCTGGCTCACGCGCCCCGACAAATCGTCAGGCAATTTGAGTGTTGTTTGGGGCCGCGCGGGCGCTCCGTCGGCGAGAGCGGGGCTGGCTCTGTCTGGTCGCCTGAGCGGGCCGCGCGGACGATCGGTGCTACGGCGATCGGCGGGCGGGATCGGCGGGGCGGCGATCCGTGTAGCGCCTGGCGGCGCAGCCGTTGTGGGCGGGATCGGCGGGGCGGCGTCAAGGGCGCATGCCCCGCCGCATGCGGGGCAACGCAGAGCGTTGCTGGCAGGGCGCGGCCTTTGCCACTGCATCACTCCCTTCGTACGCCGCGCTAGGTGCCGGGAGCATCTGAATTGCCAATAACGCGCTTTGCGCTTGCATGATGCGCGCAAGCCTCGTCAAAGGTCACTTGAATGCGCCTCCCATGCACGCTCCCGCTCCTATTCTCCATGATGTCCCTGTAGTGTCACAGATAACATCGCTCGATGCCCTAGCGGAACTCGTCTAGGCGCTCCGGGCAAATCCAGACAGGGCGCCCCGAGGGCGTCGGGATGCATGGGAGCGCGACACTCATGCAGGGGTGCCGTGTGCGGCAACGGACTTCCGTCTCTCGACACTTGGACCCTGTCTGGTATGATCCTGACTATTTCATTTTCATAGTGACCCATATGTGGACAGACGTGAATCCGGTTAGGTGGCACTCGATGATTGTGCGCCGGGGACCCGTCCTGTCGAAGTGGTCGATCCATACTGCCAGCTCACTGTCAGGTGCGTCGAGAGCCGTCTGCCATCACCCGAACATCACCTTGCGGGCGATTTCTAGGCGTCCTCCGACCGCTGATGTGTCAGTGGACGCGCCAGAATGCGATGCAAATAGGGGGCCTCTTTTCAAGCTTTCGAACCTTTCTTTTATGTCGATTGGGGCATGGCTATCATTGTGCGCGAACGCCACGAATACGGCATCCAGGAGTGTGGACTTGAGGGCCCCCCGCGAGTTGTGGAATGGGCGCTCGCCGAGGTGGTCGACTATGTCCCTGCAGACGTTGCCGAAGCGATCTTTTTCCTGCAGGATGAAGACATCTGTCGGGTTGCGCATGTCGTGCATGAACCCTGACAAAAAGTCCTTCATGGGCTTTCGGTACCTGTCACTACAGTGGACAAGCGCTATGCAGCGAAGGGCAAGCTGTAGGTCGTTCATGCGGGAATCTGGATAAGCCTTGCCCATAATCTTTCTCCAGTCCTTGTCACTGTTGACATCGTGAAGAAGATCGTTGAGCTTGCCTGTGTAGATGCAGTTTCTGATCTCCTGCTCAGACAGTGCGGTGCCGCCCATGTTCAGGCGTTCGAATATGTGGTAGATGGCGGTGCCGTTGGCGCTACCGGTGACGGGCGGGTTCTGACGAATAAGTATGGCGCGAAGAAGCTGGTTCTTTAGCTCTTTCTGTATGTATTCTGGCAGATCATCAAACCTCTTTCCATAGATCTCGTTGTCCTTGCTTATGCCGACGATCTTGAACTCCTGCCTAGACTCTTGATGCCCCCTCTTCCCGTACCACCCGTCAAAAAAGTAGAAGATGGTCAGGAGCCGCTGCATGCCGTCTATCACTAGTGCATTCTCTTCCTTGTCCATCATTAGGAACACGGGCGGCACGGGGAGATCCATCCAGAATGACTCTATAAGCCGTGATGCCTGTGCGGGTGTCCACACATAACCTCGCTGGAATTCGGGTACGGTGATGGCGTTCTTTTTCCACATGTCGTAGAGCTCGCCGAGAGTATAGTCTGAGGGCATGTACATCACGTTGTATTTTTTCGGTGTTGTACAACTGCTCTTATCCTCGTCTATGTCCTCTATCTGAAGCATGGTAGGCTTCGTACCCCCTCCGCCTGCGGGTACGCCGCTTTGCATCCATCCGCATGATCCGTGCTGTGGAGCCACACGGCGGGCCGGCTTCGTTAGTGTATTAAGCATTTGATGTGCTCATGTGGGCAGTTCACGTCTTGGGGGGGGGGCTGTGAATTTCGGGGTCGTCGAGAGCGTTTTGTTGTGGCCACGCTGTTCGTCTGGTCATGGCCACGCTGTTCGTCTGGTCATGGCACGTTGGCAACATTCTATAGGGGCGTGATGCGAGCATGGGCACGGTAAACACATGCGTGGCGAGTTGGGTGCAGTAGAGGGGGAACGACCTGTTTTTTGGCGACGAAAGTTCTGAAATTTTAACGCTTCATACCAAATATGGGTGATCGTTTGTTGATAACTACGTTGGATATTGTTTTTTAATCTAAAATATGTGAGGTGCGTTGAAACTCTAACAATTTACACACTCCATATCATTTTTGCCAGTTTTGAAAAGCACTCGCTTCTCTCATCAATGATTCTCGCTGTCCATTCTTTTACATCGTTAAATTCTGGCTTAGCACCACGGCCCAATTCTTCGGCACATTTTGCCATTTTTAAAACAGTTTCTAATGTTATATGTAACGTCTTTTCGTTTTTGTACGCCTCAGTTTTTTTTACACAAAAAGACTTGTTTTGAATTTTTGAATTGAGTCCTTTTGTTAACAGCGTCATGTTTCCGATACGGTTATGATATGACTCAAAATTATGTTCAACATCGTCGCTCTCCTCGTTGAAAAATTCACTCTTATTCCAATTTCCTCCTGGGTCCTTGGGTAGTATATGTTCAACGGTAGCATCGGTTTTAAGTTGCAATACATCTTGACTGTTACGCAAATATTTCTCAATTTCCAACAGGATATACTTTATCACTTCTGATTCGTCTGGTTTGAATTTGCGAAACCCACTCTCAAATTCGTCATCCTCTATGTCTTTTTGACGCAGTAGACTTGTGACGTCTGCTAAACTTTCTCCACTCTCTATTTTTTTTGCCACATCTAACATGATGTCTTCCATTTTACTTGGATGTAACTTACCAATGGTTCTGTTTCGAAAGTGAAACTTTATCAACATACTCGAAAACTCCTCAAAATCTTTCTCAGAAAACCCATATCGTTTTCCCCCCGAGTTTAGTCTTCTGTAGGCAGTAAGAAGCGGTATCCTGATATGAACCGCATCCAGTCGTTTCAACGAAACCAAATTCGATTTAATTACTTCGTCATCGGTATAACTGAAGGGGTCGTCCATAAATTTTACAAACTTTGAATCTGTTTCCAACCAATTAATGTAATCTTTTGCCTTTCGATCGTCGTCATTAACAATACTCTTGATAATGACGAAGAGGTTCGACGTTGTTGCCTTGACTTTTTTCTTTCGTTTGGGGTTAGGATTCTCATGATCATCAAAATACCGTGAACGAAGTGACTCGCGAATAAACCGATCGCCATTTTCCAACTCGCTGAAAATATCCATCCATTGATTGTCCAGATCGATTATCTCTTTTTCATTTTTTACTGCCTTAAAGCACATATTTTTTATAAGCTCTGATTTTGATAGCGGTTTGTTTCTTGCATTTAATGTCTCAAAAATCATAAATGCATCGCTCTCGTTTCTTACTTTTACAGACACCACAAAATTTTGTCTTATCACATGTTTCAGAAATTTTGTTAGCATCCCTATGTTTTTGGGACCATCATCTCTTAACATTCTCGATCTTCGGGTTTTGGTCTCTACACTGAGTCGCTTTCTGAATTTTTTTTCTTTTTGACTAACAATGTATCTTACGTACTCACTAGCGTCTTGGTGCCTTCTGCCACTTGGCATCGCCTTTATTCGCTCATAATCTGCACGCTCATTTTCATCTATTTTGCCATCTTGCACAAATTTTTCTCCATCCCAATGCCTCAAAAAAAAGCCACCCTCAAAACCGTATTTTTCAGGGTTTGCTGCCATGTCTCTTGTCAAATCTTTTTCAATTTGTTCTTCTTTTTCTTTTAACCTACTTTCAGCTTCATTTCGATCAACAAACCCTGTCAGCAAGGCCCTTTCAACCTCATCGTAGAATTCTTCATAGCATTTCATAAGTAGTTTATGGGATGTTGGGATCGTCTTTTTTTGGCCTTTTGCCTTGCTGACCCACGCAGAAAGTTTAGCGTCAGGATCGCCTTCTTTTTGAATCATTTCGAAAAAGAAGCCCCTATCGATATGATTTAGTTGTAGCTTTGGCTCTAGCTTTGACTCGATATCATCTTCATCGAACCTCTCTTTTTCAATGAGTGATTTGGATAACTTGTAACCCTCATCGTTGGTCAAATGCTCTCTTAGGACAAAGAATATGTCTCTTATTACACAAAAAAGTGTGGTTAATGTGGCTAGACGCTGTTGTCCATCAATCACTTGCCATTCAAATTCTTCTTTCTTGTCTTCTAACAGTACCAGCGGACCGAGCATGTACTGCCCATCGATAATGTTCTCGGGAATATTTTCTTTGTACTCTACGTAGTTGTCATATACATCCTCCCACAACTTCCCTGCTTCTCTGTCATGCCTCCACGCGTAGTTTCGTTGAAACCTTGGTACGACAAACGACTGCATCGGGATGTCTTGTGAGGTTAAAAGGGCACTTATGCGCTCAGCATGCGTTTCATCAAACTTCCCCTTCATCGTCACGTCTGGCCCGTCCCTGCGTGGGTTATTATATGTAGTGATTCTGCCCAAATACTGTACAGCGTTTAAAATTGACTTCCTTGGCAAATATCGTAGTAGTCACTCATGTTTGTTTGCTTTTCAGCCGTAAGCAATTGTCGGTATATTTCTAGGTGTATAGGTTTAATTTACTCTTTTAGTGTTTGCATTAAAAATAGACTTCTATCATGTGTAATCCTAGCATCCGCGTTTGATATGTCTCAAACACACCTCTTGACTATTACACACGCTGATATGGACATCACTTTTCGATGTCGTGGTGATGTCGCAGGCCGTGTCGGGATTGGTTGCATGCGCCCGCTCAAAATGCCCCCATGATCTTTAGTTTCCTTGTGTACTCGTGCGCTCCTGGACGGCCTCTGTCGAGGCTCCCAAAATAGATCGTCATTCTGGCAGTGTTGCCGTCCTGCCCTGCTTGCTTGTCGCCGTGCCTATGTTGTAAAGGCCATTGGCCCGTCTTGGCCACAACGCTTTGGCGTCGTCCAACAGGCGCGATATGTCAATGTTGCCTCCTCCTGAATCATACATCTCGCTCAGTGCCATGACTCCTCCGTCCGCAATGTGGAGCATTTCTGCCCACACTTTTTTATCATCTTTTTCGTTGTTCAAAACCCAGAATACCATGTCAATGACACCAGTTGTCGTTTTGTCGCCGATCGAAAAAAGTTTTGTAATCGCAACCGTGGGCTTTTTGTCGTACCGCTTGTCGTGTAGCAATCCGTACACTAGCCCTGCTGCAAAGAGGTGGTGCTTTGTAGGGAAGAGTTTTCCCCTTGTGACAAGCTTTTCATAGTCGTCGTTGTGTGATGTGAGTATCTCCCACTTTTCGGTTGTTATGCGCCTTATCTCGGTCATATATACGTCACCTTTCTTGTGATCCGCGACAAGTCTGGCTTGTCCGTTAGCAATTCTATGTCCCACTCAGAGGCCAACTGATCCCTGATGCCTTCCATGTCCTCCCCGCCGATCTCACTGGGTTGATAAAGTATGATGACCTGCCTGCCCATTTCGGAGTAATACCTCATGACGTTGGCCCTGTGGATGTCGTCGAGCCTTCCGAGTGGCGTGTCTATTACGATGGGAGCATCTCTTGTCGCAAACCTGTTCATCCCGCCGATCATCGCGGTCGCCACCGTCTGCGAAGCCCCCGGGCTCGGACTGTACGTGTCTGTCGGAAGCTCGGTGCCGTCGTGACGGACGACGACTAAGTTGAACTCCCGATCGATCTTGATCCCCTTGTAGAGGCCGGGGTTGTTCGTCAGCCGCGTGAATATCCTTGACACGTGACCCTCCAGCTCGGGCTTCCGATTTTGATAAAACAGTTCGATGGCCTGCTCGATTCCGCCTATAACAGCGTCGCACACGGTCTTTCTGTTCTTGGCCTGTTGGAGCTGCACATCGTCGGTGCTTGCCTCTATCTTCCACTCGATCTTCTCTCTGTCTGCCTCTTTTTTCCGCTTTGCAATGAACAGTGCCTGGATGTCGCGCTCGTACTTGCCCATGTCCCTGGCCGACTCTTCGTACTCGCTCTCTAGCCTTGCCACGCCCTCGACTGGCGCCTTTTTGATCTCTGACATGCACCTCTGTATGGCACTCTTTTGCGCGTCCATGTCCTTTACATACGAGGATCGCTTTTCGACGGATTGCCTCAGGTCGGTTGCGCGCTGGCCGGGCCGAAGGTCAATGAGCATCCTCTCTACAAAGCGCTTGAGCAACAGGGCAACTGGTGGCTCGACGCGGCGTGCCCTTGACTCTAGCACCCTGTACGACTTGTCGTCTATGGGCCTACCACAGATGCAGGTCTTTGCATGCCCTTCGACCATGCGCTGTACGATCTTTGACTCACACTCGTCGGCCATTGCACCCGCCTCCCCCCCACTGTCAATGATGTAAAGGAGTCCGACAAGCATGCTTATGCCTAGGTCTCCCCACTGCTTGGCAAGCGCCTTGTCGACCTCCTTGATCCCCCCCTCGATCCTGGCGCACTCTGCCTCGGCCCGGTCCCTCTCCTCCACGACGCTTTTTATCGACTCGTACTGAGCAAGGGCCTCCTTGAGCTCTCTATGCCTACTTGCAGCGCCTTTCAGTAGGGTCTCGTTCGCGTCTATGCTGTCTTGGATCTCGGACAGATCCCGCTCTACCCCTTCGAGCTTTCCCTTGTCCCTTTGGCTTTTGGTGTGGCTCTTTGCGATTCGGGTGTACTCTGCGTCCAGGCCGCCCTTGATGTGAAACAGATCATCCGCAGCATTAAACATCTCCTTTATGCCAAGGATCTTCTCTATCGCAAGCTTCACGTGCGAGCTTTGGTTTTTTATGTACCCTTGAATCTCCTCGCCGTCAAAGAAGAAGAACTGGCTAGCATCCCTTGGGAGCATCGCATCGACTTTGTCCCTGCCTTCACTCTCGGAGGCTCCAGTCGCCACCTCGCCGTCCCCGCTGAACAGCTCGAACTTGGGGATCCCTTTCGTGTTTATCTCCTCGCCTCGGGGCGTCTTCTTGAACGCCGCAGATCGCCTCAACCGGTACTCTTCGCCTCCATCGTCGAACACTATCTCAACGTACATCTCCCCGTCGCCCTCGGCCGCTGCCTGGAAGTTGATCCAGCTGCTCGCCGGAGCGTCCTTGTCACCGTAGAGGGCGAACTTGATGGCCTTGAACAGCGTAGTCTTCCCCCTGTCGTTGGGAGCCCTCACGAGTATAACGTTCCGCTCGCGCGTCACTGTCGTGTCGAAGGTGTTTTTTCCCGCATACCTACCAAAGTTGTACATCTCGATCCTCTTGAACAGCATGCGCTACGCCTCCTTGCTTTCAGCCGCCGCGTCGGCTATCATCTCCCTGAGGTCGCTGTAGATGCGCTCGCGCGATCGCAGGTGAACGACGCCTGCCTCCATGTCGTATACCCTCTTCAGCATGCCGCGGGGCAGCGCACTGTCACTTTCGACCTCTGCGAGAATCCTTGCAATTTCCTCCCTCGCACTGGGCACGCGCCACCTGGATCTTGACGGTTCATAAGGTTAACTCGGTTGTGGTCAGCGGCACGCATGGGGTATCTCCACCACCCTTGATTTGCGCGATTAGTCCTCTGAGGGGGCGTCGGCACGACTTTTTGACGCCTGTATCTGGCCGCGGCTGGCGAAATCGACGCCGAAATGGCTTGTTTGCACTAAAAATATACTTCCCATAAATAATCTTTATCGTATCGGCGTCCGGCACAAGCATAATATACTTCCCATATGGCCGTTCGCCAAGAATGCCCACAAACACACACTCCTTTGAGGCCATAAGGGGCTCACAGGCCGGCTCGGACTTCTACATCGCCATGTGCACGCTAAAGGCCGTCGCCAAGCTCTTCACCTTCCAGGACGCCGACATACCGCCCCTCCAGCGGGCCCAGCGAGTCCTGCGCAAGTCCAGGGTGCCGCGCATCCGCGACTACATCCTCCAGAACGAAAAGGACTACACCTTCTCGTCGCTGACGGTCTCGGTCGACGGCAAGATCGACTTCGAGCCCGTCTCGGCCGGCGCCAACCTCGGGACCATCCGCATGTCCCAGGACGCGGCCATCCTCATCAACGACGGACAGCACCGCGTGGCCGGCATCAAGGACGCCGTCAGGGAGTCGCCGCAGCTAGGCCGCGACAAGATCTCGGTCGTCTTCTTCCAAGACCCCGGCCTAGAGAAGAGCCAGCAGATGTTCGCCGACCTGAACAAGAACGCCGTCAAGCCGACAAAGTCCCTCAGCATACTGTACGACCGCCGCAACCCGCTCTCGCAGTTCGTCGTCGACATGGCCGGCAAGGTCGACGTGTTTCGGGGCCGCATAGAGATGGAAAAGACGACCCTTTCAAACCGCTCCGTCAAGTTTTTTACGCTAAGCGGCCTGCGCATGGCCACGGCCAACCTGCTCGGCAAGTCCAAGGGGCTGACCGACCAGGACAGGCGCGACGCCCTAGAGTTCTGGAAGGCCGTCTCGTCGAACGTGCCCGAGTGGGTCCTGCTCGAGGAGGGCAAGGTCTCGGCGTACGAGCTGCGCAAGGAGTACGTCCACGCCAACACGAACATGCTAGAGGCGATCGGGCTAGCGGGCGGCCAGCTCCGCAAGCGGCACCCCGACCGGTGGCTCGCAATGCTGCCGGCCCTGCGGACGATCGACTGGACTAGGACGAACCCTGTCTGGGACGGCAAGGTCATCATACGAGGCAAGATGACAAAGACCAAGGCGGGCATGAACAACGCCGCCAAGATTATTGTAGAGCACTGCGAGGCCGGCGCCTGATGGCCGCGTCCGTGTTCGACGGGACGACCCTCGAGGCGATCGAGGACGAGGTGCGCGAGACGTACCTGGCCGACGGCCGGCCGTGGATCATCGGGTTCAGCGGCGGCAAGGACTCTACGTGCACGGTGCAGCTCGTCTGGTCGGCCCTCTCAAAGCTGCCCGCAGACGCCCTCTCAAAGAGGGTGTACGTCATATCGTCGGACACGCTAGTCGAGCAGCCGCGCATAGTGGAGACCGTGACGGGCTCGCTAGAGGCCATGGAAAAGGCGGCCGCTTCGAGCCCGCTGCCGCTAGAGACCGGCCTGGTCAGGCCCGTCCTGTCCGACACGTTCTGGGTGTGCCTCATCGGCAAGGGGTACCCCGCGCCGTCAAACACCATACGCTGGTGCACGGACCGCCTAAAGATCAAGAACGCCAACCGCTTCATAGAGGAGCGCGTCTCCGAGCACGGCGAGGTCGTCGTCGTCCTGGGCAGCCGCAGGGCCGAGAGCAGCACGCGCGCGCAGGTCATCGACGCGCACCGGCTCGGCGGCAGCAACCTCTCGCACCACAGCACGCTCGCGCAGGCGTTCGTGTACATGCCCATACGAGACTTTACCGACAAGGACGTGTGGAATTACCTGCTCCAGAATACAAGCCCCTGGGGCGGCGACAACCGCGGCCTCCTCTCGCTGTACCGCAACGCAAAGGCCGGCGAATGCCCCCTCGTAGTCGACACCAAGACGGCCTCGTGCGGCGGCAGCCGGTTCGGGTGCTGGACGTGCACCGTCGTCGACCGCGACCGATCGATGGAGAACATGATCGACAACGGCGAGGAGTGGATGCTGCCGCTGCTCGAGCTGCGCCAGGTGCTAAAGGACACGCAGGACCCCGCCCGCAAGGCCGAGTTCCGTGACCTCAAGCACCGCAACGGCCGGCTCGTATTCTGGAACGACAGGATCACGCGCGGCCCGTACACGTTCAAGTTCCGCAAGGAGGTGCTCGGGCAGCTCCTCGAGGCGCAGAACAAGGTGCGCTCGTCTGGGCCCGACCCGTCCATCAGCCTCATCGGCGAGGACGAGGTGCGCGAGATACAGCGCATATGGCGCGTCGAGCAGGGCGACTGGCACAATTCCGCATTCCAGCTGTACAGGGACGTCGCCGGCGTCGACCTGGAGGATGGAGGGGACGACCTCGGCGCGTTCGGCGGCGTCGAGCAGTCCGAGCTAGAGGCGGCGTGCGGCCTGCACGGCCTGCCGTACCCGCTGCTTGCAAGGGCGCTAGAGGCCGAGGCCGGCGCGCAGGGCATGGCCAAGAGGCACGGCATACACGGCAGGATCGCCGGCCTGCTCGACGAGGAGTGGGCCGACGACATGGATGCCGCCGCCGAGGTAGAGGCCGAGCGGCGGCGGCAGGCGGGGGAGATCTAAGACGCTCCTCGAGGGACTAGAGATCGAAAACTACGGCGCGTACGCCGGAACGAACCGGTTCGACCTGTCGGTGCGGCCGGGCCGCCCGATAGTGCTGATCGGCGGGCTCAACGGCGCCGGCAAGACGACCGTACTAGAGTCGATGATGGTCGCCCTGTACGGCCGGGCGCACCTGGGCAGGCGCACGACGGCAAAGGAGTACGAGGCGTTCGTACTATCGCGCATCCATAAATCACGGGGGGGGGGGGCGGAAAACGGGCGCGCGCGGCCTCGGTAGCACTGTCGTTTAGGTTCCGGCATGCGGGCAGCGAGGACCTGTACAGGGTGGTGCGGAGCTGGGAGGCGGCCGATCCCTCGGACGGAGGGGGAGGAGGCCGCGCGGTCTCCGAGTCGCTGCGCGTCGAGAGGAACGGCTGGGTGCTGGCCGACACGGACGAGTCGCAGTGGCAGGCGTTCGTCGAGGGCCTCGTACCGCTCGGCATCGCGCGGCTGTTCTTTTTTGACGGCGAAAAGATCGTCGGGGCCGCGGATGCGGCCGGCGGGAGCAGCGGCGGCGCGGGCCCCAACCCGATGCGCGAGTCGCTCGACGTGCTGCTCGGCGCCGAGCTGGTCGACAGGCTCTCTGCCGACCTCGACCTGTACGTGGCGCGGAGGGCGGGGCGCAGCGGCGGCGACAGCGGCGGCGAACAGGGCCCCGCGTACAGGCAGTACCAGGACATGATGGCCGAGCGCGACGCGCTCGTGGCCGGCGTCGAGTCGCTCGAGGCCGAGGTGCAATCAAAGAGGGGGCAGCTGGAGGCCGCCGAGGCGCATGTGGCAGAGGAGGAGCAAAAGATCAGGGGCGCCGGCGGCGGGTACGCCGACCTGCGCGCCGGCCTGCTGGCAGAAAAGGCCGCCATTGAGGAGCGCCTGCGCGGGCACGAGCGGGCCGTACGCGAGGCCCTGTCGGGGGCGGCCCCGCTGGCGCTGGCATCGGACCTGCTCGGCCGCGCCGTCTCGCGCATCGATGCGGACGCCGGCGCCGCCCGATCGGCAGCGGCCGCGGCCGATGCGATCCCAAAGATCGACGCGCTCCGCCGCGAGATGGGATCAGACTCGTTCTGGCCCGGCGGGAGGGCCGACGACAGGGCGGCCGACCTGATCGCGCGGCGCCTGGAAGAGATGTTCCGGCACGACCCGGGCGACTCTGCGCCGCCCCTGTTCGACGTGTCCGAGGAAGAGGCGGCCGCCGTGCGCACTGCGGCCGCCGCGGCCGCCTCGTTTCCCCCGCCGTCGCTGCGCGGCGAGCTTGCAGGGCTTGCCGCCGCCGAGGCGCGCCTAGAGGAGGTGGTCGAGGGCCTTGCGCGGGCCCCGTCGGACGACGAGATGGCCGCCCGCGTGCGGGGCATACGGGACGCGCACCGCGAGATCGGCACGCTGCGCGCCGAGATCGATCACATGGGGCAGCGCCTGTCGGCAAGGCAGGCCAACCTAAAGGTCGTCAGAAACCGCCTCAAGAAGCTGCTCGACGAGATGCGCCGCGACGAGCGCGCCGACAAGGGCGTCGCACTCGCCGGCCGGATGAAGGCCGCGCTGGCGACGTACCGCGGCGGCCTGCTTGCCCGCAAGATGCGCGAGCTGGAGGAGAACCTGCTCGCCGTCGCCTCCGTCCTGCTCCACAAGGGCGGCGTCGAGCGCATCGTAGTCGACCCGGAGACGCTAGAGGTCGGCGCGTACGAAGAGGGCATCGACGAGCCCGTCCCGCTCCGGTCCATGGGCGAGCAGCAGATGATCGGGACGGCCCTGCTGTGGGCCATTGCAAAGACGAGCGGGCGGCCGCTGCCGTTCGTGATCGACACGCCGCTCGGCCGGCTCGACGGCGCGCACCTCTCGAACCTGGTCGACAGGTTCTACCCGTCGGCCTCGCACCAGACCGTCCTGCTCTCGACGGACCGCGAGATCGGGCCCGCCGAGTACGCGCGGCTGAGGCCGCGCGTGGCGAGGGCGTACGTGATCGAGTTCGACGGGGACGGGCGCCGGAGCGCCGTCCGGGAGGGGTACTTTGGGGACGGCGGGGGCGGGGCCGGCAGGGGCGGCGGCTTTGCCCATGTCTCCGGGGCCGGCCCCCTCAGAGCAGGGGACGGCGGGGGCGGGGCCGGCAGGGGCGGCGGCAGGGCAGGGCCGAGAGAGGGGGAGGGGGCCTAGGCTGTACCGGCTAGACCGCGTCCGCATGTCGATGCGTTCGCAGAGCCAGCTAGGCCAGCTAAAGTCGCGCACCGGCCTGCCGATAAACGTCCTTGCCAGGTTCGGCATCTGCATGTCGCTCGCAGACGAGACCGTGCCAAACCCCGACCTGTACGACGAAAAGGGCATGGAGCTGCTCCCGCATATCCTGTTCGGCGAGCACGAGGCCGCGTACGCGGCGGCCCTGCGGTGCCGCCTCGACGAGGACGGGCTTGACCTTGCAATGTACGCCGACCGCATGATGCGCGCGCACCTGAACAGGGGCGCCGGGATGCTGTTCCCGCGCGTGCGGGGTCTCGGCGACTTTGCGAGGCTGCTCGGCTGCGAGGATGCGGCGGCGGCGGCGGCGGGCGGGGAGGACGCCGATGTTGCGCCGGGGGCGGGAGACGGGGCGCCGGGGGGCGGCAAGGGCGGCGGCGATCCATGACGCGCCCGATCTACCTCGACTCGCACGCGACGACCCCCGTCGACCCGCGCGTCCTAGAAGAGATGCTGCCGTACTTTGGCGACGAGTTTGGCAACGCGTCGAGCGCCGACCACGCGTACGGGGCGGCAGCGGCCGAAGCCGTCGAAAGGGCGCGCGAGCAGGTCGCGGAACTGGTCGGGGCCAGGAGCGCGACCGAGATCGTATTCACGAGCGGGGCGACAGAGTCGAACAACACGGCCCTTGTCGGGGCGGTGCAGGGCGCGGACGGCAGAGGGGGCGATGCGGCCCGTCCCCACATCATAACCTGCGCGACCGAGCACAGCGCGGTCCTCGACGTGGCGGCCCACCTAGAGGCGTCCGGCGCGGCCGACGTGACGCGCGTGCCAGTCGACGAGGACGGCCTTGCCGATCCTGCCGGCGTAGAGGCGGCCGTTACCAGCCGGACCTCGCTGATCTCCATAATGGCGGCCAACAACGAGGTTGGAACGGTTCACGACATTGCGGCGATCGGCCGGATCGCGCGCGACCACAGCGTGGCGTTCCACACGGACGCGGCGCAGGCGGCAGGCCACATGCCCGTCGATGCGGAGCGGGCGGGAGTCGGCATGATGTCGCTATCGGCGCACAAGATGTACGGGCCAAAGGGGATCGGCGCGCTGTACGTGAGGGGGCTGCGGCCGCGCGTGGCGGCAAGGCCGCTGCTGCGCGGCGGCGGGCAGGAGCGCGGGATACGATCCGGCACGCTCAACGTGCCGGGAATAGTGGGGTTTGGGGCGGCCGCGCGGATTGCGGCGCAAGAGATGGAGTCCGAGAACAGGCGGCATGCCGCGCAGGCCTCGCGCATGATCAAGGCGTTCGAGGCCGCCGGCGGCCTGCTCAACGGCCACCGCACGCGGCGCCTTGCGCGCAACGTCAGCGTGTGCTTTCCGGGAATAGAGAGCCGCGCCGTCATAAACTCGGTGTCCGAGGATCTGGCCATATCGGCCGGCTCTGCCTGCACGGCGCAGTCCGTAGAGCCGTCGCACGTCCTCTTGGCGATGGGCCTAGGCGAGGCGCGAGCCCATTCGTCGATACGGGTGGGCCTCGGCAGGTTCACCACGGACGAGGATGCGGGCAGGGCCGCCGACCTGGTCGCAGGCGCCGTCGCATCGCTCGGCCGGTTCTTGGGCGGGTAGGCGGCCGGGGGGCCGGCGCCCTGCACGCGCGACGCACATGGCAGTTCTGGCGCGACGCATCGGCACAGCGGGACGCCGGCGCGACGCATCCCCTTGTCCGGCAGCGGCGACCGACACTGCGGGCGCCTTGCAGGGCGCGCGGCCTCTGCGGGGGCATGTGCGGATCTGCGGCGCGCCGTCTGCGGAACTCCGTTCGGGAGGGCGCTTGCCAGCAGGTTCGGCGCCATAGGGGCGACGGCGGGCTCGAGGTGGTGGCCGTCAACTCGGCCCGACAGGGGCGGGCGGGGACATTGCCGCCGCCTTGGGGCGCCCGCAGGCCGCCCCACCCCCGAACGGTCGCCGCCCTGACCGTCCAGAATGCTCTTTATACGCGCCGCCTGGCCGCTTCCCGCATGGGCCGCAGGCCGGTTTGCCGCAGAACGTGCCGAAAATACGCAGCGGACAAGCCTGCGGGGACGGGCCAGTACGGAGAAGGGCAGGCGCGGTGCCAGATATGCGACGTCTGGGTCGATGCAAAGGGGGCCCGCCTAGAGGACGGCACGATTGCGGCGGCCGGCACGGTTGGCTGGCATTGCCGGTGCTGCAAGCACAAGCTGCAGGCGAGGCGGCGCATCGTCCGGTACAAGCCGCGGCCTGGGGCGGCGCGCCGTGCCGGCGCAGGACAGAAAAACCATGGCGCATCCAGCGTCGATCTGTCTTACTTTAACCGGCAGCGCGCCGGCCTGCTCCAGGGACTGGCCGCCGCCATGCCTGAGAGCCGGGACGACGTAGTGGGGGCGGGCGCCGGCTACCTCCCTGCCGGCATGATCAGCAGCCTACGGGAGGAGTTCGGCGACGTGAGCGAGCTCTTGGACCTTGCATACGACATCGATCCGCCGAACAAGATATCGCTGCTGATCGAGTTTGAGAAGGTCAAATGGAACCTGGACAGGGTGCCGACCAAGGCCGAGTTTGAAAAAGCCTCGCCGGTAGGCGCCGGAGCATACGACGACGAATTCGACTCGTGGGAGAATTTTCTCGACAAGCTTGGGCACGACCCGTGGTACAGGAGCGCCGGATCCGCGGCCGGGGATGCCGGACAGGGCGAGCAACCCGCAGCGCAGGCGGACGGGCAGGTAGACGTGCCCGACTCTGGCGGCGGCGGCCATGACAACTCCTCCGCGCTTGGGGAAAAGATACGGGGCATCTTGGAGAGCGATCCCGATGCCCTCAAGATATTCGAGATGCTAGAGTCTGACATCGGCGACGTGGACCCCGACGTCCTGCGCCAGCTGGCGGACGAGGTCGAGGCGGACTAGCCCTCGTCGGCTCGCGCCCGCAGGTACCTTTGGAGGATACCCACGCGCCTGGCGCCGAGCGCATAGCCCACGGCCAGCGACGTGCGCCTGACGTTCTCCTCCTTGATCCTTGCCAGTCTTTCCTCCATCCATGCTATGGCTCCCAGCGGGTCCGGCTCCTGCGCTATGGCCGCGGGTATTGCGGCCACCATGTGCCTGCACAGCGTCGTCCTGTACTCCTCGTTGACGCTGTGGAGGCACGTGCACGCCAGCGTGGACCCGGACACGGGGGTGATCTCCACGTGCGTGTCCCCCTCGAACGACACGTAGCGGACAAACTCGGACGCATCGGGCTCTACGGGATAGGGCGGGTGCGTCGGGTCGTTGAACAGCTCGGGCCTCGTGCCCTCCATCATCTCCCTGCGGCTCCCGTATACCTGCGCATCGCATTCGCCGATGCCGTCCTCAAAGGCGCCGGGCGCAATCCTGTCCAGCGAGCAGACCAGGCGAAAGAACGCCTCAGAGACCTCGGCAAACTCGCCGCCGGCAGAGTGCGCGTCGGGCCCGACCTCCTTTAGGGACCCGATGGGAAGGGTTGCCTCCGCCCGATCCGGGGCGAGGATCACGGTGGCCATGCCCGACTCGTAGTTGAGCGCGCTCACAATGGCCGCCCGGCCTACGGCGCTTCCGTACTTTACAAGAACCGCCGAGCCTTTCCTGCACGGCGTCACGGGAGCGATCGAGCACCACTCGAGTATGCCGCGCTTGTCTATCACCTGGATGCTCCTGTCCTTTTTGGCCGCGGCGGCCACCGCGGGCGGAACCTTCCTGCACGTGAAGACCACTCCCTGCTCCCCCTCGGGCAGCGCGTAGGCGAGCCTGGCCAGCACTGACGCAGTGACCGTCTCGTCTATCATAACCTTGCAGTGGAGTACCGTGGACGCAGCCTCAAAGTCGAGGCGCCTCATGAGGCCCACCTGCTCCGGCCTGAACTCGTAGTCTGACACGTCGACCACGAAGTCGAACGCGCCCGTAGGGTCCCTTGGCCCCTGCGGTGCGGCCACGTCGCTCATCATCAGCCCGGCAATTCGGGCGACTTGGCAGTCCCTGTCGTCCAGGCCGCCCGGATCTAGCCGGCGCAGCTCGCTGACGAACTGGTCCGGCGATGTCCTTCTGCCAAAGAACTTGATCTTCGTCGATACGGCGGCGCTCCTTGCTTCCTCCATACGGCGATCGTATATTCCCTTGGCGAAGATCTGCACGCTTTGGCCGGTATGGCCTGAAGTAGTTCGCCTGTGCACTATGAGGCCCTTGTCCTCCAGCCTGGTCAGGCAGTCGTCGATGATGCCTGTGCCGGGCACCAGCTTTAGGAGGTGCAGCTTTTGCATGGCTGCCGACATGAGGGCCTGGTACGATACGCCATCCTCCTTCCTGCCCAGGATCTCGTAAACCACGCTGTCGATCCGCGAGTACTTTTCGGGCACGGAAACGTTGCCGTCGATATAGGTGACGTGGCCCTGTGCGGCAAGGCGGGACACCACGTGCCGCACCCTGTCGTCGTCGCATTCTTCCCGTTCGACTCTCGCATGCATTGCGCGCGGCGCGTGGATGCGGGCCTTGACTCCGTCGTACGACTTGAGGACTGCCGGCAGCAGGCCGGCGCCCGGGATGTATCGTTCCCTGAGGACGGCGTCAGCGACTGCCGCTGCCAGCGTGTTGCATCGATAAAGATCCGCTAGCAGGTCGTACAGCGTAGCGGACGGAAGCATGATTGCGTCGTACCGCTCGCGCCACCCGTCGTTGGCCAGGTTCTTCTCCCTGCTGCTCGCCCTGCCCTTGGAGCGCGATCCCCTCAGCTTTACGGTGTCGTTCACAATGCTGTAGTAGTCGCCCTGTGACGCTATGCGATGCGCGGCCATTATGTCCCTCGTCTGCAGTCCGCCCACCACATCGTCTACGAAGTCTGGGAGGAACAGGAAGGGGTGCCTTTTTGCCACCTTCGACACCAGCATGATCAGGCCCTCTGCCATGATCCTGTCCTTGACGCTCATCTTGCGAACGACGGGCTTGCACCACTCTGCAAAGTCGTCTATGCATGACATGCCGCCTCGCCGCCTCTGATCACGCGGCGCCGCGCGCTAGCCTGTCTATTGAGCCTTCGCACCTCTCCGATCCCCTGCCAGACTTGCCCATCTTGGCGAGCTCGTCTATGTCCACCGTTGGCACATTCTTCGTATATCTTGACCACGTGGGCCGGGTCGGCGAGTACTTCCAAGCGCCCCTCGGCCGCAAGTGCCACGGCCGCATGCATCACGGACGGCCTGAGAGAAAACCCGGCAATGCCGCCTGCCAAGGGCGGCATATGCGAGCACGGGGACGGCTGGCAGGGCGGCCGGTCCAAGATACTCCCGGCCCGCGCGCCCTTCATCACTCTGACTATCCTGGCACTGGCCGGCTCGTCCTGCGGACCGTGGTAGAGGCAGGCGGCGAGCGGGCGCCGTCGCATTCGACAAGCTCGTGCGCATACTGCTGGCTGGGCAGGCCGGCGGCCGCGCATCGGCCGGCGCCGGTGCG
The DNA here is from genome assembly GCA_965242695.1 of Cenarchaeum sp. GTDB lineage: Archaea > Thermoproteota > Nitrososphaeria > Nitrososphaerales > Nitrosopumilaceae > Cenarchaeum. The sequence goes on along the minus strand of CBDESU010000001.1, from coordinate 1,489,670 downwards.
GCCGAGGCGATCGACGGGAGGTGCGCGGCAGACGATGCACAGAGGGTGCACATCCAGCTCGACACAGCGGCGGGGGGCGAAAAGGTGATCTACACGTACCACTTGACGCGGTTCAACATCGCCCTGTTCGAACATGGTACGCCGCAGCCCGACGGACGCTAATGCTTGGTGCGCTTCGCCTCGCCCGACCTGGGGTGAGGGCTAGCGCCGGCGCCTACTCTGACGCGGCCCGGCAGGGCGGCGCCGCTGTGGTTTGCGCTGAACCTGATCGGATACGACAGCGTGACGGCGGCGAGCTTGCCCGGTACGTCATGTACACGGCCGAGTGCGCTGTGCAGGACGCCGCCGCCCGGCGGCGGCCGGGGGACTGCGCCTGCACGGCGCATCGAACATGGCGGGATCGGGCGCACCGCATCCGCGTAGCGGGACGGCGGCGCCGGCACATTCACCTTGTCCGGGAATGGCTCCAAACCCTGCGGGCGGTTTATAGGGCGCGCGGCCTCTGGGAGCATGCGCGGAGCAGCGGGTGTTGTGATGCCGGCTACTGACGAGTACAAAATGGCGCTGGATCTTGCCGCATTGAGGCACCTCTGGATCAGACTGCACGGCGGCGCGCCGGATGCCTGTCGGAGGCGGTGGCCAACGCGTGGGATGCCGATGCCGGCCGCGTGACATATCGATCGGCGGCGGCAGGATCGCCGTCGAGGACGACGGATGCGGCATGACCGCAGCCGACGTCAACGAAAAGTACCTGCGCGTCGGATGCGAGCGCCGCAAGGAAGGGGGCGGCAGGACGCCGAAGAAGGGGCGGCTTGTCATGGGGGCGACATCGATAACGGCTCGTACAAGCAGGACGAGCGGCAGGACGCCGAAGAAGGGGCGGCTTGTCATGGGGCGGAACGGGATTGGAAAGCTCTCACCGTTCTCCATAGCCGACACCGTGACGGTTCACAGCGCCCGCGGCGGCGAGCGGCACGGGTTCGAAATGCGATCCTGCGACATGGTGGACTCTACAAGGCGGGGCGCGCCGTATCGCCCCGAGCCGATCGGCGCCGCACGATGTGCGCCAGTTCTCCCCGACTAGGCGCAGCAGACGAGTATGTCAGGCGCTATGTCGCGGATACTGCCTATGCTGTGCCCCTGTCGCCTGCCCCTTGGAGGGGGGGGAGGGGGGGGGGGGGGGGGGGGGTGGACGCGCGCTCTGCGGCACTCTGCACGCGCGCTCTGCGGAGTGAAGGCGCCATGAACAGACTGCCATGTTCTTTATATATGCCACTTGGCCGTTTCCAGCATGAACCCTAGGTCGTTTTGCCGTGGGGCGTGCCAAAAATACGCAGTGGGCGAGCGAGCGGGGATGGGGCGGTATGGAGAAGGACAGGCGCGGTGCCGAATGTGCAACGTCTGGCTAGATGCAAAGGGGGCGCTTCTAGAGGGCGGCGCGATTGCGACGGCAGGCACTGTTGGCTGGCACTGCCGGTGCTGCAAGTGCAAGCTACGGGCGAGGATGCGCAACGTCCGGTACAAGTCACGGTCTGGAGCCGCCGGGCGTGTTGGTACGGGTGTGGAAGATGGAGGCGCATCAAACGTTGATTTGTCGTACTTTAGCCGGGTGCGGGCCGACCTGCTCCAGAGGATGGCCGCCGTTCTGCCGGAGAGCAGGGAAGATATAGAGGGATCGGGAGTAGGCTACTTCCCCACTGAGATGATCTACCACTTGAGGGAAGAATTTGGCGACACAAGTGCGCTCTTGGATCTTGCATACAACATCGACCCGCCGAACAAAATATCAATGCTGATCGAATTTGAGAGGGTCAAGTGGAACCTAGACAGGGTTCCGACCAAGGAGGAATTTGAAAGGCACTCGCCGCTGAGCGTTGGTGCATACGACATCGAGTTCGACTCGTGGGAGAATTTTCTTGACAAGCTGGGACACGATCCGTGGTACAAACACGCAGACGCCACGGGTGGGGGCGACGGGAAGGACAAGCAACCTGCAATAGAGGCGGACGGGCGGGGGGATGCAAACGATTCTGCCTATGATGACAATACTGATCACGACAACATAGCGACGCTTAGAGAAAAGATACGAGATATCCTAGAGTGTGATCAAGATGCACTTAAAATATTTGAGATGCTGGAATCTGACATAGATGATGTAGATCCTGCCATACTGCGCCAGCTGGCCGATGATGTTGTATCAGACTAGGCGTCATCGGCTCGTGCCCGCAGGTATCTTTGGAGAATACCCACGCGCTTGGTGCCGAGCGCATAGCCCACCGCCAGAGCTGTACGCCTGACATTCCCTTCCTTGATCCTTGCTAGTTTTCTCTCCATGCGGGCTATGGCCCTAGACGGGTCGGACTCCTGCGCTATGGCCGCGGGTATTGCGGCCACCATGTGCCTGCACAACGTCGTCCGGTACTCCTCGTTGACGCTGTGTAGGCACGTGCACGCCAGCGTAGATCCTAACGCGGGGGTGATCTCCACATGCGTGTCTCCCTCGAACGCCACGTAGCGAACAAACTTGGACGCATCGGGCTCTACGGGATAGGGCGGATGCGCCGAGTCGGTGAACAGGTCGGGCTTGGTGCCCACCATCATCTCCATGCGGCTCCCGTAGACCGGAGCATCACATTCGCAGATCCCGTCCTCGAATCCGTCCGGCGCAATCTTGTCCAACGAGCAGACTAGGCGAAAGAACGACTCGGACACCTCTGCAAACTCTTCGCTGGTGGAGTGCGCATCGGGCCCAACCTCCTTTAGGGATCCGATGGGCAGGGTCACCTCTGCCCGATCCGGGGCGAGAATCGCAGTGGCCATGCCGGACTCGTAGTTGAGCGCGTACACCATGGCCACCCTGCCTATGGAGTTTCCATATTTTACGACGACCACCGAGTTTTTCCTGCACGGCATTACGGGTGTGATGGAGCACCACTCCAATATACCTCGCTCACTTATCACCTGGACGCTCCTGTCCTTTTTGGTCGCGGCGGCGACCGCAGGCGGAACGTTCCTGCACGTAAAGACCACGCCCTGTTCGCCTTTGGGCAGTGCGTCACTGAGCCCAGCTAGCACAGACATGGTGACCGTCTCGTCTATCATGACCTTGCAGTGGAATACCGTGGACGTCGCCTTGAAGTCAATGCGCTCCATGAGGTCCACCTGCTCTGGCCTGAACTTGTAGTTTGATATGTCGACCACAAAGTCGAACACGCCCGTAGGATCCCTTGGCCCCTGCGGCACGGCCGCGTCGCTCATCACCAGCCCCGCGATTCGGGTAACTTGATCGTCCCTGTCGTCTAGGTCACCTGGATCTAGCCGGCGCAGCTCGTTGACAAACTGGTTTGGCGTTGTCCTTCTGCCAAAGAACTTGATTTTCGTTGACATGACAGCGCTCTTTGCCTCGTTCATACGGCGATCGTATGTTTCCTTGGTGAAGAGCTGCCTGCTATGGGTTGCGTAGCTTGATCCCGATCGCTTGTGCACTATGAGGCCTCCGTCTTCCAGCCTGGACAGGCAGTCGTCGAAGACATCGGCACCGGGCACTAGCCTCAGCAGGTGCAGTTCCTGCATGGTCGCAGACATGAGGGCTTGGTATGACATGCCGTCTTTCTTGCTGTCCAGGATCTCGTAAACCGCGCCGTCGATCCGCGAGTACTTTTCGGGTGCGGAAACGTTGTCGTCAATATAGGTGACGTGGCCCTGTGCGGACAGGCGGGACACTACCTGCCTCACCCTCGCATGCATCCTATCTCCGTCGCACTCTGTCTGTCCAGCCCTCGCATGCGCCGCGCGTGGGGCGTGAATGCGGGCTTTGACGCTGCTGTACGACTTGAGAACTGCCGGCAGCAGGTTGGCGCTCGAGATGTATTGGTCCCTGAGGATGGCGTCTGCGACTGCCGCCGCCAGCGTGTTGCATCGGTGGAGCTCCACCAGCAGGTCGTATATCGCAGCAGACGGAAGCATGATTGCGTCGTACCGTTCGCGCCACCCGTCGTTGGCCAGATTCTTCTCCCTGCTGTCCGGTTTGCCCTTGGAGCGCGATCCTTTTAGCTTTATGGTAGTGTTCACGAGGTTGTAGTAGTCTGGCTGTGACGCTATGCAGTGCGCGGCCATTATCTCCCTCGTCTGCAGACCGCCCACCACATCGTCTACGAAGTCTGGGAGGAACAGCAGGGGGTGCCTCTTGGCCACCTTCGACACTAGCGCGATCAGGCTGTCCGTCATGACCATGTCCCTGGCATTCATACCGCGAACGACGGGCTCGCACCACTCAGCAAAGTCGTCTATGCATGGCAAGCGGCCGCACCGCCTCTGATCACGAGGCGTCGCGCGCTAGCCTGTCTATTACGTCTTCATACTTCTCTGATCCCCTCCCAGACTTGTCCATCTTGATGAGCTCGTCTATGCCCCCGTTGGCATATTCCTCGCATATCTTGACCACTCGGGCCGGGTCTGCGAGCACCTCTAAGCGCTCTTCGGACGCAAGTGCCACGCTGCACATGATCCACGTCTCCTTCTCGGTGAGGGCGTCGCGGCGTATAGACATTGACGGCCGAGCCACTTTTTTGCGGGTTTTCTTTGCGTATCCTATAGACATGGCGAGGAGGAATATGTCGACCTGCCGCTTCTTGTGGAATATGGATGTATCGTCGCCTACGGCCCCGTCGCCCCCTGAGACTCCGTAAAACCTGCCCGCATCGGCATTTTCCTTGTCGTACGACATGTCGTGTGGCCAGTCTGACTGCAAGCGCATGGCGATTTTTTTGTTGGTCATTCCTCCCCGTTCCTCCTCTCCCTGATCTTGCTATGAGTGGATACGTCGTCTGGCGATTTCTTGGACTGTTCTATGATATACTCTCGCCACAGGCACCCTGCGTCGATCAAGGTCTTTTGGACGGACTCAATGCCAGGTGTTTCCGCACCTCTTACGACCTTTCCTACATATTCTTGATCTTGGACTAGCATCGTGATTTGAGTGCCCTGTAGGAATCTTGGTAGGTTTTTGGCGATTCCTACGCGTTCCGCTTGCGATATGTTGTGTAGCGGGGAGTCGATTACCATGAAATAGTTACGATCAGCTATTTCACGAATGGCGGCTATATATGACAATGCAAGGCAGCAATTTTGGCCTGCAGATAAAGATTTTGTTTTTTTATCATTGCCCAAGGCAGATGTTTCGTATCTGTTGGATATTTCTACCTTTGAAAAATCATCACTGGGCACAAGCTTGAGAAAATAGTCTGTAGTTGTCCTTGCCACCGTGTCGCGCATGTTTTCAATAAGGTCAGCCTTGCACTGTGACAGCAATCTGTTGATTGCGCCCGCAATTGTCATCATATTCTTTTGTACAGTATACTTTTTTTCTTTCGCCATGGCCTTTTCTAGGCCCTGCTCTTTTTCGACAAGCTTTCTACGCGATTCGACCACCTTGTTCTCCGCCCCTTTCTTCTCACTCCCGCACTCGTGAAGCCTGTCCATGAGGTCTCTGCGCCGCGCCGACTTTTCCCTAACGACATCCAAGTCGTGCACTTCGAGATTTCTCGACAGATCCTTGTATTCTAGATCCTTCGCACCGTGCGCGATTCTCAGATTATGGCGCTCGGTGCGCTGCCTGTCTAGATCTTTAGATTGCTCACTGTACTCGGCGATCATGCCTGCCCAGTGCCCGCGCCCTGTGGCGATACTCTGTATGACGGCCGACTCGGACAACCCCTCGCTGAGGATTTCCTCCACATGCTTCCTCCCGCCACTCCCCTCATCTAGGAGCGCACCGCAGATGCACCGGGGTGGGTCACCGGCTAGTATGTTCTTTAGCGCAAGGCTGCTTACGGCTATGGGTATCTTTCCCTCTTTTTCCCACGTGTCGCACATGTTGATGCTGGCCGACATTGCTCCGCTCACATTGCCGACTATATTGGAATACAGCAGCCAGGTGTTCATCCTGACGCGATGTTCTTTTATTTTCTGCGATATCTCTTGCCTTGCTCTGCCGATCTCGTCTCTTTGGCCCTGGATTGCACTGATTGCGGGCTCGCTGTGGTCCCTGAGGTACGAGTCGATTGCTTCTATCTCAGTCTCAAGCCTGTCTATTTCTGCTGAGGATTTTTCGATTACATCCTCGCATTCTTCTACTTCTTTTCGATAATGGTGCAAGTCATTTTTTATTTGGTCTGTCTCGACGCTCTTAATCCCATCCATTACATTGTTTCTCGTCTTTGAGACGTGTTGAATTGCACTTTCAACCAGTGGAAGCCCTGATATTTCCTCAATGCCGTTTTTTACGTGGTTTTCCCTACCATGACGGAAAAAGCTGTCTAGCAATTCCGCGTCAAACAGGAAGTACGACGAAAGCGATTCCGGAAATAGTCGCTCTATCATGTATCTGACCCTTGACGGATCGCTGGATGTCAACCAGTCGCTTTCCCCCTTGGGCAGTTCCTTGTATTCTACCCTTTCTTCTACCGATATCCCGTGAGGCAATCGCCCACTCACCGCTATGTGGTGCTTAGAGCCATCCGACTCGCTTTTTTTAGTAAACGAGAGCGAACGTTTTATTTTGTAGCGTAGTTCTCTGTCCTCGTAGAGAGACAATTCCACATGCAGAGTGTCGTTGTCTCCGACATTTAGACGCCTGACAATGTCGTTGCTTATGATCGTCTCATCGGTGTTTGTGGTTGCACCCGGCTTTTCCTTGCCGTATAGGCACCAGTATATTGCACCAAGAAACGTAGTCTTCCCCTTGCCCATGCCGCCTTCTATCACGGTGATGGTCTTACTGGGATCGCGTGACAGCTCTACGTCCATCAACCCGTAGTACGACTTGTAGTTCTTCATGGACACCTTGCCAAGCTGGAGTCTGGCCTTGTCTTCAACCATGCCTACCACAAAATTTCACCACCTCATCGTTCCCTGCACACTCCTCAAGTATCCTCTTTATCGCCGTGCTTGGAGCGTGTCGATCGCTCCCTACCGTGATACTGTTTTCAACTTCAATTATCTCGTGCAACACCCGCTTTACACTGTCGGGCGCATCCAGAGCGTCGATCCCTTTGACAATCAGCGGGTTTATCGTCACGCCCGGGCGCGATACGGCGTATATTAAAAACATTGGGGTTTGTTGAACGTGCACCTGAGCGTGATCATGTGACTCCATTCGGAATATTGATCTTAAATCCCGATCATGGCAGAGGATAGATCATTCAGTGGGGGACGTTCTACTTGAAAAGGACGCATGTTATAACAATGAATATGACCACGCTGGACAGTGATCAAACGACGTCATTCATCGCCCATGTCGCTGTCAGCAATGGCGGGGTTTGATCGACTGGTTGCGCTAGGTAAGTGGCTGATCACCAACGACGGGGCAACCCGTCCCATCGCGCACCGGTGAATCGGAGTAGGTGACTCTGCATGCCTCTCTCATTCTCGTTCTGGCTGATGTCCTGCGCCGCGTCGATCCTACAGGGCAAACTTTGCCTTGATGGTGGATAACTCCTTCATGCACGCATCCTTGTTGAGGGCCACTTCTGCCATCATCTCTTGTCTGCATATCTGTGAAGATGTGATCTGCCTTTCAACCTGTGCTTCTGCCACTGTATACCCTTCCCCGCCATCCGGCATCACGATTATGTCGTATATGTCGGCATGCTCCTTTTGTCTTCCGTCGCTGTATCCTTGGGGGAGCCTCCTTAGCACCCTGCCGCGCCGCTGTATGAACTGTTTGGGGTTACCTGTACTGGCTAGCATAACGCAGGTGTTGGCGGCCGGTATGTCTGCCCCTTCGTCGAGCACCTTGTTGGCCACTATTGCATCATAGGTGCCGTTGGCGAATTCTTGCAGTATTGATGTGCGATCGCATACATTACTTGGATTCTTTGCAGTGATTTCCCTGTTGACTGCGCCACACTCGGTTAGTATTTGCTTGACTCTGGGCATCTGGACCTCGGAGCAGTACACTAGGGTGTGTTTTATTCGACCCTCGTGCGCCCTTGCCCACTCGGCAAACCTCTCGATTTTTGACTCTGCGTTGAGTATTATGCGTGAACGAATGTCTAGTTCTCTTTCTAGGCGTTCTCTATCCTCTGCCTTTTTTGACCGCCAGAGCATGGCGATCAACTTCGTCCTCCTCCTGTATTCCTCGTACTCGTCCTCTGTCAGGTCTGTATATATTGGATGGTAGTTGTAACCGACGAGGAACTTGTGTGCTATTGCCTGCTCTAGGTCCAGCGCAAATACGGTGTCTCCAAAGAACCTTTGCAGCGCGGCTGTTCCCTGCTCATCGAAGTATCTTTCTAGCGTGGCTGACAGACCCAGCCTGTATACGTAAGCGTCGGTTAGTCCGGCAAGGCGTGTGGGCGACCCTGCATTATGGACTTCGTCCGCCACCAGCATCGTCTCCATTCCGAAATCCCTTATCACACTTGTAAATTTTTCGCTGTGAAAAGTGTTGTAGGATGTTATGATCACCAGCATGTGTTCCTGATTAGACGCCCTTAGGGCGGATATGCCATCCTTCATGGCGGTGTACCATTGCGTGTTGTGCGAGGTTATCTGCGATTGGATGCCCCACCGTTCCAGCTCGGACTTCCACTGGCGCTCTAGGTTGTCGAAGGGGCAAGCTACTACAACCAGCACTTTCTTGCACCTCTTGCGGATCTCGTCCATGCATCCTATGGCGGCAAACGTCTTGCCTGTGCCCGTGGCCATTTCCAGCACTCCGCGCCCGCCCGCGCCCGCCCACCTCTGTACAGCCTCCTTCTGGTATGGACGGAGCCGCGGCGCCACTTGCAGGGATATTTCAGACTTTGAGCTTGGCGCGATCCTGATTAGGCTGTCCCTGATGGCGTCGGGCAGCTGCACGGCCTCCAACCGCATTTTTCCCGCTTCTGCCTGGCCGTCCCAGTACCGCATGAATTCATCGTAGTCTTGTTCGACGTACTTTTTTTCGTCCGGCACCCAACTGCGATATGTACGAAAATGGTAATATTCGCCCATCATTTTGTCGTCGTATTCTATGTTGCCAGAAAACGTCAGCACGTCATTTCCCGAGCTCCAAAAAAGCCCCGTTTTTTTCTTGAACACTTGGCTTTCTTGAAGTGCTGAATATTTGACAATCTTCCCTTCGCAGTCCCTCGGCATGACTATTTTTATCTCTAAGTTGCCGTTGGCCAGCATCCACGACAGAGCCTTGACGTGGTCCTCCACGAACTTTTCTCTTATTTCCGACATGTCCTTTATCCACCCTTCTGACAACACGTCGCTTTCGTTGCGGATGCCGCGCCTGATCGCCTCTACGTCCTCTTCGCTGAGCTCGGGGAGCATGGCCAGTTCCATCCTTCCGTCGTTTTGGATAAATTCCTGCATGCCCTCGGCGCAGGCTGCGAGGTTCTTGGACGTGAACCTTCCGCCTGCCCGACTGCAGCGTCGTGAGCGTTTGAACACAGGGTTGAAAAAATCCCCGTATACGTCGTCGAATATGGAATCGTACTGCGGTCTGACATCTGCGTCTCTTAGGTTCATACCCGCCGCATCGCCTCCGCGTGATATGTGATGTTCTTCCGGTCGATCGAGTGGCCACCTGCAATGGTGACTCTCCCTACCTTTCTGCCTCGCCAGTCGATGACCGTCGAGCCGTCCTTGGATATTCCTACGGCCCCGCAGTCAAACCTTGCGTGGTGGTTGGGGCACAGGACGATCATGTTGCCATAGTTGTCATCCCCGCCCTCCTTGAGGGGACGGAGGTGGTGGACCTCGCTATACTTCATGCCGCCCGGCATCTCTATCGCAATGCCGCAGACCTGGCACCTGTCGAGGTACAGGCGCTTGATCTTCTGAGCCTTTTCCGCATCCCTGATAAACCGGGTCACGGGCCCTGCTACCTTTTCGGGTGGACCGTCCCCGTCGGCCGGAATTGCGATCATGCCGCGCGGTATGGGCATCTCGTAGGCCTGCGAGCCGGGGCCGCGCGGCAATGAGTCGATGTGCCCCGCCGCTTCGTACAGGGCGGTGAACTCGGACGGCTCGATGCCAGCCTTCCTGCATGTCCTGCCGAACGGCTCGGACACTTCGCGCACTTTGGAAAACAGTATGAATCGATCGAGCATGCGCATGCGCGGCGTGTCGCCCCACGTACGAACCGCCGTCGATCCGTCTTGCGCTGTGCCAGACACGGTGCCGCATGCGACAAACCGCGACCCGAACTCGGCGAAGAACACCCTGTCTCCACTTTCAACCTTGTCCCACACGTTGCCACCGGACGGTGCTGACACCGCCCAAAGGTTGACGGCATCGCCCTCTGCGCCCAGTGGGAGCGCCGCTGCGCCGTCTTCGCCCGTGCAGAACCGCCTGAACCTCTCCGCATCGCGTCCGCTGACGATCATCACAAAGTCCTTGGACACTGCCGGCTACACCCCTTTGTACTCCTCGCGCCCTCCTCCCCCCATGCCTAGCAGCTGATGTACGGCGGCAGACGCTGTCGAGACGAGCAGGTCGACGTCGGCATCCGTGTTGAACCTGTCGAGCCCTATGCGCACGGCCGAGTGCGCCTCCTCTTCTGACAACCCCGTGGCAAGCAGGACGTGTGATGGCTCGACCGCCTGCGCGGTGCAGGCCGAGCCTGCCGATATCGCCAGCGATTCGGACACGGTGTTGATTATCGCCTTGCCGTCGATGCCTGGGAACCGCACGCAGACGTTGTGAGCAAGCCGCCGGTCGGGGTGGCCCATGATCCTGCCGCCGACCGCCTCGAAATCCTTTCGCATCATTGACGACCATTTGGCAAGCCTCCCCGCATCGTCCCGCATGCGGGCCCGAGCAAGCTCGGTAGCCCTGCCGAACCCGACTATGGCCGGCACGTTAAGCGTCCCCGACCGCAGGCCGCGCTCCTGCCCGCCGCCGTGCAGTATGGGCTCGAGTACGACCCTTGGGGACGTGCCCCTGACGTACAGCGCCCCTGCCCCCTTTGGGCCGTGCATCTTGTGGGCCGAGAGCGACATGAGGTCGATGTTCATGGACTGCACATCGATCGGGATGTGGCCGGCAGCCTGCGCAGCATCCGTGTGGAACAGCACGCCTGCCTCGCGCGTTGCGCGGCCGATGGCCCCTATGTCGGGTATGGTCCCGATCTCATTGTTTGCCGCCATGATAGAGACTAGTATGGTCCTGTCGCCGATGGCATCGCGCACGGCGCCGGGCTCTACGATCCCGAACTCATCGACGGGTAGGTATGTTACGCGCCTGCCCTTTTTCTCCATGTGCCGCGCCGTGTCGAGGACAGCCCTGTGCTCGGTCTCGCAGGTTACCATGTGGTCGCCCCTGTCCCTGTACCTTTCCATGGCTCCCACGATGGCCATGTTGTCCGACTCGGTCGCGCCCGACGTGAATACGATCTCGTTGGGCCTTGCGTTGACGAGCGTAGCCACCTGCCGGCGGGCCTCTTCCACGGCCTCCGAGGCGTCGCGCCCGTACGTATGGTCCGTACTTGACGCGTTTCCAAAGCGCTCGGTCAGGTACGGCATCATAGCCTCCACTACGAGCGGGTCGGGCCGCGTCGTGGCGTGGCTGTCGAGGTACACCGGCCGATCGCCGCTTCCCTCCTTCGGGGCAGCCGCCCGCCCCTGCGCCGTCAATACCCCTGCGCCTCCCGCTCCTCGGCCACGACCCTGCCGATGTCGGCTATGTGGTGCACCCTTGCGAACAGCGCGATCGTCCCCCTGTTGAAGTGGGCCCTGACCATGCGGTTGAGGTATACGTCGGGGTCGAGGCCGTCCTCCTCTAGCCGCTGGAGCATGAGCGCCATGAACATCTCCTCGTGCTCGCCGAACATCGCCGACGGGTAGATCTCGGAGCCCCTCTCGTCGAACTCGTCGGGGTTTGGCGGCGACGGGTCGCCGAGCGAGATGCATATGGCGAGCCTGCCGGTCACGTTCGGCGTCATGCCGGTGCGCGCCTTTAGCTGCGCCATGAGGTTCTGCGAGCGCAGGCTCATCCGCAGCCTGCTAAACCGCGGCAACCCTTCCAGCCTCCTCCGGCTCAAAGTACCCCTCGCGGCACCTCGTCGCGCCGCCCCCGTACTCCACAAGGTACGTCCGGCTCAGGTGCGGCTCGAGCCTGGCGCGCCGCCTCTGGTCGATCTCCTCGTCCGTCGAGAGGACGATGACCTGGTGCGAGGCGGCAGGCAGGAACCTGTCGACCATGCTGTCGCGGTGGCTCCTGTCGAGCCTTGCGAGCGGCGTGTCGATCATGAACGGCAGGGCCCTGCCCGACGCCCTGGCCAGCGCCCACAGCAGGGCCGTCGCCAGCATCTGCTTCTCGCCCTCGGACAGCTCGTCCCTGCGCAGCTCGGAGCCGCCGGGCCTGGACAGCGACACCCGAAACGTCTCGGGGTCCACGCTTGCGCCGCCGATCAGGTCGCCCTTGTGCAGCAGCGTGCGGGCCGACTCTAGCAGGTGCCTCTCTAGCTCGCGCACCTTCCTTGCCCTGAGCCTGCCGGCGTACTCTTCCAGGACGCCCTGCACGCGCCTGGTAAGCTCGGCCCTCCTCTGGGATCCCTCGGCCTTGTATATGCGGGACATCGTCTCGCGCAGCTTTGCGTTGAGGTGCTGCCGCAGCGCCGCGCTGCTCGATATCCTCCCCTCTATGTGGTCCGACTCGGCCTTGAGCCTGCCCTCCTCGGCCCGAAGCCTGCCGACCTCGGAGACGAGCGGGCCGATCTCGTCGTCGCGCGGCGCCTTTGCCAGCGACGACTCGATGCCGGCGATCCTCTCGGCAGATGCGGCCGCCGCATCGGCATGCTCGGCCAGGCCCTCGGCGGCCCTGTCGGCCTCGTCGATCGCCCGCACCAGTACGGCCACCTGCGACTCGGACAGGCCCATGGGCGGCTCGGGCACGTCCGCGCCGCCAGACTCGCCGGCCGCGGCCCTTGCGACCAGCATCGCGGCCCTCTTTGCCCCCTCGCCGTCAAGGGCCGCGCCTGTCCGAAACCCGTCCGCGTCGAGCCTGGATAGCATCCTGCCGATGCTCGCACTCAGCTCGGCCTGCCCGGCCCGCCGGCGCTGCGCCTTTTGATCCTCCAGTATGGAGTCGCGCATCCGCGCCAGCCTGGCCGGCACGAGCGCGAACGGGAGGGCGCCGGAGCACATCTCGCGCAGGCGCTGGCAGGAGGCCTCGTGCTCGGACCGCGCCGCTGCAAGCTCGGCCTTTGCCTCTTCCCGCCTTGCCGCAAAGCCGCCTCCCACCCTGGCTATCCTAGCCTCGGCGGCCTCGGTCTGGGCTCGCACGGCATCCAGCTCGGTAGCCTTTTGGGCCAGCCTCTCGCGCAGGCGCGCCGAGCCGGCGTCGTTCTCGTCCCTCTCCTCCCTGACCCTCTCGTACTCGGCGCGCAGCGCCGCCCCGCCCCCCGTCAGGTTGCGCGCCAGGTTGACCTCTAGGTCGGCCTGGAGCTGCTCGACCGTGTCCAGGCCGAGCAGGGCCCCGAACGCCTCGCGCACGGCCTCGCCCTCGGCCGCTCCGGCGCCCTCGTCCCCGCCGGCCATCCTTGCTACCTTTTCCCCGTCAAAAAAGAACAGCTGCATTATCCCGCGCGGTATGATCCCCTCGATGAACTGCTGCCAGTGGGGCCTCTCGACGGCATCGAGCGGCGCAAACTCTGTATCGCCGGGGCTGCGCCTGCCGACCTCTAGCCGCTCGTCGACTCCCCCGCCGCCGCCGGCACCCGACGACCAAGACCTCTCGACCCTGTACTCGGACTCCTTCCCTCCATGGAAGAACCCGAATGTAACCGCCACGGATGCGCGCCGATCCTCCTCCCTCATGCCTTCTCCCGTCGGCCTGTGCACCCTGCGCGCCAGAAACTCCTCGTACGCCTTCCTGCCTCCCCGCCGCGCCCCCCTCCCGACCAGCGCCGCGCCGCCGTACAGGCACAGCCTGACGGCCTCGAACAGCGTCGTTTTTCCGGCCCCGTTGAGCCCGCCGACGAGCACGACCGGCCTGTCGGCCGCGCACGACAGGTCGATCTCGTTGCGCCCGCGGTACAGCCCATAGTCCGTCAGGACGATCCCGGTCAGCATCAAACCCCTCCAAGCTCCTCCCTTGCGGCCTTTTTGCGCTCAAGGTCGCCGATGACCTCGCCCATGTCCTCGCGCCACTCCTCGGAGAGGACCGCGTTGATCCTCCGGTACACGCCCGATCGCCGCGCCATCCCCCGCGACTCGTGCTCGGCGTTGAGCAGCTTTGAGACGAGCAGCGCCGGCACGCCCCTGCCGGCGCAGACCTCCTCCAACACTTCCTGCTCGGCCGCCCCGGGCCCGCCCATGTCCTCGCCCGGCGCGGCCAGGGCCCTCCCCGTCGCCCTCTCGTACGTCCGGTACGCGGTGTCGCGCCAGTCGCCGCGCTCTGCCCTCCATATCCTCTGTATCTCGTGCACCTCGTCGTCGCCTATCAGGACGATGCCGGGGTCGGGCCCGTCCCGCCTGACCCTCTCCTGCGCCGCCAGAAGCCTCTCTAGAAAGTGCACGCAGAACTCGAACGTGTACGGGCCCGGCACCAGCTTGGAGTACGGGTCGTCGCCCGCACCGGACGCATCCCTGCCGCCTCCCTCCGATGCCGATGCCGCCGCCCTTGCCTCTTCGGACTCGCGCATCTTTTTCTCGAACGTATCCCTGCGCGCATCGTCGATCAGCTTCATCTGCCCCAGCCTCCGCTTGAGCGACCTCACCTCGCGCCGCCGCGCCGGATCCTGCGTGGCCTTTAGCTCCTCGCGCAGCTCGAGCAGCGGCTCCATCCACTCGGCCCCGTTGTCCACGGTGTTCCTCAGGGACGAGTCGCTCTCGACGACGGTGCACGTCCAGCACCCGAACCTCGTCCCCCCGCACGAGGGCGTGCTCGTATCGACGACCAGCGGGCACTCGGCCGCGTTGGCGTCCTTGTACATGGCCAGCAGGTCGCGGTTGCTCGCCCCCCACGGGTTCTTGTGCTGCAGCAGATAGTTCCACACGTCCCTCGACGTAAAGTCGCGCAGCGGCGTGTACACGTACGTCTGCGCCAGCTTCGAGTGCCTGGACAGGCGGCTGCCCTCGATCTCGTACAGGTTCATCAGCTGCCCCCTCGAGCCGCTCTCGTCCTTGCGCGTGCCGAGCACGGCGACGGCCTCGCCGTACCTAGAGACCTGCTCGCGCACGAACCTGTCCGCATTGGACACCTTTAGCCTGTCGGTGCACCACCGGAACAGGTTCGTCGGCGCAGGGTACCCCCTCCCGAGCAGGCACACCCAGAACGTCTCCTCGGTCGGCGGCCTGACTATACTCGTCGATATGGGCAGGCCCGACCTGGCCGCCGCCGCATCGATCATCGCATGCGAGCGCCTGATCTGCTCGGCCACCGTCGGCGACTCGACGCGCGTGTCCGACGATATGACGTGCAGCCGCTTGAGCAGCTTCTCGGGGGGCAGGGCCGACAGGGCGTTCCACACGAGCTGCACCATGCACGTAGAGTCCTTGCCGCCGCTGAACCCGAGTATCCACGGCCTGGGGTCGCCCGCGTACACCCCGCGGATCTCCTCGTACACGTCCCCGAGCGTGCGCGAGTCAAAGACCGACGCGGCCCCCATGTCACACCGCCTCCTCGACCCTCTCGTCTAGGCCGAGCTCGGCGAGCAGCGCGTTGGCCGCGCGCTTTATGCCGAGGCGGTTCTTTAGCATGCGCCCGTCCATTACGATCTTGTCGCGCCACACGGGGCTGTCCTTGCGCCAGTCCACCTTTTGCAGCCCCTTCAGCACGTCGCGCCAGTCGTCCCTCCTCGTAATGACGTGGCCCGCAATCCCCAGAGCGTTGAGCATGTTCGTGTGGGCGTGGACGTACCCCTTTCTCATCTCGGCCGTCGTGATCCTCCCCTCCATGAGCAGGCTCCACTCGGGTATGTTCCCGGCCGCCCTGTTCCAGAACTCTACGGCGAGCTTTTGCTTCTCGGACGCGATCGACTTTGTCTTTGCCCTCATCCTGAGAAGGTAGCGCGTCGCATCGGCGACCCCGTTGAGCGTGAACAGGTTCTTGGAGCGGTGCGATATGTTGGTCCGCTCCATCTCTATCCGGCCGGCGAACGCCTCGATGTCCTTGATCATCGTCACGATGAACCGCGCGTACGTGTCCCTGTGGTCGTACAGGAGCCCGAGCGAGCGCGTCGGCTTTACGGCGTGCTTGTTGAGGTCGGCGAACATCTGCTGGCTGCGCTTGAGGCCCCTGTCCTCGAAGACGACGACCGAGACCCGCTCGACCTCTAGCGTCGGATCCTTCTCGAACGCGGCCCTGATGGCGGCGCACCTGTGCTGGCCGTCGTTTATGAGGATCGGCGCGTCGAGCGGTATGTACAGCTTGCCGAGGCGCGCGTCGGACCCCTGGCCGGGGCTCGGGATGAACTTTACGCGGCCGCCGACCGAGACGGTAATCGACGAAAAGACGTACGTGTCGCGGTTCTCTAGGATGTAGCTTGCAATGTCGGGCACGCGCGACTCGCGCAGCTTGCGCTGGGCCCTCTGCTCGGGGGCTATGCGGGGGTCGTTGTCGAACTCGAAGTGCTTTGTGATGGTCGCGAACGTGCACATGATGGTGTAGAACTCGCGCTTGGCCTGGACCCCGCGGATGGCGTCAAAGCCCATGGTGCCCTCAGGATCCGCCCCCCCCCCCATCATGATTTGGCGCGCAGGGGGCGTGTTGATAAATGCTTCGGCGTGCGCCGTACCGCTTGGACGCACGTTGCAGGCGCGGCGGGGCGTGCGCGGGGCGCGGCTTGAGGGGGCAAGGGCGGACAGGGGGACGGCGGAGGCGGAGTGCAGGCGATCGCGCCGGGCAGGGGCGGCGCGGGGGCGGAGGTAGGGGCGGGCGGAGGCGGAGTGCAGGCGATCGCGCCGGGCGCGCAGCGGAGCGGGAGAGGGTGGGGGGGGGAGCGGGATGCCGAGTCGCCGGCGGCATGCCGCCGCCCTGCTGCCGGGGTCCGCCCCGTACAGCCCGCCTACGTCTTGAGCGCAGCGAGCCTCTCTAGGCCGGCCGTCAGGTCCGACGATATCCTGTAGAGCGACTCTACGTCGGCTCTCTGCTCCATGGCCCTGGCCTCCAGCCTCACGACCTTCTTGAGCCTCTCCTCGTACGGCACGTCCTGCCTTGCCTTGGATGCGGCATGCCGCATCGACGGGTTGACCTCTTCGAGCAGCACGGCGATCACGTGGGACAGGCCGGCCTTGAGGGCCGCGCCGGCCATCCCAATGTACCTGACGGCCTCTGCGTCCAGGATGATGCGGTCCCCGTCGCGCTCGTACAGCTCGGGCATGCCCTCCTGCAGGTGGCGCAGCACCTCTGGCTTGATGGCCCTTGCAACCACCCTCTGCCTGAACGCGGCCATCTCGTCTGACGCTAGCTCGGCAAGCGTCGGCGGGCCGCCGGCGCCGCCGGCGCCGGCGCGCGCCCTCCTGGCCGCGTCGGACGCCGCCTCGGCGATGTCCCTTGGATCCGAGCCGGCCGACATTGCGGCCCGGCGGACCTCGGCCCTCTCCCTCTTCTCGATCTCTTCGTTGATCACCTTTACGATGTTCAGGACGTCCCTCGAGGGGTCGTCGGCGTCTGCCATGCGCTCGGGCGCGTGCCTTGCGCCAAAGCCGGCGGCCATGTCCCAGTAGAACTTTGCAAACCGGGCGGCGACAAAGTCCAGGCCGACGCTTATGCGCCCGTCGGACTCCCTGCGTATCCACCGCCGCCCCTCGAGGCGATCGTCCTCTTCCCAGCGGCCAACGTCGACCAGGGCGCCGACGAACACCGGCTTGTACGTGCTCGACATGCGCGGCCTGGCAAAGAACCTGTCAAAGGCGCGCGCATACGCCTCGATCTTGCCCTCTCCGACGCCTCCCTGCACGGGGCGGGGCCGGAACGCGGCGCTTTATCCCTTGCTCCTCGCGGCGGGAGCTGGTGGTGGGGGGGGATGGAGCGGATCGCGCGCGATGCGCCGCCTCCCGGAGGCCAGTCACCCGCACATGACCAGGTACAGCCACAGCGGGATCGCTACTGTGGAATCGCCGACGAGCCGCACCCTGTCCTGCACCAGCGCCAGCGCCACCCCGGGCTTGAACTTGTCGACAAAGTGCGACAGGCCCTTGAGGTCGGATGACTCCACATGCTGGCGGTACTTGACCCCGATCGGGACGGGACTGCGGCGGATGCTCATCACCAAGTCGACCTCGTCTCCCCTGCCGGTACGCCAGTAGTGCGGCATGTGCGGCATCGCTGTGTGGTCGAGCGACTCCCACAGCCGCCTCGTGTGGGTGCATGCGACCGTCTCGGCCAGCCTGCCAGCCTCGGCCGGGTCGGAGAGTATGCTCGCATCGCTCATCGACAGGACGGCGTTGCGTACGCCGACGTCGCATACGTGCGCCTTTCTCCGCGCGCGGGTACTGCCCGATGTCCTCGAAGAGTATGCGTGCGAGTACGAGAGCAGGTGCGTCGCCTCCAGCAGGTAGAGGTATGCGTCGAGCGTGGCCTTGTGCATCCCGAGCGTCCTTTGCAACCTGCCCTTGTCGATCAGGCGGGGCGATCCCTCTGCTAGCATGTAGAGCAGGCCCTCCAGCGCGCGCGGGTTTCTTACGCCGCCCGCCTTTACGACGTCGTACATGGACAACTTCACCGCCCGCCTCAGCTCGCATGCCTTGTACACGGGGTCCCTGCTTGCCGCGATGCCGGGGCATCCCCCGTACACCATGTACTCGTAGAGGCGCACCCTGAGGCCGTCCCGAGCCTGGGCGAGCTCCAGCATCGCGTTTCTTGCTCGGTCGTGGAACGCCGCCGGATCCTTTTCCTCGACGGACGCCGCAAGCGCCCCGCGCAGGCCCTCCCCCGCCTCGGCGGCCGCCTCTGCATGCGGATGGTTCCTGAACGCGAGGGTCTCGCAAAAGCTCATCGGCGCCATTGCCTGGCGCCGCATCCGCCCCGCCAGCGGCTCGGGGCTTCCGAACATGCCGGCGCTTGACGATCCCGCCACGATGAGCCTGAGCGGGCCGCCGCGGCCGACGACGGGCTTTGCCGCCTGCTGCCAGTTGGGGACGGCCTGTACCTCGTCTAGGATGACGTAAGTCTCCCCCTCCAGGCCGTGCACGGACTCGCCTAGCGTGCGGAGGCAGTACAGGTCCAGCATGCGGCGCAGGTTGTCGGCGCTCGGGAACAGGCCGAGCTCGTCGAGCGATAGGAACATCACCCGCCTGGGATCGTTGGCGGCGACAAGATCCGCTGCGATCTGGTACAGCATGGCCGTCTTGCCTACCTGCCGCGCGCCGAGCACGGCCTGCACCGGATGCTCCGCCATGCGCCGCATCAGTTCGGCATGCTCGGGCCGCCTGAACTTGCGCACGCGCCCGCCCTGAACCCGCCCGCCCGTCCACCACGGGTTGGACAGCTCCATGATCCTGTACAGGCCGTCGTCGTCCGGAATGCCCACGGCGGCCATCGGGTGCGCTTGGGGGATGCGTTCTATGTATAGTTGCACATCTCGCATCCGAATGCGCACTTTGAGGCCACTACGCTGCCGACAAATGCGCACTTTGAGGCCACTACGCTGCCGACAAATGCGCACTTTGAGGCCACTACGCTGCCCTCTATGTCAGTACTACTGGACGCGCAGGACTTGTTGGCGTGCAATGGGGACGACCATGAGCAGAGGTCGCGCAGGGGGCAACTTTAGGCGGGCGAGGCCGCCGCGGCGGCAGAGCGACGGGTACGAGGCGGCAGGGCCGCCGTGCCAAACGCCGGCGCACGCGCGACAGGGATTGGCCTCTCCGAACCGGGGCGGTGCGGGGATCCGCCTGCCGCCTGCGACAGGCGGCGGGATGGGGCGCGGGCGAGATCGGGGGATATTCAATCGACCTGCCCGGCGGCTGATCAAACCGTGGCGCCGGGGGGCGGATCCGCCGGCGGTCCGCCTCGCCTCCCGGCGCCGCATGCACGGGGGCCATGTCCGCACCGCGGCGCCCGCTGCAGGCCCGGTCCACGCTTCGAGGGCGCTCAGACTGGCAGAGGCCATGGCTCCCTTTCCCATGCGCCGCGCGATCACTTCGTCGCAATCGCCGACGACAGGCGCACTGGCAGAGGCCATGGCTCCCTTTCCCATGCGCCGCGATCGCCGGCGCTCGCTTCGATCGCACCAGATGCGGGATCATACATCCATCCCTGCCCTCCGATGCGCCTCCGTCCGCGCCGCGGCAGGGGACGGATGCAAAACGACCCCTCGCGGGGGCGGACGGGCAGGGCCGTGCAACCGTTTTTAGCGGCCGCATGCCGGTGCAGTCCCGTGAACGGCGACGATGGGCCAAGGCCGCGCCGCCGGCGCGCGCCGCGGTGGGGCGTGCTGTTCGTTGCGGGCTGCCTGATCATGGTCCTGTCGACTGCACTGATCGCCGCATCCGATCCCGGCACGTGGCCCGTCGCAGCGGCCGCAATCGGGGCGATCGGGATTGCGGCCGTCGTCCTGGCAGTGCGCTCGCGCAGGGACGAGATCCGCCTGCGGCGCCTAGAGCACATGACGGCCCGCATCACGTTCCTGGTCGCGACCCTGCCGCGCCCGACCGACGTCGAGACGCTCGCAGTCCTGCACGAGATACGCAACTGCTACGCCGAGGCGAGCGAGCTGGCCGCGGGGTTCGGCGGCCGGGGCAAGCGCCTTGCAGCCTCCATACGCGACGGCCTCTGCAAGGTGGAGCGGCTGTACGACATACAGTCCGGCTCGCTCCGGCACACGGGCGAGAATGCGTCCGACTTTGCCAGGGTCATGCGCGAGCTCGGCAGGGACGTCGACGGCTCGCTGCGCCGCTGAGCGGCGCATGGACGTTGAACTGCCCCATGCGGATTCACCGGCGATTAGGATGTTAGCTTAACCATCATGACTTGCTATGACGTGGCTGTATATGCGGCTTCTAGCATAGCTAGCTGACTCTGTGATAGGCTAGAAAGAAACCCCTTGCTCACGTCCTTGTGCGACAAGATGCTCCGTAAGCTATGCCTCATGGCGTTCACCGAACTTGGACTTGCGTCTTGCGGAGGGTTACGTGCCTCTGCCATGCGACTTGACACTTCTTTTGCGGCTTCGTTGGCAGACATGGCGCCGCTTACTACATTGCCTGCACTTACGCTAAACAACATCGCGGTGAAAAGGTCGTCTATTCTTTCGTGCTTCTGATATTGATCCCCGCCGTTGCGTAGATACTTGCTCCTAAAATTCCCAAGATTTTGTTTGTACTGCTTTGACATGATGGCGGCGGATTTGAAATCGAGGAAGCTTTCTAAAGATCTTTGGATGGATGCAATAGTGCTCGGCACGGTAATGTTTTCGGTGAGTTTGTGTATGCTGATCCGTGATGTAATTGCATTGTCTAGCATGCCTAGGGCGGAGCCTAGCTCGTTTTCATCCACCATACGGATCAGCGTTGCTATGTCGTACA
This sequence comes from Cenarchaeum sp., assembly GCA_965242695.1. Lineage (GTDB taxonomy): Archaea > Thermoproteota > Nitrososphaeria > Nitrososphaerales > Nitrosopumilaceae > Cenarchaeum. Next base: position 1,468,203 of record CBDESU010000001.1, on the reverse strand, counting down.
CCTGTTTTGGCGCTTCGCGGAGGCGTCACTCGGGAAGCCCTATCCCGCCTAGCGCGAGCGTGGTGGACTTGTCTACAAGCAAGGCGCCCTTTGTCAGCACTTGCGCCTTGAAAGGCCGCTCGGTTCCGAGCACATGTGGCACGTATACCACTTCAGTAGGCAAGCTGTTCGCGAACTCGCACAAAAAATCCATCTTCACCTCTCCTTCCCCTCCTAGACACGATTCGTAATGGATGTGGTGTGATTGGAGATTTTTCACCGGGTGGGGGTGTCGAGGAGAGACCGAACTTATCTGGCAGTCTGGTATCGGATCAAATTCGTCTTGCACAGCCCTGCTGACGTCGTCTACGGACGCCGTTGTCATGATGTCTACATCGCGACTGAGCCTCTGTGCCGTTCCCTCTGCATGCAGGTGCATGCACATGCCGCCGAAGACGGTGCAGGGAAGGCGCGCTGACACATGCTCGTGGGCGGCAAAATCGACGAATAGTTGTTCTATGACATGCGGATCGCGAAAACCGTGCGTTCGGCGATCTGCATGATCGTCGCCCTCTCTATTCCTTCGAGTAGGTTGGACTTCAATATGTCCCACCTATGCAGTCGTCTACTATGCCTGCCATTCTTCTGTTCTTGGCGGCGGATCTGATCGCGGACACCTCGACTAGGTTGTCCTCGAGCAACCGCCCAAGTATCCCTGCAAGCTCGTCTCTGTACCCTGACATCCATGCCTTCTTGCACTCCGACGCTAGGTCCAGCCATGCCTTTGCAGGGCTGGCCCATGTTCCGGATGCCGGTCCTGCGTATTCCCTGACCACGATGAGTCTGCCTTTGTCCGAGATATCCATTGCGGTGCGCGCCTCGACCTCGCCGGGGTTCAGTAGTGCTACGACTTCGCCGCCCCAATACTTTTTTACAAGATCGCACAGGCGCTCGCCCATGCCCTTCTCCGTGACTATGTGGTACGGCACTATTGTATACTCGTTGTGCAGGAACCTCGCTAGCGTGCTGAGCGCAGTGAATTGGAATGGATCGGCAAACTTCTCGTAGACTAGGTCGTGCATCTCGACAAGCTCGCTGACCAGTCCGTAGCCTGGAAGTCGTGGTTGCTGTCGTTTCCGTGTGACAAAGTCCGTCTTGCGGCGCGGCGTGGCCGGAGCCGACCAGTCCTTGGCAAACTTGCACCAGAGCACATTGCGCCTCTTTACCATATTTGCCATGTCGCCGGCGCCGTCGCCAGCAGATGCGAGCATTTCGGCCTCTGCCCTGATCATGCCGACTAGGAACAGCGGGTTGCTGGCCGTCCTGAACACGGGGCTCTTCCTGTTGATGGCTATCCTATACGGCGATCCGACTCTTGACTCTGGCATGTTTATCTCATATAGGTCGTCGTCGGCGCCGTCCCTGAATACGACCTCAAATGCACCTGCTGCGCCAGTTGTCATGTACGGCCCAGTGAACTCTTTCATGATGCGCCCTGCCCGGTCCCGTCCAACGCGTCCCAGTGGAATCCCTGCGGCACCCCCACTGGTATGGTCTAGGATGGACTGCACTAGGGAGTCTGGCTGTTGCGACTCCGCTCTCGACGAGGCACTCCGCATGATGTGCCCCACCTCTGGATGCATTCTGAACGCATCGACGCACTCTGCATACTCGGACGACTCCGTCAGGAACCCGGACTTGTGAAAGTTGACCGGTACGTGATCCATATGCAACTCGCCAATCACCTTGGCCACCTCGGGATGTCTGCGCATCCCGAACTTGTCGAACGCCCTTATCAGGCGACCGTCCTTGTACAGGTGCATTCCATAGTCGCCCTTGATCGACCTCTTTTCGAGGAGTCCAATCCACCCGCGCATGGATTTCCTGTTACTCAGCGGAATCTTCAGGTCCCTGCGGCTCCCGTCCTTGATGTCGGGTTCGGCCGCTTTGCAGGGCCTAGAATTCACGTACAACCGTACTTGGCCGGAACTCAGGTATGCGCCGTACCTCACACCAAAGCTCTTTTTGAAGGTGGTCGTCTGGTTCGGGTACAGCGGCACCTTTAGGCGCGAGATCGAGACGGCCGTGCCGCGGTGGGCACTGGTGCGGGGCCTCGTCGACACCTCGAAGTTGCCCCAGCCGAGATCTCCGTCGCGCAGCCATCTGTCCTCGTCGTACTCGACGACGTACTCTGCCTTCGATCCCTCGGTCGAGGTCACTATCGTAAACGACTTGCCTAGGGCGGCGCAGGCGCTCTTGAGGCCGATGCCGAACGTTCCCAGGCCTGCGGCAGCCAGCGCAGGGCCGCCCTTGCCCTTTGCTATGGTGAGGCCCCGTTGCAGCTCTTCGAGCGTCATGCCCCTTCCGTCGTCGGAGATGGTAATAGTACGGTTTACAAAGTCCAGCGACACGTTGACCCGCTCGGCCTCGCCTGGCAGGCGCGCATCGATGGCGTTGTCGATGAACTCGGAGATGGCCTGCTCCGTCCTGTAGCCGACCGCGCCTATCTTTTGCATGAGGCTCTTGTCGGGCGTTATATCCACCGTGGTGGTCTTACTCACGCTTTCCGATCGGACACGGTGATTATATATGTTAATCACTGAATTTGACGCCTGATTATAAGATCAGATGTGATCGTATAGTTACAAGTGCCTAGGTTTCACTGCCTGCGATCGCAACGTATGATCGAGGCGTATGTCCACGCCTGCGGCCCACGCCTTCGTGCCACGCCTGACTGCTCGTCTACTGGCAGGCTTGAGGCACATGTGCGCCCTCTTCTCCGCCCCGTCGCCTCGAACACGCCCTGCCGCCCGTCATCTGCGCGCCGCCTTTGCCCATTGTGGCCCTGCCGCCACTGCCGCCCGACTCGGCCAGATCCCGCGGCCAGCGCCGCCATCCTGTTTACCCCTTGTGGCCCTGCCGCCACTGCCGTCCGCCCTGCAGCCGCCGCAACGGGTTAATTGCCCGCACCGAGGCGGCGCGGCGTGGCGCCCTATGTGCCCCCCGCATCCTACAGCCACCTTAGCATCCTCGGAACCCCCGTCGCTGACGCGCCCGACCAGCCATCGGCAGCGAAAGGCGGCGCGGCCGGCCGCTCCAAGGATGACGACGGCCCGCCTGCGCGCATCGTCCGCCGGACGACCCGGGCGCCGCCGGACGGCAGCCATCCGTTCCCTGTCAGGCCCCTCGGCGACCCGGGCTCGCTCGGCTCGTGGCCCGTCACGTGGCTGCACGGGGTCGGCTACTCGCGCGAGTACGGACTGCACAGGGCCGACATCCGCACGGTCGACGACATGGCCCGCGTGCCCGACGTGCGGGCCGCCGCCTCCCTGTCGGGCCTGCCCGCGTCGTTCATCGAGCGCACCCGGACAAAGGCGCGCGCCGCCGCCGAGAACCGCGTCATACAGCGGTCCCACATGGTCCTGCCGCCGGACGAGGAGATGGCCATATTCGACATCGAGACGGACACGGCATCGACGGCGGTCTGGCTGATCGGCGTGCTGCACCGCGGCAGGATAGAGCAGTTCATGGTCGACATGGGCGCCGGCGGGGGAGGCGGGGGAGCCGGCTGGTCTGCGTTTCGCAGCCGCCGGGAGCGCGGCGCGCGGCGCCTGCTCTCCGAGTTTGTCGACCACCTCGGGTCGATCCAGTCCGACGGGTGCTCGGCGCTAGTCGCATACTCTGGGACGGGCTTTGACAAGAGGGTGACTGCGGCGGCAATGGCGCGCAACGGCATCGAGCCGGGCGCGTTTGCATCGATGCGGCACATCGACGCATGCTCGCTCGTCCGGCGCGCATTCGCCGTCCCGTGCCAGTCGTACGCTCTCAAGACGCTCGGGTCCGTGCTCGGTTACGGCTTTGCACACTCTGGCATGGACGGCCTGGACGCGGCGCTCGCGTTCGAGAGGCACGTCGCAGACGGCACCCCGATCGATCCGTCCGTCCTAGAGTACAACCGCGACGACGTCCTGTCCGTGCGGCACATACTCGGCTTCTTGGAGGCCGGCGGGTTCGACGTGGAGCGGCGCGGCGAGGGGGATCGGCAGGGCGGCCGGCGGCGCGCCGCGCGCGGCCGGCGGCGCCGGGGCTAGGAGCGTCGGCAGGCGCGGCGCGTTCGCGGTGCTCGCCGGAACGCTGGTCGGCGCGGCGGTCGGGGCCGCGGCGGGGATGATCGTCGAGAACCGTATTCCGCACCATGTCGCCGTCAAGCGGCTCGGCAGGTGGCATGTCAAGAGGCTTCCTAGGGGCTAGCGGCGGCATCGGGCCGGCCGGCGGGTCCCGGAAATGCGAGGCCGGCAGCGCGGGGCGGCGGATACCACGATGCACCCGCCTGTTCTGGGCCTTGGGGAAGGGGCGCGCGTCCCGCAGTCCCACTCCCACGGCGCGCGGCCGTACCGGCACGGGAAGCGTTATAGCGCCCCGCTAGGCGATCCAGCCCGGTGCCAGTCCTCAAGGAGATCAAGGCGATACATGTCGCGGACCTGGAGGCCGCCCTTGGCAGGCTCGGAAAGGCCGAGGCCTTTAGGAACGGCGAGATGAAGTGCGCCGTGTGCGGCGACACGGTCGTGCTGGACAATGCCGGGTGCATAAAATTCACCGCCGGGGTGCCGTCGCTAGTGTGCGACAAGGTGCAGTGCTACACCGCAGTCATGCCGCTGATCCTGGGGGACGACCCCAAAGGATGAGGGGAGGCGGCTGGAATGGGGCGGGCCCGGCGAGGCGCCGGGCGGCGAAAAGGCGCATGGCGTGCGCTGCGGCTTGGCGGGGAAGGGGCGCGCATGGCCTGCGCTCCCTGCGGACGCCTGCGCCCGCCGGGACGCGGCGGGCGAGGCATTCCGCCTGCCGCGCTCGCATGCCGCCGCAGGCTTGCGGATGCAGGATGGAAGGGGAAACCTGCCGGCATGCGCGGAAGCTGCGGCCGGGGCGGTCGGGCCCGATGCCGGCCGATCGCACGCCTCCAAGCAGTAGCGGCGAGGGGGGGGGGGCCGCGGCGCCGGCGGGGATGGAGAAAGGAGGGGGCCGCGGCGGGATCGCCGGGCGAAGCCCTGCTACGCCAGGTTCACCTCCACGCGGCCATGGGGCGGCCCGACTCGCGCGCTGCCGCTTGCAGGGAGCCGGGATCGTCGGAATCGCCGACGATCTTCAAGCTTGGCGAGGGCCTGTTCCGTCCCCGTCAACGACACCTTGCCCACATGGGACACGTCCGGGCTGCGGCTGGCGCGGATATCCCGCACCCTGCGGGCGCAGGGGCGGGCACGGCTTGGAGCCTAGAAGACAAAAAAAGCAACAAATTAGTTACTTAAGACGCTCGGTGATGCCGCCTGGAGAGGCGACACCCCCACGGGGGCGGGCGCCTAGCCGCCCAATATAACCCCTGTGTTTTGACGGCCTGGTGCTGCGAACTGATCGCCTGCAGAGGGGGCATACTGCTGCAACCCGCATCAGGCTGTCCGCCCCGCACGCGTGGCCGTGGCGCCCATGCGCCGCAACCTCTGCCGCGTTGCGCCGCCTTGCGCCGCGCGCAGTCTCGACCGCGCCGACGGTCATAGATCGGCGCACGGAGGGCCGGGGCACTCGAGCGCCGCCCTTGCCGCAACGCCCCCCGTGGGCCGCACTGATGCCGTTCATGCACATACGGCAAAGACGATCATCCCGCCCGCGTTCTCGTCCCGACGCCCCGCGGAAACAGAGGCGGTGCGGGGCCTGGAGCCTCGGCGATCGACAAGGGCGACAAGCCGGTCGCTTGCGATGCCAGGCGGTGCCGCCTGGAGGTGCGAGTCAGGGAACCGGCGCCCACCCGCCCCGTGCAAGCCGTGCGTCCAGGCCGATCGCGGCTGGCACTGCCTGCAGGGGGCGGGGCCGCTGGAGCCAATGGCAGAACACACTGGGCGGGCGGCCGCGCCGGCCTGGACAGCCGCGCCTACCGGCTCGACCCGGCAGGCGGCGCCTGCAAGATCTCCCGTTCCGGGTGCGGGTACGAGGGCGCGGGCTGGCCGCACCGCGGCGGCCGGCCGCGGCGTCCTGCCCTGCTGACAGGGCGCGCGGCGCACCCGCAAACGTAGCCGTTCCCGTGTGGCGTTCCGCCGAAGCGCCCCTGCGGGGATCTTGCCGCCGGCTGCACAGCGTGGCAGCGGCGTCCGGGCGCGGCCCGCGCGCCGGCGCGGCCCTGGGTGCCCTGCCCGCCGCGAATGCTTGCCGCGAGGTCGGGGAGTCTTCGGGCCTGGACTACCTGCTACCACTTCACCGTTATGAAGAACCGCCCGTCTATCTCGCCGGTGCGCTCTGGGTCGTCCGACTCGCGCTCGGCCGCGCTGATGCGCTCGTCCAGGATCCGCCTCAGGGCTATTCGGCGCCCCCTCTTGTTGCCAAAGTCGCCGCCCACAAAATCCACGTGCAGTATCATCTTTAGCCAAGAGTAGCGCTCGATGTCCCTCTTTTCGAAAAGGCGACAGCTTGCCATTTCCAGGGACTCGGCCTCTGGCGACGCGCAGGCCGACGCTATCGCATCGACGAACCCGCCGTACGCGCTGTCAGCGCGCGCCTTTGCCGCCAGAGCGGGATCGATGGACAGCCCGCCCTCGGGGCCGCCTGCCGCGGCCTTCCGGGGCGGAGGCGCCAGGCTATGCAAGGGTCCTGCCTCCAGCGTCCGCCGCCCTCTCGTCCATGCACAAATCCGGCGGCGGGAACACCTCCGCAGGGCGGGGCCGGCTCTGGCCCGAGACCGAGATCGGCGGCGGCGCTTTCCTCCCGTACGAATGCAGAGGCGGCACAGCGCGATCTGAACCGTCCGGGCCGCGTCCAGCATCGGGGCGGGGAGCGGCATGGCGGCCACGCACGGGCGATCCACTCCCACAATTTTTTCCCGAATTTCGAAGATATGGGCGGTCGGGCAGCCCGCGCCGCCGGCAATGCCATCTGCCGGCATCCCGGACTCTTCGCACCCGCCTGTGCCCTGATCTGCCTGTCGGCGCCCCGGGCGGGATCGTTCGAGGCGCCCCGGTCGGCCGGGTAGTCCGCAGGGTGCACCGTGCTGTTTCTCCGGCGGCCTGCCCAAACTCGGCGGGTGTGCAGATGTCGCGCATGCGGGGGTGACTGCGCGTCCTGGACGTGCAGGGCATCAGACGTCCCTGCATCCTGCCAGGGGCTATCATACCGCCCATCTCCTCGGCTGCGCCCGCATGCGCCTGCCGCCTGCCGGCGGGCAGGCCGGTGCGCCCTGCAGCCCCGCCCCGTGGCGCGCCGCGGGGCCAGGCCATGGGCGAGGGGTACAGCCTGCCGAGACTGCAGTGTTCGCACTCGCCATGGCTTGGCCCTGCCGCCTTTCTAGGCTCGTCCGGGGACGGGCATTCGCGTAGCGGGCGCCCATTGGGCTGGCCTGCGAGTCCGTCCGCCTGCTCGCGCGTTGGCCCGTCAAACTCCTCGATCCCGACACACTCCACGCAGCCAAGGCCGCTGGGGCGTGCTATAAGGGCGGTGGCCTGGCCTAGCCCGCATGCCGTGCGCGCTCGGCCTACGCGGCGCGTCAGCCGGCCGGGGCGCGAGCCCGGTGCGCAGCGGGAAGCCGACGGCGCCGCGGTGCAGGCGCCCCGTCGGCGATGCCGCCATCGGATGCGACGATGTGAGGCGGGTATGACGAGGCCCCGCCGGAGCGGCCGCGCCGCGGCTTGCAACCCTCCGACATCCCGCCCCGCTGCGCCGCGTGGGGGGGGGGGCTGTGCGGGGCGGGGCGGGGGGCGGGGCGGGTGGCCGCGCCTAGGATCTGCCCCGTCCGCGAGATGTGCCTATATGCGCGCAGTGGCGAGCCATCTCGAAGGCGCCGCTTTCCCAGTGGACGCCTTCATTCGAATGTCGGTTAACTTCGTCCTTTTACTTATTTTTTTGCTTTGTCCCTGCCTGCCCTGTCCGTCCTGTTGTTGCTTGCCGTGCACCTCGCACGCAAGAGGGGCGCCGCACACGCGGCCGCCATGGCTCCGCCGCCTCCCTGCTTCAGACCCTGTACACGAGGCCTGGGAATTGCGCCTCTCCACCCGTGTCGTTGTTAGGGATGGAGATCGGGGGCGGGCGCGCCGCAGCCTGCATGTGGCTCTTACCATGCAGCCCGGCGGCGACTTGTGTCTGCCGGCTCGGGCCGCCCTCCTCCATACCCAGTAGCGCCCGCGGGTAGCCACCGCCGGGGTGCGGAGGCCTCCCTTCGCCGGCCTCGGCCCCGTACACGGACGCGAGCAGCGCGCCTATGACGGCCTCGGGCAGCTCGGTCGCCTCGTAGTACGAGTATGCGCCTCCGAACCCTTCTCGTAGTAGCTGCGCACAAGGTTTCCGCTCTGCAGCGCGCTCAGGTGGCCGCCCAGCGTGCTGGGGTCGAGGCCGTACTTTGCCTTTATCTCGGAGAATGTCATCCTCCCGCCCTCTGCGAGCGCTATCACCAGGCCCAGCCTCTCGTCGTCGGTCAGGCCCCTTATGCCGGCCTTTACCAGCGCCGGGACCCTGTCCGAAATCTCCGCCAAGGTGGGACTGTCCATTGCGTACTCTGGCATTGCCGCCCAGCCCCTGTGATATATGACTTTCGACGCGGCCGCAGGCGCGTGGGCGATCCGCGCGCCGGCCACGGCGGCGGGATGTCGGCATGGGAGCATGCGATCGCACTGCGCCCTGTCCAGATCGCCCCTGCGTGCAGAGTGCGCGCCGGGCGTGCCTGGTCGGCCGTCCGGCCGGCCGGCCCGAGCGCGCCGGGGCTGCGAGCCTCTGCGGGGGAATCTCTGAAGTCCGGGATGCCGCGCAGCTCGCCGCTCGGTCAAGATCGCCGGCGCTCGGAGTCGACTCGACATGCATTGCAAGGGCGAAGCCGCCGTCGATGCAGGGAGCAGGATGGCGATGCCCTCCGCACAGGATGGCTTGCCGGCACGCTGCCGCCTGCCGCAGATGGGCGGGCCCGTCCTGCGCCCCGTGCGGTTCGCGTTGATAAAAATACCGCTCTTCGTCGGCATCGAGCCCGTCGACTGACTTCTTGCCTTCAAGAGGCTTCCGCTTGGGGCCGTGATCCGGCCGCGGCGTCAAGCCTCTGCGTCAAGTCGACCATCTGCACCCTGCCCTCTTCCTCCTTTCGTTCGTAGTCCTTGACGGCGTTTGCATGCCGGGTCTCCCAGCGCATTTCCCATCTGCCCATGCATGCCGGCGCACTTTGGGCGCATATAAGGGCTTGGCAGGCCCAAGATCCTTTGCAAGGCACGCCAGAGCCCTGATGCCGCACGGCGCATGTTCGGGCCTCTGGGGCGGCGCGGGGCAGCTTGCCGCACGGCGGCATCGGCGCCCAAGGCGTGGCGAGATCGGGCCGCCGCGCGGCCCTGCGGGCGCATCCCGTTGGATCGGCGCACGTTGAGCGGCAGATCGGCGGGCGCAGAAACGCGGCTGCGGGCGCGTAGGACGCCGCCCGGCGCGCAGTGTGCGGCCGCCCTGCGGCCCCTCTGGCGCCCGGCTCGCAGTTCGCAGTGCGCGCGGTTCGTGGCGCGCATCGCCGAATTTGAAGAAGGCGCGACCGTCTGCCGGCGCGCATGCGCAGGCCGGCGGCGATGGCCCGCGCGAGTGCCGCAGGGGGGGGGGGGTGCGCAGGGCGCCCGCGGGCGCGGCGGGATGGCCCGGCGGGTCGCGCTCCGGCCGAGGCGGGGCAGGCCGCGCAGGTGACAAGCGCCCTGCCTTGCCACCGTCTGGCCTTGGACGGGGCAGTGTGGCGCCCCCTCTCCGCCAACTCCGTTGCTCGATGCGGTACCCGGCAAGAGCCGGCCAGATCTCGACGGCGTCTGCTCGCACTCTTGCGGGCGCGCCCTTGCCCCCTCCTAGGCCCCCCTCTTTCACCATCTTCCGCCGCGAGCGGCGCGGGCCGGGCCGAACGGACAGAGCCGCCGATACAACCTGCGGCAGGGCCCCGATCCAGCCGGGCCTTTGCATGCCGCGCCCTCGCACAGTGCCGCAAGCTATGCTTATACGGGGCTAAAAATCCACCGCGGCAATGAAGAGGGATCCGATAGAGTTGGAGCCGGGCACGCTCGGCTGCCCCGAGTGCCGGTACCCGCTCGAGCCGCGCCTGGTTCCCGTGTACCACGACGGCGTCAAGCTCGGCGCCTTTGACGGCATGGCCTGCGAGATGTGCGGCTATGGCTTGCTGACGGAGAAGGGGCGCGGCGACCGGGAGCGGGCGCTTGAGGCGCCCGATCACATCCCGTTGCCGTATCCTCCAGCCATGGTCGTGGAAAAGTACGCCGCGAGCAGCCCCCGCGCATCCCCCGTCACGCGGGGCGACTTGAGCGTCGAAAAGACCATGTGTTCGACTCCTACGGACCTGCAGCCACCCGCCGTCACGATCCTGCAAAAAACCAGCAGCGTCACAGCACGGATCGCATAGGGCCGCATCCCGAGCCGGTCCCTCCCAGCTTGAGCTTGTGCCGTCACGCCGGACAGGGCCACTCGGGCCCCGCCGGTGCAGCGTCGTGCATTCCTGCGTACCGGCAGGGCGCGGCGGCGACGAAATCGCCCCCGAGCGTAGCCCGCGCACCGGGATATGCGCCACGGCCGCCATGCGTTCAGCGCCGTGCCGCGCCTGGCGGCCAATCTCCGCCTGCAGTCCTGGCGCGAGCCATACCGGCCGTGCGGTTCACCGGAAGGACGGCAGAATGGACATGAACCTGGGGGCGCGCATGCGGTCGATGGTGACCGCAATACTCCTTGCCGTCGACTCTGCCCTCTGGATCGCCGGCTCGCCTCCTGCCACACCGCGGAACAGCGCGCCGTACACCTTGCGGATCAGGGCGTCGTGGGCGCCGGCCAGCGCGACGCGCAGGTGGCGGAACCGCTCCTCGTAGGAGCCGTCGGCGCGGGATGCCTCGGACGCGACCCTGTCGTGCAGCGCCTCGGCCGCATCCGTCAGCGCCGCGACGTCCGATCCCATCGAGATGTCCGAGAGCGCCAGGGATGCGGCGCGGCAGAACCGGCGGGCGCCGCTGTCCGACCCCAGATCGCACGCGTCTGCTGCGAAGAGCCTCCTCAGGTGCGCAGAGTCGGCGGCAAGCAGCGACTTGGAGGCCATGGGAAGAGGCCCCTGCACTGCCAAGCATCGTCGGAGTGCATCCTGCTCAGCGCGTCGAGTATCAGAGGGCGCAGCTGGTGCGATGCGGCAAACGCGTCCACCACTTCCTGGGCGGCTCTGTGGGATGCCGCATGCGACAGGATTTGACTCCCATTCTCTTGCATCTCGTCGGGCCTCTCTTCGACCAGCGCCTCGACGAGGCCCTTGGCGTCTGCCCACCGCTCGCCGTCGCACTCGCCGAGCACCTCTTCAAACGCTGCCGCGTCGAGCGCGCGGCCGGCATGCTTCATGGTCCGGAGGGCGCGCCGTACCTCTGCGAGTACCGTGCGCGGTCGCCGTCCGACAAAAAGCGCACTAGTCGCCCAAAGCAGGGCGCGGCGCGGCCTGCCGGAGCCGCGTCGAGCATGCGGGCCATGCTGCCGGCCCATGCCGGCGACCGTAGCATCCCCTCGCTGTACATCCTTGCCCCTGCGGCGGCGCAGAGGCGCTCCTTGTAGTCTAGCCCCGAGAGGGCCCCGATGTCGCCGTAGAGCGACTCTATGCCCTCTTCGTCCCTGTCCGCTATCATGCGCACTAGGCGCCCGGCGCACTTTGCCAGCATCGTCGATGCGGGCGTAGCGGTGGACATGCCGGCCATATTGATGACGGTGTGGCTGCCGAACATCGGGCGCGGGGCGTCCGTCTGCACCAGCCTGTAGGGGTGCCGGCGCGGCGTGTCCGGGAGCAGCGAGGTGAACGGCACGATGCGAAGCGGGTCTGGGAGCAGCGAGAGGAGTCCCTGCAGCAGGGCTCCGCCGCCCGCATTCCTGATGGCCACATTATGCCCGGAGAACATGGCCTCTAGGAACGGGCGCAGGCCTACCAGTCCGAGGCGCCGGGCGCTGTCAAAGTCCATGCCGAGGTCGAGCGGCTTTATCTCGAGGGGCCGCAGGTCGCCAGACTGCTCCGCCTGCGGGCACTGCATGGTGACCGCCCTCGTGTCGCACCGTATCGCCTCAAAGTCGCGCCTGTCGATCAGGACGGTGTGGCTGTATATCGAGTTGGGCCGCCCCTCGCCGTCGTGGCCGGCGTTCCTGGCCTGCGTAAGCGCGACCACCTCGTCGAGCACAAGCAGCGAGAGCGACCTGACAAACTTGCTCTGGTCGACCCCTACAGGGTACAGGCGGCCATCGAGCAGGCGCAGTACGCGATCGTCGACGCCGGGTGACCTCGCGACGATCCCGTACGCGTACGGCTTGTTGCCGCCTGCCGGGGCCGATCCGAACGCAAAGTGGTCGCAGTGGATGGCCTTTTTTGTCAACGTCCGTCGACCTGTTGCCCGTTTTTATAATCCATGCGATCACGTCGAGGTATCCTTCGGTGTTGCACGAAGGCGGCTTGGCGGGCCGGCGGGATGCATCCCCGCCTACGTCATACTCCGAAGGATCGGCGGCGCGGCATGCAAACCGACGCTGCCGCGCGCAGGCCCACCGCACCATGGCCGCGGGCCGACTTCGGGGCTTCTCTTGCCGCGGGCCGCCGCCCCGCGACGGGCGCCGGCATGCGGGCGATGCACGGATCCCGCACCCGCGGCCATGCTACAGATTATATGCCAATTTTGGACCCCACTGCCGTGTCGACGCCAGAACAGCATGCGGAGGGAGCCGAGCACGGCGCATCCAGCGTCGACAGTCTCATACGCGAGACCCTGCGCCTACTCGGTGCGGTGGCCGGAGCCGTGCGGCGGGCATCCAGCGTCGACAGTCTCATACGCGAGACCCTTCAGGAGTACGACGGCAGGGACACGATCGCATTCGTGGGCGATGTAGGCGCGGGCAAGACGGTGGTCGCCGCGCTTGTCACGCATACGCTCTCGACCCGGTGGGTGCCGCGCAGCAGGGGCAGGTGGGATGCCCAGACGGTCTCGGGCCACGACGAGATAAACGAGACGATCCGGCGCATGAAGCGGGGATCGTTCCCGCCGCCGACCGTGAAGAACGACTATCCGAGCCTGAGGATCAACATACACCGCATGAAGGGCATGTCGGCAACGCTGGAGATGGTCCTGCGCGACATGCCGGGCGAGGACTGCTCGGGGCACCTCTCCGAGTCCGCCGACGATGACGACGACATTGACGGGCAGGTGGCGGAGATGCTAAATAGCAACGGGGCGTACCTTGTCCACGCGACAAAGTACGTCTTGATGATCGACTGCGAGGGGATCGGCGATTGGGACACGGACAAGCCAAAGGCCGTAAACGCCATAAAAATGATTCGCAAAATCAAGGAGAGAATCGACCGTATCGACTCGACGAATCGCTTTACTGATCCCCTGGCGATCGTATTTACCAAGACAGACGCCCTCCCCGAGCAGGACGCGCAAAGGTCGGCCAAGGACCTTGCCGGCAAGTACCCAGACTTGATGTCGTGCCTTCGTGTGTCCCACTCGGGCCCGCGCTCCTTCTTCAAGGTGTTTGCAAAGACGACGGAAGAGCGGCCCGATGATGATGACGAAGAGTACGAAGATGGCGACGGCGAAGAGTACGAAGATGACGAGGAAAGCAAGGATGATGATGCCGAGGCAGCCGAGGATGACGAGCCTGCCGATCCTGGCGACTACCTGGTGATTCCCCTCGAATACTCGATCGAGGAATACGAAAGGCTCATCACATGGCTTGTATCCACAAGGTGAAATTTATGAAGGCGGAACAGCTAGCCCACACGACGGGCAACATGCGGGGAAAAAGGGGTGCCAGGACGTGGCGAAAAGCCGCGGCATTGCCGAAGAGATTGCATCTGCACCTAGATGCCACTTTCGTCCCCTCGAAATCAAGCCTGACGACTTCGAAGAGTCAGATTCCCTCGTGGAGCTAGCCGGAGGCAAGCTGGCATACTGCCACGCAAGGAACATCGGGGCTGGGTACGACGGCAGGAGGGACACGGTGTGCAGCCATGTCGTGGTGCTCGACAAGGAGGACTTTGCAAGGTGCGGATGCGACACGAGGGGATTTGCAGGCCTGCATCCCGGGGACAGACAAATGCGCGGCATCCTCCCCCCTCCGTGAAACTCGATCCAATGCGGCGCCCGCCCGCGGCATGCGTGATGAGAATCAGCGGGTGCGGGGCGGGGCGAATCGCGGTGCACGGATCGAATGATGCGCGTAGCCTCGCAGGCTTGGGCGCGCGCTGGGGGGCGGCAGCTGCGGAAGAGTACAGGCCGCGGCATGCGCTCTGGGCCGCGGCCCTTGCCGACCCGGGCTCGGAGGCGTCCGTCGTGGCGCACGGCGTTGCGGTCATCCTGCTGGCGGCGGGGCTGTACGCCGCGCTCCGGTTGCCAGAGCGACCGCTGCTACCCTGCGGGGTCGGAGTGGCTGCCGCCGCTGCCTTGCCCGCGTGCCGCCGCTGCCTTGCCCCCCTTGCCGCCTTGCCGTCGTCAGCCCCCGTCGCCCGACTAGTGGGCATCTTGCACGCGTCGCTCGGTTGCTGGCCGTTGCTAGCAACATGCCCCCGGTCTGGTCTTGTGGCGGCGCAAACCGCCCCGGCGGGCTCGGGCCAAGGCGGCTCAGGCGTGGGGGCGCCAGGCCCCCACAGCCCCAGATCCGGCCCTGCCGCGAGTTGTGTTTATATAGGACTAAAAAGACGCCGCGCCAATGAAGAGGAAGCCGATAGAGCTGGCACCGGGCAAGCTTGGTTGCCCCAATTGCCGCTACCCTCTTGGGCCGTGCTTGGTTCCGGTCTACCACGACGGCACCAAGCTAGGAGCCTTTGACGGCATGGCATGCGAGATGTGCGGCTATGGCCTGTTGACGGAGAAGGGGCGTAGCGACAAGGACCGAGCGCTTGAGGTACTAGATCGCACACTGGTGTCGTACCCGCTTGACAACGCTGCGGAAACGTACGTCTTGAGCGGCTCTCGCGCATCCCCAGTCACACGGGGCGATCTGAGCGCCGAAAAGACCGTGTCCTCTACCCCGTCGGAGATGCGGACTCCGGCCATCATGGTCATACAAAGAAGCCGCCGCGTCACCGCCCGGCTCGCCTAGGATCATGTCCTACATTCCATCCCCCGAGTTGTGGGAGTTTCCATCTCTGCTGTACAGAACAAAGTCGTTCGAGTTCAACCGGTACTACATTGACCACCCTGTCGTTCAGGGGGTCTTGAACATCGCGAGCATACCTGTAAACATCCTGAGCGCAGTCACCGACAAGCTTCCGCCAGACGTTGTAATCACCGACGACAACCGTTACATTGTCGGCACTACTGATATAGTCGCATTTGTAAACAAAAATCCGAAAAAGCGGCCCACTCCGCCCGACCGCCAGCAAATCCACTCTGCTAAAAAAACGGGGCTTGTAGACTACATCGTCAAAGAGCAGACCGATGAGCCGTGGAACGAGTACATAGTCCAAGACAGTCACGACAACTTGCTGCGCATACGGACGATACTGACCGACGTAATCTACTATGACGACATTGTCAACCACTTGGGGGATCCGCTCATAGAGACAAAGCAGTCTGTCACCATCGCGGTCACTAGCAAGGCATCTCCCGAGTCGGGAATGACATGATGCGGGATCGTGTGCTGGGTGCGAGTGGCCGTACGACCGGGCGGCGGCGCGGCTCCGAGCCCGTCTGAACAGTACTGCGCCAGCCATACGTCCGCCTCGGTGCCCTGGCAATGCCATGCTGTCTTTGCAACGGTGAACCGTGGGCGACTGCCTAGACAGTCCGAATCCGCCACAACCTGGAGCCAAACGTACGATGCGCGCGGGAGGCACCACAAAGGTTTTTGGCATGGTTACAGCCGCTATGCCGACTTTGGAACGTGCGGGTGCGGGTGCGGGTATGCCGCCGTCTGACGCCTAGGCGTGGGCGGGTGGTTCGGCGGCCGTCCGCTGGCCGGGTTGCCGCCAAGTTTCCATGAGATGTGCAGCCGTACGTCGGCCATGCACATGTTGGCTATTCAAACAGCCGGTCGACTGATCCTGACGCGGCTGCAGATGCCGCAAAACCGTTATAACTACCCGCTCAGCCCGCCAGCGGCATGGGATACGCGGCAGAAAAACTGCGGAGGATCTGGGAAAAGGGCAGGCCGATTCCTGGCTACAGTGCCGACGTTTGGCGCCACGACGCATGCGGTGCGGTCATGAAGTGGGCCGAGTACGGCCGGCAGACGCAGAATGGCTGGAACGTAGATCACATCTGCCCTGCATCGAAGGGGGGTGGAGAGGATCTGCCCAACCTGCGCCCACTCCAGTGGGAAAACAACGCAAAGAGGCGGGCCGGGACGCTCCAGTGCTGACTGCACGGCTAGCACCCTGCCAGCACGCAAGTTTTTTGATCCTGTGGATCGGACTTGGGGCTGGCGCGCGCCGTCCGTCCAGTGTTCCTACTCCTCCGCCATGCGCCACAGGTGGCACGGCGCCGCGCCTGCGCCGCGACGGCATCGCCGTCCGGGGTACGACTTTAGGTCTCACACGCCCCTTACGCGCAGCGATCGCGAGGGAGACCGCGAGACGCTGGAAATACTGACGGCCTTCCTGAGGGACCACTGGCATCGGATGCTGGAGCAGGCGCTGGGACACTTGGAGCGGGTCGCGGCTCTGCCCGAGTCGCCGCACCTACCACACGTCATGACGGACTCCGTCGAGGCACTCAACGGGCTGCTCCGGACCTTGCCGGGGGAGGGCGACAGGCGCAGGTGCCTCTCCGTCCTGGACAGGTTCGCCGCGGCGGGGTGGTCTCCGGCCCTCAAGCTTCTCCGCGCGATGGAGATGCCCGACTAGGGCGGCCGCGCCGCCCTCGTGGCAGCGGCGAAGAGGACGACGAGCCAAAGTACGTCAGCCTTCGCATCCCAAAGACCGAGTACGACAAGCTCAGGGACCTGAGGGGAAGGATGGAGAAAAGCCAGACTATTCCTGGGTCGGCAGCCTTGCCCTCGGTGCCTTTGTGGGGCTGGCCGCGGGGCTTGCCTTGGAGCTACTGACCCGGTCGGACGACGACGGCGAGTGACCCTCCTAGTCCTTGACGTCGGGCGCTCGCTCAAAACCGTCTTAAGAGCCCCTCCCGTGCCGCGCCCCGTGAGGCCAGCCCTGCCGTTGCTTGCGGTTGCGATCGCCGCGTCTGCCGCCGCGGTTGCGGCGCCCCCTGCGCACGCGCAGTCTCTGGACACGCACCTCCACCTCGAGCCGCTGCCTTCCAGCGTCGCCCCGGGCAGCACGGTCGTATTCTACGGCTGGCTGCACGACGGCGACGGGTTTTTCTTGGAGGGCGCCACCGTGTACGTAAAGGACGACGTCGGCCTCGGCTCAGACGAGACGATCGCGATACTGACGACCGACATCGACGGCGAGTTCTACGCCGAATGGACGGCGGAGCGGCGGCCGTCCGGCGGCTCTTGGGACTTTTACGCCGTGTTCGAGGGCGAGCCGGGCCTGGACAGGTCCAGAAGCGAGACCTACCGCATGGACGTCGACGGGGACGCCGCGCAGGGGACCCGCCTCGACCTGAACCCGCTCCCCGTCGCCGCGGGCGTGGGCGACGCGGTGCGGTTCAGCGGCTGGCTATACGACGACGCAGGGTCTCCCGTCCAGGGCGCCACGATATACGTAAAGGACGACGTCGACCTCGGGTCCGACGAGACGATCGCGATCCTGACGACCGACATCGACGGCGAGTTCTACGCCGAATGGACGGCGGAGCGGCGGCCGTCCGGCGGCTCTTGGGACTTTTACGCCGTGTTCGAGGGCGAGCCGGGCCTGCGCAAGTCCAGGAGCAACACCTATGCCGTCGAGGTCGCCGGGATCGTCTCCGTGCCGCAGCCGCCAGAGCCGCCGTCCGCGGACGACTCGGGCTGCCTGATCGCAACGGCCGCGCACGGGACCGAGCTTGCCCCGCAGGTGCAGGCGCTGCGCGAGTACAGGGACGGGACGCTGCTCGCGACGGGATCGGGCTCGGCGTTCATGTCGGCATTCTCGGCCGCGTACTATTCCTTCTCGCCCTACGTGTCCGACCTTGAGCGCGAGCATCCCGCGTTCCGGCAGGCCGCGGCGGTGCTGATCGCGCCGATGCTGCACGCGCTCTCGGTCGCCGCGCTTGCCGATCCAAACTCGGAGGCGTCCGTCGCGGCGCACGGCGTTGCCGCCGTACTGCTCGCAATGGGGATGTACGTCGGCGCGCCGGCCGGGGCGGCCGCGGCGACCCTGCGCTGGATGCGCGGGCGGAGCCGGCCGGGGCGGCGGATCCGCGGCCTGTGATCCGATGCCGACCCCCCGCAGCGCCCTCTTTCGATGGCTGTGGCGATTGCGCAGGGCTCAGTTGCGGCAGGGCTCCGCCTGCCTCCGCACGTAGGTGCCTCGTAGGGTGCGCCGCGCGCGCCGCCGCAAAGGCGGCATTCCCTGCGCAGGCGCCGCCCCTACTCGACCAGGCACCCTTCCAAGAGCCGGTCACAGCTAGACGACATCCGCTCGCACTCGTACTGGCACGTCACTGCCCTGCCGCATGGGAGGCAGTCGAAGCCGAGCCGGTCGCCGTTGTACCCCGGGTCGGCCCCGTACGCGTAGCATGCAATGTTGTAGAACCTCTGCTCGCTGAGCGCAGTAGGCGGGTTAGGCGATGAGAGTATGCGGGGGCAAATCTTGGCGGCGGCCGGATAGGCGGCGATTTTGGTCGCGGCTGGGAAAGAGACGGCCAAATGTCGGCATGCGGGCCGGCCGCGCCCCGGTTTTTGCCGCATGCGGCCCGCCTGGCGCGACAGGGCGGCTGAGATCTGGCGGGTGGCGCGGGGCCGCGGCCCGCCAGCGCGCAAAAGCCGTGCCAGCGCGCCCGCCGTCACCGCCCCTGTACCATGCGCCGCCCTGGCTGCATCCGTTGCCTAGTTCGGGCGATCCTGCCAGACGCGCATGCGCCGCCTGCACTTTACGCCGCCCCGACGGCATCCATTGCCTCCCGTAGGTCGCCGGTGGCCGTCTAGGGGCGCGCCCGACCTTGCGCCGCCCCCCCCGTCCCCGTTGCACCCGCCGAGCAGCCTGCCTGCTACGACCCGCTCGCACACCACCCATGTCGCCAGCGCAAGCGCCATTATGATCACAATGTCTGCCGCAGGGGGAACGCTCCCGAACTGGGCGCGGAGGTGGAAAAAGTCGGCGCCCTCCAGCTGGAGGGGCTGCGCCATGGATGCGACGACTAAAACCAGCACTATTGCGCGGCACACCTGGCAGGGATCGGACATGGCGGCCCTGACATCAAACATTGCCGCGCAGTTCCCACACCGGCAGTATAACGGCAAGGGCCGCGGTGCCGGCGGCAAAGATGTAGCCGTACGGGTATCCCAGGATGGCCAGCGAGCCGACCGACATGGCTGCGAATATGGCCGATCCCAGCGCCGCGTTCACGGCGCGGGCGCGGCGGCCTGGCCTGAACCGCCTCACGCGCGTCCTGGTGCCGGGCGCCAGCCGCAGGGCCACTGCTTGCCGAGGCCACGCAAGCCCGTCCTCGCGACGTGGGCCGAACTCCCGAATGCGCTTGAGCATCTCGGGCATTTTTTCCGTGTCGGCGGCATACTCCGCCATGTCCTCGCCGATCCTCTCGTCGGCCGTCCTCTTCCTATCCGTGCCGGCCACCCACCACGCCATACCTTTCTAGGTCGTTCCATGCCCGCCTGCACTGCTCTCCGCTGAACCTAGGCTTCTTGTCCTCGACGAGCCTGAGGATTTCGCCCTTTTCCATCCCGATGCCGGCCAGGTAGCATATCGACGAGCCGATCTCGAGCATTGCAGGATCGTGCTTTTTGTCGTCAAGGAACTCCTTGAACTCGGCGTAGCGGCACTGCATGCCGTCGCCCTCCAGCTCTATGGGTATCTTGGGCATGCCTGGCGCGATCTCTTCGATGGCAAGGCCGTCGCGGGCAAGCGCGATGCAGTACGTGCCGTGCAGGTGCCACGTGAACTCGTAGCCCAGGTCGAGCCCGAACGACTGGAGGAGGTAGACGGTCTTCTGGAGGGTCAGGCGCCCCTTGAAGCTGGTCATGTCGAAGTTTCCAATGTCGTTGAGGACGGCGGCAAGCTCGTACCGATCCAGCGCCCGCTGTGCATCCTTCATCCTGCCGTCCTCCTGCCGGCGGGCGTGGGAAGGGTGGAATATTTGACCCTTCCGCGCCGGCCGCAGGCCGTGCGCGTACACTCGAGCCTCTTTGGCGACCTGGGTCGCGTCGCCTGGCCGGCGCCCGCCGGTCGCGCGCGATCGCGCCTAGGCAACCCTTAACAGCGGCCCGCCGGCCCGCCCGGCGTGGGCCGGATGCGGACATGCACATACTCTCACACGTACACCGACGCTTGGACCGGAGTCGACCGCGAGTACCACTGCCCAAGGCCGCGCTGGCGCGGCAAAAGCAGCTGCATCCTACACGCCGCCGGCGGCGAGTATGACGACGAGGCAAGGGCCGCCTTCCTTGACGAGCTGCGAACCGAGTTCGCCGCAGACGGGAGCGATCCCATCCTGTTCGTCGGATGTCGGATACCATCCGTCACCGTCAGGGACATCGACACGAGGCGCCCCGTCTACTTTGCCGATGCAAGGTTCACAGGCGACATGGTGTTTAACGGCGTGGCGTGCGGGGCGGTCGTCTTTACCGAAGCCAAATTCTCGGGGCGGCTCTCGATGGTGGCTGTAAAGGCCGGCGTCCTGTCCCTCCGAAAGACGGGCTTTGGGAGCGGCGAAAACGGCGGGCGGCTCGACGATCATGATGACGTGGACGGTGAGGCGGCCGTCGAGCTCGAGCGGTGCGCCTTCGAGTCCTGCGATGCGGCGCTCGCATTCGCCCCGTCGGCAAGCATTGCGGACTGCGAGATCGGAAGCGCGATGCTCCGATACGCGAAGTTGGGGAGCCTAGAGGTCAGCGGCTGCGAGTTCGGCGGAGCGGCCGACCTTGCCGACAGCAGTCTTGGCGATGCTGCGTTCGACGGGGTATCATTCGGCGGCGAGGTCGTGTTCGAGGATGGAATAGGGGGCACCGTCTTCAAGGGGCCGGCCAGATTTAGGCACACGCGGTTCGACAAGGAGGAGCGGGTCCGTTTTGGGCGATCGCTCTCGAACGTCTCGTTCCTCACCACGAACATGACCCGGATCAGGTTCCGCTCGGACACGGTGTGGAATGCCGACGGCGACCCGTACGCCATACTCGACGAGCGCCGACTTGCCGACGATCCGTCATCGTTGTCGCTTTCAGACATACTGGCGGTCTACCGAAGCCTCCGGGAGTGCTACGAGTACTGGCTCATGTACGAGGAGGCGGGACGGCTCTACGTGAGGGAGATGGACATGCGGCGCTGCTACAGGACGGACGCCGGGGGCGGGGTGGCCCTGCGCCCTAGGTGGCGCAGGTACCTTTCGCTCACCAGCGGCTACAACGTGTTGTGCAGGTACGGCGAGAGCTTTGGCAGGGTGTCTGCCTGGGTGGGAGGCGTGTTTGCCGCATCCGCCGCATACTACGCCCTGTTCGGAGACTTGGGGATGGTGGACCCGCAGGGCGACTACGCGGCACGGGCCGCGGCGGCGGTCGAGCGCACATTTGCGGCCTTCTTGCACACGAGCAAGGGCGGCATGGACGACCACCTAGTCAGGATCGCCTCGTTGCCCGTGCTCGGATCGATGTTCATAGTGCTCAAGCGGCGCCTCGAGCGCAAGCTCAGGCACTAGGGGCAGGCATGTGGCCGCGCTGGGCTCGTCCGGAGCGGCCCATGGCGAGCGCCACGCGAAGCGGCCTGGTTCCTGATCCTGCTTGCCATCGCATCAATTGCACGTGGGAACCACCGCACAGCCGCGTTCGACACTGTCCTGATCAGCGCCGTACCGGCACGTTGAGCGCAAGCGTGGGCGGAGATACCGTGCCGGTGCGCCCGCGGCGAGCTGCCGCGGGCCGCGCGCAGGATGGCCGCCCTATGGACGCTCGCCGCCGCCCCGCGACAGGCGCCGGCATGCGGGCGATGTACGTATCGCGTGCCCGCGGCTGTGCTATAGCTTATATGCTAATTTTGGGCCCTACCGCCGTGTCGACGCCAGAGCCGCATGCAGAGAGTGCCGAGTATGACTCATCCGACATCGACCGGCTCATACGCGATACCCGGCAGGAGTACGAAGGCAGGGACACGATCGCATTCGTGGGCGAAGTGGGCGCGGGCAAGACGGTGGTCGCTGCGCTTGTCAAGCACACGCTCTCGACCCGGTGGGTGCCGCGCAGCAGGGGCAAGTGGGAGGCCCAGATGGTCTCGGGCCACGACGAGATAAACAAGACGATCCGCCGCATGAAGAGGGGGTCGTTCCCGCCGCCGACCATGAAGAATGACTATCCGAGCCTGAAGATCAACATACACCGCATGAAGGGCATGACGACGAAGATAGAGATGGTGCTGCGTGACATGTCCGGCGAGGACTACTCGGGTCACCTCTCCGAGTCCGTCGACGCCGACATTGACGGGCAGGTGGTGGAGATGCTACAGGGCGACGGGGCGTACCTCATACATGCAACAAAGTACGTCTTGATGATCGACTGCGAGGGGATCGACGAATGGGATACGGACGAGCCAAAGGCCGTAAACGCCATGAAAAAGATTCATGAAATCAAAAAGAGGGCCGGCCGCGTCGACTCGAGAGATCGCCTTACCGACCCGCTGGCGATCGTATTCACCAAGGCGGACACCCTTCCCGAACAGCACGCGAAAAAGTCTGCCAAGGATCTTGCCAGTGGGTACTACGATCTGATGTCTTGGCTTCGCGTGTCCCACTCGGGCCAGCGCTCCTACTTCAAGGTCTCTGCAAAGACAACGGAAGAGCGGCCCGAAGGCGACGATGACGAGGGGTATGAGGATGTAGATGACGAGAAGTACGAGGATGGTGAGGAAGGCAAAGACGATGGCGGCGAAGAAGACGATGGCGGCGAGTCGGACGATCCTAGAGAATACCTTGCCGTTCCCCTCGAATACTCAATCGAAGAGTATGAAAGGCTCATCACATGGCTTGTATCTACAAGGTGAGATTGATGAAGGCGGAACAGCTAGTCTACACGACGGGCAACATACGGGGAAGAAAAGGGTATCAGATCGTGGCGAAAAGCCGCGGCATTACCGAAGAGATCGCGTCTGCGCTTAGATACCACTTTCACCCCCCCGGAATCAGACCAGACGATTTCAGGGAGTCGCATTCCCTCGTGGAGCTAGCCGGCGGCAAGGTCGCATACTGCCATGCAAGAAACATCGGGGCGGGGTACGACGGCAGGCGGGACACAATATGCAGCCATGTCGTGGTGCTCGACAAGGACGACTTTGCAAGATGCGGATGCGACACGAGGGGGTTTGCTGTCCTGCATCCCGGGAACAAGCAAATGCGCGGCATCCTCCCCCCAGTGAAACTCGATCCGATGCGGCGCCCTCCAGCCGCGGACGCTCGCGGCGTGGGGGCGGAGCTCCGCGTCGTGCTGTGGCTGCTGCTCAGCGGCGAGCGCGCCGCAGTGGAGTCTGACGATCCGACGCTGGCCCAGAGGATCCTGTCCCTGCTTCCCCCGTCGGCCCGTCTCGTGCAGTTCTCCTCGGTATCCGTGGATGTCAGCAGGCACCGCCACTGTAGGCTAGTGTGCTATCCGCACGGCAAGAAACCAAGGCCGTCGTCGGGCTTCAGGATCGCATCACCCGCATTCGCGCCTGCAGACGACTGCGACCGCGCCCTCTGGCGGGCAACCGAGCACTATGCAAAGACGGCACTGGACGGGGATGCGTTGCACCTGCGCAGGATCCAGGACAGATTCGAGGCGGTTCCGTCGCTTTCCAGCAGGGATCGGATGGT
Organism: Cenarchaeum sp.; assembly: GCA_965242695.1. GTDB lineage: Archaea > Thermoproteota > Nitrososphaeria > Nitrososphaerales > Nitrosopumilaceae > Cenarchaeum. Next base: position 1,444,333 of record CBDESU010000001.1, on the reverse strand, counting down.
GCTGGCGTGCGCGTACGAGCGGTTCCTGAACGGCGCAGACGAGGACCTCAAGGCGGAGTGCGCGGAGGATGCATTTCCGGTCATTAGCAAGCTCGAGCCGCCCGCGTTTTTGCCCTACTTTGACACGATCAAGGACTACGTGGAGCAGTACAAGAGGGCATCTGACACGTTCGCCTTGCATCCGCCGCAGTCGCCTGATCTGTTCTCTGCCTGGTGCTCATCCTTCACCGTAGGGGCAGGCGCACGCATTCTCCTCGACTTTTTGAGGTCGTTCAACCGCGGCATGCGGGAGGAGGATCAGCGGGTGCAGGGCGGGGCAAATCGCGGTGCGCTGATCGACTGATGCGCGTAGTCTTGCAGGCTTGGGGCGTGCACTGGGAGGCAACAGCTGCGGAACCGCACAGGTCGTTGCACGCGCTCTCGGTCGCCGCGCTTGCCGACCACGGCTCGGAGGCGTCCGTCGCGGAGCACGGCGTTGCCGCCGTACTGCTCGCAATGTGGATGTACGTCGCCGCCCCGGCCGACGCGGCCGCCGCCGCGGTGCGCATGCGCCCCGCCTCGCCCTGCCACAGCTCCCTAGTCCGACCTCTCCATCTTGCGAAGAAGGTCGAGCGCGCTCGGCCACCCGGCCGCGACGAACCTGTCTAGCACGGAGAGGCACCTGCGCCTGCTATCCTCGCTGTGCTGCATGCGGAACAGCCCGTTCAGGATCTCGACCGCATTCCCCATGATCAGCGGCTGGTACGGCGACTCCGGCCGGTCTGCAACCCGCTCCAGGTACACGAGGGCGCGCTCGGGCATCAACTGCCATTGGCCCTTCAGGATGCCGGTCAGCGCCCCCAGCATCCGGTGGCCGCTGTCGCCCCCTCCCGCCCTGCTCGCCATCTTGTCCAGGTGGCCCCGAGTCCTTTCCACAAGGACCGCCATGTCGCCCGTGTAGTCGTCGATCGCGAGCGCCAGGCAGCGCGCCGCCTCGGCCCTAGTCCCGTGGTCCCCGCTGTCGAGCAGGAGCGAAAATGCCTCTAGGGCCCCGTCCTGCGCGTCCGGCTCGGACAGGCACCCCCCGAGCATGTGCATGGCAGCTTCCCGTACCTCGGGCGGGCCCGTGTCGGCCAGCACGCCGCGCAGCGTGGCAAAGGCCTGGCGGCTCCGCATGCGGAGCGCCAGGACGAGGAGCGGCCACGCCGCATCCGCGGCCTCGTCGGGATCCGAGTCGGCCAGCGAGAGGATGTTTTCGACCGCGGCAAGCGCGGCGGACTCGTCGACTTTCACGAACTCGAGTAGTGCGCCCTTCATGTGGTCCAGGACGCGCCGATCCCTGTCCCTGCTGTACCTGGCCGCTATCCTGCCGGCAAGGGCTGGGTCTGCGCCGAACAGCGCCTCCAGCTCCCTGGCCACGCCGCCCCTCACCCTGCCCGATCCATCCGCCGCGATCTCCTCGATGGTAGCCGACAGCGATGCGTCCGGCGAGCGGATGTGCAGCCTGACCAGCCCCCTTGCGGCCAGCATCCTCGTCCTGGCGCGCGCACCGGGATCGGCCTCCAGGCCGCCCGGCGCGCCCTCTTCCGGGCCCTGCATGGAGGCCAGATCAAGTAGCAGGCGCCGGAGGCGCCCCGCCGCCGCGGCGTCCGGCGGGATGCCGTCGCTCGCCAAGAACCCGACGATCCCCTCGATCATGGCTGGCTCTGCCCTGTGGTCACTGACGGCCTGCGAAAGGGCCTCGATCGCATCCCCCAGTGACTCTTTGCTTGCTTCGTGCGGCGCCCCGACACGATCGGGCTCAGCCGCGGCCCCGTCTTCGTCTTCAGCCTCCCACTCGTCCACCTCGGCCCATGCCTCGTCCCTCGCCTCTTCTTCCTCCCGCTCTGCCGCTGGCGCGGGAAACCGCTCCAGAAAATCCAGGTGCTCCCTAGACAGCGAGGAGGGGTCGAACGCGGACAGGTAGCGCGACTTTAGTTCTGCGCAGTGATCCTCCTTCGCCGCGCGCCCGCCGCCCTGCCCGATGTCCATTATGCGGCCGAGCAGATCCTGCCTCTGCCACCCAGAAAGGAGGGGCGACACGCTTCGGATCGCCGCCTGCACGTGCCACCGCAGCGACGGCAGGGCGAGGACGTCGGGATCCGACACCTCGCCGTAGATCAGGCCCTTGAACCTGGCCGGATTCCCGAGCAGGGCGCGCAGCAGCATCCCGTGGAACACGGCCATCCTTGAGGATGCAAGAATGGCGGCATACGCGGGCGCGTTGCCGTCCAGCAGGAGGCGCGGGAGTGCCTCTCCCACTGCCGCCATCATGGTCGTGTGGATCGAGGGCGCTCGCCAGCCGGTCCACAGTTCGTCGGGGTCTCCTGCGATGCGGCCCCTGCCCCCGCACTTCGAACCCTCCTCACCCCTCAGCGCCTCGACCGACTCGACGGCGGCCCTTACCATTGCGACAGGACTCTTCGAGAGCAGCCCTTCGTACATGTCGTTTGCCTTTAGCATCGCGTTCTGCCTCTCCCGCTCGCCGCTGTCGGGCGGGCCGCGGGAGCCGTGCGGCGCGGGGCGGTCCTTCCCGCCGTGCGTGGCGATGTTCCTGAACGCGTCCGCCGCCGCGCCGGGATCCTCGCCCAGCAGGTCGCCGAGGCAGTGCAGGACGCCGCCGCGCAGCCTCGCATCCCCGCCCCGCGAGAGCTCTGCGTACCAGGCTGCCTTGCCTGGGACGGACATTCCAGAGGTCGTCGCGACGATCCACTCGAGGTCCCCCCTCCTTGTCCGGTCGCTGGCGACGATCAGGCGGACGATCCGCACCATCTCCTCGTGGAGCTCGGCGCGGCCGGCCAGCGACCTGATGTACTCTGCGACCCTCCCGGGGCTGCGCCCCCTCGCGGCCCACTCCCCCATCACCGTCCCCGACCATACGCGGAACCAGAACGGGTTGCGCGCGCGGGCCGCTTCCGACAGAAAGTGGACCTGCAGGTCGGCATCCTCAGTGAGCATGCGGCCGACCGGCTCGCAATCCTCCTCGGAAAGGCCGTCCGCCTTGGCAAGCGACTCTAGCGCGGATATCTTCCAGTAGTTCTTCAGGCCGGACACGCATATGGACGCCACGGCCCGCAGGTGCTCCTGGCGGCTGCCGTCGCGCAGCATCGACAGGGCAAACGCAAGGGCGGGCCTGAAGAACACGTTGTACTCGTCGCGCTCCAAATAGTCCCTGACGGACGGGTAGTCGCGCAGCACGCGCCTGGCCGCGGCATAGTCGAGGTAGGCGTGGTGGAAGAAGCGCAGGCGGCCGTGCGACTCCTGCACGATGCCGCGGCTGAGAAGGTCCTCGATCCCCTCCCTTCGGCCCGCGGGGACATGGGTGCGGCGCGACTCTACCATCTCCCCCGCAATGTCCAAGAGGGCGCGCTCGACCACGTCCGCGCGCTCGTCCCTGTCGACGTACTCGCTCCAGTGCTCCCTGTACAGCTCGGACTCGCCGGCGACCGCGGAAAGGTCGACTTTTGGGTTCTTTTCGAGGATCATGTATAGCAGCCTCAGGCGGAGCGGGTTGCGAAGGATCTTTCTCAGGCCGTCCGGCACGGAGGGGCCTCCCAGCCTATCCAGCGCCTCTTCCACTTCCTCTTCCTCCAGGTCGCCGACGCGCACCTCCATTCCCCAGTCGTTGCGGGCAATGTCCGGCGAGTTCTCATAGTCGTACGCCCTCACAGAGCAGACCGTCCTGGCGCCGCCGGCCCCCCACAGCCGCCTCAGGAACCTCCGAAAGGCCGACATGGACTCGGCGTCCCTGCTCACCGCGTCGAGCGAGTCGAACAGGAATACGGTCTCGGAGCCGCCCTGCTCGTCCTCTACAAAGCCGAGGATGCTCGTCCCGCTGCCTAGCAGACCGTCCGGCCCGCCGGGCGATTCCATGTGCAGGAGGTCGTCGCACTTGATGATCACGGCGCGGCGTCCCTCCCCCGTGAGCCTCTCGTAGAGCTGGCGCATGATCACGCTCTTGCCCGACCCCTTGTCCCCCGTCAGGACGATCCTGTCGTCCCGCTCCAGCCGCGAGGCGATCTCGGCCGCCTGCGGGCGCGGTATCTCCACGCCGCCGATGTCTGACGGGATCGACGCCAGGGTGCCCCTGCTGTATGCCTCCATCGCTCCGAGCATCTTGCGGTGCACATCGCCTCCGCCGTCGAAACCGCCGTCAGGGCCATGCTCCCGCGGCCTGCGATCGTCGCAGCCATCAGAGGTCGTCGCGGCCCGCGCGATCTCGCCGATGATCCTCTCCGCGCCGCCGTCCCAGGATCTCATGACCGTGCCGGCAAGCGCGGCAAGGCGGCCCGTTGCCTCGGCGTGGCCGATCCCGTCTAGGACTGCGAGTACCCTGCCACCGTGCCTGCCAAGCAGCATGCCGCCAATCTCCATCCGAGCCCACTCGCTTTCAAGGTAGCCGGGGGTGACTACGGCTACCATGTGCGACGAGCCGACCAGGCCTTTCCTGATTCCCTCAGACATCGAGTCTCCCATGGATAGGCCGATCTCGTCGCGCCACACCCTGAGGCCCCGCTCGCGGAGGCCGTCCTCTGTCCGCACCGCAATGCTCCTTCCGTCCTTGTGCGCGTACGATATGAACACGTCGTATGCGCGCTGCCCCTTCCTGGCGCCGCCCGGCGACGATGCCGCACCGCTCACCCATCAGGCACGCCCGCAGTGTATTTCTGCCTTGGGGATGCGTGGCCAGAACGCCAAGGGGTGAAGCTGCGCGCCGGAACGCCGAGGCGATAGGGGCGATCATCGTACCGTCTGGCCTCCTCTCGGCGACCGTCCACACAGTGCTGCCTTTTGTACAAGCAAAGTGACCGCGTGGCAAGGCGGTGGGGTGGAGGCGGCTACTGGCGGGGACATGGACACGCGACAGCGACGCCTGGCGCGGGCGCGGTGCGGCCCCCTACCTCCCGTCCTTGCACTGCACTTGACGACGGCATAAAGAAAAAAGAGGGGGATGGGGACGAGCAGGCTGCCGCCCGCATCAGTCCCCGAACCACTCTGCGGCGTCGTCTATGTCGTGGAGCGCAAGGCCCGTCCCGATTCCCACGAGGGCCGGGGGACTTGAGGGCCAGTCCAATTGCGACCAGTGCGACGCCCGCCTCGCCGTGGTGGGTCCTGACGAACCCCTCCAGGCGCCTCTTCTGCTCCGGCGTGGCGAGCGGCCGGAACGCCGGGGCGGTGAAGCCGCGCGGCCGGAACGCCGGGGCGATCGGGCGCGATCATCCCCGCCATCTGAACTCCCCTCTCGGTGACCCCTCCCCATAGGGATGCTTTTTGTACAACAGATCATAGATGAATGTGCATGCCCCCTGCGCACCCATAAACACCATCGTTTTTAAAGGCGGCTAGACGGCCGCCGCTCGTGAGCGAGACGAAGGCCGCAAAAAAAGTAGTGCGCAGGCAGGTGGCTGTCACCATCGGCAAGGACGAGCTAGCGCGGAACGGTGGCGGCGCCGGTCAGTCCGTAGAGGTAGTTCAGGACGACGATGTGGCTGTGTCGACGCCCCTCGAGTACAACATCTTCGCAATGCCTGCAGACTTTACGCTAGAGACTCTTCACCAAAAGTGGCGCAACGGCGACATTGTAGTCCCAAAGTTCCAGCGGGGATACGTCTGGAAGCCACCGCAGGCGTCGAAGCTGATAGAGTCGTTTATGATGGGCCTGCCGGTCCCGCCGGTGTTTCTGGCAACGGGCGAGGACGAACGGTCGATCGTCATAGACGGCATGCAACGTCTCATGACGGTGTTTTCCTACTTGGACGGCAAGTACCCTGACGACAGCGCCTACAAGGGCAGAAAGTTCCAAATTACTGGAATCAACGAAAGAAGCCGGCTCTACGGCAAGACCTTTTGGGATCTTGGGGACGATGACCAGCGCAGACTAAAAAACGCAGTGCTCAGGGCAACAATAGTCATGCAAAATGAGCCCCGGGACGACGACTCGGGCATCTATGAAATATTCGAGCGGCTTAACACCGGCGGCACGTCACTAGAACCGCAGGAAGTGCGCAACTGCCTCTACGCCGGGGGCCTCAACGACATGCTTCGAAATCTAAATTCCGACAAGGACTGGCGCGCCATACTGGGAAGGCCCCGCCGTGATCCCCGCATGAAGGATATCGAGATGATACTCCGCTATATGGCGCTCTTTCATGCGGAAAACGAATATTCTGCGCCGATGAAGACCTTCCTGTCCAACTTTATGGCAAAGAACAAGACTCCAGACGCGGTATTTATCGATACTGAGAAGGCGCGCTTTGCGGAGGTTTGCAGGGAGGTGCGCAACACACTTGGCGACAAACCGTTTAACAATGAATACGGGCAGTTACGCATGCCACTGTTTGATTCAGTATTTGTCGCATTTGCTCGCAATGCCGGCCAGTGTCCGACAGACATAAAGGAGCGATTAGCGCGCCTGCGCAACAGCGAAGAATTTGCAAAATATGTGGCAAAAACGACAACGTCTGTTGCGGCAGTTAAGGGCCGACTACGCCTGGCACGGGAAATCATGTTTGAGTGAGGCACATGGATCTATCTGACATCGATCGTGACATTGGGCAGTGGAAAAAACTCCTAGAAGACAATAACTTGCGCGCAACGCCGTACGAGTCTCAACTTGTTAGGTTCCTACTAGTTCACATCTGCGGTCGGTACGAAAAGGTCGTAGATGAGCTGATCGCTGAGCGTGCACAACGATCGGGGGACAAGTCCCTTGCATCCTACGTCAAGAAGGCGTACAAGATGCGTAGGGAGCCCCGATCGAGGCACCTTCAAAACGACATATTACAAAGCTTTGGAGCCGGGCATCGCAAATGGTTCATCGCCAACGTCACCGCCATCGCCAAGAATGGCTATGACAGCCTCATTGACAACCGAAACCTCAGCGCGCACGGCGAGTCTATCGACGTATCGCTTGACGAGATTATTTTGTGGCACGGACATGCCAAGCAGGTGCTAGGTGCATTTGAAGCGGCACTCGGGCGCCCGGACGACATCGTGGCAGATTCTACAGGGCACTAAACACAACTTGGAGCAGCGGCAATGCTCGACACAAGTAGATCGCGGGGGTGGGCTAGGCTCGGCAAAAGCGATTCGGGGCCGCTGGGATGCGTCCTCGCCACACCTGTCACCATTGGCCGCGCACTAGGCCGAGATGACGATTGTGTGCAATCTGCGGTCGATATCCGCGATGGCGCCTGCCGAGGGGCCCGAGCGGGCCGAAGGGGACGGGCGGGCGGGGGGCGGGCGGATCGTGGCGCCTTGCCTCCGCCGCACTTGAGGCGCAGGATACGGATCGCCCGGCGGTCTGAGGGCGCCGCACGGGGGCGATCATCCGCCTCCCAACGCAACTCTGCGCGAATCGGCGCCCTGGCCGTCTGGAGGCCGCCTGCCTGCGGGCGCCGCGGCAGTGCGAATGAGCGTCTGGGCGGCCCTGGGTCTGCCCGGCAACCAATGCCGCGGCCACGGCACTGCCGCCGCCCCTGGTGCCGAGTCGGCCACGCCGCCGCTGGTGCAGCCGGGCGTTCTGGACCAGCGTCATCCACACGTTCTGCCCCTGCACGAATATGCGCGCGGCCCTGGCCGGCGTCAGGCCATCGTGCCCGTCCCCGCCGCTGCCCAGCCCCATGCGGGGGCGCACAAAGTTGTGGTGTATCCCATCCCGCGGAACGGCGAGGTCCGCATGGCCTTGATGCCCCCTGCGCACATCTCGAACGCCCGCAGCTCCCTGTTGAACCGCTACATCTGGGCTGTTGTTTCGGTCCGTCCTGCCGGCGTGTATGTCCCACACGTGGAAGGTGGGCGGCTGCATGAAGTTCTTGGCGCGGTACGGGTCCTTCCACGCGGCGTGGAAGTTGCCGGCCTTGTCGGACGCGAGGACCGTCGGGACGAAGCCAGACAGGCCGGCGGCCGGCTCGAACAGCGGGGCCATGTCGGACGTTCCCCTGCAGGCGGCACCCTGCAGCGCAAGGTTGTGCAGCGTGAGCGAGTCGAGCATCGAGACGACTTACTCGACGTGCCCCTTTTCCCCGACCCCGACGACCAGCTCGTCGATGCGCCACACTCGAGAGACGGCCGGCCGGAGCGTCTCGACGTACGGCTCCGCCAGGAAGACGCATCTCTCGACCTAGTTGAGCACGGTGCGGGGGCGCACGAAGATGCCGTCCTGCGCTAGGTTGCAGCAGATGGCCCTCAGGGACGTGCCCGAGAACCGCATGCCGAGGGCCCTGGTCACTACCGCGGGATCGTACTTGCGCTTCTCAAACCCGAGGTTGGCCGAGAACGACTTGCCGCAGTCGCGGGACAGGTACCGCCCGAGCCGAGCCCGACGAGACCGCGCCGCGCCGAGCCCGACGAGCCGCCTGACGATCCAAACAGGGCAGACCCGATTGGGGACGCGATCGACCGACTCTCGAGGCCAGGCCCGGCCCACAGGGACGACTACGGCCTGCTTGACAGTATTGTAGACCGCCTGGGGGACGGCAAAACGCCCCTGGGCGCAGCGGCATCCGAGGGCGCCAGGAACCTGCTTCTGCGCATGGCGACCCGCCCTGATCCGCGCGAGGATCCGCCCGTTGGCCCGGGCATTGTATACCTCCCGCGCGACAACACAAGGGGGCTGGCCGCAACGGGGCTGATCCGGCTGTGCGCCCGCACGCGGGATTCCTGCTGCCGGCCGCCATCGAGGGGCTCTCCGCCGACGGAATTGGCAGGGTGCGGGCCAGCGTGGCATGCGAGCTGGAACTGCTGTTCGACGCCGATCCGGCCGTGGCCGGCAGGATAACGGCCAGGTACAGCTCTGACCAGAACCTCCGCGTCCTGTCTTGGATGCGGCACCCCCTGCTCCGCCTTGCAGAGGCCGACGGGCCGGCCGCCCTTGCAGCCGCCGAGAACGTGCTCTCGCTGTGCGGGGACGCCCCCGACGAGGCCGCGGAGGCCGTCCCTGCGCTCCTCTCCCTGTCCCTGCATGGGCAAAGCCGCCCGGCCCTCGGGACGCTGCGCGGCGCGCTGGCCGACGCGGGACTGCCGCGGGAGATCCGGCTGATGGCCGCGCGCCTGCTCGGGCCGTGCCTGTCAGTTCCGGACGCGCGGGCCGGAGCCCTAGATCTCTACTCGCTCCTGCTCGACAGCGGCGATCCCGAGACCAGGGACGTCGCGGCGCGCTGCCTGACGCACTCGGTCGCCGACGCCGATCCGGGCGCCCTGGCGGGGGTATCCGCGACCACCTGGACAAGATGGCGCGCAGCGATCGCGAGGGCGGCTCCCGTACGCTGGAGATGCTGACGGCCTTCCTGAGGGACCACTGGCATCAAATGCCGGAGCAGGCGCTGGGACGCCTGGAGCGGGTCGCGGCCCTGCACGAGTCGCCGCACCTGCCCCTTGTCATGACGGACTCCGTCGAGGCGCTAGACGGACTGCCCTGGACCCTGCCGGGGGAGGGCGACGGGCGCAGGTGCCTCTCAGTCCTGGACCGGTTCGCCGCGGCGGGGTGGTCACCCGCCCTTGATCTTCTCCGCGCGATGGAGAAGCCCGACTAGGGCGGCCGCGGCGGAGGCTCGCCAGGCAGCGGAGGCGGGGCGGAGAAGAGGGGGGCGGCAGGCAGCCGCAGCGGCCGCTACCTGCGGCTCATCCGACTCGGCCTGCTGACCGCCTGCCCGACGGCACCCTGTCGACGCCGGATCGGGCCGGGGACTCGTTTGGGCGGTCAGGATCCTGGTGGTAGGGAACGGCCACGCCTAGGATCCGCCCCGTGCGCGAGATATCCTTATATACGCGCCGCGGGGAAGCCATGCCGAGGGCGCCGCTTTCCCAGGGGACGTCCTCATTCGATGTAGGTTAACTCTGTTTTTCTACTTTTTCTACTTTGTCCCTTAGCTCGAGGCCGGACATGACCTTGACGCGGGACGTGTCTTGTAGCACCCTGCCGATCCTCTCCGACTCGGGGCCGGCGTAGACGAAGACGTCGTGGTCGTGGACATGGGCGCTGTCCTCGTAGCGGTTGAAGAGCTTGAACGAGCCGGAGTGGTTGAAAGCGTACCGTACGGCCGCTGCATAGACGGCGGACTTGGCAAAGACCTTCGAGGCCGTCTTGGGCTGCTCTGCGCCCTCTGGGCCGGCGGCCGCCGGGTCCGGCGCTGCATCGCCGCCGCCGCTCCCCGCTTGGCGATCGCGCGCCATGCTGTCGACTGCGAGGAAGACGGTCGGCCTCGCCACGTACGGCCACGCATCGATCGCCTCGTTGGTGTACCATGCGTGGATGGCGAGGGCATTGCGCGTCACATAGTGGGCCGTCGTCTCGAACTCGTGGCCCTTCCAAACCTTGGTTACGTTCTGGCGGTTCAGCTTGAGGTGCTGGCGGCGCAGCTTGGCGTCCGTGAGAAAAGTCAATATGTCGGCGCATGCTATGAACGGGTTGCACTCGTCGCCCCTCCAGAACACCTTGGGGTCGACTTTGTCGACAAGGATATCCCACGACTTGGTGCGCTTTGAGATGAACGCATCGATGTGGAATTCCGTGTCCTTCATGCCCATGCCGCTGCGCTTGTACAGGTAGTCTTGTGCCGTCATATATGAGAGCATCGGCCCGAGGTTTTTCACAAAAAGCCAGGTGGGAATCTCCATGGTCGCGCCTCCGGCCCCTCCGACGCGAACCGTACTGGGGTTGTCCGGCGGCAAAATCACAAAGAAGCAGTGCACGTCTTCGATCAGGTCCTGCACGGAATCTACGAGCTGACCGCCGAGTTCTGCGGCCTTTTCGTCCCCAAAGCTTCGCAGGCGGCTGCTCGGGCATATGGGAAGCTGCTCGCCGAGCTTGAGGCTGCGGCGGATCTCGGCAAACTTGGCCGTGAACCTGTCCTTGAACGCCTCCTTGTCGCTGATAGAGACGCCGATGCCCATCTGTGTCTTGAACGTCCCCGCGCTACTGCGATCGCCCGATTGCTCGCTCTTGCGCAGGCTGCCCCTCTCGAACGGCTTGGCGTCAAACGCTACGACCTTCACGGTGCGGGGCATGGGCGTGGGTATGTATAAGTTGCCCTGATTTGATGCGCGTTTGGGGGCGTGGGGTGCAACCGGCGCGCTCTGTACCGCATGGCTTCCGGGGCTGGCGGCGGCCGTCTGCTGATACGCGTTGGCTAGGTACCGGCCGGCGGCCCGCGGGACTGGGGCCGGCCAGCGTAGCCTGATCCTACGGCCCCTTGCCTGCCTACGGCGGCGCCGCCTTGGGCGGGTCGCAGCGCCAAAGCGCCGCAGCCACGTCAAGAGGCGGCGCTAGCCGTGGGCGGGTCACTCTCCGTCGTCTTTGTCCGACCGGGTCAGCCGCTCGAGTGCGAGCCCCGCCGCCAGCCCAACAAAGGCGCCGAGGGCGAGGCTGCCGACCCAGGAATAGTCTGGCTTTTTCTCCATCCTTCCCCTCAGGTCCTTGAGCTTGTCGTACTCGGACTTGGGGACGCGCAGGCTGACGTACCTCGGCTCGCCGTCCTCCTCTTCGCCGTCCCCTGCTGCCTTGCGGGGCCGCCCGCGGCCGGCGCGATCGCCCTTGTCGCCGTCCCTGGACGCGTCCCGCCCCACGGGCCGGCGCCCGTGGATACCTATATGTACGTTGTGGGCGCGCAAAATGCATAAATACTGCATACAAATTCTAAATTCCAAGGAGGTGAAACTCAGAGCATGAAGAAGTTGCACATAGCAATCCTTTGTATCGCCATCAAGGTAGCCGCATTCGGGCTATGCGAGTGGCTGTCCACAAGGGAACAGCGATGCTGAGAAGAGCGCGGAGATGCGTCATGGCGCAGGCGGCGGCGTAGCCGGCGCGCCCGCCACGACCCGGCCCCTCTTCTGAGCGCGCGCCTCCCCTACCGCTAGCGGCGGGGGCGGCGTCCAAGGCGGCCCGAGGGCGGCGCAAACGCCCCTCCTCGGCCCCTCCCCCATTTTTCCAGCACCTGATCCCAGCAGGCGGGACGCGCCGCGTGGCCGCGCCGCCTGCGCCGGCCGTTGTGGGGTCTACACAACTTCAGTTTTCTTCTTCCTACGCCATGTCGCGGCCGGCCGCCTTTTCCCTCGCCCCTGTGTCGAATTCTGCCCGATGTGTCGGGCCATTCCTCAGGGCCGCCGGCACACGGGGCGCCCAGGCGGGCGTTGAAGGATGTCGCAACGCATGCGGCCTGCCCGTCCTGGCATCCCTGACCTCTTCCAGCGCCGTAGCGCATGCTGCGAGCTCTCAGGTCAGGAATGCGGGCGCGGAGGCCCTGCCGCAAGCCCCGATGTAGGGGGCGGCGCGCAGGTTGGCCGATGCCGCCATGGATCGCGTGTGGCGTCCTGCGCCCGCGGGGACTTGCGGGCCGCGCTCGTACGCCGGGCGGCGCCGCGGAACAGTTATAGCCGCCCGCTTTGCCAGCCGCCGACATGGGATACACGCTAGAAAAACTGCAAAAGATCTGGGACAAGGGCACGCCGATTCAAGGCTACGATGCTGGCATATGGCGCCGCGACGCATACGGCACTGCCATGAAGTGGCCCGAGTATGGACAGCAGACGCAGAATGGTTGGAACGTAGATCACATCCTCCCCGAATCAAAAGGAGGTGGAGAGGATCTGTCCAACCTGCGCCCCCTCCAGTGGGAAAACAACGCAAAGAGGCAGGATGGCACGCTCTAGTGCTGATGGTGCCGGCCGGCGTCCAGCCCCCTCAGATTTTTTGATCCGTGCAGATCTTCCCCCTCCCTGAGCTGGAGCCTGTCGCGGTGCCCCCTCCCGCGGCAGGGTTCGGGCCAGGACACTGCACCTGCTGCCTTTTCCGATCCCTTTCTTGCCAGCCCGGGCGGGATTGGGGGACGTCTCCGCCCAGCCCGTCCGGTAGCGGAGAGGGGGGGGGGGGGTGGGGACAGCCCGCCGCCGTCCCCCTCCTGCCACCCGTCCACGATCCGCCTGCATCAGCCGCCCGCGCAGGGCGGCGTTCGGACTGCCCATGCCGCGGCGCCGCGCCCCTTTTTTTCGCCATGGATGCGCGCACCGAATCCGCCCCCCTCCCCCAGCCGCATCCTGCCCCGTTCGCCGCGCCTCGCAGGATGCCTGCCACGCCGCGGACAAGCGATCCGCAAGCCTTATAATGGGGCCTGCCGTCCGCCGGCCATGGCCAGTTCAGGCGGCCGCAAGCGCCACGACCGGCACCACTGCAGGTGCTTTAGCATCGATGCGGGCATGCTTCGACTGCTCAAGAAAAAACTGGCCGGCCTCGGCTTTAAGCCGCAGACACTCGAGGAGGACCACGGCCAGGCCTGGGGCCTGAGGCTCAGGACGTCCGAGTACGAGCAGATCCACATCAAGGCCATGCCAAACGGCGTGATCGAGTCCGAGGCGGAGCCGCCGCCCGAGTACCCGTTTGCGCACCTGAACCCCGAGCACAGCTACTCTTCGCACCGCCACGTCCTGCGCATCCTCCGCAGCCTGCGCATCCCGTTCCAAAGGGTGCGGGACGTGCCCTCGACCTGCCGGCGCCCGGTGGTCGTGCACCCCGAGAATCCCACCGCCTTGGAGTCGCTAGCTTACGCGGGACTGGGATTCGTGGCGGGACTGGGGACCGCGGCAGCTGTCAAGCACTGGCGCCGATCGTAGCCGCCTGCCAGCCAGCCGGTGACCCGCCTGCCGCCGCGCGCGGCTGGACTGCCAGGCGCTACGCCGAGCCTGCCCGGCCCTCCAGTACCCGCTCAAGGGATGCCGACGCATCTGGGTTGCCCCTCAGGTACCTCCCCACGTGCGCGGCCCCCTCCGCGGTAAGGGACAGCACACGCATGCTCTTGCCGTGGTCGTCGAGGAGTCCGCCCTTGACGAGCCTCTTGGCCAAGGCGGTGAACCTGGGCCTTGCGCGGTAGTGCGACGCCAGCCTGCTCCAGCCGATGCTCCGCTCCACCATCTGCCGGCTCCTGTACTCGCCGCCGACCAGCCCCTTCTCGTACATGCGTACGAGCACGGCCGTCTCCACGTCCTTGGGCTCCACGATCGCGCGTAGGGGGCAACTATTATATCTAGATTGTTCGGGGCCCCTGCGTGGAGATCCCCACCGGCAAGATCGGCGTGCCCACCGCCTGCGGCAGGGCCATGGGCCTTCTTGAGGGCGGCCGGTCGCACGCCGAGGTGTCCGCGCGTACCGGCCTGAGCGTCGGGGCCGTCAAAATCGTCGCCGATGCCGTGTTGCGGCGCGGGGCCGCATCGGAGCGAGGATGGGAGTCGCTCCCGGACGACGCAAAATTCTCACTTATAAAGTCCGAGTGCTATCCCTCCCCCACAAGGAAGGCGTGGACAATGGCGCGCCTGCTAGGGCAGGGGGCGGTAGGCCCAGGCTCGGCCGTGCGCACGTTCGAGGACCGGTCCATGCGCGGCCTTGTCAGGTCGGGCCACGCCTGCAAGGCGGCAGGCGGTGCGTTCTACCTTACCGGCAACGGCCCGCCGCTGGCAGAGGACATCCAAGAGATGTATCCAGAGATCGACTGGGCTGCATACTCGGGGACCGGGGGCACCAGGCGCAGAGCCCGCAAGCTGGTCGGGACGGCCTCCGCCATGCGGCCGCCCGCCGCGCCGCCTCTTGAGCAAGAGGGGGTGTCGGCACCGTGAGGAAAGTCCACTCCATACTGCTAGACTGCAACTGCTACCGCGGAAAGCCCTCGCACGAGCGGTGCAGGGCGGTGGAGGACCACGTAATGGTGTCCGTCGGGGATCTGTGCGGGCTGGAGTCTGCCACCATGAGGGAGATCGACATGGGCGGCGGCGTCGTGCAGGCCACGTTCGAGCTGGTGTACACGATGGGCGACTGCAAGGAGATCATCCCCCAGATCGACAAGGCGCTCTTGGACGCGGGAATCGTGGCGTTCAAGGCACTCGTGTCCACCGTGGCCTCGCATGCGGCCGAGGCCATCATCGCGGGGGCGGGAACGGGCGCGCTTGCGGGCGGCACTGCGGCGGGCGGAGGAGCCAAAAACGGGGGCAGGCGCACTGCGTTTACCGCGCTTGCAGGCGCGCTGGTCGGAGCCGCCGTCGGCGCGGCCGTCGGCGCGGCCGTGGAAAAGCTCGTCGACGACAGGGCGCCGTACTGCATCGCCGCCAAGCGGTCCGGCAGGTGGCAGTTCAAGGGGCTTCCCAAGCATCGCTAGCGGCCGGCCCCGGGCCGCGGCGTAAGCCGCGTGCCTACCGTTGCGGACTTGTCGTCTTGCGCCCTGCCCGTCTGCAGCGCGTACAGCACGATCCGCCTCCCGCAGTCCACTAGGAGGAATCGGGGCGATGCGGTGCGGCAAACTGCGGGCGGCCTCGATTGCCCCCGCCGAGAGCGACTGCGGCGCCCTGCCGGATGCCTCGGTGCGATGCGATCCCTGGGCCGGTCTAGCGACAATCGGCTTTGGAGCAGCGTCCGGCGGCCTTTCTTCAACGCGGCTTCGTTCCGCAGGTGGCTCGGCGGCAGCGCCGTGCCCCTCCCGCCCCTGCACTGCTCCGCCACTCCGCACGCCTCCCGCCCTCACCTGTGGCCCGCAGGGAACTTAAAGCGGCGCAGTCCGCCTTCCGCGCATGGGACTTCCGTTCCTAAAGTCGGCACTTGCCGTGCTGGAGGCGTCCCGCGGGCCGCTTGCGGCCGATGAGATCGTCGCGAGGGCGGTCAAGCGCGGCCTTCTCGAATGCGATGCGACCGACGCCGCCTCGGCCACGATGAAGGGCGTGCTCACAAACAACACCCGGCAAAAGGGCGCCGAGTCGCACTTTGAGGCCCTTGAAGACGGCAGGTTCGATCTGCGCGGACGCGGGGCCGCATTCGGCGGGAAGGCAGGTGTGCCAAGGAACACGGCGCCGGAGACTGGCACCCCTCCCGCCGCCAAGACCAAGACAAAGGCCAAGGCCAAGATGTCCCCCGTCCATCTTGTTGGCACTGGCGCCGAGCGCCTGGTCGAGGGCCACCTCAACATCCTCGGATATGCCACTACCGTGCCCGATCCTGACGAGGGCATCGACATAGTGGCAACCCGAGACGGAATCAGATACCCGTTACAGGTCAAGTCGTCAAAGAGGAGGGGCAACTCCTACACATTCCATCTCCCCAAAGACTCCCACGAAAAAATTGCGGGGGCGGAAGCACACTATGTGTTCGTCCTGAGGACGGATCGTGACAGCGTGTTCGTGGTGGTTCCATACGGGGAAATCCAAAAGCAGATCAACGTCGGCAACATCACGCTCAAGGACGGGAAGTACATGATCAAGATGCGGCTGAGCACCGTCTCGCTCGGGGCCCAGCGGGCCGACATGTCTGCCTACACGGATGCCTGGCCCGGGGCATAATGGCACCCGTGTCGGGGCCCGGGGTGAAGGCATGCGGGACCTTGATGGACAGATTGTACGGCGGTGATCCCCCGACATGCGGCGCCGTTGCCCCCGCAGCCGTCCCGTCGGGGCGACGATCAGGGATCGCCGCACGGAATCTCGCCGCACTCGGCCTCCACCTCTGTCGCAATGCGCCTTCTGTGTGCCACGTTGAGGCCGTCCATGTACAGGACCGCAAAGACGATCATCCCCTCCACGTTCTCGTCCCAGCACTCCCTGTCGGGGTGCTCCCAGACCTCCCTATGCACTAGCTCTGCCTCGCCCACGTAGACCGGATTGTGCCAGGGCTCGCCGTTGTGGTACCTCTCGTCCAGCACGACATAGACGCCGGGCCTGCCCTGCAGCCTTTCCTCCTCGTACGGCCCTGCGAACTCTACTCCCCCTATCTTCACCGCGGCGGCTCGGGGCCGGGACGCTTTAAGTCCTGCACGCACATCGGGGCTCCTCGCGCGCGCGCATCCGTCATTGTGGCGGACTCGAGGTGGTCCGCCGCCCTTGCCCCCCGCACCGCCGTCCACTCCCTTGCAGCCAGTGCGACCACTGCTGCCGCCCATACTGCGCCCGCGAGTCCGGGGGGCTGGCCGCCATTGGGATGCCACATCGGTGGAGCCGCGCCGGCCCGGCCGCGCCTGTACCGGAGGCGGCGCGGCGCGGCGATCGGGGGAGGGGGGGGGGCGGAACCCGATATGCCTCTCCCGTCAGGGCCTTGGGCTGCGGATGTCCTTGCAATTCTGCGCCATTGTCGCCGCCGCGGCCCCTACTCCACAAGGTACCCGTCCAAGAGCCTGTCCCAGCTCGACGACATCTTCTCGTACTCGCCGGGGCACGTCTTTGCCCTGCTGTGGGGCAGGTAGTCGAGGCCGACCAGATCGGCGTTGTACTCTGGGTCTGCCCCGTACGCGTAGCATGCAATGTTGTAGAACCGCCGCTCGTTGAGCGAGTGGACGACCCAGTGGCTCGCCTCCCTGTACTCCGACACGTACCTCCACCATTCGGACATGTCGAGCATCATGACCTGCCCCGTCTCGAAGTACGGGTCGTAGTCGCCGTACGTGCGCGACTGGATGAGGGCGCTGAACTGGTCGTCTGCATACTCCTCCATGCCGGTCGTCGGAAGGCCGTACACATCGATGAGGGCGTGCCCGACCTCGTGCGGCATGGTGCAGTCAAGGACGCTGTAGGCGAACTCGCCTGCCGCATCGGGGTCGTCGTACTTGCCGGCGCCTCCTCTCATGGATGCATCCACGTACTCACAACACATCGCAGTCGACTTTTTGTCCTTGCTGTAGAACGCATTCTCCACGCCGTACTCTGCCGGCCCCCGCCCCCCCCCGACCTCTACATCGCGCGGGCGTCTGTGGACCGAGTTGAGCCACTCCACGTTGTCCTCGAGCAGGCACATGTCCTTGAGCCACTCGGCGGCCGTGCTGTCGGGGTGCAACGAGCTCGGGTTGGCCCCGCACGTCCGCAAAGGCCTCCCCTGCCCACAATGCCGCAGTCGGCCGGCTCCAACACCTACACGATGCCATTCTCTATGAGGCACGCCAATGCGATAAGAATCTCGGACTCGATATCTGGGCATCGACGTCGAATCCGAGCGCCTGCCTTACCCACGCCGGCGCCCGTTAGTCCCGCTTGCCGTGCGACTCTCCGGCCAAGAGGGGCGCGCCCGCGGCCGCCGTCGCAGCCGCAATGCGGGCTGCGCCGCGCACGGCCCGCCCTCGTCACGTCGAGCCGGCCCGCCCCTCAAAAATCAGGGTGAGGGAATCCTCGGCATCGGGGTTGTCCTTCAGGTACGCGTTCACGTCCATGAACCCCCTCATGCTCAGGGACAGCACCCGCATGCTCTTGCCGTGGTCGTCCAGCATGCCCTTCTTGACAAGCCTCTTCGCCACGGCGGAAAACCTGGCCCTTGTGCGGTAGTGCGACGCCAGCCTTTTCCAGCCGATGCTCCGCTCGACGATTTGGATGCTTCTGTACGCGTTCCCGACTAGCCCGTTCAGGCGCATGCACACCAGCACGGCCGTTTCGACATCATCGGGCTCTACCCGCGCGTCGCGGACAACCTTTATGACTAGGTTTTTCGGCGCACCTGCATGGAGGCGCCCGACGGCGGGATCGATGTGGCGGCCGCCTGCGGCGAGGCCATGCGGCTCCTCGAGGCGGGCGGGATGTCGCACGCCGAGGTGTCGGCGCGCACCGGCCTGAGCGCCGGGGCGGTCGGGATCGTGGCCGACGCCGTGTCGTGGCGCGGCGCTGCGGCGGAGAGGGGATGGGCGTCGCTCCCGAGCGATGCGCAGTTCTCGCTCATAAAGTCCGAGTGCTACCCCGTCCCGACAAAGGACGCGTGGATCATGGCGCGCCTGCTGGGCGAGGGGGCGGTGGGGCCGGGCTCTGCCGTGACCGTGCCGGAGGATCGAGCCGTGCGCGACCTTGTCGGGTCGGGCTGCGCATGCAGGACTGCCGACGGCAGGTTCTACCTGACTGCCGACGGCCCCATGCTGGCCAGGTAGGTCCTGGCATCGTACCCCGAGATCGACTGGGCCTCGTTCGCGCGGCCCGGGAGAGGCCGGCGCAGGGCGCGCGAGCTGGTCGGGGCGGCCGTCGGCATGCTGCCGCCCGCGCCGGCCCTGGCGCAAAGGGAGGTGCGGGCACCGTGAAGAATGTCCGCTCCATACTGCTCGAGTGCAACTGCTACCGCGCACGGCCCTCGTACGAGCGGTGCAAGGCAGTCGAGGAGCATGTGATGGGGCGCATCGGGAAGGCGTGCAGGCTCGAGTCGGCCACCATGAGGGAGGTCGACATGGGCGACGGCGTCGTGCAGGCCACCGTCGAGCTGGTGTACACGGGAGGCGACTGCAAGGACATCATACCGAGGATCGACAGGGCGCTGCTGGACATCGGCGTCGTGGCGTTCAAGGCGATCGTGTCCAGCGTCGTCTCGCACGCGGCGAAGGCGATAATCGCGGGGGCGGGGGCGGGGGCGACTGCGAGCGGCGCGGCTTCCGGAGGATCCAAAGACGGCGGCGGGCGCGCCGCGCTGGCCGTGCTTGCCGGCACGCTGATCGGCGCGGCCGTAGGGGCCGCGGCCGGCACGCTGGTCAGGAACAGGGTCCCGTACTACATTGCCACCAAGCGGGCCGGCAGGTGGCACGTCAAGAGGTTTCCCAAGCACTAGCGGCCGGCCCCGCATCGGCCCCTGACGTGGCTCGTGCGCGTGCGAATGTGGTCGTTGCCCTGCATGGCGGGCCCTGCGCCTGCTGCGCCCGCCGCATGCGGCCCGAGATAGCGGCGTTTCCTGCACCAAAAGCGGCCGCGACACGGGCGGGAATGTGGCCGTTCTCCTAGCGATCTGCGGATCGACCGCAGCGCCCCTAGGCGGCTCTGCCCCTTTGGCGGACAAGCGGCAACGAAAAGTCCCCTTCGGCCGCCGATCGTGCCTCCCGCGCGCCGGTTAAATTCCCCGCCGGTACCCGCGCGCCGTGCCCCCGACCCTTGCCATAAGCGGCGACTGGGACTACCAGCCGCGGCTCGGCCAGACCCGGGGCCACCACATCAGCAGGAGCGGCGAGCTGGGGGCCGTTGCCGACTTTGTCGAGAGGCGCGACGAGGGGTCCCTGCTCGTGGTCGGGCGGCGCGGCTCGGGCAAGACCAGCCTGGTCGTCGCGGCGGTCAACGAGGCAGTGCGCCGCAGCCCAGACGGCAGGACGCTCGTCCCCGTCCTTATCCGGGCCACGTCGATAAACCCGGACGGCTCCGTCGACGCAAGGTCGTTCCTGGAGGCGCTCATCCGATCCCTGCGGCGCGAGGCCGCGCGCGACGGCCCGGCCGGCGGCGGCATGCGGGGGCGCCTGGGCCGAGTCCGCAGGCTGCTGCGTTGCAGCCGCAGCCGTACGCGCGATCCCATCGACGGCGGCATGCGCGGCGATCTCGACCGCATCTACGAGAGCGCCACCGCGGCAAAAAAGACCAGCGTGCGCACCTCGTCCACGGAATGGACGCGGTCGCTTGCCGTCGGCGCATGCCTCTCGTGCGTGGCGGCCCCGGTCCTACTCCTGCTCGGATACGCGCTCCTCGACGAGCATGCGTGGGCGCCGGCCGCGCTCGGCGCCGCTGCCGCTGCCGCGCTCTCGGCCATGGCTACGGCGAACTACCGCGGCGCGAGGCGCAGCGCGGCCACGGACATGCTGCGCCACGAGTACGGCCTTGCCGACACGCAGTGCGACTTTGAGCGGATGTTGCAGAGGCACGCCGGGCGGCACAAGATCGTGTTCATACTCGACGAGTTCGACAAGGCCGATCACACTGGGGGCATCGCCGCCGTCATGGCCCCGCTCAAGATGCTCATCAACCAGGGCGGCGCGCTCTACGTATTCATCACGTCCCCCGACAGGGAGGGCGACCTAGACGACAGGCAGGGCCCAAACTACACCGTGTTCTCCGAGCGCCTGTATGTTCGGCGCTCGCTGTTCGGGGAAATGGATGCGTTCATCGACGAGATCGCCGAGGAGCGTGGCGGCGGGTTGACGGACGAACAGTACGACGACCTGCGCTGCTACCTTTGCTACAGGTCAAGGGCCGACTTTTTCGACCTGTACAGGGCCATACGCGACCGCAGGGCGGAGACGGACGGGCGGGGGCGACCGGTCATAAGGGCGGCCCTGGGCGACGCCGAGGCGACCGCGGCCAACCTGCAGAGGGCGATCAGGTACGTATACGATCGAAAGGCCTTCGACCTGCCATCGATGCAGGAGAAGAACGACGGCATGCTGGATGCGATGTACGATGTGGCCGCAGCGCTGGAGTCGACCCCGGGCGTCCCGGTAGAGGCGGGCGAGTCGCACATCAGCATCGGCGGCGAGAGGAGGGATCTCAAGCCCCACGAGGCGTCGGCGGCGCGGGATCTCTTGGATGCGCTCATCGCCGAGGGGTACCTGAAGAGGAGCGGCGATGCATACGTGGCGCAGGGCAGGCTTTCCTCGTTCAAGGGGGGGACGCACGTGGAGGAGGAGCGCGCGTTTGCCGGCGCGTACGACTCGCTGCTGGCCGCGATGGCCGACCTTGCCGACTGCCGCAGCGTGCTGGACGGGCACGGCGGGGGCTTTGGACGGGACGCGGCCGATGACCGGCCCGACCTTCTGATCTCCGCAATCGGGGACATTGTCCCCGTCTCGCTGCCCGACGGCATGGCACAGTGCCGCGCGGATGTGGGACGGCCCGGCCAGCCGTCGGCCTCTCCCGACGTTTTGCGGGGCCACACGGACGCCTCAAGGAACAACCTAGCCATGGTCCGTACCGTCTCCATCGATCTGCTGGCGCGGGCATTCAAGGAGCGCAAGGGAATAAGCTTCGGCGTGGGCGATGCGACGCAACTGGATGCCCCCTTTGATGCGGATCTGGGCGATCGGAGCGTGCGCATCGCCGCCGCCGCAGTTGAGTCGAGCGACGACAGATTCTACCTCGTCGCGGTCGACGCCCAGGATCCGGCGGTGGCCATGTCGATCATAAGCGCCATGTCGGGCGCCGAGCCGGGCTTCAACGGGGCCGCAATACTGCTCGTCGGCGGCGATGCCCCTCCGGGCCTGGACCGGGAGTGCCTTGCGGTGGGCTCGGCCGACCCTGCCGGCGCGGTCTCTCCTGCCGCCGTGGGCCGGGCACGGAGGTGCGGCGCATTCGCACTGTCCCTAAATTCTCCTCCGAGCCCGGGGCAGCTCGACTCCTGCCTTGCAGCGGTCGCAAAGATCGTCGAGTACCGCCTAGGAAAGGGGCGGCCAAGCTTCAAGGGGTTCTGGAGCGACCTGTCCTCCGTCGCTTCCGCGCGAGGGGCCGCGGCCCCCCAGCATGCCCCCTGAGAGTGAGTGCACTAGTCCTGCCGGGGAGTCCCCCGCCGCTTGGCTAGGACGATCCACGCACTATGAACTTTGCGCTGACGAGCATATCGCCCCTAAAGTACACGCGGCATATGCCGTACTCCGCATAGCGCAGATCGTCCCCGGTGCCGCACTCGACTATGCAGGCCCTGCCCTCCTCTAGGGCCTTGATGCAGCTGTCGATAAGGAGGCGGCGGTTATAAAAAGTTAGCAGGTATGCCTTGTCGAAGGCATCGGATGTCCTATAGGGCAACGGACCCGAATGGCACGCTGCGCACCTTTTCCTTGAAAAAGGCCTCGCCGTCTACCGTGTCCCTTACCTTGCCGTACTCCGTATGCAACTTTTGAAGGTCCTCAAAGGTCACCGGCTTGCCGGTTGCCCTGTGCACCGCTTGGCCGCTGGCGATGCCCTCCTCGCAGATTTTTGTGTCTTCGGCTGTCCACAATGCTTCTGCCATGCCGGGCGAGCGGCCACGGTGGGGATATAAACCTACTCCCTTTTAAGGAGATTTGGGCCGACTTCGCGGCTTTGGCGCCCTCGTAGGCCCCGATCGGGGCCACCGCGCGATCTGTGCCGCCTGCCGCCCGTGCATGCCTGCGGGCGCCGCCTGTGCAGGGTGGCCACTCGCGCCGTCGGCCCGACACAAGAGGGTTCCGCGGCGCCTCAGGGCGCCGCCTGTGCAAGGGGCCGCCGCCCGATCCGCCGCGGCGCCTCAGACTCCAACCTCGGCGGCTGTGCAGGAGGGAGCCGCGGCAGGAGCTCTGGTATGCTAGCCAGCGTTGTGGCCTTGGGGCGGGACCACCTGCGCCGGTCCTGTCGGCCGCCGCCCGAAGATCGCCGCGCGCATATCTTTCCTTGCAAAGTGGGACCACCTGCGCCGGTCCTGTCGGCCGCCGCCCCTACCCGACCAGGTACCCGTCCAAGAGCCTGTCCCAGCTCGACGACATCCGCTCGTACTCGCCGGGGCAGGTCTTTGCCCTCGACTGGGGGAGGTAGTCGAAGCCAAGCAGGTCCCGGTTGTACTCTGGGTCGGCCCCGTACACGTAGCATGCAAGGTTGTAGAACCTCTACTCGTTGAGCGAGTGGACAGCCCTGTATGGGGCCTCCGTATACTGCGACATGTAGTCCCACCATCCGGCCATGTCGAGCATCATGTTCCGCCCCGTCTCGTAGTAGGGATCGTAGTCGCCGTACGTCCGCGACTGTATGAGGGCGCTGAACTGGTCGACCGCATCCTCCTCCATGCCGGTCGTCGGAAGGTCGTACACGTCGACGAGTGCATGCCCTACCTCGTGCATCATGATGCCGTCTACGACGTTGTAGGCGAACTCGACGGCCGCCTCTGGATCGCCGCCGTACACGGCATCGCCGGCCCTGAAGGCGGCATCGACGAGCTCGTAGCACATTCTAATCGCCTTTTTGCCCGGGATGTAGAACGCGTTCTCCGTGCCGCACTCGGCGCCCTCGACCTTGACGTCGTACGGGAGCCTGTAGTTGTCGTTGAGCCACCCCGCATTGTCGTCGAGCAGGCGCATGTCCTGGAGCCACTCGGCCGCCGTGTAGTCGGGGTACGGCGAGCTCGGGTTTGGGCCGTACTCTACGTAAAAGTCGCCCCTGTCGGCAATGCCGCGATCCTCGGGCTCTGCGACCTCCATGATGCCGTTCTCTATGAGGTACTTTAGGGCGCCGAGGATCTCGTCCTCGGATATCTGCCCGTTCACGTAGTACCCGAACACCTGCTTTACCCACGCCGGCACCCGATCGCCCTCCTGCTGCGCGTGCGCCTCTTCGGCCAGGAGCGGAATTGCGGCCGCGACAACCGCCGCCACCGCCGCGATGCAGGCGGCGACATGAAGGCGCCTCATGGCCGGCGCCGGATGCCCCTGCCATGTAAGGCTAGCGGGGTGCGGGGGCGGGGGGCGGTGCCTGGCGTAGGCCGCGACGAGCCGCGGTCAGCAGTCGGGGTTGAGCGCCAGCGGCTCGATGCGGTGGGGCGAGGCTTCCTCCTTGATGATCGACTCCACGGCGTTCAGCACGTCGTTCATTTCGTCCGCGCCGATCTTGCGGTGGACGGCGTAGACCTCCCCCTCGCCGCGCGGCCCCCTGTACGAGAGGTGGCACACCGGATGCCCTGCCCACTCTTCCGGATCGCCTTCCTTGGGATCCCACCCTACGATGTTTTTGTGGACGTCGGCCGCGGCGGTGGGGCTCACCACGATCAGCTTCTTGCCCCTTTCGACGAAGCGCAGGAACGTTTCGCGCATGTGCCGATCCCTGAACGAGTACCCGATCGCAACGCACGCGTCGAACGACGGGAGCGCCTTCCTGAACGCTCTGTTTATCTCGGAGTACGGGCTCTTCCGCGTGGCCTCGTCCTTGACGTCGAGCAGCGGCCGTATGTACACGTCACGGCTCGTGTCGTCCGACGGGCTCGTGTCGGGCTTTTGGACTATGGCATCCGGAATGCGGGAGCCGATGAGGTACATGTCGGAGTTGCGCCTAGACGACCAGCTCAGCGATCCGTGCAGCTTGTACAGGAGCACCTCCTGTCCGCCGCCGCCGCCGCCGCCGCCGGAAAAGTCGTTCTTCCACACGATCATGTTTCTCGCCCCGTTGGGGGCGAATCCGTCGACGTACCGGATGATCTCGCCGACGTTCTCGGGGGAGCTCTTGCAGTACTCCTCTACGGCGGTGTCAAAGTTGGTGGTAAAGACCGTGGCACGGCCCCCGCTCTCCCGGACGAACCTGAAAAGCATGCCCAGCACCGACTCTGCGGTGTGGTTGTGATCTGGATCCCACCGGTAGCTGGCGTACATGCACTCTTCTATGGCCCTTTTGGCTTGAGCCGCGGCGGCGGCATAGCTGGGGAATTCGTCTTTGGCCGACTTGGCGTAGGCCCTGCCGCCGGGCGACCCCGCAAACTGCCCCACATCGTTGAGCGCGGCCAGGACATGCTCGATGTCGGAGACGTCGGGGCTGTCCAAGAGGCCCTTGAGCGGAATGTCCGCCGCGCCGCGCCGGATCCTCTCCAGCAGCTCACTCGTCGTCGGCATGCCGTACGGCGTGGATGCGCCTGCCCCTAGGAACAGCGCGATCTTCATGCCGCCGTCACCCCACGCGGCCCCGCGCCGGCGCCGCCGGCCACATGCGGGATCTGGCGTGCCTCCGGGCGCCCCCTTCGCGCCGGCCCCGTTCCTGCGGGATGCGGGGCAGCGCAGATCGCGCTGCGGGAGCGCCGGCAATCGGCCTACCCGCGCAGGCGCCTGCGCCTGTCGGACTTTCAGCCGGGCCCCTGCTCTGCCTAGGCATGCCCGCTGGCCGCCGGGCCAGTGCTATAAACGTGCAAAATGCCTGGATGCGCCGCGCGACAGGCTGATGCGCCCGCATGCGCGCGCCTGGCCCCGTCCGCTACTGCCGCCCCTACTCGACCAGGTACCCGTCCAAGAGCCGATCCCAGCTCGACGACATCTGCTTGTACTCTTGTGGGCAGGTCTTTGCCCTGCTAGGATGCAGGTAGTCGATGCCGACCAGGTCGGCGTTGCCGACGGGATCCGACCCGTACGCGTAGCAGGCAATGTTGTAGAACCGCTGCTCGTCGAGCGAGTGGACGTCCCAGTAGCGGGACGGCCCGTACTGCGACTCGTAGTCCCACCAGTCGCTCACGTCGAGCATCATTATCCGCCCCACGTCGTAGGTGGGATCGTGCTCGTCGTACGTGCGCGACTGGATCATGGCGCTAAACTGGTCGACGGCGTCCTCTTCCATGCCGGTCGTCGGAAGGTCGTACACGTCGACGAGGGCGTGCCCGACCTCGTGCAGCATGACGCCGTCAAGGACGTTGTAGGCAAAGTCCTCGGCCGCGTCGGGGTCGCCGCCGTACATCTCGTACCCCGCGTCAAGGAGGTGCGTCACAAGCTCGTAGCACATGATGATCGCCCTTTCGCCCGGGCTGTAGAACGCGTTGACCGTGCCGCACTCGGCCGCCCTGACCTCGACGTCTTGCGGGAGCCTGTAGACGGAGTTGAGCCACTCTACGTTGTCGTCGAGCAGGCGCGTGCCCTCTAGCCATGACGCGGCCGTGCCGCGCTCCATGCGCGCCGAGTTTGGATTTACCTCGTACACTACGCAAAAGTCGCCCCTGTCCGCAATGCCGCGTTCATCGGGCTCTGATACCTTCATGATGCCGTTCTCTATGAGGTGTGCCAGGGCGCCGAGGGACTCGCCTCGGATCTCTGCTCGTCGACATAGAACCCAGACCTGCTTTACCCACGCCGGCACCCGATCGCCCTGTTGGGTGTGCACCTCGTCGGCCTGGAGTGGTGCACACGCGGCCAGAACGGCCACTACTGCCGCGATGGAGGCGGCGCCGCGCAGCTGGCTCAATGGCAGGTGCCCGATGCACCTGCCATGCAAAGATGGCGGGGCATGGAGTCGGAGGTGCGCGAATGCCGCGCGCAGAATGCGTCATCCTGCGCCGTCGTGACTGCGGCGCCGCCTGGCTTGGATACTTGGCGATGCAAAAAGCGGCAGGCTGGCCCCCGACTGCCCGGCGCAGCGGCGGCGGCGGCGGGCGGGCATTGAAGCGGCGCCCATGCACAAAGGAACAGGCCGCCCTAGATGCCGCCGCCCGCGCCCGCGCCGTGCATCTTCGACCGCCCTGGCCAGATCACTTGGCTGGACGCGCGCCGCCCTGCCTCTTGAACAGCACAAACTCCGGGTTCGATGCCCACCTGTCCAGCGCGCCCCTGACGTCGGCCGCCCTCCTGCCGCCGAGCGCAATGCCCATCTCGAACCCCCTCTCGAGGCCCTGCGGCTCGATGTTCGCCGACATTACGACCGCCTCGGACTCGGTCGCCACGGCCTTTGCGTGCAGCCACGAAAACCCCGCGACCCGTGCCCCTGCCACCCGCAGCCTCTCTAGGGCTCCCATTGCGGCCGGCCTGCCCGCGCGCGCCAGGATCGTCACGTCCGTCCCTCCCTCGGCCAGCCGGCAGAGGCGGTCGACGACGGGGTGCGACTCGTCCCACCCAAAGCTCGAGGCGGCGACTTTTTTCGGCCCAGCATCGAGCATCCCGTACAGCCTCTCGCGCAGCTGCGGGTTCGAGCCGCCCTGCAGCACCCTGCCCGTGGCCGCGGGCCCGACCTTGCCGAGCGGCTTGCAGCTGCGCAGGTCGCCGTCAGCCAGCTCGTGCGTGGCCCGCTCCCAGAGCGCCTCGCGCAGGACCCTCCCTGCCTCCCGCGCCTCGCCCTCGGTCAGGTCGACGAACAGCTCCTGGTTGCGGGAGAGCGCCTCGCGCGTAAGGTTGGCCGTCATTACAATGCCGCTCGGCCTGTCCGACATGGGGTCGGCCACGACGGCCTTTGCGTGGAACTCGTCGGCCGAGCGGACCAGTACGGCGTTCCCGTCGCCGAGCCTGCGCAGCGTCCCGACGTGGTTGCGGTGCGCCCTCTGCTCAAACTCGGTCCCCTCGTCCCTCCTCAGGCGCGCCTCTGCGGCCATCAGCAGGTAGCACCTAGCACCCCTGTCCGCCGCCCTGAGCAGGGCATCGGCCACCCTGTCGTCGGCCAGCAGAAAGGTCGATGCGACCAGGACCTCGCGGGCCCCGTCGATGATCCCGGTCACTCTTTTCGTCGAATCTTTCCTACTCGTCCTGTACCGCGGATTGCCTGCCCACTCGAACTCTCTGCCCGGGGTCCTTCCCGCGCCCGCGCCGGTCACAGGTCCCAGTCCTCCATCGCCTGCACAAGCCAGAACAGGCGCGGGCGGCGCCGGGCTCCGCGCCCGCCGCCACCTTTGGGCACGTGGCCGGCGCGGTCCCCCATTCCTGCGTCAAAGTACTCGAGCCGCTTCTCGATCGAGCCTGCCAGGCGCTCGTACTCCTCGCGCGTCACATAGTCCGCGGCCATGTCGGCAAACAGGTGGCGGGCCCACTTTCTGGCGTCCGCCTCGTTTTGCGGGAACACGCCGGCCGTCACCAGCGCGGCCTCGAACCTCATCCCTCCTATCTCGACGTCCTCGAACCGCATCGTCTTTCGCATGCTCGACCGTTCCTCGTCGGACAGGCAGTCGTAGTCCGCCGCAATGCGCCCGTTTTTGGCGTCCCATTCCATGCCGCGCTCGCCGTCCAGCAGCGACTCCATGGCCATGTCCTCCGTTACTGGCGCGCAGGGCAGGGCCGCCTCGCCCGGCAAGCCGGGTGTGCGCCCCCGCCCCGCCACTCCCCCGTCCCTCGACGCCAGCAGGGTCGCCCCCGCCCCGCCTCCTCCGTCCAGCCTGATGCGAAGCCTCAGCGACATGTCCGCCTCGATCTCCTTCTCGTTCCCGTGGATGTCGCGCACGACCGCCTCCCTTGCCGTCCCGAGCGCGGGGCGCAGCGTGGCCCCCTCCAGGGCCCGCGCAGCCGGCCCCAGCCTCTTGGCCGCGGGCTGCCTGTCCCCCATCCACGGCATGTATCCTGCCTCCGTCGAGCCGTCTTCGATCCTCACCACCTCGGCACCCTCGGGGATCGCCCCGTGGCTGGCGACGTACACCTTCCACATGCCCTCCCTGCGCGTGAATGCCCTGCCGCTCCCGAGCGCGGCCGTCCCTTCGGGCGTGATCGCGTAGCGCCCCCCTCCGGCCTCCTCCGCCAGCCCGTTCTCGCCGCAAAAGGCGAGCAGGCTCCTGCACACCGGCTCGATCAGGAACAGCTCCTCCGACAGGGACGCCGCGGTCGCCCCTCCGCCGCGCTCCCTCAGATGCTCCAGGATGGGCACATTGTGCGGCACGTCGGCCGACAGGGCCATGTCGGCGTGGATCACATGGCACTCGACCTGCACGCTGGCCTCGAGGACGATCGACTACGCCACCCCCTTCCAGTGCCGGGTCTCGCGCACAAGGTCCGCAAGGAGCGGCTCCCTGGACATGGCGGCCCTGTCGCCGAAGATCGCGCACTGGTAGCGCGCCCGCGTCAGGGCCACGTTGAGGCGGTTCGGGTTGCCCAGGAACAGGGTCGGGTGGGAGTTGGTCAGCCCGATCAGGACAAAGTCCGCCTCGTGGCCCTGGAACGAGTCGACCGTGTGAAGCCCCACCAGGACGCAAGGCCTTTCGGGCGGGATGCGGAACGTGTGCGGCCCGCCGCCCTGCGCGAGCCTGCGCATGTGCCTCTGCAGCAGCCTCAGCTGGCCCGCATAGAACGGCAGCACGGCGACCTCCCACGGCCCGCCGCCGGGGCGCCGGTTCTTCTTGGCAAACTCCGCAAACGCCCCGACCTCGCCGGCCATGAGCCTCGCCTCGTCCTCGTTCGATACCGATCCGGCCCCGTCCGAGCCCCTTCCCCTCACGTCGATCCACACCGCCCTGTGGCTGTACCTGCCGTAGATCCAGGCGCGCCTCTCCGCCATGCCGTCCGGAGTCCTGAGGGCGAGCCCCCCGTACACGTGCCGGTGGGAGAACGCCGCAATATCGGGGTGCATCCTGTGCTGCCACTCGAGCAGCGCATGCCTCCTGCCAAAGTCGTCGCACGGCATGCCGTGCTCCAAGAGCGTGTCGCCGTCGACGTGGCCGCCGGGGAAGCCGTCCTGAATGACCTCTAGCACCGACGGGACTGCGATCCGCCTGACCCTGTCGACCTGCTGGCGCACCTCGTCCCCGCCGTCGCGCGCTGGCATGAGCATGTCGATCTCTTCGCCAAGGCCCTCGCCGCGCCCGCCCTTTGCGCCCTGCATGCCGTGCCAGTGGATTCCTATGCGCCACGCCACCTCTTCGGACCATGTCCGCTCTCCCCCTCCTCCCCTGCCGCGGCGCGGATCTGCCGCATCCCCTGCCGCGCCCCTCAGCACGACGCCGGGCCTCTTCGGCGCATCCCCTGCCGCCCCGCCCCAGATCACGACCTCCCCCCTTTCGATGCCGCCTGCGCTGCCACGTTGAATCTTCACGCCAAGCCTTTCGCACTGCGCCCTGTACGCCGCTTCCGCCGCCGGCCCGATGCCGACCAGCACGGTCGTCTGCCCGCGCTTCTTGGCCATGAATGCGTCAAGGCATGCCTCCCCCTCCTCGGGCTCGATGCATGCGCCCACGTGCACGGCCATGTCGGCACTGTCGGTGTACGGGACCAGCTGCCGCGTGTCGCCGGCTATGATCCACCTGTCTGCATGCACGGCGGGCACGAGGAACTCCTGCAGCGTCGTCTTGGACGCCTCGTCGAGGATCATCATGTCGAACCGGCGCAGCGTCCTGTTCCGTATGTCCGGATGGGACAGCATGCCAATGGTCGTTCCGCACACCAGGTTGGCGTGGTCGCGCACCATGCCTCCGAGCGCCTCCTCGTCCCCTCCTTCCAGCACCTTGAGCATCGCCTCCTGCGCCCCGCTCCTGGACTTGCGCCCCGAGATGGCAGCATGCATCTTCTCCCCGACGGTTCGCGCGAACCTGCCGTACTCGTAGCGGGACGCCGCCTCCGAGACCTTGTCCGACCTGCCTATCCTGACCGGCGCCACGTGCCTCATAACGTCGCCGCCCTTTTCGACCATGCGCTCGATCAGGTTGTCGACTGCGACGTTCGTCGATGCGCAGAACAGGACGCGCTTGCCGCGCACCGCCATCTGCACGGCCAGCTCGCACAGGACGGCAGTCTTGCCCGAGCCCGGCGGCCCCTCTAGGAACGCAAAGTCCGGCGTGCCCAGGGCGATCCGCACGAACCGCCTCTGCTCGTCGGCCCCGTCGACGTCGCCGCTCAGGAAGAACCACCTGTCGACCCGCCGCCCCTTGAAGCGCGGCCATGCCGCGCCGCTCTTCCTGCGGAACAGCCTGCGCAGCGGCATGTGGGCCCTGCTCGGCCTGTACAGCATCTCCTCCATCGCCCTGACGGCCATCGCCTCCTGGTACGTGCTCCGCTCCGCCTTGAGGCAGGGCTTGGTGGGGCTGCGCTCAAGCCAGATGAGCAGCTCATCCTCGTCGATTCCCGTGACGCCTATCATGTCGTCCCTGCTCACCCTTGGACCGTCGTCGGGGTCGTACTCGTACACGTGGCCTAGCGTCCGTGCGGCGTCGACGATGCGCCGCAGATCGGCATCGTCCACTCCCTCTAGGCTGATGGGAGTGCCCTTCTGCCGCCTCTGCCCGCTTGGCGCATTCGGCCTGCCTCCGGCTCCCCTCCCCCTGCCCTCGCCCGGGCGCCTGACCTTCCATGACACGGACCTGTCCATGTGCCATTCCTGCACCTCCTTGAGGTAGTCTATGTACGGCTTTGCCGCCCGCTTTACCTCCCACTGCCCATATTCCTCGCTTGTGCCCTTGGAGCACACGGTCTCGAACAGGCTGTAGGCGTCCCGCATGCGAGATCCTTGGCACCCCGCCTATTATCCGTTTGGAGCGGACATCTTGGCGCGGCTCGGGAGGGGGGGGGGGTGGCCTAGGAGATGTTGTAGCCACGGTTTCGTGCGGCCTTGGACATCGCCGGTCCTGGCGCCCGCGGGCGAGCGGCAGGCGCCTGCGTGCCACTGCTGGCATCCCTGTCGAGCCTTCGCATGCCCTGGCGGGATCTCTGAGCGTCACGTCCGGGCGTCGGGCCGCGGACGGGTGGGCTGAGTAGACTCCAACCCTTCTGAAGGCCTCTTAAGTAACCGTCGCACTCCGTTGAGCCGCGTGGGACCCCTGACAGGGGGGGAGAGGGCGTGTTGCAGGGCTAGTGCGGCGCGATGGTGCGCCACCGCGAGATCGCCGCCGGCCCCGCCGACAGGCGGGTGTGTTGCAGGGCTAGTGCGGCGCGATGGTGCGCCCCGGGCGCACTCCCTGCACGAGGCGGGGGCGCAGGGGGCGCCATGACGGCGCCTCTGTGCCCCGGGAATCGAGCGCGGCGCCGCAGGCTGCCGGACGCGCCACCTCCAAAGCCTTCGAGCGCAGTGGGCACAAGCCCCCGGGATGCGCTCCCTGCCGCCGGCCTAGGCTCCACGGCTGGCATCATCGGCGGATATCGACCCCCGATTGCACACGATCCCCGTAGGTGATTGTGCACGGCCCGCCGCTTGGGATCGCAAGACCGCGCAGCTGCTGCCTGACTTGATCCATGGACTGCCGTGCATGCACGGGACAATGTGCGACAGTGGCAGGCATTGACATCCTTGTACTCGTATGCCACACGGGGGCAGATTGACGCTCGCGGCGGCCCAAACACACCCTGCGTGCCATGCTAAACACTGTTATAGAAGGCGGAATGAAGGCCGCTGTGCGGGTTGCCGCGTTTGACTCAAAGCCCTTCAACAGGGGTACGGTGGCTGAGGCGCGGGGGGCGCCGGGCGAGGAAAAGTATACGGGTCACAGCACGCAGCTGGGCATCGGGGTCGTCATACCCGACGAGGATGCATTCACGAGGGCCTTTGTCGCGGAATTTGACCGGCTCAAGGGCAGGTTTGACATTGACACCAGTCTGCCGTTCATGTCTACGAACGGCCTGCTCAAACACGGGAGGCGTAAGGCGATAGCGCTTGCCGACAAGCTGGTGTCTTCGATCCAGGACACGATCGAGTGCATTCACTGTTCGTTCGTCGGCCTTTCGCCTATCACGCACCCGACTGTTTCAGTGGGTGGTAGTGGAGGCTCTGCCCGTAGCATACGGACTAGGTCGTTCATCGACAGACTTGGGCCAATGTTCTCATACCTGACGGCCCAGAGTTACGTTCACACTGCCAAGAAAATCCCGGACGACATGGACATAAGGATCGACTCGTTCACGTCAAAGCAGACCCGTGCATGGGACATGCTGGTAAAGCACAGGCCCAAGGTGTACTGGAAGGGCGACGAGTGCGATGCAACCATAGCCTGCGCGGACCTGCTTGCCTTCCTCACTGACGCAAAGCTGTATTCTGCGTACCTTAAACTCGAGCCGGACAATGTTCGCAAGGTGTGGGAGCCGTACTCGTTTGACGTCAACGTCTCCGTCTACGGGCACGGCAACCTGTGGAGCTATGCGTGGTATTCGAACAAGCCCATCAACATAGTCCCATACATCGCAAAGCCGACCGTGTTCCTCTCCATTGACAGTCTTGGTGATCCTGCTCCCCCTAGCATGGACTGGGGACGGGGTGATGAGTCAGGGGGCAAAGACGGGGTGCTGGACGATGCAGGGCCCAAGCCGGTTTCGTTTCCCATGGCCATAAAGCAGTCCGCCACATACTCCGCCGTTGTGCGCAAGGCGTTCGAGCTGTCGGGATCGCCCAAGATCTTCAAGCTTGACGAGGATGTCCAGTCTGTCCGTGACAATGACGCTTTTGTCTATGTCGGGGACAAGTCTAGGCTGGTGGGAGAGACACTCCGGCACTCGGCTGACATAGAGGTGGTATCTGGCTTGGAACTCCGACGATCAATAAAAAGCAACAAATTAGTTACTTAGGACGCTCGGTGATGCCGCCTGGAGAGGCGACACCCCCACGGGAGCCGGCGCCTACGGGCCCTATATGAACCATCCCTCTTGGCCGATCGCAGCTGGTCGTATGTGCTCATGACGACCCCGCTGTCTAGGCGTGGATCGGCGCGAACAGGTTGCACGGTGGCGCCCTAGACGGACATGACAGTTGTGCATGTCGCAGGTGGGGGGGGGGCGTTAGCAGGGGTGGCCATGTGCCATGCTCAGGGGCGGCCGCGACATGAGCGGCGGGGAGTGGAGGGGTGAGTCGGGACCGGCAGTGGCAGGCCTGGTTGGCGTAGTGCGGGGCATGGGCGGCGGGATCGGCCTTGGCGATGGCACCAAGACTGACCGCGGGTGCCGCACCGTGCCTCCCTGTAGCTGGAATCGGGATTGAGGTGCCCTAATGGCGAATCGTCCGAGCCTGTCGGGGACGAATCTGATGTGTTGACGCCCCTGACTGTGCGCCCTGCGCGGGCAGTGGTGGCGGCTACGGCTCCTGCCGCTGCGGCGTGCCTCCAATCTGCAATCACGTGGAGGCCGCCCTTGGTGTCACATGGGTGCTGTGGTAGGGCGGTGGTTGTGCAGGAAGCGGCCGCATTCTACCGTATGCGGCGGCGGATGTGCCTGCCGCGCCGCGCCCACTGGCCTTGAACCGCGGCGCCCCTACAATACTGCCCCCTGCCGCAGTATCCGAAGCTGCCCATGCCTGCCTCTGGCATGGCTACTACTCGACCAGGTACCCTTCCAAGAGCCGATCCCAGCTCGACGACATCTGCTCGTACTCGTCCGGGCAGGTCACTGCCCTCTCCTCGGGCAGGTACCACGCGCCGACCATGCCGGCGTTGTACTCTGGGTCGGCGCCGTACGCGTAGCATGCAATGTTGTAGAACCGCTGTATGCTCAGGGAGTGGACGTCCCAGTAGTAGTGCGTCTCGTCCTGCGACGCATAGTCCCACCATTGCGCCACGTCGAGCATCATGATCTGCCCCGTCTCGTAGTAGGGATCGTAGTCGCCATACGTGCGCGACTGTATGAGGGCGGCGAACTGGTCGACGGCATCCTCCTCGAGCCCCGTCACCGGCAGATCGTACACGTCGACCAGCGCATGCCCGACCTCGTGCAACACGATGCCGTCAAGGACGTTGTAGGCAAAGTCCTCTGCCATGTCTGGGTCGTCGCCGTACAGCTCGTACCCTATGCCGAGGATGTACTCGACGAACTCGTAGCACATCGTAACCGCCTTTTCGCCCGGGCTGTAGAACGCATTCTCCTCGCCGCACTCGGCGCCCGCAACCTCGACGTCGTACGGGAGCCTGTAGTTGTCGCTGAGCCACTCCGCATTGTCCTCGAGCAGGCGCACGTCCTGGAGCCACTCGGCCGCCGTGTAGTCGGGATACGCCGAGTTCGGGTTTGGCCCGTGTACGACGTAAAAGTCGCCCTCGTCTGCTATGCCCAGGTCTGCAGGCGCCTCGACCTCCATGATGCCGTTCTCTATGAGGTACTTTAGGGCGTTCAAGAGCTCTGCCTCGGATATCTGCCCGTCGACGTAGAACCCAAAGACCTGCTTTACCCACGCCGGCACCTGCCCGTCCTCCTCCTGGGCGCATGCCTCACCCGCTAGGGGGGGGGGGGCGCCCGCGGCAACCGCCACTGCGACTGCGATGCAGGAGGCGGCGCCGAGCAGGCGGTTCATGGCCGGAGCCGGCAGCCCTTTTCATATAAAGGCACTGGGAGGCGGCGCTGGCGGCGATCGGCGGCGCCGGCCACGGGTGCGGGCCGCGGCCGGGCGGGACCATCAGGGCACGGCCTGGGGCCGACGTGGGCGTCCGGACAGGTGCATCCGATGCTCCGGCCGCGCCGGGGCGAGTCACTCGCCGTTGTCGCCATCGTCCGACCGGGTCAGCCGCTCGAGTGCGAGCCCCGCCGCCAGCCCAACAAAGGCGCCGAGGGCGAGGCTGCCGACCCAGGAATAGTCTGGCTTTTTCTCCATCCTTCCCCTCAGGTCCTTGAGCTTGTCGTACTCGGACTTGGGGACGCGCAGGCTGACGTACCTCGGCTCGCCGTCCTCCTCTTCGCCGTCCCCTGCTGCCTTGCGGGGCCGCCCGCGGCCGGCGCGATCGCCCTTGTCGCCGTCCCTGGACGCGTCCCGTCCCACGGGCCGGCGCCCGTGGATACCTATATGTACGTTGTGGGCACGCAAAATGCATAAATACTGCATACAAATTCTAAATTCCAAGGAGGTGAAACTCAGAGCATGAAGAAGTTGCACATAGCAATCCTTTGTATCGCCATCAAGGTAGCCGCATTCGGGCTATGCGAGTGGCTGTCCACAAGGGAACAGCGATGCTGAGAAGAGCGCGGAGATGCGTCATGGCGCAGGCGGCGGCGTAGCCGGCGCGCCCGCCACGACCCGGCCCCTCTTCTGAGCGCGCGCCTCCCCTGTTGCCAGCGGCGGGGGCGGCGACCCAAGGCGGCCCGAGGGCGGCGCAAACACCCTCCCTCGGCCCCTCCCCCATTTTTCCAGCACCAGATCTCCGCAGGCTGCACGCGCCATGTGGGACGGGCGGCCGCATCGCGTGGCCGCGCCGCCGGCGCCGGCCGATGCGAGGCCTATGCGACTTCATTTCCCCTTCCTGCGCCGTGCCGCGACATGCTACGCCCTTCCCTCCCCCGCCCTGCGCCAAATCCCGTCCAGTGTGACGGGCCTCTCCGTAGGGCCGCCTGCTGCTGCGGGACACCGCGTGCGGATTTTGTAAGATGCCGCCGCGCATGCGGCCTGTCAGCCGCGCATGCCGGCCCTCTCCGGCAAGCCGCGCATGCGGCTGTCGTCCCGGCCTTGAATGCGGGCGTGGAGGCCCCCAAGCAAGCCCCGGCGCAAGGAGCGGCACGCAGGTTGGCAATGCTACCCGAGATCGCGCGTGGCCCCTGCATCTGCATGGCATTCTCGGGTGTGCGCGTGCCGAGCGGCGCCGCGGAACAGTTATAGCCGCCCGCCCGGCCCGCCACCGACATGGTATTTTCAGAGACCGTCATCCAGCAAGTCTGGGAAAAGGGAAGCAAGGACAGTCAGAACGACCCTGCCGTCTGGCGCAGGGACGCCTGCGGGTCGTTCATCAACAGGGCCGCATATGGCAAGCAAACAGAGTATGGGTGGAACATTGACCACATCACGCCAGTATCTAGGGGAGGCGGCGACGATCTGCCCAACCTGCGCCCGCTCCAGTGGGAAAACAACGCAAAGAGGCAAGCCGGGACGCTCCAGTGCTGACAGCGCTGCCCGCGCCCCGCCGCCCCCGATTTTTTGATCCGTGCAGATCTGCCCACCAGGCTGCAGCCTGTCGCGATGCCCCCGCCCGCGGCAGGGTTCGGGCCCGGACCTTGCACCTGCTGCCTTTTCCGATCCCCCCTTGCCAGCCTAGGCGGGATTGGGGGAGGCGTCTTCGCCCC
The DNA here is from genome assembly GCA_965242695.1 of Cenarchaeum sp. Lineage (GTDB taxonomy): Archaea > Thermoproteota > Nitrososphaeria > Nitrososphaerales > Nitrosopumilaceae > Cenarchaeum. The sequence goes on along the minus strand of CBDESU010000001.1, from coordinate 1,407,260 downwards.
GCCCGTCCGGTAGCGGAGGAGGGGGACAGCCCGCCGCCGTCCCCCCCACCACACGTCCACGACCCGCCTGCATCTGCCGCCCGCGCAGGGCGGCGTTCGGACTGCCCGTGCCGCGGCGGGGCGCCCCGATGCGACCTCCTGCAGGGAGCGATGCGCCGACCCTTCCCGAGCCGCTCGTCGCAGGCCCTGGTCCACTCGGGCCCGCCGCCGCACCCGCAATGCAGGCGGCGGCGCGCAGGCGGCCCGTGGCGGGCGCCGGCCACACATGCCGTATGGGGAGCGTCCGGGTACGTCTTGAGCACTCTGCCCGCCCTGCCTCCCAATTCGCGTCGAGCCCCTGACGCCGCCTGCCGGTTACGTCGAGCTCCCAACACTCAAAAAAGCGCCGCAGCGCCCCGCAGGCATAATGATCGCGTGCGTAGATGCGCGGCTCGGGGGGCGGACCTGCATTGCCCGCTGATTCTGCGCCCGGCGCCGAGGCGGGAGGGGCACCCGATGCCGTCCCGCTCAAGATCGACTGGGATCGCCAGCCGAGCCTAGTCGACGGCGACGGCGGAGGCGGCACAGAGGGCGGCGCCGGCCATCATGTGGCCAGGGAGGACGCCGGCAGGGCCCTTGCCGACTTTATCGGCAGGCGCGATGCGGGCGCCCTGCTCGTCGTCGGCCGCCGGGGCTCGGGCAAGACAAGCTCCGTAATCGACGCGGCCAACGGGGCGGCGCGGAGGCGGGCGGCGGACGGCAGGGCGATCGTGCCGATCATGGTCAGGGCCACGTCGCTGGACACGGAGGAGCAGCGGCCCGGCAGGGCCCTGATACAGGACCTGATCTGGGCGCTTCGCGCCCGGATAAAGTCCAATGGCGGCATGGGCGGGGATCTGCGCCGCATGGCTGACGATCTACACCAGAATGCGACGGCTGCCGAGCAGAGCACCGAGACCTCGCGAAGCGAGACCCGGACGGGTTGGCTCTCCGTCAATGCGGTGCCAATCGCGGCGTCGGCCCTAGCCGCGTCGGCCCTGGCCCTGGCCGCCTGGGCCCTTCAGGATGCGCTCCACCCCGCGTGGGCGGCCGCCCCGGCCTCCATGCTCCCGTTCGCCTTCAAGTTTGGGTGGGACAGGAGGACAGTCGCATCGTCGACCCGCACCCGGAAGCGCGTGTACGGCCCTGCCGACGTACAGCACGACTTTGAGAATCTACTGCGCAGGATGGGCAAGCGGCACAAGATCGTCTTCATACTCGACGAGTTCGACAAGGCCGGCGACTTTTACGACGTGCTAAAGCCCCTCAAGATGCTGCTCAACCAGGGCAGCGCACTGTACGTGATCATCACGGCGCCGGACAACGCAGGTAGCGCGATGGAGAGGAGTAGCCGCGAACACACGCTGTTCTCGGAAATACTGTTCATAAAGCGCCCCCTGTTCTCCGAGATGGACAGGTTCCTAGACGACATAGTCGACGGCGGGGCGCCGGCCGGCGCGGCGTACAGCGACTTCAAGCTCTGCCTGCGGTACAAGTCGAAGACGGATTTTTTCAGCCTCTACGGTGCCCTGCGAGACCGCCGGGTCGGCGCCGACGGGGATGACAGGCCGCTCGTCCGGATCGCGCTAGACGACTCTGAGAGGACAGAGGCCAACCTGCAGCGGGCAATAGAGGCCGTGTACAAGCGCAAGGCGTACGGCGCGCAGTCCATGCAGATGGCCAACGACGAGATGCTCGATGCTATGTACGCCGTAGCCGAAGTGGCCCAGACGTTGCGCGGCGAGACGATAGTCGTCAAGGACATTGTGGCCGCCCTTGGCGAGAACAAGGAATCCCTTGGCGCACACGGGATATCCGCCGCGCAGGATCTCTTCCGTCTGCTCGCAAGGGAGGGCTACTTGAAGGCAGAGGACGACGAGTCGTACCGGGTGATCGGAAGGCTTCCGTCGTTCACCGGAGAGGGGATGTTCGTGGAGGAAGAGAGTGAGTTCAAGCGCGCGTACGACGGCATGATTGCGGCCCTGGTCAACTTTGCCAACGTGCAAACCCATCTTGTCGATGGCGGCGCGGCGCCGTACATGGTAGGCACGGCCGACTCGCGCCTAGACGACATGGTCGACGCCGTCGGGTCCGTCGTGAGGATCGGCGTATCGGAGGAGGAGCGGCAGTGCCGTGCGTCGCTGCGGCGGCAGGGCCCGCCAATCATCGAACCCGACAAGCTGAGGGAGTACACGTCTAACGCAAGGAGCACGCTCGGCGAGCTGCGCCGCCACGCGGTCGATCTGCTCTCGGCGGTCCTCGAGAAGGACGGGTTTGACATGGACGTATCCGATACGATCGGCGACGACCTGCGCTCACTTCGCTTTGCGGAGGATGACGATATCCGCAACGCGGTGTGGCGCCACCCCGACGGCGACGATGACGGCGGCGAGGCTCACCCCGCAGTCGCCATAGTGCACGCGCAGGATCCGGCACTGATATCCAAAATTCACGGCGAGGCAAAAAAGCTCAGGCGCCCCGCCCATGAGATCGTGGTCGCGCTGCTGGACGGCGTGGATGTGCCGGACGACCAGCGTGCCGCCATTGCCGTCCGCCCGGGACGCGCCGCGCCGGGCGGGATTGCCGGCCCCGACGCCCTCGAGGCGGCCAAAAGGCACGGGACATACGTGCTGGCCGTGCCGTCGCCTCCCGACATCGAGACAGCCGAGGCCCTCGCGAACGCAGTCAAGCTGATAGCGGAGCGGATCGAGTCGGGCAAGGGCAAGGACTTTGCCGCGTTCTGGAAGCGCCTGCTTGTCGCGGCTCGGGCGCCCCCTGCCGCGAAGGATAGGGCGTCGTGGAAGCCGCCGAAGCGCGTGCATAGCGGCTTTTGACGGCGGCGGCAAGTGGATCTGCGGTAGCCGTGCGCATGCGCCTCCTTGAAACCTTCGTGCCGCCTTGCACCTGCGCGCGCCCTAGCGACCGCCGGGTGACATGGCCGCGGCCGGCGCAGGCGATCGGGCACGGTTTATACGGGGTATGGGCGTGGCGCTCGCATGGGGAAATACAGCGGCACGGGCGACAAGGCCGACCTTGACAACCATGCAGACCAGCTCAACCCGAACAGCGACGCCTATGAGAGCTCGCGCTCGGGCGACGACGGGGACGAGGACTAGGCCCCGTCCCCTGCGCGGCGCTGCGGCGCCGCGCCCTTTTTTCTCTTGTTCGACTCGCGCGCACCGCACCGGGATACTCCTCGCAGGCTACTGCCCAACTCGCCGCCGCACCTGCACTGCAGCCCGGATCGGCCCGGGGCGATCCCGGGGCTTCGAGGCGTGCCGCGCTGCGCAGGGTCCATTCCGGCGCCCGCGCGCGCCCGCGCCGCAGGCGTCGACAGCGCGGCGGGCACGGTTTAAAGGGGGCAGGGGGGCACTAGAGCCAATGGCGAAATACCAGGGCAAGGGCGACCGAGCCGACTTGGTCAACCACTCCAACCAGCTCAACCCGACGAGCAGCGCCTACAAGAGCTCCCGTTCCGGGGGCGGATCCAAGGGCAAGGACTAGCCGCACCGCGGCGGCCGGGCCTCGCGCCCGCGCCGCCGCCTCTCTTTTTTACCTACATTCCGGCATCGCCGGGCGGGCTCTTGCGCCGCCGCATGGGTTGCCGACTGCCTTGGCCGCGGATCCCGCCGTCATGGCCGGGGCGGGCTGCGCATGCGCGCGGTAGGCCGCCGGGGATGGAGCGGGCATGCGGCGCGCGGCGCGGGCCCCTCCCTCCATGCCGTGCGCCGCAGGGCAGCGCGCCCGCGCAGCGGCATCCGCCCCCTGTGCGGGCCGCGGGCGGCCGCCGCCGCTCTGCGCTTGAGGCGCGGGCGGAGCCTGCCGGGGCGGCGGATCCGCGGCCTGTGATCCGCTGCCGGCCCCCGCAGCGCCCCTCTCAGCTGTTGCAGCGGCCGTGCGGGTGGGAGCCGCGGCAGGCTCCCTTGTGCGCTTGCACTCGTCGGGGCCATGGAGTAGGGCCGTCCGCACACTGCCCCTACTCGACCAGGTACCCGTCCAGGAGCCGATCCCAGCTCGACGACATCCGCTCGTACTCGCCGGGGCAGGTCTTTGCCCTGCTGTGCGGGAGGTAGTCGAAGCCGAGCAGGTCCCGGTTGTACTCTGGGTCGGCCCCGTACACGTAGCATGCAAGGTTGTAGAACCTCTGCTCGTTGAGCGAGTGGACTGCCCAGTATGGGGCCTCCGTATACTGCGACATGTAGTCCCACCATCCGGCCATGTCGAGCATCATGTTCCGCCCCGTCTCGTAGTAGGGATCGTAGTCGCCGTACGTCCGCGACTGTATGAGGGCGCTGAACTGGTCGACCGCATCCTCCTCCATGCCGGTCGTCGGAAGGTCGTACACGTCGACGAGTGCATGCCCGACCTCGTGCATCATGATGCCGTCTACGACGTTGTAGGCGAACTCGTCGGCCGCCTCTGGATCGCCGCCGTACACGGCATCGCCGGCCCTAAAGGCGGCATCGACGAGCTCGTAGCACATTCTAATCGCCTTTTTGCCCGGGATGTAGAACGCGTTCTCCGTGCCGCACTCCTCCCCTCTGACCCTGACGTCGTACGGGAGCCTGTATACGGAGTTGAGCCACTCCGCATTGTCGTCGAACAGGCGCGTGTCCTTTAGCCACGCCGCGGCCGTGTCGCTCTCCACGTACGGCGAGTTCGGGTTGGGGCCGTACTCTACGTAAAAGTCGCCCCTGTCGGCAATGCCGCGGTCCCCGGGCTCTGCGACCTCCATGATGCCGTTCTCTATGAGGTACTTTAGGGCGCCGAGGAGCTCGCCCTCGGATATCTGCCCGTCGACGTAGAACCCAAAGACCTGCTTTACCCACGCCGGCACCCGCTCGCCCTCCTGCTGCGCATGCGCCTCTTCGGCCAGGAGCGGAATTGCGGCCGCGACAACCGCCGCCACCGCCGCGATGCAGGCGGCGATGCGCACATGGCTCATGGCCGGCGCCGGATGCCCCTGCCATGTAAATCTAGCGGGGCGCGAAACCGGAGGGGCGGGCCGCCGCGCAGGGCGGGGCCGCGGGCAGCCGCGCCGGTTCTGCCCTCGCGTCTCTTGGCCGCGCCCCGTTCCGCGCGCCCCGCGCAAGATTGCCCGCACGGCCGCCCGCCGGCCTGCAAGTGGGGGGCTGGAAAGGGCCGCCGCGCCCGCGCGCTGCCGCTCTGCGCCTTCCTGCATGGCAGCGCGATGTCGGGGCCGGTACTGGCAAGCCGCCGTGGCCAAGCGCCGCGGCCCTGCGCCCTCCCCGGCGCTCCGGGCCGCGCGCCGGGCATTCGTGCCCCGCGCGGCCGGGCCCCGGCCGGGGCATCCCGCGGCGCGGCCTCTGCTCCGCCCGCGCCCCTGCGCGCCGCGCATCCCCCTGGCACGCTTGTCCCCGCGCTCCGCATGCCCTGCCCTGTGGATGCAGCGCTGATCGATGCGGCCTCTGCTCCGCCCGCAGCCCCTCGCGCACCGGCCCCCCTTCGGGCACCCTGCCGCACCGGGCGATCCCGGGGGCGCCGGCGGCGGCGGGAAGAGGGCCCGCATGCCTGCCCGCCCGTCCGCCGGCGTCCCTCCTCCACGTCCGCCCGCCCGCCGCGGGCGGCGCGCGGGGGTGTGTGCCCCTCCTTCCTGCCCTGCCCTCCTCCCTCCCCGGGTGGCCCCCGTACAGCCGTTCCGGACCCGCCCTGGTGCGGCCCGCAGGCGTGAGACCCTGCCATTTTCTTATATAACAGGGGGCGGCCACGCCGCGCCGTGAACTCTCTGTCTAGGGGGGGGGGGGCGGCATGCCGCCGGCCGTGCGAGGCGCGGTGATGCGCCCGTGCGGCGCTCCCCGGGAGGCGGCCGGGCCGCGCGCGGCGGCGGGGGAGGAGGGGGTATGACGGCGTCCTCGCGGCCCCTGCGGGCCCCGCCGGCCCGCCGGCCCTCGCTTGCCGCCGCTGCCGCGCTGGCCGTGCTGGCCTGCGCCGTTGCCGTTGCCGCCGTCCCGGCCGCGCATGCCGCCGGCGAGGCCATTGCGGTGACCTCGGTCAACACAGATGACATCCTAGTCTTCCACCCGCGCGACACGTACAACTTCACGGTCGGGGGAACCGGCACCGGAGACGGGCAGTTCAACGACGCGCGGGCCGTCGACATACACCCGTACGGGATAATCGTCGCCGCCGACGACGAGCTCCACCGCGTCCAGGTGTTCTACCCCAACGGGACGTTCGCCTTCAAGATCGGTGGGGATACGGCGGGCTGCGGCACCGGGCAGTTCAACCGCCCCGAGGGCGTCGCCATCGCGTCGGACGGGATGATCGCAGTCGGCAGCGGCGACAGTACCTGCAACACGGTCCAGGTCTTCCATCCCAACGGCACGCATGCGTTCACCCTCGGCACTCCTGCCGCCTCCCCCGCCAACGGGAGGTTCGACAGGGTCCACGGCGTCGACTTTGGCCCCAACGGGATGCTAGCCGTAGCCCAAAGCCGCAGCGACCGCGTCCAAGTCTTTCATTCCGACGGCACGTTCGCATTCAGGTTCGGGACAGCTGGACCTCGCATCGGAGAATTCTCGGCACCCTTCGACGTGGCCTTCTTGCCCAACGGAGGCTTTGCCGTGGTAGACAGGGGTGCCCACCAGGTCCATATCTTTGATTCTGGACGCACACACGTGAACAGCATCGGGCATAGTTTCAGGGCGCCCGGCAGCAATGACGGGCAGTTCCGCAACCCCGAGGGCGTCGCTGCCGGGCCGGGCGGCCTCCTTGCAGTGGCCGACAAGGAGAATAACCGCATCCAGGTGTTCGACTCGGGCAACAACCTTGTGTACAAGATCCAGCACGCCTCGGGCCTCCCAGGGGCGTTCACCCTCCCCCAGGGCGTCGCATTCGCCCCCGCCGACGCCCACCTCGCGACCGCAATCGTCACGGGCGTATCCTCGCCCGACGCCGACGCGGCCTACACCCCCGGCTCAAACATCAACATAACGGTCTCGTTCAACGCGTCCGTGGCGGTCGCCGGGACGCCGGCCCTTGCCCTGTCGACGTCGCCGCCGCGCAACGCGACGTATGCGGGCGGCAACGGGACAAATATGCTCCACTTTACGTACGCCGTCGAACCGGGCGACTCGGCGGCCGGCCTAGAGTACGCGGGCATGGCATCGCTACTGCTCGACGGCGGCCTTGCAGACATCTGGCCCGCGGGCGATGCGGCCGGCGCGGCCAGCCCCGTCCTGCCGCACCCGGGCACGGCCGGCTCGCTAGGCCAGACGTCGGACATCCGGCTCAGGGATGCCGTGCGCGTCACCGGAGTGACCACGACTAGCGCCAACGGCACGTACGGCGAAAACTCGGAGATTATCATACGCATCGCGTACGAAGATCCCGTCACCGTATCGGGCGCGCCCGAGCTGGTCCTTGCGACGGATCCCAAGGCCTATGCTGTGTACACGGGGCCTACAGGATCCCCGACCGCCGTCCTCAACTTCACGTATACGGTGGGGGATCACGGCGAGACGGCCGCCCGTCTGGCCTACAACGGGACGGGGGCCCTGTCGCTGCCCGACGACAACGCGGACTCGATCCTGGACTCCCTCGGCAACCCCGTCTCGCGTACACTGCCCGTGCCGGGCTCGGAGGGGTCGCTCTCGCACTCGTCCAACATTGCAATCGACGCGTCCGATCCGGTGGGGCCCGGCGCGGGAAGGCTTGCCGCGCCCGTAATCCTCACGCCGCCGGCGACGGTCGCCGCCACGCCGCACGTCATAGAGGGGGTGGCCGCCCCGGGCAGCGACGTCACGCTCTACAACAACGGCATTCGCGGGGCTGCGACCGTGCGGGCCGACCCCGTGAGCGGCTGGTGGAACTCGTCCGAGGTCCTGAGCAACGGCACCAACACGTTCACCGCGTCGGTCTCGGCGCCCGGCGGGGCCGAGTCCCACTCGTCGCCCGTGACGATCACGCTCGACACGACGCCCCCCCCCGTCCCGACAATACTGAACCCAAACGGCGAGACGGCGCCGTCGCGCATGCATGTCATACGGGGGACGGCCGAGCCGGGCGTGCTCGTAGAGGTCTACGTCGGAGGCGAGCTGGCCCGGGCCGCGCCGGCCCACTACTCGTCGGGCCACTGGTTCATACAGGTGCTGCTAGCGCCGGGCGCAAACACAATCACCGCCAGGACGGTCGACGCCCTCGGCAACCCGTCGGGGTACGCGACGCTGTCGGTGTCGGGGCCGACCGGGCCGCCCCCCACCAAAACGCTGGAGGTGCCGCCCAAGGTGATATCTGATGTCAACGACGATGACGGCAAGGCTTCTCTCCTGCAGCCCCGGGACGTAAAGACGTTTGAGCATAACGGAAAGGCCTACGCCGTGGTGGCCTCGGGCCTCGGCCCCGGCATACAAGTTGTGGACTTTACCGACCCGTACAAGCCCGTGCCGGTCGCACTACTCGAGTCGACCCGAGGGTACGGCCAGTCGGTCGACATTGAGATATTCACGGCCGGGGGAGCGAGGCTGGCCGCCGTCACGTCGGGCGCACCGGGATCCCCCGGAGGTGTGGAACTAGTCGACCTCAGCAATCCAGCCAGCCCGTCATTCGTCAATAACGCAGAGCATCCAAAGTACGGCCAAACATACACGGAAAACACATCGCTAAAGTACCCCGAGCTCTTGGGCGCGCGCGACGCATCAGTATTCACCAGAACCGTCAACGGGCAGGAGCGCACCTACCTGATCGTCGTCTCGGACTACGGCCCGGTGCGCGAGCACCCTGGAGGCTTCCAGATAATCGACGTGACGACGCCGGCCGCACCTGCCTCCATATCGTCCAACCACGGGATAGTCAGGGATGAGAATGGGGCGCATGTCGCCACCAGGCCCGCCGAGTCCATACCGTGGATGACGCCGGGCTCGCGCTACGACCTGAACACGGTGCGGTCCGACGTTGTGGCGCGCTTTGACAGCGCCGGCGACCCCGTCGCGGTCGCGGTCAACGTCACGCTGCCCGGGTACGAGGGACGCAAGTTCGCACTCCCCACGGAAGGCCTCTGGGGAGCCGGGGAGGACTTGAACCCGTGGCGCATCCCGCCCTTTACAATCGTACAGGTTGCCAACAGCACGAACCGGACGGTCAGCCTGACCAACAGCAGCGGCGCGGGGCCCGTCACAATCCACAGCCCCGACGACTGCCCGCCCGAACCCGACCCGTCGGCGCCGATTCCGATCGTGTGCGGCGGGCAGTACCTGCTCGTGGTGGTGAACAACAACGACACGCTCGCTGACACGTCGGACGACTATATCGACACGGTGTACAGGGATGCCTTCCACGGCGCCTACTCGTACCCGATCGCAAAGATGATCGGCGGCAAGCTGCTCGCCGTCGGGGTCGGCGAGGCACCGCTCGCAATGCGGGGCGTCGACGCCGACGGCAACCTGTTCGAGTCGCTCGAGGGTGCCCGCTCGGTCGACACTTTTACGGACGGCAGTGGCAACACGTACGCCGTCGTGGCGGCCCCGTTGTCCAACGCCGTGACAATAATCAACGTGACCGACCCCTACTCGCCGACCGTCGCATCCACTGCAGTGGACGGCCCCGTGTTCGACCGGCTAGAGGGGGCGACCGCGGTCAAGACCGCGTCCGTAGGCGGCCGCACGTACGCGGTCGTCTCGTCCGACGCGGCGCCCTACAAGAGCGCCCTCGGCGACGACGGCGTGCAGATTATAGACGTGACCGATCCGGCCCGCCCTGCCCGCACCGCATCGATCGCCGATGCCGACGGCCGCAAGCGGACCGAGTTTTCAATGCTCGGCGGCGCGAGGGCGGTCGACACCTTTGTCCAGGGCCAAAAGACGTACGCGGTAGTCTCGGCCACGGGCGACGACGGCTTCCAGATAATCGACATTACGGACCCCTCGAGCCCTGGCCCTGCCGACCGCGGGCACGACGGCAGCCAGTGCTCGACGGCCGCCAAGTACCGCTCGCTCGGCGGAACGATCGCGACGGACACGCTCGCGTTCGGCGGCCGGCTGTACGCGGTCGCGGCCGCCGTGGACGACGACGGCATACAGGTAGTCGACATTACAGACCCCGACAGGCTGGTCGCGCTCGGCACTGCCTCGGACGAGCGGGGCGGCTTTTCCGAGCTGCACAAGCCGATATCGGCCGAGGCCGTCGAGATCCGCGGCCGCACGTACGTCCTGGTCGCATCGTACTACGAGTACGAGGGGCCGTGGGACGGCAGCGGGACGCAGACGAAGGGCTACGAGGGAGGCGTGCAGATAATCGAGGTCACCGACCCGTCGCAGCCGCTTCCGACCGCCGCCCTGCAACACTCGGACAGGTCAAAGCTGACGTCCCTGCTCGTCGGCGTGAGGTACATCGACACCTTTGCCATCGGGGGCCGCACGTACGCAATAATCACGGCCGATGACGTGCACGGCCACACGCTGTCCGACGACCGGGGGGCGTTTCTGATTGCCGACATCTCGAACCCCGAGAGGCCGCGGTACGTGTCCGGCATGCGAGACGGCGAGCCGGACGCAAGGGGAAACAGGTTCGACATGCTCAACGCGCCGGCCGGCGTCGAGACGGCCGTGATCGACGGCCGCACGTACGCCGTCATTGCCGCGCGCGGGCCGTACGAGAACAACAAGCACGGAGTGCAGATCGTCGACGTGACCAACCCCGCATCGCCCCTTGTGGCCGCCTCGATCGTCGACGACGAGCACGGGGGCACGGGAGGCTACACCACGCTGGAGCGCGCCCTCGGCGTCGACATCGTGCAGATTGGGACGGGGTGGTACGCGCTCGTGGCCGCTATACGGGACAACGGCGTGCAGGTGATCAACATTACGAACCCGTACTCGCCTAGCGCGACCTTTTCCATAGTCGAAAGCGGCGACCCAAAGGTCGAGCTGACGGGGGCCCACAGGATCAAGGCGTTCAAGCACGGGGACGGGACGTACGCCATAGTGACTGCCAAGATAGGACACTCCCTGCAGATGCTCAACATTACAGACCCGACGGTGGCCCCAGTGCCGCTTGAAAAGGTGACGGATGATGTTAATCACGGCGCTGGCCGGGAGTTCACCGAGCTGCGCGGCGCGTACGACGTCGACACGTTCACGCTAGAGGGCGTGCCATACGCGGCATCGACATGCCACTCCTCTGTCCCTCCCTGCAACGGCGTGCAGATCATCAACATGGACGATCCTGGCCGGATAACGACCCCGACGCACATCTGGGACGGACTGCACGGAGCCTCAAACATCGCAGGCGCGCGCGGCATCGCCACATTCACCGTCGACGGCTCGGTACACATGGCCGTCACCGGGTACGAGGAGAATGCCACCGAGTTCATGCGGCTTACGACCTTTACGGACGCTGCAAAGCCGAGCGTAGTGGGGGTGCAGGTCAACACAGAGCGCGGCATACTGTACGTCACGTTCAGCGAGCGGGTGGACAAGAGCTCTGCAGACCTCTCCCTGATCACGGTGCACAACGGGAGCGCCGGCGACACCCCCGTTCCGCTGACCGGAGCGCAGGTGGACGGAACGACTAGGCCGCGGACGGTCGAGATTGCGCTGACCGGCGACCAGCTGGCCGCCGTCCTCAACCAGCAGACGCTGAGGCTCACCTTTGGCGACGGGGCATTTGACGACGTCTCGGGCAATTCCAACAGACTGGCCGGCAGCGTGGCCCCCGAGATCGTCACGAGCCGCCCGGCGCTGCTAGAGGCGAGGCTGGACCTGGGCACGGGCGAGCTCGAGCTTGCGTTCACCGAGCCCGTCGACCCTGCGACCGCGAACCTCTCCAAGATTGCAGTCTACTCGCCTGACGCGCCGCGAGTGCAGTACGGCCCATCCTCTGCACTCCTGCGGCAGGAGTCCGACTCGGAGGTTGTCGTGGTGCTTGGCGAGGGGGCGCGCCAAGCTGCGATCGCGTTTGCCGCCTCGCCGCTAGTCGATGTCCTTGACGGGGCCGTGAACAGCTCGGTGACGGGCCGCCCGTCCGAAGAGTACCGCGCCAGCCCTCTCTATGCACTGGTGCCGGACAGGGTCGACCCGGTACTGCTCTCCGCCGTGCTGGCAGGCGACGCCCTGACGCTCGCGTTCAGCGAGCATGTCAACGTGGATGCCTCTGCGTTCAAGCTGGATCAGATGCGCCTGCGCGACCGCGCCGGAGGGGCCGGGTTCTCTCTGGCCGGCGCCAGCGTGTCGACGACCGTCAACGGCACGCACGTGGTTGTGCGGCTCAACTCCACGCAGGCCGGCACCGCGGCCCTGTACTCCAATCCGGTGCTCAGCATGAGCTTCAGCCATGATACGCTCAGCGCTGTGCAGGACCTCTCGGGCCGCGGGATCGGAAGCGTGGAGATCGCGGTATCGCTGGCGGGGGGCGTGCCTGGATTCTCGGCGCATGCGGTCGCGCCGGACGCCATTCGGGTCTTGTTCGGCGCCCGCGTCACCTCTGCAGGTACCAATCCGGGCACCACATGGACGCTCGGCGGGCCCGACGCGGAGGGGCTGACCGTATCCTCGTTCGGCGCCGTAAACAACGCCGCATCCGTCGTGCTCGGACTCTCGGGAAACCTGTCTAGCACGAGGCCGGACATCACGCTGACGTACAACCCCGAGGTCGGCGACATTGTGGACGGCAACGGCGTCGAGGTCGACGGCACTGCAGTGCCCGTCTCCGACGGGATCGCCCCCGTCGTCGTGCGGGCCGTCGTCAACGACGACTCGCCCAGCGACTGCGCCGTGGTCGTCACGTACAGCGAGGGCGTGCGGACCGGCCAGGGCGCCTACAAGAACGCAACGATAGTCTACCCGATCGCGTTTGGCGGAAACACCCACATCGGGACCTTCAACGGACTGTCGGGCGACGGGTCGGAGCGGCACGTGGTCGATCTCACCTGCGCCTACTCGCCCGATGTGGCGAGCACCGCCAGCCTCTTGGCCGATCCGAGAGAGATCGAGGACCTGGACGGCAACAAGCTCGGCACCGGCGAGTCCGTCGTGATAGAGGCCGGCGACGGGCAGGGGCCGTACCTCTCGTCAAAGGCCCTAGTGCTTGGCAACAACGTCACCCTGATCTACGAGGATCCGACCTTTGCCCCCGACTCGGCGTACCTGCGCGTCGAGCTGGACCCGGGCGGCATCAGGGAGATCCTGACGGTGGACGGCAGCGGGACGGAGACGCACACGATCAACTTCCGCGGGCCTGCCCCGGCCCCGACCGCCAGCGCCTGGATACACATAAACGACACGCTGGTGCTAGACGACGTCTCGAACCCCCGCGGGCGCGCCACGGAGAAGCGAGAGGGCCTCGCCAACGCCCTGCCCTACCTCGTCGCGCCGCAGTCGGCAGAGATCACGGGGCCGAGCAATGTGACGATACGGTTCGTCGCGCCGGTCGAGCTTCCCGGGAAGGATGCCTACGTCGAAGGCTCCTCCCCCACCCTGAACATCGGCGGCAGCGCGCGGGACACCTCTGACCCCCACCGTGGCCCCGCGGCGGACACTTGGACGTTCTCGTTCGATCCGCCCGCGCCGCCCAACGCGACCGGCTGGATCGAGTTCGACTGGATACAGAACCTCGGCGGCGGCTCCTCGAACATTACGCTGTCCGACGGGCAGAGGCCCAAGATCGTCTCGGCAATGATCACGGGCCCCAACAACGCCACGATCCGGTACGACGAGCCGGTCACGGCTGGGCTGGGCGCGTACGTCGACGTCATGCTACAAGCCGGGTCGGCGCGAAACGTGGACACCGTATCGGGCTCGTCGACAGACACGCACACGCTCTACTTCGATATCGAGTCCGGTAGCGCCGCACCGAACGCGACGGGCACGCTCTCCGGCATCGCATCCGCACTAACCGACGCGGCCGGCAACTCGCTGGGCCCAAGCTCGCTGCCCAGAAGCCTGACCGACGGCCAGGCTCCGTACATCGTGTCGGCGCGCATAACGGAGGGGCCGTATGCAACGATACGGTACAGCGAGCCCGTCACGGCACCGCATGCGGCGTACGGCCCCATGGGCATCGGCGCGGAGGCTCCGGCCCGGCCGTCCGCGGTGGATTCGGGGAACGGAACCGCCAGGCACACGATCACGATCGGCGGCGACTACCACGCAGCGGCCCAGGCGCCCAACGCGACCGGAACCGTCGTGCTCGAGACTGCCGATATCGAGGACGCCGGCGGCAACGATCTCGTCGGCCCCGGAACGCGCGTGCTGGAGGACGGGCGCCCGCCGGGCGTCCACTGGGCCCGCATCACGGACGGCAACGTCCTGGCCGTCAACTACACCGAGCCCGTCTCGGCCCAGGAGGCTAATGTGTACACGATCTGGATCGGCAGCACAGACCGAACCGGAAGGAACATTGTAGGCGACGGGACGCCCCTGCACACGGTCACGTTCGACGGGACTGCGGTTCCGCCGGGCAGCGGAGCCGGCAACGTCACGATAGACGGGGCGCGCGTGTCCGACCTGGCCGCCGAGCCGCCCAACCCGCTCGGCGACGGCCCGCAAAACTATACCACATCCGACGACCGGCCCGTCGTCGTCACCTCGGCAAGGGTCACGGGGCCAGGTGTCGTGACCGTGCTGTACGAGTACCACGGCAACTTCCCGAATCAATACACCGGCTTTTCGATCGACGGAGGAGAGCAGACCATCGAGTCGTACGATACCACTGTGCCGGGGACGGTGGTGCTGGGGTTCAGACCTTCCGCCGTGAGCCCCAACTCTACCGGCTGGATCGTGATCGACGGCCAAAACCACACCGTGATCGACGGCCAGTCTCCGTCGGCCTTAGGCGCCACTGCCGAGTCCCGCAATGCGATACGGGTCGCATTCGACGAGCCCCTTTTACCGCTGAACGCAGGCGGCGATGGCGGCTGGACGGTATCCGGCGCGGACTCGGGAGGCAGTGCGGTAACCTATCGCACGATCGACTCGGCGGCCCCGACCGAGCTTGTCCTGACCCTGGGCGGGGGCGGCCTGGCAAGCGACAGCCCAATGGCTGCGCTGAGGTACGAGGCAGGCGATCCGATCGTCGACCAGGCCACCAACGCGCTGGAAGACAGGCCCGCCAGCGACGAAATCGCGGTAGCCGACGGGATTGCGCCCAGAATAGAGGATGCGCGCATCACGGGCGGCAGCGAGGCGACCGTATGGTACAGCGAGGACGTCTCGGCGCAGCCTGGCGCGTATACGGTGGATGTGGACGGCGAGGCCGCCAGCCGCCCCTCCGCCTCGGTGCGGGATGGTGACGGAACGGAAAGGCACGTGATCTCGTTTGCCGGCGATCGCATCGAGGATACCGACGCGACAGGGATGCTTACGCTCGACGCGGCGCTGCTCCTTGACGACTCCCGGAACGAGCTAGCCGGCGGCCCGACCGTCGACCTCGAGGACGGGCGCCCGCCCGAGGTGGTCTCGGCCAACGTCACGGCCGGCAACACCCTTACGGTCGGGTACAGCGAGCCCGTCGAGGCCCCGCAGTCGGCGTACTTTGACATTGTGGTAAACGGCACCGCCCGCAGCAACGACGGGCTTGACGGCGATAGGACGGACACGCACCGCATCACGTTCAACGGGAGCGCAGTAGTCCCCGCCAACGCCACCGGCAGCGTAGCGATAAACGGGTCGCGCGTCTTCGACCTGGCCGCCGCGCCCAACCCACTCGACGACGATGTGCAGGAGCTGGACATACCGTTCGGCCACGTGCCCGAGATCATATCGGCCCGCATCACGGGGAACGGGACGGTGGAGATCAGGTACACCAAGTCCGTCACGGTTCCCGACACGGCGTACGACATGCTCAGCATCGACGGCTCTGGCAGGACGATACAAAAGCCGCTCAGCGTGAACGGGTCGAGGGAGCACATCATATCGTTCACGCCGGCCGATGCGCAGCCGAACTCGACGGGAACGATCCGGATCGCCGAGGCCGCCGTCCTTGACAGGACGGGAGAGGCGCTTGGCAACTCGACCAAGACCCGGGACCTGGCCGACGGGCAGGATCCGCTCGTCGTGGATGCCACTGCCGTAGGCCTCGACAGGATACTCGTCAGGTTCAACGAGCCGGTCAACGCCACGGGTGTCACGGGCGCCGGCGGCTGGTCGGTCGACAGAACCGACCCGGCGGGCCTCTCCGTACTGTCCGTGTCCTCGGACCTGGCCGACGGGACGGACGAGCTGGAGATCGCGCTCGACGGCAACTTTTCCACCACGGCCCCCGGCGACGCAGAGCTGTCGTACGACGATACGGCCGGTCTGACCGACGCCGCCGGCAACGCGCTCGTCCTCGCATCGGCGGAGGATGTGCTCGACGGCATTGCGCCAGTGCTCGTGCGCGCCGTCATCACTGACCCCGACTACATCACGGTCGAGTACAGCGAGCCGGTTGAGGACACCGGTGGCGCATACAGCACCGTCACACTGGATCGGGGTGGGCTCCAGACAGTAAACCCCCCCGCCACCGGCCGGAGCGATGTGCACACGATCCCGTTCGCTACTCCCGGCGCCGCCTCGTACACCGGAGAGACCGGACGGCTTCCCATTACCAATAGGGCCTTGATCGTCGACGCCGCCGGCAACGCGCTGGGCGCGGGCCGCCTGGAATATCCTCTTGCCGACGGCCAGCCGCCCGTGTTTAACTGGGCCGCCGTGCGGAACGCGACGAGCGTGCTGGTCAACTACAGCGAGCCCGTTACGGCCGATGCATCTGCGTACTCGGATCTGAGATTCAACGACGGCACCACCCGCACGTTTACAGACCTAGAGGACAACAGGACATCCAGCCACGTGGTCGTGTTTGCGGGGGCAGATGCCCCCGCCGACTCGATGGGCTCGATGGTGATAGACGAGACCGCCGTATTCGACCTGGCCATGCCGCCAATCGGACTGGGAGACGTTGAAGCGAAGAGAATCAATCTTGAGAACGACACCCGCATGCCGGCCATGGTCTCGGCCAGGGTCACGGGGGGCGACGAGATCACCATAAGGTACACTAGGGCCGTCACGGCGCTCGACTCGCACTATACGAACGTCGTGGTCGGCGGCGTGGGGCGCACCGTCTATGGACTGGCCGGCGGCGACGGCGACGGCTCGGCCACGCACACGATAACATTCAGGCCGGGCGGCGCGGCTGCGAACGCGACGGGCACCATGGACGTCGACGAGGCGGCCATACAGAGCATGGGCGGCGGGGCCGTCGGGCCCGGCCCGGGGCTTGCAGGGTGGAACCTCGCCGACGGGCAGCCGCCTACGATCGTGCGCGCCTCGGTCGTGTCGCGCAGTGCGGAGGATGACAAGGCGAGAATACTTGTTGAATTCGACGAGCCGGTCAGGGATCGCGACAGCGGCGGCGGAACGGGGGCAGATGGGTGGTCCGTGAGCGGCGGCGATGCCGCCACGGCCGGAGTTGACGTGGAAAGCAGGACGAACATCGGCGACTACCCGGCGCCGCAGCTCACCCTCACGCTCACCGGGGCGCTGCCAGGCGACAACCCGACGGGAGTGCAGTTGTCGTACGCAAAGGCCGGCATGCACCCCGTCACCGACCTGTCGGAGAACGAGCTGGCAAGCGTGGCGTCGCGGGGCGTGGCCGACGGGATCGTCCCGTTCGTAAAGTCGGCCAACCTCACTGGGGACAGGGAGGTGACTATAACGTACAACGAGCCGGTCGGGGCCCCGCGCGAGGCGTACGCCAACGTCTCGCTGGCCGGCGGCACGACCCTTGAGATCGCCTCGATTGCCGCCAACACCACGGCAGAGCACGTGCTTACACTCGACGGGGATGCGGCCGTCCCGCGCGGCTCGCAGGGAAACGTGACGATAAACGCATCGGCCGTGGCAGACTACGCCGACCCGCCCAACCGGATGGGAGTCGGCTACAGCGTAGAGGCCGTCTCGGACAGCCGCTCCATCTCTGTCCTCGCGTCCATGGTCACGGGGCCGGGCAACCTGACCGTGCGGTTCAGCGCCGCTGCGGTGCAGCTCGAGCACGGCGAGCTCAGCATCGACGGCACGATCAGGAACGTTACGGACTACACAGGGGGCGGGACGGATCGCCACGTGATCCTGTTCGACGGAGACGATGCGCCGCCGAACGCGGCAGGCTGGTTCGTAATCGACCCGCTCGGCACTCTTGTCGGCAGGGAAAACCTGACGCTCACCGACGGCCAGGCGCCGGGCATCGAGAGCGCGACGGCCGTCTCGCGCGGTGAGATACGCGTGCTCTTCGACGAGGATGTGTCCGACTCGGGCGGCGGCGCCGGCGGCTGGTCGGTGTCGGGAGCCGACACGGGGACCGCCGGCCTGATGGTATTGTCAAGGGCGGCCCTGCCGGGCGATCCGCGCACGGTCGTGCTCGCACTCAGCGGGAACCTGAGGGACACCGTGCCCGATGCGGTAGAGGTGTCGTACGACCAAGACTCTGGCTCTGCCCTAGACACGGCCGGCAACGAGCTGAACTCGACTGCGGTGGGCGTGGCCGACGGGATGGCGCCCGAGGTCGTCTCGGCGCGCATCACGGGAGGCAACAACCTGACCATCACGTACAGCGAGCCGGTCACCCGACCCTCTGGCGCGTACTCTAACCTAGTCCTCTCGCCCGGCGGATCCCGCGCGGCCACGGGCCCCACGGGCGCGGCCGATACGACGCACGTGATCACGTTCACGGGCGCCGAGGCGGCCACCAGCGCGGAGGGGACCATAGACATTGACCAGACCGCCCTGGCCGACGCGGTCGGCAACGCCCTTGGCACCGACTCGTCCTATTCCCGGACCCTGGCCGACGGCCAGGCGCCGGAAATCCTGTCTGCCAACGTCACGGGCGGCAACAACCTGACCATCACGTACAGCGAGCCGGTCACCCGACCCTCTGGCGCGTACTCTAACCTAGTCCTCTCGCCCGGCGGATCCCGCGCGGCCACGGGCCCCACGGGCGCCGCCGATACAACGCACGTGATCACGTTCACGGGCGCCGAGGCGGCCACCAGCGCGGAGGGGACCATAGACATTGACCAGACCGCCCTGGCCGACGCGGTCGGCAACGCCCTTGGCACCGACTCGTCCTATTCCCGGACCCTGGCCGACGGCCAGGCGCCGGAAATCCTGTCTGCCAACGTCACGGGCGGCAACAACCTGACCATCACGTACAGCGAGCCGGTCACCCGACCCTCTGGCGCGTACTCTAACCTAGTCCTCTCGCCCGGCGGATCCCGCGCGGCCACGGGCCCCACGGGCGCCGCCGATACAACGCACGTGATCACGTTCACGGGCGCCGAGGCGGCCACCAGCGCGGAGGGGACCATAGACATTGACCAGACCGCCCTGGCCGACGCGGTCGGCAACGCCCTTGGCACCGACTCGTCCTATTCCCGGACCCTGGCCGACGGCCAGGCGCCGGAAATCCTGTCTGCCAACGTCACGGGCGGCAACAACCTGACCATCACGTACAGCGAGCCGGTCACCCGACCCTCTGGCGCGTACTCTAACCTAGTCCTCTCGCCCGGCGGATCCCGCGCGGCCACGGGCCCCACGGGCGCGGCCGATACGACGCACGTGATCACGTTCACGGGCGCCGAGGCGGCCACCAGCGCGGAGGGGACCATAGACATTGACCAGACCGCCCTGGCCGACGCGGTCGGCAACGCCCTTGGCACCGACTCGTCCTATTCCCGGACCCTGGCCGACGGCCAGGCGCCGGAAATCCTGTCTGCCAACGTCACGGGCGGCAACAACCTGACCATCACGTACAGCGAGCCGGTCACCCGACCCTCTGGCGCGTACTCTAACCTAGTCCTCTCGCCCGGCGGATCCCGCGCGGCCACGGGCCCCACGGGCGCGGCCGATACGACGCACGTGATCACGTTCACGGGCGCCGAGGCGGCCACCAGCGCGGAGGGGACCATAGACATTGACCAGACCGCCCTGGCCGACGCGGTCGGCAACGCCCTTGGCACCGACTCGTCCTATTCCCGGACCCTGGCCGACGGCCAGGCGCCGGAAATCCTGTCTGCCAACGTCACGGGCGGCAACAACCTGACCATCACGTACAGCGAGCCGGTCACCCGACCCTCTGGCGCGTACTCTAACCTAGTCCTCTCGCCCGGCGGATCCCGCGCGGCCACGGGCCCCACGGGCGCGGCCGATACGACGCACGTGATCACGTTCACGGGCGCCGAGGCGGCCACCAGCGCGGAGGGGACCATAGACATTGACCAGACCGCCCTGGCCGACGCGGTCGGCAACGCCCTTGGCACCGACTCGTCCTATTCCCGGACCCTGGCCGACGGCCAGGCGCCGGAAATCCTGTCTGCCAACGTCACGGGCGGCAACAACCTGACCATCACGTACAGCGAGCCGGTCACCCGACCCTCTGGCGCGTACTCTAACCTAGTCCTCTCGCCCGGCGGATCCCGCGCGGCCACGGGCCCCACGGGCGCGGCCGACGCGGCGCACGTGATCACGTTCACGGGCGCCGAGGCGGCCACCAGCGCGGAGGGGACCATAGACATTGACCAGACCGCCCTGGCCGACGCGGTCGGCAACGCCCTTGGCACCGACTCGTCCTATTCCCGGACCCTGGCCGACGGCCAGGCGCCGGAAATCCTGTCTGCCAACGTCACGGGCGGCAATACCCTGACCATAACGTACAGCGAGCCGGTAAAGAAGGTACAGTCCGCGTACACAAACCTAGTCCTCTCGCCTGGCGGACCTCGCATGCTTACCGGCCTCCCGGGACCCATCCACGAGTCCCACTCGATCACGTTCCACGGCAACTCTGTGCCGACAAACGCCACGGGCACCATGGACGTGGACGGGGGCGCCCTGGCCGACGCGGCCGGCATCGCACTGGGAACGGGCACGCTGCCGCAGACCCTGCTCGACTCCCAGAGGCCCACGGTAGAGCGCACTGCCGTCACAGGAGGCAACAACCTCACCGTCCGGTACAGCGAGGCGGTTAATGCGTCGGAGGGGGCGTACTCGGGCCTTGTGATCGGCACCACAAACCCCAGGGTCACGGGATTCACGGGCAACACGACGGACACGCACGTAGTGACATTCGACGGGGATCCTGCCCCCCTCCGCGTGACCGGCTCCCTCACAATAGACGGGGCGGCCGTGCTGGATCGCGCCTCGCCGTATCCCAACAGCATGGGGGCCGGCACGGAGATGTTCACCCTAACCGACTACAGGGCGCCGTCGATCATCTCCGCAGAGGTCACGGGAAGCGGCAACGTGACGATCACGTACAGCAGGACGGTCACGGCGCAGCAAAGCGACTACTCGTCGCTCGTGATCGACGGCGCGGCGCGCGCAGTGACGGGATTGGACGGCGGAGCCGGCGCAGAGGCGCACGTGATCCACTTTACGGATGCCAATGCGACCTCTGGCGCGACGGGCTCGATCAGGATCGCGGCGCAAAACATCTTGGACGAGAACAACAGCCCGCTGGGAACTGCCCCGCTGGGCCGGCCGCTGACCGACGGCCAGGCCCCCTCAGTCTCCGCCGCCACGGCCATATCGCTAAACACAATACGCATCACGTTCGACGAGCCGGTCAACGCGTCGGGCACCTCCGGCGACGGCGGCTGGTTCGTACAGGGCGACGACGCGGGCGGCCTGTCTGTGTCGTTTAGGGCGGACATATCGTCGAGATCAACCGTCCTGGACCTTACGCTGAGCGGGAACCTGAGCGACACCGATCCGACCGGGGTCTCGGTGTCCTACACCTGGGGCACCCCCACAACGATCCGGTTCGTGGACGAGGCCGGCAACAGGCTGGACACTAGCGGAATGGTAGGGGTCGCCGACGAGATCAAGCCGGCGGTAAAGTCGGCCAAGGTCACGGGAAGCGGCAACGTCACCATAGAGTACACCGAGCCGGTCACCCAAGTCGCCTCCGCGTACACAAACTTGGCCCTAACGCCAGGCGGGCCCCGCGCGGCCACGGGCCCCACGGGCGCGGCCGATACGACGCACGTGATCACATTCACCACAGCAGACGCGGCCACCAGCGCGACGGGCACCATAACCGTCGATCAGACCGCCATGGCCGACGCGGCCGGCAACACCCTCGGCACCTCTGCGACCTTTTCGCAGGCCCTGGACGACGGCCAGAGGCCGGCCGTCAATTCCGCCAAGGTCACGGGAAGCGGCAACGTCACCATAGAGTACACCGAGCCGGTCACCCAAGTCGCCTCCGCGTACACAAACTTGGCCCTAACGCCAGGCGGGCCCCGCGCGGCCACGGGCCCCACGGGCGCGGCCGATACGACGCACGTGATCACATTCACCACAGCAGACGCGGCCACTAGCGCGACGGGCACCATAACCGTCGATCAGACCGCCATGGCCGACGCGGCCGGCAACACCCTCGGCACCTCTGCGACCTTTTCGCAGGCCCTGGACGACGGCCAGAGGCCGGCCGTCAATTCCGCCAAGGTCACGGGAAGCGGCAACGTCACCATAGAGTACACCGAGCCGGTCACCCGAGTCGCCTCCGCGTACACAAACTTGGCCCTAACGCCGGGCGGGCCCCGCGCGGCCACGGGCCCCTCGGGCGCGGCCGATACGACGCACGTGATCACATTCACCACAGCAGACGCGGCCACCAGCGCGACGGGCACCATAACCGTCGATCAGACCGCCATGGCCGACGCGGCCGGCAACACCCTCGGCACCTCTGCGACCTTTTCGCAGGCCCTGGACGACGGCCAGAGGCCGGATGTCGACTCGGCGCGCATCACGGCGGGCAGGGAGCTGACGATCACGTACAGCGAACCGGTCACTAGGGTGGCGGGCGCGTACTCGAACCTCGTGCTCACGCCGGGCGGGCCCCGCGCGGCCACGGGCCCCACGGGCGCGGCCGATACGACGCACGTGATCACGTTCGACGGCGAGCCCGCAGCCACCAGCGCGACGGGCACCATACAAGTCGACCAGACAATATTGGCCGACGCGGCCGGTAACGCCCTCGGCACCTCCACCGCCTTCCCGCAGCCGCTGTCCAACGCCAGGGCGCCAACCGTCCTCTCTGCAAACATCACGGCCGGAAACACCATCACCATAATATACAGCGAGCCGGTAGTCCGCGTCGCATCCGCGTACACGAACCTAGTCCTTACACCGGGCGGGGCCCGCACAGTCACGGGCCCCACGGGCGCGGCCGACGCGGCGCACGTGATCACGTTCGACGGCGAGCCCGCAGCCACCAGCGCGACGGGCACCCTAACCGTCGACCAGACAGCGCTGCTCGACGCGTTCGGCAACCCCCTCGGAAACAACCCCTCCTACCCGCAGGATCTGGAAGACAACCAGCGGCCGAATGTGGCGTCTGCGCGCATCACGGGAAGCGGCACCATCACCATCACGTACAGCGAGCCGGTAGTCCGCGTCGCATCCGCGTACTCGAACCTGGTCCTCTCGCCGGGCGGGGCCCGCACGCCAACAGGCCCCACGGGCGCCCCATCTGCAACGCACGAGATGACATTCAGCGCCGTGTCGGCGACAAACGCCACCGGAACCATAGACATCGACCAGACCGTACTGGTCGATGGCTCCGGCAATGCGCTCGGTACCGAGGCCTCGTACACGCAGCGGTTGGACGACGGCCAGCGACCGGATATCGTGAGGGCCATCATAGCGGGCGGCAACAGCGTGACCGTCATGTACGACGAGCCGGTCGCCGCCGAGGTGGGCGCATACAAGGGGCTGGCCTTCTCGCCGGGCGGCACCCGTACATTCACCTCGCTAGACGGCAGCTCGACGCCGACCCACGTTGTGACGTTCGGCGGAGATCCCGCCCCGCCCGACGCCAACGGCACGATCACGATAGATGCGACGGCCGTGCTGGACTTGGCCGCGCCGCCGGCCAACAGCCTCGGCACCAACGCCAACCGTATGGAGGAACTTGTGGACGAAAGGAATCCGTCGATCGAGTGGGCCAGAGTCACCGGCCCGGGCACGGCGACCATAAAGTACGACCGGCCCGTCACGGCGCCGCAGTCTGCATACTCGATGCTCGTCGTCGACGGCGCGAACAGGACCATCGGGACGCTCGAGGGGAGCGGCATGGCCAGGCACCTCCTCAACTTTGACCCGGCAGGCGCGCCGCCGAACGCGACAGGCTCGGTGCGGATCGACGAGACTGCCGTCCTGAACGACCTCGGCGGGCACCTTGGCACCGGGCAGCGGACGGAGACCCTGGCGGACGGCCAGAACCCGTCCATATCGGCCGCCGCGGCCGTATCGCTGGATACGATACGCGTAGAGTTTGACGAGCCGGTCAGCGCGGCCGGCACGGACGGCGCCGGCGGCTGGTCCGTGTCGGGCGGGGATGCGGCGGGCCTGTCCGTGGAGTCGCGGTCTGACATATCGGGGGGATCGGCCGTCCTCGTCCTCGCGCTGGACGGGAGCCTACCCGACACGAGACCCGACGGCGTCGTGCTGTCGTACGACGGCGGCCTGCTCGTCCTGGACGCGGGCGGCAACGAGCCGCGGCCCGACACGCAGGTCGCCGTCGCCGACGGCATCGCCCCCGGAATTATCTCGGCGGCGGTCACGGGGCCGAACAGCGCCACCGTGCGGTATACAGAGCCCGTGAGTGCGGGGGCCGACCCGCCCGCGTACGCCGATCTCGTGCTGGAGCCGGGCGGAGCCCGCGCCATAACCGACTTTACCGCTGGCGCCGCGGAGGATCACGCCATCGAGTTCGCCGGCGCGCCGGCCCTGCCGGGCACGACCGGCACGGTCGCGATCGACGGCGCCCTGGTCCTCGACAGGGCCGGCAACGCCATGCCGGGCGGGCGGATAGCGCAGCAGCTTGACGACGGGCAGGCGCCGCCGACGCGCGTACAGGCGTCGGCGAGCGCCTCGTTTACCTCGCCAAACGAGGTGACCGTGGAATACTCGGCCGCCCTCGGCGCGCCGCGCGGGCACTCGGGGCCGGTGTACGGAGGAATAGTCGTAGAGTATCCGAACGGGTCGGTGCAGTCTGTCCGGGATGCGATCTCGGAGTCGGGCATCGGGACTGCCGAGCACACGGTGCGGTTCGCCGGCGCCCCGGTCGGCCCCGGCCAGGGCGGGTCGATCAACCTGCTCGCCGCGCTAGAGGCGTCCGTCATCGGCGCAAACAACACGCTTGCCGTGTTCGACAACGACACGATACCCGTGGATGCGGCCGCCGAGGGCCTAGACAGGGTCGTCGTCCCGCCGTCCGAGCCCGTAAGGGTCGTAGAGATCGACCCCGACAGGTTCGAGAGGATAGTGGACGCGACCTCTTCGGGCGAGTCGGCGCGCCCGGCGATCAACGTGACGGGCCTGGCGCCGCCGGCGGGCGCCCCGCCGGGAGAAGGAGGAACGGCAATGTTCCCGGCCGGCGCGCCCGTCGCCGTCGTCGCCTCGTTCGCCGAGGTCTCGTTCCCGCCGAACGTGACGGCAACGGCGCTGCCTGCCGACGGCGTGCTAGAGCTGTACGTCGCGCCCGAGCCGGTCAACGCGACGGGGGTGGCAAACGCGTTCGCCGGCGCGTTCGGCCACAACGACACTACACGCATATCGGTCGGCAGGGTCGTCGAGGTCGGCGACCCGGGCACCCACATCGTATTCGACCTGCCAGTCCGCATACTGCTGTCGGGCCAGGCCGGCGGCCACGCGTTCTACGTGAATACGACGGGCGGGAACGCGACGGTGACGCCGATCGGCGCACGATGCGATGCGGACGACACGGGTGCGGTGCACGCGCAGCTTGGCGGGTCGGGCGAGTGCCAGATCGACTCTGCCGACAACAGGGACAAGGTCATCCACACGTACCACCTGACTCTGTTCGGGACGGTGCGGGACGCGAGCGCGCCGCCGCCCCCGCCGCAGCCGCCCGTCGTGGTGGTCGTCCCGCCGGGCGGGCAGCAGCCGCCGGGCGGGCAGCAGCCGCCGGGCGGCGTGCCGTTCTTTGGCGGCGGGGGCGGAGGCGGCGGCAGGGGCGGCGGAGGCGGAGGCGGCGGAGGCGGCGGATCGCCCCTGCCGGCCGGCCCGTCGGCCGTAGTGCTGCACTCGGCCACCTGGGACTGCACCGAGGGGACGGTGCGGATAGTCGTCGGCGGCGCGGCGCCGGACCCGACGGTTACGGTCCTCTCGTCGGGCGGGTCGGAAGAGGCCGAGCTGGTCCTGGAGCGCGGCGCATCCGGCATGGCCGTATACGAGGCCGCATTGCCCGAGGACCTGATACTGTCGATCAGGGCCGTCTCGGCCGACGGCAGGGCCGTCTCTACGGCGTCCGAGGTCGTGCGCACGGGCGGCGCCTGCGCGGGCGAGGCCGCCTTTGGGCAGGAGGATGGCGGCGGCATGGGCGCGGGCGCGGCCGCGCCTGATGCGGCCGCGGGCATCGGCGATGCTGGCGCCGGGACGGGCGCCGCACCGTCCGCCGCGCCGGGGGCGGCCGTGGCCGAGCCAGAGCCGGATGCGGAGCCCGGGGCGGACGCCGGAGACGGCGGCGCCGCCGCAGAGCCGCGGCAGCCGGCAGCCGAGGCCGAGCCCGGGGCGGGCGACGTTGGCGGCCGCCCGGCGTTCGAGATGGAAGAGGGCAGGGGCGCGGCGTACTATGTCAAGCGGTACGCAGAGCAGGCCGAGTACCGCGAGTGGTTCGGGGCGGCGTACCCCCAGTACGCGGACGTGTGCGAGGCCGTGGGGGCGGCCGCCGGCTGCGTAGAGGCGCACCTAGAGGCGGCGGCAGCGGGATCCGCGGGGGAGCCAGCCGAGATCGTATGCAGGGACGGCATGGTGCTGAGCGGCGGCAGGTGCGTGCCGGATGCAGACGCGGCGCCCGGCGCGGAGCCGCGCGATGCGGATGCCGCGCCAGAGCCGGACGACCCAGAGGGCGGAGGCTGCCTGGTCGCGACTGCCGCGTACGGGACCGAGCTTGCCCCGCAGGTGCAGGCGCTGCGCGAGTACAGGGATGCGACGCTCATGGCGACGGGGCACGGCAAGGCCGCAATGTCGGCGTTCTCGGCCGTATACTATGCGTTCTCGCCGCACGTGGCCGACCTAGAGCGCGAGCATCCCGCGGTAAGGGAGGCGACCGCGGCCCTGCTTGCGCCGCTGCTGCATGCACTGCAGGTGGCGGCGATGGCCGACCCCGACTCTGAGGCGTCCGTTGCGGCGCACGGCGCTGCGGCCGTGCTGCTGGCGGCCGGGATGTACATCGGGGCGCCGGCAGCGGGGGCGTGGGTTGCAGTGCGGGCGGTGTCGAGGGGCCGCAGCGGGCAGGCGGCGCGTGCGGGCCGGTGGGTAGGCCGGCCCGCGTGATCCCTTGTATGCCCGCCGCTGGGCATGCGGCCGAATGTTGCACTGTGGGCCACCGCTGGGCGCATCCCTGCCACATTCTGGGCGGTAAGAACCTGGTCCGCCAGTGCGATAGCCCTGCGCCCTCGCGGGCGCAGGAGCCTTGCCTACGGCTGGTCTATGCAGCCTTCGCACCGTCCGCCCCCGGCCTGCGCCCTCGCGGGCGCAGGAGCCTCGCCGACGGGTTGAATGGGAAGGACAAAGTGTTATATTACACGGTTTGGCACGCCGCCCGTGGACAAGGTTCCCATAGAGCTGGAGGGAGGCAAACCGGGCTGTCCTGAATGTAGGTGCCCACTCGAGCCGGGCCTGTTGCCGTTCTACCACAAGGGCCACAAGCTGGGCGCATTTGACGGCATTGTCTGCAGGATGTGCGGGTATGGCCTCTTGACGGAGAAGGGGTATGACGAGTCGGGAGCGGCGATCGAGGCGTTTGGCACGGTGTTTCATGCGGAGGGATTCGTTGATGTCGTTGAGACGCGTGTGACGAGCATTCCCAGTACCACAACCAACACACGTGTCCGGCTGGAGTCTGAAGCCGCCCCCTCTACAAGGGATGCCATCTTGCAAATACCCGTCGTCACAACATCCCGGCAGAGGAAGACTGCCCCGATGAGGTTTGCTTAGGCCATGTCTTCTTCTGCACCAGTTAACCTCTGGGAACTCGAGGCGCTGTTGTACCGCACGAAGACCTTTGAGTACAACCGGTACCACATCGATCACCCCGATGTGAAGGGCGTTCTGCGGTTGGCAACAATACCGGTTGATGTTCTGCGCATGGACAAAAGCAAAGTGCCGCAGGGCTTTGTGATTGAGGATAACAACAAATACATTGTTAGTACTAATACCACTGTCATGTTTGTGAATCGTGGCAAGAAAAAAACACCCACGACAATTGCCGGTGAGCTGTCATCGCATAGAAAGGTCAGCATTTTGCCATACAGTGTAAAAGAACATGCGGACGAGCCTTGGTGCGAGTATGTTGTCCAAGACAGGCCCAAAGAACTGCTCCGAATAAGGGCTATACTTACAGACGTTTACTACTATCCAGATATTATAACATCCATAGGGGATCCATGCATATCGGCCAACCATTCCGTCAGCATTGCAGTCACCGACAACATTGTCCCCGAGTCTGGCATGACGTGAGGTGCGGTGCGTTTGCGTGTAGGTTCTTGGCGCCTCGGACTAGTCTCTAAATATGGTGACTAGGACTAGCCTACATGTCTGCTTTACGAGAACTATGTGGTATCCACGGTAGGTGATTTTATAGTCATCACCCTTCCTAGCTCGGGTGCCATGCTGGAGTACCTCTTCGACAAATCCTGATGGCACATGCCTTTGGTTCAACCGCTCCCTGAAGTGGGGGGTATAGAACCTTTCACAGTCCTTGAACGGATCCACACGGGCGCCGCGCCATAGGTGCATAATAACCATATGCGACCAAGCCGGCAGGCATTTAGACCTGTAGTGTTAGACGCCCATGCCGCGAATCATCCACCGCGCGAGCCTAATATGCCCATCCATGTGTCTTGCGGGCTTGACTGTCATCCCCCCCATTATGCGCAACGGGCACGGCCGTTGGGCACCAGGTGTGCCCCCTATCACATATGTCAAAGTTGTTGCTGGCCATAGACATCTTGAACCTGAACCTTGTCACAGTGACTCGTGCTGTGGTCTGCGTGACCACGCCGCTCCGAACGTTGTTAGATGTGGCTGATCTAGGGGATTGGCCACGGCGGCCGTCAAGATCGCGTGCAGGGACGGCATGGCGCCGAGCGGCGGCGGGTGCGTGCCGGACAGAGACATGGCCCCAGAGGCGGGGCAGCGCGATGAGGTTGCCGTGCCGGAGCCGGACGATCCCGAGGGCGGAAGCGGATGCCTGGTCGCAACCGGTACTGGTCTCGGTTCGGCAGGTCAGTGTGGCCGATCCCGAGGGCGGAGGCGGATGCCTAGCCGCGACGGCCGCGTACGGGACCGAGCTTGCCCCGCAGGTGCAGGCACTGCGCGAGTACAGGGATGCGACGCTCATGGCGACGGGGCACGGCCAGGCGCCCATGTCTACATTCTCGGCCGCGCACTGTGCGTTCTCGCCGCATGCGGCGGACCTGGAGCGCTAGCATCCGGCCGCGCGGGATGCGGCCGCGGCCGTGCTCGCGCCGCCGCTGCACGCGCGCAGGTGGCCGCGATGGCCTACCCCGACTCTGGGGGGGGGGGGTTCGTTGCAGCGCACGGCGCTGCCGCTGCGCTGCTGGCTGCCGGGATGTACGCCGCGGCCCCTGCGGCGGGGGCGCGGGCTGCAGCGCGGGCCGTGTCGACGGATCGGCGGCCGAACAGGGCCGCGCGCATGCGGGCAGAAGAGCGAGTATCTGGCTAGCGCGCACGGTTGCCCGCGCCTCCGCCGCCCGCATGCGGGCGGACCCTCCTGCCAATGCAGGCCGTCGCGGCGTGCCGCCCTTCGAGAGCGTGGGCAAGTACGGCTAGCGCGCCCGTCGCCTGCTTGCATGGGTCGCATTCGCGGAGCATGCGATCGACCCTCGCGGAGTCGCAGTCCTCACTCATGATCGGCCACGCTCCCCTCCCCGAACCGCTCGAATATGTGGTTTGCCAGGCGCGCTATCGACGTATGGGTGGCCCGCATCTGCGGCACGATGAGGATCTGGCGGGTCGACAGGATCCAGATGTCAAAGGACGAGCCGTCCATGTAGTCGACGAGCGAGACGTGCACGTACGGGTTGGAGTGGTAGACGCTCAGGGTTATGTGGGGCATGCTTTCCATGCTCTTGATGAACGCCGAGTTTTCGCTGTGATCCCTTGCCATGGTGTTGTCGAGCGTTATGGCGAGAGGCCTGATGCCGCCTCTGTTGTCCTCCCTGGATCGGTTCGAGTACAGCTTTGTCTTCTTGTCCACAAGGCGGGCCGCCAGCGGGAGCACCTTGCCGTAAAAGGGGGATATGCCGTGCCTGAACTTGAAGAGGCCGTCCCTGGCAAGGTGGCCGCTCATGGGGGCGCGGGTTGAGCTCCACTGCAGGTCAAAGTTTATCCTGCTTATCCACTGATCGTTTGCCGCTGCCGCGCTGAACGCCTCCCTGAACGGCTTGTCGGTGTATGTCACGGCCGCCTCGGTCGTCCTGCGCCTCCTTGGGCGCGCGCGCCTGGATGTCCCTGCACTGCCGTGATCACCTCTCCCCGCCGCCCTGAGCCTCCCGTACGCAGTCAGGCGGGCCACCGATATCTGGCCGCCGGCCGACCGCTCGAGGCGCTCTAGGATGCTGTACAGGTCGGCTGCGCTCAGAAACGCCCTGGAGACGCGCGGGTAGAGCGACCTGATGAACGGGGCGAGGGTGCCTTCCACAAACTGGCGCGGCTCGTCCGTAATGGCGAGGTGCACGAACGACCCCGGCGCCTTGGCGACGAGGATACGCCCCGCCTCCTCGTCCTT
Organism: Cenarchaeum sp.; assembly: GCA_965242695.1. GTDB lineage: Archaea > Thermoproteota > Nitrososphaeria > Nitrososphaerales > Nitrosopumilaceae > Cenarchaeum. Next base: position 1,376,477 of record CBDESU010000001.1, on the reverse strand, counting down.
TCGCGCAAGGCGGACGGTGAACATGCCGCTGCCGGGCCTCCCGGCGCGCACGCCGACGTCGAACCGGGGGGAGCTGGCATGTTCAATGCCCTCCTTGACCCCCTCCTTTGACACCAGGACTGCGACGCTGGCGGTGCGCTTGGAGTCGCCGGCTAGCACCCCGTCAAGGTGCTTCATAAAGTCGTCAAGGCGCTCGTGCTCGTGCTCGTACAGCCAGTATCGTCCGCCGTCGCCCGTGACCACGCAGTATCGCCACAGGGACGCGGCGCTAGGCGCTATTAACCATGCCGGACGCAAAAGGGCGCATGCCGTGCACATTCAGGTCTCTAGCGTCAACCGCGCCCTAGCTGCCCCCGACGCGCGCGTCGTGTGCCAGAGACCTGAATGTGTACCGCATGCCGCGTGGGCTTGGCCTACGCTGACGCCTGAGACGGGGCGCAAGGCGCGATCGGCCCAGTGCGGGGCATCTGCCCGCAGGCAAGGCATGCCCCGCAGGATCGCGTGGTGGGCGGCGGTTACCAGAGGGCGAATGGGACAGCCCCGTCTCGTGACTTGCTAGGGCCGGCATGGTTCAAAAAGGGTCGCAATCGCATGTCGGGCGATGGCGAGGCGGCGTGCAAAGGCAGACCCTGCGGGTGCCAAGGATGCCGGTACGGACCAACCCGCTGGCCCTCCGCCCCCCCCCTATCGACACCGGTGTCATCTACTGTGGCGACTGCCTAGACATGCTACGCGATGCTCGCAGGTTCCCAGATGGGTCGGTGGACGTAATCTACATGGATCCGCCGTTCTTCTCCAAGAAGGATTATGAAGACATATGGATCAAAGACAAGACGACGCGAATTCGCTTTACCGATAGTGACTGGGAAAAGATGCAGGACAGCATAGACCCGAACGTGATCGCCGAGTACAGGGCAATTGAGGAGCGGTGGAGGGGAGGCAAGAACGGCATACATGTCTATATTGCATACATGAGGGAAAGACTCAACCAGTGCTGGCGCGTCCTGCGGGACACAGGCTCGTTGTACCTGCACTGCGACTGGCATGCGTCGCACTACCTCAAGGCCATGCTTGACGAGGTGTTCGGGTATGACAACTTCAAGAACGAGATCATATGGCACTTCAACACGATTGGAGGGAACGCCAAAAAGTACGAAAAGAGCCATGAGACGATCCTTTGGTACACCAAGTCGGAGAAGTACTATTTTGACAAGGATCAGGTAAGGCAGCCGTACAGCGAAAAGCTCCTCGAGCAGGCTGTACGCGACGACGATGGGAGGCTTGTCTACTCGCGCGGGATGGGCAGGGACGGGGAAAAGCTCAACAGGAAGCGCAAGAGCGCCATTAATCCACTTGGCAAGTCTCCTCCGGATGTGTGGACAGACATAATGAAGTACAACCCGCCAAGCGACGAAAAGACAGGCCACCCGACCCAAAAGCCGGAGGCCATACTGGACAAGATCATAAAGTCGACCACTCGTCAGGGCGACGTCGTGCTGGATCCGTTCTGCGGCTGCGGCACAACCCTCAGGTCATCGCAGCGGCTCGGACGCAAGTGGATCGGGATTGACATATCTAGGGCGGCATGCGATGTTATGGCGGGTCGCCTCGGCGCGGCAAGGGTCGTTGGATGCGAAAGCAGAGAGGAGCTCGAGGCGATGGATCCACACGAGTTTGCCAGGCTGGTTATAGTCGAAAAGCTGGGCGGGACGGTCAATCCCAGAAAGACGGGAGACATGGGGATAGACGGGTGGAAAGACCTGATGACCGTGCCGATCCAGGTGAAGCGATGGCGGGCGAGTGTGGGGCGCCAAGAGATAGACAAGTTCCTGGCGGCCGTGAGAAGGAGCAAGAAGAGCAAGGGAATCATCGTGGCTCGAAGTTTCACCGCGGGGGCCTTCAACGAGGTCGCCAGAATAGGGGCGGACGACAACGTGGAAATCGCCTTGATGACGTTTGACGACATCTTTGGGTTCTCTGGAAGCACCGGGTAACGCTTTTGTCGGCACGGCCGCGCCGATGCCGCGATCGCCATCTGCCGGCCGTATTGGGCGCCCGGCAGAGTACATTTTTAACTTCTGACTTGTGCGACCTTGCGGCCTTCTTGCGGGCGGCGGCGACGCCTCCATGGCTGCCAGCCGCGAGGTGATCGCCATGATCCCGCCCTTCACGATCGCGTGGAGCGCCCCCCAACCGCGCCGTCGTGGTGTATGTCGTCCGGGTCGGCCAGCGCCGCGGGCATGCCGCTGTCCAGGTGCATGTACGCAACCTCGACGCCGCTGTCCGTCTCCATTTCCAGCCCGACGATCTGCCCCGCATTTTCCGGCCGCGGCGTTGACGGCCCTGGCCATGCTACCCGCCGCCCTCGCCGACCCGCACCAGCTCGTACCCGTCGGGGATGTCGCCCCTCGTCATCTCTAGTATCGAGGTCGTGGATATTCCATCCGCGCACTCTCCGCACATCTCGCGCGGCGTCTTTGGCTTCGGCGGGAAGACGGGATCGTGACCCCTGTCCCGTTCCCTCGCGCGCACCTCTTCCTGCTCCTTCCTTACCACGTCCCTGCACACCCTGCCCACGTACACCCTTTCGATCCCGGGAAGGCCGGCGCCGGGCGGTCCGCCTGCTGCCCTCAGCTGCTCGCGGCGCCTGTTGGCCCTGGCCCTCTGGCTCTCGATCGCGCCCCTTGCATCCTCCAGCTTGCCTACCGGCTCGGCGTCCCTGCCGTCCCTGTACGCCTCTGCAGTTTCGTACAGGACGCCCATCATTGACCTGCGCGCGAGGTGGGTGTGGCCCAGCGATCCATCCTCGACGGGCCTGCCCGCAATGTCGTCCGTGGCGGCAAACATGTCGGACAGTATGGACGCCATCCCGGCGCCGGCCGCGTATCCAGATCTTGACGCCGCCTCTTCCATCCTGCCGGCCATTCTGCGGCATGCCTCCATGTAGAGCAGGCCGGCCGGATCGACCAGCGAGACGAACATCTCCCTGAACTCGGCGACGCCGTCGGCAGCGCCTGCCGCGCCAGCCAGCCTGCCGCCGCTCCCCCGCGCTGCATGACCCGTCTGCCGCTCCTGCCTTGTAACCTGCACGGCGCGGGAGGCATTTGTGTCCCATATGAGCGGTTCTGCGCGCCGATCGGGCGATATCTGGACCGACGCGCCTCGGCCGCCCGCCGCCCTCGCCGACCCGAACCGGCCCGCGCCCGCCTCCGATGCCACCCCTCCCCGCCATCTCCGGCATTGCAGCCGCGGATATTCCGTCCGAGCACTCTTGCACGTCTCGCGCGGGTCTGCCTTTGGCGGGATCGCGGGATCGCCCCCGCATCCCTCTGCCGCGCCCCCGCCCCTTCCGCCCTTTCCCTGCCGCGCCCCCGCACACCCTGCCCGCGTACACCCTTTCGATCCCTGCAGGGCCGGCGCCGGGCGGCCCCGCGGCAGCATCACTCGTCCTTTGAGGATTCCTCCACGAGGTATATTATCAGGTTGGTCAGCACGGCGTAGGCCCCCTCGTCAAGTTCCACGCCCTTCTCCTTTACGAACGAGTCGATGTACAGCCGGACCGACGACCTGACCTTTGCGATCGCCCGCTCGTCCAGGCCCTTGCTGCGCATCAGGTTGTCGATGTACGAGGTTTTTAGGTTCTTGTCCCTGATGGTGATGACCCTCGTGGGAATGGGCCGGACGAATGGTGCAACGTGCGCCGTCGTGGCCTCGCCGCCGTTGCGCTCGCCCGCGGGGGGCAGCCTGACTGCGGGTCCGTCGTCCGTGCTCGCCGGATAGGCCGCCGCCCCGATGAACGTGCAGTCGGCATAGGCGTTGGTGCAGAACGCCCCCTGCCGCGCTGGATCGGCCTCGTGCCCGCCCGCTTCCACGGGCCGTGCGCGGCTGCGGTGGGATATGAGCGTTGCCCGCGCGGGGCGGGAGTCGGGGCCCAGCCCTACTCCCGCGTCGGCCGGGGCGGGGCGGCGCCCTGCCCAAAGCGCGGGCGCACGGCCGCGGCCGGCCCCGAACGGGGAACGCCGCGCCGCCGCGCGCCGCAGGCCGCGGGGACAGCCCCGCCGGCGGGCGACGGCAGGACTAATATGCGAGGGGCGGATCCACCACTCGCATGGGAAACACCGCTAGCGAGGATGTCGAGGACGTCGTCTACATCGACGGCGAGCGGATCGAGATCGCCGCCACGTACCCCAACGTGGAGTCGGCCATAAAGGCGCTGCACGAGGGCGAGTAGTGCAATGCCCCTTTTTTTTTCATGCTGACACGGCTTCAAGGGCGGCGTCCCGGCTGGGCGGGAGGGCCGAGCGGGCGGGACGGATTCCCGCCGGCTTGGTGGCCCGATGCGATTCCCGCGGGAGCAAGGTGCGGCCGGGGGATGGTCGGGCGCGCCAGTGCGCTACGGCGCAGCGGCTCCAGGACATCGTCGCAGCAGCCGCGCCTGTCCCAAGGGCGATCACGCCCTCGATCTTTTCACGCGCGCCCCCTGCGGGGCCCGCCGCGCCCGCGCCCTAGTCGCCGCCAACATCGCCGTCTGGCATGAACTTGAACACCTCTACGTTCGGGCCGGACTTTCGCAGGGCGTAGTGCTCGCCGTCCAGCTCTGCGGCGCAGAGCCTGCCCCCGTCCATCTCGGACGTCCTGTACACTATCTGCTCCTGCCCGCCCACCGTGCGGGTGCGAACCGGCCTGCGGGCCCGCACCGCAATCCCTGCGCCGCCGTCCTGGTTGCAGGCTCGCATCACCGTGCGGCCTGCGGGCCGAGACCCGGACAGCGCGGCTCCCTCCGGCCCCGTGGCAATGACGCGGTCGACCTTGCCGTCTGCGATCCGCATCGCATGGGTGCCGCCCGTGGCGCAGGGGTTCCCGGCCGGGTCAAAGGCGAGGCGGCCCCGCGCCGCGCTCGGAAACGGGCCGGGTCCGAGGAAGATGTGACCCTGCCGCCCTTCCGCGGGCGGGTCCATGGGCGTGCCTTTCGCGTCCATCGGGGCGCGGGTCCATGGGCGGGCATATGAGCGCGCCGCCGGCCGGCGCATGCGGCCTGCCCGATCCCGGCGCGGCCGCACCGGCGCCGGACTTGACGCTGTCAAAACCGGCCGCTGCGCAACCCTGGCTGCCCATGGCAGCGACACCGGCGAAATCCGCGTGCTGCCTGGCGCGAGCGCCGACATGTCGGCAAGCGCATGCGCCGCCGGCGGTGCGCCCGGCACTGCCGCCGTCGAGCCGCACCGTGGATGGCCGAGGCGCCTGCTTGACGCTCTTGGATGCCGGCAGCGGCGGCGGCAGTTGCGCGGCGCCCCAGCCATTGCCGGCTAGGCCCGCGGGGCGGCCCGGCGCGCGGCCGCCCGCGCAGTGCGCGGGGCCGCTGCGCCCCGCCGGCTGGATGGCTGGAGGAAAGCGTTATACTGTGCGGAGTGGATCCCCGCCCGTGGACAAGGTTCCAATAGAGATGGAGTCGGGAAAGCTCGGCTGCCCGGACTGCAGGCGCCCCCTCGAGCCGGGCCTGCTGCCGTTCCACTACAAGGGCCGCAGGCTGGGAGCATTTGACGGCATTGTCTGCGGCATGTGCGGGTACGGCCTCTTTACGGAAAAGGGGTACGACGAGTCCGGGGCGGCGATCGAGGCGCTCGGGCCTGCGTCCCGTACATAGGCATTCGCCGATGCCGTCAAGGCGCGCACGACGGGGAGTCCCAATGCAGCATCCGGCACGCATGCGGGGCCGGGCGAAGGGGCCTCCTTTGTGGCGGATGCCGTGCTGCAAATGCCAGCCGCCGCGTCGCCGCGGCGGGGGAGCCAGCCCGAGCGGGGCCCGCCCGGGGCGCCGCGGCGCAGCACGAAGGCGCCCGGTCCGGTCGGCGACCCGCAGGCAGTCCCAACACAAGGGCGTCCCGCGGCCGGCGGCAGTACGGGCAGACGCCGCGCATGACAAGGGCGGGGCGCGCAGGGACTGGTCGCCGCCCATGGGGGCAGAGGCGGGCCCGCCGATGCGCGCCCAGCCCGGGCGTCGGGGCCGAGCGGGGCGCAAGGCGCATGTGGCGAGGGCCCCGTAGAGTGAGGACGACGGCCCCCCTGCGCGCATCGTCCGGCTTACGGCAAGGGCGCCGCCGGACGGCAGCCGCCCGTTCCCGGCGCGGCCGCTCGGGACCTGCGAATCGCCCGGCTCGTGGCCCGTCGCGCGGCTGCACGGGGTCGGCTATTCGCGCGAGTACGGCCTGCACAGGGCCGACATCCGCACGGTCGACGACATGGCCCGCGTGCCCGACGTGCGGGCCGCAGCCTCCCTGTCGGGGCTGCCCGTGCCGTTCATCGAGCGCAGCAGGACAAAGGCTCGCTCGCCCGTCGAGAACCGCGTCATACGGCGGTCCCGCACGATCCTGCCGCCGGACGAGGAGATGGCCGTATTCGACATCGAGACGGACACGATGTCCCGGACGGCCTGGATGATCGGCGTGCTGCGCCGCGGCGGCATCGAGCAGTTCATGGCGGATGCCGGGGACCGGGGCGCCGGGTGGTCGGCGGCCCGCCGCCGCGGCGAGCGCGGCGAGCGGCTCTTGCTCTCCGAGTTTGCGGAATGCCTCGACTCGATCAAGTCGGGCGGGTGCTCGGCGCTCGTCGGCTACTCGGGCACGGGCTTTGACAGGAGGGTGACGGGGGCGGCGTTCGACCGGCACGGCATCGGCCAGGGCGCGTTCGCATCGATGCGGCACATCGACGCATGCTCGCTTGTCCGGCGGGCCCTTGACGTGCCCTGCCCGACGTACGCGCTCAGGACGCTCGGGTCCGTCCTCGGGTACGGGTTTGCACACTCGGGCATGGACGGGCTGGACGCGGCGCTCGCGTTCGAGAGGCACGTCGCCGACGGGACCCCGATCGATCCGTCCGTCCCAGAGTGCAACCGCGACGACGTCCTGTCCGTGAGGCGCATGCTCGGCTTCTTGGAGGCCGGCGGATTCGGCGCGGAGCGGCGAGGGGGAGCGGCGCGGCGGCGGCGTCCGGCGGCGCGCCGCGCGCGGGAGGCGGCAAGCGGGGCCTGCGGGGCGCGCATCCTGCGACAAGGCGGCCTGATGCGGCGGAACGGGCTGCCGGCGCCGCCGCGCGGGACCTGCCAAGGCGCCGTCCGGCGGCCGACCGGGACAGGGAAGACTTAACATGTCTCAACAGCGGGACGCGCCGTGAGGCTGCACGGCTACCTGGGCGAGCTGCTTGCCGACGGCGCATCGACGGATCTCGTCAGGCATCTCGTCAGGAACCCGTACGCGGGGCACACAGTGAGAGGACTTGCCAAGATTTCTGGAAGGGCGGTGGCCACGACGGCCCGCGCCGTGCACCGCCTGGAGGACCGCGGGATCGTCACCGTCGCGTACGACGGACGCTCCCACATGGTCCGGCCCAACATGAAGAGCTATGCCCTCAAGAGGGTGCTCGCCCCCGCCATCAGGGCCGAGGAGTCGGCGTACGACGCGATGCTCGGCGTCCTCAGGCGGGATCTTGCCAGGAACCCGCGCTCGATCACGTCGGCCGCCGTGTTCGGCAGCACCGTGCGGGGCGAGGACCACGACCGCAGCGACGTCGGCCTGCTCGTGGTGTCGGACAAATACGAGGATGCGATTGAGGCTACAATGCGGCCGGCCCGTGACATTTACAGCATCTTCAATCTTTCTCTCGAGCCGATGGTCTACACCACCGAGCAGTTTGCAGAGCAAAAAGACGAGTATTTTTTGGCATCCGTGCTGGAGCGATACGTCATGGTCTATGGAAAGGACTTGAGGAGCCTATGACGAAGATCTGGGACGTCCCGAGCCACGAGCACGGCGGCTTTTTCAGGCTGGCCCGGGAATACCTGGACATGGCCAGGATCGCCGCCGGCAGGAAGGCCTACAGCATCGCCGTGTCCAACTGCACGGACAGCGCAATCCGCGCCGTTGACGCAATGACCGTCCTGCGCGCCGGCAAGCGGTCTGCTAGGCATCCCATCGACGACCCCGAGCTGGCCCGATCCGTCCTTGCCGGCCGGGATCGCGCGGGCCTGGAGAGGCAGTACCGCTCGCTCCTGGCCATGAAGGTCCCCGCCGAGTACGAGATCACAATGATGACGGCCCGCCAGGCCGCCCAGGCGCTAGGGTGGGCCGAGCGAATAGTGGGCGTGGCGCGCGCCGAGATCGAGGCGAGGGAAAGCACGCCTGCGCCCTGCGCACCGACACTCTCATAGCTTGGCCCGAGGCCGGCTCGGTCGCGGCTGTGCATCCTGCGCGCCGATCCGGCCCGCACCGCCCTGTGCCCGCACACATCTCGACCGCGGCCCGACCGAACGCCTTTTATGCAGGCGCATGGGCCGCCCGCCATGATGCCTTATCACCCCAGACCTGCCCCGCCGCCCGCGCCGCGCCAGCGGGCCGCCCTGGCGCTGGACCGGGAGGATGCCCGCGCCGGCGACGCCGCGGCGGAACAGGGGGAAAGGCACCAGTCCATCACGTACTACAAGTGCGTCGACGACAGGCACGTGCGCGGCGTGCCGATAGACTATCTCGGCGCAATGCGCGAGATGGAGGGCCTCCCGGTCGCCACGGGATGGTACAGGTTCATCGGCTTTGAGAACGGGGCCAACGGCGACAACGTCCAGTTCATACGGCTCGGGGACGACCTGTGGTACGCCGACGTGCCGATAAACGCCGGGACGGAATGGGACGGCTACTACTGGGGCGCCAGGGCCGACACAAGGTCGGTCTCCAACATGCTCCGGCTCTTCTTCGAGGAGATGCCGTGGCTCGGCATGCTGCCGTTCACGATGCGCCGGTACAGGGGGTAGGCGACGGGCCGCGCCCGGCCGCCGGCGCGAACCGCCGCACGTTTTTAACGCGCCGCGCGGGGCGATCGCCATGGGCGCCGACGAGGATGCCGTGCTCGGCACGGTGCGCAGGTTCTTCGAGGTGGGCAGGACAAAGGACCTTGCCGCGCTGCGCGGCCTCCAGGTCGAGGGCCCCGAGTTTTCCAGCTTTGGCGACGTGCCGCCGTACGACCTAAAGGACTATGCGACCACGGTGGCCCTAGAGGAGCTGCGGTTCGTGAGCATATCCGACTACGACTACCGCATCGAGGCGCCAAAGGTGAGCGTGGTCGGGGACGCCGCCGTGGCCGCGTTCGGGCTCGTCCAGACGGGCATGCTCGTCGACAACAAGGCGTTCACCGGAAAGCACGTCACGTTTACGGGCAGGGCCACGTTCGTCCTTGTCAGGGGCGGCGGGCGGTGGCGCATACTGCACATGCACATGTCGCAGGTTCCGTCCGACTAGGGCTGCGGGCTGCCTTCGCCATTGCCGCCGGCGTTGCCTGCGCCGCCTGCGCCGTCGTTCCTGCCCTGACTCTCACCGGCGCCCTGCTCCTGCCCTGCGGCCCTGCCAGCATCCGCCGGCGCCGCCTCGCTGCCGCCCTTTTGCCCATTTTCACTGGCCTGATCCTTTTGCCCGCCGCCCTGGCCCGGCTGATCCTTTTGCCCATTTTCACTGGCCTGATCCTTTTGCCCGCCGCCCTGGCCCGGCTGATCCTTTTGCCCATTTTCACTGGCCTGATCCTTTTGCCCGCCGCCCTGGCTGCTCTGCATACGATCCTTCTGGGCGCCGGACTGCTGGCCCTGGCCCTGCGGCCTGCCCTGCTGCTGGCCCTGGCCCTGCGGCCTGCCCTGCTGCTGGCCCTGGCCCTGCGGCCTGCCCTGCTGCTGGCCCTGGCCCTGCGGCCTGCCCTGCGCCTGGCTTCCGCCCCTCTGCTGCGGCCTGCCCTGCCGCTGCCCCTGTGGGCGGCTTCCTGTTCCGCCCTTTTGCGGGCGCCCAGCCTGCGCCCCTGCGCCGCCTCCGCCGCGGCCCCCCTCCTGCCTTGCAAGCTGCCCGTACAGCGAGTGCGCCTCGGCTGCCGTGCGCTTTTCGTGGACGATCGACCTTACGGCCCTTATCATGGCCACCGGATGGTCCGACTGCCAAATGTTGCGGCCCATGTCGACGCCGACGGCCCCCGCCGCCACGGCGTTCGCCGTAAGCTCGAGCGCGCCGCGCTCGCCGATCTTCTTCCCGCCGGCAATGATGACGGGGACGGGGCACGACTCTACGACCTTCTCGAACCCCTCGCAGTAGTAGGTCTTTACTATCCGGGCGCCCTGCTCGGCTGCCATCCTGCATGCGAGCGAGAGGTACCTCGCGTCGCGGGCCATGTCCTTGCCGACCGCCGTGACGGCCAGGACGGGGACGCCGTACTCTTCTGCCTCGTCGACGAGCCTGCCGAGGTTTACTACCGTCTGCCGCTCGTGCCTTGCCCCGACGAACACGGACATTGCAAGGGCGCTCGCCCCGAGCCTGAGCGCGTCGCGTATGCCGACCGTGATCTGCTCGTCGGACAGGTCCTCGCCGATGATCGACGGCCCGCCGGACACGCGCAGCACGACGGGCACGCGCGAGTTGGGGTTGACGCACGCCCGCAGCACGCCGCGCGTGAGCATGAGCGAGTCGCAGTGCTGCACGAGCGGCCGGACGGCCCTGGCCGGGTTCTCTAGCCGCTCGGTGGGGCCCAGAAAGTAGCCGTGGTCGACGGCTAGCATGACGGCCCGCCCGCCGGGCGGCCGGACGATGTCTGCCATGCGCCTCTTGAGGCCCCAGTCCATGCGCGCGCGGCGCCTATGGCCCCGCTAAATACCCTGCGCGCCGGCCGGCCCTAGCCGGGCGCGGGCCTCTTGGTGGGATCCCGCGGCGAAGTTGCCGCGCCCGCCATTCTTTTATAGGCACGTAGGGGGGGGGGGGGCGAGCGAGCGGAGACAAATGCAAAACGTACGACACGGGGCGGCGCCGAGGGGGCGCCGGCCGCGGCGGGGCCTTAGGGGGGGGGGGGTGTGAAGGTCCCGTCCAGCGCGCGATCCGGACGCCGCCGTGCCCTGCGCCTGGCCGCCGTTGCCGCGCTCGCCGTAGCAGCGGCCGCGCTCGCCGTAGCGGCCGCCGAGCCGGTGCCCGCGGCCCACGCCCACTCCGTTGCCGCGATGGGCGAAGTAAGGCAATGCGCCATACACTCGGGCGGCACTACCGCGTCGATCCGGTTCACCTCGCCCGACGGCCTGTACAAGATCGACGACACCATAGGCATTGACATTACGGTCAGCAGGCCCATCGAGAACGACGACACCAACAAACATATCGCAGGGACGCACACCCGCATCAAGCTCGAGACCGGGACAGAGGATCGGTTTGCCGAATCCACTTCCCACTCGAGTAACCGTCGTGTAATTCACTACCAATACACCGTGCAGGCCGGCGACGAGTCGGGCGATCTGGACTACCATTCGAGGGATGCGTGGTACACGACTGTCGATCATCTTGCAGCAAACAGTGCACCATTCACCTACGACAGCTTGACCAACCCCGACAGCCTATACATAAACTGCCGCCTTCCGAGCCCCGGCCCCGGGACGGCCGGCTCGCTGTCCAACCAGAGCGACATACGCGTTGACGGCATCGCGCCGCGCGTGTCCAACGTCACCGTCGATCCCTCCGACGGGTACGGCTACGGCGAGACCGTCGAATTCGACGTTAACTTTGGCGAGACGGTCGTCTACTCGGGCGCCGCGCCGGTGCTACGGCTCAGCCTGGGAGGAGGGGAGACACGCAGCGCCGGCTACGCATCGGGAAACAATACGAACAGGCTCACGTTCTCCTACCTAGTGCAGAGCGGCGACGACTCGGCGGACGCGGACTACGACGGAACGATGGCACTCACGACGGCCGGCAGCCTGACCGACCTTGCCGGAAACACCGCCAACCTGACGCTGTCTGCATCCGGATCGATTGGGCGCACTGTGCCCGTCCGGCTTGGGGATATCGTGGGCCCGTCCGTCCTGTCGGTCTCCTCGACGAGCGCGAACGGCACGCACGGCGCCGGTTCGTACGTCAACGTCACGGTCCTATTCAACGAGGTCGTCCAAGTCACGGGGACGCCCCTGCTCGAGCTTGCGACCGGCGTGGGCGCAAGCCGCAACATAACATACGCCTCTGGTAACGGCACTACCACGCTCGCGTTCGACTACACGGTGGCGCAGGGCGACCGGGCCGCCGACCTCGACTATACAAGCGCGGCGGCGCTACGCCTTGACGGCGGGACGATAAGGGACGAGGCGGGCAACGACGCCGACCTTGTCCTGCCCGAGCCGGGCGAAGAGGGCTCGCTCGGCCATTCGGCAGACATCCTGGTCAAGACGGCCGGGCCGTTCGTGCGGTTCGCGGCATCCCCCGACACGAACGAGACGTACCGCACGGGGCAGATCGTCGCCGTCACGCTGAACTTTACGGATCCCGTCGCAGTAGCCGGCGAGCCGCGCCTCAAGCTTGGGACGGATCCGATTCGATACGCGCTGTACAGGGGCGGGAGCGGCACCGATGCGCTAGAGTTCTGGTATACGGTGCAGCCGGGCGACACGGCGGCCGTCCTCGACTACAACGACACGGCGTCCCTTGTCGTGCCGGACGGCGGGTCGATCTCGGCCGTGCAAGGAGGCGCGGCCGTGGACATGGATCTGTGGCGGCCAGGCGCCCCGGGCTCACTGTCCGCGTCAAGGAGCATCTCGATTGCCGGCGCCCCGGGGGCCGTCCTCTCGCCGGCCGCGCCGGCGCCGGCCGGCGCCTACGGTCTCATTGGCCCGTACGGCGTCGACGTATTCGAGGCAGGCAACAAGACGTTTGCACTAGTCGGTGAGGAAGACGGCGACGGGCTGCAGCTGGTCCGCATACGCGACGGCAACACCCTGGAAAGGTCGGGGTCAATGGAAAACGTCTGGCGGTTCGGCATTCCGCTGCTCGACGCGGTCAAAAACGTCCACGCGTTCGAGATGAACGGCACCATGCATGCCCTCGCGGCATCGTGGAATGATTATGGCATCCAGCTGGTTCGCATAAACGGGAGCGGCGCCGGTACCATGTCGCCGGGCGGCGGCGTGACCTACTGGTCAACGTCGAGACCCGATGCCAGGAGCGTGTACGATGCCGACACGTTCGAGATGGACAACAAGACGTTCGGCATCCTGACCGTCCATCCCTTCAACAACGTGAACCTGATCAACATTCTTCCGAACGGTACCCTTGTGAAAAACTCCACGGTTGGCGCGGGCCCTGGATTCGGCGAGCTCTACGGCCCGCGGGGCATCGACGCGTTCGAGCTGAACGGCACGGCGCACGCTGTGGTGGCCCTGTCTAGCGGCAACGGCGTCCACCTGATCCGCATCCACCCGGACGGCCGGCTCCAGGGGATCTACCGGGCCGGCGACGGCGCCGCCTTTCCCGAGCTCAACGGGGCCCGCGGCATCGACGTCTTCGAGATGGACAACAAGACGTACGCGATCGTGGCCGCGTCAGGCGACGACGGCGTCCAGCTCATACGCATCCATACGAACGGCACGCTCGAGGGGGTCTCCTGGGCCACCGACGGCGCCGCCTTTCCCGAGCTCGGCGGCGCATCACACGTAGACACGTTCAAGCTCGGCGGCGCCGCGTACGCCGTCGTGACCGCGTACGACGACGACGGCGTCCAGCTGATCCGCATCCACCCCGACGGCACGCTCGAGGGGATAGGCTCGGCCACCGACGGCCCGCGCTTTCCCGAGCTCAACGGCGCCCGCGGCATCGCCGCGTTCGAGCTAGGCGGCGTAGCGTACGCCGCCGCGGTCGCGTATTCGGATGGCCTCCAGATGATCCGGCTCTCGCCCACGCTCGCCACCAACGTATCGGCATCGTCGGCCGACGACACGTGCGGGGTCGGATGCCATGTCAACGTCACGGTCGAATTCGACGGCACCGTCAGGGTGCTCGGCTCCGCCCCGTCCCTGTCGCTCCTGCTTGACGGGCGCGCCGTGTCGGCGCCGTACCTCGTGGGCAACAACACGGATGCGCTCGTTTTCAACTACACGGTGCGGCCGGGTGACCTTGCAGTCGGCGGCATCGGGTACGCGGGGGCCACGCCCCTGACGACGCGCGGATCCATAACGGGCATAGAGGGGGCCGATGCCTACCTGGCCCTGCCGGCACACGGCAAGCCAGGCTCGCTTGCGGCCAAGGATCCGCTTGTAGTCGACACGCGGCCGGCCGAGGCGCTGTCCGTATCGTCGCCCCTGCAGAACGGGACGTACCCTGCGTACTACCGCATTCCGATTACAGTCGCATTCGACAAGCCCGTCGACGTCCTGGGGCCTCCCCCCTCCCTGTTGCTCGCGTTCGACGGGGGGAACCGCACGGCCGACTATGTGTCGGGGAACGGCACGCGGCTGCTCGAGTTCGCGTATACCGTGCAGCCGGGCGACAGCGCCGCCGCCCTGGAGTATGCGAGGACGACGGCCCTTGCCGCCGGATCCCCGGGCGGCCGAATAGTCGATGCGGCCTGGGCGCCGGGCGCGGACGCGGGCCTGTCCTTGCCCGAGCCGGGCGAGGTGGGATCGCTCGGCCACATGCGAGGCATCGGGATCGACGCGTCGACGGCGGCGTACCCGCGCAACGTCACCTCGCCCAACGCAGACGGCGCGTACGGGCCCGGCCGCCACGTCGACATCGACGTCCGGTTCACCGTCCCCGTCGACGTCGCGGGTGTGCCGCGCCTGGCGCTGGCAACCGACCCTCCGCAGGACGCAACGTACCTTGAGGGCACCGGCACGAACGTGCTGACGTTCCGGTATACGGTGCAGCCCGGCGACGGCGCGTCCGATCTGGACTACGCGGGCACTCGGCTGTCCCTGGGCGGCGGCGCGTCCGTCCGCGACCAGTCCGACGGCACGGACGCCATCGTAGTACTGCCCGTCCCGGGCGCCGAGGGCTCGCTCGGGCACTCGAAGAACATCACAATCGACACCAGGGCGCCGTCGGTCGAGGGAATCGCATCGCCGAGCGCGGACGGGGCGTACGCCACGGGTCGCATCGTCGACATCGCCGTATCCTTTGACGAGACCGTCTACGCCGAGGGGGCTCCCGCGCTGCGCCTTGCGACCGATCCGCCCCGGAACGCCACGTACGCCTCGGGCAGTGGCACGACCGAGCTGACGTTCGCGTACGCGGTGCAGCCGGGCGATCGGGCGGCGGACCTGGACTATGCGGGCCGGAACGCCCTGTCCCTGGGAGCCGCCGGCGGCGCGGCGATACGGGATGCGGCGGGCAACGCGGCCAACCGGACGCTGCCCGCCCCGGGGCCGGACGGCCCACTGGCCGGCCGGAGCGACATCGCGGTGATCGGCGCCGCATTGCCGGTGATTGCGGCCGCGGCCCCTGCAGCGGCCGACACCCTGCTGGATTTCGCCGGCGCGCGCCACTCGGCGGTCGTCGAGGCGGAAGGCCGAACGTACGCGGTCGCCACCTCGTACAGCCCGAGCGCCGCCCTGCTGGTGCGGGTGCACGAGAACGGCACGCTCGAGGCGGCCCACAAGATAGAAGACACCAACGCCGCCACCCACCGGCTGGCAGGCGCCGTCGGCGTCGACGCCTTCGGGATCGGCAACCGCACGTTCGCAGTCGTCGCCGCGCTCAACGACAACGGCGTCCAGCTGCTCGAGGTGCACCCCGGCAACGAGTCGCTCACGCTCGTCGACAATGTCGCCGGCGACGGCAGCAATTCGAACACGCTCGAACTCTTCGGCGCCCTCGGCGTCGACGCCTTCGGGATCGGCAACCGCACGTTCGTCATCGCCGCCGCGCTCTGGGACAGCGGCGTCCAGCTGCTCGAGGTGCACCCGGGCAACGACACGCTCAGGCCGGCCGACCAGATTACCGACGGCAGCGGCCTGAGGCTCACCGGCGCCTCCGACGTGGCCGCCTTTGAGATCGGCAACCGCACGTACGCCGCCGTGGCCGCGCGCGACGGCAACGGCGTCCAGGTGGTGCGGATACACGGCAACGGCACGCTCGAGGCGAGCCCCGACCACCAGATCGCCGACACGGGCTCGCTGGCGCTCGCAGCCCCCCTGGCGATCGAGGCAGTCGAGATCGGCGGCAGCCCGTACGCCATCGTCGCCGCGCGCGGAGGCGACAACGGCGTCCAGGCGGTGCGCATCCGCGACGACGGCACGCCCGAGGCGAGCCCCGACCACCGGCTCGTCGACACCGGCGGGCTGAGGCTGGCAAACCCGCAGGGCATCGCCGCCTTTGAGATGGGCGGCCAGACGTTCGCCGCCGTGGCGGCCACCGACGACGACGGCGTCCAGCTGGTGCGGTTCCGCGACGACGGCGCGCCGCTCCCCGCAGGCTCTGCCGCCGCCGCGGACTTTCCGGCATTCGGGGACGCCTACGGCACCGCCGTGTTCGCCATGGCAAACCGCACGTACGCCATGGTGACCTCGTCCGACGGCACCAGCGGCGACGACATCCAGCTGATCCGGCTCTCGCCCGCATCCGTGGAAAACGCCTCGGCGTCGCTGCGGGACGGCGAGTACGGAGCGGGCCAGTCGATCAACATTACCGTGGGGTTCGACGCGCCGGTGTCCGTCGCTGATCCGCCCCCCTCCCTGCTGCTCGACCTTGGCGGCCGCGAAGGGGCCGCCGGATACCTGGACGGCAGCGGCACGTCGAGGCTCGTGTTCAACTACACGGTGCGGCCGGGCGACAACGCGGGCGGCGGCCTGGAATACGCGGGGGCGGGCGCCCTGGTGACGCGCGGCCTCGTCGAGGATGCCGGCGCGCGGGGCAGCGGCGGCTCTGTGTCGGCCGACCTGGAGCTGCCCGCCCCCGGCGAGGGGGGATCGCTCGGGCACGGGCGGGGCATAACAATAGACACGCCGCCGGCCGTCGAGTCCGTCTTTTCGCCGGATGAGGGCGGCGCGTACGCGGCCGGCTCGAAAATCAACGTCACCGTGGCCTTTACCGAGGCCGTGGACGTGACGGGCACGCCCCTTCTCTGGCTCTCGACCGACCCGCCCCGGAGCGCGGCGTACGTCGAAGACAGCGACGGCGATGCCGAGATCGAGTTCCGCTATACGGTAGGCGACGGCGACGCCGCCGACCGCCTCGGCCATGCCAACAGCAGCGCCCTGGTCCTCAACGGCGGAGACATTAGGGACTCGGACGGAACCGCCGGACGCGCCGACCTGGGACTGCCCCGGCCGGACGGACAGGGGCTGCTCGGCGCCACGGCCGGCATCAGGATCGACACGGCCGCGCCGCGCGTGGCGAGCGTCACGGATGCGGATCCCCGGGAAGCCCCGTACCGCGAGGGCGACACGATCCGGATCGCAGTCGCCTTCGACGAGCGGGTCGTCCTGTCCAGCGGGGCCGACCTGTCGCTGAGGCTGGCGCTTGGCGGCGGGGAGGATGCGACCGCCCGGTACGAGCGGCAGTCGGACCGCGGCCGGACGCTCGTGTTCAGCCATGCGGTGGATGCCGGCGACAGCGCGGATCCGCTGGCCTACGGCCAAGGCGAGGATGCCCTGTCCCTGGTTGCAGGGACGGCGCAAGACGCGGCCGGCAACAACGCGGAACTCGGGCTGCCGCCGGCCGACTCGCCCTATGCACTGCGCGCATCGGGCATCACAATAGATGCCACCGGCAACGGCGGCAACGGCGGAGGCGAGACGCCGGGCGGCAACGGCGGCAACGGCGGAGGCGAGACGCCGGGCGGCAACGGCGGCAACGGCGGAGGCGAGACGCCGGGCGGCAACGGCGGCAACGGCGGAGGCGAGACGCCGGGCGGCAACGGCGGCAACGGCGGAGGCGAGACGCCGGGCGGCAACGGCGGCAACGGCGGAGGCGAGACGCCGGGCGGCAACGGCGGCAACGGCGGAGGCGAGACGCCGGGCGGCAACGGCGGCAACGGCGGAGGCGAGACGCCGGGCGGCAACGGCGGCAACGGCGGAGGCGAGACGCCGGGCGGCAACGGCGGCAACGGCGGAGGCGAGACGCCGGGCGGCAACGGCGGAGGCGAGACGCCGGGCGGCAACGGCGGAGGCGAGACGCCGGGCGGCAACGGCGGCAACGGCGGAGGCGAGACGCCGGGCGGCAACGGCGGCAACGGCGGAGGCGAGACGCCGGGCGGCAACGGCGGCAACGGCGGAGGCGAGACGCCGGGCGGCAACGGCGGAGGCGAGACGCCGGGCGGCAACGGCGGCAACGGCGGAGGCGAGACGCCGGGCGGCAACGGCGGCAACGGCGGCAACGGCGGAGGCGAGACGCCGGGCGGCAACGCGACGGACCCCGGCGCCAACGGCAACGCGACGGACCCCGGCGCCAACGGCAACGCGACCTCGCCCGTATTCGTCGTCGGATCCGACCGGGTCGACGGCCAGGGAAACTTTACCGGCAGGGGAGACGAGGCGCGCATTACGATCGACGTGTCGGGGCTGCCTGGCGCCGGGACTGCCGGCGGAGCGGTGCGGTTCCCGTCCGGCAGCGCCACCGTAGTGACTACGTCGTTCGCATCCGTCTCGTTCCCGCCCGGAGTGGAGGCGACGTCCGTGCCGGCCGACCGGCGGCTCGTCCTGCACGTAGTCAACGCGTCCGTCGATACCGACCTGCCGTCAAACTCTAGCATACGGGATGCGCTCGCATACGGCGGCTCGGGCGCGGTCGTGCTGCAGAGGGTCGTCGAGATCGGCGACGAGGACGCCCGCATCTCGTTCGACATGCCCATCCGCATATCACTCGAGGGCCAGGCCGCCGGCCGCGCGTTCTACATCGACGGCGGGGCAAACGGCACAATCGAGCCGATCGACATGGCGTGCGCGGCCGACGACACGGGCAGGGTGCACCTCCAGCTCGGCGGCATGGGCGAGTGCCGGATCGACTCTGAAGGCGGCGACCTGGTCGTCTACACGTACCACCTGACGCGGTTCGGCACGGTCGCCTCCGAGCGCGGCACGCCGCCGCCCGTATACCATACGTGCTCGCTGCGCCTCGGCGCGGGAACCCTGGCCGTGGATGCGATGCCGGGCGCCCATTCCAAGGCGGCCAGGCAGGACGTGGCCAACTCTGGCTCGCAGCCGTTTGCCCGCGTCGCGCTCGATGCGACCCCGTGGTACATCGACCCCTCGTCGCCGCGGCCCGGACCGAGCGCCCCGTCCCTGCCGGCCTCGCTTACGGTGGCTAGCGAGGCGGGGGAGGACGGGGCGTACTCGCAGCTGCCCGCCGCCGTGGCGCAGGGGCTTGGCGGCGGCCTGGGCGAGCCGCTGTGGCTAAGGATCAACCTGACGGGGCACGACCAGGTCAACGCCACCAGGCTAGTCCAGCACGTAGAGTACACGGCCGAGTGCGCCGGCGCGCCGGCGCCGCGGTAGCCGCGCCCGCCCTTACGCCCTCCATTCTCACGCACGGGGCCCCGTCACGACAATCTTTACGGCCCCGTCCCCGCCCGACCTTGCCAGCTCGAACGCCCTTTGCGCATCGTCGAGCCCGAACCGGTGCGTCACAAGGCGCCCAGCCGGAACCGCCCCCGACGATATGAGGCCGAGCGCGTCCGCCGTGTCCCTGTCCGAGGCCGCGTACGTCGACCTCAGCGCCACCTCTCTCGAGTACATGCCGGCCATGTCCAGCCGCAGCCCGTCTCCCCTTGACGGCACGCCGAACATTACGACCGTCCCGCCCCTCCTCGCCGCCCCGATCGCCCCCTCCAGGGCGGCCATGCTGCCTGCCGCCACAATGCACACGTCAGCGCCCCTCCCACCGGTAGCAGAGCGGACGGCGTCGGCCGCATCTGCCGGCCCGCACGCGGCCGCGCAGAACCTGCCGAGCTCGCGCCCGGCAAACCCGAGCCTGGCCTCGTTGGTGTCGATGCAAACGGACCCGGAAAGGCCCCTGTGCCGGGCGAGCATCGCGTGCATCATTCCGGTCGCGCCCATCCCCCACACGGCTACAGTGTCGCCCTCTCCGGCCGCCGACACGCCGGCCCTCGTCCACGCCCGCACGCAGCATGCGAGCGGCTCGATGAGGGCCGCCTCCTCGAAGGACATGGAGCCGGGCAGCGCAAGGACGCCGCCGCGCCTGACGCTCCACTCGGGGACCGTATACCGCTCGGCCAGGCCGCACGGCGAGAGGTTTGTCTCGTAGTACCTTGGGCACATCGTCTCGGCGCCGCGCCTGCACAGGTGGCACTCGTAGCACGGCACGTGGTGGTGCGTGAACACGCGATCGCCCGAGGAAAAGCCCGCCTCGGCGCCGGCCGCCCCCGGGTCGGCCACAATGCCGGCCGGCTCATGGCCGAGGCGCATCGACGGCTGCCCGTACGATCCGAACACCTTTTCGACGTCCGAGCCGCATATGCCGCAGGCCGCCATGTCGACTGCCATGCCGCCCTCTTCGCCGGCGCCGCCTGCCTCTTTCACCCCGACCCTGCCAGGCTCCTCGACGAACGCGGCCCTCACTTCCGGCCGCCGCCCTTTTCCTTCTTCCGGCCGCCCCCCTTTCTTGCCAGCCTCGCCGCCTCGCCGGCGACCATGGGCAGGAACGCGCCGACGTCAGTCACTATGCCGAGCGCCTGCCACGTGCCCCTGTCCATCAGCTTTGTCACCGTCGGCTGGCTGATGTCGACGACGATCACCTTGACGTCGGCCGGTATCATGTTGCCCGTGGCGATCGAGTGGAGCATCGTAGAGACCATGATCACCATGTCGGCGCCCCTGAGCACCCTCTTGTACCTGCGCTGCGCCTCGACGACGTCCGTTACGACGTCGGGCAGCGGCCCGTCGTCGCGTATGGACCCAGCCAGGACGAACGGCACGTTGTTGGAGATGCACTCGTACATGATGCCGCTCTCGAGGCGCCCGGACGAGACCATCCTCCTTATCGAGCCGGCCCTGAACACGTCGTTTATGGCGTCCATGTGGTTGCGGTGCCCGTCGGGGACGGGCATGCCCTCCTCGACGCTCATGCCGAGCGACGTGCCGCGCGTCGCATTCTCGATGTCGTGGACGGCAAGGGCGTTGCCGGCGAGCAGGCCGTGCACAAAGCCGCCGCGCACGAGGGATGCGACGGCGCCGGCGGCCCCGGTGTGCACGATCGCCGGCCCGCCGACCATTACGATGCGGCCGCCGGCCCTCCTCGTGCGGTCCATGTCCTCGGCGACGCGCCGGGCCATGCGCCTCGTCGGCCTCTCGCTAGAGCTGCCGCTGCCCATGAACTCGAATATGTTGCCGGCGCTGCGGGGCCTCTCGGGCGGCGCGACGCGCACGCCCCCGTCGCCGACGACGACAAGGTCGCCCTTTTTGACGTCGCGCACGGGCAGGCACGTCGCGCGCGCGCCGCGCACCGCAATGCACTTGTCCATCATCATGCGGTCGACGTCGATCCAGCGGCCGCCGAACCTCACCTGCGTGCGGTTGTTCGTCGTGCAGTAGAACCCGGCGGGCATGACGGCATCGCGCGGGGCCGGCACCAGCCTCGCCTCGGCCGGCTCGTCGGCCGTCGCCCCCTCCCTGTACGCCAGCCCGACTATGCGGTCTAGCTCTTCCTGCGAGCCGGCCTGTATGCGCAGGCGCGCGGCGCTCTGGTCGGACTTGCGGCGGCCTATGCGCATGTCGACGACCTCGAACTCGCAGCCTGCGTCCATTATCAGTGCAAACACCCTGCCGAG
This sequence comes from Cenarchaeum sp., assembly GCA_965242695.1. Taxonomy (GTDB): domain Archaea; phylum Thermoproteota; class Nitrososphaeria; order Nitrososphaerales; family Nitrosopumilaceae; genus Cenarchaeum. The sequence continues at coordinate 1,354,931 of CBDESU010000001.1, read as the reverse complement.
TATCCCAGAGTCGACGATGTGCCCCCTCAGGTCGACGTCCTGCTCGAAGCGGGCCATGCGGCCGCCGCGCGCCGGCGCGCCTAAAACCCTTGGGGTTTGGGGCCCTGCTCCGCGGGCTGGCGGGCGCGCGGGCCGGACTTGGTCGCCTCTTGGCTCTCGCGAGGCATGCCGGCCCTCCGGCAGGGCCCCTGCCGTGGGCGCGGCCGGCGCGCGCCCCGTCTCTGCGCGGGGCAATTCTGTCCCGACAGCGCGGAGCCGGCCGGAACGGCCGCGCTCAGGCCAGCGGGGTGGAGAGCGGTTCGGACGTCAGCTGCACCGCGATCCCGCCGAACTCCTTGTCCCTGCCGGGGATGTCGGCGAACGCCTTGTCGGCCGTGCAGATTATTGCCGCGCCCAAGACCAGGGCGAGCCAAAAGTGCAGCCAGTCGCACGATCCGACCCCGCGGTACCTGAACCTGTCGCCCTTGGCAACCGGCACGACGCTGCCGGCATGCTCGAGCACCTTGCCGTACAGGAGCTCGAGGTCGGGCGACCTGCCCTTCAAATCCATGATCCTTAGGGTTTTTTCCTCCACCATCTCGTCTACAAACTTGGCCATGCCGCCGGCCATGCTGTGCATGTGCGCTTCCACGCCTGCCCGCTCCTCGGCGCTTTCCAACTTGCACCTGTGCGACCTTGCGGCCTTTTTGCGGACAGCGGCGACGGCCTCCATGACTGCGAGCAGCGAGGTGATCATTTTGTATCCCATCTTCACCATCGTATGGAACACTCTGACCGCGTCGACATGGTGCATGTCGTCGGGGTCGAACAGCGCCACGAGCATGCTGCTGTCGAGGTACACGTACACGATATTAACGCTGCCGCCCATCTTCATTTTCAGCTCGACGAAAAGGCAGCCAACTCCGGTCAGGTCGCCGGAAGCCTTGGCTTTACTGCCTGTCATCTTTCAACCCGCACCAGCTCGTACCCGTCGGGGATGTCGCCCCTCATCATCTCCAGTATCGCCGTTCCGGATATCCCGTCCGCGCACTCCCCGCAAATCTCGCGCGGGGTCTTTGCCTTTGGCGGGAATATGGGATCGTCCCCGCGCTCTTTTCGCCGCGCGCGCATCTTTTCCTGCTCCTCCCTCTCCACGTCCCTGCATAGCTTGCCCACATACATCTTTTCGATCCACGGCAGGCTCGCGCCGGGCGGCCCTCCGGCGGCCCTCAGCTGCTCGCGGTACCTGTTGGCCCTGGACCTTTGGAGCTCGATCATGGCCCTTGCATTCTCCAGCTCGTCCAAAGGCTCTACGTTTCCGCCGTCCCTGTACGCCTCCGCCGTGCTGCGCAGCACGCCCATCAAGAACCCGTGCGCTATCCCTGTGTGGCCCAGCGACCCGTCCTCTACGGGCCTGCCCGCAATGTCGTCAGTGGTGGCAAACATGTCGGACAGGATGGATGCCATCTTGGCGCCTGCCTCGTACCCCGTCCTTGACGCCGCCTCTTCCATCCTGCCGGCCGTCATGCCACACGCCTCCATGTCAAGCAGGCCGGCCGGATCTACGAGCGAGACGAACATCTCTTTGAACTCGGCGACGCCGCCGGCAGCGGTCGTTGCCACTGCCACCATGCGACCGCTCCCTTGCGCGACTCTGCCCATCTCCTGTTCCTGCCTTGCCACCTGCACGGCGCGGGGGGCATCTGTGCCCCTTATGACCCCTTCTTTATGCCGATCTGATGCGGTTCGGGCCGGCGCGTCGCATCCGCCTTGCTACCCGCCGCCATTGCCAACCCGCACCAGCTCGTACCCGTCGGGGATGTTGCCCCTCATCATCTCCAGTATCGCGGTGGCAGATATGCCGTCCCTGCACTCTTTGCACAACTCGTCGGGAGCCTTTGCCTTTGGCGGAAACACGGGATCGTGCCCCCACTCCCTCTGTCGCGCTCGCGCCTTTTCCTGCCCCTCTCTCACCACGCCCCTGCATAGCATGCCCACGTGCATCCTTTCGATACCGGGGAGGCTCGCGCCGGGCGGCCCGCCTGCGGCCCTCAGCTGGTCGCGGTACCTGTTGGCCTTGGACCTCTGGATCTCAACCGCGGCCCTTGCATTCTCCAGCTCGCCGATCGGCTCCACATCCCTGCCGTCCCTGTACGCCTCTGCAGTGTCGTACAGCACGCCCATGATGAATCCGTGAGCCACCCATGTGTGGCCCAGCGACCCGTCCTCGACGGGCCTGCCCGCAATGTCGTCCGTGGCGGCAAACATGTCGGACAGGATGGACGCCATCCTGGCGCCGGCCTCATACCCCGACCTTGACGCCGCCTCTTCCATACTGGCGGCCGTCCTGCGGCACGCCTCCATGTCGAGCAGGCCTGCCGGATCGACTAGCGAGACGAACATCTCCCTGAACTCTGCAACGCCGTCGGCTGGCGCCGCCCCGGCCGCCCTGCCGCCGCTCGCCCTGACTCTGCCTTCCTCCCGCCGCCCCGGCCCCGCCGCCTGCATGCCGCGCAGGGAATCCGTGCTCAATATGAGCGATCCGGCGCCGATCGAGCGCGATCCCCGCCGGCGCGTCCTGGGCGCCCCATATGATGCACATCCGCGGATGCGGCGCGCCGCTGGGCGCCCCGGCCGCCTGTGCGCCGCCCTCCCCCGGCTACGACGGCAGCACGACCTTGCCGCGAAACTCGGGCACGCCGTCGGCCCGCAGCGCCGCCTCTATGCGCGCGCGCTGCCCGGCCGCCACCCCCTGCACTATCGCCTTTGAGAACCCGTCAGAGTCGACGATGGCCAGTATGTACCCACTCGTGTCCGTCAGGACAAACCCCGACGACTCGTCGACGAACGCGTACATGTCCTCCTCGCCGACCGGCTCCCAGGATCCCCCCGCCCTGTCCTTGAGGGCAAACGCCGGCATCGCCCTGCCGCCGCCCCCGCCGGCCACCCCGTCGAGGTACTCGCGCGAGGCGGCAATCCTCTTCTGCCCCCTCCGCAGGGCCGCAAAGTACTGCACGCCGCCCGCCCGCGCGGCGCCTATAAAACCGCTGGGCCCGTGGCCCCGCATGCGGCGCCGTTAATACCGGCCGTGTGTGGGCCGCCGCAGTGAGAAAACCCTACGCTGGACTGGCCGCCGTCGGCGCCCTCGGTGCCACAATGGGCGCGCTAGCGGGCCTTGCCGTGTGGGGCGGGGCGCTGGATCCGACGGGGCACATGACGGACGAGGCGCGCCTGGCGCTGGACGAGGCCGCGGCATACGAAGAGGCCGCCGCGGCAGCCCGTGCCGACATTCTGGCATTCGACTCCGGCATGCCGCCGGGCTGGCCCGGCGATCCCGGCGAGTACGGGGCCTTGATGGCCGCCAGCCGGCAAGCTGCACTGGCCGCCGAGGAGTATGCGGCTGAACTGCGGGCCGCCGCGGCCGACGGCGGCGTATCCGGCGGCGAGGCCGCCGGGCTGCGGGCCGCAGAAGAGGCGTACATGCGCGCCGACCGCGATGCGTATGCGGCGCTCCTCGACTCGCCTGTCGGCCGCATGGCAAAGGCCGGCGAGGCATCGGAGGTGTGGTTCGCCGGCGTAAAGCACGAGCCGCGCCCCGCCGGCCACGTGGCGGATGCCGGCGAGGCGTCGGAGGAGGCGTGGGCCGTACAGGGCGGGGATCCCCTGCCTGCTCCGCCCGCCCTGCCGTGACTCTGCGCGCGGGTGCCAGTGCTTCGGCGGGGCGCGCTACGCGGGCAGTGCCGGCGCCTCGGCGCGCTCGGGGATGCGCTCGCCGCCCGCTTCCGCACCTTCTCCCTCCGGAACCGCAGGGCGCGCGCACAGGCGCGACATTATCCCCTCGAGAAACTCGGAACTGCCCCCGTTCCGCCAGTCCTCCCGCGCGAGCAGGGACAGGATGCGCAGGCAGGGGTCCCGTTCGGGCGGCCTATCGTCGATCGCGCGCAGCACCATCTCTGCCACCTCGCCGCGGCCGGCGTTCCGCGCGATGCGCTCCACGGCCGGCTCTAGGTACTTGTCGAGCCTGCCGTCGTGCGGCCGCTGCAGCACCTCCAGGATGGCGGCGACCGCGGCCGGAGCGCCCCTCTTCCCAAGCTCGTCCAGTACCAGACTCGCCCACGCGCCGTCGTGCCAGCCGCTGCCGAACATCCACACGAGCATCCTGGCGACGTCGCCGGGCCTCCTCCCGGCCATCTTTGCCAGGGCGCAGTATGCGCTGTGCATCACGGATCGGCCGCTCTTGTGCCCCATGCAGGCCCTCAGGTAGCGCAGGCTCTTGTCGTCGTCAAACGGCGAGTCTGCAAAGATGTGGGCGGCCAGGGCGGGGCGAGAATGGTGGCGCTCGGCGACCAGCGACTCGATCATGCCCTCAGCGGCGGCATCGCCCCCGCGGTAGACGTCCACGAGGGCCTCCATGGCCTCCTCCTGCACCTCTGCATCGTCGTGGGCCAGTGCGCGCCCGACGGCGGCCCTGATGCGCCCCGCATCCGGCGAGCCGTGCTCGGACCTAGCTATCCTGAGGGCCCGCACCGCGGCGGCCGCATCCCTGGGCCTTCCCGGCGAGAATAGCCGTTCGATCATGGCATCGCACTCGGTGCCGGCCCCTTCGTAGGCCCCGCCGATCATGAGCGCCGCAAAGTCGGAGTCGCCCAGCCCGGCCAGGCGCGCCGCCGCGGCGGCGGCCGTCGACGGGCTGTCCTTTCCCATTCCAACCAGCGCGTCCACCAGCGGCCGCACGAACACGTCGCGGCGCACCGTGGCGGCCACGCCGCTGACGACGCGCGCAAATCCGTCGTCGTCCGAGACGGCCTCGCGCAGGCCGGCCGAGATGGGGGAGAGGAACACATACGTGTCGTCCGCTGCCAGGCGCCGCGCCAGTGCGAGGATCGCGCCGGGGCCTGCCTCCAATCCGGCGTTGGAGAGGAGATCGACCAGCCCGTGCGCCGCAAAGTACGCGTCGTCCTTTTCTGATATCGCGGCCCTTGCGGCCTCGTAGGCCATGTCGTCCATGCTATGCCACCCCGTCCGGGCCGAGCAGCGACCCCGTGTCGGACGCCTTGAAGCGGGCGCGGATCGATCCCATCCTGTCAGTGCGCCGCCGAAGCTCCGTCACCGCTCCAGACTTTGAAAACACGACCACGTCGAACCCGTGCTTGATGTGGCCCCCCCAGATTGAGAACGATTTTGAGGTCATTTTTGGGGGGGTCTGGCGCCCGATCGCCGCCATCGTCATGCCGGCCCCTCCCCCTCCTTATTGTCTCTTTCCCAGAGCCTGAAGAACTCGTCGGGCGGCAGCCACCCGATCGACGAGTGGACCCTGTTGGCGTTGTAGTCCTTGAAGGCGTAGGCCAGGTACTTCTCGGCCTCCTGGAAGCTCTCAAAGTCGTGCGGGCGGACGTAGTCGCGCTTGAGCGTGTTGTGGAACGACTCGATGTGGCCGTTCTGCTGGGGGGTGCTGACCCAGATGTACTCGACGACGAGGCCGAGGACCTTCATCGCCGCCCTGAACTCGCCGCTCCTGTACTGCGAGCCGTTGTCGCAGCGCACGCGGATCCCCTTGACCCGCTCGGGCCGCAGCTCCGCCACGACCTCGGTCACCGACTGGACGGCCGACGACGCCTGGGCAGACGTCGAGAACACGTATCCAAGCCAGCGGCGCGTGAACACGTCGAACACGTTGAAGCAGTAGCACCACCCGTCGACGCCGCAGTCTATATACGTAATGTCCGTCTCGAGCAGCTGGTACGGCGCCGTGGGGAAGAACTGCGGTTTCCGCGCCTTTGCAGCCCGAATCGCCTGTTTTTTCGTCATTTTTGGCCCTTTTATCTCCAAGATGTCGCATATTCGCACCACCTTCTTGCGGTTGACCCGGCGCCGCATCTCGTACGATGCGGTGTGCGCGATCATCCTCGTCCCGTAGGTGGGCCTCTCCGAGGATATGCGGGTCACGGCCTTTGCGACGGCCATGTCGATGTCCCTCTTGACGGGCCTCTTCTTGTAGTAGTACGCCTGGCGCGAGACGCCGCAGTACTTTAGCGCCCGGGTCAGGCTCACCTTGCCCTCCGCTATCCTCTTGACCGCGCTCGCCCTCTCCTCAACTCCCAGCTTTTTTTTAACTCGGCATTGACCAAGGTCAGCTCGCCGACGACGATCTTGAGCGACTCGTTCTCCTTGGCCAGCGCCTTTGCAGGATCGCTCCTGCCGTTGCCTCCTATGCCGGCAAGCTCCCTCTTGCCCGCGTCCATGAACCTCTTGCGCCAGTTGTCGAACGTGGTTGGCGAGAGGCCGTACTTGCGGCATATCCCGGCCACGCCGATGTTCGTCGAGAGGTACTCGACCACTATGTCCACCCGCTCCTTGGCGGTCCACCGCTTGTGCGTCATTTTTTCGCCTCCCCGGCGCCCCCGGGGCTCTTAACCCCTCCCATTCCGATCGTTCTCACTCTACGGGGGCCCTCGCCATGCTTGCCGCCGTCCCCCACGCTGTCGACCGTCTCTGCAATGCGGCCCGCCATGGAATGCAGGCACTTGACGGCGGTCTCGCAGGGCATGTCCGCCAGGGGCATGTCCAGCGCAAGGTTCCTGCAAACGGCGGCCGCCCTTGTGTCGCCTTCCATGTGGATGGGATCGTTGTTCTGGACGTACACTGCGATGCCGGATACGACGGCAATGGTGTACGCCCTGAACTCGCCGCCGCCTGCCACGATCAGGTGGCCGGCCACCTGCCCCCTCAGCTCCATTGCGAACAGTTCGGCAGATATCCTGTCGATCTCCCCGAGGACGCCGGCTCCCGAGGGCTGGCGGAGCCTCAGCCTGCTTAGCAGGCCGCCTGCCGTCTTCCCGTCGCCCGAAAGGGCTATGTAGTATTCACCCGCGTCGCTCAGATCGTACTTTGTCACTTCGTTGGGATGGGAATGACTGACGCTCTCCATGCGGTCCGAGAGCGCCACGATGCATTCCTTTGCGCGGCCCATTGCTAGGAACGTCAACAGAACCTGCCTCCGTGGGGCGGGCCGGGCGCCGCCCCTGCGGGCAGGGCGCCGCCCTGCCCCCTCCGCGCGCGCCCTGCCGGCGCCGCATGGTGGCGGGTGCCGTGTCGGACGGCGGGCACGGCGCACCCGCGGGCCCTTCGGATTCGGGCCGGGCCGCACAGGGCAACCGCCCGGCGCGCCGCCCCTGTTCCATGTGCCGCGTGCAATGCCGCGCGGCACGCCATGCCGGATATGTCTCTTGCGGGCGGCCCGACGCGGGACAGGATCCCAAAAGTGCCCTGCGTGGGCGGCCGCGGAGGGGGGGGAGGGGGGCGGCAAGACGGCCGCAATTATCGCACCAGCCCGTCTTCGCTTTCCGGCGCGCGGGGAGATCCGCCGGCCGCGAGGCCCCGGTCCTAGTTCGGAGCGCGGCCGGCTACGCGGGCAGTGCCGGCGCCTCGGCGCGCTCGCGCCTTGTGTCACAACTATGGGCCAAGGTAAGGCGGCCCTTGCCTAGGCAGGCTTGCGTGTCGCTTTGACCCTGCCCGATCCCCCTCGTCCTGGCTGGCACCTCTACGCACCTGCCGCCTTTTCTCCCACGGCGCCGCTTGCTGCCCGCCCATCCTTCGCCGGCGACCGCCAGGGTCGGCGTGCAGCCTTTGGCCAGTGCATCGTCGTTTATATGGTTGCAGAGGCCCACCTTTAGCAGCTCCTGCCCCATGCTTGAACCCATGTAAACCCCCTGGGGCGCGCCGGCCTGTGGTCGAGCGACCCCTCAAACGGCATGGGCCAACAGAGCCCTCATGCTTGAATGGGGCAGTCCGAACTGCTGTGTTACTGGGCCGTAGAGCCCTGATAGGTGAGTGCAGCTTACGACCGACCACACGTATGATAAAGGGGGTGATAATGTGAAATATATTGGAATAGACATCGCTAAAGAGACCAACCATGCATGCATCATGGACCGCAAGGGCAAGGTTCTCGACCGCGCCATGTTTGGCAACACGGCCGAGGGCACACGCAGGTTCCTCAAGGCAGCGCGCAGGGAGCACGGCAAGTTCGTCGTCGGCTGCGAGGCCACGGGGTACATGTGGGCAAAGTTGTGCGACATGTGCGCGAAGGAGAATGTGGAGTTCAAGCTTGGCAGTCCGTACAAGATGCGGATCATATGGATGAGCTCCAACAAGAACGACAAGAACGATGCCGAAAAGATCGCGGATCTGCTAAGGCGCGACGCCTTTCCGGCGTGCCACCTGGGCGACCAGGAGACGCGCGCGCTGAGGGACATGATGCGCGCCATCATCGCACTCGTACAGGACAGGACGAAGGTCTGCAACAGGCTTCGCGCCCTGCTCGTAAAGTACGATGTACGCCTAAAAGCGACCAAGATCTACTCGAACAAAGCCATTACCCAGCTCCGCGGCACAACGCTAGGCAACCACGTCGACAACACGAACATCCAGCGCCTCGTCAAGCAGCTAGAGTTCTTCAACCGCGAGATCGGCCTTGCAGAGAGGGATGTTCTCCGCGAGGCGGCAAACTCAAAGTTTGCCCCGACGGTGCGCCGGATCGTCAGCATGACTGGCGTCGACGCGTACTCTGCGCTGCTGATTTCAGCAGAGCTGGACGGCATAGATCGATTCTCGGATCCCAAGAAGATTATCTCGACGGTAGGCATGTGCCCAAGCGTGCACCAGTCGGGAGACTCTCTACGCCATGGCGGCATGAAAAAGCTCGACGTTAACCGCAAGCTCAACTGGATAATGATTCAGGTGGCATCAGTGGCAGTCCGCTACGACGACCACCTGAAGAAGTACTATGAGCACGTCAAGAAGCGACACGGCGTAACTATCCCGGTTTTTGAAGTGGTTTTTGCCCGATCGCAACAAGGCAGGGGGCCGGCGCAGGCAGGGGGCGCGTGGCACGGCGGTGTCTTGGGACGACTTGGCGCCTCGGCGCAGTGCCAGCGCGTATAGCGCCGCATCCGAAGGCGCGATCGCATTTAGGCATGTTAATATATCCCCGTGGGCCCGGACGGCGGATCTTGGCGAGAGACGGGGCCCGGCGGTGGAAGGAGCCGCAGGGGCCGCCCGAGCAGTGGACGAAAGCCGAGCTGCTGGCCGGGTACAGGGAGATCCAGAGCAGGAACAAGCGTTTGGAGGGGACCGTAGCCAGGCTCGACAAACGCGTAAAAAAGGCGGAGGGCGACAAGAAAGATCTGGTGGAAACGGTGACAAAGCTTATGGACCGTGCGGCCGGCCTAGAAGGGGATCTGAATGAGGCGCGCAGGACCAACTCCGCCCTAGCGGCGGAGATGCTGGGAATGCATGCAAGGGGGAGGGGGCGCTCAAAAAGGGACGGATCCGCATCGGGGAAAAAGAAGGGCGGCAAGGGCAAGGGGCAGGACGAAAAGGGGCAGGGCGGCAAGGGCAAGGGGCAGGACGAAAAGGGGCAGGGCGGCAAGGGCAAGGGGGGCGGCAAGGGGCAGGACGAAAAGGGGCAGGTATTCACCCCCCTGTCGAACCCCCACATGGGCGGGGCAAAGCCGGGCGAGGAGGGGCTCCCGACCCTGAGCGAGTTTCTTGCGGATCCCGACCAGCCGATCGACGAGGCGTACGAGATAGACCAGAAGGTGTGCCCCGTGGACGGCTCCACGCCCCTGTCGGATCCCGTGGAATCGGTCAAGCAGACCGTCGTCGACATGGAGGTGCTGCGCAACAAGATCCTGACATTCAAGATTCGCAGGTGGTGCCCCCTCCACAAGAAGATGCACACGGCATGGTCGCCGATCGCCCTGCCGAACAGCCGGTTCAGCCTGCGCACGGACGTGACCCTGGCCGCCTTCCGGGTGAGCGGCCTGACCTATGGAAAGGCCAGGTACCTCCTCGCCGCCCTCCTGGGCATCAGGATAGACGAGGACGACCTGACGCGCGCCTTCCACCGCGTGGCAAAGCACCTGGGGCCACTGCGCGAGGAGTTTGTGCGGCAGGTGCGCGCGTCCGGCGTCGTCAACGTCGACGAGACGCGGTGGTGGATCAACGGGCAGATGGTGTGGCTGTGGGACTTTGTGACGAAGTGGACCGTCGTGCTTGCGATCGAGGCGAGCCGCGGCTCCGAGGTCCCGCGCAGGTACCTCGAGGGGTTCGAGGGCACCGTGTGCAAGGACTCGTACGGCGCTACCAACGGCATCGGAACGGCCGAGCAGGTGTGCCTCCAGCACTACTCGCGCGAGATCGACCGGACGCTCAGGTACAAGGGCCCCGGAGCCGAGTTCACCGAGAAGATGGCCCCGGAGCTGATCAAAATCATAGAGGACGCCAAGCGCGCCGACAAGTTCAAGTCCAAGCGCAAGCGGCTCGAGTGCAAGAAGGACCTGGAGGCGCGCCTCGACAAGCTGATCGACACGGAGTGGACGGATCCCGACTGCAAGAGGTTCGCAAAGCGCCTCAGGAGGGAGCGCAACAAGATCTGCACGTTCCTTGAGGTGGACGGCGTAGACTGGCACAACAACGACGGCGAGCGGCCCTTTAGGCCCAGCGTCTCCATACGCAAGGTCACGGGAGGCAACCGCAGCCTGGAGGGGGCCGAGGACCACGCCGTGATCCACGGCGTAGAGCGGACCTGCAACGCAAGGGGGTTGGACTTTTGCGGAAGCGTGGCGAGGCATCTGGCCGGCAACTCGACAGTCAGGCGGGTGAAGCCGCCCGACAGCGGCGGCGGCAAGGGCAAGGGCAAGAGCAAGAGCAAGGGCAAGAGCGGGAACAAGGGGGGCGGCAGCCGTAAAGGCCGAGCCACGAGGGGCGGCGCAAGGCGGCTGACGTGGTCGACACTCGACGGGCCCTCGGTCGGCGACCTGGCGGCGCCGGCGCCGCCGGGCAAGCCGCCGGGCAAGCCGCCGGGCAAGCCGCCGCCGTCGAGTCGGACGCGCCGCAAACCCGGCCGCGGCCGCGCGAAGCGCGCAAAAGCGGCCCGCTAGCCCCCCATTTCTTTCCCGCACCCGAAACACGCGCCGCAAAAGCGCCGCTGCACCGGCCCGTCGGAGTGCCATCGTTGCCGCACGCCGCTCCGGCGCATGCGACAGGCGTGCCCGCCGTCGTAGCCACTTCAAAAACCGGGATAGTTACGACACGGCGGCAAGCACGTGATCGCGGTCACGCACGTGGCCAACAAGATGTTGCGGATAATGTGGGCCATGGAGCGAGACCATACGCTATATTGGTACCGCAACGAAAAGCTGTACCAGAGCAAGCTGGCAAAACTCGACAAGGCGATGCGTTCCGACATGACTCAGAAGATCCAGGGGTATACGTAATCCATGAGCCAATGTGGGTATTTCTTTATTGGTGGAAAATGGGAAAGGGGGTAAAAATATCAAGTCCAGAAATGCGACTCATGTTGGAAGCGATATGTCCTGCCGCACCTTTGTTGTGCACATACGGACGGCTCAATTGCGGAACAGGGAACGCTGCCGGCGGCAGGCATCCGGCAGCGCGCATTCTTGATTGGCCGTCGCGCGTTACGGGGTGTACAGTCAACCCAACTCTGGGCCTTACGGGGGCGGTTTAGGCTCGCGAATTTCCAGCATTCTGACGCTCATGGAGAGCACGGCCGCTAGCGATATCCGCGGAACGTAGTCCGACGGGTGCCGCCAGAACACGGCATTGATCATGACCCACACGTTGCTGGCGAACAGGGAGTAGATGAAGCAGAGAAACCGAGCGTTCGGCAGGGTGCTCGACGTCTTGTTCCGCCTGATCGACACCATCTTGAACCGCGTCTCGATCCCCCACCTCTTCTTGTAGTGGCGGGGCTTTTCCGATCGGTGGCTGACGGCGAACCCGATGAACCTCTCGTGCGGCTCGAGCTTCCTGCCCTTCCTCGAGCCGGCTGCGCCGTCCTCATCCCCGTCGTCCTCCTCGCCCTTCTTGCGCGGCTCGATGCGCATCCAGTACTTGGTCTCCCTGCCGTCCTCGCCCGTGATGGTCATGCGCACGACGCCCGTCTTTTTTCCGGTCTCGGCAAACTTGGCGAGCGCCTTCTTGACCGCCGGGGTGTTGCGGCAGGGGGTGATCCAGCGGAACCTTGTCCGTATCAGCTCCTCTATGCCGGCCTCGTTGAAGAACTCCCTGTCGAGGAGCAGCCTGGCGCGGCTTATCCCCAGCGCCTTGATCTTGTCGGCCAGTATGGGGATGAACCGTGCAAGGTTGGACAGGTCGTCGACGCGCAGGCATGCCACCACGATCTGCACCCCCTTGTCGACGCACTGCAGTACGATGTACGCCTCAAACTGGCTCGTTCCGCGACTAGACTTCGACCTGACAAGCTTCCTCTCCTTCCTAAGGCGCCTGCGCGCCTCCCTGTTGATCTTGACCTGCGCCTCGGACACGCCACGCGTGACTAGGCGCCCGCCGTCCCAGCGCTCCTCAACGTGTATGTCGACGGCAAAGGTGGGGGTGTCCGACAGCCGGCCGTTGCGCCGCAGCTCCTCGATCGCTTCGCGCGCCTCGTCCTCGAGCACGCGCGCGCTGCGCTCGTCGTTGGCCGAGTTGATCTTGAGGCGCTGCCACTCGCAGCCGCTGGACCTGCCCCCCTCCTCCTTTGCCTTTATCTTGGACAGCTCGGCGCAGGTGGTACTCGATGCGTTGAAGAGGGACCCGTTGAGCATGTTCTTGTGGAACTCGGCGGCGCCGTACTTTGCCCGCGAGTCGCCGGAAAAGTCCACGAACTGCTCCCCCTGGGTCATTTTGTCGGTCATCTTCTTGATGGCGAAGCCGGCCTTCCTGATCTGTCCAAACTTTTGCGATATCTTCTTGGTCGACTTTTTCGCCATGAACTTCTGCTGAGACTTTGTAAGATCCTTCTTTTTCCCGCCGCCGCCCTTGCTTGGCCCTTTTTTCTGCCCCATTCCGGGGGGCCGCCCGCGTGAGTAGTTATACGTCTTTCGTTTTCAGGTTATATTTTTATGAAGTATCGCTGATCAAGACGGTTTGGCGCGGGCACATATCTGACCAAAAAAGATCGATGGTCCTAGCCCACCGTCAACGCCCAGAGTTGGGTTGACTGGTGTAGAGGCCAGGCGCCATGTTGCGCAGCGCTCCTGTTGGAAGCATCAGGAAGGGCTTGAGCATGTTGCCGTCGGAGTCAAACACGCTTTTCGGGATCTTTTTGAACTCTTCGAACGTCAGGATGCCGTCGTCGCCAGACGCCGACTTGATCCTGCCCCGCTTGGGCGCCGGTTCGGGCGGCGCGTCCGACCTGACGATGAGCAGGTCGCCGTCGTACTCGTACTTGGGGGCCATCGCCGTCGGACCGGGATCGGGGTCGTAGATGCGCATCCATCCGTACAGCTGCTTGACGGGCAGGTCATCCGCAGCGGCCGCCTCGCACAGGGCCTTCCACACATCTTCCCTGTCCTTTGGCGACCTCTTGGCGGCGGCCTTTTTGATGGGGCCCATCTCGGTCTCGGCGACGGCCAGGGGCGACGTGTACTCGGGCAGGTAGAACACGCGCAGGCGGTCGCGGTTGTCCTCGAGGTACTTTTCAAAGCGCTTTGACTTGTGGTACCTTACGTTGTCGACCCAGAGCAGCACCATGCCCTCGATCTCCAACAGCATGTTGCAGAACCTTATGAACTCGTCGGTGTTGGCGTTCTTTTTGGCCCGCATTATGTACAGGGCGCCGTCAAAGAGGGCCACAAAGCACGTAAGGCGGCCCATTGCCACCGACGACGGCACGGACACGGGACGGCCTCCCTTCATCCCGAGCCCCTTGGTGGGCCGCTCGTCGACGGCGATGTGCACCTCGTCGGCGCCGCCCTGCGCCTTGAAGCCCTGCCTGTGGAGCGACTGGGCGCGGGCCCGCATTGCGCGCTTGTACTCGTACTGCTCCTCCTCGCCGAGGCCGTCGGGATGGACGGGGCGGGGCGCCATCGGGCGGATGCCCATCCTCTGGAGAAGCCGGTGCGTGCCGTTGTACGTGTACTCCCTCTTGAACTTGTTCTTGATGTGGATCTGGACGGTCTTGTAGTCCCATGCGGTGCCCACAAGGCCGTGGTCGATCGGGCGCGTTGTCGCGATGTCGCAGGCCAGCTCGCCGCGCTCCTCGACGGACAGCCGGCAGAGCGTCCCCTTCTTGACGTGGGGCACACCGCCGATGCCCTCCCTGTGCGCCCGCGTGAGCCATCTCCTGATCGTCTCGGGGCTGCGCCCCAAGCCCTCGGCAATCTGGTCGATCTCCCAGCCGATCTTCCTCATGTGCATGGCCATGTACCTTATCGCATCGATCCCGTTTGTGGCACTCTTTGACATGGTGAGCAGCTCCTCGGCGCTTGTCTCCGGAAGGAACGCCCCGCCCTTTGGTGCCTCTGCTTTCCTTGGCATGACCCGCATGCGCCGACGGGGGTGTTGACCCACGTTGTCAACAATCTTTCACACGAGGTCAGCTTTTTTCCACAACCCCTCGTGGATTATGTATAGTTTTTTCCCGACCAGCACCCGAAGCCTGGCCTACCGGCCGGGCCGCATCGAGGCCCCCGGCCCCCGCCGGTTGCCGCCCCCATAGGGGGCGACGCGAGCAATGTTTAAGAAGGATGCCGCCGGCCGGCCCTCGGTCGCATGACGCAGGACACCGACTTGGCCGGCGCGCCCCTGGGGGTTTCATAGGTGCCGGCGTTCGCGCCTTGATCTCGTCGCCGATCGCCCTTTTGAGCCCACTCCGATTTTTCCGCCTTTAAGCGGGCGGCGCAGGGGCGGGCATGTGCGGAAGATGGCAGCCTGATGCCGCCGAGCTTGCCGTGGGCATGGGCTACTTCGAGGGCAGGGGCTACCAGTGCACCGTCCCCAAGCCCATTGTCGGCCGGCTGGGCCTCCAGGATCGCATCACATTCAAGGTGTCGGGCAAGCGCATCATAGTCCTGCCCGGCTAGGGCCCGGCGTCGGCAGGCGCCGGGCCGCCAAATGGCCCGCCGCAGCCCGCCGCCGCCGTGCGGGTTCGGGAGCCCAGGCTGCCGTGAACCTGAATGCCGCCCTGCGGCGGCGCAGCATCGCCTGATGCCGGCCGTGCCAGGCTGCACTGCGCTAGGACGGGCGTCGCAGCGGGCCGCCGATCCACTCGGCATCGTTTGGCCCGCATCAACGGCAGGCGCTGGGCGTCAAACCGCCAAGTTATGACGCAAGGCAGCCCTGCCAGCACTGCCGTGCACGCGGCCTCGGCGGGGCCGCCAGGCGATCTGTGCGGAAGCGGCGCTCGGCTCTGGCCCGATGCTTGTTCGATGCGGCCGCGCCGCCGCGGGCGCGGAATGGGCGCCGCTGGGGCGGCGCCTCACGGCTCGAGCCGCCGCAGCAGGCGCGCGGCCGCGTCAGAGTTGGCGCTCCTCTCGGCCGCTATCTCGGCGAGCCTGCCGCGCCTCTCCTCGGCCCTGCCCGCCGCCACTATCCCCATGTACTCGCCGTCCAGGTCGGCGTTTGCCTGGAGCCTCCTTACGACCTCGAACAGTATGCCGATTACCGTCCTCTGCGCCTCTATCGTCTCGCCCTCCCCGCCGCCGCCGGCCGCCCCGTTCGCCGGGCGCCTCTCGGCCCCTGCCTTGCGCGCGCCGCGCCGCGACGCCTCGGCGAGCAGGGCCCTTCCGGCAGGCGACGAGACGGCCTGCCGCGCGGACTCGGCGATCTCGGCGAGGCCCTCGGGCCGCCCGGCGCCCGCGTACGCCGCCGCCTGCCCGGCCATCTCGATCTTGTCGAGCTCGCGGACCATGGCGGCCTCGGCGGTACGGCCCTCCTCGAACTCGGCCCACGCCTCCCCGTACGCGCCGCGCAGGGGCTCGGGCAGCCCGCCGAGTATCCTGTCCATTGCGGCCCGCTCGATCCCTGCCTTTCTGCCGGCCGGCATCGCGCCGGGCACGATGTCGCCCGTAATGGACTCTGCAAGGTCGTGGAGCAGGGCCATGCGGACCATGCGCAGCGCGTCAAGCCCCGAGCAGTCGCCCACTGCGGCGGCGGCCAGGGCCGTCGCGTACGAGTGGTCTGCGACCGACTCGGGCCTGCCGATCCCGGCCTTGTCGATCCAGCCCTGGCGCGCCACCTCCTTGAGGGATGCGGCGCGGGCCATGAGGGCGGCCACGCCTCGCGCCGCCTCGGGGCCAAGCCGGGCTCCCCGCGCGCCGGCGCTGTCGTCTGCATCCGCCTCTGCGGGGCCGGCGGCCAACGCCGCGCCGGCCCTGCCGGCGCCGTATAACTGCGGCGGGCGCCCGGCCGCGCGCCGGCGCCCGTTCCGGCGCCCGCAGGCCGCATCGCCGGCATGCGGCACGGGTGCGATCCGCGCTGCGGGCAGCCGGCACCGAGCCGGCCCTGCCGCACTTTCATGCGGGCATTCGGGGCGGGGCCGGCAGATCCCCGCACCCGCAGCGGGCCGCGCCCGCCCCCCGCCCATGGGTCGACTGGAGGGAGAATCGGTACGGTCCCGCGCCCTGCGATGCGGCCGAACCGGCGCCGTCCGGCGCACTGCGGCCGCCTCTTCACTGCCGGCCCGCATGCGCTGCCGGCGCCCAGGCCGCGGCTCGGGGCCGCGGCGCCAAAACATGCGGCATCCCTGCTGGAATCCGCCCCAGATCCGCCGACATGGCGGGCCAAAAGGCATAAACGCGGCCCGCCCGGCCGCGCCGCGTTGGCGCAAGAGGCAGAGCAGGAGCGCAGGCCGGGGCCGGGCGGCGGGGGAGCCGATGCCGCCCCGTCCAGGCAGGAGCAGGGGCAGGAGCAGGTGCAGGCGGTCAAGGACGCGCCCTACAAGATCGACCCCGACCTGATCGACGAGTACATGTCCGTCCCGCTCAAGACGACCATCCACAGCATACTGTCCGACTACGACCCGAGGTATGACAGGCTGGGCATACGGAGCGGCATCGAGCTCGGCGGGTACCGCAGGGCCCTCGAAGAGCTCCTGCCAGGCCCGCCCCCGCGCAACGCGATCGGAACGCGCGTTGCCGACAACCGCGCGCGCATGCTAGAGCGCCTCGGCAGGTATGCAGAGGCAGAGCCGCTGTACCGCGACATGGCGTGCGAGCTGCCGTGGAACCCGAACGCCCACCTCGACATGGCAAGGGTGCTAGAGCACCTGGGCCGCCGCGAAGAGTCGGACGCGGAGCTCGCACTCGCAAGCAGGCACCTTCCAGAATGCCGCAGGGCCTTCGAGGCCAGACTGCGGCCGGATCCGTCCCAGATGGATCCCGCCCTGGTCCCCCTCCGCCTGATCGTCCCAATGTCCGTAATCTCGGCGGCCGGGTTCGTCCGCTCGAGGGCCGAGCTCTCGGCGGCATCGCTGCTCGTGCAGGCAGAGTGCGGGCTGGACCTGTACCCGCCGTCGGCGTCGCGCCTGCCCGGCTGCGCGGGGCTCGCCGCCGACATGTCGAGGTTCCACCACCTTGTCGTCGAGGATGTCCTCCCGTCGTACCGCGGCGACGGAGAGCCGCCGTACTACTACGATCTAACGGACCTCGGGATCGAGATGATCGGAAGGCTCGGCGGGCGGCTCGGCGGCGACGCGGCGGCGCGCATCGCAGCATCGGCGCGCCGCGCGGCCGGCATCGGCGCGCATGCCGCGCTGGAAGAGGCCTGCAACGCGCCGGCCCGGCCGCGCCGCGAGCGGCCCGGCCGCGACGACGAACTCGCCGCGCTGCGCGGGACGGCGGACCGCATAATGCGCGAGATCGGAAACGGCATCCTGTTTGGCGATGAGCACGCATCCGTGCTGGAATCCGTGGCCGTGAAAGTGCCCCACATGCTCTCGCAGGCCAGCGAGGCGCCCGACGGGCAGTGGGACGTCGCCGCCGCCCTGGGAGGGGACGTACTGGGGCTGTGCGCATACGTCGCGTTCGACCAGCGACCGCACCCGCGGACGGCCGCGCAGGGCCCCCCGTACCCCGACATGCAGGACCTGTACGCGCTGCTCGTCAGGTACTGCGGGGACAGGGGGATCGCCAGGCCGCGGAAGGGGGGGATGCCGACGGCCAGGATGCTCACACCCGAAGAGATCGAGGAGACGACCCGGGACATGATCAAGGTGATAAGAGAGTCTTGATCCTCGTCCCTGATACGAACGCCTGGATTGCCTGCACTATGGACTTTGAGGTCACGCCGGAGGGGGGCGGGCCGCCCGTCAGGGTGCAGCGGCGCGGAAGGGAAGCGATCGTCGGCATGGTGAACAGGGCGATAAGGTCGGGGGATCTCAAGATACCAGACATGGTTGCAGACGAGATGCACAAAACCGCGAAAAAGGCGTTCAAGTCAGCGGCCAGGCGCGCCGGCTCGCCCGCCGGCGCGGACGACGAGGCGGTGCAGGCCGCGCTGGACGTATTCGACCCGCTGCGCGTCCACTTTGGCATTCGCAACGCCACAAAGTACCTGGGGACGGTCGGCCACATGTACGTCGACATATCGAACGACCCGAAGATGGCCGACGCGGCGGCACGGCGGCGGCGCGTCAAGAAGCGCCACGGGGACGCGGCGGATTACCCCTCGCCGGAGACGCACAGGGCGGACTTTGTGATACTCTCGACGGCCGCGGCCCTGGCCGAGCAGGGGGACGAGGTCTGGCTTGTCACGTCCGACCACGACTTTGTGGACTTTGCCGATGAGATCTACGGGGTGTTCAGAGTCCGCGTGGTCGACTACAGCAACCTGTAGGCCCGCCGGCGGCCCGGCGCGGCTCGCTCGCCACGCCCGCAATGTCCGGCCGGACGCGCGCGGGCGGGCGGTAGGCAGGGGAAGAGGGGGCAATTATGCCCCCCTCCCCGCCGATGCCGCCGAACCGCCGGTTCCCGTGCACCTGCACGGCCCTTCTAGCCGCACGCACTTCGGGCTTTTGGGTGGCGGCTCGGGGCCGCGGCGCCAAAACATGCAGCATCCCTGCCGGAATCCGCCCCAGATCCGCCGACATGGCGGGCCAAAAGGCATAAACGCGGCCCGCCCGGCCGCGCCGCGTTGGCGCAAGAGGCCGAGCAGGAGCGCAGGCCGGGGCCGGGCGGCGGGGGAGCCGATGCCGCCCCGTCCAGGCAGGAGCAGGTGCAGGCGGTCAAGGACGCGCCCTACAAGATCGACCCCGACCTGATCGACGAGTACATGTCCGTTCCCACCAAGATGACCATCCACAGCATACTGTCCGACTACGACCCGAGGCACGACAGGCTGGGCATACGAGACGGCATCGAGCGCGGCGGGTACCGCAGGGCCCTCGAAGAGCTCCTGCCCGGCCCGCCCCCGCGCAACGCGATCGGAACGCGCGTTGCCGACAACCGCGCGCGCATGCTAGAGCGCCTCGGCAGGTACGCGGAGGCGGAGCCGCTGTACCGCGACCGGGCCGAGGCGGTGCATAACAATTCCGAGGTACACCTCGACCTGGCAAGGGTGCTAGATCACCTGGGCCGCCGCGAAGAGTCTGCGGCGGAGCTGGCCCGCACAAGCAGACACCTTCCATACTTCCGCAGGGCCTTCGAGGCCAGACTGCGGCCGGACCCGCGTCAGCTTGATCCCGCCCTGGTCCCCCTCCGCCTGATCGTTCCAATGTCCGTAATCTCGGCGGCCGGGTTCGTCCGCTCGAGGGCCGAGCTCTCGGCGGCATCGCTGCTCGCGCAGTCCGAGTGCGGGCTGGACCTGTATCCTCCGTCGGGGTCGCGCCTGCCCGGCTGCGCGGGGCTCGCCGCCGACATGTCGAGGTTCCACCACCTGGTCGTCGAGGATGTCATCCCGTCGTACCGCGGCAACGGCGAGCCGCCGTACTATTACGATCTTACGGACCGCGGGATCGACATGATCGGCAGGCTCGGCGGGCGGCTCGGCGGCGACGCGGCGGCGCGCATCGCAGCATCGGCGCGCCGCGTGGCCGGCATCGGCGCGCATGCCGCGCTGGAAGAGGCCTGCAGCGCGCCGGCCCGGCCGCGCCGCGAGCGGCCCGGCCGCGACGACGAGCTCGCCGCGCTGCGCGGGACGGCGGACCGCATAATGCGCGCGATCCGGAATAGGATTACGTTTGGCGAGGAGCATGCGCTCACGCTGGAATCCGTGGCCGTGAAAGTGCCCCACATGCTCTCGCAGGCCAGCGAGGCGCCCGACGGGCAGTGGGACGTCGCCGCCGCCCTGGGCGGGGACGTACTGGGGCTGTGCGCATACGTCGCGTTCGACCAGCGTCCGCACCCGCGGACGGCCGCGCAGGGCCCCCCGTACCCCGACATGCAGGACCTGTACGCGCTGCTGGTCAGGTACTGCGGGGACAGGGGGATAGCCAGGCCGCGGAAGGGGGGGATGCCGACGGCCAGGATGCTCACGCCCGAAGAGATCGAGGAGACGACCCGGGACATGATCAGGGTGATAAGAGAGTCTTGATCCTCGTCCCGGATACGAACGCCTGCCTTGCCTACTCTATGGACTTTGAGGTCGCGCCGGAGGAGGGCGGGCCGCCCGTCAGGGTGCAGCGGCGCGGGAGGGAAGCGATCGTCGGCATGGTGAACAGGGCGATAAAGTCGGGGGATCTCAAGATCCTAGACGTGGTTGCATACGAGATGCACAAAACCGCGAAAAAGGCATTCGACTCGGCGGCCAGGCGCGCCGGCTCGCCCGCCGGCGCGGACGACGAGGCGGTGCAGGCCGCGCTGGATGTATTCGACCCGCTGTACGCCCTCTTTGGCGTTCACAACGAAGATGCGCACGTGGATGCGGTCGGCAACATGTACGTCGACATATCGAACGACCCGCGGATGGCCGACGCGGCGGCCCGGCGGCGGCGCGTCAAGAAGCGACACGGGGACGCGGCGGATTGCCCCTCGCCGGAGACGCACGGGGCGGACTTTGTGATACTCTCGACTGCGGCAGCCCTGGCCGAGCAGGGGGGCGAGGTCTGGCTTGTCACGTCCGACCACGACTTTGTCGACTTTGCCGATGCGATTCACCGGGTGTTCGGAGTCTGCGTGGTCGACTACAGCAACCTGTAGGCCCGCCGGCGGCTACCGCGGGCTCGCTCACCACACCCGCGATGTCCGGCTGGACGCGCGCGGGCGGGCGGGAGGCAGGGGAAGAGGAGGCAATTATGCCCCGCGCCACGCCAATGCCGCCGAACCGCCGGTTCCCGTGCAACTGCACGGCCCTTCTAGCCGCACGCACTTCGGGCTTCTGGGTGGAGGCTCGGGGATGCGGCGTCCAAACGCGCGGCATGCCGGCCAGGATCCGATCTCGATCCGCCGCCGCGGCGGGCCAAAAGGCATAAACGCGGCCCGTCCGGCCGCGCCGCGTTGGCGCAAGAGGCCGAGCAGGAGCGCAGGCCGGGGCCGGGCGGCGGGGGAGCCGATGCCGCCCCGTCCGGGCAGGGGCAGGGGCAGGAGCAGGCGGTCAAGGATGCGCCCTACAAGATCGACCCCGACCTGATCGACGAGTACATGTCCGTTCCCACCAAGATGACCCTCTACAGCATACTGTCCGACTACGACCCTAGGCACGACCGGCTGGGCATACGGAGCGGCATCGAGCTCGGCGGGTACCGCAGTGCCCTCGAAGAGCTCCTGCCCGGCCCGCCCCCGCGCAACGAGATCGGGACGCGCGTTGCCGACAACCGCGCGCGCATGCTCGAGCGCCTCGGCAGGTACGCGGAGGCAGAGCCGCTGTACCGCGACCTGGCCGAGGCGGTGCATAACAATTCCGAGGTCCACCTCGACCTGGCAAGGGTGCTAGATCACCTGGGCCGCCGCGAAGAGTCTGCGGCGGAGCTGGCCCGCACAAGCAGACACCTTCCATACTTCCGCAGGGCCTTCGAGGCCAGACTGCGGCCGGATCCGTCCCAGATGGATCCCGCCCTGGTACCCCTCCGCCTGATCGTCCCAATGTCCGTAATCTCGGCGGCCGGGTTCGTCCGCTCGAGGGCCGAGCTCTCGGCGGCGTCGCTGCTCGTGCAGTCCGAGTGCGGGCTGGACCTGTACCCCCCGTCGGCGTCGCGCCTGCCCGGCTGCGCGGGGCTCGCCGCCGACATGTCGAGGTTCCACCACCTTGTCGTCGAGGATGTCCTCCCGTCGTACCGCGGCGACGGAGAGCCGCCGTACTACTACGATCTAACGGACCTCGGGATCGAGATGATCGGAAGGCTCGGCGGGCGGCTCGGCGGCGACGCGGCGGCGCGCATCGCAGCATCGGCGCGCCGCGTGGCCGGCATCGGCGCGCATGCCGCGCTGGAAGAGGCCTGCAGCGCGCCGGCCCGGCCGCGACGCGAGCGGCCCGGCCGCGACGACGAGCTCGCCGCGCTGCGCGGGACGGCGGACCGCATAATGCGCGAGATCGGAAACGGCATCCTGTTTGGCGATGAGCACGCATCCGTGCTGGAATCCGTGGCCGTGAAAGTGCCCCACATGCTATCGCAGGCCGGCGAGGCGCCCGACGGGCAGTGGGACGTCGCCGCCGCCCTGGGCGGGGACGTACTGGGGCTTTGCGCATACGTCGCGTTCGACCAGCGGCCGCACCCGCGGACGGCCGCGCAGGGCCCCCCGTACCCCGACATGCAGGACCAGTACGCGCTGCTCGTCAGGTACTGCGGGGACAGGGGGATCGCCAGGCCGCGGAAGGGGGGGATGCCGACGGCCAGGATGCTCACGCCCGAAGAGATCGAGGAGACGACCCGGGACATGATCAAGGTGATAAGAGAGTCTTGATCCTCGTCCCTGATACGAACGCCTGGATTGCCTGCACTATGGACTTTGAGGTCGCGCCGGAGGAGGGCGGGCCGCCCGTCAGGGTGCAGCGGCGCGGAAGGGAAGCGATCGTCGGCATGGTGAACAGGGCGATAAAGTCGGGGGATCTCAAGATACCAGACATGGTTGCATACGAGATGCACAAAACCGCGAAAAAGGCGTTCAAGTCAGCGGCCAGGCGCGCCGGCTCGCCCGCCGGCGTGGACGACGAGACGGTGCAGGCCGTGCTGGATGTATTCGACCCGCTGTACGCCCGCTTTGGCGTTCATGACGAAGAGGCGCACGTGGATGCGGTCGGCCGCATGCACGTCGACATATCGAACGACCCGAAGATGGCCGACGCGGCGGCACGGCGGCGGCGCGTCAAGAAGCGCCACGGGGACGCGGCAGATTACCCCTCGCAGGAGACGCACGGGGCGGACTTTGTGATACTCTCGACGGCCGCGGCCCTGGCCGAGCAGGGGGACGAGGTCTGGCTTGTCACGTCCGACCACGACTTTGTGGACTTTGCCGATGAGATCTACAGGGTGTTCAGAGTCCGCGTGGTCGACTACAGCAACCTGTAGGCCCGCCGGCAGCTACCGCGGGCTCGCACGCACCCGCGATGTCCGGCCGGACGCGCGCGGGCGGGCGGGAGGCAGGGGAAGAGGAGGCAATTATGCCCCGCGCCCCGCCGATGCCGCCGAACCGCCGGTTCCCGTGCAACTGCACGGCCCTTCTAGCCGCGCGCACTTCGGGCTTCTAGGTGGAGGCTCGGGGGTGTGGCGCTAAAACATGCGGGACCCCTGCCGGGATCCGCCCCAGATCCGCCGACATGGCGGGCCAAAAGGCATAAACGCGGCCCGTCCGGCCGCGCCGCGTTGGCGCAAGAGGCCGAGCAGGAGCGCAGGCCGGGGCCGGGCGGCGGGGGAGCCGATGCCGCCCCGCCTAGGCAGGGGCAGGAGCAGGAGCAGGCGGTCAAGGATGCGCCCTACAAGATCGACCCCGACCTGATCGACGAGTACATGTCCGTTCCCCTCAAGACGACCATCCATACCATACTGTCTAGGTACGACCCGAGGCACGACAGGCTGGGCATACGGGGCGGCATCGAGCGCGGCGGGTACCGCAGGGCCCTCGAAGAGCTCCTGCCCGGCCCTCCCCCCCGCAACGAGATCGGGACGCGCGTTGCCGACAACCGCGCGCGCATGCTCGAGCGCCTCGGCAGGTACGCGGAGGCGGAGCCGCTGTACCGCGACATGGCCGAGGCGGTGCATAACAATTCCGAGGTACACCTCGACCTGGCAAGGGTGCTAGATCACCTGGGCCGCCGCGAAGAGTCTGCGGCGGAGCTGGCCCGCACAAGCAGACACCTTCCATACTTCCGCAGGGCCTTCGAGGCCAGACTGCGGCCGGATCCGTCCCAGATGGATCCCGCCCTGGTACCCCTCCGCCTGATCGTTCCAATGTCCGTAATCTCGGCGGCCGGGTTCGTCCGCTCGAGGGCCGAGCTCTCGGCGGCGTCGCTGCTCGTGCAGTCCGAGTGCGGGCTGGACCTGTACCCCCCGTCGGCGTCGCGCCTGCCCGGCTGCGCGGGGCTCGCCGCCGACATGTCGAGGTTCCACCACCTTGTCGTCGAGGATGTCCTCCCGTCGTACCGAACGGACGACGAGCCGCCGTACTACTACGATCTTACGGACCGCGGGATCGAGATGATCGACAGGCTCGGCGGGCGGCTCGGCGGCGACGCGGCGGCGCGCATCGCTGCATCGGCGCGCCGCGTGGCCGGCATCGGCGCGCATGCCGCGCTGGAAGAGGCCTGCAACGCGCCGGCCCGGCCGCGACGCGAGCGGCCCGGCCGCGACGACGAGCTCGCCGCGCTGCGCGGGACGGCGGACCGCATAATGCGCGCGATCCGGAATAGGATTACGTTTGGCGAGGAGCATGCGCTCACATTGGAATACTCTGCCGTGGAAGTGCCCCACATGCTCTCGCAGGCCATCGAGGCGCCCGACGGGCAGTGGGACGTCGCCGCCGCCCTGGGCGGGGACGTACTGGGGCTTTGCGCATACGTCGCGTTCGACCAGCGGCCGCACCCGCGGACGGCCGCGCATGGCCCCCCGTACCCCGACATGCAGGACCTGCACGCGCTGCTGGTCAGGTACTGCGGGGACAGGGGGATAGCCAGGCCCCGGGAGGAAGGGATGCCGACCTGCAGGATGCTCACGCCCGAAGAGATCGAAGAGACGACCCGGGACATGATCAAGGTGATAAGAGAGTCTTGATCCTCGTCCCTGATACGAACGCCTGGATTACCTGCACTATGGACTTTGAGGTCACGCCGGAGGAGGGCGGGCCGCCCGTCAGGGTGCAGCGGCGCGGGAGAGAAGCGATCGTCGGCATGGTGAACAGGGCGATAAAGTCGGGGGATCTCAAGATACCAGACGTGGTTGCAGACGAGGTGCACGACAGCATGAAAAGGGCGTTCGACTCGGCGGCACGGCGCGCCGGCTCGCCCGCCGGCGTGGACCGCAAGACGGTGCAGGCCGCGCTGGATGCATTCGACCCGCTGCGCGTCCGCTTTGGCGTTCGCAACGAAGATGCGCACGTGGATGCGGTCGGCAACATGTACGTCGACATATCGAACGACCCGAAGATGGCCTACGCAGCGGCCCGGCGGCGGCGCGTCAAGAAGCGACACGGGGACGCGGCGGATTGTCCCTCGCAGGAGACGCACGGGGCGGACTTTGTGATACTCTCGACTGCGGCAGCCCTGGCCGAGCAGGGGGACGAGGTCTGGCTTGTCACGTCCGACCACGACTTTGTGGACTTTGCCGATGAGATCTACAGGGTGTTCAGAGTCCGCGTGGTCGACTACAGCAACCTGTAGGCCCGCCGGCGGCCGGCGCGGGCTCGCGCGCACCCGCGATGTCCGGCCGGACGCGCGCGGGCGGGCGGGAGGGGGGTAGGAAGCGATTAGGCCCCGCGCCCCGCCGATGCCGCCGAACCGCCGGTTCCCGTGCAACTGCACGGCCCTTCTAGCCGCACGCACTTCGGGCTTCTAGGTGGCGGCTCGGGGATGCGGCGCCAAAACATGCGGGACCCCTGCCGGGATCCGCCCCCGATCCGCCGCCGCGGCGTGCCAAAAGGCATAAACGCGGCCCGCCCGGCCGCGCCGCGTTGGCGCAAGAGGCCGAGCAGGAGCGCAGGCCGGGGCCGGGCGGCGGGGGAGCCGTTGCCGCCCCGTCCAGGCAGGGGCAGGAGCAGGAGCAGGCGGTCAGGGATGCGCCCTACAAGATCGACCCCGACCTGATCGACGAGTACATGTCCGTTCCCCTCAAGACGACCATCCATACCATACTGTCCGACTACGACCCTAGGCACGACCGGCTGGGCATACGGGGCGGCATCGAGCTCGGCGGGTACCGCAGGGCACTCAAAGAGCTCCTGCCCGGCCCGCCCCCGCGCAACGAGATCGGGACGCGCGTTGCCGACAACCGCGCGCGCATGCTCGAGCGCCTCGGCAGGTACGCGGAGGCAGAGCCGCTGTACCGCGACATGGCATGCGAGCTGCCGTGGAACCCGAACGCCCACCTCGACATGGCAAGGGTGCTAGAGCACCTGGGCCGCCGCGAAGAGTCGGACGCGGAGCTCGCACTCGCAAGCAGGCACCTTCCAGAATGCCGCAGGGCCTTCGAGGCCGGAATGCACCCGGACCCGCGCCAGCTTGATCCCGCCCTGGTTCCGCTCCGCCTGGTCATTCCAATGTCCGTAATCTCGGCGGCCGGGTTCGTCCGCTCGAGGGCCGAGCTCTCGGCGGCATCGCTGCTCGCGCAGTCCGAGTGCGGGCTGGACCTGTATCCCCCGTCGGGGTCGCGCCTGCCAGGCTGCGCGGGGCTCGCCGCCGACATGTCGAGGTTCCACCACCTGGTCGTCGAGGATGTCATCCCGTCGTACCGCGGCGACGGCGAGCCGCCGTACTACTATGATCTTACGGACCGCGGGATCGACATGATCGGCAGGCTCGGCGGGCGGCTCGGCGGCGACGCGGCGGCGCGCATCGCAGCATCGGCGCGCCGCGTGGCCGGCATCGGCGCGCATGCCGCGCTGGAAGAGGCCTGCAGCGCGCCGGCCCGGCCGCGCCGCGAGCGGCCCGGCCGCGACGACGAGCTCGCCGCGCTGCGCGGGACGGCGGACCGCATAATGAGCGCGATCCGGAACAGGATTACGTTTGGCGAGGAGCATGCGCTCACGCTGGAATCCGTGGCCGTGAAAGTGCCCCACATGCTCTCGCAGGCCAGCGAGGCGCCCGACGGGCAGTGGGACGTCGCCGCCGCCCTAGGCGGGGACGTACTGGGGCTGTGCGCATACGTCGCGTTCGACCAGCGTCCGCACCCGCGGACGGCCGCGTATGGCCCACCCTACCCCGACATGCAGGACCTGTACGCGCTGCTGGTCAGGTACTGCGGGGACAGGGGGATAGCCAGGCCGCGGAAGGGGGGGATGCCGACGGCCAGGATGCTCACGCCCGAAGAGATCGAGGAGACGACCCGTGACATGATCAAGGTGATAAGAGAGTCTTGATCCTCGTCTTGGATACGAACGCCTGCCTTGCCTACTCTATGGACTTTGAGGTCGCGCCGGAGGAGGGCGGGCCGCCCGTCAGGGTGCAGCGGCGCGGGAGGGAAGCGATCGTCGGCATGGTGAACAGGGCGATAAAGTCGGGGGATCTCAAGATACCAGACATGGTTGCAGACGAGATGCACAAAACCGCGAAAAAGGCATTCGACTCGGTGGCCAGGCGCGCCGGCTCGCCCGCCGGCGCGGACGACGAGACGGTGCAGGCCGCGCTGGATGCATTCGACCCGCTGCGCGTCCGCTTTGGAATTCGCAACACCCCAAAGTACTTGGGGACGGTCGGCCGCATGTACACTGACATATCGAACGACCCGAAGATGGCCTACGCGGTGGCCCGGCGGCGGCGCGTCAAGAAGCGACACGGGGACGCGGCGGATTACCCCTCGCCGGATACGCACAGGGCTGACTTTGTGATACTCTCGACGGCCGCGGCCCTGGCCGAGTAGAGGGGCGAGGTCTGGCTTGTCACGTCCGACCACGACTTTGTGGACTTTGCCGATGAGATCTACCGGGTGTTCAGAGTCCGCGTGGTCGACTACAGCAATTTGTAGGCCCGCCGGCTGCTACTGTGGGCTCTGCGTTTGCGATGCGCTGCCGGGAGGCGCGGGGCGGGAGGGGTGTGGGACGCAGCGAGGCCCGCGCCCTGCGATGCCGCCGAACCGTCAGATCTCGCGCACCCCGCCCCCCACCCTATTCCACCCGCATGCGCACGCCTAGGCCCTCTAGGCCCGGGGATGCGGCGCCCGAGCGCGCTGCATGCCTGCCAGGATCCTCTCTCGATCCGTCGCCGCGGCGGGCTATCGCGGGAACCTGGCTTGCGGTGGACGGTGCACATGGCGGGCATGCGCGGGCGCGGGGCGGGTAAGCGCACATCTGTGCTGGACGAGCATGCCAATGGCTGCCCGATCCGGGCGCGCGCCCTGCATGGCGGTGGGGAGGGAAGAGGGCGCCAGACGGCGCGCAGGGGCTCGTCAAGGGCGCGGGCGGGGAATGTCCGCCGCGCGGGGGAGCTTGCACCGCGGTTGGGCGCCCGGCATGGGTGCGATCCATGCAGCGCGCCCTGTCCTGCCGCCCGCGCGCCACGGTTGCAGTGCCCTTCGGTTGCCGCAAATACCCTCTTGGGAGCCGTTCCATGCACTGCGGGCCGCCATGCAGAACCATGCCGCCTCCTGCCCGCACCGTGCATATCTTGGCTACCATGATCGCACTAGATGGGATAATTTGCCTAGTATGTTGTCACTTGAAGCGTAAATTTTGCCGGGTTAATTGCTTATGTGAGTCCCGTCCGTTGAGATCCGGCGGTGAAGAGACCTGATCGCCCGCATTAGCGATCGCCATGGTTGCGTTGCCTCCCGTGCCTCACGGGACGGCGGCGCGTAGTGTTCGGCAGCCGCGGCGGCTCGCGCATCCGATCGTCCTCGACGATGGAGCGATCGTACCTGTGCCGGCACTGCGGCCGATCACGTGGACGGCGCACAGCCTCGACCCCCTGTGCGTATGTTGCCTCCGGGCCGGCGGCATGTCGTTCGCACCGCCCGGCACGATCGACCACCGCCAGTCCCGCCCGCATCGCGAGCATGACCACCTCTGGCCGGACCCGGCGACCACCGTATCGGTGCGGCCTCGCCGCGGCTGGGTGTTCGTTTGCCAGACCTGCGGCGACGTCAGCCTGGCGTCGAAGGCCGCGCACTGCCTAGGCCGGACCCGGGCGACCGTCCGGCGGGAACGCCTCCTGTTGCGCCTTCGTGAGGACGGGCGCCTGAGCTATTCGTTCGCCGCCACTGCCGACGTAAAGGAGGCGGCCGCCGCATGACGCCGCCACCTGCACGCGATCTGGTCTGCGAGGTCTGCGGCCGCCACATTGGCGGCAGTTCGCAGCGCGCGTATGAGCTCCACCTGATCCGGCACGGCCCCACGCAGGTCGCGCGATATGTCGGCCGCCCCAACCTCGGCAGTACCGCCATGTCAGAAGTTGAAAATGTAGGGCTGCGGCTCCCCGCGGCCGCGGCTCCCCCCGCGGCCGCCGAAAAAATTCCCGAAAGGTACACAGGTTTTCGGGGTATGAGGGCCCGGCATCCTGATATCGCATCCCCGTGACGCCGCATCCGCTTCGGTGTCCGTGCTTTTGGTCCTGAATGCGCCCAGATGCAGGCCCCGGAACGGCACCGCCGATGCGCGATGCGCGATGCGCCTGCCACCAGATGCCCGTCAATGGCACTTCCACTTGACGCACTTCTGGCGGTTGTGCTCGAAGGCGGATCCCTCGCGAAGTAGCTTGAGGAGTACCCCCTCCATCCCGCCGATGAACGCCTTGAGCTTGACATGCAGGGAAGCGGCCTTGCGCCGCCTCGCCCGGACGCCGCCCTTGACGGATGCCTTGAGCTCAAGGTTGGTCAGGTACCACAGGTTGCACTCGATCAGGGACATGTAGAACAGGAACGTCCTCTTGGCGTGGTTCCTGCTGCATGTCTTCGCCCTGCAGCTCTCGACTGACTTGTAGTTGTTCTCGATGGTCCAGCGCTGGCCGTAGACCTCTAGCAGGCCGTCGAGCTCCTTGATCAGCACGCGGCGCGGCATGTTGGTCGCAAGCGTCACGTACTTCCACGTCCTCTTCTTGTCAACGACGATCAGCTTCTTGAAGATCACCAGGTTGAACATGAACCCGTTGCCGTCGGTCGACTCCATGATGTACCAGCTGACCTTGTCGAGCTTGTTTCGGATCCTCTTGTCTATGGCCTTCGATATCCCGCTGTTCTGCGGGGCGGCCACCAGGAACCACTGCTTGCGCGCGTGGACGGCCGTCATTACGGCCACCGTGCAGAACTCGCTGTCCATGAGGAGGATGCGCACCGTGATCCCAAGCTTGTCGATGGCGGAGAGCATGGTAACGACGCAGTCGGCCTTTTCCATGCCGGCAGTGATGCGCTGCACCGCAAGCGCCAAGAGGCCCGGCAGCCCGACGTGGTGCGCCGTCATGTACCCCTCGAACCGGGATGTGCCGCCCTTGGGCTTGCCGGGCACCACGTTCTCGTCCCTCGTCTTTCCCGTGAACGGAATCTTGTGATAGTCGATCGCCACGAGTATGCGGTGGATGGGCATCAGGCCGCTGTCTATGGCAATCCGGACCGTCTTGAACAGCATGCCCCAGCACGCGTTCTCCACCGTGTGGGGATTGAGGACCGCGATCTTGCCCAGAAACCACTGCGATGTGGGGACGCGGGGCAGCCCAAGCGTCAGATCCATGTCCTCAGCGGCAGCGCCGCGGTCATGCTTGCCTTGCACATGTGTAGCAGGACGGCAATGAAGTGCTCCTTTCTGTACAGCGCGTTGTGGTTGCCCGAAAAGGTAATTCCGAGCGTGTCGATGAACGCGCCAACCATACAAATAGCGCTTCTCGAGAGCTCTCTGCGGTGTACGGTGCGTGCCACCAATTCTGACTCCGGTGGCACGTGCCGCACCACTGATTTGACCCCCTGGCTCAAGCCGGCCAGACTCCGTGGTCAATAATAGTTGAGCATGGGGGCGCGGGCGGCCGCGCCGATGCCGCGATCGGCGCCTGCTGGCCGCGATCGGCGCCTGCTGGCCGCGATCGGCGCCCGGCAGAGTACATTTTCAACTTCTGATGTGGCCGCGGCCGCTCGCAGCGCGGTCGCGACGCTGGCCAGAAAGGAGGCGACGCTCGCATGACGGCGGCAGTGGCCGAGTGCCTGCGGCGCGACCTGCCGATCGCCTGCGAGCGCGAGCAGGGAGGCGGCCGTCATTGAGCGTCAGGGCCGAGGGCGCAGCGCCCCGAAAAAATTCCGCCGCCTCGCCAGACGGGGGTGACGCGGAGCTTGAGCGTGCCTTCCGCAAACTGGAGGCCACGGCGTCGCCGCCAGAGCATGTCCGGCGCGGCTGGCGCCGGCATATCGCCCCGGGCAATGTGTCGGCGGGGCGTGGGCTGGCGGCCGTCAAGCATGCACATACGGCGCGCGTGTCGGCAATTGTAGATGCCGGCGACGCCGCCGCGCGCGCCCGCTCGGAGTGCGACGATGCAGAGTACCGCGGCGACGATGCACTGGCGGCGCAACTCGCCGCGGCTGCCGACGCCGCGACGGACGCGATAAACAAGGCCGCCGCCGCAAACAGGGCCGCCGATGCGGCCGACGCCGAGGCGGCCGAACTCGCCCATGACGTCGGCGACATGTACCACGCCGCCGAACAGCCCGCACTAATTGCGGTCGCAGAGGCTCGCGCGGCCGCGGCGGCCCGTGCCGCCGTCGCGGCCGACAGTGTGGCCGAGAGCGCGGCGGCCGCCGCACTGCGGCTGGGCATGGCGGCGGCCACCCCCATCATACGCAAGTCATGCGACCTCGGCACACTAGAGGCCGCCGACCAGCCGCGCTTTTACTTGGCCGCGACCCACGCGCGCCACGCGGTGGCCGCCGCCGACCGGCACACGAACTTCGCGCGAGTGCAGGAGGCGCGCCACGCGGCGGCCGCCGCCAGGCTCCTCGGCAGTGCAGGGGCGGCGGCGGACTTGCACCGGCGCCGGCGGCCGCCGCCATGCCGGGCCCGATTAGGTGGGGGCCCCGCGCCGATCGAGGGCAGTGCGGCGGCGGCACTGGCGGCGGCCGTCCCGACCTCGGCGGCGGCCGCCATGCCGGGCCCTGTTAGGTGGGGGGCCCCGCGCCGATCGAGGGCAGTGCGGCGGCCGTCCCGACCTCGGCGGCGGCCGCCGCGTTCCGGCCCCCGCCTCCGGCCCGAGCGCTGTGCCGCCGGCCGTCCGGCCCCCGTCCGAATGTCTTACAAACGTAAGACATGCGCGGCCTGCACGTCCGGCCGCGTGCGGTCCCGGCCGGGCCGGCAGTGCGGCCGGCAGTGCGGCGGCCGCCATGCCGGGCCCTGTTAGGTGGGGGCCCCGCGCCGATCGAGGGCAGTGCGGCGGCCGTCCCGACCTCGGCGGCCGCCGCCGCCGCCGCCATGCCGGGCCCTGTTAGGTGGGGGCCCCGCGCCGATCGAGGGCAGTGCGGCGGCCGCCGCGTT
This sequence comes from Cenarchaeum sp., assembly GCA_965242695.1. Classification (GTDB taxonomy): domain Archaea; phylum Thermoproteota; class Nitrososphaeria; order Nitrososphaerales; family Nitrosopumilaceae; genus Cenarchaeum. The sequence goes on along the minus strand of CBDESU010000001.1, from coordinate 1,322,628 downwards.
CCGGCCGCCGCCTCCGCCCGAGCGCTGCGCCGCCGGCCGTCCGGCGGCCGCCCGAATGTCTTACAAACGTAAGACATGCGCGGCCTGCACGTCCGGCCGCGTGCGGGCCCGGCCGGGCCGGCAGTGCGGCCGGCAGTGCGGCCGGCAGTGCGGCCGGCAGTGCGGCCGGCAGTGCGGCCGGCAGTGCGGCCGGCAGTGCGGCCGGCAGTGCGGCCGGCAGTGCGGCCGGCAGTGCGGCCGGCAGTGCGGCGGCCGCCATGCCGGGCCCTGTTAGGTGGGGGCCCCGCGCCGATCGAGGGCAGTGCGGCGGCCGTCCCGACCTCGGCGGCCGCCGCCGCCGCCGCCATGCCGGGCCCTGTTAGGTGGGGGCCCCGCGCCGATCGAGGGCAGTGCGGCGGCCGCCGCGTTCCGGCCGCCGCCTCCGCCCGAGCGCTGCGCCGCCGGCCGTCCGGCGGCCGCCCGACGGAGTTATAGGCAGGCGCTAGCCCGCCGCCGGCATGTCGCGCGCCCCGTCCCGCCGCCCGGTCCTGCCACTTGCCGCGTCCGCGGTGGTGGCCACTGCGGCGCTCTTGCTGGCCACGGCGGCGCCAGATGCGGCCCATGCCCAGTCCACGCCGCTGCCGTTGCGCCCGCCCGCCGCCGTTTATGTTGCCGGCGACGGCCCCGGCGAGTTCAGGTCGCCGGAGGGCGTTTTCATGTATGATCGCAGCGGCAGGATCGTCGTCGCCGACACCGGCAACCACCGCATACAGGTGTTCCATCCCAACGGCACCTTTGCCTATGCGATCGGCGGGCCTGAGCCCGGCGACGGCCCCGGCGAGTTCAGGTCGCCGGTGGGCGTCCACACGGGCAGATACAACGAGATACTTGTCGCCGACACCGGCAACCACCGCATACAGGTGTTCCATCCCAACGGCACCTTTGCCTTCCAGTTCGGGACGAACGGCGACGGCCCCGGCGAGCTCTCGTACCCGGCGAGTGTCACATATGACTGGGTGTACCGCGAGTTCATGGTCGCCGACACCGGAAACGATCGCATTCAGGTCTTTCGCACCAACGGCTCCTTCGCGGCCCAGTTTGCCCTGCATGACATTCCACGCGGCGTGTTGGACACCGGCCAGAACTACAGCAGGTATGGGAACCTGAGCGGCCCCACGGGCGCCATGCACCTCGACGGCTTCCCCATCGTCGCCGTCGCCGACACCGGGAACGATCGCATTGTAATCTTCCTTCACGATCCCATTGCCAATTTCCGACCGATCTCACTGGTGGACTTTCAACCCACACTGGGATCGCACGGAACCGGCGACTGGGAGTTTGACGGCCCACGGTCTATTGACGTCCAACATGGCCTTAATATAATTGTCGCCGACACCGGCAACCATCGCGTCCAGGCGCTTAATATAGGCAACCCCCCCATTCACTACTTTAGTCTTGGATCGAACGGCACCGGCCCCGGTGAGTTCTTGTCGCCGGCGGCGGCCAGCCAGGCCACGGGCGGCGCGATCGGCGGCGCGTTCGCCGTCGCCGACACCGGCAACCACCGCATACAGGTGTTCCATCAGAACCGCACGCTGAACTTCATACTTGGATTGCCGGGCAACGGCACGGACGGGGGCGGCGGCGGCACTCCGACGGACGGGGGCGGCGGCGGCACTCCGACGGACGGGGGCGGCGGCGGCACTCCGACGGACGGGGGCGGCGGCGGCACTCCGACGGACGGGGGCGGCGGCGGCACTCCGACGGACGGGGGCGGCGGCGGCACTCCGACGAACGGGGGCGGCGGCGGCACTCCGACGGACGGGGGCGGCGGCGGCACTCCGACGAACGGGGGCGGCGGCGGCACTCCGACGAACGGGGGCGGCGGCGGCACTCCGACGAACGGGGGCGGCGGCGGCACTCCGACGAACGGGGGCGGCGGCGGCACTCCGACGAACGGGGGCGGCGGCGGCACTCCGACGAACGGGGGCGGCGGCGGCACTCCGACGAACGGGGGCGGCGGCGGCACTCCGACGAACGGGGGCGGCGGCGGCACTCCGACGAACGGGGGCGGCGGCGGCACTCCGACGAACGGGGGCGGCGGCGGCACTCCGACGAACGGGGGCGGCGGCGGCACTCCGACGAACGGGGGCGGCGGCGGCACTCCGACGGACGGGGACACATGTTCGATCAGCTTGGCCTCCGCGTCGCTTGACGTGCGCGCGGCCCCCGGCGCCGCGTCGCCCTCGGCCGTGCAGGTCTTGACAAACACGGGGTCGCTAGACCTCGCCGGCGTCGTGGTCAGTGTGACGCCGTGGTATATAGATCCGGTGGGCGCCCCGCCATACGGCGCCGGCCACGCGGCCCTGCCGGCCACGCTTACCGAGTTGAGCACTGCGGGATCCGCCGTCCCCCGTTCATTCGCCGCCCTGTCTGCGGACGGGACGGCCCCACTGGCCCCCGGCTTGCCGCCCGGCGACAGTAGCAGTCTGTGGTTTAGGATCAACCTAGGCGGCCTGACGGGGCTGATGGGCGGCGGGGAGCTCGTACAGTATGCGACGTACTTGGTCGAGTGCGTCGCGCCCCCGCCGCCCGCTTGAGCGTCGTATGCCCTTCTGCCCGACGGGGGCGGCGGGCCGCGGGCTTGAATTTTTTGGCGGCCGCGGCGGCGCCTACGGCCAAGGCCCCGGAACGACACCCCTCAAATACCCCCAGTGGCGCCGCACTGGGATGACGACGACCCGGTACCTCATGTCGCTGCTTGCCGTGGCTGCTGTGGCGGCGTTGGGCGCCGCCACGCTTGTCGCGGCGGCGGACGGAGGCTACGGCATTGCGGCGCATGCCGAGGCCGCCGGAGCGCCGGACGCCCTGCTGCCGGGCACGATCGTCGTCGCCGACACTGCCGGCGATCGCGTTCAGGTATTCCATCCCGACGGCGCCCATGCCTTTGACATTGGCTCGCGCGGCTCAGCCGACGGGCAGTTCTCGGCGCCCGAGGGCGCCGCAATAAGCGCCGACGGCCTGATCGCCGTCGCCGACACCGGCAACCATCGCGTGCAGGTGTTCCTTCCGAACGGCACGTTTGCCCGCGCCTTCGGATCGCAGGGCAGTGCCGTCGGGCAGTTTGCAAGTCCCGCGGCCGTTGCGTTCACGCCGCAGGGCGATCTGCTCGCCGTCGCCGACACGGGCAACCATCGCGTCTACATTTACCACGTCGACGGCGTGCTGGCCTTCATGGCCGGGTCGCAGGGATCGGGCCCCGGCGAGTTCTCGGGTCCGAAGGGCGTGGCGATTACGCGCGATCGCCTGCTCGCCGTCGCCGACACGGGCAACGACCGCGTGCAGGTCTTGGAGCCCGACGGCACGCCCGTATTCGAGTTTGGATCCCGCGGCTCCGGCAACGGGCAGTTTGCGGCCCCCCATGCCGTCGACCTTGACAGGTCGGGCGATCGGCTCATTGTTGCCGACACGGGCAACCATCGGATCCAGGTATTCGATTACGTCGGGCGCGGGGAGCGCGATCAGGGCGCAAAATTCTCGTTTGCCGTGGGGTCGTTTGGCGTCGCCGCCGGAAAATTCGCTAGCCCCGCGGCGGCCGCCTTCGACACGGGCGGCGACCGCCTCATCGTAGCCGACACGGGCAACGGCCGCGTCCAGATCTTGGACGGCGTCGCCGGCGAGTTTGTTTCCGAGTTTGAGGGACTTGGTATAGGAAGCGGGCAGCTCGGCTACATGAAGTTCCCGTCGACCGCACTGCCTGCCCTTCCGCCGTCGTTTATGCTGGACGTTGTGCCGGGCGGCGCCGTGGGCGGCGCCGTGGGCGGCGCCGTGGGCGGCGCCGTCCCCCCCTCCCTGCCCCCAGGCGTGGATCTGTCGGGCGGGTTCGCGGTCGCCGATGGCGGCAACAGGTACATTCAGGTGTTCAATGCAAGCGGCGCCCTTGTCTCTACGATAGGGGGTGCGCCCAACGCAACCCACCAGGGAACGCTTAGCGGCTTGATATCCGCAACGTACTCGCCTGACGGCAGCCTGATTGCCGCGGCCGATCGGCTTGGCCGCAGTGTCACTGTGTACTACGTCGACAATGCGAGCGTAAAGTTCTCGCTTGCCTTGGGCGGCCGTGACACGTTTAGTTTTCCGCAGTCCGTAGCTTGGTCGCCGTCGGGCGACCAGCTGGCCGTTGCCGACCTTTTCGATAAATCCGTCAGGCTGATTGATGCCGACGGCTCGCTTGCCGCTGTATTCAGGTTGCAGGAGGCCGACGGTCGTGTGCCCAGTCCACGCTCCGCCTCGTACTCGCCGTCGGGCGACCAGATTATCGTGACTCATGGGCGTGACGGCGGCGCGCAGATATTTTACCTAGACGGCACGTATGCCGGCACGCTGGGATCGCATGGTGACGGGCCGGAGCAGTACAGATCGCCGTACTCTGCGACATACTCCCCGGACGGCGAGCGGATCGTAATGGCCGACTACTACAACAACAGCGTCAAGGTTATTGGCGCCTATGGCGACTTCGCCGGCAAGTTCGGGGACGCCCCGGGCATTGGGCAGGTTGCCGGGCCCCGCTATGCAGAATACTCCCCGGACGGCAAGTATATCGCAGTCGCCGACGGCGAGAACAACCGCATCGGGTTCTATCGCGCCGCCGACGGCACGCCGCTCGGCGCCTTCGGGTCGCAGGGATACCGGCCAGGGCAGTTTAATACACCCCTGTCTGTTTCATTCGCGCCGCCCCCGCCGCCCACGTCGCCGTTGCCGGAGATGATCGCCGTCGCCGACACGGGCAACGACCGCGTGCAGGTGTTTCTGCCCGACGGCACGTTTGCCGGCAAGTTCGGCGCGTCCGGCACGGGCGACGGGCAGTTCAACGCGCCGGCGTCCGCGGCGTACTCGCCCAACGGCACGGTGATCGCCGTCGCCGACACGGGCAACGACCGCGTGCAGGTGTTTAGCGCCGCGGACGGCGCCCACGTCCGGAGCATCGGGACGTCCGGCACGGGCGACGGGCAGTTCAACGCGCCGGCGTCCGCGGCGTACTCGCCGGACAGCGCCAGCATTGCCGTCGCCGACACGGGCAACGACCGCGTGCAGGTGTTTAGCGCCGCGGACGGCGCCCACGTCCGGAGCATCGGGACGTCCGGCACGGGCGACGGGCAGTTCAACGCGCCGGCGTCCGCGGCGTACTCGCCGGACGGCACGGCGATCGCCGTCGCCGACACGGGCAACGACCGCGTGCAGGTGTTTAGCGCCGCGGACGGCGCCCACGTCCGGAGCATCGGGACGTCCGGCACGGGCGACGGGCAGTTCAACGCGCCGGCGTCCGCGGCGTACTCGCCCAACGGCACGGTGATCGCCGTCGCCGACACGGGCAACGACCGCGTGCAGGTATTCCACGCCGCCAACGGCAGCCTGGCCCTCGCGTTCGGCGTGCCCGGCACGGGCAGCGGAAAGCTCAACGCGCCGGCGTCCGTATCGTATTCCCTGTCCGGCGACCTGATCGCCGTCGCCGACACGGGCAACGACCGCGTGCAGGTATTCCACGCCGCCAACGGCAGCCTGGCCCTCGCGTTCGGGGCGCATGGATCCGGCAATGGTCTGTTCAACCGTCCGGCGTCAGCGGCGTTTGCTGACGTGCCGGCGGCGCCGCCGCTGCCCGAGCCCGAGCCCGAGCCCGAGCCGCCGGCGCCAGCCGGACTGGCGCCAGGCACGATCGCCGTGTCCGAGCGCGGCGCGCACCGCGTACAGGTGTTCCACCCCAACGGCACTCACGACTTTACGTTCGGCCAGCAGGGCACCGGCAACGGGTCGTTCAACAGGCCGATGGGCGTGGCGCTCGCGCCCGACGGCAGTGCGATCGCCGTCGCCGACATGTACAACGACCGCATCCAGATTTTCAAGCCCAACGGCACGTACGACTTTGCGTTCGGCGTAGAGGGCGACGAGGACGGCGAGTTCCGCTACCCAGCCGGCGTTGCGTACTCGCCCGACGGCGCCCGGCTCGCCGTGGCCGACTACAACAGGCACCGCGTACAGGTATTCCACGCCGCCGACGGCGTCCACATTGCCACGTTCGGCGGGCCGAACGCGGGCAGCGGCGAAGTGCAGTTCAACACTCCGCGATCCGTGTCGTATTCCACCGACGGCGGGACGATCGCCGTCGCCGATGCGTTCAACAACCGCGTCCAGCTGATCAATGCGACCAGCGGCGCGTACATTGGCCAGCTGGGCGCCGGGGGTGGAGCGAGTACCGCCGTCGGCAATTTTGCTACCGCCCGCGCCGTGGCGTACTCGCCTGACGGCAACGAGATCGCCACGGTCGACAGGGGCAACAACCGCGTGCAGGTGTTCTATACGGGAAACAGAACGGTCGACTATGCGTTCGGCTGGGAGGGCCCAGGCAACCGCCAGTTCAGCAACCCGACCGGGATCGCGTACTCGCATAACGGCAGTCTGCTCGCCGTCGCAGACATGAACAACAACCGCGTGCAGGTATTCCACGCCGCCGACGGCCACCGGGCTTGGGAGTTTGGGGCCAATGGATCCCTCGCGGGGAACTTTGATAGACCCGCATCCGTGGCATTCGTCACGCCGCCCCTGCCACCGCCAGGCGTTATGATTGCAGGATTTGCAAGTTCTGGCGTTCGTATGGTAGAGGCCGACGACGGAACGTTTGTTAACGAGTTTGCAGCATCGCATGGTGGTGATGACCTCGACTGGTCGCCCAGTGGCGAGCATATTGCCGTCCTCAGCGCCTCGCGTTCTGACACTGGCGTTTGGCTATACCGACCAGATGGTACGCTTGACCTCAGGTTCGGCGATCGTGGTGAGGGCGCCACGCAGTTACTAAACCCTAGAGGTCTTGTCTATTCCCCCGATGGCACTAGGATAGCCCTCTCTGACGAGGGCAACCACCGCGTGCAGGTATTTCATTCCAACGGTACCCATGACTTTTCGTTCGGTAGGTATGGCCATTTCGACGGGCAGTTCTACAGGTTCATGCAGGGTATTGGTTGGTCGGCCGACGGCGAGCAGATTGCCGTGATTGAGGATGGTCATAATGACCGCGTCCAGATATTCCATTCTAACGGCACCTTCAACTTTGTATTACCGTACGGCTTAGACTCGGGTGGGATAGCATCTCCCTATAATCTTGCCTATTCCCCCGTCAGTGATCGTCTTGCCGTGGCTGAATTACTTAACCATGAAGTCGAGGTATTCTATTCCAACGGTACCCATGACTTTACCATTACGGCGCATTATCCGCTCGATGTTGACTGGTCGCCGGACGGCGGGCATATTGCTGTGACGGTTGGCGATGGGGGGTATCGTGGGGTTAAGATGTTCCATTCCAACGGCACCGCTGATCTCAACGCATTGCGAATTACTTCCTTGATTGGGAAGATCACATATTCTCCGTTACCACCATAATAGACGGTGTTTGTTATTGGCGTAGGTTTGGATCTGTATATACGTGCCCGCAGAGGCGAGTTTGTTTTTTTACTCGTTCGACGGCCCATGTACGGCGCGGCCGTATCTTGCCCACGCACCCCCCGCCGGAGGGCCTGTGGGCTTGCGCCCTGTAAAAAAGAAAAAGGGTGGCAGTCACTGTTTCGCAACCGGCAGTGCCGGCCGTACCTGCTCGGTGAGGGGTTGTCGCGTTGGATCGCCGCCGCCGAGTTCCGCACTTTCGCCGAACACGCGCGTCCGCAGAAACTCGGCGCGGGTCATGCCGGCCTGTCGCGCGGCCTCGTCGAGCAGGCCGGCCTCGGCGACCGTCATGCCGAGCGACGCGCGTACCCGCCGCGGCGCGTCCCGTCCGGTGAGCCGCCGTATGGTGCGCCGCAGTTCCGCGACCTCTGCCTCGGCCGCGGCCAGCCTGGTTTCCAGCCCGTCCCGTCCTCGCATGTCGAGCGCATCCGCAACGAGCTCGGCCATGGCCGCCGATTGGGATATGCGGCGCCCCTCGGCCCGCTGCCGGACCGCCTCGATGGTGGTCATCGGCAGGCGCGCCGACCAGACCTGATTGTTCTGTGCCATTGGCGCGCGCTGCTAGGGGGCGCTAAATGTCTTACAATTGTAAGACATTCTGACGGTCCGCGGCCGAGGGCGGTGGAGGTCGCCAAGTGATATACCGTGCCGCGCGGGGCGGCGGCCGGCCGTCAGGCCCCGTCCGCGCCGCCATCTCATGACGGCCAGCCGCGGTGCGGGCGGGGCCGGCCACCATTGACGCGGTCCGACATGCGGGCGCCTGGGGCGGCGCGCCGTGCCGTCGCCCTGCCGGGCGCGTGCCGCGCGTGGCCGTCAGGTAGGGCTTAAATACATCTGTCGGCTAGGTAGCATGAATGTCAACGCTAGGCTACGCCGGCGACGAGAGTTGCCTTCCATTGTGGCCGCTGGCCTGATGTTCATGGAGGATGGCGGGGGCCGGATCTCAACAATCAAACCCGCACGTCCTACCTTTCCTTCAAATCGTATAGCGGCCCGCCGCACTGCCGAACGTCGGCGCGGCGCGGTGCGGCCGCAGTTCAGCGCTCTAAACCGCGCCGCGCCACGTCATACATTTGTAAGACATCCGTTGCCGTGCGCCGCAACGTTTAAGGGGCGCACTGCGCGCTTCAGGCCAAGCGGCAGCGCCGGTGGCGCGGCGGCCGGATCTCACAACCTGGTCGCGTCCCGACGTGCGTCCCTTTTTTGATCTTCTGCATGCTGGTGGCCGCCACCGCTGGCGGCGGCGGCATGGCCCGAGTCCGCGCCACCGCTTGCGCCGAGGGCGCCGCGTTGCGCGATGCGATCGCCATGGCCCGAGTCCGCGCCACCGCTTGCGCCGAGGGCGCCGCGTTGCGCGATGCGATCGCCATGGCCGGTAACCTAATATACTGTATGATGTATAAGCATCCATTGCAGTCCGCTGGCATGGCAGGGAGCGAATTTGGCAGCGACAGGCTGGGCGACAACATAAGCGGCCAGAATCCGTGGTGGGCAGAGGGGGGTGGGATCCCGCCGTCAAGGGCGCCGGCATACGCAAGGGACGATCTTTGCGCCATGATCGACGGCCTTGATGATCGGGAGGTGCATGCGGTCGCCGGCGCCAGGCAGGCCGGCAAGACGACGATGCTGATGCAGCTGGCGGCAAGGCTGGTGGCCGAAAGGGGCGTCGATCCCAAGAGGATCATGTACATCTCGCTGGACGAGCCGCCGTTCCTGTCCGGCGCGAGGTACCTCTTGGATGCGCTCGAGTGGTACGCGCGCGAGGTCGTCAGGGAGCCGCCGGGCGGCATCACCGAGAGGATCTACGTCATGCTCGACGAGATCCAAGAGGTGGACGGATGGCAGAGCATCCTCAAGCGGTGGGTCGACCTGCACCGCAACGCAAAGTTCCTCGTGTCCGGCTCGTCGAGCATCGGCATGCTCAGCGGAGCATCAGAGTCGCTCGTGGGGCGGATAAGGTACCAGCGGGTCATGCCGATGTCGTTTGCCGAGTACGCGTCCCTCAAGGGCATCGGCGGCGCGGCCCGGGCCGGCGCAGAGATGCGGCGGGCGCTGGCGGCAGCGCTGGGCGGGAAAGGCGCGGAAGACTTCCATGTCGCTGCAAGGTCGGCGCACGCGGGGCTGGCCGCGCAGGCCGACGAGCTGAGGTCGCTCCTGTCCGAGTACCTAGAGTACGGCGGCCGCCCGGGCGTCGCACTCGAGGGCGATCCGGCCAGGAAGAGGTCGATGCTCGCCGACCACCTCCAGCTTGCAATATACAAGGACATTGTCAGGGCGGGCGGAGTGCGGGATCCTGCCTCGATCGACACCCTGCTGTCCATGCTAGCATGGAAGTCGCCGCAGATCGTCAATACGAACAGGCTGGGGAGGGATCTGGGAGTCAACAGGGGCACGGCCAAGCACTACATGCACCTGCTCAAGGCCGCCTACATTGTGCACGATGCGCAGGTGTACTCGGACAACCCCGGCGTGCGGGCCCGCTCCGAAAGAAAGGTCTACGTCGGCGATCCGGGCACGCGCACTGCCGCGCTGCGCGCGCCCGCCGGCGGCATGCGCGGCGATCCGGCCGATGCGGGGCGGGTGGCCGAGGCGGCCGTATGCGACCATACGATGCGCCTCGGCGCGTCGTACGAGGCAGCGTGGGGCGGGGACCTGTTCTACTGGAGGAACAGCAGGGGCGACGAGGTCGACGCCGTGGTCAGGATCGGGGGGAGGGCGCTCCCCGTCGAGTCAAAGTACAGGGCGCGGGTGAAAGAGTCGGACCTGCGGGGGATCCGGAGGTTTGCGGATCAGTTCGGGACGGGCATGGGGATCGTCGTGTCTGGCGGGGACATGGGCGAGGCCGGCGGAGGAATCGTCCTGATCCCGCTGTGGCTGTACCTGCTGATGGGGTGAGTGGGGGGGATCACAAAAGCCCGCTGAGTGGGCGGCCGGCGCGGGTGAAGTCTAGGCGGCCTAGGCGATCGCACCCGCCCGAGTCCCAGCAGGGAGGCCGATCCCAATGCCGCCAGCCGGCCGCAGGGCCGCGATCGAAACGGGTCGTATTACGCGGGCAGCGCCGGCGCCTCGACGCGCTCGGGCGCGCGCTCGGCAACGCGCCCGTCGACTGCCTCGGCGCCGCCCTCCCCTCCTGGCGCGGCCGCAGGGCGCGCGCACAGGCGCGACATTATCTCCTCGACAAGCTCGGGACCGCCCCCGTCCCGCCAGTCCTCGTGCGCGAGCAGGGACAGGATGCGCAGGCATGGGCCCCGCCCGCCCCGCTGCCCGTCGTTCGCGCGCAGCACCATTCCCGCCACTTCGCCGCGGCCGGCGTTCCGCGCGATGCGCACCACGGCGGGCTCTAGGAGCCTGCCGACCCTGCTGTCATGCGGCCGCTGCAGCACTTCCATGATGGCGGCGACCGCGGCCGGAGCGCCCTTCCTGCCCAGCTCGTCCAGGACCAGACCCGCCCACGCACCGTCATGCCAACCGCTGCCGAACATCCATACGAGCATCCTGGTCACGTCGCCGGGCCTCCTTTCGGCCATCTTTGCCAGGGCGCAGTACGAGCTGTGGAGGACGTACCTGCTGCTCTTGTACCCCATGCATGCCCTGAGGTAGCGCAGGCTCTTTTCGTCGTCAAACGGCGAGTCGGCAAAGATGTGGGCTGCCAGGGCGGGGCGGGAATGGCGGCGCCCGGCGACCAGCGACTCGATCATACCCTCTGCGGCGGCATCGCCTCCGCGGTAGAGGTCTACGAGGGCCTCCATGGCCTCTCTTTGCACCTCTTCATCGTCGTGGGCCAGCGCGCGCCCGACGGCGGTCTTGATGCGCTCCGCGTCCGGCGAGCCGTGCTCGAGCCGCGCTATCCTGAGGGCCCGCACGGCGGCTGCCGCATCCCGGGGCTTCCCCGACGAGAATAGCCGCTCGACCGGGCCGTCGCACTCGGGGCCTGTGCCCCCGTACGCCCCGCCGATGATGTGCGCCGCAAAGTACGCCTCGCCGAGCCCGACCAGGCGAGCCGCGGCGCCGGCCGCCGTCGCCGGGCTGTCCTTTCCCATCCCTACCAGCGCCTCGTCCACCGGCCTCAGGTACACCCTATGGCTCATCGTGGCGGCCACGCCGCTGGCTACGCGCGCAAACTCGTCGTCGTCAGAGACGGCCTCGCGCAGGCCCGCCGAGATGGGGAACAGGAACGCGCGCGAGTCGTCCGCGGCCAGGCGCCGCACCAGTGCGAGGATCGCACTGCGGCCGCTCTCGGCCCCTACTTCGCCCAGGATATCGGCCAGCCCGTGCGCCGCAAAGTACGCGTTGTCCTTTTCCGATATGGCGGCCCTTGAAGACTCGTAGGTCTTGTCGTCCATGCTATGCCCCTCCGTCCGGGCCGAATAGCGGCCCCGTGCCGGACGGCTCAAACTGGACGCGGATATGCCCCATCCTGTCCGTGCGCCGCCGAAGCTGCATTGCGGCCCCTGCCGCCGTGAATGCGACCACGTCGATTCCGTACTGGCCGTGCTTTCCTACGCTTTCGACCGTCTCTGCGATGCGGCTCACCATGGCATGCATGCACCTGGCGGCGGTCTCGCAGGACATGTCAGCCAGGTGCAGGTCCCTCGCAAGGTTCTTGTAGATGGCGGCCGCCCCGATGTCGCCTTCCACATGGATGGGATCATAGTTCTGGACGTACACTAGGATGCCAAATGCAATGGATATGGTGTACACCTTGAACTCCCCGCCGTCGGGCAGGATCAGGTGGCCGGCCACCTGCCCTTCAGGCCTCCTTGCGAACAACTCGGCCGCCAGCCTGTCGATCTCCCTGAAGACGTTGCCTCCCGAGGGCCGGCGGACCCCAAGCTCGTCTAGTGTGCCCCTTGCCATCTCTCCGTCGCCCGAAAGGGCCACGTAGATTTCTCCAGTATCGCCCAGATGGCACTTTGTCACTTCGTTGGGATCGGATTGGTCGACGCTTTCCTTGCGGTCCGAGAGCGCCAGGATGCAGTCCTTGGCGCTACCTATCACTAGCAGCGTCAACAGCGCGGACCTCCGTGAGGCAGGGCGGGCGCCGTCCCTCCCCCCGCAGGGCGCCGACCCGCAGGCGCCCTGCGGCACTCGCTGGGGCCGCATGGGCGCGGGCGCTGCGACGCGCGGCGGGCGCGGCGGACCCGATATCCCTTCCGTGCATCTGAACCGAATAACCGCGCCGGCCATACCAATTCTTCGCTTTCTGGACAACTTGCAATGCCGCACGGCGCCTACTGCTAGTTATATTGCTTGCGGGCAGCTTGACGCGGGGGGAGGGGAGGGAACGAAAAGTTGCACTGTACGGGCGACTGCCGGGCGGGGCGGGAAGTCTTGACGGCCGGGATGATCGCCCTCCGCGCCCTCGGAGTTCAGGCCGGGCGGGGCAAACTGAATGCCGCCCGCCCGCCGCAAGGCCGCGATCGAAACGGGGCGGGCTGCGCGGGAATGGCCGGCGCCTCGGCGCGCTCGGGCGCGCGCTCGCGCGCTCGCCCGCCGTCTGCCCCGGCGCCGCCATTGCCGGCGGCCTCTGTCGGGCGCACGCACAGGCGCGACACTATTCCATCAAGCTCGGGGCCGCCCCCGTCCCGCAATCCCCGTGCGCGAGCAGGGACAGGATGCGCAGGCATGGGCCCGCCTGGGGCCTTCCGTCGATCGCGGCCGGAATTCCGAGCGACGTGCAACACGGCCGACCCTGGCATCCGCTGAACTTGTCGCCGCGCGGGTGCTCCGGCGCCTACAGGACGGCGGCGATCGCGGCCGGCGCGCCCTTCCCGTCCGCCTCGTCTAGGACTTCCTTGCCGGCACACTCTCGTGCCGGCCGCCGTCGAGCATCATGCGAGCGGCCCGGCGATGCCGCCCCCGCCGGGAGGGCCGCGGCGGAGCGGGCGGAGCGGGCATCCGACGCGGCGGCCGAGCCTGCCATGCGCACGGGCGGGGCCGTCACCGGGCGGCTGCGCGGCCGCGCCCCACGGCAGCACCCGCCCCCGCCCGGCCTTTCCCAAAGGGCAAAATAGGTTTGGCGGCGCGCCGCCGGCGCATGCAGAGGCCGACGTACGACGACGTGGTGCGCGCATCCGAGGCGGGGCGGCGGGGCGGCGGCGGGGCGGACGACATCCGCCGCACCGACCTCGTGCACTCGCCCATGTTCAGCCGCATGACCGGCTCGGAGGTGTACCTAAAGGCCGAGTACCGGCAAAAGACCGGCTCGTTCAAGATACGCGGCGCCTACTACAAGGTGCGCTCGCTATCAGAGGCCGAGAGGCGCAACGGCGTCGTGGCCGCCTCTGCCGGCAACCACGCGCAGGGCGTCGCGTACGCGGCCTCGGCCGAGGGCATACCCTGCACGATAGTGATGCCGCAGTCGGCCTCGCCGGCAAAGGTGGCCGCCACGCGCGGGTACGGCGCTACCGTCGTACTGCACGGGGCAAGCTACGAGGAGTCGTGGGCCAGGGCCAGGGAGATATCAGAGCGGACCGGCGCGACCATAGTGCATGCCTTTGACGACCCGCACGTGATCGCCGCCCAGGGGGTGGTCGGACTGGAGATACTCGAGGACCTGCCCGACGTCGACGAGGTGTACGTGCCGATCGGAGGGGGCGGCCTGGCCGCCGGGGTGCTGATCGCGATAAAGGCGCGGCGCCCCGACGTTTGAGCACGGGGGCGCGGGCGGCCGCGCCGATGCCGCGATCGGCGCCTGCTGGCCGCGATCGGCGCCTGCTGGCCGCGATCGGCGCCTGCTGGCCGCGATCGGCGCCTGCTGGCCGCGATCGGCGCCCGGCAGAGTACATTTTCAACTTCTGACGTGCGGGTCGTCGGGGTGCAGTCCAGCTCGTTCCCGTCGATGAGGCGCTCGCTAGACGCGGGCAGGCCCGTGCCGCTCTCCGCGGGCGGCGCCGGCGGGCAGGCCCCTGCCAGGACCATAGCCGACGGCATATCCGTAAAGGCGCCCGGCGAGCTCACATTCTCCATAATACGCGACATGATCGACGACATCGTGCTCGTCGACGACTCGGAGATCATAGAGGCCATGTTCCTGCTCATGGAGAGGATGAAGGCGGTCGTCGAGCCGGCCGGAGCCGTCGGGCTGGCGCACCTGCTCGCCGCAAGGCCGTCGCCGGGCAAGAAGGTGGCAGTCGTCCTGGCAGGCGGCAACGTCGACATGTACCTGCTCGGGCAGATCGTCGACAAGGGGCTTGCGCGGATGGGGCGCCTCCTAAAGGTCTTCATACTGCTGCCCGACCGGCCTGGCGCGCTAAAGGAGGTCGTCGACGAGATCACGTCCGCGCGCGCAAACATAGTGGAGGTGGTCCACGACCGGTTCAGCCGCGACATCGACGCGGGATCGGCCGGGGTGACGCTCAGCCTCGAGACGGACGGGCGGGACAACGCCGAAGAGCCTGTGCGCCGCCTCGAGGCGAGGGGGATGCGGTTCAGGGTGATGACGTGAGGCGGCGCGGTGCGGCGCTTTGACTCTCGATTCTATCGATGCCGCGTCGAGCCGCGCCGTGCTTCTACCGCTAGCCCCGCCCGCTCTGCACTGCATACGACAAGGGGTTGTCCTCCCTGCCGCCGGGTCGGTCTACGCTCTGGCGGGAAGGGGCGGCGCCGTGTCGCGTAGGCGGCACAGCTGTATCACGATGGTGGATCTTGCTGCCGTGACGAGACGGCGCAGAGTCTACCGTAGGATAACGGGCCGCATTCGGTCTGCGACAGCGTATGCCGAATGCTACACGAGTCGGGCCGCCACTCGTGTGGCGTCTACGGGTGATGGGACATTGTACCGCCCACCGGATTCCGCTGGTTGCTAGCGCTGGAAGAACGCGATTGTGGCACCGTAACTTGCTGACTGCCGTCTTGACCTATACTTGCGCACCCATACGAACTTTTCCGGCATGTTGTTTTTTAGCTCTTTTATGACGTGCATCATAAACCCTCCATCTTCAGATCTTCCTGTCACGTAGACGGAATGGAATCCCTGCGACAAGGCCCTTTTTGCCCTGCTGACATATGGATCCGTGCCAAATTCTGCCTTTGTTTCTGGTCGTGCAACAAGGATTATGTTGACTTTGAACACTTTGCCATTGTACGTCAGCGGAACATCCTCTCTTGATGCCCTGTCCCAGAATCTTTCTAGGAACATGGCCAAGTTATGCACCTCGTCAGCAAGTGCGTTTGCATCAAGATCTGAGAGGGCCTTTCCCCGTAGTGTGATTTCGTTGAGGAAAATGTTGGCAAAGAACCCAAGCCTGTCCACTCTGCACAGTGACTTGTGCAAGCGTCGCGTTGTTTCGTTACCCTGTATTGTTGTCGGGACTACCTCGTCCTTGAATATGCCCAGCGCATTGGGGCGCTGTGATCTGATCATATTTTCTTGCACCACAAGTTCGGCCGCGTCAATCAGCTCATGCGGCAAGTCGTGCCTAATGCTCGCCAAAAGCGCTCTTGATGTGTAGTGACGTGAGGCGACGATAAAATTCCGGTCGCTATTTACACGATACTCCATAATTATCACGACATCAGATTTGTCTGTGTATGACTCATCATTACCCTTTACGATCCACTTAATCTTGAGACCGTACGGCATTATGACGTCCATGTGGGCAGATTTTATGAACGCCGCAACTTTTCCTTGGATGTCTACCGCCGCGCTGTGTCGGGCAGCGCGCTTGCTGATCTTTTCAAGGATACTCGTGATCATGGACGCCCACTGCGCCACCTTGGATGGATTCTTCAAGAAGTACACGAGGATGCCGACTAGCCCTCAGTCAACCCAACTCTGGGCCTCACGGGGGCGGTTTTGGCTCGCGGATTTCCAGCATTCTGACGCTCATGGAGAGCACGGCCGCCAGCGATATCCGCGGAACGTAGTCCGACGGCCGCCGCCAGAACACGGAATTGATCACGACCCACACGTTGCTGGCGAACAGGGAGTAGATGAAGCAGAGAAACCGGGCGTTCGGCAGGGTGCTCGACGTCTTGTTCCGCCTGTTCGACACCATCTTGAACCGCGTCTCGATGCCCCACCGCTTCTTGTAGTGGCGGGGCTTTGCGGACCGGTGGCTGACCGCGAACCCGATGAACCTCTCGTGCGGCTCGAGCCTCCCGCCATTCCTCGAGCCTCCGCCGTCCTCATCGTCCTCCTCGCCCTTCTTGCGCAGCTCGATGCGCATCCAGTACTTGGACTGCCTGCCGTCCTCGCCCGTGATGGTCATGCGCACGACGCCCGTCTTCTTTCCGGTCTCGGCAAACTTGGCGAGCGCCTTCTTGACCGCCGGGGTGTTGCGGCAGGGCGTGATCCAGCGGAACCCTGTCCTTATCAGCTCGTATATGCCGGCCTCGTTGAAGAACTCCCTGTCAAGGAGCAGCCTGGCGCGGTTTATCCCCAGCGCCTTGATCTTGTCTGCCAGGGTGGGGATGAACCTTGAAAGGTTCGACAGGTCGTCGACGCGCAGGCAAGCCACCACGATCTGCACCCCCTTGTCGACGCACTGCAGCACGATGTACGCCTCAAAGTAGGTCGTTCCACGCCTAGACTTCGACCTGACAAGCCCCCTCTCCTTTGCAATGCGCCTGCGCGCCTCCCTGTTGATCTTGGCCTGCGCCTCGGACACGCCCCGCGTGACCAGGCGTCCCCCGTCCCAGCGCTCCTCAACGTGTATGTCGACGGCAAAGTTGGGGGTGTGCGGCAGGCGGCCGTCGCGCCGCAGCCGCTCGATCGTCTCGCGCGCCTCGTTCTCGAGCACGCGCATGCTGCGCTCGTCGTCGGCCGAGTTGATCTTGAGGCGCTGCCACTCGCAGCCGCTAGACCTGCCGCCCTCCTCCTTTGCCTTGATCTTGGACAGCTCGGCGCAGGTGGTGCTCGATGCGTTGAGGAGTGTCCCGTTGAGCGTGTTCTTGTGGAACTCGGGCGCCGTACTTTGCCCGCGAGTCGCCGGAAAAGTCCACGAACTGCTCCCCCTCGGTCATTTTGTCGGTCATCTTCTTGATGGCAAAGCCGGCCTTCCTGATCTGCCCGAACTTTTGCGACATCTTCCTGGTCGACTTTTTCCCCATGAACTTTCGCTGGGACTTTGTGAGATCCTTTTTTTCCCGCCGCCGACCCTGCGCGGCCTCCATTTCTGCGCCACTCCGGGGGGCCGCCCGCGCGGGTACTTATAGATCTTTTCATCTTAAGTCATACTTTTAGGACAGACGATTGATCTGGATAATTTTTGCCGCGGATGCAGATCTAATACAAAAAGATCGAGGGGCTCAACCCACCGTCAACGCCCAGAGTTGGGTTGACTGGCCCTGTAGCTACAACCCAGCCTGCTTCCCCCTTCAGCCCCTCGATGATCGCTTCGACGCTTGACAGGGAACATCACCTCTGAGGGTCGGCTAACGTGCAGCGATTCTGACCATCTCGTCATGGCATGAGAACTTGCGGCATGCAAAGACGAGCTTGCCGTCAATGAACCGCAGGCTACCCGCGTTGTCCAGGGTTATCGTGTCGGAGCACACGGAGCAGGTCATCCGACCACACTCAAAATCTTCAAGCTGTCCGTGCCTGCCGAGGATGTCTGCGAGATCGGCGATGTGAACAGCCTTGATCTCTCCCATGTCCGCCATTGCCGACACCGCAAACCGCCGTCTTATAAAACCTTGTAGGAGTCTTACGGGACGGCCGCCGCGGGCCTTGCCGCCGACAGCTTGCGGCACGCGGCAGCAGATGCCTGTCCAAGCCTCTGTGGTCATTATCCTGCAGGTTGCGGGAGGGGCGGGCGCTCTGTATACCGCGAACCTGGTACTGGACAGCTGTGCGCTGGGCCCCCCGGGCCTGCCGGGCGATCCCTCGGCTGCGGGCTTGGCGCCACGGCACTCGTCGGATCCTTTTGGGCCGTCCATGCTGGGTATCGATCACGACGCGGGCGCGGAGTGCCTGCCATGCCATGCGGGTCATACTAGATTTTGCCCGTCCCGGGCGCTGATGCATACGGTACAGGTCAAGGACGCCGTCCCTGCTCGGCCCAGCCTTCTCTTATGAACTCGCACACCATGCCGCGCTTTATCTCGGGATGCTTTGTAACCGTGATTCGGCGAGTTGGGGTGAGGTGGGGAGGATGAGATGGGATCTCCATGCATCAGTATTAGGTGATTGCCTTTTCACCGTGCCGGTTTGAAGCATACCCGCCCCCGTACCCTGACCATGTTCCTCCCGGAGACGACCGGCATTCTCACGTCTGCATGCATCCCGACACGGCGTTGATTTTTGCGCTGACGCTCTCGCCTACCACGTTGATGTCCGCAACGCCAAAGGCCGTAGCCAGGCTGGGAGGAAGCGCCTCGCCTGTTTCCAAAATGTGCTCTAGGTACAGCGATATGGCCTCCTCGAGGTTTTCCCGGGCCTTTGCCCTCGTCTCGCCCTGGGATATGCAGCCCTGCAGCGCGGGTGCGGTGGCAACGTACCAGCCATCTTCATCCTCAACGATGCTCACTGCAGTGGCATACCTTGCAGGACCGGATGTCTGCGCCGCTGTGTCGTCGACCCTCCTCAGCTTGAAGGTGGCTACTCTGCCGCGGGCCATATCGTCCTTGTACTCCCACCCCACGCATTCGACACGGCCGTGGAATGCAAGCTTGCCGTGCTCCTTGACAAAAAACAACACGCGGCTGGCGTTTCTTCTCGATTCACTCAGCGCCCTGTTGCGCCAGTCCGACATCTGGCCGGCGCGTCCTTCGGAATAGCCATCATAGTAGATGTATTTAGCCGAGTCCTTGTCGTCGCGGCTGGTGGGAACGTCTGCGCGGCTGACAAGAATTATGTCGGTCGACGTCTTGCTTGTCCGTATGCCGCCAAACGGCGGAACTCCAAACCTCCCGCCCATTTGATCCTCGGTGAGCCTTTCGTGCGGCCCTGGCAAGGGAGGGGCGTTGGCTGTGCCGGGGCCGTCGCGCGAGCTTGCGGCCGGGCGTACCGTGCAGCCGAGATCGCACTGCCCGCCAGGCGCGGGACCGGCATGCGTCGCATCTTTTCGCGTTGCGTATTCCACGGCTTGGCGCCTCCCGGTGTGCATATTAGCATAGCCCCGTGGGACTCATCCACGGGGCGGCGCTGTGCAGCGGCATCGGATCCGGCAGCGCGGCCGGCATGCCTGACGACGCGCTCGGGGCCGCGCATCGCCTCCCGTGCCTCCTTGAGATGCCTGGGCTTCGGCGCCAGCATTCCGGCCGCTCTACTGCGCGCGAAAGGGCGGTGTTGCGGGCGGCCCCGCTCGGCGCCGCGGCAGGCGGCCGGGGCGCCTTGCCGCATGCGGCTCTACTCCCCTGCAGGGAGGCCGTCCGCATCGAGCGCCGTCCGGAGCGCCCTGCCGGCCGCCTCCGGATCGCCCGCGTAGCAGACCGTGCGGCAGAGCCGCCCAGCCAGGCCCTGCGCATCCCCGCCCCGTGCACCTCCTCCCTCCTCGGGCCGCCCTATGACTTTGAGGACCTCGGGCAGGTCGAAGTCGCCGTACGTCCTCCACCAGTCGCGGCATAGGTAGACGCTCAGCACCTTTGGCGCTATGCGCAGCGTATGCGACCCTCTCAATATTCCCATCCTCCTCGACTCTTCCACGATCCTGCGAAACTCGCCGCTGCGCATGTCCTCGAACCTGCGGACCAGGCCGCGGATCGCCTCGTACTCCTCCCCGCGCCCGCCGTCGTACACAAACCCCCCGAATATGCTCAGCCACGACAGCACGGCCTTTCTGGACTTGTGCTCGGGCGAGTCGATCGCCGGCCTGCTTGCCGTGAGCCTCTCCCAGCCGCTTACGATGTCCGATTCCATGAACGGGTTGCCGCGGTCCTGCGCCAGGCTCTCCCCTACCATGTGCGCCGCGCGGGGGGACGGCGCGCAGAGATCTGTCCACTTCAGACACTCTGGCCCGGCGATGCCGTACTCTGACAGTATCCGGCCTACCTCTGCACCAGGCAGCGGCGGCACCCTCGCGACTTCCCGCCCCACGCGGCCGCCCTCGCCGGGCTCGTTGTGCAAGGTGACCAACCTTGCGCGCGGGCCGTGCTGCCTGACCGCGCTCCAGATGCGCTCGCCCGCCCAGCGGTCGCACTCGTCGACTACCAGTACGGCCCCTCCGCCGTCCGAGATCCGGCCCGCGAGCCATGCGAGAAGGCCGCCGCCCTCCAGGCGCGCCGGCTCCTCGACGTACACGACGAGCCTCGCGATGTCGGGGGCCCTGCAGGCCTCTAGCACGAGGCGGGTCTTTCCGATGCCGGGCTCGCCCAGCACCCTGACATGAGCGGGGCCGGAGCCGCCGCGGATGCGGCCCCGCAGGTCGTCGACAAACCCTCTCTGCCCGGCACCGAGGTGCAGCGTCATGCCCATGTCGGCATGCCCCGACCAC
Organism: Cenarchaeum sp.; assembly: GCA_965242695.1. Taxonomy (GTDB): domain Archaea; phylum Thermoproteota; class Nitrososphaeria; order Nitrososphaerales; family Nitrosopumilaceae; genus Cenarchaeum. The sequence continues at coordinate 1,301,779 of CBDESU010000001.1, read as the reverse complement.
TCGTCGAGTGTGTAGTACGAGCCGCGGGGGGCGGACGTCACCTCGAGCCGCAGGGCGGGCAGGCTCTCTAGGAAACCAATTATGGTGTTCTGGCTCCAGACCTCGACACTGGCCGTCCCGTACGTGCCCGATGCGCATTTCAGCACCTCCCTGAACCCGTCGGCGGCCTCCGACTCTGCGGCGCGGGGATCGTCCCACCCTGCAAGGGCCACGACCAGAGTCCCGCCGCTGTCGAGGCAGCGCCTGATCCCACTCTTTACCTCCCCGGGCCCCGCCAGCAGCATCTTCTCCATGGACGATCTGCTTGGCCTGCGCCTCTCGGACCTTACCATGTACCTGGTGATCCCCCTCTTGACTATCCCGTACCTGCCGTCGATGGCGGCGCCGTCGACTTCGCCGTCGATCCGCCAGGATCCGCCGGCGCGTGTGGGCGCCGGCATGTTGACAAGGTTCAGTCCGATCCCCGACTCGATCGCATCCATTCGCACGATGTCCCCGACGAGGTCGACTGCGGCCTCGCCTCCGTGCCTTTCCAGGTCGGAGCGCCTCACGTCAAAGGGCCCCCTCATGCGGCCTCGAACCTCCGTGGCCGCGGGGCGGCGGCGCCCCCGCGGGATGCGGGCCTGCGGCCGCGGCGGCGCCCGATGCCGCCGATGCGCCCGGCCAGGCGGGGCGGCCAGCAGGCCACACAGCGCCCGGAGCTCCTGGCGATGCGGCATCCGGGCGACATCCAAAGGAGATGTGCGATCGCGAGCCGCACAGCGCCCGGCGTTCCGGGCGATGCGGCATCCCTGCCGCGCCGTCCGCCCGACGCCCCGTCGTCCCTCGCATGCGCCCCTTTGCGGGCGCCTTCCCGTGTACTTGATGCCATCGTGTCCCGCCCCGTCGCCCGGCGGCCGCCCTATATTCCCACCGATCGCCCGCAGCATGCCGATCGGGGATGCCGCTAGGAAGCCGCGGCCGGCACCCTGTGTTGCGGCCCTTGGACAGTGCTGTGCATGTGGGATGGGGGGAGAGGAGCGGGCAATGCGTGGAGACCTCCGATACGCGGGCCCCCTCCGCCCCGTGGCGATCATGGCGGCCGCCTTATGGGTGCGCCGGCGGATGGACCATCTTGAGACGTGCTGGATCGTCCGCTTCCACCGGGCATGCGCGAGGTTGCATCTAGGCCAAGTGCACCGCTTCCGTCGGGCCGCAGATCCGCGTCTGCCTTGACCGCTTGGCGGGATGTACCAGAACTCTTTTTCACAGCCGGCCGAGATCTTGCAGGCGCGAGGCCGAACACCAGCCTCGTCCGTGGGATACATCCTGGGGCGTGTGAGCGCTTGATCTGCGCAACCGCCGCCGTCTCCTCGATCATACTGTTGATGTCATCGTGCCTTTCAAGCGACACCATCCAGTAGAACCTATAGAGCAGCTCTTGCGTTTTTGTGTCCAGCTCGCTCAGTATGCCAGAGCATCCCAGCCCCTCATACACACTCCTCGGCATGGGGCGCTGCTCGTAAAGCGCTCCGACGGATGCTTTTTGCCAGCCTGTATTGTAAAGCGCCTCGGCAATCAGCGAGATCTCGATTTCAAGTGCGACAGAGCTCCGGTAGGTTTTTGACATCATGTCCACCCATTCTTTGACAGCTTGTATGGAGATCAACAAAAGAACGCTGGATATGGCCACGACGATTGACAATATGGCTGACATTGGATCGTTGAACATGCCGAATGGTACGGTGTGATCGGCAGTTCCGTTTGACGCCCATCCTACTGCAGCCGGCGGCGCGATCTCGGGCTGGGATGAAAGACATGCGTGCGAGGCGGCTCAACTCCGGCGCAGCAAGCGCACCAAGAGCTCTGCGCCGTCCACCGTTATTTCATCCACATGGGGGTGCCTTTGGTGTGGCCTAAACACGTCCCTGCCCACCAGGGAGATCTTTTCGCCGCTCTCCCTCGAGTCGACCAGCATGTGGTAGATTCCCTGGTCGTAGGGCCTCCGACTCATGTCGTCTGGCACCTGTGGGACAAATGTTGCCGGTTCGCACTCCAGCTTGGAGCCGTATGCGCAGTCGCCTTCGCGGCCGCCCTCCGGCCGCTCATTACTCGCGGTGCCGTTGTCGAGAATGCCCGATCCTTCCAAGTATGAGCGGATGTCCCTGCAACTTGCCTCGGTAAACTGCGGGCGCTTGCTGGCGACCCTCTGCAGCACTTCACTGCGACCGAGGTTGCCTACTGTCTCCAGAAAATGGAAAGTGGAGGCAATTTCTAAAAAGCCGGCGTCGCTTTCGTAGCCGCCTATGAACCCTTTGAAGCCCTTGAAGCGATCGTTCACTGCGGGGCTGGAAAAGGTCATGCGCACGCCGGGCGGAATGCTTGCGTAGAACTCTGCCAATGCAAACCCCGAGGCGGCCAGCATCGAGCAGTACGGGCCGCGCAGGTACCACGAGTAGTCGTAGCCCAGGTAGACGTCGAACGACTGGAGTAGGTACACGAATTTTTGGATGCGAAGCCTGTGATCAAAGTCGTGCATGCCGAACTTGAACCGGGGAAATTGCCTGAGGACGTAGCCGAGATCGACCGGTTGCCTGTTCATGGGAACCGCGACCGCATCGGACCGCTCGCCCCCACCCGTGCGCCTCTAGTGCGGCCCATGGTGGCGCCTCCCACATTGGTTAATATGGGTTGGGTAATGGCGGATCATGCCCCCTCCCCTCCCCTTGCGCCGCGCGGGACGGCGTCGAGAACCCCGGGGTTCTCGACCGTCGACAGGTCGCCCGCATCCTCGCCGAGAAGCCTTGCCCTGAGGGCCCTCCTGACGATCTTGCCCGTGTGCGTGCGCGGCAGGCCGGGCATCTCGACGACGGCCCTCGGCGCAGCTATGCGCCCTATCTCGTCCTCTACGCGCCGCCTGGCGCCGGCGGCCGCGGCCCCCCTGGCCGCGCCGCGCCGCGGCACGACAAACACGACGACGGCCTCGCCGCGCGTGCGGTCGGGGACGGCGACCGCGGCGGCCTCTGCCACGTCCGCATGCGATGCCGCCGCCTGCTCCATCTCGGCCGTGCCCAGGCGGTGGCCGGACACGTTGACGACGTCGTCGGCGCGCCCGCGCATGTACCACAGCCCGTCGGCCGCGCGCTCGACGTAGTCGCCGTGGAACCACACCGATCCTCCGAACCGCGACCAGTACGCGCGGACGTACCCGTCGCGGTCGCCGAGCAGGCCGGCCGTCATGCCCGGCCACGGCCCCCTCACCACGAGGTAGCCCCTCTCTCCGGTCGCCGAACTCCCGTCCTCGCCGAGCGAGTCGGCATCGATGCCGGGGCACGGCGCGCCGACCGTGCAGGCGCGCAGCGGCATGCCGGGCAGGACCGACAGCAGGGCCCCGCCGGCCTCGGTCCCGCCGGCAAGGTTGGCTATCGGAATGCGCCGCCCGCCGCCCCTCTCAAACAGCCACCGCCACGACGCCTCGTCGATCGGCTCGCCCGTGGTCGCGATCATGCGCGCGCGGGGAGGCGCTAGCGCGCCCCCTTCCCCGTCAAGCTCCCCCGACGCCCTCATCATGCGCACCGCCGTCGGCGACGTGCCGAGGACGGTCGCATCGTGCCGCCTTGCGATCTCCCAGAACCTGCCGGGGCCAGGCCTGTCGATCGCCCCGTCGTACAGGACGGCGGCGGCCCCCGTCAGGAGCAGCCCGTACACGTTCCACACCAGGCCGGTTATCCACCCGATGTCGGCCGGCCAGAACAGCGTCTCGCCGGCGCGCAGGTCGAGCAGGTACGCGGCCTGGTGGCCGGCAAACGCCGAGAATGCGCCGTGCGTGTGCACGGCGCCCTTTGGCCGGCCGGTCGTCCCGGACGTGTACAGCGCGAACAGCGGGTGCGACGAGTCGACCTGCGTCGCCTCTTGGCGGCCCCCGCCCCCGGCGATCAGGTCGCGCCCCGCGCCGGCCACGTCGGCGTACGACGGCGAGCCGCCCGCGCGCCGGTCCGTCCCGCCGCGCTCGGCCACGACTATCCGCTCGGGCGGGATCGTCCCGCCCTCCCCGCATGCGCTGCTGCACCTGCGCGCGGCGGCCGCCTGCGAGACGTCGCGCCCTCCCCTGCGGTACCCGTCCGAGACGAACAGCGCGCGGGCGCCGCAGCCGCGCACCCTCTGCAGGACAGCCCCGGGCCCGTACCCCGAGAATATGGTGGCCTGGACGGCGCCGATCCGGGCGGCAGCGAGTATGGCCACTACGGCCTCCTTGACGGCCGGCATGCAGACTGCCACGGCGTCGCCCGCCCCGACCGACAGCGGCGGCGCCGACAGGGCGGCCGCCACCGCATCGACCTCTTCCTTTAGGCCGCCGTACGTCACGACCTCTCCGGCCCCGCCCTCCTCGGACTCTAGCCGGTACGCCGGCGCGCCGGGCGACTCGGCGGCAAACCTGTCGAGCGACGACGTCACGATGTTGGTCCTCCCGCCCGGAAACCACCTCGGCCACGCACTCCCGCCGCTCGCATCGAGGACCCTCTCGTACGGGCGGCTCCAGCGTATCCCGACGTCGACGGCGACCGCGCCCCAGTACCACTCGAGGTCGGCCGCGGCGCGCGCCCTCAGCCCGTCGAGCGAGCCTATCCCGTGCGCCCGCATGAACGCGTGCACGTTAGAGCCCTCGTACTGCCCGGGGCGCGGGACGTAGTCGTACGGGGCATCGCGCCCCCTGTCCCCCGTCCCCGCCGCCGCCGCGCTGCCTGCCATGCGCTAGCCTTCCCCGCCTGCGCCGCCCATGGCATCGAGGCCCTCCCTGATCAGCCGCAGGGTCTGCTGCGGGTGGGCCCTGCCGGACGTGGCCGCCATGACCTTGCCGACCAGGTAGTTTACGGCCTTTGGGTCGGAGCGGGCCTGCTCGGCGGCCTTTTTTTCGGCCGCAAGCACGTCCCGAACGACCCCTGCAAGCTCGCCACCTCCGCCGCCCCCCGCCCCCGCCCCAACGGCCTTCAGCCCCCTCTCCTCTATGATCTCGGCGGCCGGCCTGCCCGTGCGCGCGGCCTCGTGCAGCGCGTCCCGGGCCGACGCCCTCGTTATCGAGCCGGACACGACGGCGCCTGCCAGGTCGGCAAGGTGCACCGCGGTCACCTTCAGCGCATCGCGCTTTTCGCGCGTGTCGGCAATCCCCATCAGGTCGGTCGTCACCATGTTGGCGATCTCCCGGGCGGCCGCCGCCCCGCCGCCGCCGGGCAGGGCGCGCGCGCCGTCGAACAGGTCCGAGTAGAACCTGTCCGCGGAGAGGACGTCGGCGACCTGGGCGGGCAGCCCGATCCCGGACGCGTACCGCGCGCGGCGCGCGGCGATCCCCTCGGGCATGCCGCCGGCGAGCCCCGCCGCCGCCTCGGCGCCCATCGCAACGGGGGGTATGTCCGCCTCCAAGAGGTAGCGGTAGTCCATGTCGGCCTCTTTTTTCCTTGCAGGAACGGTGACGCGCCGGCCCTGGTCCCAGTGCCGCGTCTCCTGCCCGATCGCGATGCCGCGGCCCGCAAGGCTGCGCTGCCTTGCAATCTCAAAGTGCAGGGCCTTTTCAAGGTCGTGGAACGATCCGACGTTCTTGACCTCGACCCTCGGCCCGCCGCCGACCGAGACGTTGCCGTCTGCCCTCATAGCCCCCTCGAGGGACGGGTCGGCCGCCCCGAGGTTTGCGACCGCGTCGGAGAGGACGTTGAGGAACCGCCTTGCCTGGCGCGGGCTGTCCATGTCCGGCTCGGTCACGATCTCGACGAGGGCGGTGCCGGCCCTGTTGTAGTCGACGAGGGTCGGGCGCGGCCCAGATCCCCTCCCGCCCCCGCCGTACGCGATCCTCCCCGGGTCCTCCTCGAGCTGGACGCGGCGCACGCGCACCGCGGCCCCGCCGCCAATGTCGACGCTTCCGCCCGCGCCGCCTATGCTGCTCGGCCCGTACGCGTCGAGCTGCGTGATCTGGAAGTTCTTTGGCAGGTCGGGATAGAAGTAGTTCTTGCGGAAGAACGCGATGCGCTCGGGCGCCGCGCAGCCGAGCGAGGATGCGACCATCGCGGCCTTTTCGACGGCGCGCCGGTTCAGGCGCGGCAGCGTGCCGGGCAGCCCCATGCACACGGGGCACACGTTCGTATTCGGCTCCCTTCCGCGGTACGCCGACGGGCACGGGCAGAACAGCTTTGTCGCAAGGCTCGTGAGCTGGCAGTGCACCTCTAGGCCGATCCGCGCCGGGGCATCGGATGCGGCGCCTGCCGCCGGGCTCCCGCTCATAGCGCCGGCGCCTCCACGGGGCCCGCCGCGGCCTCTAGGGCGGCGGCCACGCGCAGCACGAGCTCGTCGCGCATCGCGCCGCCTATGACCTGCACGCCGACGGGCATCGCACTCGGGCCGGCCCTGCCGAACGGCACCGACACGGCCGGCTTGCCCGTGAGGTTTGCAAGGACGGTCGCATAGTCGACGGCGAACATGCGGACGGGATCGTCGATCACCTCGCCGAGCCTGAACGGGGGGACGGGCACCGTCGGGGCGAGCAGGACGTCGAAGCGCGAGAGCGCCTCGTCGACCTGCCTAGTGAGGCGCTCCCTGATCCCGACGGCCTTGAGGTAGTACCTGCCGGCGTGCCCCGCAGACGGGACGAACCCGCCGAGGATCATGCGCCGCTTCACCTCGGGGCCGAGCAGCGAGCGGGCGCGCCTGACGTACGCGTTGAACTCGTACGCGTCCGGGTCGCCCCCGCCCGCGCCGTACCTTATGCCGTCGTACCTTGCAAGGTTGCTGCCTGCCTCGGCCGACGTTATCGTATAGTAGGCGGCCACGGCAAACTCGGCCATGCCGAGCGAGGCGTCCCCGCATGTGGCGCCGGCCCGCTCGGCGGCCGATGCGGCGCGGCGCACGGCCGCCGCAACGTCCGGCTCGGCCGCCCCGCCGTCGACCATCTCGGAGACGACGCCGACCCGCACGCCCTCTATGCCGCCGCCGAGGCCGCCCGCGTACGCCCAGGGATCGCCCCCCCTGCCGGCCGCCCCGATCGTCGTGTCGTCCCGCGGGTCGCGGCCGGCTATGATGCCGAGGATGATCGCAGCATCCTCGACGGTGCGGCCCATGGGCCCGATCTGCTCGATGCTGTTCGAGTACGAGACGAGCCCGTACCTGCTGACCAGGCCGTACGTCGGCTTGTGGCCGACTATGCCGCAAAAGCTCGCCGGGTTCCTCACCGACCCGCCCGTGTCCGACCCGAGGGCGGCCATGCACTCGCATGCGCTCACGGCCACGGCGCTGCCGCCCGACGACCCGCCTGGCGCGTACCCCGTGTCCCACGGGTTGCGGCTCGGCCCGAACGCGCTGAACTCGGTCGTCAGCCCCATGGCGAACTCGTCCATGTTGGTCTTGCCGGCTATGATCGCGCCGGCGCCGAGCAGGCGCGCCGCGGCCGTAGCGTCGTACGGCGGCACGTACCCCTCGAGCATCCTCGACGCGCACGTCGTCGGCATCGACGAGACGCAGATGTTGTCCTTTACGGCCACGGGCAGGCCGAGGAGCGGCCCGGCCGCCCCCGCGCCGCCCTCCCTTGCGCGCCTGTCGACGCCGCGCGCCTGCTCGACCGCATCCCCGTTGACCGCAATGTACGCGTGCAGCGCGCCCTCGTGGCGCTCGATCCTCTCGCGTATCCTGCACATGTACTCCTCGCACGTGACCGAACCCGTCCCGACGTCCTCGAGGTACCGCCGTATGGTCGGCAGGACGGGCGCTGCAGGCGCGCCGCCGCCCTGGCCGGTCACGGCGACATCGCGGGCGCACGCACGTACGTCCCGCCCTCCGTCTGCACCCTGGCGTAGCGCCCCGCATCGGCCGCCCCGGCCCCTGCGCCCCCGTCCTCGGGCTCGTCCTCGCGCAGGTCGCCTAGCTGCACGGCGCCTGCCAGCCCCGCGCCGGCCGCCCCGGCCCCTGCCGCCTCCGCGCCGCCGGCCCTGTCGAGCATGTCAAAGTAGCCGATCATCGTGCGCACCTTTTCTATGTGGGAGCGCGCCTCTTCCCCGCCATCTTCCCCGATGTCGATCCTCATGAGGGATGCGACGCGCCTTATCTCGTCCTCGCCGACGTCGGCGGCCTGGCCGGCCGCCGCGCGCCCCGCGGCCCCCTCTTTTCCGCCGGCGCTCATGCTCCGCCCCTCACGGCGTGAGCCTGTCGGCATCGCGCGGGTAGAACGACAGGTCGCGTATGTTCTGCGCGCCGGTAAGGGCCATCATCAGCCTCTCGAGCCCGATCCCGCAGCCTGCGTGCGGCGGCATGCCGTAGTCGAACGCGGCCAGGTGGTGGCCAAAGTCGCCGACGTTCATCCCCTTTGCGCGCATGCGCTCCTCGAGCTCGGCGCGCGCCGCAATCCTCGTGCTGCCCGACGACACCTCGAGGTCGCCGAACATGAGGTCGAACGACTCGGACACGTCCCTGCCCTGCGCGTCGCGGGATGCCTTTACGTAGAACGGCTTTGGGCCGGCCGGCCAGTCGGTCACAAAGTAGAACCCCTCGGGGCCGGCCTTTTTCAGCGACTGCGGGTGCAGGTCCTCGCCCCACCTTGCGAACGCGCCGGCCGAGCGCAGCCTCTCGACCATGTCCGCGTACGTGTACCGCGGTATCTCGCGGGGCACGTCCGGCACCTCGATCCCGCAGCCGGCATTCTTGGCCGCGTACTCGGAGACGGCCGCGGCCGCGGCGCCGACGATGCGGCCCGCCGCGCCCATGGCCTCGCCGTAGTCGACGAACGCCTCCTCGATGTCGATCGACACGGCCTCGGACAGGTGCCGGCTCGTCCTGGACGCCTCGGCCCTGAATATGGGGGCTATCTCGAAGACCTTTTCAAAGCTCATCGTGAGCTGCTCCTTGTACAGCTGCGGGCTCTGCGCGAGGAACGCGCTCCTGTCGTAGTAGAACACGGGGAACAGCGCGGCGCCGCCCTCGGTCGCCGTCGCGATGATCTTGGGCGTGCTCACCTCGGTGAACCCCTCGGCGCGGAGGAGGGACCGCACCGCGGCCAGCGCCGCATCCCTCGCCCTGAACAGGTGCCAGAGGGCATCGCGCCGCAGGTCGATGGGCCTCGCCTCGAGGCGCGTGTCGATGTTCTTGACCGTCCTTGCCTGCGGCTCGAACGGCGCGATCCTCTGCGCGTCCGAGTACACGTAGAGCGCGGACGGGACGATCTCGGCTCCCGACGGCGACTTTGGGGACGCCCTTACCGTGCCCCTTACGCCGACCGACGAGTGCACCTTGATGCCGGCGATCCTCTCGCGTATGTCGTCGGGGCACGATCCGGCCTTTGCCACGACCTGCACCTCTCCGTCCCTGTCGCGCACCGTCATGAACGAGATGGCGCCGTGCCCGCGCACCGCCGACACCCACCCCATTACGGTCGCATCCGTCCCGTCTAGGCCCGCCGCTATCTCGGACGAGTAGTGCGTTCGCCTCGTCGCGCCGAGCTCGGTGCCGATCACGGCCGGCCGTGGACGGGCGCCCATAAAACCCCTTGCGCGCGCGCCCGCCCCGCCGCGGCCGCGCAGGGCCCGCCGCGGCGGGAAGGGCGCCAGGCGCCCGGCGGCCGCGCCCGGGCGGGCCCTGGCGCAGCGCGATGCCCTGCGCCCGGCGCGGATATCTCCCGGCGCCGGCGGGCTGCCTCCACCCCTGTCGACGCGGTCCCTCCCCCGCCGCCTCTGGGATCACCGGCGCAGGCTGCCGCATTCGACTACGACGACGCCGAACCGCTCGAGGATTACACCTGCGAACGCCACAAAGTCGTGGCCGTTCGTGGGCAGCCTGACCGAGTGACCCTGCGCGGCCAGGGCGGCGGCCGTCGACAGTATCAAGAAGTCCGCCTGGTGCGTCTCTAGCGAGGGCCGCCCTGCAGCCTTTCCGCGCCTCTCCTTGATGCGCCGCCACCGGGCCACCAGATGGGCCAGCCGCGGGTCGCTCCATATGTCGGCGTACATGCGGTCGACCTTCTCCAAGTACCATCTGTAGTCGGGAACTCCGAAGCGATCGTACAGGAGGCTGAATCTTTCCCGCACGCCTTCTATGATGCCGTCGTCGGGTTCGGCCGCGGCACCGGCCGACTTGGCCGCCGACCTGAACGTTTTTTCCAGGCCGTTAAGCATCTCGACTGCGGCCATGCCGGGAATCTTGAGACTTCCTGCCTCTATCGCCCCGTCGACCTCGGCGACGACCGCATCCCTGTTGCGGCGCCGCACCGGGACGAGCCGCCCGTCCCGACGCCTTGCCGAAAAGCCCATGTAGTACGCGTACAGGGCGTTCGTATCTGGCACGATCAAGACTCGGATATCACCCTGAGCATGTCCCGGGCCGTCTCCTCGATCTCATCGGGCGCAAGCTTCCTAATGGCAGGCACCTCTGCCCTGGGCTCCGCCATGCCCCTGTCCACGCAGTACCTGACGAGCAGCGCGTAGAGGTCCTGGATATCGGGGTACGGGGGTCCCAGCGATGCCGTCCTCGGGTGCGGCCTCTGGTCGAACGCGACGCATGCGCACAGGCCGAGTATGTCCCTTCCTAGGGCAGCGGCGACGGCCCACTGCGCGTCGGGCGCATCGCATGCCTGCGAGAGCATGTCGGGCACGCGCTTGGCCTTGGCCCCAAGCGTGACAGCATGCGCCTCGCCAAACGCAATGTCGTTCCCGATCTCGCGCCTTATGCGGTCCGCCGTCCCGCGAATATCCGCCAGCGCCTCGGCGCGGCCAGAGTCCGCCTGCTGCTCCGCCTCCCCCGCGCCGCGGCAGGCCTCTTCAAGGGCGGCATGCGCGCCGATGCCGGCCACGCGCCGCGCCGATGCGCCGATGCGGGATGCGGCATCCCCGTCCCCGCCGAGCCGCTCGCCGAGCCTGCCGATCATCTCGATTCCCGTGTCTGTAAGATCGTAGTAGTACGGCTGCTCGCCAGATCCGCCGCACGACAGGAGGACGTCCTCGACGACAAGGTGATAAAACCTTTCCATGTCGGCGCCGAGCCCCGCGCAGCCGGGCAGGCGCGATGCCGACGGGGGGTACATGTCCAGCCCGCACTCGGCCTGCACTAGGCGCGACATGGCGGAGAGCTCGGCCCGCGAGCGAACGGTTCCGGCCGCCGCGATTACGGACATTGGGATGATCAGGCGGAGGGGGACGGCGGCGGGATCCAGCTGGCGCGGGTCCGGCCGCATGCCGGCCTCGAACGCCCTGCGGGAACGGGGATCGAGCCTGCCTGCGCGGGACAGCGCCGCCGCCGACTCGTCGCTGCGGCCGAGATGCTCGAGCACCCTTGCCATGTCCAGGTCGGCGTTGCTGCGGCCAGGATCCTTGCGGTCCAGCTCGCGGTACGTCTCCTCGGACTCCCCGTACCTGCCGAGGCGCTCGAGCATGCGCGAGCGGTTGCACTCGGCGCGCATTCCGTATGCATCGCGCGGGGGCGGATCCTTCGAGATCTCCTCTAGGGCCATGCGGTACCCGCCGTGCTTGATGCCCCTGTGTATGCCCCACGTGTCGTACCTCGGGTCGAGCTCGAACAGTATGCTGTGGATGGTCGCCACGGGGGGGACAGACGTGTAGTCGTCGATCAGCTCGGGGTCGATCTGCCAGGGCGCGGCCTCTGCCTCCTGCTCCCGCTCTTGCAGGGCCGCCCTGGCCCCGTCTCGAGGCGCCGCCCTGCGCTCCTGCTCGGCCTCCTGCGCCAACGCAATGCGGGCGCGGCGGCGCCGTTTATAGCTTTTGCCCCCCTGATGCGACGGTTCAAGGCGGGGCATGGAGCGCTGCCCTGCGGCCCGATGCACAGGCGGCCGCCGCCCGCCTGCCGCGACGAGCCGGATCGGATCCCTGGCACGGCGCAGCCGCCCTCCCGCCGGGCCGACTCGCCTGCGCCGGGTACAAAGCCACTGCGATGCGGCTCTTCGCACCGCCCCCCACCTTGATTAAATAGCGCCGCCGCCCGGCGCCCGCCGTGAGGATCATACTCTGCGGGTTCGGCGTGGTCGGCAGGAGCCTTGCAAAGCTGTTCGAGTCCAGGTCCGACGACCTGTACGCGCGGTACGGCCTGAAGCCGCGCGTCGTCGGCGCGTTCGACAGCCGCGGCGCCGCATCCGATCCCTCGGGCCTGGACCTGGAGCGGCTCGTTGCGGCCAAGGCGCGGCGCGGCACGGTCGGCGGGTACGGCGGCGGCGGCGGAGGCGGCAGTGCCGCCGCGCGGCCCGCCCCCGATGCCGCGCGCGGCCCGAGCATGATAGACGAGGTGGATGCGGACGTGCTCGTCGAGACGACGTCGAGCAACTATGCCGACGCCGAGCCGGGCATGTCGCACATCATATCGGCGATGCGGCGCGGCATGCACGTCGTCTCGGTCAACAAGGGGCCGCTGGCCCTGGCGCTGCCGTCCCTGACCGAGCTTGCCGCGTACAACCGCGTGCTGCTGCGGTTCAGCGGGACCGTCGGCGGCGGCACGCCAGTCCTGGACTATGCGCGCAACGGGCTGCGCGGCGAGAGGATCACGTCGTTTGCCGGCATACTCAACGGGACGACAAACTACATACTGACGAGCATCGCCGGCGGCAGGTCGTACGCGGCGGCGCTGCGCGACGCGCGCGGGCGCGGGTACGTAGAGGCCGACGAGTCGCTCGACCTGGACGGCGTCGATGCGGCCGCAAAGCTCGTCATACTCGCCAACTGGGCCATGGGCATGAAGGTCACGCTGCCGGACGTCTCGCGCACGGGCATACGCAGGGTGACGGCGCGCGACGCCAAGAGGGCCGCCGCCAAGAGCTGCGCCGTAAAGCTGGTCGCATCGTGCGAGCAGAGCGGGCGCGACCTGGCCGTCGGGCCGCGCGACGTGGCCCTCGACGACCCCGTGTGCGTCAACGGGACGCTCAACGCCGTCTCGTTCACGTCCGAGCACTCTGGCACGCAGACGATAATCGGCAAGGGCGCCGGCGGGACCGAGACGGCGAGCTCGATCCTCCGCGACCTCATAGACATACGAAAGGAGATGTCGAGGGACCCATGAAGTCCCACCTGCTCTCAAAGAGCGAGTCTGCCTCCCTGCTCGCCGACGTGTCGGGGGCGTGGGGGCTGGATCTGCCCCGCACCAAGAACCTCCGGGTGTACGACCTCGGCGGCGGCGCATCGCTCGTGGACGGCGCCGGGTTCAAGGCGCTCCGGCTCGGCCCCGCCGCGCGGGACGGCGCCGGAGATTCCGAAAGGGCGGATCGGGAGCCGCCGCCGGAAAGGCCGCCCTACCTGCCCTTCCTCTCGGAGGATGGGCTGCTCGCCAGGTTCCCAGCCGTCACGGTCGACATGGGCGCCGTCCGGTTCGTCTGCAAGGGCGCCAACATAATGCGCCCAGGCATTACGGGCATGGGCGAATTCGGGTCCGGCCGCATCGTATGCGTGCGCGAAGAGTCGCGCGGCAAGTACATCGCGGTGGGGGTGTCGACAATGTCGAGCGCCGAGGCATCGTCGTCGCAGCGCGGCCAGGTCGTCGCCACGATGCACTACATCTCGGACAGGCACTGGGAGTCGGCCCGCCCTGTTCTCGGGCGCTGATCCTGGCCTCCGCGCGCCTAGCCGGATGCGGGCGCCGTCTCGGACGAGGATCCGTCCTTGTCGATTACCATGACGTCGATGCCGTCGCCGCTGAAGGAGTCCCTCAGGGTCGCCGCCCTGACGGCCTTTACGGCAAGCCCCACGGCATCGTCCCGCGACATCGACGATGCCCTGCCGCCGTCGCCCCCGAGCGCGGGATCCATCACGCCGAGGGCCGCCTCGGCGCCGGTCCCGACGGCTGCGTACTCGTCGGGCAGCACCGATCCGAGCGGGTCGAGCGTGTAGATGACCGGCTTTCCGACTACCCCGCCCACGATGACCTGCGTGAGCAGCGGAAAGAACCGCCTCTCGTACATCATGTTGGACATCATCTTTGCGATCGAGTTGGGGGGGATGTCGCGGCGAAGGTCCATGCGGCGTATCTTTGCGAGCGCCGACACCTGCAGCGAGAGTATCTGCATGTCGGCGACGAGCCCCGCGCAGGCCGCCCCGACGCGCGGCGTGATCTGAAACGTCTTGCGGGTCGTCTTGCTGACGAGAAAGTTGCCGTACGCGATGCGCTTCTCGCTGGCCAGGACGATCCCGTCAGAGTACGCCATGCCGACGGCCGTAGCGCCGGGCATGTACATGTAGGACACGGGCGCGCCGGCCCGCGCCTGTAATAAAAGGGCTTGGCGGCGATCGCATCCGCCGCAATCCGGCGGCGGGCGCGGCTACTGTGGCATGCGCGCAAACCCATCTGCAAGCTTGTCAAAGATTCTAGGCGCCTGCGATCGCCCCGGCGTGGCCCCGCGGAATCTCCGAGGCCTCCTGCAGGGGTCTCCGGCTCGCCTCATCGGGCGCCCTGGGCGCCATCGCCCCCGACGTCGTGGCCCACAGTGAGCGCAAGGTCTCCAGCCGACCTCACCGGGCGCCCTGGGCGCCATCCAGCTTGTCGACCCGAGCGCATGCTTTTATAGGCCCCATTTGGGCGACAGGCGGACAGCAATGGCGCAAGGTACATCCCCTGCATGCGGCATGGGCCGGCCGCACGGGAGCCCACGCGGCAGGGCCTGGGGGGGGGGGTGCGGCGCGGAACAGCGGCCCGCCGCCGCCTGACCTCCGCCATGGCCGCGCTTGCCGCGGCCGCCGTCATACTCGCGCTTGCCGTAGCGGCCGCGCCTCTCGATGCCCATGCAGGATCGGCCACCGCGGGGCCGTGCGACAGATCGGGATCCAGTAATATAAACTCGATCGAATTCCGCTCGCCCAACGGCACGTACAAGATCGGCGACACGATCGACATTCGCGCCAGTTCCGCCTACGACTTTGGTTCGGACAGCGGGGGCTTCGATACAACCGAGAGCGCCCTTCATCTCCTAGGGCACACCCACATCAGGCTCGAGACGGGCGGCGAGTCCGAGGGGTATGCCAATTTCACAGAGGCCCCAAACTCTGGACACTGGGCCGAGTGGCGCTACACGGTGCGGGCCGGCGACAACACCAGCGACCTAGACTACGACTCGACAAGGGCGATGTACTTCGTCGTCACACACGGTTCGACCACCACAAGAATTGAGGATGGCAATAATAATCCCATGAAATGCTACCTACCGCAGCCGAGGGGCCCAGGATCCCTGTCGGCCCAGGCAGACATAAGACTCGACGGCATCGCGCCGCGCGTGGCCAACGTCACCGTGTCTCCCCCCAGCGGGGGATACGGCCTGGGCGACGGCATCGAATTCGGCGTCAACTTTGACGATACAGTCGTCTATTCGGGCGCCGCGCCCATTCTAATGCTCAACCTGAGCAGCGGGGAGACGCGCAACGCCAGCTACACGGGGGGAAACAACACAAACAGGTTCACGTTCGCCTACGAGGTGCAGGGCGGCGACGATGCGTCCGACGTAGGCTACAACGGCACGATGGCGCTGACAACGGCCGGCAACATGACAGACAAGCCAGGCAACCCTGCCAACCTGACCCTGTCCGCATCGGGCCCGCTCGGCCGCTCGGGGCCCGTTCCGATAGATGCAACCCGGCCGACCGTCCTGAACGTCACGTCCCCGAACGGGACGGGCCCGCACAGGGAGGGCTCGATCATCGCAGTCAGGGCCCTGTTCAGCGAGAACGTAGATGTCGACACCGCCGGCGGCACGCCGTGGATCGAGCTGAGCACGGGGGCGGCAGTTGCCCGCTACGCCGAGTACGACGCGGCCGCGAGCACCGGCCGGACGCTGGAGTTTTCCTACAGTGTGACGGATGGCGACGACACGGCCGACCTGGACTATGCGGGCACAACGGCCCTGACCGAGAACGGCGCGATCATACGGGACGCGGTCGGCAACAGGGCCACCGACCTGGCCCTGCCCGATCCCGTCATGGCCGGGCCGTTCGGCGCCTTGGGGCCAATCCGCCTTGACACAACGCGACCGACCGTCGAGTCGGTCTCGTCGACGACCCCCAACGGCACGTACGGCATCGATTCGCGCATAGTCGTCACGGTAACCTTCAGCGAGGATGTCGTCGTCGACGAAACGGGCGGCACGCCGCGGATCGAGCTGAGCACGGGGGCGGCAGTTGCCCGCTACGCCGAGTACGACGCGGCCGCGAGCACCGGCCGGACGCTGGAGTTTTCCTACAGTGTGACGGATGGCGACGACACGGCCGACCTGGACTATGCGGGCACAACGGCCCTGACCGAGAACGGCGCGATCATACGGGACGCGGTCGGCAACAGGGCCACCGACCTGGCCCTGCCCCAGCCTGGCACGGACGGCCTGCTCGACTCTGGCATGATCACACTCGATACGGTCAGCCCAGAGGTAGAGTATGTCTACTCGGAAACGGACGACGGCCTGCACCCCGTCGGCACCACGATCGACGTGCGGGTGAAACTTAGCGAGATCGTCGTCTTCAGCAACGCAAGCGGCACGCCGTCCATACGGCTCGAGACGGGCGCGACCGACAGGAATGCAACGCTTGCCGGAGGCAACAACTCCGACACGCTGGTATTCTCGTACACGGTGCGGCAGGGCGACGAGACGGACGACCTGAACTATACGGGCACGGCGGCCCTGTCCGCCAACGGCGGGACCATACGGGACGCGGCCGGCAACGACGCCGACCTGGAGCTGCCGGGATGGGGCTTCGATGACACGCTCGGAGAGCGCAAGGACATTGCAGTCGACACCGTGGCGCCCAAGGTGCGGTTGGCCGAGGCCGAGTCCCTGGACCGCATACGCGTCACTTTTGACGGGCCCGTCACGTCGGGCTCGATGAACGCCTCGGCCGGCTGGTCCATATCGGGGCCCAGCGCGGCCAACCTTTCCATAGCCGCCCTCGGGCCCGTCAATGCGTCGGCGCCGAAGACCGAGATCGTCTTTGCGTTCAACGACACCCTGCCTGACACGGCCCCCGATCTCGAGCTGTCATACGACGCCAGCGAGGGCGGCATTAGGGACGAGGCCGGCAACCAGCTGCAGGACAGGACGGGCATAGCCGTGGCCGACCGCATACGGCCGAGCATTGACGAGGCGCTGATCACGGGGAACCTGGAGATTACAATCGACTATACAGAGCCGGTCGCCGCATCGCAGGGAGCCTACTCGGGGCTCGAGATCGGAGGGACTTCCCGCACGATCAGTCCCCACGACACGGCCGCCCTCCGCCAGCACGTGATCGGCTTTGCCGGCGAGCCGGCCCCCGTCCCCGAGCCGCCTAGCAGCATGGCCGTCGACGGCACGGCCGTACTCGACGAGGCAGACCCGGCAAACCCGCTCGGCGACGACGTCTTGACCGTGGACATCCTAGACGGGAGGGTGCTGGACGTATTCTCGTCGAGGATTACGGGGCCCGACACGGCCGTCATTGCGTACACCAGAAACGCAGAGGCCCCACTCGAGGCGTACTCGTCGCTCGCGGTCGGCGGGCAGAACAGGACGATAACGGGGCTGGACGGGGGAGACGGTGGCGGCAGCCACTTCCACACGCTCACGTTCACCCCGGGCGACGCGCAGCCGAACGCGACCGGCAGCGTGGAGATTGACGGGGCGGCCGTCGTGTCGCCGGGATCGGACGGATCGGACATGCTGCTCGGCGACGGCACGATCCAGCGCACGCTCGACGACGGCCAGTCGCCGTTGGTGCTCGCCGCCACGGCCGTCTCGCTCGACACGATTCGCGTCTCGTTCACCGAGCCCGTGGTGGCCCCGGGCACGGGCGCCGGCGGCTGGGCGATCTCGGGCCGCGACGCAGTGGGGCTTGCCGTCGCATCGAGCCAGGATCTTGCAGGGCCGTCCGCCTCGCTCGATCTCACACTGGGAGGCGATCTGCCCGACACCGCTCCGGACGCGATAACCCTCTCGTACCGCCCGGCCGGCGGCAGCGTCGAGGATGCGGCCGGAAACGGCCTTGTCGCCTCGTCGACGAGCGTCGGAGACGGGATCGTCCCAGAGATCAGGTCGGCCGCCATTGCGGGCCCCGACTCGGCCGAGATCCGGTACACGGAGCCCATGTGGGCCGAGCCCGGAGCGTACGCGTCCGTGACGCTGGCCTCGGGCGGGGCCCCGCGTGCGGTCGACGGACTCGAGGGCAACGGGACGGCCGTGCACACGGTGGCATTCGGCGGCGACCCCGCCGGGCCGGCCGCTACGGGCGTACTCGAAATGGATCCTGCGGCGGTGCGCGATGCGGCGGGTCACGCGCTCGGCGCGGACGGGGCGATCGATCTTGACGACGGCCAGTCGCCGTCGGTGCGCAGCGCAACGGCCGTATCGCTCGACACGATGCGGGTCTTGTTCAGCGAGCCCGTGCTGGCCCCGGGCGCCGGCGCCGGCGGCTGGTCCGTGTCGGGCCGCGACGCCGAGGGGCTGGATGTCGCCTTGAGCCAGGACATTGCGGAGCCGTCTACCTCGCTCGATCTTACCCTTGACGGCGATCTGCCCGATACGGCCCCCGACGGGGTGGTGATCTCGTACGATCCGGCGGGCGGCAACGTTGCCGATCCGGCCGGCAACGAGCCTGCCGCCTCGTCGACGAGCGTCGGAGACGGGATCGCCCCAGGGGTACGATCCGCCCGTGTTGCGGGGCCGAACGCGGCCGAGATCCAGTACACGGAGCCCGTATGGGCCGCGCCCGGCGCGTACGCGTCCGTCACGCTGTCCTCGGGAGGCGGCCTGCGTGTGGTCTCCAGCCTGACGGGCAACGGAACCGCCGTGCACACGGTGGCATTCGGCGGCGACCCGGCAGGGCCTGGGGCGACGGGCGTGCTCGAGATGGACGAGACGGCGGTGATCGATGCGGCCCGGCTTCCGCTCGGGACGGACGCCGCACTCCCGCTCGATCTGGCCGGGGCGGCGCCGCCGCAGGGCAACGCGACGGCCAGGGCCGCATTCACCGCCCGCAACGCCGTGACAATAACGTACTCGGCGGCGCTCGGGCCGCCGGCGGGACACGACGGCCCCGTGTACGCTGCGGTTGAGATCGACGCAGAAGACGGAGGCGGTGGCGGCACGCGCGCCGTATCGGGTGTGGAGGGGCTGGGCACGGCGGTCCACACCGTCGCGTTCGGCGGGGACGGCGTGGGCCGCAACCAGTCGGGGGCGATCACACTTGCAGTCGACCTGGAGGGGACGGGCGGACAGGGAGTAGACCCGCCGCGGTTTGCGGCCGGGGACATACCAGTCGCATCCGGACGGATGCTGGAGACCGTCCTAGTTGCGCAGACGCGGCCGGCGCCCGTCAGCATCGAGCCGGACGGCTTTACCCGGGCAGTCGACGGCACCGCGGCCGGCGAGGCTGCGCGCTTGGCGATCAACGTGACGGCACTGGCCCGCACGCCCGACGCGCAGGGCACTGCCACGTTCCCGGCAGAGGCCGTCACGCTGACGGCCTCGTTCGGCGCGGTGACGTTCCCGCCGGGCGTCACAGCAATGTCCGTCCCCGCCGCCGGCACGCTCTACCTGTACGTGGACGGCGGAGAGGTCTCCAACGAGGCTGCCACGGCCGCCCTGGCATATCCCAGCTCTGGCGGAATGATCCTGCGAACGATCGTCGAGGCCGGCGGCAACGGCGACGGCCGCATCACGTTCGACATACCCGTCCGCATATCCCTTGACGGCCAGGCCGGCGGCCGCGCGTTCTACATCGAGGGAGAGGACGGCGCGATCGTGCCGATCGACTTGGCATGCGCTGCCGACGACACGGAGAGGGTCCACCGCCAGCTCGGCGGCTCGGGCGAGTGCCGGATCGAGTCGGGAGGCGACATGGTCGTCCACACGTACCACCTGACGCGGTTCGGCACCGCCGCATCCGAGCGCGGCACGCCGCCGCCCGTCGACCACACGTGCTCGATGCGCCTCGGCTCGGAGCGCCTGGCCGCGCAGGCTAGGCCCGGCGACTATTCCGATGCGGCCGAGCAGGCGGTGGTAAACTTGGGATCGCTGCCGTTTGCGCGCGTCGAGCTCGATGCGACACCGTGGTCCGTCACTCCGCTTCCGGGCGCGCCCGTCTTGAACGCCACCTTGTCGCAGATTCCGGCCAATGCTACGCTGCTGAGCGCGGCCGGATCGGATGCGGGATTCGCCCCGCTGCCGGCGGGAGGCGCTTCCGTCGCGCGCAATCTCGGCGGCGGCCTAGAGGCGCCGCTGTGGTTCATGCTCAACCTGACGGGGCACGCCCAGGTGGATGAAGCCGAGCTGGCCCAGCGCGTCGAGTACACGGCAGAGTGCGCCGGCGCCGGGTAGGCCCCTGCACTTCCAGGCGCCGCGGCCCAGGTTGCGGCGGACGCATCGGCGCGATCCGCCCGTCCTGCCGCGCGGCCGCCTCCTCGTGCCGGGCTTGAATGACGCACGAGAAGGATCTGGCCTCGCCGTACGCATTGCATGATCCAGACCGTCTCCTCCCACATGATGCGGGCGAGGAGGGGGGGGGGGGACCTTGGCGGCTTTGGAGGACAGAACTGCGCAAAAGCACCGCAGCGCGCCTAGGCCGGCGGATCCCGCCTAGTATCTGCTCCGCCCCGGCGGCCGCGACGACTCGTTGATCCGCCGCTCATCGGCGTCCGAAAGCCCGAACGCGCGGCAGACGATCCCGTCTATCTCGGCATCGGCGGCCGCAAACCTGGCCCTCCAGGCATCGTGCCTCGCGGCATCCCTGGCGTACGGCCTCAGCATCGACCCGAGCGCCTTGGCGCTTTCTGCGGCGCTCTTGCCGTACGACCCGATCCTCGCATCTGCGGCCTGCTCGTACAGGGTCGCTCCGCGCGCCGGGCGGAGCGCCCCGCCCCTGCCGGCCTCTGCACGGATGTAGTCGCGGATCCCCCTGTCGCGCACGCGCAGGCTCACGATCCTCCTGCGCCGCGCGATCCTCGTGCGCGGCGGGGAATAGTCTGCAAAAAATCCAAGCCACCCGCCGCCCTCGTCGACGGCCTCTAGGCGGCTTGCCGTGCCAACCGTGGCCTTGTCGTGTATGCGGCGATCGCATGCCGCGGCGTCCCCAACGTAGTCGCGCAGCCTCAGCGCGCCCTGGGCGCGCTCGGCAAGGTAGTCGCGCAGCCGGGGCCTGCTCGCATCCCTCGAGGCCGCGAGCGAGGCCATCGTTCGCCCCAGCGTGGCCAGCGCCTTCTCGGCTCCCGCATCCGGGCTCGGGACGACGATCCTTTCCGCGTACCAAGGCCTCATGTCCATGCCCCGCACCGCGTTGCAGAACACGAACCGGTGCGCATACCACGAGACGGCGCGGCTGTTGAGTATGGCGACAAGGGCGTGCGCGTCGATCCTCTTTCCCGGCACTATGTGCGTTACGGTGTCGAACGCGCGCGATCCCTCCTCGTCGTACGCAAACGCCATCGCTATGTGGGGCGCGGGGCTGCCTATGTGCGCCACGATTCGCTGCCCGACGACGTGCGGCGCGAGCGCGGCCCTGGACTTGGCGCTCCTGGACTCGACGGCCTTCTCGCCTCGCCGGTAGTACCGCGAGGCGCTTATCCTGTACCTGGCAATGTCGTCGCCGGATAGCATGCGCAATCCCCCTTTCGGCCTGTCCTTGATCCAGCAGTCCAGCCCCTGCATGTACTCGCCGGTCGTGATCAGGCAGCCGTCGCCCCGCAGCAGGTCGCCGAGCCTTGCCCCGGTCGACCTCATCTTTTCGGCGATCGACCACGACGCGGGATCGGACTCGACGTGGATCATGCCGTCGTCCCGGGACACCCCCCTGCCTATCGCGCCTCCCGCCTGCACAGAGTCGGGCCCCGCGAGCCCTGCCTCGTACGAGCCGCCGTCGCCGCCCCGCGCGCCGCCTTTGTCCTTTTCGCACACTACGACGATCTGCTCCAGGTCGACGCCGCGGAACGCCTCCCTGCAGTCGACGACTCCGGTGAGCCTCACCCGATCAAACAGCAGGCCCCGCGCGCCGGACCAGCCCCTTGCGTACGCGCATGCCTTTGGGATCACCAGGCCGAGGCGGCCGCCGTCGCCGTCGAGCAGATCGATCGAGCGCTTGATGAACATCATTGCGGCGTTGACCGTGCCGCCCCCTCTGACGGCCTCGAACGCCTCCGACACCCGGATCGGGTCGCCCCCGCGCACCGCGTAGTACGGCGGGTTTCCGACTACCACGTCGAACCGGTCGTGCGGAAGCCGCGCCGCATCGAGCGGCCGCAGGGCGGCCCGCTCGCCCGGATCGAGCTGCTCGCAGCCGGCCTCACTCCCTGTCACAAGGGCGTTGCCGACCAGTATGCTGGTTCCGAGTATCTCGTCCGGCTTTTCGCCCCTAGTCATCGCCTTCAGCGTCAGGTTCAGCGCCGCAACGCCGGCCGCCCGCGGGTCTATGTCGATGCCGAACAGGTTGTCGCGCAGGATCCTGCGCCCTGGATCCTCGACCGCCTCGAGGCCGCCGCCGGGCGCACCGCCGCCGTCCCCTGGCCCATCGCCTCCCGTCGCCGTGGCTTCGCCCCCTCCCTCGGCCGCCCTCCGGTTGTACTCGCGGTACCACTCGAGAAAAAAATCGAACGCCCCTGTCAGGAACGATCCGGACCCGCACGAGGGATCGAGCACCCTGATCCTCGAGACGTCCTCTGGGGTCCTGCACCCTGCAAGCTTCCTGCCAAGGGTCCTGTCCAGTATGTGCGATACGAGGTGCGCGGGGGTGTAGTATATCCCGAGCCTCCTGCGCTCCCTGCCGCCGGCCGCGGACGCCCGCGCCCGGCCGCCGCCCGCGGGCGAGGCCTCCAGGTAGTCCTCGTACATGCCGCCGAGCACGTCCGAGCCGATCAGGGAAAAGTCGTAGGCGTAGAGCCGGTCGATGGCCCGCGCAAGGACGCCGTTCGACAGCGCGACGCCGTCGACGGGGCCGGGCCTGAACAGGTCCATGCCGTAGGCCTCCTCGAACTCGCCGAACCGCATGCGGAGGTGCCTTGCAAAGGACGACCTCAGTCCTGCCCTGCGCCAGCGATCCAGATCGCCGCGCAGCGTGCCCGCCTCGATCAGCCCCCTGTCCTCGGCGATGCGCATGACGACAAGGCGGTCTATGAGCGTCTGCGCCATGGCGAGCAGCCCTTCGCCGCCGCTGCCGGCCGCCGCGCCGCCTTTTAGCATGTCGTCGCGCATTTCGCGGCGTACGGCGCCCATGTCGTCGACGACCTGCCTGTCTACGGTCCCGCGCCGCGCGCGCAGCCTCAGCGCTCCCAGCCGCCCAGACTCGGCCGACTCTTTTGCCAGGAGCGACAGGTCGTCGAGGCGGCCTGGCATGTCGACCAGCGGCACGGCGAACACCAGCCCCTCCTCGGGGGTCCCTGCCAGGGCGTAGTACAGCCTGGTTTCCTCGAAGTTTGTAAGCACCGCCCAGTCCGCCCGCAGGTTCCAAGCGCGATCGACCGCCTGCGCCGGGCACGACGATCCCTTCCCGGGCGCCGCGCGCCGGGGGGCATCTAGGCCGTCCGACGGCCTCCTCACCATGACGACAATCCTGGCCGCGCCGCCGGTTCGGAGCTCGCACCAGCAGGCGCCGCTCCCCCGCTCCCCCTCCCCGCCTGTGAATTCCGCGTCCCAGCCGAGCGCCCTAAGCATCGGCAGGACGAACATTGTGCACGTCTCCTGCTCGGTCATGCCGCCCCGCCTGTCCGGGGAAAGGCTGTGGTACCTGCGGATCAGCACGCCCAGTGCATCCCCGAGCGGGGCCGCACCCGCCTGCCGCGGGCCGCCGTCCCGCTCGGCGGCCCCCTGATCCGCCTGCATTTTTCGACGACCTCCGCACGAATCGTCTATGGGCGGCCTCGGGGGCCCCATGCGGCGGCCTCCTGCCAGGGCGACTTCATGCCGGCGCCGCGCAGGCGCCGCGTATAACGATTTGTAGCCCTTCCAATCATATCCTACCCTGCCAGGGATCCGATCGCGCCTGTCGATGCCGCCTCGGGCCGCGCAGGTTGCCCTGCGACGGCCTGCGGGCGCGCAGGCGGGCAGCCCGGCTGCGCCGGTGCCGGCAGCGGGGCCGCGGTTGATGCCGCCCTGCGCGCAGCATCCGTGCATGCCCTGCGGCGCCGGGGACGGGAGCAGGCCCCGCAGGCGGGCGGCCGAACGGTTTAATGGCATGCGGCGGGGCGGCGCCGGCATGCAGAATGGCGGCGAGGAGGGAGGCAGCGGCGGCGGCGGCGGCGGCGGCGGCGGATCCGGCCGCCCAGCGAAATCCTACGCGGCCGCCCTGCCCGGCGTCCCCGCCGGCCCCGCCGCCGGCCTCAGGACCGAGGCCAAAGACGACTACGTGTCGTTCTGGGAGCGGGAGGCCTCGAAACTGTCGTGGTTCAAGGGGTGGGATAGGGCGCTGGACTGGAGCCCGCCGTTCGCAAGGTGGTTCGTCGGCGGCAGGATAAATGCCTCGTACAACGCGCTAGACGTGCACGCGGCGGCCGATCCGTCCAGGACCGCGCTCGTCTGGGAGGGCGAGGACGGGCAGGTCCGCTCCGTGTCGTACGGGCAGCTCCTCGAGGCCGTGTGCAGGGCCGCAAACGCGCTCTTGTCGCTCGGCGTCGGGCGCGGCGACCGCGTCGCCGTCTACCTTCCGGTCGTCCCCGAGGCCGTCGCGACGATGCTCGCATGCGCGCGCATCGGCGCCGTCCACACGGTGGTATTCTCGGGGTTCAGCGCGGCGGCGCTGCGCGACCGCATTGCGGACTCGGGCGCAAGGGTCCTGGTGACGGCCGACGGGTGCTACCGGCGCGGGTCGGTGCTGCCGCTCAAGCGGATCGCCGACGAGGCCGCATCGCAGGCCGGCGCGCCGGGCGGCCCGCTCGAGCGCGTGCTCGTCGTGCGGCGCATCGGCGAGGGGTGCGAGTGCCCCATGCAGGAGGGCCGCGACGTGTACTGGGACGATGTGGTAGCGGCCGCGCCGCCCGAGTGCGAGCCGGCCGAGATGGACAGCTGCGATCCGCTCTTCATACTGTACACGTCGGGAACGACCGGAAGGCCCAAGGGGGTGCTGCACGGGACCGGCGGCTACCTGACGCACGTGCGCTCGACGTTCGGCTGGGCGTTCGGCGATGCGGCGGCCGCGCCGGGATCCGTGTTCTACTGCACCGCCGACGTGGGATGGGTCACCGGCCACAGCTATGTCGCGTACGGGCCGCTCCTGCACGGGGCGACGCAGCTGATCTACGAGGGCGCTCCGGACCACCCGGCGCCGTCGCGCGTGTGGGACATGGTGCGCAGGCACCGCGTCACGGCGCTGTACACGACGCCGACGGCGCTGCGCCTGTCGATGAGGCACGGCGATGCGGCCGTCGGGACGGCCCCGCTCGACTCGCTCCGGCTGCTCGGCTCGGTGGGCGAGCCGATAAGCCCAGAGGTGTGGAGGTGGTACTTTGAGCGCATCGGGGGCGGCAGGTGCCCCGTGATCGACACGTGGTGGCAGACAGAGACGGGCGGCATGATGGCCTCGGCCCTGCCGGGACTCGAGACCGTCCCGCTAAAGCCCGGCTCGGCGACGCTGCCCGTGCCGGGAGTCGACCTGCGCATAGTCGACGAGGATGGCCGCGGGGCGCCGGCGGGGCAAAAGGGCCACATAGTGGCGGCGCGGCCGTGGCCCGGCATGATGCTGACCCTGTGGGGCGACGACGACCGGTACCGCGAGGCGTACTGGTCGCGCTTTGAGGGGATGTACCACGCCGGCGACTATGCCGTGCGCGACGCGGACGGGTACCTGTGGTTTCTGGGGCGCGACGACGACGTTCTCGGAGTGGCCGGCCACCGCCTCGGGACGGCCGAGCTCGAGGCGGCGATCGCGACGCACCCCGGCGTGGCAGAGTCGGCCGTGTGCGGCGTGCCCGACGAGGTAAAGGGCGAGGCGATCGTCGCGTTCGTCGTGCCGAGGGCCGGCGCATCCGAGGCGCCTGCCGACATTGCCGCAGGCGTGTCGGCCGCCGTGCGCAGCGAGATCGGGCCCGTGGCCGCCGTCAAGGCGGTGCACGTGGTCGAAAAGCTCCCAAAGACGCGCAGCGGCAAGATCATGCGCCGCCTACTTCGGGCCATGGCGACGGGCGGCGAGGCCGGCGACACGACGACCCTCGAGGATCCGGGGGCCGTGGATGCGGTCCGCAGGGCGCTAGCCGGCGGCGCCACGGGATAGCGGGGGACGGCTCGCCCCTGGATGCGGGGCGGTGGCGCGGCCGCCCGCTGCGCCGGCGCGGGATGCGGATCTGGCCGGCGGGATCGGCTGCACGCTCGCCGTGGGGAACCGTGGAGGGATGCCGGGGATTGGGGGCCGCCGCCGTTGGCCGCGCGCCGCGCCGCATCCGGACGCGGGGGCGCCCCGGCATGCATGCCCGATCCCACCCATGGCACGCTCGCGGCCCGCATGCCGGACGCGCCGACCTAGTCCGCTCGCGCCTGCGCTCGGGGGCGCGCAGCGGAAGGCTGAGAGGGCGTGGCGGCGGCCGGTTCGCCCGGCGGTGGATCGGGGCGGCCGCCGCGCCGTCCCTGCATGCCCCGAGGCCGGACGGGCCGCACAGGGCGGGCGCCTGGACGCGGGAATGGCCGGCCGCATGCAGCATGCGCAAGGCCGGAGGGCGGGCACGGCCCGCGCGCGCAGAGGCGCGCAGGACCGCACCGGGCGGCGCGGCGCGGCGCGGAAGCGCAGCCCGCCCCTCGCCGCGCTCCATGCAACGGGCATCCAACGCCTGCCGCGGGCGGCCGGCGGCCCCGCGGCGGCGCGGGAACCCTGCCGCCCCCTAGCACGCATCGCGCATGCGCGCATGGTATAATAGCCCCATGGCGCCCCGCCGCATCAATGTCAGCAGAATCTGATGCACTGGCAACCATCCTACAGAAGCTCGACCAGCAGGACAAGGACATCAAGGCCCTAGCTAGGGCCGTCAGCGACAGCGCCGCCATCCTGCGCGAGAACAACGGCCTGCTCACCGAGAACAACGGCATGCTCAAGCAGGAGGACGGTCTCTTGACCGAGAACAACGGCATCCTCAAGGAGAACAACGGCATCCTCACCCAGAACAACGGCATGCTAAAGGACAACAACGGCATCCTCACCCAGAACAACGGACTCCTCAAGGAGAACAACGGCATACTTGTGCAGAACAACGGCATCCTCAAGGATGACTCGTCGACGCTCGCCGAGAACAACGCGCTCCTCAAGGAGAACAACGGCGTCTTGACAAAGGAGGACGGCATGCTCCGCGAGAACAACGCGCTCCTCAAGGAGAACCACGCGATGCTCCGCGAGAACAACGGCGTCCTGACAAAGGAGGACGGCCTGCTCCGCGAGAACAACAAGATCCTTCGCGAGAACAACGGCGTCCTGACGAGGGAGGACGGCCTACTCGTGGAGAACAACTCGCTGCTCAAGGAGAACTATGCCATGCTCAAGGAGAACAACGGCGTCCTGACACAGGAGGACGGGCTTCTCAGGGAGAACAACAAGATTCTTCGCGAGAACAACAGCGTCCTGACAAAGGAGGACGGCATGCTCCGCGAGAACAACAGCCTCCTAAAGGCCAACAACGAGCTTCTCAGGACCATCGAACAGAGCACATCCAAGTAGGAAGCACTCCTGCTCTGTTTTTTATGCACGGACGGCGCGCCGCGGCCGCGGCGCACCTGCCGCCCGCGGCCGTCCGTCTACTTCCACGGCCTGTCAAACGTCCAGTCCCTCACCACGGCACACATCTCTTCCTTTTCCTCGCCCTGGAGCATCCCCTTGAAGCCTTCGATCATGCTCGCCGTCCTTGCGGCGCGGGTCTTTGCCCTTGCCCTGTACTTGGCGGCGCCCTCTTCCCTGCCAAGATCGCCGAGCGCCGCGGCCATGCCCTCGCACAGATCCGCCGATTCGGGAAACATGCGGAGGGCCCTCTTGTACGACCTGGCCGCGCCGAGCACATCCCCGAGCGCCCTGAGCGAGTTCCCCTTGTAGAGGTGCGCGTCGATGCCGCCCTCGCCCCTCCGAAGCGACTCGTCAAAGTCCGCCACTGCCTCGCGGTGCCTGCCCATCTTTGCGTGCAGCTCGCCGCGCAGCAGGTGCGCAATGCCGTTGTCCGACACTGCCGCCGCCTCGCCGTAGGCCGCAAGCGCCTCGTCCGGACGCCCGTCCTTCTCGAGCGCCTCTGCCATCTCGCACAGCGTCTCCGGGTCGCCCGCGTAGATCTCGCGCACGCGGCCGAGGTGCTCGGACACCTCGCCACCCCTGCCAAGCGCTGCCAGCATCCTGCCCTCGATGCGGCGCAGCTCTGCGCTGTCGGGGCGCAGCCTGATCGCCTCGCGAATCGACGCGAGGGCCCCCTCCTCGTCGCCGCCGCCCCTCCACAGCATGCGGCTCCGACCCGCATGCGCTTCGGCGCTTGACGGATCCAGCGCGATGGCCCTGTCGTACAGCTCGGACGCCCCGCCGTCGCGCTCGTAGCGGACCAGCATGTCGGCCTTCATCAGGCACGCGGCCGCGCTCGACGGGCGCGCCTTGATGGCCCTGTCGCACTCCCTCTTTGCCTCGTCAACCATGCCCATCGCCTCCAGCCCGCGCGCCGCCTCTGCGTACGCCTCGACGAGGGCGGGATCCATCTTGGCGGCCCTGCGGTACCACCTGACGGCCTCCCTGTGCCGGCTCAGCCCCGCCATGGCCCTGCCCCTTGCCATGCACAGGCCGGGAGTGGGCCCGCCAAGGCGCATGGCCGCCGCAAGCGACCTGCGCGCCGTCGCGTACCTCTTGATCTCGAGCAGCGCCATGCCGCGCTCCTCGTGGGCGGCGGCATGCGAGGGGTCGAGCCGCACGGCATCGGCGTGGCTGGCCGCGGCGCCTGCAAAGTCGCCCTTCTTGGCCTGCTCTAGGCCGTGCCGGTGGCAATCCTCGGCCGTCCCGCCGCTTCTGCCGTATCCCTGCACGGATTGCCGCCGCAATCCGGCCATATAACGGGTTTTGACGTGGGATCGGCGTCGGGCCTGCGAACAGCGGGCCGGTGAAAATACTGTGTATGAGCCTGATAAGGGCATAAATGCCCAGTTTTAAGCCATTGATAAGGGCATAAATGCCCAGTTTTAAGCCATTGATAAGGGCATAAATACCCAGTTTTAAGCCCCATGTGATTTCAAATCCGCCCAAATCCTGGTAAGAATGTTGTAAACTTTGTTTATGGCTACGATTAAGACTTTATATAAGCTATTATTGGCATTATTAAGCCTATAGTATGGTATAAAATACTTGCTGTTAAACTCTTCATACAGACAAGCTATTTCGTTGTTAAAGACTTCATAGAGGACTTAAATACTGCTATGGGGTCGGGCATGCAGTATGGCTCTTAACGGCGACAGCGTTGACGACGAAAGACTGCTGCAGGCTATGCGGCAATTGAACCCGTGGTGGAGGACGAGAGTAATGCCGTCGCAACTGCAGCACCCGTTCAAGCTGCGCGACTACCATGTCATGGTGGGCCACTTGGGCAAGTGGCCCGTCCAAGGCATCCTGGGCGCACGGCAGGTCGGCAAGACGACCATGCTGTACCAGCTGATTGAGCATCTTCTCTCGTCCGGCACTGATCCCAAGCGGATACTGTTCCTCACCTTTGATGCGCGCGGCCTGGTCCCTGAAGAGGGAAACATGCTGCGCCTGCTTGAGCTGTATGTTAGCGACATCCTCGGCGAGTCACTCTACGAGCTTGGGGGGAAGGTGCATGCCATCCTCGACGAGATTCACCTGGTCCACAACTGGCAGCGCACAGTCAAGAACATTGTGGACCAGTCGCATCCAATAAAATTCGTCGTGTCTGGATCGTCGAGCGCTGACATATTTGCCGGCTCGTCCGAGTCACTCGTAGGGCGCGTATGGCACCAGACGGTGCCCACTATGAGGTTTGCCGACTATGTCGAGTTCAGGGATCCCGGGCATGCCGAGGCCCTGGAGGCGGCCGGATCGGGCATGCGCAAGAGCCTCGGCGAGTCTGCCGCGGCGGGCGATGCGCGGCCCTTCTACGAGGGCGTCCGGCGCGCCTCGCTCGACCTTGCTGCGGCCAAGGACGATCTCCTGCGGCACCTTTCCGAATACATGCTGTACGGGGGATACCCAAAGGCGGCCGGCAGAGCGGACCATGCAGACAAGGCCGAGACGATCAGAATGCACAGGGACCTCGCCCTCTACAAGGACGTGTCGAGGGTCGGCGGAGTGAGGCACCTAGACGTCCTCGACGCCCTCTTTTACCAACTCTCATGGAGGTCCCCGCACATGATCAACAAGGACGGAATGTCGAGCGATCTCGGGGTCAAAAAAAACACCGTCGACCTGTACTGCGCCCTCTTGGAGCATGCGTTCCTTGCGTCGTACTCGAGATTTTACACCCCCAGCCCTGCAATACGATACCGCAAGGCGCACAAGGTGTACATAAACGACGTCGGTCTGCGCAACGTCACGGCGCATCCGGCGGGGCCCGACGAAGTCGACGATCCCGCGGAGACGGGGATGATGGCCGAGACGGTGGCCGGCCAGCACACGCGGCTGCTGTGGAGGCTGCTTGCCCCCTCATCGGCCAATACCATGCCGTACCACTGGCACGACGGCGGCAAGGCCGAGGTCGACCAGGTCATAAGGCTGCGCGGGGGCCCCGTCCCGATAGAGATCAAGTACAGGCGGCGGGTAGACAAGCAGGATCTGGACGGCCTGTCGCGATTTTCGCGCCGCTTTGACCCGCCGCTGTCGGTGGCCGTCTCGCGCGACACGACGGGCCTGATCGGGGACAGGACGGCTGTCGTTCCGCTCTGGCTGTACCTGCTGATGGGATAGCGGCGGCGGGGCCGGGGCGGGCCGCCGGGCAGAAACGACCTGCGCAGGGTGGCCGGCGGGGCCGCAAATGGCGGCGGGGCCGGGGCGGGCCGCCGGGCAGGGCGCCGCGCTCCTGCCGCGGCGCTTGCCCCCTGCGCCCCCCGGGCGCGGAGGCGGGCGCATGCAGGGCGCGCCCTGCGCCGCAGATATACGGGGCCGCCCGCCGCCCCGCCGCCGTGAAAATCTACACGAGGACGGGCGACGGGGGAGAGACGGGGCTGCAGGGCGGGCGGCGCGTTGCAAAGTCGGACGCGCGCATAATGGCGTACGGCGCGATCGACGAGGCCAACTGCGCGCTCGGCCTGGCCGCATGCGAGCTCGATGCCGGCGGCCCGCTTGCCGCCATCGCGGCCCGGCTCCAGTCCGAGCTGTTCTCGGTCGGCGCCGACCTGTCCGATCCCGACCCCGGCAGCGCCGCGCCGGTCCGTATGTCCGCCGGCGACGTGGATCGGCTCGAGCGCGACATTGATGCGCTAGACGAGTCGCTCGAGCCGCTCTCCTCGTTCGTCCTGCCCGGGGGATCGCGCGCCGCGGCCGCGCTGCACCTTGCGCGCGCGGCCGTGCGCCGCGCCGAGACGCACATTGCGTCGATCGACGGGCACGTCGGCCCCTGCTGCCTGCCGTATGTCAACCGCCTCTCGGACCTGCTGTTTGCGATGGCGCGCGCGGCCAACGCGCGCGCCGGCGTGCCCGACGTGCCGTGGCGCCCCAAAGATACCCTTTAATCGGGATCGGGGCCGGGGCGCGCCGTGCCAGGGTAGCTCAGCCCGGGAGAGCACTCGGCTGAAGACCGAGCTGTCGCGCGTTCAAATCCCGCCCCTGGCACCATATACGCTACTGCCGCCTGCCGGCATCGGCCTCCCCGGCCGCCGCCGTGGCCTCCCCGGCCGCCGCATCCCTGTTCTCGTCATCTCCGCCGCCCAGCTCGAGGCGCATCTCCCTGTCTGCCTCTTCCCTTGTCCTGACGTACCTCTCGAACCGCTCGCCCCACTTCCTGTAGAACCTTGCCTCGCGCATCCCGACGTACAGGACGACGGCCGATGCGCCGGCTACAGCCACGACGAGGGCCGTGACGGCGGCCGTAATGTCCGTGTGCCTGTGCACGCCGTCCCCGTCGACCCCGTACGCGGCAAAGCGCGGCTCGTAGTCTTCGTCCCCGCCGCCGCCGTCCAGCCCCGCGATCTCCCCGTCCGGCACGTACGAGACGCTGTACGACCCGGCGGCGCCGTCGTCCAGGTACTCGCCAAAGTTGCCCCCGTCGACGACCGCCTCGAGCGCCGTCTGGTTGGCCGCCCCGAAGAACATGCCGAGAAAGTCGCCGTCGAACCTGCCCTCGTACACGCCGATCGAGACGTAGTATAGGTGGTCGTCCGTGTCGGTCACCGGCATCCTGCCCTCGTCGGCGATGCTGTGCACCTCGCCGGTGAACTCGCCGAGCATCTCGCCGGTCAGAACGGCGCGCTCGCCGCCGAAGTCGCCGACGAACTCGCCGTAGAACACGCCGTACTCGCCGTCCTCCATGCCCGCGCCTGTTATCAGGTTGCCGTCCACGTCGGTGTGGTGGCCGAGCATCTTGCCGGTGAACGGGCCGCTGTACGTGCCGATCGTGTGGTTGGCCGGCAGGCCGTAGTACTCCCACATGTCGCCGGTGACCTCGTCGAACTCCACGCTCAGCTCGTAGCCGGGGCCTACCTCGGTGGCTATCCCGGGGAGGAGAACGACGGCGGCAAACACCGCCGAGACCGGCCCGATGACGAACGCGGCGGCGATGAGGACCATGTACAGGCGCCGGCTTGCGTTCATGTGCGCGATCAGGCTGTCGATGGACTCGGTGATGCCGGCGCGGCCGGACCCGCCCTCGGTCCCGCCGCCGCGCTGCCCGCCCCCGTCAGCCTGCGTCATTCCCGCTCCCTCCCACCGTCGCCACCCCCTCCGGGATTAAAACCCCTCCCGCCCCTGCCCCTCCTTGGGAACATCTCCTCGTACGGGTCGAGCACGCGCGAGCAGAACTCTAGGCCCTTTTCGGTCACGTGGTAGTACGTGACGTCCCTTCCCCTGCCCTTCTCGACGGACGAACCGATGATGCCCTTTTCCTCGAGGTCATCGAGTATGCCCCTGTGCTTTAGCATGTTCAGGCCGCAACTCGATGCCAGGTTCGTGGCGTTGAGCCTTCCGTACTCTGCAAGGGTGAGTATGATGTCCTTGCGAATGAAGATCCTGTCGCGATACCCGTGTGGCGCCGTGCACCGCCCCCGCCCCGCGCACTTAATTGCCTTTGCGGCGCCCCCGACGCTGGCGCCGCCGGGCATCGGAGGGAAACCGGGCGCGCCAGGGGCGCGCCGCGGCGTGGGGGCGGGGGCGGGGGCCGGCCCGTCCCGCCGCCGGGCCTGCCCGCGCCGCCGCCCCTGACCGCGCCGCCGCCCCTGACCGCGCCGCCGCCCCTGACCGCGCCGCCGACCGGCCGCAACTTGCCTGCGATCGCTGCCCCCGCTAGCCTTAAATCCACGCGATTTTGCCGCGCAACAATGGCAGCAGCCAAGGCGGGCGGCCGGGCCAAGAAGGCCAAGACCGCCACCAAACCCAAGGCCAAGGCAAAGCCCAAGGCCAAGCCGAAGGCAAAGGCCGCGGCAAAGCCCAAGGCCAAGCCGAAGGCAAAGGCCGCGGCAAAGCCCAAGGCAAAGGCCGCGGCAAAGCCCAAGGCCAAGCCGAAGGCAAAGCCAAAGGCGGCCTCCGGATCTACGACGAAGCGGCCGCGGGCGCGCTCCAAGACAAGGGCGCGTCCGCGAACCGATTCTTTTTCAAACAACAGCATTGTCATAGTCGACGACGACATGCGCATCGACCAGGATCGGGTGAACGCCGAGCGCCGCGCGTACCTTGAAGAGGCCCGCTCGCAGGATGCCGACGCGCTCGACTAGGGGCGCCCTCCGACCGGCGGGGACGACAGCGTGCGCCTGCGCCGCGCCCCTGCTCGCATGGGCGGGTAGGGCGCCTCCCGGTGCGGCCGGGCGGCATGCGGCCATGACACTGCGCACGCCTGTAGGGGTGCCGGCCCCCGACGGGCGCGGCTCCCAAGACTCGCCGAAGGCTTTTTTTTTGCCTTGGGGTTGCAGCTGTGTGGCGCCACCTGCGCCGTCGCGCCACCTGCGGGAGACGCGGTGAAATGGACAGGCGCGCCGGCCGGCAGGCGACGGGCAGCATGCGGCCGCGAGATTCATGTCATGGCCTGCGCCCGATTTTCACAGCCTCCCCGTCGGGTGCACCGGCGGCTCGGGAGCCGTCCTTGAAGACTGCTCACGCATGCGGGCAGGGCAGAATATCGCACGCGAGATCGTGGTCGGGCCCGCGGATGCGCCGCTGCCTCCCGTTCAGGAAAAAAGGGGCAGAAGCCGTCGGATTGCAGGTGCCTGCGGGTTCTGCGCGGCCAGCACGTGCGGGGGTTGCGTGCCATGCGAGGGGCCGATGGTGTTGCCCTGGTCTGGAGCATGCGACGGGCGGTCAGCGCACGCCTGCGGCTGGGGCAACATACATTAGAAGGCCGCTGTCAGGGCTAGGCGTGGGAGCATTCCTTGCATGCGGCACGATCGGTAGCGGACACTGCCTAGACGGCCGGCTTATGGTGGTGCATGTAGGCGGTGCGGCAAGGAGGGATGGCCGCAGCATAGGGGATTGGCTAGGATCGCTAGTGGAGGAAGCCCTCGCAACGCGGACCATGCGCAGCGAGGCGAATGCGGAAGACGAGGTGTCCTTCTTCCTAGGCCGGATGCCAATAGAGGGAGATCGGCGCGGCATCTCTGCGGCCGATCTGAAGGGGCTCATAGGAGAGATCGTGGCCGAAGCGGTCCTGGAAGCGTGTGGCTACGGCGAGCCGTTCTACTCGAAGTGGCGGCATGCGGGCACTAGCGCCTCCAAGGGGATCGACATTGTCATGCGCAAGGGGGGCATGCTTTCGGTCAACGAGTCAAAGCACCTGCATGCGCTGCGCCCCGGAAGGGGCGCTTCGTCCGGCGTATCGGCAGCGATCGCCGCCGCGTTCCGGCAGAGCCCCGATCGCCACACGCGGGAATGGCTCCTGTGGCTGCGCAGGCGCTGTGTCGAGGCGGCAAGGCTCGGCGGCGCAACGCACCTGTCCCCCGCCGGGACAGCCGCCCTGCTCCGCATGGCGGAGGTCCTGAAAAAGGCCCTGTCCGAATGGAGCGTATCGGCCAACGCGGTAGTGGCACTCGACGCGCGGCACGGGGTCGATGCGGGGTCGATCCGCGGCAGCCTCGGCCCTGGCATGCTGCGAGGCATAGCGAACCCTGTAGAGGCCGTCATAACCAGCATCGATGGTCTCCATGATGCGACCGTCAGGATGGTTGGGAGGTACTGCTGACTTGGATACGATGGCCCCTGCAGACAGGCACACGGATGCGA
Source organism: Cenarchaeum sp. (assembly GCA_965242695.1). Lineage (GTDB taxonomy): Archaea > Thermoproteota > Nitrososphaeria > Nitrososphaerales > Nitrosopumilaceae > Cenarchaeum. The sequence continues at coordinate 1,266,536 of CBDESU010000001.1, read as the reverse complement.
TGCAGTCGATCATTGACGGGACCTTGACCGGGAACAGAGCGTCGTACGAGGAGGCCGCCGTGGCACTCGAGGATATGGCCGATGCCGGCGAGCTGCCGCGCGGCGACGAATTCTACGCAACGATATGCTCGGCCCTGTGCTACGATATGGCGCGAATGAGGTGCGATGCGGTGCGCATGTACCGGCTGCTTGAGCAAAGATACTCGGGCGAATTCGAGTACATTGTGGGCTCGCCGGCGCATTCGCGGCGCCTGGTGGAGGGCCTGGCGCTGCTTGGCGTGGGCGGCGGGAGCGGCCTCCTCGCGTCGGCACTCGACGAGACGAGCAGGTGGCTGCATGCCAAGGCATCCCCTGAAAGGGGGATTGACCACGACTCGCCCGATGACTACAAGCTCTTTTTTGCCCTGCTCAACCTCCTCTGCCGCTTTTTCGGGGCGCCCGGCCGCCGCGGTTCCGACGGAAGCGCCAAGGACCTGGCCGAGAGGGCGGGCCGGTTCTACAATGACCTGCTGCGGTACTTTCCCGATCCGCCCCTGGGGTTCATGGTGAGCCTGTACCTGAGGCTTGTCGAAGCCACGTACGATCACTCGGTGTCCCGGCTGGGCTTGGCGGACGGTATGGGAGCGGCACTGTGGATGTCGGGCAGGTACGCGCTAACGCCGCCCGAGGAGGCGGCAGTCGAGGCAGGACTGATCGGGCGGGCAAGCATGGTATGCCGGCTGCCGGCCGGCCACGAAAAGGCCCTGCTTTCGTGCCTGTGCCTCGCCGCCCCGTCAAACGGCGGGGGGCGTGTGGCGTACTTGGCTGCCAACGAGCAGGCCGTCGAACGGGCCTACGGCGGGATCGTCGGGCTGATCGGGGCCGACCGTGGCGGCGGCGATGAGCGGCGGGATGACGGCCCGCACGGCTTGCATCGGGACGGCCTCGGCAGCGGCGGGCATTTTGTCGCCACGTACGAAGAGCTGGGCACGCGGCTGTCTGCAGGGTCGATCGAGGTGTCCGACCTGGCTGCGGTCATTATCGACGAGGCCTGCGACTTGGACGAAGATTGTGGTGGGAACGGCGCCCTGGACCTGGAGATGCTCATTGCACGCCTGCGGTCGGCAGGATCCTCCTGCCCACAGATCGTGGCGCTCACAACCCTGGCCTCGGCGGACGTCGCCAAAAAAATGGCTTCTTGGCTCGGGGCAAAGGTGGTTGATGCGTGCGGGGCGGAGGGGCGGCCGGGATGCGCCGTGATCGGCACCCGCGAATCTGTCTGCCACAACGGAATGCTGTACTTCAGATCGGCGCCCGGAAGCCACGAGCCGCTTCCGCGCGACCTGCGTTGCGGTGGCGGGGACGCCGGAAGGCCGGATGCCGCCTCCCTGTGCGCAAGATTTGCCAGGAGGGCCGTGGTTGACGACTCTCCCGTGCTGATCTCCGTCCCCCCAGGCTCGGATGTGATCGGATTTGCCAGCGAAGTCGCATCGCAACTGCGTCGCATCGAGGGCGACGACCTGGACATGGGGGAAGCCGCTGGGAAAAAAGCGGCCTTGCGGCAAAGCCTTGTGGGGCGGCCCGCGATCGGGGCCGGCATCGAGTACTGCGGCACGGGATCCGAATCGCCGCTTGCATCGGGCGTCGCGTTTGACGACGAACGACTGCCGCCGGCGTTCAGAAAAGCAGTCATGAGGGGGGTCGAAGGCGGTGCGATCAGCGCCCTCGTGTCGTCCTCCGTCCCCTGCACAAGGGATGCCCCCTCGCCGTTCAAGACGGTGCTACTGTGCCGTCCCGCCGCCAGCGGAGAAATTCCCACCGCCTTCGAGTACGCGCGGGCGACGGAAATGGCGGGCAGGGCGGGCCTTGACAGGAAGGGCGAGACAATCGTAGCTGCCGCATCACAGGCCGAGTACGATGTGCTGCGCCGCAGCCTGTGGGATGTCGCCCCCTCGGTGACTTCCGGACTGGGCGGCAGTCGGGATGATCTACGCCCCCGCATCGCGTTGCACCTTATCCGCATGGTCAAGGAGCTGGGTGGGGCCACGCCGGGCGACATGGCGTCCCGCATATCTGCGACATGGTTCTGGGCATCGTCGAGCGCCTCGGACAAGGCGGCACTGGACGAGACGATCCGTGGGTTGCTAGACGAACTGGTTGCACTGGATCTTGTGGTCCGCGATGCCCGCGGCACGAGCGCCGGCCACATCTACAGGCCCACCGATTTCGGCAACTTGGTGTGCGAGTCGCACCTGCCTGTCCTACATGCCGCCAGCACCGTTCGAAAATTGAGGGGTATCCGGGATGATGATGATGCACCTGCGCTCCAACTCTGTTCGGATCTGGCTCTCGGGGGGATGGGATCCAGCGCCTGCCCATCGCCGGATCAACGCACTTCCTGCGATACAAAAGCAGGGGGCGGTGCGCACCCGTCGCGGCTGGTTGCGGCAAAGTCCGAGGCCGTTGCCTCGGCGCGCATGCTCCTGGGACTGGCAGATCTCTTGAACGGCATGCCGGAGCCTGCAGGCGGCGCATGCGAGGCGGTGAGCCGCGCTGCAGTACGGTGCATGTCTAATTCCTTTGGAGCCGCCGCACCCCTTCTAGCGCGCTGCGCTGCCAAAACGGAGCGCGAAAGGGCCGAGTTCCTCATGAGTCGCCTGGCGGCGGCGGCCCCTAGGCTGCGTGAAATCTCGCCGCAGTGCGATTCGCCTCCGCTTGGGCTGGACGCCGACCGCCTCGGGGATGCCGGATCGGCCGATGCCCTGCTTGCCGATCCCGATGCCGCGCAGGAATTCTACTCATTTGAGGCGATGACTTTTGTCGCTGCGCCTCTGTCGCCAGAGGGCAGCCGCGGCCGTCAGGCACACGCCGGTGCGCTACGAGGCACTTGGAAGTGGTGGGCCGCCGTGCCCTCTGGCGGCCGACCGCGCCCCGCGCGGCGCCCTCGAGGTCGTCCTTGAGGAGGGGCGGCGCGGGTTGCTCATGCTCGCGGCCCCCTACGATCCCCCGCCGCGGCGCACGTCACAAGGCCGATAACTCTTACCAGGTGACCGCCTAACGAGGCGCGCCCCTGATGCAGCGTCGACGTCGAACTCTTCCCAGGCGCGGAACCGCAAGTGACCGCCTAACGAGGCGCGCCCCTGATGCAGCTCTTGGCATCGCCGACAGCTGCATGGCTGCCCGCTATGCTTCCTTGTTTAGCCTGACATGACCGCATGAGGTGCATGCCCAAGACTTCAGCAAACAAATGCCGCTCTCCCCCTCCGTTATGTCGCTCGTGGGCTTGTCGTCCTTTCCCCTCGATGCCGCCATGCCGAGCTGAAATGGGCCGTCCCATGCACTCTTGCCACAGTACGGGCACTTGGGACTCTTGTCCATTGGAGAGCCGGCCCCTGCCGCACTCATAAACATTCGGTCGCGGTGTGCCGCTTTCCCGTCAAACTTCCGGCTGGATGGCATGACGCTGGGCGCTAAATTTGCTGTCTACGAGCATATTTTTCCAAAAATCTTACAGTGACGTGCATGGTGTCCAATCGCGGACGGACTGGGCTCAGACCTGGACTGGAATCGGCAGTCGTGGCGACGACGGCAGGCGTAGTGCGTGCCAGCGCCGGTGCGGGATGCCGCGCAAGGCGGCGACATGCCGCGCTACCGATGGCAAGCCGCGTCGCGGGACGCAACGCCGTCCACTGACGGGGCATGCCGCCTTCGTGAGACGGGCGCCTGCGACTCCACTCAGCTGGATGGGCCCGAACGCGCATCAGGGTCATGGAGCCTCCGTGAGACGGGCGCCTGCGACCCCCTCAGCGGGCGCCTGCGGCGTCCTCTCGTGCCCGGCTGTTCGCCTCCGCGCTCAAGAGGCGACGAACAACGCGGGCATCCGGGAGCGGTGTAGGCGCTGGCGGCTGCGCGGTTGGGGGGAAGGGCGCACACACGCACGCCCCCACCCGGCATGTGGGGGCGGCGCAACTCTTTTAACGCAACGCGGTTCGCCGCCTTGCATGCGCAGTGCACCGGGCGCGATCTTGGCGCTTGCGGCCGCCGTTGCGATCGCATGCGCCCCGAACGCCGCCTATGCCCAGGACGCTGGAGGTGGCGCCGCGACGATACAGGGACAGGTGGACGGCGCCGATGCGGGCAGCACCGTCCTCGTCGCTCCCGGAACGTACGCCAACGTGTCCGTCACGATCGACAAGCCGCTCACGCTCGCGTCCGACCCGCCGGGCGCGGCCGTCCTCACGGGCAACTCGAGCGTAGTCGTCCGGCAGGGCCCGGGCGGCCCCGTGGCCCTCACGGGCCTCGTATTTCGCGATATCGCATGCCCGGCGGGCGGCCCCGGCGGCGCCGCCGTCGTCACGGTGGAGGCGCGGCCCGGCGGCGCGGGGGCCGGGACGGTCTCCGTACTGAACAACACGTTCGACGGCACGTGCGCCGCGGCCGTGTCGGCGGCCCCTGCCGCGGCCGCCAACGGCACGGCGCCGGCGCCGCCCGCATCCGACGTGGACGTGTCGGGAAACACGTTCCGCGACATCGGGGCCGCCGCCCCCGGCGACGCTCCGCCGCCCCCGGCGGTGCGGCTCGGCATGCCGGCGCAGATGCCGTCCGGAGTGCAGGTGGCCGACTCGCTGGTCTCGTCAAACTACATGTTCGACCTGAGGGGGGCGGCGGTGCAGGCGTCGGGCGCGCGCGGCCTTGGCGTCGTGCACAACCACGTGGAGGGCTCGGGGTCGAGCGCCGTCCTGGTCACGTCGAACTCGTCGAACGTCCGCATCGCATACAACACGGTGATCGGCGCGGCGGCGCCGGCCCTTTCGGTGTGGGCCGACTCGGCGGACGTGGTGATCGTGGGCAACCGCATCTCGGAGAGCGCCGGCGCGCTGTCCGTGTGCGCCGGGCGGTGCGAGGCCGGCGCCTCCGAGGTCGAAGTGGCGGCCGGCGATGCCGCGCAGCCCGCCGTCCGCTTCCACCACAACACGCTGCACGCCTCGAACGAGGGAGCCTTGATAGCGAGCGATGCCGCTCCCGGCGCCGTCGATGCGCGGGCCAACTACTATCCTGGATACGAGCCGGATCCGTCCAGGCTCGCCGGCGCAGCCGGCGGCGATGCGGCGATGCCTGCCGGCTCGGCCCCGTCGCGCGTAGGGGCCCTCTTGGCGGCGACCGACCTGCCCTACTTTGACGGCGTCGTGCTCGACGCGGCCGTGCTCGACGCGGCCGTGCGGTTCAGCCTCGGCCAGGCCGAGGCGGGCGGGAACCGATCCCTAGAGATCGTCCGACACGACATCCGCCTGGCCGACCCCCTCGCGGCCGTGTCGGCCCTTGCGACCGGCCTCGACGATGCGAGGTACTATCCAATACTGGCAAGCCAGATCGCCTCGATGAGGGATGCGATCGACGCGCAGGGGGCCGATGCGGCCGTGCAGGCCATAAGGTCGCTTGCCAGCCCGCAGGAGCACTATCCGTTCATCCTCAACCGCACGGGGCACGTCCAGGCCAACGGGGCAAACCCAGACAGGGTCGGCGTCGTCTCGCCGATCGCCTCGGGCGACAACCCCGTCCCGTTCGCGAGCCTGCTCGGGGAGCTTGATGCGGCGCCGGCCAGAGCCGACGCGTGGTACGACTACCGCATCCGCAACTTTGTCCACGAGGGGCAGCCCGTCGAGTCCAAGCGCTCGCTACTCGCCCTGCACGATCTCGGGACCGCCGACAGGTCCGACGACCTGATCCTCGGAGCCGGCTACTATCCGCGCCCCGTGCCGCTCTCGGTAGGCCCGTCGGCGAGCTCGAGCGTAGAGGCCGTCCGCGGGTACGCCGGCGAGGCCGGCCTAGTCCTTGTCTCGCCCTCGTCGCTCTCGCCCGACCTGGCCCTGCCGGATGCGGTGTACCGCATGGCTCCCAACGACGACCTGCGCGCGCCGCGCATCGCCGAGGTGATGGCCGGCGGCGGGGCGCGCGACGTGGTCGCCATCGTGCAGGACGACGCGTACGGAAACGCCGCGTACGAGCGGATACGCGCCGAGTTTGACGGCCTCTCGCCGGGGTCGGTCCTGCCAAAGGTGCCGTTTGACGCCTCGATCGAGCCGGGCGGGTGGGGGCCCGCAATGGCGAGGGCCAACGCGATGGTGTCCGCGGCGTCCGCCTCTGACCCGGAGCGGGGCGCGGCCGTCCTGTACATCGGGTTCGACCCGCCGTTCGCCGGCGCGGCCGCCGAGGCCCTGCGGTACCCCGCCCTGGCCGGCGCGCAGTGGTACTCGACGGACCTTGCCGGCAGCTCGGTCGTCACCGGCGGCGATGCGGCGCTCGACCTGGCCCTGTCGACGGGCCTGAGGGCCGTCGTGTTCGGCATCGAGCCGAGCGCGGCGACGCGCGCCGTCGATTCGGCCATTGCGGCCAGGCCAGGCGGAGGCGACGTCGGGGATCCGAGGATAGGGTACGCGTACTCTGCCCACGATGCAGTGCTGCTGCTCGGGAGCGCGATCGCGGCCGGCCACTCGACGGCCGGCCCGTTCGCATCGAACCTGCACGGCCTGGCGGCCGCGGGGCTGCCAGGCGGGGCCCTCGGCGGGATCGCGTTCGACGGCAACGGCGACCTGGCCAGTCCGGCGACCTTTTCGACATGGACGGTCTCGCCGGAGACGCGCAAGTGGGCAATAGTCGAGACCTCGGGGGCGGACGCTGCCGCGACGTGCAGCGCCTCGCTGGCGTCTGACATGCTCGACCTTGGCAGCGCGGGGCCCGGACAGGCCGGCGAGCCGCGGCGCCAGATGCTCTCGAATTCGGGCAGCGCGCCGATCGCGGGCGTTGCGATCAGCGCGACGGCGTGGAGCGGCGGCCTGCCGGCGAACGCGACGTCGTTCATGGCCGCGCCCGCGGGCGGCGGCGGGGAGGGGCGGTTCGCCCCGCTCGAGCCCGGATCGCCCCTGCTGTCCGGCGGCGATGCGCTCGAGCCGGCCGCGTCCCTTGCAATCGACTACCGGCTCGACCTGACCGGCATGGACGATCTGCCGCCGGGCGTCTCGCCGGGCGCCATGGAGCAGACCGTCGCGTACGAGGTCTCGTGCGGCTGATCAGCGCCCGGGCGCCGCCCGCGCGCCCGCCCTGGCGGGGCGCCGCCCGACCCTTGGCATCGCTCGGGGCGGGCAGGCGCGGCGCTGGTTCCGCGCGCCGTCTTGACCGCTGTGGCAACGCTTAAGGCGCCCCGCCGCGCGGATGCGCCGTGAGCACAACGAAGCGGCGCCTCCGACGCCCTGATAGATCAGGCGAGGCCGGGCTTAGAATGACACTGCGAAACCTCGGTCCTGTCAGGGAGGCGGCCATCAGGATTGCCCCCCTGACCGTGTTCATAGGCCCCGGCAACACGGGCAAGTCGTACGCCGCAACCGCGGCGCACTCGCTAATCCGGGCCGTCGGCAGAGAAAAGCGCCTTTTGTCGGCGGGCACGGCCGCGGGCTTCGACGCCGGGCCGGGACCGGCCTCGATGCGCACGCTTGCCGCATGCAAAAAATCGATAGACGCGGGGCTCGGCGCCGTACTCGACGCCTTCAACGCAGACCAGTCGGCCTCCGTGCCTGCCCGAATGTCGGACGCTATCGCGCGCCACTGCCTGACGAGCATACTTGCAGACGGACTGACGTCCGAAATTACCCGTAACATGCCCTCTGGCCCGCAGGGGCTGGTCCGGTTCGGATGCAAGTCGATGCAGATCGACGTTGCCAACGGATCACACGCGTCCGTGCTGAAGTGGGGAAAGACTACTGGCGTAAGCATACGGGCCATCTCGCCAATTGTGCAGACCCTTGTCGAAGACGAGGGGCCGGGCATCGATCCCCCCCTTGCACGGATGCCGCGTGATCCTGAGGATCCAATTGAGTACACGATGTCCAATTGGATGGCCAACAACCAGCTAAGAAGGCATCTGCCTCAGGTGTGCTATGTGCCCATAACACGAAAAATTTTTTCGGACATGCCGGAGGCCTCGTACTACCTGCCCGCATCGCGATCGGGCGTACTAAACGCCTACAGGACGGTCTTGGACGGGGCGATCCGGTCGCTGTCGGGCGCCGCCGGAGATCACACCGGCACAGGATCCATGCCGGGAACCACCGTCGATTTCCTGGCCGACATTGTTAAAATGACGGAGGAGGAGGGGGCGCTTTTCGCACTCGGCGAGGAAATGGAGCAATCGATCCTGCGCGGCCGCATCGGCATGCGGAAAGCATCCAAAATCGCGGCTCCGGAAATAGTGTTCAAGTACAGAGGGAGCAGCGTGCCAATCCAATCCGCATCGTCGTCGGTATCCGAACTGGCGCCCCTGATCTTGTATCTCAAGCACGCCGTGCAGCCGTCCGATCTGCTCGTAATAGAGGAGCCGGAGGCCCACCTGCATCCGGCGAGCCAGGCACTGCTTGCCAAATTCATAGTAAGAATGGTCCGCGCCGGCCTCTACGTACTTGCCACGACGCACAGCGAGATCCTGCTTGAGGAGTTCAGCAAGTGCCTCGAGGCGGGGCAGCTTTCAGACGACTCTAAGCGCACTATTTTTGGCGATCCGCTGGCATACCTGCTCCCCGGGGAGGTCGCCCCCTACTCCTTTTCGATGGACGACAGGGGCTGGAGCACGGCAAGGGAGATACAGCACTCGGGGGACGATGGCATAGACGAGGGCGAGTTTATCCGGGTCCACGAGGAACTCCACGACGAGGCGGCTAGGATGGAGGACATCAAGTCGTCGATAATAGGAGATGCGTGGGATGACTCGAAGGCTTGAAGCCATGGCTATGGAACTTGGACTGGCGAGGCACGTGGTCAAGGAATGTTGTGAGCAAAACTGCAAGCTGGCCCTGCCGAACATAGACAACCGCCTAATAATAAAGGCAGACGGCGTGATAGTAGACAAAAAGGCATGCGATTGCGTTGTATTTTACTACACAAGCATGCTCAATATTGTAATCGTAGAGCTTAAAAGCTCAAAAATAAACCAGTCATCTATCAAAGAGAAATTTGACAATACACTGGAACGTGCGCTAGAATGGGCGCGCACGCTGATCCCGCGAACACACCCACGCGTCCGATTGATTCTCTTGGCTAAAACTTTTAAGCATAGATCGTCGTATCAAACCGTAAAAAAATACAGGTGGCCAATAGATGGCAAGGCGCATGCCCTCCAGATGCATCAATGCGGCTACAAACTGCCCAAGTAGGACGCTGGCATGCGTTGCGCTACTCTGCCTCCTCTCCCGCATGTGACGACCGGCGTTGACCTTGGCGGCAGGGCGCATTGTGTGGTGCCCTAGCACGCAACGGTGGCATTGGGACGCGATGCGGAGGTGGCATGGATGTGCACTGTCATATCGAGGCGTGGGGCGGGAGCGTAGGATCGGGATCACACCGGCGGGATCCCGGATGTGCAGGACGCCCCGCTTGGGGTGCGGACTCGGTGCCGTGCCTGCATGCTTGGGCCTGCCCGCCGTCTTGTCGCGGGCGGGACGGCGCAACGGGGCGCCGGCGTACTGTAGGGAGATGGCTGGCCTTGACGCCGACGGCATTGACGAGCATGCTGCGCGGCAGGGATGCAGGCAATCGTCGGGCGGCGGGATGCGGCCGTCTAGGTGCACCGCGGGGCCGCGCTCTCGATTCTCGCGATGCGGAAGCGCGCCCGCTCCGGGCCGCCTGGCATTCGGACGCGGGCCGCTTCGAGGATGTCGTCCCTGCGCACCGCGCGGCGATCGGCTTTGGACACGGGCGGCGCAGGGACACACTGCACGGCGGCCTTGGTAGCAAGGGGGGGGGGGGGGGGAGGCGGGGCTGACAGCGCCCGCAAAGGCCTGCCGTGTGCATTCAGCGGGCTGGCCGCAGCATGCGCAAAAACCCTTATCTACATCAGGGCTTGGCCCGCGGGCGTGCGGGCGCTGTGCATGGTGACGGTCGGGCCGGGCCTCGTCGACGAGGTGACCGCCGTGCTGCGCCGCAAGCGCCGCCCCGTCAAGGACACGCTGGTCGTGACGGGCAGGGCCGACGTGTGCGTGCTGCTGCACGGGTCGATCGACGAGATCAACTCGGCGATCATCGACTTCAAGAGGATCAAGGGGATCGTCACGACGGAGACCATGATCGAGGTGGAGGTGAACATGGGTTGGTGAGGGCGGTCATGCTGGTAAAGTCGCCAAAGAAGCTCATCGCCGCCCGCCTGCGCAAGGTCGGCTCGGTCGAGGACTCGTTCCCGGTGAGCGGGCAGTTTGACGCAGTCGCCGTCATACGAGTCGAGAGCCTGGCACAGATAAAGGACGTCGCCGCCGAGATCCACGCGATACGGGGCGTCGAGCGCACCGAGACGATGGTAGAGGTCGTGTAGAGGCGCCGCCGGGGGCGGGCGGCCGCGGCAGGCGGGCCACAGGGGGTCGTCCGCCGCCGCTTTGGGGAAGGGAGGCTCGGGGCCACGAGCGGGCCGCGGGCCACCCGCCGCCGGGGAGGGGGTGAGCGGCGGATCGCCAGCGGCGTTCACGGGAGGGGGCGCGGCCGGACGGGGGCCTTGGGCCGCTCCGAGGCAGCCGCGGGGCCGGATCTGCGCCGCCCTGCATGGTATAATAGGGGGCCTGCCGGCGCGCCGCCGTGTCTAGGTACGAGTCGCCACGGCCCGTCCGCGCGGGCGTGGCCCGTGGGATCGCCATCGGCATCGTCGCGATCATCATAATCGGCGTCGTCGCGTTCGCGTCCGTAAAGATAGTGGACGCGGGACACAAGGGCGTCCTGCTCCACTGGAATGCGGTCGACCTGTCGCAGCCGCCGCTAGACGAGGGCCTCCACTTTGTCGTCCCCTTCCAGGACGACGTGGTTCCCATCGAGGTGCGCACCCTAAAGTACGACAAGAACACGCGCAGCGCGTCAAAGGACCTCCAGACGGTCGAGACGACCGTCACGGTAAACTACTACCCGGCCAGGGACTCTGTGCACGTCCTGTACAAGGAGCTCGGCCTAGACTACGAGAACCGCGTCATACAGCCGGCCATTGAGGAGACGGTAAAGCAGGTCACTGCCAACTACAACGCCGAGGAGCTGATCACGAAGAGGCCGCTGGTCAAGGAGGACATAGAGTCGTCCATAAGCAATCGCCTCGCGCAGTTCAACGTCGTGACCGAGGTCATCTCGATCACAAACTTCGAGTTCTCGCCGCTCTTCGCCAAGGCCATCGAGTCAAAGGTCGAGGCCGAGCAAAAGGCGCTAAAGGCAGAGAACGACCTGCTCCGCATAGAGGTCGAGGCGAGGCAGCTCGAGGCGCAGGCGACCGGCCGGGCCAACGCCAACATAGCCGAGGCTCGCGGCGAGGCCGAGGCGATCTCGACGATAAACAAGGCGCTCTCGGAGAACCCCCACTACATGGAGTGGCTCAAGACCAAGGAGTGGGACGGCAAGCTGCCGCTTGTGGTCGGCGAGAGCGGCGCAACGCCGTTCGTGCAGATACCGATCGCGGACAACGGCGATCGCTGAGGCCGGGCGCCGTCACTGCCGGGCGCGCCCCTCGCGGATCTCGTCGTACATGGCCAGGAACCTGCCGGGATCGGCCTGCCGGTACTCCTTTTCGAGCCGCTCGGCCTCTTCGCGGGCGATCGGCCTGCCGGCGGCGCGGTGGAACTCTAGTATGATCTGCAGGGGCGTCTCGGGTATGCCGTGGTGCTTTAGGGTGGACCTCACCGACCTGGCGCACGCCATGTCGTATATGACGAGCCTGTACAGCAGGTAGGCCGCCAGGCCGGCTGCGGCGGCGATCAGTATGGGGATTACCAGGGCCGACGCCACGGACGGCGGCGCGGGCGCGGGCGCTTTATGGGTTGGCCTGCCCGCCGCCGGGCCGTGGAAGAGGGGGAAATTCGGGGCGCGGGGGCTGGAAAGCGGGATGCGGCGCGGGGCAGGACCGGCCCGGCGGCCGCGATCGCGCCTGCGTCCCGAATAGGAAGGATTGGTATATATTAAAACGCTCGGCCGCCGCGCCGATGAACCGCACGGTTGCGCCGCCGCACGGTCAGGCCGCCGCGCCGCGGGGAGCGTGACGGGCGATGGGCCACCGCAAGCACAGCCAGCCGCGCCGCGGGAGCATGGCGTACTATCCGCGCAAGCGCGCAAAGAGCATGGAGGCGCGCATACGCGGGTGGCCCGCATCGGCCTCTACGCGCGCGCCGCGCGGGGGGGACAAAAAGGGCGCTCCCAAGCCGCGCCTGCTCGCGCACGCGGGGTTCAAGGCCGGCTGCGTCCAGCTCGTCACGATCGACGATCGCGAGCACACGCCGAACGCCGGCAAGCAGCTGGTAAGCGCGGCCACCGTAATCGTGACGCCGCCCGTGTTCGTCCTGGGCATTCGCGGGTACGGGAGGGACAACGGCGGGCGCCGCGCCGCGTTTGACGTGTATGCCGAGGACGTGCCAAAGGAATTCTCAAAGTACATGCCCAGGCACGTGGCGGTTCCGGCCAAGGGCGAGGACGGCGGAGCGGGCGCCGCCGCGGCGCCGCTCGAGAGGGCCAGGGCCATGCTGGGGGGCGTCGAGGATGTCGTCGCCGTGCTGGCCGTCTCGCCCAGGGCCGCCGGCCTGGAGCAGAAGAGGCCGTACATATTCGAGTCGGCAGTCGACGGCGGCGATGCGGCCGCAAAGTTCGAGTACCTCTTGGACAACCTTGGCCGGTACGTGCGCGTCGGCGACGTGCTCGATGCCGGCTCGGGGGTGGACGTGGCGGCCATCACAAAGGGCAAGGGATGGCAGGGCGTCATACAGCGCATGGGCGCAAAGCGCAAGCAGCACAAGTCGCGCAAGACCGTCCGCGAGATCGGCTCGCTCGGCCCCATATCGCCGCAGTACGTCATGTACACGGTTCCGCGCGCCGGCCAGATGGGGTTCCACCAGCGCGTCGAGTACAACAAGAGGGTGATGGCCGTCGGCAACGCCGACGAGGAGCGGGCCAGGGCCGAAAAGGCCGCCGCCGAGGCCCGCGAGGCCGACGAGGCCGCCGCGGCAAAGGCCGCCGCCGCCGAGGCCGTGGCCGAAGAGGCCGCTGCCGCCGGCAAGGGCGGGCGCAAGGGCAAGGGCCGCCGCGGCCGGGGCAAGCCGCGCCGCAGCACGGCCGTGTCGGCCGCCGCGGCGGCCGCCGCCGAGGCGGCGCGCACCGCGATCAACCCGCCCGGCGGGTACAAGCACTTTGGTATAGTGCGCGGCGACTATGTCGTGCTCGGGGGATCGGTTCCCGGCACGTACCGGCGCCTCGTAAAGATGCGCGCGCAGGTGCGCAACGCGCCCAAAAAGGCGGCGCGGCCGAACATACTGGAGGTCATTGCATGAGCGATGCCGGGGGCGGCGCGCCGCCGTCCGAGGTCGCGGTCCTGGGGCTCGACGGCTCGCCGGCGGCCGGCCGGACGGCCGCGCTGCCCGACGCCTTCTCGTCGCCGTTCAGGCGCGACCTTGTCCACAAGGCGTACACGATACTCGACTCGCACAGGTACCAGCCAAAGGGCGTCCACCCGACGGCGGGCATGGACAACTCTGCAGACTCGCTCGACCCGCCGACGGGCCACGGGAGGTCCCGCGTGGCGCGCATGAATGCGAACGGCGCCGGCGGGCGCGGCGGCGAGGGCGGCGAGGTTGCATCGACGAGGGGCGGCAGGCAGGCGCACCCGCCAAGGTCCAGCAAGCGCATCTACAAGAGGATAAACAGGACAGAGCGGCGCCTTGCGCTCCGGTCCGCAATAGCGGCTACCGCCATGCGCGGCGTAGTCGAGGGGCGCGGCCACCGCCTGCCGGACGGCAGGGACCTGCCGATTGTGGTCTCGGGCGAGGTCGAGGGAATCGCGCGCGCCTCGGAGCTGGCAGGCGTGCTCGGTGCCCTTGGGCTGCGGCCTGACGCGGACCGCCTTGCGCGCCGGCGCTCGCGGTCGGGCCGCTCGGCGCTGCGCGGCAGGCCGAAAAAGGCGGGCAAGAGCGTCCTGTTTGTGGTCGGGGGAGGCGAGAACGGAGGCTCTGCTGCCGGCCCGGATGCCGCCCGGGGCGGAGCGGAAGACGGCGGGGGGCAGGAGGCCATGCCGGGGCGGCCGGCGCCTCCGCCCGCGCTCTCGCGGGCGGCCGGCTCGATACCGGGCGTCGACGTCGTGCGAGCCGGCGACCTGAGCGTGCTGGACCTCGCGCCCGGCTCCGAGCCGGGCCGCCTTGTCGTGTACACACCCGATGCGCTCGACGTGATCGGAAGGACGACATCCTCGGCCCTGGCCGGCAGGGTGCGCGAAAGGAGGCGCGGCGGGCGGCGGCCGCGGGGCGGAGGCGGCGCCGGCGGCCGCGGGGCGGAGGCGGCGCCGGCGGCCGCGGAGGCGGCGCCGGCGGCCGCGGAGGCTGGAGCGGATGCGGCCGGAAAGGCGGGTCGGGACGGCGAGGAGGGCGGCCCGCAGTGAAGCCGTCGCTCGGCTCGCTCGGCTCGCGCCTCTCGCGCGGCAGGGGCGCCGCCGGCAGGGCCGGAAGTTCCGCCGGGCGGCCCTCGGGCCGATCCCGCCGCCCGCCAATGACGGTCGATAGGGCGCACACGATCGTGCTGCGCCCGTACAACACGGAGCGCACGTTTGCAATGGTAGAGGGGGAGGCCAAGGTGTGCTTTATAGTGGAGCGGACGGCCTCAAAGGCCGACATAGCCGAGGCCGTGTCGGTCCTGTACGGGCAGCGCTCTGCGTCGGTCAATACGTCGCGGACTATCTACGGCAAAAAGGCGTTTGTAAAGTTCGAGACGGCCGAAAAGGCAAAGGACCTGGCCAGCGACATGGGGATGCTCTGACTGCGTACTGCGGCCGCCGCGCCGCCTTGGGGCGGCCGCGGGGCAGGGATGCCGGCCTGGGGGGGGGGTGCCGTCCGGCTCCTTGTGGTACTGCGAGCCTCCGGGCGGCCGCGGGGCAGGGATGCCGGCCTGGGGGGGGGGGGGCAGCGGCTCGCGCCCGCCGCCCTGCCGCCGTCCTCGCGCGGGCGCAGATCGGCGCAGCGGCGGGCGGCACAGGGGCCGCCATGCGCGGGGAGTTGCGATCGGACCTGGCTCCGTGCCTGGCAGCGCCCCGGCCGCCCCTGCCCGCGCCTCGTGGCATTGGACAGGGCCTGATGCCTGGGGGAGGGAGAGGGGCCGGATGCCGGCCGTACGGCTCGGCTCCTTTGGGGACGGCGCGCCTTTCACGCTGCGGCGGCGGGAGCCGCCCGGCCTGCCGATGCCACAGTCGGACCTGCGCTCCGTCACGGCTGCTGGCCTGCCCCTCGGCCGTCCCCTGGCACGGCGGAAGCGCTGCCCTGTGCACGGCGATCGCTAGCCTGCTGCCAGAGCGAGCTCGACGACGAGGGCCGCACCGAGTTCAAGCCGCCCTGTGCACGGCGATCGCTAGCCTGCTGCCAGGGGAGCCATGTCGGCAGCCTGGCCGCGGATCGCACTGCGTACGGCGATCGCAGCGGCCCGCCTGCCAGGCTGCGGATTGTGCCGTGCCTCCAATGATGCCCGTTTTCACAGCCGCTGCCCTCCGATAGCCCCTCCTCTTTATATACATACTGCAACCCTATAATAGGCCCCTAGATTGGCGCGCGCGTGCGAGGAACGCGCAAATGGTAAAGGAGTTCGAGTACAGGGGGGTCGCACAGGCCGACTTGGAAAAGATGCCCATCGACAAGCTGCGCGGCCTGCTCAGCGCGCGCCAGCGCCGGTCGCTCAAGAGGGGCGTCACCGACGGCAAGCGCAAGGTGATCGCCCGGATGCGCGCGGCAAGGGCCGCCGCTGGCGGAGGCGGGGCAAAGGAGGGCGCCGGAGGGGCGCCGCCGCCCCGCATACGCACCCACCTGCGAGACCTCATCATACTGCCGTTCATGGTCGGCACCACGGCCCACGTGTACAACGGCAAGGAGTTCAAGGAGGTCGAGATAAAGCCCGAGATGATTGGGCACTATATAGGAGAATATTCGCTCAGCGGAAGGCGCGTCTCGCACGGCGCTCCGGGCGTCGGCGCATCGCGCTCTAGCCTGTACGTGCCCCTAAAGTAGTGGTTGCCATGTGCGGTAGGTTCGGGTACGCCTTTCAGGGATACGACCCGTCGGTGCACGTCCGCGCCTCCCTCCGCGAGGTCAAGATATCGCACAAGCACGCGCGCGAGATCGCCAGCGCCCTGCGCGGCATGCAGATCGAGGATGCCCGCGACTTCCTGAGCGCCGTCATCAAGAAGGAGCGCGCCGTACCGTTCCGCCGGTTCAAGAACCAGGTCGGGCACCGCTCGGACACCGGCGTGATGGCCGGCCGCTACCCAGTAAAGGCCGCCGGCGAGGTGAACAAGCTCCTCGACAACCTAGAGCACAACGCGGACGTAAAGGGGCTCGACGGCGCACGGCTCCGCATAGTCGGGATCGCCGCGCACAAGGGCGTCTCGGTAAAGCGGTTCATACCGCGCGCTCAGGGGCGGGCCACGCCGCGCAACGACGTCATGACGCACGTAGAAGTCGTCGCAAGGGAGGTGTGACGGCGTGTCGATAGTGCAGCAGGTGATCAACGACAAGTACGAGCGCATGCTCCTGCAGGACTTTCTGCGCGAGAGGATACGCGATGCGGGGCTCGACGCGGCCGAGATCCGGCTAAAGTCTGACGGATCGCACGAGGTGACGCTGCGCGTCACAAAGCCGGGCATCGTGATCGGCCGCAAGGGCTCTTCCATACGCGAGCTGACCGAGAGCCTGGAGCGCGACCACGGAATGAACAGGCCGCAGGTGTCGGTGCAGGAGATCGACAGGCCCGACCTGTCGCCGAGCGTGATGTGCAGCCGCATGGCCTCGCACCTCGAGAGGGGGACGGCGTTCCGCCGCGCCATGATGTGGACGCTGCAGCAGGTAATGGAGGCCGGCGCGCGCGGGGTCCAGATTACCGTGTCCGGCAAGCTGCGCGGCGACAGGTCTGCGTTCGAGAAGCAGACGGCCGGGATACTGCCGCGCGCCGGCGACCACGCCGACCGCGTCGTCCGCGAGGATGTAATCGACGTAAAGACCCCCATGGGGCTGATCGGAATACGCATACGCATAGCGCTTGCCGACCGCTACGAGCCCGAGTTCGACATGAAGGATGCCAGGGAGGTGGCCCGGCGCGAGCGCGAGCGCGAGAGGCGCAAGCGCGACCGAGAGCAGAGGGAGCGCGAGCAGCGCGAGGCGCGCGAGCGGCACCGCGAGCAGTCTAGCCGCGTGCGCGCCGCCGGAGCGGGAACGACGAACGGCGCCGCCGGCGGCCGCGGCGGCAAAAAGAGGGGCGGCCGCGGCGGGGGCGCCGGCGACTCGAGCGCACCATCATCCGCACCCGCACCCTCGTCCGCCGGCGACTCGAGTGCACCCTCATCCGCACCCTCATCCGCCGGCGACTCGCACTCGCCCTCGCACGCCGGCGACTCGAGCGCACCATCATCCGCACCCGCACCCTCGTCCGCCGGCGACTCGCACTCACCCTCGCCCGCCGGCGATGCGACCGGAATCCAGGAGGGCGGCGCGTAGTGGCCCGCAAGAGCATGAGCGCCATCAGGGCCATGAGCGAAAAGGATCTGCGCTCGCGCCTCCAAGAGGCCCGCTCCGACCTTGTCAAGATAAGGGGCGAGGCCGGCAGGGGCACGATCAAAAAAGAGAGCGGCAACATACGCCCGATGCGCCGCGACGTGGCAAGAATGATGACAAGGCTCAGCGAGATGAGGATTGAAAAGGCCGGCAGGCCTAGGAGGGGTGGTGGCCGTGCCGCCGACGGCGCCGGCAGCGGGGGCGGGTCCAAATGATCGAACCGGCGGCCCGGCGGCCCGGCGCGGCGCAGCGCGCCCCCCTGGACGCCTTGTCCGACCTGTACCGCGGCGAGCTAGTCGGGCTGCGCGCCAGCGTAGTGCGCTCGTGCAACCGGGGAATAGTGGGCGCCTCTGGAATGGTGGTCGAAGAGACAAAGAACATGCTGGTCTTGTCCCAGCGACCGCCCCTGCGCGGCGCAGCGCGCCCCAGCATTGGCGGCGGCGCGGGAATTGAGGATCACTTCATGGAATCGAGCGGCGGCCGGCAGCGACGGGGGGGCCGGCCGTACAGGGCCTACCCGAAGGCCGGCTCGGTGTGGCGGTTCGAGGCCGCCCCCGGGCGGAATGCGGCTCGGGATGGCGCCGAGATCGACGGCTCGCTGATCGCGCGCAGGCCCGAGGACAGGCTGCGCGCAAAGCTGCCGCAGGGAGCCGCGCCGGGCCTGCGGGCTGGTGGGGGTGCAGGCGCATAATGGCCGACAGGGACGGCGGCCCGCGGCGCGGCGCCGGGGCGAAAAGGGGCGCGGCCAACATCGGACTCGACGTGGCGGATCCGCCGCGCGCGGCCGACCCGTCCGAGGCGGCCAACCCGTTCAACGGCTCGCTGCGCATACGCGGCAAGCTCTTCGAGGGGACCGTGGTGAGCGCAAAGGCGCGCGGCACGGTCGTCATTGAGAAGGAGTCGCCCGTCTACTTTACAAAGTTCAAGAGGTATGCGCGCAGCCGCAGCAGCATACACGCGCACGTCCCTGGCAACCTCGACGTGCGCGAGGGCAGCCGCGTGCTCGCCGCCGAGTGCCGCCCGCTGGCAAAGTCCGTCTCGTACGTGGTAGTGGAGGCGCGAGGCTAGTGTCGCAGGGCAGGAGCAGGGGCAAGGCAAAGGGCGTCGAGGAGTTCCGCCCGTACGTGACGCGCGCGCTCCCGATCGGCGCGCGCATATCGTGCGCCGACAACAGCGGTGCAAAGGTGCTGGAGATCGTAATGGTGCAAAAGACGAAGACGCGTACGTCGCGCCTGCCGGCCGCGGCCGTGGGCGACTTTGTCAACGTCGTAGTCAAGAAGGGGCCGGCCGAGCTGCGCAAGCAGGTGCACGGGGCGGTGATTGTAAGGCAAAAGTACCCCGTGCGGAGGCTCAGCGGCGTGAGGGTGTCGTTCGAGGACAACGCGGCGGTCCTGACAACTCCCGAGGGCGAGATGAAGGGCACGGACATAAAGGGGCCGGTCGCCGCCGAGGCGTCCGAGAAGTGGCCGAGGTTGGCAAACCTCGCCTCGATGGTGGTGTAGCAAGATGGTAAGGCCCTCCAAGATGCGCAAGAGGCAGTACGGCTCGGACGCCCCCCTGCACGCGCTCGGCGGCAGGGTCGGGGGCCACCTCTCGCCAGAGCTGCGCGCCAAGTACGGCCGGCGCTCGGTGCGCGTGTGCGTCGGCGACACCGTCAGGATAGTGCGCGGCTCTTTCAAGAAGATCGACGGCCGCGTCTCGCACGTAAACACGCACGACGGCACGCTCTCGATAAACGGGGTGCAAAAGGAAAAGGCAAAGGGCGAAAAGTACGACGTCAAGATACACGCGTCAAACGTGGTGATCACGGCGCTCAACATGGACGACGGCTGGCGGCAGGCGCGCATCGAGGGCAAGCCGCCGAGGGAGGGCAAGGGCAAGGGCCTGGTTCGGCGCGGATCGGCCCGGCAGCAGCCGCAAGAGCCGGCGGCGGCCGGCACGCCGTACGGCTCGGCCTCGGCCGCCTCCGTACTTCGGACTGCGCCGCAGTCGTCGGCTGCCACTGCCGCAATCGCGGCCACGACGGCGGGAGCCTTTGCGCCAGGTGGAGCATCGGCCGGAGCCGCGCGGCAGGACGACGACGACGACTTTGACGACGACCTGGATGACGACCTGGACGACGACGACGACCTGGACGACGACGACGACGACCTGGACGATGATGATGACGACGACGACGACGACCTGGACGACGACGACCTGGACGACGACGACCTGGACGACGACGACCTGGACGATGATGACGACGACGACGACGACGACCTGGACGATGATGACGACCTGGACGACGACGACGACGACGACCTGGACGACGACGACGACCTGGACGACGACGACGACGACGACCTGGACGACGACGACGATGATGACGACGACGACCTGGACGACGACGACGATGATGACGACGACGACCTGGACGATGATGACGACGACGACGACGACGACCTGGACGATGATGACGACGACGACGACCTGGACGATGATGACGACGACGACGACGACGACCTGGACGATGATGATGACGACGACGACGACGACCTGGACGATGATGACGACGACGACGACGACCTGGACGATGGCAAGGGCGGCGGCTCAAAGGAGGGCGGGTCGTAATGGTCAGCATTGCCGGCAGCAAAAAGCTAAAGCGTCAAATGGCGCCCCTATTTTGGGGCATAACGCGCAAGGACAAGCGCTTTGTCGTCACCGTGCGGCCGGGCCCTCACCCGAAGCGCGCCTCTGTACCGATTGCGGTCTTGGTGCGCGACACGCTAAAGCTTGCGCGCACCCTGCGCGAGGCAAAGGCCCCGATCTACTCGGGGCGCGTCGCTGTCGACGGCGTGAGGCGCAAGTCGCTCCACCACGGGGCGGGGCTCATGGACGTGGTCGAGCTAGAGGGCGCCGGCACCTACCGCATGCTGCCGTCCGGCGGCGCGCTGCTGCGCCCCGTCCGCATGGACGACGACTCGGAAAAGGACCGCAAGCTGTGCGCCGTGACGTCAAAGACGACCATCCGCGGCGGCCGCACGCAGATCGGGCTGCACGACGGCAGGTCGATAATACTGGACGATGGCGCGGGGCCGGTCCGCGTGGGCGACTCGTGCCTCGTAACCGTCCCGGGCCAAAAGATACTGGAGATCGTCCGGCTCGAGGCGGGGGCCCTTGCGATGGTGACGCGCGGGACGAACGCGGGGCGCGTCGGCAAGGTCGCCGAGATGCGCGACGGGACGTTTGTCCTAGAGCGCATGGCGTCGCTGTCCATACGGGACGGCGACGAGACTAGGCGGATCGAGATTCCCACTAGCATTATTATGGCCGTCGGCAGGGAGCGGCCCGTGATACGCATTCCAGGGGGCGACGGGCAGTGAGCGCAGCAGAGGCGGCCGAGATGCAGATTGACGGCGATGCGGCGCGGCCCGAGGGGGATGTAGCCGCCGCCGGGCAGCCTGCGCCCGCCGCAGAGTCGACGGCCGGGCAGCCTGCGCCCGCCGCAGAGTCGACGGCCGGGCAGCCTGCGCCCGCCGCAGAGTCGACGGCCGGGCAGCCTGCGCCCGCCGCAGAGTCGACGGCCGGGCAGCCTGCGCCCGCCGCAGAGTCGACGGCCGGGCAGCCTGCGCCCGATGCGGCGCCGGACCACCCGATGCGGCGCATCCGCCTCGAAAAGGTCGTGCTCAACATGGGCGTCGGCCAGTCGGGGCCGGCGCTGGAGGCGGCAAAAAAGGCGCTGGAGCAGATATCCGGATGCAAGCCGTGCCCGCGCAGCGCGCGCGGCACGCAGCGCGACTTTGGGGTGCGCAAGGGCGAGCCGATCGGCGTGGCAGTCACGGTGCGCGGCGCGCAGGCCGAGACGCTTGCAACGCGCCTGTTCGAGGCGAAGGGGAATGCGGTGGCGCGCAGGTCGTTTGACGACTTTGGCAACTTTTCGTTCGGAATACGCGAGCACATCGACATACCGGGCGTAAAGTACGACCCCACCGTGGGGATCATCGGCCTCGACGTCTGCGTGTCCCTTGCAAGGCCGGGGTACGGCATCCGCAAGCGCAGCAAGCACAAGGCAAGGGTGGGCCGCTCCCACCGCATCACGGCCGACGAGGCGCGCTCGTTCGTGGCCGGCAAGTTTGGACTCGAGGTGGCAGCCTGATGGTCAAGGACCGCTCGTACGAGGCCACGGGGCGCAAGAGGCACAAGTTCGGGCGCGGCTCGCGCTGGTGCAGGCGGTGCGGCGACTACACGGCCGTCATACAAAAGTACAACCTTATGATCTGCAGGAGGTGCTTCCGCGAGGTGGCCGCCTCGCTGGGGTTCAGGAAGCTGAGGTGACCGTATTGCCGGCAACAAACGTCCTTGCAAACCTGTTCGTCACGCTGTACAACACCGAGGCGCGGCGCCGCGGCGAGTGCCTCGTCCACCCGGCCTCTTCGCTGTGCGAGCGCGTCCTGGCGGTCCTCAAGGACCACGGGTACATCGGCGACTACGAGCGCATCGACGACCACCGGGGCGGCAAGTTCCGCGTCTCGCTAAAGGCGCGCATCACAAAGTGCGGGGCCATATCGCCCCGCTTCAAGGTGCGCAAGGACGAGTACGCGTTCTGGGAGCAGCAGTACCTGCCGTCGTACGACCGCGGCATGCTCCTTGTGACGACGAGCCGCGGCGTAAAGTCCCACAACGAGGCGGTCCGCGAGGGCATAGGGGGGTTCCTGATTGGGTACGTCTACTGAGCCGGCGGCGGCCGGCGGCGCATCGCCGCGCCGCGGCGGCGGCTCGATACCGGCCGAGCGGCTCGAGCAGGTCATCGAGGTGCCCGACGGGGTCGAGCTGCGGTTTGCAAAGGGCACGATGCGCGTGAAGGGGAGGCTCGGGGACGCCGTCAAGGACTTTAGGCGCATACCGGTGGCGATCGAGGTCTCCGGCGACGGGCGGACAGTCACGGCAAAGGCGACGGGGCGGCGCAAGAGGGACTATTCCGTGCTGAACACGGCATGCTCGATAATACGCAACCTCGTCGGCGGCGTGCAGGAGGGGTACACGGTGAGGATGAAGGTCGTGTACGCGCACTTTCCGATCACGGTGAGGGTCGACGGCGGCGAGATACTCGTCGAGAACTTCCAGGGCGAGAGGTCGGCGAGGCGCGCGCGGATAGTCGGGCGCGGCACCAGGGTCGACCCGCAGGGCGAGGACGTGGTGATCACGGGGCCGGTGCTGACGGACGTGGCGCAGACGGCGGCAAACCTCCAGCAGCACACGCGCGTAAAGAACAAGGACCATCGGGTCTTCCTCGACGGCATCTACGTGTACGAAAAGCGCGCCGGCATGGGCGATGCCGCCGCCGGAAGCGCCTGAGGCGCGCGCCGGGCGCGGAGGGGCGGGCGGGGGCGCAGCGGCATGGCGCTCGACAAGGACTTCCGCAAGAAGACAGAGGCGCTCGTCGACGAGACGCTCGACCTGTACCGCAAGGCCGGCGCCTCGCCGCGCATAGGCGGCGTGTGGAAGGCCGAGAGGCCGGGAGACTTTCTGTGCGGGTTCTTTGTCGGCGAGATGGTCGGCTCGGCGCTCGGCGCGTTCCAGTCGTTCCACCGCCGGGAGCCGACGCCGGACGAGCACGTCGAGATCGTCGAGATTGTGGAGTCGCGCGCGGGGCCCATACGCGAGTTCTTTGCGCGGTTCAATACGCCGGGCGAGGGGGGCGGGGGGCCGGCGCCGCCGCCGCAGGCGCCGGGCTAGGCCGGCTTGGCCGGAAGGTCGCAAGGGTTAAATCGGCTAGGCCGGCGCCGCTGATCGGGCCGCCCTAGCTCAGCGTGGTAGAGCGTCGGACTGTTAATCCGTTGGTCGCCAGTTCAAGTCTGGTGGGCGGCGCCATTTTTGGCACGTGCGCTGCGCGCTGGTGCCGCCGCCCGTGCGGGGCGCCGATGCGCGACGGGCATGCGGGCCCCTGCAGGAACATGGCGGCTCCCCCTTGGCCGCGCCCCTGAAACGTGCGGTGCCAAGAGGCCGGCGCAGGCGGCGGCAGCCGTCGCAGCATGCCCCGCACTGTCCGCTCGTGGACGGGGCGCGAGGAGTCGCCGCCGCAGTGCGGCATTGCATAATTCGTGGCCCTTGCCCCCGGCCGGCGCATCTTGCACGTCAGGTTGGGGATTATAAGGGCGGCCTGGCAGGCCGCGCGGTGGTGCGAGAAGCAAGGCAGGGGCGCAGCGTGCTGGTTCTAGGGCCGGGCGCCGCATCCGGCGCAGAAGGTCGGGCCGATCGCAGGAGGCGCGGCCTGGCCCCGGCCGACAAAGCCCGCAAAGATTCGGAGGAAGCGGCGTCCGGGGAGCCGGGCGGGCCGGGGATGGAGGCGCTGCACCGGATCGCAGCTTGCGACAGCGGGCCGTTGAATCAGTCGGGGAGGAGTGGCGCGCAGCCGATCGCCGCCCCGCGACCCCAATTTGTCGCGCGGCCCCGGCCGCAATGGATGCGAGGCTGCCGCCCTGAATTGCAGCCGCGCGATCCTGCCGCCGCGCTTGGGCGCATGCGCGCGGCGCGCCCATCCGCCGTCCGCCGCCGGCGGCGAATCCGCCCGGCGGCCGGCCTCGCATGTCTTGGCGACGGCGCCGTGCGCGCCAGGGCGGGGCCGCCATGACCGGACAAGGCGGCCGGCGCGGGAGGCCGCTGCCCAGCGAGTACGACGTCGCGTTCGCTGTCAAGGAATGGCTGCTGGGGCACGGCTGGTCCGTTGTGGCGTTCAACCCGCCTGGACACTGGGGCACTTTTTCCATACCATGCCCGTCGAGTGATCCGCGTGGCAGGGGGCGGGCTGCGACGAGGGCCCCGGACATAATCGCCGTCAAGGGGGACTGCCTGCTGCTGGCCGAGTGCCGCGGCCATGGAAGGTCCCGCATACTGTCGGACGTAGAAAGGCTGTCTGGGCTGATTTCAAACAAGGAGCGCATGCGGTTGCTGTACAGAATACTGCAAAAGGTCTGCGCCGCAAACGACGTTCAGTTTCCGGCCGGCCCCCGCCCGCTCGCGGCCGTCTGCTACGGGGGGAGTCCCATGGCGGCCGAGGCCAGAAAAAAATACGCCGAGTCGCCGGGGCTGCCGCGGGGCGCCGCGTCAGACGGCCTGCAAAACTTCTTCGTCGAAGTGACCGATCCCGCACGGAACACCGCATCGATGGATGCATCCGTCGATCCGCTAGACGGAATCAAGACGACGCTGTACTCGGCAGGTCCAGGCATCGAGGGCATCCTGCTGCGTGGCCCGCCAAAATAGGGTGCTTGCGCTATGGCTGCGGCGGCGGGGAAGCGGCGCGGCGCGGCCGGATCGCGCGGCCGGCACTGCCCCGACTGCGGCGCGGCGATGCTGTACTATCCGCACCTGTCGAGCACGAGGGCCTCTGACGGCCGGCGCGTCCTCGCGTACTCGTGCCCCGAGTGCACCGACGACTTTGAGCGGCCGCGCATGGTGACTGTTCGGCGCGCCGGCAGGGGCGCAGGCGCCGAGGGGGGCGACGGCATCGAGTCCGTCGACGTCGAGATCATCGAGCGGGCCCGGTAGCCGTGGGTTCTGCGGGGCCGGGCCTGGCGCAACCCTCTGCCGGCGCCGCCTTCAGGCGATCGGGCGCCGGAGCCCCCGCCTGCGCCCGGCACGCTCCCTTTTTTCCGGCCCCTCCTGCCCGTGTCGCATCGGGGCCACCGCGCGGGGATCGCGCCCCTGCCTGCGGCCCGGCGGGCTCGGGGGGAGGCGGGCGAACGGGAGGGAACGGCCGGAATCCGTCGCGCCGCGCAGTCGGCCGCGGCGGCTGCGGTCCAGGCCATCGCGGCGGCGCAGAGTTCGCGCGCGCAAGGAGTGCGGCCGCGAACGCGGCGCACGCCGCATCGCATGCCGCGGGGCGCGCGGCCGCATGCCGCGGACCCTGCCGCCCCGCGCCCGCCCTCGTGCAGCCGCACTACCTGCCCCGCATCCTGATTTCTACCAGCCTTCGCATCTCGGCAATTTTCTTGTCGCCAGGATCGAGACGATTCGCCTTGTCCAAGACGGCAAGGGCATCGCCGAGGCGGTCCATTCCGACAAGGGCGGCGGAGCGCCCTATCTGGACTGTGGCCGCAAGGGCGCCGAGGCGCTCCGCCTCGTCGTACGCCGCAAGCGCCTCGCCGTACCTCTTTGCTTTCAGGAGCACGTTGCCGCGCACGGTGGGCACTTCGTGGCGGTCCGGCCCGAGGGATCCTGCCCTGTCGAGCGCGGCAAGCGCCTCGTCCGTCCTCCCGGCGTCCTGGAGGGCCCTGCCGCGCTCAAGGTGCACCGTCCACACGTTCCCCTCAATCGATGCGGCCCTGTCGAGCGCGGCGAGCGCCCTCTTGGGGCGGCCGAGCACGCGCAGCGCCTCGCCCCGCTTGAGGTGGATGCCAAAGCCGCCGGGCGCGAGCGATGCGGCCCTGTCGAGCGCGGCGAGCGCCCTCTTGGGGCGCCCCGCCTTGAGAAGCGCCTCGCCCCTTCCGGCGTGCGCCTCGAACATTTCGGGATTGATGCGCGCGGCCCTGCTGAACGCGGCGAGGGCCCTCTTGGGGCGCCCCGCCTTGAGAAGCGCCTCGCCCCTTCCGGCGTGCGCCTCGAACATTTCGGGATCGGCGCGCAGGATGTCGTCGAACATGGCCAGCGCCCCTGCATAGTCGCCCCTGATGAGGCTCGCATAGCCCCTCGCGACGCGGGCTATGGGATGCTCTCCCTCTACCCGCAGCGCCTCGTCCATCGCATCGACGGCCCTGCCGGCGCGGTCCGTCATCCTGCCGGCGTCCATGACGCCCTTGAAGGCCTCTGCAAGCTCTGCCCCCGCCCTTTCTATCGCGCCGGGCACTGGGGGAGTGCCGATGCCGGGGTCCGGCCCGCGGGCCGCCTCCCCGCGCCGATTCCGACTGCCGTCCTGAACAGCGCCCATTCGTGCCGACCCGCCCATGCGCCGGATTTATGCCGTGCCATGGCGCGGGACGTCATCGCATGCCGCCGGCCGCCGCGCGCATGACGCCGGCGCGCGCCTTTGCGACGTACCTGTCGCCCGGCTCGAGCCGCGCCGCCTCGTCGAACGCGGCTGCCGCCTCGTCCAGGCGGCCGAGGCTTGCAAGCGCCGCGCCGCGGCCGCACAGGACATGGCCCGAGCTGGGCTCGAGCCGCGCCGCCTCGTCGTAGGCGGCAAGCGACTCCCCGTGCCTGCCTAGCCTGCCGAGGACGAGGCCGCGCAGGTTGTGGATTGCTCCGATGCGGGGGCCGCGCCTTGCGGCCTCGTCGCACGCCTCGAGGGCCTCGCCGGCGCGCCCCATGTGAAGCAGCGCCTCGCTGCGCGCGTAGTGCGGCTCGAACGCGCGCGGCTCCAGCGACACGGCCCTCTCGAACGCGGCGAGCGCCTCCCCGTCGCGGCCGAGCGCGCGCAGCGCCTCGCCCATCTTGTACGGTATGACCGAGTTGCCGGGATCGAGCGATGCGGCCCTTTTTAGGGCGGCTAGCGCCCTGCGGTGCCTTCCGGCGCCGAGCAGCGCGCCGCCCCTTCCAGCGTGGACGTTGGGATCGTCGGGGCTTATGCGCGCGGCCCTCGTGAACGCGGCGAGCGCCCTGCGGTGCCTTCCCGCATCGAGGAGTATGCGGCCCATCCCGACGTGCGCCTCGAACAGACTGGGATCGAGCCGCGCGGCCCTCGTGAACGCGGCGAGCGCCTCCCTCGGTTTGCCCCCGGTGAGCAGCGCGACGCCCCTTCCGGCATGGGCATCGGCCGAGGATTCGTCGAGCCTTGCGGCCTCGTCGTACTCGGCGAGGGCCTCGCCGGCGCGGCCCGCCTTGATCAGCGCGTTGCCGTACGTGACGCGCAGGCGCGGATCGCGCGCATTGCACTGCACGGCCCTGCCGAACGAGCCGAGCGCCCCGTGCAGGTCGCCGGCGCCGGCGCGCGCCATTCCAAGAAGGTGGTGCGCGTCGGCGCTGCCGGGGTCGGCCTTGGCCGCCGCTTCCAGGCCGCGCGCCGCCTCGTCGAACCGCAAGAGGGACACGAGGGCCGCGCCGCGCAGCACGGCGGCCGCGTGGTTGGATCCGTCGAGCCGCACGGCCTCTTCGCACGCGGCAAGCGCCTCCTCGTAGCGCTTGAGGTTGATCAGGGCCCCGCACCGCCCGGCGTGCGCCGCGGAACTGCCGGGATCGAGCCTTGCGGCCTCGTCGAACGCGGCAAGCGCCTCCTCGTAGCGGCCGAGGCCCGCCAGGGCATCGCCGCGCCCCCTGTGCGCCGCGGCGCTGCCGGGGACGGGGCCCGCCCCGATCTCGAACGCGGCAGGCGACGCCTCGCTGGGCATTCTCCTCTTCTCTTCGGGCGAGGCGCCGCCGAGTCCCCCGTGCGCGCGCGGGGCGGCATTACTTTTGCTTCCGTCGTCCGCAGCGCCGCCCATGCGGGCGCGCCGGGCGGGTTCGATTTATGCCGTTCCGTCCAGGCTTTCTCCCCGCAGCGGGCATTTTTTCTGGGGGGGGGAGTGATCGGGGCCCGTCCGCCGCCGAGCCGCGGGATGTCCTGCGAAGAGCCGCGCAGCGCCCGCGGGGCGCAATGGGCCGGAGCCGTGCCTCCCTGCGGGCGACCCTGGGCGCCCCTGCCGCCGCACGAGGCCCCGCGCGGGCCGGCGGCGCGATGCCCCTCCCAAAGCCGGCCGGGACGGGATCCGCCCCGCCGGGGGAATGCCTTCGATCGCCGCGCCCGCTAGGGCGCCCCCTGCCTCCCCCGCGGCCGCGGACTGCACGACCTGCCTGCCGGCCGCACGGCATAAATTCAGCGCGTTCGGCCTGCACGCATGGACGGCACGGAATGCGGCAGGGACGCCGAGCAGCGCAGCCGGCTTGTTGCCGGGGGCCGCGAGGCGCTCAAAAGGGACGCCCCTGCCGATGCCCTTGCCGCGTTCGACGAGGCCGCAAGACTTGCCCCGAGCGACTCCGAATGCCGCGCGGGCCGCGGCGTGGCCCTGTACCGCCTCGGCCGCCACGACGATGCCTTGGCCGCGTTCGACGAGGCCGTCGGCCTGGATCCCGGCAGCGCCGCCGGACACGCGGGCCGCGGCGCGGCGCTGCTTGTCCTCGATCGCCACGACGATGCCCTTGCCGCGTTCGACGAGGCCGTCCGCCTGGATCCGAGCGATTCCAAGAGCCACGCGGGCCGCGGCAAGGCGATGTTCTACCTCGGCCGCGACGACGATGCCCTTGCCGCGTTCGACGAGGCCGCCCGCCTGGATCCCGAGGGCGCCGCCGGCCACGCGGGCCGCGGCTGGACGCTGCACCAGCTTGGCCGCGATGCAGAGTCCCTTGAGGCGCTCGACGAGGCCGTCCGCCTTGCCCCCGGCACCTCTGCCAGCCACGCGGGCCGCGGCGCGGCCCTGGCCGGGCTCGGGCGACACGCCGATGCCCTGGCAGCGCTCGACGAGGCCGTCCGCCTGGACCCCGAGGGCGCCGACATGCACGAGGAGCGCGGCTGGGCCCTGCGCAGCCTGGGCCGCCACGCCGACGCACTTGCCGCGTTCGACGAGGCCGTCCGCCTGGACCCGGGGCGCGCCGGGGCGCACGAGGGCCGCGGCAGGTCCCTGCACTACCTAGACCGCCACGCCGATGCCCTTGCCGCGTTCGACGAGGCCGTCGGACTGGACCCGGAAATGACGCTCGGGCACGAGGGCCGCGGCAGGGCGCTGCTGGCCCTGGGCCGCCACGCCGACGCACTTGCCGCATTCGACGGGGCCGTCGGACTGCATCGGGACAACGCGCTCGGGCACGAGGGCCGCGGCAGGGCGCTGCTGGCCCTGGGCCGCCACGCCGACGCACTTGTCGCATTCGACGGGGCCGTCCGCCTGGAGCGAGGCATACCGAACGGCCACGCGGGCCGCGGCGAGGCGCTGTTCGCCATGGGGAGACTCGAGGATGCGCTCGCCGCGCTAGACGAGGCCGTCTGCCTGGATGCAGGCGTCCCGGCCTGGCGCGAGGGGTGCGGCAGGATCCAGTTCGCCCTGGGCCGCCACGCCGACGCCCTTGCCTCGCTGGACGAGGCGATCCGGCTCGATCCCGGCGTACCGAGCGCGCACGAGACGCGCGGCAGGGCGCTGTTCTACCTGGGCCGCCACGCCGACGCCCTTGTCGCGTTCGACGAGGCCGTCCGACTCGATCCGGACAATGCCGCCATGCACGAGGCGCGCGGATTCGCGCTGGTTCCGCTGGACCGCCGAGGCGACGCACTTGCCGCGTTCGACGAGGCCGTCCGCCTGGGCCCAGAGAGGGCCGGCGGCCACGCGGGGCGCTGCATTGCGCTGCGGCTGCTCGGACGCCACTCGGAGACCCTTGCCGCATGCGACGAGGCCGTCCGCCTGGAGCCGGACAAGCCGGACTGGCACACGCTGCGCGGCAACACGCTGCGGACTCTGGGTGACAGCCAGGGGGCGCGCGCCGCGTTCGG
This sequence comes from Cenarchaeum sp., assembly GCA_965242695.1. Taxonomy (GTDB): domain Archaea; phylum Thermoproteota; class Nitrososphaeria; order Nitrososphaerales; family Nitrosopumilaceae; genus Cenarchaeum. Next base: position 1,236,557 of record CBDESU010000001.1, on the reverse strand, counting down.
CGAGGCTGCGCGGCTGGCGGGACGTAGGGCGTCGCCGGGCGCGCAGGGCGGGGACTAGACGCCGCCGTTGCCGCCGCTCAACACTGCGCGAAACACGCCAAAAATTTAAGCCAAGCAAGCCGGCGGCCGCGGGCTGCCCGCCCATCTAGATAGGCCCTCGGATAATACACTGTATTACGCGCGGACGGCCGGCCCGAACGCCATGCCGAACGGCCGGCCCCAACGGCCCGGCAGGCCGGCGGCCGTCATCCGACCGGACGTCATCTGCGAATGAGCCGGACATGGACGACCGTTTGGCATGGTGGCATTGAGGCTACCGTCCGCAGGCGCAAACATGCCAAAAAACTCAAGCCCGCGCCGTCCGGCGGGGCACCCGAACGACAGCCGTCCAGATGCCACCCACCACTAGCAATCGCCAGAGGCCTTCATGGACTTGTAAAAACTCCATACCGCTTTATCACGAGCCACGTCCAAATCCGACATAAAATCCGGCGGTGGAAATCCAAGCCTGCCCATATCAACCGTCATGCCAGCATCACCGTGCGCATACCGAAGTATCTCACAATCAAGCGGAAACGCACCATACATCATGAGACCAGCGCGGACCATATCATTCATACGATATGGCACATTACGATCACCCGGAGCATCCTTATTCACATAAGCAACAAGACACTCATCACTGTAGAGCAAAGTCACGCCCGCATCCCACTCTCCTCCGTAGGATCCCCCCGATGCGACTCCCATTATCGCATCATCCACCCTCGTTTTCACCTCTGCATACTCTTCCTTCACAATGTCACATTCAACCCGCGCATCCCCGACAATCATTGAAGCCACCGCCTCCGCATCGGGCCCACTCCGACCGCGTTCAGCCGCAGCTGACATCAACAGTGAATACTCATCACTCACCACCGACACCATGTCAGCCCGATCGGGCCCTGACGGTGCGTACGGCAACAATGGCGCCACGAGCACAAACACCAACGCCACGATCGCCACGACCAGCCTATAGCGCAAAGCCGACAGGCGACTGCCCTTGGCACGCAATAACACAATGAACATAGCCCCCGATGGGAACAGACCAAAAAGACTCAAACCCAGAGCGAAAGTCGTCGACGACGACCAGAGTGGCATAATCGCAACACCCACGACAACCTGCACAATACCGATCCAAACACCGGGCCGGATGCCGCGATCGTCACCACGTGGCAGGGCGGGCGCGCCCACAGGAGCGCCCACAAGAGCGCCCGGTAAGCGACGCCGCCCAAGCGCAAGCACCACGGCCCCGGCAGCCGAAACCACGGCACCCATGATCATAAACGCCATCCCGAGCATCCAAGCCCCCAAACTAGACCTCGCAAAGAACGCAAACCCGACCATGACAAGCACAACACCCCCAACGATGATCGCGATACCTGCCCAAGGATCCGCCAACAAAGACGCCAGCCACCCGTATATAACCCAAACATGGATCCAGACGCCGGGCGTGTGAGCGGGCCGGACGTCGAGCGGCCCGCGCAGGCAAACGGGTGCGCCCTCGATAGGCAGGCAGCCGCAGGCACAAACATGCCAAAAAATTCAAGCCCGCGGCCCGTACCGGCGGCCATGCCGGACAGCGGCCGGCCCGGACGGCCCGGCAGGGGCAGGGGCGGCCACCGGCGCCAGAGCAAACCCACCAAAAAATTCAAGACAATAAGCCCGGAATAAGACCAGCCATCCCTTGATGGACGACGCGGCGGCCATGCCTGACGGGGCCCGGGCGGCCCGGCAGGGGCAGGAGCGGCCGGGCGCGGACGACCGCCGCCGGGCGTTCCCCCCATGGGCGCCAGCGGACGGCCGCTGCCCGCCGCCGGGCTCACCAGCCCTTCCGTTCCGCCCCACGGTCTACGATGCGGCGGCCAGGCGCCGCACCTGCGCGCGGATCTTTGCGACGTACCTGTCGTCCGGCTCGAGCCGGACGGCCTCTTCGCACGCAGCGAGCGCCTCCTTCATGCGGCCAAGCCCTGCAAGGGCCGTGGCGCGCCCGCATACAATGTGGCCCGACTCGGGGCTTATCCCCGCAGCCTCTTCGCACGCAGCGAGCGCCTCACCGAACCTCCCGAGGCAGCTGAGGGGCACGCCTCGCACGCAGTGGGCCCTCGCCTCTCCGGGCCTGAGCCGGACGGCCTTGTCGCATGCGGCGACGGCCTCGCCGTGCCGTCCCATGTCCTGGAGCGCCTCGCCGCGCGCCAAGTGGACGTCCCATTCGTCATGGCACAGGGATTCGGCCCTGTCGAGCGCAGCGAGCGCCTCCTCGGGGCGGCCGAGCCAGCGCAGCGCCACGCTGCGCTCTTTGTGGACCAGCGCAATGTCGGGGTTCAGGGATTCGGCCCTGTCGAGCGCAGCGAGCGCCTCTTTGTGCCTGCCCAGCGCGATCAGCGCCCTGCCCCTTCCTATGGGCGCATCGATCGACCCGGGATCGATCCGCGCGGCCTCGTCGCATGCGGCCAGCGCCTCTTCGTGCCTGCCCAGCGCGATCAGCGCGGTGCCCCTGCCGGCGTGGGCCCTCGACTCTTCCGGATCCGTCCGAGCGGCCCTGCCGTATGCGGCCAGCGCCCTCTTGTTCCTGCCCAGCGCGATCAGCGCCCTGCCCATTTCCAGGCGCGCGTCGATCGACCCGGGCTCGAGCCGGACCGCCTCGTCCAGCGCGGCCAGCGCCCTCTTGTTCCTGCCCAGCGCGATCAGCGCCCTGCCCCTCCAGGCGTGGGCGGCGGCCATGCCGGGCTCGAGCCGGACCGCCTCGTCCAGCGCGGCCAGCGCCCTCTTGTTCCTGCCCAGCGCGATCAGCGCCATGCCGCTTCCAGCGTGCGCCTTTGCCATGCCGGGCTCGAGCCGCAGGGCCTCGCCGCATGCGGCCAGCGCCTCTTCGTGCCTGCCCAGCGCGATCAGCGCAAGCCCCCTCCCCGCATGGGCCCTCGCAACGGTTCCGTCAATTCGCACGGCCTTGTCGCAGTCGGCAAGGGCCTTGCGGTCGCGCCCGACCTCGAGCAGGGCCTGGGCGCGCGCCAGGCGCGCAGTCGGATCGCCTGGATCGAGCCGCACGGCCCTATCGAGCGACGCGAGCGCCCTTTGATGGCGCCCTGCCAGCGCGTACGCCGAACCGAGGAGCGTATGGGCCGCGGCGTTGCCTGGCTCGGCCCTGACTACGGCCCTAAAGTCGCGCACCGCCCTTCCCGGCAGAGAAAGGCTCGTCAGGACGTTGCCTCGCACGGTGAGGGTCTCGGTGTCCGTGCCGTCGAGCCGCACGGCCTCGTCTAGCGCCGCCAGTGCCTCTTCCCTGCGGCCCAGTCTGAGCAGGGCCGCGGCGCGCCCCCTGTGGCCGCCGGCGTCGCCTGGATCCCGCCGCACGGCCTCGTCGCACGCGGCAAGGGATGCCGCGTCCCCGGCCCCCTGCGCTTCCCTTTTCCCTGCCGCTTTCATCCCTCTGCCTCCGGCCGAATCCGCTGCGGGGCCCCGCCTGCACGTCCCGCCGGGCCGCCGCGCGGCCGGCCGGCCGGCCGGAATTTATGTCGCACGCAGGCCGCCGCCGCGGATTGCGCATCCAGGCGGGGCCCCAGCCCTGCACCCGCGCTACGGGCGCTCCGATGCGCGCGCAAGGATGCGGGGAGGGGGAGGGCTGCGCGCCGCCCTGCATCCGGAACGAAAAGGGCCGCAGGCGCGGGCATGGGACAGGGCCGAGCCGGGCGCGCCGCCCTGCATCCGGAACGAAAAGGGCCGCAGGCGCGGGCATGGGACAGGGCCGAGCCGGGCGCGCCGCCGCCTGCGGATGCCGCCTTTGCCGCATGCGAGCCGGCCGCCGCCGGAGTCACCGGCGCAGGGATGCGCAGTCGACCGCGACGACGCCGAACCGGTCGCGGATCATATCGGCGAACGCCAGAATGTCGTGGTCGTACGTGAGCAGCCTTGTCGCGATTCCGCGTGCAGTCCTGCCTGCCGCCGTCGAGATTATCATAAAGTCGTTCAAATGCGTCCCGACCGCGGGGAACTCTGCCACCCTCCCACGCCTTTCCTTGACGCCGCGCCACAGGGCCACCGCGGCGGCCATGCGCGGGCCGCGCAATATGTCGGCGTACATGCGGGCGATATCCTCCACGTATCTGGGGTCGTCGGGAATGCCACAGGTGCCGCGCAGGCGTTCGAACCTTGCCAGCGCAACCCGCGCGGCTTCCACGCCAGCTTCGGGCTTGGCGTTGGCCGACTGGGCGGCATACATAAACGCATTTTCAATGCCGTCGATCACCTCGTTGGCGACCGTATCGGAAATTGCGAGATTCCCAGACGCGATCGCGGCCTCGATCTCGGCGGCGACCGCGTCCCCGTTGCGGCGCCGCACCAGGACAGGCCGCCCGTCCTCCCTGTCCGACGAAAAGCACATGAGGCCTGCGTACCATGCGTTCGTGTCTGCTAGGATTTCCATGATTCGGATATCACCTTGCGCATGGCCCGGGCAATCTCCTCATCCTCCTCGGGCGCAATCTTCATGATCTTCGGCCGCTCCGCCCTGGGCTCGGCCACGCCCCTTTCCCCGCAGTACCCGGCGAACAGCGCGTGCAGGTCCTGGATGTCGGGGTACGGAGGCCCCAGCGCGGCGGTCCTGGGGTGCGGCCTCTGGTCGAACGCGATGCGCGCGCACAGGCCGAGCATGTCGGCGCCCAGGGCGTATGCTACTGCCCACTGCCCGTCGGGCAGGCCGCCCGCCTGCGAGAGCATGCCGGGTATGTACTCGGCGCTGGTCAGCAGCGTGCCGGCATGGTTGCCACCAAACGCAATGCCGTTGCCGACCTCGCGCCTTATGCGCCCGGCCGTCCCTCGCAGCCCCTCCAGCGCCTCTGCGCGGCCGCCGCCGTCCGCGGGCCGGGCCGCCAGGCCGCAGGCCTCCTCCAGCACGGCATGCGCGCCGATGCCGGCCACTCGGCGCGCCGACTCGGCGATTCGCGAGGCGGCCGGGCCTCCCGCCCCGTCTAGCCGCTCGCCGAGCCTCCCGATCATGTCGATTCCCGCATCCGTGAGATCGTAGTAGTACGGCCGCTCGTCGCCCCCGCAGTGCGGCACAACATCCTCCACTACAAGGTGGTAAAACCTCTCCATGTCGGCGCCGAGCCCTGCGCAGCCGGGCAGCCGCGATCCTGCCGGGGGGTACAGGTCCAGCCCGCACTCGGCCTGCACGAGCAGCGATGCGGCGGAAAGCTCTGCCCTCGAGCGCACAATCCCGGCCGCCGAGATCACCGACATTGGAACGATCAGGCGGAGCGGGACGGCGGCGGGATCCAGCTGGCGCGGATCCGGATGCATGCCCATCTCGAACGCCCTGCGGTAGTCGGGAGCGACGCTGCCTACGCAGGCGAGCTCCTTGGCGGACTCGTCGGGGCGGCCGAGGTGCTCTAGCACCCTTGCCATGTCGAGGCGGGCCTCCGGACTCCAGGGTATCTCCTCTGCCACGTCGCGGTACAGCGCCTCGGCCTGCTCGTACCTGCCGAGGCGCTCGAGCATGCGCGCGCGGTAGTCGATAACGCGTGTTCCCGTCGGGTGGCGCGGGGGCGGCTCCTTCAGCAGCTTCTCAAGGGCCCTCCGGTACCCGCCGTGCCTGATCCCCACGGATATGACCCTTGTGTCGTACCTTGGGTCGTGCCAGGCTAGTATGCTGTGGACGGTCTTCACGAGCGGGGCCGACACGTAGGCGTCGACTAGGTCGGGATCGATGTACCAGGTCGCATCCTCGATATCCTGCTCCTGCCCGTGCAGGGCCGCTACGCCCCCGCCGTCCGGCGCCGCCTGCCTGCGCTCCTGCTCGACCTCTTGCGCCAACGCAGCGCGGCCGGGGTCCGCCTATTTGTATTTTTTGCCATCTGAACGTTCGGCGACCTCGACCCTGCCAGACACAAGCGGCGCACAGTCCATCATGCGCGGGTCGCTCAACCGCCGTAAGCATGCCGATGTCCTTGCCGAGGGCCACGATTGCATCTTCCAGCCTCCTGCGGCCTAGTCTCTCTCTCCCCGCGCCGCATCCTCCCCGCGCCGCGCACTCGCCCCGCCCCCGGGCGGCCCGATTGCGCCCGCGCGCCGGGATCACCGGCGCAGGGATGCGCAGTCGACCGCGACGACGCCGAACCTGTCGCGGATTATATCTGCGAACGCCAGAATGTCGTGGTCGTACGTGAGCAGCCTTGTCGCGATCCCGCGGGCGGCCGTGTCTGCCGCAGTAGAGAGTATCATAAAGTCGTTCCCATGCGTCCCTGGCGAGGGGAACTCTGCCCCCCTCCCGTGCCTTTCCTTGACGCTGCGCCACACGGCCACCGCGGCGGCCCTGCGCGGGTCGCGCAATATGTCGGCGTACATGCGGGCGACATCCCCCATGCGTCCGGGGTCGTCGGGAATGCCACAGGTGCCGCGCAGGCGCTTGAACCTTGCCAGCGCAACCCGCGCGGCTTCCGCACCCGCTTCGGGCTTGGCGTTGGCCGACCTGGCTGCTGATCTGAATGCTTTTTCCATGCCGTCGATCCCCTCTTTGGCGACCGTATCGGAAATTGCGAGATTCCCAGACGCGATCGCGGCCTCGATCTCGGCGGCGACCGCGTCCCCGTTGCGGCGCCGCACCAGGACAGGCCGCCCGTCCTCCCTGTCCGACGAAAAGCACATGAGGCCTGCGTACCATGCGTTCGTGTCTGCTAGGATTTACATGATTCGGATATCACCTTGCGCATGGCCCGGGCAATCTCCTCGGTCTCTTCGGGCGCAATCTTCATGATCTTCGGCCGCTCCGCCCTGGGCTCGGCCACGCCCCTTTCCCCGCAGTACCCGGCGAACAGCGCGTGCAGGTCCTGGATGTCGGGGTACGGAGGCCCCAGCGCGGCGGTCCTGGGGTGCGGCCTCTGGTCGAACGCGATGCGCGCGCACAGGCCGAGTATGTCGGCGCCCAGGGCGTATGCTACTGCCCACTGCCCGTCGGGCAGGCCGCCCGCCTGCGAGAGCATGCCGGGTATGTACTCTGCACTCGTTTCCAGCGTGCCGGCATGAGCGTCGCCAAACGCAATGCCGTTGCCGACCTCGCGCCTTATGCGCCCGGCCGTCCCTCGCAGCCCCTCCAGCGCCTCTGCGCGGCCGCCGCCGTCCGCGGGCCGGGCCGCCAGGCCGCAGGCCTCCTCCAGCACGGCATGCGCGCCGATGCCGGCCACTCGGCGCGCCGACTCGGCGATTCGGGCAACGGCCGGGCCTCCCGCCCCGTCCAGCCGCTCGCCGAGCCTCCCGATCATGTCGATTCCCGCATCCGTGAGATCGTAGTAGTACGGCCGCTCGTCGCCCCCGCAGTGCGGCATAACATCCTCCACTACAAGGTGGTAAAACCTCTCCATGTCGGCGCCGAGCCCGGCGCAGCCGGGCAGCCGCGATCCTGCCGGGGGGTACAGGTCCAGCCCGCACTCGGCCTGCACGAGCAGCGATGCTGCGGAAAGCTCTGCCCTCGAGCGCACAATCCCGGCCGCCGAGATCACCGACATTGGAACGATCAGGCGGAGCGGGACGGCGGCGGGATCCAGCTGGCGCGGATCCGGATGCATGCCCATCTCGAACGCCCTGCGGTAGTCGGGATCGACACTGCCTGCGCAGGCGAGCTCCTTGGCGGACTCGTCGGGGCGGCCGAGGTGCTCTAGCACCCTTGCCATGTCGAGGCGAGCCTCCGGACTCCGGGGTATCTCCTCTGCCACGTCGCGGTACAGCGCCTCGGCCTGCTCGTACCTGCCGAGGCGCTCGAGCATGCGCGCGCGGTAGTCGATAACGCGTGCCCCCATCGGGTGGCGCGGGGGAGGCTCCTTTAGCAGATTCTCAAGGGCCCTCCGGTACCCGCCGTGCCTGATCCCCACGGATATGACCCTTGTGTCGTACCTTGGGTCGTGCCAGGCCAGTATGCTGTGGACGGTCTCCACGAGCGGGGCCGACACGTAGGCGTCGACCAGGTCTGGATCGATGTGCCAGGTCGCATCCTCGATATCCTGCTCCTGCCCGTGCAGGGCCGCCGAACTCCCGCCGTCCGGCGCCGCCTGCCTGCGCTCCTGCTCGACCTCTTGCGCCAACGTGCAGCCGCCGCGGCCAGGCTATTTGTGCCTTTTGCCGCACTAGATCCCTCGCCGTCGGGAATCTACCGCGCGGGCCGGCCGCCGGGCTTGACGGGGCGGGCTGCCGAGGGCCCGGGGCCGCGGCGGATCGCGGAGGTGGCGAGAGCCTCCGTGGAGTGTCGGCGATCGGAATGGGGGGGGGGATCTGAGAGCCACGGGGGCGCCGTGTGTGCGGATGCCGCCGCAATGCGGCCCCTCCCCCCGCGCGCCCTCAGCCGCCGCCGCGCCGGCCGGCCCGCATCCGCTAGGCGCTCCCGCTGCCGGCCCTGCCGACCGTGCGCCGCAGCATGTCGCGGGTCCTGACGTCCTCGCCGTCGGGATGCAGCCGCACCGCCTCCTCGTACGCGTCGAGCGCCTCGGACGTGCGGCCCATGTCTGCAAGGGCGGAGCCGCGCCGGCTGTGGGCGTGGGCTGATTCGGGGTCGAGCCGTGCCGCCTCTTCGTACTCGGCCAGCGCCTCGGAGTTGAGCTTGGTCTCCCAAAGGATGTCGCCTCGCCCGATGTGGGCGCTTGCGCTGCCAGGCTCGATGGACAGGGCCCTGTCTAGCGCGGCCAGCGCCTCGTCGTGCCTGCCCGCCTCGCGCAGCGAGTTGCCCATCCCGACGTGCGAGGCCGCATCCCCCGGCGCGAGCCGCACCGCCTCGGCATACGCGGCAAGCGACTCCTTGCGGTCGCCCTGTACGCGCAGCGCCTCGCCCCTCCCGGCGTGGGCCGCGGCCTCGCCCGGGTCGAGCCGGACCGCCCTGTCGAACGCGGCAAGCGCCTTGTCCGGCGCGCCCGTTTCCAGCAGCGCGTAGCCCTTTCCTATCCGGGCCGCAATGTTCTTGGGATCCAGCCGCAGCGCGGCCTTTGCCGCGGCCAGCGCCTCCCTGTGCCTGCCGCGCGCCCGCAGCGCGTACGTCCTTCCGACATGCACCGCGACGTTTCCGGGCTCCAGCCGCGCCGCCTCGTCGAACGCGTCGAGCGACTCCCTGCGCCTGCCCGCGGCGAGCTGCGCCAGGCCCTTTCCGGTGTGCGCTGCGCCGTTCTCGGGCTCCAGCCGCGCCGCCTCGTCGAACGCCTCGTACGCCCCTGCGTACATTTTGGCAAGGATCATCCCGTGGCCGGCATCGACGAGGTCCGCGACCCTGCCCCCGTCCCGCCGGCCCCCTGCACCCGCCGCGGGATCCGCTCCGGCGGGGCGGCGCCCCTGCGCGCCGCGCTCGAGCCCTGCGAGCCTTTTCACGGCCGCGATGGCCCCGCCGATGCCGCGCCCATGCCTTCCGCGGGTTGCGGCGGCCACGCCGATGCCGCCCGCCTGCGGGGTCTCTTCTGGCCCGCCGCCCGCCCCTCCCACTCCCTCGCCGCCTCCGCCGCCGGGCGCCGCCTCGCGGCCCTCGCTGATATCTATGGCCTTCCTGAACACATCCGCGGCCTCTTCGGCCCTGCCGCCGGCGAGGAGCGCGTGGCCCTTCCACGTGTAGGCCGCCCCCATTCCGGGATCGAGCCGGAGGGCCTCGTCAAGGGCGGCGATCGCATCCTCGTTCCTCCCGTCCGCAACCAGCGCCTGGCCCTTCCATGCATGCGCCTCGGGCAGCTTGGGATCCAGCCGGACTGCCTCGTCAAAGGAGGCGATCGCCTCGGCGTGCCGCCCGGCCTTGAGGTGGATGCGGCCCATGCCGATGCGGGGAGCGGGGCCCGCTGCATCGATCCGCGCCGCCTCGACGTACTCGGCGAGGGCCTCGTCGTAGCGCCCCGCCTCCCTCAGCGCGGTGGCGTATCCCGTGCGCGCACCCGTGTGGCGCGGCTCGATGCGCGCAGCGCGGCGGAGCGAGTCGAGCGCATCATCGGCGCGGCCGAGCCGTGCGCATGCATTCGCACGCATCACGAGCCAGTTGGCGCTGCCCGGGTCGGCCGCGGCGGCGTCCTCGAACACGCGCGCCGCCTCGGCGTGCCGCCCGAGGTCCATGAGGAGGGTCCCGTGCAGGGCGTAGGCCTTGTGGCCCGGGCCGCCCAGCCGCGACGCCGTGGCGTACGACTTGAGGGCGTCCTCGATCAGCCCGCAGTGCAGCTCTGCCAGGGCGCGGGCCATGTAGGCCTTTACGATTGCGGGATCCTTGTCCACTCCCGCGCCGCCCGCATCGGCGCCGGATCCATCCTCCCGTCCGTTCCGGGCGCCGCCTCCCACACCCGATCTTTCCATGCGGGCCGCCAGCGCGCTCCTGATTTAAGCTGCGCCGATGCGTGCTCCCTCTTGCACGGGGGGCGGGGCGGGGCGGGGCGCCGCCCGTCCGCCTCGCCTGCGATGCGGCTGGGGAGGGGGGGAGAGAGAGAGGGAGGGGCGGGGGCCGCCTGGAGATCCGCCGCCCTTTGCACGCGGCCGGTGCCCGCTCCCGCGCCTGCCGGGCGGCGCATCCGGCCGCGGTGCCCGCCCCTTGGCTGCCGCCCGCCGGGCCGATGCCGCACTGCAAGCCCCTTGCCGCACGGCATAAATTCCGCCCGCCCGGCCCGCGCGCATGGGCGGCGCGGCGGAGGGCGAAGACGGCGCGCCGCGCGGCGGACCCGCCGACAGGGGGCGCGAGGCGCTCAAAAGGGGCGCATATGCCGACGCGCTCGCCGCGTTCGAAGAGGCCGTCCGCACGGATGCCGGCGACGCCGCCGGCCGCACGGGGCGCGGCATGGCGCTGCTTGCCCTTGGCCGCCACGCCGATGCCCTCGCCGCGTTCGACGAGGCAGTCCGGCTAGACCCGAGGGATGCCCAGTTCCACGCCGGACGCGGCAGGGCCCTGCTCTATCTGAGCCGCGATGCCGAGGCACTCGCCGCGTTCGACGAGGCCATAGGCCTTGATGCGGGGGTGCACACCAGGCACGAGGGGCGCGGCTGGGCCCTCCGCCACCTTGGCCGCCACGCCGACGCGCTCGCCGCGTTCGACGAGGCGGCCCGCCTGGAGCCGGGCCGCGCTGGGGCGCGCGAGGGGCGCGCCGTGGCCCTGTCGGCGCTTGGCCGCGATGCAGACGCGCTTGCGGCGATCGACGAGGCGATCCGCCTGGAGCCGGGCACCGCCTCTGGGCACAGAGAGCGCGGATGGATACTGCGCAGCCTTGATCGCCACGCCGACGCGCTCGCCGCGTTCGACGAGGCCGTCCGGCTGGACCCCGCCCGCGCCGAGCCGCACAGTGGGCGCGGAAGCTCCCTGCTGTACCTTGGCCGCCACGCCGACGCGCTCGCCGCGTTCGACGAGGCGGCCCGGCTGAAGCCGGGCCACGCCGTGGCGCGCGCGGGGCGCGGAAGGGCGCTGCTGGGCCTGGGCCGCGATGCCGACGCGCTCGCCGCGTTCGACGAGGCGGTCCGGCTGCATTCCGGGGGATGGATCGGGCACGAGGGGCGCGGAAGGGCGCTGCTGGCCCTGGGCCGCCACGACGAGGCGCTCGCCGCGTTCGACGAGGCGGTCCGGCTGGAGCGGGGCATGCCCCACGGCCACGCGGGGCGCGGCGAGGCGCTGTTCGCCATGGGCCGCCACTCCGATGCCCTCGCTGCGATGGACGAGGCCGTCTGTCTGGATCCGGACTCGTCGGACTGGCGCGAGGGGTGCGGCAAGATTCTGTTCTACCTGGGCCGCCACGACGATGCCCTCGCATCGCTTGACGAGTCGATCCGCCTCGATTCGCGCGTCTCGGGCGTGCACGAGGCGCGCGGCCGGACGCTGTTCTACCTGGGCCGCCACGACGATGCCCTCGCTGCGATGGACGAGGCCGTCCGGCTGAAGCCGAGGAGTGTCGCCGCGCACGAGGCGCGCGGATACGTGCTGATCGCACTTGATCGCAGGGGCGATGCCCTTGCCGCGTTCGACGAGGCCGTCCGCCTGGATCCCAACAAGGCTGCCAGCCACGCGGGGCGCTGCATTGCGCTGCGCCTGCTCGGACGCCACGACGAGACCCTTGCCGCATGCGACGAGGCGGTTCGGGCCGAGCCGGACAAGCCTGCCTGGCACGTGCTGCGCGCCAACACGCTGCGCATCATGGGCGACGGCAGGGGGGCGCGCGCCGAGCTCGAAGATGCCGCGCGGTTGGCGCGCGCGGGCTAGCGCGGGCTAGCGCGGGCGTGATCGGGCCGCGCCCGCCGCTCCTGCGGGGCGACCGGAAGGGGGGAGAGACCGGCCGCGCGCGCCCTGCCGCCAGCCGGGCGGCCATGCCTGCAGGTTATCCAGCGCGCCCTGCGGCCCGGGCATGCGCTCCGCAGGGCTCTGTGCGCGCCGCCGCCAGGATCGTTCGCACAGATGCGCCGCCTAGCCCCGGCGCCCGCCCCTGCGGCGGCCGCGCAGGGCGGATGCGGGAACCTGCCGCAGCGTGTCGAGTATCACCGCAATGTCCTCGTCGTGCGGCTCGATCCTTGCGGCCCTTTCGGCCTCGGCCAGCGCCTCGCCGAACCTGCCCAGGTCGGCAAGGGCCATGGCGCGCCCTCCGGCGACCTGCCCAGAGTCGGGCTCGATCCGCGCCGCCTCGTCGAACGCGGCAAGCGCCTCTGCATCCCTGCGAAGGTCGACGAGGACCCTGCCGCGCTCGCAGTGTGCCTGCCCGCTGCCGGGATTGATCCGCAACGCCTCGTCGAACGCGGCAAGCGCCTCGTTTGACCTGTCCATGCCCCTGAGGATGATTCCCCGCGCATGGTGCACGTCCGCGGACCCGGGATCGAGCGACTCTGCCCTGTCGATCTCGGCGAGCGCCCGCTTGTGGCGGCCGAGCGCGCCGAGCGCCTCGCCGCGCATCCAGCGCGCGTCCGCATCGCCGGGATCCAGCCGCACGGCCCTGTTTAGGGCGGCCAGCGCCCCCTTCTTCCTGCCCATCCTGAGCAGCGCGGATCCCCTTTCGGCATGGGCCTGGGCCAGGCCGGGATCCAGCCGCACGGCCCTGTTTAGGGCGGCCAGCGCCCCCTTGACCCTGCCTGCCCTGGAAAACGCAATGCCCCTTCCCATGTGGGCCATGGCCCTGCCGGGCTCGAGCCGCACGGCCATGTCGAAGGCGGCCAGCGCCCCCTTGTTCCTGCCCAGGTCGATCAGCGCAAAGCCCCTTTCCTCGTGGGCCGGCACCAGGGAGTCGTCGATCCGCAGCGCCTTGTCGTACTCGGCAAGGGCCTCGCCGGCGCGGTCGCCGTCGAACAGCGCCTGGCCCAGCGCAATTCTGATGTCGGGATTGCGGGGCTCGATGCGCGCCGCCCTGCCGAGCGCGGCGATGGCCTTTTTGACGCGGCCGCGACGCCCGTGCGCCAGCCCGATCCACACGTGTGCTTCGGCGCTGCCTGGCCTGGCCGCGGCCGCGGCCTTGAAGTCCCGCAGCGCCCTGCCTGGCCGCGACATGGCCACGAGCACGATCCCGCGCCCGAGGCGGGCCGCATGGCTGCCCCGATCGAGGCCGACCGCCGTGTCGAACGCGGCCAAGGCCTCCCTGTGGCGATTCATCTCGTGCAGCACCGTGCCGCGCCCCTCGTGGACGTCGGGATTCTCCGGATCCCGCCGCACCGCCTCGTCAAACGATGCGAGCGCCTCCTCGTGGCGGCCCGCCAGGGCCAGCATCATGGCGCGCCCCTCGTGGACGTCGGGGTTCGGATCCAGCCTCGCGGCCTCTTCGTACGCGGCCAGCGCCTCCTCGCTGCGATCGAGCATGAGCAGCGCCGCGCTGCGGCCGGCGTGCCCTGCCGAGCTCTTTGGATCCAGCCGGACCGCCTCGTCGTACGCCTCGAGCGCCTCCTCGGCCCTGCCCCCTTCCAGCGCACTGTCGCCCCTGTCCACCGGACTGCGCGCCGCGGCACCGCCGCCGCGCCCCTCTGAGCCGCACACGGGCGCGGCCCCGCCGGGCGGGATTTATGTCGCGCGGGATTGACCCTGCCGGAAGCGCCGGCCCGCGGGCGCCGCCCGTCCCCGCGGGCGCCTGCATGCTCCCCGCCTATGCCCCGGCCACCGTGCGCCGCACCCTTTCGCAGGCCTCGGCCACGGCCCTGTCGCGGGGCTCGAGCCGCACCGCCTCGTTGCACGCGGCGACGGCCTCCCCGGCTCGGCCCATCTCGGCAAGGGCCGCGGCGCGGCCGCAGGCGGCGCGGCCCGACTTGGGATCGATCCCGGCCGCCGCGTCGTACGCGGCGAGCGCATCGGCGTGCCTGCCCAGGGCTGCGAGCGCTGCGCCGCGCCTGCAGTGCGGCGGCGCGGATCTGGGCTCGAGCCGCACCGCCTCGTCGAACGCGACGAGCGCCTCGCCGGGCCGCTCCGTGTCCAGGAGCGCATCGCCGCGCGCATGGTGCACCATCCAGGCGTTCGGCTGCAGGGATGCCGCCTTGTCGTACGCGGCGAGCGCATCCGCGGCGCGGCCGAGCATGCGGAGCGCATCGCCGCGCGCAAGGTGGACGGTCCAGGCGCCCGGCTCCAGGGATGCGGCCTTGTCCAGGGCGGCGAGCGCCTCGGCGGGGCGGCCGAGCCCGACGAGGATGTCGCCGCGCTTCTTGTGGACCATCGCAATGCCGTCGTCCAGGGACGCGGCCATGCCGAGCGCAGCGAGCGCATCCGCGGGGCGGCCGAGCGCAGCCAGCGCCTCGCCCCTTCCAAAATAAGAGTCGGCCGACCCCGGATCGAGCCGCACCGCCTCGTCGCATGCGGCGAGCGCCTCGGCGTGCCTGCCGAGAAGCACCAGCGCCCTCCCCCTTGACGCGTGGGCCTCGGCAATGCCGGGGCCGGCCCGCACGGCCCCGTCGTACGCGGCGAGCGCATCCGCGGCGCGCCCGAGCGCAATCAGCGCATCGCCCCTTGCCGCGTGCGCGCCTGCCATGCGGGGCTCGAGCCGCGCGGCCCTCTCGCATGCGGCCGCCGCCTCCTCGAACCTTCCGGACGCGATCAGCGCGCCGCCCCTTCCGGCATGCGCGATGGCGAACTTTTCGTCCAGCCGCAGCGCCCTGTCGTACTCGGCAAGGGCCTCGCCGGCGCGCCCCGACTCGAGCAGCGCCTGGGCGCGCGCCGCGCGCGCATGCGGATCGGCCGGATCGAGCCGCGCGGCCCTGCCGAACGCCGCGATCGCCCTTCGATAGCGCCCTGCCATCGCATACGCCGTCCCCAGGCCCATGTGCAGCCCCGCGTTGTCCGGCAGCGACCTGGCCGCCGCCCTGAGGTCGCGCGCGGCCCTGCCGGGCCGGGAAAGGGCCAAGAGGGCCTCGCCGCGCATGGCGCGGAACTCGGGGACGGATCCGTCCAGCCGCACGGCCCTGCTGCACGCCGCGAGCGCCTCCCTGTACCGGCCGAGCCTGTACAGGGCCGACCCGCGCCCCAAGTGCCCCCTTGCATTGCCGGGGTCCAGCCGGATGCCCTCGTCGTACGACTCGAGGGCCTCTTCGTACCGGCCGAGCCTGTACAGGGCCGACCCGCGCCCCAAGTGCCCCCTTGCATTGCCGGGGTCCAGCCGGATGCCCTCGTCGTACGACTCGAGGGCCTCTTCGTACCGGCCGATCTTGTACAGGCCGGCGCCGCGCTCCACGGATGCCTGGCCCGCCGCCTTGTCCGGCTGCGCGGCACTGCCGCCGGGCTCGGCGGCATCCTCGGCCCCGCCCTCGCCGCCCCCGGGACCGCCCATGCAGGCGCGCCGCGCGCGCGGGATTTATGCGGTGCGGCCGGCCGGCCTGCCTCTGCCGTATGGCCAGCGGCGGCGCATGGACGGCCGCGGAATCTGGATGGTCCGGACGATCGCATCCGGCGGCCCGGGCGCCGCGGCCCGTCCACACGGCGCACCGGCACGGATCGCGGCCGTTCTTGGCGCGGATTGCCGGCAGCTGGTTCCGCAAGCGTATTCGGGGTACGGTCTTATGTGGACTATGGGAGGGCCGCCCATGTATGCCATGTTTGTCGACGACTCTGGGAACACGCACCCGCACCGCACCGGCGCGGGCGGCGTCAGCGTGCACATACAGAGCGGCCTTGTAGTGCACGAGTACGGCATAGGCGGCGCAAGGGATGCGATCGACGATGCCAAGCGGGATATCTTTGCGGGATCGAATCCCCGTGGCAAGGAGCTGCATGCGTACGACATGTGGAACAACAGGGGCCACTTTTCGGGGGCCGGCCGCGGCCTCGACCTTGGGAAAAAGAAAGAGGCCTTTTCAAGGACGGCGGGCGCGACAGCCGGATCTGGAGCATCGCTTGCCAGCGTCGTAGTGTGGAAGAACCCGCTGCACGGCGGCTTTGACGGACCGCGCACAAGGACGCTTGCGTGGAGGCTCTTGGCGGAGCGATTCGAGGCGTACCTGGCCCACTGGGGCGGCAGGGATCTGGGCCTGATCGTCTCGGATTCGAGCGGCGGGCCAAACGAGGCGGGAACCAGGGATGCACTCGCTGCGGTAAACGCGGGGATCGGGAGGCGCGGAAGGTACAGGAGCAGGGTCATGGAGGATGTCATATTCAAGGACTCGCGCCGAGAGCCGCTCATACAGGGGGCCGACGTCGCCGCGTACGTGATCCACAAGCGATGCTACGGCGATCCGCTGTTCGCGAGCTGGTACGCCGGCCTCGAGGCCTGCATGTGGAGCATCGGGGGCAGGGTGAACGGGTTCGGCATCAAGAACTACCCGGTCCCAAGATAGCGGGGCGACGGTTGCGCCAAGATGCGCAGGTGCCGCCGCCCCTCGGGTCCTGCCGACTCGCAAGTCCCTAGCGGGGGGCATGGCGCGAGGTATATAAAAATATCTTGCTTATATAGCAGCGTGAATGCCGACATTCGGGTCTCTGGCGGCATCCGCCTGTGGAACCGACGGACGCGCATGGCGGGCGCTGCGGGCGGCGCCGCGCGGAGAGAACGGGCAGGAGCACGAGCGATGCATTCGTCGATCGAGCGATCCACGCGCGGCGTGAATGGGGCGGGGCTTTCGGCCGCCAGCGGCGGCAAGTGCGGGCGGTGCCGCGCCTTCTGGCCGATCGTGGGTTGCCTGGCCGATCGTTGGGGGCCAGTGCCGGATCGAAGATCTTGAGGATGGCGACAGGGGCCTGCCAACGGCGGCGCGCAAGACGAGGATAGGGAAAAGGCGGCAAAAAAGCAGTTGCGCGAGGATCACAGGGCCCCGTGGACATGGACTCGGGGCCGGCAGTGTGCGCGCCGTGGAGTCCGGGGCTAGGGACGGGCCGCCTGCGGAACGGGCAGCGAACTGTCCGCCCCGCCGTGCGGCCAGTCCGCACTCAATACAAGGCTGGGATGCGGAGCAGTGTGCGGCCGGGGCCCGATCCGACCCGAAATGCAGGGGCGCAGGACCTCCTTGTGCGCCCTGCGCCTGCGGCCGCTTACCGACCGGCCGCCATCCTTTTGATGCGGCCTGCCATCTGCGCGCCGCCCAGGTTGGACTACCCCAGTTTCTTGCGAATTTCCCTCCTCAGCGAGCGGGCGCCCGGGTCGTGCCTGTCCAGGCCGACTGCCGTGTCGACCGACGCAAGGGCCTCCCTGTGGCGGCCCATGCGATGCAGCGACAGGGCCCGCCCCACGTGCGCGCCGACATCCTTTGGATCGAGCCGCGCGGCCTCGTCGTATGCGGCGAGGGCCTCTTCGTAGAGGCAGAGGTAACCGAGCGCCCTGCCCATGCTCCCGTGGATGTCCGCGTCCTCCGGCTTGAGCCGCACCGCCTCTTTGAGCGCGGCGCGCGCCTCGTCGGCGCGGCCGAGCTGGGCGAGTATCTCGCCCCGCCCTACGCGGAACTCTGCCCTCTTTGGATCCAGCCGCACGGCCTTGGCGATCGCGGCGAGCGCCTCGTCAAGGCGGTCGGCCTTGCACAGGGCGCTGCAGCGCATGTCGTGCCTGTCGGCGTTCCTCGGCTCTAGCCTGACGGCCTCGTCGTGCGCCGCGACGGCCTCGTCGTGGCGGTCTAGGTACGTCAGTACCTCGCCTCGCCTCCCGTGCCCGTCGGCGCCCTTTGGATCCAGCCTCACGGCCTCGTCGTAGGATTCGAGGGCCTTTTTGTCGCGGTCTAGCGCGGCCAGGGCGTCTCCGCGCCTCACGTGAAGGTAGGTGCTGCCGGGATCCAGCCTCACGGCCTCGTCGTAGGACTCGAGGGCCTCTGCATACGCGTCCCTTTCCATGGCCTCGTCGCCATCTGCATGTGCCGCCGAGTCACGGGCTATAACCCACTCTGCATACGCGTCCCTTTCCATGGCCTCGTCGCCCCTGGCCGCATGCACGCGGGACTCTTTTCCGCCGCCGCCTCCGAGGATGCCCACGCGCGCGGGCCGTGCATGCGGGATTTATGTGCGCGGGCCGGCCGGCGGGAACCAAACTACGACGGTGCCGACTTGGCGGAGTCACCACGCGCGCCGCCGATCTGGCGCGCCCTGGCCGGCCTTGTGCCGCGCCCCTTAGCTTGGCGCCGAACGCCGGCCGAGTGGAGCCGGCATCATGGATCTCGCGCCCAAGCAATATGATGCGGCCCGCGGCGGGTGCGGCCGCATGAAGGCGCCGCAGAACCGCCGTGAAGCCAAGGGCAGGGCGGCTCATGCGGCGCCGCGGGCGCGGCATGCGGCCTCTTTGCGTCGCCCGCAACTGGGCCCGTCGGCGCCGGCAGGCTCGGGGGGCGGCGGCACCGATGCGGCGCGGGGCGGAGCGGCCAGGCGAAGGCGCGTCGTCAGAAACGGGAGGCCCTCCAACGATCTTGTGCTCAGCGCAAGCACCGACGGCAACGACGTTGTGTTTCCCGACATACTGCGGCTCTACGTAAGGCCGGGCTGCACCGTGGCCGACGTGACGTACGGGAAGGGCGTATTCTGGAAGAACGTCCCGCGCGGCCTGTACAATGTCAAGGCCACGGACATATCTACCGGCACCGACTGCCGCTGCCTTCCATACGGGGACGGGGAGGTGGACTGCGTCGTCCTTGATCCGCCGTACATGCACTCGCCCGGCGGGACGGCGCACGCAACCCACGCGGCGTTTGAGCGGCACTACAGAAACAACGGCTCGGGATGCCAGACCTGCTCAAAGTACCACCAGGCGGTGATCGACCTGTACGACGAGGCGGGGGCCGAGGCGTGGAGGGTGTTGCGGGACAACGGCGTATTCATCGTAAAGTGCTAGGACGAGGTGTGCGCCAACAGACAGCGATTCACGCACGTGGAGCATGTGAAAATCTATGAAAAAATGGGCCTCGTCGCCGAGGACATGTTCGTGGTTGTCCGGCGGAACCGGCCGGGCGTGAGCAGGATGGTAAGGCAGGTGCATGCGAGAAAGAACCACTCGTACTTTCTCGTGTTCTGGAAGTGCGGGAAGGCCGGAGGGCTGTGGATGCCTGGGGCGCGACGACCGCCGCCGGCATGATGCTGGGCGTCGTAGCGGCGTGCGGGGGAAAAACAGCCGTGTGGGCGGTGCATTGCCGGAGGCGCTTCGAGGGCCCAACAGCGCAGCGCGGGGCGTGGCGGGGGCGCGGCTTCCGATCCGCTATTTTTCAGCGGCATGGAATCGAGGCGCGCCGTACCTGCCTGCATTCTGGCATGCACTACACAGGGGCCAGGGGAATTCGGGGCGAAGACGGCGTCGGAGGGGCGCGGCCGCAGCTTCCAGCCTGGCCGCATGCCCGGGATGTTGCGGCCGCTCCTGCCTGCGGCGCTAGGCGCAGCGTCCCTTCCCGTGCAGGTATGGCCGCGTCGGGATCGAGGCGCATGGCCGTGCCGAGCACGGCGAACCCTGTTCGACCCGAGCCGTGCGACGCCTTCCGTCCCGGCGACGAGACCGATGAAGTTGGTGCGCAGGGACCCGCCTGGCCTGGCGGGGCATTGCCGCGCCTGCCAGCGCTGACCGCTCTGCCTGCGCGATCGCCGCCCCCCAAGTATACTTATATGGCCCACCTGCGGCCGCGGTTTGATGAGCGTGACAAGGCAAGAGCCGCCGCCCGGCGGCAGCGGCCCCGCCTTGCGGCGAAAGGACGCTGCGGGGCGGCCGGCGGCGAGGCAGGCGCAGAGGTGCGACGTGCCGTTTGACTTCTTCCTCGAGATCCTCTGCATTGATGCAAAGGCTAGGAACGACACGGAGTGGCTGGAGTGGTACGAGGGATGGCTCAAAAACATGCCCGAGGACGGCCGCGAGGACTACATAGAGCGGTCTAGGGTGGACTACGAGAGGCGCACGGGGGAGACCATTGCCGAGTACTTTGACCGTGAGCTTGACGAGAGCATAAACAGGCGCATAGATCGGAGCTTGGACGAGTGCGCCAGGAGCAACATCGAGAAGGCTATGAACAAGCAGATCATGGTGGACAACTTTAGGGACTTTGAACGCGAGTACATAGGGATGGCGATCCGCCGATCCTGCTAGATGCACTGGAATCGTCTGATGTCTTTTGGCCAGACGTGTCCCCGCTTTGGGCCCCTGGACCAAGCCTTCCAATTTAATCGGCTTTTGGGCAAAGAATTAGCTGCATGGTCTCTGGGAGGGGGGGGGGGGCTGACAAGCGCCAAAACCGGGGCGTTTTTTTACGAATTCGGGGCGAAGACGGCGTCGGAGGGGCGCGGCCGCAGCTTCCAGCCGGGCCACATGCACGGGATGTTGCGGCCGCTCCTGCCTGCGGCGCTAGGCCAGCGTCCCTTCCCGTGCGGGTATGGCCGCGTCGGGATCGAGCCGCATGGCCATGCCGGGCGTGGCGAACCCTGTTCGCCCTGAGCCATGCAACGCCTTCCGTCCCGGCGACGAGACCGATGAAGTCGGTGTGCAGGGGCCCGCCTGGCCTGGCGGGGCATCGCCGCGCCTGCCCGCGCCGGACCGCCCTGCCTGCACGATCTACGCCCTATATGTATACTTATATGGCACCCCTGCGGCCGCGGTTTGATGAGCGTGACAAGGCAGGAGCCGCCGCCCGGCGGCAGCGGCCCCGCCGTGCGGCGAAAGGACGCTGCGGGGCAGCCGGCGGCGAGGCAGGCGCAGAGGTGCGACGTGCCGTTTGACTTCTTCCTCGAGATCCTCTGCATTGATGCAAAGGCTAGGAACGACACGGAGTGGCTAGAGTGGTACGAGGGATGGCTCAAAAACATGCCCGAGGACGGCCGCGAGGACTATATAGAGCGGTCCCGGGTGGACTATGAGCGGCGCACGGGGGAGACCATTGCCGAGTATTTTGACCGGAAGCTTGACGAGAGCATAAACAGGCGCATAGATCGGAGCCTTGACGAGAGCATAAACAGGCGCATAGATCGGAGCCTTGACGAGAGCATAAACAGGCGCATAGATCAGAGCTTGGACAAGCGCATCAGGAGCAACATAGATGAGGCTATGAACAAGCAGATCATGGTGGACAACTTCAAGGACTTTGAACGCGAGTACATTGAGATGGTGACCCGCCGATCCTGCTAGATGCATTGGAATCATCTGATGTTTTTTAGTCTGGCACTGTCCCCACTTCGGGCACCTGGGATAAGGCTTCCAATTTAATCGGTTTTTGGGCAAAGATTAACTGCGTGGTCTCTGGGAGGGAGGGGGGGCTGACAAGCGCCAAAACCGGGGCGTTTTTTTTGCCACGTTGCACGAGGATGTGATCTACACCGGCGCGCGTGTCACTCGCTTGCGGCGCTATGCGCCCCAATCGTTGGGTCTCCTGGCGCGATCTCGCTCCGCGGGATCGAGCGCCGCGGCGCGCTCGTATTCCCGCCGCGCCTCTGCACTCCTGCCCGTCATGGACAGCGCGTGGGCCAGCCCCCGCCGCGCCTCCGCGTTGCGCGGATCGATCCCTATCGCCTCGCGGTACGCCGGGACGGCCTCCTCGAACCGCCCCGACTTTGAGAGCGAGTCGGCCAGCCCCCGCCGCGCCTCCGCGTTGCGCGGATCAATCCCTATCGCCTCGCGGTACGCCGGGACGGCCTCCTCGAACCGCCCCGACTTTGAGAGCGAGTCGGCCAGCCCCCGCCGCGCCTCCGCGTTGCGCGGATCGATCCCTATCGCCTCGCGGTACGCCGGGACGGCCTCCTCGAACCGCCCCGACTTTGAGAGCGAGTCGGCCAGCCCCCGCCGCGCCTCCGCGTTGCGCGGATCGATCCCTATCGCCTCGCGGTACGCCGGGACGGCCTCCTCGAACCGCCCCGACTTTGAGAGCGAGTCGGCCAGCCCCCGCCGCGCCTCCGCGTTGCGCGGATCGATCCCTATCGCCTCGCGGTACGCCGGGACGGCCTCCTCGAACCGCCCCGACTTTGAGAGCGAGTCGGCCAGCCCCCGCCGCGCCTCCGCGTTGCGCGGATCGATCCCTATCGCCTCGCGGTACGCCGGGACGGCCTCCTCGAACCGCCCCGACTTTGAGAGCGAGTCGGCCAGCCCCCGCCGCGCCTCCGCGTTGCGCGGATCGATCCCTATCGCCTCGCGGTACGCCGGGACGGCCTCCTCGAACCGCCCCGACTTTGAGAGCGAGTCGGCCAGCCCCCGCCGCGCCTCCGCGTTGCGCGGATCGATCCCTATCGCCTCGCGGTACGCCGGGACGGCCTCCTCCCACTGCCCGAGAATGCTCAGCATCCTTCCAGCGCCTGCATGCGCGCCGGCGCTGCCGCCGTCGAGGGCTGCCGCCTCCCTGTAGTGCTTCAGCGCCTCCTCGTGGCGGCCGGCCCTGAAAAGGACGCCTGCCATTCCAAGGTGCGCCGACACGCCTCCCAGCCTGTGCCTCATGCGGGCCGCCCGGTCGATCCTGACGCTTGACAGGGCAAACCATGCCGCGGTCCCGGAGCCGACCTCTATCGCCTTTCCGTACGCATCGCCGGCCTCGGCATCCCTGCCCTCTGCGGCCCTTGCGTGGCCGAGGGCCACGTACGAGGCGGCGTCGTCGGGGTCGATGCCTATCGCCCTCTCAAAGTGCGCGGCGGCCTCGCCGTGCAGGCCGCGCCTGGCAAGCGACAGCCCCCGCCCAACGTGCCCCGATATGTCGTGGGGATCCAGCGCGAGCCCCAGGTCGTACTCCAGCAGCGCGAGCCTGCCGTCGGATCCCTTGACCATGAGCCGCGCATGCCCCCTGAACACGCGCGCCGGGGAATACGACGGGTCCAGCTCGATGGCCCTCGAATACATCCTGTCGGCATCATGATACCTGCCGCCGAGCAGCGCCAGGTGGCCGAGCTGCAGGTGCGCGCCGGGGCCGCTCGGATCCGCCCGAACGGCCCTGTGGAACGCCGCCTCGGACTCGTCATCGCGCCCCAGGTGGGACAGCGCATGGCCGGCGCAGAGGTGCGCCCAGGCCTCCCTCCCACCGCCTGCCAGGTAGTCGCGGCATACCTCCAGGGCCGCCCGGTGCGCGGCCATGGCCTCTTCGATGCGCCCCGCCGCCTCCATGTGGATGCCCTCTATGAGCCGGGTTGCGGCCATCTCTGCAGGGCGTCCGTCGAACGCGGCGACGAGCATCGCGTCGACCGTCCTGCATGCGGCGCCGTCGTCGGCGGGATCCCTCGAGAACGAGTGGATGTAGCCGTGCCGCTGGTCGGCCATGGACTTTACGCCCCGCGAGCCGTCCTCGCTGTCGAGCAGCTCCACCATGGGGCGCATCCTGCACTGGACTGCCGCGTCCCTGAAGGCGGCTAGGGTCATCCGGACCTGCATCGCCGCATCGATGCGCGCCTGGGGAACCGACGCCTCGGCCCCGACATCCTCTACGAACACGTCCACGGGCTTGTCGCCGCCCCTGCGCCTCCGGTACTCCTCGATCGCATCCTTCATGATCATTTCGGCGACCGACATCGATTCGATGACTATGCTCCTCTTGATGCGCGGGTTCGTGCCGCCCGATTCGCTCTTGTTCTCGGCGGCCCTCACGATCGCGTCGTGCAGGCCCTGCTTGATCATGTGCGACGTGATCGGATACCTGTACCTGTCCCTGCCCACGCAGGGGCGCCCATGTAGTTGTATTTAACTGTTGTATTTTTCACTTAGTCATACGGTATGAATCCGTCGTACTTCGGGGGTGCCGCGGACAGTGCGGCGGGGAGAGGGGGGAGGGGACGGCTGCGCGGCGCCGGCCCGCCCGCGCATCGGGCCTGGCGCGGCGCAAGGGGGAGGGGGGGGGGCCGGCATGCGGCCGCGTGCCGCCCGCGGCCCGCTTTGCTCCCCGCCACGACCCGACGCGGCGCACAGTGGCCGCGGCATGCTGCCGCCCCTGCAGCCCCTACCGCCCGTCCGCAATCCTGTCCAGCTCCCTGCGCGTCCTGGCTATCTCATCGTTGCCAGGATCGATCCGTGCCGCCTCGTCGAGGGCGCCCCGCGCATCCTGCACCCTGCCGAGGCCGACTAGCGCGGTTGCGCGCGATATGCGGATGCTCACCTCCCCGGGCTCGAGTCGGGCCGCCTCGTCTAGGGCGGCGAGCGCCTCTTTGTGCCTGCCGAGGCCGATCAGCTCCATGCCGCGCCGATAGTGGGCCATCGCGATGCGGGGCTCGATCCGCGCGGCCTCGTCAAACTCGGCAAGCGCCTCTTCGCGGCGCCCGGCATCGGAGAGGGCCGAGCCGAGCCGGAACCGCGCCTCGGCACTGTCCGGATCGAGCGATGCGGCCCTCTTGAGAGCATCCAGCGCCTCTTCGCGCCTGCCGAGCGCAAGCAGCGCCTCGCCCCTGCCCAGGTGGTTGGCGCACGAGCCGGGCTCGAGCGATGCGGCCCTTGTGAACGCGGCCAGCGCCCCCCTGTGCCGGTTCATCCCGAGCAGCGTCCGGCCGACTATCTGCTGCACCGGCGCGCCGCGGGGCTCTAGCCGCGCCGCCTCCTTGAGCGCGGCGGCCGCCTTTTTGCGCCTGCCGAGCGCAAGCAGCGCGTGGCCCCTGCCCAGGTGGGCCGCCGAGGAGCGGGGCTCGAGCCGCAGCGCCTCGTCGAACGCGGCGAGCGCCCTCTTACGCCTGCCTGCCTTGAGCAGCGCCTGCCCCCTCCCCTCGCGGGCGGCGGCCATTTGCGGATCCAGCCGCGCGGCCTCGTCGAACGCGGCAAGGGACTTGCCGGCGCGGCCGGCCCAGAGCAGCGCCTTGCCGCGGGCCACGTGCGAGCGCGGGTCCTTCGGGTCGATGCGAATCCCACTCCCTATCGATGCGATCGCCATCTTGTGCCTGCCGAGCATCCCGTACGCCGCCCCGAGCCGCACGTGCGCCTCGGCGCTGCCCGGGTCCAGCCTCGCGGCGCTCCTAAAGTCGCGCGCGGCCCTGCCATACCGAGACATGGCCATAAGGATGCTGCCGCGCAGGACGAGGGCCGGCGCGCCCGCGGCGCCGGGCTCGAGCCGCACGGCCCTGTTGATCTCGGACAGCGCCCCCTTGAGGCGCCCCATGTCGAGCAGCACGGCGCCGAGCGCCTTTCGCATCGCGGCGCTTTCCGGCTCTAGCTGCGCCGCCTCCCTGCACGCGGCAAGGGCCTCTTCCAGCCTGCCGAGGCCGAGCAGCGCCAGGCCGCGCCCCTCGTGCGCCTCGGCGCTGCCCGGGTCCAGGCGCGCGGCCCTGTCGAACGACGCGAGCGCGCCCTTTGACCTGCCGAGGCCGAGCAGCGCCCTGCCCCTCCCCTCGTGGCAGGCCGGCCTGCGGGGACCCCGCTGCACGGCCTCGTCGAACGCGGCGAGCGCGTCATCGGCCCTGCCGAGGCCGAGCAGCGCCCTGCCCCTCCCCTCGTAGCTGTCAAAAGTCTTGGGATCCAGCCGCGCAGACTCGTCGAACGCGGCGAGCGCCTCCTCGAACCGCCCGAGGCCGAGCAGCGCCCTGCCCATCCCCTCGTGGCCTGCCGAGATGCCGGGGCCGAGCCGCGCGCCCTCGCCGTACGCCGCAAGCGCCTCCCCGTACCTGCCCATATCCAGCAGGACGCTGCCCCTCCCCATGTGCCACGGCGCGCCGCGGGGCTCTAGCCGCGCGGCCTCGTCGTACGATGCAAGGGCCTCGTCGACGCGGCCCAGGTTGCGCAGGGCGGCGCCGCGCACCCCGTGGGCCTTGCAGCCGCGGGGATCCAGCCGAACGGCCTCGTCGCACTCGGCGAGCGACTCCTCGAACCTGCCGCGGGCGAGCAGCGCCGCTCCTCGCCTCATGCGGTCCTGGGCGCTGCCGCCGCCCGGCGCGGGAAGGGGATCCGCGCCCCCGACCTGCGCGAAGGCCCTCTCGGAGGGGGATCTCTTTGGATCCCCGCCGCCCCGGCCCTTCTTGGCCCCGCCTCCCATGCACGCGCGGCCCGCGCGTCGGGATTTATGCAGTGCGGGTGGGCAATCTGCCAGGATGGTGCGAGCCTTCCGGGGCGCACAGCTGGGGTCTACGGGGCACGGTCGCGATTGAACCGACAACGGTTTAGACCGTGTGAGTGCACTGCTCTACATAGTGGCATGGGAGCGTAGTATGAGTCGAACCCGCGCAGGGCGGCGCGGAAATCTCGTGCGGCGGCATCGACTTGGGGCATGCCCGCCGCCAGCCGACGGCCTCGTGGCGCGTGTGGCAGCGGCGCAGGCGCCGCCAGCCGGGCCGCGAACCTGTGATCCTGACCGCATGCGTCCAGCCGCGTTGCCCCTCAGCTGCCGGGCAGGTTCTGCAGCGCACTGTGCGCCGCCTGCATCCTCGTCACTATGATCGTATTAGCCTGCCCCGGGCGGTGTGCGTGATGCGCACACAGCCAGCGCCCTTGGCATCTTGCTGCCGTGACAGCCCTACCAAAAGCAGCGGACGCGTGTTGCCTCGCCATGGCGGCGCAGGCGCATGCGGCGCGGTGGTGCGCAACTGTGATGGTGCCGACTTGGCGGAGTCACCATGCGCGCCGCCGATCTGGCGCGCCCTGGCCGCCCTTGTGCCTCGCCCCTCATCTTGGCGCCGAACGCCGGCCGAGTGGAGCCGGCATCATGGATCTTGCGCCCAAGCAATATAATACGGCCAGCGGCGGGTGCGGCCGCATGAAGGCGCCGCAGAACCGCCGTGAAGCCAAGGGCAGGGCGGCTCATGCGGCGCCGCGGGCGCGGCATGCGGCCTCTTTGCGTCGCCCGCAACTGGGCCCGTCGGCGCCGGCAGGCTCGGGGGGCGGCGGCACCGATGCGGCGCGGGGCGGAGCGGCCAGGCGAAGGCGCGTCGTCAGAAACGGGAGGCCCTCCAACGATCTTGTGCTCAGCGCAAGCACCGACGGCAACGACGTTGTGTTTCCCGACATACTGCGGCTCTACGTAAGGCCGGGCTGCACCGTGGCCGACGTGACGTACGGGAAGGGCGTATTCTGGAAGAACGTCCCGCGCGGCCTGTACAATGTCAAGGCCACGGACATATCTACCGGCACCGACTGCCGCTGCCTTCCATACGGGGACGGGGAGGTGGACTGCGTCGTCCTTGATCCGCCGTACATGCACTCGCCCGGCGGGACGGCGCACGCAACCCACGCGGCGTTTGAGCACCACTACAGAAACAACGGCTCGGGAGGCCAGACCTGCTCAAAGTACCACCAGGCGGTGATCGACCTGTACGACGAGGCAGGGGCCGAGGCGTGCAGGGTACTGCGGGACAACGGCGTATTCATCGTAAAGTGTCAGGACGAGGTGTGCGCCAACAGACAGCGATTCACGCACGTGGAGCTTATGAAAATCTATGAAAAAATGGGCCTTGTCGCCGAGGACATGTTCGTGGTTGTCCGGCGGAACCGGCCGGGCGTGAGCAGGATGGTTAGGCAGGTGCATGCGAGAAAGAACCACTCGTACTTTCTCGTGTTCTGGAAGCGCGGGAATGCCGGAAGCTTGTGGCGGCCTGAAACATGACTGACGCCGTCGACATGATGCTGGACGTCATCGTGGAGTACAGAGAAAAAACCGGCATGTGGGAAGGAGCAACGTTGGAAGCGTTTCGAAACCTCCACAATACGACACGGGGCACGGTAGGAGAGCAATTTTTGATCCGCTATCTCTGCCGACACGGAATCGAGGCGAGCCGTATGGGCTCGCGCTCTAGCGTGTATGACATAGAAGTTGGAGGAAAAAAATTCGAGGTGAAGACCGCATCGGAGGGACGCAACCGCAGCTTCCAGTTCAATCATATACGCCTAGATGTGGGATATGACTACCTGCTAGCGTTGGCTGTGTCGCCCGAATCCCTGCGCTTTGGCGTATGGCCCAAGCGCGTTGTGGAGTCCGGCGCTGCCGGCCGCTTAGTGCGAATGGCTAGGGGGCAGGGCATAACACACAAGATGACAAAGCACATGGACGATCTCGAGCCCATCGAGAACCTGCCGCGGTGGATGGCCGCAAACATGCCGCCTGCGCACTAGGCTTGCCGTGCCCGCTCACTGCCAGCACTGCCGCCTCGCCGTCGATCTCCATTCCCTCTACGCGCACCCCGTGGGCCTTGCAGCCGCGGGGATCCAGCCGCACGGCCTCGTCGCACTCGGCGAGCGACTCCTCGAACCTGCCGCGGGCGAGCAGGGCCGCTCCCCGCCTCATGCGGTCATGGGCGCTGCCGCCGCCCGGCGCGGGAAGGGGATCCGCGCCCCCGACCTGCGCGAAGGCCCTCTCGGAGGGGGGATCTCTTTGGATCCCCGCCGCCCCGGCCCTT
Organism: Cenarchaeum sp.; assembly: GCA_965242695.1. Taxonomy (GTDB): domain Archaea; phylum Thermoproteota; class Nitrososphaeria; order Nitrososphaerales; family Nitrosopumilaceae; genus Cenarchaeum. The sequence continues at coordinate 1,207,939 of CBDESU010000001.1, read as the reverse complement.
CTTGGCCCCGCCTCCCATGCACGCGCGGCCCGCGCGTCGGGATTTATGCAGTGCGGGCGGGCGGCTGGCGGGAGTTTCAGGCTGCTGCGATATCCGCCCATGGCGGGCGGGGGACGGGGGGGGGGGGGGGGGCAGGGCGCGGAAGGGAGGGCGGCAGCGCCGGCCGTGCCGCATGCGCCCCCCACCCCCTCGCATCTACAGCTCCCTGCCGGATGCACGCGGAATGCGGCGGGCCGGGAATGCTGGGTCCCGCCGCGCGGCCTGCCGGATGCGCCGCGCCGCGCCGCGCGCCCCGGGCCGCAACGACGAGGCCCTTGCAGCGGCCGCCGAGTCGGTCCTCCTCGAACCCGAAGATTCCACGGGCCACGGAATGCGCGCAAGCATCCTGCGGACCATGGGGCGCCTCGAGGATGCGCTTGCAGCTGCCGGCGAGCCCGTCCAGCCCGGGCCCGAGGGCGCCGCCGGGCGCGCAATGCGCGACAGCATCCTGCGGGACCCGGGCCGCCCTGCCTGGCCCGCCGCGGCGCCGCGCGCGCAACCCCGCACGGTCAGCCGCCGCGCCGCCTCTCCAGCCCGCCGCGAACCGCCGCGATCGTCCCGTCGTCGGGATCGATCCGCGCGGCCCTCTCGACCTCTGCCAGGGCCTCCCCGTGCCGGCCGAGGCTTTCAAGGGCCAGGGCGCGCCCGCAGGCCACCTGCCCAATACCGGGCTTGATCCTCTCGGACTCGTCGAGCGCCGCTAGCGCCTCGTCCCCCCTGCCAATCTCGAGGAGGGTCATGCCGCGCTGGTAGTGGGCCGCCGCGTCGTCCCCGTCCGCCCGCAGCATGGCGTCGAGCGCCGCGAGCGCCTCCCCGTGCCGGCCCATGCCGCTGAGGACGGACGCCCTGGCAAGGCGCATTCCATCGATGCCGGGATCCAGCGACTCTGCCCTGTCGAGCGCCGCGAGCGCCTCTTCGTAGCGATCCAGCCCTGTAAGGGCCGTGGCGCGCATGAAGTGGACGTCGGCGATCCCGGGATCCAGCGACTCTGCCCTGTCGAGCGCGGCAAGCGCCCTCTTGTTCCTGCCGGCGGCGAGCAGCGCGGCCCCCCTTCCGCCGTGGGCCTGGGCCATACTTGGATCAAGCCGCACCGCCCTGTCGAATGCGGCAAGCGCCCTCTTGTACCTGCCGGCTGCAAACAGCGCCATTCCCCTTCCGCCGTGGGCCTGGGCCATCTCGGGATCAAGCCGCACCGCCCTGTCGAATGCGGCAAGCGCCCTCTTGTGCCTGCCGGCGGCGAGCAGCGCGCGGCCCCTTCCCTCGTGGGCCGCCGCATCCGAGCCGCCTAGGCGCGCGGCCTCGGAGTACTCGGCAAGCGCCCTCTTGTGCCTGCCCGCATCGAGCAGCGACTTTCCCCGCGCAATCCTTGCGTGGGCGTCGCGCGGATCAAGCCGGACCGCCTCGCCGAGCGCGGCGAGCGCCTTTTTGCCGCGGCCGCCCCCCTTGTACGCGATCCCGAGCAGCAGGCGGGCCTTTGCATCGCCTGGCTCGGCCGATGCGGCCGCCTCTAGGTCTCGCGCGGCCTCGGCGTGCCTCCCAAGGGACAGGAGGACGGTGCCGCGCAGCAGGCGGGCCGAGGGGCGGCAGCCGGGCAGCTTGACCGCCCTGTCGAATGCGGCGAGCGCCTCTTTTTTGCGGCCGAGGCTGTGCAGCGCCCCTCCGCGCTCCTCGTGGCACACGGCGCTGTCCGGGTTGAGCCGCAGCGCCCTGTCGAGCGCGGCGAGCGCCTTTTTTTCCCTGCCAAGCTTGGAGAGGGCCGCGCCGCGGCCCTCGTGGCCTGCGTACCCCTTTGGGTCGATCCGCACGGCCTCTTCGTACGCGGCGAGCGACTCTTCGTCGCGGCCGAGCCACGACAGCGCCGCGCCGCGCTCGGTATGCGCATGGGCGCTGCCGGGGTCGATCCGCACGGCCTCTTCGTACGCGGCGAGCGCCTCTTCGTGGCGGCCGGCCTCGAGCAGCGCCCCGCCCAGATCCGAGTGCCTCTCGGCGTCGTCGGGCTCTAGCCGCGCCGCCTCGCCGTACGCCTCGACGGCCTCTTCGCGGCGGCCGTACATCGCCATGGTCTCGGCGCGCCCGACATGCCTGGCCGCGCTTTCGGGGTCCAGCCTCCTTGCCTCCTCGAACGACTCGACGGCCTCGTCGGCGCGGCCCAGGTCGAACAGGGATGCGCCGCGCGCCTCGATCCTGTCGGGGTTGCCGGGGTCCAGCCGCAGCGCCCTGTCGTACGCGGCGAGCGCCTCTTCGTGCCGATCCATCTCGGACAGGGCGTAGCCGTGGTTCGCATGCCGGTCGGCGTCGTTCGGGTCCAGCCGCGCCGCCTCGCCGTACGCCTCGGCGGCCTCTTTGCCGCGGCCCATGATGTCCAGGATCGTGCCGCGGCGCCCGTGCACGTCGGCGTCCCCGGGGTCCAGCCGCGCCGCCTCTTCGTACGCGGCCAGCGCCTCCTTTTTGCGGCCGGTCCTGAGGAGGGCCGCGCCGCGCCCGGCATGGGCCGCGGCGCTCTTTGGATCCAGCCGCACGGCCTCTTCGTACGCGGCCAGCGACTTTTTGCCGCGGTCGAGGCCGAGCAGCGCCGCGCCGCGCCCCTCATGCCCCCTGGCATCGCCGGGGTCTGTCCGCACGGCCTCTTCGTACGCGGCCAGCGCCTCTTTGTGCGCGCCCCGTGCCATTGCATCCGCGCCCCTCTTGGCTGGCCCTCGAGCCGTTCCGGCGCCCGACTCCTCCCCTGCCGCCTTGCCGCCCATGCGATCGGGCCATGCGAGCGGGATTTATGCCGTGCGGCGGGGAGGCGCCGGAGGGGCCGCACGCGGCCGCGGCCTGTCCCTGCCCGTCGGGCGGAACGCATCCCGGACAAAGGGCGTTGCCATGGCGCCCCTGCGCCGGATCGCCCCGGATGCCGCGCCCTGCACTCCTGCCGCACTGCACAGCCTTCCGGCAGCCTCCCACGGCCGCCGGCCCCTAGGACCGGCCCGACACGGCCGCCTCGTCCAACACCCTGCGCGCCTTTGCCGCATCGCCGCCGTCCGGGTCCAGCCGCTCCGCCTCGCCGAGGGCCGCGCGGGCCTCTTCCGCACGTCCCGTCCCTGCCAGCGCGATGGCGCGGGCCGCGTGAACGCGCGCGCTCCCAGGGGCGATCCGCGCGGCCTCGTCGGCCGCCGCAAGCGCCTCTGCGTGCCTGCCAAGGGCGGCCAGGCCGCCGCTGCGCCCGCAGTGCGCCGCCGCGCTCCCCGGGTCGATCCGCACGGCCTCGCCAAACTCGGCGAGCGCCTCCCTGTGCCGCCCCTCGTCCGCAAGGGCCCCGCCGAGCAGGAGCCGCGCGTCCCTGCCGTCCGGATCCAGGGCCGCGGCCCTGCCCAGGACGGCGAGCGCCCTCCTGTCCCTGCCAAGGCCGAGCAGCGCCCTGCCCATTCCAAGGTGCGCGGCGGCCAGGCGCGGCTCGATCCTGGCGGCCCTCCTGAACGCCGCGAGCGCCCTCCTGTCCCTGCCAAGGCCGAGCAGCGCCTTGCCCATTCCAAGGTGCGCGGCGGATCTGCCGGGATCGAGGCGCGCGGCCTTCTTGAACGCGGCGAGCGCCCTCCTGCCCCGCCCCGTCGTGTACAGCGCGTACCCCATTCCAAGGTGCGCGGTGGCCATGCCGGGATCGAGCCGCACGGCCCTCCTGAACGCGGCGAGCGCACTTTTGACCTGCCCGTCCATGTACAGCGCGTGGCCCCTCCCGTCGTGGGCGTCGGGCAGGGAGGAGTCGATGCGGATCGCCCTGTCGTAGGCGGCGATGGCATCGGCGGCGCGGCCGGCCCCGAACAGCACCCTGCCGTGCGCCACGTGCGCGTGCGGGTTGCGCGGGTCCAGCCGCAGGCCCCTCTCTATCGAGGCGGCGGCGCTCTTGCGGCGGCCCATGTGCCCGTACGCGACCCCAAGCCACACGTGGGCGTCGGCGCCGCCGGGCCTGCGCCCTATGGCCGCCTTGAAGTCGCGCACGGCCCTGCCGTGCAGCGACATCTCCATGAGGATATAGCCGCGGTGGAGCAGGGCCTCTGTGCCGGCGCCCTCGAGCCGGGCGGCGTCGGCGAGCACGGCCAGCGCCTCTTCGCTGCGCCCCCTGACGTGCAGCAGCTTGGCGAGGTCCACGCGCCTCTTCGTGCTGCCGGGATCCAGGCGGACGGCCTCGCCAAACTCGGCGAACGCCTCGTCGTCGCGGCCCGCCTCGAGCAGCTCCCAGCCGCGCCTGTCGCGGGCGGCGGCATCCCCTGTACCCACAGCCGCGCCGCCCGATTCCGCGCCGCCGCCGGCATCGGCCGGGGCCTGTCCCTCGGGCGCATCCTCCCCGCTGCCGCCCGATTCCGCGCCGCCCACCTGTCCGGCGCGGGCCGGGCCGGATTTATGCGGTGTGCGGGAGGCGGAGGCGCCGGGCGTCATCTTTATTATCGTGGCGCCGGGCGCCAAGCCGTGATCGTGAAGGCGCCGACCGCAGGCAGGACGGCCGCGTGCCCCCTGCGGCGCAATGCGGGGGGGGGGGAGCCGGTTACGGAATGGCGCGGCCGGGCTCCGTCCGACCTCTGCCGGCCGGAGCAGTAGCCGACTGGCGCCGCTAGCTGTCTCCCTGTCTGTTGCGATCGTACTGGCGGTTGCACTGGCGCAGGCGCCGCCGCATGGCGAGGCGGGGTCACTGCAACAGGTGGTTCGTACCGGATCTATAGCGGAGCCGCCCCTGTGGATGCCAACGTGGTACCCTCCCGCATTGAAGGATGCGTATGCAGATCACCTTGAGTCCTGCGGCTCTATCGCGGGTATATTCACACCGACCTCGAATGGCCGTGTCCAGGAAATACGGTTTGATGTGCCCAACGGAACGTACGGGTTGGGCGACAACATAGATATACGCATCTCCTTTTACCGTCCCGACAACGTGGCCGTAAACTTGTCTCATCTGACTGTCCATTTCAACCCCACCAGTGCTGGCCCCTTGAACCACACCTACCTAGCTATGAGCATACCTGACAGGTCGGCCGAGTTTCTCAACAAGACGGGCGGCGACGTGCTGTACTACCGTTACACCGTGCTGTCCGGCGACATCTCGCAGGATCTTGGATATCTCGCCTGGGATAGCCTGCATGCTCCCTCCTTGCGATCGGAGGGCAACGTTGTAACCTGCAACTTACCTACGCCTGGAACGCCGGGATCCCTCCGGTACGAGTCCGACGTGGTCGTCGACGCCGCGCCGCCGGCCGTGCGATCGGTGGACTCGCCCGACGGGAACGGGACGTACGGCACGGGCCGAATCGTCAACGTTACGGTGTCCCTTGAAAAGCCGGCCGTGATCACGGCCGAGCCGCGCCTGATGCTGAACACAGATCCGCCGCGGAATGCTACGTACGCGGGCGGCAACGGGACGGCGAGCCTGTCGTTCCTGTACACGGTGCGGCCCGGCGACGAGGCAGAGCAACTGGACTATGCCAGTGCAAGCTCCCTATCACTAGAAGGCGGAACGATTGCCAACGCGGACAACGGCATCGCCGCGGACGCCCTGCCCCTGCCCGAGCCCGGAGATCCGGGATCGCTTGCCGCCTCCAGCTCGATCGGCGTGCTGGGAGGGCCCATTCCGGTCCTGAGGGCAAACGGCTCGGCCGTCCACGGGGACGGATTCGACATGCTAAGGGGGGCGAGCGACGTCGCATCTTTCTACATGAACGGCAGCGCGTACGCGCTGGTTGCCGCTGCCGGCAGCTCGGCGCCTGCGGACCACGGCATCCAGCTGATCCGCATCGACCCGAACGGCACGCTCTCGGCCGGCGGATGGGCCACGGACGGGGGCGGGTTTTCCCTGTTTCGCCCCTTGGATATCGCCCTGTTCGAGGCCGGCGGCATGGTGCGCGCCCTCGTATCCTCGCAGGACGGCAACAGCATCCAGCTCGTCGACATCCTCCCGAACGGCACCCTCTCTGCAAACGGCTCTGCGACCAGCGCGGCGCTTCCGGCGCTCGCTCGCGCATCGGGCGCGTCCGCGGTGCCCATGCCTGCCGGAGGAGGAGACGGCCTGGCCAGGATCCTAGTGACCGCGCGCGGCGGCGCCGGCGGCCTCCAGCTCGTCAGTATCCTCTCGAACGGCACCCTTGCGGGCAACGGAACGGCCGTGCACGGCGGCCAGTTCAGGCTCGCCGGCGCCGCCGCCGTCGATGCGCTCGGCGCCTCGTCTGCCGCCGCGGCCGGCGCCGGCCCAGGCAGCCCGCCCCGCGCCCTCGTGGCCTCGCACGACGCCGACAGCCTCCAGCTCGTCAGCATACTTGCGAACGGAACAATACTGCACAACGGCTCGGCCACGCGCGGCACGGGCGGATTCGACTCGATGCTCGGCCCCACCGGTGCCACCGTATTCGACATGGACGGCCGCACGCGCGCCGCCGTGCCGTCGTATGGCGGCCACGCCCTACAGCTCGTCGACATCTTGCCAAACGGCACCATTGTCGACGCGGGATCGGCTGCCAACGGAACCGCCGGCTTTGACGCGCTCGGCGGCGCCTCGGACGCCGCCGTGTTCGCGATGGGAGGGTGGACGTACGCCCTTGTGGCCTCGTACACGGACGACGGCATCCAGCTGGCCCGCATCAACGCGGACGGAACGCTTGCCGCCGAGGCGTCGGCCAGGGACGAAAGGGGAGGGTTCGACGCCCTTGACAACGCAGAGGGCGTCGCCGTCCTAGAGGCCGGCGGCCGCACGTACGCGCTCGTCGCCGCGCAGGTGGACGACGCCGTCCAGCTCGTCAGGCTCTCGCCGGCGTCCGTCGCCGGCGTGTCCTCGCCGATACGTAACGGCTCGTACCCCGCCGGAGCGACGATCAACGTCACGGTTGCGTTCGACGAGCGCGTTGTGCTGCAGGATCCGCAGAATCCGCCGTCGCTCCTGCTGTCCTTGGATGGCGAGAACAGGACCGCGCCGTACCTGTCGGGGAACGGCACGGACGCACTCGTCTTCAACTACACGGTAATGCCGGGCGACTCGGCCCCCGCCTCCAGCGCCGGCGTCCTAGAGTACGCGCACGCAGGCGCCCTGATCTCGAGGGGTGCCGTAACCGACATGCAGGGAAACGCCGTCGACCTGGGGCTGCCCGAGCCCCGCGCCCCCGGCTCGCTCTCGCACGCAAGGGCCATTGTACCGGATACCGTCGCCCCGGCCGCCGAGTCCGTCTCGTCGCCGAACGCGAGCGGCGCGTACGGCCCAGGCTCGGTCATCCAAATCACGGTCTCGTTCGACGAGGATGTGGTCGTCGACGCCGGCGCCGATGCGCCGTCGATCGCACTGAGGCTCGACGAGGCGGCCGGCGACCGTGCCGCCAAGTACGACAGGGCCGGCAGCGCCGGCAGAAACCTGTCGTTTGCCTACACGGTGGAAGAGGGCGACAATGCGGCCGACCTTGGATATGCCGGCACAGGGGCCCTGTCCGACGGCGGCAGCACGATCACGGACCTGGCCGGCAACCCTGCCGCGAGCCTGTCCCTGCCCGACCCGGCCGCGGGCGGGCTGCTCGGCAGCCAAGGGGCCATACGAATCGACACCCGGCCGCCGACCGTGCTGTCCGTCTCGTCGCCAAACGGCAGCGGCACGTACGCCCTCGGGGACGAGATCCACGTTGCCGTCGAGTTCAGCGAAGAGGTCTACGTGGCGGGCGCCCCAGTACTCGAGCTGGAGACGGGCAGGATCGACCGGAACGCCCACTATGCGACGGGCAGCGGCACCGGCAGGCTGACGTTCGTGTACGCGGTGCAGGAAGGCGACGCCACGGGCCGCCTGGACTATACCGGCACGGATGCCCTGTCTGCCGGAGGCGGCTCTGTCGGGGACGAGGCCATGAACCCGGCCGACCTGGATCTTCCCGACACGGGCTCTGAAACGTCGCTGTACGGCAGTTCCATAACAATCAGCACCGGCGCAGGCGGCGGGAACGGCGGTAGCAGCGGCGGCAGCGGCGACGGTGGTGATGGCGGCGGGAACGGCGGGAACGGCGGCAGCGGCGACGGTGGTGATGGCGGCGGGAACGGCGGGAACGGCGGCGGGAACGGCGGGAACGGCGGCAGCGGCGACGGTGGTGATGGCGGCGGGAACGGCGGGAACGGCGGCGGGAACGGCGGGAACGGCGGCAGCGGCGACGGTGGTGATGGCGGCGGGAACGGCGGCGGGAACGGCGGCGGGAACGGCGGGAACGGCGGGAACGGCGGCGGGAACGGCGGCAGCGGCGACGGTGGCAGCAATGGCACCGAAAACACCGCAACGGTCGTGTTCGGGACGGGCGATGTGGCAGTCCAGAGCGACCTCGCCAACAGCGGGGACGACGTCCGCGTCACGATCAACGTGACGGGCCTGGCGAGAGCCGGCGACGGGGACGGAGCCGTGCAGTTTCCGCCCGGCGGCGCCGTCGTGTCGACGTCGTTCGCATCCGTGTCGTTCCCGCCGGGGGCGACGGCGACGTCGGTTCCGCCCGACGGCCTGCTCGCACTGCACGTTGTCGCCGCATCTGACGGCCCGCCTTCGAACTCTTCCATACAGGATCTCGCATACGGCGGCCCGGGCGCGGTCGTCCTGCGGAGCATCGTAGAGGTCGGCGACGAGGACGGCCGCGTTCTATTCAGCAAGCCCGTCCGCATATCGCTAGAGGGCCAGGCCGGCGGCCGCGCGTTCTACATCGACGGCGGCGCCGGCGGCGCGCCGAGGCCGATCGACGACGCATGCGCGGCCGACGACACGGAAAGGGTCCACCGCCACCTCGGCGGCTCGGGCGAGTGCCGGATCGACTCGGACGACGGCGAGGATATGGTGATCTACACGTACCACCTGACGCGGTTCGGCACCGTCGTGTCCGGGAATGGCGCGCCGCCGCCGGCGCGCTACACGTGCTCGGTCGGACTCGGGTCGCAGACCCTGGATATCGGCGCTGCGAGGCCCGGCAGCACCTCGGATCCCGTCGAGCAGGTTCTGATCAACTCTGGATCGGCGCCGTTTGCGCGCGTGGAGATCGAGGCGTCCCCGTGGCGGGCCGCCTCGGACGCCGGCCCCCCGCCGGGCGCCGGATACCCGTCCCTGCCGGCCCCCGCGTCCGGAGGGGGCGAGGGCAGGGCGTCGGCCGCCCTTGTCGCGCGCATCCATGCGGGCCTGCCGGCATCCGCATCCGAGGTGAGCGAGGACGGCAGGGACGGCGAGTACGCCGCGGTCGGAGACGGGACGGCGGTGGCGCGCGGGCTCGGCGGCGGGGACGATGCAACGCTGTGGTTCAGGCTCAACCTAGAGCCGTACGATGCGGCGCCCGGCGGCGCAATCTCTCAGAGCGTCACGTACAGCGTCCTGTGCGCCGGGCCGTAGCCGGCCGGGTCCCGGGCGGCGCCTGCCCGGGCATGCGGCCCGCCCTGCGCGGCCGGACGGACCGCAGCCGCCCGCGCGCCGCGCGGGACGGGATCACTCGAAGGCCTGCAACGTCTCTGCCGCCTTCTCGGCCGCATCCGTGGCCTCGGCCAGCGCGGCGGCCGCATCCTTGGCGACCGAGGGCAGCGGCCGCATCCGCCCGGCCTCGGCGGCGGCATTTTTGGCCGCCGCAAGGGCCCTTTCCATGCCGCCGGCGGCCGCGTCGCGCGCCGCAGCCGCCTTCTCGGCCCTGCCCAGCCACAATGCCCGCTCGCGCTCGGCGCCTGCCCGCACACTGGCCTCCATGCCCGTCCACGACGACCTGTCGCCGGGCCACTCTCCCCCGTCGTCCCACTCGGCAGCGCATGCGGCCCACCCCTTGGATGCCCTTCGGGTCGTCCTCGCATCCTTGGCCGCCAGCCGGGCATGCCCAGAGGCGGTTCGGGCCATCCTGCGCGCCCGCACGGCCCTCCTGCGCAGCGTCCGCGCCCGCCGCGCGTCCCCTGCCGCCGCATGCGCCTCGGCGCCGCGCCCCATCTCGGCCGCCGCCGACCGCGCCCGCCGCGCGGCCTCCCTGAACGCAGCCCTTGCGCGCCGCTGCGCGCATACGGCCCTGTCGAGCACCGCCACGGTATCCTTGAGCGCCGATAGCCTTATTCGGCGGTCCCTCCCCACTATCTTGCCGCCTGCGCCGGCCGTGTCGATGCCGGCCGCCGCCGCCTCTGCCATGGCCTCCCGCGCCTGCAGGCACGCGGTCCGTGCTGCGAGCATGTGCGCCGCCGCGGCGCACTCCCGCGCCGCCGCCGCCGCGGCCCACACGCGCGCGGCCGCCGCCTCTGCGCCGCCTCCCGAGCCGCCGCCGGCCATGCCGGCCGGGCCGAATGCGTCCCTTTATGCCGTTTGCCCTCGGCCCGCCCGCCCGCCCGCGCCGCCGGCCTATGCGCGCCTGCCCCCTGCCCGCTTGGACATTGCCTGCTCGGCCTCTGCCCGCAGCGCATCTAGCGCCATTGTGGCCATCGAGTTGCCGGGGTCGATCCTCTCGGCCTCTTCGCACTCTGTGATCGCATCGCCCTCCCTGCCGAGGCCGCAGAGTATGTCGGCGCGCAGCAGGTGCATGTCCGCGCTGTCCGGCCCGATGGCCGCGGCCCTGTCGATGGCCGCAAGCGCCCTCTCCTCCAGGCCGAGGCGGTGGAAGGCCTGGGCGCGGCCGTAGCGGGCGGGCCCGCTGCCGGGATCCAGCCTTGCGGCCCTGCCGAACGCCGCGGCCGCCCTCCTGCTCTTTCCCATCCCGAGCAGCGCGCGCCCCCTGCACACGTGGGCCTCGGACTCCTTGGGCCTGAGCCTGGCGGCCGCCGTGAACTCTGCTAGCGCCCTCTTGTACCTGCGCAGGTTGAGCAGCGCGCCGCCGGCCGCCATGCGCGCCTCGTGGCTGCGGGGCTCGAGCCGGACGGCCTCTTCGCACGATGCGAGGGCCTCTACGTCGCGCCCCGACTCGGCCAGCGCGTTGCCGAGGCTGATGCGCGCCTCGGCGCTGGACGGCTCGAGCCGGACGGCCTCGCCGAGCGACTTGACGGCGGCCTTGTACCTGCCGGCCTGCATGCTCGCCGATGCAAGCCCCTTGTGGGCCATCGCGTAGTCCGGGTCCGCCGCGACGGCCGACTCGAACGCGCCGGCGGCCTCGGCGTTCCTGGAAGAGAACATGAACAGGATGCCGCGCATTGCGTGCGCCGAGGCGATGGACGGGTCGATCTTGACGGCCTCGCCGAACGCATCGAGCGCATCGTCGATGCGCCCGGCCCCTGCCAGGGCCAGGCCCCTGTTCATGTGGGCGGCGGCGCTGCCGGGGTTCTTTCGCACGGACTCGTCGCAGGATGCGAGGTCGGGGCACTCTCCCCCGCCGCCCACCGCCTCTGCCAGGAGCTTGGGGTCGATGCCCCTGGGCGTGCCGGGGGCGCCCCCGCCGCCAGCCCCTGCACTGCCCCTCTTTGCACCGCCCATGCGGGCGGGCGGGACGGGGCGGATTTATGCGGTGCGGGGGACGGATCTGCGCCGCCGAGGGAAGGGGGGATAGGGGGCGCCCGCGCTCTGCCGGTTCGTACGCGCGCCCTCCTGCGCCCTGTCCGCTGCGGGTTGCACTGCGCCGACCTCGGATATCCGCGCGCGCAGATGCGCGGGTGCGGCCTGCCGATGCCTGGCGCCGCCTTCTTGTGCGGGCCGAGATGCCCGAGCATCCCTGCGCGCCTGCGGTGGGCTGGCATCCCATTGTGCCCGTCTCGGGCCGCCGTGGTGCCGAGCTTGGAGATGTGCAGCTATTCCTGCACGCGCCGGCAAACGCAGTCCAGAGCCCCGCAGGGCGGCAGCGGGCCGGACCTGGCGGCCGGCTAGGCCCATCCCTCTTCCCTGATCATGCCCTCCAGATTGATGCATTCTATGCCGTACCGCCTTGCGACATCTGGTATCATGCCCGGCTTGTCGCGCTCTTCCGTGACTATGACCTGGCGGCGACCTGCCAGTCGTCCCTGTTGCAGCTTGGCCAGCGCTATCGCATAGGGGTCTGCATTGGGCCTGCTCCTGTCGTGGCTTGGGAGTGACCGGTTGTTGGCGGCGATTTTTTGCGCCAGCTTGGCCACCTCTTGGCCTTGCACGGCAAAAACCTCCATGTGGCTTTTGGCCCACGAGTGAAGATCTGTGTTGCGGGGGTCTATTTCCTTGTACACGCTGTACGGCGCCGTGATTCGACCCGAGGACGCCAGCGCCTCTATATCCCGTCCCACATGTCCCGCCGTTTTTTGATCGGACATGCCAGGTTCAGGCCTATTAGCGAACTCGTATCTGCCACGTATGCGTTACTCATCTACGTGCACCCTTGCTCGAAGTCCGTCAAAGTGACGTGCGTCCATGTCTAGGTAATCGATCGCATTTCGGGCGTTGATCAGGCCCTTGTCATACGACGACAGCACAAGCTTTATGAACTTGTGCCCCATTTGTGCTGCGCGCACGTCGACGAATGCGGGGCCGCCTTTGCTTTTTTTGACGGCAGGTCTGTAGCTGTTGGCCGCCAGTCGAAGCAGGCACTCGTAGTCGCCCCTGAGGCGGGTGCCTGGGAGGCTCGCGGCCCTCACGGCAGCTGCGTATCTGCTGGTCCTGAACTTCTTGGCAAGCTCTTCGACGACCTTGTCCGGATCGCGCAGGCTTTCTTCGAACCTGCGACGCTCCGCCACGAACTCGCCCTTTGGCATCAGAAACGAGGTGGCAAACTGGTTGCACCACGACTCGGTTCTCTGGCTCACAATATTTGGGACTGCGGTGTCGGACCGCTCGTCGCAAATGCCCCCGTTTCGAAGCAGGACATGGCCGTACTCGTGGAGAATCGTAAACGCCCTTGCCGCTTCCGGATCCTTGGAGTTGACAAGTATGGCGTACGGCGTCTTGCCTGTCAGGGTCAGGCCCCGCACCCTGCGGACGTCCATTGGGTGCTGGAATACGAGTATGTTGAGTGACTCGATCGCACCTCTGAGGCCACGGTAGGTGCCGCCACTCCCGCTCTTCTCCGTGGATGCCCTTGCACGCAGCCTGCCGCGCTCCCACTCCGCTATATCTTCCGCCGAATCGCCGACGGCGACGCCTCCCCTGATGCGGGGCCTGGTCGAGTCTCCCCCGTCTTCCATCATTTCCCTCGCCATGGACTGGGCATAGCGAGCCTTGCGAATCGTAACCCTGTCCTTTGGGCTCAGGCCTGCCTGCCCCGTAGCCTGCGCCATCCTGTAGTCGGTCAGCTCCTCGTCGTCCGGCGGCGACTTTAGGAAGAGTATGGCCTCGGGACGCTTCACGCAGTCTGCCAGGAGGCACATCTTGGAGTATTCCATCACACCAGTGTCGGCCCACCTGTCGACGAGCGCCTTGTCGACGCCCGTCTTTTGCGCTACCGTGTCGTGGTCCATGCCACTGCTGTCGATGACCCACTTTACAACGCTCGGTTCTAGGCTCATGGTGAACTTTTTCATGGGCCTGCCCCCTAAAAAATCCCCTATTTGTCTTTGCCATGGCCTCCGCCGTCCATGGCGCGCCGCATGTCGATTTTTTGGTCAAAGGTTCCTGTTGGCATCAACACGTGGCAATTTTGGGCGGCAGTATGACAAAAAAACAGCAATAAATAGCAAATATATTGGGTGCCTGCATGGGTGCACTGCCGGCCGCGGCGGCGGCCTCGCCGGGAGGGCGGGGCGGGGGGAGCGAGCCGGCCCGGCGGAGGGGGCTGCCGCGATGCCGGGCCGGCCCGGCGGCAGCACGGCGCCGACGCATCGGCAGGCGCCTGCGATGCGGGGCATGCGGGCCTGCCCGCGGCGGGAGGCGCTACGGGAGCCCGGCCTCGCGCCGCATCGAGTCGACCTCTGCCGCGACGGTTCCGCCGCCTGGCGCGAGGCGCAGGGCCTCTTTGTGCGCGGCGCGGGCCTCGCCGTTCCGTCCAAGGGCGTAGAGTATGGCGCCGCGCGTGAGGTGGGTGCCTACGATGAGCGGGTCGATGGCCGCCGCCCTGTCGACTGCGGCCAGCGCCCTCTTGTGCAGGCCGAGGTGCCGGAGGGCCTCGCTGCGCTCCCAGTGGGCTGCCGCGATGCCGGGCGCCAGGGATGCGGCCTTTGTGAACGCGGCAAGTGCCCTTCCGTGCCTATCTAGCCCGAGCAGCGCGCGGCCCCTGCCGATGCGGGCAATGGCGCTGCCGGGAGCGATCCTGGCCGCCTCGCTGTACGACTCGAGGACATCGGCGGCTCGGCCGACTCCATCATGGCGTTACCTCGCCCCATGTGCGGGTCTGGGTTGGACGGGTCGAGCCGGGCCGCCCTGCCGAACGACTCGGCCGCCTCGGCGTGCCGGCCGAGCACGGTGCATGCCACCGCGCGCCCGGCATGGGCCGCTGCGCTGCCCGGGCCCGGCTCGGCGGCGGCCTCGAATGCGCGCGCGGCCTTGGCATGCCGGGACGCGCGCACGAGCACGGTGCCGCATGCGCCCATATTGGCCACTCCACCGGGAGTGAACCGTGCAGTCCGACGATGTCCGTGCAGGCGTAGATCGCGGCGGCGGCGGCTGAAGGCGCGGCGGCGGGGGATTGCCCGCGGCGGCTCCGGCGCGGCCGCGCCACTCTAGCCCGCCGGCCTCAGCGCCGCGCGGTCGCCCCTGTCGATGCTCCTGACCAGCTCGGTCAGCGCGGACACCTCTCCCCTCTTTTTTGTGTACTCGCTGTAGGCGCGATAGGCCCCCTCGACCAGCTCGTCGTACGTGATTATCTTTGCGGATGCGGCGTCAAGCATGCCTTGGCGCATCCTGTTGATGCCGCTAGGCCGGCGCCCAACGATGCAGACGATCGATATGGGCTCGTCCGACCTGCCCTGCGCCTCGAGGATTTTGGACAGCGCCGCGTGGTATTTCCCAATTTGAACTATCAACTCACCAATGGTCACGCTCCTGCCGGGCCTCTTGAGCTCCACGACTATATTCATGCCGCTGGCGGACACGTACCGGATGTCCTGCCTCGACCTCTTCTCGCCGTCCGTAAGCCGGCTGCTAGACTTCTTGAACTCGGACGCGATGCGCCTTTCCATCCTCTCCGTGCCGGGCACCCTCTCCCATGCGGGATCTATCAGCCAGAGGTGTCAAAGATGATCTCTTGGATTGCCCTCTCGCGCCTGTTCTTGCCGACTGCCGCCTCCAGCCTGTTGATGACGTCAAGGCGGTGGCGCGTGATCTGGTAGAATGCGGCCGCCTCTATGTCGCCGAGCTGCACGAACACGTCCTTGAGCATGGCCAGGCTGTTCAGGTTTACCCTGTCCATCTTGTCCAAGAGGTCGCGGAACCGGAGGCTCTCGAACGCGAGTATGCCGCCTATGAACAGCTGCCTCAGGTCGTCCTCGTCGTCGACGGCCAGGCCGTTGATGCGGCCGAACAGGCTCTTGGCGGCCTTTTTGCGGTCGTCGTCAAGCCGGTCGAACCATTCCCTTATCTGCGGTATCTCCAGCGCCTTTTTTTCGCCGGCCTCGTTCCTGAGGCCCGCCCAGCTGCGCTCGACCTCCCTCAGGTCGGCCGCGACCTTTTTCACCAGCGCCATGTACCGCGGGTCGTCCTCTACGATCCTCTGCCTGCTCGTCGTGGCGCTTTCCTCCCTCCCGTCGTCGTCCAGGAATTCTGCGCATATCTCCCCGACGACGTACTTGCCGTACGCCCCTCCCTCCCCCAGCTCGCCGAGCACGTCCTCCTGGGCCATCTTTCCCCTGACCATGACGGATATCTTGTTTATGCTCTCCCTTGTCTCGGGATCCCTCAGCTGCCCGGGCGACCTTGCCGTCCCTATCCAGCCGTCCACGACCGCCGGCCGCCCGCCTATCTTGAGGCGGGGGTTCAGGCTGCCGGGCTTGAGAGATGCATTGTCGGCAACGCTCCTGCCGTACCTGCCGTACGCCCATATATGCTCGAGCCTGTCGTGGTATCCGCGGTCCCGGGCCGTTATGGCCTCCCCGTCGACGGACACGGCAAACTCGTGCTCGCTCCCTATGATGCTGAACCTGCGGGCTAGCCTGCGCCTGAGCGCGCCCGTCTTGCGTATCTGGGGCCTGATGCCGGTGAGCGTCAGCCTCGTCCCGCTCTTAAGGTCGGGGGCGGGGCCGACGGGAGTGGGGCAGTACTTGCCCTCTCCGCCCTTTACGGCCTTTTTGATATCCTCCACGTCCATCCTGAACCCGTGCCGGTCGCTTCCCCTGACGGTGTGCACGGTCACCGTGTCTGCTATCGAGAAGAGGGAGAGCTTGCCTATTCCCTTGCGCCCCATTGGAAGCCTGCCCTTTTCCGTAGTGCCTCCCGCGGCCCTGCGCTCGTACCCGACGTGCAGGTACTTGCTGTTTGCGTCGTCCACGCTCATGCCCTCTCCGTCGTCCTCTATTGTGATGCGCCTGGGCCGCCGCTGCGTGGTTATGGTGACGCGCTCGGCGTCCGCATCCCAGGCGTTGGCGACCGCCTCGGACAGGACGGCCGGTATGCCGCTGTGCAGGTTGACGCCCAGGTGGCTTAGGTCGTTCGGGCCCATGGCGAGGCTATACCCTGCCATCGCCCCCTCTGCCATTGCCCTCTGCGCCCGGCGCGATCGAGTTTCCGGGGGCGCCGGGCGCGGCACTTTCGCGCGCCTTGCCGCCGAGCCGGCCCGCATGCTGGCCTTCCGGCCGCTTTTCCCCATGCCGCCTGCCGGATGCGCCCTCCTCTTAAGCCCATTCTTGGACTCGCCTGCATCATACTCCCGCGACGCTGCCGTGCGGGAGTGGTGGGCCGGGGCTGCATGGCGCGGGCGGCGGGCGGGGGCGGGACGGGGCAGGGCCGGCGCGCCCGTCCCTGCGGCGCGCCGCGCGGGATCGTCCGCGGCCCGCGGGCCCGCCGCCTGCCAGCCTGGCCCCGCACCGAAGCGCACCCGTTGCCGTCGCGGCGCCGCCATGGGCGGGCAGTGTGTGGTTCGTGCCGCCGTCATCCTCGCTCGATTAGATCTACTAGCAGGCGCTTGTCCTCCACAGTAATCTCGTCGACGAGCGGGCGCCTCTGATCCGGCCTGAATACGCCCCTTCCGACCAGGACGATCTTTTCGTTCCCCTCCTTCGAGTCTAGCAGCATGTGGTAGAGACCCTTGTCGAAGGGCCTGAGATCCATAGATTCTGGAACAGCGGGCGCCTCGGCAAACCACTCCTCGCCCGGCTTGTCTCCGTACGCACACCACGATTCGGGCTTGGACACTTCGTTGCCCGAACCCCCTATAAGCTTCCACTGCTCGAGGCATCCCTGCACTTCGCGGCACTCTGATTCGGTAAATCTGGGCCGCCGCTTGTTGAGGACTCTCTCAAAGATCTGGGCGCGCGGGAGGCCGCCGCTTTTTTCCAGAAAGTGAAGTGACGCGGCCATTTCTAGGAAATCGATGTCGGCCTCGCGGCCGCTTATGAACCTCTTAAATCCCTCAAAACGCTCGTGCACCGAGGGCTTTGAAAAGTGCATGTTGGGGTTCTCCGGTATTCGCGCGTAGAATCCGTCCAGCGCGAACCCCGACGCGGCCAGCGTCGAGCAGTAGGGCCCGCGCAGGTACCACGAATATTCGTACCCCAGGTAGACGTCAAACGACTCCAGCAGGTAGACAAACTTCTGCACCCTGAGCCTGTCCTCAAAGCTGGCCATTGAAAACTCGAACCTTGGAAACTGCCGGAGTATGAACCCCAAGTCGATCGGCTGGCGGTTCATGCGCCGGTCCTCCCCCGCTCGATCCCCTGGCCCGGACACGGTGCAGTGATCGCGTACCGCGGCGTCGCCTTGGTGCGGCGGCGCTGGGCCGGACGTAGAGCTGCACGGCCCGCTAGGGTGCTGGCATTTGCAGCCGGCAAGATCCCTTGCGAAGGCCGGATCTGCATCGAGGGCGGGATGTGCCGGCGACTGGAGTCCAGACGTTGATGCCGTCCGCAGGATCGGGCGACCAGGTGCGCCGTGCCTACGCGTTGCGGCGGACTGGTTGTCACGTCGCTGGGAGGTGCGCTGGTCACTGCTTGCATGGGGACGCCCCTTGGCCTCCGGCGTATATTGATTTTTGTCCTGTTGCGAGGCGTATCTCCGTGGCGTGGCTCGGTGCCGCGGCCCTGCCGCGCGTAGCCTGCGCCGTGCACAAAAACGGCGATTCCATGCCCACTAGCCACAGTCTCGGGGTTCCACACGGGAACGGCCGGCACGGCGCCGACGAAGGCCCTGCGGGCCGCAGCGCGAGGTGCCTAGCCGCCTTTGGACGGAGGCGGGGGGGGGGGGGGGGGGGGTGCGACTTTGGGTGCGGAATCGCAACTTTGCACGGCGGATCCGGACGGGGAGGGGGAGGGGCCTTTTCAATGCCCGATGCCGGCGGCATGCCCTCCTGACGGTTATGGGACGGGGCAGGCTGTGCCGCCGCGCGCAAGTGGTGGCGGGCGCGGGAGGATCGCGGGCATGGCAGGGGCGCCGCTGCCTTTTTCGCAGCGCAAAAGGCGGGCACGGCGCCGCGCCGGCTGCAGTTCAGCGGGCCTGCGCCCGCCCCTCCGAGCCGCCGGACTTGCACCTTGCGGCCTCTTTGAGCGCGGCATCCCCCTCGCCGTGCCGCCCCATGGCCTGCAGTATGATGCCGCGCATCTTGTGGGCGCCCGCCGAGCGCGGATCGACGGTTGCGGCCCTGTCGGCGGCGGCGAGCGCCTTTTCATCCCTGCCCAGCAAATGGAGGGCCGCGGCGCGCCCGCAGTGGGCCGCCTCGCTGCCCGGATGCAGGGATGCGGCCCTCGCGAACGCGCCGAGCGCCTTCTTGTACCTCTCCATCCCGAGCAGGACATGCCCCCTCCAGAGGTGGGCCTTGGCCATCCCTGGCTCGATCCGAGCGGCCCTCGCGAACGCGCCGAGCGCCTTTTTCTTCCTGCCCATCCCGAGCAGCGCCAGCCCCCTCCCGACGTGGGCCTCGGCATACCTCGGGCTGAGCCGCGCGGCCCTCGCGAACGCGCCGAGCGCCTTTTTCTTCCTGCCCATCCCGAGCAGCGCATGCCCCCTCCCGACGTGGGCCTCGGTCAGCCTCGGCTCGATCCGCACCGCCCTCGCGAACGCCGCAAGCGCCTCTTCGTTCCTGCCCATCCCGAGCAGCGCGCGCCCCTTCATTGAATGCGCCACCGGGTGGCCGGAGTTGATCCGCAGCGCCTCGTCGTACGCCGCAATGGCCTCGGCGGGGCGGCCGGCATTGCCCAGGGCGTTGCCGAGCCCGACCCGCGCGTCCGCGCTCGACGGGCTGAGCCGCGCCGCCTCGCCGAACGACTCGGCGGCATCCCCGTGCCTGCCGAGCTCGGCGCATGCGACCCCGCGCCCCATGTGGAACACCACGTGGTCCGGGTCGGACTTGATGGCCGACTCGAACGCGCGCACGGCCTCGTCGAGGCGCGAGGCGCCCATAAGCACGGCGCCGCGCATGGCGATCGCATCGTGGCGGGGGCCGTCGAGCCTGGCCGCCATGTCGAGCTCGGCGAGCGCGCCGTCGGTGCGCCCTGCGCCTGCCAGGGCGGCTGCCAGTTCCATGCGGGCCCCAAAGCTGCCGGGGTCGCGCCGGACGGCGTCCTCGCAGGCGGCAAGATCGTGCACGATCGGCTCCCCTGTCGCCCCCGCAGGGCCGTCTGCGCCGCCGATCTCGATGTCTATGCTGAATCCGTCATCCCCTTTCCCCTCGGGGCCGCCCATGCGGGCCGGCTGGGGCGGGATGATTTATGCGGTGCGAGGTAGCCGGACGGGCGCGGCGCGCCCTCTCGGCCCTCTTTTTCTACGCCCCGCCGCCCTCCGCCCCAGCAGGGCCGCCCATCAGCGCGCGCAGCCCTGCAATTCCCTTGCCGCCCGGCCCGAGGCGATCGGCCTTGTCAATTGCCGCGCGGGCCTCTTTCGGGCGGCCGAGCCCGAAGAGCGCGCGGGCGCGGGCGAGGCACAGGCCAGCCTCTTCAAGGCCGAGCCGCCCGGCCTCGAGGCCGAGCCGCTCGGCCTCGTCAAGGGCGGCCAGCGCCTCCTCGTGCCTGCCAAGGCTGCCCAGCTCCGAGCCGCGCCGGAGGTGGGTCAGCGCCAGGCCCGGCTCGAGCCGCGCAGCCCTGTCGTACGAGGCCAGCGCCTTCTTGTGGCGCTTCATGGCGGAGAGGGTCAGGCCGCGCAGAACGTGGACCTCTGCCCTGTCGGGCTCGAGCGATGCGGCCTTGCTGTGCGCGGCCAGCGCCTCCCTGTGGCGGCCGAGCTCCCTGAGGGCCTCGCCCCTCCCGCAGTGGCCCTCCCACGAGCCCGGCTCGAGCCGCACGGCCCTGCCGTATGCCGCCAGCGCCCCCTTGTGCCTGCCCGTCTCGAGCAGCGCCTTGCCCATTGCCCTGTGCGCATGCGCGCCGTCGGGCTCTAGCCGCACGGCCTCCCTGTACGCGGCCAGGGCCCTGCCTGGCCTGCCGGCCGCGTGCAGCGAAAGCCCCATTCCAAGATGGGCGTCTGCGCTGCCGGGCTCGAGCCTCACGGCCTCCTTGAACGCGGCCACCGCCCCCTTGTCCCTGCCCATCGCGGCCAGCGCCCAGCCCCTCCACTCGTGGGCGGCGGACATGGCGCCGTCAAGCCGGACGGCTTCGTCGCACGCGGCAAGGGATCTGCGGGCGCGGCCGGCCAGGAGCAGGGCCCTGCCGTGCATTACATGCGCGGCGGCGTTTGAGGGCTCGATCCGTATGGCCCTCTTCACCGATGCGATCATCCTCCCGTACCTGCCGAGGCCCTCGTATGCGGCCCCGAGCATCAGGTGCGCCTCGACATCGCCGGGATCGGCCGCCGAGGCCGCCTTGAAGTCGCGCGCGGCCCTGCCGGGCCGCGACATCTCGAGCAGGACGCAGCCGCGCATGACTAGGGCCGGCGCGCCGTCGGGCTCGAGCCGCACGGCCTCGTCGCATGCGGCCAGCGCATCCTCGAGGCGGCCGAGGCAGAGCAGCGCCTCGCCGCGCCCTGTGTGCGCGCCGGCGTCCCTTGGATCCAGCCGCACGGCCTCGCCGTACGCGGCAAGGGACTCTTCCTCGCGATCAAGGAGGCTCAGGGCCTTGCCGCGCCCCGCATGCCACGCCGCGGCACCCGGCTCGAGCCGGGCGGCCTCGCCGTACGCATCCAGCGCGTCCTCGGGCCGCTCTAGGCCGATCAGGGCCTTGCCGCGCCCCGCATGCGCGCCGGCATCCTTCGGGTTCCGGCGCACGGCCTCGTCGTGCTCGGCAAGGCCGTCCCTGTGCCGCCCGCTGCCGGCGGCGGGAGGATCCGCGGCCGCGGCCGCCTTTTGACTATTGCACTTTCCGCCCTCGGCCTCCTGGCCCATGCCGCGCGGCGGGGCGGGGTGGATTTATGGGGTGCGCTGCCGTAGCAGGGCCCGCTCCGAGATCGGCACTGGCCCCGCCGGGGCGGCTTTTCCGGGAGGCGGGGATTTGCATGAGGCGCTTGCCGACTACGACGATGGCAGCGGCGGGACGGCCGTCCTTGAGGGGCTCGAGTCGGGCGGCTATGCGCTGCTGTCGTTCAGGCCCAGCCAGACGCCCTGCGACGGCCTGCCTGAAGTTGCACTCGTGCAGAGTATTGACTACTAGGCGGAGCGTGTTCCGCCCCTGCCGGAGCCTGTTCCGCCGCCCCCGGCACCGGCGCCGGCCACCCCGTAGGAGGGCGGGCGGCAGGGATCGGCCCGGGCTGGCTCGGGCCGTCGGGGCCCTGCGGGGGAATGTGAGCGCAGGCCGGCGGCCATCGACTTCGTCCCCGATCCCGTCCCCGCAGCGCGCCGCGCCGGATCACTTGCCGCCCGTGCGCCCGGCCTCGCTTCGAACCGCCTCCATGACAACCGCGACGTTCTTGCTGTCGGGATCGAGCCTCTTGGCCTCCCTGATCTCGGCGTTGGCCTCCCCGAGCCGCCCCAGGCTGACGAGCACCGCGTAGCGCACAAGATGCGCGTCCACGTCGCGCGGATCTGCGGCGACGGCCCCGTCGACGGCCTCGAGCGCCCTCTTGGAGTGGCCGAGGAACTGGAGCGCCATGGCCCGCCCGCGGTGGTCGCCGACGCGGCCCGGATCCAGGGCCAGGGCCCTCTTGAACGCCGCCTCTGCCCTCTTGTACTCTTCCATCTCGAGCAGCGCGCGGCCCCTTCCGGAGTGGGCCGCGGCCAGCGTCGGTTCGATCCTCGCGGCCCTCGAGTACGACGCAAGGGCCTCTTCGTGCCTCTCCACCCCGCGCATTGATCTGCCCGCCGACATGTGGACCGCGGCGCTGCCGGGTTCGAGCCGGGCGGCCTCGCCGAACGCCGCGGCCGCCTCGTCCCCGCGGCCGGCATCGGAGAGCGCGCTGCCGAGCCCGATCCGCGCGTCCACGCTCGACGGGTCGCGCCGGGCGGCCTCCCAGAACGCCTCGATCGCATCCCCGTGCCGGCCGAGGCGCAAGAGCTCCATTCCGAGTGCGATGCGGCCCATGGTGTAGCCCGGGTCCGATGCGACGGCCGCCTCGAACGCTGCGACGGCCTCGGCGTGCCGCGACGCGCTCGTGAGAATCGTACCGCGCATGGCGTGCGCCTCGTGGCGGGGGCCGTCGAGCCGATCGGCATCGTCGAGCGCGCCGACCGCCTCTTCGATGCGCCCGGCGGCGGCCAGGGTTATGGCCAGATCCATGCGGGCGCCGGCGCCGTCCGGGTCGCGCCGGACGGCCTCTTCGCATGCGGCAATGCCGTCCGGGCCGCGCCTCCTTCCGCCGATCCGCGGCGGGTGATCCATGTCGGTGCCGAACGCTACGATCACGCGCGGGCCGCCGTCATTGCCGCCTCCCTTCCCAGAGCCGCCTCCCTTCCGCGCTCCGCCCGCCCTTGCCGCGCCCCTCTTCCTTGCCGCGCCCATGCGCCCGCCGCCGGGCGGGGCGGATTTATGGGGTGCGGAGGGCCGGCGGAGGGCGGCAGGCGCGAGGGGAGTATGCGCGCGATGCGCAGACCAGTGGTGCCGCCCTGCCGGCGCCCTCGTCCCGCGGCCGTGGTGCCCGGGAATCAAATGCGCCGAAGCGGGCCTCTCTCGGCGCCGCGGGTTGTTCCTGCACGCGCCGGCGGGCGCCGCCCGTGCCCTGCCGCCGGCGCCGGGCCTGATCCGCCGGAAGTCCTCCATGCCGCCGCCGCTATGCCTGCCCCTCCGCCCCCTTGCCCGCTGCGCTCCCGCCTGCCCCGCCCCATGCTGCTCGGCGCCTCTTTGCCTCCTCGATCTCGGCGTCGCCCTCGTCGCGCCGCCCCAGGGCATGCAGTATCCGGCCGCGCCCAAGGTGCGCGGCGGCCGAGCCCGGATCCAGGCTGACCGCCATGTCGATGGATGCGAGAGCCATCTTGTGCCGGCCGAGAAAGTACAGCGCCGCGGCGCGCCCGCAGTGGGCCTGCCCGTTGCCGGGGGCCGCCGCCACGGCCCTTGAAAACACCGCAAGCGCCCTCTTGTTCCAGTTCAGCCCGATCAGCGCATAGCCCCACCCGATGTGGGCATCCGGCCGCCTCGGCTCGATCCGGGCCGCCCTCTTGAACGCCGCAAGCGCCCTCCTGTCCACGCCCATCCCGAGCAGCGCGCGGCCCATGCCCTCGCGCGCCTCGTACATTCCGGGATCGAGCCGGGCCGCCCTCTTGAACGCCGCAAGCGCCCTCTTGTGCATGTCCCTCCCGATCAGCGCGCGGCCCCTCCCGGCGTGCGCCTCTGCCAGCCCGGGATCGAGCCGGGCTGCGCTCGTGAACGCCGCAAGCGCCTCTTCGTTCCTGCCCATCCCGAGCAGCGCCCGGCCCCTTGCCGTGTGCGCCGCCGTGTGGCCGGGGTCGACCCGCAGCGCCTTGTCGTACGCCGCAAGCGCCTCGTCGCCGAGGCCGGCCCCCCCCCCTAGCGCGTTGCCGAGCCCCACCCGGGCATCGGCGCTCGACGGGTCGCGCCGGGCGGCCTCTCCGAACGACTCGATCGCCTCCTCGTGCCTGCCGAGCTCGGCGCATGCGGCGGCGCGCCCCATGTGGAACGCCGCGCGGCCCGGGTCGGACTCGACGGCCGCCTCGAACGCGGCCACGGCCTCGGCGTGCCGCGAGGCGCCCATGAGGACGGCGCCGCGCATGGCGATCGCCTCGACGCGCGGCCCGTCAAGCCGCGCCGCCGCGTCGAGCTCGGCGAGCGCGTCGTCGGCGCGCCCTGCGCCGGCCAGGGCCGCGGCCAGGTCCATGCGGGCCCCAAAGCTTCCCGGATCGCGCCGGACGGCGTCCTCGCAGGATGCAATGTCCTGCGGCGCGCCGATCCACTTGGAGCTCCCTGCGTCCCTGCCGATCTCTATGCCTATGCGGCCGCCGCCTCTGCTGCCCTCCCCCGCGCCGCCCATGCCGCGCGGGCGCCGAGGGGCCGATTTATGCGGTGCGGGCCTGCGCGGGGCGGAAGGGAGGGTGGGGGTGGGGGTGGGGCACAGGGCTGCTCCCTGCGGCTAGGTCGATCTGCGAGCGGTGCCATCAGATGTGCGCCGGAGGCACGCCTTGTGGCCTGGCGGGAGAGTGGGCACATACATGTCGGCCGCAGGGTTGAGGGCAGAATGTGGCGGTGGGATCAGCATCTCAAGGCGGAGCGGGCGGGGGAGAGGGGGGGAGAAGGGGCACGTCCGCACCACTTCCCCCACTACGGTCTGCCGAAGGGGCAAATACCTGGCCTGTGGCCGCGGGCTGTGGGCAAGGGCAGGCGCTACGAGATCGTGCGCACAAGGAACTTTCTTGATCACAGGCACGGCCAGGTGACGCAAATAGACACGGAGGTTACCATACGGTGCGGAGACAAGGCGATCGACAACATCGTGCTGCATTCTATGGACTTCCTGCCTGGCCTGAGGGTGGTTGATTCGTCCGGCGAAGAATATCCCCTCTTGTCCAACGAGGACGTTCGTAACATACTCCGGACTAGAGCATACTCAGACCAGCCTGGTTCGGACCCGGGCGGCATCATGGATGCCATAAACAAGCGCCAGATTCGCCTGCTGTGGATAAAGATCCCGCCCCACAAGCGCCTGCAGGCGAACGAGGTGCGCATTATACACCTAAAGTATGACCACTCCAAGGGACGGGGCGGGCTGCTGTCGGCCGCGCGCAGCTGGCATAGGGGCTCGATTTTGATTGAGGTGCCGTCCCAGCTTCCCTTTCCGGCGTTTTGGATACTCCGCAAGCCAGAACACTACGACATCGTGAGGCGCAGGTACTCGAGGATAGAGGGCGATGTCCAAAAACCCATGGGCTCGTGGAAGGACAACAGCTACGCCATATTTTGCAACGATTCGGAAACAAGCGTGCAGTTCAACGTCGATCGCGGGCAAAGCGGCGCCGTCCTGTCCCATGCGCTTCGCCCAAAACGGTCCGTCCTCGCACTGCCGATCGCGGCGGTCGCACTGCTCTCGCCGCTGTCCATAGCGCTGGGACTGGCTCCACTGGTCGCCGCCGATGGCACTCCGATCGGGTCTGCAGTTGACGAACTGCTGCGCCACGAACTGCCTCTCCTGCTGTTTGTGGTGGCGACAAGCATGGTCGTCCCTCGCTTCATAGACGACGCGTACATCCGCAACGGCCTTCTTCCCCTGTACCTCGTGCCTATTGCGTTGGCGCTGTACATTTTTGCCACCTAGTCGGGCGGGACGGCGGGGCAGGGAGTGGGGCGACCCGACGCTCACTTCTGCCGCTTCTCTGGATACAGGGCGCGTATCTTAGAGATGGTCGTATTTTCGATCCTAAAGCCAAGGTCTACTATATGTATCTTCGCAGGAACGTCGCCCCCGTACAGCCTTCTCGCCCTTTCCCTCTCCTCTTCCGTCACAACCAACCCCCTGCTAGCGACCGTGCGCTTAAGAGTGTATGGGGCCGGAAAATCCTCACAAGCGGTCAACTTTTTTTGACCTGGCCTTTGGGGGGGGGGAGGCGGGCGGCATCCTCGTACGAGGCCGTCCGGCCCTGGCAGGCGCGCATGGGGCGCGGCTGCGCCGGGAGCCTCCCCCTCCTACGTCTCGCCGGCCTCTGCCATGTGGCCGGCGGGCGAGTCGAGGAGCGCCGCTTCCGCCTCGAGCTCGGCGCGCAGGAATGCCGCATCCGCGGCCCGTATCGCCGTGTCCTCGCCGCTCGATATCCTGCCGTCGGCGGAGGCGGCCCGCATTGCCGCCGCATACTCCTCGGCGGCCCGAGCCACATCCCGGTTGGCTGCCAGGTATGCCTCGTGCTCGCCTGGTTCGCCGGGCAGGCCGGGCGGCATGTCGGAGGCGAACGCCTCGAGGTCGGCGCGCAGGGCCGCGGCGCCCTGCTCGTAGGCGGCGGCCTCGGCCATTGCATGGCGCGCCTCGTCGGTCATGTGCGCGGCCGGGCCGATCTCCTCGCCCCACATGGCGAGCCCTCCGAACGCGCCTGCGGCAGCGGCCGCGGCGCCGGCTGCGGCCAGCCCGATGTAGAGCCTCTGCATTTGCAGCCGGCGATGCGGCCTGCATTAAAAGCGGTGCACGTATCCGGGCGCCGGCGCGGCGCGGGACGGCCCGGGCGCGCGGCTTGGCGCAGCGCATCGCAGTGCGCGCGGGGCGCCCCATGCCGCAGCCGCAATTCCGCATGCGGCGGCGGCGCAGCCCAATCGCTGCGATCCGCCGCCGCGCCGCCCGCATCCGGATGCGCCCCCCCGCCCGGCGATCCGGCCGCCTCCGGCGAGATCGGCGGCCTTGCGGCGGAGTGGAATGCCGTGCCGTCCGCACCGGCCGGCTCTGCCGCCTGCACGTACGAGGCCGAGGGCCATGCGGCCTCGCTTGCCGTCGCCAAGCTTGGCGTGTCCGATCCGGCAGTGACGGCCTCTGGCATCGCCGGCACGTACCGCACGTTCGTGGACGTGCGCCGCGCCGCCTCCGATGCGGCGGGTGCTGCGGGCCGGATGCGTTCGCCTCCACCCGCCGGCCGTTCTGCACCCTGCCATGCTAGATGATGCCCGAGTCTGGCATCCATGGGCATGCATGCCTAGCACGGCCGCCCCTCCCCTCGGCGTCCTGCCCCCCTCGCCCACCATGGGCGGCGATCGCCTTGAACCTGAATGCACGCCGCGCGGCCTGCGAGCGCACAAAAAACGAGGGAGGGGGGCGACTCGGCGCGGCCGGGCGCCGCGGACGGCAGGCCCTGCGGGCGCGCGCCCCTGCGCGCCCGCCGTCCGGGTTGTCGGGGCGGCTCATTCGAAGTCGCGGGCGACGGCTGCGGGCGCGCGCCCCTGCGCGCCCGCCGTCGCGACCCTGCGCTGCCGCACGCGGCCGGTCCCTGCGCGGCCCCTGCATGCGAGCAGATTGCCCATGGGCCGGCGTACCGTGCAGCAGGCGCATGTCGATGAGCATGTCGGGAAACTGCCGCGGCGGCCTGACTGCGAGGATCCCTGCCGTCTCGCACGCGGCGGGCCTGTTAAAGTCCTTGTACGTCGACGTGTGGATGCGGCCGTGCCTGAACTCTACCAGGATGCCATAGTCGCGCTTCGGCCACTCCTTGCCCCTGAACGGGTCGCCGATGCCGTGCCCGCGCAGCACCTCTATGATGACCTCGACGCCCTGAAAGTTGTACGCGAACGAGACGAGGACGGCCGGGGGCATGCCGGCGGCGCGGTGCATGCTGACGATGTCGATCGTCAGGGTCTGGGGCACGGTGCTGCCGTCCCTGCTAAGCTGCAGGGCGATGAGGTGCCTGCACAGCTGCTCGATGGCCGAGATGCAGGCGGCCGATATGGCCCGCGGGGCATGCCTCGAGTCCGAGTACCACTCACGCACGATGGCGCACAGGTCCTCGATTATGGCCTGCAGATCCTGCCCCGTCAGCGCCTGCGTGAGGCTGACGACTTTTCTCTGTTTCGGCATAGCGAAACAACGCAGTGAAGATCGGTCTGTGGCCGGCGCCGGCAGCGCACGGTAGACCTTCGGGATGCGTGAACGACACAACGGGCGCAGGGCGCAATCGGCCGGTGGCGAGGCATTGTCAAAGAATTGGGGGCCGTATGCTCCGGCCGGCACCTGAGCCGAGCACAGGACACGGAATCCTTATAAAGGGGCCTTGTGCGGGCCCCTCATGGTCGACGGAATGGAAAGCGGCAAGTCCGAGTACCTTGATAGGCTGGATGCCGAGGCTAGAGCCAAGCTGACGCCCGAGGACTGGGAGCGGGCGGCCCGCTTGAACAGCATGTCGCTGGAAGAGCTAGATGAGATTGGCCGAAAGGCCGATGAAGAGCGCCGGCTCCAAGAAAGCTTTGCCGAGATTCCCTAGCGGCGGGCACGCGGGCATCTCTCGGAGCTTTTTTTTGTTTTTATTCTCATTTTGTTTCTTGCTGGTACACGGCATGGATGGGTCGCTGGACGTGCATTGGGGATGCGGTTGAGCGCCGGTCGTCTAGTATCTGCCGGCATCCAAAACATGCGCTGCCCTGTGGCACTCGGCAGACTCGGCGGTTCTGCCCATGCGCGCTAGGACGCTCCCCTTGCCGGCAAGCGCGCGGGCGTAGCGGGGGTTGATCTCTATGGCCCTGTTGTAAAAGTACAGGGAATCGTCGGTGCGGCCGAGAGCCGCAAGTAGCTTTGCCTTGCGGGCGTGCGCTTCGGCGTACCCGTCGTCCAGCCTGATTGCCCGGTCGTACGAGGCCAGCGCATCATCGGCGCGGCCCATCTGCGCTAGTAGGTCGCCCCGCTGCAGATGCACATCCTCGTCGTACCGGGCCAGTTCAACAGACTTGTCGTACGCGGCCATGGCCTCGTCTTCGCGGCCCATGCCCGCCAAGATGTCGCCCCTTAGCAGGTGAGCCCTGTGCATCGCATCGTCGATGCCGAGCGCCGTGTCGCACGAGGACAGCGCCTCTTCGTGTCGGCCCATGCCGGCCAGCAGGTCAGCCCTGCGCAGGTGCGCCTCTGCGAGGGACGGGGCAAGCTCGACCGTGCGGTCGTACGCCGCAAGCGCCTCCTCGCCGTGGCCCATCTTTGCCAGCGCCTGGGCCCTGCCAAGGTGCGTGACGGCGCGATCCGGCTCGAGCTCGATCGCCTTGGCGTACGATGCCAGCGCCTCCTCGTACCGCCCCAGGCCGGCGAGCGCCAGCCCCGTCTTTGAATGCACCTCGGCACTGTCCGGGCTCTCGGCGACCTGTACAACGCACAGCTCCAGCGCCTTTTCATAGCCCCTTTTCGACATCTCCCAGAGGCGCATTCTCCTGAACGTGTCGCCCTGGAACAGGCGCATGTCGATCGCCGTGTCGGGAAAGTCCTGCGGCAGGATGAACGCGAGGCGCTCGGTCGTCCCGTACGCGGCGGGCCCGTCGAGGCCCTCGTACGTCGACGTGTGGATGCGGTCGTGCCTGAACGCGGCCAGGGCGTCGTAGTCGCGCTTGAGCTTTTCGTCGCCCTTGAACGGGTCGGTGATGCCGTGACCGCGCAGCACCTCTATGATGACCTCGACGCTCTGAAAGTTGTACGTAAACGAGACGAGGACGGCCGGGGGCATGCCGGCGGCGCGCGCCAGGCTGACGATGTCGATCGTCAGGGTCCGGGGCATGGTGCTGTCGTCCCTGCTCAGCTGCAGGGCGATGAGGTGCCTGCACAGCTGCTCGATGGCCGAGATGCAGGCGGCCGATATGGCCCGCGGGGCGTGCCTCGAGTCCGAGTACCACTCGCGCACGACGGCGCACAGGTCCTCGATTATGGCCTGCAGGTCCTGCCCCGTCGGCGGTGGCGCGGGGCTGTGGGCCCCCGTGTGCTTCAGGACGAGATCGCGCAGTGCTGAAGATCGGCTTGTGCAGTAGTTGAAATTTCACCCTAGCGCGCAATGTCTGTGAGACGGAGCTGCGTTGCGCTAGGAGTGGCTTGCCGGAGGGACCTCGCATCCGTCCCTGCGGCAGGCTCAAACAGGTGGCTGAACTTCGCCGCCGCCGCTTTCGTGTATGCCACCTGCTCCTTCTTGCCTAGCAGGGCCACCCGGGTGCATTTGGAGAGGTACAGCGAGAGGAATACCTTGAGCTTGATGTCGAACCCGCCCGGGAGCACGGTGTCCCTCCTGTCCTCCAGATCCTTGACGGACCAGTCGGCGGGCGGGAACTCCTTCCCCTCCTCTGCGTACCGGGCCGCCTTTATCTCAAAGTCCGCCAGCGCCCACAGGTTCGTCACCATCAGCGCGCGCCAGAACATGTACGTGCGGACCGCGGGCCTGGTGCTGATCGTCAGCGGCTTGGCCATCTCGATGCACCTGTACCCCGTCTCTATCCTCCACCTCCTCTTCATCACGAGCGGCAGGTTCTTGAGCGCCCTCCTGAGCATCTGCCGCGGCATGTTCGTAAAGAATGGGAGTATGTCGGTCACCTTCTTGCCCTTCTTGATGCGCGTCTTCTTGACCATGACCATCTTGCCGGTGAATTTCTTGCACCCCTTTCCGACGATGAACTCCTCCGTCTTCTTACGCTCGCCCCTCTTGTACGCCTCGATCGCCTTCTTGACCTTGCTGTTCTCGACAGCGTACATCAGGAAGTACCTGCCGCGCTTGGCGCACTCGTTCATCGCATCTACCTTGTAGTACCCCTTGTCCCATATTGTCACCAGGAAGTCGAGCCCGCGCCTCTCCTCGTCGTCAAGTATCTTTGCGACTGCCTCGCCGGTGGTCATTTCCTTCGTTATCCTGCGGAACGCCGTGTTGATCGTGTACGGACCGGACACGACCGCGCCGGTTATGAACCTGATGAAGTTGTTCGTGCCCGCGCTGTGCTGGCCGGACACGACGTAGTTCGGATCCTCCGTCTTCCCGTAGTTGGCGGAGGAGTGCATGTCGTAGGCGCTGACCAGGTTGCCGCTCGGGATCACCCCCCTGTCCCGCAGGGCGCGGATCTGGGCGTCAAACACCCTGTTGCAGTCGTCTTCCATCCGGCCGTGGTCGACGCCGTCGAACATGCCGAGGGCCCACTGCGACGTTGGGAGCCGCAGGTCGGGTATCTTCTCGACCGGGACGTACTTTGCCGCCTCGAGTACCAGCAGCTCCGATCCCTCGTTGGCGCATGCATCGTACATGGACATTGCCGATGTCAGCGCAACAAACGCCGGCAGATCGTACGTTGAGTTGTCGGCGGTAGAAAAGTCCAGCCCGATGTCGTTGACCAGCGCCGCCTCCATCATCGCTACTTCCTCCACCTGCTTTGCCATTTCATATACTCTCTCGCAGTTTTTCCTCACGGCCGGCGGCCGGCAGAGTGATAATATATTAGTTGGGCGGGGGGGGGGGGGGGGGGGGGGGGGGGGGGGGGGCACGCTGTCCACCCCCCCCCCACGAGTCCTTTTTAAAAACACATGCGAAAAACAAAACAGTGGCGACGCGACGCGGTTCAAGCCGAATCAGATCCGACAGATCAGTTCAAACCGAGATATCACAGTTCAAACCTAAATAAAAAAATGGCGGGGAATTACAGACACGCCATCGCATCCCGCATTTATGCAAGGCGGAATGCGAGGCGGACTCAGCCGCCGCCGCCCCGCCGCCGGACGGCCGCTTTTGAGCATGTCGCCGCCGCCGGTCGCGAGTCCAGCGCCCTACTGCCGAGCCCTGCCTGCAAGTTCCACGCCGACGCGCACAGGCGACCCGAATCCCCCGCGGGTGCAGCGACATGCGGGGTACCGCGCCGGTGGCAGAGGGGAAGAAGCCGGCCAGCGGCCTTGTCGCGTGGCTGCGACCGGCAAGTGGGGAGGGGTTGGGGGGAGGGTGACCGGCGGCATCCCCTCCTGCTCCGCCGATCGGCGCACGGGCCTGCGCTCCGCCGCGGATCACCCTTGGATCGCACGGGCCGCCGTCTTTGTTGCGCCGCAGCCTGCCGCACCCCGTCCTTGCTAACGACGCCCTGCCGGGCTCTGCTCTTGCAGCCTCCGTCTAGTGACGGACGGCGTCGCAGGGGGCATGGTTAATACGAACATGGTGTCTGAGGGTTCAAAATTGTGCCAGATTTTCAACTACTGTTGTGGGCGGGCGCCCGCGGCGCACACTTGGACCCTTGCGGTGCACGAGCAGGCAGTGGAAGCAGGGTGTGATCGACTGGAAGGCGTTTGGCCAGAGGCGGGGCATGTCAATGAACAGCCTGCGCGAGCATGCGGGAACAGGCGTATGGAATCCTTATAAAGGGGCCTTGTGCGGGCCCTGCATGGTGGATGGAAAAGAAGGCAAGTCCGAGGGCTTGGACGCGGAAGACATGGCCGGAGTGGCGCCCGAAAACAGGGTGCACGTGGCACGCCTGAGGAACATGTCGCTGGAGGAACTCCACGAGATTGGACGAAAGGAGTACGAAGAGCGCCGGTGGAAAGAAAGGTTCGCCGAGATTCCCTAGCATGTGGCATGCGCCGGCGACTCTACTCTCTATTTTTGTTTTTTTTTTGTATCGGTGCATGAGTGGATTAGCAGGTGTGCACTAGGTACCTAGCTAGCACGCCGCCGCGCGCCTAGTAACGGCCGGGGTCTATGCTGTGTGCAGCCTCGCGGCACTCGTCGGACTCGGCTGCGCGGCCCATGCGCGCTAGGATGCTCCCCTTGCCTGCCAGCGCATATGCAAAGCGCGGGTCGAGATCGATAGCCCTGTTGTAAAAGTACAGGGCATCGTCGGTGCGGCCGAGAGTCGCAAGCAGATCTCCTTTTCGACAGTATCCTTCGGCGTACGTGTCGTCCAGCCTGATTGCCCTGTCGTATGCTACAAGCGCTTCATCGGCGCGGCCCATCTTCGCTAGCAGGCCTCCCCTCTGCAGATGGGTATCCTCGTCGTACCGGGCCAGTTCCACCGACATGTCGTACGCCGCAAGCGCCTCGTCGCTACGGCCCATCTGAGCGAGCATGCCTCCCCTGAGTAGGTGCGCCCTGTGCATCGCATCGTCGATGCCGAGCGCCGTGTCGCACGATGCCAGCGCCTCCTCGACACGGCCCATACTTGCTAGCAGCTCGCCCCTGCGCAGGTGCGCCTCTGCCAGGGACGGGGCAAGTTCAATGGTTCGGCCGTACGCTGCCAGAGCCTCCTCGTTGCGGCCTGTGCTTGCAAGAGTCTGGGCCCTGCCAAGGTACGTGACGGCGCGCTCCGGCTCGAGCTCGATCGCCTTGGCGTACGATGCCAGCGCCTCCTCGTGCCGTCCCAGCCCTGCCAGCGCCAGCCCCGTCTTTGCATGCACCTCGGCGCTGTCCGGGCTCTCGGCGACCTGCACCACGCACAGCTCCAGCGCCTTTTCATAGCCCCTTTTCGACATCTCCCAGAGGCGCATTCCCCTGAACACGTCGCCCTGGAACAGGCGCATGTCGATCGCCGTGTCGGGAAAGTCCTGCGGCAGGATGAACGCGAGGCGCTCGGTCGTCCCGTACGCGGCCCGCCCGTCGAGGCCCTTGTACGTCGACGTGTGGATGCGGTCGTGCCTGAACGCGGCCAGGGCGTCGTAGTCGCGCTTGAGCTTTTCGTCGCCCTTGAACGGGTCGGTGATGCCGTGACCGCGTAGCACCTCGATAATGACTTCGACGCTCTGAAAGTTGTACGTAAACGAGACGAGGACGGCCGGGGGCATGCCGGCGGCGCGCGCCAGGCTGACGATGTCGATCGTCAGGGTCCGGGGCATGGTGCTGTCGTCCCTGCTCAGCTGCAGGGCGATGAGGTGCCTGCACAGCTGCTCGATGGCAGAGATGCAGGCGGCCGATATGGCCCGCGGGGCGTGCCTCGAGTCCGAGTACCACTCGCGCACGACGGCGCACAGGTCCTCGATTATGGCCTGCAGGTCCTGCCCCGTCAGCGACGGAGTGGCATTGGCGGCCCTCTCTGCTCGCATGACGAAGCATTGCAGTGTTGAAGGACTGGCTTGTGGGTCGGAGCCTGTGGCGCACACTTGGACATTCAAGACGCCCGGACGGCATGGCGGGCGCGGGGCGCGATCGCGTGGAGGGGGGGGATGACATTTGGTTGGAGGTCATGTCAGGGACGGCTAGCGCCGGCATGCGGGGAAGATGCGCATGGAATCTTTATAAGAGGGCCTTGTGCGGGCCCCTCATGGTAGACGGAACGGAAAGCGGCAAGTCCGAGTACCTTGAGAGGCTGGACGCCGAGGCTAGGGCCAAGCTGACGCCCGAGGACTGGGAGCGGGCGGCACGCTTGAACAGCATGTCGCTGGAGGATCTCCGAAAGATTGGTCGAAAAGAGTACGAAGAGCGCCGGTGGCAGGCAAGCCTTGATGAGATTCCCTAGCGCGGGGCACCCATTGGCAGCTCTGGGTTTTCTTTGTTTCTTTTTTTGTGTGTATGTGTAGGTACCACAGACGGGTTGCGGGATGTGCGTTGGGCATCCCGCTGGTACGACGCCGCGCGCCTAGTAGCGGCCAGGATCTATGCGGTTCGCCGCTCTGTGGCATTCAGCTGACTCTGCGGCGCGGCCCATGCGCGCCAGGATGCCCCCCTTGCCGGCAAGTGCATATGCGAAGTGTGGGTCTAGATCGATGGCCCTGTTGTAAAAGTACAGGGCATCGTCGGTGCTACCAAGCGCCGCAAGCAGTTCTGCCTTGCGGACATGCGCCTCGGCGTAAGTGCCGTCCAGCCTGATTGCCCTGTCGTACGCAGCCAGCGCCTCCTCGGTGCGGCCCATCTCTGCGAGCAGGCTACCTCGCTGCAGATGGACATCCTCGTCGTACCGGGCCAGTTCCACCGACATGTCGTACGCCGCAAGCGCCTCGTCGTTGCGATCCATGTCGGCAAGCAGGTCGCCTCTGAGCAAGTGCGCCCTGTGCATTGCGTTGTCAATCCCTAGCGCCCTATCGCACGCAGCCAGCGCCTCCCCGTGGCGGCCCATTCTAGCCAGCAGGCGGCCCAGCCGTAGGTGCGCCTCTGCAAGGGACGGGGCAAGTTCAATGGTTCGGCCGTACGCCGCCAGAGCCTCTTCGGCGCGGCCCATCTTTGCCAGCGCCTGGGCCCTGCCAAGGTGCGTGACGGCGCGATCCGGCTCGAGCTCGATCGCATTGGCGTACGCAGCCAGAGCCTCCTCGTGCCGCCCCAGCCCTGCGAGCGCCAGCCCCGTCTTTGCGTGCACCTCGGCGCTGCTAGGATTCTCGGCAACCTGCACTATACACAATTCCAGCGCCTTTTCATAGCCCCTTTTCGACATCTCCCAGAGGCGCATTCCCCTGAACACGTCGCCCTGGAACAGGCGCATGTCGATCGCCGTGTCGGGAAAGTCCTGCGGCAGGATGAACGCGAGGCGCTCGGTCGTCCCGTACGCGGCCCGCCCGTCGAGGCCCTTGTACGTCGACGTGTGGATGCGGTCGTGCCTGAACGCGGCCAGGGCGTCGTAGTCGCGCTTGAGCTTTTCGTCGCCCTTGAACGGGTCGGTGATGCCGTGACCGCGCAGGACCTCTATGATAACTTCGACGCTCTGAAAGTTGTACGTAAACGAGACGAGGACGGCCGGGGGCATGCCGGCGGCGCGCGCCAGGCTGACGATGTCGATCGTCAGGGTCCGGGGCATGGTGCTGTCGTCCCTGCTCAGCTGCAGGGCGATGAGGTGCCTGCACAGCTGCTCGATGGCCGAGATGCAGGCGGCCGATATGGCCCGCGGGGCGTGCCTCGAGTCCGAGTACCACTCGCGCACGATGGCGCACAGGTCCTCGATTATGGCCTGCAGGTCCTGCCCCGTCAGCGCCTGCGTGAGGCTGACGACCCTCCTGTGCTTCAACGGGGGGCGGACTAGGGCCTCCGTATTAAAGGCATGCCGATCACGAATTCCAGCGCTGCCGGGACGCGCGCGCCGCCGGGGGCGGGACGGAGGGGGGATGCGGGCGGCAGGGCGCAGCGCCGTCGCTTGGGCGGGCTGCCGGCGGGGCGGGCCCCTGCCGGACCTTGGGATGCGACCCTTCTCTGCAGCGGTCCGGAACAGGGAGGGCACGGCGCGCCGCGCGGGGCGCACTGCGGCCAGATCCGGGGCGCGCACGGTGGCCCTCGCCGGCATGCCCCCGCGGCGCGCCGCATCCGCCTGCGGGCTGCGGCCGCGTCCGCCTCTGGCTCGCCCCGCCGGGGCGGCGTACGGGCGAATTTCCGAGGCGGCGGGCGGGGCCGGCCGCGGCTGCCGCGTCCGCGCCGCCGCCTAGGCGATCCGGGGCGGCGGATGCAGGGGGGCGCGCGCGGCGGATCCGCCGATCGCCGCCGCGCTGCGGGCTGCATCGCGCGCCGCCGCCCCGGCTCTAGGGCCGGACGGGCGCGCGCGGCGGGCCGCGCGCCGCGCCTGCCGTTCCGACGCCAAGGCCGCCCGCCGTGCGCCCGGCCATGCGGCGCACCCTGCGGCCCTGCCCGCCTGCCCCGCAACTGCCGCAAAAAAAGAGGTCCGCGGCCCCCATGTGAATGCAAATTTATAATCGGCTAGCGCCCGTGCCGCGGCGTTGGCATTGGAGGCGCGCCGCCCGATCGCACCAGCGCGCCGCCCGCGCATCCCGGCTGGGGGGGGGGGAGGTGGATAGGGGCGGCGGCGCCCGCGCGGGGGCGCCGCGCGCCGCGGCCGTGCTGGCGCTGCTTGCGGCGGCATCGGCGCTTGCGCTTGCGACGGCCCCGGGCGAGGCGCACGCCCAGGCCCCCTTTGCGCCGCCGCCGGCCTCGGCGCATCCGACCGCAGTGTTCCGCGACAATGAGGCAGGCTCCTCTATTCAGGATGCAGACAGCATCGACGCCTTCGCCCTGCACAACGGCGGCACGTACGTCGTGGGCGTGGGGTCTACCCACGGCGGCATTCACCTGGCCCGCGTGGTCGAGCCGCAGGGCGGCCAGACGGCCTCCCTGGAACTTGGGGCATCGAGACTTCGCGCACACAGTGGCTTTGGGGACATCGTCACCCCCGTCGACGTCGAGGCGTTCGCGCTGCGCAACAACAACACGTACGCCATGGTGGTCTCGCACGACACCAGCACCGTTAGCCTTGTCCGCATACGCGGCAACTCCCTGTCGGTGCTGGACAGCGTGAGCGACGGCGAGTCCGACTCCCGCGGCCGCGCCTACGGAGCGCTGGGGGGCCCCTACGCGGTCGACGTGTTCACGCTGCGCAGCGGCGACACGTACGCCATGGTGGCCTCGGAGGACGACGACGGCGTGCAGACGATACGCGTGCACGAAAACGCGACGATGTCGGCCGGTCACAGCGCGGTACTTCGGGACTTTTCAGGCCTGCTAAACAGCCGCGCCATCACAACGTTCGACCTGCGCGACGGCAACACGTACGCCCTGGTCGGCGGCCGCGACTCCACGCGCATACAGCTGATCGGGGTGCACGAAGGCGGCGCCATGACGAACGAGGGGCATGCGGAAAACGGCGACTCGACATTCGGGATGCTCGACGGCACCACGGCCCTGGACTCGTTTACCCTCCGCAGCGGCGACACGTACGCGCTGGCCGCCGCGTGGAACGGGCACGGCGTGCAGCTGATCCGCGTGCACGAGGACGGCGACCTTACGGGGGCCGACTTTGTGCGCGACGGCGAGCGCGGGTTCGAAAGGCTCAGAGAGCCCTTCGACGTCAGGGCATTCGCCATGGACGGCGACACGTACGCGATGGTAAGCTCGTGGGCGGAGCACGCCATACAGCTGATCCGCGTGCACGAGAATGCGACCCTCGAGGCGGCCGGCTACATCTCGCGCAGCGATACCCATCTCAACTCCCCCACGGGCGTGGATGCGTTTGACCTGCCCAACGGCCGCACGTACGCGGCGGCTGCCTCGTACGCCGCCAACGCAATGTGGCTGCTCGAGCTGTCCCTGCCCGTTCCGTCCGTGCGGCACGTCACGTCGGCCGACGCCGACGGCGGGTACCCCCTCAACGCCACCGTCGGAATATCGGTCGTGTTCAGCGGCAGGGTCTACATCGACGAGGACAACCCGCCCGCGCTCCTCATGAACACGGAGCGCAACGCGACGTACCTGACGGGCAGCGGCACGACGGCGCTGACGTTCGCGTACACCGTGGGCGAGATGGATCGGGAGATCGTCCTCGACTACGACGGCACGGATGCGCTGGCGGGCGGCACGATCCTCAACTACCTCAACGAGACGGCCGACCGCATGCTTCCGGATGCGGCGTCGGGAAAGACGCTCGGGCACCTCAAGAAGCTCGCCATCGACAAATCCGGCCCCGTCCCAGGGTCCGTCACGTCCCCGTACGACGACCTGTACGGCCCGCATACGATCACCGACGCGAACGCGATCATACCGATCGCGGTCAACTTTGACGAGCCCGTCGTAATCTACGAGGGGGCCGGCGGCAGGACGCCAACGCTCGAGGTGGATGCGGGCGGCGCAACGCCCGGCATCGCAGAGTATGCCTCGGGCAACGGCACCTCTGCGCTCGTCTTCAAGTACACGGTCCGGCAGGGCGACCGCACGGGCGGCCTGAACTATACCGGCACGGGCGCGCTCTCGCTCAACGGCGGGGCCATTACAGACCTTCTCGGACACGCGCTTGATCAGCCCCTGCCGGACCCCGGCGGCCCGGACTCGCTCGGCGCAACGGAGGATATCGTAATCGACACGTCCCTCTCGCCGCCGCCGTCGACGCTGCTGCCGAATATCCGCTTGGATGGACACGTCTACGGCCCCGACTACAACCCCGAACTCCCCCGCCGCCCCAGCAACAACAACTTCGAAGGCATCCGCGGCGTCGACGCGTTCACCCTGCGCAACGGCGAGACGTACCTCATCGCGGCCGCGATCGGCGGCGGCGGCGACTACAACGTACACGACCCCGCCGTCTGGCTGTTCCACGTGGCGGGCGACGGCGAGCTCACCCTTCTGACCGGTGCCGGCCAGAAGGCGGTGAGCGGAGCCGAATTTGCGGCGCTCACAAACCCCCTACACGTAAAGGCGTTCACCCTCCGCAACGGCGACACGTACGCCATGGTGTCCTCGGGGAATCGCGACGGCGCAGACGGCGCCGTTCAGCTCATCCGCGTGCACGAGGATGCGACCCTCGAGGCGGCCGGCGAGGCGCGCAACGGCAGCCTGAGCGCCGGCGGCAGCGGCCGCGCCTACGACGCGCTCGCCAAGCCGCGCGACCTCGAAGTGTTCGCCCTCCGCAACGGCGACACGTACGCCATGGTGACCTCGGATGGGGTGGCGGGCTCTGACGATGAATACGGCGGCGTCCAGCTCATCCGCGTGCACGAGAACGGCACAATGGCCGCGGCGGACTCGAAGCTCTCGGATCCGCAGCCTACCTTACGCGACCCGCACGATCCCCTGCACCTGAGCCGCGCCGTGGCCGCGTTCAGCCTACGCGACGGCGACACGCACGCCCTCGTCGGCGGGGACAACTCGAAGCGCGTGCAACTGCTCGGTGTGCACGGCAACGGCTCCATGGCCCGCGAAACGGATGCACTGAACGGCGCCGGCGGGTTCAGTTACCTGGAAGACATCTACGACCTGGATCCCTTTACCCTCCGCAACGGCGACACCTATGCTCTGGCCACCTCGCACGACCGCCACGCCGTCCAGCTCATCCGCGTGCACGAGAACGGCGCCCTGTCAGGGGCGGACTCGATTGCAGACAACAGCGCCCTGAAGCTTCGAAGAGCCAGCGGCGTCGACACCTTCGTCCTAGACGGCGACACCTACGCCATGGTGTCCTCCGGCCCGTCGTCCCCTACCCCGTCGTCTCCCGACTATCACCTCGAGTCGGGCGTCCAACTGATCCGCGTGCACGAGAACGACACGCTCCAGGCGGGCGATCCTGCTAGGGGCTACGAGATATCTGGAGGTACGTTTGTATACAGGGATGTGGCCGCCTTTACCCTGCCCGACAACCGCACGTACGTGGCCGCCACGGCCTCTGGCAACGTAGACGCGATGAACCTGTTCAGGATCGACATGCCCACGCCGTCCGTGCGGTACGTCACGTCCCCCAACGACAACGGATACCACCCGAACGGCACCTCGATCGACGTTGCGGTCGTGTTCAACGCCCGGGTGTACGTCGATGCCGACGACCCTCCCGAGCTCCGCCTGAACACGAACCGCACCGCCGAGTTCGTGTCCGGCAGCGGCACGACTGCGCTCGCGTTCAGGTACGACATACTGGACGGCGATCCGACGACCTCCCTAGACCAGAACGGCACGGATGCGCTCGAGGGCGGCGCGATCGCAAACTACCTCGGCGAACGGGCCAACCGCACGCTGCCGGAAAAGGGGACCGGCGACACGCTCGGCGAGCGGAAGCGCATCACGGTCAGCGGGATGCCGCCCCGCGTAGAGTCCGTCACGTCCCCGTACGACGACCTGTACGGCCCGCATACGATCACCGACCCGGGCGCGATCGTGCCGATCGCGGTCAACTTCGACAGGCCCGTCGATATCCGCGAGGATGGCGGCCGCCGCCCGGCGCTCAGGCTGAACGCGGGCGGCGCGGCGCCCGGCAGCGCGTACTATGCCTCGGGCAACGGCACCTCCACGCTCGTCTTCGAGTATACGGTCCGGCAGGGCGACCGCACGGCCGACCTGAACTACACCGGCGCGGATGCGCTCTCGCCCAACGGCGGCGCGATCGCCGGCTACGTGACCGCACTGGTCCTGCCGGCCCCCGGCTCGCCCGGCTCGCTTTCCGCATCCGAGGATATAGTAATCGACACGCACGCCTCGCCGCCGCCGTCCGTGCTGCGGCCGCCCGTGGAATTCCTTGGGTTTGTTTTCGACAGCGCGTCTATGCAGCGTGTCCACGGCATCGACTCCCTTGCCCTGCGCAACGGCGACACGTACGTCATCGGGGCTGGGCGCACCGGCAACGGCTTCTATCTGGCACTCGTGGACGAAGACGCCGACCCTGGGCCCATGCTCAAGGAGGCCTGGAAATCACGGGATCATCAGGACTTTCCGGCAATCCAAGTCCCCGTCGACGTCGAGGCATTCACCCTCCGCAACGGCGACGCGTACGCCATGGCGGCCTCGGACGGCGCCGACGGTGTCTATCTGTTCCGCGTGCACGAGAACGCCACCCTCGAGGTGGCGGGCGAGGCGCGCGACGGGATGCCTGGCGCTGGCGGCGCCCGTTACGATGCGCTCATGGATCCACTAAGGGTAGAGGTGTTTGCCCTCCGCAACGGCGACACGTACGCACTTGTGACGTCACAGACCGAGAACGGCGTCCAGCTGATCCGCGTGCACGAGGGCGGCACCTTGGCGGCGGCGGACTCGAAGGACAGATTAGACAGCGGCTATTCGGGACTTGCCAGCAGCCGGGCCGTGACCGCGTTCGGCCTGCGCGACGGCAGCACGTACGCGCTCGTCGGCGGGGGCGGCTCCAGCGTCGTGCAGCTCCTCGAGGTGCGCGGGGACGGCACCCTGGCGTCCCGGGGCTCGGCGCTAAACGGCACATTGGGGTTCGACAGGCTGCACAGCATCGTGGCCCTGGACTCGTTCACCCTCCGCAACGGCGACACGTACGCGCTGGCCGCCTCGGAGGGCGACGCAGTCCAGCTGATCCGCGTGCACGAGGACGGCACCCTCGCGGGGACGGACTCGGCGGACGACGGCGACGACGGATTCCCGAGCCTTCAGGGCCCCTACGACGTCGAGGCCTTTGCCATAGACGGCGACACGTACGCGCTGGTGAGCTCGGGGGAGGGGACGGGTGCAGTGCAGCTGATCCGCGTGCACGAGGACGGCACCCTCGAGGGGCTCGGCTCGAACCGCACCCAGTACCTCGACGCCACCAGGGGCGTAGAGTCCTTTGTCCTGCGCGACGGCCGTACGTACGCGGTCGCGGCAGGGTCCCAGTTCAGCGCGATGCACCTGATCTCGATGCCTCCGCCGCCGCCGTCCGTGCGGTACGTCACGTCCCCCGACGCCGACGGTTCGTACCCGAACGGCACCACAATCAACGTCACGGTCGTGTTCAGCGCAAGGGTGTACGTCGATGCCGACAGCCCGCCGACGCTCAACATGAGCACGGGCCGCGATGCGGCGTACGCGTACGGCAACGGCACGACGGCGCTCACGTTCAGATATGTGGTTGAGGAGATGGACACGAACGGCGTGCTCAGCCACGGCGTCGGCCCGAACTCGCTTGACGGCGCGATCAAAAACTACCTCGGGACGCCGGCCCTGCGCGCGCTGCAGGCGGACGGGTCGGGCAACACGCTCGGCGAGCGAAAGAGCATCATAATCGACACGATGCCGCCCGAGCTGCTGTCCGTCTCGTCCCCGTACGACGACCTGTACGGCCCGCATACGATCACCGACGCGAACGCGATCATACCGATCGCGCTCAACTTTGACGAGCCCGTCATAATCTACGAGTCGGTGGGCGTGCCGACACTCGAGGTGGACGCGGGCGGCGCAACGCACGGCAACGCTACGTACGCGTCCGGCAACGGCACCTCTACGCTCGTATTCGAGTATACCGTACGGCAGGGCGACCGCACGGCCGACCTAAACTACACCGGCACGGACGCGTTCTCGCTCAACGGCGCGGCGATCGCCGACTACGCGGGGCACGCCTTCGAACAGGGCCTGGTCCTGCCTGCCCCCGGCCATCCGGACTCGCTCAGCGGATCAGAGTCGATCATGATCGACACGTCCCTCTCGCCGCCGCCGTCGACTATCCTGCCGGCGATCGACTACAGCAAGCGCAAGAACGTGCAGAGCACTACCATCTTTAGGAGCCCCATCGGCATTGACGCATTCACCCTCCGCAACGGCGAGACGTACGTCATCGTGGCCCTGAACGATCTGCACACCGTAGAGCTGCTCCACGTGAACAGGGGCGGCGGCATCTCTTCGGTAAGCGACAGGGTCGCCTTTGCGACGGCGCTCCAAAACCCCTTCGACGTGGAGGCATTCACCCTCCGCAACGGCGACACGTACGCCCTGGTGTCCTCGAATGGGCTGACGTCCGGGAGGGGCCTTGAATACGGCGGCGTCGAGCTGATCCGAGTGCACGAAGACGCCACCATGGAGGCGGCCGGCGTGGCGCTTCACAACGCGCGGGATGCCGGCGGCCGCGCATACGACGCGCTCGCCAGGCCGCGCGACCTCGAAGTGTTCACACTCCGCAACGGCGACACGTACGCCATGGTGGCCTCGAAGCCGTCCGACGGCGTCCAGCTGATCCGCATGCACGAGGACGGCACGATGGCCGCGGCCGACTCGGAGTCGCATGCGGACCGCAACGACTACCGTGGCCTAGAAAAGAGCATCTCCGTGGCCGCGTTCGGGCTGCGCGACGGCGGCACGTACGCCGTCGCAAGCGGGGATGCGACCAGGCATCTGCAGCTGCTCGGCGTGCGCGAGGACGGCACCCTGGCCCTAGAGGGGCTGGCAACGAACGGCGAGCGCAACCTCGCACACCTGCACGACATCCGCGCCATGGCGCCCTTTACGCTGCGCAACGGCGACACGTACGTCCTGTCGGCCTCGGACAGCGAGAATGCAGTCCAGCTGATCCGCGTGCACGAGGCCGGCTCCATCTCGGGGCCCGACTCGATCGCATACTCTGAAAATGACGACGTCGGCCTAAATCTGAGAGATCTCCGGGGCGTCGACACCTTTGTCATGGACGGCGACACGTACGCTGTGGCGTCCTCGTACAACATAGAGGACGACAGCGTCCAGCTGATCCGCGTCCACGAGAACGGCACGCTCGAGGCGTCGAACTCGGCCACCGGACTCACCCTTAATGGACGTGCGCGCTACGACGACGTGGCGGCATTCACCCTGCCAGGCGGCAGCATCCATGTCGCCGCGGCCGCGAATACCGCCTTTGGGGTGGCCCTCTTCGACATATCGCTGCCGCCGCCGTCCGTGCGGTACGTCACGTCCCCCAACGCCGACGGCTCGTACCCGGCCGGCGCCACGGTCTACGCCACGGTCGTGTTCAACGCAAGGGTGTACGTCGATGCCGACAACCCGCCGACGCTCAACATGAGCACGGACCGCGACGCGACGTACGCATACGGCAACGGCACGACGGCGCTCACGTTCAGGTATGTGGTTGA
This sequence comes from Cenarchaeum sp., assembly GCA_965242695.1. GTDB lineage: Archaea > Thermoproteota > Nitrososphaeria > Nitrososphaerales > Nitrosopumilaceae > Cenarchaeum. The sequence continues at coordinate 1,163,976 of CBDESU010000001.1, read as the reverse complement.
GGAAATGGACACGAACGGCGTGCTCAGCCACGGCGTCGGCCCGAACTCGCTTGACGGCGCGATCAAAAACTACCTCGGGACGCCGGCCCTGCGCGCGCTGCCGGCGGCGGGGTCTGGCAACACGCTCGGCGAGCGAAAGAGCATCATAATCGACACGATGCCGCCCGCCCTGCTGTCCGTCTCGTCGCCGTACGACGACCTGTACGGCCCGCATACGATCACCGACCCGGGCGCGGTCGTGCCGATCGCGCTCAACTTTGACGAGCCGGCCGTCATCGACGAGCGGCACGGCCGCCCCGTCCTAAAGATTGACGCGGGCGGCGCAACGCACGGCAACGCCACGTACGCGTCCGGCAACGGCACCTCTGCACTCGTATTCGAGTATACGGTCCGGCAGGGCGACCGCACGGCCGACCTGAACTACACCGGCACGGACGCGTTCTCGCTCAACGGCGCGGCGATCGCCGACTACGCGGGGCACGCCTTCGAACAGGGCCTGGTCCTGCCGGCCCCAGGCCATCCGGACTCGCTCAGCGGATCAGAGTCGATCATGATCGACACGTCCCTCTCGCCGCCGCCGTCGACTATCAAGCCTGCGCTGATCGCGCCCGGCTCGGGAGACACCGATCGGTACGTGTTCGACCAGACTGGCCTGGACGCCGTCCAGGGCATCGACTCGTTCACCCTGCGCGACGGCGAGACGTACGTCATCGCGGCTGCTAACGATGCAGAGTCCGTCTGGCTGATCCAGGTGCGCGAGGGAGGGGTGCTCGACGTAAGGCACAGGGTCCGGGGCGGATCCGACTTTGCGGCGCTCGGCGGCTCCGTCCACGTAGAGGCGTTCGCCCTCCGCAACGGCGACACGTACGCCATGGTCGCCTCGAACGACGATGATGCCGTCCAACTGATCCGCGTGCACGAGGATGCGACCCTCGAGGCGGCCGGCACGCACGGCGTGCTTGAGGAACCCCTCGAGGTCGACGTGTTCGCCCTGCGCAACGGCGACACGTACGCCATGGTGACCTCTGAGACTGAAGACGGCGTCCAGCTGATCCGCGTGCGCGAGAACGGCGCCATGTCCGCTGGCGATTCGAAGTCCGTGTCGATCCCCGGCTATGGCGGCCTGGCCAACAGCCGCGCCGTGGCCGCGTTTGGGCTGCGCGACGGCGGCACGTACGCCCTCGTGGGAGGGCGAAATTCCCCTGAAACGCAGCTGCTCGGAGTGCGCGGCGACGGCACCCTGGACCAGATCGGGGTGGCGGATCACGGCACTTCGGGATTGGACAGGCTGCGCGACACCTTTGCCCTGGCATCCTTTGCGCTGCGCAACGGCAGCACCTATGCGCTTGCCGCCTCGTTTGAGAGGCACACTGTCCAACTGGTCCGCGTGCACGAGGACGGCAGCCTCACGGGGGCGGACTCGGAGCGCGACGGCCAACGCGGCTTTGATCTTCTAAGGGAGGCCAGCGACGTCGACACCATTGTCATGGACGGCGACACGTACGCCGTGGTGTCCTCGGAGGACGATCGCGGCATCCAGCTGATCCGCGTGCACGAGAATGCGACCCTCGAGGCGGCCGGCTCGGCCGACACGAACGGCATTCTCAACACGCCTTCGCAGCCCCGCGGCGTGACGGCCTTTACCCTGGGCGACGGCGGCGCGTACGCGGCCGTGGCGGCAGCCAACATCGACGCGGTAGTCCTGTTCGAAATATCACTGCCGCCGCCGTCCGTGCGCTACGTCACGTCCCCCGATGCCGACGGCTACTACACCGCCGGCGACAAGATCAACGTCACGGTGGTCTTTGACGCCAGGGTGTACCTGGCCGGCGGCCCGCCCGCGCTCCGGTTGAACACGGGGCACGACGCGACATACGTGTCGGGCAACGGCACGACGGCGCTGGCGTTCGAGTATGTCGTTCGGGCCGACGACGGCCCGATCGCGCTCGACCACGACGGCCGGACGGCGCTGGCGGGCGCCACGATCACAAACTACCTCAACGAGACGGCCGACCGCCTGCTGCCGGCGGACAGGTCGGGGAGCACGCTCGGCGAACTCAAGGCGATCTGGATCGACATGACCGATCCCGAGCTGCTGTCCGTCTCGTCCCCGTACGACGACCTGTACGGCCCGCATACGATCACCGATCCGGGCGCGGTCGTACCGATCGCGCTCAACTTTGACGAGGCCGTCGCAATCTACGAGTCGGAGGGCATGCCGACGATCGAGCTGGACACGGGCGGCGCAACGCACGGCAACGCGACATACGCGTCGGGCAACGGCTCGACGACGCTCGTCTTCGAGTATACGGTCCGGCAGGGAGACCGCACGGGCGACCTGAACTACACCGGCAGGAACGCCCTGTCGCTCAACGGCGGCTCCATAGCGGAGCCGTCGGGGCGCGTCCCGGACCTGCAGCTGCCGGCCCCCGGGCGTCCGAACTCGCTGAGCGCATCCGAGTCGATTGCAATCGACACGTCCCTCTCGCCGCCGCCGTCGACGCTGATGCCGGATATCGAGTTGCATGGATACGTCTACGGCCCACGCCAAGGCAACAACGACTTCGATGCCATCAGCGGCGTCGACGCGTTCACCCTCCGCAACGGCGAGACATACCTCATCGCGACCACTGGATACGACAACCGTGGTGCCACGAACTCGGTCCGGCTGTTCCATGTGTCGGGCAGCGGCACGATCACGCTGCTGACCGGCGCCGGCCAGAAGGCGGAGGTGGGGGCCGAATTTGCGGCGCTCACAAACCCCTACCACGTAAAGGCGTTCACGCTGCGCAACGGCGACACGTATGCCGTGGTGTCCTCGCATGTTCTCGGCCCCGGCGGCGACCGCGACGGCGCCGTCCAGCTGATCCGCGTGCACGAGAATGCGACCCTCGTGGCGGCCGGCGAGGCGCGCAACGGCAGCCTGGGCGCCGGCGGCGGCGCCTACGACGCGCTCGCCAGGCCGAGCGGCCTTGACGTGTTCGCCCTCAGCAACGGCGACACGTACGCTGTGGTGGCCTCGAATGGGTTGGACACGCGTGGTAGCAGTGAGTACGGCGGCGTCCAGCTCATCCGCGTGCACGAGGACGGAACAATGGCCGCGGCGGACTCGGAGCTCTCGGATCCGCCCGCCGGCTCCGTGATACGCGATCCCCTGCACCTGAGCCGCGCCGCTGCCGCGTTCAGCCTGCGCGACGGCGGCATGCGCGCCCTCGTCGGCGGGGACAACTCGCCGCGCGTGCAGCTGCTCGGCGTGCACGGCAACGGCTCCATGGCCCGCGAGATGGATGCAGTGAACGGCGCCGGCGGGTTCAGTAACCTGTACGACATCTTCGACCTGGAGGCCTTTACCCTCCGCAACGGCGACACCTACGCCCTGGCCACCTCGTTCGATAACCATGCCGTCCAGCTCATCCGCGTGCACGAGGCCGGCGCCCTGTCGGGGGCGGACTCGATTGCAGACAACAGCGCCCTGAAGCTTCGAAGAGCCAGCGGCGTCGACACCTTCGTCCTAGACGGCGACACCTACGCCATGGTGTCCTCCGGCCCGTCGTCCCCTGTGCCGTCGTCTCCCGACTACCACCTCGAGTCGGGCGTCCAGCTGATCCGCGTGCACGAGAACGGCACGCTCCAGGCGGGCGACCCTGACAGGGGCCACGAGGAATCTGGAGGTAGGTTTGCATACAGAGACGTAGCCGCCTTTACCCTGCCCGACAACCGCACGTACGTGGCCGCCACGGCCTCGGGCAACGTGGACGCGATGAACCTGTTCTGGATCGACATGCCCGCGCCGTCCGTGCAGTACGTCACGTCCCCCGATGCCAACGGCACGTACTTCAGCGGCGAGACCGTCCGCGTCAGCGTCGTGTTCAACGCAAGGGTGTACGTCGATGCCGACAGCCCGCCGACGCTCAACATGAGCACGGGCCGCGATGCGACGTACGTGGCGGGCAACGGCACGACGGCCCTGGAGTTCAAGTACACCATCGAGCGCCCGGACGCGAACGCGCTCGACCACGGCGTCGGCCCGAACGCGCTTGACGGCTCGATCAAAAACTACCTGAATGCCGCGGCCAACCGCACGCTGCCGGCGGCGGGGTCGGGCAACACGCTCGGCGAGCGAAAGAGCATCGTAATCGACACGATGCCGCCCGCCCTGCTGTCCGTCTCGTCCCCGTACGACGACCTGTACGGCCCGCATACGATCACCGACGCGAACGCGATCATACCCATCGAGATCGCATTCAGCGAGGCCGTCGTCATCGGCGAGCGGGACGGCCGCCCAGTGCTAGAGCTGGACACGGGCGGCGCGACATACGGCAACGCCACGTACGCGTCCGGCAACGGCTCGTCGACGCTCGTCTTCGAGTACACGGTCCGGCAGGGCGACCGCACGGGCGGCCTGAACTACACCGGCAGGGATGCGCTCTCGCTCAACGGCGGGACCATAACCGACCCGCTGGGATACGCCGCCGTCCTGCGGCTGCCGGCCCCCGGTGATCCAAACTCGCTCGGCGGATCCGAGTCGATTGCAATCGACACGCACCTCTCGCCGCCGCCGTCGACGCTGATGCCGGTGATCAACCGTACCAGCTACGTCTACGACGGCAGTAGCACCTACATCGACGGCATCGGCAGCGTCGACGCGTTCACCCTGCGCGACGGCGAGACGTACCTCGCCGCGGCCGTGTACAGCGCCAGCGGCGTGGACGGCAACGCCGTCCAGCTGTTCCATGTGGCGCGCGACGGCGGGCTCGCGCGGCTGGCCGGCCCGGGCCAGCGGCTGAACGCGACCGAATTTCCGGCAATGCCAAACCCCCTCCACGTGGAGGCGTTCGCCCTCCGCAGCGGCGACACGTACGCCATGGTGTCCTCGATGGAAAGCACCCGCACCAGCGGCGACGGCGCCGTCCAGCTGTTCCGCATCCACGAGAATGCGACCCTGGAGGCGGCCGGTGTGGCGCGCAACGGCAGCATGGGCGCCGATGGCAACGCCTACGATGCGCTCGCCAGGCCGCGCGACCTCGCGGTATTCGCACTCCGCAACGGCGACACGTACGCCATGGTGTCCTCTACCGGAGATGCGTCCACGTCGACCGACTACGGCGGCGTCCAGCTCATCCGCGTGCACGAGGACGGCACGATGTCCGCGGCCGGCTCGGAATTGTCGAATATACCCTATCCAGGGCCATACGATTCCCTGTACCTGAGCCGCGCCGTGGCCGCGTTCGAGCTGCGCAACGGCAGCACACACGCCCTTGTCGGCGGGGACGACTCGCCCCGCGTGCAGCTGCTCGGCGTGCACGCCGACGGCTCGATGTCCCGGGAGGGGCATGCAGCGCGCGGCGCCCCGGGGCTCGACTACCTGTACGACGTCTTCGACATTGCGCCCTTTACCCTCCGCAACGGCGACACATACGCCCTGGCCACCTCTCACGAAGAGCACGCCGTCCAGATGATCCGCGTGCACGAGAACGGCTCCCTCTCGGGAAGTGGACACATCCACGACGGCGACCGCTACGACCTGAAGCTGAGGCACGCCCGCGGCGTCGACACCTTCGTCCTGGACGGCGACACGTACGCCATGGTGTCCTCCGCCGACCGCAGCGTGCAGGAGCAGGGCGTCCAACTGATCCGCGTGCACGAAGACGGCACCCTCGGGGCGGAAGCCGCTGCCAGGGGCCACGAGGTCAACAACGGCTGGTTTGCGTACGAGGACGTGGCCGCATTCACCCTGCCCGACGACCGCACGTACGTGGCCGCCTCGGCATCGGGCAACGTCGATGCGATGAACCTGTTCAGGATCGACTTGCCCGCGCCGTCCGTGCAGTACGTCACGTCCCCCGACGCCGCCGGGTCGTACCCGGCCGGCACCCCAATCAACGTCACGGTCGCGTTCGACGGCAGGGTGTACGTCTCGGGCGGCCCGCCCGAGCTGCGGATGAACACGGGGAACGCCGCAAAGTACCTGGCCGGCAACGGCACTACGGCGCTCTTGTTCGAGTACCGCATCAACGCTACCGACCCGCAGGTCGCACTCGACCACAACAACACGAGGGCGTTGGAAGGCGGCGCGATCACAAACTACCTCGGCGAGGCGGCCAACCGCACGCTGCCCGCAGGGGGGTCGGGGGGCACGCTCGGCGAGCGCAAGAGGATCGTGCCCGACACGATGCCCCCGGCCCTCCTGTCCGTCACGTCGCCGTACGACGACCTGTACGGCCCGCATACGATCACCGACCCGGGCGCAATCGTGCCGATCGCGCTCCGCTTTGACGAGCCCGTCGTAATACGCGAGTCCGGCGGCCGCCCGCTGCTCTGGCTGAACACGGGCGGCGCAACGCACGGCAACGCGACGTACGCCTCGGGCAACGGCTCGTCGACGCTCGTATTCGAGTATACGGTGCGACAGGGCGACCGCACGGGCGGCCTGAACTACACCGGAACGGACGCGCTCTCGCTCGACGGCGGGACGATCGCCGACTACGCGGGGCACGCCCCCGAACTGGGCCCTGCCCTGCCGGTTCCCGGGCACCCGGACTCGCTCAGCGGATCCGAGTCGATCATGATCGACACATTCCTCTCGCCGCCGCCGTCGACGCTGATGCCGGATATCGAGTTGCATGGATACGTCTACGGCCCCGACGAGGGTCCCCCCAACCGCCCCATCGACAACGACTTCGATGCCATCAGCGGCGTCGACGCGTTCACCCTCCGCAACGGCGAGACATACCTCATCGCGACCACTGGATACGACAACCGTGGTGCCACGAACTCGGTCCGGCTGTTCCATGTGTCGGGCAGCGGCACGATCACGCTGCTGACTGGCGCCGGCCAGAAGGCGGAGGTGGGGGCCGAATTTGCGGCGCTCACAAACCCCTACCACGTAAAGGCGTTCACGCTGCGCAACGGCGACACGTATGCCATGGTGTCCTCGCATGTTCTCGGCCCCGGCGGCGACCGCTACGGCGCCGTCCAGCTAATCCGCGTGCACGAGAATGCGACCCTCGTGGCGGCCGGCGAGGCGCGCAACGGCAGCCTGGGTGCCGGCGGCGGCGCCTACGACGCGCTCGCCAGGCCGAGCGGCCTTGACGTGTTCGCCCTCAGCAACGGCGACACGTACGCCTTGGTGGCCTCGAATGGGTTGGACACGGATGGTAGTAGTGAGTACGGCGGCGTCCAGCTCATCCGCGTGCACGAGGACGGAACAATGGCCGCGGCGGACTCGGAGCTCTCCGCCCAGGTAGATCCACTGTACAGGAGCCGCGCCGCTGCCGCGTTCAGCCTGCGCGACGGCGGCATGCGCGCCCTCGTCGGCGGGGACAACTCGCCGCGCGTGCAGCTGCTCGGCGTGCACGGCAACGGCTCCATGGCCCGCGAGATGGATGCAGTGAACGGCGCCGGCGGGTTCAGTAACCTGTACGACATCTTCGACCTGGAGGCCTTTACCCTCCGCAACGGCGACACCTACGCCCTGGCCACCTCGTTCGACAACCATGCCGTCCAGCTCATCCGCGTGCACGAGGCCGGCGCCCTGTCGGGGGCGGACTCGATTGCAGACAACAGTGCCCTGAAGCTTCGAAGAGCCAGCGGCGTCGACACCTTCGTCCTAGACGGCGACACCTACGCCATGGTGTCCTCCGGCCCGTCGTCCAATGTGCGGTCGTCTCCCGACTACCACCTCGAGTCGGGCGTCCAGCTGATCCGCGTGCACGAGAACGGCACGCTCCAGGCGGGCGACCCTGCCAGGGGCCACGAGGTATCTGGAGGTAGGTTTGGATACAGAGACGTAGCCGCCTTTACCCTGCCCGACAACCGCACGTACGTGGCCGCCACGGCCTCGGGCAACGTGGACGCGATGAACCTGTTCAGGATCGACATGCCTGCGCCGTCCGTGCAGTACGTCACGTCCCCCGATGCCAACGGCACGTACTTCAGCGGCGAGACCGTCCGCGTCAGCGTCGTGTTCAACGCAAGGGTGTACGTCGATGTCGGCGACCCGCCCGCGCTCAGGATGAGCACGGACAGAGACGCCAGATACGTGTCGGGCAGCGGCACGACGGCGCTGGCGTTCGAGTACGAGGTCCAGCACGGAGAGCCCCGCATGGCCCTTGACCACCACCGCGACCGCGGAACCGCGCTCGGGGGCGGCCCGATCACAAACTACCTGAATGCGGGGGCCGGCCGCGACCTGCCGGCGGCGGGGTCGGGAAGCACGCTCGGCGAGCTGAAGGACATTACGGTCGACGGGATCCGCCGCCCAGTCACGACCGTCTCGTCGCCGTACGACGACATGTACGGCCCGCATACGATCACGGACCCGGGCGCAATCGTGCCGATCGCGGTCGACTTTGGCCGGCCCGTCTCCATCTACGAGGGCGCCGGCGGAAGAACGCCGACGCTCGAGCTGAGCACGGGCGGAGCCACCGCCGGAACGGCCGCGTACGCCTCAGGCAACGGCACGACTGCGCTCGTATTCGAGTATGTGGTAAGGCAGGGAGACCGCACGGACGACCTGGACTATGCCGGCACGGGGGCCCTGAAGCTCAACGGCGGGGCCATTCGGGACGCAAACGGGCGCAATGTGGTGTCGGGGCTGCCGCGCCACGGGGACGACGGCTCGCTTGCCGCAACGGAGGATATTGTAATTGACACGTCCCTCTCTCCGCCGCCGTCCACGATGCGCCCCGTACTGAGCTCCCTGCGAAGCTTCTTTGCCGCCTGCGAGTCCGTCGCCACATTGAACGGCGCCTACGGCCTCGACGCCATCACCCTGCCCAACGGCGACACGTACGTCATCGCGGCCGCGCGCGGCTCCCATGCCGTGCAGATGCTCCTCGTGAACGAGCGCGGCGACCTAGAGTGCGGGGACTTTGCGCGCGACGACAGCGTTTCCAGCGGTTCCGACTTTGACACGCTCAGCCATGCCCAGTTCGTGGACGTGTTCAGGCTGAGGAACGGCTCTGCGTACGCCATGGTGTCCTCGCACGGCGACAACGGCGTGCAGCTGATCCGCGTGCACGACGACGGCTCCCTCCAGGCGGCCGGATCGCTGCGCAAGGACCAGGATTCCAGCCTGGCCCTCACCGGCGCCCACCGCGTGCACGTGTTTTCCCTGCGCAGCGGAGACACGTACGCAATGGTGGCCTCGCCGGCCGAGAATGCGGTGCAGCTGATCCGCGTGCACGAGGACGCCACCATGTCCAACGCGGGATCGATAGGGCCGGGGCCCCCATACGCCCACCTCGGCGACAGCCGCGCTGCGACCACGCTCGTCCTGCCCGGCGGCGGCACGTACGCCCTCGCGGGCGGGCGGAGCAGCGGCGGCGTGGACATGTTCAGGGTGGGCGACGGCGGCGCCACGGCCTACCAGAGGTCAGCATCCGACGACGCCGGATTTCAGGAGCTCGACGGCGCCGACGGCCTCGTATCCTTTGCCCTGCGCAACGGCTCAAAGCACGTGCTGGCCGCCTCGTATGCCGACAGCGGCGCGCAGCTGATTCGCGTGCACGACGACGGCACCCTTTCGGGGCCGGACTCGGTGGGCCACGGCGATTCGGGCTATTCCGCGCTGGAGCTGGCCAACGGCGCCGATGCGCTCGTGCTGGACGGCGACACGTACGTGCTCGTGGCCTCGTATGCCGACGGCAAGCAGGCGCATTTTGGGCCGGGCGGCGGAGCGCAGCTGATCCGCGTGCACGAGGACGGAACCCTGGAGGGGATCGACGCGGCCACGCGGCTGGTGTTTCGTTTCCCTCTGTTTCAGCTTGGCGCCAACACAGATGTCGTCGCATTCACCCTGCCCAACGGCCGCGCGTACGCCGCCGTGGCCTCGTCGGGCCAGGACACGGTGGAACTGCTTGGGATCTCGCCGCGATCGCCGTCCGCGCTGCGCGTCACGTCGCACGACGCCAACGGCACGTACTATACCGGCACCACGGTCAACGTCACGGTCGTGTTCGAGGGCAGGGTGTACGTCGATGCCGACAACCCGCCCGTGCTTGCGATGAGCACGGGGGGCAGCGCGGCGTACGCGTCCGGCAACGGCACGACGGCGCTCACGTTCGGGTACGCTGTCAAGTTAGGCGACTCGGGCATACTCGACCACAACGGCACGAATGCGCTGGCCGGCGGCCCGATCACAAACTACCTCAACGACACGTACGCCCACTCGCTGCCGGCGGCGGGATCCGCACAGGCGCTCGGCGTCCTGAAAAGCATCCTTGTCGACGGCTTGCCTGCAATGACTGCACAGGTGCACGGTGATGCCCCCTCCGTCTCGGACTCGGCCACGCAGACCCGCATGTTCGCGGCCACCCCGGCCGACGCCCCATCCGTATCAGACTCGGCCACCGCTTCGGCCATGTTCGGTGTCACTGCCGCCGACACCCCCTCCGTCTCGGACTCGGCCACGCAGACCAGCATGTTCGCGGCCACCCCGTCCGACACCCCCTCCGTCTCGGACTCGGCCACGGCCACGGCCATGTTCGGAATCGCGCCGCGCGACACCCCATCCGTATCAGACTCGGCCACCGCTTCGGCCATGTTCGGCGTCACTGCAGGCGACACCCCCTCCGTCTTGGACTCGGCCACGGCCACGGCCATGTTCGGAATCGCGCCGCGCGACGCCCCATCCGTATCAGACTCGGCCACCGCTTCGGCCATGTTCGGTGTCACTGCCGCCGACACCCCCGCAGTGTCGGACTCTTCCACGCAGACCAGCATGTTCGCGGCCACCCCGTCCGACACCCCCTCCGTCTCGGACTCTGCCGCGGCCACGGCCATGTTCGGAATCGCGCCGCGCGACGCCCCATCCGTATCAGACTCGGCCACCGCTTCGGCCATGTTCGGTGTCACTGCCGCCGACACCCCCGCAGTGTCGGACTCTTCCACGCAGACCAGCATGTTCGCGGCCACCCCGTCCGACACCCCCTCCGTCTCGGACTCTTCCACTCAGACCAGCATGTTCGCGGCCACCCCGTCCGACACCCCCTCCGTCTCGGACTCGGCCGCGACTACGGGAATGTTCAATACGATGGCCTCGGACGACCCCTCGATCTCTGACTCGGCGACCGCCTCTGGAATGTTCGGCATCATGCCGCGCGACACCCCTGCCATCTCGGACTCGGCCACGGCCACGGCCATGTTCGGCATCATGGCCTCCGACGCCCCGACCGTCTCGGACATGGCCAATCTGTCGGGCACGTACGGGGCCAGTGTCGGCGACGCTCCGGCCGTCTCGGACATGGCCACGCAGCTGGGCACGTTTGCAATCGTCCCGGCCGACGCCCCCACAGTCTCGGACTCGGCCACCACCTCCGGCATGTTCGGAATTACCCCGTCCGACACGCCCTCGGTTTCGGACTCGGCCACGGCCACGGCCATGTTCAACGCATCGGCCTCCGACGCCCCGGCCGTCTCGGACATGGCCAATCTGTCGGGCACGTACGGGGCCAGTGTCGGCGACGCTCCGGCCGTCTCGGACATGGCCACGCAGCTGGGCACGTTTGCAATCGTCCCGGCCGACGCCCCCACAGTCTCGGACTCTGCCACCACCTCCGGCATGTTCGGAATTACCCCGTCCGACACGCCCTCGGTTTCGGACTCGGCCACGGCCACGGCCATGTTCGGCATCATGCCGTCCGACACGCCCTCGGTTTCGGACTCTGCCACCACCTCCGGCATGTTCGGCATCATGCCAACCGACGCCCCTGCAGTCTCGGACTCTGCCGCGGCCGTCGGCACGTTCAACGCCACGGCAACCGACACCCCCTCGGTTTCGGACTCTGCCACCACCTCCGGCATGTTCGGCATCATGCAGACCGACACCCCCACCGTCTCGGACTCTGCCGCGGCCGTCGGCACGTTCAACGCCACGGCAACCGACACCCCCACCGTCTCGGACATGGGCACACTGTCGGGCATGTTTGGCGCATCGCCAACCGACACCCCCGCCGTCTCGGACTCTGTCGTACTGTCGGGCTCGCTGCGGGTCTCGCCGCTTGACACCCCCGCCGTCTCGGACTCTGTCGAGCTGTCTGGGATGTACGGGGCGACGGCCTCCGACACCCCCACCGTCTCCGACTCGGCCACTACCTCCGGCATGTTCGGCATCATGCCGTCCGACACCCCCTCGGTCTCGGACTCTGTCACCACCTCCGGCATGTTCGGCATCATGCCGTCCGACACCCCCTCGGTCTCGGACTCGGCCGACGCCACGGCCATGTTCGGAATAGCCCCGTCCGACACCCCCTCGGTCTCGGACTCTGTCACCACCTCCGGCATGTTCGGCATCATGCCGTCCGACACCCCCTCGGTCTCGGACTCGGCCGACGCCACGGCCATGTTCGGAATAGCCCCGTCCGACACCCCCTCGGTCTCGGACTCGGCCACCACCTCCGGCATGTTCGGCATCATGCCAACCGACACCCCTGCCATATCGGACTCTGTCGAGCTGTCCGGCATGTACGTGGTATCCCCAATCGACGCCCCCTCCGTATCCGACTCTGTCGAGCTGTCGGGAATGTACGGGGCCCGAGCCGGCGACACCCCTGCCATATCGGACTCTGCCACGGCCACGGCCACGTTCGGCATCATGACGGCCGACACCCCCGCCGTGTCCGACTCGGCCACCACCTCTGGAATGTTCGACGCCATGCCGTCCGACGCCCCGGCCGTCTCCGACTCTGCCGAGCTGTCCGGCATGTACGTGATCTCCCCGTCCGACGCCCCCTCCGTATCCGACTCTGCCGAGCTGTCCGGCATGTACGTGGTATCCGGTACGGACTCCCCCGCCGTCTCGGACACGGGCATAGCCGCCCGCATGTTCGACGTGCGGCACGGCGACGCCCCGGCCGTCTCCGACTCTGCCGCCGCCTCTGGAATGTTCGACATCATGCCGTCCGACGCCCCCTCCGTATCGGACTCTGCCGAGCTGTCCGGCATGTACGCGGCATCCGGCGCGGACGCCCCGGCCGCGCACGACTCGATCGTACTGTCGGGCTCGGTGAGGATGGCGCTGCGCGACGCCCCGGCCGCATCCGACTCGGCCGGGGCGGAATGGACCGCATTCGAGGCCGCCCCGCCGTCGGTCATGTCCGTATCCTCGCCGTACAACGACATGTACGGCCCGCATGCGATCACCTGGCCCGGCGCGATCGTACCGATCGCGGTCGGCTTTGACCGCCCGGTCGCCATATACGAGGGGCCCGGCGACCCGGCCGCAAGGGCCGCCTCTGCACTCTTGGACTCCGCGGCCCTCCCGGCCGCCCTCCCGGCCGCCTCGGCCCCGACAGCCGCACTCGGCGGCCCATCCTCGTCCCACCTCGGCGGCCCGCCCCAGCCCCCGCCGCCGGCGCTAGAGCTGGCCGCCGGCGGCGCATCCCGCGCCGTCGCGCCGTACGCGTACGGCAACGGCACCTCGACGCTCGTCTTCGAGTATGAGGTGCGCGAGGGCGACGCGGCCGCCCGCCTGGACTATGCCCGCATCGGCGCCCTCCTGCCCAACGGCTGGGAGATCAGGGCGGTCGGCCGAGGGCCCGCAGCCGGCCTGGATCTGCCGCCCCCCGGAGAGGCGGGATCGCTCGGCGCGTCCGAAAATATAATGATCGACGCGTCCCTCGACCCCCCGCCGTCGACGCTGCGGCCCGGGATGCATCCGGTGCATTCCATGCGCATCCCCTCGGCCGGGCAGGTCGCCGGAATTGATGCGCTCGCGCTGCCCGGCGGGGATGCGTACATTGCGGCCGCAATCGGAGCCCCGCCCGGGGAGCGGGCAGGCTCGGTCCACCTGCTCCGCGTGCACGAAAACGGCACCCTCGAGGCGGCCGCCTCCGTACGCGGCGGCGGCCCGGGACTCGAGGCGCTCGGGGACGCCAGGCACATCGACGCCTTTATGGCGGCCGACGGGTCTGCATACCTTGCGGTCGCCTCGAGTAGCGGCCCGGGCGGGGAAGAAGATGGATCGGTGCAGCTGCTCCGCGTGCGCGAGAACGGCGAACTGGATGCGGCAGGCTCGCTGCGCGGAGCGGCCCTGTACGGGGGGCCGGGCCCCGCCGACCCGGGCCGCCCGAGCGCGTTCTCGACGTACGGCGGCGGGACGTACGCGGCGGTGCCGCTCCCGTCCGCGGATGCGGTGCAGATTGTACGCGTGCACGGGGACGGGACGCTGTCGGCGGCCGGCTCGGCGGGGCCAGGCGGCGCGTACGCATACCTTGACGGCGCCGCCGCCGCGGCCGCCCTTGCGTTCGGCCGGGACGGGACGTACGCGGTCGCCGGCGGGCGGAGCGGCGGGGGCGTAGACTCCATACGCGTGCACGGGGACGGCGCCGCATCGCACGCGGGCTCGGCGGGACCGGAAACGTTCAGGCTCGCCGGCGCCGGCGACCTAGAGGCCGTCGCGCTGCGCAACGGCTCAAAGCACGTGCTGGCCGCCTCGCAGGCGGACGGCGGCGTGCAGCTGGTGCGGGTCGGCGCGGACGGGTCGCTCGTAGCGGGAGGCTCGGCCGGATACGGCGACCCGGGCCTTTCCGGGCTGCGCGGGGCGAGCGGCATCGCGACGCTCGTGCTCGACGGCGACTCGTACGCATTCGTCTCGGCGCGGGGGGTCGAGGGCGGGACGGGCGGGGCGCAGCTTGTGCGCGTGCACGAGAACGGGACGCTGGAGAGCGCCGGGGCGGTCTCGGCCGCGCTTGCGGACTCTGCGGGGACGGGGACGTGGCCGATCGGCAGGCCCGCGGATGCGGCCGCGGTCGCACTGCCGGGGGGAAGGACGTACGCGGCCCTGGCCGTGCCGGACGGCAATTACGTGGGGCTCGTCGAGGTCTCGCAGCCGCGGCCGTCCGTGCAGCGCATCGCATCGCCCGATGCCGGAGGCGAGTACCGCGCCGGCGAGGCCGTCTCCATTGTAGTCGTGTTCGACGGCAGGGTGTACGTCGATGCGGCGGGCCCGCCCAGCCTGGGAATGGGGGCGGGCGGCGGGGACGCGGCGTACGCGTACGGCAACGGCACGACGGCGCTCGCATTCGAGTACGTCGTACGCGCCGGCGACCAGGCGGGCATCCTCGGCGGCGGGGGCGGGGCCGGGCTGGCAGACGGCGCGATCGTCAACTGGCTCGGCGCGCCGGCAGTCCGCGATCTGCCCGAGGATGGGTCGGGATACGCGCTCGGCGACCTGGGGATACGGATAGCAGGGACGGGCGCGCCCGGAATGTACGGGGCGTCCGCCGGCGATGCGCCGGCCGTCTCGGATATGGCCGGGCATGTGCACGGGAGCCGCCAGCAGCCGCCCCCGCCCGTCGTCGTGCCGCCGCCAGAGCCCCCGCCCCCTCCGCCGGTCGTCGTGCCTCCTCCCACGCCGCCGTCCTCCCTGCCGTTCCCGACCCCGGCGGCGCCGCCCCCGTCCGGAGGCGGAGGCGGAGGCGGCGGAGGCGGCGGAGGCGGAGGCGGCGGACGAGGCATCGCAATGCCGGCAGGCGGAGGCGGCCAGGCAGGCGGGCCGCCGCGCCTGCCGTCCGTGGCCGAGGTGGCATGGGACTTTTGCGGCGGAAACGACGATCTGCGCGTCCTGGTCGACGGCGGAGGCGGCGGAGGCGGAGGCGGAGGCGCCGGAGGCGCCTCGCACGGCGCGTACGTGGTCGTGCTGCAGGGGGGGAGCGGCGCCGCATTGCCGGCCGCCCCTGCCGGCGAGTCGGGGACGGGCCGCGACACGGAATGGCTCGCCGGCGTCGACGTGGCCGCCGGCCGCGACCTGCGCATCGAGGTGCGCATGACGTCCGGCGATGCGGCCCTGGGGTATCCGCACCCGCCGCCTGCCGCCGAGTGCGAGGCCAACCTGTCGTCGGGGCCCGAATGCTACGTGGTCGCCGACAGGTACGACATGCTGGTGGACTCGTGCAGCGGGTCGCGCATACTGGGGGCCGGCGCAGAAGCGGAGCCGGAGCCGCGGCGGGACGGCGATTCGGGCGGCGATACGGGCGCCGCGGCGCCGCCCGCGCCCGCGCCGCCGGCGACCGAGCCGGACGAAGAGCCGGCCGCGCCGGCGCCTGCCGGCCGGGTTGGGCTGCCGCTGCCGCTGCCTGCGGTGGATCTGGGCGGCGGCGCGGACGAGGCGCGGCCGCCCGCGGACGAGCCCGCGGCGGGGAGCGCAGGCGAGGCCGCCGGCTCCAGAAGAGGAGGAGGCTGCCTGATCGCGACGGCCGCGTACGGGACCGAGCTTGCCCCGCAGGTGCAGGCGCTGCGCGAGCTGCGCGACGGGGATATGCTCGGGTCGCCCGCCGGCGCCCAGATCATGGCCGCCCTCAGCTCGGCGTACTATGCGGTCTCGCCCGCCGCGGCGGACATGGCGCGCGAGAACGCGGCGTTCCGCGACATGGCGCGCATTTTGCTCGCCCCGCCGCTTGCGGCGCTGCAGGCGGCCGCGCAGGCGGTGGACGGGCGGGATGCCGGCTGGACTGATGCGGCCGCGCTCGCCGCAGCGGCGCTTGTCCTGGCCGCCGCGGCGCCGGCGGCGCTCTTGGTTCGGCGCTTGTGCGGGGAGCGGCGCGGACGGGCCGGCGCCAGAGCCGTTCCACATGCGGCGGGCCAAAGCGCCCCGACCGGCCGGCCCGTCACGCGCCGCTAGGCGGCGGCGCGCCGCGATGCTCTGCTGAGCCGCGCGCAAAAAGCGGCCACCGATCAGTCCCTGCCGTAGACATTCTTGCGATCGTCAAGATCGACCAGGACGATTGCGTTCCTGCGGCGGTCTATAGAGTACAGCAGGCGGAGCGACCTTGTTATCCTGTAGCTGTGCAGGTGGCGCAGCGGCCCGTGCTTGCACTCGCCTAGCCTTGCAGGGTCGTTGGCTTGTGCCAGGTTCGCTACCGCCTCTCGGTATCCCTTGGCGGCCGCGCTGTTCGAATCGAGCTTGGCCAGTTTCCTCAAGATGACCTTATCAACGCCGATTTCCCACAAGATCCCTAGCCACTCCAAATTTTGTCCAAGTGGCGCATGTACTCGTCAAGGGTATAAAACGTCATCTTGGCCCTGCCCGATTCTATGTCGTCGATGCGCTTCCGCAGGCGCTCTACGGCGAGAGCATCGTCGCCGTCGCCGTCGGCGGGCATCCTGATTGGGGGGTTGGGGAAGACGGGGCTCTGCCGCCGCATGCTGTTGTCCGCCGCGCCGTAGAGGCGCTCCTCGATGCAGCGGAAAAACAGATCGCGCGCAGCATCATAGTGGCAGGGCGCGGGCCGGGCAGGGCTCCCCCCGCAGCCCTCCAAGGCAGCCGTCTCAGCCACTGTTTTTCACCCCTGCGACTATATCGTGAAACATCTCTTCGCCGATTTTTTCCATAAAGATGTTGAACTTGTCGACCGTCTTGGTCGCATATCTGACGTCGACGTAGTAGGATCCCTCGGGGTCGTTCCCAAAAGGCTCGACAGTGACTGTTAGGGACTCGTCGCGGCTGCGAACCAGGCCAAGCCGTATCGACGTCACTGCGACGCTGCCGTTCTCCCCGTGCACCTTCTGGATTCGGTCGACAAGCCGCCGCTCTACAAGGCCCGTCAGCCCGGAAACCGGCGACTGGTCGGTCTTGACGGTGGCCGTAACCCCGACCATCATATTTGCGATTGACGGGGGCCCGAAATTGAGAGATCCCAGAATGTCCATGACATCGCCCATATGATCCTTTGCACTCAGCGTGTTCAGTATGTGGAACTGGACGGTATGCTCGCCGTCGTTTAGGAAGACAAGCAGGCTGCCCTTGGAGTACATGGTGGTCGGCACGGGCTGCGCGCCGGGGTTGATGGATATCTGGGCGCTGACATGGGTCTCGGTAAACCCCTTTCCGCTGAAGGCGGCGACAAACTGCGCGGGGCTGAACGTCCGGTAGCTGGACTGGAACGTCAGTGCGATGCCAGGACTGGCAATCCCGTTCACGCTCTCTGCGCCGATGTGGTGGCTTATATACCTTCACTGGCGCGAAGGGCGTAGAAGGGGCGATGCGGCACCGGCAGGCTGAGGATGGGTGGTGACGGCGGCTTGGCATGCCACCCTTCGTCGACGCCTGCCTGTCGTCGTGCGGCGTGGACTGTCCGGCACGGTGCCTCCGACTCCTGCGGTACCGCCGTCCTGCCGGGCCACGCCCTCCCACGCGCCCTGCCCGGCGTACAGGGGCGCGCGGCGGCGGTCCGTTCCAAGGGGGGTAGGCAGGGTGGCCGCGGACGGGGAGCCGCTTGCGGATGCGCCCCCGCAGCCGGCGGCGGCGGTGCGGATGGCGCAGGCGCGGCCGCTGGAGGCGGCGGCGGCGGAGGCGTCCGCATCGCGATGAACGCCTCCGACAGGCTCTGGATGGCGCAGGCGCGGCCGCTGGAGGCGTACTGACGCCCGATGGGGCGCCCCCTATACGACGTGGAGGCTCGGGATTGCGCAGGGCGGCCGCCGGCGGCGTAGGTGGCCCTGTCCAGCCAGGCCGCGCCTGTCCTTGAGCGAGAGATGGCGCAGGGCGGCTGCCTGATCGCGACGGCCGCGTACGGGACCGAGCTTGCCCCGCAGGTGCAGGCGCTGCGCGAGCTGCGCGACGGCGCCGTGCTCGGGTCGCCAGCCGGCGCCCAGCTCATGGCCGCCCTCAGCTCGGCGTACTATGCGGCCTCGCCCGCCGCGGCTGACATGGCGCGCGAGAATGCGGCCGTCCGCGACATGGCGCGCATTTTGCTCGCCCCGCCGCTTGCGGCACTGCAGGCGGCCGCGCAGGCGGTGGACGGGCAGGATGCCGGCTGGACTGATGCGGCCGCACTCGCCGCCGCGGCGCTTGCTCTGGCCGGCGCGGCGCCGGCGGCGCTCCCGGTTCGCCGCGTGCGCGGGGCGCGGCGCGGGCGGGCCGGCGGCAGAGCCGTTCCGCGGCCGGCGGGCCAAGGCGCCCAGGCCGGCCGGCCCACTTCGCGCCGCTAGGCGGCAGCGCGCCGCGCAAGGCGGCCCGGCCCATGCGGGGAATTCGGCGCGGCGCGCGGCCGCGCCGCGCGCAGGGGGCGCCGGACACACGGCCCACCGCAGGCGCTCCTGCGGCCTCTGGGATCGGCCGGGCCGGCAGCGCCCGCGCGGCGGCCTGCGGGATGTGGCAGGCGCCGCGCCTTGCCGTCCTGCGGGCGCGGGGGCGCCGCGGCCTTTTCTACGGCCGCAGACGCATCGAGATCGGCCGCCGCCGCCGCCACAGGGCCCCGCCGCTGCGGTCTGGGCGCACTTTCGGCCGCCGCCGGCTCCCTCGCGGGCTCTCCGTACTGCAGGGCCGCCGCCCGCCCTGCGCCCCTCCAGGCGCGCCGGTGCCGGAACGCTAGGCCGCGGTTGGGGGCGGCGCACCGGAGGGGGCCTGCTGCCGGTCCTGGGAGCCCAATTTTGCCCGGAGGCGCCGCGATACAGCAATAAGTTATATACAAATCAAATACGGTAGCTTCGTTGAAGGATGAAAAAGACGGCCGGCCGGGCGGCAAGGCGGCCGATAGCCAGGCCGACGAGGCCGAGGGCCCCGCCGGCGGCAAGGCGGCCGATAGCCAGGCCGACGAGGCCGAGGGCCCCGCCGGCGGCAAGGCGGCCGATAGCCAGGCCGACGAGGCCGAGGGCCCCGCCGGCGGCAAGGCGGCCGATAGCCAGGCCGACAAGGCCGAGGGCCCCGCCGGCGGCAAGGCGGCCGAGGGCCCCGCCGGCGGCAAGGCGGCCGAGGGCCCCGCCGGCGGCAAGGCGGCCGAGGGCCCCGCCGGCGGCAAGGCGGCCGAGGGCCCCGCCGGCGGCAAGGCGGCCGAGGGGCCGGCCGGCGGCAAGGCGGCCGAGGGGCCGGCCGGAACGCCGCCCAGGAGCACGTGGCAGGCCGTCGTGCGCCGCCAAAACCTGGTGCACCTGATGATAGCCGTGACGGGCATCTGCATGATCGCCGTCGGCCTACCGGTGCTGTTCTGGAGTCCCATCAACGCGGGCCTAGGGTACATGCTGATCGGCGAGGGGATCGCATTTATATTGATAGGGTTCGTGGGCATCGTCATGTCCTTTACGACGCAGGATGTCTCGCAGGGCATCAGGGACGCCATCAGCGACGACGGCGACAAGACGCGCGAGGCCATAGGGAAGGCCATCAGCGACGACGGCGACAAGACGCGCAAGGCCATCAGCGACGACGGCGACAAGACGCGCGAGGCCATAGGGAAGGCCATCAGCGACGACGGCGACAAGACGCGCGAGGCCATAGGGAAGGCCATCAGCGACGACGGCGACAAGACGCGCGAGGCCATAGGGGATCTGAGGGGCGACATCGGGCAGATGCTCGAGAAGCAGGACAGGATGCTCGAGACCCAGACACAGATGCTCGAGAAGCAGAACCAGATGGGCGAGGCGCTGATAAAGATCGGCGACACGCTGGGCAGCCTCTTGGAGACGCAGAACCGCATGCTCGCAAAGATGCCGTAAGAGGATGCGCGCAGGCCACCGCAGGCCTCGGATGGCGTTCTGAAGCCACGTCGACATCGGGCTTGGCACTTATATTGACAGGGATCGCAGACATCGTCATGTCCATTGCGACGCATGTCATCACCAGTGGCGTCAGACTGAGGCTATTCGCGGCAGAAATCGCCGGCACGATCGAGTCCTTTACGACGCAGGACATTGCGCAGGACATCAAGGATGCCATGCGCGAGAACGGCGACAAGACGCGCGAGGCCATAGGGAAGGCCATCAGCGACGACGGCGACAAGACGCGCAAGGCCATCAGCGACGACGGCGACAAGACGCGCAAGGCCATCAGCGACGACGGCGACAAGACGCGCGAGGCCATAGGGAAGGCCATCAGCGACGACGGCGACAAGACGCGCGAGGCCATAGGGGATCTGAGGGGCGACATCGGGCAGATGCTCGAGAAGCAGGACAGGATGCTCGAGATCCAGACACAGATGCTCGAGAAGCATGACCAGACGGGCAAGGCGCTGATCAGGATCGGCGACACGCTGGGCAGCCTCTTGGAGACGCAGAACCGCATGCTCGCAAAGATGCCGTAAGAGGATGCGTGCAGGCCACCGCGGGCCTCGGATGGCGTTCTGAAGTCACGTCGACATCGGGCTTGGCACTTATATTGACAGGGATCGCAGACATCGTCATGTCCATTGCGACGCATGTCATCACCAGTGGCGTCAGACTGAGGCTATTCGCGGCAGAACTCGCCGGCACGATCGAGTCCTTTACGACGCAGGACATTGCGCAGGACATCAAGGATGCCATACGCGAGAACGGCGACAAGACGCGCGAGGCCATCGGGGATGCCATACGCGAGAACGGCGACAAGACGCGCGAGGCCATCGGGGATGCCATACGCGAGAACGGCGACAAGACGCGCGAGGCCATCGGGGATGCCATACGCGAGAACGGCGACAAGACGCGCGAGGCCATCGGGGATGCCATACGCGAGAACGGCGACAAGACGCGCGAGGCCATCGGGGATGCCATACGCGAGAACGGCGACAAGACGCGCGAGGCCATCGGGGATGCCATACGCGAGAACGGCGACAAGACGCGCGAGGCCATAGGAGATCTGAGGGGCGACATCGGGGGCCTGAGGGGCGACATCGGGGGCCTGAGGGGCGACATCGGGCAGATGCTCGAGAAGCAGGACAGGCTGCTTGAGGCCCAGACCCGGATGCTCGAGAAGCAGAACCAGATGGGCGAGGCGCTGATCAAGATCGGCGACACGCTGGGCAGCCTCTTGGAGACGCAGAACCGCATGCTCGCAAAGATGCCGTAGGGAAAGATCGGCGCAAGGCATGCGGCCGCGCCCCCGCCGCCCTCGGATCCGCCGCCGCGCCTGGCGCGGCGGCACTGCGCGGAGTCACCGTCCGCCCCAAACCCTGTCCAGGTGGCGCATGTACTCGCCAAGGGTGTAGAATGTCATCTTCGTCCTGCCAGACTCTATGTCGTCGATGCGCCTGCGCAGGCGCTCGGCCTCGTGCGCGCCGCGGCCGGCACGGCTCGTGCGCCGGAGCTGCCTGCCTGCCGGTCGTCGGCGCGCGCCTGCGCGGCCCCTCCCTCCGGAGGCGCCGGCAGGCTGCGCAGGGCCGGGCGCGCGCCTGCCGGCAGGGGGCACGGGCGGGGTGCCCGGGCCGGCGATCCTGTCCATGCGGCATTCGCCGACGCGGTCCCTTTTGTGCCTTTACGGGGAGTGGCTGGGGCTTGACGCCGGGCCGGGCGCCCCCGCGCCCCACGCGCGTCCCTGCGGCTTGGCTGGGGAGGGGTGAGGGGCCGCGCAGCCGCCCCTGCGATCCGCCGCCGCCTGCCTTGACGGGCCACGGCGGCGCGCAGCCGCCCTACATCCGACCTTCGGGCCTTGCCCGGCACGCCCGAAGAGGCCGCGCGCCGCGCGGGTCGTTGTGGCGCAGCCCGCGGGCCTGCGCATCAAGGTTCCGGGGCCCGGGCGCAGCCGGAGCGGAGCGCGGCGCCTTGGCCGCCGCCGGCCGCGATGCGCTATTCCGCGCTTCCCCCTGCGCCGTCCAGGCCGCCCTCGGCGGCGCGCAGCCGCCCCCGCGAGCCACCCTGCCGCCCTCGGCTCAAGCGGCGAATAGCGGATGCTGTACCTGCCCTCTCCCGTCTTTTCTGCCAGGCCGGCCTCCTCGAGCCCCTCCATCGCGTCCCATATCCACGCCCTCTTGACGCACCCCGGGTTTGACGGGTGCGCAAGCTTTGATGCCAGGCGGTGTATCCTGTCGACATCGGCATCGATCCGCACTTCCGCGTTCATGCGGACCTTTTTGAGCTTTTTGCCGTGCACGAGGCTGGGGAACACGTAGATCCACAGCACGGACATGATGTACGGCAGGGGCGGCCTCGAGTCGTAGAACTTTGTGCCGCCGAGTTCGTCGGCCAGGGCGCGCGCGTCGATCGACCAGCCACTTCCGAGCGCATCGTGCGCCCTCTTGTGCGATATTGCCCCTGAATGTCTCTTCAAGTGGAACTTGCCGCTGCCGTTGGCCCTGCTGCGCTCGATCCCTATGATCGAGAGCGGGCTTTTGATTTCCGCTCCCCCCTTCCCGAGGGCTGCGGGGAGTCCGGCGGCAAAGTCGGGCGCATGCCTGGCCCTGACGCAGATTAGAACGTCGTGGTCGCCGAGCCGCCCACCGCCGCCCGCCGCCTCGTCCTCCCACCCTGCAAGCCAGCCGCCGTAGCGCCGCACCTGTCTGGCCATCTGATCGACGGCAGCCGCGTGCCGCGGGAACGACGCCTTGACCTCGCCGACTGCGCGGTAGCCTGCGCCGCCGTGACCGGGACTCGACTCGAGGGTCATGTCGGGGGTGACGACCGAGCCGTCCGGCATGCGCATCCTGGGGCCTTGGCGGAGCCTCGCGCCGGCGAGATCCCCAAAGGCCCTCTCGATGCAGAGTATTGCCTCAACGGTAAACATGTACGCGCCTATTTCGGCGCCCGCCGCATCGATGCCGGCCACTACGATCCACCGTCGTGCATTTCGATCGCAGCGTCGCCGAACTTTTCCATTACGTGGTTGAGCAGCCTCGACATGGACGCGCCGGTTGCAGAGAACCTGGGTATGATCACGAGCTCGTCGCTGGCCACCGCCAGGATGCCGTACGTCGAGCAGTCGCCGTAGTCTGCCAGCGCTATGTGTATGAACGGATCCCTGTGCCAGTCGACGAGCCCTACGAGCGGCATGGATCCGATCGCGTCGATGCGGGCGCGGTTCTTGCTGTCGTCGGCAAACACGCGCCCCTTGAACCTCACGATCAGCGAGTCGGGAGTGCGCCGGCCCGCCGTCCCAGAGATCGCCCGCAGCTTTTCCGCCCTGCCGGCCGCCAGGTCTGCGGCACGCGGGAGCGCGGCGCCGAACAGGACGCCCGTCCCGCGCCTTGCCTCAAAGCGGCAGTCCCTGGTCACTGTCAGCATCCCGGGGGATCCGGCCGCGCCGCCGCCGCCGGCCCCATTGGCCGGCCCGCAGGCCAGCTCCACGGCCGTGATCTCGCTGCCCTCCTCGTCGCCCGCGCCTGCGAACTCCCCGGCCGTCATGTCGACGCGATCCGTGCGCAAGTCGCACTTTTCGGGATCGGAGCGCCGGGTGCGGGTCGACACGAGCCCGACCCGGACGTTGCGGCCCCCTGCGGCTGCCCCCACGATGCTGCGCATCTCTGCGTTCGAGAGGTGCGCCCTCGAAATCGTCGGGATATGGTCGTCGAGCAGCGAGACGAACCGCGCCTTGAAGTCTGCGGGAGGGCAGTCGCTCAGAGCATAGTACACGTCGGGCTGCCCGCCGCTCCTCACGATCGCGACGCGGACGGGCCGCCGGCCCCTTCCGTTGAGCGTCAGCACAGCCTTGCCGTTCCTGAGGGACACGCCGGGGCGCATGTTGCCATCCGGGGCCCACTCGCATATCTCCCTAGCCGGATACCTGCGCGAGTGGATCACCGCCACGCTGATCGTCGCGCCGCCCGCAGAGGCCGCCGCGTCGGCCGCCCTGGCAAGGCCCTGCAGCCTCCCACCCCTCTCGTACAGCAGCTCCTCGTACTCCTGTTCTGCCACGAGGCTGGGTGCGGGGAGGGCATTATAAACTACTCGCGGACAGGGCGCCGTTCAATCCTAGGCGGCCATGCGGCCATGGGGGCATCTTTGGGGACCGGGCGAGCCGCGCGGCCGCGCAGGGAGCGGCCGATCGCGGCGCGGCCGCGCAGGGCGAAGACGGGGGAGGCTGCGGCGCCCTGACCCGGGATCGACCTGGCGCAAAACACGCGGGCATTAGGAGTGCATCCGGCTTCCGCTCCCGGGCCGCCCCCGCTGGGCCGCTCGCCGGCCATGCCGAACCGGAGCATCCCTTTCGCGCGGCCGGCGGGGCGTCGGGACCGCAAAAAAAAAAACCGCCGAGATCGAGCGGAAGCGGCCTGCAGTTTTTGCACCCGCTCGGGGGCGCCGCGGCGAGGGCTTGACGCCTGACCGGGCGCCGCCGCGTCCCCTGCACGGCCCTGCGGCTTGGCTAGGGAGGGGGAAGGGGCCGCGCAGCCGCCCCTGCGATCCGCCCCCTCGGGCCTTGTCCGGCACGCCCGAAGAGGCCGCGCGCCGCGCCCGCGCGGCCAGCCGTGCGGGTCATTGTGGCGCAGCCCGCGGGCCTGCACATCAAAGTTCTGGGGCCTGGGCGCAGCCGGAACGGGGCGCACCGCCGCGCGCAGCCGCCGATGCGCTATTCCAGGTCCTCTTCGGGGCCGCCTGGGCCGCCCCCGGCGGCCGCCGATGCCGCTGCGAGCCACCCTGCCGCCCGCGGCTCGAGCGCCGAATAGCGAATGCGGTACCTGTCGGGGCCCGTCCTTTTCGCCAGGCCTGCACTGACAAGCCCCTCCATCGCGTCTACTATCCACGCCCTCTTGACGCACCCCGGGTTTGACGGGTGCGCAAGCTTTGATGCCAGGCGGTGTATCCTGTCGACATCGACATCGATCTGGACTTCCGAATTCGCGCGGATCTTTTTGAGCTTTTTGCCGTGCGCCAGCCTTGGGATCACGTATATCCACAGCACGGACATGATGTACGGCAGGGGCGGCCTCGAGTCGTAGAACTTTGTGCCGCCGAGTTCGTCGGCCAGGGCGCGCGCGTCGATCGACCAGCCACTTCCGAGCGCATCGTGCGCCCTCTTGTGCGATATTGCCCCTGAATGTCTCTTCAGGAGCAGCTCCTTGCCGTTGCCGTTGGCCCTGCTGCGCTCGATCCCTATGATCGAGAGCGGGCTTTTGATTTCCGCTCCCCCTTCCCGAGGGCTGCGGGGAGTCCGGCGGCAAAGTCGGGCGCATGCCTGGCCCTGACGCAGATTAGAATGTCGTGGTCGCTAGGCCGCCCGCCGCCGCCCGCCGCCTCGTACTCCCACCCTGCAAGCTCGCCGTCGTAGCGCCGCACCTGCCCGGCCATCCGATCGACGGCCGCCGCGTGCCGCGGGAACGACGACTTGACCTCGCCGACTGCGCGGTAGCCTGCGCCGCCGGGCCCGCCCCGCGCCTCGAGGGTCATGTCGGGGGTGACGACCGAGCCGTCCGGCATGCGCATCCTGGGGCCTTGGCGGAGCCTCGCGCCGGCGAGATCCCCAAAGGCCCTCTCGATGCAGAGTATTGCCTTGACAGTGAATTTGTACGCGCCTATTTCGGCGCCCGCCGCATCGATGCCGGCCACTACGATCCACCGTCGTGCATTTCGATCGCAGCGTCGCCGAACTTTTCCATTACGTGGTTGAGCAGCCTCGACATGGACGCGCCGGTTGCAGAGAACCTGGGTATGATCACGAGCTCGTCGCTGGCAAGCGCCATGACGTCGTACGTCGAGCAGTCGCCGTAGTCTAGCAACGCGATGTGCAGGAACAGATCGCCGCTGTTGTCCATGAGTGCGGTGAGCGGCATGGATCCGATCGCGTCGATGCGGGCGCGGTTCTTGCTGTCGTCGGCAAACACGCGCCCCTTGAACCTCACAATCAGCGAGTCGGGAGTGCGCCGGCCCGCCGTCCTAGAGATCGCCCGCAGCTTTTCCGCCCTGCCGGCAGCAAGGTCTGCGGCACGCGGGAGCGCGGCGCCGAACAGGACGCCCGTCCCGCGCCTTGCCTCAAAGCGGCAGTCCCTGGTCACTGTCAGCATCCCGGGGGATCCGGCCGCGCCGCCGCCGCCGGCCCCATTGGCCGGCCCGCAGGCCAGCTCCACGGCCGTGATCTCGCTGCCCTCCTCGTCGCCCGCGCCTGCGAACTCCCCGGCCGTCATGTCGACGCGATCCGTGCGCAAGTCGCACTTTTCGGGATCGGAGCGCCGGGTGCGGGTCGACACGAGCCCGACCCGGACGTTGCGGCCCCCTGCGGCTGCCCCCACGATGCTGCGCATCTCTGCGTTCGAGAGGTGCGCCCTCGAAATCGTCGGGATATGGTCGTCGAGCAGCGAGACGAACCGCGCCTTGAAGTCTGCGGGAGGGCAGTCGCTCAGAGCATAGTACACGTCGGGCTGCCCGCCGCTCCTCACGATCGCGACGCGGACGGGCCGCCGGCCCCTTCCGTTGAGCGTCAGCACAGCCTTGCCGTTCCTGAGGGACACGCCGGGGCGCATGTTGCCATCCGGGGCCCACTCGCATATCTCCCTAGCCGGATACCTGCGCGAGTGGATCACCGCCACGCTGATCGTCGCGCCGCCCGCAGAGGCCGCCGCGTCGGCCGCCCTGGCAAGGCCCTGCAGCCTCCCACCCCTCTCGTACAGCAGCTCCTCGTACTCTTGTCCTGCCACGAGGCTGGGTGCGGGGAGGGCATTATAAGCTACTGCGGACAGGGCGCCGTTCAATCCCAGGCGGCCATGCGGCCATGGGGGCATCTTTGGGGACCGGGCGAGCCGCGCGGGCGCGGGCAGCGCGGCCTGCGATCCCGCAGTCTGCATGCGGGGCGCGGCGGCGCATGCCGCGCGGGAGCGGGGCGGCTCGGCGCGGCAGGGGGAGCGGCAGAGCGCGGCCCGCGCCGGGCGATCCAAATGCCGCCCGTCCGCCCGCAGAACGGCCTCGATCGGAATGGTACGGCTATGCGGGCAGCGGCGGCGCTTTGATGCGCTCGGGAACACGCTCGGGCCCCCGCCCGCCGCCGGCCTCGGCGCCCGCCGCGGCCACAGGGCGCGCGCACAGGCGCGACATTATCCGCTCGAGAAGGTCGGAACCACCGCCGTCCCGCCAGTCCTCATGCGCGAGCAGGGAGAGGATGCGCAGGCACGGTCCCCGGCCGTCCGGCCGCCCGTCGATCGCGCGCAGCACCATCCCAGCCGCCTCGCCGCGGCCGGCGTTCCACGCAATGCGCGCCACGGCGGGCTCGAGGAGGCGGCCGACCCTGCGGTCGTGCGGCCGCTGCAGCACTTCCAGGATGGCTGCGACCGCGGCCGGCGCGCCCTTTTTGCCCAGCTCGTCCAGGACCAGCCCCGCCCAGGCACCGTCGTGCCAGCCGCTGTTGAACATCCATACGAGCATCCTGGCCACGTCGCCGGGCACCCTTCCGGCCATCTTTGCCAGGGCGCAGTACGAGCTGTGGAGGACGAGCCGGCTGCTCTTGTACCCCCTGCAGGCCCTGAGGTAGCGCAGGCTCTTTTCGTCGTCAAACGGCGAGTCGCCAAAGATGTGGGCCGCCAGGGCGGGGCGGGAATGGCGGCGCCCGGCGACCAGCGACTCGATCATGCCCTCCGCGGCGGCATCGCCTCCGCGGTAGAGGCCTGCGAGGGCCTCCATGGCCTCCCTTTCCACCTCTGCATCGTCGTGGGCCAGCGCGCGTTTGACGGCGGCCATGATTCGCCCCGCATCCGGCGAGCCGTGCTCGGCCCGCGCTATCATGAGGGCCCGCACGGCGGCGGCCGCATCCCTCGGCTTCCCCGACGAGAATAGCCGCTCGACCAGGCCGTCGCACTCGGGGCCCGCGCCCCCGTACGCCCCGCCGATCATGAACGCCGCAAAGTCCGAGTCGCCGAGCCCGACCAGGCGGCCGCGGCGCCGGCCGCCGTCGCCGGGCTGTCCTTTCCCATCCCGACCAGCGCCTCGTCCACCGGCCTCAGGTACACCCTGTGGCGCATCATGGCGGCCACGCCGCTAGCGACGCGCGCAAACCCGTCGTCGTCCGAGACGGCCTCGCGCAGGCCCGCCGAGATGGGGAACAGGAACGCGCGCGAGTCGTCCGCGGCCAGGCGCCGCACCAGTGCGAGGATCGCGCCGCGGCCGGACTCGGCCTCCGCCTCGCCTAGGATGCCGGCCAGCCCATGTGCCACAAAGTACGCGTCGTCCTTTTCTGATATCGCCGCCTTTGCGGCCTCGTAGGCCCTGTCGTCCATGCTAGATCACTCCGCTCGGGCCGAATAGCGGCCCGGTACCGGATGACTCAAACTGGACGCGGATCGATCCCGTCCTGTCCGTGCTCCGCCGAAGCTGCATCGCGGCCCCAGCAGGCCGGGCGCAGACCGTCGGCCGCCCGGCGCCCCTTGCCGGCGCCCCGTGGACGCGAGCGCCGCGGCTCGCGACGGGCTCGGAGCAACCGGTGGCCTTTCCGCGGGTCGGAACCGGACGGCCGCGCCGGGCGCCCGCTTTCGTTCTTGCCACACCATGCAACGCCGCGCGGCGCATGCTGCCGGATATGTTGCTCGCGGGCGGCCCGGCGAGGTGCGGGATCCCAAAAGCCGCCTTGTGCGGGCGGCCCGGCGAGGTGCGGGATCCCAAAAGCCGCCTTGTGCGGGCGGCCGACGCCCTCGGGGAGGTGAAGTCTGGGCGGCCGGGATGATCGCTCGCGCGCCCTTGGAACTCCGCCGGGCACGGCGATTCGAATGCCGTCCGCCTGCCGCAAGACTTCGATCGAAGCGGGGGGGGGGGGGCTAGGCGGGGATGGCCGGCGCCTCGGCGCGCTCGGGCACGCGCTCGGGCACGCGCTCGGGCGCAAACGCTCCCCCTGCCTCCGCGCCGCCCTCCATGCCAGCCGCGGCGGCCGGGAGCGCGCACAGGCGAGACATCATCCCCTCGAGAAACTCGGGACCGCCCCCGTCCCGCCAGTCCTCCTGCGCAAGCAGGGACAGGATGCGCAGGAAGGGGCCAGGCCTAGCAGGCCTCTTGTCGATCGCGTGGATCACCGTCTCGGCCACCTCGCCGCGGCCGGCATTCCGCGCGATGCGCACCACGGCGGGCACCATACGCTCGTCAATCTCGTCGCCGCGCGGCCGCTGCATCGCCTCCAGGATGGCGGCGACCGCGGCCGGCGCGCCCTTTTTGCCCAGCTCGTCTAGGACCGCCCCCGCCAGCGCACCGTCGTGCCAGCCGCTGCCAAACATCCATACGAGCATCTTGGCCACATCGACGGGCCTCCTCCCGGCCATCTTTACCAGGGCCCAGTACACGCTGTGGAGCACGTACCGGCTACCCTTGTGCCCCATGCAGGCCCTGAGGTAGCGCAGGCTCTTTTCGTCGTCAAACGGCGAGTCTCGCCAGATGTGGGCGGCCAGGACGGGGCGGGAGTGGTGGCACCCGGACGCCAGCGACTCGATCATGCCCTCCGCGGAGGCGGCATCGACTCCGCGGCAGAGTGCCACAAGGGCCTCCATGGCCTCCCTTTCCACCTCTGCATCGTCGTGGGCCAGCGCGCGCTTGACTGCGGCCCTGATGCGCCCCGCATCCGGCGAGCCGTGCTCGGCCCACGCTATCCTGAGGGCCCGCACGGCGGCGGCCGCATCCCTCGGCTTCCCCGACGAGAATAGCCGCTCGACCAGGCCGTCGCACTCGGTGCTGGCCCCGCCGTGTGCCCCGCCGATTATGAACGCCGCAAAGTCGGAGTCGCCGAGCCCAACCAGGCGCGCCGCGGCGCCGGCCGCCTCGGCCGGCCGATCCATACCCATCCCCACCAGCGCGTTTGCCAGCGGACCCAGGAACGCCTCGTGGCGCATCTTGGCGGCCACGTCGCTGGCGACTTGCGCAAACCCGTCGTCGTCCGAGACTGCCTCGCGCAGGCCTGCCGAGATGGGGGCTAGGAACGTATACGCATCGTCCGCGGCCAGGCGCCGCACCAGTGCGAGGATCGCGCCGGAATCGCTCTCTGCCCCCTCCTCTGCTAGGAGACTGGCCAGCCCGTGCGCCGCAAAGTGAGCGTCGTCTTTTCCAGATATCGCGGCCCTTGCGGACTCGTAGGCCCTGTCGTCCATGCTAGGCCCCTCCCGCTCCTACGTCTGGGCCGAAGATCGGCCCTGCGTCTGACGCCTCGAATCGGGCGCAGATCGAGCCCATTGTATCCGTGCGCCGCCGAAGCTGCGTCATGGTTCCGGACCTTGCAAACACGGCCATGTCGAACCCGTACTTGCCGCTGCGCCCTACAGTGTCGACAGTCTCGGCTATGTAACTGGCCATGGTGTGCAGGCACCTAGCGGCTGTCTCGCAGGGCATGTCCGACATGGGTATGTCCCGCGCAAGGCGCTTGTAGATGGCCACCGCCCTTGCGTCGCCTTCCGCATGCGTGGGATCGGCGAGCTGGTAGTACGCAAAGATGCCCGATGCGACGGAGATGCTGTACACTTTGAACTCGCTGCCGTCGGGCACGATCAGGTGCCCGGCCACATGGCCCCATTGGAACATCTCTGACATTCCAGCAACTACCCTGTCGATCTCCCTGAAGATGCCGTCTCCAGATGGCTGGAGTGGCCTCAGCTTGTTTAGCAGGTACCTTGCAGACTTGCCGTCGCCCGAAAGGGCAATGTAGAATCCTCCCTCATAGCTCAGGCAGAACTTTGTCACTTCGTTGGGATCGGATTGGTCGACGCTCTCCATGCGGTCAGAGAGCGCCAGGATGCAGTCCCTGCCGCGACTCGTCGCTAGGAGCGTCAACAGAACCTGCCTCCGTGGGGCGGGGCGGGCGCCGCGGCGCGCGGCCGGCTTGGGGCAGCCGGCAGCATTTCCGCGGGTCGGGGCTGGACGGCCGCGCCTGCCGCCGGCCTTCGTTCCTGTCACATCCTGCAACGCCGCGCGGCGCATGCCGCCGGATATGTTGCTTGCGGGCGGCCCGGCGGGGTGCAGGATCCCAAAAGCCGCCTTGTGCGGGCGGCCGACGCCCTCGGGGAGGTGAAGTCTGGGCGGCCGGGATGATCGCTCGCGCGCCTCGGCGTTCTGCCGGACGGGGGCGATCCGAATGCCGCCCGCCTGCCGCAAGGCCACGACCGAAGCGGGGGGCTAGGCGGGGATGGTCGGCGCCTCGGCGCGCTCGGGCGCGCGCTCGGGCACGCTCTCGCCGCCCGCCTCGGCGCCACCCTTGCCGCCAGCCTCCGCCGGGCGCGTGCACAGGCGCGACATTATCCACTCGAGCAGCTCGGGGCCGCCCCCGTCCCGCCAGTCCTCATGCGCGAGCAGGGACAGGATTCGCAGGCATGGGCCACGCCTGGCAGGCCGCCCGTCGATCGCACGGATCACCATTCCGGCCACCTTGCCGCGGCCGGCATTCCGCGCGATGCGCACCACGGCCGACTCTAGGCGCTCGCCGAATTTGTCGCCGCGCGAGTGATCCCGCGCCTCTAGGATGGCGGCGACAGCGTCCGGATCTCCCCCCTTACCCAGCTTGTCAAGAACCGCCCCCGCCATCGCGCTCTCATACCAGCCGCTGTTGAACATCCATGCGAGCAGCTTGGCGACGCCGCCGGGGCTCCTTTCGGCCATCCTTGTCAGGGCTCCGTACGCGCTGTGCAGCACGTACCGGTCGCTCCAGCACTCCATGCAGGCACCTAGGTAGCGCAGGCTCTTTTCGTCGTCAAACGGCGAGTCGCACCAGATGCGGGCTGCCAGGGCGGGGCGGGACCGGCGTCGCTCGGCGACCAGCGACTCGATCATGCCCTCCGCGGCGGCGGCATCGACTCCGCGGCAGAGATCGACGAGGGCCCCCATGGCCTCCTCTTCCACATCTGCATCGTCGTGGGCCAGCGCGCGTTTGACGGCGGCCCTGATGCGCCTAGCATCCGGCGAGCCATGCTCGGCCCATGCCACCCTGAGGGCCCGCACGGCGGCTGCCGCATCCCTCGGCTTCCCCGACGAGAATAGCCGCTCGACCAGGCCGTCGCACTCGGGGCCTGCGCCCCCATACGCCCCGCCGATGATGTGCGCCGCAAAGTACGCCTCGCCGAGCCCGACCAGGCGCGCCGCGGCGCCGGCCGCCTCGACTGGCCGATCCGTGCCCATCCCCACCAGTGCCTCGTCCACCGGCCTCAGGTACACCTTGTGGCTCATCGTGGCGGCCACGCCGCCGGCGACGCGCGCAAACTCGTCGTCGTCCGAGACGGCCTCGCGCAGGCCCGCCGAGATGGGGAACAGGAACGCGCGCGAGTCGTCCGCGGCCAGGCGCTGCACCAGTGCGAGGATCGAGTCGGAGCCATTCTCGGCCCCCGCCTCGCCCAGGATATCTGCCAGCCCGTGCGCCGCAAAGTACGCGTTGTCCTTTTCTGATATCGCCGCCTTTGCGGACTCGTAGGCCCTGTCGTCCATGCTAGGTCCCTCCGTTCGGGCTGAAGAGGGGCCCCGTGCCGGACGGCTCAAACTGGACGCGGATCGATCCGATCCTGTCCGTGCGCCGCCGAAGCTGCATCGCGATCCCTGCAGGCCGGGCGCAGACCGTCGGCCGCCCTGCGCCTCTTGCCGGCTCCCCGTGGCCGCGGGCGCCGCGGCTCGCGGCGGGCTTGGAGCAACCGGTGGCCTTTCCGCAGGTCGGGGCCGAGCAGCCGCGCCGGCCGCCAGCCATCGTTCCTGCCACATCCTGCAACGCCGCGCGGCGCATGCTGCCGGATATGTTGCTTGCGGCCCGCCCGACGCGGGGCGGGATCCAAAAAGCGCCTTGCGTGGATCCCGGCGCGGCGGGATGGGAAAGTCTGGCGGCCGGGATGATCGCCCGCGCGCCCTCGGCGTTCCGGCCGGGCGGGTGCGATCCGAATGACGCCCGCCTGCCGCAGGGATTCGATTGAAACGGGGCGGGCTAGGCGGGGATGGCCGGAGCCTCGGCGCGCTCGGGCACGCGCTCGGGCACGCGCCCGCCGCCGGCCTCCGCGCCCGCCGCGGCCGCCTCGGCCGGGCGCGTGCACAGGCGCGACATTATCCGCTCGACAAGCTCGGCGTCTCCCCCGTCCCGCCAGTCCTCCTGCGCGAGCAGGGACAGGATGCGCAGGAGGGGGCCCGGCCTGGGCGGCCCCTTGCCGATCGCACAAAGCACCGTCTCGGCCACCTTGCCGCGGCCGGCGTGCCGCGCGATGCGCAGCACGGCGGGCACTAGGTGCTTGTCAATCCCGTCGCCGCGCGGCCGCTGCATCGCCTCCAGGATGGCGGCGACCGCGGCCGGCGCGCCCTTTTTCCCCAGCTCGTCCAGGGCCATCCCCGCCGGATCGCTCTCGTACCAGCCGCTGTTGCACATCCATACGAGCATCCTGGCTACGTCGCCGGGGCTGCTTCCGGCCATCTTTGCCAGGGCGCAGTACGCGCTGTGCATCACCAGCCGGTCGTCCATGTGCGCCATGCAGGCCCTAAGGTAGCGCAGGCTCTTTTCGTCGTCAAACGGCGAGTTGGTCCAGATGCGGGCCGCCAGGGCGGGGCGGGACCGGCGTCGCTCGGCGACCAGCGACTCGATCATGCCCTCCGCCGCCGCATCGCCGCCGCGGTAGATGTCCACGAGGGCCTCCATGGCCTCTTCTTCCACCTCTGCATCGTCGTGGGCCAGCGCGCGCTTGACGGCGGCCCTGATGCGCCCCGCATCCGGCGAGCCGTGCTCGGCCCGCGCTATCCTGAGGGCCCGCACGGCGGCTGCCGCATCCCTCGGCTTCCCAGACGAAAAGAGCCGCTCGACCAAGACGTCGCACTCGGGGCCTGCACCCGCGCATGACCCGCCGATGATGTGCGCCGCAAAGTACGCCTCGCCGAGCCCGACCAGGCGCGCCGCGGCGCCGGCCGCCTCGGCCGGCCGATCCCTGCCCATCCCCACCAGAGCCTCGTCCACCGGCCTCAGGCACACCTTGTGGCTCATCGTGGCGGCCACGCCGCTGGCGACGCGCGCAAACTCGTCGTCGTCCGAGACGGCCTCGCGCAGGCCCGCCGAGATGGGGAACAGGAACGCACGCGAGTCGTCCGCGGCCAGGCGCCGCACCAGTGCGAGGATCGCGCCTCTGCCGGACTCGGCCCCCGCTTCGCCCAGGATATCGGCCAGCCCGTGCGCCGCAAAGTACGCGTTGTCCTTTTCTGATATCGCCGCCTTCGCGGCCTCGTATGCCCTGTCGTCCACGTTATGTCACCTCGTTCGGGCCGAAAAGCGGCCCCGTGCCGGACGGCTCGAAGCGGGTGCGGATCGAGCCCATTGTATCCGTGCGCCGCCGAAGCTCCATTGCATCTCCAGACTTTGGAAACACGACCATGTCGAATCCGTACTGGTCGTACTCTCCTACGCTTTCGACCGTCTCTGCTATGTAGCTGGCCATGGTGTGCAGGCATCTGGTGGCTGTCTCGCAGGGCATGTCGGACATGGATATGTCCCGCGCAAGGCGCTTGTAGATGGCCACCGCCCTCAAGTCGCCTTCCGCAGGTATGATGTCGGTGCGCTGGTAGTACGCCGCGATGCCGGATGCGACGGTGATGCCGTACACCTTGAACTCGCCGCCGTCTGCCACGATCAGGTGGCCGGCCACCTCTTCCCTAATCTGCTTTGCAAACAGTTCCGCTGCAACCCTGTCGATCTCTCTGAAGATGCCGGCTCCCGACGGCCGGCGGAGCCTTACCTCACTTAGCAGGTTCTCCGCCGTCTCTGCGTTGCCCGCAAGTGCCATGTACACGTCCCCCGCGTCACTCAGGTAGTACTTTGTCACTTCGTTGGGATCGGATTGGTCGACGCTCTCCTTGCGGTCCGAGAGCGCTAGGATGCAGTCCCGGCCGCAGCCTATGAGTAGGAGCGTCAACAGAACCGGCCTCCGCGGGGCAGGCCGGGCGCCGCCCCTGCAGGCCGGGTACCGTCCGTCAGCCGCCCCGCGCCTACTGCCGGCGCCACGTGGCCGCGTGCGCCGCGGCGCGCGGCGGGCTTGGAGCCGCCGGCAGCATTTCCGCGGGCCGAGGCCGAGCGGCCGCGCCGGCCGCCAGCCTTCGTTCCTGCCACATCCTGCAACGCCGCGCGGCGCATGCTGCCGGATATGTTGCTTGCGGGCGGCCCGGCGGGGTGCGGGATCCCAAAAGCCGCCTTGTGCGGGCGGCCGACGCCGGCGTGGATGAGAAGTCTGGGCGGCCGGGATGATCACTAGCACGCCCTCGGCATTCCGGCCGGGCGGGGCGATCCGAATGCCAGCCGCCTGCCGCAAGGCCACGATCAGAACGGGCATGCTACGCGGGGATGGCCGGAACCTCGGCGCGCTCGGGCACGCTCTCGGGCACGCTCTCGCCGCCCGCCTCGGAGCCTCCCCTGCCGGCAGCCTCGGCGGGGCGCGCGCACAGGCGCGACATTATCCACTCGAGCAGCTCGGGACCGCCCCCGTCCAGCCAGTCCTCCTGCGCGAGCAGGGACAGGATGCGCAGGCACGGGCCGCGCCTGGCAGGCCGCCCGTCGATCGCGCAAAGCACCGTCTCGGCCACCTCGCCGCGGCCGGCGTTCCGCGCGATGCGCACCACGGCCGACTCTAGGCGCTCGCCGAACCTGCCGCCGCGCGAGTGATCCCGCGCCTCTAGGATGGCGGCGACCGCATCCGGCGCGCCCTTCCTGCCCAGCTCGTCTAGGACCGGCCCTGCCCGCGCGCCGTCATGCCAGCCGCTGTCGAACATCCATGCGAGCAGCCTGGCGACGCCGCCGGGGCTGCTTCCGGCCATCTTTGCCAGGGCGCAGTATGCAATGTGCATCACATGCCGGTCGCACCCGTGCCCCATGCAGGCCCCGAGGTAGCGCAGGCTCTTTTCGTCGTCAAACGGCGAGTCGCGCCAGATGTGGGCGGCCAGGACGGGGCGGGATCGCTCGTGCCGGGCCGCCATCGACTCGATCATGCCCTCCGCTGCCGCGTCGTCGCGGCCGCGGCAGAGGTCCAAGAGGGCTACCATGGCCTCCCTTTGCACCTCTTCGTCGTCGTGGGCCAGCGCGCGCTCGACGGCGTCCCTGATGCGCCCCGCGTCCGGCGAGCCGTGCTCGTCGCATGCCACCCTGAGGGCCCTCAGGGCAGCGGCAATCTCCCTCGGATCCTCCGACGAGAGGAGCCGCTCGACCAGGCCGTCGCACCCGGGGCCGGCCCCGCCGTACGCCCCGCCGATCATAAACGCCGCAAAGTCGGCGGCGCCGAGCCCGACCAGCCGGGCCGCGGCGCCGGCCGCCTCGGCCGGCCGATCCCTGCCCGCCCGCGCCAGCGCATCCGCAAGCGGCCTCTGGAACGGAATGGGGCGCATTTTTTCGACTACGCCGCTGGCGACTCGTGCAAACTCGTCGTCGTCAGAGACGGCCTCGCGCAGGCCCGCCGAGATGGGGGCTAGGAGCGCATGCGTGTCGTCCGCGGCCAGGCGCCGCACCAGTGCGAGGATCTCGCCTCTGCCGGACTCGGCCCCCGCCTCGCCCAGTATATCTGCCAGCCCATGCGCCGCAAAGTACGCATCGACCTTTTCCGATATGGCGGCCCTTGCGGACCCGTACGCCCTGTCGTCCACGTTATCCCACCTCGTCCGGGCCGAAGAGCAGCCCCGCGCCGGACGGCTCGAAGCGGGCGCGGATCGAGCCCACCCTGTCTGTGCGCCGCCAAAGCTGCGTCATGGTTCCGGAATTTGAAAATACGACCATGTCGAATCCGTACTCGTCGCCGCCCCCTACGCTCTCGACCGTCTCTGCTATGCAGCTGGCCATGGTGTGCAGGCATCTGGCGGCTGTCTCGCAGGGCATGTCGGACATGGGCATGTCCCGCGCAAGGCGCTCGCAGAGGGCCA
Organism: Cenarchaeum sp.; assembly: GCA_965242695.1. Taxonomy (GTDB): domain Archaea; phylum Thermoproteota; class Nitrososphaeria; order Nitrososphaerales; family Nitrosopumilaceae; genus Cenarchaeum. Next base: position 1,126,563 of record CBDESU010000001.1, on the reverse strand, counting down.
CTGCACCCGCGTCGCCCTCGGCGACCATGCCGGAGGTGTACTGGTGGTACGCCATGATGCCGGATACGATGGTGAAGCCGTACACCTTGAACTCGCCGCCGTCTGCCACGATCAGGTGGCCGGCTACGTTCCCCTCTTGATGCGACAGGTACAATTTTGCCGCCAGCCTGTCGATCTCTTTGAAAATGTCGGCTACGGAAGGCTCGTTGATCCTCAGCTCGTTCAGCAGGCCACTTGCCGTCTTTCCGCTGCCCGAAAGGGCCATGTAGTAGCCTTCCGCGACACACAGGTAGCACTTTGTCACTTCGTTGGGATCGGATTGGGAAACGCTCTCCTTGCGGTCCGAGAGCGCCATGATGCAGTCCCTGCCGCGCCTATCGCCAGGAGCGTCAACAGAACCGGCCTCCGCGGGGCAGGCCGGGCGCCGCCCCTGCGGGCCGGGCACCGCCCGTCGGCCGCCCCGCGCCTACTGCCGGCGCCATGTGGCCGCGGGCGTTGAGGCGCGCGGCCGGCTTGGAGCGACCGGCGGCCTTTCCGCGAGTCGGGGCCGAGCGGCCGCGCCTGCCGCCAGCCTTCGTTCCTGCCACATCCTGCAACGCCGCGCGGCGCATGCCGCCGGATATGTTGCTTGCGGGTGGCCCTGTATGGTGCGGGATCCCAAAAGATGCATTGTGCGGGCGGCCGACGCCGGCGTGGATGAGAAGTCTGGGAGGCAGGGATGATCGCTCTCTTGGCGAGGGCCCCCGTAGAGCGAGAACGATCGGAATGGGAGGGGTTGAGAGCCCCGGGGGCGCCGGGGAGGCGAAAAAATGACGCACAGGCGGTGGACGCCAAGTAGCGGGTGGACATGGTGGTCGAGTACCTCTCGACGAACATCGGCGTGGCCTTGATATGCCGCAAGCACGGCCTCTCGCCGACCACGTTCGGCAACTGGCGCAAGAGGTTCATGGACGCGGGCAAGAGGGAGCTTGCCGGCATAGGAGGCAACGGCAGGAGCGATCCTGCCAAGGCGCAGGCCGGGGAGATCGAGGCGCTCAAGATCGTCGTCGGCGAGCAGGCCCTGGTCATTGCCGAGCTAAAAAAAAGCTGGGAGTCGAGGAGAGGGTGGGCGCGGTCAAGAGGATAGCGGAGGGCAAGGCGAGCCCGACCCGGGCGCCAAGGTACTGCGGCGTCTCGCGCCAGGCGTACTACTACAGGAAGAGGCCCGTCAAGAGGGATATCGACATGGCAGTCGCAAGGGCCGTGACCCGCATATCCTCGGAGATGCCCACCTGCGGGACGAGGATGCTGGCGCACGCCGCGTCGCGCGAGATGCGGCGCAGGGTCGACCGCAAGAAGGTGGTGCGAATATGCAACATCTTGGAGGTAAAATGGCCAAAAATGACGAAAAAACAGGCTGCTCGGGCCGCAAAGGCGCGGAAGCCGCAGCTCTTCCCCACGGCGCCGTACCGGCTGCCCGAGACGGACATTACATATACAGACTGCGGCGTCGACGGGTGGCGCTACCGCTTCAACGTGCTCGACGTGTCGCACGCCGCTGGCTCGGATACGCGCTCTCGACGTCGGCCCAGGCGTCGTCGGCCGTCCGGCCGGCGACCGGGGCCGTGGCGGAGCTGCGGCCCGAGCGGGCCAGGGGGATGCGCATTCACTGCGACAACGGCTCGCAGTGCAGGAGCGGCGAGTTCAGGGCGGCGATAAAGGTCCTCGGCCTCGCCGTCGAGTACATCTGGGTCGGCACCCCCCCCCCGGCAGAACGGCCACATCGAGTCGTTCCACGACGCGCCCAGGCGCGACTACGTCCGCCCGCACGACTTTGAGAGCTTCCAGGACGCCGAGGCGCACCCGGCCTGCGCCCTCAAGGACTACGACGCCGACAGGGCCCGCTCGTCGATCGGGCGGCTGCCGCCCGACGGGTTCTTCAGGCTCTGGGAAAGAGACGATGGGGAGGGGGAGGGGCCGACATGACGGTGGCGGCGATCGGGCGCCAGACTCCCCCCTCCCCCCAAAATGGCCTCAAAATCGTTCTCAATCTGGGGGGGGGGTCGCATCATCGGGCCCCGCGCCGCGCAATTTCGAGCGCCGCCGCGGCGTACTCGCTGTCCGGATCGATCCGCACGGCCTCTTCGAGCTCGGCCACCGCCTCCCTGCGCCGCCCCGTGCCCTCGAGTATCTCGCCGCGCACAATGTGGGCGTCTGCGCTGCCGGGATCCGTGGCCACGGCCTTGTCGGCGGCCGCCATGGCCTTTTTGACGAGGCCCAGGTGGTAGAGCGCCTCGGCGCGCCCGCAGTGGGCGTCTGCGCTGCCCGGATCCAGCCGCGCGGCCCTTGAAAACGCGGCCAGCGCCCTCCTGTGCCTGTCCGCCTCGAGCAGCGCGCTGCCCCTTCCGACATGCGCCTCGGCAAGTCCCGGCTCTAGCCTCGCGGCCCTCGCGTACGCGGCAAGCGCCTCCCTGAACCTCCCCTCCTCGATGAGCGCGCCGCCAACCCTCATGCGGGCAGTGGCGCTGCCGGGGGACAGCCGCGCCGCCCTTTCGTACGACTCGAGGGCCTCGGCGGCGCGCCCCTCCTCGCCTAGCGCATCGCCGAGCCCGATCTGCGCGTCCGCGCTCGACGGGTCGAGCCGCGCCGCCTCGCCGAACGACTCGATGGCGTCCGTGTTCCGGCCGAGGCCCATGCATGCCATTCCGACTCCCATGTGGCCGGCCACGTAGCCGGGGTCCGCGGCGACCGCATCCCCGAACGCGCGCAGGGCCTCGGCGTGCCGCGAGGCGTCCATGAGTATGATGCCGCGCATGCCGTGCGCCTCGCAGCGCGAGCCGTCGATCCGCGCGGCCTCCTCCAGGTCGGCGAGCGCCTCTCCGGTGCGCCCGGCCCCTGCCAGGGCCCATGCCCTGTCCATGCGGGCATCGACGCTGCCGGGGTCGTGGCGGACGGCCTCGTGGCAGGCGCCAATGCTGATCTTCTCGCCCTCTGCGCCCCCTGCCACCATGCGCCCCGCGCCGGGCTCGGCGCCAAACTCCATGCGGATGCTCCAGGGCCTGCGGCCTCCTCCGCCCTTGCCCATCCCGCTTGCCATGCGGGAGGGGGCGGAGGGGGCGGATTTATGCGGTGCGGGGGTGAGGGCGGGGACGGGCGGCAGGACGGCCTCGTGCGAGGGATTGTCGATACTCGGCGGCATCTCGGATGCCCCTGGCAGCGTATGCGCATCCCTGTTCGGGAAGATGTACAGATTATGGGCGCCCTCTACTTGAGGTGCATCATCCGAGAGCAGATCGACAGGGCAGAGTCCCTGATGGCCGAAATCCCCGCCAGGCAGCGGCATGCGGCGCCGGAACGGCTGGCCGCCGCATGCAGGGACATGCTAGAAACGCAGGCGCGCCTGCTGGAGCGGGCCGGCGCACTGCCTGGCGGCGGCGGCATGGACGGCGCTGCCGCCAAGGCGATGCGGATCCTGAAGATGCGTACCCGGGCCATCGCCGCGGCCGAAGGATACGGCTTGCCTCCACCGCACTGCCAGTCGGAGCAGGCCGTGCTTCTCAGCGATGCACTGTCCGCAATGCACGGAGAAGTGGGCCTGCCGTTTCCATGCCCCGCGGCGCCGTGCACGTCGGGCGGCTACTATTTTGTGCATCTGGCCGCCAGCACCGTGCACGTCCCGCTCTCGGAGGCGGCATTCCTGCCGCACATGCCCGACTTTTGCCACGAGCCGGGCCGTTTGTCGTCCCGCCATGTGGATCGGGGGGCCGAATGCAGGCCCATCCTGGACGGTATGGGTGGTGCGCTTGGGGCCATCGGCGGATGGTACTCGGAACTGTCGGGCAGCAGGGGGCGCGAGTCTGATCCCCTGCCGGCGAAGGACGAAGCAGGGTGGATGCGGTCCCGGTGGAAGTCCGAGTGGATGCAGGAGGCATCCTGCGATCTCTTTGCCCTGTTTGCTGCGGGGCCCGCGTACGCGCACTCGAACCCGCACCTCGTCTCCAAAACAGGCACTGGCGTATACAAGCTCAATTTGCTGGCCAGGCAGGACCGCCCCTCCGGCGAGGCCGGGATGCGCCTGCTCGGCGCCGGGATGCGCCTTCTCGGGCACGATCTCGAGGCGGATCGCATCAGGGCGGAATGGGGCGCGATGGCGCAGCCGTATGGTGGTCCGCCGCCCGGGTACGGCCACGCCTTCCCGTCCGAACCGCTCCAAGAGGCTGCCGCCGCCGTGCTTCCGACGTTCGGGCGGGCCGGACTGCGCGGCTATTCGGGCGGGGGGCGGGAACGGGGCGGATCGGGCCGCGACACGGTAGCCGGCCTGCCCAACGAGGCCTGGCGCGGCTTTTGGCGCGACGCCGACTGCGGCTTTCGGGATGCGGAAAAGGAGCTGATCTCTAGGCTTGCGGCGGCGGCGCGCAGGGGGGTCGTTGTGCGCTAGGGGGATCTCGGGGCCGATCGGCACTGCGCGGCCCCGCACTCCCGCCGCGCGGCCCTGCGGCCTCTTCCCTGCGCGCCGGCGAGCGGTTCGCATGCCCGCTCGGCCCCGCGCCCCCGCCGCGCGGCCCTACGGCCTCTTCCGCCCGGCCATCTTGCGCCGGACCGCTCCGAGGGCCATTGCGGCGTCCCTGTCGCCGGGCCTGATCCTGGCCGCCTCCTCGAACTCGGCGGCGGCCTCGCCGTACCTGTCCAGGCCGCAGAGGATGTCGCCGCGCACAATGTGCATGTCTGCCCCGCCCATCCCCTCGGCCGCGGCCCTGTCGATGGCGGCAAGGGCCCTCTTGGCGAGGCCGATGTTCTGGAGGGACCGCGCCCGCCCGTAGTGGGCCGCCGCCCTGCGGGGATCGAGCCGCGCGGCCCTCGTGAATGCGGCGAGCGCCCTCTTGTGCGCGTTCATCGTGAACAGCGCGGTGCCCCTCCCCACATGGGCATCTGCGAGCCGCGGGTCGAGCTCGACGGCCCTCGTGAATGCGGCGAGCGCCTTTTTGCCCCTGCCGGCATCGAGCAGCGCCCAGCCCCTCTTGGCGCGGATAACTGCCGTGTCGGGGCGCATCCGAGCCGCCCTGCCGCGCGCCTCGGCGGCCTCGGCGGGGCGGCCGGCCCCCGCCAGGCCTCCGCCGGGCGCCGCCTGCACGCGCGATCTGGACGGATCAAGGCGCACCGCCTCGGCGAGCGGCTCGAAGGCTTCCCTGTTCCGGCCGAGCCTTATGAGCGCCAGTCCAAGCCCCGTGTGGCTGGAGGAATCGCCTGGGTCGGCCGCGATGGCCGCCCTGAATGCGAGCTCGGCCTCGGCGTGCCTAGAGAGGCTCGCGAGCAGGGAGCCGCGCATGGCATGCGCCCTGGAATTCGACCCGTCGATCCGCACGGCGTCGTCCAGGTGCGCGAGCGCATCCTCGATGCGCCCGGCGGCGGCCAGGGCCGCGGCCCTGTCCATTCGGGCATCGGAGCTGCCCGCCTTTTCTCCGGCAGCCGCATCGCGCCCCGGGCCGGCAGGCGGCGCGGGACGGGCATGCGCTCCGCCTCCCCCTGTGCCGGCCATGCGTTCGGCGCCGGGCAGGGGCGGATTTATGCGGTGCGGGAGGGGGGGGAGGAGGGCGCCTGCAGGTCCAGGGACCGGCCGGCCGGCCGCGACCGCGCCGCGATCGCCGGCCCCTGCCCGGCGAGGGTGGTCTGCCGGCGGGCGCAAATGCGGCGCGGCCTGGGCTGCGGGGGCGGCGGCGGCCGGGGCCGCTCCGGGGCCGCCGGCAGCAATCCGGCGCCCGCCGTCCGTCCCGCCAGTCTTATAACCGCGCATTCGATGCGCGGCGCGATGTCCGTCCGGCCCGCCTGCAGGCTGTGCGGCCGCACCTTTGCGCCGTACGGCCGCGGCGCCGGCCGATCCCGCTGCCGGCGATGCGCCGCCAAGGCCGGCAAGAAGGCGGGCAGGACGCGGCGCGTAGAATGCAAGGAGTGCGGCAAGGCGTTCTCGACTGCCAGCCGCGTCCCCCGATACTGCTCGGACGAGTGCCGCGCCGACGGCAGGCGGCGCCGCGTCCGCGGGTACATGCGCAGGTACATGGCAGACCCAGAGAAGCGCGCCGCAATTATGGCGCGCACGAGGGCCGCCGCGGCGGCCCGCAGGGCCCGGGCGAGGGGCGGGCGGCCGCCGCGGCGGCCGCGGACGAAGACTCGGACGCGGGCGGGCCGCGACACAGGGCGCGCGCGGCGCGGCGCGCCGGCCGCCGAGCCGTCCACATGCAGGCTGTGCGGCCGCAGCTTTGCGACGTACGGCCGCACGCACCATTCCCACTGCAGGCGATGCACGGCCAAGGCCGACAGGGAGGTCGGAAGGGTGTGGCGCGCAAAGTGCGGCGAGTGCGGCAAGGCATTCTCCGCGACCCACTCGGCCGTCCGCTACTGCTCGGATGCGTGCAGCGCCGGCGGCAGGCGCCGCTCCGCCCGCGAGCGCCGGCGCAGGATCGCCGCCGAGCACGAGAAGCGCGCCGCGGGGCAGGCCCGCGCGGGGGCGCGGGGCTCGGGGCGCGGGGCAGGAAAGAGGGCGGCGCGGCGGTAGCGCCGCAGTTCGGGTGCATGTGCGGCGCGGCGCGGACAGGAAGGGACGACGTCGTGGCCCCTGCCAATGCCGATCCAGGTTGGAACATATTCGACGGGCCGCGGCAGGCCGAGGGAAGGATCCGGCCCCCGCCTTCCATCTCTCTGCCGGCGCCTCGGGCTGGCAGCGGGCCGACGCATCCCGCCTCCGCCGCCGCGCAGCGGGCATGCACGCTGCCAGCCCCTGTCCAATCCCCTGCACCCTCGTCCTCCGTGCCGCCGATGTCGTGGCGGTTCCCTCCGCAGCCCGGCGGCACGGCGCCGATCGCGCCTAGGATGTCGCTCCGTTGGCCGCCGCCTGGTACAGGCACTCCACAGCCCAGCGGCACGGCGCCGATCGCGCCGGCCCCGGATGCGGCGGTGCTACAAGGCGGCCTCGTCGTGCCGCACTAGGACAGGGATCTCGCGGCTAGGCAGGGCAGGCCTTATATTGGAGTGGAATATCCGCCCAGCATGGACAGGCCTGCAGGATGCGGCGCGGAGGCCGAGGCGCCCGCGGCCAATGCCCGCGGCGGGGCGGGAGCAGGGCAGGACGCGGCGGCATCGGCTGGCGGCGTGCCCGATGGCGCGGCCGGTGCCGCGCCGCAGGGTAGCGCCTGCGAGGGCGGCGGGGCGGACGGCGCTGGGATGGCGGGCAAGCATGGCCGGCAGTCGCAAGGACGCCGCACCCTCTCGGCGCGCGAGCGCGCTGAGCGCGTACGCGAACACCGAAAGACGAAGCCTAGGTACATCACGATACGGTTTGACCCGTGCAACCTAGAATCAAAGTACAGCGAGAGTGAGATAAGGGAGATGATCGCCTCGGGCGAGGTGATCGAGTATACCACGCCTTGGCGCGAGAGATCCATGTCTTGACTTGAGGGACACTGGCCGCTGGAATGGCCGCGTGAGGGGTTTCCGTGCGGCGCCGCGTGGCCGTGTTTGTCCTACAGTGCGGCGGATGGCGAGCGCAAACCCCATCGCACGTGGACAGGGTGCACTATGCGGCAGGGGTGCTAGTCGTTGCCGGCATTGCTTGAGATGCGAGAGGCCGCTTCGTGGGCATCCTGCGCCTCGCCGTGGCGTCCTAGTGCGGCAAGCGCATCGCCGCGGCCGGCATGCGCGGCGGCGTATTCCGGGTTGATCTCGACAGCGCGGGTGTACGCCTCCAAGGCCTCTGCATCCCGTTCCAGCGCGTAGAGCGCACCGCCGCGGCCGGCATGCGCGTTGCCCGTCCCTGTCCACTCCCCTGCACCCTCATTCCCCGTGCCGCCGCCGTGGCGGTTCCCTCTGCAGCCAGCGGCATGGCGCCGATCGCGCCGCCGCCGGATGCGGCGGTGCCGCAAGGCGACCTCGCCGTGCCGCCCTAGGACAGGGATCTCGCGGCTAGGAAGGGCAGGCCTTATATTGGAGTGGAATATCCGCCCGGCATGGACAGGCCTGCAGGATGCGGCATGGGGGCCGAGGCGCCCGCTGCCGATGCCCGCGGCAGAGCGGGAGCCGGGCAGGACGCGCCGGCATCGACTGGCGGCGTGCCCGATGGCGCGGCCAGTGCCGCGCCGCAGGGCCGCACCGGCGAGGGCGGCGGGGCGGACGGCGCTGGGATGGCGGGCAGGCGCAGCCTGCCGGCGCAGGAGGGCCGCAACCTCTCGGCGCGCGAGCTCGCTGAACTCATGTACGAGAGCCGAAAGACGGGGCCTAAGCGCATCACGATACGGTTTGATCCGTGCAACTTAGAATCAAAGTACAGCGAGAGCGAGATAAGGAAGATGATCGAATCGGGCGAGGTGATCGAGTATACCACGCCTTGGCGCGAGAGATCCCTGTCTTGACTTGAGGGACGCCGGCCGCTGGAATGACCGCGCCGAGCGCCGAGGGTTTACGTGCGGCGCCGTGTGGCTGTGCTCGTCCTACAGTACGGCGGCCTAGCTAACACACTGAATGTCGCGCGCTGGCAAGGCACTACATGCGGCAGGGGCGCTAGCCGCGGCCGGCATGCGCGGCGGCGTATTCCGGATTGATCTCGGCAGCGCGGGTGTACGCCTCCAAGGCCTCTGCATCCCGATCCAGCGCGTAGAGCGCATCGCCGCGGCCGGCATGCGCGGCGGCGTATTCCGGATTGATCTCGGCAGCGCGGGTGTACGCCTCCAAGGCCTCTGCATCCCGATCCAGCGCGTAGAGCGCATCGCCGCGGCCGGCATGCGCGGCGGCGTATTCCGGATTGATCTCGGCAGCGCGGGTGTACGCCTCCAAGGCCTCTGCATCCCGTTCCAGCGCAGCCAGCGACCTGCCCATGGATCGCTGGACCAGCGCTTGATCGCCGCCCCTGGCTTTGCTGCACCGCTCCACGATCGCCTCGTGGCACTCGCGCGGCGACCACGTGCTGCCAGGCACCGTCTCCGCCACGTGGGCCTTTGCAAGGTCCATCTGGATCAGCGCCTCCAGGTCGTTCGAGAGCATGTCGCGAATCAGCGGCTCGATCTCTCCGAACGCATCGACCACGTCGATGCCCGCGTCTGCGGCGCCATGGACGACCCCGTGCCGGCTGCTCATGGTGGAGCCCGCCGCCGCCGCCCTTTTCTTGCCAAGGACGGCGCCCATCCCCAACTTGTCAAGGATCGAGCGCAGATCGTCCGTGCTAGAGATGTTCTTGCTGCTTGCAACCAGCTCGGCCCATGCCATGCGCCGCACATGGTCAAAATTGTGGCGCTGCACGACCACCTCGACGGTCTCGTCGTCTGGATGGCCCTCCAGGTAAACCTTCCAAAGGCGCCGGCCGGACTGCTCGAGCGTAGTAGAGAACCTGACGACCGCCATGTCGGCGTGGTCCGGATCGCCGTCGCCCGCCTTGACGCGCGCCCGGTAGAACTTTACAAACATGTCGTACAGGCTGACCCGCGGCAACCGGGCCGAGCCGCGCACGTATATCCTCTTCCGCGCCACGAGTGCGGTCGAAGACGGCACTACATATTACTCTAGGGTGCGAGCGCAGATGTTGATGTCCGGACCGCCGCAGGGCGCCCCCCTCCCTGCCCGCCCCGGCCCCTGCCGGCCATGCCGCATGCGCTGCCGCTGGCGCGAACCCTGTGAAATGGGACGCGTGATTGGACGCCGCAATTCTGGCGCGCACGAGGGTTGCGGCCGCGACCCGCAGATCTGGGGCGAGGCGCGGGAGGCAGGCGCGGCGGCCGCGGCCGCGGCCGCGACACCGGGCGCAAGCAGCGCAGCGCGGGGACTGCCGGGCCGTCCACATGCGGCTGTGCGGCCCATCTTTGCAACGTACGACCGCACACGCAATTCTACTGCAGGCGATGCACGGCCAAGGCCGACAGGGTGATCGCCGGCGGGGCACGGCAGGCCTTATATTGGAGTTGAATATCCACCCCGCATGGACAGGCCTGCAGGGTGCAGCACGGGGGCCGAGGCGCCCGCGGCCGATGCCCGCGGCGGGGCGGGAGCGGGGCAGGACGCGCCGGCATCGACTGGCGGCGTGCCCGAGGGCGCGGCCGGTGCCGCGCCGCAGGGTAGCGTCTGCGAGGGCGGCGGGGCGGACGGCGCTGGGATGGCGGGCATGCGCAGCCTGCCGGCGCAGGAGGACCGCAACCTCTCGGCGCGCGAGCTCGCTGAACTCATGTACGAGAGCCAAAAGACGGGGCCTAAGCGCATCACGATACGGTTTGATCCGTGCAACCTGGGATCAAAGTACAGCGAGGACGAGATAAGGGAGATGATCGCCTCGGGCGAGGTGATCGAGCATACCACGCCTTGGCGCGAGAATTCCCTGTATTGACTTGAGGGACGCCGGCCGCTGGAATGGCCGCGCCGAGGGGTTTCCGCGCAGCGCCGCGTGGCCGTGTTTGTCCTCAAGTGCGGCGGATGGCGAGCGCATACCCCATCGCACGTGGACAGGGTGCGCCATGCGGCAGGGGTGCTAGTCGTTGCCGGCATTGCTTGAGATGCGAGAGGCCGCTTCGCGGGCATCCTGCGCCTCGGCGTGGCGGCCCAGCGCGGCAAGCGCATCGCCGCGGCCGGGAAGAGGGCGGCGCGGCGGCAGCATCGGAGGAGGAGGATATGCGGGCGGCTATAGTCCCGAGCATAAGTTTCTGACACTTTTACGTGCATCGATTAGGCGTCGATGCGGCAAAAAAAGCGTCGAGAACACGTGCTCGTGACTATAGATCGGAGGCGCGGCGGCCGTCCGGCGGGGCCTGTCCAGCTGCGATCGTTCGCCTGCCGCCAAAAGGCAATGTACATAATCCCGCCAGGTTTCCAGCGGGCGTGCCAATGAGGGAAGTCGAGCCGCTCGGCGACAAGCAGTGGGCCATGCTAGCAGAACAGCTAAAAGAGGGGCCCACACCAGAGATGGTTCGCGCCGTCGAGCTGGCCCGGGAGCGCATCCGGCACATAACGAAAGTAGGTCCCTACGAGTTCCAGGAGCGCCGCAGGCGGGCATCCGGGGCGTAATATCTCGCCGGTGCTTCCAGACACTGTCCACGATCCAAGATTCGAGTGCTGCAACGCCGAGTTCCACGAATACTACAGGGTCGATTCCTACAGCGGCATGAAGGGCTGAACAGAGCACGGATGTGCGGCGACGGGCGCGGCGGCGCCCTTGGCTGCCCGCCAGCAGCCGCAGCGCACCTGCGCCCCGACCGCGATCCTGCCCTGAAGGGAATGGGATGCGGCAACATCCCGGCACTCCTCGCCGCCTACTTGACCACGGGCAAAAACCACGAGGGTGTGACCGCCGACTTCTTAACATGGGCGCTCGGCGAGGCCGTCTGCATGCCAAAGAGGGCCGGGTGCCGCATCGTCGTGCTCGGCCCCGTCGACGATCCTGCGATCAGGCTGTTCCGCCGCAACAGGGAATCCTCTATCTGCCCGTCGGCGGCGGCGAGGCGGACGCATTCTGCATCGACATACAGGGCAAGTTCAAGGCCCAGTAGACAGGCCGCGGCGGGATCCGCGTTGGAAGGAGGGGGGGGGATGCAAGGTGCATCGGCAGGCCGGCAGGATCGCGGCGCCGTGGACGCGCCCTGCCCTCTGCAGGCCTCTGCGCTGGCCGCCCCCCTTGTTGTCCTTCCCAACGCCCGCGCGGCGGAACGGGGGAGGGTGGAGGGAGGGGAGGCGGCAGGAATTCCGCTTCCGCCTCGGGATGGTCCGCACATCGTCGTCAGAGGCGGCGCCCGGGCGCCTCCGCTCGGCCCCCGTGCAGCCCGGCCTCTGCACGGCCCGCCTACGAGCGCCCCGCCAGCCGCCTCGCCTCGGCGAGCGCTTTTGCAACGTTCTCGTCGCCGGGCTCGATCCTGGCGGCCTCTTCGCACTCGGACACGGCCTCGCCGTTCCTGCCCAGGCTGTACAGTATGGTGCTGCGCACAAGGCGGGCGAGAGCCACGCGCGGCCCCGCGGCCACGGCCCTGTCGATGGCGGCAAGCGCCCTCTCGTGCCTGCCCAGGCGGTGGAGCGCCTCGGCGCGCCCGCGGTGGGCATCGGCGCTGTCCGGCACCAGCCGCGCGGCCCTCGTGCACGCCGCAAGCGCCCTCTTGGGCCTGTCCGCGTCGAGCAGCGCGCGCCCCCTCCCAACATGGACGACGGCCAGCCCGGGCTCGAGCCTGGCGGCCCTCGCAAACGCCGCAAGCGCCCTCTTGGTCCTGCCCAGGCTGAGCAGCGCGTATCCCCTCCTTGCGTGGGCCGCGGCGCTGTCCGGGTCGATCCGCAGGGCCTCGTCGTACTCGGCGAGGGCCTCGGCGTGGCGGCCCTCCTCGGCCAGCGCGCCGCCAAGTCCGATCCGCGCATCCGCGCTCGCCGGGTCGATCCGCACCGCCTCGCCGGACGACCCTGTCGCATCGGCGCGCCGCCCGAGCTTTAGGCATGCCATCGCCCGCCCCATGTGGGCCCCGATGTGGTCGGGGTCGGCCTCGATGGCGGCCTCGAACGCGCGCGCGGCCCCTGCCTTGTCGGAGGCTGCGAGGATGGCGCCGCGCAGGGCGTGCGCCTCGGCGTTTCCCGGGCCGACCCGCACGGCCCCGTCGGCGGCGGCGAGCGCATCGCCGCGCCGCCCGGCGCCGATCAGGGCCGAGGCCAGGTCCATGCGGGCGTCCGCACTGCCAGGGTCGCGCCGGACGGCCTTTTTGCAGGCGGCGAGGCTGGGCACCATGGTGTCGATCAGCGTCACCTCCATCAGGCGCCTGCCCTCGGCGTCGATGCTGAATCCGGCGACTATGCGGGGCCTCTTTCCCCTTTTCCGCTTCACGCCCCTCGCCATGCGGGCGGGCGGGGACGGGGCGGATTTATGCGGTGCGGGGGATGGGGGGCGCAGTGCGGCGCGGCGTTCCGGCCGCCTTTTCTCCGCGGGGCGGGGCTGAGGGTGACGGCCCCTGCGCGGGCGCGTCCCGTGCGCGCGGCCCCTTTGGGCTGGACGGGCCCCGCGGCCGGGGGTATGCCGCCCCTGCCGGGCCGCGGCGGCGCCGGGACGGCGGCGCCGGGGCGCGCCGGGCGCCCTACTCGCCGCCGGCCTGCGCGCTCGCCGCCAGCCGCCTCATCTCTGCGAGCTCCCCCGCAACGTTCTCGTCGCCGGGGTCGAGCCGGGCGGCCTCTTCGCACTCGGACACGGCCTCGCCGATCCGCCCCAGGCTGCACAGTATGATGCCGCGCCCAAGGTGAACGCCGGCCTCGCGCGGATCAATGGCCGCGGCCCTGTCGATGGCGGCAAGCGCCCTCTTGTGGCGGCCGAGGCGGTGCAGGGCCTCGGCGCGCCCCTGGTGGGCACCGGCGATGCCGGGGTCCAGCCGCGCGGCCCTCGCGTACGCCGCAAGCGCCCTCTTGGGCCTGTCCGCGTCGAGCAGCGCGCGCCCCCTCCCAATGTGGACGATGGCCAGGCCGGGCTCGAGCCTGGCGGCCCTTGTAAACGCCGCAAGCGCCCTCTTGGGCCTGTCCATGCCGAGCAGCGCGTATCCCCTCTTTGCGTGGGCAGGGACGCTGTCCGGGTCGATCCGCAGGGCCCCGTCGAGCGCCGCGAGGGCGTCGGCGTAGCGGCCCTCCTCGGCCAGCGCGCCGCCAAGTCCGATCCGCGCATCCGCGCTGCCGGGATCGAGCCGCGCCGCCTCGCCGAACGACCCTATCGCATCGGCGCGCCGGCCCAGCTTCAGGCAGGCCAGTCCGCATCCCATGCGGGCCGCGACGCTGCCCGGGTCGGCCGCGGCGGCGGCCTCGAATGCGCGCGCGGCCTCGGCCCTCTTGCGGTCGATCAAGAGGACGACGCCGCGCATGGCATGTGCGTCAGCGCTGCCGTCGCCGCCGATCCGAACGGCCTCGTCGAGCGCCGCGAGCGCATCGCCGCGCCGCCCGGCGCCGATCAGGGCCGCGGCGAGGTCCATGCGCGCGCCCGCGCCGCCCGGGTCGCGCCGGACGGCCTCTTCGCAGGCGGCAATGCCATCGACCTTGGTGTCGATCCACGTCATTTCCACCAGGTTCCTGCGATCGGGATCGGTGCCGAACGCGACGATTACGCGGGGTCTCCTGCCGCCTCTTTCCTCCCCTGCGCCCCCGGCCGCGCCGCCGTCCACGCGGGAGGGGCGAGCAGGGCGGATTTATGCGGTGCGGGATGAGAGGGAGGGTGGAGTGGAGGGAATGCGGCAGGGGCGTCTGTCCCTGGGATGCCGCTACCGCCGCCGTCCATCCACTCGTCGCACAGGCCGACACTGGCGTGCCGGCAGGAGGGCGGAATCGGGCGTTGCCATGGCCCCATTGTCGATGCCGCCGCGGGGCGGAACTGCGCGCAGCCGCGGCCGCCGGGCCGGCAGGCACGCGCGCGCGGATGCCCGGCGCCGCATGCGCCCGCGCATCGCCGCGGCAGGCCGCCCCGCTCACGCGCCCCGCGCCCTGCGGCGCATCCTCGATGCGCCCGGCGCTTGTCGAGGCCGGGGCCCTGCCATTGAGGTCATCGATGCCGCTGCCGGCGGCGCGGCTGTGCAGGCGCCGTGCCTCCCTTTGCGCCGTCCATGCATTCGGAGCGGAGGAGGGGGCGGATTTGCGCGGTGCGGGGATGCGAGGGGCGGGCGGGGCATGCAGAGCCTGGCAAGCGGCGCGCATACAGGGGGCGGTTACGGCATCGATGCCATGGGGATCAGTATGCAGCGGGGGGACCCGGATATGGATAGATCTGAATTTACCACCGGCTACAACAGCTGACGATGCTAATATACGTTTATAGTACGCTTGAAAACTGTTATATGTTTACGAGAGGCCATCGACGGCATGGCGGACACCGTAGCAGGGCTGGGCGGCGCAGACAGAAGCGGAGTCTCCGCGTCCATCATAGCGCCGGGGCATGCGATCGAGATTCGTGGTGTGCGCGAAAAGCTCGCGACATTCGGCGCCCTTTCCATGCCGGGGGTGCTGTCGGCAGTGGAAGGCGCACGGGCCGGAGTGTGGGGCCGTAAAGGCCATGCCCGCAGGTGGCTCTTCGAGAGCGGTGAGGCCTACGGCAGGTACAAGGCGGCCCATGCGCGAAAGGACTGGCGCGAGTGCGACCGGCTGCTCCTAGACGGGCTTGCAAGAGATGGTGCGAAATACTGCAAAATTCTGGACGCAGAGGAGACGGCGCGTGCGTTTAGCGCCTGGCTCTGCGGAACGGCCCTTGCATCGGATCATGTGTACCGGTGGATCGACCCGCTTGAGATTGGGAGCTGCATGACGGGCGTGTTCGAGAGTAGGATCGAGGCGGATGGTGCGCGGCGCGGCTTCAAGGCGCTCACTGTCAATCCGGGGCTGCGATTTGGCGGACGAAAAATCCAGATGCGCGTCCCAATGAGCGACGCTATGCGCAGGAATGTCCGATGCGTGCAGTACACCGCCCTGCCTAGGGACATGGAGGAAAAAGACGAGCGGGTGGACGATCCGAAAGAGGCGGAACACGCGTCCGAGGCGGAGGTGAGGGTGCCCGACGGGACTCCGATCCCGCCGGAAACAGACTTTGTCGTGTTGCCTGGCGCCGAGATCGGCAGGGATAATGCTGAGGCGCTGGGGGCAAGGCACAGGATCAGGTGGCTCGGAGGCTAGCGGGAGAGAGAGGTGCACTTCACTCCTGCTCGCCGCCCGGGCATCACTCGATGCAATCCGTCCAGTAGTCCTTCCAGAACGCATCCACGAACGCGGACACGTATACCTGCATAGCGCCGTAGTCGTTGTGCGATGCAAGGACGCCCTCGTAAAAGTCGTCAGAGTCGTAGGCTCTTGAAGCTATCGTGATGCGCAAGATCTTGCCAATGACCCGCTTTCTATCCTTGGGCGTAAGGGCGCTGTAGTGCCCCATGTTGAGCCAGCAAAGCTTGAATGCCGACTTCTCGGCCGCTACTTTTTTCCATGCCTCGAAGAACCTGCTCGGCTTCCAGCCTGCTGGCATTGCGGCCGCCTCGGCTGCGGCCACGCCAGCCGCCATGGACTCGTCCACGGTGGGGGCCACATGTCGCCCTTTCAAATCCGCTCTCCTTTTGCTGAGGACTGCCTGCTGGGTCGTCATCGTGAGCGCGGGCGGGCGAGGTGGTATTAAAAACAATGTTCGCGGCAACGCCTGCCGGCGGAACGGATCACGGGGGCAAGAAGTGCCGCCATGATCTAGGCCCAATCGCCGGCGCCGCCTGCCGCGTGCGCCGCCGCGGCCGCCGGGCCGGCAGGCGGGCGCGCGCGGATGCCCGGCGCCGCATGCGCCCGCGCATCGCAGCGGCAGGCCGCCCCGCTCACGCGCCCCGCGCCCTGCGCCGCCTCCTGCCGCCCCCGGGCGCCTCCTGCAGCATCCTGCGGACCTGTGCAACGTCCTCGTCGTCGGGGTCGATCCGCGAGGCCTTGTCGGCCACGGCGCGCGCCTCTTCGAGGCGGCCGAGGCCGGCCAGGGCCATGGCGCGCCCGCAGGCAACCAGCCCGTTGCCGGGCATGATGCGGTCGGCCTCGTCGAACTCGGAGAGTGCCTCGGACTCCCTGTGGAGGCTGACAAGGATCATGCCGCGCCGGCAGTGCACGGCCGAATTCCCGGGCTGGATCTCCACGGCCCTGTCGAGGGCGGCGAGCGCCTCGGGGTACCTCCCCATGTCCTCAAGGGCCCTGCCCCTTGCAAGGTGCGTCTTCCAGTCGCCGTCGTCGAGCGATGCGGCCCTGTCTAGCGCGGCAAGCGCCCTCTTGTGGCGGCCGAGCTCGCCCAGCGCAATGCCGCGCATGCGGTGGACGGCAGCATCGCCGTCGTCCAGCGATGCGGCCCCGTCGAGGGCGGCAAGCGCCCTCTTGTGGCGGCCGAGCTCGCCCAGCGCAATGCCGCGCATGCGGTGGACGGCAGCATCGCCGTCGTCCAGCGATGCGGCCCTGTCGAGGGCGGCAAGCGCCCTCTTGTGTAGGCCGGCCCCGCTCAGCACGATGCCGGCGGCCAGGTGCACATATGCATCGTCGGGGTCGATCCGCGCGGCCTTCTTGAGCGCGGCGAGCGCCGCCCTGCGGCGGCCGGCCTTGAGCAGCGCGCGGCCCCTTCCCAGGTGTGCGCTTGCGCTGTCGGGATCGAGCCGCGCCGCCCTTGCAAGCGCGGCGAGCGCCTCCTTGTGCCTGCCGGCCTTGAGCAGTGCATAGCCCCTCCCCTCGTGGGCCTCTGCCAGGCCGCCGTCGCGCCTGACCGCCCTGTCGAACGCGGCAAGGGACTTGCCGGTGCGGCCGGCCTTGAGCAGCGCCCTGCCGTGGACGGTATGCGCGTCCGCGTTCTGCGGATCGAGCCGGATGCCCCTTTTCATCGATGCGATCGCACTCTTGTACCTGCCAAGCTGCTCGTACGCGACCCCCAGCCACACGTGCGCGCTGGCATCGCCGGGGTCGAGCCCCACGGCCGACTTGAAGTCCGGCACGGCCCTGTCGTGCCGCGACATGGCCATCAGGACGCAGCCGCGCAGGATATGGGCCGACCGGGCGCTGCCGCTGCCGCTGCCGCTGCCGCTGCCGCTGCTACTGCACATCCGCACGGCCTCGTTGAGCGCGGCGAGCGCCTCGGCGTTGCGATCTGCCAGGTGCAGCGCCTCGCCTAGTTCCCTTTGCCTGGATGTACTGCCGGGCTCTAGCCGCACCGCATCCCTGTACGCGGCCAGGCCGTCCTCTGTGCGCCCAAGGTCTAGCAGCGCCTCGCCGAGTTCCCTCTGCCTGGATGCGCTGCCGGGATCCAGCCGCGCGGCCTCCCCGTACGCGGCCAGCGCCTCTTCGGGGCGGTCGATGCGCCTGAAGATCATGCCGAGCGCCTCGTGCCGGTCTGCACTGCCGGGCTCTGTCCGCACCGCCTCCCTGTACGCGGCCACGCCCTCTTCGTTCCTGCCAAGGGCCAGCAGCGCCTCGCCGCGACCCTCGATCAGGTGGACGTTGCCGGGATCCAGCCGCACCGCCTCGTCGTACGCCGCAAGGGCGTCCTCGAACCGGTCCAGGTCGCACAGCACCTCTGCGAGCACCCTGCGCCGGTCTGCACTGCCGGGATCCAGCCGCGCGGCCTCGCCAAAGGCCTCGATCGCCTTCTTGTTGCTGCCAAGCTCTAGGAGCGCCTCGCCGCGCCCCGCGCGCCGGTCGGCGCTGCCGGGATCCAGCCGCACCGCCTCGTCGTACGCCGCAAGGGCGTCCTTGAAGCGATCCCTTCCGGGCCGCGCTCCGCGGGGACCAGGCCCCTCCGTCTCTTCGTCCGGATCGCGGTACTCTTCGCTGCGGCCCATCTCTAGCAGCGCATCGCCCCGCCCTGCATGCCCGGCCGCGCTGCCGGGATCCAGCCGCACCGCCTCGTCGTACGCCGCAAGGGCCTCTTCGTGGAGGCCCTGCGACTGCAGGTCTGCGCCGCGCGCCGCATGGCCGCCGCATTCGGCTCCTGCCGCCCCGTCTGTTCCGGCGGGGCTGCCCTCCTTGTCCTGCCCCGCGCGCCCGCCGCCGCCGCCCATGAGGGCGGGGCCTGGCATGGCGGATTTATGCGGTGCGGAACTGGGGGCATCGATGCGGGGCGCATAGCCGGCGGAACGGGCGCGGCATGCCCCCTGCGGCGCAGTCCAGCATGCGCGGCGGCGGCACGGAAGGAAGGGTGCGGCGGACGGCAGCGCCGCCCCTGCCCGCCTACGCGCGCCCCGTCTTCCGCCGCACCTCTTCGAGCACCCCGGCCGCGTTCCCGTCGTCGGGGTCGAGCCGGGCAGCCTCTTCGAGCGCGGCGATCGACTCATCGGCCCGCCCCATGCCGAACAGCACTACGCCGCGCACAAAGTGCACGGCCGGCTCGTGCGGATCCAGCCGCGCCGACCTGTCGGCCGCCGCAAGCGCCCTCCTGTGGCGGCCGAGGCGCTCGAGGGCCTCGGCGCGCCCGCAGTGGGCCGGCCCGCTGTCGGGTTCCAGCCGCGCCGCCCTGCCAAACGCCGCAAGCGCCCTCCTGTTCCTGCCCGCCTCTAGCAGCAGGCGCCCGATCTTTGCGTGGGGAGCGACCCTGCGCGGGTCGATCCGCAGCGCCTCGACGTACTCTGCGAGGGCCTCGGCGCGGCGGCCCATCCAGACCAGCGCATCGCCGCGCCCGATGCGCGCATCCGGACTCGACGGGTCGGCCCGCGCCGCCTCTGCGAACGCCGCCGCGGCATCCTCGTGCCTGCCGAGGCCCATGTACGACGTGCCGCGCCCGATGTGGGCCCCGGCGCTGCCGGGATCGGCCGCGGCGGCTGCCTCGAACGCGCGCGCGGCCTCGGCGGCCCTGGACGTGTTCACGAGGATGGCGCCGCGCATGCTGTGCGCATCGGGGCTGGTCGCGTCGATCCGCAGCGCCTCGTCGAGGGCGGCGAGCGCGTCGTCGTGGCGCCCCCTGCCGAGCAGCGCCAGGGCCAGGTACATTCGGGCGTTGGCGCTGCCGGGGTCCAGGCGGACGGCCTCTTCGCGGGCGGCGATGTCGGTGCCTGCCTTCTCCTTGCCCTCCCCGTGAATCCTATGCAGGCGCTCGTGGTCGGCGGCGGTGCCGAACCACATGCGAACGCGCGGGGGCCTGCCGCTGCCGCCGTCCCTTTCGCCGCCGCCTTCG
Organism: Cenarchaeum sp.; assembly: GCA_965242695.1. Lineage (GTDB taxonomy): Archaea > Thermoproteota > Nitrososphaeria > Nitrososphaerales > Nitrosopumilaceae > Cenarchaeum. The sequence continues at coordinate 1,106,966 of CBDESU010000001.1, read as the reverse complement.
TCGGGGCCGCCCATGTGGGCAGGGCCGGACGCGGCGGATTTATGCGGTGCGGGAGGGGGGGGGAGTACGCTTCCGGCCTCTGGAGGGGGAGCGAGCGCCGCTGCGGCGCGCATGGGCGGGGAGGATAACGAGGCAGCACGAGCTTTGCATCTCCGCGGGACAATACTCGCCGTCCTGGATGCCGGCGACGGCGTGCAAAAGTTGGTACACTGCAGCAGGGGGAGGATGCGGCTGCGGTGGGTGTGAGGCCACTCGAGGATGATGTGGCACGCGGACCTTGTGCCGCTGTTCGACGGGCGGCGTCCCATCGCGTGCGAGGGCGGCGTCCCGCGCCGCACGGTTGCATTTGGCGCCGCCAAGGATGCCGCTGCGGCATCGCAATGGCCGTCCTGCGCGAGGGCACGGCGGGCCTGCCCGCCCGGCCTCGATCATGTCCTGCCGCGGCTCGCGGCTCTGCGAACGGGGACGAGGGCGCAGGCGCGGCGAGTCCGCCTTCGAGGCCGCGCTGGGGCGCCCGAGCATGCGGCATGTCTGGCTATGGATCGCGCCTCCCCCGGACAAACGGCAAGGTCTGGCGGTTCCACGGGGCGGTCGCGCGCCGCCAGCACGAGTTCGAGTCCGAGTCGCCGCCGCGGACGGCGGCCGGGTCTGGCATGCCCGGGGCCTTCCCCCCGTGGGCGGGCCGTTCCGCCGCGCGGACGGCCCGCGGGACGCCGTGTCGAGGCCGGCGTACGGGTGCGGCTGCGAGCTAGACGGCATGCCGCTTGACGAGGGCGAGACGCCCGCCATGGCCTGTGTCTACGGGATGCCATCCAGGGGGGTGGAGGTGGTGGACGAAAAGTCTGGAATCGTGCATAGGCGCTAGCAGGGGCCTGTGATCCCAGTTCCGACACGGGGCACCTCGATCGGCTAAAAATCCTCCACAGGCGCGAGTGGGGGGGGGGGGGGTGAACTACTTTTGGGATCCTACAGCCGTTCGCGCCATCCGGCAGAGGTAAAAGTGGCCGCAATGCGTCTGCGCGCAATGGCGGGCCGGCACAACACGACGGCATTCGAGCTCGGGGGCGGCGGGCAATGAGCGGCATGAGCGTGCTCGCCACCCACCTCCACTGCGCCACGAAGCTACTCGATCCATACATCTCGGCCTTGGAGATCATCGAGTCGCGCGGCGGCCTCGTGGAGCGGCCGGACGAAGCCAAGAGCCTCTTGGATGTGCTCGCGCCGCTGTGCCACCACTTCAAGGGGGAGACCTACATTGTACTGGGCATCAACGGCGATGACATGTCCGAGCTTTTGCGCCTCCGCCACCGCGAGGCCTGGCCTAGAATCAGGGACGGCATACTCTCCGTCAAGTCACGGCTTGAAGAGGGCGCCGGCGGTCGGGCGGCCCTATCCGGCGAGGATATGTCGATCCTCGACGACATCTCCGATGCCCTTGACAGCGTGTGCGAGTCCCTGTTCAGGGAGATGCGCAGGCGTTGAGCGCCCGCTACTTGAGGCGCATCATCCGCGAGCAGATCGACAGGGCCGAGTCCCTGAGGGCCGCAATTCCGGACAGACAGCGGCATGCGGCACTCGAGCGTCTAGCCGCCGCATGCAGGGCGTTGTCACTGGCCTTAAAAACAGCCCTGTGCGCCTGCGCAGCATGGCGGACAGGCGCGGCATGAATGCGTTCGAGTTGGGCGGTGGCGGCCTATGAGCGTCATGGGCGCGCTCGGTACCAGCCTCAACTGCGCCACGCGGTTGCACCGGCCATACCGTGATGCTTTGAGGGCCATCAAGTCGCGCGGCGGCTCCGTGGGGAGGCCGGACGAGGCCAGGAGCCTACTGGCCGTGCTCGCACCGCTGAGCTGCCATCTCAATGGAAAGACCTACTTTTCACTCGGCGTCAACGGCGAGGAGATGTCCGAGTTTCTGCGCCTCCGCCGCCGCGAGGGCTGGCCGGCCGCAAGGGACGGCATACTGTCCGTCAAGGCCAGGCTCGAAGGGGGATCCAGCGGACAGATGGAGCTCTCCGGCGAAGACGTGTAGATCCTCGGCGATGTCTCGGATGCCCTTGGCAGCGTGTGCGAGTCCCTGTTCGGGAAGATGTACAGACTATGAGCGCCAGCTACTTGAGGCGCATCATCCGCGAGCAGATCGACAGGGCCGAGTCCCTGATGGCCGCAATTCCGGACAGACAGCGGCATGCGGCGCTGGAACGCCTGGCCGCCGCGTGTAGTGCGATATCGACAGCTTTAAAAATGGCCCCCGTGCGCCTGCGTGCAATGGCGGGCCGGCGCAGCGTGGGGGCATTAGAGTTGGGGGGCTGCGGACGATGAGCATCATGGGCGCGCTCGGCACCAACCTCCACTGCGCTACGAATCTACTCGATCCGTACCTCACCGCTTTGGAGGCGATCGAGTCGCGCGGCGGCCTCGTGGAGCGGCAGGACGAGGCCGAGAGCCTACTGGCCGTACTTGCACCGCTGAGCCGTCACCTCCGCGGGCGGACCTACTTCACCTTGGGAATCAACGGCGAGGAGATGTCCGAGTTTCTGCGCCTCCGCCACCGCGAGGGCTGGCCGGGCATAAGGGACGGCATACTGTCCGTCGAGACTAGGCTCGAGGAAGGCACGGGCGGCAGGGTTGATCTGTCAGGCAAGGACGTGTCGATCCTCGGCGATGTCTCGGATGCCCTCGACAACTTGTGCGCGTCCCTGCACGGGAAGATGTACAGACGATGAGCACCCGCTACTTGAGGTGCGCCATCCGCGAGCAGATCGACAGGGCCGAGTACCTGAGGGCCGCAATTCCGGACAGACAGCGGCATGCGGCGCTGGAACGCCTGGCCGCCGCGACCGGGTCCATGTACAGGGCGCCGGCCGGCGGCGGCGGCGGCATGCGGCACTGGAACGCCTGGCCGCCGCGACTATAGTGACACTGGAGCGGCAGTCGAGCATGTTGGAACGGGCTGACGACCTGCTTGTCAACGGCTGTACGGGTGGCGCTGGCGCCAAGGCGTTGCGGATCCTGAAAGGTTGCACCAGGGTAATAACAGCGGTCGACGGGTACTGCATGCCGCCGCTGCACTGCCAGACGGAGCGGGCAGTGTTCCTCAACGATGTCCTGTCCGCGATGCACGGCGAGGTGGGCCTGCCGTTTCCCTGTCCGGCGGTATCGTGTACGTCGGGTGAGTACTACTTTGCGCATCCGGCGACCAATACCGTGCATGTCCCGTTCTCGGAGGCGGCGTTCCTATTGCACATGCCTGACTTTTATCACGAGATGGGGCACCTGCTGTTCGTCCACGTAAATCGTGGAGCCGGGTGCGAGCCCATCATGGATGGCACGGACGGCGCGCTTGGCGTCGTCGATGATCGGTACTCGCAGCTTGTGGGCAAGACGGAGTGCGGGCCGGATCCGGCGCTGACGCGGGACGGTGTGGAGTGGATGTGGTCACGGTGGAAGTCTATCTGGATACAGGAGGCGTTCTGCGATCTCTTTGCCCTGTTTGCGGCGGGGCCTGCATACGCGCACTCGAACCTGCACCTCGTTACCAAGACTGACCTGGACATCTACGAGCTCAGGCCGCTGTCCGAGCAGGACCACCCCTCCGGCGAGGCCAGGATGCGCCTGCTCGACGCCGGGATGCGACTGCTCGGGCACGAGCCAGAGGCGGATCGCATCAGGGCGGAATGGGGCGCGATGGCGCAGCTGTGCGGCAGCCCGCCGCCCGGGTACGGCCACGCCTTCCCGTCCGAGCTGCTCCAAGAGGTTGCCGCCTCCATACTCCCGACGTTCGGGCGGGCGGGACTGCGCGGCTACTCCGGCGGGGGGCGGGAACGTGGCGGATCGGGCGGCGACACGGTCGCCGGCCTTCTCAACGAGGCCTGGCGCGGCTTTTGGCGCGACGCGGACTGCGGCTTTCGGGCCGCGGAAAGGGAGCTGATCACCCGGCTTGCGGCGGCGGCGCGAAGGGGCGCCGCTGCGCGCTAGGGGGGAGAGGCCCGGCGCCGGCCTATGCGCTCCTGTCCCCCGGGCCGAAGCATGCCGAGCGCCTTTGCAATGTTCCTGTCGTCGGGGCTGAGCCGCGCGGCCTCTTTGATCTCCCTGCCGCCCTCGGCGGTCCGCCCCATGCCGAGCAGCACGACGCCGCGCGCAAAGTGCACGCTCCCGTCGCCCGGGGCCAGGCGCGCGGCCCTGTCGATGGCGGCAAGCGCCCCCTCGTACCGGCCGAGGATAAGGAGCGCCTCTGAGCGGACGGCGTGGACGGCGGCGCTGTCCGGATCCAGCCGCGCCGCCCTCGCAAGCGCCGCTAGCGCCCTCTTGGGCCTGCGCAGGCCGACAAGCGCGCGCCCCCTTCCGACGTGGGCCTCGGCCAGCCCTGGCTCGGCCCGCACTGCCCTCGTATACGCGGCAAGCGCCCCCTTGTGCCTGCCCCTGCCGGCCAGTATGTCGCCCCTCTTTGTGTTGGACACGGGGTTGCGCGGGTCGATCCGCAGCGCCTCCCTGTACGCCGCAAGGGCCTCTGAATGGCGGCCCTCCTCGGACAGCGCGATGCCGAGCCCGTTGCGCGCATCCACGCTAGACGGGTCGAGCCGGGCCGCCTCGCCGAACGACTCTATCGCATCGGCGCGGCGGCCGATGCCCGTGCATGCCATTGCCCGCCCCATGTGGTGCGCGGCCTCGCCCGGGTCGGCCGCGGCGGCGGCCTCGAACGCGGGCACGGCGTCTGCGTACCTGGAGGAGTTGAAGAGGATGGCGCCGCGCAGGGCGTGCGCCCCGGCGCTCGTACGGTCGATGCGCAGGGCCTCGTCGGCGGCGGCGAGCGCATCGCCGTGCCGCCCGGCGCTCGACAGGGCCGCCGCGTGGTCCATGCGGGCGCCGATGCTGCCCGGGTCGCGCCGGACGGCCTCTTCGCAGGCGGCAAGGTCGGGCCGTCCGTCCCCTTTTTCGGCCGCCGTGTCCGGGCGCTCGGACTCGACGCCGATGCCGATCGTCATGGCCACGCGCGGGGCCCGCCTTCCGCCTATTCCGCCTTCCGCCGCGCCTCCCATGCGGGCGTGGCGGGAGGGGGCGGATTTATGCGGTGCGGGCGGCTGGGAGGAGCAGGGGGAGCATCTTTCATGGGATGCGGCGCGGCGCGGTGCGGCGCGGCGCGCGCCGCCGCCCGCGGGCCGGGCGGCCGGGACAGGCGGCGGCAGGGACAGGGCGGGGAGAAGGGGGAAGGGCAGCCGCTGCGCCCCGCATATTCGGCCTTTTCGGGCGGGGCGGCCCATGAGGCTGAATGCCCTCTTATTCCTGCCGGGCTTGGGGGGCATGGAGGCGGTTGCAGCGGCTGCGCGATCGATCGCGGGCATGGCGGCCGGGGCGGAACTGCCCGGAGCGGGGCCGCCGGTCCGCGGCCGCCGCGCGCCGCGCTACTGCCCCTGCACCCTCTTCCCGTCCCTGCGCCGCACCATGTAGAGCGTCCTTGCAATGTGCCCGTCGTCGGGGTCGAGCCGGGCCGCCTCTTCCAGCTCGGCGGTTCCCTCGCCGGCGCGGCCCGTGCCGTACAGTATCCCGCCGCGCACATAGTGCGCGACCGGCTCGCGAGGATCAAGGCGGACGGCCCTGTCGACGGCGGCAAGCGCCTCTTCGGGGAGGCCGAGGCGCCAGAGCGCCTCGGCGTGCCCGCAGTGGGCCGCCCCGCTGTCCGGATCGAGCCGCACGGCCTTCCTGAACGCGGCGAGCGCCCTCTTGGGCCTGTCCGTCCCGAGCAGCGCATGGCCCCTCCCGACGTGGGCCTCTACCAGGCCCGGCTCGATCCTAAGGGCCCTTCCGAACGCGGCAAGCGCCCCCTTGTGCCTGTCCAACTCGAGCAGAACATGGCCCATCTTTGCGTGGGGCGCGACCCTGCCCGGCTCGATCCGGGCCGCCTCGGCGTACGACGAGACGGCCTCGGCGCCGCGGCCCATCGCGTTGAGCGCATCGCCGCGCCCGATGTGCGCGTCCGGATTCGACGGCTCGACCCGGGCCGCCTCGGCGAACGAACCCTCGGCATCCTCGTTCCTGTCGAGCTTCATGAGGGATCCTCCGCGCCCGATATGGGCCTCGGCCATGCGGGGATCGGCCTCGGCGGCGGCCTCGAACGAGCGCACGGCCTCGGCGGCCCTGCCCGTGTTCATGAGGATGCCGCCGCGCAGGGCGTGCGCCCCGGCGCTCGTGCGGTCGATGCGCAGCGCCTCGTCGAGGGCGGCGATCGCGTCGTCGCAGCGATCGGCGCCGAGCAGGGCCGTGGCGTGGTCTATGCGCGCCTCGACGTCGCCCGGGTCGCGCCGGACGGCCTCTTCGCTGGCGGCAAGGTTCGGCGGCCCCATTCCCTTTCCCTCCCTCTTGAGCAGGCGCTCGTGGTCGCCGCCGATGCCGAACCACAGGCTCAGGCGCCGGGGCCTGGAGCCCCTTTCTCCGCCCTTTTTCCCGCCGTCCCCTCCCCTGCCCGGGCCCGCCATGGGGATGGGACGGGAGGGGCGGATTTATGCGGTGCGGAGCGGAGGGGGGCGCGTTACGGCCCTTGTGCCGCCGCCTCTGCGGCGCGCATCGGCCGGGCGATTCCGCGGCCGCCCCTCGGATGCCTACTCCCTATATCACAGAATGCACAGGCAACGCATAATAGGCGCCGCGCGCCGCCCCGGCGCATGAGGATGCGGTACGTGCGGTCGCTCACGGAGGAGGAATGGGAAACGGTCACGGCGGCCCTCCGGCGCGGGCCGACGCCGGAGCAGGTCGAGGCCATGAGGGTGGCCAAGGAGCGTACCGACCACCTGTTCCCGGACCGGGGCGGCGGGGCGGAAGGCGGCGCCGGCGTGGAAAAGGGGCGGCCGGGGGATGCCGCCGCGGACGCGCACCGCACGTTCGACTTTGTCAGGCGAGATAGCCCCTGCGGCTGACGGCCCGCCGGCCGCTCCAACCTGCGCCGCGATCCGCCGCCCTGGCGCGATCGCGGGCCGTGCGAATTCCGCGCGGCTAGGCCCCTCGGACACTTCATAGGCCCGCATCACACTCTGCGCGAGCGGGCCGCATGGGCCGCCCATCCGCGCGCGGCTCAAGTCCCGGCCACGCCCTCTTTCTTCCTCCGCCGCAGCTCTTCGATCACCTTTGCAAGGTACTTGTCGTCGGGGGCGAGCCGGGCGGCCTCTTCGAGCGCCGCAATGCCCTCGTCGACCCGCCCCATGCCGTACAGCACCCCTCCGCGCGCAGAGATGACGGTGGGCGACTGCGGTTCGACGGCCGCGGCCCTGTCTAGCGCGGCGAGCGACCCCTCGGGGCGGTCTAGGCCGCTGAGGGCCTCGGCGCGCCCCATGTGGGCCGGCAGGCTGCGCGGGTCAATGCGGGCCGCCCTCGTGAATGCCGCAAGCCCCTTTTCGTACCTGTCCAGCCCGAGCAGCGCATGGCCCCTCCCGATGTGGGCATCGACGAGCCTCGGCTCGGCCCGCGCGGCCCTCGTGAACGCGGCGAGCGCCTTCCTGGGCCTGCCCGTCTCGAGCAGCGCGCGGCCCCTCCTTGCGTGTACCATCGCGTTGCCGGGGTCGATCCGCAGCGCCTCGTCGAACGACGCGAGGGCCTCGTCGCGGCGGCCCGTTGCGATCAGCGTATCGCCGCGCCCGATCCTGGCATCGATGCTCTTGGGATCGTTGCGCGCCGCCTCGGCGAACGCCTCTGACGCGTCGGCGTACCTGCCGAGGCCCATGAGCGAGACGGCCCGGCCGATGTGGGCCGCGATGTAGCCGGGGTCGGCCGCGACGGCGGCCCCGAACGCGCGCTCGGCCTCGGCGCTCTTGGAGGCGCGCAGGAGCGCGGCGCCGTGCATGGCGTTCGCCTCGGCGCCGGTCGGGTCGATCCGCACGGCCTCGTCGAGGGCGGCGATCGCGGCGGCAAGGCGCCCGGACGCGAGCAGGACCGTGGCGAGCTCCATGCGGGCCTTGATGCTGGCCGGGTCGCGGCGGACGGCCTCCTTGCAGGATGCGAGGTCTGGCAGCCCGCCTCCCTCTCTTTCCCCGCCGCGCCCCTCTTCGGGGCCGTCGTCGGGGCCGTCGTCGGGGCCCGTGATGTAGCTTAGGCGTATGCGCGGGAGCTCGTGCTCCTCCTTGCCGTCTTCGCTCACGGGGGCGGGCTGTACGGGGCGGATTTATGCGGTGCGGTGTAGTGTGGTGCGGGGCAGCCGCGCGCTGTCAACTTTTCCTCACCACGGCGTCAACCGCATTTGGCGCCGCGCACTAGGTCCGCGCGCGCGAAGGGGCGGCATGCCGGATGCGGAGGGGCAGAATGCCGAGGCACCTGCGCCCGCGCAGGACCTGATCCCCGTCCGCATGCTCGTCCAATACTCGTACTGCCGGCGACTTGGGTACCTAGAGCACGTGCAGGGCGAGTTCGAGCACAACGAATACACCGTGGACGGCAGGCTAAAGCACCGCAACGTCGACAGGCCGGCGGGCCAGAGGCGCATGGCCGAGGAGGCGGCCGAGCGGGACGGCGGTCCTGACGACAGGGGTGCCGGCGACAAGAAGGGAGCTGGCAAGAAGTCTGAGACCATCCACTCCCGCTCGATGATGCTCTCCGACCCGGAGCTGGGACTCGTCGGCAAGCTCGACGTGCTAGAGGCCGAGGGGAAAAAGGCGACGCCGGTCGAGCACAAGCGCGGGACGGTCCCCGACACGCCCGAGCGGACGTACCTCGACCACAGGGTGCACGTGTGCGCGCAGGCGCTGCTGCTCCGGGCCAACGGCTTCGAGTGCGACAGCGGCACCGTGTACTATATCGGCTCCAAGCGGCGCATCGAGGTGCCGATCGACGAGGATCTCGAGACGCACACGCGCGCCCTGATCGCCGAGTTCCGCCTCGATGCAGAGTCTGAGACCCTTCCGCCGCCGCTCTACGACAGCCCAAAGTGCCCCGGCTGCTCGCTTGTCGGCATTTGTCTCCCCGACGAGGTCAACCTGCTGTCCGGCGACGGCGAAGGCGGAGGCGGAAGCGTGACGAAGGACCAGGTGAGGCGGATGTATCCCGTGCGCAACGACACCGTCCCGCTGTTCGTGCAGGAGCAGTGGGCGACGGTCAAAAAGTCGGGCGACCGGCTCGTCGTGAGGCGCAAGGGCGGGGCCGAGGAAGAGTTCAAGCTTCTTGACATATCGGAGGTTACCGTCCTCGGCAACGTCCAGGTCACGACGCAGGCGCTGCGCGAGCTCGCCGTGCGCAACATTCCGGTCTGCTACATGTCGTACGGCGGCTGGTTCTACGGAATACTCTCGGGGATGTCCGGCCGGAACGTGCACTTGCGCATCGCGCAGCATAGGATGTACTCGGACCAGAGGGGCTCGATGGACATTGCGCGGCGCATCGTGCACGGCAAGGCGCGCAACTGCGCGACGATGCTGCGGAGGAACGGGCCGGCGGGGGACGAGGGGGTGGCCGCGGCCGTATCTGACCTCGACGGGCTGGCCGAGCGGGCCCTGAAGGAGAGGAGCTACGAGGCGCTGCTAGGCATAGAGGGCATGGCCGCGCGCACGTACTTTGGAAAGTTCAGCACGATGGTGAAGGATGCCGGGGCGGCGGCCGAGTTCCGGCTGGAGGGGCGCAGGCGCCGCCCGCCGACAGACCCCGTCAACGCGCTGCTGTCATACCTGTACTCGATGCTTGCAAAGGATGCGGCTGTGACTGCGAGCCGCGTCGGACTCGACCCGCACCTGGGGTACCTGCACAGGCCAAAGCACGGCAAGCCGGCGCTGGCGCTGGACTTGATGGAGGAGTTCCGCCCGCTTGTGGCAGACTCTGTGTGCCTGCGGATGGTAAACGGCGGCGAGATCGGGCCGTCCGACTTTGTGAGGGCGGGGGTCGGGACGAGCCTGAACGCCGCCGGCAGGAAGAGGGCAATCATGGCGTACAACCGGCGGCTCGACGAGCAGGTATCGCACCCGCTGCTCGGGTACGCGGCAAGCTACCGGCGTGTGATGGCCACGCAGGCGCGGCTCTTAACGAGGCACCTGCTAGGCGAGGTGCCGTCGTACCCCTCGTTCAGGACGCGGTAGGGCGCGGTGGGTGCGGATGGCGCGGAACAGGTACATTGTGGCGTACGATGTGGCGGATTCAAAGCGGCGCCAGCAGACCTATAAGACCATGCTCGGGTACGGCGACCGCATGCAGTACTCGGTGTTCGCCTGCGACCTGAGCCGGATAGAGCTGACGGGGCTCCGCGAGGACCTTGCCGACCTGCTCGACTACGCCCAGGACAGGGTGCTGGTCGTCGATGTGGGCCCCTCGTACGGGGATGCATCGGACGGGCGCATAGAGACGATCGGCGTGAAGCTGCAGCCGGGCGGGGGAAGGAGGCCGTCGTTTGTCGTATGATGCGATCGGGGGCGGTGGCGCCGGGGGCGCGCGAGCGGCCCGGTGAGGGGGTTCGGCCCCTGGGGCGCTCGCCGCCTGCTTATAATGCCGGAGATGGCGCCACCGCGACTGAATGCAAAAACACGGCAAGCAGGAGCCAAAGCCCACATATGATCACTGTGCCGGCCGAGCTGCGGACAAATGGTTGTCCGTCGCAGGCCTTCCGCAACTGTCAAGTTGCGGCCCCATTGAAGCCCAATGGCCCCCTTTTTGTCGCGCTCGGCCGCCGCCTCCTTCCGCAACTGTCAAGTTGCGGCCCCATTGAAGCCGTGGTTAGGCCCACGCCGCAACCGCGCGGCCGCCTGCCTTCCGCAACTGTCAAGTTGCGGCCCCATTGAAGCGCGGACGTTCTGTCGGCGGGCCTGGTCGATGCGTGGCCTTCCGCAACTGTCAAGTTGCGGCCCCATTGAAGCGCCTTTAGATTGCCGTCGTCGGCGACCGTGCCGGACCCTTCCGCAACTGTCAAGTTGCGGCCCCATTGAAGCCTCAACGGGCGGCCCGCCCCCCTTGTGCCTTAAGAGCCTTCCGCAACTGTCAAGTTGCGGCCCCATTGAAGCTCGGCGGATTCCAACGCTCGCCAGTCTGGGAATGATCTCCTTCCGCAACTGTCAAGTTGCGGCCCCATTGAAGCGGTCAACGTCCGCGTGTCTGATCCCCGCGAGATTCCGCCTTCCGCAACTGTCAAGTTGCGGCCCCATTGAAGCCTGCCGTCCGGCTCGCTCCAAGATGAGATCGCGGCGCGCCTTCCGCAACTGTCAAGTTGCGGCCCCATTGAAGCTTCGGGCGGGCCGTGCGTGTCGCTCGGGTCCGCGGGCCCTTCCGCAACTGTCAAGTTGCGGCCCCATTGAAGCCGCGGCCGCCGAGGGCGCCGGGAACGTGTCCGACACGACCTTCCGCAACTGTCAAGTTGCGGCCCCATTGAAGCTCGTCGGCTACGGCCCGCACGCCCAACTTGAAGGCGCCTTCCGCAACTGTCAAGTTGCGGCCCCATTGAAGCCGGCCCCTGCCCATCGGCAGGCTCGGACATGCTGCACCCTTCCGCAACTGTCAAGTTGCGGCCCCATTGAAGCGCGCGGCGCCGAGGCGGACGATGAGCGACTTGCCGTCCTTCCGCAACTGTCAAGTTGCGGCCCCATTGAAGCTAACCCTTTTGTTTTTGGCGATCGGATCCACGCCTCCTTCCGCAACTGTCAAGTTGCGGCCCCATTGAAGCACAGGACGGCGGTGCGGGACTATGGGGCGGTGGCCCCCTTCCGCAACTGTCAAGTTGCGGCCCCATTGAAGCATCGACTCGGCAGCCTGCATTGTCTGCCGCACGTCCCTTCCGCAACTGTCAAGTTGCGGCCCCATTGAAGCATCCTTACCGGCGCCCCGCGCCGAGTGGATATAACCTTCCGCAACTGTCAAGTTGCGGCCCCATTGAAGCTGGTTGCCGTAGTCCTGGGCGTCGAGGCTGTCGCCGCCTTCCGCAACTGTCAAGTTGCGGCCCCATTGAAGCCTCATAATCGGATCAGGAAAAGTTGAGGGCAAACACCTTCCGCAACTGTCAAGTTGCGGCCCCATTGAAGCGCGGCCGTCGGGCGGGGGCGCTGCGAGCAGTGCCCCTTCCGCAACTGTCAAGTTGCGGCCCCATTGAAGCTAGCCACTGTGAGCCAACGTACTTAGATGACATATATCCTTCCGCAACTGTCAAGTTGCGGCCCCATTGAAGCAGTGCGGCAATGATGCAGTCGTGTACGGTCATGTCCCCTTCCGCAACTGTCAAGTTGCGGCCCCATTGAAGCCCGAGCTCGACCTTGCACTCGACGCCGAGGCCGCGGCCTTCCGCAACTGTCAAGTTGCGGCCCCATTGAAGCATACTCCGCCGGCGCCAGGCGCGCCACTTCATCCAGCCTTCCGCAACTGTCAAGTTGCGGCCCCATTGAAGCTTGGGGGTTTCCTGCCGCGCGGCGGCCCGCCGCGCCCCCTTCCGCAACTGTCAAGTTGCGGCCCCATTGAAGCCACGCCGCGCTAGCGCCTGCGGCCCGCTATATGCATCCTTCCGCAACTGTCAAGTTGCGGCCCCATTGAAGCAGGACCTGGCGCGGGCGTACGCCCGCACCACGCCGCCTTCCGCAACTGTCAAGTTGCGGCCCCATTGAAGCCTTATATACCTCTTCCGCGTAGGAGAGGCATGATTGGCCCTTCCGCAACTGTCAAGTTGCGGCCCCATTGAAGCGGGTATATAGCCTGCCCTTTGGCTTTACCGGCGCAATGCCTTCCGCAACTGTCAAGTTGCGGCCCCATTGAAGCACGGAGATCGCCGTCCGCATCCTGGCGCATCAGGCATCCTTCCGCAACTGTCAAGTTGCGGCCCCATTGAAGCCCGCTCTGGGCCGCCGGCCCGTAGACCAGGGCCGAGCCTTCCGCAACTGTCAAGTTGCGGCCCCATTGAAGCCCTAGGGCCCTGCCCGCCTTCTTTGTTCGCTTGATGCCTTCCGCAACTGTCAAGTTGCGGCCCCATTGAAGCATCCGGATGCTGCTGCGGGACGTGACCGAGAGCTATCCTTCCGCAACTGTCAAGTTGCGGCCCCATTGAAGCGCCCGACATGCCCCGCGCGCGTCGCGGAATGCCGGCGCCTTCCGCAACTGTCAAGTTGCGGCCCCATTGAAGCGCGGCCTTTTCGAGCGGCGTCATGGCGTCGCGGACTCCTTCCGCAACTGTCAAGTTGCGGCCCCATTGAAGCGCAGTGACGCCGTCGGCGAACGACCACGCCTGGTGCCTTCCGCAACTGTCAAGTTGCGGCCCCATTGAAGCGCCCCGGGTGGGTGATCGAACTGCACGTGGCACGTCCCCCTTCCGCAACTGTCAAGTTGCGGCCCCATTGAAGCTACCGCCGTAGAGACCGCGCGCACCCGCCTCGCGTCCCTTCCGCAACTGTCAAGTTGCGGCCCCATTGAAGCTCCTTGCGCAGACGGTCCCACTTCCACGGATCGCCCCTTCCGCAACTGTCAAGTTGCGGCCCCATTGAAGCCCAGCAGGCCATGCCGCCGGCGGCGGGCGCCCCTGTCCTTCCGCAACTGTCAAGTTGCGGCCCCATTGAAGCCAAACGCACCGCCCTCATCCTGCATGGCGCCCACGCCCTTCCGCAACTGTCAAGTTGCGGCCCCATTGAAGCAAAGCCCGTGCGGGCCGCCCCAGCGCGAGCGCCCCCCCCCTTCCGCAACTGTCAAGTTGCGGCCCCATTGAAGCAGGCACGGCGACGTTTACACGGCCCTGGCGTTGAGCCCCTTCCGCAACTGTCAAGTTGCGGCCCCATTGAAGCGGGCAGGCCTAGCGCGGCCCTGCGCTGGGGCGCCGCCCTTCCGCAACTGTCAAGTTGCGGCCCCATTGAAGCATGTCGGGCGCGCCCCCTTTGACGGCTTGTCATCTGCCTTCCGCAACTGTCAAGTTGCGGCCCCATTGAAGCCCGACGCGGTAATACTTGCAGTTGAACGGCGTGCCGCCTTCCGCAACTGTCAAGTTGCGGCCCCATTGAAGCGGGTTGGCCAAGGCCCGTCAGATATTCGGGCAAATCCTTCCGCAACTGTCAAGTTGCGGCCCCATTGAAGCCCGCGGATTGGCCGACGGCATTGAAGTCGGAATCGTCCTTCCGCAACTGTCAAGTTGCGGCCCCATTGAAGCCGGCGGGCGTCGGACGCCAGGCGCAGGCGGGCCGCCCCCTTCCGCAACTGTCAAGTTGCGGCCCCATTGAAGCCCTGCGATTTTTGCGCGCGTACGGCCGCATTGTACATCCTTCCGCAACTGTCAAGTTGCGGCCCCATTGAAGCATAGGCCTTACCGAGTCGCCACAGTGCGAACCCGACCCCTTCCGCAACTGTCAAGTTGCGGCCCCATTGAAGCAAGGCGCGTCCGAGTGCTGGGCGGGCTTGCCGCATACCTTCCGCAACTGTCAAGTTGCGGCCCCATTGAAGCCCCCCCCGTTAAGCGGCAGGCTCATGCAGCGCTCCTTCCGCAACTGTCAAGTTGCGGCCCCATTGAAGCATCATGCAGCACAGGTCGGGATGCCGCCTGACGTACCTTCCGCAACTGTCAAGTTGCGGCCCCATTGAAGCAAGCCAATCTTCGCCCTGCGGGCCAAGCCCGTCGGCCCTTCCGCAACTGTCAAGTTGCGGCCCCATTGAAGCTTGAAGCAGCCCTGCTCCGGCGTTCCCCCAGGATCGTCCTTCCGCAACTGTCAAGTTGCGGCCCCATTGAAGCCATCCTCAATCGCGTCGGCAGGCACAGCCCCCACCGCCTTCCGCAACTGTCAAGTTGCGGCCCCATTGAAGCACCTGCGCTAGGCCCCGACGGGGCCGCCGATCTCACCTTCCGCAACTGTCAAGTTGCGGCCCCATTGAAGCAGGCGTGGGGCGGGGGCGCTGAAGGCGCTTCAGGGCCTTCCGCAACTGTCAAGTTGCGGCCCCATTGAAGCGAGCAGGATCAAAAACACACTACCGATCTCATAATGCCTTCCGCAACTGTCAAGTTGCGGCCCCATTGAAGCGCGGTTGAAAAAAAGGCAACCCCGTGGACGGCCATGATCCTTCCGCAACTGTCAAGTTGCGGCCCCATTGAAGCTAGAAGCGTGGCTACCGTCTTTACCCATTCCCAGTCCTTCCGCAACTGTCAAGTTGCGGCCCCATTGAAGCCCAGCCTGCACGCCGCCGACCGGCAAAATCTCTTTGCGCCTTCCGCAACTGTCAAGTTGCGGCCCCATTGAAGCCCCGCGCAGGGCGGTGGCCAACTCCCCTGTCAACCGCCTTCCGCAACTGTCAAGTTGCGGCCCCATTGAAGCCCGCCGGCGTCCATGACGGCAAAGTCTGGATCGTACGCCTTCCGCAACTGTCAAGTTGCGGCCCCATTGAAGCTGTCGTCGGCGATGCGTTCGTTGCACCAATCGACCCTTCCGCAACTGTCAAGTTGCGGCCCCATTGAAGCGCCGAGCAGCGCTGTGCGAACTCGTTGAGCGGTCCGCCTTCCGCAACTGTCAAGTTGCGGCCCCATTGAAGCTAGCGCTCGGTCATTCTGTGCTCCCCTGTCCGTCCTCCTTCCGCAACTGTCAAGTTGCGGCCCCATTGAAGCTGGGGTTGCCTGTCAGATTCCACACATCTAGGGCGCCTTCCGCAACTGTCAAGTTGCGGCCCCATTGAAGCCGATATTCGGGTCGATGAGCCTAATGCCCTCCCAAACCTTCCGCAACTGTCAAGTTGCGGCCCCATTGAAGCTTAATCCTTGAATATCAGGGCAGTAAGCCCCACACCTTCCGCAACTGTCAAGTTGCGGCCCCATTGAAGCCAGTAATCAACGCACGGTATTCAAGCATGTTGTTTGCCTTCCGCAACTGTCAAGTTGCGGCCCCATTGAAGCATGGCCTGCACGTCAGTCTTCGTAAAGGAGGCAAGCCCCCTTCCGCAACTGTCAAGTTGCGGCCCCATTGAAGCTACGAACATCTTCATGGTCTTGTTTGCGCCCGTCACCTTCCGCAACTGTCAAGTTGCGGCCCCATTGAAGCTGTCCTCCCCTACCAACTTGGGGACGTGGTCCCGACCTTCCGCAACTGTCAAGTTGCGGCCCCATTGAAGCCGCTCGTCCTCTTCGGGAAGCGGTGTCGGGGTTACGCCTTCCGCAACTGTCAAGTTGCGGCCCCATTGAAGCGCTTTGTCAGAATTGCGCCGAGTCCTTGGACAAGCCCTTCCGCAACTGTCAAGTTGCGGCCCCATTGAAGCCGCAAACTCCGCGCCGAGCGGCCGGAGCGCTTTGCCCCTTCCGTAACTGTCAAGTTGCGGCCCCATTGAAGCAGTGATAGGCGCGTAGGACCGCTAACCGAGCGGAGCCTTCCGCAACTGTCAAGTTGCGGCCCCATTGAAGCCTGGCTAACCACCTGCTTGCATACCAGGGATTGTGGCGCCTTCCGCAACTGTCAAGTTGCGGCCCCATTGAAGCAAGGCAGAGGGACGGACGTACACGTTGGCCCGCCGCCACCTTCCGCAACTGTCAAGTTGCGGCCCCATTGAAGCGGGGTCATCTCGAGCAGGCGCTCCTGCACGTTGCCCCTTCCGCAACTGTCAAGTTGCGGCCCCATTGAAGCCTGCGCGATCTGCTTTGGGGACATGTCCCGCCCGGGCCTTCCGCAACTGTCAAGTTGCGGCCCCATTGAAGCCACAATCGGTAGGACGCGCGAGCATACATCAAGGCCCTTCCGCAACTGTCAAGTTGCGGCCCCATTGAAGCCCGTATTAGATCAAGCCCGACCAGGGCGCGGACGCCTTCCGCAACTGTCAAGTTGCGGCCCCATTGAAGCTGCTGGTCCTGGGCGCCGGACGCCGTACCCTGCCCCGTCCTTCCGCAACTGTCAAGTTGCGGCCCCATTGAAGCGGCGCGAGGCGGTTGCCCGGGGCGTTGGCCTCGCCGAGCCTTCCGCAACTGTCAAGTTGCGGCCCCATTGAAGCAGAGGCGGCGAACGCCTCGAACTTGGTCTCGTTGAGCCTTCCGCAACTGTCAAGTTGCGGCCCCATTGAAGCGAGGTGGCGGCACGCCGGCGAGTGGCTGCCCGCCCCTTCCGCAACTGTCAAGTTGCGGCCCCATTGAAGCTCTGCGGCCTCGCGGGCGGCCTGCTCGCGGGATCGGCCTTCCGCAACTGTCAAGTTGCGGCCCCATTGAAGCACGCGCTTGCCGACACGCGCGCAGTGATCGCTAGGCTCCTTCCGCAACTGTCAAGTTGCGGCCCCATTGAAGCCGGACCGCGTCGGCCTGGTAGCCCGGCGCAGGGCCGCCTTCCGCAACTGTCAAGTTGCGGCCCCATTGAAGCCACTCGTCCGCTACTTGGCTTGCATTGTCCCATGCCTTCCGCAACTGTCAAGTTGCGGCCCCATTGAAGCACCATGGTGGTGCCGCAGCCATGACGACTGCCGCCGCCTTCCGCAACTGTCAAGTTGCGGCCCCATTGAAGCTTGCGCCGATCCCCACGGTAGAGACTAGCGCGAGCACCTTCCGCAACTGTCAAGTTGCGGCCCCATTGAAGCGGCGAGCCGGGCCGTGCGCATCGCACCGCCGCCGCCTTCCGCAACTGTCAAGTTGCGGCCCCATTGAAGCCCGCGGTCAAACCACATCCGCCGTATCGTCATGGCCTTCCGCAACTGTCAAGTTGCGGCCCCATTGAAGCCGATACTTGCCGGCTTTTTGGACGGCTTTGTAGCCGCCTTCCGCAACTGTCAAGTTGCGGCCCCATTGAAGCGTATGGCTTTGCACCTTTGCGCGCAGCTCTCTTTGCCTTCCGCAACTGTCAAGTTGCGGCCCCATTGAAGCAAGACAGTAAGCCAGCGGCGCCCCGTGAGACGGTCCGCCTTCCGCAACTGTCAAGTTGCGGCCCCATTGAAGCACGACTCGATGATACGCCTGCGTGACGAGCTCATACTCCTTCCGCAACTGTCAAGTTGCGGCCCCATTGAAGCGTGATCAACTGCTACGCCTCTACCGTCCGCTACTCCCTTCCGCAACTGTCAAGTTGCGGCCCCATTGAAGCTGCGAGCTTGCCGTTTGTGGCCGCCATGATTCCGACCTTCCGCAACTGTCAAGTTGCGGCCCCATTGAAGCGTCCGACAGGGGATCGCACGAGTGGCCGCTACTGCCTTCCGCAACTGTCAAGTTGCGGCCCCATTGAAGCGCCAGGGTGCGGGCGCCCGTAGATAGCGCGGTACGCGCCTTCCGCAACTGTCAAGTTGCGGCCCCATTGAAGCAATCTGAAGATGGGGACAGGCGGCAGGCACTCCGCCTGCCTTCCGCAACTGTCAAGTTGCGGCCCCATTGAAGCTGAGGCGCCGCGCCGCGCCCTCTAGGCCGTCGATCCCTTCCGCAACTGTCAAGTTGCGGCCCCATTGAAGCCTGGCCCTGCTGAAGCGATGCCACCAGGGCGTTGACCCCTTCCGCAACTGTCAAGTTGCGGCCCCATTGAAGCCGAGGCCCGCTTTGACACTACGGCCCGCACGCAGGCCTTCCGCAACTGTCAAGTTGCGGCCCCATTGAAGCCCCGCGAGGCGTCATCTTGGATTTCGAGAAAAGTGCCAACCTTCCGCAACTGTCAAGTTGCGGCCCCATTGAAGCCGCCCGCCGACCTGCGCACCGCCCTCAACACGGACCTTCCGCAACTGTCAAGTTGCGGCCCCATTGAAGCATATTCAAATACTTCGGGGCCGTGCTGAATGGCGGTACCTTCCGCAACTGTCAAGTTGCGGCCCCATTGAAGCTCCATGTAGTCGAAGAACTGGGTACCCAACTCTTCCACCTTCCGCAACTGTCAAGTTGCGGCCCCATTGAAGCCCGGGCCTTTTTGCGTGGAGCGTGGAAGCGACAATCCTTCCGCAACTGTCAAGTTGCGGCCCCATTGAAGCCAGCATCGTCTCCGGCTCCAGTTCCCCGTTCTTGTTCCTTCCGCAACTGTCAAGTTGCGGCCCCATTGAAGCTAAGGCGGCCAGGGCTTGGTCGGTTTTCCGGACATCCTTCCGCAACTGTCAAGTTGCGGCCCCATTGAAGCGGCCCCGGGGCGCGCGACCTCGACGCGGACGGCGGCCTTCCGCAACTGTCAAGTTGCGGCCCCATTGAAGCAGCGTCAGGCGTGGCTCTGGGGCCAGCTGCCCGCGCCTTCCGCAACTGTCAAGTTGCGGCCCCATTGAAGCAGACAAGAAGCCGAGCTCACCGTGGCGGCCAACGAGCCCTTCCGCAACTGTCAAGTTGCGGCCCCATTGAAGCAAGAAAAACAACCCCGAAATAAAGCAGATCGATGACCTTCCGCAACTGTCAAGTTGCGGCCCCATTGAAGCTGGCGCATCCCGCGGGACCAGAGCTAAGGGGGCGGCCCTTCCGCAACTGTCAAGTTGCGGCCCCATTGAAGCTGGCATTGAGGCACCTGGGGAAGGCGGGGGATTGACCCTTCCGCAACTGTCAAGTTGCGGCCCCATTGAAGCTTTGACAATGGTTCCCGACGACAACAGCGTACTTGTTCCTTCCGCAACTGTCAAGTTGCGGCCCCATTGAAGCTCGTCAAGTACCTCGGGCCCATGCTCGGCCCCAGCCTTCCGCAACTGTCAAGTTGCGGCCCCATTGAAGCTGCCCCCTTCTGCCTGGTATTACCCACGTTGCACTGCCTTCCGCAACTGTCAAGTTGCGGCCCCATTGAAGCGGCCCATATGGGCGCAGGAGCGGCCCGAGTGGGATCCTTCCGCAACTGTCAAGTTGCGGCCCCATTGAAGCCGGCCGCGCCGTTGAAGTAAGCGAGCGGTTCAAGACCTTCCGCAACTGTCAAGTTGCGGCCCCATTGAAGCATGCCTGCTCGCAGGCATCGATCGCCTGCTGTGTCTCCTTCCGCAACTGTCAAGTTGCGGCCCCATTGAAGCCCAATGGCCGGCGGGTTAAGACGGCGCAGGCAATTCCTTCCGCAACTGTCAAGTTGCGGCCCCATTGAAGCGACAGCCCGTACACGCCGCCGGCGGGCCGATAACCACCTTCCGCAACTGTCAAGTTGCGGCCCCATTGAAGCGACGACAGTGGCTTTGACCCTGAATGGGCCCTGCCCTTCCGCAACTGTCAAGTTGCGGCCCCATTGAAGCATGTACTCGAGGACGTTGGCGACGGCAGTCGCGTGCCTTCCGCAACTGTCAAGTTGCGGCCCCATTGAAGCTGCCCAATCTGCTATGGCGAGGGGCGGCGCAAGCCCCTTCCGCAACTGTCAAGTTGCGGCCCCATTGAAGCTTGCATTGGGCGGCGCTGTACTCTGCGCCGGCCCCCTTCCGCAACTGTCAAGTTGCGGCCCCATTGAAGCTCTGCGGTGCCGCGGAGCAGGGCGGCCAGGTCGGCCCCTTCCGCAACTGTCAAGTTGCGGCCCCATTGAAGCAAGGCGGTGAAGGGCGGCAGCACCCGCTATGTTGAACCTTCCGCAACTGTCAAGTTGCGGCCCCATTGAAGCACGAGTTTGATCGAGGCGATCTGCGTCGAGGACGGGCCTTCCGCAACTGTCAAGTTGCGGCCCCATTGAAGCTTGTAGAGGACGGGGGCGTCGCACACGGCGCACGCCTTCCGCAACTGTCAAGTTGCGGCCCCATTGAAGCAGGGGCCCCGAGATCATGCACACGCCGGCGACCATGCGCCTTCCGCAACTGTCAAGTTGCGGCCCCATTGAAGCGCCGGTACACTCGCCTCGGGCAGCAGGCCCCCGCCGCCTTCCGCAACTGTCAAGTTGCGGCCCCATTGAAGCTCTGCGGCGATCCGTTCGAGCCTCGCGCACGTGGAGCCTTCCGCAACTGTCAAGTTGCGGCCCCATTGAAGCGCCGCCGTGGGGGCGGCGGCCGTGATCGGATCGGTCCTTCCGCAACTGTCAAGTTGCGGCCCCATTGAAGCTGGGGCAGTTGCACTCCATACAGCGATCATGACGGCCTTCCGCAACTGTCAAGTTGCGGCCCCATTGAAGCGGGATAATGCTGGCGGCGGTGGCCTGGTCTATACGGCCTTCCGCAACTGTCAAGTTGCGGCCCCATTGAAGCGGGACAATGACGGCCGCGTACCCGGGAGGGTTGCTCCTTCCGCAACTGTCAAGTTGCGGCCCCATTGAAGCCAGACGTCGTTTCACCGGTATTCGCCAGAGACTCGCCTTCCGCAACTGTCAAGTTGCGGCCCCATTGAAGCAGCGCGGCCTCTTGGTTTCGAAGGGCGCGGTCGTAGTGCCTTCCGCAACTGTCAAGTTGCGGCCCCATTGAAGCTTTAGGGCGGCGGCCGCGTCGCGCTCGCGGGCGTACCCTTCCGCAACTGTCAAGTTGCGGCCCCATTGAAGCGAACATATCTGCACGTGTCCGCCGGTATACATCTTCCTTCCGCAACTGTCAAGTTGCGGCCCCATTGAAGCTCCAGCAGGCGCTGTATGAGATTGGAAATCTCTACGCGCCTTCCGCAACTGTCAAGTTGCGGCCCCATTGAAGCGCTATGGGCTGGTTCGGCTCGCCGAAGGGCGACGTCCCCTTCCGCAACTGTCAAGTTGCGGCCCCATTGAAGCGTCCGCGTTCTTTCCGACGATCGAATCGTACACGCCTTCCGCAACTGTCAAGTTGCGGCCCCATTGAAGCACGCTCCACGTCGATGCAGACAACCCTCGCGAGGCCCTTCCGCAACTGTCAAGTTGCGGCCCCATTGAAGCCACGCTGGCCTCCCCGGATGAGGTGGTGCGGGTCGCCTTCCGCAACTGTCAAGTTGCGGCCCCATTGAAGCCAGGCCAAGCCAGAGGGCGCGATCGTCGCGCGCCTGCCTTCCGCAACTGTCAAGTTGCGGCCCCATTGAAGCTGGGATGATAGGCTCGCGGAGTTGGGGGACATTGAACCTTCCGCAACTGTCAAGTTGCGGCCCCATTGAAGCACGGATTCTGCTTCTTCGACAATGCGAACGATGCGGCCTTCCGCAACTGTCAAGTTGCGGCCCCATTGAAGCACGTGGATAGGAAACGGGGCAAACACGCTCGCCAACCTTCCGCAACTGTCAAGTTGCGGCCCCATTGAAGCTCGTCCCCCTCGCTTGCCTCGTCCCGCCCGCTCCGCCTTCCGCAACTGTCAAGTTGCGGCCCCATTGAAGCGATAGCGACTCGGAACGCCTGCAAGCGGGCCGTCACCTTCCGCAACTGTCAAGTTGCGGCCCCATTGAAGCCGGCAGCACGATCGTGACCCCGGGCCTGACGGCGGAGCCTTCCGCAACTGTCAAGTTGCGGCCCCATTGAAGCGCGGGCGGGGCCGGCGCTTGGCCGATGCGCCCCCTCCTTCCGCAACTGTCAAGTTGCGGCCCCATTGAAGCTACCAAAAGTGGGGCCGCTACTCATGCCAAACGGATCGCCTTCCGCAACTGTCAAGTTGCGGCCCCATTGAAGCTTGGTGCGGACCCACAGTGTCTCTCTCTCTATCCACCTTCCGCAACTGTCAAGTTGCGGCCCCATTGAAGCGGGCGGGCCGCGCCTTCGGGCGCGTATGCGTACCCGACCTTCCGCAACTGTCAAGTTGCGGCCCCATTGAAGCGCGGGCGTGCCGCCCTCATGTCACGTCTTGTCGTCCCTTCCGCAACTGTCAAGTTGCGGCCCCATTGAAGCCGGCCGCCTTTTGCGCGGCCGTTATCTCGCGGCCCTCCTTCCGCAACTGTCAAGTTGCGGCCCCATTGAAGCGCGCCGGTTCGCATATCCGTCCTGTCGCCCCATTCAACCTTCCGCAACTGTCAAGTTGCGGCCCCATTGAAGCCGGTGCATGCCACGCTTCCTGCGTTGGATAGCAGGTACCTTCCGCAACTGTCAAGTTGCGGCCCCATTGAAGCGCTGGCCGAAAAGGCCTCGAACTTGGTCTCGTTGACCTTCCGCAACTGTCAAGTTGCGGCCCCATTGAAGCCTTGTTGCATCGTCCGGCCCGCCCCACGGGGACTCCTTCCGCAACTGTCAAGTTGCGGCCCCATTGAAGCATCATCTGTGCGCGGAACCACAGGCGGTCCTGCATCGCCCTTCCGCAACTGTCAAGTTGCGGCCCCATTGAAGCCCGCCGACACGGGGGCGCGGGACGCCGAGTCTAGGCCTTCCGCAACTGTCAAGTTGCGGCCCCATTGAAGCGCGGAAGGGAGGTGGATGGTGGGATGAGCGACGGGCCTTCCGCAACTGTCAAGTTGCGGCCCCATTGAAGCGCGGCATGCGCGTTGGCAGTAAACGTGTTCGAGCTGCCTTCCGCAACTGTCAAGTTGCGGCCCCATTGAAGCGACGGCCCGCACCGCCGCCGCCCGCGCCGCCCGCGCCCCTTCCGCAACTGTCAAGTTGCGGCCCCATTGAAGCTCGGCCGAACCCTTGCCTTCATCGTTTTCCCAACGCCCTTCCGCAACTGTCAAGTTGCGGCCCCATTGAAGCATTGTCAGCTCGGGCGAGGGCTGGCGGGGGGCGGCCCTTCCGCAACTGTCAAGTTGCGGCCCCATTGAAGCCCGCCGCCGCCGCCATTAGCGCCACGCACCTCGCCGCCTTCCGCAACTGTCAAGTTGCGGCCCCATTGAAGCGCCACCGCAAGAAATGCGCCCGCGCCCGCGATCCCTCCTTCCGCAACTGTCAAGTTGCGGCCCCATTGAAGCTGGCGGCGGTGCGGCTCGCCCAGGTATTCGGTGTCGCCTTCCGCAACTGTCAAGTTGTGGCCCCATTGAAGCCCCTGTCGACCGTCACGCCCCGCTTCCACGCGACGGCCTTCCGCAACTGTCAAGTTGCGGCCCCATTGAAGCCCTCCTCCTCGAAGGCGGCCACGTATTCCGTCATACCTTCCGCAACTGTCAAGTTGCGGCCCCATTGAAGCGACGCCGCCGTCGACTCGGCCCTGCGCAACCTTCTACCTTCCGCAACTGTCAAGTTGCGGCCCCATTGAAGCCAGGACTTGGCGGTAGTCAAGGCGGAGGTAGTAAACTCCTTCCGCAACTGTCAAGTTGCGGCCCCATTGAAGCCTAGGCGTAGCCGTGTCTATCGGGCTGGCCTTGGCCCTTCCGCAACTGTCAAGTTGCGGCCCCATTGAAGCGGCGGTTTTCGATTTGCGCACACTGCACTCCAATCCCTTCCGCAACTGTCAAGTTGCGGCCCCATTGAAGCGCCGACTTCGCCGCCCGCCACGCCGCCGACGTCGCATCCTTCCGCAACTGTCAAGTTGCGGCCCCATTGAAGCTCGCGCCGCCCTGCCTGCCCACAGTGCTTATACGACCTTCCGCAACTGTCAAGTTGCGGCCCCATTGAAGCACCGACTCCGACCAGGACGAGGTGTCGTCGGCCCAGCCTTCCGCAACTGTCAAGTTGCGGCCCCATTGAAGCTTTGGCTTTTCCACGTCATCTATCGCCTTGTAGATATCCTTCCGCAACTGTCAAGTTGCGGCCCCATTGAAGCGGCTGGTGGCCCTCTATTACGGTGGTCGCGTTGCGGCCTTCCGCAACTGTCAAGTTGCGGCCCCATTGAAGCATCTTGGACAGTTTGGCCCTGGTCTCTGCCGTATGCTCCTTCCGCAACTGTCAAGTTGCGGCCCCATTGAAGCTGCGGGATGGTGGTGCCCCCGCGCGTGACGTCCACGCCTTCCGCAACTGTCAAGTTGCGGCCCCATTGAAGCGAAGGCGTCGGTCGCGGCGACGGCCGACGTGTATCCTTCCGCAACTGTCAAGTTGCGGCCCCATTGAAGCATGGCCTCGCCCGAGTACGGCGAGCACTCCGCCCCCACCCTTCCGCAACTGTCAAGTTGCGGCCCCATTGAAGCGCCCCTCGGCGGGCAGCCATATCCCGGTCCCAACAACCTTCCGCAACTGTCAAGTTGCGGCCCCATTGAAGCGCGGACTTTGGTTGACATAAAGCTAAAGGAGTTGACCTTCCGCAACTGTCAAGTTGCGGCCCCATTGAAGCCCGGCAGAATCACGCCCGATATGTCAAGGTACGCACCTTCCGCAACTGTCAAGTTGCGGCCCCATTGAAGCGTCGACATGCGCCGTCAGGCCGCCGACGCGACGGGCCTTCCGCAACTGTCAAGTTGCGGCCCCATTGAAGCGAGAGTATTTTTGATTCTAAATGCTTTTATACCCCCTTCCGCAACTGTCAAGTTGCGGCCCCATTGAAGCCTGGGCAGCGCGGGCATCGGCGGAGCCGTCGGCATCCACCTTCCGCAACTGTCAAGTTGCGGCCCCATTGAAGCTCGTGTTCCCGGGGCCGCCGCCGCCGCTCCAAGTCCTTCCGCAACTGTCAAGTTGCGGCCCCATTGAAGCGGCCTCGGCGGGCGCCTGCCGGCTGCCCGCGCCGAACCTTCCGCAACTGTCAAGTTGCGGCCCCATTGAAGCTTCACGGGCCTGTTCGGGGGCGGCTCTGGCGGATCCACCTTCCGCAACTGTCAAGTTGCGGCCCCATTGAAGCCGGTTCGTCGCCGCGACGATCCCGCACGAGCAGGCCCTTCCGCAACTGTCAAGTTGCGGCCCCATTGAAGCTGGATCCGAGCGGCCCATCTGGGACGACGACCAGCACCCTTCCGCAACTGTCAAGTTGCGGCCCCATTGAAGCGGATCGACGTACTTGCGTACGGCGTCGAGCGTGGCGCCTTCCGCAACTGTCAAGTTGCGGCCCCATTGAAGCCGGCCGGGCGCGCTTGCAGTACTGGCAGACGTTGCGCCTTCCGCAACTGTCAAGTTGCGGCCCCATTGAAGCTTGTATTCCTTGTATGCATCGAGTATTGACTTTGCCTCCTTCCGCAACTGTCAAGTTGCGGCCCCATTGAAGCCGTCCATCTTCCTGCGCTCCTTCTCGCGCCGCATCTTCCTTCCGCAACTGTCAAGTTGCGGCCCCATTGAAGCGGCTCGCGGCGGCCCCCCGCCCGGCGCCCTGCGGCATCCTTCCGCAACTGTCAAGTTGCGGCCCCATTGAAGCAAGCCGTTGTCGGCGTCCTCGAAGCAGCACGACCCCCCTTCCGCAACTGTCAAGTTGCGGCCCCATTGAAGCAAGCCGTACAAGTGGGGCCGCACCAAGCCGGATACAGCCTTCCGCAACTGTCAAGTTGCGGCCCCATTGAAGCGCCGCCGTCTTTTGAGCCATAGACCATGGTCAACGTCCTTCCGCAACTGTCAAGTTGCGGCCCCATTGAAGCGTCACCGCCCTCTGCTACGATGCGGTCCATCATCGGCCTTCCGCAACTGTCAAGTTGCGGCCCCATTGAAGCCGGGCGAGCGGGATATCCCAGTCGTCGGCAGGGTACCTTCCGCAACTGTCAAGTTGCGGCCCCATTGAAGCGGAGTTTATTGCCGTGCGGGATGAATACCGCCGGACCTTCCGCAACTGTCAAGTTGCGGCCCCATTGAAGCTTCGATTCCGGTTTCTGGATTTCGCAGAAACCACATCCTTCCGCAACTGTCAAGTTGCGGCCCCATTGAAGCGGCCCTGCGGGCGGCGGCCACCAGCACGGTGTCGGCCCTTCCGCAACTGTCAAGTTGCGGCCCCATTGAAGCGGGGTCGGGCTCGCGTGCGGGAGGCGGGGTGGTGAGCCTTCCGCAACTGTCAAGTTGCGGCCCCATTGAAGCAGCAGCGCCAGCAGGCACAGGGAGGCATGGTAGTAGCCTTCCGCAACTGTCAAGTTGCGGCCCCATTGAAGCTGGGTCTATTTCGCACCCAATGCCGTATCGTCCGACCCCTTCCGCAACTGTCAAGTTGCGGCCCCATTGAAGCGATAAACGGCAGGCCCCTCAATGCGAGTATGTTAGGGCCTTCCGCAACTGTCAAGTTGCGGCCCCATTGAAGCGCGAGCGCAAAGGACGGCGATCGCACGGCCGCCGACCTTCCGCAACTGTCAAGTTGCGGCCCCATTGAAGCTGCGCGTCGGCGAGGGCCGCGACGCTCGCGGACGGGTCCTTCCGCAACTGTCAAGTTGCGGCCCCATTGAAGCGCACATACACTGCCACAGCGAATCCCGGCCGCGCACCTTCCGCAACTGTCAAGTTGCGGCCCCATTGAAGCTGAATCTGAAATACGCCGCCGAGCATGTGCAGCCCCCTTCCGCAACTGTCAAGTTGCGGCCCCATTGAAGCGACGCCACCGCCATCGCGATCGTCGGCGCGCTCAAGGCCTTCCGCAACTGTCAAGTTGCGGCCCCATTGAAGCTCGAGGTTGGCGCCCGTCTGCGCGTTGTACGACGGGACGCCTTCCGCAACTGTCAAGTTGCGGCCCCATTGAAGCTCGAGGTTGGCGCCCGTCTGCGCGTTGTACGACGGGACGCCTTCCGCAACTGTCAAGTTGCGGCCCCATTGAAGCATGGCCTGACTTTGGTTCTGGTTGTTCGGAAAGGCCCCTTCCGCAACTGTCAAGTTGCGGCCCCATTGAAGCCGGTGTCGACGCCGAGCGCCGTTAGGAACTCGCGCAGCCTTCCGCAACTGTCAAGTTGCGGCCCCATTGAAGCGACGAGGAGTCCGGCCGCTGGGTCAACCCCGACGATCCTTCCGCAACTGTCAAGTTGCGGCCCCATTGAAGCTCCGCAGGCCCCTCGTCAGGCTCCGCCGCGGATTCGTCCTTCCGCAACTGTCAAGTTGCGGCCCCATTGAAGCTAGCCCGGTCCGCCAACGCCCCTGCCGACGACGCCCGCCCTTCCGCAACTGTCAAGTTGCGGCCCCATTGAAGCATGCGCAAATCAACTCGTCGGGCGCAAATCCGACCCTTCCGCAACTGTCAAGTTGCGGCCCCATTGAAGCACGTCGTATCGAAACGTGCCGGCGCGGCCGAGCACGGCCTTCCGCAACTGTCAAGTTGCGGCCCCATTGAAGCGTCCTTGTACCGCCGGACGCCCTCGGCCTTGCGCCCCTTCCGCAACTGTCAAGTTGCGGCCCCATTGAAGCGCTGCCCGCGCCCTCGCGCCTCTCGCCGGCGGCGCCTTCCGCAACTGTCAAGTTGCGGCCCCATTGAAGCTCAGATCTTCGGCGTTGCCTTCACCTCCCCACGCGCCCTTCCGCAACTGTCAAGTTGCGGCCCCATTGAAGCCGGCGGTCCGCCCCCCTCCGAATACTGCGACTGGTCCTTCCGCAACTGTCAAGTTGCGGCCCCATTGAAGCTTCCGGCAAGGTACAAGCAAGGCGTTCAAGGCGCGGCCTTCCGCAACTGTCAAGTTGTGGCCCCATTGAAGCTTGGCCCGCTCCCACTCGGCGCCGGACACCTGCGCGCCTTCCGCAACTGTCAAGTTGCGGCCCCATTGAAGCGTTTTCCGCCTTCTGCTCCGCCGTCATTTCCCGTCCTTCCGCAACTGTCAAGTTGCGGCCCCATTGAAGCGACCTGTTCGCCACGCCCGAAAACCCGTACATGACGCCTTCCGCAACTGTCAAGTTGCGGCCCCATTGAAGCTGGGTTTTCTGGCGGCGGCGGCGGTGCGGGTACTCGGCGCCTTCCGCAACTGTCAAGTTGCGGCCCCATTGAAGCTGAAGAGGCCCGTTCCGTCCCTGCGGACTTCGTGTACCTTCCGCAACTGTCAAGTTGCGGCCCCATTGAAGCGTGGCGATGCGGATGGCCTGGATGGCGTCTAGGAGCCTTCCGCAACTGTCAAGTTGCGGCCCCATTGAAGCAGGGCAAAGTTGACGATCGGGGCCTCCGCCATTCGACCTTCCGCAACTGTCAAGTTGCGGCCCCATTGAAGCTGTCCGCCCCCTGTATGACCTGGGCGCCACCGGGACGTCCTTCCGCAACTGTCAAGTTGCGGCCCCATTGAAGCTCCGCATCGGTCGATCCCCCCGCGTTGTACCCAGTCACCTTCCGCAACTGTCAAGTTGCGGCCCCATTGAAGCGACGGCTCGCCGAACTTGCGGAACGCGAGGTAGCAGCCTTCCGCAACTGTCAAGTTGCGGCCCCATTGAAGCGCAAAGGTCTATCGAGCGGGCGGGAACTTGGTTGATCCTTCCGCAACTGTCAAGTTGCGGCCCCATTGAAGCCGCGATCAGTACTTTGACGTCTTCGGGGAGAAGGACTTTGCCTTCCGCAACTGTCAAGTTGCGGCCCCATTGAAGCGCCGCAAGCGACGACGGGCGAAAAGACGGTATGCCACCTTCCGCAACTGTCAAGTTGCGGCCCCATTGAAGCAAGCCAGTCTTCGCCCTGAAGCCCATCGTCGATGGGTCCTTCCGCAACTGTCAAGTTGCGGCCCCATTGAAGCATCACTAGCACGTAGTTGCCGGCCGGCTTTAGGGCGCCTTCCGCAACTGTCAAGTTGCGGCCCCATTGAAGCAACGTTTCCCGCAAGGGGCAGAAGTTTGAGTTTGCGGCCTTCCGCAACTGTCAAGTTGCGGCCCCATTGAAGCGAATTGTCCGCAAGACCTTCGTCTCCGGCGGGCGGCGCCTTCCGCAACTGTCAAGTTGCGGCCCCATTGAAGCCACCATAGGATCTATTAGCGGCGCAAACCATGCATCCTTCCGCAACTGTCAAGTTGCGGCCCCATTGAAGCCTGCCCGTCTTTTCAGTATCCACAATAAGCGCCGACCCTTCCGCAACTGTCAAGTTGCGGCCCCATTGAAGCTTTGGCGGATTTCGCCGATAAAGAACGAGTTGACTGAACCTTCCGCAACTGTCAAGTTGCGGCCCCATTGAAGCCCCTCGGAACGTCCCTGCCGAGACTCTACTGATACGCCTTCCGCAACTGTCAAGTTGCGGCCCCATTGAAGCCCCTCGCAAATCAGGGATCCGGGCGCCGCTTTTGACGCCTTCCGCAACTGTCAAGTTGCGGCCCCATTGAAGCATCCTCGTCGGGTGCCTCGCATGGGAAACGTACTCGGCCTTCCGCAACTGTCAAGTTGCGGCCCCATTGAAGCCGTCGTGGCGCATCTCCGTGACGGCCGACGCGGCGCCTTCCGCAACTGTCAAGTTGCGGCCCCATTGAAGCATCGCCGTATGCTTGTCCCCCATGCACGGGCGGGCGCCTTCCGCAACTGTCAAGTTGCGGCCCCATTGAAGCTCACCACGCCCGCCTCTTTAGCGGCCGGCGCGAGCCCCTTCCGCAACTGTCAAGTTGCGGCCCCATTGAAGCATCACTAGCACGTAGTTGCCGGCCGGCTTTAGGGCGCCTTCCGCAACTGTCAAGTTGCGGCCCCATTGAAGCAACGTTTCCCGCAAGGGGCAGAAGTTTGAGTTTGCGGCCTTCCGCAACTGTCAAGTTGCGGCCCCATTGAAGCGAATTGTCCGCAAGACCTTCGTCTCCGGCGGGCGGCGCCTTCCGCAACTGTCAAGTTGCGGCCCCATTGAAGCCACCATAGGATCTATTAGCGGCGCAAACCATGCATCCTTCCGCAACTGTCAAGTTGCGGCCCCATTGAAGCCTGCCCGTCTTTTCAGTATCCACAATAAGCGCCGACCCTTCCGCAACTGTCAAGTTGCGGCCCCATTGAAGCTTTGGCGGATTTCGCCGATAAAGAACGAGTTGACTGAACCTTCCGCAACTGTCAAGTTGCGGCCCCATTGAAGCCCCTCGGAACGTCCCTGCCGAGACTCTACTGATACGCCTTCCGCAACTGTCAAGTTGCGGCCCCATTGAAGCCACGCTTGGGATGACGGCGAAGCCAAAGACACGGCCTTCCGCAACTGTCAAGTTGCGGCCCCATTGAAGCATGAATCGGGGCCGCCGCATGACGCGCTACATAGTGCCTTCCGCAACTGTCAAGTTGCGGCCCCATTGAAGCGGGTGTCATTGCCGTGTTGGCCGTGGCCGTGCTGGCCTTCCGCAACTGTCAAGTTGCGGCCCCATTGAAGCCGTCATCAGGGGGGCGCCGTGCGCGGGGCCTTATAACCTTCCGCAACTGTCAAGTTGCGGCCCCATTGAAGCTGACACCGAACGGCGCGGCAATGACATTCTGCGAGACCTTCCGCAACTGTCAAGTTGCGGCCCCATTGAAGCTTATAGCCCGCTTGATTCCGCCCTTCTGTATGGAGCCTTCCGCAACTGTCAAGTTGCGGCCCCATTGAAGCTTGCGCCTCCATGCCTTGCCTGCCTGCGACGTCCCCCCTTCCGCAACTGTCAAGTTGCGGCCCCATTGAAGCATTGACGAATTCGCCGGGTACACGGACAGGGCCGCCGCCTTCCGCAACTGTCAAGTTGCGGCCCCATTGAAGCCGCCAGATGATGTCGTTGCGGCAGGTGAGGCCGGCCTTCCGCAACTGTCAAGTTGCGGCCCCATTGAAGCTACGCCACCACGATAAGCACCCACGGCAGGACCGTCCTTCCGCAACTGTCAAGTTGCGGCCCCATTGAAGCGGCGTCGGCGGCGGGTATCTCGCGGGACGGCAGGTGCCTTCCGCAACTGTCAAGTTGCGGCCCCATTGAAGCCCGCCTCTGTTTGCATGATTCGGCCGATCCGCTCCCCCCTTCCGCAACTGTCAAGTTGCGGCCCCATTGAAGCGATGCCGCACTCTAGGCAGGTGTGGTCGGAATGTGGGCCTTCCGCAACTGTCAAGTTGCGGCCCCATTGAAGCCCGGGGCATGGGCGGCCGTGCAGGGGGGATACCTTCCGCAACTGTCAAGTTGCGGCCCCATTGAAGCCCAGTCGGGGCCTTTACTTGGCGCAATAGCCAGATTCCTTCCGCAACTGTCAAGTTGCGGCCCCATTGAAGCGTACCGCCTGGCGTTCACGCGCGGCTCGGTCATGATCCTTCCGCAACTGTCAAGTTGCGGCCCCATTGAAGCCGCTGGTCGATGCGCACCTGCCGTTCCATGCAAAGGACCTTCCGCAACTGTCAAGTTGCGGCCCCATTGAAGCAATCAGTTCCATACCGAGACGGGCCTCACGGGTGCCCCTTCCGCAACTGTCAAGTTGCGGCCCCATTGAAGCAAGACAAGCCGCCCCTGCCGCCGCCCAGGAAGAACCTTCCGCAACTGTCAAGTTGCGGCCCCATTGAAGCGCGGCCTGGTCGGGCTTGGGCTTGGTCAGCCCCGCCCCTTCCGCAACTGTCAAGTTGCGGCCCCATTGAAGCCGCCAGGATGCGGGCGGCCTCGTCGTCCGAGATCACGCCTTCCGCAACTGTCAAGTTGCGGCCCCATTGAAGCCGGGTCTGGTCGGGGCCCAGGTCGATCGAGGACGACCCTTCCGCAACTGTCAAGTTGCGGCCCCATTGAAGCCGATCCTCGTCGGAGCGCTCTAGGAGGCGGAGCTCCTCCTTCCGCAACTGTCAAGTTGCGGCCCCATTGAAGCGACGTGCGGGATATGAATACGGTGCCGATTGCGACCTTCCGCAACTGTCAAGTTGCGGCCCCATTGAAGCACCAGGTCTTCGTCGGGCATGCCGCGCGCGGCCCGGCCTTCCGCAACTGTCAAGTTGCGGCCCCATTGAAGCCCGTCCCATCGCGAGCATGAGCAAGGGGCCCGTCACCCTTCCGCAACTGTCAAGTTGCGGCCCCATTGAAGCGTCGACAAGTCGTGGACGGCGCCCGAGGACGGCCTGCCTTCCGCAACTGTCAAGTTGCGGCCCCATTGAAGCGATCATCAGGGATCGCTCCGGCTGTCGTCGTTCTTCTCCTTCCGCAACTGTCAAGTTGCGGCCCCATTGAAGCCGATCTATTTCGGCTTGGATAGCCGCCTTTGCGAGCCTTCCGCAACTGTCAAGTTGCGGCCCCATTGAAGCCGTTGTCGCCGCCGCCCCTGTTTCCCCGCCCCCGTCCTTCCGCAACTGTCAAGTTGCGGCCCCATTGAAGCGCATACTCCTCTAGGCGCTGGATCTTCTCCTGGGGGCCTTCCGCAACTGTCAAGTTGCGGCCCCATTGAAGCCATGCCGCGACGGCGGCGGGGTCGGCGTGGCCCTCGCCTTCCGCAACTGTCAAGTTGCGGCCCCATTGAAGCCATATCACGCAATATTCGCCGCCCTGCTGCTGGGCGACCTTCCGCAACTGTCAAGTTGCGGCCCCATTGAAGCGGGATGCGGTGTACGGTGTGCAGGAAGCGGATGTACTCCTTCCGCAACTGTCAAGTTGCGGCCCCATTGAAGCATTACCCCCCCCGGTGGGGGGCGGGCGTGATGGCGGGCCTTCCGCAACTGTCAAGTTGCGGCCCCATTGAAGCCCGGTCCGTCTGCGCCCGCCGGCAATGGGGTACGACCTTCCGCAACTGTCAAGTTGCGGCCCCATTGAAGCTCCTCCTCGTCCTCGTCGAACTCGCGCTGCTCGGCCTCCCTTCCGCAACTGTCAAGTTGCGGCCCCATTGAAGCCACGTGCCAGGGTTCGCCGGCGGGAGGGCGGCTGCCGTCCTTCCGCAACTGTCAAGTTGCGGCCCCATTGAAGCTGCCGGCTTGGCCCGCCTGCCATGCGTAGATTCCGCCTTCCGCAACTGTCAAGTTGCGGCCCCATTGAAGCAGGCGGCGCCGGCGCGCCAGCTTGTCCCTGTACGCGCCTTCCGCAACTGTCAAGTTGCGGCCCCATTGAAGCCTTAACGGGCTGAAAATCGGCGTTGAAGAGGCCATCCCTTCCGCAACTGTCAAGTTGCGGCCCCATTGAAGCAAGGGCTTGGCCTTGAGGGTCGTCTTGGGGTAGTCGCCTTCCGCAACTGTCAAGTTGCGGCCCCATTGAAGCTAGAGGATGATCTTTTGTTTAAGGAAAATGATATGGTCCTTCCGCAACTGTCAAGTTGCGGCCCCATTGAAGCAACGCCACGTTGAGGGGGCGGCGCATGGCGGCAACGCCTTCTGCAACTGTCAAGTTGCGGCCCCATTGAAGCCAGCCTACGAGTACCGCGCGCCGAGCGCCGTCGAGCCTTCCGCAACTGTCAAGTTGCGGCCCCATTGAAGCGACCCCGACGCCACTGCCGCCAGCCTGCACGACTCCTTCCGCAACTGTCAAGTTGCGGCCCCATTGAAGCCGCGCGGGCTTGGGCTTGGGCTTGGGCTTGCGCGGGCCTTCCGCAACTGTCAAGTTGCGGCCCCATTGAAGCCGGGGCGGCAAGCGGGCCAAGGACGGCAGGCGCAAGCCTTCCGCAACTGTCAAGTTGCGGCCCCATTGAAGCCGGGGCGGCAAGCGGGCCAAGGACGGCAGGCGCAAGCCTTCAGCAACTGTCAAGTTGCGGCCCCATTGAAGCGCCGACGAGGAGCGAATCCGAAAACAGCAAGGCGGCCCTTCCGCAACTGTCAAGTTGCGGCCCCATTGAAGCCGGCCGCTCATGGGTCGTCGCACTCCTCTTGAGGCCTTCCGCAACTGTCAAGTTGCGGCCCCATTGAAGCAGGCTGACGGTTGAAGAGACTGCCTCGGACGAGCCCTTCCGCAACTGTCAAGTTGCGGCCCCATTGAAGCATGGCGATGCCGCCGGTCGTGTGGACCCACAAGACGCCTTCCGCAACTGTCAAGTTGCGGCCCCATTGAAGCGTTATGCGCGCCCCCTGCTCTTGCACATGCAGCGCCACTCAGCAGCTCCTATGCTGCGGCCCCATTGAAGCAATGGTGCGGCATCTGGTTGGCCACGGAACGTACTCCGCAACCCCCTGTTGCGGCCCCATCCACAGTCCGCTGGAGCCGGGCCGCGCCGACCTCGGCACAGTGGCAATCCTCCCTCCCTCGGCGGCCTGTTGAGGTCGCGTCCGTAGATGGCCTAGCCGCGTTAAAACTATTATAGTCCGCCGTGCGGGGCGCTTCGTGGACTTTAAAGAGGCGTTCTGTCGCATAACTGGCCATCAGCCGTACCCGTGGCAAGATCGTCTATACTCTAGGTTGATTACGGGTGATGTGCCCGATGTCCTTGACATTCCAACGGGATTGGGTAAGACGTCCGTCATCCTCATATGGCTTATTGCGCTCTCACACACGTCATCGTCGGGCCACGCGGTCCGTGTTCCGCGTCGATTGCTTTACATAGTAGATCGGAGGGTCATTGTGGATCAGGCATCCGAGATGCTAGTCAAGATTAAGCACCGCATTGATGACATAAATGGTTCTGACTCCCTCGCACTGACTCCCTACATCAGCACATTTCGCGGAGGAGGTGGTTTGGCCGACAGCCGTGACTGGATGCGACATCCCGACAAACCGTCTATAGTGATAGGGACTGTTGACATGGTTGGTAGCCGGCTGCTCTTTTCAGGCTATGGACTTGGGGGCAAAATCCGCCCGTTCTATGCAGGACTCATGGGACAGGACTCGCTGATCATACTCGACGAAACACACCTGTCCCCCGCACTTAAACGCTCCCTTTTAGACTTACAAAAGATCTCCGGTTCTGTACCTACGAAAATCTATCCCCCTCGAGTCCTTTTAATGTCTGCAACAATCCACACCGATGAAAAAGAAAATGTTTTATCCTTGGACGAAAGTGATCTGAAACACAAAGCAGTATGCGACCGCTATGATGCAAAAAAAACCCTCGAGCTGGTCGATGCGGGGGACTCCAATTTGCTGGATGCAATCGCAACAGAGGCACTCAAAATGACGGGCAAGACGCTCGTATACGTACAGAAACCATCCATGGCTCTTGCAATTGCACAGAAACTCCGTGATGCGGGCATGAAAGTAGCTACCCTTACTGGCACACTGCGCGGATTTGAGAGGGACACACTGACGAGCGGCGGCATTGCAAAAGATACGGACTCGGGGGCATCACGACCACCAAAACACTCAACACGGGACCCCTCTCTAGATGCGGAGTCTGCCTCGCCCGCCAGCGTCTTCGCCATGTTTACAAAGCCTGCTTCCGATGGTGGCAGAGTTCAGCGCTACCTCGTATCTACATCTGCGGGGGAGGTAGGAGCAGATCTTGACGCCGACGACATGGTGTCCGACATTTCTACCATCGACTCGCTTGTTCAGCGGCTTGGGAGGGTAAACCGCAGCGGAGGCAGATCGTCAAGGGCGGTAGTGGTATACTCGGATGACGCCATTAAAAAGAACAAGGGGGCGTCGAAGCGCCTCTGCGCGTCCTTGGGACTGCTCAAGCGCCTCGTCGCAGATGGGCCTTTCAATGCAAGCCCGCGCAACCTGTCGCCCATACTGGACGCGCAGGCTACATCCGACATGCTATCTCCTGTGCCCGACACGCAGCCGCTGACGCCGGACATCGTCGACATGTGGTCCATGACTTCGCTTGCCGAGCTTCCTGCCCGGCCCGCAGTCCATCACTGGCTGCGCGGCCACGACAAGCATCAGGTTCCCGAAACACACGTGGCATGGAGGCGCGATGCGGGGGCACTGGCCCGCCAGGACGAGGGTGTGATAGAGGATGTCCTAGACCTCTACCCACTCCTTCCACATGAAATGGCCCGTGACTTGACGCCGAACGTGAGAAAAATACTGGAAAAAATCACCGCCCAGCATTCCGGCCTAAAGGCCATAATTCGACGGCGGGACGGCACTGTACGCGTAAAGACGATCGGCGAGATCGCCGACGACGACCTCTACTACTCCACACTCCTGTTGCCTTGCGAAGCGGGGGGGCTGAACGAGGATGGGATGCTAGCACACTCGAACCGCCGCGTACCCGATGTGGCCGACGACGACCAGTATAGGAACCGCATGAGGGTCGAAGTGGCGGTTTGGGGCGACGGCAGCGTCACGCTGGACGGTGATCAAGACGGCTTTGACGACGGGGACGACTTGGGAAAGTGGCTGGCAAATCACCCGGACATGAAGATGTCGGCGGCAGTAGTGACAAGCTCCGCGGACGAGATGGACTACGATGCGCCCAGCAAGGAGCTGCGCTACTATGTGGCAAGGTCCGCTGGACAGCACTCCGCATCGTCCAGCGAGCGGCGGCTTGGCGATCACCACGCGGATGTCAAGGCGGCGGCTAAATCAATCGTCTCCAACCTGGGGCTAGACGGCAACCTGGCCGATGCCATAGTCACGGCGGCGGAATACCACGACCTGGGCAAGTCGCACCCCCACTGGCAGGAATGCATGCATGGCAACGCAAACGATCCGCTTGCAAAGACTGCCTCGCGCAGGCGCCCCCTGAGTTTGGGCGGGTTCAGGCACGAATTCGAGTCCATCCGAAGGATTGCAGGTTCACTCGACGGGCATCCGGAGAAGGATCTTGTACTGCACTTGATCGCCGCGCACCACGGCTGGGCGCGCCCCTGCTTCAACTCCAATGCAACGATCGACGCGGCCGACAGCGAGCACCTACTTGTAATGGGGAGGTATGCCTCGTTGCAAAAGAAGTTCGGCGCGTGGGGCCTTGCCTGGCTTGAGGGACTGCTGCGCGGGGCCGACTGGCAGGCATCGGAGAAGCAGGGGGCCGGCGACCAATGACAGCCTCATCCACTATTGCGACAGACCTGCGCAATCCCGGACAGTTCTTTGCATGCTGCGGCATACTGTACTGCGCCGACCATCTGCTCGGGGATGCCGTGGGGCACTTTGATGGGGATCGGTTTGTCCTGCGCGCGGCCGAACCCGACCCGGCAATCTCCGTGATACGCAGACTCAAGGACTGCTCGGGCTCGGTCAGAGCAGAGACCGACGATGCGGACTCGCCCGTGACCATCGACGACGTCCGTTTGCGGCTGGACTTTTGGAACCACTTTGACGACAGGCCGACAATCAAGCTGTTCGCGGGGCAGATCAGGTCGAAGCCTCTGGTGGAGCGGTGGGCGCGCCTCTTGAACGCGTACTGTCAGAGGGGGGGCGGGCTGTCCACATGGACGGATTTTTCGACGGTCAGCCTCCCGTCCGGCATCGATGCCGCCACGCGATGGACTGCGCAGGATGTCGGCTTTAGCCTCAACGAGCAGGGGATGAAGGAAATGCGGACGTACCCACTTGTAGAGTTCTTTGCCCATGTGGGGGTGCAGTCGTACTCTTGGAGGGAGGTCGAGCGGGGCCACTATGCCTACTACACATGGGGCGAGCCTCTACCCATGACGGTTGCGGCCGCCGTCGCAAGTGGGGCGATTGGGCGCCTAGCCCACCGGAAGTTCGAGTTCTGGACGGGGCGGAGCGGCGCCAACAAAGCCTTTAATATGTCCCGTGAGGCGCCGGTTTGACATGGGGCTGTCCGAGGATGCCGGGGCGTGGGTCGAGGGTGGCCCGTCGGCCTTGGTGATGAGGGAGCATCTGGTGCCGGTGGAGGGCGCCGGCGAGCCGTTCTTCCCGCCCACGTATGCCGGGACGGGATCCGACGGGAGCTCGTACTGCATAGACACGCTGCAGGACGGGACTAAGATGTGCCTCGTTGACAGCGTCGGGTCGCAGGCAAACCGCATGGAGCCGCTGTTCATGGAGGGACGCTACAGAGGACTTATACCACAGATTACGATCACAGCAGGCCAGCAAAAGGTGAACCTGTGCGAGGTTGGGCACAGGGCGGGTGATGCACTGCTGAGGCACTCGGATGTGTACGGACGCATCCGCGAGGCGCTACAGTCCTACAAGACATCGGGCGATGCTGGCGCCCTTGCCAAGGTGGCCCCGACATCGCTGCTGTTCGGGGTCTGGGACTCGCGCAACACGCAGGTAAAGGCGCCGAGGATCATCTCGTCCGTGATCAGGGCGTACGACATAGACGAGCTGAGCCGTTCGGCGCAGTACTTCCCGCCTGTCGACTACAGGAAGGATGATCTGCTGGGGGAAATCACTAACACTGCCGAGAACGACACGAGGTCAGAGTATGGATTCAATGAGGCGCCTGCTACAGGGCAGCCGGGGGGAGTCATCGCAAGGGGCGGCATCCGCAGGGATGTGGTGGTGAACTTGGTCGCGCTGCGCAGGCTGTCGAGTAGCATCGACGCCTCCTCCCTCCGCAAGTATATACTGGGACTTGCGCTGGTGGCTGCGACGAAGGCCACCGATTTGTATCTTCGCCAGGGTTGCAACCTTACTAGGGACTCGGAAAAGGGGATTCCGTCGTGGGAAGCCGTCCATCCTGACGGTCGAAGGGATGCCGTATCGCTTGATCCTGACGAGGCAGTGGCATTTGCAGAGGCCGCGGCCAAGTCGTTCGGCGTGGGCGAAGGAGATGATGCGACATTCCAGCTGGCGAGCGCGAAGAAGGAGCTTGAAGACTCCAAGAGCAAGCCCAAGAAGAAAAAGTAGCCGGCGGGTGCGAAGTCTATTGTCGCTAGAAGTGCCGTCACAACAGCAGGAACTGCCGGCCGGAGACGGGGCACGCCTCGTCATTGACGTCCGCTTTCTCCTTGAGCGGTACCATGGCGCGGAGTGGCCTCCGTCGCCACGCCGGCTCTTTCTCGCGCTTGTCGCGGCACTCTACCAGAGCCCGTCAGGCCGGTTCAACGTTGCCGAGGCCGATCGGGCGCTTGAATACCTAGAGCGACAAAGGCCGCCGCGGATCGAGGCTCGAGGGGCGAAGGGAAAAGAGTACATAATCTTCGTGCCCAACAACGACATGGATGTGATATCAAAGGACTATGCAAAGCAAGGCGTGTCCACGCGGGACCCGAGGGCGTACACCACCTCCAAGAAAATGGCGCCGTACATTGCAAGCACAGTGAGATACTCCTGGACGCTGGCTCCCGACGATGGTGGGGACAGCCGCGCGGCGGCTCGTCTGCTGTGCAACCTGGCGCGCGAGGTGCCGGTACTGGGACTGGGGATAGATCCCGTGGCGGTAAACGGCATGCTGGCCGACACCCTGTCACCGCTTGCCGGGGCGCAGGAGTACCTGCCAAACGACGGTGGTGGCGGTGGCGGTACCGGCCAAGCGGAACTAAAGATTGATGTACCGCTCGCTGGCATGCTTGGCGATGCAAAAAGGAGGCATGCCGAGTTTCTCGAGCAGGTCACCGCCAAGGGGTTTGTAAAGCCAGGGCCAATTACGCACCAAGCTAGCTGGGGGTACAGGAAGGGCGGTGCGCCGAGGGCCAAGCTCGTGACGTTCATGCTGAGCGACACTGAGTCGAGGCGCTTTGTCCCGCGCACTGCGGTTGCAGATCTGGCCGCCAGGCTGCACGACATGTGTGGCCCTAAACTGGGTTGCGCTTCGATCGTGGCCATGCCCAGCATAGGACACCAGAACTCTGATGCGATGGTCAGGCGAGTAGGAGTGATAATTCCCCCGTCAATGGGCGTCCCTGAACGGGATCGCCTTCTGGCCCGCATCAACTCGAAGTTTGTCGAGGCTGGCGGGATCCGGTTCCAGCTAGTTCCTTCTCCTGATAACGACAGTGTGGCCAGGAGGTACGTGCGCAGGTCGACCGTGTGGCGCTCGACCACGCCGCTTGATCCTGGGGATGCGGACGGCTCGGCGGGCGACAAGCGCAGTGCGGCTAAGTCCATACTGGACGAACTTGCCGACAGGGGCTTGAAGAACTCTGTCATGTCGATAAGGCTGGACAAGATCCCTGACTGGGATGGCCTAGAGAAAATCGGCCACGACTCGAACCTGTGGTACGCAGAGATCGAGTTCAGAGCCCCCGTGTCAGGCCCACTGCTGCTAGGTTCCGGCACGAGGCGTGGTAACGGCCTGCTGGCACCTGCACTGCTGCCCGAAGTTGCATATTACGAGGTGGTCGGTAAGCGCCCGCCGGTTGAAAGGACGGTAAAGGTTGCGGGAGCGGTGAGGGCCGCGGTCATGTCACAGGCGGGTCGCCTGTACAGGGGTGGCCGCCTGCCCCAGTCGCTGTCGGGGCACGACGATGCGGGCAGGCCCCTTCGCACGGGGCACTCCCACGCGTTCTGGCTGCCTGTCGACAACGACGGCGACGGGCTGATAGACCACATCGCGGTGTATGCAAAATATGGACTTGAACCATCGACAAGGCGCGCGTTTCAGGCCACAACAGATGTCCGCGACCGGCATACGTCCGTTGCCCGCATACGGTTTGACGGCTTCTACGGGGCAGCGGACATGGGCAAGAGGTGTATCCTGTTCAAGGAAAGCAAGATCTGGACGACTGCCACGCCGTACTATACGTCGCGGCACGCAAAAAAGAACTTTGGCGTGCCAGAGCAGATAGAAAAGGAGCTGGATGAAAACCACCACTACAGGAATGCAGTACGCATAGAACACGAGGCGGGTGCAGTGATACGGGCAGGATCGCGCCGCATGCCGGCCCGCACTTTTGATGCCGCGCGGCCCGGCAAGGCGAGACCGCACGGCGCCGCTAGCCGAGTGAAAATCTCATTCGGGGCATCCTTCAAGGGCCCTCTCTTACTCGGCAACAACTCCCACTTTGGACTCGGCATCTTTGTCCCGTCACCTGAAAAGCCGAAGTCTGACACCAAACATGCCAGGACGTAGCGCACGTGGTCGGGACGACACCGAACACAGTCAACCCAACTCTGGGCCTTACGGGGGCGGTTTAGGCTCGCGAATTTCCAGCATTCTGACGCTCATGGAGAGCACGGCCGCTAGCGATATCCGCGGAACGTAGTCCGACGGGTGCCGCCAGAACACGGCATTGATCATGACCCACACGTTGCTGGCGAACAGGGAGTAGATGAAGCAGAGAAACCGAGCGTTCGGCAGGGTGCTCGACGTCTTGTTCCGCCTGATCGACACCATCTTGAACCGCGTCTCGATCCCCCACCTCTTCTTGTAGTGGCGGGGCTTTTCCGATCGGTGGCTGACGGCGAACCCGATGAACCTCTCGTGCGGCTCGAGATTCCTGCCCTTCCTCGAGCCGGCTGCGCCGTCCTCATCCCCGTCGTCCTCCTCGCCCTTCTTGCGCGGCTCGATGCGCATCCAGTACTTGGTCTCCCTGCCGTCCTCGCCCGTGATGGTCATGCGCACGACGCCCGTCTTTTTCCCGGTCTCGGCAAACTTGGCGAGCGCCTTCTTGACCGCCGGGGTGTTGCGGCAGGGGGTGATCCAGCGGAACCTAGTCCGTATCAGCTCCTCTACGCCGGCCTGGTTGAAGAACTCCCTGTCGAGGAGCAGCCTGGCGCGGCTTATCCCCAGCGCCTTGATCTTGTCGGCCAGTATGGGGATGAACCGCGCAAGGTTGGACAGGTCGTCGACGAGCAGGCATGCCACCGCGATCTGCACCCCCTTGTCGACGCACTGCAACACGATGTACGCCTCAAACTGGGTCGTTCCGCGACTAGATTTCGACTTGACAAGCCTCCTCTCCTTTCTAAGGCGCCTGCGCGCCTCCCTGTTGATCTTGACCTGCGCCTCGGACACGCCACGCGTGACCAGGCGCCCGCCGTCCCAGCGCTCCTCAACGTGTATGTCGACGGCAAAGGTGGGGGTGTCCGACAGCCGGCCGTTGCGCCGCAGCTCCTCGATCGCTTCGCGCGCCTCGTCCTCGAGCACGCGCGCGCTGCGCTCGTCGTTGGCCGAGTTGATCTTGAGGCGCTGCCACTCGCAGCCGCTGGACCTGCCCCCCTCCTCCTTTGCCTTTATCTTGGACAGCTCGGCGCAGGTGGTACTCGATGCGTTGAAGAGGGACCCGTTGAGCATGTTCTTGTGGAACTCGGCGGCGCCGTACTTTGCCCGCGAGTCGCCGGAAAAGTCCACGAACTGCTCCCCCTGGGTCATTTTGTCGGTCATCTTCTTGATGGCGAAGCCGGCCTTCCTGATCTGTCCAAACTTTTGCGATATCTTCTTGGTCGACTTTTTCGCCATGAACTTCTGCTGAGACTTTGTAAGATCCTTCTTTTTCCCGCTGCCGCCCTTGCTTGGCCCTTTTTTCTGCCCCATTCCGGGGGGCCGCCCGCGTGAGTAGTTATACGTCTTTCGTTTTCAGGTTATATTTTTATAAAGTATCGTTGATCAAGACGGTTTGGCGCGGGCACATATCTGACCAAAAAAGATCGATGGTCCTAGCCCACCGTCAACGCCCAGAGTTGGGTTGACTGGAACAACATCCCCGCGGCGAGCCTGCCTTTGCAGAAGGGGCGGGACACACAGCGTGCGACGCGGCATGGTGGTTGTGTGAGGGTCGTGCAACGTCGCTAACGACATGGCATTTTTCTAGATTCTGATGAATGATTATGAGGGGCATACGATGCCGAGGCGACGGCGCCCGCGGCGCATGGCCTACACGATCAACCGGAAAGCGACTTGCAACACGAACAGCGAGCTTGCCGACTGCGACACGCTCGCAGTGGTCCGATGCGGGGCCTGAAGCCTTATCTTGGGCCACACGCGGGTGGGTGGCGTGAGCGCCGCTGAGCCATCTATATGGGCGGCGCAAGGCGGTGGACGTAGTGGGCGCAGGCGTCTTGCGCCTGCGTCGCCAGCGTCTGTCCGTGTTGCGATACGCTTAACTGCCGCCGCGCGCGGGGGCGGTCGTGTCGACGGTAGAGAAGGGCACCGGCCTCGAGGTGGAGCTGTACGCCCTGTTTGAGCAGAACGGCTACACGGTAAGACACAACGCCAAGATGGAGGGCAGATCCGGCACCGTCCACCAGATCGACGTG
The DNA here is from genome assembly GCA_965242695.1 of Cenarchaeum sp. Classification (GTDB taxonomy): domain Archaea; phylum Thermoproteota; class Nitrososphaeria; order Nitrososphaerales; family Nitrosopumilaceae; genus Cenarchaeum. Next base: position 1,063,741 of record CBDESU010000001.1, on the reverse strand, counting down.
CACGCGACGCACGACGCCCCACTCCACAAGACGACCGTCCTGATCGAGGCAAAGAACCACCAGTCCAACATCGATAAGGACACCGTCATGAAGCTCGCCTCGATCCGGGACGACCTGTCGGCGGGGCATGCCATACTGGCCACCACGAGCGGCTTTACCCCGGGCGCCCTCAAGACGGCCGCCATGTACGGCAACATAGACCTATGGGACGGGAACAAGACGGCGTCCCTCCTCTCTGGAATCAGGGCCCGATCGGAGGATGGATCGGGCGGCAGGGATGCGTCCGCGCTTCCGCTGGTCGTGCAGGCTAGGGTGGGCAAGGACGAGGCGCGGGCCGCATTCAACGAGATCGTTACAAAGCGCGCAAAGGGGGGCTTCATGGGGCGCGGGAAGGTTACAGAGAGCATAGTCGCCGTCGACACGGTCTGGCATCCATACTACGACGTCGACCTGGACGCCGAGGTAAGGATAGTAGAAAAGACGGGTTGGCGCTCCAAGGAAGAGGCCGTCCATACGGTGCAGGCAAGGGTCACGTTCGATGCGGCGACCGGCGCGATCGCATCCGTCGGCGCCTACGGCATGTCGTACGATCATGCGGCGCTTGCGACGCTTGACGGCGCCCAGCGAAGCCTGCTACGGGCCGTCGGCGGCGACAAGTTTGAGAAGAGGGCCGTTGCGGTGCCCGGAGTCGGACCGGGCAAGGTCGGACAGATGATCAACGACATGGCAGCCAAGGGAGTCCTGATGCAGACCGACGCCAGGCCCGCCACGTACAAGGCCATGCACCCGTACCCCGGGGATCCGTCGTCCCTTGGCAGCGTTGGCGGAACGCATTCGGTGTCGCGCACGGACGTGGGGGCGACTGGCGGGGAGCGCCTGGATCCGGGGGCCGTCGCGGAGGCGGCCGGAACGTACTGGCGCGGCGTGCGCGTAAAGTCGATAGAGTGCATCTACTACCCGTACCACGTGGCCACCGTAGAGCGGGAGGGCGGCGCGAGAAGGGCACTCTGGCTGGATGCCGTGACCGGCTCGCGATGCCCCCATTTCGAGTAGTGGCGGCCCGGCTTGGCCTGTCGGAGCCACGCTGCCGGCCGGCCGCGTAGACTACCCCTACGCATAAGGACGGGCCGCGCGGGCCGGCGGGCGTGGCGGGCGGCACTGGCGGACACGGCGATCGCGTAGCGGCCGTCTGGGCCGCGGCCGGCGCCGCATCCGCGTGGGAGGCTGCCGCGCACGACCGCGCGGCGCTCTCGGCGTACGGCCGCGCGTGGACGGCCAGGGCGGGAATGTTCGCCAGGCTGATGAGGGTTGCGGAGGCGAAGGGGCGCGTCGCTGAGGAGGGCGATCCCGCGGTCGAAGCTGCGATGAGGGAGATTGGAGGGGCGATGGGCGCGAGGCCGCCGCAATGAAAAAGGCGGGCAGGGCGTTCGGGCTGGCGGCCGGGCGCGGCAGGGCGGCGGCCGCCGCGTACGGCAGGGCCGCAGAGGCGTACGAGATGGCCGGCAAGGACAAGAGGGCGCGGGCGGCGCGCAGGCTGAAGGGGGAGGTGCGCGGGATGGTGCGCGAAGCGGCCCGGTGGAAGAAGGCGGCGGGCGGGGAAGAGGGCATGCTGGCGCTGGAGGCGGCCAAGTGGGCGGACAACGCGGACGCGTGGGCGACGGGCGAGTTCCGTTTGGACGGCAACAGGCCTACAATGCTGGCCGAAAAGGCCATGCTGCACGAGGGGGCCGACGAGGAGCGGGCAAGCTCGGCCGAGATGTCCGATGCGGCGGCCGAGGACGGGCGGGCGGCCGCGGCACTCGGCGGCGCGATGGCGGCGGCCAAAAGAGTGGCGTGGGCCGAGACCGCGCCGTGTAGCACTACCGCATCCGCCACAATTCAGTGTCGCGTGGCCCTACGCACATGCGTGATGCAACTCGTCAGCAGGAGTCGCCGGTGGGACGGCGGCCCGCTGGCGTAGCGGCGAGCAAACCCCGCTGCAAACAGCCTGCGCGCGGAGCCTCTCTCGATGACAAAGGTCCCCATTCCGGCATCTGCCGTGCTGGCCAACGAAAGCAGCCTTGCAAGGCACTCGGACGCATCCTCGGCGCCGTACGCAGGAGCAATGCCGAGTCGCCACGCAAGCTCGGCCGCTTCTACGGCACCTGCACAGGCGCCCTCATCACCGCCGAACTGCGACCGCGGGACGGCGGCAGGCCTGCCCACATGCACCATGCAGGCGAGCAGATCGAACGCGTCCGGCGTCGCTTTGATGCACACGTACAGGCGCGCGGAATGCCCACTACCGGCTAGCCTTGCAATCTAGGCGCCGCGTCCGAACAGCAGGACCGTCGCCATCCTACGCGACTTGTGTACATCTACGAGGGCCACGCGGCCGCTCCCCGCGTCGTAATGCGCGGATGCATGCATGCGCGTAAATCCGTCTAGTGCGACGGCACCGGCTGCGGCCTCAGTCGCCCCTGCGCCGCCGCCTCTGCCCCTCGCGCCACTCGGACGGAGCGACGGCCCAGCCCTCGCGCATGCTCCGACCAGTCCTGCGACGGCCTTGTACAGCCCCTCTTCGCGGGGACGAGCAGGATGCGACACTCGGGGACCTCAGAGGCGGCCGCCGCGCCGCCGCGCAGTACCGCAGCCTGGCATCGACCCTCCCCGCATCGGCTAGCATGTCGTGCAGCGGCTGTGACATGGACGGTAAGCCTGCGCTATCCACTTCGCACCTGCCCTGCCCCCAGTCCATGCATCCATGTGGGCCCGGTGTTTAGTCCAACACGTGAGCAAAATTCCCGCCGCTCGCATTTCTGTCTAGTGACAATGGATGTCGGGCATCGTACACCAGCTGGTAGACATTCTGGCCTCCGTCGTCAACTGCGTCTTACCGCCACCACCCCCTCCAATGCGTGCAACGTATGCCCGACCTGAATGTGCACGCCAGATGCCCTCATGTAGCGAGAGCTCAGGTCTCACCCATGCCACTGACGCCTGACGGGGGGGGGGGGGGGGGGGGGGGGCGAGGCTGCTTGCAGGTGGCGGCAGGTGCGCTGGCACAGCCTGCCGACGACATGCCGCGGCTGCGGCAGTTCGGCGGCGCCGGGCACCCGAACCTGGCGCCAAGGATCCAAACCTTTATCGATCAAATTGGTTCGGCGCGCGGCCATGGGATCGCCGTCCGAGGTCACCCTGCTCCGCAGGGAGCTTGCGAATGTGCACCGCAGGCATGACGCCGAGACGGAAACCCTCAACGAGACCATCCGTCAGCTTGTGTCCAATCTGTCGGAGGTCACCGCGGAGCGGGACGGCCTGAGGATCACCTGCCGCCTGCAGAAGACGGCACTGGCCACCTCGGCCGGTACGAGCGCCGAGCTGTCGGAAAGATGCAGAAGGCTCGAGGAGGATGTAGAGGGCATGCGCACCCTGCTCCGGCGCCATGAAAACCCCAACAGCCCGACCTCGTCGCGGGCGATATGCCACAGGGAGCGCGACAGGCTGCGCGCAAAGATCGGATCGTACAACGAGGGGGACGACGGCAGGCGGAGGGGCGGCGGCAGCGGCGGCAGCGGCGGCGGCAGGGACAAGAACGCGGACTCGCCGGAGCGGGGATCGGAGGGAAGCGGGAGCCGGCAGAGGGGCGGCGACAGCGGCGGCGCGTCGGCAGGGAGGATGGGGAGGAAAAAGGGGGCCGAATCCCAGGCGGCGGCGGTGGGCTGCCGTCCACTCGCAGCGCGGTCAGCACCTTGAGGAAAAAGGGGGCCGAATCCCAGGCGGCGGCGGTGGCGGAACCGGCGGCGCCCTCCAGACGCCGCCGCCGCCGCCGCGGCCCGGGAAAGTCGAACAGCACAAAGACCGAGTGCACCCTGGCCGTCCCGCTCGGGCCCCAGTAGTTGCAGATGTGCTCGGTGAGGGTGCGATCGCACAGCGCCTGCGGCGCCGGTAGGTAGCGGTCGCCGTACCGGGCCGTTCGGGGCCCAGCCGGCGGCATCTGCCCGGTGGCGGCAAGGGCACCGCCGAGATCGAGATCAAGGCCGCATGACGATTTGCGGCAATCCCACAGGCGATGCTCGTCTGCAGCGGGCGGGCCTGCGAGGAGGGCGGCCCAGACAGGCTAGCGCCGCGCGGCGCGGCCAGTGCCGCATGTCGGACTCGCCGTCGCGCCGCGCGCATTGCGCGCATTCCTCGCAGTACGTCGCGCATGGCATGGTGCAGATGTGGTTGGATGTGCTCGTGGTTCGGCCTGCGCAACAGGCCAGCACGGTGATGCGCCGCTCCGCGGTTGTTGTCAAAACGATCTAATCTACACTTGCCGATCGGGTGGTCGAGCACCCAACAAAACACATCCGGCAAACACATCCGGCAAACACATCCGGCAAACACATCCGGCAAACACATCCGGCAAACACATCCGGCAAACACATCCGGCAAACACATCCGGCAAACACACAATTGCAATCGCAAGCACTGCCAACACTTTCCCGAATTTCAATTGGCCTACAAATGTGGACAACTTGTTCATAACTGATTTAAGCAAGCCTTGTGCAGGGGGGGGATCGTGCGAAAGTTCTATAACGAACTACGCGATGCAATACGCGTTGTGCAAAACGTGCTCAAGCTCGACCACGCCCTGCTGGCCAAATTCAACTTTCCCATTTCGAGGCGCTACAATGCATTGCACGGACTTTCCGGATTTGCAAGCATCCTCGCGGCCGCAGCACTGCATCGCTCGTGCAGCCACCAGGCGGCCAGACTGGTCGCAATCGAGGCCGCCGGGCAGGTCGGCATCGAGAGGATCGACGAGTTGGACACTCCGACATCGCTCTGGGCGCGCGAGCTGATCAACTCCGATCCCGATCCCGACGCCATGGAGGAAAGGTGGGCGCCGGTGGACGACGCCGCCGTGGCGGCCCTGCGCGAGGCGGGCGTGATCCCGGCGCGACCGATAGGCTCGATTGACGGCCACAAAATGGAGTATTACGGCGAGCACCTGGGGGACGACTACACGGCGCGATCAAAGTACAAGAACGGAACGTCGACCTTTGTCGTCGCGGTGTCGTCGGCGATAGTCTCGGGGCCGTATACGATCCACACGTCGTCGCGCATCCTGCGCAGGGGGCGCCCCCTGTCCGAGTACGTCGGGGACCTCCTGGACGACAACGCCAGGCGCCTCATCTTCTGCCTGTACTACTCGGCCGATCGGGAGTACTACAACGTGAATGCGATGAACAAGTTCGGCAACAGGGGCGAGTACTTTCTGATGTATGCGCGCATGACGCCCAAGGTCAAAAAGGCGATGGCCGAATACGAGCGCGGCGAGCGCCCCGCCCTGTCGGAGCACATAGTCAAGTCCAAGAAGGGCAAGTTTGCCGGCACGCTCGCCTTTTGGGAGGTCGAGGAGTTCAGGGACGGCAAGGCGAAAAAGACCACGCTGCCGTTCTTCTCGAACATGCCGCGCCCCATGCTGAGGAGGGCGCTTCCAATGCTGCGCGCAGAGATGAGGAAGCGGCAGCGCATCGAGAACGGCTACAGGGAGGCGGAGCAGGGAATGCCGATGACGACCAGCAACTCGCCGGCGCTACGGACGTTCCTGTTCCACTACTCGCTCCTCTCGTCCAACCTGTGGGTGCTGGCGGACCGCGCGCTAAAGGCGCTGAGGCTGGCCAAGAAGGGCGAGTCGATCCAAGACGTGCAGACTCCCAGGCTCGGAACGCACGGCTGGAAGGACAAGGAAAAGTACGCCATGACCTACAAGGACTTCTGCCGCATACTCCTTTCCGAGGCCACGCGGCTGGCCATACTTGGCAAGGGCGAACAGGACGCGTACGAGGCGGAGGCCTGCGAAGAGTTCTCGCGGCTGTTCACCCCCGATGCGGCCACGGCGGCGCTGCTTGCAAGAAAGCGGGCCAAGGCCAGGGTCGCAGCCGGCCCGCTCTTTGCCCTGTAGAGGGCAGGGCCGGCCGCCACGACGGGGGCATTGTGGCGGCACATCTGCAACTACTGGGCCCTCGTGGTGCTGCGGCGCCGACTATGTCGTAATCGGGTACGCCGTCAAGCGGCTCTACGACCTGATCGGAGGATGGCTCTTGGAGTTTGAAGCGACCGACGGCAGGGGCAGGCGCCTGCAGGACCTTGCCAGGGAGGCCGTCCGGATCGGCGGCGTCGGGCGAGGCTGCGCCGTAGCGCTAAAGCTCGAGGTCGGCTGCTGCTCGGCGTGCGGGCTGCCTTGGAAGGCGAGCACGCCGATCTCGATCCCCGGAACGGCGCTCGGCGCGATCGTCAGGGAGCGCCTGCTGGACCTGACCGAGCACATGTCCTACCAGGATGCGGCCAACTACATCCGGTGGTACTACGGGATCGACGTGTCCGAGAATGCGGTCGCCAACGCCGTGTCGGCTAGCATGGACGCCGCGGCCCACCTGATCCCGCGTATAGTCGAGAGCATATGCGCCAATGGCTACGCCGTGATCGACGAGACCATGGCGCGCAGCATGGGCAAGTGGGCGTACATCGTGGCCGCGTGCAGCGGCAATGCCGTGCTGATCACGGCCGCCCCGAGCAGGTCTGCGGCGTCGCTTGAAGAGGCGCTCGGCCCGATCTGGGGCCTCCCAAAGGTCACGGACGAGCACGGCGCCTACCCCGACGGGAACAGGCAGTCCGACTCGGTGCACAACCTGCGCAGCGCCGAAGAGCCCGTCTACGTGTGGCTCACCCTTTTCGGCGACCACGCCGAAGAGGCCGGCATAGATCCCGGCGCCGAGTTCAGGGCCGTCGAGAGGGCTGTAATCCCCCCGCTCGTCGACATGATCAGGTCCAATCCGGACGTCCGGCTGGTGGACGGCGCCGAGCTGCCGTCCGTCGAGCCGGCCGAGGGAGGAGGAGGAGGCGGCGGCAGCGGCGGCAGCGACTGCCAAGACCCCGTCAAGGCCATCCGCTCGATCCTGCCCGCCGCCTACTGCCCCCCTGATGCTGCCGCGCCCGCCGCCTCCCTCCCGCAGCCGCCGCGGGCTGGAGACATTGCGCTGAAAAAGGGGAGGAGTGGGAGGAGGGAGGAGAAGGATGCGGCCGGAAGGGGCCGGCGGCCGCGGCGCGGAGGGCTTGCGGGAATCGTGGATCGCGCCGCCGCTGCATCGCCGCAGTCCCGGCCGCGGTCGGGGCGCAGGCCGACCGCCGGCGAGATCGCCGGATATCGCAGGGACTCGACCACCTACTTTGAACTCCTGTGCCTCTACAGGGTCAGCTCGTGCATCAACACGGCGCCCCCGATCGTGGCCCTCGCCCTGCAGCGCGCGGCGTGCGCCATACTCGAGGGGTACGGGGACAAGCATCCTGTCAGGACGCGGTACGAGAATGCGATGCCGTGCCTGTTCTACCACACGCAGGTCGACGGCATGCCGGCGCACTCGAACGACGTGGAGAGGGTCATACGCAACGTCGCAAAGCGGTACATGGATGCGCACGTGCAGTTCAAGGGGCACCGCGGCATGGTCGTCGGGTCGAGAAAGATGACGATCGCGGCCAATGCCGGAAGGCGGGGCATGTCGCTGGGCAGGGCCGTGACGTACGCCATTGGAGATCCCGGCTGGAACATACTCGACGGGCCGCCGGCGGCGGGGAGGCAGCCGGCATGGATGCCCCCGGGCGGCGGAGGGGCACGTAGCAGCGGCGCCGGATGACGGAAGCCGGCAGGCCCAGGAAAGGATCCGGCTTCTGCCCCTGTCCACTCCTCCCCTCCCCCTGCCGGCACCTCGGGTTGACGGCGGCGGGCTGATGTGCCCCGCAGGCGCCGCGCGGCGGGCATGCACATGGCACGTCCTGCCCCTCCTCCCCGCACACCCTCTTCCTCCGTGCCGCGGCCTCGGCCGCCGTCACGACGGCGGCCCTCCCCCTTCTCCTCCCCCGCCCCGGTGGCACGGCATCGATCGTGCCAGGCGCCTGATACGGCGGCGTTGCCAAGGCGACCATCACGGTCCACCCTAAGACGTTATACCGCCCGCCGGCTCCACGCGCGCCGACCAAGTTGCCAAGGCGACCACCACGGTCCACCCTAAGACCTGAGCTCTCGCTTTCCCATCCGCGCCTGATATATATATGGCCGCTCGCGCCCGCGCGGGCAGGATGGCCTCCAAGGATGCGATAGAGTCGGCCAGTGCGCTACGGCGCATTCGAACACTGGAGCCCGCCGGCGGCGCAGGCGACTACGTGTCCCCGCCGACATACCCCCACCCTGAAAAAAAGAAGTGGGGCGTCCACTCCTATGAGACGAGGCGGATAGGGGGCGAGAACGTCGAGTGCGTCCTGCTTGACTCTGTCCAGTCACAAGCGGCCCGCATGGAGGAGGCGCTAGCCGCCATGGCGGAGAGGCTACGTGCGGACGGGCTTGGGCTGAAGGTTCCTCACGTAGCAGTCGACTTTGCAGGGGTGGAGGACTTGGAGGATGTCGGGAGGGTCACGTCCATGGACTTGCCCCACCGTATTTACGATGCGACCATACGCGACTCAATGCTTGACGACGTGCCGTTTCCAAAGACGGCCATCGGCGAAGAGGTGGCTAGCGCGACGCCGCGCAACGCTACGGCAATACTGAGGTACTCTGCGACTAGCCTAGTCTACGGAGCATGGAAGTCGTACTGGGGCGGCAACCTGACCGCGCGGTTCCAGCGATGCATAACATCAGAAATCATCGGTGTCAATGTGCAAAAAGGCAATAGCCCTGCGGCAAAGACCGACCCATACAACATAAGCAAGGATGTTAAAATCACCATGAAGGACGGCGAGATGAGCTTGGATTCCAGCGGCAAAAAGCCGTCAGAATACGGACATGGTAGCATAATAAGCACGGATATTCCAAGCTTGGGGGTCACCATGGACTACGCACAGCAAACAACCGTGATCACGCTTGCCGGGCTGCGCAAGCTTGGCTTTACCGGCAAGAACGAACAGACGGCAAGAGTGGCCTTGACCGCCCTTGCAATCTTGGGTGCAGATAATCCCAATACGTTTTCGTCGCTCAGATCAAGGTGCGATCTGGTGCAACGCCCTGGTGGAGCCGAAGACGGGTGGGAAGTGGTAAAGGCTGACGGCTCGACAGAAACGTTCAACCTCGACTCCAACGAGGCTGTGGCGTGGCTCAAGGAGTCGTCCGAAGCGCTTAAGGGGGAACAAGCGTGGAAAGTGGAGCCGACCGTATTAGTGCCGGGCAAAAGCCTAGTTGCACTGATCAAGAAATCCCGTGAGCGTATGCTAGGGGAAGAGGCCGGCAAGAGGGGCAGGGGAAAGGTCAAGACGGGCTGACATCACATGTTCGCAATCGACATAGAGTACCTCTCAGGCGTGTGCTATGCGGCAACGGCACACGACGATGGTGTGGCCGAGTGGCCGCCGAGCCCGGATCGGCTCTTTTCAGCCTTGGTCGACTCTATGTCATCCATGGATGACGGCCCTGCAAAGGCAGGCGCGTTGCGGTGGCTTGAATCGCTGGAGCCGCCAGAGGTAATGTGCCCTCCGCATGGCGCAAGGGACGTACACGCGTTCTGGGTTCCAGTACAGGACAGGAAGGGGGGCGACGGGCGGCACTACGATGGCAGGGGGCCAGGTCTGCCCCCGGTCGCGCGCAAGCCGAGATGGTTTCCTGCAGTGGCGTTGCCCGACGACGAGCGTACGGTGACCATGGCATGGAATGCAGATCCTCCGGCAGAGGTAATCGACGGGCTGAAGTATCTGGCAGCTGGTGTGTCGCGCTTGGGTCACTCGTCGTCGCTGGTGCGTGTTGAGGTCAAGACTGGCGCGGAAGCGCGAGGTCGAATACGTTACGTGCCTGGACGCGGAGGGGGGATGCCGATCAAGTGCCCGTTCCCTGGCCGGCTCGACGATCTACTCGAGGGCTATCGCGAGGCCAAGGAGACGGGGGCGGTATGGCACCCGAGCCTGTCCGTGTCCTGCCCCCGTTACTCGATACTGGATGATTCAGCCGCCGCGCAGGTGTCGCCAATATGGGGGGAGTGGACAGTACTGGGAATACGGGGCACCGTGCCCACACCCGAGTCGTTTCCCGCCGTAGCCAAGGCTATCCATTCCGCCATAGTCTCGGAACTGGGAAGAGCCGTGCCCGAGGCCCTTTCAGGCCTTGCGCCGGACGAGAGTCCGTCACGCCGGCCACACATGGCCATCGTTCCCATGCTCAACGTAGGCTGGCCCCATTCCAGCGGGGGGCTGCTTGGCGTGTCGCTAGTCATGCCGGTGGGCACCAACGGCGGCTCGCATGAGATGACAGCGCTTGGAACCGCGGTGGGCGCACTGACCTCGCCGGACAATCAAATAGTATTGCCCGGCGGCGCCGCTGTGTCGTTTGGCCCCGCTGACGGCAGGACTAGCCTTCAGACCGACAGGTACACGAGGGCGTCACGCGTGTGGACCACAGTGACTCCAATTGCGGTAGATCGACACTGCCACCCCGGCAAAGACCCTGGACCGGGCATAGCCGACAGCGTAGAGCGGATGGGGCTTCCGAGACCGGCGCAAGTAGAAGTGTCGCGCGGTGGAATGGCGTACGGCGCATCGCATGCGGGTCGGTGGGTACGGCACGCCGGACGGGGCGGCCTGTGGCATGCCCGGATCGAGTTTAGCGAGGCGGTTCCGGGCCCCGTGATGGTAGGGGCGATGAGGTACCGCGGCTTGGGCCTGTGCGTACCAGGAGGGGATGGTCATGGATAGCGACACGATCTCATTCGCAGCGTTTTACAGAGATGTGCACAGCTACGACAGGGAGCCGTTTGAATGGCAGTCGGCCCTGGCCGAAAGAGTGCGTTGCTCGGGATGGCCCAGAGCGATTTCAATGCCTACGGCATCGGGCAAGACATCCGTGCTAGACATAGCCGTGTGGCACCTAGCATGCGATATCTCGCAGGGCCGCCTCCGGAGGGAAAAAAGGATCGCTCCGCTCCGAATCGCGATGATTGTAGACCGGCGGATATCAGTCGACGACTCGTACAACCACGCCAAAAAAATAGCGGAGGCGCTGCGGGAAGAACGCGGGAAAGGTGCGGCGGCATGGGCAGCAAAAGCCTTGCGCTCGGCATCGACAGGGGACCCGCTATACGTAAAGAGGCTTAGGGGCGGCATTCCGCAGGACTCGGGGTGGGATCTCTCGCCATCGGATCCGACCATCATACTATCAACCATCGATCAGATCGGCTCTAGGTTGCTGTTCCGCGGGTACGGCGTGAGCAATAAGATGAGGCCCGTCCACGCAGGACTTGTCGGCACTGACACGCTGTACATACTCGACGAGGCCCACCTGTCGGGGCCGTTCGTGCGGATGCTGCATTCGATCGAAGACATGCGTCGGAAAATGGGATGGGAGACGCAGGGGCCCGTCGTTCAGATGAGCGCCACACTGCAGGCAGATGATCCAGACGCCACGTTTCCGCATCCGGATGATCGACAGTACATGATCAAGGGGATGGGCGATCGCATGTCCCGCCCCAAGCCGGCCACTCTGCAGGCTGCGGGCCGACATATGGCACCGGACAAGCTTGCAAGAATTGCCAAGGATATGATGGCCAAGGACGGCCCGCGTCGAATAGGGATAGTAGTCAATACGGTGGGGGCGGCAAGGACTGTGTTTGAGGAGGTGCGCAGTGGCGCGAAGCGGCACGGATACGCGGCGTACCTCCTCACGGGCCGGTCGCGGCCGCTTGACAGGGAGAGACTGGTGGAAGGGATTGTCGACGACCTCCGTCCCGGGTCGTCCGGGCACCAAAAGTCCGTGACGGTGGCGACGCAGTGCATAGAGGCTGGTGCGGATATTACGTTTGACGCATTGCTCACGCAGGCGGCCCCCCTCGACTCGTTGCTGCAGCGGTTTGGCAGGCTGAACAGGATTGGTGCGGAGGTGATTGGGACGGCCGTGGTAGTCGCCGACGGGAGAGATATCGGCGCCAACGCGGACGATCCCGTGTACGGAAAAGCCACAGCTGCAACGTGGTCGTGGCTCACTAACATGTCGGACGGTGATAACACCGTAGACTTTGGCCCTGGATCGTTCCAAATGCCGCTAGGATCTGAGATTGAGGAGATGTCTGCCCCAAAAAGGAGTGCCGCAACACTGTTGCCCGCATATGTCAAGGCGTGGCACACTACAATGCCGCCGGGATCGCCGGATCCTGACGTTTCGCTGTTCCTACACGGCATTCCGGAAAAACACTACCACCGGGCAGATGTTAGCGTGGTGTGGAGAGCTGGAGTAGGGTTGGATGATGTCGAGATGTCTGTGCATACGGTGCCGCCGTCAGCGCTTGAGTCTATCCAGCTGCCTATATGGCACGTGCGCAGTTGGCTTGAGGGGATGCGCGAGGGCAAAGGGGATATTACGAAGGAAAAAACAACCGGGCGCCGGACGGCGTCCAGCCTGGCCGACATAGAAGGCCAGTATGCCGCAGACATACCCGGCAAGGTGGGACCGGAAGTGGCCGTCAGGGTAGGGCCACGGGGCAGGTGCGAGCGCATCGGTGCGGGGGATGTGGGGCCCGGCGACACTGTGGTCGTTCCATCGTCATATCGTGGGTGCGACGAGTATGGATGGACAGGCTCGGATGCGGGCGAACCTGTCACGGACATTAGCATGCTGGCCCACTTGGTTCAGCGCGGCAAGCTCGCTCTGCGATCTGATGGCGCATCGGCCGGCAATGCGGCGACAGGAGATGTGTGGAGTGTGTTGCGCGATGCAATAGCCGACGAGGATGACGATTCATCTGTAGTCGACATCTTGTCGAGGACGGAGGGCTTGCCAGGGGTATGGAGGGACATTGTCAGGCGCGATCGAAAGGCCGAGGTAATCAGGAGGCCTGATGGGACAGTATTTGGCGTATCCTTTACCACGACGCAGAGCCCTACCGCATGCAGGAAGGCCGCAGAGCCCATATTTGAAGACGCACCCGACATGATCTCCGAATATTCGATTGGATGGAAGGACGGGAAGCGCGGCGGCACCGTTCCGCTTGACGATCACCTGGAGGGGGTTGCAAGGACTGCCGCCGAGTTTGCCAAAAAGTCGGGCCTAGGCGATTCTGATTCATTGGACATTGAGATCGCCGCCCGGATACACGACATTGGCAAGCGGGAGAGGATCATGCAAGCGGTACTCCACGGGACGACGCAGGAGGGGGTCAGAAACCGACCGGCGATCGCAAAGAGTAATCATCGTAGCAAGGGGCAGCAAGACGCGGCCAAAAGACTAGCGTGCATGCCTGACGGATACAGGCACGAGTGGTTTTCCGTACAAAGAGCAAGGAGCGGGGAGGGCATGGGCCGAGCAAGCGATCCAGACCTTGTCATGTGGCTGATCGGGACGCATCATGGGCACGGCCGGCCTACATTTCCGACAGGCACGTGGGACACGGGGCTTGATCCCTGGTGGTGTCGACTTGTCGAGCGAGCGTACCTTCGGTACGGACCATGGAAGCTGGCTAACATGGAGGCGATCCTACGACTTGCGGACGGTCGCAGATCAGGGGAGGAGAGGAGGGATGACGGCAAGTATTCGCCAGAGGGGGCTGGATAAATATGGCGGCGCGTGACGGTATGCCGTTGGACGGGCTACGGCAGGACAGCTTGGCGGCAGCGCTGGCCCTAGTCGGATTGTTGAGGGCTCTTGAAGAGTCGGTTCCGGAGTGGAAGCCAGAGGCCTGGTGGGATAGAGGCCGTGCTCGGCTGTCGACTGCCGCGTCATCTGGGCCAAGTCACAAAGAAGTGGCCGAGGCAGCGGCCAAGGGCGTACTGTCGCTGGGAGGGGCCATGCGGCTCGAAAAAAAGGACATACACGACCTTGAACCCGCGGCGCTAGCGGAGATGCTGTCCAAGACAAATGCAGATGTAGTGGCAGCATTGACATCCGACGGGGCTACGGACAAAGGAGGGCACATGAGGCCGACGGCCCTTTGTCTCATGTATGGGGCCGGACACCAGCACTTCGGGGATGCTTTTGATGCGGCCTTTGCGCTGCAGAAGGAGAAGATGGCTGGCGAGATATGCAAGGGATTGTTCGAGACCTGGGACAGGGCAGAGGAAGGGAGTCGGTCTAAGGCAGATCTGAAGCCCTTTAGGCTAGACTGGCGGGAGAATCGCAGGCATGCCCTGCGCGCAAGGGATCCTGTGGGCTTCAAAGCTCCCGTCACGGGTGCAGAACCTCTGACCGCCTTGGGGATAGTCGAGTTTACGTCTGCGCCTGAACATGGCGGTCGACTGGGTACGACCGGATGTAGTAGAAGCGGAAAGACTGTGGCCTGGCCGGTTTGGGGAGTGCCCCTGCCGTTAGCCGCGGTACGAGTTCTGCTGCGCATGGGAGACGTGCGGAGAATCGCAGAGCTTCAAGATCAAATCCACGGGGACGACCAAGTCCGCACCCGAAGAGCTAGAAGAGATGCCGGTCGGGTAGAAGGGATGATCGCCAAGAGTGTTGAATCGATGCATAAATATAACGTGCAGGTCATGGTAGCCAAAATATTCCGGGACGGACAGTTTAGTACAGCTGGCATGGGACGACTCGTTTGAGCACATGTCCAATATCTCGGATTGCGCTGCGGCACAGAGAAAAAGGACTTATCTACTACGCTTATCGCATGTGCTGGATCTGCGCTTGGCGGCGCGGCGCACGCTTCGAGCTTGGTCCCGGACAATGGTCACTGCTGAATATACTGGCCGCCGCGAGGGGAGCGGTGGGAGGAGGTGTGACTAGGTCTACGATGCGATCAAACTGTAGGTGTCGCTTACCGGAGCAGCGCCATGAATGACGTCGCGGTGACGGAGTGGCGGGAGTAGCGGTGGCGCCGGCAACGCAGACCGTCCTAACACATAAGGACGGGGCGCACGGCCGCGCGGGCATGGCGGACGGTGCTGGCGGGCACGGCGATCGCGCCGCGCCCGTGTGGGCCGCGGCCGGCGCCGCATCCGCATGGGCCGCCGCCGTGCACGGACGCGCGGCGCTCTCGGCGTACGGCCGCGCATGGAAGGCCAGGGCGGACATGTACGGCGAGATGATGAAGGTTGCGGATGCGAAGGGGCGGGCCGCAGAGGCGGGCGATCCCGCGGTCGAGGATGCGATGAGGGAGATGGCGGGGGCGATGGGGCGCGGGGCCGCGTCGATGCAGACGGCGGGCAGGGCGTTTGAACAGGCTGCCAGGCGCGGCCGGGCGGCGGCCGGCCGGTACGGGAGGGCCGCGGATGCGTACGGGAGGGCCGGAAAGGACAAGAGGGCGCGCGCGGCGCTCAGGCTGAAAGGGGAGGTGCGCAGGATGGTGCGCGAGGCGGCCCGGTGGAAGAAGACGGCGGGCAGGGAAGAGGGCATGCTGGCGCGGCGGGCCGCCAAGTGGGTGGGCAACGCGGACGCGTGGGCGACGGGCGAGTTCGAGCTGGACGGCGACAGGTCCACAATGCTCGCCGAAAAGGCCATGCTGCACAAGGGGGCCGACGAGGAGCGGGCAAGTTCGGCCGGGATGGCCGAGGCGGCGGCCGAGGACGAGCGGGCGGCCACGGCCGAGCTGGAGCGGGCCGCGGCCGCGACGGCGCTGGCGCTAGCCAAGGCGGCGCGGGTTCGGGAACTGGAGGGGGCGCAGGAAGCGGCCGCGGCGCTCGACGACGCAATGGCCGCGGTCAGGAAGGCTACGGGGGGCCGGGGCCGTACCGCGTAGCGCGGCCGCATCGAGCGCTAGACCTCCCCCCCAAATGACCTCAAAATCGTTCTCAATCTGGGGGGGGGGGTGGCGCATCAGCCTCACATGGGTTCTAGTGGCGTCGGCCGGCTGCATGATGGCAGTAGGCCGCGTTTGTAGCCTTCATGTTGGCCGCAAGTCGACAGTAGCCGGCCTACCGCGGGATGGCCGCCCCAACGCATAAGGACGGGGTGCATGGCGGCGCGGGCATTGGCAAGCGGCACTGAAGGCAGCGGCGGCAAGCGGGACGATCGCACGGCACCCGTCTGGGCCGCGGCCGGAGCCGCGTCCGCATGGGAGGCGGTCGCGCGCGACCGCGCGGCGCTCTTGGCGTACGGCCGCGCATGGACGGCCAAGGCCGAGGCGATGACCGAGATGGTGCGGGTCGCGAAGGCAAAGAGGCTGGCGGGCGAGCCCGCGGCCGGCGATCCAACGGCCGAGATTGCGGGGGCGGTGGAGCGGGCGGCCGCTGCGACGAAGAGGGCCGCCGGGGCGTTCAGGCGGACGCTGAGGCGCAGCCGCGCCGCGGCCGGCGCGTACGGCAGGGCCGCAGAGGCGTACGAACGCGCAGGACGGGACAAGAGGGCGCGGGCGGCGCGCAAGTGGAAAAGGGAGATGCGCGGCCTGGCGCGGATCGCGGCAGAGTGGGTGGAGGAGACGGGCAGGGAAGAGGACATGCTCGCGCAGGAGGCCGGCAGGTGGAAGATCAGATCGGACGCGTGTGCGACGGGCATAATGCAGCCGGACGGCAGCAGGGCTGCGATAAGGGCCGAGTTGGTCCAGCTGCGCGAGGATGCCGGCAGGGAGCGGGCAAAGTGGGCCGATCTGGCCGAGGCGGCGGCCGTGGACGAGCGGGAGGCGGCAGGCGAGCTGGAGCGGGCCGCGGCTGCGGCGAAACGCATGGCAGCCAGGGCGAGCCGGGCCCGGGATCTGGACGGGGCGCGGGAGGCTGCGGCGGCGCTCGACGACGCAATGGCCGCGGCCAAAAAGGCGGCGGGGGGCTGAGGCCGCCGCCTGCCGCGGCCCCCGAGGTCGCACTGCGCGCCGCATGCCCGGGCGGCGCGACAGGCCGATCGGGGCGTCCGTTGCGCCGGTTCGCCGCCCCGGCATGCGCCCGTCCGAACGGCATAAAGGCGCCCCGTTCCCGACGGCGCGCATGGGGATCCCGGTGCAGGACGTGACGGCGGCCGCGGCCGTGTGGAAGGCCGCCGGCGACGCAAGGGCGTGGGCCGCGACCATACGCGAGCACACTGCATGGGATGCCAGCGCGCAGGGGTGGTCGGCCAGGGCCGAGGCGGACGATGCGATGGGGCGGGCCTCCGGGGCCCTCACGGAGGCTGCAAAGGCGCAGGGCCGGGCGGGCGCCGGGGCGATGCGGCGGGCCGCCGAGGCGGCGGGACTCGCCGTAGGGATGATGCGGCGCGCCTCCGAGTCGTTCGGCCGGTCGTCGAGGTTCAACGGGGCGGCCGTGCGCCAGCTGCGGCTCGCCGCCAGGGCGTACAGGCGGGCCGCGGCGCGGGACCACGCCAGGGACGTGGCCGGACGGCTGGCAATGGTGGGCGAGTGCGCCGAGACGGCGGCCGGGCAGGCGTCCGACATGGGCCGCGAGGCGGAGTCGTTCGCGCCGTACGCCGACACGCTGGCGGTGGGCGCGGCCGGACTGGAGGCCGGTTGGGTCGGGGGAGGGGCGGCGCCGGCGGCGGAAGCGGCGGCCGGGCTGGACTCGTCGCAGGCGAACGTGCTCGCCGTCGTCGGGCGGGTGCGAAAAGAGTCGCTGGATATGGCCGAGCGGGCAAGGGATGCCGTGCAGATGACGGAGACGCTGCGAAGGCTGGCCCGGACGGCCGCCGAGCAGTCGGCCGCCGGCACGGCGGGCGCAAGAAAAGATCCCGGCGCTCAGAGGGCCGCTGCCGCGTGGAAGAGGGCCATGGATGCGGCCGGCAGGGCGGCCGCGGACGACGAAAGGATCCGGCTGCGGCGCGCCGATGTAAAAGGCGGCCGCGGCAACGGCCGGCGGCGGCCGAACGGCGCAGGGGCGGCGGGGCCCGATCGAACGGCATAAAGGCGGCCCGCTCCCGCCGGCGCGCATGGGCCGCATGGGACAGGATGCGGAGGCCTCTGCATGGAAGGCCGCCGGCGACGCAAGGGCGCGGGCCGCGGCCGTACGCGAGCACACGGCCTGGACGATCCGCGTGCAGGGGTGGTCGGCCAAGATCGAGGCCGGCGATGCGATGGTGCAGGCCGCCGAGGCGACCGACGAGGCGGCAAGGGCGCGGGGCCCTGCGGCAGCCGAGGCGCTGAAGATGGCCTCCGTGGCGATGAACCGCGTCGTGATGCGGCTGGAGCGGGCCTCCAAGCTGGTCGGCCGGTCGTCGAGGTTCAACGGGGCGGCCGCGGCCCACCTGGGGCGGGCCGCCGGTGCGTACAGGCGGGCCGCGGAGCGGGATCTCGCAGGGCAGGCAGGGGAGCGCGCGGCGGTGTCGCGCGAGTACGCCGAGGCGGCGGCCGAGCAGGCCGCCGACCTGGATCGCGAGGCGGCGTCGTTCGGGCCGTATGCCGACACGCTGGCAAAGGCCGCGGCCACGCCGGATGCGGCAGAAATGCTCAAGGGCGGGGCGGCCGAGACGCCGTCGCTGTTCGACGGCATGCTCGCCGCAGCCGAACGGGAGCGCGAAAAGGCCGAAGAGGTGGCCGGGCGGGCAGAAAGGGTCGAGCAGGCGGCGGCGCGGGCAAGGGAGGCGGCCGAGGAAGCTGCAGGGCAGTCCGCCGCCGCGGCCGCTTCCGCCGCCGCCGCGGCACCAGCAGATTCCAGCCCCGGCGCGTTGGCGGCCGCGGCCGCGCTGAAAAGGGCCGCCGAGGCTGCCGACAGGGCGGCGGCGGACGACGAGAGGATCCGGCGGCGGCATGCCGCCCGGGGCGCAGAGGCGCGCGGCGGCTGAGCTGCGCGCGCGGGTATGGCGCACCCGGCGGCATGCGAGGCGGCGCCCGCGGCGCGAAAGCGCGCACGTCTGGATATCTACCTGCATGCAGCGGCGGCAGATGCGGGGCGCACAGCCCGATTGATGTGGCCTGCGGACAATTAGGCGCAGCGCCGAGCCGCAGGGCGCCGGCGGCGGGCGCAGGCGGCGCGGCCGGGTCCGCGCCCTGGCGCATGCCGATCCGAACGCGGCGGGGCGGTCCTGCCCGCGCCCGCGCGGCGGGGCCCGATCGAACGGCATAAAGGCGGCCCGTCCCGCCTGCGAGCATGGGCGGCAAACCCTGTGCAGAGGCCGCCGCATGGAAGGCCGCCGGCGACGCAAGGACGTGGGCCGCGGCCATACGCGAGCACACGGCATGGTCGGCGAACGTGCAGGGGTGGTCGGCCAAGGCAGAGTCCGACGATGCGATGAGGCTGGTCGCCGAGGCGACCGACGAGGCGGCAAGGGCGCAGGGCCGGGCGAGCGCCGATGCGATGCGGCGGGCCGCCGCGGCGATGGACCGCATCGTGGCGCGGATGAAGCTGGCCGCCAGGCTGCTCGACCGGTCGTCGAGGTTCAACAGGGCGGCCGTGGCCCAGCTGGAGCGGGCCGGCAGGGCGTACGAGCGGGCCGCGGAGCGGGGCAGCGCAAGGCAGGTGGCGGAGCAGATGGCCATGTCGAGCGAGTACGCCGAGGCGTCCGCCAGGCAGTCGGCCGAGCTGGATCGCGGGGCCGCGATGTTCGTGCCGCTTGCCCGCGGGCTGGAGATGGCCGCGGCCTCGCCGGATGCGGCAGACATGGTCGCGGGCAGGGCGGCCGAGCTGGCGTCGTCGATCGGCGACATGCTCGCCATGTCCGGGCGGGAGCGCAAAAAGTCGGCGGCACTCGCCGAGCAGGCGGGAGAGGGCGAGCAGCTGACGGCGCTGGCAAGGGACGTGATCGAGGCGGCCGCCAGGCAGACTGCCGCGGCCGCCGCCGCGGCCGCCGCCGCGGCGCCCGCAGATTCCAGCCCCGGCGCGCTGGCGGCCGCGGCCGCGCTGAAAAAGGCCGTAGCGGCGGCCGGCAGGGCGACGGCGGACGACGAGAGGATCCGGCGGCGGCATGCGGCCCGCGCCGCCCGGGGCGGCGCCGCGGAGCGCAGCGGCGGCGGCGGCGGTTGAGGCGCGCAGGGGTGTGGGTCCGGCAGACTGCCCGGCGGAATCCGAGGCGGGGATCGGCCTGCCGGCCCGCACGCGCGGCGGCACCTGTGGGGCAGGGTAGCAGAGGCGGCGGGCAGGGGCTGCGGACAGCGGCCGGCCCGCACCGCGGCCCCTCCTAGCCGCACCGCGGCCCCTCCTAGCCGCACCGCGGCCCCTCTGATGGTTTATAGCATCCACATCATGTCCTGCCTGCCATGGTAATGCCCGCCATACCGCCGCTTCATCCGGACGCGTGGGACGAGTTCATGGCGGCCATCAGGCGCGGACCGACGCCCGAGCAGGTTCGGGCCGTGGAGAGGGCCTTGGAACTTGCCCGTCGTACGCCGGTCAGGGACGCGAGCGCCGTCAAGGAAGAGGCATACCTCCCCCTCCAAGACTCGGCACACCGTCGGGAGCGCCGTCCTGGCGCAACGCAGTAAAAGGCGAGGCGCGAAGCCCGACCGAGCCACAGGATGATGCATGAACGCATGTCTTGCCGGCATGGATCAGGAGGCAATGCCATGCGGACCATGGCCTTGAAGCGGCAAAGGCCGACGAGACGCGCATCCCCGTCGACTTTCGGTGAAGGCCCGAGTTTGCCGAATACCTGTACATTGAGTCGATATATGATCGCCAGGAAAGGATGGGACGCATGTACTGGTCCTTGCACGACGGCAAAATCGTGGGGTACATGATGCTGGCGATGGGACATGTGGGCAAAACACAACAGGCCGGCTTGGGCATAGACGCTTATGGACACCTGCCTGCCCATGTGATTGCACGCTTGGCTACCGACGAGCGGCACGAGCGGAATGGAGTGGGAAGGCGCATGGTGTCTTTTGCAATCTCCCTTGCAACCAAGATGGCCACAGACGTTGGATGCCGCGTAGTGCTTGCCAACTCGGAGCCGGATGCGGTAGGATTCTATAAAAAGATGGGCTTTGCAAGGTTTGCCCCCCGTCGTTGCTTTCCAGCCCTTGTGCCCCGTGCCCCAATCCTAATGCGCTACTGGACGAAGAGGGGGATGAAGGGAGTACTCTGGTGTCAATGTATATGGACATGGGGCAGGATCTGTCCGTCCACTACGTCTGATGCCGGCCTTGGGCACATGGTGCACCGCGCGTTCCGGCATCCTGCCCGGCAGGGGCGGCCGCAGCGCCGGCAGGGGACGGGGCGAAGCGCGGGGAAGAGCCCGGGGCGCGGCCCCCGGCCCGCCCTCTGGCCGCCTGCGCCGGATGCGCCGCCGAGCCGGACGCGGCGGGGCCGGTAGAACGGCATATAGGCGGCATGCGGCCGCAGGCGCGCATGGGGGGCAAACCCGATGCAGAGGCCTTGGCATGGAAGGCCGCCGGCGATGCGTGGGCGTGGGCGGCGACCATACGCGAGCACACGGCCTGGTCGGCCAGCGAGCAGGGATGGTCGGCCAAGGCAGAGTCCGACGATGCGCTAGGGCTGCTCGCCACGTCGACGTCCGAGCCGTCCGGGGCGCAGGGCGCGGCGAGCGCCGAGGAGCTGGGCCGGGCCGCCAAGGCGATGCGGCGCGTCGTGGCGCGGATGGGGCTCGCCTCGAGGCTGCTTGACCGGTCGTCGCGGTTCAACGGGTCGGCGGTGCGCCAGTTGAGGCGGGCATCCAGGGCGTACGAGCGCGCCGGCGCTCGGGGCCAGGCCAAGGACGTGGAGGAGCGGCTGGCAATGGCGGGCGAGTATACCGAGACGGCGGCCAAGCATTCGGCCGAGCTGGACCGCATGGCAAAGTCGTTTGAGCCGTTTGTCGGCGTGCTGGCCATGGCGTCGGCCGCGCCGGCGGACGGCGGCGGCGCGGCTGCGCCGGACATGGCGTCGATGCGGTCCGACCTGCTCGCCGTCGCCGGGCGCTACCGCAAGACCTCGACGGACATGGCGAAGCGGGCGGGGAAGGCGGTGCAGCTGACGGCGATGGCGCGGGAGCTGACAGGGGCCGCCGCCAAAGAGTCGGCCGACGGCACGGCGCGCGCAAGGGCCGAGCCGGGCGCCAAGAGGGCCGCGGCCGACTGGAAAAAGGCCATGGCGGCCGCCGGCAAGGCGGCAGCGGACGACGAGAGGATCAGGAAGAGAAGAGAGGGCGGCGCCCGCGGCGGCGCCCGCGGCATCGGCGGCGATCAAAAGGCATAGGGGCTGCGCGGCCGGAGCCGGCCCGGCGGAATGCGCAGAGGCCGCCGCGCCGCATGCGCGGCGGCGCGCCCGGCGTCGGCCTTGTCGCAGGCGAGCGCGTGCCCCGGGCAAAGCCTGCAGCGCCCGCATCGGCGCCCCGCAGGCGCCCTGCCTCCGCGCCGCGCGTCCCGTCGATCATGCAAGGGCGCCTGCGCATCCAACCGCAAGCCTCCTGCGGCCGCCGTCTCCAAGGCAGTCCGCCGGCCAGAGATCATCCGAGCGGCAGGCGCGGATCTCGCCGGCGCCCGCGGCGCCGATGCCATCCGCGCGCGCCGGCTGCGCCCTGCCGATCCGGCGCGCACCGTCTCCTCAGCGGCGCCCCCTTCCCCTCCGGCGGGGCCGGATCGAACGGCATAAAGGCAGCGTGTAGCCGCCGCCGCCCATGGACGGCAGGGAAGAGGACGCGGCCGGCGGCGCCGCTGCGGCGCTAGGAACGCCGCCCGTGGACGGCGGCGGGGAAGAGGACGCGGCCGGCGACGTTGCCGCCTCGGTGCCCGCAAGCGTCCTGGCATCCGCAATGCCGCCGGCCATGGACAGCAAGGGCAAGGATGCGGCGGCCGTGGCGTGGAGGGGCGCCGGCGACGCAAGGGCGTGGGCGGCGACCATACGCGAGCATACGGCGTGGTCGGCGAGCGTGGACGGATGGGCGGCCAGGGCCGAGGCCGGCGGCGAGATGAAGACGGTCGCCGAGGCCGCGTCCGAGGCGGCGGCAGCGGGCGGCCGGGAGAGGGCCAAGGCGGCGGGGCGCGCCGCAGAGGCGGCGGGGCGCGTCGGGGCGCTGTTGCGGCGCGCCTCTAGGTCGTACGTGCGCGCGTCGCGGTACAACAAGGCGGCCGTGTCGCAGCTGAGGCGCGCCGCCAGGCTGTACAGGCGAGGCGCCTCGAGGGGCCAGGCCAGGGACGTCTCCGAGCGGGCGAAGATGTCGAGCGAGTACGCCGAGACTGCATCCAAGCAGGCCTCGGACATGGCCCGCGGGGCAAAGACTGTCAGGCCGATCGCCGACGCGCTGGCAGCGGCGGCGGCAGCGCCAGAGGCCGGCGGGGGGAGCGGCGCGGACGCGTCGGGACTGTCGCGGCTGCGGGCCGAGCTGCTCGACGCCGTCGGCCAGATCTACAAGGGCATGGAGGAAAAGGTCGAGCGCGCAAGGGAGATCGAGCGGCTGACGGCGACGGCGCGGGAGATGACCGAGGCTGCGGCCAAGCGGTCCGCCGCGATGGCGGCCCTTGCGGGATCGGAGCCCGAGGCGGAAAAGGCCGTGTCCGCATGGATGAACGCCATGGAGTCGGCGAGCAGGGCTGCCGCGGACGACGAGAGGATCCGGCGGCGGGGCGCCGGCGCCGCGGACGACGAGGATGCGGCGGAGGACGGAGCCGAACCGGCGCCGGACGCGCCGGCGGCGCCGACGGCGCGCCGCCCGCAGGCGCCGCCCAAGGGCGGCAAAAAGTCCGACCCGGCGGCCCTCGTATGGCGGGCCGCCGCCGATGCCCGGATGTGGGCCGCGGCGCTGCACGCAGGGGCGATGATGTCCGAGCGGAGGCAGGCGTGGGCGGCAAAGTCCAGGGCGGCCGATGCGATGGGGCGCTCGGCGGAGGCATGCGGGCAGGCCGTCGGGGAGCCCGGCGTGATCGACGGGGATGCGATCGGGCGGTCGATCGAAGAGATCAGGCATGCCGCTGACCTGAACGGGCTCGCGGCCGCGGCGTTCAGGAGGTCGGCCGATGCGAGCCGCGCCACGGCCGCCGAGCAGAAGAAGGCGGCCGCGGCGTACGTGCATGCGTACGAGCCCGTGTACAGGAGGACCGTGCGCAGCCAGGCGGCGATGTCGCGCGGAATGGCGCGAAAGGCCGACAAGCTGGCCGCCGAGGCGGACATGGCCGCCGGCGTGCTCGGCCGGCAGGCCGACAGGTGGGCGCCGGTCATTGCGCTGTGGGGCAAGGGCAAGTCCAAGTTCGGCGGCGGCGACGGCAGCATGATAATGGCCGCTGCGCGGTCGGACCTGCTCGGGGACTCGAAGCAGGAGAGCGCGGCGGCGGCCAGGGAGGCCGAGCGGCTGGCCGAGGGGGAGGAGCAGGCCGCCGAGATGCTCAGGGTGGTCAAGGAGGCGGCCGGGCAGTCTGCCGCGGATGCGGCGCGCGCGGGCTCGGGCCCCGGGACTGAGGATGCCGCCGCGGCGCTCAAGAGCGCGATGGCCGCCGTCGACAGGGCCTCGGGCAAGGGCGGCAAGGGCGGGTAGGAGGGGGATGCCGCCGATGCCGGCGTGCATGCAGCTGCCTAGGATATGGGCTATAAGACGGGCCTGCCGCCATGCTCCGTGGGCGCACTCTGGGAAACTGCCCGCAAGCCGAGCGCCGCACCTGATCCCGGGGTTGCCACGGCCGTCACGGTGCCCGCGCCGGGCGAGCGGTTCAGCGACGAGGATCTGCATGCCATGTACGGCGTGCCGGCGGACGGATGCATGCGCGCAAGCAGGAGGAACAGGTGCATGGTACTCGTGCGGCCGGCCGGCTCCCACTCTGGACATGCGGGCGCTGGCCCCGACGCCGGCACGGTGCACATGGTCCAGGCCTCCGATCGCGCAGGATCCGGGAGCCCGGGCGCGTCCTGCGACGGCCTTGCCCTGGCCCGTTCAAGGGAGGATGGCTACGCCGTCCTGTGCTTTACAAGGGACGGCGATGCCCTGGTGTTCAACTCACGTGTAGAGTACGACTCGCACGAGTTCAGGGTAGAGGCTGATGCGGACGGCAGGGCAGGCGGGGTCGTAGAGTTCAGGCTGCGGACGGCAGGCGGGGGGAATCCCGCCCGCCGGCGCCCGGCCGGCGCCCCGTTCTTCGCATCTGCTGCGGGGCCGAGCAGCGGGGCCTTGCGGGGCGATCCGGATCCGGATACCGTCGCAATGGTGGAACGGGCAATATCCATGCAGGCCTCTTTCGAGAGCAGGGGCCACTTGACTAGGGCGCTGCCCCGCGACGTCGATGCACTGACCCTCGACCGCGTCTTGGAATGCCTCCTGCGCGCCTCAAAGATCGACATGGATGGGGACTCCATTCGCCGGGCGCCTGGTTCGAGCGGCTCTGCGGCGGCCTGCCGCGGCGAACGGGGCGGGACGGCCGGGCCGGGGCCCAGCTTTGCAGGCACCTTTCTCGAGGGGATTGGGGACGATAGGGCCAGCGGCGAGACCGTGGGAGAGTACATAGTAAGACTGGTCAACACAGACGAGCCCGGCGCGTTCGATGGCGAGGATGCAAAGGAGATCGACGAGGGCCTGCTCCAGATGGCAAGAGGCGAATGCTACACGTACGAACAGATGCGGAAAGAGTTCTGCTCATGACGTACGAAGCGCTTTTCAGCGGTGTTGCCCGCAGGGGCATCAAGGATACACGTCCAGAAATGCGCAAGCGGATAACACGGGAATGATGGACTGCTTTGCAAGGATCCGCACAGGGGGAGCAGAACGGCCGGCCGAGATCTTTGCAGGGACAAGGCGGGGTCGTATGGGATCGCATGCCGCACATGGAACGACGCGCGAAAGATCCCCGTCGTACGAGCAGGCCCGCGCAAGGACGTCTACAAGGGCATCCGGCCTTCCCCTAGCGCCCGCGCGCGGCGTGCCGCTCCGCGGGATTCGCCCCTCTTGACGGCCCTTCCGGCCTTGCGCCACGCCCTTGCTGCGGCCGTCCAGCGGCAGCTGCCTCCTCCCCTCCTAGCGCCTCTGCCGCCCCCGAGTCGCAGACTTGCCAGCGGCGCCCCGCCTCCCCCTCCGCCGCCTCCCCCTGCCCGCGCCGCGGATCGAATGGCATAAAGGCGCCGCGGGCGGGCCGGCATGCATGGGCGGCAGCGGGCGGGATGCGGCGGCCGCCGTCGTGTGGCGGTCCGCGGCCGATGCCAGGATGTGGGCCGCGGCGATATACGCGCGGGCGATGTCAAAGGCGAACCGGCAGGGCTGGGCCGCCAAGGCCGAGTCCGAGGATGCCGTAAGGCGCGCCGCCGAGGCGGCCGGCCAGGCGGTGGATCCGCGCAAGGGCGTGGATGCAGAGGCCATGGGGCGGGCGCTTGATGCGATCAGGCAGGGCGCGTCGGCGATGCGGCGAGCGGCGGTCGCGTTCAGGCGGTCGTCCCGGCTGAGCAGGGCGGCCGCGGCCGAGCACAGCGAGGCGGCCGCCGCGTACGGGCATGCGGCCGACGGCATGCACGGGCAGCTCGCGTCGGGGCTTGCGGAAAAGACGCGCACGAACTCGCGCGGCTCGGCCATGCTGTCAAGGCGCATGAGGCTTGGCGCGGGGCTGCTCGGCGAGCAGGCCGACAGGTGGGCCGCCGGCGCGTCGCGGTGGGGGGAGGACGGGTACGGGATCGGCGCAGACATGGGCGCGATGGAGCCCATGCTTGCCGGCATGATGGACGAGGCGGGGCGCGAGTGCGCAGAGTCGATGGAGCAGGCCAGGCGGGCCGTCGACGACGAGCGGATGACAGCGGATCTGCGAAGGAACATGGCCGCCGAGGCCGAGCGGTCGGCGGCGGCGGCCGCGCGCGAGCGGGGCCTGCCGGAGGCGCGGGAGGCCGCCGAGGCGTGGAGGAGGGCCATGGCGGCCGCCGGCAGGGCCGAAAAGGCCGCGGCAAAGGTGCTGTAGGGCCAGGCGCGCGCCGCCCGTCTACTCGTCGCGGTGGCTACTCGGCACCGCATCCATGATCACACCGTGCCCGAACCCGAACCGCGGATCCTGCACCTTGCCGCAGTCCTTGCATACGTTCATCCGGGGCCTGATCCTCTGCAGGGGCATGCCGTAGGCGCACCCTGGCTGGAAGTCGCGGCCGGTCTTGAGCAGGGCCCTCGGCATGGATATCTTGCGGCCCTTGCCGTTGTAGGCGAAGCGGCAGTCGAACTTTTCGATGCCCACCATAGCGCCCTCGGGATCCTTCGGGCCGGAATGCGGCGCCGTCTTCCCGTCCATCTGCCGGAACATCTCGAGCATCTTCTCGGCCACCTCTATCAGCGGCATGGGCTCGAGCTCTACGACCTTGCGGCCGCCGCCGCCCTCCCCGCCCCTTTTTCGGCCCTCGCGCTTGGACCTGCCGAGCCTCCCCGCTGCGCGCGGCCGGATGCGGCGCATATTTAGCCCCTGCCGCCCGTCAGCAGCCGACGTCCTTGGCGTCACCGTCGGCCCTGTATAGGGTGCTCCCCTTGAACCCGTACGTCGGCTCGTGCAGCTTGCCGCAGTCCGGGCACCTGCGCACGTGGGGCCTTACCTTTTGCGCCAGCGTGCCGTAGATGTAGCCGAGCTGGAAGTCGTGGCCGGCATCCCGCAGGACGACCGACGGCACGGACAGCCTGCGGCGCTTTCCGTCGTAGTTGAACTGCATCTCTGTCCACTCGGAGCTGATCATCGAGCCGTCTGGATTGCCCAGGCTCGATCGCTCGTCCTTGCCGTCCTTTCGGAGCATGGTCACGAGCAGGGCCTCTGCAATCTCTATGAGCGTCGCGCCCGGCGCCCCCCGCCGTGGCGCCTTTTTTCTTCTTTCTCGCGCTTGGATCTGCTGAGCCTTCCCAACGCGGATGGCGGGAGGATGCGCGTATTTAACCGCTGGTTGCGCCCTTGCCGCCGCCTGCCTCTGGCCGGTCGCCGCGATCGGGCGCGGGCGCGCAGCGCTATTACGGCGGCGGGCGCAGGGATGCGGCGCTGGGGATCGGCGCGGCAGACATGTCCCCGCCCGAGCGGGGCTCGCCGGGATCGCCGTCCGCCTCGCCGGACGTGTCCGTGTCGGGCTAGATGCGATCGCCCGGCGCGCCGTACGGCGCGCCGTACGGCCAGTCCCTGACCATCTCCCTCGCACTCGTGGCCATCCCGCGCTCAAAGCGGCCGGACTGCCCGGCGGGGCAGTTTTCCAGGGCCGCATCGCAGCATGCGATCGCATCCTCGCGCCTGCCGTCCATCGCCAGGTCCATGGCCTTGGAAAGGTAGGCGGGCACGTACGAGGCATCGCACTCGATCGCCCTGTCGCAGGACCGCATTCCGTCTGCGCGGCGCCCGAGGTTGCTCAGGGCCGTCCCCCTTACCATGTGCGAGTACGGCGCGTCCGGCTCGATCCGGATCGCATCGTCGGCGCACTCGAGCGCCTCCGCATCGCGCCCGATCGAGCAGAGGGCGTCGGCCCTGCCGCGTGGGCCCTGTGCATGGGAGGGTATATCCTGGCCGCCTCCGCCGAGCTTGCCGCCGACTCTTCGTACCTCTTGAGCGCCAAGAGGGCCTCGGCCCTGGCCAGGTGCGCATCGGCCCTGCCGGGATCGGCGCGTATGGCCTCGTCGGCCAGGCCGAGCGCCTCGGCGTGGCGGCCGGCCTCGAAGGTCTGGCGCGCCAGCTCTGCGCGCGCCGATGCCCTGCGCGGGTCGGCGGCAGCGGCCGCCCTGCACGCCGCAACCGCCTCCTTGTGCCGCCCCATGGCGCCGAGCGACCTGGCCCTGCGCTCGTGCGCCTCGGCCAGGCCGGGGTCGAGCCGTATCGCGCGTCCGAGCGACCTGGCGGCCCTCCTGTGCAGGCCCAGGTCCTGCAGGACAAACCCCCTGGCGGTCCACGCGGTCGCGCTTTTCGGGTTCGCGCGGACAATGTCGCGGCAGCATGCGAGCGCATCGCGCCGGCGTCCGAGCGCGTCGAGCGCGCGCCCTGGCCGCGTGCGCATCCGCGCTCGCGCCGTCGATCGCAAGGGCCCCGTCGCACGCCTCGACGGCCTCGGCGTGGCGGCCGGCCTTGTACAGCGAGTAGCCCAGCCCGACGAGCTGGCCGGCGTCCCGCGGCTCGGCGCGCGCGGCCCTTGCGTTGCACGATGCGGCCTCTGAGTGGCGGCCCATGCTGTTGAGCACGCGCGACATGGCGGCCCAGGCGCCGCCGTCGTGCGGATCGATCCCGACTGCCGCCCTGCACGACTCGAGCGCCTCTTCGTGGCGGCCCGCATTGGACAGCGAGCATCCCCTCTGCGCGTGCATTTCGGCGCCCATCGAGCCGGCCTCGATGGCCGCCCCTGCCGCCACGGCGGCCTCGGCGTGGCGGCCGAGCATGTGGAGGGCGCGGGCCATGTGCTCGGCCGCCTCTGCATCGCCGGCGTCAGACTTGAGGGTCGCGCGGCACAGGCCTGCGAGCTCTTCGAACCCGCGCGCGGCCTCTTCGTCGCGGCCCAGGTGCTTGAGCTAGATGGCCCTTGCCGAGCTGATGTAGATGTGGCCCGGGTGCGCGGCCAGGGCGCGGTCGCATGCGGCGACGGCCTCGGCGTACTTCTGCCCCTCGAGCAGCTCGACGATCGGCAGGGACAGGGCGTTTTCGCCGTCGCTGGCTTTGCCTGCGTGGGGCCCGATCCCCGTCCGCGACCGCCGGCGTCCCACGCGCGGCGGGCGCGGCGCGCCCGGTAAAAACCTTGGACGCGGCGGGCGCGGCGATCGAGTCCGGAGGCAGGGATCGGAGCGGGGGAAGGCGCCGCATCGGCCGGCGCCGCGTGCCCAAAGGGCGGCGGGGCGCGGGCGGGCGCGGGAGCGGCTCTGGGCATGCGACTGCGCGGCCAGAGCATGCGGCATGTTCGGCGCTCTGCCGCCGCGCCTGGCAGCCGGCGCAGGCGGCCCATGGTTCGGGCGGGCGGGCGGGCTCCTGCCGGGAAGTCGAGTCGGCCTGGGAGGCCGCACGCGAGCGTGCACAGGCCGCCGCAGAGCTGGAAAAACCCCCCGGTGCGAGGATGGCGCGAGCGCGGCAGTGGCTAGCGCATCGGCGGCGCGCCTGGCTGCGCCGGGATTACAGCTGCAGGCCTGCGCCGTCGACTACGACGACGCCGAACCGCTCGTAGATCGCATCGGCAAACTCCACAATGTCGTGGTCGAATGTGACCAGCCTGACCGACTCCCCCCGCGCGGCCATGTAGGCGGCCGTCGAGAGTATCGCAAAGTCCCTTGCATGCGTCGCCAGCGAGGGGCGCGCCGACCCGTGCCCGTGCCTTTCCTTGATGCGCCGCCGCCGGTCCACCGCGCCGGCCATCCTTGGATCGCGCCATATCTCAATATACATGCACTCGATGTCGTCCAGGTAGTCCTTGTAGTCGCGAATGCGAAAGCGTTTGTACAGCGGCATGAACCCTGCCAGTGCATCCTCTGCAATTTCGTCATCATAAACGGCTTCGGGGTTGGCCGACTTGGCAGCCGACCTAAACGCATCCTCCATGCCTCCGCGCACCTCAACTGCGACAGTATCTATAATCCTAACCTCCCCCGACTCTATCGCACCGTCGACCGCGGCGACCACCGCGTCCCTGTTGCGGCGCCGCACCCTGACGGCCCGCCCGTCCCTGCTCACCGCCATAAAGTCCATGTGGTATGCGTACCAGACGTTCGTGTCGAAGATGACGATCATGACCCGGCTATCACCTTGAGCATGTCGCGCCTAATCTCCTCGATACTCTCGGGCGCAGGCTCCTCGATCTTCAACACCTCGATCCTGGGCTCGGCAATGCCTTTCTCCCTGCAGTACCCGACGAGCAGAGTGTACAGATCCCGGATGTCGGGGTACGGGGGGCCTAGCGCGTACGACCTCGGGTGCGGCCGCTGGTCGAACGCGATGCGCGCACACAGGCCCAGTATGTCGCCGCCCAGGGCGGCGGCCACGTCCCACTGCGCGTCGGGCGCATCGCGCGCCTGCGAGAGCATGTCTGGTATGCGCCTGGCCTTGGTCTCGAGCACGGCCGCATGATTGCCGCCAAACGCAATGCCGTTGCCGATCTCGCCGATTATGCGCTCGGCCGTCCCGCGCAGTCCCGCCAGGGCCTCGGCGCGCCCGATACGCTCGCGCCCGGCTCGGGCCGCGGCGCCGCGACAGGCCTCTTCGAGAATGGCATACGCGCCGATGCCGGCGATGCGGCGCGCAGATGCGGCGATGCGCGCCGCGCCGCCGCCTCCCTCGTTCCCGTCCGCCCGCTCGCCGAGCTCGCGCACCATGTCGATCCCCCTGTCGGTGAGGTCGTAGTAGTACGTCGGCTCGCCTCTTATCGGGTACGAGACGATATCCTCGACGACAAGGTGGTAAAACCTCCCCATGTCGGCGCCGAGGCCGGCGCAGCCCGGCAGTCGCGACGCCGCCTGGGGGTACAGGTCGAGCCCGCACTCGGACTGCACGAGCAGCGATGCCGCCGAGAGCTCTGCCCTCGAGCGCACCGTTCCGGCCGCCGAGATTACGGACATTGGTATGATCAGGCGGAGCGGGACGGCGGAGGGATCCAGCTGGCGCGGGTCGGGGTGCATGCCGGCCTCGAACGCCCTGCGATAGTTTGGAATGAACTTGCCCGCGCGGGCGACCTCGGCCGCCGACTCTTCTCCGCGGCCGAGTTGCTCTAGCACCCTTGCCATGTCGAGGTGGGCGACAGGACTCCCGGGCAGCTCTTCGACCACGCTGCGGTACAGCGCCTCTGCCTGCTCGTACCTGCCGAGGCGCTCGAGCATGCGCGCGCGGTAGCCGACGACATAGATTCCCTGCGGATGGTGCGGGGGAGGATCCTTGAGTTCATCGAGCGCCGTCCGGTACCCGCCGTGCTCGATGCCATTGCGTATGACCATCTCGTCGTACCTAGGATCCATCTCGAACAGTATGTCGTGGATGGTCGTCACATGCGGAACGGACAGGTAGTCGTCGACCAGGTCTTGATCGATGTACCAGTGCGCGACCTCTACCTTCTGCTCCCCCGACTCCTGTTCCTCTAGGGCGGATGCCGCGGATCCCACTCCGCCGCCCCGCCCCGCCGGCCTGCGCTCCTGCTCCGCCTCCTGCGCCAACGCGCCGAGGCCGCACCGGTGCAATTTATGGCTTTCGGCCCCCGCCCGCCGCCGGGGCCCGCCATTCCAGGCCGGCCCCGCCCTCAGCCCTTCCCGCCGCGGATGATCTCCTCCCTCTGCCTCCTGGCCATCATGCGGCCGTAGTCGCCGGCCGGCCCGGGCGGGCAGTTTGCCAGGGCCGCATCGCAGCATGCGATCGCCTCCTTGCGCCTTCCTTCCGCCGCGATCATCATGGCCTTGATGACGTAGCCGGGCGTGTACGAGATATCGCACTCGATCGACCTGTCGTACGACCTGATCCCCTCGGCGCGGCGCCCCATGCGGACCAGGATCGTGCCCCTCACCATGTGCGGGTATGGCTCGCCCGGATCGATCCGGATCGACTCGTCTACGCGCTCGAGCGCCTCCTTGAGCCTCCCGAGCGCGCAGAGCGCATCCGCGCCGGCCGCGTGGGCCCTGTGCATCGAGGGGTCGAGCCTGGCGGCCCTGGCCGCGCCCGCCGCCACCTCTTCGAGCCGCCGGTGCGCCATCATGGCCTCTGCCCTGGCAAGGTGCGCGCGGGCCGAGCCCGGGTCTAGCCTGACGGCCTCGTCGGCGCACTCTAGCGCCTCTGCATGCATGCCCATGCTCAGGAGCAGGCGCACCTTTGTGGCCCGGGCCAGAGCGCCGCGCGGGTCGGCCTTAATCGCCCTGTCGCACGCCTCGGCGCCCCTCTCGGGCATCCCCATCGCCTCTAGGATCCTGGCCCTAAGCTCGTGCGCGCCGGCCGAGCCGGGGTCCGTCCGTATTGCGCGCCTGGCCGACCCGAGGGCCTTTTTGTGCAGGCCCATGTCGTGCAGGATGGATCCCCTGGCGGCCCACGCGGCGGCGCTCTTCGGGCTGGCGCGGACCATGTCGCGGCAGCAGACGCGCGCATCGCGCACGCGCCCGAGCTCGAGGAGCGCGCGCGCCTTGGCCTCGTGCGCCTCGGTGCACGCGCCGTCGATTGCAAGCGCCCTGTCGCATGCCTCGGCGGCCTCTGCGTAGCGCCTGCCCATGCGCAGCATGTCCCCGAGGTTCGCGAGCAGGACGGGGTTGCCCGGTTCGGCGCGCGCGGCCTTTTCGCTGTACGTCGCGGCCTCGGCGTGGCGCGTCATTGCGTTGAGCGCGGCGGCCGCGCCGGACCACGCGGCGGCGCTGCGCGGATCGATCTGCGCGGCCTCCCTGTGCGACTCTAGCGCATCCTCGTGCCGCCCCGTGCCGGACAGGGCGCGGCCCCTGAGGACGCGCATCTCGGCGCCGGACGCGCCGGCCTTGATGGCCGCCTCGGCCGCCTCGGCGGCCTCGGAGTAGCGGTTGAGCGCCAGCAGGGCGCGGCCCATGTGCCCCGCCGCATCCGCATCGCCGGCATCCGAGTCGAGCGCGGCGCGGCACAGCTTTGCGAGATCCTCGAATGCGCGTGCGGCCTCTTTCAGGCGGCCCATATGCTTTAGCGAGGCGGCCCTCGCCGAGGAGAGGTAGATGTGGCCCGGGTTCGAGGCCAGGGCGAGGTCGCATGCGGCGACGGCCTCGGCGTGCTTATTCTCGGCGAGCAGCCTGGCGATCGGCGCGGATGCGGCATCGTCGCCGGCGCTGGTTCTGGCCCCGCGCTGCGCGTCCTCTTCCGATTCCACGCGGGGCGTGCGGTGGGCGGGCGGTAAAAGCCTTGGGGAGGGGGCTCTCCGTCCCGAGCGCAGGACCGGAGCGAGGCGGGAAAGGCCACAGCCATCCTAGGGAATGCGGGCGAGTGCGCTGTGACGCACCTGCGAGCCGTGCTCGGGCAGGCGAGCGGCGACACGCATGGGCCGGCGGAGCCGCGCCGCACGCCGACGCTTGAATCCCGATCCCGCCCATGCGTGCGACGATCGTCGCAAAGCGAGCAGTTATACCGAACCCTAGGCGCCGCCGCCCCATGCTGGAAGCGCTCGTGCGGCTCCTCATGGACGGCGGGGTGATCAGGCGGTCTCCGCCCGCGGACGAGGACCAAAAGCTTGACGAGCTGGAGCTGCTGGTCCACTGCACCTTCATAGCCGGCCGGCTCGGGCTGGACCACGGGTACGTGGTCGGCGACAAGCTCCTGAACGGCCCGAACTCGGATCGGCTCTACGACGATCTTGAAGAGGCCGTGCCGCGCGCTCGGGCCGGCCTTGGGGGCGATGCGCCGCCGCTGCCGGACGGCCTTGACGGGGAGCGGCTCCTGCACCTGCTCGCCGGCAAGGACGCCGACTGGATCAGGGCGGCCACCTACCTGATCGTCTTCAGCCATATGCGGCCCAGCATCGAGAATCTTGTCGCGTGGCTCGGCGAGCAGATCCTGGAGCGCTCGATCGACTACGGCCGCGCCATAGTCGACGAGATGACATCGCCCGAGATCGGCATCGTCCTAGACTGCGACAAGTACGCGCCCGAGGGGAAGCAGTGGCGGCCCGAACTGGCGTCGTCGGTGCGCTATCCTGCGACCGCCCCGCAGATCCCTGCCGTACCGGGGTAGCCAGGCGACCGGCCGCCCCTGCCCACATCGTTTCTGCCACCGCGTCTGGTCTCTCCCCGCCCGCGCGCTGCGGCCACCACACGGCGCCCTCGCGTAGCCTGACATGCCGCCGCCGCGCGAGGCAGGCGCCATGGCGGGCCACCATGGCGGGCCACCATGGCGGGCCACCCTGCGCCCCTAGTGGGTGCCGCCTGCGCCTGCGGCATACGGGAAGGGGGCAGGCGAATCCGAAACTGCGAGCCGCGCGGGATCGTCTCCGCACTGCCGCGGGTCATGAAGATCCGCCATTCCTGACGGATTTACATGGGCTGTACACGCTGTCGGTGGGCTGGGGGCCTGGGGTGAGAGACTACAAACCCCCCTTCGCGGCGGCGCCCACGCAAATCATTCGGCTTTACACTTTGTCGCCGAATTTAAGGCTAAACTCCCTCTCACCGTTCTCAATCATCTCGCGAACCACCGCTTTGAGAATGTTCGAGGTAGAGAGGAGGTGGTCCCTTGTGACTACCTTTTGCGCCTGGGGGTCGTTCAGCGCCTGCGCCGCCAAGAGGGCGTCCGTGTCCGCCAGTCCCACGATGCGGGCCTTCAGCTGATCGGCCCTTTCGACCACCGCCGTATCCAGGGGTGGAAGGCAGGTGGCCGGATCGGCCACATCTGCGATCGCCCGCATCATCCTGCCTACCACCTCTTCCCACTCGTCGGGGTCGTAGTCTCTCATTACGGTCGCGACCGCCTCGCCGATGATCACCTGCGGCACCTTTACGACATAGACGCCCGACTGGAGCCGGGCGAGCAGACGGGCCGCATCGCGCCGCTCCTTGGAATCTTTCGACAC
Source organism: Cenarchaeum sp. (assembly GCA_965242695.1). Classification (GTDB taxonomy): domain Archaea; phylum Thermoproteota; class Nitrososphaeria; order Nitrososphaerales; family Nitrosopumilaceae; genus Cenarchaeum. The sequence continues at coordinate 1,028,590 of CBDESU010000001.1, read as the reverse complement.
GTATGCCCTCAAGATCCATGTGTCCAGGTACACGACAACGACCATGCCGGGGACCGAATCCTGTAGTATATTACCTTTTAAGGCCATATTTGCCAGTAGCACGGCGATCTAGGAGGAGCAAAGGGCTATATGGAATGCCTAGGCGCCGCCGCCCATGCTGGATGCGCTTGTGCGGCTCCTTGTGGACGGCGGGCTACTCCGGAGGTCTCCGCCCGCGGACGAGGACCAGAAGCTTGACGAGCTGGGGATGCTGGTCCACTGCACCCTCATAGCCGGCCGGCTCGGGCTGAACCACGGGTACGTGTTTGACGACAAGCTCTCGAACGGTCCGTACTCGAAGCGGCTCTACAACGATCTCGAGTCGGCCGTGCCGCGTGTGCGGGCCGGCCTCGGGTGCGATGCGCCGCCGCTGCCGGACGGCTTTGACGGGGAACGGCTCCTGCGCCTGCTCGCCGGCAAGGACGCCGACTGGATCAAGGCGGCCACCTACCTGATCGTCTTCAGCCATATGAGGCCCGATACCGAAGGCCTGGCCGAGCTGGTCGGCGGGCTGGCGTCAGGGCGCTCGGCCGAGCAGTGCCGCGGCATAGTCGACGAGTTGACCTCGCCCAAGATCGGCATCGTCCTGGACTGCGACAAGTACACGACCGAGGGGTGTCAGTGGCGGCCCGTGCTGGCATCGTCGGTGCGCTACCCCGCGGCCGCCCCACAGATCCCTGCCGCGTCAAGGTAGCGGGGTGGCCAGACGTTGCCGCAGATCTGCCCATCGCCGTGCGCCGCCGCGGGCCGCGGGCATCCGCCGCACCGCCCGCCGGGATTCCTCTGGCGCAATCCTCCGCCTCGGACCGCACGCCAGGTCGCTCGCCGGCGCTTGAATCTTGATCTGGCCCGTACGGGCGACTGTCGAGGCGAAACAAACTGTCATGCCGAATCATGTGTGCCGCCGCCCGTGTCGCCGCCGCGGCGCCCCCGTGCGACCCGACCTGCCCGCCGCCTTTCGACCGCCACTGCCTTTGCATCCCGCCGCCCGTCAACCCTGCCGGCCGCCGCCCTGGCCTTGTTCCACGCCGCCGCGGCCCTTTGCGCGCCCGGGTCGTCCAGCCCGCGCTCGGCAGCGGCGGCCGCCCTTGCCGCCGAGCGCTCGGCAGCGGCGGCCGCCCGCTTCCGCACCTTCGCCGCCCGCCGTTCCGCCTTGCCCGCATCTTCCTCCGACGCCTCCGACAGCGCGCGTGCCCAGTCCGAGGTCCCCCGCAGGCCGTCCTGCGCCGACGACAGCGCGCTGCGGATGCCGTCCCACACGATGCCCGCATCGGGCTGCCCTGCCGCGCCCTCTGCCAGCTTGACTGCGCCCTCTGCCAGCTTGACGGAATCCCGCATGAGCGCCTCCGTCCCGTCAAGCGCGATGATGGCCAAATCGGACGCAGCTATCGCGTGGTCGTACGACCTTGAGGCCCGCCTGGCCGCGGCCACGCCACGCCGCAGGCCGGCGGCCCGCGCGTATACCCTGGATGCCCGCAACAGCTCCGCCTCCGGGATGCGCTCGGCTCCGGCGCGTTTGCCGGAGCGCACATGTGCCCTGGATGCCCGCAACAGCTCCGCCTCCGGGATGCGCTCGGCTCCGGCGCGTTTGCCGGAGCGCACATGTGCCCTGGATGCCCGCAACAGCTCCACTCCTGCCGCCTTGCTAAGCTCGGACGATCGCCTGAACGCATCGGCCGCCCGCTCCAACGCATCGGCGGCCTGGCTCACTCTCGCCGACACCTTCATTGTCGCTCCCGCGTCCATCCTGTCCAGCGCCCTGCCCGCCCGCCTGCATGCCCTGCCCGCCCGCCTCATCGACTCGTCGGCATCGGCCTTGATCGCCCATGCCTTCCTGCGCTCCACCCACGCCGCATGATCGTGCATGGAAGCATTCCACGCCCTTGCGTCGGCGGCCGCCGCCCACAGCGCGTTCGCATCTGCGCCGGCGGCCGTTTTTGCGCCGTCCATGCCCCCCGTGCACGGCGTGCCGCCTTTATGCGTTTGATTGGGCGCTGCGCGACACATCGGCCACATGCCCATGCCTGGCAGCGGCCCCTTCCCTGTCGGGGGCCATGGCAGGTTCGACCCGCCCGCTGGCATCACACGGCGGCGCGGCCGTCGACGTGGCCGTCGACGCGGACGGGGTGCAGGGGGAGAGGCGAGAGGCGCGCGGGCTGGACGTGGGCCATTCCGCCATACCCCGTCAAGCGCGGGATGATCAGCCGGCCGCGGTCCCTGCCTGTGCCACGCTGCGCGCCACTGCACAGCTCCACAGACCCTTGCCCAAGTTTTGAGGCTGCGGGGATGCTTTTTATACCCATATTCTCTCGGCGCGCCAAATGATCGGGGGGGGGGGGGACGCAAGTGCGGCCCTGTAGACAGGCCAGATACGCCGTCCCGTCCGCATTGCCCATTGTGGCCGTAGTAGCGATCGCCGTTGCCGCCCTCGCAGGCATGCCTTTCTTGGACGGTGTGGCTCCGGCCGCGCACGCGCAGCAGTACGACAACGGCCACTGCGCGCCAGACCCGACAGACTGCATATTCCGCTTTACCGACCTGCCCGTAGTGGAGCGCCCCGAGACGGGGCCGTCCGGCGGGTCAAGGCTGATCGAGTTCGATCCCGTGAACGACAGGCTGTACATCGCGTACGAAAACACGGTCGCAGTGTACGATGCGGGCCGCCCCGGCTACCCGATGATCCTCAACGCGACCTTTCCGGGCGCTCCCGGCAACCCCGTGGAGGCAATGGCCGTCAATACGAAGACGGGCGACCTGTACGTGGCGACGGACTATGGGGACACCACGTACCTGCACATAATGAATGCTAGTGGTTCGTTGAGCAATGTCACTTTGACTGCTCCGTACCATTATGATGGGACACTGCAGAGCCCAAACCCCGACAAGCTGCATGTAGATTCCAAGCACGGCTTGGTGTATATCTCGACATACAGTTCTACCCTATCCGTAAATGCGCACGGCATACTGGTGGTCAATGCAACTGCCGAGCCGCCCGTTCTCCTGCCGTACGGGAGAAGTGGGGACGGAACGGGATGGCGGAACACCTACAACGCTTGGTACGTATCATCCATAGCCATCAATTCGACGGCACAAAACGCCACTGCCTACGCTATGACAATGTACTGGGACACTGCGGTGGGTAATCGCATATTTGCCCTGAACACACTGGAATTTGGGGGCGGTGGACAGTTCAATCCAAACTATACGACGATCGACAGCATGGCTCTGTGTGCCGGCAGCGCTTGCATGTCTGACCAGAGTGCCAATGCCCACGACATGGTCCTTGACGACCGTAACGACAAGTTGTTCACACTATTCCAGAACAAGACGCTTGCATGGTACGACCTAAAAAACCGCACTTCTGGAGCGGCTGGCCTCCCGACAATCGGAGGACATCTCGAGAGCACTACCGGAGCCAACAGAGATCTTGTGCTGGACGAGAGGCGCGGTCTGCTGTACTGGGTCACATCCACAAACATCGGCGTGTACCGCACGTCCGACGGGGCTCGAATAGCCGTCGTCGACCGGCCTAGCTGGAGCGGTGCAGATGCCGCAATAGATGCAATCGCTGTATCGTCCGCGCTTCCGGCAGGTATGGGTGCCGGAAGTCTTGACACCGGCATCGTGTACGCACTCGGCTTTGCTGGGCCAGATCTGACAGTAATCGACCCGCGGCCCGAGTCGGTTCCCGAGCGCCTGGCTAGGGAGGTGCCCGACGGCGGCGTAGTCTCCATTCCGGACGGGACATACCGCGACGTCTACCTGACGACTAACGCGGGCGGGACCGAAAAGGGCATGACAATACGCTCCGAGTCGGGGCGGCAGGGCGGCGTCGTATTCACCGGCGCGTCGCACATACTCATACGCAACAGTGATGTGGCCGTGCAGGGCATCACGTTCCGCGACACGACATGCCACGACAAGGTGCAGAACGTCGACCGCACAAACGGCTACCTCTCCGAGTACGTCATCAACGTGGGCGTGCACCGCTCGCACGACAGCAACATCACCATAACCGACAACGTATTCGACAACACTTGCTACGGCGGCATCCTGTCGGGCGGCTTCAACCGTGAGGGTAGCGCGTCGGATGTGCTGATAGCCGACAACACCTTTAGGGACATCGGGTACAACGCGAGGCACTACGACGGCGTGCCCGACGAGCCGCGCAACGCGATAAAGACGGGCGTCCACTCGAGATCTGTGGAGATGAGGAATGCAGAGATCTCGTCAAACACGTTCGAGAGGGTGGCCGGTGTTGCAGTCGACGTCAGGCAGGCTAGGAACCTGGACCTGTCGGACAACACGTTTGCGGACATCCCGCTCAGCGCGGTCTGGGTGAGGGGCGGCTCGGACGGAATCTCGGTGCGGGGCAACACCATAACAAACGCCTCGTACGCACCCAACCACGACTTCTTGCGCGGCGTTGAGGACAGCCGCAACCTGACGCAGGATGCGGCCATACTGGTGGTGCCCGACGACGGCAACCGCCTCAGCGATACGGACAACGTAAACGTGACGGGCAATACCATATCGCAGAGCGGTGGCGCCTTTTCAGTGTGTGGCGCCGAGTGCGAGGCCTACACTGCGACTAGCGGGCCGCTGCGCAACAAGCCGTATGCCGCGATGTGGGGGCCCGGCGTCGATTCGATCTTGGGACTAGGCGGCCAGGACATTCGGTTCAACTGGAATGTGGTGCACATGGACAACAACGACAGCCGCCTCGTAGAGAACGGCGTCCGCGGCGCACTCGACGCGCGGTACAACTACTATCCCGGGTACGAGCCGGAATCTTCCCTGTTCAAGGCCGAGACGCCTGCGTCGGGGCAGGATCCCGCCGGCTCGGTCCTGTACGAGCCGCTGTTCACTCTGGCGCCAGGCGACGAGGCCGCGCCGTCCATCCTGCGCGTAACGTCGGGCAACCTGAGCACCGGCTATGTCGCCGGCCAGTCGATCGACATCATGGTTGTATTCACAAAGCCCGTGTCCGTATCCGGCACGCCGACCCTTACGATAGACGCTGGCCCCGAGGACAAGGCTCTTGCACTGCGGTCGCACGATGCGTCCGTCCTGACGTTCCGCTACACGGTCGCCGACGGCGACAGCTCGGCCGGCCTCAACTACGTGAACAGGTCGTCGCTTGCAGCCGGCGACGGCAGCATGATAACCGACATGAACACAGGCACGCATGCCAATCTGACCCTGCCGGCGACGGATTCATCCGGCGCTCTGTCCGCAAGGGGCATAACGATCGGAATGCCCGACACGGCAAAGCCGATCGTGTTGCGGGTGGCGTCCGACTCGGCGGACGGGACGTACGGGATCAACGAGCTCATCGAGGTGCAGGTCATGTTCAACGAGACGGTCCGCGTCGGCACTGCGGGCGGCACGCCGACCATTGCGCTCGAGACGGGAGAGGCCGACCGCCAGGCGGTGTACGTGCGCGGCGACAACACCGACACGCTCGTGTTTGCATACTATCCGACATACGGCGACATGTCGGGCGACTTGGACTATACGGGGACGGACGCGCTTCGGCTCAACGGCGGGACTATAACGGATATAGTCAGGAACAATGCAATTCTGGAACTGCCCGGGCCTGGCTCGGACGAGTCGCTGGCCGGCTCGAGCGCCATCCAGGTCATGGTGCCGATGCTGGTCGGCAACGGAGCGTGCGACATGCCGGCGGACTGCTCGTACTCGGCCACCGGCACGTTCGCGCTGCCGCAGGCACTGCTGGGGGCCGAGGGCGGCACGGGCGCTAGGCTTGCGGCAATGGATGCGACGGCAGGCCTGATGTACGTCGCCTCGCCCGGCTCGCCGTCCGTCGTCTCGATACTGAACGCAAGCGACGGGTTCTCGGCCGTGGGGACCCACAGGATCGGCAACAACGACACGTACATCTTTGACATTGCGGCCAACACGCGCGACGGAATGGCGTACGTGCTCGCGCACGACACGAGGGGCACCGACGACTGGCCGGCCCCCTGGTACCACAAGAACGCATCGGCGATCGACGACGAGGCGTTCATACTGACGATCAACGGCATGACAGGCGAGGTGCTTGACGGCAGGATCATCCTCAAGATCGCCGGCCAGGACGACGGCTCGGAGACGAACCCGCGCCTCGACGATGCCCTCGCAGTCGATGCAGACGGGAAGCGGCTGTACGTCTCGACCCTGGAGGGAATCCTGACGGTCCAGCTCGGGGACGGCGGCATGCCGGACGCGCAGGCCCCGTCTTTGGACGCCGGCGCGTCTCTCGCGCAGGGTGCGCGGATCAGCGCGATGGCAGTCGACACTACGGGCAGGATCGCATACGCGGCGGCAGCGTACGCGCTGGCCGACGACGGCGACAACCGCACGCTGGACATGACGTACGGCCTGGTGGCACTCAACTTTACCGGCGCGGACGGCATGTTCACGCCAAACTATACGCGGGCCGGATCGCTGGACATACACGCAAACCCGTCCATCCTGCCCGCCGGCGCCGAGTCTTTTGCGGCCGGCGACATGGCCATTGATGCGGCGAACGGCATGCTGTACGTGAACTGGTTCAACGGAACGATCTCGTCGTACGCAGCGTCCGCGGCAAGCCCCGACCCCGAGCTCGTCAGGCACTTTGCAGAGCCCGAGTGGGACGTCGTCGACATCGAGCTCGACGCCGATTCGGGAGTGCTCTACGCGGTCGCAAGGCCCGACGACGGGCGGTACCTCGGGCTGGTGGCGTACGATGCGGCGACCGGCGAGATCGCCGCCCGCACGGACGTGCCTGTCGCTGGCGCGGGATCTGCCGGCGCCAGCGCCCCGCTGTACGGCCGCACGGGATCGGCAGTCGTCGCCGGCGCGGCCGAGCACGGCACAGAGTTCGGGCCCGTCCACGTGGTGCCGGGATCGGGTGGCATGGGCTACACCGTGGATCCAAAGCCGCGCTCCATACCCGAGCTGCTCGTCGCCGATGCGGTCCACGGCGCCACCGTCGTCATACCAGACGGGACGTACGTCGACGTAGACCTGAGCCTCGGCGAAAAGGCGTTGTCGATAAAGTCGGCGTCCGGGATGCCAGGCGGCGTCGTGTTCACCGGCGCATCGCACCTGCTCGTGCGCGACGGGGGATCCGCCGTCGAGGGCATCGCGTTCCGCGACATTGCGTGCACCGTCTACGACTACGTCGTCGAGGTGTCAGCGTGGCGCAGCGTTGATGCCGATATCACGCTAAACCGCAACGAGATTGCGAACACGTGCCCCGGCGGCATAGACATCGGGGGCGCCGCCGACGGGCGCGTCGAGCGGATCACGGTGGCCAACAACACCCTCTCGGGGATCGGGACGTACCCCGTAGCGGCCGAGCCCAGGGCCGCAATACACACGGGCCAGAGCCCGAACTCGGTGCAGGTGAGCGATGCCAGGTTCCTCTCGAACATGATCGACGGCACGAGCGGCACTGGGATAGAGATCGGGCAGGGCCGCGGCGTGGCAGTGTCGGGAAACGACATACGCAACACGCCGGGCAGCGCGATCGTAGTCGGGGGCGGCTCGGACGGGGTCGACATTGCGGGCAATACGATCGCCGGCGCCAACAGCGAGGCGGACTTTGACTACCTGTCGGGCGTCTCGGGCAGCCTGGATGCCGGGTACGAGGCGGCGATACTGGTAAAGCCCGGCGACGGCGGCGCCCTAGGCCCGACCGACAACGTGCTGGCAAGCGGCAACACGATATCGGACAGCAACGGCGCGTTCGCCATATGCGGCGACGTGTGCGAGGTGCGCGGCGATGCGTACGATGCGCCGTGGGGCCCCGGGGCGGCAAACCACGCAATCGGGCACCCCGACGGGCAGGACGTTCGGTTCAACGACAACGCCGTCCACGAGAACAACACTGGCGTGCTGGTGCGCAACGATGCGGCCGGCACGCTCGATGCCAGGTACAACGCGTACCCGGGGTACGCGCCGGATGCATCGCGCTTTGCCGGCGGCGTCCAGTGGTTGCCGCTGGTCCCGGCCGCGGCTACTGCGAGCGCCCAGTTTACGGGGCCCAACACCGTCGTGGTCGCATACTCGCAGCCGATGGGCCCGCCCGCAGGCCACGGCGGCCCCGTGTACGGAATGGTGACGGGGCCCGGCGGCCTTGCCGCCGAGTCCGAAGCGGACGTGCGGGGACTGGGCACCGCGATGCACACCGTCACGTTCGGCGGCCCGGGCGTGAACCGCACGCAGACCGGCGCGATTGAGGTCAACGCGGACATGGAGGGCGCTACCTCGGACCGCACGCGGTACGCATTCACTGGCGATTCGATCCCCGTCGGGGCCGGCGGCGTGTCGAGCCCGTCCGGCCCGATGCCCGTCGTAGAGATCACGCCGCAGGGCTTTGTCCGCGAGGTCGACGTCACGGAGGCCGGCGGGGAGGCGCGCGCGGCGATCAACGTCACGGCCCTCGCCTCGGCGCCCCTTGTGGCCGATGTGGCCGCCAACACGGTGGTGTTCCCGCCCGAGGCGGTCACGATCAGGTCGTCGTTTGCCGTGGTGACCGTGCCACCAAACACGACCGCGACATACGTGCCGGCCGACGGCCTGCTCGACATGTTCGCCTCGGACATGCGGCCGAGCGCCGAGGCCGTCGCGGACGCCCTCGGCATCGACAACGCCGCGCGGGTGATGGTGGGCGGCGTCTACGAGATCGGCGACAACCGCACGCACATTGCATTCGATGCGCCTATCCGCATACTGCTTGCGGGCGCGCCCGCGGGAAGCGAGGCGTTCTACGTCAACAACACCAACGGCGCGGTCGTCCCGATTACGACCGAGTGCGACGACGACGAGACGGCCGCCGTGGCGGCGCAGCTGGACGGCGCCGGCGAGTGCCTGCTAGACGTCGCCGACGGCGTGGCAGTGCACACGTACCACCTGACCAGGTTCGGCACGGCGATCGTCGCCGGCGACAGCGGCACCGGCATCGGAGACAGCGAGGGCATCGGAGACGGAGACGGCGCCGACACCACCTATACGGCCACCTCTAGGCTGACGGCCAACCTCGTCGTTCCATCCGCGCCGCCAACGGTCGTCGATCCCGTCGCCGTCGTGCAGCCGCAGGGGCAGTTCTTCGGCGGAGGCGGCGGAGGTGGAGGCGGCGGCGGAGGTGGAGGCGGCGGCGGGCGCCTCTTGCAGGGCGGCGGCGCAGTCATCCTGTACTCGGCCGCATGGGACTGCGACGAGGGAACGCTGCGGATTACGGTCAACTCTGGGATTACCCCCGACGTCAGCGTCCTGTCGTCGGACGGCACGGTCGCAGCCCAAAGGGGCGACGGGCCGCATCCGGACGGCCGCGTCGTCTACGAGGCCCCCTTGCCGAGCGATCCGATAATGTCGATCAGGGCCGTGGCAGTCGACGGCAGGGGAGTGTCTACCGTATCCGAGACCGTGCGCACGGGCGGGCAGTGCACGGGCGAGACCGTCTTCAGGGCGTACGGCGAGCCTGCCGAAGAGCCGCGCCAGCCGGAGCGGGACATGGAGCAGGAAGCGCCGGCCGACCCGCGGCCGGATGCCCCGGCCGATGCGATGCCGGGCGACGAGGCGGCGCCGGCCGACCCGCGGCCGGATGCCCCGGCCGATGCCGGCGACGGGCAGCCTGTCGCGCCGCAGGAGGTGGAGATTCCAGAGCCGCCGGCCGAGCCGGCAGATCCGCGGCCGGATGCCCCGGCCGATGCCGGCGACGGGCAGCCTGTCGCGCAGGACGACATGCAGCCGCCAGCTGCGCCCACTGGCGACGATGCAGCTGACGACTCTGGCGGCTGCCTGATCGCGACGGCCGCGCACGGCACCGAGCTCGCCGCGCAGGTGCAGCACCTCCGCGAGATACGCGACGGGACGGTCCTCTCGACCGCATCGGGCGCATCGTTCATGGCCGCCTTCAACTCGGCGTACTATGCGTTCGCCCCGGCCGTGGCCGACCTGGAGCGCGAGAACGCGGCCGTACGCGATGCGGTGCGCATCCTCCTGTCCCCGATGCTCGCGACGCTCTCGATAATGGCGCTTGCCGAGGAGGGATCGGAGGCGCACGTGCTTGCGCTCGGGGCGGCCGTGATCGCCGCCAATGCGGCAATATACGTCGCCGCGCCGGCCGTGGCGGGGACCGTGCTGGGCAGGCGACTGCCGGCGCTCCTGCGCAGAGCACGATCCAGGGATCTTGCAGCCGCCGCGGATGCCCCATGGCGAACTCGCAAGGGCGCCGCGTAGCCCCCGTGCATGTGGACGGAGCGGCATTGCCCGACGATCGGGCCGGCTCGGCATGGGCGGCGCTCGCAAGCTGTCAGGGCCGCGCCCGATGCGCCGCAGGTCGGCAAAAGTCAGGGCGCAGCCGCCGGCTCCGTGGGCGGAATGGCACCCTGCGATCGCCGGCACGCTCCTGCCGCCCCTGCCTGGCCTGCGGTGCCAAAGCGCGGCATTGCGTCCGCGGCCGCCTCGTTGATGGCCGCTTGCGGCGGCCTTGCGGCACGGGGGCCGGCCTCGGGCCGGGCCAGCCGCAGGGTCAGGGTGCGTTGCCGGCCGCCTCCTGCCTGATCATATTTGGTCACATGCGGCCCGCTACCGAATCCACGGCCAAGCCGGCGGCGGGCTGTCTGCGGGCGCTCGCAGGATTGCTGCCGCGGCATGGTCGAGATGACCTCGCCCGAGATCTGCATCGCACTGGACTGGGACAAGTGCACACTCGAGGGGAGCAGTGGCGGCCCGTACAGGCATCGGCGGTGCGCCATCCTGCGGCCGCCCGGCCGATCGCCGCCGCGGCGGGGCAGGGGAGCGGTGCGTAGGGCGGCACAATCTGGCCCGGATGGCGCACCATGCGGGGCGGCCCTCGCGCCCCTCTGCGCGCCGGCACCGCCCGCGGCCGCTCGGATTCACGCTCTGTCGTCGAACTTGAGGCGAAATTCCCTCTCGCCGTTCTTAACCATCTCGCGAACCACCGCTTTGAGAATGTGCGAGCCGGTGAGGGTGCTGTCCCTTGTGACTACCTTTTGCGCCAGGGGGTCGTTCAGCGCCTGCGCTGCCAAGAGGGCGTCCGTGTCCGCCAGTCCCACGATGCGGGCCTTTAGCTGATCTGCCCTTTCGACCACCGCCGTATCCAGGGGAGGAAGGCAGGTGGCCGGATCGGCCACATCCGCGATCGCCCGCATCATCCTGCCCACCACCTCCTCCCACTCGTCAGGGTCGTAGTCCCTCATTACGGTCGCGACCGCCTCGCCGATGATCACCTGCGGCACCTTTACGACATAGACGCCCGACTGGAGCCGGGCGAGCAGACGGGCCGCATCGCGCCGCTCCTTGGAATCTTTCGACACGTACGCCCTCAGGATCCATGTGTCTAGGTACACGACAACGACCATGCCGGCGACCGAATCCTACAGTATATAACCTTTTAAGACCATATTTGTCAGCAGACACGGCGATCTGGCAGGAGCAAAGGGTTATATGGAATGCCTAGGCGCCGCCGCCCCATGCTGGAAGCACTCGTGCGGCTCCTCATGGACGGCGGGGTGATCAGGCGGTCGCCGCCCACGGACGAGGACCAGAAGCTTGACGAGCTGGGAATGCTGGTCCACTGCACCCTCGTAGCCGGCCGGCTCGGGCTGGACCACGGGTACGTGGTCGGTGACAAGCTCTCGAACGGCCCGTACTCGAAGCGGCTCTACAACGATCTCGAAGAGGCCGTGCCGCGTGCGCGGGCCGGCCTTGGGGGCGATGCGCCGCCGCTGCCGGACGGCTTTGACGGGGAGCGGCTCCTGCGCCTGCTCGCCGGCAAGGACGCCGACTGGATCGGGGCGGCCACCTACCTGATCATCTTCAGCCATATGCAGCCCTGCATCGAGGATCTTGTCACATGGCTCGGAGAGCGGACGGCAGGGCGCTCGACCGAGTACTGCCGCGCCATAGTGGACGAGTTGACCTCGCCCGAGATCGGCATCGTCCTGGACTGCGACAAGTACACGACCGAGGGGTGTCAGTGGCGGCCCGAACTGGCGTCGTCGGTGCGCTATCCGGCGGTCGCCCCGCCGATCCCAGCCGCGGCGGTGTAGGGGAGCGGTGCGTAGGCACGGCACAAGTTCGGCCGGAATGTGTATCGTGCGGGGTGCTGTTGGCGCCGCCGCGGGACGCATGCGTCGGCCGCGCCGGCCAGACTCGAAGGGGTGACTTGCACTCCGCCCGCGGCCGTTCGGATTTACGCGCTGTCGTCGAACTTGAGGGAAAACTCCCTCTCGCCGTTCTCCAGCATCTCGCGAACCACGGCTTTGAGAATGTCCGAGCTGCCGAGGAGGTGGTCCCTTGTAATCACCTTTTGCGCCAGGGGGTCGCTCAGCGCCTGCGCGGCCAAGAGGGCGTCCGTGTCCGTCAGTCTCACGATGCGGGCCTTTAGCTGATCTGCCCTTTCGACCACCGCCGTATTCAGGGGAGGAAGGCAGGTGGCCGGATCGGCCACGCTTGCGATCGCATCCATCATCCTGCCTACCACCTCCTCCCACTCGTCTGGGTCGTAGTCCCTCATTACGGTCGCGACCGCCTCGCCGATGATCACCTGAGGCACCTTTACGACATAGACGCCAGATTGGAGCCGGGCAAGCAGACGGGCCGCATCGCGCCGCTCGCTGGAATTTTTCGACACGTGGGCCCTCTGTAACCATGTGTCTAGGTACACGACAACGACCATGCCGGCAAGGAAATCCTGAAGTATATAACCTTTTAAGACCATGTTTGTCAGCAGGCACGGCGATCTGGCAGGAGCAAAGAGTTATATGGTGTCCCTAGGCGCCGCCGCCCATGCTGGAAGCGTTCATTCGGCACCTCATCAACGGAGGGGTGATCAGGCGGTCGCCTCCCGCGGACGATGACCAAAAGCTCGACGAGCTGGAGGTGCTGGTCCACTGCACCGCCATAGCCGGCCGGCTTGGGCTGGACCACGGGTACGTGTTTGACGACAAGCTCATGAACGGCCCGTACTCGAGGCGGCTCTACAACGATCTTGAAGAGGCCGTGCCGCGCGCTCGGGCCGGCCTTGGGGGCAATGCGCCGCCGCTGCCGGACGGCTTTGACGGGGAACGGCTCCTGCGCCTGCTCGCCGGCAAGGATGCCCACTGGATCAGGGCGGCCACCTACCTGATCATATTCAGCCATATGAAGTACAGCATTGAGAATCTTGTCACGTGGCTCGGCGAGCGGACGGCAGGGCGCTCGACCGAGTACTGCCGCGGTATAATCGACGAGATGACCTCGCCCGAGATCGGCATCGTCCTGGACTGCGACAAGTACACACTCGAGGGGAGGCAATGGCGGCCCGAACTGGCGTCGTCGGTGCGCTATCCGGCGGCCGCCCCGCCGATCCCCGCCGCGGCTGGGTAGCGGGGCGGCCTGGCACTACAACAGATCTTTACTCTTCGCTGTGTGTAGCGGGAGCCGCGGCATCCGCCGCGCCGCACTGCGGATTCCTTTGGCGCGATCCTCCGTCTTGGCCTGCGCGCCCGGTCGCTCGCCGACGCCCATGGGCCAGCAAAACCACGCCGCAACTCGACGCTTGAATCTTGATTCTGCCCATGCGGGCGAGGATCGCTGTAAAACAAACAGTTATACCTAGCCCTATGCGCCGCCTCCCATGCTGGAAGCGCTCGCGCGGCTCCTCATGGACGGAGGGGTGATCCGGAGGTCTCCGCCCGCGGACGAGGACCAGAAGCTTGACGAGCTGGGGATGCTGGTCCACTGCACCTTCATAGCCGGCCGGCTCGGGCTGGACCACGGGTACGTGGTCGGCGACAAGCTCCTGAACGGCCCGAACTCGAATCGGCTCTACGACGATCTCGAAGAGGTCGTGCCGCGCGCTCGGGCCGGCCTTGGGGGCGATGCGCCGCCGCTGCCGGACGGCTTTGACGGGGAACGTCTCCTGCGCCTGCTCGCCGGCAAGGACGCCGACTGGATCGGGGCAGCCACCTACCTGATCATCTTCAGCCATATGCAGCCCTGCATCGAGGATCTTGTCACATGGCTCGGAGAGCGGACGGCAGGGCGCTCGACCGAGTACTGCCGCGCCATAGTGGACGAGTTGACCTCGCCCGAGATCGGCATCGTCCTGGACTGCGACAAGTACACGACCGAGGGGTGTCAGTGGCGGCCCGAACTGGCGTCGTCGGTGCGCTATCCGGCGGTTGCCCCGACAATCACAGCCGCGGCAGGGTAGCGGGGCGGCCTGGCACTGCAGCAGATCTTTGCTCTTCACTGTGTGTCGCGGGGGCCGCGGCATCCGCCGCGCCGCACTGCAGATTCCTTTGGCGTGATCCGCCGCCTCGGCCCGCGCTCTAGGTCGCTCGCCGACGCCCATGGGCCAGCAAAACCACGCCGCAACTCGACGCTTGAATCTTGATTCTGCCCATGCGGGCGAGGATCGCTGTAAAACAAACAGTTATACCTAGCCCTGTGCGCCGCCTCCCATGCTGGAAGCGTTCGTGCGCCACCTCATCGACGGAGGGGTGATCCGTATGTCTCCGCCCGCGGACGAGGACCAGAAGCTTGACGAGCTCGGGATGCTGCTCCACTGCACCATCATAGCCGGCCGGCTCGGGCTGGACCACGGGTACGTGTTCGACGACAAGCTCCTGAACGGCCCGTACTCGAAGCGGCTCTACAAAGATCTCGAAGAGGCCGTGCCGCGCGCTCGGGCCGGCCTTGGGGGCAATGCGCCGCCGCTGCCGGACGGCTTTGACGGGGAACGGCTCCTGCGCCTGCTCGCCGGCAAGGATGCCCACTGGATCAGGGCGGCCACCTACCTGATCATATTCAGCCATATGAAGTACAGCATTGAGAATCTTGTCACGTGGCTCGGCGAGCGGACGGCAGGGCGCTCGACCGAGTACTGCCGCGGTATAATCGACGAGATGACCTCGCCCGAGATCGGCATCGTCCTGGACTGCGACAAGTACACACTCGAGGGGAGGCAATGGCGGCCCGAACTGGCGTCGTCGGTGCGCTATCCGGCGGCCGCCCCGCCGATCCCCGCCGCGGCGGGGTAGCGGGTGGCGAAAGATCACAGACTGCGAAGAGCTTTTTGGATCCTGTACGTATGAAAAACCCCGGGCGAGGAGATGTGGATCGACCCCTTCAAACGCGCGGGCGCTGCTCCCCTTGCCTGAATGGGGCAAATCAGGCTGCTGCGTCGTGGGCATTGTTTCCCTGCGGCGGCGCTGGGCCAGATGTCTACTCCCAACTTCGCCCCGCCCCCGACACGGTTTTTTCACAGGTGCCGGCGGGATGGACTGCCATGCCCGCAGCCCGCGGCCGCCGCCAATCCTCTGCCTGCCGTCATCTGCCGCGGCGCAGCGCCTTGAGGGCCTCGTCCCTATCCTCGAGCGCCAGGCGGTTTCCGGGCTGTAGCTCCAGCGCCATGTCGAGCGCCTCGAGCGCCTCGTCGTACCGCTTCATGTCGAGCAGCACGCGCCCTAGTCCGGCGTGCGCGATATGGTTCTCCGGCCATATCCTGATCGCCCTTTCGAGGTACTTGACGGCGCGGCGCAGCTTGCCTTCAAGTCGATAGTCCATGGCCATGTTGTAGTTTGCTATGTAGTGATCCGGAAAGCGCGCAAGGACCGCCTTGCAGAGTCTCTTGGCCCCTTTGTGGTCCCCTCTCATGGCGGCCGCCCCCGCCTTTCCGATCATGCCTGCCGCCTCCTCGTCGCCGCCTCCGGGAATGCTTGCGTACGGGTCGTCAAGATCGGCGAGTATCTCCGTCGCATGCATCTGGCATGGGGCGGCCCCCTATGCGCACCTGCCGGATGGTGTCGGTGGGCCGCGCCCCCGCGGCGCCCCGTCTTCGACTGCCGCCGCCTGCGCCGCCGCGGCCCTTCCTCCGCCTGCCGCCCGCGTCCGCCTTGGGGGCGCCGCCCTTGCCCCCTGTTCCGCCGGGTACTCTGGCCAACACGCCGGCCGCCTGCCGGCGCAATATCACGCTTTGCTCTCCTTCGGGGGCGCGATCCCGTGCCCGTCCACGCCCTTGATCCCGGCCATGCCGGGGCCGGCGCATGCCGCGCACCCCTGCACTGGGAGGGGGTCGGGCGGGCTGCCGCGAACGGGCCGCGGCGCATGCCGCACGAGCTGCCATCGCATGCGGCAGGCTGCCCCTACCCGCGCTTGCCGAGCGCCTTGAGCGCCTCTGCCCTGTCCTCGCGCACCAGCGGGTCGTCGGGCTGGATGCTCAGCGCCTTGTCGAGCATCTCGAGCGCCGCATCGTACTCCTCCATGTCGAGCAGCGTGCGCCCCATCCCCCAGTACGCCATGTGGTATTCCGGCCACACCATGATCGCCCTTGTGAAGTACTTGATGGCGCTGCGAGGCTTGCCCGCAAGTCGGCATTGCACGCCCATGCTGTAGTTTGCCGGGTAGTGGTTTGGGAACCGCGCGAGGATTTCCTTGTAGCGCTTCGTCGCCCCCTTGTGGTCATCTCTCATGATGAGCGCGCCTGCCTCGTTGAACAACCTTGTCGCATCCCGATCGCCTCCCCCGGGCATGAGCGTGTGCGGGTCGTCGACGCTGGCCGGATCTTCGGCCGCCTGGTACGACGCCTCGTGCAGGTACACGGTCTCGCCGCCTACGCGCACCTGCTTGACTGCGCTGGCGGGCGGCTTTGCCTTTGCCGCGGCCCTTTTTTTGCCGGCGGTTCCGCCGCCCCTGCGCCTTCTGTCTGCCTTGCCCCTGCCGGCGGCGCGGGCCGGGGTGGACTTGCGGGCCAACGGCGGCGCCGCGGATCCGCGCCATATCTTGCTTTCTAGGGGCATCCGGCCGCCACTCTCGTGCTGGACGCTGCGCCGTGCCGTGGAATGCCGGCCCGATCCTGCGGCCGCGTGTAGGCGCGAGGCGCGAATGCGGGCGCGGAGGGTGGATCGGAACGGGCGGCAGGCGCACTCCCGAGGCGCCAGCGGCTGCCTCGGACATCCCAACTCGAATTTTCCGATCCGCCGCCTTGCGGCCCCTTCCAGGCGCCGCCGGGCCGCGCCGCTTGAAGGGGCGGCGGCATCCGGCAGGCTCCGGCCCGCCGGCGACGCGCCCGTGCTGACCCCTCGCCCAGCCCCCCGACTCGAATTTCCCGATCCTTCGATTCCTGCGCCGCGCCCACCCTGCGCCGGCAGGCGCCGGCTGGCGCCGTGGAGCGGGCTCCATCCGGGGCGATCCCTATGTATTGAAATTTTTCATCCTTATACTATTCATATCTCTATAGCCAAATAAAAATACATTGTATTGATTATATTCACTATATTTGAAAATTATCATGTTTATAGTAGAAATATCTATTATACAACATTATTTAGATCAAAACATTATTTTCATCCTAGTATAGACAAAATTATCGTTGCTAGTGTCGACCCCTTGGCTGGGATCACTGGCCCCCGCCTGGGCCCAGTCCCTGGCCGCCCGCCGACAGGCACATAACGCCCCCGCGCGGCGGCCGCCCATGGACTACAACGATTCGTCGTGGCGGCCGCAGCCGGAGCGCCGCCGCTCCAACTGGTGGTTCCTGCTGCCGATCTTCCTGTCCATCATCGGCGGCATCATTGCGTACTTTGCCCTCCGCTCCGACGATCCGGCAAAGGCCAAGAACTGCCTGTACCTCGGCATCGCCCTGACCGTCGTCTCGATCGCCATGAACCTGGTGCTTGCCGCGCAGTTCGGCGCCGTCTTGAGCGCGCTCGACTACGGCGTGTCGGGGTAGCCGGCTGCCCCCCCCTGCGCCCAATGTTTCAAAACCCGAGTTTGGAAACATTGTGCCGGCGAGCCATATATTGGGCGGCCAGCAGGGGGCGGGCGCATTGCACGTCCAGACGCTAAAGGCGATGGTCAGGCGGTGGCTTGCAGACCTCAACTACCCCTTCCGCCCCGTGTCAAAGTCGGGCGAGTCGTTCAAGTTCGTCATGGACCACGCCGGCCGGCACGGCAACCGCATCGAGGTGTACAGGCCGCGGCGCGACCCGGGCATACTCGCAGTATCCTCGACCTGCAAGTTCTCGGCCCGCCAAAAGGGCGTGTTCCTGCGGCTGCGGGCTGCCGACAAGCGCGCGTTCTACGAGGAGCTGACCGAGCAGTTCGATCAGATACCGAGCCTGGACAGGGCCTATGCGGGGATGGACGGGACGCTCGACAAATACGACACGCTCGTGGCCGTGATAGAGTGCGTCATATTCTCGCCGGCCCGCCTCACCAAGGACGACCTGCGCCGCCGCATCGTCCATATTACGATAGCCGGCGACCTCTTGGACGAGTGGATAGCCGGCGCGCTAGACGCCAACGCCTATTCGTTAAACCCCCCCAGGCCAAACGAGGATCCACGCCTGTGGGACGCCTCGTCGAAAATGCCGGTTTGACGGGGGGTTTAACGCCGGCGCCTGCATGTGCGCGGCACCAGCAGAACAATGGCGGTTGCGCAGCTCGACATGTGGCCGCTTTCGGGCCTGCGCCTAAAAGCTAAACCCCTCGCCACTGCCGGGATCGGGGCAAGCCTGCGCGCAAATCCGCCCGTCCGGGCGGCCCATCCGGGGCCGGACACGGGGGGGTCGTACGGCGGACATTGGGGCATGCGCGGCCCCTCCGCGCACGCTCTAAATACGCGCGCCCGACCCGCCGGCGCATGATCAGCGCCGGAATCGTCGTCGTGGTGGCCGCCATCGTGGCCTCGATGGGCATTGCCCTCTACTACTTTTACGGCGAGTACCAGCCGGACGTGGCCAGGGTGGGGGTGGGCGAGCCCGTCACGGTGGGGCCCGTGCGGTACGTCGTAGAGTACGAGGGAACCCACGAGGGCGACGAGGATACCGTCCCGGACAACGTCTTTGTAAAGATCCGCATACACGCGACCAACCTCGGCGACGAGGAGACGCGCATGTCCGGCTGGCAGTTTCGCATCGTCGACGAAGAGGGGACAAAGACGCAGCCCGTATACGGGGGGTTCAGCGACGAGGACCTGCTCGACTACTACATCCAGCCGGGCGAGGAGTCTGTGTGGACGACGCAGTTTGACGTGCCGTTTGACGAGGATGCGAGGTACAGCATCGACATCGTCCCGACAAAGGTGCAGTCGTCGCTGGACGTTGGCGTCGTGTGCCTGCTCAACTGCTGATCCCGGCGGCCGCGGCCGTGCCCGCCGCCGTCGGCATTTGGCATTTCAAAATTCGAATTTAGAAACATTGTGCACGCAACCGCCGCGTCACGAGGCCCGGAACCACAATATTTCAAAATTCGAATTTAGAAACATTGTGCGTACGGCCATGTGTTGCCCGTGCGCCGCCGAGCATTCGACGACGGCCGCGACTTGCAGGCATGCGCTGGCTCGACTCGAACACTGCCAAGGGTGGCTTCTGTCGATGCGGCCCGGCTGCGCCAGCCAAATCCGTCGGGACTGGCACCTCTTTTTTTGCCGTACCATATGCTCATATAGGGGCGCCGCCGCCGCAGTTTGATGAGCGTGACAAGGCAGGTGCCTGCGCGGGGCGGTAGTTCTGGCGGCGGCCCGGCGGCGGGGCAGGATGCCAAGTACGTCATGCCGTTCGATGCGTTCCTGAGGTGGCTCTCCGTGGGCGCAAGGGCTAGGAAGGACACGGCGTGGCTGGAGCGGTATGAAGAGTGGCTCAAGAACATGCCCGAGGAGAACGACGGCCGCGAGGAGTACATGGAGAGGTCCAAGGCAGACTACGAGGCGCGCATTGGGATGACCGTTGACGAGTACATGGATCAAATGCGCAAGGAGATGCGCGACAGGATCAGCGACAGGATCAGCGACAGGATCAGCGACAGGATCAGCGACAGGATCAGCGACGAGTGCACTAGGCGGAACATTGAAAAGGCGACAAACAAGCAGATCATGGTAGGCAACTTTGAGATGTTTCGGCGCGAGTACGTTGACATGACTGCTCGCCGATCCTCCTAGATCGGCGGCCCCTAGCCCTTCTTCTGCTCGTCAAATTGGGCATGGTACAGCTGTCGCGCCGCCGTTATGCGCCCCATCCATCTAATTCTTCATAGCGTCGCCCGCCTATGCCGGGATCAAGCTCGACGGCGCGCTCGTATGCGCGCTGTGCCTCTGTAGTCATTTTCGTAGCGGACAGCGCGTTTGCCAGGCCAAGGTGCGCCTCGGCACTGCGCGGGTCGATCTCGATCGCCGCGCGGTACTCGTAAGCGGCCTCTTCGGGGCGGCCCATACTTGAGAGCGAGTCGGCCAGGCCAAGGTGCGCCTCGGCACTGCGCGGGTCGATCTCGATCGCCGCGCGGTACTCGTAAGCGGCCTCTTCGGGGCGGCCCATACTTGAGAGCGAGTCGGCCAGGCCAAGGTGCGCCTCGGCACTGCGCGGGTCGATCTCGATCGCCGCGCGGTACTCGTAAGCGGCCTCTTCGGGGCGGCCCATACTTGAGAGCGAGTCGGCCAGGCCAAGGTGCGCCTCGGCACTGCGCGGGTCGATCTCGATCGCCGCGCGGTACTCGTAAGCGGCCTCTTCGGGGCGGCCCGCCTTTGAGAGTGCGCTTGCCAGGCCAAGGTGCGCCTCGGCACTGCGCGGGTCGATCTCGATCGCCCTGCGATACTCGGGGATTGCCGCCTCCCACTGCCCGAGGGCGGCCAGCATCCTCGCCGCGCCCGCGTGCGCCTCGGCACTGCCGCCGTCAAGATCTGCCGCCTCCCTGTAGCGCGCCAGCGCCTCCTCGGCGCGCCCAATCCTCGCCATGGCGGCGGCCAGGCCGACGTGCGCAGACACGCCGCCTAGCCTGAACCTCAGGCGAATCGTCCTGTCGACCGCGCGGCCGGCGGCGCCGCCGCGGGTTCCGAGCCCCGCGCCCATCTCGATCGCCTCTCGTATGCGCCGGCCGCATCCGCATCGCGACCGGGCGCAGCCACTGCATGCCCGAGCGCCACGCGCGGGGCCGCATCGTCGGGGTCGATCTACACGCCCTCAAGTACATGGCCGCATCCATGCAGGCCCGGCGTAGCCCTGTCGATGCCCACTCCCAGTGCGCCGACACAGTAGAAGACCAACGCGAGCTAGATTCTGTCCCTCTTGTACCGCCACCCTGCAAGCCGCCCGACAGTGCCTGCCGCCCTAGCGGAGCGTACGGCATGTGACATGCCATCAAGGTGTCGGCCTGCCTGTGCCGGCCCAATCACACGGGTAGTGGACCTGATCACATCCTGGACCGCCCTTTTTTGTCGTACACAATGCTCATATAGGGGCCTTGCCGCCGCAGTTTGATGAGCGTGACAAGGCAGGTGCCTGCGCGGGGCGGCGGTTCTGGCGGCGGCCCGGCGGCGGGGCAGGATGCCAAGTACGTCATGCCGTTCGATGCGTTCCTGAGGTGGCTCTCCGTGGGCGCAAAGGTTAGGAACGACACGGCGTGGCTGGCGTGGTATGAAGAGTGGCTCAAGAATATGCCCGAGGAGGACGACGGCCGCGAGGAGTACATGGAGAAGTCCAAGGCAGACTACGAGGCGCGCATGGGGATGACCGTTGGCGAGTACATGGATCGAATGCACAAGGAGACGCTCGACGAGATCACCGACGAGATCACCGACGAGATCACCGACGAGATCACCGACGAGTGCACTAGGCGTAACATTGAAGATGCGACAAACCATCAGATCATGGTGGGCAACTTCGAGATGTTCCGACGCGAGTACATTAACATGACGGCTCGTCGATCCTGCTAGATCGGCCGCCCCTGGCCTTTTTTCTACTCGTCAAATTGGGCATGGTACAGCTGTCGCGCCGCCACTCGCGCCGCCGTTATACGCCCCCTCCCTCGAATCCTTCGTAGCGTCACCCGCCTATGCCGGGATCAAGCTCGACGGCGCGCTCGTATGCGCGCTGCGCCTCTATCGTCATTTTTTCAGCGGACAATGCGCTTGCCAGGCCAAGGTGCGCCCTTGCACTGCG
The DNA here is from genome assembly GCA_965242695.1 of Cenarchaeum sp. Taxonomy (GTDB): domain Archaea; phylum Thermoproteota; class Nitrososphaeria; order Nitrososphaerales; family Nitrosopumilaceae; genus Cenarchaeum. The sequence continues at coordinate 1,006,616 of CBDESU010000001.1, read as the reverse complement.
CGGGTCGATCTCGATCGCCGCGCGGTACTCGTAAGCGGCCTCCTCGGGGCGGCCGGCATTCAAGAGTGCGTCTGCTAGTCCCAGGTGCGCCCTTGCACTGCGCGGGTCGATCTCGATCGCCGCGCGGTACTCGTAAGCGGCCTCCTCGGGGCGGCCCGCCTTTGAGAGTGCGCTTGCCAGGCCAAGGTGCGCCCTTGCACTGCGCGGGTCGATCTCGATCGCCGCGCGGTACTCGTAAGCGGCCTCCTCGGGGCGGCCGGCATTCAAGAGTGCGTCTGCTAGTCCCAGGTGCGCCCTTGCACTGCGCGGGTCGATCTCGATCGCCGCGCGGTACTCGTAAGCGGCCTCCTCGGGGCGGCCCGCCTTTGAGAGTGCGCTTGCCAGGCCAAGGTGCGCCCTTGCACTGCGCGGGTCGATCTCGATCGCCGCGCGGTACTCGTAAGCGGCCTCCTCGGGGCGGCCGGCATTCAAGAGTGCGTCTGCTAGTCCCAGGTGCGCCCTTGCACTGCGCGGGTCGATCTCGATCGCCGCGCGGTACTCGGGGATTGCCGCCTCCCACTGCCCGAGGGCGGCCAGCATCCTCGCCGCGCCCGCGTGCGCCTCGGCACTGCCGCCGTCAAGATCTGCCGCCTCCCTGTAGCGCGCCAGCGCCTCCTCGCCGCGCCCCATCCTCGCCATGGCGCCGGCCAGGCCGACATGCGCAGACACGCCGCCTAGCCTGAACCTCAGGCGAATCGTCCTGTCGACCGCGCGGCCGGCCGCGCCGCCGCGGATTCCGAGCCCCGCGCCCATCTCGATCGCCTCCTCGTACGCGCCGGCCGCATCCGCATCGCGGCCGAGCGCGGCCATTGCATGCCCGAGCGCCACGCGCGGGGCCGCGTCGTCGGGGTCGATCCGCATGCCCTCCTTGAAGTGCTCGGCCGCCTCGGCGTGCAGGCCCTGCGCGGCCATGTCGAGGCCCCATCCCACGTGCGCCGACACGTCGTGGGGATCCAGCGCGAGTCCGGCCTCGTAGTACCCGGCGGCGCGCCCGCCTCCCGGGACATCAACCACGAGCAGCACATGCCCTTGGAACACGCGCGCCGGGGCGTACGACGGGTCGATCTCGATGGCCCTTGCGTACATGCGGCCCGCATCGGCGTGGCGGCCGGCCAGCAGCGCCAGGTGCCCGAGCTCGAGGTACGCAAGGTGGCTGCCAGGATCCGCCTTGACTGCATCCCAAAGGGCGGCCTCCGCCTCTTCGTCCCGCCCCAGGTGGGCGAGCGCATGCCCCGAGCAGACGAGGGCCAGCGCGCCCTCCTTGCCGCCGCCCTTGCAGCCCTTGCAGTCCTCCAGGGCGGTCTCGTACGCGGCGCGCGCCTCGCCGCCGCGCCCCGCCATCTCCATGAATCTGCCCTCTATCAGCTTGGCGGCGGCCCTGTCGATCGGGCGGTCGTCCAGGCCGGCGCGGAGCACCGCTTCGGCCGTCCTGCACGCGCCCACGTCGTCGGGATACTCGTGCGAGAACGAGTGGATGTGGGCGTGACGCTCCCTGAGCATGGCCTCGAGGCGCTGCAGGCCGCCCCCGTCTATCCACAGCAGCAGGCCGCCCAGCCCGCACCTGACGGCCACGCGCCTGACGGCCTTTGCGTTCAGGTAGATGCCCATCGCCGCATCGATGCGCGCCCGCGGCACGCTTGCGTCCACGCCAATGTCCTCGATGCGCACGGTTATGCGTTTCCCGCCGTTCTCGGACTCTAGCTTTATCTCCAGCCGCCACTGGGTAAACTTTTCCACTGCGGTCGCCGAGTCTGCGACTATCGACCTCTTGATGCGCAGGATCACGCCGCCCGAGTCCGCCTTGTTCTCGGCCATCCTGACCATGATGTCGTGGGGGCTCTGGCGCATCATGTGCGACGTGAGCGGAAACCGGTACCTTCTCCGGGCCATGCCGGGGTGCAAGCGCAGTAGTATTTATGTATAATACGATCCTTATAAGGGCCATAAAAATGGCGTTGCGCGAACCGCTAGGCCGCCGCAGCGGCGCAGGACGCGCGGCGGAGCGGATCGCGCGAACATTCGGGCACCGGGGCGGCGGGACGGGGCGGAGGTGCTGCGGCGGGCGACGGAGGGCAGAGGGTGGCCAGCCGCTGCGCAAATGCCCGCGATGCCTACGGGACGTCCTTGTTGCCGAGCCGCCCCTTGGCGAACGCCGCGGCGCCCGCAGCGGCGGCCGGCACCGCAACGTACAGCGTGGCCATTGAGGCGACTGCGGCTGCTGCGGCGTACGCGAGGACGCCGGACTCCGAGCCGGGCTCGGCAGGCGAGAGCATCTGCGCCGAGTAGAGCGCGGGCGCGATCGCGGCGCGAACCGCATCCCTGAATATGGGATGCTCGCGCTCCAGGTCGGCGACCTGCGGCGAGACGGCATAGTACGCCGAATGGAACGTGGACAAGAGCGCAGAGCCGGCCCCGGTCTGCATGACTGCGGCATCGCGAACCTCGCGCAGCGCCTGCACCTGCGGGGCGAGCTCGGTCCCGTACGCGGCCGTTGCGACAAGGCAGCCTCCGCCCTCTGCGGCCGCGGCCTCTGGGGCGGCCTCGGGCTGAGGCGCGGCGGGCGGCTCCTGCACCTGCGCCCGAAGCTCCTGCGCCTGCGCGGGCGGCGCATCTTCCGGTTCGGACTCTGCCTCGGACTCTGCCTCGGCCGCCGGCTCTGGCTCTTTTTGCGCCTTGGGCGCAGGCGCGTCCGGCCTGCCCTCCGTACCGTCGTCCTCGGCGGCGCTGCCGGGGGACGGCGCTGGAGCCGGGCGCGGATCGGGGGCGGCATCAGGCATGCCGGCGGCGGCGGCCGCCTGGCCGGCCCCTGCAGATCCAGAGCCGAAGACGGCCTCGCCTGCGCACTGCCCTGCAGTGCGGACGGTCTTTGAGACGGATGCGGCCTCGCGCCCGTCGACAAGGGTGGCGCGGACAAGGAACACCTCGTCCTCGGGCAGGTCGGCCTCGTATGTGGCCATTCCGGCCGCCGCCGCTGCGCCGGGCGCGGCGCGCGCCGCCGTCGTGCCCGACGATGCAAGTATGCTTACGTCTGGGAGGGAGGCAGAGGAGCCGGCGGGCAGGCCGCCGAGGGTTATCCAGGCCAGGCCCCTGTCGCAGTCCCACGATACGGACGAGACTTCAAGGGCGGGGCCGGCGCCCACGGCAAGGCCGGTTCGGCCGCCGCTGCCTCCTCCGCCTCCTCCGCCTCCTCCGCCGCCTCCGCCGAATCCGAACGGTCCGGCAGGCGATCCGGCGCCGGCTGGCGTAGCCACGACCACGGGGGGCGGCGCATCCGCGGCGCCGATGCGAACCGCGCCGCCGGCGCCTCCCATGGGGCCCGGGGCCGGCAGCGCCAGGCTGGCATTTTGCATGTCGCCGGAGGCGCCGGCAATCGACGCGCCGGCCGGCAGCGTCAGGGCGTCCGTGCCGGCGTACATGAGGTCGGGGGACGCGTCGCCCGCCATTACCGCATACGAGAATTCAAGGGAGCGCGTTCCCGAGCCGCCCTGGTACGTGGCGGCCGCCGGAGCAGAGTCGGCCGCGCGCCGTACGTCGAGCGCAAGCGCCGGGATGCCGCCGGCGACGACGACGTCCCGCGTGAATGCGACCGTGATCGGCACGGACGAGCCGGCCCCGTACGAGCCTGCCGGCGCCGAGACGGCGGCGACCGAGGGCGCATCGACTGCGCGTATGATGCGAAGCGGATCGCCCTGGACGGCGGGGATCGCATAGACGGGGGCCCCGCCGGCGCCCTGCGGGACGACGGGCGAGACGGACAGGCCGGCGGCCCCGCCGGGCCCGATCTCGACGGCCGCGATGCGGCGGCTGTCTGATGCGTCGTACACGAGGACCGAGTCGCCGGCGGCCGCGTACAGTATGCCCGTGCCGGCGTCGAGCGCGAGGCCGCGCGGGTCTGCCGCCGTGCCGACGACGTGCAGGTACGACGGGAGCCGGGCCGCGCCGTCCTCCGCGGGCCCTAGGGCGTACGATGCGATCGTGCCGTTGCCGTACTGGACGTACAGCCTCGACCGCGCCGTGTCAAGGGCCATGCCTGCTGCCGTAAACGAGGAGTTGTCCGCATCCGCATCAGGGAGGCTGGCGAGCTCGACGGCGCCGGCAAGCGCGTAGCGCGGCGTGGGCATCTCTTGTCCGCCGGCGCTGCCGCTGGCGTTGCCGGCAAACGACAGCGTGAGCAGTCCAAATGTATTCGACGACGGCTCGGCCGCCGGGCCGCGCTGCCAGGCGGCGCCGACCATGTACAGCGTCCGGCCGTCGGCGGCCATTGCGGTCGGCTGCCAGCCCTCGCGCGGATAGTAGTAGCCGCCTGCGTCCGGCGACGGGAACGCCGGCACGCCCTCTGGGCCGCCGGGCACGTACATGGGCTCGACGCGCGCCGATTCGCCCGTCGTGTTGACGAGCAGGACGGGGCCGCCGTCGAGCCGCATCGCGGGCACGCCGGAAGGCACGGTCTGCATGCCGACGTACGCCAGGCCGTCGAGGGCCGAGGAGCCGCCTGCATCGGCGGCAGCCAGCAGGGCCGGCGCGCCTGATTCTACCGTTCGGCCTACCTGGTCGGTGTACAGGAGGGCCCCGTGCCTGGCAAGCGTGCGGTCGGACGCATCGATGACAAGGAGCATTGGGAGCTCGCGCACGGGCGGCTCGGAAGACTCGCGCATGGCGGTTGCGCGCACGAGCGGCGAGTCCGAAGAGGCGTCGGGGGCGATTGCAACGACGCGCATCCTGGCAGGGTGCTCGGGGTCGGTCTGCAGGCCGATCTCGGCGACGACGGCGTGGCCCCGGGCGGGATCCAGGACGTACACTGACTCGCCGAGCGTCTGGTTTGTGGCAGGGCCGGCCGCGTACAGCATGCCGTCGTACGGGCTGACGGCTGCCGGCGCGCCTGCCGTGGCGCCAAAGCCGCCGCCGGAGGCGGGGGCCGCAGAGGCGGCGGTGGCAGCTACGTACGAGCATTTGGAGGGGTCTGGCGCGCAGGTTCCCGCGGCGGCCGGCACGGCTCCCGGGCCGGGGGAGGGGGCCCGCGGCGGCGGCGCTACGGCGCCGAACACGGTGAGGTGGTACGTGTAGATCGCCTTGGCCGCTCCCGCATCGACCGCGCACTCTTGGCCCGCATCGAGCTGCGCCTCGGCCGCGGCGAGCGAGTCGGCATCGCACGCCGCGTCGATCAGCGAGACGCGGCCGCCCGCATCCATCCAAAACATAGAGCGGCCGGCCGCGCCGGCGATTTCGATGCGCGCCGGCCTGTCCAGGACGATGTCGGCCGATGCGCTTCCGATCTCTACAAGCACGAGCTGGCCGGCTCCGATCACCGAGCGGTCGGGGACCGTCCGGTTGGCGACCGAGATCGAAAGCACCGGCGCGGCGCCTGCCGGGAGTCCCGATACCGTCGTGCCGGCTGCGAACGTGACCGTCGCCAGGCCGTCGGCCGACAGCACAAAGTCGCCCGTGCGGGGGAACGCGCCGCCGAGGCCCGTCAGGTCGATCGACGGCGAGGTGCCAGAGACGTTGCGCACGAGCGTGCCGGCGGCCAGGTAGACGGGGGCCGTCCCGGCGGCCCTGACGGCGCCAGAGGGCGCCGACACGGGCAGGCCGTCGATCGCGGATCCCGGGTTGCCCGCCGCATCGGTGTACGCGCCTGCCGGCACGCCGCCGATTGTGCCGCCTGCGCCGGCCGCGAATATCTCCCTGTCGAGGACCACCAGACGCGAGGCGCCGGCGCCGGACACGGACACGGCCGAGGCCGGCGCGCCGCCGTCCCCAGACGGCGAGACGGACGCAAAGTCGGACGCGTCGACTCCCGCGACGGCCTCGTCAAAGCTGACCGTAAGGGCAGAGGAGTTCACTGCGAATGCGGACAGCGCGGACGGGTTCTGTCCGTCCAAGACGGGGACCGCAACTGCGCCCGAAAACTCGTACAGGGTCTCGCCGATGCCGGCAAGCCTGCCAATGTCGAGCATGCCGGCCGCGTCGGGGGCCGCGGCGGCGGGCCCGAACCCTACGGTGTGCGATGCGGTGCCCGAGCCGTCGACGCCCGACACTGCGCGCTGCGCGCCGTCGATCGCAAGGGAATAGTCGGAGGATGGGGACGAAGACGTGAGGTTGTGCGTGTATTTGACCAGGACGGCCTCTGGCGACTCGACGGATGCTCCAAGTACGGACACGGGCGGCAGCGTCGCGGCCGGCCGGACGTCGGCTGCGCCGGCAAACGTGTTGCCCGACGGGTCGACGAACGCGCCGGCATCGATGCGCAGCGAGGCCTCGTGGCGGGGCGCATCGCCGCCGGATCCGGCCGCGGCCAGGGTGGCCGCGGCCGCGGCGGCCGCCTGCGCGCCGGTCAGTTTGAACGTGACCGTGTCTGACGACCCTCCCGCCGTCGACACAGAGGCGCCGGCGAGCCGGACGACCGCCGCGCCCGGGGCCGTCCCCGATACCGTAATGCGCGATGCGTCGGCGCGGTTCGGCAGGACGTGCTCGTCGAGCGCGACGACGAGCGTGCCGGCGGCCAGGTCAAGGACGGTGCGGCCTGTCACTATATGGGGCGGGGCGTGGTCTGGGCGGACGAGCAGGTGCGCATCCGAGACGGCTGCAAGCCGCGCCGACGACGGGTCTGCTATGGACGCCGATGCGCCGATGTCGAGCAGGGCGGCAAGCGAGTCGTACCCGACGGACTGCACGGCGGCCGCCTTTTTCGCGGGGGACAGAGAGACGACGACCATATCCGAGTACGTGCCCGATGCCGCGGCAAGGGCGCCGGCGCCGGCCTCGACCTCCGAGCCGGCCAGCGCGACGGCCTCGGGCGATGCCGCACTTTCCCCGCCGATGCCGCGCATGGAAATAGCCGACGCGTCAATGCCCGCCGTGGAGACGTACTCGTCGAACCGCAGCGTCAGGACGCCCGATCCCAGGTCGAGGACGGGCGCCTGCGGGCCGGTGCGAAGCAGCTCGGGCGGGCTGTCGTCCTCGTCGACGTCCGCTGTCATGTTGAGCACGGCCGCATGGTTGCCGAACGGATCGTCGATGGCGCCGGCCGGCGCGGCGAACGCGAGGCTGCCCGATGAGGCGTATGCAAGGGCGACCGATGCCTTTTGCGCACCCGACAGGCGCAGCTCCATCCGGTCGGTCGGGGCGCCGCCAGGCGGCAGGAGGATGTCGGCGCCGGCCAGGTAGTAGGAGGCAGGGTCGGAGCCCGGGGGAGACAGGCTCATGTGCGATATGACGGCGCCTGCCGCGTCGATGTCCTCGTTGAACTCGAGCATGACGTCGCCGTCGCGCAGGTCGACGGCAGCGCTCTCCAGGGCCGGGCCGGACGTGTCGTTCGTGTGGATCAGCGGAACCCTGACGAGCCGCTCGATGCCGTTGCCGGCAAGGTCCGACAGCGAGCCGGCAGGAAGGCCGGCCAGGCGGATCGGCTGCGCGTATGCCTGGATGGATGCGTTCTGCGCGGCCGTCGGCTCGACGATTATGCGGTCAGAGTACGTGTCGGGCAGGCCGGCGTCGGCCCCGTGCGGCACGTCCGAGACGGCCGCGCCTGCGAGCGTTGTGGAGTTTGCGGCATCGGCGCCCTCGACGGACATGCCAGAGGCTGCGACTTTTGTTGCGTCGGCAAACTCGTCCAGGTCGAACATTAGCGTTCCCAATGCCAGGTTGAGCACCGGCAGCCCGTCGAGCTGCGGCCGTGCAGTGTCGGCCAGGGCGCCGACCCGGACGGGCGATGCGGCTGCGGTGGCCGGCATTGCGTTGCCGGACAGGTCGTAGAGCGCGCCGGGCGAGGCCGACAGGGTGATGGCGGCCCCCGCGGCAGAGGCGGCCGAGGCCCACGCCTTTTGCACGTGCGTGAGCCTGACGACGACGGCATCGGTGCCGTACGGGCCCGCCGCCGGCTGCAGGGCGTCGGCGGCCGCGCCGGCAAGGGATATGGAAGGGCTCGGGGTGCCGCTGCCGGCGCCGCCGCTCGCAGCCAGGGCCAGGCGCGACAGGTCGGCCGCGCCCGCATCGACGTGCTCGTCGAGCCATACGGTCAGCGCGCCGGCGGACATGTCAAGGACGGACGGGCGGGCGGGATCCAGCGCCGGAGGAATGCCGTCGGGTATGACGGCCAGGCGGGCCGCAGTGCCGGCGCCGCCGGCAGGGCCTGCAATCGCATTGCCCGACAGGTCGGCCACGGCGCCGTCCGAGATCACGAGCAGGGCGGGGTCGCCAAACCCGATCAGGGCCGACGACTCGACGGCAGTGGCCAGGGCCGCCGCCTGGCCTGCGGTCAAGAGTATGCGGATCGTATCGGTGTCGCCGTCCGAGGCGCCGGACGGTTCAACCCTGGCCGCATCGAGCGGAATGCGGTGCCTGCCGTCGCCGTCGCCCGAGCCGTCGATCACGGACACGTCGATCAGCGACAGGTCGGCGGCGGCGGCGTGGACGTACTCGTCAAAGTGGATCTCTAGCGCCTGCTCGCCCAGGTCCAGGACCGGCGCGGCCGCCGCGTCGATGGCGGGCGGGCGGTCGTCGGGCACGACCGACAGGCGCGCGCGCTCGACTGCGGGGGCCGCGTTGCCCGACACGTCGTAGAACGAGCCGGCGGCGATCCATACGCGCGGATCGGCGTTCGAGGACGCCTCGGCCGCGTCGGCATCGGCGGCGAGCGCCGCCTTTTGGGCGTGCGAGAGCTCTACGACTGCGACCGTAGCGATGCCGCCGCTGCCTGCCACCGTCGCATGGCTGCCCGCAAGGGCCGTGCCTGTCGCCGCCTGCCTGTCGCCGCCTCCGCCGCCGGCAAGCCGCAGCGCCACCCCCGACGGGTCGATGCGCGCAGCATCGATGCCCTCGTCGAACGGCACGGAGAGGATGCCGGCGGCCATGTCCAGGACGGGGCCGGCCGCGGGCGCGAGGGAGGGGCCGGCCGCGTCGGGCACGACGTCCAGGTGCGCCCGGTCGAGCCCCGCAAACTCGTTGTACGCGCGGTCGCGAATGTCGGCTGCCGGGACGGTTATCGTCATTGCGCCCGCGCTGTCCAGGTACAGCGCCCTTGCGCGCGCAAGGTCGTGCGCGTCAAGCGATATCTCGGCGAGCGGCGAGGCGCCCGTGCGGCCGGTGTCCTGAGCGACGACCCGGGACCGGTCGAGGGCAATGGGATCAGAGCCGTTCGGGCCGCCGATGAGGATGTCGGACGTTTGGAGGACGCCGGGCGCGGCCAGAACTGGCTCGCCGAACCGGAGGAACAGCGTGCCCGATCCAAGGTCGAGCGAGGGCGGGCCCACAAGCGCCGGCGCCAGGGCGTCGTCTGCGGATGCAAGGGTGTGGTTGCCGAGCCCTGCAAACTCGTTGCCCGACAGGTCTGAGAATGCGCCGCGCTCGACGTCGATGCGGAGCTGGCCGGCGGCGCCGGCTCCGGCGGCCGCCGCCGCATCCGCGACCGCATCGGCCTGCGGCGTGCCGGCCACCAGGTCGACGGCGATGCGGTGCCACGAGCCGGTTCGGCCCTCCTCGGCCGCCGCCACGGGCGACGAGGCATTCAGTACGATGGACACGGGAGGCGACGAGGCGTGCGACCGCACCGTAATCTTGGACGGATCGACCGCAGCCGTGTCGACGTACTCGTCAAAGTCGAACTCGATCGTCGAGCGGGCCGAGTTGTAGAGCGGATCGGCCGAGCGGTCGAGCAGCGGGAGCGTTGTATCGGCCGAGACGGATACGTCCGCTTCCGAGGATGCAATCGCATTGCCCGACAGGTCCGAGAACGCGCCGGAACCGACGTAGAGGCGGGCCTCGTCCAGGTTGCCTCCCTGGGAGGATGCCGGGAGGGATCCCTTTTCGTCGCGCGTGAGCAGCAGCGTGAGGACCGTAGTCCCGCCGTCGCGCGGCTCGACGTGCGCCGAGGCGAGCTGTATGCGCGGCGCATCGGCGGATGCAGAGGCGGCAATCGACACGCGTGCAAGGTCGGATTCGGCGGGGTCGACCTGCTCTGTGAATGCGATGCGCAGCGCGCCGCTGCCAAGGTCGAGCGTCGGCGGCGCCTCTGAGTCCAGCGACGGGGCGGCGCCGTCAGGGGCGACATCCATGCGGACCGCCTGGACGGCCGCGGTCGGGTTTCCGCCCAGGTCCAAGACGAATCCCTGGCCGAGGCGGAGCTGCGCGCCCGCGTGTCCTGGCGATGCGGCGCCGCCTGCGATCAGGGTGCCCCTTTGGCCCGCGGTCAGCTCGATCTCGACGCGCTGGCCGTCGCTGCTCGGGGCGGCCGATGCGCCGGACAGGCCGACCGGCTGCGGGGCGGTTCTGCCGGACGACGAAGGCGCGGGCGGCAGGACGATCGAGGCGGCCGACAAGTCGACCTCGGAGACGTCGACGTGCTCGTCAAACTCGAGGACAAGGCGGCCGGTGCCGAGGTCGAGCGACGGCGGCGGCGCCTGCAGGAGCGCCGGCGGCAGGGAGTCGAGGTGCACGGTCGCGTTTGCGGCAGGCGCGCCCGCGGCGAACGGGTTGCGGGCAATGTCGGACACGAGCGACGCGCCGGCCGTGACGGTCAGGTATCCGGCCCCGTTGTACTCGGACTCGGCGGCGGCCTTTTGGTCCGCGGTCATTGCAAGCAGGACGGACGGGCCGTCCTCGCCTGTGAGCGTGTGCGCGCCGGCAAGGGCAGTCGGCGTGCCGCCTGTCATGATCGACAGGGCGGAAGCATTTGCGCTCGAGGCGCGGACGTATTCGTCGAATTCGATGCGTATGGTGCCGGCGCCAAGGTCGACCACGGGGGCGCCGATCATTCCCGGAGGCGTCTCGTCGGCCGTGTCGCTTAGCGGTTCGGCGGCCAGCCCGGCGAAGCGGTTGTGCCACTGGTCCTCTATCGCAGACGGGGAGACGTCTAGGGTCGCCGCCGGCGTATCCGTTGCCATGTACGATGCAACGACGGACGCCTTTTGGGCCGCGGTGAGGCTCACTACGACGTAGGTGCCCTGGCCGCCTGCCGCCTGCCGGTGCGACACGGCAGCGCCTGCAAGCTGCGTTGTGCCCGTCGTCCCGTCGGCGCCCTGCACGTACATGCCAGAGGCGTCGGCCGCGCCGGCCGGAATGCGCTTGTCGAACCGCAGCGTCAGCGTGGCCTTGGCAGAGTCCAGGTCCAGGGCCGGCGAGCCGACCAGTTCTGGATCGGCAGAGTCGTTCGTAGTCGACACGTTGAGGTTTGACGCGCCGCCGAACGCGTTTCCCGCAAGGTCCCTGAACGCGGGGCCCGCGGCCGCAATGTCGATCCGCACGGGGCCGTCGGCGCTTGCGTTTGCGGCCTGGGCGGCCGCCCGCTGGGCGGGGGTGAGCAGGACGACGATGCGGTCAGAGTCGGATATGTCCGCAAGCGATGCGTCATCGAGGGAAGTGCGCCGAACCTCGGCCTGGTCCTCTATTGCGATGGCCGACGCGTTTGCAGACGATGCGTCGACGTACTCGTCAAAGTTGAGCGTCAGCGTTCCTTCTGCCAGGTTCAGGACGGCAGGGGCGGCGCCTGCAAGGGCAGGCGCAGACCCGTCGGCGCGCAGCTCGACGGCGGCCGAGCTGCGCGCGGCTCCGTTCCCCGACAGGTCGGCTGCGGCGCCGCCGGGCAGGACGATGATCTCGATGGCGGCTTCGTCGGCCCTGCCGCCGGCCTCATTGATCGCATCCTGGACGGCTGCCCTTTGCGCCGCCGTAAGCTGCATCGATGCGTCGGCCGTGTACAGGGCCGAGCGCAGGGGCGCCGCACCGTCCAGGCCCACAAGGGATGGCGCCGAGCCGTTGGCCGATGCGCCGTATATGGACAGCGCGATGCGCGACGGATCCACCTCGGCAGGGTCGATATGCTCGTCGAATACGGCGTGCAGCACGCCGTCGCCCATATCCAGGTACGTGCCGTTGCCAGCCAGGGCGGGCGCCGTCTCGTCGGGTATGACTGCCAGCAGGGCCCTGTCGATTCCCTCGAAGGAATTGGCAGACAGGTCGTCGACTGCGCCCTGCTCGATGCTGATCTCCGAGACGGACGCGTGCGCGGCAAGCGCCTTTTGCTCTCCGGTCAGGCTGATCAGGACGGACGCCGATGCGCGGGTCGAGCCGTCGGCGCTCTCGATGAACAGGCCGTGCGCAAATGCCTGCGCCGAGCCGCCGGCGCCGCCGCTTCCGAGCTGCACTAGCGCCGCCTCGGCCTCGACTCCGACCAGCGACACCCGGGACAGGTCGATGCCGCTTGCGTTGACGTACTCGCTGAACTGCACTAGGACGGTGCCGGCATCGAGGTCGAGCACGGGCTCGGCGGCAAGCACCGGCGAAGAGCCGTCCTCGGTGGCGGCAATGGGTCCCACATCGGACGCCTCGAACGCGTTGCCCGACACGTCGCGGACGGCGCCGGCGGCCATGGTCAGGTTGACGGACGGGGCCCCTGCGGAGCCTGACAGGCCCGACACGGCGGCGAGCTGGGCCGCCGTCAGCCCTAGCTCCAGCACGGTGGCATCGGCGCCTTCCCGGGCCGGCAGGACGGTCGCGGCGCCGAGCAGGACAGAGGTCGGCGCCGTGCCGGCGGCGGAGCCGGCAGGCACAGAGTGCAGAGTGAATGCGGACGGGTCGGCCGTGCCGGCGTCCACGCTCTCGTCGAACTGGACGGAGAGGATGCCGCGGGCCATGTCGAGGCGCGGGAAGGATGCCGACGGGTCGGCGACGGCGGGCGGGTCGGCGACGGCGGGCGGCACTGTGTCGGGAACGATGTCGAGCGGGTGGTTTGACATTCCGGCAAACCAGAATCCGGCCGTGTCGGTTATGGCAGACGGGGGCGCGTCGATCCTCACTGGGCCCGCCGACGCCTGGGCCGCCGCCACGGCGCCCTTTTGGGCCGCCGTAAGGGTGATGACAAGGGACGCATCCATTTCCGTAATGTACTCGGACGAGGGGTCGACGGGGGGCTTTACGTCGGCGCCTGCAAGGTGCACTCGCGCCGCGCCGCTCGCATCCTCGATGGCCATCCCCGATATGTCGATGCCTCCGGCCTCGATGTGCTCGGTAAACCGCATAGTGATCGCGCCGCGCCCGATATCCAGGACGGGGAGCGTCTCGGGCTCGAGTGCAGGCGGCGTCGCGTCGTCCACGGTCGTGAGGTTGGCCGCGGCGAGCGCAAACGGGTTGCCCGACAGGTCGGCAATCCCTGCCGCGGCCGCCACGCCCAGGGCGAGCGGCGCCGTCGCGGACGCATTGGCCTGCCGAAGGGCCGCCGTCTGCGCATCGCCGAACGCGAACTGGAGGCGCGTGCCGTTCTCCATCGTCGTCAGGGACTGCGGCTGCCAGGACGTCGACTGGCCGCCCTGCGCCGTCACGCTGACCTGCGCCGGCACGACTCCGGCCACGGCTCCCACATACTCGTCAAAGTCTAGCGTAAGAGTGCCTGCGCCAATGTTGAGGATGGGGGCCGCTGCAAGCACGGGCGCCGCTCCGTCTGGAAGGGTGCTAATGGAAAGGGCATCCACGGCCGGCAGGGCGTTGCCCGACGCGTCGCGCACGGCGCCAGCCGCGGCCGTACTGACGGACGCGTTGCCCGCGGCCGCCGAGGACGGGCCGCCGCGCGCTCCGACGACGAGCGCCTTTTGGTATGCGGACAGGACGATTTCAACGGTGGCGTTGTACGCCAGGACGGACTTTGCGTCGTCGAGGTTTACGCGCGCTGTGGCATCGCCGCCTGGCAGGATGTCAAAGTCGGCAGGATTGACGGCCGACGGCGCCGCAATGTGCTCGTCAAACGCGAGTACGAGCCTGCCGGCGCCGAGGTCGAGCGAGCTGGCGCCGGGCAGCAGGGCCGGCGGCGCCGCGTCGCTCGTTATGGCGATCCGCTCGCCCGTGACGCCGGCGAACGGGTCTCCGTCGGTGAACGCGCCGTACGGAATGTCGATGAGCGCGCCGCTGCCGGCCTCGGCGGCGGCGGCCTTCTGGGCAGCGGTGAGGTTGACGACCACCGTCGTGGCATACAATCCATTGCCAACCATGTCGGCGCCGGCCAGGTCGAGGGATGCCCCCTCCAGTGACACCCGGACGCCGTCGCCGTGTATCTCGATGCCCGAAAGGTCTACGTCCTGCATGTCGATAAAGGTGTAGAGTGCAAACTGCACCTCCAGCACTCCCGTGTTCAGGTCGAGCCGGACGGGAGACTGGGCTGCCAGGACCGGCGGGTAGCCAAAGGCGTAGAGCGGCGCCGGGCCACCGTTCCCGTCCCTGCCGTCAAAGCCGAGCCCGCCGATGCCGCCCGGAATCTTTTCGAACGCGCCGGCGCCCGGCACAGCCCCGCGGAGCGGCGGCCGGGTCTGCGCGTCGGAACTGGCGCCCAGACTCGACCCTCCGTCGCCGATGCCGCCCCCGCCCCCGCCGCCCCTTGGCGCTCCAAGGGTGCCGGCGCCTTGGCGGACATCGGATCCGACTCCGCCCCCGCCCCCGCCCGCCCGGCCGAGCGACACGGGAGTGCCGACCGCGCCGGCAAACGGGTTGCCCGACAGGTCGGACGCGGTCGACGAGGTAATGTTGGCGTACAGTGCGGCGCCGCCGCGCAACGCGTGGTGCATGCGGAGCACCTCGAGCGGGGCCAGGGCCACGACGAGCTCGTCGTCGTCGACGGCCGGCTGGGGCCAGACCGTCGCACCTGCCAGGCTCACGGACGTGGCGTTGGTGTACAGCGTGATCCCGCGCGGCTGCGCCCTGTCCATGTCGACGTGCTCGTCGAATACGATCGACAGGCGGCCGGCGCGCAGGTCGAACGACGGGCCCTCGGCGATCGAGGGCGGCACGCGGTCGGGCTCGACCGCAAGGGTCGCATTGGCCAGCCCGTCAAAGGTGTGGTGGTGGTCGTCGGCGAATACATCCGGCCCGACCGACACGGCCAGGGCGCCGGACATGTTGGCCACCGCCAGCGCGGCCTTTATGTCCGCCGTCAGCGAGATCGACACCGCGCTGCCCGTATGGTTGACGGGCAGGCCGGACATGTCCGTGCGCGCCGTTCCGTTCGACGCTGCGGACACGACTATGCCGGAGAGCGAGGCCGGCGCCGGCGCCGAGACGTTGCGGTTGAACTCGAAGACGAGCTCGCCCGATCCCAGGTCCAGGCTTGGATCCGATGCAAGATCGAGCGCGCTCTGGTTGAAGGCCGCGCGCGCCGTCGCGTTCGCGACGCCGCCGAACGCGTTGCCCGACAGGTCGTGGAACGCGCCGCTCGGCACGTACACGTACCAGGCCTCGTCCTCGTACGTGTCCACGGCGTACGCCGAGTCCTCTAGCGCACGGGACATGTCCAGTGCGACCAGGGTGCCGTTGGGCTGCCCGGCGGACATGGACAGGCCGCGCCCGCCGCCGGCGGCCTGTATCAGCAGGGAGTTTCCGGCATACGCAGACACGACGACGGCCGGATCGGTGAGCCTGGACACGTCGATGTACTCGTCAAACTCGAGCCGCAGCTTGCCGTTGTCCAGGTCGACGACGGGCGCAGACGCAAGCCGCGGCGGGTCGTCGTCGGCAGCGACTGCCACGGGTGCGCTCCCTGCGCCGAACACGTACCACCCATGGTTGTGCTCGGGATAGTCCTGGTACGCCCACCCCCTGATCCCGACCTTTGCGCTCGGGACGCCGTCGGCCGAGGCCGAGACGACGGCGGCCCTCTGGGATGCGGTGAGGTTCAGCCCCATCGTCTCCGCGTAGGATCCCGTACTCGCCACGCCGGCCCCCGCCAGCGACAGGTCTGTACTGCGGTGCGCATCGGCAGAGTCTGCCAGGTGCAGGGAGAACCCTCTGGGGTATATGCGATCCGTGTCGATGACGTCGGTCGCCCTGATCGTGAGCAGCCCCGTGCCGAGGTCCAGGGCGGGGCTGTGCCAGGCGATGCCCGGCCGCGACGTGTCGCGCGTGTAGGATGCCTGCACGGGTGCGATGAGATCGTTGCCGTTGCCCTGGATGTCGCGGGTCGCGTTCGGTTCGGCGCCGACGCGCAGCGCGGTGCCCATGTCTGCTATCACCGCCTTTGTCGCCGGCGGGAACGACACCGTGACGGCCCTCCCGTCGCGGCCGGACACGGTCCCGTCCGAGAGCGGAACCCTGCCGCCGCCGGTCGCGTTCGACACGATTATCTTTGACGTATCCGTCCGCGACACGTCCATGGCCTCTGCAAAGTGCACCGTAATCCGCTGCCGCGACAGGTCGACGCTCGGCGCCCTGCCCGCGTCGAGCACCGGCCTTATGCTGTCGGGCGCGACATCGATCGCCCTGTCAAAGACGCCGGGAAATATGTTGGAGGCCGCATCCCTTACGATCCCGCGGTGCATGTCGAGGCGCAGGCCGCCGGACGCGGCATACATGGACGAGAGCCTCTCGAGCTGGGACTTTGAGAGGGTGATCGGCACTACCGTCGAGTCCAGGCCGCTCGGGTACGATGCGCCGGTGACGTGCTGGCGGCTCGCGCCGTTCCCGTCCTCGAGGAACAGGTAGGGCATGTACACGTATGTGATCGGCTCGTCGAACGTGAGGGTCAGCACGCCCGTGTTGAAGTCCAGCCGCGGGCTGCCCACAAGGACGGGAGGGGCCGTGTCTCGGACGATCGTGATCGGCATCCACCACCTGCCCGAGTTGAGGTCGTAGCCGTAGTGGCCGTGCTCGGCGTCGTGCCTTGTTGCAATGTCGCGGAGGTTGATCGTCGCAAACTTCATCGTGGTCGTCGTAGTCGAGGATGGCCAGCTGTTAAGGGCCTTGTCGATGCGCTCGTGCGTGGCCGGCGACATGGTTATCGTGACGTCGGCTCCGCTGACGGACACCGTGGCGCTCGATGTCAGCGACCCGAGGCTCGCTATCCCGACATTCTGGGGGGTCGCCCCGCCGGGGCCGATCGTGAGCGGCTCGGTCGCTCTGAACGTGAATGTGCCCGCACTCATGTCGAGCGTCGGCCTGACCGAGGTGTCGATGAGCGGGGGCTGCCGGTCGTGCAGATCTACGTGGCGCGTGGGGTGGAGGCGGTGCCAGTGCTCGGGGGTGCCGGTCGCCCTGTTGTAGTGGGAGATCCATATGAGGCCGTCGCGTATCGTAAGCGAGCCCGTGGCGTCCGTCGGCATGGCCGCGCCGCCGACGGTGACCGTATGGTGCATGTCCCACGTGTTCTGGGGATACCTCTGGCTCGGGGGATGCAGCGGGCTTGGCCCCTGGTTGGTGGCGTAGGCGGTTACCGGCCTCGAGTGGCCGTCCGATATGGACGGATTCGTGAGCAGGTTGCGCGCGTTCACCATGTTGCTCTGGTGGAAGAACATCTCGATCTTGTGCGGCCCGGTGATGAACCCTTCCACGTCCTGGGTGGTGATGCGCGCATTGTGCGCGTACGCCTGCGGCAGGATGCGGTCCAGCGCGGATGCGCGCTGCGCGTCGCCGCCGCCATCGTCTACGAGGACGATGCCCGGCGCGGCGGCCACGAGTGCCGCTGCGGCGACGGCCGCGCCGGCCAGGGCTAGGCCTGGCAGCAGGGACCTCGCACCCCTGCCCCTGCCGCGGGAGGGGCGATCGCATCGGCCGCCGTCCTGCGCATGCGGCAGCATGCCAGAGGCTGTAGAGGCGCGCCGATCGGGCGCAACACCATGCCGTCCCCATGATAGTGATCCGATGCGCGCCGTCAATGCCGCCTTCCCTTCAAGCCTGCCGCGGCCGCCCTGTTTATAATGTCACTGTTTGGGCGATCGGGGGCCAAGTGCGCCCGCGCCCCTCTGCGCTACTGGGAATGGGTAGGAGGGAGGGCCGCGCGCAGCGTGGGCGGGCGGTGGGGGGCGGGCCCAGGGATGCCGCGCTATCGGCGGCCCTCGCCGCCGCAGCCCCCCGGCCGCCTCTTGGCGGCAGGGGCAAGCCGAGACGCAGCGGCCGGCGCAGCAACGTACAGCCGGCCGCCATTGCGATCGCCGCCGCGCCGTATGCCAGGATGCCGGCATCCGAGCCGGGCTCGGCGAGCGACAGGACCTGAGCCGAGTAGAGCAGCGGGGCGATCGCGGCGCGGACGGCATCCCTGAACATGGGATGCCCGCGTTCCAGGTCTGCGACCTGCGGCGAGACCGCATAGTATGCCGTATGGAACGTGGACAAGAGCGCTGCGCCGGCGCCGGTCTGCATGACGGCGCCGTCGCGCACCTCGCGCAGCGCCTGCACCTGCGGGGCAAGCTCTGTCCCGTACGCGGCCGTTGCGACAAGGCAGCCTCCGCCTCCGTCGGCCGCGCCCCCGGAGCCTGCCATGCCTGGCTCCTGCTGCGCCGGGGCATCGGGCGGCGGCTGCTCCTGCTGCAGGTCCTGCGCGGGAGGCTCGTCCTCGGCCTCTGACTCGGCCTCAGCCTCGGCAGGCTCTGGATCTTCCTGCGCCCGCGCGGGCGGCGCCGGCTCGGGGGCTTGATCGCCGCTGCCGTCCCCTGCCGCGCCCTCGCCGCCAGACGGCGCCGGAGGCTGCGGCTCGGGGGTCGCCAAGGCCTCTTGCCCGGGGGCGGCATCGGGCATGCCCGCCGCCTGTCCTGCGGCGCCCCCGGCGGCGGCCGCCGCCGCGGCCCCTGCCGCGCCGGCATCGAACACGGCCTCGCCGGCGCACTGCCCTCCCGTGCGGACCGTCTTTGACACCGAGGCGGCATCGCGCCCGTCGACAAGGGTCGCGCGGACCAGGAATACGTCGTCCTCGGGCAGGTCGGCCTCGTATGCCGCGTTCTGGCCGGCGGCGCCTGGCACGGCGCGCGCCGCCGTCGTGCCCGACGATGCGAGTATACTCACGTCTGGAAGGGCGGCGGCTGCGCCGCCGGCCGGCAGGCCGCCGAGGGTTATCCAGGCCATGCCCCTGTTGCAGTCCCACGATACGGACGACACCTCGAGGGAAGAGCCGGCGCCGACCGCAAGGCCGATTCGGCCGCTGCCTCCGCCCCCGCCTCCGCCTCCGCCGGATCCGCCTCCGCCAGCTCCCACAAAGCCCGGCCCCGACGGCGCCGCGCCGGAGCCGGAGCCGGCAGCGGGGTCGACGACCACGACGGGCGGAATTGCACTTCCTCCGCCTGCCGCTCCCCCTTCTATGCGCACTGCGCCTCCGCCGGCGCCGGCGAGCGGGCCGGGCGGCGGGAGGGCCAGGGATGCCGGCGCGCCGTCGGATGCGCCCGATATCGACGCGCCCGCGGGCAGGGACAGCGCGCCGGTGCCGGCGTACAAGAGGTCGGCCGACGAGTCGCCCGCCTGCACCGTATACGAGAATGCGAGCGAGGCGGTGCCCGAGCCCGACGCGTACACGGCCGCGGCGGCCCCTCCGCGGCGCCCCACGTCGAGCGCAAGCTCGGGCGCGCCGGCGGCGTCGACTGCGCGCGAGAACCTTACCGCGATATCCACGGACGAGCCGGCGGGGTACGAGCCGGCCGCGGCGGAGACGGACGCGACCAGCGGCGGCGGCTGCGGCATCGCGTCCCCGACGGAGGCGCGCACGATGCGCACCGGCTCGTCCGGCGAGGACGGCACTGCATACACGTCGGGGCCCGCCTGGCCCAGGGCGGGCGCGGCCAGCGCAAGGGATGCTATGCCTCCGCTGCCGCTGCCGCCGAGCACGGGAACCGCGGCGATCAGCCTGTCGCGCTGCGCGTCGTACACGCGCACGGATCCGCCCGAGGCGGCGTACAGTATTCCGGTGCCGCCATCGAGCGCCAGGTCGCGCGGGTCGCCGACCGCCGTGTCGACGTGGTACAGGAACGACGGGACCGGCGTTCCCTGCGCGCCGGATCCCAAGCCCGCCGCAAGCGAGTACGCCGCAAGCGTGCCGTTCTCGTACAGCACGTACAGCTTTGACCGGGCCGCGTCGACGGCCATGCCGGCCGCCGTGTACGACGAGTTGTCCGCCGCGCGGTCGGGAAGGCGCGCCGCCTCGATGCTCGAGACGAGGGCGTAGCGGGGCTGGACGGCGCCCCCGCCTGCGGCCGCCGCCGCATCGCTTCCGTTGGCGGCGAACGAGAGCGTGTGCAGCCCGTACGAGTTTGGCAGCGCCCCCTGCCCGGCCGTCCAGGCGCCGGGCTGCCAGGCGGCGCCGACCATGTACACCGTGCTCCCGTGCGCGGCCATCGCCGTCGGCTGCCAGCCCTCGCGCGGGTAGTAGTACCCCGACGGCGACGGGGGCATTCGCTCGCCGCCTGCGCCGCCGTCCGGGTCCCCGTAGATCGGGACGACCTCGACGTCGGGCGCCGCCGACGCATCGACGAGCAGGACTGGGCCGCCGGCAAGCGAGCGCCCGTCCGGCCCCGCCAGCTGCATCCCCGCGTACGCGGCCCCCGCGCCTGCCCCGCCGGGCCCTCCGCCGGCGTGCGCGCCGAGCAGGGCCGGCGCGGCGCGGTACTCGGCCCTGCCCAGGTGGTCGACGTACGAGAGGGGGGCGTGGCCGGCGACTGCGCGCTCCTGCGCGTCGACGACGAGCAGGACGGGAGAGGGAGGGAGGGAGTGCGTGGAGTTGCCCTGCGGGATCGGCGAGGACGTGGCCGAGGCGAGCACGTACGGCGCGGCGCCTCCGGGGGACGAAGGGGCCCCGACGGGCAGCATGTCGAGTATGCGGAGGGCCGCCCTGGGCCGGCCCTCCTCCAACTCTGGCCGCATCTCGGCCGGCGCGGCGCCGCCGGGCGCATCGATCGCGTATATCGAGTCGCCGAGGGCGGGATCCGACGCGGGGCCTGCCGCGTAGATCGTCGTCCTGCCGCCGGCCGGCCCCGCTGACGGGCCGGACGCGGCGGCGGCCGACGGGCCGGCCAGCCTCGGCAGGCCCGGCGCCGCATCGAACGCGGCGTACGAGCACCGCGACGGGTCGTCCGAGCATGCGCCGGCCGGCTGCGCCGGCCCTTCGTACCCGGGCGGCGCAGGGAGCGCGGCGCGCGCCTCCGGCGGGGCGACGGTGCCGAACACGGTGAGGTGGTGCGTGTAGATCACCTTGCCGCCCATGTGGTCGGCCGCGCACTGGCCTGCGCCGCCGAGCTGGGCCTCTACCGCGGCCGTATCGACGGGCGATGCGCACGCGGCGGCGATCAGCTCGGCCGGGCGCCCGGGCGATATCCAAAACGCGTCAGAGCCGGCCGCCCCGGGCAGGAATATGCGGGCGGGCCTGTCGAACTCTACCGTGCGGTTGCCCCCTGCGCCGATCTCTACGAGCGGGCCGAGCGCGCCCCCGCCGACCGCGGAGCGGTCTGGCAGGAGGCGGCCGGCCGCGTCCGCGGCCGCCTCGGAGACCGAGATGACGAGCCTGGGCGGCGCGCTGGGGCCCTGCGCGGCAGGCGAGGCCGTCGCAGTCGTTCCGGCCGCAAACGTGACTACCGCCAGCGGCGGCGCGCCTGGGCCGCCCTGCCCCTCCGCCGTGAGCGTAAAGTTGCCGCCAGCGGGGAACGTGCCGTTGACCGCCGACAGGTCGATCGACGGGGACGGGCCGGCCACGCTGCGGGCGATCGAGTCCGTGGTTACGGGGACGGGCGCCTCGTCCGCTGCGCGCACCGCCGCCGCGGCCGGCTCTATCGGCAGCGCCTCGGCCGCAGGCGGCGACGGGTTGCCTGCCAGGTCCTCGTACGATCCGCCCAGCACGGTGACGGTTCCCGGCGCGCCGCCTGCCAGGGCAGGCGAGCCGAGCAGGACCGTGCGCGAGCGGCCCGTCCCGTCCACGGACAGCACCTCGACGGCCGCCGGCGCGCCGGCGCCGGCCTCGACGGACAGGTCCGCCGCATCCACGCCTGCGACCGGCTCGTCGAACCGCAGCGACAGCGAGGACGGGCCGAGCGCGGCCGCCTGCACGGCCGCGGGGCCCTGCCCGTCGGAGACTGCTAGCGGGCCGGCGCCGCCGAACACGTAGCCCTCGCCAGAGAGGGGCGCGATGCTCACAGTGCCGGTCGCATCGGCCGCCGCATCCGCCGGCTCGAACGCAAGCGCGTGGACGGCCGACGATCCGGACCCGTTGACAGAGGCCACCGTGCGCCCGGCGCCGCCGACGGACAGGGAATAGTCCTGCGGGCCGGCCAAGAGGCGGTCGTACGTATACTCGACCGAGGCGGCGCCCGGCCCCGTGACCGCCGCCGAGACGACAGAGACCGGCGGGGGGGTCGCGCCGGCCGGCAGCCCGCGCACGCCGGCGTGCGCGTTGCCGGACAGGTCGGCAAACGCGCCGGGCTCGACGTAGAGGTAGGCGCTGCCCGACGCGCCGGCCGCCGGCGCGGCGGCAAGCGAGGCCGCAATGGCCGCGGCCTGGCCGGCGGCCATGCGTATTGCGATGCGGTCCGAGAATGCGCCCTGCGATGCGTCGACGGCGGCAGGCTGCGCCAGGGACGAGGAGGGCGCAGAGCCGAGGCCGACGGGATCGGCCCCCGCCCCCGCCCCTCCCTCCGCCGCCGCAGGCGGCGGCGGCGGGCCGACCGCTATCCTAGACACGTCGACCGACGAGAGCCGGACGTGCTCGTCGACGGCGATCGTGACGACGCCGGCGCGCAGGTCCACCACCGTGTCGGCCGCTTCGATGCGCGGCGGGGCCCTGTCGGGGAGCACGAGCATGCGCACGCCCTGGGCCGCGCCGAGGGGGTTTGACGATGCATCGCGCACGGACGCGCCGGCCGCGATGTCGAGCGTGCCGGCAAGCGTGCGCGGGCCGGCCGCCTGCGCGGCGGCCGCCTTGAGGGCCGCCGGCAGCTCCAGCACGATCGCGCCGGCGTACCCCGATTCCGGCGGGTCTGCGACTGCGGCGCCGGCAAGCTGGGCGGCCGCTCCGCCGGTTCCGCGCACCGAGATGCCCGACGGGTCGATCGCGCCGGCGTCGACATGCTCGCTGAACCGAAGCGCAAGCGTGCCGGCGCCGAGGTCGAGAACGGGCGAGAGGCGGCCGGACAGCACGGCAGGCGGCGTCCGGTCGGGCCTGACCGATGCGGCCTCGTCGATCGCCGCCGACGGGTTGCCGTACGGGTCGCCGACTGCGCCGGCCGGCGCTTCCAGGCGCAGGGACTGCGGCGAGGCCGAGTATGCGGCCGCGGCGGCGGCCTTTTGCGCGCCGGACAGGCGCATCTCTACGCGCCCGTCGGGCTGCCCGCCGTTCGGAAGGAGCAGGGACGCGCCGGCAAGGGGCACGGCAGGCGCATCCGCGCCTTCCCGGGGCGCCCCGACAAGGCGCATCCCCGAGAGGACGGCCCCGGCGGCGTCGACGGGCTCGCCAAACTCGAGAATCACGTCGCCGTCGGCAAGGTCGACGGTCGCGTTCAAGAGGGCCGGCGGCGAGTCGTCGTCGGTCGCCTCTACGGGCGCGCGCGCAATGGCCCCGGCGGGGTTGCCGGCCAGGTCGGCCAGAGCCCCGGCCGAGATGTTCATGGTGGCGTACGAAAACGGCTGCGATGCGTGCATTGCGACTGCCGCGAGGGCGCCCTGGGCCGGCCTTGCGACGATCCGGTCAGAGTAGTTTCCGGGCAGGCCCGTGGCCCCTGCCTGCGCCGCCTCTACGCTCGTATTTGCCGCATCGAGCCTTGCATGCGCGCCTCCCCCGGACAGCGAAATGCCAGAGGCGTCGGCGGCGCGGGCGTCGGCGAACTCGTCCAGGTCGATCAGGACGGTGCCGGCGGCCGTGTTCAGGACTGGAGGGCGCCCGAGGACGGGCGGCGAAGCGTCGGCGCGCACCTGCACCTGCACCTGCACCTGCGCCGGCTGCGAGGCTCCTGCGAACGCGTTGCCCCACAGGTCCGACACGGCGCCGGCTGCGATCTCGATCGAGACGGGCGCCGGCTGCGCCGAAGGCTCCTGCGCGCGGCCGCTCGCGGCGGCCACGGCCGCCTTTTGCCCCGGCGTGAGGGACACGGCGATCTCGTCCGAGCCGGCCCATCCGGGCGGGGATGCCAGAGAGTCGAGCGGGATCCCTATTCGAACGGGATCGGACGCATTCCCCTGCGGCCTCACCACGAGCGCAAGCGGGGCGGCGGGGGCATCGGCCGCCGGGCCGGCCCTTACGTACTCGTCGAACCAGACCGACAGCACGCCGCTGCCCATGTCGAGCACGGGCGGGCGCGAGGCGTCAAGGGCCGGCGGCCGGTCGTCGTGGACGATCGCGGCTGCCACGCCGCCGGTGCGGCCGGCCGCCGCGCCGTACCCCGCAAGCCCGTTGCCCGACAGGTCGGACACGAGGCCGTCGCCGAGCAGGAGCGTGGCGGGCGCGCCGAACCCGAGGAGCGCAGACGCCCTGACGGCCTCGACCAGGGCCGCCTTCTGGTCGGGCGCGATCCTGGCGGCGACCGTGTCTCCGTCGGTGCCGTTTGCCAGGGTTGCGTGGCCGCCGAGGGGGATGCGGTGGCGGCCGTCGCCGCCGGCCGAGCCGTCGAACACGGCGATGTCGATGCCGGGGGCGTATGCGGGGCCGGCCTGGCCGCCGCTCCCGCTGCCGCTGCCGCTGCCGCCGGCGCCCCGCATGCCGGCAAAGGCGCCGGCCGCCGGCGAGACGCCCTCGTCGAAGTGGATCTCGATCGTCCCGTCGGCCAGGTCCAGGACGGGAAGTATGGACGGCGCGTCGACCGACGGCGGGATCGTGTCGGGCACGACCGCGAGCGGGATTCCGGCCGCCGCCGGCGACGGGTTGCCGGCCAGGTCGTAGAGCGCCCCTGCCGGGATCGAGAGCGTGGCCGCCTCCTCCGAGGGGCCGCCGGCCGACGACAGCTCGGACTTTTGGGCATGCGTGAGCAGCACGCGCAGCGCCGTAGACGGCGAGGATGCGGCATCGGCCGGCGATGCGGCCGCCGCGCCGCCAGGCTCGGCCGCCGCGCCGGCGAGCCCGACGGTGGCCGACGCCCGCGAGACGGATGCGCCGGCCAGGTCGATCCGCGCAGAGTCTACATGCTCGTCGAGCTGGACCGTGATCAGGCCGTGCGCAAGGTCGAGGACGGCAGCCGAGCGTCCCGGCGGCAGCGGGGGTGCCGCCGCTCCGAGGCCAGCCACGGCCGGCCCCCGCGTGTCGGGCTCGACGAACAGGTGCGCCCCGTCGAGCCCCGCAAAGTGGTTGTACGCGCGGTCGTGGACGGCGCCTGCCGGCACGGTCACAAGGAGGTCGCCGTCGGCGAGCATCGCGAGCTTTGCGCGCTCGGACTGCGATGCGCCAAGGCGCACCTCGATCGAAGTGCCGTACGAGGCGCCGGCAGGGGCCGCCACGACGGCGCCGCCGCCTCCGCCGAGCGAGAACGGATGCGATCCGGACGCGCCCGAGATGCGCACCTCCGAGGCGTCGCCGGGCGCCGACAGGCGGACCGGCTCGCTGAACGAGAGGACTAGGAGGCGCCCGTCAAGGTCCAGCTCGGGCGAGGATGCCAGGGACGGCGCGACGGCGTCGCGGGCCACCAGCACGGTGTGGTTGCCGAGGGCGCCAAGCCGGTTGCCGGCCAGGTCGGCGAACGCGCCGGCGGCCGCGTCAAGGTACGGCCGCGCCGGGGATCCCGGGCCGCCAAGTGCCGCCTCCAGGTCCCCGGCCTGCCCTGCCGTGAGCGCGATGCGGATGCGGTAGTCGCCTGCGGATGAGGACGCCCCCGACGCCTCGGCGCCGGCCAGTCCGATTACCGCGCCGGGCCCGCCGCCGGCGGCGCCGGAGATGCGCAGCGCGGCGAGCGAGAGGTTGGCCGCCCGCACGTCGATGTGCTCGTCAAAGTCGAGCTCGAGGACGGGCGGCGAGAGCGCCAGGTTGAGCAGCGGATCGGCCGACCTGTCAAGGTGGGGCGGGATGCGGTCGGGGGCGACCGCCGAGATGCCAATGGCGCCGGCGGCGGCCGGATTGCCCGACAGGTCGGCGAACGCGCCGGCGGCGATGTGCAGGACGGCGCCGTCCGCATGCGGCGGCGGGCCGAGGGCGGCCGCCACCGCGCCCCTCTCGGCCCGCGTGAGGAGCAGCGTCACCGCGTCCGTGCCGCCAGCCAGCGGCTCTATCCGGGCGTCCGTCAGGGCGATCCGCACGGCGCCCTGCGCGCCCGAGGATACGGACAGGCCGGACAGGTCGAGCGCGGCCGGATCGACGTACTCGTCGAACGCGATGCCCAGCGCGCCGCTGCCCATGTCGAGGACCGGCGGGTGCGCGGGATCGATCCCGGGTGCGACGGCGTCGGCCACGGCCTCGATGCGGGGCAGGCGGGACGGCGACGACGGGTTGCCTGCCAGGTCGGCGAACGCGCCGGCGTCCAGGAACAGGCGCGCCGACTCGGCGGCGCCGGGGCCGCCCGAGAGGAGGGCGCCCTTTTGCGCAGGGGTCAGGAGCAGCGTGACGGACGTCGACGAGCCGCCTCCGCCGCCGCCCTGCTGCTGGCTGCCCGACAGCCGGACAGGGTGCGCGCCCGGGGATGCGGCCGAGAGCGAGACGGACGGCGATGACGGCGAGGATGCCGCCGCGACGTGCTCGTCAAACGACATCGCAAGGGTGCCCGCGCCCAAGTCCAGGACGGGGGCCGAGTGCAGTGCATCAAGGGACGGCGGGGATGCGTCGTGCACGACCCTGGCCTCTGCCGTGTCGGGAGCATCCTGCCTGTTCTCCGACACGTCCGCAAGGGCGCCTGCCGCCGTGCGCACGTGCAGCTCGCCGGCGCCGGACGAGCCGAGCAGCGACGATACGGCCGCCTTCTGGCCGGCGGTCATGGCGAGCAGGACGGACTGCGAGCCGCCGAGCGTCAGTACGCGGGCGCCGTCGAGCCGGACGGGCGCCGCCGCCTGCGCCGATGCGTTGGCCGGGGCTGGGGCCGCGACGGACACGGCCGATGCGTCGACCGACCCGGGGTCGACGAACTCGTCGAGCTCGACTAGGACTGTCCCCGCCGACAGGTCTACGGTCGCGCCGGACAGGACGGGAGGCGTGCGGTCGGGGTCAGGGACGGCGGGGAATGCGGCGGCCCCCTCGAACGCGCGGTAGAACCGGTCGCGGACGGCGGACGGGGCCGCATCGACGGCAGCTCCCGCAGAGCCGGTGGCCGCGTACGACGCCGCGATCGACGCCTTTTGGGCCCCGGTGAGCGCGATCGCGATCCGCGAGGCGCTTGCCGCATCCGGCTGCACGGACGCGCCGTGCAGGGGGGTCGAGCCTCCGGTGCGGTCGCTGCCGAGCACGGCGATCCTGGACAAGTCCAGTGCGGGGACGGACACGTTGCCGTCGAACACGAGTTCGACCGTCCCGCCGGCAAGGTCTACGGCGGCGGAGGCGAGGCGGATCGGCGCCGCTGCGCCCTCTGGCGCGACGGACACGGGGAGGCCCGCCGGCGGCGTCAGGCCCTGCCCCGACGGGTTGCCGGCAAGGTCGGAGAATGCGCCAGGCCCCGACTGGACGAGCATTATGCGGCCGCCAGTGTCGTTGTGCAGGCTGCGCGCGGCGGCGGCCTGGGCCGCGGTAAGGCGCATCTCGAGTATGGCCGACGATGAGATCGACGAGAACGAGGCGCCGGCAAGGCTGACTGGGATCCCTCCGGGGCCGGAGAGCAAGAGGCGGCCGGGGCGCGCATCCTGCGGGCCGGCGTGCTCGTCAAACTCTAGCGCGATCGTGCCGCGCACAAGGTCCAGCGCGGCGGGAGGGTGGCCGCCCGCCGGCGATGCCAGTGCGGGCCCCTCCGCGTCTGCCATGACCGAGGCGGCCAGGCCGCGGGCGGCCGGCATTGCGTTGCCCGACAGGTCGGCGGCGGCCCCGCGGGCGGCATCCACCGAGGCGATCGCAGCCTGCGGGCCGCCGTGCGCCTCGAGCGCGCGCTGGACTGCGGCCTTTTGGTCCGCGGTCAGCACAAGGTAGGCCGACGGGGGCGACGATGCCGAGACCGACGGGGCCGCGCCGGCCAGCCCCACGCGGACGGTCGAGGGGGGAGGCGCCCGGTCGGGCGGGGAGGATGCGCCGGCAGGGGCGGGCGCCGGGGCCACTGCAACGACGACCCTGGACGGGTCGATCGAGGACGGATCGACGTGCTCGTCAAACGGCAGAGTCAGCGTCCCCGTGCGCATGTCCAGGGACGGCGTTCGCGCCGAGCCGGGCGCGTCCGCGTCGGGCCCCGTCTCGTCGGGGACGACGTATGCCAGGCCACGCTCTATCCCGCCGTACGCGTTGCCCGACAGGTCGGTCAGGCCGGCGGCAGGCCCGTCGATGTCGATCTCCAAGGCGCGCGCCAGTACGGCCTCTGCCTTTTGGTCGGCGGTCATTTCGATCAGGACCGACTGCGAGCCGAGCCCGCCGCCGGACAGCGGGATCGACGGGCCGTACGCCGAGACGGCCGCGCCGGACAGCCGCACCATGGCAGGGCCGCCGGCGCCGGCAGGCGCGCCGGGCCCCGGCCCCGCCGACCCGTCCCCGACGAGCGACACGCCGGACGCGTTGAGGGCCGTGGCGGCGACGTACTCGTCGAACGAGACGACCACGACGCCGTCGTCAAGGTCGATTATCGGCGGGGACGGCAGGGCCGGCGGCGCCTCGTCGGGCAGCGCCTCGATCAGCTCGCCGTCGAGCCCGGCAAAGGCGTTGCCCGACACGTCGCGCACGGCGCCCGGGGCGATCGAAAGGTACACCTCGGGCGGTATCCCCGTCAGGCCGCCTCCGGTCAGGGCCGCCAGCTGGCGGGGCTCGACCCTTACGCGCAGCTCTGCTCCGTCCAGCTCGGATGCAAGGCCGGCGCCGGCGAGCGGGACGGATGCGTTGGCGCCCTGGCTGCCAGGCGGTCGCCCAGACAGCTCGAACCCTGACATGTCTGCGCCGGCCGCGTCGATATACTCGTCGAACGGCACGGTCAGCAGGCCGTGCGCCATGTCGAGCGACGGGAGGGTGCGATCGCGGATCTGGGGGCCCGCCGAGTCGGAGGCCACCGCGAGCGGGGCGTTGGACAGGCCGGCGAACCGCAGGCCGGCCGCATCCGAGATCGACTCGGAGGGGAGGTCGAGCCGGACGGGGCCTGCCTCGATGTGGGCCCTGGCGACGGCCCCCTTCTGGTCGGCCGTGAGGAATATGCGCAGCGTGTCGTCCTCGACGGTGCGGTACTGCACCTCGGGGCCCGACGGCGGGACGATCCGCGCGCCGGACAGCGGCACGCGTACCGCGCCGTTTGCATCCTCGATCGCCGCGCCGGACAGGTCGATGCCCGATGCCGGCACGTGCTCGGTGAACATGATCGAGAGCACCCCTGTTCCGATGTCGAGGGCGGGCGAGGTCCCTGGCAGGATCGCCGGCGGGACAGAGTCGTCTACGGTCGTCAGGGCGCCGCCGCCGGGCAGCCCCGCGAACGCGTTGCCCGACAGGTCGGCGATCCCGCTGCCGGCCGCCACTGCGATCCGCAGCGGCCCCGCAGATGCGTTTGCCGCCCGCAGCGCGGCGGCCTGGGCGGGGGAGAACTCCAGCGCAAGCCGCGTGCCGTCGCCGCCGGCGCCGGCGCCGGCGCCGGCGCCGGCGCCAGCTGCCGGCATCGGCGACTCGGCGCCGTTCCCGTCCCTGTCGGTTACGGTCACGGCCTGCGGGGCGAGGCTTCCGGCCTCGACGAACTCGTCGAACGCCAGCGTTACGGACCCGGTGCCCAGGTTGAGGATCGGCGCGCCGGCCAGTGCGGGCGGCGCCGCGTCCAAGGCCACCGAGAGGTTTGCGCCCGATACGCGCCCCGACGGGTTGCCCGACAGGTCGAGCGCGGCGCCGGCTGCCGCGTCGAGCCGCATGGCCTGGGCATCCAATGCCGCGGCCCTGTCCAGGCGCGCCTTCTGGGGCGGCGCAAGCGAGACGACGACGGTGTCGTTGGCAGCGGCCGCCGCAAAAGCGCCGGCAAGCGGGATGCGCCCGCCGCTGCCGTTGCCGCCGAGCGCGACGGCAAACGCCCCCGGATCGAGGCCGCCGGGCGGGCCGGCCACGTGCTCGTCGTACGATACTGCGAGGCGCCCTGCCCCCAGGTCCAGGACGGTGCGCCCCGCATCGATCGACGGCGGCGCGCCGTCGGCGGCCACTGCGATGCGCGCCCCCGCCACGACCTCGGACGGCGGGCCGAGCAGCGCTGCGAACCCTGCCGGCAGGTGCAGCAGCGCGGCCGGGCCGGCCGCGACCGCGCCCGCCTTCTGGGCCGGCGTCAGCCTCACTACTACAGTGCTGTCGAGTATGCCGTCGGCCGGCACCCCCGCGCCCTCTAGGCCCACGGTCGTTCCGGCTCCGCGTATCTCCGCACCGGTCAGGTTCGTCGCCGCCAGGCTTACCAGCTGGTCGAACTCGATCTCGAGCACGCCCGTGCCAAGGTCGAGCCTTACCGGCTCGGGCACCGCCCTCAGCTGCGGCGGGCTCCCGAAAACCAGGTCTATGCCGAGCGGCGGCACTGCATGCGGCTGAGGCGGAAGGGGCGCAAGCTTGACGGGCGCGCCTTCCGTAGCGGCGGCCCGGGCGGGCGGGGCCTCGGCCGACGCGCTCTGCCGCCCGTCCCCTGCGCCGCCGCCCTGCGCGGCGGACGAATCGGACGTGTCCAGCCCCCCGTACGCGTTGCCCGACACGTCGTACACGGCGGACGCCGACACGTTGAGGTACACGTCCCCGCGCAGCGCCGCGACGATCACGGCAAAGCCCTGCGCCGGCGTCATCGTGACCACCAGCTCGCCGCCGTACGCG
Organism: Cenarchaeum sp.; assembly: GCA_965242695.1. GTDB lineage: Archaea > Thermoproteota > Nitrososphaeria > Nitrososphaerales > Nitrosopumilaceae > Cenarchaeum. Next base: position 976,018 of record CBDESU010000001.1, on the reverse strand, counting down.
GCCCCGTCCGGCGAGGATACGGCGGCGCCGGCCAGGCCGGCGACGGCGCCCCCCCTGCCGTCGTGCACAACAATCCCACCGGCGTCGACCCTGGCCAGGTCGATGTACTCGTCAAAGGGCAGCGTGACCGTCCTTGCGGCCGGGCTAATCGACGGGGTGCCGGCCAGATCCGGCGGCCGCCCGTCCGGTATGACGGTCAGATTGACGTTGGACAGGCCTGGAAAGCCCCTGCCCACCTCGGGCACAAAGACGTCGCGGGCTATGTCGATGGCCAGCCAGCCGCCCCCGTCCCCGCCCGCGTATTCGGCAGCCAGCAGGGCCTTTTGCAGCGGCGTAAGATCTATCGTTATCGTGTCGGACACGTTCCCGGCGCCCTCGGCGGCCGCGGCGCCGGCCAGGCCCGCCAGTACGGGGCCGCCCTGCCCCGAGACGGCGATTCCGGAAAGGTCGGACGGGACGATCACGCCCTCGTCGAAGCGGATTTCAAGGGTGCCGTTGGACAGCTCCAGGACGAGGGGCTCGCCGCCGGCGAGGCCCGGAAGGCCGGCGCCGCCGGCCTCTATGATCGTCGCGTTGTCCAGCCCTGCGTACGCGTTCCCCGACATGTCAGAGAATGCGGTGCCGGGAACGGTCAGGCGCAGGTCGGCCCCCCTCCTGTCGGCCGCGCCTGCCTCGGCCGCGCCGGCGCCCGTCATGTTCAGCGTGGCCAGCGCGCCGTCGGCCGCCGAAGAGAGCGTAGAGTTGCCCATCGGTATCGGCGGGCCGTCGCTCGGGACGATCGCCATGCCGGCCGGGTCGAACGCGGACGCGTCGATGTACTCGTCAAACTCGATCGCCACCGTCCCCGCGTCCAGGTCCAGCACCGGCGCGGTGGCGTTGCGCGGCGGGGTCGTGTCGTCGACGACTCCCACGCCGATGCCCGAGTGCGAGACGTACCAGCCGCGGTTGCCGGCCGGATAGTCCAGGTACGCCCAGCCGCCGATCGTGAGGCTGACGGCGGGCGACGGGCCGCCGGCCGAGGCCACTGCGGCCCTCTGCGCCTCGGTCAGCCGCATGTCGACCTCGGCGGCGTAGGGCCCCTCCGTGGCGACGTGTGCACCGCCCAGCCCCACCCGCGTCCTCTGCGCCGGCGAGGATGGGTCGGACACGAGCAGCGTGTACCCGCTCGGAGACATCCTGCCCGTGTAGACCGCCTCAGAGTACGGCACGGTCAGTATGCCGTCGTTCATGTCGAGCTGCGGGCGGCCCTGGACGCCGGGGCGGCTCGTGTCGGCCACCACCGAGGCCGCAACGCCCGAGGACGCCGAGGCGGCGTTCCCCCACACGTCCTTGAAGGCGTCCGCGCCAAACGCGATGCGCAGCGGCGTTCCCATCTCTGCGATGCGCGCCTTGTTGATCTTTGAGAGGCTGAGCGTCACCGTGGCGCCGTCGTAGCCGCGGGCAGACTCGCCTGCCAGCGGGACGGGGTGTCCGGACGAGTTGAGCAGCCGCACCCCTGCCGGATTGGACTCGGACACGTCCATGCGCTCGTCGAATACGAGTGAGACGGTGTGGCGCGACAGGTCGACCACGGGACTCCGGCCGGGCTCGAGCGCCGGCCTCGTGGTGTCGGCAGTGACGTCGATCGTCCTGTCAAAGACGCCCGCAAAGACGTTGCCGACCACATCGCGCACGATCCCGCGGTGCATGTCGAGGCGCAGGCCGCCGGACGCCAGGTGGAGGGATGCGAGCCTCTCGAGCTGCGACGCAGACAGGGTGATCGGCACGACGGTCGAGTCCAGGCCGCTCGGGTACGATGCGCCGGATACGTGCTGGCGGCTGCCGCCGCGGCTGTCCTCGAGGAACAGGTATGGCAGGTACACGTACGTGACGGGCTCGTCGAACGTTATGGTGAGCACGCCCGTGTTGAAGTCGAGCTGCGGGTTTCGCGCGAGGACGGGCGGCGCCGTGTCGCGCACGACGTTCATCGTCTGCCACCACCTGCCCGTGTTGAACGAGTTGCCGGCGGAGTCGTACAGGCCCATGCCGCCGATCTTCATGGTAGTCGACGTCCTGCTGCCCATGTTCCGGTCGAGCACCTCGTGGTCGTGTCCGGTGAGGGTGACTACCACGTCCGAGCTCCCGTACGCGCCGCCGCCGACCGGAGTGATGCTCACCGCGCTGCTGCTCGACAGCGTGTGGCCCGCGCCGATGATCCGGATGTTTTGCGGGGAGGGGTTGCTTGCGTGGAGCCGCTCGTCGGCCCTGAACGTGATGGTGCCGCGCGACAGGTCCAGGGTCGGAGTCGACGAGCGGTCCAGGGTCGGCGCCTGCCCGTCGGCCAGGTTGAGCCTCCAGTCGTACCACGAGCGGTGGCCGTGGCCGTGGCCGGGCGGCGAGTAGTAGTCGCCGTGCCGCATGACCACATAGCCTGTCGCAGACGGCGACAGGGCGGCGCCGTCCACCGTGTACACGTGGTTCGACGTCAGGTGCCCCGTCATGCCGACTATATTCCGAGTGCCGCCCGGGGTAAAGGCCGGCTGGCCGAGCTTGCTGCGCATGTCCACCATGTGAAGATCCCAGTGTATCTGAAACTGGTGGGATCCGATCACCTTCATGTTGCTCACATGTACGGTCGCATGCGCCTGCGGCAGCAGCGGATGCGCCCACTGCCCTGCCGCATCCGCCGGCCGGGCCTCGCCCGCCACGGTGCCGGCATCGTGCGCCTGCCACGATCCCGCGGCGCCCGCCGCAACGGCCGCTGCGAGCAGGGCCGCCAGCGGGAGGGCCATGCCAAGGAGCGGCCGGCGCGCCCCGCGCCCGCCGCCGCTGCCGATGTTCCCTCCTGCCATGCCTGTGCCGGCCCCGCAAATCCGTGCGTACTTAATCGTTTATTCGCGCGGGGCGGCACTGCCCGCTTTTGACGGCCAGTGCGCAGGACCCGGCTGGCGGGGCAGTGTCCGCCCGCTGCCGGCCAAGGGGCGCGGGGCCAAGTCGATATCGCCGGGCGGGCGCCGCCTGCATTCAGGCCCCCTTCTCCGATCGCCCGCGGGGCGCCGGCGGCGGCCGGCCGGATCGTCCTGCGCGCGGCATGATCGGCTCCTCCCCGGAGGCCGCCCGGCCTGCCCTCAGCGCGCCGCCCCGGCCGCCCCCTCGCCGCGCGCCTCGAACACGCGCGTCATTGCGCGGTTTACGATCTCGGTCAGTACGAACTCTTCGTACTCTGGATCCGCGCCGTCCTCCTGCGATCGCCTGGCCGCCCTGGGGGCCAGCTGTGCGATAATCTTGCCCATCCTGCGCGCCGCCGCGCTTATCTCGGAAGAGTACGCCTCGTCAAAGCCCTCCTCGGCATCGCGCCCGATCATCCTGGTGCTCGCCGTGTAGTGCTTTTCCATCATTCCGCGGACCTGGACGATCCTGCACACGTCGATGATGCCGGCCTTTTCCAGTATCGACATGTGGTGGCGTATCGTGGTCCGGGCCTTTTCGATGCCGTCCTGGGCGACGGCCTCGGCGATCTCGGCAGTCGTCATGGACCTCTTGTAGAGCAGCTGGACTATGCGGCGGCGGACGTCGTCGGACATGGCCCACGCCACGTCCCGGCTCACCGCCGCCGTGCGGCCGATGCCGACCCGCTTTTCGAACAGCACCTTCGGCCCCGCCATGCCGGCGCCGCCGTGCCCATTCCTATAATAATGGTACAGTGTCAATATTCTCTGGCCCATGGCAATTATTATCTGCAGTATGCACTGCGGCTGCACAAAAGGCTGGCGCCCCCAAGCCGCGGCGGAAGGATGCGATCGGCGGCCGGCGCCGCCTGCCGTCAGCCCGCATGCTCCGGCAGCACCACGGCGACGCACTCGTCGATCCGGCCGAGTATTCCGGCCCTCCTGACAGCCTCGATCGATCCCCTGCGGCCGGCGCCGCCGGGATCGCCCCTGTGCAGCGACGCTACGGCCGCCTCTGCCCTGCCCGCAAGCGCCGCGAGCCGGCGGTGGGAGTCCTCGGCGCGGCTGTACCTCGGGATCGGGATCTTTTTCCACGGGTACGTGTCGTAGTGCCTCTGGTTTTCCTTTGCGCCGGCCAGGGCGCCCTGGAGCGCGTCTGAGTTGAGCATAGCCGAGACGTAGCGCGCCTCGGCGGCCGACGCGCATTGGACGCTGTATAGCGTGTTGTCGAGTATCTCCGTTGTGGTAATGGCGGCCGCGTACACCCTCGAGCCCGACTTGTTGTACGCGACAAATGGCCCGGCCCCGTCGGGGCCCATCTGCCACGAGAGCCCGCTCTGGTAGTCGAGCCGATCCTCGAGCGTCGCCGGGGTGTGCCTGCCGCTCCCCCGGTTGGCCGCGTACAGGCTCGATGCGTCCCTCCAGAACTTTGCAGAGCCGCGGCCATCGAGCCAGCGGCCGCCGGGGCCCATCGGGATCACGCATGCGGTGCGCGTCGGCGCGCAGAATGCGACAAGGTCGGATCCGAACATGCACTGCCGTATCCAGGCGGCGGGCACCGTCCCCTCCTGCGCGCCAATCTCCCTCCACGCGCCGTGCCTGCCGGCCCTCGTCCTGAACGACGCCGTCCGGGCCCCTGCAGAGAGCGTCCCCGGCTCGATCCGGACCAGCGGCGCCGGAAACAGCGTCGCTCCGTTGCGCACCATGATCTTGCCCTTCTTCCCCCTGCCCCTGCCCCTACCGCCGGGTGCCCACGCAGACGGCGCCTGCGGCCGCCTCTGCTTTTGACGCCTCCCCCTCCTGCTCCCGCCGGCATCCGCGGGCACAAGGCGCAGCGCGCCGGATGCAGATCCCGACCACGAGTCGTGCTGGTCGGGCCGCCGGGCGCCGGGCCCTTCAAGCTCCATGCGGAGCCTTGCCGGCGCGCCTTCCGCGCCCTGCCGGCCCACCAGAAGGGCCGAGGACGGCCCCTGCCGCGGAAACGGCAGGCTGCCCAGGTCCCACAGCGCCTCCAGGCGGTCGCCGAACCGCGAGCGCAGCCGCTCCCACTGCCCGCCGCCGGCCATGGCCGCCTGCGGGAGTATCCATCCGGCCCGCACGTCGCCGCCCTTGCTCCCGCCGGCGTACAGGTCGTGGCACCTTGCGACGAACAGGGATGCGATGTCGAATGCGGTCGCCCTCTTGCCGCCCTCGTACATGCCCAGGTCCGACGCCAGGCCGCGGACAGCGGCCGCCCTTTCCGCATCGGACATTGCGTTGAGGCGGACCCACGGCGGGTTCGACACGATCCGCCTGACGGCCGGGCCGCCGCGCAGCAGGAGCGGCGCGGCCTGGTTTCGTATGTACCACGCCCACACGCCGTTGCCCTCTTCGCGCACGGTTCTGGACAGCGGCAGTGGTTCCGACTCAGCGCTGTGCACCGACGACTCGGGGCGCCGTATGAGCAGCGAGTCGCCCTGGTACACGCGCACCTTGGCCAGGTCGATGTCGCCGAGCAGCCTGCACATGTTGGCCACCGACATCTCGACGGCCACCGGGTGTATGTCGATGCCGTTGACCATTGAGCAGATGAAGTCTGCCACCTCGTTGTGGTTGAGGTACGACTCGCGGACTGGCCTCGAGTCGCGCAGGCGCCTTGCCGCGTGGTACAGGAACGTGCCCGACCCGCACGCGGGGTCGAGGATGCCGCCGACCTGCCCGCCCTCCATGAAGGCGCCGACCTGCTCGGCAATGTACCCGTCGTCGATGACATCGGCGCACACCTTTTCGGCGAGCCAGTCGGGCGTGTAGTACTCACCGTACGACCGCCGCTGCTCGACGGGGACGAGGCCCATGTACAGGGCCCGCATCACGTCGGCGTGCCCCGCGCGCCAGTCGTAGCGGTCCACTATATCCTGGAGCGCGTCCAGCTCGGCCGGCGCGGCCGCGGCCCAGCCGACAAAGCCGTGGAGCAGCGAGGCATCCGCCACGCCCCGCCGGCCCTTCGGCACGCGCATTCCCGCGACGAGCCGCGAGATGAGCATCAGCACGGTGTGCACGACGAACAGCTCGTCGGCATCCCTGTCGGATGCGGGGTGGTTGCCGCCCCCCTTTAGCTGCTCAAGCCAGAGGCTTCGCTGCGTCCTCGTGTCCGGGACATCCCGCCTCCGCCTGTACGCCGACCTGAACCTCCCGAGCATGTATGTAAACTGCGGAACGGGATCGTCGGGGGCCCACGGCTTGCCCGCCCCCCTGCGCCGCAGCGCCGACTCAAGCTCGGCGATGTTTTCCGGCGTAAGCCGTCTGTTCTCCCACGCGCCGTACGGCCTCGGCCTGTCGCCCTCCCCTGCAAGGGGCCACTCCCACACCCACCACACGCGGCCGTCCGTTATTGCGCCCCTCCACTGCACGGTGCCCTCGCCAGGCTCGGCCTGCCTAGACGACAGGACGTACCGCTCGAGCTGCCCAAACGCCGACTCGCCCTCCGCTCCGCCTCTGTCCGATCCGCTCCCCCTTACCATGGGCCCCGCATCGAGGCGGCCGGGCCTCTTGACCTCTATTATGCAGCGCCTCTGCATCAGGTGCAGGTCTGCCGTGCCGGCCGGCGTCCGGTACTGCGGCCTGCTCTCGACGCCGATGCCGGCGAGCCACCTTGATATCGCATCCTGTACGGCCCCCTCGCCGTCGCCCTTGCCAACGCCAAGCAGGTGCCTTTGCGCATCCGACAGGTTTCCCCTGGCTGAGTCATCGTCGGCGCGGGGCCGCATGCTAGGCCGCCCCCGCACGGGGAATGATCGCGGTGGGATTGGCGGCAGCTGCCGCACACGATGCCGCCAAGGACATCCATGCTCCCGTTCCACGCATTTCGACCGTCGACAGTATTCCCCCCGCCTGCCGCCCGCCCTCTGCAGCCGGCTTTTGAACATTGCGGCAAGCTTGGGCAGCCTGCCCATTTCCGCCGCGCGCCGTTTTCACTGTCAGGACGGCACGTCTTGGGTACCACCGCAGGCAGGTTGCCACATGCGCTTCAATGACCTGACTAGGCGACAGCGTTGGCAAAAATGAGGATCGCGCAATCCACTCATTGGCATTGTGCAGAATGCGACGGACGGGACCGCATGCGCATTGTGGGCCTGCCGGGCTGGAACTGCTCACCTACCACACAATGAATGCCACGGACAAGGCGAGAGGCGGGGCGGGATGCCCGGGGATACGGCGAGCGCCTTCATATTCACGCCTGCTGTTATAAGAGACCTTGACCGTGGGCGATCTGGCTGTTATAAGAGACCTTGACCGTGGGCGATCTGGCTGTTATAAGAGACCTTGACCGTGGGCGATCTGCTCTTTATAAGTAAAAACGTCCAAACTGCGCAACTTGCTTACATCCGACGTTGGGGGGCGGGCCCGTGTTCGAGAGAAAAATCCGAGATGCGAACCCTTGGTGGAGCGACCCGACCGCCATCGACCGCGATCCGGCGATACAGAACATGGAGCGATCGCATGTCAAGAGGATTCTGGGGGAGCGGCACCGCTTTGCGGCCGGCGATCGTATCTACACTCTGCGCGGGCCGAGGCGCGTCGGCAAGACGACGCTTCTCAAGATGGAGATAATGCGCCTGCTTGGAGAGGGCATCCCGCCCCGCGATGTGCTCTACTACTCGTTCGAGGCCGGAGGCCGTCCAGCCGACATCAGCATCCTGCTCGCAGAATACCTTGCAATGAACGGCGGAAGGGGCAGGCGGTTCGTCTTTCTGGACGAAGTCGCCGGCATAAGAAACTGGGAAAGGGAGCTCGAGAAGATGCTCGAATGCGGGAGGCTGCGCAACTGCACCCTTGTGGCGACCGGCTCGGACGCGGCAGTTGCGGGCGCTTCGGCCCCGCTCCGCGGGCGCAGGGACGGGCCGGGGGGCGCATTCTCGGACAGGATCCTTCAGCCCATGGGATTTGGAGAGTACGCCGCGTCTCGTGACGAGGAGGTGCGATCGGCGCTGCGCGGCCTGTCCCTTGGCGACGGCCAGGGGCGGATCGAGGCGGTGCGATCCGTGCTCGGCGGCGAGGTGCCTGAGCGGGTGAAGGATCTGCTTCAGCTCGTAGACGTCCTGAACGCGCACTTTCACGAGTACATGCTGTCCGGGGGGATGCCGTGGACCGCCGGCCGCCTCGCATCCGGGGGATTCATACCGGACGAGGAGTACCAGGACTGCCTGGGCATGGCGTACGCCGACCTGGCGGGGGCCGGACTCCGGCACGAGCGGGCCGCCTCCATTCTAAAGTCCGCGGCCAGGTCCGTAGGAACCGCCGCGTCTTGGCAGGCCTTAGCGGCAGGCACCGACATTGAAAACCCAAGGGTGGCCGAAAAGTACGCCCGCAAGATGGCGGGGCTGCGCATGCTGCACGTCCTGTACCGCTACGATTTCTCGCAGGATGCCTCCCGGCACAACGCGCTCAAAAAGCTGTACTTTTGCGACCCGTTCCTTCTCAACGCATGGGAATCTGCAGGGCGGCCTGACCCGTTTGCGCGCAGCGTGGCAGCGCTCGGGGACGAGCTGCACGCCGGCCCGCTTGTCGAGCAGGCGGCAGCCTGCCATGTGTTTCGCCTGGCGTCTGGCCTCAACACCGGCGGCGATCAGAATGGGCCCTTCGATACCGTGTTCTATAGTCCCGAGCGTAAGTTTCTGACCCTTTTGCGTGCATCGATTAGGCGTCGATGTAGCAAAAAGGGGGTCAAGAACATGCGCTCGTGACTATATTGGAAGGGAAGCCGCGGGCGCGAGGTCGACTTTGTGGTGCGCGCCGGCAGGGGCGGGTGGTGCCGATCGACGTCAAGTGGCAGGGGCGGGTGCGCAGGGGCGATCTGCACGGCATGTTCGACTTTAGAAAGGCCGCAGGGATGGGCGGTAGCGGCGGGGCCGTCCTGAGCAGGGACAGCGCGGAGGAGCGCTCCGGGATGGCCATAGTCCCCGCATCCGTCTTTGCCTTGCTGGTGTAGGAGTCTCCTTGGTGAACTCCCACCCGCCCGCAGGTGTGATTCGGCGGCGAACCACCTCCGCGCCAATCGCATCCCCGTGCGAGTCCATGTCGCCCGCTTCAGAGCTTCTCTGGCCCTTGATCTGCCCCCATTTCTCCCGCGCTTTTGCCGCGCGGCGCGATTGTGCATTGACGCCGTCCATGCCAATCGCGTCGCGGCCGCCGATCACACCGCAGATTTCGCATCTGTAGAGGCGGCAGGCCCCGAGCCCCCGCCCCCCCCCCCCCCGTGTCGGAGTCTCCGCGCCGCCCGCCGGCGCTATGCGCCGGTGCCCCCGCCGCCGCCCCCCGCGGCCCGCCTGGCCGCGGCCATCGCCTTTTCCAGGGCCGCCGCCGCCTCTTCCTGCGCGCCGCCCGCGGCCTGGCCGCGCTCGGCGGCCCTTGCCGCCTGCTCTGCGGCCGCGGCGGCCTGCCCCAGCTCGTCCGCCGCCTCCCGCTCCCTTGCCGCCGCCTCCTTTGCCATCTCGTCCGACACTTCCCGCTCCCGCTTGATCTCGGCATGTAGGCTCGCCTGCCCGGCAATCCACTTCTTCTGCCCCTCGCCCCACTCGTACTCGGACTCTGAGCACTTGGCCGCGCTTGCAGACCACTTGTCGGCCACCTCCCTGGCCTTGTACGAGTCCACGGCCATCCTGGCGGCCCATTCGGCCGCCTTTAGCGCCAGCCTGAGGGCCGCGGCGGCCTGCCTGCGCGCGGCGCGCTCCCGCGCGACGATCGCCGCCCGCCTGTACGCCTCGGCGGCCCTCTCCTGCTCGTCGGCCTCTAGGCTGCCCAGCTTGGATGCCGTGTCGAACGCCTCCGTGGCCCGCTCCACGGCCTCGGCCGCCTCGCCGAGCGCGGCGGCGGCCTGCCTGATCGCCGCCGAGTCGACCGCATTGTCCGCTCCCACGGCCCTTCCGTTCGACTCGGCGGCGCGCATCATGGCCGACTCCGACCCCGCCTTGGCCTCCCACGCCCGCATGTACGCGGCCCATGTGGCGCGGCTGTGCACCGCCGCGGCCCACGCCCTAGCGGCCGCCGCCGCCACCCACACGCCCGAGGCGGCCCCGCCCAGGCCGCCGCCGCCTTCCGCCACGCCCGCCGGCATCCATGCGCCGCCTTTATGCCGTTCGATCCGCCCCGTACGGGACGGATGCGATCGGGCGGCGGCGGTCCCTCTCCCCGCCACCCCGCAGCGCCCCGGCCCGCCGCAGCGCGGCGGGTCACGAGCCCTGCCGGGGAGTCTGGCAGGAGCGCCGATCACTTTTGGCTGCGCGGCGCGGCCTCTGCCGCCGCGGGGTCGAACGCGCCGTTCGGGCCCCCGCCGAGCGGCGAGTAGTCGCCCGTGTGGCACGTAAAGCACATCGACGAGCGCGGCATGCCGACGGCCGCGGCCAGGTTCTCGGCGTCGTTGTACCCCAGAAAGTCGGCCCCGATGTCCGAGCGCACCTTTTCGACGGCCGCCTCGTCGGACAGGCCGCGCCCGCCGTCGTGCGCGGCGAGCTCGTCGCGCGACGGAAAGTCGATCCCCGCGTAGCACGGGTGCCGTATGGGCGGGTACGTGATGAGCATGCTGATGCGGCGCGCGCCGGCCCTGCGCAGCGCCTTTACGATGGCCCTCGAGCTCGTCCCCCTCACGAGGCTGTCGTCGATGACGACGACGTGCCTCCCGTCGATGATCTCGCGGATGGGTATTATCCAGCGGTTTATCTCTACGCGGTCGCTCTGGTGCGGCTCGATAAAGCTGCGCAGCGGTCCCTTCTTGCTGTAGCGGTCCTTGAGGAGGCCCTCGTCGAACGGCACGCCAAGCTCCTGCGCGTACCCGAGCGCCGCCGGCCTGGCCGAGTCGGGCACCGGTATTACGAGGTCGGCGTCGCGCAGCGGGAACTTTCGCGCGAGGAACCTGCCGATCTCCTTTCGAGCGACGTACACGTTCATTCCCTCCATGTTGCTAGACGGGTGCGCAAAGTAGACAAACTCGAACGAACAGTGCGCGCGGCCGACGTCGCCCGAGAACATTTCGCTGCGCACGCCGCCGGGGCCCATGCGGATGAGCTCGCCGGGCCGGACGCTGCGCTCGAGGCGCGCCCCGACGGCCGACAGGGCCGACGACTCGGATGCGACCATGTCTACGCCGACGTCGGCCTTGCGGCCGACGACCATCGGGCGGAACCCCTTGGGGTCGCGCGCCGCATAGACCGACCCGTCGCCGGAGAGGAACGCAAAGCAGTACGACCCGACCATCTCGTCCTTTAGGACGGACAGGGCCTTTCCCATGCCGCCCCGCTCCGTGATGAGCGCGACGAGCCTCTCGGCGGCGACCATCGTGTCGCTTGCGTTCTGCGGCGTGAACGTGCACCCGCCGACCATCCCGGACAGCTCGCGCGCGTTGGCAATGGTCCCGTTGTGGGCCACGCACAGGTCGCGCACCTTTAGCGGCTGCGCGTTGTCCAGGCTGCTGCTGCCCATCGTAGAGTACCGCACGTGGCCGATCGCCGCCGGGGCGGCATAGTCGCCGGCGATTCGGCGCAGCTCGCGCGCCGAGCCGGACACGAGGCCCGTCCGCTTGAGCGGCTCCTTTCCGGGCACCGCGATCCCCCACGCCTCCTGGCCGCGGTGCTGCAGGGCCCGCAGCGCATCTATCGCCATCGGCACGACGTTGAACCCCGACGTGCTGTACAGCCCGACGACGCCGCAGTTCTCGCGCGCCTGCCGGCCGCCGGTCATTTGGATGCCGCCCCGGTGCCGCCCTGTGGCCACGGCGCCCACGCCGCGCGGGCCCTTTTGAGGGTTATAGAGGCGGCCGGCGCGGATCCTCGCCCGCCCCGCGCGAACCGTATGGGGCCGTGGCCGCCGATGCGGCCAATCTCGGCCCACCGAGCCCCCGACGCCGACAGGTGCCGCCGCAGGGCCGCCGCCCTGCCCGGGGCGGCGGCAACGAGGTACCTCGAGTGCGACTCGGAGAACATTGCGGCCGCGTCGCGGGACGGGCCGTCCCTGCGCGCGCCTCCCGACGCCGGCACCCTGTCCAGGCGTACGTCGCAGCCGGCCGACCCCCACAGGCACATCTCGGAGACGGCCACGGCCAGGCCGCCCTTTGAGCAGTCGTGTGCGACGGCTGCCATGCCTCCGGACACGGCGCCGATCACGGCATCCATATTGGCGGCAGACTCTGCGGGGCGCACGCGCGGGACCGTGCCAGACTCGGCTCCGGCCCATTCTGCCCCGGCAGCCGCGGCAGAGTACTCGGCCGCGGCCGTCTCTTCCAGGTATGTGGTGCCGACGGCGAACAGCGGGGCGGGATCCGCCGCCGTCCCCCTAGCCTTGCCGGCGCCCCCCGCCGCCGCCGAATTTGGCGCGCCCCATCCACGCGGCGGCGCCGCATCGGCGAGGCCGGCGACGGCGATCAGCGGCGTCGGCTTTATCGGGCCGGCATCCGTCTCGTTGTAAAAGCTGACCTTGCCGCCGACGCATGGTATGCCTGCCGCGCGGCAGTGGGCCGCTATCGCGCGCAGCGACTCTAGAAACGTCCAGAATACGCCTGGATCCTCGGGCGAGCCGAACTGGAGGTGGTCGACCATGCCGATGGGGCGCGCGCCGGCGCATGCGACGTTGCGGCACGCCTCCTCAAAGCAGCCGGCCGCGCCGGCCGCCGGATCGGCGTGGCAGTGGCGCGGGTTGCCGTCCATCGAGACCGCAAGGAACCTGCCGTTGTCGAGGCGGAGGACGGCCGCATCCCTGCCGGGGCCGACGACCGTGCGTATCCCGACCTCGTGGTCGTACTGCCCGTACGCCCACGCCTTTGACGCGACGTTGGGCAGGGCGAGCGCGCGCTCGAGCGATGCCGACAGGCTTGGAGTGCGCCGGCCGCCGCCGCGGCCGGACTTTGTCGCGGCCGCCGCCCTTTCCGGCCTCTTTGCGGGCCTGTCCAGGAGCGGCGCGTGGGCCGCCAGCGAGGCCGGCATGCGGACTATATCGGCGCCGTCCCTGCCGCGCACGCGAACCCTTCCGTGCCGCCGCACCGTGCCGATCGCCGAGCACCGCACGCCGAACCTTTCGCAGATTTGCGAGAGGCGCCCCGAGTCGGCGTGCGACGTGACGAGCAGCATGCGCTCCTGCGACTCGGACACCAGTATGTCGGCATCGCCCATCGTCGGGTCCCTCACATGGACGGCTCCAATGTCCATGTCGATTCCGGCTCCGAGCGAGTCGGCCGTCTCGGACACGGCGCATGCGAGGCCCCCGCCGCCGAGGTCCTTCATCGCCCGTATGATCCCCTCTGACCTGGCGGCCAGAACCGCCTCGATGACGAGCTTTTCCGTGAACGGGTCTGGTATCTGGACGGCCGAGCGGTTGCCGTCGTCGTCCCCGCCCTTCCCGCCCCCGCCCGACAGGCTGTCCGATGCGAATCCGGCCCCTCCGATGCCGTCGCGGCCGGTAGCGCCGCCGACCAGGTGGACCACATCGCCGGCGGACGCCTCGTTGGGCACGAGAGACTCCTTTCGCCCAAACCCGACGGCGGCCACGTCGACGAGCGCGTACCCGTTGTACGACTCGTCGAACCCGACCTCGCCGCCGACGGTCGGCACGCCGATGCAGTTGCCGTAGTCTGCGATCCCCTCGACGGCGCGCTTGAGCAGCCAGCGGGCGCGCGGGTCGGACCGCGGATCGCCAAAGCGCAGCCCGTTGAGGACGGCTATCGGGCGGGTTCCTGTCGACAGTATGTCGCGGACGACGCCGCCGACCCCGGTGGCGGCCCCTCCGTACGGCTCGACGGCCGACGGGTGGTTGTGGCTCTCGATGTGCATCGTGACGACGTACCCGCCGCCGACGTCGAGCACGCCCGAGTCGTACGAGCCCTCGGTCAGCACGCGGGGGCCGCTGCGCGGCAGGATGCCGAGGTGGGCCCTCGACGACTTGTACGAGCAGTGCTCGGACCACTCGGCCTCGGCGAGGCGGACCTCGGCCGGCATCGGCTCGCGGCGCAGGCGGGCCCTTAGGTGCGCCTCTTCGGCGGCGGTCAGCGGCGGCGTGCTGCAGACCCCCTTGCGCTGCCGCCCTTGCCGCTTCCGCGCCGGCCGCGGCCCACCGCAATTGCATTCATCGCAGGCTCGCCGGACATGGCTTTGAACAGGAGCGAGGCGGGCCCGCTGTCGACGGGGTTTATCTCCGCCTCGGCGGCGCGCTCCGGATGCGGCATCATTCCGACCACGTTTCCCTCCGCATTGCACACGCCGGCGATGCCGGCCGTCGAGCCGTTGGGGTTGCCGCCGTCCGCGTACCTGAACACGACCTGCCCGTTGTCCTCGAGGCAGCGAAGGGTCGGCGCGTCGGCATAGTACCTGCCCTCGCCGTTGGCCACGGGTATGGGCATGCGCATGCCGCGCCGCATCATGCGGGTGAACGGCGTCGATGCATTCTCGACGGACAGCGACGTCCAGCCGCACGTGAACCGCAGCGTGTCGTTGCGCAGCAGCGCGCCGGGCAGCATTCCGGCCTCGACGAGTATCTGAAAGCCGTTGCACACGCCGAGGACGGGCGCGCCGCTCTCGGCCATCCCCCGCACGCCGTCTATCGAGGGGCTGTGGGCCGCGATCGCGCCGGCGCGCAGCCTGTCGCCGTACGAGAACCCGCCGGGCAGGACGGCCGCGTCGTACGGCTCGTCCTCGGGCAGCGGATCGCCGTGCCAGTGGAGGCGGGCGTCCATGCCATATACGTCGCGCATTACGTGGAGCATGTCGCGGTCGCAGTTGCTGCCCGGAAACACGACGATCCCGACGCGCACGCCGCGCACGCCGCCCGCGGCTATTTAATTCGAGGCGCGGCGCCGCCCGCGGCCGCCGCCGGCAGCCGAGGCCGTCACTGACAGCTCGCTCACGAGCGGGTTGTATATGCGCAGCTCGTCGCACAGGCGCCTGACGGTCGCCGCCGCCGCCCGGGCCGACGGCGCCGACACGGTAAACCGTATCATCTTGGCGGTCCGCACGGCCGAGACGCCCGAGTACGTCCCGCCCTTGAGGACCAGGTCCTCCAGTATAGTGGATCCCTCGGGATCGCTAAGGCCCGGCTTGTTCCCGATTACCGCCTGCACGTCGTACCTTGCCATGCCGGGGAGCCGGGCCGGGGCGGTAATAAGGGTGCGGCGCGCGGCGCCCGGGCGGCCCGGGCCCAGCGCGCGCCCGGATCGAACGCGCCTGGCAGGAAGGGATGCCTGCCGGTGCGGCGGCGGCATAAAGCCGCTCGGGCCGGCCGCCGTGCGTTCTGTCCCGCCAGTGCGCTCTGCCAGCGCACCCGCGTCAGAACCCACTCCTCCCCCCCCTGCGCAGGCGTCCGCCGCAGGGTCGATGGATGGAGGCGGGTGTCGACGGCATGCAGGGGATCTAGCATGCCCCGCACCAGGCCCTAAGATCGTCCCAGTGGCTAAGTTTTATCCCCAGGTAGTCCAGCGCGGTGTTGGTCGTTATGATGCCCGACTCCTCCGCATCGATCACCATGCGGGCGTACTTGTATCCCATGCGTTCCATGCAGGCTGCCGCGCGCGGCACTCGGGCATCCTCCTCCCCGCCGCCGCCCGCATCGCCGCCCCGTCGCGTTCTTCCGCGCCCGATCTGCTCACAGCACCGCGAGTAAGTAGGCGCGATAGCATCACCGTCTAGGATTTCCAAAGTGCGCGCCAAGGCCACAGCCCTGTCGACGCAGAACCTGTCCGACAGGACTGTCACCACCCGAAGCGGGTCGCGATCCTCACCCCGCGCATTTTGCAGCGCGGCGCCGAACTCGGGCCTAGGCATGAGAACGGCGCCTGCAAACCTGTTGCACCACCGCTCGACATGCCGAGTGCCGCCGCCGCCTGCATCGCCGCCGCCATGCCAGTCATCCACGGCGCAGGCAACCCCGACATCCTTCAGGGCCACATGGGCGTACTCGTGTAGGAGCGCAAAGATGCGGCGGCGCATATGATCGCGCGAGTTGACCAGTATGACCGCCGGCGCAGGCTCGGCTAGCGCGAGCCCCGACACGCCGTCTTCCGGTGGAATCGGCGCCTCCATGGTAAAAACGCCTTGCGATTCGATCCTTTCCCTGATGTCCCTGTACCTCCGCATGTCCCTCCCGCCATCACTTCCGGTTCGCGAGGGTGTCTCTACGCAGAGAATTTTTGCGCTCTTGGCCGCGGCCGACTCTGGATCCTGCTCCACCGTGGCAATGGGCACGACGGATTTCCCCTTCTTGCCGGTTTCTCGCATAAGATCGCCCGCATTGCCCTGGACATAGCGCGCCACCCTGATCACATCCAAGGTGTCCCTTGAGAACCTGCGCGCACCCTCCTCGCAGCCGGCCTGCCGGAAGCGCGGGACGCCCACTGAGGGCACCTCGTCCATGAAAAGCACCGACATGGACCGCTTGAAGTTGTCCGACATCTTCCTGAGATCCCTGATGCCAATGTCCGACTCGGTCGACGTCCACAGCCGGATCTGCGAGGCGCTTAGGCCGGACTCTTTTGCCAGCTCGTCCGCATTCCAGCCCTCGTTGTCCATTACCCACTTTAGCACGCCGGGGTTGATCTTGATCGACAGCGCCATGGGGCACGGACGGCGGTCGCACACTTATGTGTGATCCGGGCCTGTGCGGCGCGCATGCGGGCCGCGGCCGGCATCCCTGTGGCAGCCCCGGGCCTGCGCCCGCGGGCCCTGCGTCCCGCGCTTGCGCCGCAACCCGCGCGGCCGCCATGCGGGGGGCCGCAGGGCCGCGGGCTCCTTCCGCTCCGTGCGATCAAAAGGGCGGCGGTGCGAGTACGCCAGCTTGTAGCATGCCCGGTACGCCGCACGGCGCGGCAGACTGGCTACCGAGCTCCCTTCCGGGCGCTATGCTCCCCCCTGCCGCCCAGCGCCGCCCCGCGCAGAGCCGGCCCACATGGTTCCCAGCAGGCTCCGGATGCTGCACGCCACGCTCGACTCGTCGTGAAAGCCGGACAGGTAGAACAGGTTATGCGCGATGTCAAGATGCATGTCCGTCTCGTCCAGGTCCGGCGCCGAGCCGGACAGCAGGCTGCCAGCAAAGTCCGACAGCGCGCCGGCGGCCGTTGCCAGCGCCAGGCTGTACCTTATGTTCCTGACCTTTTCATAGTCGGGCTCGCCGGCGATCGGCTCGCAGTACGACCGCAGGCGGGCAAACCTGCGCTGCAGGAGCAGGGCTGCGGCCTGCCTCAGCCCGTGCCCGCCAGCTCGGCCATGCGCCGCGCGTCCTCCGGAACCCCCGCAAGCTCGTACGCGCAGGCTGCCTCAAACGCATGCCATTCCGCCGGCTCCGGGTGGCACACCTCGGAGAGGCCCTCCCACAGCCCCGCGAGGCGCAGCGCGTAGCCCGCGGCCTCGGCCGGCGGCCTGCTGCGGGGCCCCGCCTCGATGTGGATTTTCTCCAGCATGAACGACATGACCGTCGCCGCTTGGACAAGCTGGCGCAGGGCATCGGCGTCTCCCCCCTCTTCCCAGGCCGCCGCGCCCCTGCCCCGGGCCCGCATCGACTCCAGCCTTGCCATGCGGCCTTGGAACTCGACGCCGGCCCATCCGTCGCGCAACTTGGCAAGGAACTCCTCCGTGTGTCTTTTCTCGCTCATGGGACGCCCCCCTGTCGACTGCTCCGGTGCGCCGGCCCTAGGCGCCGCGCCTGGCCACCTTGAGCCTGTCCCTCGTGGCGCGCGCATCCTCGTGGTCCCCGTCCTCCTTGAGGGCCCTGTTGCACGCGGCGATCGCCTCGGCGGGCCGCCCCAGCTCGGCAAGGCACAGCGCCCTGCCGTGGTGCGCATCGGCCGAGTCGGGCCCGAGACCGACGGCGCGGCCGTACATCTTGAGCGCCCTTGCGTGATCGCCCATGGCCCTGAAGGCCTCCCCCTTGCCGCCGTAGGCTGCCGCCGTCGGCTCTACGTCGATGCTCGCATCGTAGCACTTTATCGCATCGCCTGCCCTGCCGAGCTTGCACAGCGCATCGCCCATGGCCGAGTGGACGAGCGGATCGTCCGAGTCGAGCCTGGCCGCCCTCTTCAGGTACTTCAAGGCCCTGCGCGGCTGCCCCCGCTGCACCAGCGAGTTGCCCATCCCCGTGTACGCGAACGCGTACCTCGAGTCCAGCCGGATCGTCCGCTTGAACGAGGCGATCGCATCCTTGTGGCGGCCTAGCACCGACAGTGCGCGGCCGCGCAGGCAGTGCGCATCGGCCAGGTCTGGGTCGGCCCGCACCGCCTCCTCGAAGTGGGCAAGGGCCTCTTGCATCCTGCCGCGGGCGGCCAGCGAGTTGCCCTCGCGGCACAGGGCATCGGCGCGCACGGGATCCAACGGCGGGGCGGCGCGGGCCGCTCTTATCATGGTTTGCCACTGCATCTGCTTGCGCCGCGGGCGGGGCGGAGCGAACGCCCGCGTCACGGGCAACGAGGCGGGCGTTGCGGCGATCCTGCTCCGCTCCGGACGGCCGCCGCATTCGCCGTCCCTTGGCGGTGCCGCGCCTCTGCACCACACCGGACGACAGACCTATGACGCCGCGGTGAGGCCTCCTCATCCATGTCCTGCCGTGTGATGCGCCAGTTGCACTTGAGCATGCTCCAGACAACCACTGAACTGAGTGTCTCCGCGGTAACTTCCGTCATCTTGACGCGCGCCAGGCAGGGCATGGCGATATACGTGCTTGAGTGCTATGGAGCGGACCCGACGCGCAGGCCTACCTTCGACGCTACATACGACTACCTCGGGCGCATCGTATACCCGAGTTGTTGCCTCCCCTTGCGCATGAGTGGGCCTCACGGCGGTTTCTTGCGGCAATGACGAGGCGTCGGGGAGAGTGCCAGATTGTGGCGGCGGACGGACTGCAACATGCCCCCCTGCTAGGACAAATCATGCCAGGTTGTCCAAAAGAACGCCGCGGTCCAGCCACATGTTCCTGTGCTCGCACGATGTCTCGGAGTTCATAGTGCATGCATAGCAGGAGGCCCCATTGCAGTCGCCATGTGCGAGCCTTGACTTTATACAAAGAGGATCGCCGGAACATGCGGCGGATCTTTCTAGCGCAATACGAAGGATTCTTTCCATGTGCGGAGCTAGTGCAATCAGGCCACCGAGCGTCCCGTCGCTACCAGGCTGCGTCGCGTACAGCAGTATTCCTCCCCTGTACCGGCCATCCCCAGCTTCTATGTAGACGCGCTCGCGGATTGAGGCCGCCGAGTACCCCGCATCCTCGCCGATGACGCGCACAAGCAGGTGCGACAGGGTGTGCCACCAGAAAAAGCCCGGGTGGAGCTCGTCGCGGGACCGCTCTGCATCGCGGAATGTAAAGCTCGGATACGATCCCGCATGCCTCCATGCTTTGAGCCAATGTTCTGCATGGCTCCCCTCCGGGTTGTCCGCCCATCCATCGTTGTCTTCTAGCCGTATGAATATGCCCTCGCCAAACAATTCTACGCCTGGATACCACCCTCTAGTGTCTCCCGGGGGAGTGTAAGAAACCCTGACGAGCTTTGGTGGATCATCAACGCCTTTCGACTCCGGGATGTCACGACGGAACCCCTTCTGAACTGTGACTGCTCTGAGTGTCTGCACAGGTGCTATTGTGAATCCATGCCCGCCGCTAGCCGTCGCCGTAGTGACGCTGCTGGAATCAAGCTCAAACAGCACCCTTGATCTGGGCGGTGGCCCAGTGCGTGGAGGAGCCCCTCCTATGCTCGCCGCATGGAGTCC
The DNA here is from genome assembly GCA_965242695.1 of Cenarchaeum sp. Lineage (GTDB taxonomy): Archaea > Thermoproteota > Nitrososphaeria > Nitrososphaerales > Nitrosopumilaceae > Cenarchaeum. The sequence continues at coordinate 956,385 of CBDESU010000001.1, read as the reverse complement.
AGAAAATTCGTCCATAAGGAGGCCATGGTATGTATCAGGTGACTTCGTCTTGACATCCTTTCTGGCCTGCAATACGTCTTCCCATTTGGCATTTCGGAGAACTTCTACCGTAGCAGGCCTCATGATGTTGCAGACCTCTGGATTGCAGATCATCTTTTGCCATTCTGCATTCGATTCGATTGAGCGGCCCGCCAACATCACCTTGAGAAGCGGATCTTGGACGGCCAAGTGGATATCAGTGTAGGTAGAGCGTATGGATAACAACGTCCTGATCTCGGGCAGGTGTAGGTTCGCAGCCTGCCTGTTTATGACCCTTGCATGCCTGTCGCACTTGTCTCTTGATCGCCTCTGCGGATGCCGGCCACTACACGGGAGGTGCTCGCCATAGTAAATCGAGCTGAACTTCCGGGTTTTTTCGCATCGCGGACAGACGAGCTGCACGCTTGCAAGGGTCGGGCCTTCCCTTCTCCAGAAGATCGCACTGCTTTCTGCAATGGTCCGGGGGATACTGGCAGATGCTGTCCGCTTGCATTCGCCGTAGTAGTGAACCAACCGCTCCCAATCTATGTCATCTAGATGCCCGTTCCTGCATGCCATGACAAATCCCACCGCATTGCGCCCGTCACCTCTCCTGCATATGGGACAAAAAAGCTGCTCGTAGAGGAGCGAGCCGCTGCCGCCGTGCTGATCGGCGCACACCTTCCAACATGGGAACGGCCGTGTTTCATAGACATGGCGGTCAGATTCAAGTCCTAGCTCGGCGTTTGTCGGCAGTCTGTATATACCATAGCCCTCCAGCAGTCCGTTGGACATGCGCTCGTCGTCTATTCTATAGTCGTCGGGCCTTATACCCAGGCGGTCGCTTAAGAGACCGATGTCGGCATCTGGTATTATGCGCGGTCCCCTTGGCCCCTCCAAAATTGCCCCCGGCCCGTACGTAGTTATGAACTGCGACGGTCTGATTCCCTGCGTCATGTCTCAAACCCGACCTCGTCCTCTATGTCCCTCATGGAGTTTGGAACGCCTCTACACACCACATCCAGCCGCTTGTACTCGTGCAGTGGGCTTCCGAGCACCACTGGTGTTGTGGCGACCCAGTCTTCTGCATACTGTAAATTATCATGGCGCCTGGCATGATCGCACCATTTTTCAACCGTGCCCCTTATGCCTTCCTCGACATCTGCCTCGCTAGGCCTCCTGCTTGCTGGTTGCCCCTGGGATCGTCTGACGACGGTCCGTATCACACCCTCCACTTCTCGAGACCCGCTGCTGTCTTTCATCTGCACGGCGCCACCCTTCGGAGCCCAGTCCTGCGGTGATCTCCGCATGTTCCTAAGCAGCCCCACAATCACAGGGCCTTGCGCTTTATTGCGCGATCCCTTGGCAAATGGAAACGCCGTTGACGGCTCGACAAGCCTGTGTAGCTGCGAGTGCTGTCTGACAAAAAACTCATAGTTGTTGAGATCTCTCGGCTTCGTTGCCTTGTAAAACGTCACGACAATTCCACCCGTCTCTCTGCCCACCCTCCCGGTGGACTGAATGTATGCCGCGGCCGTTTTGGGTTGGCCGTAGACCAACATCGCCCCTAGTCGGGGGACATCGACTCCAGTCCCGAACATGGATGTGGTAAAGAGGCTGTCTAGCCCTGCCCGGGATCTTGTATGCCTCTTGTTGAGTGTGTCTAGAATGGCAGGAAGTTCGTGCGACGGGGTCCGTCCAGACAGATCGCGAGTGCCTTCCTCCGTGACAGGGCGTGGATCGGACTCCGACAGGTGGCGTATCCATTCTGGAATGTTCTGCATGTACAGTGCCATCGTCCCTGCAAGCTCCCTGATCGTATTGAAGTATCCAACCAGCGTCCAAAATGGGTCTATGCGTTCATCGGATCGGTGCTCGTGGGCTGACTGGGCCAAGCGCGACCATATCCTGACCAGAGGAGTGTGCGGCCCGCGTCCCGGGGAACACACGCCCACGTACAGGCGTCCGGGGCGGCCATCATCCAGAGGATGAATCGGAGTGCCTCTTATAAAGAACCGGTCGTCCGCATTCAGTCCCATCGGTGGAAATATTGACAGATCTCTGTCGAATAACGCCCTCACGTGGTCTCCCGAGCGTCGCGTCGTAGCTGTAGATGCGACATACTTCACAGGAGATTCGCCATGTCCACACAACGCGTCGACGGCGGTTTCATACATGCCGAACATGCTACCTAGCGGCCCGTCCACTAGGTGGACCTCGTCTTGTATGATCAGATCAGGGCGGCGCGGCTTCGCGATGGGCTTGACCTTGATGTAGTTTTTCTCCACGCCGACGCCGCGAGGGATGCGTTTATCGGCATCCAGCGCTAGGCGGTATCCTGCTGTGCAATGGTGGTACTCAACGTTGCCAAAGATTGCTGCAGATTTCGGCTCAAACGGGATTCTGGCGAACTTGTCTACCGTTCCCACGATCATGGTCGGAAGCTGTCCGTACACCTGATCGTCCACCGTGTAGGCGGGTACGGGTATGCGATCTGCAATGTGTCGACTTACGGCAAACGCACCTATGATATCGGTGAAGCGGTTTCCGTCGGGAGCTCGAGTGCCACATACGGTGTCATCTGCGAATTCGTGGTCGGGACGCCTGCCGTGCGTGCTCCCCGTTGGTGTGCCCGATGCCCAGCGCCGCCCTGCAAGTGGGCATTCCGGGTTTGGGCAGAAAATTTGAAAGTCGTAAGGCTCGTCACCACCCCTTGCCTTGGTGTAGGTCCGTAGGAAATATCCCGGACGGGCAGGGTGTACGAATGCTCGCATGAACGGGGCGCCCGCCTTGTTGAGCCTTCGTTCAATTTCGCCGTAAAAGCGAACCAGGTGGGCCCTCGTGATCGAGTCCGACTCCAGCCTAGCAGACAGGGTGGCTGTCCCGTCCACGTTTCCACGCGTCACTGTTATTCCTGACACCTTCAGATTATCCACCGTAATACCGTCCGCAAGTGCGGCGCCGCACTCATCGGGGATCGTACGCATTACGTAGTGAATGTTGGCCTCGTGTGCAATCCCAGAGTCGGGCACGGCCAGTACCGTGTCGCAGGCAGGGCAGTTCAGCACCTGTGCTGGCTCTCCTTGGTCAGTGTGCTGTGTTACCAAGTCTGGATTTGCCAAAAAGTCCACGGCGCCAGGGCTCCGCCCCTTGTATCCGCCGACCCTCAGGCGCTTTGGAGTCACAGTATTGCCCACCCACAGCCCAGCGGAGAACTGCGCCGTTCCCCACAAAAAGTCGCCGCCGTTCCGCATGGACGACGGGCGCCAGCCCACAGGTCGATCCTCTCCGAGGCCGTCTACACGCAGAAACTCCATGGCAGTAAAAAGCGACACCGTCCTGCGAAACTGCTGTATCGTCAGTAGCCTCAGTGTGTACCTGCTGATCGTCGAGACTCCATCGCCGGGGATATTGTCCAGTTTGATTTTTGCCGCGCGGAGGCGGCGGTATGCGGCAACCATGGCGACCAAGAAAAGGTACGCCTCGGTCTTTCCGCCCCCTGTCGGCACCCACAAGAGGTCACAAGTCTTCCTGTACTTCGAATCTGGCTTCAGCACGGACTCCGCGCTCATGAGTATGAACGCAATTTGGAATGGCCTGAACCTCATTCCGCCGCCCGTGCCCCTTATCGCCGTAGACTGCGGCACGACGACACCTTCCGCCTCGGACACGGGTCCAGTTTCCATGTCCTTCCCCCCTACCGCCCACCGCGCCTGCTGGTCGATTGCTTTGCTTGCAAAGCAGAACGACAAGCGCGCATCTTCGTTGTCGCACAGCAGGTCTATCCCACTTGCGATCCTTGAGCGGACCTCTTCGGCTGCGGCAATCATGCGACTCTTTACCTCCTCGTTGGGGATCTGGGCGGATCGAAGCCGCGCAATCCACCCTCCGTATTCCGTGTCAAAGGGAGCAAGGAGCCTGCGAAGGGAAACGGGGTCAAACTCTTCCGCATACACCGCAGCATCCAGTTCGGGGCTGTTCTGAGCTGGCCAAGAAAAGTCGGGAGCCGGCACGTTGTGCATTGGGATGTACTCAGTCCTTGCGTCGCACGGCGAGAATTTCTGTCGTACGGGGCCGGGCACTGCGGCCCCGTCGGCCCACGCAAAGCCCGGCGCCGTGGCGCATTCGGGAAAGTCGACATTCCCACTGTACTCCTCTTCCGGATCTGCACCCTCCATACGGCCGAGGTCATGTGACCTCTTGCCAAGGATCGTTTGTTTCTGTACAGCACCTCGTTCTCTTCGTCGTCACCTGGTGCGGTGCTTGTGCTGTACTCGGCACTGAGCCTTGTCCCTGCCCCGCAAATGATACGTATCTGAGGTTGAAATATGCAGTGGGCCGCAGTCACCCTTCCGTCAGCAGGAGCACCGACGCGGTTTACCATGTAGATGCTTATGATTAGGGTTCCGTTGTCGCCCTTCCGGGTCATCGTGTGCAGGGATATTTCGGCACCCTTCCCCTTATCAACCTCCTTGCCATCGGGCCCTACGGAAATTACGTTCTCTTTGCCGGAAAATTTTGTCAGATAGTACCTTGACGCCCTCTTCCACCGTCCTGGGTTTTCCGCAATGGCTGCGTACCTGCCCCAAGTAGCGCATATGTCCACTTCGGGCTCTCCTTTAAACGACACGGCAAATGTGATTCCCATTGACGGTGGAGTCTGCTTCGGGTCTAGCACCGGTGAGAGTTGAGGAGATACGCTGATCTCGTCGTCTGCGTCATCGTCCTCTTCACTCTCCGCATAGTACTGTTCACGGGGGCGTTGCAGACTAGCGGCGACCATCTCAGACAGGCTACCCTCGCGGGCGCCAGTGTCATCATCCACCTTTTTTGTGTCTGGAGGCGAAAGTATGCCCGTTATATACTCGGCCAGAGGCGTCCCTTCTAGCACCTCCTCGGCCCCGCCCCTTGGACCGAGCAGGTTTTCCACCAGATCGCTCACCAGAACCTCTCTCAACAAGCCGCGTTTTTTCTTCTAGTATAATAGCCTTTTCTATATAGATGCAACATTTTAGCGACAGGTGTTATGGGATCTGTGGACGACTACGCAGGCCGCCCAACTATTGCGACAGCCTGTGGTACCGGATCCCCTACGTAGCCCCGAGCGCCGCGGGACACGGTGACGACACCAGTACAACATGGTTCTGACTGGCGTACGTTGTGACGAGGCGCAACTGCCGCAAGGGAATATCCCTGGTATACATGGCGACTGTGGAGTTCGGCATTCTGGCTTGCATGTGGGGGTGCCACAGTCCTACTGTCACCGTGCCGGCGCTGCGCCTTGCGAGCTTGATCTGAGGTTCGCCACTCCTGTGCAGGGCGCCCGCCGCGTCGTAGCGGGGCAATGCGCGCCCACAGGTCGCGCCCTACAGTTAAAAGCGCCCGTCCCCGCCGCGCGCGCATGCTGGCAGGTCGCGCCACCCCCGAGGCGACTGCCGCGTTCGCCGACGCCTCGCCGGCGGACGCGCGCAACTATTCGAACGCGCGCGGGCTCACCCTCTCGAACGTCGGGATCGGCACGTACCTGGGCGAGGCCGACGAACAGACCGACCGCGCCGTAGAGGCGGCCGTGTCGGCCACCGCCGTGGCCGGCGTCAACGTCGTCGACACTGCCATAAACTACCGCGCGCAGCGCGCCGAGCGCTCCGTCGGCAGGGCCCTTGCCGCATTGGCCGCCGCCGAGGGGGCCCCGCCGCGCGAGGCGATGTTCGTCTCGACGAAGAACGGGTACGTGACGCACGACGCCGAGGCGGCCGGCGGGTTCTGGGAGCAGGTCAAGGAGCACTACACGGACAGGGGCATCGTAAAGGAGGGCGACGTCTCGTCGGGGTACCACTGCATGACGGCCAGGTTCCTGGAGGACCAGCTGGACAGGAGCCTTGCGAACACGGGCTTGGAGTGCATCGACCTCTTGTACCTCCACAACGCCGTCGAGGGGCAGTACCGCGACATGGAGCGCGGCGCGTTCATGGACGCGCTCGCATCCGTCTTCGAGATGTACGAGCGAAAGCGCAGGCAGGGGCGCATCGCGTTCTACGGGATGGCCACGTGGGAGTGCTTTCGGGCCGAGCCCGGCACGGCGCAGCACCTGTCCATGGCCGACGCGGCCGCGGCGGCCGCAGCGGCGGCCGGCGGCGAGGGCGAGGAGCATGGCCTTGCGTTCGTGCAGATGCCCTTCAACCTCCACTACGACGAGGCCCTGTTGCGGCGCAGCCAGGAAGTCGGGGGCGAGAAGATGTGCGCCCTCGATGCGGCGCGGCGCCTCGGCATCGGCGTGTTTGCGAGCGCGCCGCTCATGCAGGGCCGCCTGCTAGCGCCCGGCGTCCTGCCCGAGTTCCTCGGCATCGAGAGCCCCGCCGCGAGGGCCATACAGTTCGTAAGGTCGGCGCCGGGCGTCACTGCTGCGCTCGTCGGGCACAAGTCGGCTGGGCACGGGGTCGAGAACCTGCAGGTCATGGGGATGCCGCCGGTCGGGGCCGATGAGTTTGGGCGGCTCGTCGGCGAGCTCGTATCTTCGCCGGCGCGCGGGCGGCAGGAGTTGGCGTAGCGGCCGGCCGGCAGGCGCGCAAAGCGTGCAAAAGCGGCCACTCACCCCCATTTTCCCCCGCTCCCAAAACGCGCGCCGCATAGGACCGTTCGGAGTGCCGTTGTTGCCGCACGCCGTCCGGCGCATGCGGCAGGTGCCAGGTCCGCCGTGCGACCGCGCCGCGCCACCGTAACCACTACTGAAACCGGGATAATACCCTTCATTGGCGGTCGTGCCGAATGCAGAGGTCCTTGTGTTGCGCGGGGCGTAGATCGCCAGGCAAGTCACCATTCGTGCTTTGCCCCGTGGTTCATCCAGTGCATGGGCCGGAGGTTGTCCATGGCATTGTCGCCTCCCTTGTACAGCGGAACTATGCGATCGACCTCCCAACCGTACTCTGCCCTCTTGCCGTACTTGCTCCACTTCATGAGCGCATGAAATGCGTCCATGCGCCATTCGGCCATGTCCCAGTTGGACGGCGGGGGTCGCGCCTTTTCCCAGATCTGCCGAAGATCCTCTTTCGTGTAGGACACGGGGCAGGCGCGCGGGCGGCAGTTATAACTATTTGGCATGCCGCAGACGCAGGGGAGGTAGATTCATGCCTATCGCCCTGGGCCACGCGTCGGGGCGCCGCCGACACCTGCCCGAACCCCTGCCGCTTCGGCGGCGCCCGGGCATTCCTGCAGGGCGCCTTCGCACCGCGGCCCAAGCCGCGCCGGCGCGGTCCGCACGCTGCCACACGACCCGATGTCGAGGCGGCGCGGCGGGGCGGCTATAGAATAGATCGCATCGAGAAGGCCAGGCGAGTCCTTGGCATGCGCCCACTCTCCCTCTCGCGGGGCCGCCGCCGACGGTAATCCCGGGTTGAGCCTGCAGTTGATGTCCAGCAGCCGCCCGACGCAAACTCGACCACGCCGGACATGACGGCGGCGGGCCCATCCGACAGGGGCGCAAACCCAGATCCTGCGTTGATCTCGGTGGCCGATGCCAGCAGGACGGTCGAGCCTGCCGCGCTCCAGCACGACGCATGCACCGGTAAGATTGCATGCTCAAAAGGGCATGCCGCATCCCCGACGAGTCCAAGCTTCGCAGGTTTGATCCCTACTACGTACGTCCGCACCGCTAGGAGTTTGCAGAGTGCCAGCGACGCAACGCGGGGAATGCCCATGTCGTATGTGATCCTCGCAAGCATGCGGCAAGCCATACATACAAACATGCTGTCAAGGGCAAGTAACGCCGCCCTCTCCACCAGCGCCCCCTGTGCATATCGGCATCCGCACAAGCTACCACGGATAGCCGTGTTCACGCCTTGCAAAAAATGGCATGCGGTGCAAAGCTGGACGATCGCATCCGCTAGTCATCATCCTTGGACCACGACTTGGCGGGAAACTCCATGCCGCGCGAGCTTTCTAACGCCGGGCGACTGCCCGTAAACATCCTGCCGCGCTTCGATTCCTCGCGATCGCCATCCTCGTCCCCTTTGGACCACGACTTGGCGGGAAACTCCCTGTTGCCCAAGCTTTCTAGATACGGATGGCTCCCCGTGAACATCCTGCCGCGCTTCGATTCCTCGCGATCGCCATCCTCGTCCCCTTTGGACCACGACTTGGCGGGAAACTCCATGCCGCGCGAACTTTCTAACGCCGGGCGACTGCCCGTGAACATCCTGCCGCGCTTCGATTCCTCGCGATCGCCATCCTCGTCCCCTTTGGACCACGACTTGGCGGGAAACTCCATGCCGCGCGAGCTCTCTATCCACGGGCGACTGCCCGTGAACATCCTGCCGCGCTTCGGTTCCTCGCGATCGCCATCCGCGCTCTTTTCGCCCACAACCCAGGGCGCATGTGGTTGCTTAATAAATCCACATGGCGCGGCCCTCGCCGCCGTGAGCATGGAAAACGCGGCGGCGGTAGCTGCGCCACCACCGTGCCAGCAGCCGTCCATGCATCGAGTGCGCCGGCCGCAGGCATGGCCGCATCGTACGATATATACAAGAGGGACGGCGGTACGTCCGTGTCCCGACGGCGCTTGCGATGCGGCCGGCCGCGCCGCTGTGCATCCTACCCCGTCGATGTTGCGCCGCTGCCCACCGCGCAGGTCGACACCCGTGCAGGCTGCCACAGACAGCCGTGTTCACGCCTTGCAAAAAATGGCATGCGGTGCAAAGCTGAGCGACCGCACCCGCTAGTCTTCATCCTTGGACCACGACTTGGCGGGAAACTCCATGTTACCCGAGCTTTTTATCCACGAGCGGCTGCCCGTGAACATCCTGTCGCGCTTTGGCTTTTTGCGATCGCCATCTTTCTCCGTCTTTTCGCTCACGGTGCAGGGCGCACTTGATGGTGTATAAATCTGCACGCCGCAACCCTGGCGGGCTAGGGGGTGCGGTATTGACGGGTCAAGCAGGCGGGCAGGTTCGGGGCAACGACGGAGGCGCATCACTGCGGGCACTCTATCTCGTACGACACGGTCTGGATCATCCGTATGCCGGCCGCAGGGCCGGCGGCCGCCTTTGCATCCGCCGCCTCCTCCGCCGGCTGCGAGTCCAAGTTGAGCCTGTAGTCGATGTCCAGCGACCCGCCCGGCGCGACCTGTCCCGCGCCGGCCCTGACGGCTGCAGGCCCGTCCGGCAGGGGTGCAAACCCGGCTCCAACGCTGAACTCGGTGGCCGAGGCCGGCAGGACTGGCGACCCGCCCGCGCTCCAGCCCGACGCATGCACCGACAGGGCGAACGGCACGGTCCCGCTGTTGGCTATGGTCTGCCTGGCCTCGCCCGACACGTCGCCGGCGCGCATGTCCCCAAAGTCGAGCGTCTCGCGCGCGATCGACATGCTGCACAGGGCCGGAACCTGAATGCCGGCGGCCGCCGCCCACCCTGCGCCCTGCACCGTCGGCGCGGCGCGGCGGACGTACATGGACGGCGGCGCCAGGTCGCCGGCAGCGTCGAGGGAAATGTCGCCGAGAATGCCGTGGTACATAGCCGCGGCCGGTATGACGGTCGCCGCCGCGGCCGCGGCTGCCGACGCGTTGCCTGCCGTGCTGCCGGCAGGCAGAGTACCAAGCGCGCCGGCCGCAAGCATGGCCGCATCGTACGACGAGTACAAGAGGGACGGCGGCGCGCCCGCATCCCCGACGGCGTACGCGATGCGGCCGGTCGCCCCGCCTCCTGCCGCCTTGTCGTACTGTGCGTGCACCGAAGAGACGTTTGTCGCGCTTGCTAGGACGGCCAGGGCCGGCCCCGCCGGCCGCAGTGCCGTATACCCGCCCTCGTCGACTACATACCACCGCGCTGATATCAAGGTGGGGCTCGCGCCGGCTGCGGCCGCCAGTGCCTCGACGTCTGCCGGCGTAGCGCCGGCGATCGCGACGGCCAGGGCATCCGGCGGCCGGCCGTCCCCCTCGGCGGCCAGTGCGGCCGCAACATCCTCCGCCGTTGCCGCCGCGGCCGCGCCGCCCTCTCCCCTGTACGCAAAGACGCCGGCCGCATCAATTCCGTACGACATGGCAAGGTCGGACAGCGCCATGGCGCCCGCCCCGCCGTTGCCGCCACCCGCGTCGACGATGGCCATTGTCCCGACTCCGTCGCTGCTCATTGCCGCAAGCGCCGCCGCCGCGGCAGCCGACGGCTTGGCCGCCAGACGGAACACGCCGTCGCCGGGTACGGCCAGCGACGGGTCGGCAGAGGCGGCGCTGAACAGGAGCGCGCCGGCCTCTGCCGCCGCACCGCGCAGCGATGCCAAGTCCTCGTCGGGCAGCGATCCTACGTACGCCGCCGGCCCCGCCGCCGACGCAATGGCGGCCCGGGCGGGGCTCGGCCCGCTCTCGTTCATGCCAAGTATGCGCGCCTCGATGTACGGCGGCGCGGTAGGAGCCGGCGCGCCGCCCTCCTGCAGCCGCGAGTTGTAGTCGTCGACGGCCAGCAGTACGGCCTCCGCCGCGGCCGCATCGTCCGCCGAGCCCGTCCGCGCAACAATCCCCATTTCAGTGCACCCCGGCGAGCCCGCAATCCCCGCAGTGCAGAAGGAATCGTCGGCCTGAACGGCCCCCATCCTCTCCCACCCGCCGTCCCCAAACGACCAGACGCCGTACGATATGGGCGAGCTCAGGTCGCCGGCCGCATCGAGCCTGACGTCGCCGAGTGCACCATCATGCAGGCGCGCGGCGGCGAGCATGTTCGACCGTACGGCCGCCGCGCCGGCCGGCGCAGACGCGTCGGCGCCCCCCTCGGCGGCAAGCCTCACGGCCCCTCCCAGTACGAACACGGCATCGCTTGCCGAATAGTCGTACGACGTGGCGTTCATTCCCGCGGCGGCCATGTCGGCGCGCACCGCCGCCCTCGCATCCGCGCCGCCTGCCGCATCCTCGATCACAAGCGTCGTTGCGCGCGTATCCCGCGCCGCCTCGGCCGCGATACCCCCGAGCGCGAGCGCGGGATCGATAGCGCCGCTCGGAACAAACCACCTTGCCGACCCCGCCGACTCGAACTGGGCGGCCGCCGTTGCCATGCCCCCAAAGTCGGTCTCAAAGCCGATCACGAGCAGTACGGCCGACCCGGGCTCGGCCGCCAGCGCCGAGTCGATCAAGGGCAGCGCGGCCCTCCACGTGTCCATGTCGTGGGCGTCAAACCGCACGGGATCCGCCACCGCAATGCCGGCCGCCTCCAGGGCCGCGCTCATCGTCTCCAGCGTGCTGGTCCCAAACTCGCCGTTCTGGGCGGCCGGCACCACGGCCCGCACCGACTCTGATACGATCAGGCCGGCCATCGCGCCGGCCTCCCTGTCGACGGGCGCCGTAGTCCTGTAGATGCCGTCGCCCTGCACCGCAAGCGATGCGGCCGACGACGACGGGCTCACGACGAGGAGCCCATTCTCCGCAACGTATCCGGACACGCCGGCCACGTCGCTGCTGAACGTCGGCCCCAGATAGTACAGCGGCCCCGTCCCTCCTCCGTGCGCCGCCGATATCGCCTCGTGCGCCGCGCCGTGCACCAGGTCGTGGCGCGTCAGGTTGATCAGCACCCTTTCCGGCAGGCCGTCCTGCATCGCGTTGAACCTCCCAGCGGCCGCGCTGAACGCCGCCCACCTCTGCTCGTCAAACGCCTCGCCGCGCGCCAAGAGGACCCCTACGCCGACGGCCGTGCAGGCCGCGTCCTCCCCGCACGGATCTTCCTGCGCGTGCGCGCCCGGCACAGGCGTTGCATCTACAGCGGCAAGCGCGGCCGCCGCGGCGACTGCGACTGCCAGGGCGGCTGCGCCCCCTAGCCGCCTTCCCCTAGCCCGCACGCCGGGCCGCCCATCCGCCCCGCTATAAGGCGCTCGCCTGCCGCGCGCGCGCCGGCCCCGCGGCCGCTCGTTTTATACGGGGCGCGCCGCGCCGCGCCCCCGTTGACGCGCCTGCGCTACTGGAAGCTCTCGGCCGGCGACCTTGCCGCCCTGTCGTACCCAGAGGACCGCATCCTCAACTGGGACATAAAGTGCGTCAGGCCGCCCGAGGACGAGGCGCGGTTCGTCGGCGTGTTCATGTACAGGGACGGCACCCCCGTAGACTACGACCCCGTAAGGGGCATCGCCTACTACCACAACAACATACCGCGCTCCGAGCTGCCGTCGATCACGCGCTTCCTCAGGAAGCGGTTCGGCGGGCGCGACGAGGAAAAGGGCGAGCGCGTGATCCTGCGCGGCTCTGACGAGATATTCGCCGCCGCCGACATCGCCTCGCTCGCGAGCGACCTGGAGGCAGAGCTCGGCGCGACGGCGACCATAACGCTAGAGTTCGGCGGCCTGACCGAGGACGAGGCGCGCGAGGCGGGCCTGCCCGAGGCAAAGCTCCTGCCCATCCCTGCCAAATAATGAATAGTGAGGGCCGCGGCGCGGCCGGCGTGTCGGGGATCGGCGCCGCGGGGCCCCACCTGGACGAGCTGCGCAGGCGCGTCCTGCGCATCGCCGCCGCCGTGGCCGGCATTGCGGCGTTCCTCCTGACGTTCCATGCCGAGCCGGTCCCGGTCGACATCGCCGGCATCGCACTTGTCCTCTACTATCCCATACCCGACCCGCTCAACAACATGGCAGCCCAGATGACGGCCATCATGGGCCGCACGCTCGTGCCCGAGGGCGTCTCGCTCATACAGACGGCCCCCGGCGAGGCGTTCTTTGCGCAGGTGTACATCGCGGCCCTCGCGGCCCTTGCCGCCTCGATGCCGCTTATCGCAAGGGAGGCGGCCGCGTTCGTGCGGCCCGCCCTGGCCGCGGGCGAGGCGCGGCTAGGCAGGTCGATGGCGCTGCCGGCCGTCGGCCTGTTCGCCGGCGGCTGCGCGTTCGCGTACGTCCTGGTCGTGCCGTACGTGCTAGAGTTCCTGTACAGGTACGGCGAGTCTGCCGGGCTGGTGACGTTCCTCAACGTGATCGACTTTGTCGGGTTCGTCCTCCACTTTCTCCTCGCGTTCGGCGCATCGTTCCAGCTGCCGCTCGCGATGTACGCGGCGACCGCATCCGGGATCGTCGGCGCGCGGTTCTGGCGGTCAAACATCAGGTATGCGGTAGTGGCCATAGTCATATTCGGCGCCGCAATCACGCCCGACGGCAGCGGCGTCACGATGTGGTTCATCGGGGGGCCCATGATCGTGCTGTACGCTGCGGGGATGGCCCTTGCGGAGAGGCGGGGGCGGCGCAGGGGGCGTGGGTAGCGGCAGGCGGCCGCGGCCTTGCTCGGCCGGGGCAGGGGCCAGGCAGGCATGCGGGGGACGGAGGGCAGCAGGGCGCAGCGCACGGCGCGCCGCGCGCGGGGCCGCCCAAAGCCGCGCCCGCCGGCGCCCTCGCCTGTCGCTAGCCAACCTTATAACACAGCGCCCGCCGGGCGGCGCAATGGCAGAGTCTGCCTCCTGTAGGCTGTGCGGCCGCAACCTTGCGCGGCGCGGGCGCGGCCGCTCGCACTGTGTGGAGTGCGAGGCCAAGGCCGGCGGGGAGATCGCCCGGGCGCCGGCCGCAGAGTGCGGGGAGTGCGGCAAGAAGTTCTCGGCAAAGCGCACCTCGGCCAGGTACTGCTCTGATCCGTGCCGCACCGAGGCCAAGCGCCGCCACAACCGCGAGTATGTCCAGCGGTACCTGTCCGACCCCGAAAAGTACGCCATCGCCATGGCGCGCGCCAGGGCGCGCGCCGCCGCCAAGTCCGCCGCGGGAAGAAGGGGCGCGCGGCCGCGCGCCTCGCCGGCGAGGTCGACGGCATGCAGGCTGTGCGGCCGCAGCTTTGCGCAGTACGGCGGTAGCACCAACCGCGCCTACTGCAGGCGATGCACGGCAAGGGCCGACAGGGAGTCCGTCAGGGTGCTGCGCGTGGACTGCAAGACGTGCGGCAAAAAGTTCTCGACGCCCAACCGCTCCGTCCGCTACTGCTCCGCGGCGTGCCGCGCCGAGGGCCTGCGGCTCAGCAGGAACGAGAGCAGCCGCAGGCGCAGGGCCGATCCCGGGAGGCGAGCAGGGGCGGCGGGGCATGCCGGATCGCCCAGCCGCGGCGGCGCCGACGACGCCTAGCGGCCTGTGATCGGCCGGCCGGCCGCCGTCGTCCTCCGGGCCGCGCCCACTCCGCCCCTCGCATCCAAGACTTCTTGCATCTCGGCGATGGCCGGGGCCTCCCCGGCTGCGACGATTTTGAGCGGCTAGCACTACCTGGCCGGCGCCCGGGCGGGATCGTTCCCGCCGCCGGCAATATCTCCGCTCCCCACCTCCATGAGCCTCCTCCGCCAGCCGCCGAACGTGGCCGGCGGGACGCCGTGCTTGCGGCACATCTCGGCTGCGCCGACGTCCGTCGGGAGGAACTCTGCCGCCATGTCAGCCCGCGCCTTGACTGTCCACTGCTTGCGCACCATGATCGTTTGGTACCCTGACGACCCCGTCGTACTTGACACCTTCCTCCTACCCCATCACTCTCGCTCTGTAGAGGCCCCCTCCAAGTGCCATGTGTGGTTGCAGTACAGGCGTGGCTAGTGCCATGTGTGGTTGCAGTACAGGCGTGGCTAGTGCCATGTGTGGTTGCAGTACAGGCGTGGCTAGTGCCATGTGTGGTTGCAGTACAGGCGTGGCTAGTGCCATGTATAATTGCAAAAAACAGGGAATTTTTGCCATGTTCAATATACAGTTTAAATATTCACGTGGAGAAGCCTCGGCATGTCCGCAGGTGAGTACAGCGACGACGTAAGGCTCAACGTAGTAATGAACAACCAGAATCCGTGGTGGAATCGTGGAGGGGTGCAGCATGCATCGGACGTCCCCAAGTGCACTAGAACAGACTTTGCCACTATCGTTGACCGCCTTGGCGATCGCCAGATATGCACCTTGATCGGGGCCCGTCAAATGGGCAAGACAGCCATGATGATGCAGCTGGCCGCAAAGCTGGTAAGAGAGGTGGACGACCCCAAAAGAGTCATGTACGCTTCACTTGACGAGCCGTCGCTGACATCCGGCCCAGAGTACATGCGCCACATACTCGAGTGGTACGTGGGGGTGGTGGTCAGAGAGCCACTCGGCGACATAAGCGAGAGGGTCTACATCCTGCTTGACGAGATCCAAGAGGTCGACGGATGGCAGCGCATCCTCAAGCGGTGGGTAGACCTGGGATACAACGCAAAGTTCATCGTGTCGGGATCATCCAGCATCGGCATACTCAGCGGGGCATCCGAGTCGTTGATTGGCAGGATGAGGTACCAAGAAGTCATGCCCCTTTCGTTCCCCGAGTACGCGTCCCTCAAGGGCTTTGGCCACGCGGCACAGGCCGGTGCCGATATGCGCAGCGCGCTGGGACAGGCACTTGCAGAGGGGAATGCGGAGACGTTCTATGCCGCGGCAAGGTCCGCGCACCTGGACCTGGGAGGATACAGCGATTCGCTCAGGGCACACCTGCTCCAGTACATGATGTACGGCGGTCGGCCAGGCGTCGCCACCAAGGACAATGCGGGCGAGAAGAGAGAGATGCTCCGCCACCATCTCCAGCTTGCAATATACAAGGACATTGTCCGGATTGGCGGCGTCAAGAACCCCGCATCGATCGACAGGCTCATCTCGATGCTTGCCTGGAAGTCGCCCCAGACGATCAACGTCAGCAGGCTGGCAAGGGATCTGGACGTCGGCAGGGAAACCACAAAGCAGTACCTGCACCTGCTCAAGGCTGCATATCTCGTGCAGGATGCCGAGCTCTACTCGGAAGACCCCGGCGTGCGCGCACGCGCGGACAAGAGGGTGTACATAGGAGATCCCGGCACGCGCACGGCCGCACTGCGCGCGCTGGCCGGCGATATCCTGTCCGATCCCGCCGACATTAGGCGGGTCGCAGAGACTGTCGTGTGCGACCATACGATGCGCCTTGCGCGGTGGTACGACAGAGTAAGCGGAAGGTACATTTACTATTGGAGGAACAGCAAGGGCGACGAGGTCGATGCGGTAGTCCGGATAGGCGGCAAGGCGCTGCCGGTCGAGTCAAAGCACGGGAGGCGCACAAGGGAGTCGGATTTTCGCGGGATCAGGAGGTTTGCCGAAAAGTTTGGGACAAGCGTCGGGCTTGTCGTGTCCGACGAGGGGATTGGCCTCGACGACGACGGCAAGATCGTCACGATCCCCATGTGGCTCTACCTGCTTATGTGCTGAGCGCGCAGGGGCTCGGAGGCGGCGTCCGCCGGCAGGCGAACGCCACGGCGCCGGGCCGCGCCCCTGTCGCACCGCAACGGGGCGCAGCTGCGCGGCCGGTGGCGCCAAACAGGCTCCTGCACACGGCAGAGGCCGTGCGCCAAGCCCGAGCAAGGCGGTCCGCGGGACGGGGCCAGAGGGATGATCGCGATATGCCCTAAAGGGCGCGCCTGGCGGCAACAAGATGCAGTGCGATCCGCCGCCGGGCCGGCAGGCCCGTGGCAGGGTGCGGATCTGCTCGCCGACATGCGAACTGCTCAGGCCAAGGTCGGGCGCGCGCGCCCGCGGCGGCGGCAACGGCGGACGGCCCACGCAGCGGCGGCCGCGCCGGCCGCCGGAACCCCCGCATACACTGCGGACACGAGCAGGATGGCGGCGATCCCGTAGGAAAGCACCGACCCTTCCGAGGCGGGATCGGCCTGCGCTGCCACCTGGAGCGTGTAGAGCATCGGCGTTATCATGGCGGCGACCGCCTGGCGGAGCGCAGGGTGCTCGCGCTCCAGGTCCGCCACGTAGGGCGAAAACGCATAGTACGCCGGCGAGAATGCGGACATGAACGCCGAGCCCGAGCCCGTCGCAAGAAGCGCCCCGTCCCTGTACTCGCGCAGGGCCTGCACCTGCGGGGCAAGCTCGGTCCCGTACGCGGCAGTCGCGATCAGGCAGCCCGAGTCGTCATCGCCCGGCGCGGCCGGCACGGCCGGCGGCTCGCGGTCCGTAGCGGCATCGCCCTCGTCGTCCGTTCCGGTCTTGGGCTCGATCGCCTTGCCGGCCAGGTGGGCCTCTACGCAGCCGGGCGCCGCCCCGACCGCCTCGCAAATGTCGGCATACTGCGGGTACGAAGAGTCGAACCACTCGCGGTACGCCGGCTGCTCGGCATACCGCTTGACATAGTACGACGCGTCGCGGCCCTCCTCGATCTCAAAGGCGGGGCGCACCAGATCGGGCTCGCCTGCCGCGCCGGCGCCGCCCCCGGGCGGCGGCAGTTCAACGGGGGTGTCCGGCCGGCGCTGATCCTCCTGCCCCTGCTCCCGCGGCGGCTCCTGCCCATCCTCCTTGGCCGGCGCCGGCTGTGCGCCGCCCGCCGCATCCTCGCCGGACATGCCGGCCGGCTGCGCGGTGCCGTCGCCCGGGACGTACTGCCTAAAGACCGTCTCGCCGGTGCAGGCGCCGCCCGTGCGGACAGCCTCTGACACAGACGAGACCGCCCGGCCGTCCACCGCGGTGGCCCTGATCGAGAATGTGCCGTCCACCGGCAGCGGCGCCTCGTAGATCGTCCGCCCCGACATGTCCTGCACGTCTGCCAGTGTCGCAGGGACCGTGCCGCTTGACGAGACGACCGCAATGTCGGGCGAGCGCATGCCGCTGTTGACCGCCATCCGAACGGTGCCGTCGCCGCAGTCCCACGAGGCAGAGTACAGCACAGGGCCGCCCGAGCCGGTCGGTATGATCGAGCCGCCTCCGCCTCCGCCGCCTCCGCCGCGCCCGCCGCCTCCCCCGCCTCCAAAGAACGGCGTCCCGGTCTGCGGCTGCTCCTGCGGCCGCTGTCCGCCCGGCGGAACGACCACTACAGGTGGCCCGCCGCCGCCGTTGCCCCCGCCGGGCTGAGCGGGGACAAGGGTGACGACCATCGTATGCTCGCCCGAGTCCCCGATGGATGCCGTGCCAAACACGGTCAGGTGGTACGTGTGGATGGCCTTGTCCTCGCCCGAGTCGATCTGGCACTCTCCCGATCCGCCCAGCTGCCCGTGCACGGCGGCCGTGCCGTCGGCCCTGCACGCGGCGGAGATCGGCACGACGGCGCCGCTCGTATTGTTCACGTAGAACGCGCTACCGCCGGCCTGCCCCGCCAGCAGTATGCGCACGGGAAGGTCAAAGTAGATGTGCACCGCATCGTCGCCGACCTCTACGGCCCTGTTTACCGTGATCGAGTCCTCGTCGTAGCCGAGGGCGGCGGACACGCTCGATGCGTTCGGCCGGTCGGGGGCGACGTACAGCTCCAGCAGCCCGTCGGCGGGCAGGAGCGTCGCCGTCACGTTCGGCGGGAACGACACCTCGGCGAACGAGGCGGCCACCACGACGCTGCGGTCGGCAGGAAACACCGCCGCGCCGGCCGGGGCCGAGGGCGACTGCACCAGCAGCCCCGTCACGTTGATTGCAGGGCGCGCCGCCGCCCCGGCCGCCGTCGCGTTGACCGTCCTCTCGAAGCTGTCGCGGACGATCTCGACGATCCTGACCGGTTGCGACGGGGAGACGACGACCGTGCCGGCATCGGGGCCCGCAGGATCGACGCGTATGCGGCCGGCCTCGTGCCAGGCCCGCGTGCCGTTCTCCCCCTCTGCGGTGGACTCTAGGTCGACAAGCAGCTCGATCGTGCCGCCCCGCCCGGCGCCGACGGGATCGCCGCCGAACCGCACCGTATGCTCCGCCGTCCCGATGCCGTCCTCGGAGACCACGGCCCTCGAGGACGGTCCGCCTGCAAGATCGACGACAACGCTACCGTACACGGGCCCCGCGTGCGCCGGCGGCGGCGCCAGGGCGTGCGAGTACATGATCACCACCGTGTTCGGGGTGGCAAAGACCGCGCTCGACGCGGCGCGAACACGATCCGGCGATGATCCCGCTGGCGGGGGCCGCGCCGCGGGCGGGCCAGAGTCGAGAGCCTGCGCAAGCGCCGCGCCGCCGGCCAAGCGGTTGCCGGCCCCGTCCAGGACCAGCGAGCCGTTGACGGCAAGCGTCCCGGTTGCCCCCGCGGCGGCAGGCGCGCCGCCAAACTCGACCGTGTGATCCGCGTCCAGGCCGGCCGTAAACCTCGCGATCTCGCGTGGGCCGCCGGGCGAGAGAGCAAGGCCCGAGTATGCCGGCGGGTCGGCCGAGGCGTTCACCGGCTCCGTGTACCGGACGGTCGCGTTGTTGCCGCCCGAGAGGAACGCCGATGCGATCGCCGGCGCGATGCGGTCCGCCACCGCGGCCGAGCCCTGCCGCAGCCTGTTGCCGGCCGCATCCTGAACCGACCCAGAGGCCGGATCGTACAGCAGCACGACGCCGTCCGGCGCCGTATCTGACAGGTTTCCGTCGAGCGCGAGCATCATAACGCCCGATCCCGGCGGCGCTCCTGACCGCAACGACACTGCAATGCCGGCCGCATCGGCGCCCGACACGGACCAGCCGCCGGCGCCGGCCGTTTCCGCCGCATGCACGGGCTCGTCGAACACGGCGCGTATCATATTCAGGGAGACGGCCTCGGCGCCAAAGCCCGGCGCCTGGCCGTCTGCAAGATCCCGCTCGACCGACGCGTTGCCGAGCGCGATGCCGGCCAGGCTCGATACGGCCGACGCGTTGACCACGATTGTCCCGGTCGCGTTCGGCCGCGCATCGGCCGGCGCAAAGCCTATCGTGTGCATGCGCCCGGGGCTGCCCGACAGGTCGGTTATCCTCTTTGACAGGCCGTCCACCGTAATCGACAGGTACGCCGACAGCGGCGCCATGGAGGGCTTGTCGTACTCTACGACGGCCGCGCCGGGCCGCACGATGCGGGCCGAGGCGATCGACGGCATGCCAGCATCCGTGAGCTCCACCACAAGGGCCTCGTCCCCCAGTGGGTTTGGGGCTGCGGCCAGGTCGTGCACGGCGGCGGCGTCTACCGTGGCGTTGCCGAGCGAGCCGATCGCGGCCGCGGCCCCGCCGAACGTGACGTTGTGTATGGCCGTGCCGTTTCCCTCGAGCGCCGTGAATGGGCGGTCGTCGGCCGGCGGCAGGGTCAGTCCCGCGTACGCCGACAGGGGCGCCTCTACGGGCTCGCTGTATCTCACGGTCAGGGTGTTGCCGGCAGTGACGACGGCCGAGATCAGCACGGGGTCTATGCCGTCGGCGATGCTGACGGACGCGGCCGTATCGAGCGCGTTGCCGCCCGCATCAATGACCGGTACGGAGTCGACGGCTCCTGCCGTGTACGACAGCGCGACGTCGGGGTCCGTACTGGCAAGGTCCCCGTCGAGCGTGAGCGTCATCTCTGTAGAGGCCTGCGATGTTCCCGACCGCGACAGCACCGAGCGCGATGCAGAGTCGCCTCCCGATACGCGCCAGCCGCCGTGGCCGTCCGTTCCCCGCGCGCTGACGGGCTCGCTAAATTCCACGAGAACTGTCCTCAGCGACACCGCCGTGGCGCCTGATACGGCCGGAGCCTGGCCGTCCGTCAGGTTCAGAACCTGCGGGTTGGTGCCGAGCTGGTTGCCGTCCCCGTCGCGGACGCTGGCCGCGTCGATTCTGACCGAGCCCGTGGCGTTTGGCGGCGCATCGCCTGGGCTGAACCATACCACGTGCGCATCCGACGAGCCGCCGCCGTCTAGCCGCAGCACTTCCCGCGGCGAGCCGTCGATCATGAGCGACGTATAGTCCCCGGCCTGCGCCGCGACTTCCCTGTTGTACTGTATGGTCGCGTTGCCGGGCCCCGTGACCTTTGCCGATACGACGGACAGCACCCTGTCGTCGACGATCCCCACGGGCTCCGAGCCGATGCCGGCGAGCGCGTTCTTGGCGGGCGCGGCCAGGTCCAGCACGGCGGCCGCGTCTATCGACATGCTGCCGGTCGCGCCCCGGGCAACGGCCGCCCCGTTGAATTCCAGCACGTGGCGATCCGTCGAGTTCCCCTCAAAGTCCACGATCTCCCTGCCGTCCGGATCGCCGTCGATCATTAGCATCGTGTATGCGGCAAGCGGCGCCGCCACGGGCTCGCTGTACCCGAGGGTGAGGCTGTTGTGGCCCGTAAAGGCAGAGCGCTCGAGCGTCGGACTCTGGCCGTCCCAGACGCCCTGTACGAGCGGCATCGCCCCCTCCATCCGGTTGCCCGCCCCGTCGAACAGGACGGTCCGATTTATCGTCAGCGTGCCCGTGGCGTTTGGCGCCGCGCCAGGATCGAACGTGACTGCGTGCAGCATCTCGGCGTGCCCAGGCGGCGGGCCCGTCGGCGTGCGGACGCCGCCGGGCGAAAGCTCGAGTCCGATGTACGCTGAAGTGGCTGGGACGACCGGCTCGCTGTACTCTACGGTGATGGTGTTGCTGCCCGTGATGCGCGCCGATGCGACCGCCGGCGCCTGGCCGTCGTCCAGTTCCACCCTCTTTGACGAGTTGGTCCCGAGCGCGTTGCCGTCCAGGTCGGCCAGCGCCGTCTCGTCCACCCCGATCGTCCCCGTGTCGCCCGTGGCCGCCGGGTCGCCGCCGAGCGTGATCCTGTGAACGGCCGTGCCGCCGTCGGCCAGCCCGGCGACGGTCCTGTCCCCGGCGGACTCGAGCATCGGGGCCGAATAGGCATTGCGATCCCCCGCGACCGGCTCGCTGTACTCTACGTCGATCGCGTCGGCCGAGACGATGCGGGCCGACTGCAACACGGGCGGTATGCCGTCGGCGACGTCTACGGCGGCGCCGGCCAGCTCGCGGCCGCTGTCGGCGCCGGAAATGGTGGCGTGCCCCGGCACGTACTCTAGCGTGAGGACCGGCGCGGTGCTCGGCAGGGCGCCCGACAGCGTCAAGAGGGCGGATCGCCCCGACGGCACAGGATAGCTCGCAACGGACAGCACGCCGGCGTCGCGCCCGCCGAGCAGCCACGCCCTCGTGTCGCTCGCATCGGCGGCGACGTCCGTGCTGAACTCGACGCGTATCTGGCTCGGCGAGACGGCGCGCGCCTCGAACGTCGGCCGGAACGAGCCGTCAGAGGAGGCCAGCAGGACGGTGGCCGGCCCGCTGCCCTGGCCCGACACGTCTTGCACCGCGCTGTAGGGGCCGCCGAGCCGCAGGTCGACCACGGGATCTCCGTACGAGGCCACGGAGGCCGACTGCGCCGCCGTCAGGCGCACCAGCAGCTCCGTGCCGTTCACGTTCGTCAGCAGCGTCGATCCGTTGAGCGACACCTCGGATTCCCCTGCGCGGTCGCGCACGTAGATCAGGGCCAAGTCGACGGCGTCGGGCGTCGCAATTACGTTCTCGTTGAACACCAGCCTCAGGTCGCTGCCCGATAGCAGGGCCGAGAGCAGCACGGGGTCTACCCTGTCCCGTATTACGGGATCGAGTGGCGAGCCGCGGTACCCCACGGACGGGAGGTTCGATGCCGAGCTGTTCACGGCCCCGTCGAGCACGTCGACGAGCGGCACGCCGGCAATGGCCATTACGGCCTGGCGCGCGCCCTCGCCGAGCCGCACCGTGAGATCGGCCGAGTCCGAGTCGCCCGGGACGACCCCGACGGGGCCGTGCCGCACCTGTTCGTCGCCGGCCGAATAGACGGAGATGCGCGAGAGGTTCGCCGTGGCGTAGTCTACGGCCTCGGTGAACGCCAGGACCAGCTCGCCGGTGCCAAGGTTCAGGCCCGCCTCGAGGAGCTCGGGGCGGCTCGTCACGATCTCGGGAATGATGCCAGAGGCGGCAGCCGAGTCGGTGCCCGAAAGGTCTGCAAAGGCGCCAGCCGCAAGGTCGATCAGGGGCGACTCGAACCCCCGCACATCCGCCGCCTGCGTCCCGTTCATCGCGATCTCGACGGTCTTGATGCCCAGCTGCCCGCCCAGCTGCCCGGCCAGCCGCGCGCCGGACAGCCCGACGCTCGCCGACGTGGATCCGTCGCGGACGGTGATCGATCCCAGGTTGTACTCCATGCTGCCCGTCTTCACCCTCTCGCTGAACTCGATGTGCAGCATGCCGCGCCCCCTGTCGAGCTCGGCCCTCACGACGCTCGGGGCGGCGGGGTCCGTAAAGTTCGTCAGCCGGAACACCTCTGCCGCATCCTCGCCGTATCCCGTGACTAGGGCGTGCACCGAGCCGTCGATCTCGAACGTTGCCACGCCGCGGGCGCCATTGATGGCAGAGGCGCCGCCCTCGTCCCATATCTCCGTGGGGGCCGTGATCTGGGCGGGGTTGCTCATGTTTGTAATCTGCATGCCGTGGCAGGCTCCGTCCTTTTGGCACGTAGAGGCCGCGTACGTGTCGCCTCCAAGCTCGAACAGGTCGATGTCGTACGGGGCGACAAGCTCGGTAAAGTGCCGGTCGCTTGTTATCGCGCCCGAGTGATCCGTCACGGTGTCGATCGGAACGGGGCTCGCAGGATCCGTAATGTTGAGCACCTGCAGCGCGTCGTCGAACGTGGACACCACGATGGCGTACGAGTTGCCGCCCTTTTCAAACGCCCTCAGGTTCCGCGCGCCGTCGAGGTTGGTGCTCGCGACCGCATCGGTGATGTTCGAGGCGACCCTCGGCGAGCTCGGGTCCGTAATGTTGATCAGCTGCACGCCGTCGTCCGCTATCGATGCGACTAGCGCGTACCATCCCTCGCCGATCTGCGCAATGTCGACCCCGTGCGCCCTCCGCAGCGCGCTGTATGTCCCGCCGTGCCCGTCCGGCCCCCCGTCCCTTATCGAGGCCACCGCAAGGGGCGAGGCCGGCGTCGAGACGTCTACGATCTGCACGCCGTGCTCCTGGCCGTGCGGCCCGCGGGCCGCAATGACGGCGTACGTGCGGCCGTCTATCACGGCCGTCTCGACGCCGGCCGGCGCGTTGAGCATGTCGAACGTGCCGCCGTTCACATCGGACTGCCCGTCGATCACCCCTGCGATGAACCGCGGCCTTGTGGGGTTCGAGATGTCCGCGATTGTGAACGCCCCCTGGTCGGCGGGCGGGCTCAGCGTATGGTCCTTCGGCGACTCGGCCGTGATAATGGCGTACGTGCTGCCGCCGACCACAAACGTGTCGATGTAGCGCACGCCCTCTAGCAGCTTGAACTGCGATGGGCGGAACGGCTGCAGGGCCGCCGCGGCCCTCGGGTCGGACGGATCGGTCACGTCGATGATCTGCACGCCGCCGCCGTGCCCGTAGCCCCCCTCGTCGTCCTGGAAGGATGCGACGAGGACGTACGTCCGGCCGTCGATCTCGACTGCCTCGGCCGATATCGGGTCGTGCATCTCGGAAAACCCTCCCCGTTCGTCGAACGCGGTGCCGAGCGCGACCATGCCGTCGGGATCCGCAATGTCGACGACCTGCACGCCGTCGTCGGACTCTGCCGCCACTACGGCGTACAGTCCTCCGCCGATCGCCAGCGTGTCGGATGCTACCGCCCCGCCGAGCGCGCTGTACCGCGCCGCGGTCGAGCACCGGCTGCCGTCGCGGCCGCGGTCGGCCTCGGCCGGGCTGGCGGGGTCTGTCACGTCGATGATCTGGAATCCGTCGTCCTCTGATGCCGCCACGAGCAGGTACGTCCGGCCGCCCCGCTCGAACACCTCGATGCCGGCGGCCCCGCCGAGCGTAGAAAGTTCGTCGCGGGACGTGCCCGCAACGTCGACCGCCCGCGACACGGCGGTCGGGCCGGAGGGGTCTGTCACGTCGATGATCTGCACGCCGTCGGCCGGCCCGTTCGGCGAGCCGTACGACACGGCCGCGTACACGCGGCCGCTTGCGTTCCATGTCCGCACGCCGGCGGCCCCCTCGAGTCGAAATTCCCGAGAGTTTGCATCCGTCTCGCCGTCAAGGACGCCAGCTGCGACCATGGGCGAGTACGGGTCGGTCACGTTGACAATCTGCACGCCGCCCGACTCTGATGCGGCGACTATGGCATACGCCCCGCCCCCGACGGCGAACGTGTCGACCGAGCCGGCCCCGCCCAAGACGTTGAACGTGGCGTTGGCGGCATCGACGCCGGACAGCGGGAACGGCACGAGGTCCGGGCCGACTGCGAGTAGCCTGCCGTCGACGCGCTTTGCGACGGGGTACGAGTAGGTCCCGTAAAAGGCGTCGGCATATACCTCGGCCACGTAGTCGTCTGACTTGTCGCCCGGCGTGTCGGCGTTGTGGACCAGGACGAGCGCGTTCTGGCCGCCGCACACCACGGCCACAGGCAGCGACGGGTCGGGGGGCGGCGGGCAGTCGGCGGCGTCGTGGATCGTCACGGGCCCCGCGCCGCTGCTGTTGGCCATGCTGACCGTGCGGTTGGTGCTGTTCATCACCTGCACTATCGTGTTGGTTTTCAGCGCCCACGCCCCGCCCTGGTCCTGCAGGACCTCCGTCGGCAGGTCAAAGGACTGCCCGCCGTACCCCGGTAGCCCGCCCACGCCCTCGACGGCCGCGACCGGATCGCCGCCGGCGTCGTATGTGGCAATGGTCTTTGGCATGTGCGTGTTCAGCGCGTACGAGCCGGCCGGGTCGATCCACGGTATGGCGTAGAGGGGCCTCACCAGAGTGTGGTCGCCGTTCTCGTTCCTGGTCGCCATGCTCTTTGACGAGACGGGCACGGGCGCTGCCGGCGTGGTTATGTCGAGTATCTGAAAGCCTCCGGGATCCAGGTCGGTTCGTCCGTAGTCGGACGCCACGATCAGGTAGGTGCGCACCTCGCCGCTGCTCGCGTTGGTCAGGGAGAAGACCGATGCGTCGCGCGCGCCGAGCAGCCCGGGATACTCGACGGCGCCGTCTTCGTCTTTGTCGCCGTAGGCTGCCCCGGCGCCCAGGAACTCGGGCATGAGTGGGTCGCTCATGTCGATCAGCTCGACCGCCCCCGGGCGGTGCGATGCGACCGCCGCAATGCGGTCGCCGCTCGCCGCCGTGAATATCTCGATGTCGCGCGGCTGGCCCAGGTTCCTGTCTGCATCCTTGATCGGTTCGGCCGCCTCTGGGCTGCTCGGGTCCGTAAAGTCGATCACCTGGACGGCGGCGGCGCCTCCCGCGGCGGCGGCGGCGTACGCCCTGCCGCCGTGCTCAAACGCCGCCACGGCGAACGGGCTGGTCAGCGCGACGGTGCCCGTGTTGTCGCGGATTACGCTCGTCGACTTTGGCGGATCCTCAATCGACTCGGCCGGCGGCTGGCCCTGCGGCGCAGTTATGGACAGCACGGGCGACATTGCAGAGGGGTTGCCCAAGCCGTCGACCGTCCTGGCCGTGACGGTGTTGGTCCCCTCCGCAAGCAGTACTTTGATGAACCACTGGCCCGTGTCGTAGCGGGACACCGCACTCTGCGCCCAGGTGCCGTTGACGAACACCTCGACAAGCACGCTTGGCTCTGCCGTGCCGCGTATGACGTGCATGCGGGACGGCGCAGTCTCGCCTCCCGCGTTGCCGATGGCCGGGACGTCCGGCGGCGTCGTGTCGAGTACGATGGTCACCGGCGCCGACGGATCCGACGACGTGCCGGACAGCTCGGCAACGGCGGTAAGCAGGTTGGAACCCTCGACCAGGGCCACCGTCGCTACCCAATAGCCGCTGACACCGTCGGCCTGCACGGTGGCGATCGCAGAGTCGCCGCGGTGCACCGACACGGACGATCCTGGAGGGGCCGTGCCGTCGACGGCCTGCGACGCGACGGCGACGGTAGAGGGAGGCGTCAGGATGGCAGGCGGGGCGACGATGGTGGAAGACTGGGCATCGGCGGCATCGAACAGGAGCGGGGAGGATGCAGAGGCGGCAACTAGGACAGCGGCCAAGGCATGCAGTGCTAGGGCGCCGGCAAGCCTGCAGCGGCGCCCTAGACGGGGATGCTGCTCGCGCCGCCCCGCCCCTGCGCCCGACGCGCCGGCATGCCGATGCGCGCGATCGCGGATGCCCTCAGATGCCGGCAGGCGGGGTACATTGCCGGACGCGGCGGTGGAGTTCGCTACCCCCCCCCCCGCAAGGATATGCCGACGGTGCCAACATACGGGTTGCCGCCAAAGGGCCGCCTATTAAGTACACCGCGCCCGCCGCCTCGGCCGATCACCCTCTGCCATCGCACCGTGCAAGGCTCGCTCTGACGCCTGCGGGCGCCTATTGCCGCAGGCGCCAGCGGCGCGCTGTCCAGTACGGTACGCCCCGCCCAACACTTAATATCACAACCCGGCTTGCCCGCATCGTGCTAGGTCTCGGCGCGTTCATCGCGGGGCAGGAGTGGATATTCGTCATCATTGTCGCCGTCATACTGCTGTTCGGGGCCAAGAAGATACCAGAGCTCGCAAAGACGTTCGGCAAGGCAAAGGGCGAGTACGAAAAGGGCAAGATCGAGGCCGACAAGGAGCTGAGCGACTACACAAAGGGCAAGGGCTCGGGCGGCGACGCCGGCGAGCCGGGCAAGTAGGCGCCCCGCTAGCCGCCGCCGGCCGCGGGTGCATCGCCGCGCTCCCCGCCCCTTGAGGCGACCTCCGCCACCGCATCGTACATGCTGCCCAGGCCGGCCATCACCTGCCGCGCGCGGCCAAGCCCGACGGCCGCGGCCGCGCCGCCGAGCCTGCCGAGCCGTATGTCGGCGCTGATGCGCAGCAGCGTCCTGCACTCGCCGGCGTCCTCGTACCTCTCGACGATGCGGCTCCCCTTTGCGTCGCCGCCGAGCACCGACATCTCGTGCACGGCCGGCGGCTCGGACGTGTGGCGCACCATCATGAGCAGCTCTATACCGCCGAGCCGCAGGCGCTCCTCGAGCACCGACACGTCGCCCCGCCGCGACCGCGTGCGGACAGTCGCAAAGTACTCGGGCAGGGATGCGGCCAGGCCCGCGTGGTCCGCCGCGACGTCAAAGGCATGTTGCTTGCCGGCCCGTATGGCAACCTCGAACTCGGCCGATGGCATGCGCGCCGCGCCCGCGGCGCGGCGTAAAACTGTGGCGGCGCCAGCGCATCCTTTTGGGATGCCGCGCCGGGATGCCGCCCGCTAGTCCGACCGCGAGCCCCGGTTGCCGGCATCCCCGAGGTAGAACGCCGTCCGCTCCTCGATCGCGCGCCCGCCGTCGACGCTGATTACAATGCCGAGCGTGGCGGCGGGATCCGAGCTTCTCCACCGGTACTCGGCGCGAAACAGGCCCGACTCGTCGGCCTCGCCGTCCTGGACGAGGATCGCCTTGCCCGTCCTCTTGTCCGTTATAGTCACCTGGACGGGCACGTCCGGGACGGCCCCCGGGCCGCGCGGGACGACGACAGGCCTGTCGTTGAGGGCCGCGTCGTATACCCTGCCCTGCACGATCAGGGCGCCGCCGAACTGCACCCTCTCGGTTATGGTGACGGCGACGGCAAGGCCGTCGGGGCATCTGCCGCCCGCATCTGCGCCCTTGTCCCCGGTGGCGGCAGCGGCAGGCGCCGGCGCCGCACCCTCGCCTTCGCCGTCCGCGCCGCTCCTGCCGGACGGCCCGAGCGTGGCCTCGAACGTGGCCACCTCGAACCCGCCTCCGGCGCCGCTGCGCGGCACGTGCGCGGTCACCTTGTACCTGCCAGGATCACCGCCCCCCGTCCAGACGGGAACCGCAAACACGACGGCGGGGCCGTCCGTCGAGTGCACTACGATGGTGCCGCCGCCTGTCACCATGACGCGCGCGCCGTCCCCGCCGAGCGCGAGCGGCCCCGACTCTGTCCTGACGAGCCCCTCCGCGAGGGCCAGCATCCCGGGCTGCCCAGGGCCCCCTCCGGCGCCGTCCTCGGGCTGCGCGGCAAACTCGAGCGCGACGGCGTGGCCGCCGGCCGCCAGGCCGTCAAGCCGCATTCCTGCGAGGTGCGATGCCGCCTCTGCGGGCTCTGGCGCGGGCAGGGCAAATACCGCCGCGGCCGCCG
Organism: Cenarchaeum sp.; assembly: GCA_965242695.1. Taxonomy (GTDB): domain Archaea; phylum Thermoproteota; class Nitrososphaeria; order Nitrososphaerales; family Nitrosopumilaceae; genus Cenarchaeum. Next base: position 927,643 of record CBDESU010000001.1, on the reverse strand, counting down.
CCGCCGCCGCCGCGAGCACGGCCACTCCCGTCCAAGCGCGGCGCAGTGCCATGCGAGGCGGCGCGCCCGCTCCGATATAAGGACAGCATGCGGGTACGGTGCGCGGTCAGTACAGGTGGCTCATCAGCCGTATCTGGTCCTCGGTCGCGATCAGGTTCTTCGAGACTAGCACCTCCAAGAGGTCCTTGAACAGCGCCTTTTGCTCCTCGGTCATGCCGCCGGCCTTGCCCTTTTCGCCAGGCGGCCCCGGCGGGCCGCGCGGCCCGGGCGGGCCGATGGTCCCCTGCGGGCCCCTCTGCCCCTGCTCGCCCGGGAGTCCCTGCGGTCCCTGCGGGCCCCTCTCGCCCTGCGGGCCCTGTATGCCCTGCGGCCCCGTCGGGCCCTTGTCGCCGGGCTGCCCCTGCGGGCCCCTCTCGCCCTGCTGGCCCTGCGGGCCCACCGGCCCCTTTTCGCCCTGCGGGCCGATGGGCCCCTGCGGGCCGTTCTCGCCCTGCGGGCCGACGGGGCCCTTTTCGCCCTTTTCGCCCTGCGGGCCGGGCACGCCCGTCAGGCCCTTTTCGCCAGACTCGCCCTGCGGCCCCTGCGGCCCCCTCTCGCCCGGAGGGCCAACCGGGCCGTTCTCGCCTGGCTTGCCCTGCGGCCCCTGCGGCCCCGTCGGCCCCTTGTCGCCGGGCGCGCCCGGCGGCCCCACCGGCCCCTGCTTGCCCTGCGGCCCCTGCGGCCCCTGGCCGCCCTTGTCCCCCTGTATTCCGACCGGCCCCTTTTCGCCCTGCGCCCCGGGCGCGCCCTGCACGCCCTTTTCGCCCGGCGCCCCCGGCGGGCCGTCCTTGCCGGGCGGCCCCTGCGGCCCCTGCAGGCCCTGCTCGCCGGACGGTCCCGTAATCCCCTTGTCGCCTGCGGGCCCGATGGGCCCCGTAATGCCGCCCTCGCCGGGCGGTCCCTGCGGGCCCTTTGGCCCCTGCGCACCGATTGGCCCGACAACGCCCCTCTCTCCCGGAGGACCGAGCGGTCCCTTTTGGCCCGACGGTCCCGGAGGCCCTCCAATCCCCTTGTCGCCCGGCGGCCCCTGCTGTCCCGTCTCGCCCTTTGCGCCGGCCGGCCCCCTCTCTCCGGTCAGTCCCTTTTCTCCTGGCGGGCCGGTCGGCCCCTGGCCGCCCTTGTCTCCTATAGGTCCGCGGGGGCCCGCCGGCCCGCGCTCGCCCAGCGGGCCCGCAGGCCCCCTTTCGCCCTTTTCGCCCAGCGGGCCCGCAGGCCCCTTGTCGCCCTTGTCGCCCTTGTCGCCCGTCAGCCCCCTGGCGCCCGGCGGCCCCTTGTCGCCCTGGCTTCCGGGCGCGCCGGTCACGCCGCGCTCGCCGGGCGCTCCGATCTGGCCCTTTTCGCCGGCCGGCCCCTGCTGCCCCCTGTCGCCGGGCAGCCCGACGGGGCCCTTTTCGCCGGGCGCGCCGGGCGGGCCCCTGTCGCCTGCGGGCCCCGCCTGCCCGCGCGGCCCCTTTTCACCGGGCGGGCCCGCCGGCCCGCCCTCGCCTGGCGGGCCCTCGGGCCCCCGCGGACCCCTTTCGCCCGCGGGGCCAGAGCGCCCGGGTGCAGCCCTGCCGGACGATGGCGCGGACGGCTGCCGGGCCGGCGGCGGCGGCGGCGCAGCCCGGGGTGGCGGCGAGGGCGGAGCCGCTGCGCCTCCGGCGCCCTCCGTCCCACCGCCGCCGATCTCTATGCTGAACGCCGAGTGCACGGTAGAAAACATGTCGAGCACGACCACCCACGCCGACCTGAGCGCGAGCGCCTCGGCCGGTATGGGGTTGTCGGCGCTCCCCAGTATCTCGTCAAACGCGCCGTCCCTCACGCGCAGGTGGAAGCTGCCGCTCCACAGCGACGGGATGGACTTTGAGGCGATCTCGGCGTCGGTCGGCCTGTCCCGGGCCAGGTGTATGACGACCTCGTACACGCCGGGCTGGCCGAACGGGGCCGCCCCCTGCACCCTTATCCGCGGCCTGGCCGCTCTGCCGCCTTCACCCGACACGCCCGCGGCGCCATCCCGCTTGTATTTTTGCCTTTAATGGGCGCCCCTGCGCCGTCCCGAGGGGGCGCGCCGCGCGGTTGGTATTTATCTAAAGGGGCCGTTGCCGGCCCGTGAAGCGACCCTTTGGGCGCAGGGCCTCGGGCGGCAGCCCTTCTTCTTCCCCCCCATCCTCCTCGGCCCAGCCAGCCGCGGGCGACCCCCCTGCCCCCGGCGCCCCGCCCGCGGACGCCCCCGCCCCCGGCGCCGCCGGCAGCGGCAAGGGCGGCAAGGCGCCGGACCTCCCCGCCGTCCGCCGCAGGTCCGACGCCGTCCTGACCGACTCGGACTACCAGCGCAAAAAGCTCTTCAAGAAGGGCGTCAACCTCATGGCCGACGAGAAGCTAGAGGAGGCCGCCCACGCCTTCGAGCAGGCCCTCCGCCTCGACCCCGGCAGCGTCGAGACGCTGCTAAAGCTCGGCTATGCAAGGTTCCACCTCAACGAGCACTCTGACGCGCTCAGGGTGTACGACCGCATACTCGACATCGACGTGGCCAACGCCGAGGCGTGGAACCTAAAGTCGCTCGTCCACTACGAGCAGAAGAACTACGCAAAGGCGCTGGACTGCGCCGAGAAGGCGATCGACTCTGACCGCAACTACGGCATGGCCTGGTACAACAGGGGCTGCTACCTGTCGCTGCTCATGCAGATCCCAGAGGCCATCGAGGCCCTCAAGAGGTCCATCGAGATCGACGTGAAGAACGCCCGCAAGGCCGTAAAGGACCGCGACTTTGCAAACGTCCGCGTCGAGGACGGGTTCCGCCGCATAATAGAGGTCGTCGTGCTAGAGTCCGTCCGGCAGGGCTACCACACGATCGGCGCCATCGTATGGACGACGTTCCTGAGCAGGGCCGACGCCGAGGACGCCCTCCAAAAGCTGCTCGAAAAGGGCCTGATCGTCCGCCACGAGAAGAGGGAGGGGCTGCACCGCATCCCGACGTACGACCTTGCCGAGGATATCGCGCGCAGGGTCGGCACGACAAAGCGCGGGCTGCTCGGCGTCAAGAGGGTCCGCAGGGGGCTGCCCGGCGAGGTGCGCAGCCTAAAGGAGCTCGGCCAGACCGTCCAGGATACGAAGGCGGCCATCGAGGAGGGCGACCTAGAGCGCATAGGAGCGGGGTTCGACGACCTCGTCGACCCCAAGCGGCACGGCGGGCGCATGATCGAGCAGTTCTTCGAGGAGCACCGCGAGATACGCCTCTGGAAGATCCGGCTCGGCGACCACGGCGCCGAGTACCTAGAGGACAACCGCAAGAAGATGCTCGCCGTGTTCGAGAATATCGAGACGGCGGTCACAAAGCAGCTGCGCAGCGAGGTCGGGCAGCGGCAGATGTAGCGGCGGGCTGCGCCGCTACTCGGCCGACAGGTCCCAGTAGTTTGCGTGCTCTTGCCGCTCGACGGGCTTTTTCAGCTCTTTCCACTCGCGGAACGAGCGGACGTACAGCCTGGCAGGCGCCATCCCAGCCTCCCTGAGGGCATAGTACGCAAGGCCGGACAGCGTGCCGACGCTGCCGCAGTACGTGACGACCTCGCTTCCGGGCGAGACGCCGCGGTTCTCGAACAGCCGCCCCAGGAGGGCGGCCGGCTTTAGCACCGCGTCCGTCGAGCCGAGCATGCGGTACGGCATGCTGACGGCCCCGGGTATGTGCTGCTCTAGGTAGTTTAGGCGCTCGCGGTTGTCGAGCAGGACGGTCCCGCCGCGGCCGATCGCGTCCTCCACGTACGAGGCCGTCGCCGCCATCGACTCGCGCTGGACGGCCGAGTGCTCGGCCCTTGCCCCCGCATGATCGGCCCTGCCCTCCTGCACGTCGAGCCCCGTGGAGCGCCAGCCTGCGTACGTGACGCCGAGCAGCGAGACGCCGCCGCGGTGCCCAATGTACTCTAGCGTCCAGGCGACCCGGGATGCAAGGGCGCCGAACGTGTCGTCGTACACGGCGACCCTGTCCTCGTCGCCGATGCCGAGGGATCCGAACAGGCGCGCCGCCGAGGCGGCGCCGTCGTCGGCGAGCAGGGACGACAGCGGCATGCTGACGGCGCCGGGCACGTGGCCGGCGGCGTACTCGTCGGCGCGCCGCACGTCGATGACCTTTATGCTCCCGTCGCCGACCTCTGAGCGGACCTCGTCGGCTCCGGCGAGTACGCCGCTCAAGCGGCGCACTCACCCTTGCCTGTCCTTGCGTGGTATGCGGCGTCGGCGCCGTGGTCGGTGTAGAAGTCTGGGTCGTCCTCGTAGGACGGCGGCTCGGCGAGCGGCGCGAGCCTTGCCTTGAGGTCGGCGACGGACCGCACGGCGCCGGCGCCGGCGCCGGCCGCGACGGCGTGCGCCCACTCCTTTAGGGTCGCCGGCGCCGCAGCCCCCCCGGGCGCGCCCCTCTCCTCGCGAAACAGCTCTATGATCCGCAGGACGGTCTCGACGACGCGCCTTGCCGGTATCCTCATGCAGTTGACGCCGAGCATCGTAGAGCCGTCGTGCCTGCCGCCGACAGACATCTGGTACACGGGGTACATGCGGCCGTCCGCCTTTGACCCGCCGCCGTAGAACCCGATCGTCGCTATCCCGTGCTGGCCGCAAGAGTTTGGGCAGCCGCTGATCTTTATCGTGCTGCCGGCCAGGTCGCCGTCCGTGTCCATGCCGAGCTCCAAGAACTTGCGCTGCACCTCCTTGGCGAGGCGGTGCGAGTTGGTCAGGGCCAGGTTGCACGATGTGGTCCCCGAGCAGCCGACGGGGCTGGCCATCGTGAGGGCGCCCGACTTTGCAAGGCCGGCGCCGGACAGCCGGGCGTAGAGCGCCCCGAGGTCCTCGTCCCTGACGTGGCGAATCACGATGTCCTGGGCAAAGCCGAGCCGCGCCATGCCCTCGCACGAAAAGTCGCGGCAGGCGGCCGCAAGCGCCCGCAGCTGGCCCGCCGCAATGTCGCCGGCCTCTAGCGTGACGAACGCCGAGCTGTATCCGTCCTGCCTCTGCCTGACGGTGTTCGTCCGCCTCCACCTCTCTAGGCCCGCCGGAGGGGGCTGGTCGGCGCCGTCGCCGCCGGACACGCGCACGCCCGGCTCGCGCAGGGGCCTGTCCGACAGGTCCAGGTCGAGCTTTGACGTGATCGGCTGGGTCGCGCGCACGACGGCGCGCTCCCTGAGGACGAGCTCGCGGAACGCGTCCCACCCCATCTCGTTTACAAGGTAGCGCATGCGGTTGCGCGCCAGGTTCTTGCGGTCGCCGAGGCGGTCGAATATGCGCAGTACGGCCATCGAGGTGTGCAGCAGGTTCTCCTCGGGGGTAAAGTCCTCTAGCTGGTGGCCGACGAACGACTTGTTGCCCAGCCCGCCGCCGAGGAAGACCTTGAAGCCGCGCCGCGGCCCGCCTCCCCCCTCCTCGGCCGGCCGGACCTGCGGGACGAGCCCGACGTCTACCATGCGGGCCATGCCGTGCTCCTCGCAGCACGTAAAGTTGAACTTGAACTTGCGCGGGAGGTTTTGGTTCATCGGGTTGCGCAGGAAGAAGGCCGCCGTCGCGAGCGCGTACGGCGTAGAGTCGAACGCCTCGGCGGGGCACACGCCCGAGAGCGGGCTGCACATTACGTTGCGGACCGTGTTGCCGCACGCCTCGCGCGACGTCATGCCGACGCCGGCCAGCCCGCGCATGATCTCCGAGACGTCCTCTAGGACGACCCAGTGGAGCTGCACGCTCTCGCGCGTAGACACGTGCGCGCTGCCTATGGAGTACGACTCGCACAGGTCGGCGAGCCGCTCCATCTGGCGGGGGTAGAGCTCGCCGGCCGGCACCTTTATGCGGACCATGGCGTAGTCGCCCGTCATTCTGGTGCCGTACGCGCCGTGCTGGAGGCGGAACCGCCTAAAGCTGTCCGCGTCGTACCGCCCCTGCCGGAACAGCTTTACCGTCTCGGCAAAGCTGTCGGCCTCGTCGTCGCGCGACCAGTCCGTGCGGGCCGCCGGGTCTGGGAGCTTGCGGTCGTGCACCAGGCCAGGCGGCTTCACGGCGCGGCGGGCGCATCCGCGGTGTTATAAACCGAGCAGAAGGGGCAGATTTGGGCGCGCAGGGCGCGGGAGGGGGCACGAATGGGGCTCGCAGGTATAGTCGGTGTGGCCGGCGACGAGGGCGCCAAGCGGGCGGCGCCATGGGCTGCGCCGGGCATGCCCACGACGCGGCGGCGGCTCCCTGCGATCGAGGCCTCGTCCGGAGCCGCCGCGTCGTAGGGCCGCGCAGGGGCCGGCCCGTCGGCAAGCGCGCCTGCCCTTCAGCTGCCGCCCAAGCCTCCCTCGTCGCGGCGCCCTCCTCCCGCGGCCCGCCGTGGGGGAGCTGTCAAAAGCCGTGAATATCTACGGCCGGACTGTTGTACTGCACGATCGCGGGACAACTTCCTGCGCAGTGCATCGAGGGGCCGGGGCGCCGGGAAGCTCGCGGGGCGCCGGATGGTGTGCCGATCGCGCCGGCGTGCCCGCTACGAGTATACCGTGGCGCCTGGAAGCTCGCGGGGCGCCGGATAGGTAACGATATATGCCAGCGTGACGACGGCGGTCGCATGGTGCGACCGGCAATACCGCCGCTGCCTCCCGCAGTGTGGGCCGAGTTCATGGCCGCGATCCGGCGCGGCCCCACCCCCGAACAGGTTCGGGCCGTGGAGCGGGCCAAGGAGATTGCCCGCACCATCAACGTCCTACCCGACACGAGCACGTTGAAGAACATGAGGCGCCTCGACCCGGACGAGGTGGCTCGCCGCATGGGGGAGAAGTTTGCGGCGGAGGCACTGGCAAAAAAGAAAGCCGGGGGTGTGGCTCCGCGTGGTCAGTAGCGGACTTGATGTGGTAAAGGCGGGCCTGTGGGAAGTCCCGGCCGACTTTAGGTGCAGAAAGTCAGAGTTTGCCGAATACCTCGATGCCAACACGGCGTACGATCAGCAGCAGCGGATGGGGCAGATGTACTGGGCCATCCGCAACGGGGAGATCCTCGGGTACATGATGCTGGCGCTCGGCCATGCGGTCGAAGAGCGGCAAGCAGATTTGGGCATCGACACGTACGGGCACTTGCCGGCCCTTCTAATTACACGCTTGGCCACGGACGAGCGGCACGATCGGCAAGGAATAGGAAGGCAGATGACCGCCCACGCCATCGAAATTGTAGGCCGGATGGCCTTGGATGCCGGATGTCGCATAATCCTTGCCAACTCGGATCACGATGCGGTGGGATTCTATGAAAAAATGGGCTTCGCTAGGTTCCCGTCAGAGCTAGACTCTGGGCTTGATAGGCCCCTGCGCGAGGCAGAGGGGCGCACGGAGACGGAGGGACACCGCGAAGAAGGGCTGGTGCCGATGTATCTTGACCTGGGAATTAGGTGATTTTGATCGGGCGGCTAGCCGGCGTTGGCAAGCCGATGCATATCCCGTCCCGCCTGGACGACCACGACCTAAAGGCCGCCTTGGGGGGGGTGGTTGTGCGTATTGCACTCCGGCAATCGCCCCCGCTACCATGAAACTCGAAAAACAAAACGCGAAACGGCGCGGGGCGCGCAACCAGATGTACGAAACTTGTCCGAATGCCGCGCCGGGCACCTCCGCGAGGAGTACAGGAAAAAGCTCGACGAGTTCGAGCGGGCCGAGCGCGGATCGGCACGACGGCGCGCCGCCTCGCCGCGGGGATGCCACACGCTTGCGCGGCATCCGCCAAGCCGGCGAGGCACATCTCCCGGTCACTACTGCGATGCCAGGCGCCGGCCGCGCGCGGCGCGGCTCACGATGCCGATAAAGCGGCAGATATCCGCCTGTGGGCAATGGAGCATCCGTGCAACGGGATCCACGGCAGGTATCGCGCAGTCGCGACCTCAAAGATAGTCGTCGATGCTCTCATCTGCGCGATCCCTTGCCAGCGCCTTGAGGACGGCCCCGCTCCTGTACCCTGTGAGCATGCCCTTTTCCTTCATGGCAGGCAGGATCGAGCCGTAGTTCATGAATCTCTCGGACCGGGCGGAAAACTCGGCATCCAGGAGCGCTGCATTGCGCACCATGTTCGGCCGCTTGTCGACGTACCGCGGATCCCGGGTCATGACATAGTAGTACGAGTCCCGATCGAGCAGCCTAGCCTCGGGCCGGCGGGAGGAGCATCCGGCGGCGGCATTACGGGTAAAACGGGCGGTGGGAATGCGCATATCGCGCCCTGCCCGCCGTCTTTCCCAGCCGAGGGTCGGCGCAGTGGGAAGGGGAGGAACAGTAGTGGGGGCATCAGTAAAGTGAAGTGTGGCGCATCTAGGCAGGTGGGCAGACATTCTGGGCGCCAAGAGACCTGTTTGGGCGCCCGTTCACAGCATCCTAAGCAGACACCTGCACTTTACTGGGCATTCCTTTCGAAGCCGCCAAGAGCCGGCCCTGGCCGGCGCTAAACCCCCTGGTGCCTGCGCCCGGGCAAGATGCCTACCGACAGCCCGCCCGAATGCCTGCGCCGCGCCGCCATCGGACCGCGGCCGCTGGGGCGAATCGGACCGCGGCCGCAGCTGCTGCGGTAGGCGCGGTAACGTACAGCGCGGCCATTGCGGCGATCGCCGCCGCGCCGTACGCGAGCACATCAACCTCCGATCCCGGCTCGGCGAGCGAGAGCATCTGCGCCGAGTAGAGCATCGGGGCGATCAGGGCGCGGACGGCATCCCTGAATATGGGATGCTCCCGCTCCAGATCGGCGACCTGCGGCGATATGGCATAGTATGCCGTGTTGAACGCCGACATGAACGCAGAGCCGGCGGCTGTCTGCATGACGGCCGTGTCGCGCGCCTCGCGCAGCGCCTGTACCTGCGGGGCAAGCTCTGTCCCGTACGCGGCCGTTGCGACAAGGCAGCCGCCGCCTCCGTCGTCGCTGGCGGCAGTGGCATCCTCCGGTGCGGGCTCCGCCGTTGCCGGCTGTGCGGGATCTCGCCCTGGCTGCGCCTGCGGCTCGTCCTGCTCGGCCGGCACAGCATCCGCCCCTGCCTCCGCAGCCTCTGCCTCTTCCCGCGGCTCGGGCTCGGGCGCCGGCTCGGGCGCAGCCTGCCCGCGGTCTTCGCCAGCGGCAGCATCCGCTGCCGCATCGGCGCCGCTAGGCGGCTCTGCCTCTGCCATGCCCGCATCCCCCGCAGGGTCGACCGCCGACTCGTCGCCCGCCGCGGCCGCATCCGCGGACGGGGGCGCCGCCGCAGGCGGCGCACTGCCCGCCCCAGAGCCGAAGACGGCCTCGCCCGCGCACTGCCCGCCCGTGCGGACGGTCTTTGAGACGGATGCGGCCTCGCGCCCGTCGACAGCGACGGCGCGGACAAGGAATACCTCGTCCTCGGGCAGGTCGGCCTCGTACGTCGCCTGCCCAGAGGCAGCCGACGCAACGCGCGCCGCAGTCGTGCCAGACGATGCAAGTATGCTCACGTCGGGAAGTGCAGGGGCGCCGGCTGGCAGGCCGCCGAGGGTTATCCAGGCCAGGCCCCGGTCGCAGTCCCACGATACGGACGAGACTTCAAGGGCAGGGCCGGCACCGACTGCAAGGCCGGTTCGGCCGCCGCTGCCTCCCCCGCCTCCGCCGCCACTACCACTGCCGCCGAAGAATCCTGCCGGGCCGCCAGGTCCGGCGGCGGCGGGAGTAGACACGACTACGACGGGCGGCGCCTGGGCCGGATCGTCCGCGTCGATGCGCACCGCTCCGCCGGCGCCTCCCATGGGGCCCGGGGCCGGAAGCGCCAGCACGGCATCCTCCATGTCGCCGGCGGCGCCCGCAATCGACGCTCCGGCCGGCAGCGACAGGGCGTCCGTGCCGGCGTACATGAGGTCGTCGGACATGTCGCCTGCCGCTACTGCATACGAGAATTCAAGGGTGCGCGTTCCCGAGCCGCCCTGGTACAGGGCGGCCGCCGGGGGCGAGTCTGCGGCGCGCCGTACGTCGAGCGCCAGCGCCGGATTGCCTCCAGAGACGACGACTTCCTGCGTGAATGCGATCGAGATCGGAACGGACGAGCCTGTTCCGTACGAGCCTGCCTGCGCCGAGACGGCGGCTACGAGGGGCGGGCCGTCGATTGCGCTAATGATGCGAAGCGGATCGCCCTGGACTGCGGGGATCGCATAGACGGGGGCGGCGCCTGCGCCCTGCGGGACAACGGGCGAGACGGACAGGCCGGCGGCGCCGCCTGGCCCGATTTCTACGGTCGCGATGCGGCGGCTGTTTGATGCGTTGTATACGAGGACCGAGTCGCCGGCGGCCGCGTACAGTATGCCCGTGGCGGCATCGAGTGCAAGGCCGCGCGGGTCGGCCGCCGTGCCGACCACGTGCAGGAGCGACGGGAGGCGGGCCTGGCCGTCCCCTGCCGGCCCTAGTGCGTACGATGCGATCGTGCCGTTGCCGTACTGGACGTACAGCCTCGACCGCACCGGGTCAAGGACCATGCCGGCTGCCGTGAACGAGGAGTTGTCCGCCTCTGCATCCGGGAGGCTGGCGAGCTCGACGGCGCCGGCAAGCGCGTAGCGAGGCGTGGTCACCTCTTGTCCGCCGTCTCCGCCGCCGGCGCTGCCGTTGGAGGCAAACGACAGCGTGAGCAGGCCGAATGTATTCGACGACGGCTCGGCGGCCGGGCCGCTCTGCCATGCGGCGCCGACCATGTAGAGCGTCTGGCCGTCGGCGGCCATTGCGGTCGGCTGCCAGCCCTCGCGCGGATAGTAGTAGCCGCCGGCATCCGGCGACGGGAACGCCGGCACGCCCTCGGGCCCGCCCGGCACGTACATGGGCTCGACGCGCGCCGATTCGCCCGTCGTGTTGACGAGCAGGACGGGGCCGCCGTCAAGCCGCATCGCGGACACGCCGGAAGGCATGGTCTGCATGCCGACGTACGCCAGGCCGTCGAGGGCAGAGGCGCCGCCTCCGGCCGCAGCCAGCAGGGCCGGCACGCCGGACTCTACAGTTCGGCCGGCCTGGTCGGTGTACAGGATGGCCCCGTGCCTGGCAAGCGTGCGGTCGGACGCATCAATGACAAGGATCATCGGGAGCTCGCGCACGGGCGGCTCGGAAGACTCGCGCATGGCGGTCGCGCGCATGAGCGGCGAGTCCGACGACATGTCGGGGGCGATGCCAAGGACGCGCATCCTGGCAGGGTGCTCGGGGTCGGTCTGCAGGCCGATCTCGTCGACGACGGCGTGGCCCCGGGACGGATCAAGGACGTACACGGACTCGCCGAGCGAGCGGTTCGTTGCCGGGCCGGCCGCGTACAGCATGCCGTCGTACGGGCTGACTGCAGCCGGCGCGCCGGCCGTGGCGGCAAAGCCGCCGACGGAGGCCGGGGCCGCGGTGGCGGCGGTGGCCGCCACGTACAGGCAGTCGGACGGGTTTGGCGCGCAGGTTCCGGCGCCCGGAGCTTGTGGCGTGGTCGACGGCGGCGCCACGGCGCCGAATATGGAGAGGTGGTACGTGTAGATCGCCTTGCTGCCGCCGGCATCGATTGCGCACTCTTCTCCGGCGCCGAGCTGCGCCTCTGCCGCCGCGAGCGAGTCCTCCGTGCACACGCGGTCGATGAGCGAGACCGTGCCTGCCGCATCCATCCAGAACGCCGCATAGCCGGCCGCCCCGGCAAGCTCGATGCGAGCCGGCCTGTCAAGCACGATGTCGGCCGATGCGCTTCCGACCTCTACGAGCACGAGCTGGCCGGCGCCGATCACCGAGCGGTCGGGGACGGTGCGGTTGGCCGCCGAGACCGTGACGACCGGAGCGGCGCCGGCGGGGAGGCCCGATACCATCGTGCCGGCGGCGAACGTGACCGTCGCCAGGCCGTCGGCGGACAGTACAAAGTCGCCCGTACGGGGGAACGAGCTGCCTAGGCCCGACAGGTCGATCGACGGCGAGGCGCCCGAGACGTTGCGCACGAGCGTGCCGGCGGCCAGGTAGACGGGGGCCGTCCCCTCGGTACGAACGGATCCCGAGGGCGCCGACACGGGCAGGCCGTCGATTGCGGATCCAGGGTTTCCGGCCGCATCCTCGTACGCACCTGCCGGCACGCCGTCGATCGTTCCGCCTGCGCCGGCCGCGAATATCTCTTCGTCAAGGACCACCAGGCGCGAGGCGCCCGAGCCGGCGACAGAGACGGCCGAGGCCGGGGCGCCGCCGCCCAGCGGAGAGACGGAAGCAAAGTCGGACGGGTCGACGCCGGCGACGGCCTCGTCAAAGCTGATCGTAAGCGCAGAGGCGTTCACGGCGAATGCGGACAGCGCCGACGGCCCCTGCCCGTCTGATACGGGGACGTCCTGCGCGCCCGAAAACTCGTACAGGGTCGAGCCGATGCCGCCGGCAAGCCTGCCAATGTCGAGCACGCCGGCCGCGTCGGGGGACGCGGCGGCCGGCCCGAACCCTACGGTGTGCGATGCCGTTCCCGAGCCGCCGACGCCAGACACTGCGCGCTGCGCGCCGTTGATCGTGAGGGAATAGTCCGAGGCGGCGGACGAAGACGTGAGGTTGTGCGTATATCTGACCAGGACGGCCTCTGGCGACTCGACGGACGCGCCGAGTACGGACACGGGAGGCAGCGTCATAGCTGGGCGGACGTCGGCTGCGCCGGCAAACGTGTTGCCCGACGGATCGACAAACGCGCCGGCATCGATGCGCAGCGATGCCTCGTGGCGGGGCGCATTGCCGCCGGATCCGGACGCGGGCTCCATCATGGTGGCCGCGGCCGCGGCGGCCGCCTGCGCGCCGGTCAGTTTGAACGTGACCGTGTCTGACGACCCTGCCGCCGCCGACACAGTGGCGCCGGCGAGCCGGACGGCTGCCGCGCCCGTGGCCGTCCCGGATATCGTAATGCGCGATGCGTCGGCGCGGCCGGGCAGGACGTGCTCGTCAAGGGCGACGACGAGCGTGCCGGCGGCCAGGTCCAGGACAGTGCGGCCTGCCACTATATGGGGCGGGGCGTGGTCTGGGCGGACGAGCAGGGGCGCATTCTGGACGGCCGCAAGCTGCACGGCCGACGGGTCTGCTATGGACGCCGATGCGCCGATGTCGAGCCGGGCGGCTAGCGAGTCGTACCCGACGGACTGCACGGTGGCCGCCTTTTTCGCGGGGGACAGAGAGACGACGACCATATCCGAGTACGTGCCAGATGCCGCTGCAAGGGCGCCGGTTCCCGCCTCGACCTCCGAGCCGGCCAGCGCGACGGCCTCGGGCGGTGCGGCGCCTCCTTCAATGCCGCGCACCGATATGGCCGACGGGTCGATGCCCGCCGTGGATACGTATTCGTCGAACCGCAGCGTCAGGACGCCCGATCCCAAGTCGAGGACGGGCGCCTGCGGGCAGGACTGCAGGAGCATGGGCGGGTGGTTGTCCACGGTGACGTTCGCTGTCATGTTGAGCATGGCCGCGTGGTTGCCGAACGGATCGTCGACGGCTCCTTCCGGCGCCGCGAATGCAAGGCTGCCCGATGCGGCGTACGCAAGCGCCACAGAGGCCTTTAGCGCGCCAGACAGGCGCAGCTCCATCCGGTCGGTCTGGGCGCCGCCCGGCGGCAGCAGGAGGTCGGCGCCGGCGAGGTAGTAGGAGGAGGGGTCGGAGCCTAGCGGAGACAGGCTCATGTGCGATAGGACGGCGCCGGCCGCGTCGATGTCCTCGTTGAACCCGAGCATGACGTCGCCGTCGCGCAGGTCGACCTTGACGCTCTCCAGGGCGGGGCCGGACGTGTCGTTCGTGTGGACCATTGGAACCTGGACGAGCCGCTCGATGCCGTTGCCGGCAAGGTCGGATAGCGAGCCGGCCGGAAGGTCTGCGAGTCGGATCGGCTGCGCGTACGCCTGGATGGATGCGTTCTGCGCCGCCGTCGGGGCGACGATTATGCGGTCAGAGTACGTGTCGGGCAGTCCGGCGTCGGCGCCGTGCGGCACGTCCGAGACTGCCGCGCCTGCCAGCATTGTGGAGTTTGCGGCATCGGCGCCCTCGACGGACATGCCAGAGGCTGCGACCTGCGTCGCATCGGCAAACTCGTCCAGGTCGAACATGAGCGTTCCCAGTGCAAGATTGAGCACCGGCAGCCCGTCAAGCTGCGGCCCTGCAGTGTCGGCCAGGGCGGCGACCCGTACGGGCGATGCGGCGGCGGTGGCCGGCATTGCGTTGCCCGACAGGTCGTAGAGGGCGCCTGCCGATGCGGCCATGGTGATGGCGGCGCCGTCCGGCGCAAGGGCCGCTGCGGCCCACGCCTTTTGCACGTGCGTGAGCCTGACAACGACCGTATCGGTGCCGTGCGAACCGAGCGACGGGCCAGCGACGGCCGCGCCGGCTAGCGATATGGTCGGGATCAGGTCCCCGCTGTCTCCGTTTGCAGCCGCCAGGTCTAGGCGCGACAGGTCGGCCGCGCCCGCATCGACGTGCTCGTCGAGCCATACGGTCAGCGCGCCGGCGGACATGTCGAGGACGGGCGGGCGCGCAGGATCCAGCGCCGGCGGGGCGCCGTCGGGTATGACGGCCAGGCGGGCTGTCGTGCCGGCGCCGCCGGCGGGGCCGGCGATCGCGTTGCCCGACAGGTCGGCGACGGCGCCGTCCGAGATTACAAGTAGGGCGGGGTCGCCAAACCCGATCAGGGCCGACGACTCGACGGCCGTCGCCAGGGCCGCGGCATGGCTCGCGGTCAGGAGGATCCTGACCGTATCGGTGTCGTCCGAGGAGGACGGTTCGATCCTGGCCGCATCGAGCGGAATGCGGTGCCTGCCGTCTCCGTCGCCCGAGCCATCGATTACGGACGCGTCGATCAGCGACAGGTTCGAGGCCGCGGCGTGGACGTACTCGTCAAAGTGTATCTCGAGCGTGCGCCCGCCGAGGTCCAGGACCGGCGCGGCCGCCGCGTCGACGGCCGGCGGGCGGTCGTCGGGCACGACCGACAGCCGGGCGAGATCTACTGCGGGCGCCGCGTTGCCCGACACGTCGTAGAACGAGCCGGCGGCGATCGATATGCGGGGATCGGCGTTCGAGGACGCCTCGGCCGCCTCGGCATCGGCGGCAAGCGCCGCCTTTTGGGCGTGCGAGAGCTCTACGACGACTGCCGTTGGGGCGATATCGCTTCCTCCGCCTCCCGCCGCCGCATACGCGTGGCCGCCCGCAAGGACCGTGCCGGCCGCGCCCCCGCCGGCAAGCCGCAGCGTTATCCCCGACGGGTCGATGCGCGCCGCATCGATGCCCTCGTCGAACGGCACGGACAGGATGCCGGCTGCCATGTCCAGGACGGGGCGGGCTGCGGACGCGAGGGATGGGCCGGCCGCGTCTGGCACGACGTCAAGGTGCGCCCTGTCGAGACCCGCAAACTCGTTGTACGCGCGGTCGCGAATGTCGGCTGCCGGGACGGTTATCGTCATTGTGCCAGCACTGTCCAGGTACAGCGCCCTTGCGCGCGCAAGGTCGTGCGCGTCAAGCGAGATCTCTGCGAGCGGCGAGGCGCCCGTGCGGCCGGTGTCCTGCGCGACGACCCGGGACCGGTCTAGGGCAATGGGATCGGAGCCGTTCGGGCCGCCGATGAGAATGTCCGAGGTCTGGAGTACGCCGGGCGCGGCAAGCACGGGTTCGCCGAACCGGAGCGTCAGCACGCCCGAGCCCAGGTCGAGCGAGGGAGGGCCCACAAGGGCCGGCACCAGGGCATCGTCGGCTGTTGCAAGGGTGTGGTTGCCGATCCAGGCAAATTCGTTGCCCGACAGGTCCGAGAATGCGCCGCGCTCGACGTCGATGCGGAGCTGGCCGGCGCCGCCGGCGCCGGCTGCCGCAACCGCATCCGCTACCGCATCGGCCTGCGGCGTGCCGGCCAGGTCGACGGCGATGCGGTGCCAAGAGCCGGTTCGGCCCTCCTCGGCAGGCGCCACGGGCGACGAGGCGTCCAGTGCGATGGATACGGGAGGCGACGAGGCGTACGACCGCACCGTAATCTTGGACGGATCGGCCGCCGCCGCATCGACATACTCGTCAAAGTCGAACTCGATCGTCGAGCGGGCCGAGTTGTAGAGCGGATCGGCCGAGCGGTCGAGCAGCGGGCGGGTTGTGTCGGCCGAGACGGATACGGCCTCTTCCGAGGCTGCGATCGCATTGCCCGACAGGTCTGAGAATGCGCCGGTGCCGACGTAGAGGCGGGCCTCGTCCAGCATGCCGCCGCCTCCCTGGGATGATGCCAGGAGGGATCCCTTTTCGTCGCGCGTGAGCAGCAACGTGAGGACCGTAGTACCGCCGTCCCTAGGCTCAACGTGCGCCGATGCGAGCTGTACGCGCGGCGCATCGGCAGATGCAGAGACCGCAATCGACAGGCGCGCGAGGTCGGATTCTGCGGGGTCGACCTGCTCTGTGAATGCAATGCGCAGCGCGCCGCTGCCAAGGTCGAGCGTCGGCGGCGCCTCGGGGTCCAGCGACGGGGCGGCGCCGTCCGGGGATACGTCGATGCGAACCGCCTGGACGGCCGCGGTCGGGTTTTCGCCCAGGTCCAAGACGAATCCCTGGCCGAGGCGGAGCTGTGCGCCCGCATGTCCGGGCGATGCGGCGCCGCCTGCGATCAAGAGGCCCCTCTGGCCCGCGGTCAGCTCGATCTCGACGCGCTGGCCGTCGCTACTTGAGGCGACCGACGCGCCGGACAGGCCGACCGGATGCGGGGCGGTTCTGCCGGACGACGAAGGCGCGGGCGGCAGGACGATCGAGGCGGCCGACGCCTTGGCCTCGGATACGTCGACGTGCTCGTCAAACTCGAGTACGAGCAGGCCGGTGCCGAGGTCGAGCGACGGCGGCGGCGCCTGCAGGAGCGCTGGCGGCTTGGAGTCGGGATGCACGGTCGCGTTTGCGGCAGGAACGCCCGGGTTGAACGGATTGGTGGCAATGTCGGACACGAGCGACGCGCCGGCCGTGACGGTCAGGTATCCGGCCCCATTGAACTCGGCCTCGGCCGCGGCCTTTTGGTCCGCGGTCATTTCAAGCAGGATTGACAAGCCATCCACGCTTGTGAGCGTGTGCGCGCCGGCAAGGGTAGTCGCCGTGCCGCCTGTCAGGAACGACAAGGCGGACGCGTTGATACTCGAGGCGCGGACGTACTCGTCAAAGGATATGCGAACGGTGCCGGCTCCAAGGTCGACCACGGGGGCGCCGATCATTACCGGAGGCGTCGCGTCGGCCGTGACGTTTAGCGGTTCGGCAGCCCGTCCTGCGAACCGGTTGTGCCACTGGTCCTCCACCGCCGACGGCGAGATGTCAAGGGTTGCCGCCGACGCATCCGTCGCCCGGTACGACTCTACGACGGACGCCTTTTGGGCCGCTGTGAGGCGCACCACGACGTCGGTTCCCTGTCCGCCGCCTGCCACCTGCCGGTGCGACACGGCCGCGCCTGCAAGGCTCGTCGTGCCCGTCGTCCCGTCTGCTCCCTGTATATACATCCCAGAGGCATCGGCCGCTCCGGCCGGAATGCGCTTGTCGAACCGCAGCGTCAGGGTCGCCTCGGCAGAGTTCAGATCCAGGGCCGGCGAGCCAACCAGTTCTGGATCGGCAGAGTCGTTCGTAGTGGAGACGTTGAGGTTGGACGCGCCGCCGAACGCGTTTCCAGCAAGGTCCCCGAACGCGGGGCCCGCTGCCGCAATGTCGATCCGCACGGGGCCGTTGGCGCTTGCGTTTGCGGCCTGGGCTGCCGCCCGCTGGGCAGGGGTGAGCAGGACGACGATGCGGTCAGAGTCTGATATGTCCGCAAGCGATGCGCCGTCAAGGACGGTGCGCTGGCCGTCGGCCTGGTCCTCTATTGCGATGGCCGATGCGTTTGCAGACGATGCGTCGATGTACTCGTCAAAGCTGAGCGTCAGCGTCCCGTCTGCCAGGTTCAGGACGGCGGCGCCCTGCCGGACGGGCGCAGTCCCGTCGGCGCGCAGCTGCACTGGGGCGGCGCTGCGCGCAGCGCCGTTGCCCGACAGGTCGGATGCGGCGCCGCCGGGCAGGACGAGTATCTCGATGGCCGCGGCGTCCGTCGTGTCGCCGGCCGCATTGATCGCATCCTGGACGGCTGCCCTTTGCGCCGTCGTAAGCTGTATCGATGCATCGGCCGTGTACAGGGACGAGCGCAGTGGCTCGGCGCCTGCCAGGCTTGTGATCGAGGGCGCCGAGCCGTTGGCCGATGCGCGGGATATGGACAGTGCAATGTACGACGGATCTATAGTGGCTGGGTCTACGTGCTCGTTGAATACGGCATGTAGCACGCCGTCGCCCATGTCCAGGTACGTGCCGTTCCCTGCCAGGGCGGGCGCCGTCTCGTCGGGTATGACGGCAAGCAACGCCCCATCGATGCCCTCGAAGGCGTTGGCCGACAGGTCGTCGACTGCGCCCTCCTCGATGCTGATCTCCGAGACGGACGCGTGGGCGGCGAGCGCCTTTTGCTCTCCGGTCATCTGCACCAGGACGGACGCCGATGCGCGTACCGACCCGCCGGCGCTCTCGATGTACTGGCCGTGTGCGGACGCCTGCGCCGACCCGCCGGCGCCGCCTGCGCCGAGCTGCACGAGTGCCGCCTCGGCACCGAGCCCAACCAGCGACACCCGGGACAGGTCGATGCCGCTCGCGTTGACGTACTCGTTGAACTGTACTAGGACGGTGCCGGCATCGAGGTCGAGTACGGGCTCGGCCGCCAGCATCGGCGAAGAGTCGTCCTCGGTGGCCGCAATGGGGCCCACGTCGGACGCCTCGAACGCGTTGCCGGACACGTCGCGGACCGCGCCGTCCGCCATGGTCAGGTTGACGGAGGGGGCCCCTGCGGAACCGGCCAGGCCCGACACGGCGGCAAGCTGGGCCGCCGTCAGCTCTAGCTCTAGCACGGTGGCATCGGCGCCTTCTCGGGCCGGCAGGACGGTAGCGGCGCCGAGCAGGACCGCGGTCGGGGCTGCGCCCGAATCGGCGCCGACAGGCCGCGAGTGCAGGGTGAATGCTGACGGGTCGGCCGTGCCGGCGTCAATGCTCTCGTCGAACTGTACGGAGAGGACGCCGCGCGCCATGTCCAAGGTCGGGAGCGGGGCCGGAGGGCCGGCAACGGCGGGCGGCACGGCGTCTGGCACGATGTCGAGCGGGTGGTTGGACATGCCGGCAAACCAGAATCCGGCCGTGTCGGTTATGGCAGACGGCGGGGCATCGATCCTCACGGGGCCTGCCGCCGCCTGGGCCGCGGCGACGGCTCCCTTTTGTGCCGCCGTAAGGGTGATGACAAGGGATGCATCTTCCTCTGTAATGTACGGAGAGGATGGGTCGACAGGGGGCTTTACGGCGGCGCCGGCCAGGTGCACGCGTGAGGCTCCGCTGGCATCCTCGACGGCCATACCAGATATGTCGATCCCGCCGGCCTTGATGTGCTCGGTAAACCGCATCGTGATCGTGCCGCGCCCGATGTCCAGGACGGGGAGCGTCTCGGGCTCGAGGGCCGGCGGAGTCGCGTCATCCACGGCGGTAAGGTTGGCTGCCGCCAGCGCAAACGGGTTTCCCGACAAGTCGGCAATCCCCGCTTCCGCGGCCACGCCCAGGGAGAGCGGCGCCGTCGCGGACGCGTTGGCCTGCCGAAGGGCCGCCGTCTGCGCATCGCCGAACGCGAACTGGAGGCGCGTGCCGTTCTCCATCGTCGTCAGGGACTGCGGCTGCCATGACATCGACTGGCCGCCCTGCGTCGTCACGCTGACCTGCGCCGGCACTATCCCGGCCGCGGCGCCGACGTACTCGTCAAAGTCAAGCATGACCGTGCCGGTGGCCAGGTTGAGGAGGGGGGCTGCGGCAAGCACGGGCGCCGCTCCGTCTGCAAGGGTGTTGACGGAAAGGGCGTCCAGGGCCGGCAGGGCATTGCCAGCCACGTCGCGCACGGCTCCGACGGCCATAGTACTGACGGACGCGTTGCCCGCGGTCGCCGAGGACGGACCGCCGCGCGCGCCGACGACGAGCGCCTTTTGGAAGTCGGACAGTACGACTTCAACGGTGCCGTTGTATGCGCTGATCGACCTTGCGTCGTCGAGGTGTATGCGAGCCGCCGCGGCATCGCCGCCGCCCGCGGGCAGGATGTCAAAGTCGGCCGGATTGACGGCCGAGGGCGCCGCAATGTGTTCGTCGAATGCGAGTACGAGCCGGCCGATCCCAAGGTCGAGCGAGCTGGCGCCGGCCAGCAGGGCCGGCGGCGTCGTGTCGCTCGTTATGGCAATTGCCCTGTTCGTGATGCTGGCATCTGTGATGAATCCGCTGAACGCACCGTACGCAATGTTGAGCTCCGCGCCGCTGCCGGCCTCGACGGCGGCCGCCTTTTGCGCCGCGGTGAGGTTCACAACCACTGTCGATGCATAGAGGCCGTAGCCCAGGTCCGTGGCGCCTGTCATGTCCAAGAATGCACCTTCGAGGGACACGTGCACGTCGTTGCCGTGTATGACAACGCCCGAAAGGTCTACGGCGCTCAGATTAACAAAGGCGGTCTCACGAAGCTCCACCACCAGCACCCCCGTGTTCAGGTCGAGTCGAATGGGCGATGGAATTTGTTTCAGGGGAAGCTGCGGCTCATGATTGTTGTAGAGCGGCGCCGGCGAGTCGCCGTCCCCGCCGACGGGGCCGAGCCCGCCAATCCAGCCCGGAATCTTTTCGAACGAGGCCGAGGCGCCGCCGACGGGCTCTGCCCCCAGGCGCGGCGACGAGGCCGAAAAGGCCGGGCCGGCGCCGCCCTGCTGGTTTGGACTCGTGCCGGATCCGCCTCCGCCAACCTCGAACCGACCGACAGACACGGGCTCGCCAGTTATCCCTTCAAGCGCATTGCCCGACAGGTCGTACACGGCAGACGAGGTAATGTTGGCGCGCAGCACGCCGTCGGAACTGGCGCGCCGCGCGTGGTGCATCTGGAGCACCTGCAGCGGCTCCAGGGCCACGACGAGCTCGTCGCCGTCGTTGACCTCCAGTAGGGGATCTAGCGTGGCGCGTGACAGCGACACGGGCGGCCCTCCGCCGTACAGCACGATCTGGCCCAGATCCACCCGGTCCATGTCGATGTACTCGTCGAACGCGATCGACAGGCGGCCTGCGAACGGGTCCAGCCTTGGGCTCCCCACAATCTTGGGCGGAACGTCGTCCACATCTACCGCAAGAGTCGCGTTGGCCGTCCCGTTGAATGCGTGGTGGTGCTCGTCGGCGAACACGTCGGGCCCGATCGACATGACCAGGCCTCCGGACATGTTGTGGGCTGCCACCAGCGCGGCCTTTTTGCCCGGCGTCAGCGAGATCGACACGTTGCTGTCCATGCTGCTGACGGGCAGGCCCGACATGTCGGTCCGCCCCGCGCCGTCCGATGCTCCGGCCACCACAATGTCCGACAGCGAGGCTGGCGCCGGCGCGGAGATATCGCGGTTGAACGCGAGTGCGAGCTCGCCGGAGCCGAGATCAAGTACACTCGATGCCAGCTCCAGCACAGCCTGGCCGGTCGTCGCGCTCGCGTTCCTGTTTGTCACGGCGGCAAGCGCGTTGCCCGACATATCGTAGAACGCAGAGCCCGGCACCTCCAAGGTAAAGGTCGAGCCGTTCCCGTGCGCATTGTACGCAGCATCCTCTAGCGCGTCCGTCATGTCCAGTACGACGAGCGTGCCGTCGGCCTGCTCTGCCTCCGGAAGCAGGCTGCCGCCCGCTGGCAGCAACACGCTGCCGTTGGCGAATACGGATACGGCCACTCCCGACATGCTGATCCTCGAGGCATCGATGTACTCGTCAAACTCTAGCCGCACGGTTCCGTCGTCCAGGTTCAGGACGGGATCCGATTCGAGCATCGGCGGCGTGCGGTCGGCCGAGACCGCCACGGGCGCGCCGGCGCCCGATGCGTACCACCCGTGGTTCCCCTCGGGATAGTCCGAGTACGCCCAGCCCCCGATTGTAATGCGCGCGGACGGGGCGCCGTCGGTCGATGCCGAGGCAGCGGCCGCCTTCTGGGATGCAGTGAGCTTCAACTCCATCGTCCCCGTGTAGTTCCCCGCACTTGCCACGCCGGCCCCGGCCAACGACAGGTCCGTCCTGCGGTGCGCATCGGCAGAGTCGGCCAGGTGCAGGACGAAGCCCCGGGCGTATATGCGATCCGTGTAGACGACGTCGGTCGTCCGGATTGTCAGCAGCCCCGTGCCGAGGTCTAGGGCGGGGCTGTGCCATGCAATCCCCGGCCGCGACGTGTCGCGCGTGTAGGACGCCTGCACGGGGCCCGAACTGCCGGGCGACAGCCACGGGACGGGCGCCCGAAAGTCCTGCCCCTGCGGGATGTGGGCGTTCCCGTTGCCCTGGATGTCGCGGAACGCGTCGGCATCGGCCACAATGAACAGCGGGGTGCCAAGATCGGCGATCTCCGCCTTTGTCGCCGGCGGGAACGACACCGTGACGGCCCTCCCGTCGCGGCCAGACACGGTCCCGTCCGAAAGCCTGACGGAGCCGCCCGCCTGGTTTGACACGAGTATCTTTGAGGGATCCGTCCTCGAGACGTCCATGACCTCTGCAAAGTGCACGGTCATCCGCTGCCGCGACAGGTCGACGCTAGGCGCCCTTCCTGCGTCGAGCACCGGCTTTGTCCGGTCGGGCGTGACGTCGATCGCCCTGTCGCCGACGTGCGCATTGCGGTTGCCGGCCGCGTCCCTTACCGTGCCGTGGTGCATGTCGAGGCGCAGGCCGCCGGTCGCGACGTACATGGCCGAGAGCCTCTCGAGCTGCGATGCCGACAGGGTGATCGGCACGACCGTCGAGTCCAGGCCGCTCGGGTACGACGCGCCGACGACGTGCTGGTGGCTGCCGCCGTTCCGGTCCTCGAGGAACAGGTATGGCATGTACACGTAGGTGGCCGGCTCGCTGAGCGTAATGGTCAGCACGCCAGTGTTGAAGTCGAGCTGCGGGCTGCCCACGAGCACGGGCGGGACCGTGTCGCGGACGACCGTGATCGGCAGCCACCACCTGCCGGAGTTGAGGTCGTAGCCCTGGTGGTTGTGGGCCGTGACGTCGTGGCTCGTCGGAATCTCGCGCAGGCCGACCGTCGTGAACTTCATGGTCGTCGACGTCTTCGACGGGGGCCATCTGCCGACGTCCCTGTCGAGTCTCTCGTGCGTCGCAGTCGACAGGTCGATCGTGACGTCGGCGCCCCTAAAGGACACCGTGTCGGCTGACGTGAGCGAGCCGAGGCCGGCCAGCCCCACGTGCGCCGCTGTAGTCCCGCCCGGGCTGACCCTGAGCGGCTCGGTCGACCTGAACTTGAACGTCCCCTCGCTCAGGTCGAGTGTAGGGGTCACCCTGGTGTCGATATGGGGGGCCTGGCGGTCGTGTATTGCAATGGTGAATGCATTTCCGACATGGTGGGTGTGCGTGCCGAACGCCTGGAAGTGGATGGTGCCCGAGTGCATCTGCACCGAGCCGGTCGCGTCCGTCGGCATGTCCGGGCCGCTCATCGTAATCGTGTGCGTCGTGCCCCCGCCGCCGCGGTAGGCAGCCTGCCCCCGCGAGCGGTGGTCGCTTATGGTGGGGGTGTCGAGCAGGCCGTCCACGTTGGGCAGCCAGGTGGTGAATACGATGTTGACCTGCCGCGGCCCTACGATGTACCCGTCGGCATTGAGATAGCTGACGTAGTGCGCGTGCGCCTCTGGCAGCAGCGGGCTGTCCCGCAGGATCGCTCCCTGCCCGCCGCCGTCTACGGCAGCCGTCGCCGCCACGGCTGCAATGGCGGCCAGGCTTGCCGCGGCCGCCCCGATCATGGCCAAGCGCGGCCTAGAAGGCCTGGCCACAGCCCCCAGTGCGCGCCCGCGGCGCCTCGCGGAGGGAGTAGATGATCCCGTGTGCGGCGAACCTGTGCGCCCTGCCTGTGTTGCTGTGCCCGTAAAGGGCGGCGCATTTGCCTATCTATAAGAACTATCGTGTCGACGCCCGCCCATGGCCCGTCCGCAGGAGCGTGCGGGAGGTGCCGTGCGCCCGGGCGGAGAGGCTGCATCACATGCTGCCGCCGGCAGGCGGCAGGCGCTGCGATCTATCCCCGGAGCCGCCTTTGGACTGCGGCAGCGGCGGCAGGCGCAAGCCTGGCGGCAGAGACGGCGGCGGCGGCAGGCGCCGCAACGTACAGCGCGGCCATTGCGGCGATTGCCGCCGCGCCGTACGCGAGCACGTCAACCTCCGAGCCCGGCTCGGCGAGCGAGAGCATCTGCGCCGAGTAGAGCATCGGGGCGATCAGGGCGCGGACGGCATCCCTGAGTATGGGATGCTCCCGCTCCAGGTCGGCGACCTGCGGCGATACGGCATAGTATGCCGTGTTGAATGCAGACATGAACACAGAGCCGGCGCCGGTCTGCATGACGGCAGTGTCGCGCACCTCGCGCAGCGCCTGCACCTGCGGGGCAAGCTCGGTCCCGTACGCGGCCGTTGCAACAAGGCAGCCGCCTCCGCCTCCGTCGTCGCCGGCGGCAGCGGCATCGTCCGGCGCGGGCTCCGCCGTTGCCGGCTGTGCTGGATCTCGCCCTGGCTGCGCCTGCGGCTCGTCCTGCTTGGCCGGCACAGCATCCGCCCCTGCCTCCGCAGCCTCTGCTTCTTCCCGCGGCTCGGGCTCGGGCTCCGGCTCAGTCGCCGTCTGCCCGCGGTCTTCGCCTGCGGCTGCATCCGCGGCGGCATCGGCGCCGCTAGGCGGCTCTTCCTCTGCCTCTGGCATGCCAGTATCTCCGGCGGGCTCGGCACCGGCCGCCGCAGCCTTTGCAGACGGAACCTCCGGCAGCGGCGCGCTGCCCGCCCCAGAGTCGAATACGGCCTCGCCCGCGCACTGCCCGCCCGTGCGGACGGTCTTTGAGACGGATGCGGCCTCGCGCCCGTCGACAGCGACGGCGCGGACAAGGAATACCTCGTCCTCGGGCAGGTCTACCTCGTACGTCGCCTGTCCGGCCGCCGCCGCGGCGCCGGGCGCGGCGCGCGCCGCCGTCGTGCCGGACGATGCAAGTACGCTCACGTCTGGGAGGGAGGCAGAGGCGCCGGCGGGCAGGCCGCCAAGGATTATCCAGGCCAGGCCCCTGTCGCAGTCCCACGACACGGACGAGACCTCGAGGGAAGAGCCGGCGCCTACTGCAAGGCCGGTTCGGCCGCCGCTGCCTCCTCCGCCTCCACCTCCACTGCCGCCGCCGAACCCGAACTGTCCGGCAGGCGATCCGGCGCCGGCTGGCGGAACCACGACCACGGGGGGCGGCGCAGGGGTCGGATCGTCCGCGTCGATGCGCACCGCGCCGGCAGCGCCTCCCATGGGGCCCGGTGCCGGCAGCGCCAGCACGGCATCCTCCATGGCGCCGGCGGCGCCCGCAATCGATGCCCCGGCCGGCAGCGACAGGGCGTCCGTGCCGGCGTACATGAGGTCGGAGGACATGTCGCCTGCCACTACTGCATACGAGAATTCAAGGGTGCTCGTTCCCGAGCCGCCCTGGTACAGGGCGGCCGCGGGAGCAGAGCCGGCGGCGCGCTGCATGTTGAGCGCCAGTGCCGGAACGCCTCCAGAGACGACGACGTCCTGCGTGAATGCGATCGCGATCGGGACGGACGAGCCTGCCCCGTACGAGCCGGCCTGCGCCGAGACGGCGGCTACGAGGGGCGGGCCGTCGATTGCGCTAATGATGCGAAGCGGATCGCCCTGGACTGCGGGGATCGCATAGACGGGGGCGGCGCCTGCGCCCTGCGGGACAACGGGCGAGACGGACAGTCCGGCGGCGCCGCCTGGCCCAACCTCGACGGTCGCGATGCGGCGGCTGTTTGATGTGTTGTATACGAGGACGGAATCGCCGGCGGCCGCGTACAGTATGCCCGTGGCGGAATCGAGTGCGAGGCCGCGCGGGTCGGCCGCCGTGCCGACCACGTGCAGGAGCGACGGGAGGCGGGCCTGGCCGTCCCCTGCCGGCCCTAGTGCGTACGATGCGATCGTGCCGTTGCCGTACTGGACGTACAGCCTAGACCGCACCGGGTCAAGGGCCATGCCGGCTGCCGTGAATGAGGAGTTGTCCGCCTCTGCATCTGGGAGGCTGGCAAGCTCGACGGCGCCGGCAAGCGCGTAGCGCGGCGTGAACATCCCGGAGCTGCCGCCTGCGCTGCCGTTGGAGGCAAACGACAGCGTGAGCAGGCCGAATGTATTCGACGACGGCTCGGCGGCCGGGCCGCTCTGCCATGCGGCTCCGACCATGTAGAGCGTCTGGCCGTCGGCGGCCATTGCGGTCGGCTGCCAGCCCTCGCGCGGATAGTAGTAGCCGCCGGCATCCGGCGACGGGAACGCCGGCACGCCCTCGGGGCCGCCGGGCACGTACATCGGCTCGATGCGCGCCGATTCGCCCGTCGTGTTGACGAGCAGGACGGGGCCGCCGTCGAGCCGCGCGGCGCTCTCTCCCCCTGAAGGCACGGTCTGCATGCCGACGTACGCCAGGCCGTCCAGGGCAGAGGCGCCGCCTCCGGCTGCGGCCAGCAGGGCCGGCACGCCGGCCTCTACCGTTCGGCCGGCCTGGTCGGTGTACAGGATGGCCCCGTGCCTGGCAAGCGTGCGGTCGGACGCATCGATGACAAGGATCATTGGGAGCTCGCGCACGGGCGGCTCGGAAGACTCGCGCATGGCGGTCGCGCGCACGAGCGGCGAGTCCGAAGAGGCGGCCGGGGCGATGGCAATGACGCGCATCCTGGCAGGGTGCTCGGGGTCGGTCTGCAGGCCGATCTCGTCGACGACGGCGTGGCCCCTAGCCGGATCAAGGACGTACACGGACTCGCCGAGCGAGCGGTTCGTCGCAGGGCCGGCCGCGTACAGCATGCCGTCGTACGGGCTGACTGCAGCCGGAGCGCCGGCCGTGGCGGCAAAGCCGCCGCTGGAGGCTGGGGCTGCCGAGGCGGCAGGGGTCGCCACGTACAGGCATTCGGACGGGTTTGGCGCGCAGGTTCCGGCACCCTGAGAGGGGGACTGCGGTGGCGGCGGCGCCACGGCGCCGAATATGGAGAGGTGGTACGTGTAGATCGCCTTGCTGGTGCCGGCATCGATTGCGCACTCTTCTCCGGCGCCGAGCTGCGCCTCTGCCGCCGCAAGCGAGTCCTCCGTGCAAACGCGGTCGATGACCGAGACCGCGCCTGCCGCATCCATCCAGAACGCCTCATAGCCTGCCGCCCCGGCAAGCTCGATGCGAGCCGGCCTGTCAAGCACGATGTCGGCCGATGCGCTTCCGACCTCTACGAGCACGAGCTGGCCGGCGCCGATCACCGAGCGGTCGGGGACGGTGCGGTTGGCCGCCGAGACCGAGACGACCGGCGAGGCGCCCGAGGGGAGGCCCGAGACGGCCGTGCCGGCGGCGAACGTGACCGTCGCCAGGCCGTCGGCGGACAGTACAAAGTCGCCCGTGCCCGGGAACGAGCCGCCTAGGCCCGACAGGTCGATCGACGGCGAGGCGCCCGAGACGTTGCGCACGAGCGTGCCGGCGGCCAGGTAGACGGGGGCCGTCCCGGCGGCCCTGACGCTGCCAGAGGGCGCCGCCACGGGCAGGCCGTCGATCGCGGATCCCGGGTTTCCGGCCGCGTCCTCGTACGCGCCTGCCGGCACGCCGTCGATCGTGCCGCCTGCGCCGGCCGCGAATATCTCTTCGTCGAGGACCACCAGGCGCGAGGCGCCCGAGCCGGCGACGGAGACGGCCGAGGCCGAAGAGCCGCCCCCTGACGGCGTGACGGAAGCAAAGTCGGACGGCGCTACGCCCGCTACGGCCTCGTCAAAGCTGACCGTAAGCGCAGAGGCGTTCACGGCGAATGCGGACAGCGCCGACGGCCCCTGCCCGTCTGATACGGGGACGTCCTGCGCGCCCGAAAACTCGTACAGGGTGGAGCCGACTCCTGCAAGCCTGCCAATGTCGAGCACGCCGGTCGCATCTGGGGCCTCGGCGGCCGGCCCGAACCCTACGGTGTGCGATGCCGTTCCCGAGCCGCCGACGCCCGATATTGCGCGCTGCGCGCCGTCGATCGCCAGGGAATAGTCCGAGGCGGCGGACGATGACGTGAGGTTGTGCGTGTATCTGACCATGACCGTCTCTGGCGACTCGACGGATGCTCCAAGCACGGACACGGGAGGCCGCGTCTCGGCCGGCCTGACGTTAGAGGCGCCGGCAAACGTGTTGCCCGACGAGTCGACGAACGCGCCGGCGTCGATGCGCAGCAAGGCCTCGTGGCTGGGCGCATCTCCGCCGGATCCAGACGTAGGTGCCAGGGTGGCCGCGGACGCGGCGGCCGCCTGCGCGTCGGTCAGTTTGAACGTGACCGTGTCTGACGACCCTCCAGCCGCCTCCACAGTGGCGCCGGCGAGCCGGACGGTCGCCGCGCCCGGGGCCGTTCCCGATATCGCGATGCGCGATGCGTCGGCGCGGTTCGGCAGGACGTGCTCGTCGAGCGCGACGACGAGCGTGCCGGCGGCCAGGTCCAGGACGGTGCGGCCTGCCACTATATGGGGCGGGGCGTGGTCTGGGCGGACGAGCAGGGGCGCATTCTGGACGGCGGCAAGCTGCACGGCCGACGGGTCTGCTATGGACGCCGATGCGCCGATGTCGAGCCGGGCTGCTAGTGAGTCGTACCCGACGGACTGCGCGGCGGCTGCCTTTGCGGCGGGGGAGAGCGAGACGACGACCATATCCGAGTATGCGCCCGATGCCGCGGCAAGGGCGCCGGTGCCGGCCTCGACCTCCGAGCCGGCCAGCGCGACGGCCTCGGGCGATGCGTCGGCGCCTCCAACGCCGCGCACCGAGATGGCCGACGGGTCGATGCCCGCCGTGGATACGTACTCGTCGAACCGCAGCGTCAGGACGCCCGATCCCAGGTCAAGGACAGGCGCCTGCGGGCCGGACTGCAGGAGCATGGGCGGGTGGCTGTCGGCGGTTACCGCTGCGGTCAGGTTGAGCATGGCCGCATGGTTGCCGAACGGATCGTCGACGGCGCCTTCCGGCGCTGCGAATGCAAGGCTGCCCGATGCGTCGTACGCAAGTGCCACAGAGGCCTTTTGCGCGCCAGACAGGCGCAGCTCCATCCGGTCGGTCGGGGCGCCGCCCGGCGGCAGCAGGATGTCGGCGCCGGCGAGGTAGTAGGAGGAGGGGTCGGAGCCTAGCGGAGACAGGCTCATGTGCGATACGACGGCGCCGGCCGCGTCAATGTCCTCGTTGAACCCGAGCATGACATCGCCGTCGCGCAGGTCGACGGCAACGCTCACCAGGGCCGGGCCGGCCGTGTCGTTCGTGTGGACCATTGGAACCCGGACGAGCCGCTCGATGCCGTTGCCGGCAAGGTCGGATAGCGAGCCGGCCGGAAGGTTTGCGAGCCGTACCGGCTTCGCGTATGCCTGGATAGATGCGTTCTGTGCCGCCGTCGGCTCGACGATTATGCGGTCAGAGTACGTGTCGGGCAGGCCGGCGTCGGCGCCGTGCGGCACGTCCGAGACAGCCGCGCCTGCCAGCGTCGTGGAGTTTGCGGCATCGGCGCCCTCTACGGACATGCCAGAGGCTGCGACCTGCGTCGCATCGGCAAACTCGTCCAGGTCGAACATGAGCGTTCCCAGTGCAAGATTGAGCACCGGCAGCCCGTCAAGCTGCGGCCCTGCAGTGTCGGCCAGGGCGGCGACCCGTACGGGCGATGCGGCGGCGGTGGCCGGCATTGCGTTGCCCGACAGGTCGTAGAGGGCGCCTGCCGATGCGGACAGGGAAATGCCAGCCCCCGCGGCAGAGGCGGCCGCGGCCCACGCCTTTTGCACATGCATGAGCCTGACGACGACCGTGTCGGCGCCGTGCGAGCCGAGCGACGGTCCTACGACGGCCGCGCCGGCTAGCGATATGGTCTGGCTCAGATCCCCGCTGTCCCCGTTCGCCGCCGCCAGGGCCAGGCGCGACAGGTCGGCCGCGCCCGCATCGACGTGCTCGTCGAGCCACACGGTCAGCGCGCCGGCGGACATGTCAAGGACTGGCGGGCGCGCAGGGTCCAGCGCCGGCGGGGCGCTGTCGGGTATGACGGCCAGGCGGGCTGTCGTGCCGGCGCCGCCGGCGGGGCCGGCGATCGCGTTGCCCGACAGGTCGGCCGCGGCGCCGTCTGCAATTAGTAGCAGGGCCGGGTCGGCATACCCGATCAGTGCAGACGACTCGACGGCCGTTGCCAGGGCCGCGGCCTGGCCCGCGGTCAGGAGTATCCGGACCGTATCGGAGTCGCCGTCCGAGGCGCCGGACGATTCGATCCTGGCCGCATCGAGCGGAATGCGGTGCCTGCCGTCGCCGTCGCCCGATCCGTCAATCACGGACACGTCGATCAGCGACAGGTCCGTGGCCGCGGCGTGGACGTACTCGTCAAAGTGTATCTCGAGCGTGCGCCCGCCGATGTCCAGGACCGGCGCGGCCGCCGCGTCGACGACAGGCGGGCGGTCGTCGGGCACGACCGACAGGCGCGCGCGCTCGACGGCCGGAGCCGCGTTGCCCGACACGTCGTAGAATGCACCGGCGGCGATTGATATGTGCGGATCGGCGTTCGATGACGCCTCGGCCGCCTCGGCATCGGCGGCGAGTGCCGCCTTTTGTGCGTGCGAGAGCTCGACGACGACTGCCGTCGGGGCGATATCGCTCCCTCCGCTTCCCGCCGCCGCATACGCATGGCTGCCCTCAAGGGCCGTGCCGGCCGCATCCCCGCCGGCAAGCCGCAGCGTTATCCCCGACGGGTCGAGGCGCGCCGCATCGATGCCCTCGTCGAACGGCACGGAGAGGATGCCGGCGGCCATGTCTAGAATTGGGGCCGCCGGTGCCAGGGCTGGGCCGGCCGCATCGGGCACGACGTCCAGATGCGCCCTGTCAAGCCCCGCAAACTCGTTGTATGCGCGGTCGCGGATGTCGGCGGCCGGGACGGTTATGGTCATTGTGCCCTCGTTGTCCAGGTACAGCGCCCTTGCGCGCGCAAGGTCGTGCGCGTCGAGTGTGACCTCGACTAGCGGCGAGGCGCCCGTCCTTCCAGCATCCTGCGCGACGACCCGCGACCGGTCGAGTGCGACGGGATCAGAGCCGTTCGGGCCGCCTATGAAGATATCGGACGTTTGGAGGACTCCCGGTGCGGCAAGTACGGGCTCGCCGAACCGGAGCGTCAGCACGCCCGAGCCCAGGTCGAGCGAGGGCGGGCCGACAAGTGCCGGCGCTAGGGCGTCGTCGGCTGTTGCAAGGGTGTGGTTGCCGATCCAGGCGAACTCGTTGCCCGACAGGTCCGAGAACGCGCCGCGCTCGACGTCGATGCGGAGCTGGCCGGCGGCGCCGGCGCCGGCTGCCGCAACCGCATCCGCTACCGCATCGGCCTGCGGCGTGCCGGCCAGGTCGACGGCGATGCGGTGCCAAGAGCCGGTTCGGCCTTCCTCGGCCGGCGCCACGGGCGACGAGGCATCCAGTGCGATGGACATGGGGGGCGACGAGGCGTACGACCGCACCGCAATCTTTGACGGATCGACCGCTGCGGTGTCGACGTACTCGTCAAAGTCGAACTCGATCGTCGAGCGGGCCGAGTTGTAGAGCGGATCGGCCGAGCGGTCGAGCAGCGGGCGGGTTGTGTCGGCCGAGACGGATACGGCCTCTTCCGAGGCTGCGATCGCATTGCCCGACAGGTCTGAGAATGCGCCGGTGCCGACGTAGAGGCGGGCCTCGTCCAGGTTGCCACCCTGGGACGATGCCAGGAGGGATCCCTTTTCGTCGCGCGTGAGCAGCAGCGTGAGAGTCATAGTGCCGCCGTCCCGCGGCTCGACGTGTGCCGAGGCGAGCTGTACGCGCGGCGCATCGGAAGATGCAGAGGCCGTAATCGACAGGCGCACGAGGTCGGATACGGCGGGGTCGATCTGCTCTGTGAATGCAATGCGCAACGCGCCGCTGCCAAGGTCGAGCGTCGGCGGCGCCTCCGGGTCCAGCGACGGGGCGGCGCCGTCCTGGGATACGTCGATGCGGACCGCCTGGACGGCCGCGGTCGGGTTTCCGCCCAGGTCCAAGACGAATCCCTGGCCGAGGCGGAGCTGCGCGCCCGCGTGGCCGGGCGATGCGGCGGCGCCTGCGATCAAGAGGCCCCTCTGGCCCGCGGTCAGCTCGATCTCGACGCGCTGGCCGTCGCCGCTTGAGGCGGCCGAGGCGCCGGACAGGCCGACCGGCAGCGGGGTACGGCCGGACGACGAAGGCGCGGGCGGCAGGACGATCGAGGCGGTCGACAGCTTGGCCTCGGAGACGTCGACGTGCTCGTCAAACACGAGGACAAGGCGGCCGGTTCCCAGGTCGAGCGACGGCGGCGGCGCCTGCAGGAGCGCCGGCGGCCTAGAGTCGAGGCGCACGGTCGCGTTTGCGGCCGGCGCGCCCGATGCGAACGTGTTCTCGGCAATGTCGGACACGAACGATGCGCCTGCCATGACGGTCAGGTATCCTGCCCCGTTGTGCTCGGACTCGGCGGCGGCCTTTTGGTCAGCGGTCATTTCAAGCAGGATTGACAAGCCATCCCCGCTTGTGAGCGTGTGCGCGCCGGCAAGGGAGGTCGCCGTGCCGTCCACCACGATCGACAAGGCGGACGCGTTGACACTCGAGGCGCGGACGTACTCGTCGAATGCGATGCGCACGGTGCCGGCGCCGAGGTCGACCACGGGAGCGCCGATCATTCCCGGAGGCGTCTCGTCGGCCGTGACGTCTAGCGGTTCGGCGGCCCGCCCGGCGAACCGGTTGTGCCACTGATCCTCCACGGCGGACGGGGAAACGTCTAGGGTCGCCGCCCGAGTATCCGTCGCCCGGTACGACTCTACGACGGACGCCTTTTGGGCCGCTGTGAGGCTCACTACGATGTCGGTTCCCTGTCCGCCGCCTGCCGCCTGCCGGTGCGACACGGCCGCGCCTGCAAGGCTCGTCGTGCCGGTCGTCCCGTCGGCGCCCTGCACGTACATCCCAGAGGCGTCGGCAGCGCCCGCTGGAATGCGCTTGTCGAACTGCAGCGTCAGCGTGGCCTTGGCAACGTTTAGGTCCAGGACGGGGGTGCCGGCCAGCTTGGGATCGACAGAGTCGTTCGTAGTCGACACGTTGAGGTTTGACGCGCCGCCGAATGCGTTTCCAGCAAGGTCCATGAACGCGGGGCCCTCTGCCGCAATGTCGATCCGCACGGGGCCGCCGGCGCTTGCGTTGACGGCCTGGGCGGCCGCCCGCTGGGCGGGGGTGAGCAGGACGACGATGCGGTCCGAGTCGGAGATGCCCGCAAGCGATGCGCCCTCAAGGGCAGTGCGCTGGCCATCGGCCTGGTCTTCTATTGCGATGGCCGACGCGTTTGCAGACGATGCGTCGATGTACTCGTCAAAGCTTAACGTCAGAGTTCCATTTGCCAGATTCAGGACGGCGGCGCCCTGACGGACGGGCGCCGACCCGTCGGCGCGCAGCTGCACGGGGGCAGCGCTGCGCGCGGCGCCGTTGCCGGACAGGTCGGATGCGGCGCCGCCTGGCAGGACTGTGATCTCGATGGCGGCCGAGCCGGCCGCATTGATCGCATCCTGGACTGCGGCCCGCTGCGCCGCCGTAAGCTGTATCGATGCATCATCCGTGTACAGGGTCGAGCGCAGGGGCGCTGCGCCGGCCAGGCTCACAATGGAGGGAGCCGAGCCGTTGGCCGATGCGCTGGATATGGACAGTACGATGCGCGACGGATCCACCGTGGCTGGGTCTACATGCTCGTCGAATATTATGTGCAGCACGCCGTCGCCCATGTCTAGGTAGGTGCCGCTCCCGGCCAGGGCGGGCGCCGTCTCGTCGGGTATGACTGCCAGCAGGCCCCTGTCGATGCCCTCGAAGGCGTTGGCAGACAGGTCGTCGACTGCGCCCTCCCCTATGTTGATCCTAGAGGCGGATGCGTGCGCGGCGAGCGCCTTTTGCTCGCCGGTCAGGTTGATCAGGACGGACGCAGATGCGCGTACCGACCCGTCGCCGCTCTCGATGATCTGGCCGTGGGCCGACGACTGCGCCGAGCCGCCGGCGCCGCCGCTTCCGAGCTGCACTAGCGCCGCCTCGGCCTCGACTCCGACCAGCGACACCCGGGACAGGTCGATGCCGCTTGCGTTGACGTACTCGCTGAACTGTACTAGGACGGTGCCGGCATTGAGGTCGAGCACCGGCTCGGCGGCGAGCAACGGCGAAGAGCCGTCTTCGGTCGCAGAGATGGGTCCCACGTCTGCCGCCTCGAACGCGTTGCCCGACACGTCGCGGACGGCTTTGGCGGCAATAGTCAGGTTGACGGAGGGGGCACCTGCGGAACCGGCCAGTCCCGACACGGCGGCAAGCTGGGCCGCCGTCAGCTTGAGTTCCAGCACGGTGGCATCGGCGCCGTCTCGGGCCGGCAGGACGGTCGCGGCGCCGAGCAGGACCGCGGTCGGCGCCAGGCCGGCGGCATCGGCGCCGACTGGCAGCGAGTGCAGCGTGAATGCGGACGGGTCGGCCGTGCCGGCGTCTATGATCTCGTCGAACTGGACGGAGAGGATGCCGCGGGCCATGTCGAGGCGCGGGAAGGATGCCGACGGGTCGGCGACGGCCGACGGGTCGGCGACGGCAGGCGGCACTGTGTCTGGCACGATGTCGAGCGGGTGGTTTGACATTCCGGCAAACCAGAATCCTGCCGCGTCGGTTATGGCAGACGGGGGCGCGTCGATCCGCACGGGGCCTGCCGCCAGCTGGGCCGCCGCCACGGCGCCCTTTTGTGCCGCCGTAAGGGTGATGACAAGGGATGCATCTTCCTCTGTAATGTACGGCGATGATGGGTCGACGGGCGGCTTTACGGCGGCGCCGGTCAGGTGCACTCGCGCGGCGCCGCTCGCATCCTCGATGGCCATACCCGATATGTCGATGCCGCCGGCCTCTATGTGCTCGGTAAACCGCATCGTTATCGTGCCGCGCCCGATATCCAGGACGGGGAGTGTGTCGGCCTCGAGTGCAGGCGGCGTTGCATCGTCCACGGTTGTCAGGTTGGCCGCGGCTGCCTCAAACGCGTTGCCCGACAGGTCGGCAATTCCGGCCCCGGCCGCCACGCCCAGGGCGAGAGGAGCCGTTGTGGACGCGTTGGCCTGCCGAAGGGCGGCCGTCTGCGCATCGCCGAACGCGAACTGGAGGCGCGTGCCGTTCTCGGCCGTCGCAAGCGACTGCGGCTGCCAGGAGGATGGCGAGGCGCCCGGCGCCGTCACGCTGACCTGCGCCGGCACTATCCCGGCCGCGGCGTCGGTGCCGACATATTCGTCAAAGTCTAGCGTGAGCGTGCCGGTGCCTAGGTTTAGGACGGGCGCCGCGGCAAGCACGGGCGCCGCGCCGTCTGCAAGGGTGTTGACGGAAAGGCCATCCACGGCCGGCAGGGCGTTGCCCGACGCGTCGCGCACGGCGCCGGCAACCGTGGTACTGACCGATGCGTTGCCCGCGGCCGCCGAGGACGGGCCGCCGCGCGCGCCGACGACCAGTGCCTTTTGGTAGGCGGACAGGACGATTTCAACGGTGCCGTTGTACGCGGTGATCGACCTGGAGTCGTCGAGGTTTACGCGCGATGCAGAATCGCCGCCGGGCAGGATGTCAAAGTCGGCCGGGCTGACGGCCGACGGCGCCGCAATGTGCTCGTCAAACGCGAGTACGAGCCTGCCGGTTCCCAGGTCGAGCGAGGTGGTATTGGCGAGCAGGGCCGGCGGAGTCGTGTCGCTCGTTATGGCGATCCGCTCGCCCACGACGCCGGCGAACGGATCTCCGTCGGTGAACGCGCCGTACGGAATGTCGATGAGCGCGCCGCTGCCTGCATCGACGGCGGCGGCCTTTTGGGCAGCGGTGAGGTTGACGACCACTGTCGTGGCATACAATCCATTGCCGACCATGTCGGCGCCGGTCAGGTCGAGGGATGCCCCCCCAAGGGACACTCGGACGCCGTCGCCGTGTATCTCGATGCCCGAAAGGTCTACGTCCTGCATGTCGATAAAGGTGTAGAGGGCAAACTCCACCTCCAGCACCCCCGTGTTCAGGTCGAGCCGGACGGGCGACTGGGCTGCCAGGACCGGCGGGAAGCCAAAGGCATAGAGCGGCGCCGGGCCGCCGTTCCCGTCCCCGCCCACGGGCCCGAGCCCGCCAATCCCGCCTGGAATCTTTTCGAACGAGGTCGAGGCGCCGCCGGCGGGCTCTGCCCCAAGGCGCGGCGACGAGGCCGAAAAGGGCGGGCCGGTGCCGCCCTGCTGGTTTGGACTCGCGCCGGATCCGCCTCCACCTCCGCTCCCGCCAACCTCGAACCGACCGATCGATACGGGCTCGCCGGTTATCCCTTCAAGCGCGTTGCCCGACAGGTCGTGCACGGCCGACGAGTTGACGTCGGCGAGCAGCTGGCCCTCGGAACTGGCGCGCCGCGCGTGGTGCACCTGGAGCACCTGCAGTGGCTCTAGGGCCACGACGAGCTCGTCGCCGTCGGCCTGCGACAGCACCGTGTTGCCCGTCAGCCGCACGATCGTCCCGCCGCCGCCGCCGCCGTACAGCGCAATCTGGCCCGGATCTACCCCGTCCATGTCTATGTACTCGTCGAACGCGATCGACAGGCGGCCTGCGAACGGGTCCAGCTTTGGACTCCCAACAATTGCAGGCAGATCGTCGTCCCCAACTACCGCAAGGGTCGCGTTGGTCATACTGTCAAGGGCGTGGTGGTGCTCGTCGACAAACACGCCGGGCCCGATCGACAGTACCAAGCTGCCGGACATGTTGGCGGCAACCAGATCGGCCTTTTTGGCCGCCGTCAGCGAGATCGACACGCCGCTTCCGGTGTGGTTGACGGGCAGGCCCAACATGTCCGTCCGCCCCGCGCCGTCCGATGCGCCGGCCACCACAATGCCAGACAGCGAGGCCGGCGCCGGCGCAGAGATGTCGCGGTTGAACTCTAGAGAGAGCTCGCCGGAGCCGAGATCAAGGACGCTCGATGCCAGCTCCAGATCGGCCTGGCCGGCCGTCGCGCTCGCAGTCCTGTTTGTCACCGCGGCAAGCGCGTTGCCCGACATGTCGTAGAACGCAGAGCCGGGCACCCCCAAGGTAAAGGTCGATCCGTTCCCGTGCGCGTTGTACACGGCGTCCTCGAGGGCATCCGTCATGTCCAGGACGACTAGCGTGCCGCCGGCCTGCTCTGCCGCCGGGAGCAGGCGGCCGCCCGCGGACAGCGACACGCTGCCGTTGGCGAATACGGACACGTCCACTCCCGACCGGCTGATCCCGGATGCGTCAATGTACTCGTCAAACTCTAGCCGCACGGTGCCGTCGTCCAGGTTCAGGACGGGATCCGACGCAAGCTGCGGCGGCACGCGGTCGGCAGTGACTGCCACGGGGGCGGATCCCGCGCCGAACACGTACCACCCATGGTTGTGCTCGGGATAGTCCTGGTACGCCCAGCCCCTGATCCCGACCTTTGCGCTCGGGATGCCGTCGGCCGAGGCGGAGACGGCGGCGGCCCTCTGGGACTCGGTGAGCCTCAGCTCCATCGTCTCCGCGTAGGGTCCCGTACTCGCCACGCCGGCCCCCGCCAGCGGCAGGTCCGTACTGCGGTGCGCATCGGCAGAGTCGGTAAGGTGCAGGGAGAATCCCCGGGGGGATATGCGATCCGTGTCGATAACGTCGGTCGCCCGTATGGTCAGCAGCCCAGTGCCGAGGTCCAGGGCGGGGCTGTGCCATGCAATCCCCGGCCGCGACGTGTCGCGCGTGTAGGTTGCCGACACGGGATCGATGCGTCCGTTACCGTTGCCCTGGATGTCGCGGAACGCGTCCGGATCGGCGCCGACGCGCAGCGCGGTGCCACGTTCTGCAATCATGGCCTTTGTCGCCGGCGGGAACGACACCGTGACGGCCCTCCCGTCGCGGCCAGACACGGTCCCGTCCGAGAGCGGAACCTCAGAGCCGGCGGTCGAGTTTGACACGTATATCTTCGAGGCATCCGTCCTCGAGACGTCCATGGTCTCTGCAAAGTGCACGGTTATCCGCTGCCTCGACAGGTCGACGCTCGGGGACCTGCCCCCGTCGAGCGCCGGCCTTACGTTGTCGGCCGTGACATCGATCGCCCTGTCGAAGACGCCCTCGAGTGGGTTGTTGGCCGCATCCCTCACCGTGCCGCGGTGCATGTCGAGGCGCAGGCCCCCCGATGCGGCGTACATGGTCGAGAGCCTCTCGAGCTGCGCTGCCGACAGGGTGATCGGCACGACGGTCGAGTCCAGGCCGCTCGGGTACGACGCGCCGGCGACGTGCTGGCGGCTGCCGCCGTTCCTGTCCTCGAGGAACAGGTATGGCATGTAAAAGTAGGTGACCGGCTCGCTGAGCGTAATGGTCAGCACGCCCGTGTTGAAGTCGAGCTGCGGGTTGCGTGTGAGCACGGGCGGAACCGTGTCGCGGACGACCGCCATGGGCAGCCACCACCTGCCCGAGTCGAGGTCGTAGCCGCGGTGGCCGTGGTGCACGCGGTCGTGCCATGTGGTGATGTCGCGCAGGCCGACCGTCGTGAACTTCATGGTCGTCGACGTCTTCGACGAGGGCCAGGCGCGGACGTCCCTGTCGAGTCGCTCGTGCGTCGCAGTCGACAGGTCGATCGTGACGTCGGCGCCCCTGAAGGACACCGCGTCGGCGGATGTCAGCGACCCGAGGCCGGCCAGCCCCACGTGCGCCGCTGTGGTCCCGCCGGGGCCGGCCACGAGCGGCTCGGTCGCCCTGAACGTGAATGTGCCCGCGCTCAGGTCGAGCGTAGGGGTCACCCTGGTGTCGAGGTGGGGAGCCTGGCGGTCGTGTATTGCAATGGTGAACGAATTTGGAAGGCGGTGGTTGTGCCGAACGCCAAAGTGGATGCCGCCCGAGTGCATCTGCACCGAGCCGGTCGCGTCCGTCGGCATGTCCGGGCCGCTCAGCGTAATCGTGTGCGTCGTGCCCCCTGCGTGGTAGGCGGTCTGCGTCCTCGCGCGGTGGTCGCTTATGGAGGGGGTGCCGAGCAGGCGGTCCACGTTGGGCAGGCTTGGCGCAAAGACGACGTTGACCTGCCGCGGCCCTACGGCGTACGCATCGACGGCCAGTCCGGAGATGGCGTGCGCGTGCGCCTCCGGCAGCAGCTGGCCGTACTGCGGGGCGGCGCCCTGTTCGCCGCCGTCGACGGCAGCCGTCGCCGCCACGGCTGCGGAGGCGGCCAGGCAGGCCGCTGCCGCCCCGATCAGGGCCAGGCGCGGCCGGGAGGTACCGGCGGCAGTCCCCCACACGCGCCCGCGGCGCTGCGCCGATGGAGCCGATCGCCCCGTGCGCGGTGAACTTGAGCGCCCTGGCAAGGTCGTCATGTCCGTAAAGGCCGCCCCACTTGCCCGGTTATAAGAACCATCAGGGGCGGCGCCTGCCCCGGGCCGGCCCATGTAGCGGCGTGCAAAAAAAAAGGTCGGCGCATCCCAGGAGGCTGCCGGCGGCTCCCGGCCGCCCCCTGCCCCTCTCCCTTCCAGTTCCCGATGCCGCGTCAAGGCGGCCCTCCCCCCCCCCATTGCACTGCACACTCCGCCGCGCGCCGCCGTCACCCCCTCCCCCATCCAGCCGTGCAGCGCACGCGCTGAGCCAAGGGCCATGGCCGGCATTCCCCCTCCCCCCCTCCCCTTCCACTAAGCCCCCGCGCATGCCGGCAGCCGGCGCAGATCGGCGAGGCGGCCGGATTCGGGCCGCCCGCCAAGGGTATTAATCGGGCCCGCCCCGCCGCCGGCCGTGCAGAGGGCAAGCGACGCCGAGGCCGGCCCGTCAAAGATATTCGCGCCCGTCGGCGAGGCGTCGATTACGAGGGCCATTGCGACAGAGTTCAACCGCGTCCTGCTCGACATGGCAGAGTCCGACGTGCTCGTCATCGGGGCAGGCCCCGCCGGCCTGACGGCCTCGCGCGAGCTCGGCCTCATGGGGTTCCGCGTCCTTGTCATAGAGCAGAACAACTACCTCGGCGGGGGGTACTGGCTCGGCGGCTACATGATGAACCCCGTCACCGTGCGGGAGCCGGCCAACCGCGTCTGGGACGAGCTCGGCGTGCCGTACAAGAAGGCCGCCGACGGGCTGTACCTTACGCCCGGCCCCCACGCCGTCTCAAAGCTCATCGCGTCGGCCTGCGATGCGGGCGTAAAGTTCCTGAACCTGACAAAGTTCGACGACCTGGTGCTAAAGGGCGGCCGCGTCGCCGGGGTCGTCGTCAACTGGATGCCCGTGTCCGCGCTGCCGCGCAACATTACATGCGTCGACCCCGTCGCGCTAGAGTCGAGGGTCGTGATCGACGCGTCCGGCCACGACTCGGTCGCCGTAAAGCGGCTCGTCGACAGGGGGCTAGTCGAGTGGAAGGGCATGGACCCGATGCACGTCGACGAGGGCGAGGACCAGGTCGTGCGCAGCACCGGAGAGGTGTACCCCGGCCTCGTCGCGGCCGGCATGTCGGTTACGGAGACGCACGGGCTGGCGCGGATGGGCCCCACGTTCGGCTCGATGCTGTTCTCTGGGAAAAAGGCCGCCGAGGTCGCCGCCGCAAAGGTAAAGGAGTACGGCCCGGCCGAGCGGGGCTAGGCCCGCTTCAAGCGGGCGCTGCGCGTTGAGGATCGAGCGCGTCGTAGTACACGGCGAGCCGTCCGAGGCGGCGATCGATTCGCATGCGCTGGCGCGGCGGCTGGCCGCCGCCCTCGGGCCCCGCGTGCGGCACGAGGGGCGGCCCGCGGGCCTGTTCCCGAGCCCCACGCGCCGGCAGGCGCGCGCCCTGGCGGCGTGTGCGGTGCGCAGCATCTACCGCCCGTTCGAGCGGCGCGAGCCGGACGAAGAGGCCGTCGAGCGCGAGATGCGCGGAGGCCGGAACGGGGACATCACATGCTACGACGGGTTCGAGCTGCAGCGCGCTGCGGCATCCATGATCCCGGGGCGGGATGCGTCCGACCCGTACGCGTTTCACGTGGTGCTGACGGACCGCCTGCCGTGCACGTACGACCCCGACGGGATGAGATACCACGGCAGGGCTCTTGTCGCGGCAAACCCCGCGCTGGTCTCGACGACGGGGATTGTGGAGGCGCCGGCAAGGCCCCGCCGGTACTGCATCGATGTGATGGCCTCGCGGGCGGTGGGCGGCGCGGATCTGGAAGAGATCGACAGGCGGTACGCCGGCGAGTTCCTCGTGGGCGGCGATGCGCGGCTCGCCGAGGCGGCGTACGGGTATGCACTGCAGGCCGCGATGCACTTTGTTACCGGCGAGGCGTTCTGCAAGGATCGCGACTGCCGCCTGTACAACGCCCACTGGCAGTCCGACCTGCTGCACTCGCAGGTGCGCTCGGGCCGGCTGTGCGGCGCGCACCGGGCGGCGCTTGCGGCGCATGCGGCGGAGGATGACAGGATCCGGGCTGAGGAGGAGGGCGGCGGGCACTTGGGCCGGCGGTGATCGATGCCCGCGGCGGGCGCGGGCGCGGCCGACTGGTCGCGCGGCGCACCCGGCGCCGGTGCCGACTCGGAAGAGAGTACGGTCGATCCGGCAGAGGCGCACCGCGGGGTCGAGGCCATAACACCCGGTTCGCCGCATCGTGTCCCGTCTGTGAGGCGGTGCCGTCCTGCCCGATGCAGTGCGGAAATCTGCCCGCTTCAAGCATCGGCGCGCGGGCCAAGACCCCGCCGGCGCGGGCCAAATGCGCCGCATGCGCTGGCATCGGGTCAAAGCACCGACTGTCTTTCAAGGCGCGCCCGTGGGCGGATGCCGGTCGACTGCCTCAGTCGCGTCCATTCACCTTCTTGTGATCTCCCATCCACGTCAGATCGACACGGTGTGCTAGGTAGTCGGTTCTAAAAATAAGAACGACGGATTTTGTCACATGTGTGCCAACAGAACCGCCATGTCGGCCTTTTTTTGGAACGCCCACGGATGCGGGGTTAGTCGAGCGTATCAAGTCCTCAACAATGTGGCCATAACCGTTACAAACCGCCTTGTCGGCCTTGTAATATCGAAGTGCGTCTTCGACTCGTTTACTCGGCCTGATGTTCCACGGTGCCAATGCCATACTCCTTCCTAAGATGTTCACGGTATTCACCTGGTGCGTAGGTCTTTCCCATGTTACGGCCGGCCTCGCAGTCGGCAATCGCCCTCTCGATCTCTTCGCTGTACGGCAGATCGTTGTCGAGATCAGGCGAGAGGCGCTCTTCTAGGGTGAGAATGTGGACAGGCTCCTCTGTCACGGCGGTAGCTGCCAATGCGCCGCCGTCCTTGCAACCGGTACTTGAATCTTCGGGTGGAGCGGCGCCGCTGAACGACCAGCGTATGGATCCATTGTCGGTGGTGATCTTTTCAGAATACTCCAAATAGTTTAGTACCCTGTCAAGCAGTGCCGAGGCGATGCCTGCGGGCAGGGCCGCGGCCAATTCGGATCGGCTGGAAAAGGAGCGCCGATCAAAAATTTTGCGCTCTACTTCCATGATCATGTCAAGATCGGGCACTGTCGACACGGAGAATCTCGGCTGGTCGGCGTGACCATTCCGGCGTTCGGCGGCCGCACCGGCAGCGACATCGATCATTTCCAGCTCAAAGGCAAGCGCACCTGGGCGCAGGGGATCGTCCTTGTGGCGGGATGCGACACACTCGACAAGGCCGCTGAATTCAAGCACTCCGTCCTGCTTGACAAAGTATAGGACGCG
This sequence comes from Cenarchaeum sp., assembly GCA_965242695.1. GTDB lineage: Archaea > Thermoproteota > Nitrososphaeria > Nitrososphaerales > Nitrosopumilaceae > Cenarchaeum. The sequence goes on along the minus strand of CBDESU010000001.1, from coordinate 884,963 downwards.
GCGGCCGTTTTCCCGCGACTTTGCCAGCTTCAGATTTCCTAGGATCATCTGATCATGCTTTCCACTGTAGTACTGGCCGATGTACGTGATGCGTTTGCCGTCTTCAACGTCGTCGTAGTCACTGTGCACATTGCGGACAAGCACGATGTCAGACGATGTCAAGCTTGCCCGGATGCCGCCTGTTGTGGCTACATCAAACCTCTCGCGCATCTGCTCCTCCGTAAACTTGTCGCCAAGTTGCGGGAGGGGTGGCAGGGACTCTTCTACGCCGCTAGAACCTGTCAAGGACTCGTGGGGCGTGGCAGTTCTTCCCCTCCCCTCCGCAGGACTGCCCTGTCTAGTGACCTGCCTTGTTACAGATTCCACGAACCCCCGCCCTACCAATGGTATATGAATGGTGGCTAACAGGCGTTTGGACATCCTCAGGTGGGCGTTCAGCCTGCAGATGTCCGGCGCGTGGCAATCCGCATGGCAGCCCCGCCGGTCGGCGGCCGCGCATCGAATCGAGCCCGCCCGCATCCCCCACTCCCGTGCCAATCCAGCCGCCGCGCGGAGTCGGCGGCCGGGACATGGGCCATTGTACCTCGCATGCGCCCCTGCGCGAAAGCCGCCCACCGTCCGGGAGGGGCCTCCGCCCATGACTTAAATTGTAACTGCCGGCCGCGCGGGCCGTCATGATGGCGGGATCAGAGTCCGGCTCCACCGTGCTCCTCCGCAGGGACGGCGGCGCCGAGGGGCGCAGCGCCCCTCCCCCTCCGCCCCCTCCGCCGCCGGACATTGAGCGCAAGAAGACCCGGTACGAGGTCATTATAATCGGGGCCGGCCCGGCCGGATACACGGCCGGCATCTACTGCTCTCGGGCGCGGCACGACACGCTGCTGCTCTCTGGCCCCCTGCCCGGCGGCCAGCTCGTCAACACGACCGAGGTCGAGAACTATCCGGGCTTCAAGGCAGGCGTGATGGGCCCCGACCTGATGGCCGACATGAGGGAGCAGGCCAAGGCGATGGGCACGACCATGCTCGACGAGGAGGCCATCGACGTCGACTTTAGGCGCGAGCCGCTAAAGGTCCTCACGTCCGGCGAAGAGTACGAGGCGGACGCCGTGATCATATGCACGGGGGCCAGCCCGCGCAAGCTAGGACTCGACGGCGAGAGCGCCCTTGCCGGCCGAGGCGTCTCGTACTGCGCCACCTGCGACGGGCCGTTCTTTCGCGACAAGGATATCGTCGTCGTCGGCGGCGGCGACTCGGCCATGGAAGAGGCCACGTTCCTGACAAAGTTCTCGCCGAACGTGCACGTGGTGCACCGGCGCGAGGAGCTGCGCGCCAGCAAGATAATGCAGGAGCGCGCCATGGCCAACCCGCGCATTACGATGCACCTGTCGTGCCAGGTCGCCGACATTCGCGGCGACGACAAGGTCTCTGAGGTAGTGGTGCGCAACTCGAGGACGGGGCAGGACGAGACGATACGGGCATCCGGCGTGTTCGTCGCAATCGGGCACGACCCGAACACGGCCCTGTTCGCCGGCCAGGTCGAGACCGACGGGGACGGGTACGTCGTCGTCAGGAACGGCACGGAGACTAGCGCCAGGGGCGTGTTCGCCGCCGGCGACGTGCACGACCGCAGGTACAGGCAGGCCATTACGGCGGGCGGCTACGGGTGCATGGCCGCGCTCGACGTCAACAGGTACCTAGACGAGCGGGGCGAAGAGGCCGGCGTCGGTGGCGGATGGCAGACTCCCGCCGCAACATCCGGCGCGCAGGAGTCGGGCAATGCCGGCGGCGTCGACTAGCACATGAGCAGGTATAGCCACAGCGGAACCGCCACTATGTCCCCGTCCCCGATGAGGCGAACGTCGTTGCGCGACACGGCGATGCCCAGCGGCGGGTCGAACCTGGCCGAAAAGCGCGACAGGCCTTTGAGATCGGACTCTTTCACGCGCTGCCTGTACTTTACCTCTACAGGAATTGGCCGCTGGTGTAGCGTAATAACTAGGTCTACCTCTACCCCACCTCCGTTGTGCCAGTAGTACGGAATGAAGGAAGTTGACATTGGCTCGAGTGAATGCCATAGCCTCCTCGTGTGGTCGGCGGCCACAGTCTCGGCCATCCTTCCGGCCTCCGTGGGATCTGTGGCAGGATTACCGCTGGCAAGCGGCGAGATGGCCGCGTTTCGAATGCCGACATCGTTGATATATACCTTTGTGTCTTTGCGGTGCCTGATCGCTGGGCGCGGCGTGTAGAACTCGGCGTACGAGACGAGAAACGCCCACTTTAACGCGTCGCCGTAGGCACAGATAGTTTCTTTGCTGGCCCCAAAATCGCTAGACATCCTAGTCATGTTGATCATACGGGGGGACTTCCACGCAAGATCGTAGAACGTACGTTCGAGCAGCTCCTGGTTCCTCACGTTGCTGGATCTGGCGGCATCCTTGTGTAACGAAATGTCGATATACATTTTGATCATATCCTTCCGCTCCATGGGATTGTCGTTCGCGGCCACCGCGGGGTAGCCACCGTGCCGCATGTATTCCGCAAGGTTCGCCACAATCTTCGTCTTGTGCATGGCAAGACCGAGCGAGGCCTGCTTGACGCTCTCGTAGAAAGGCAACGCACCGCCCCCTTCGGCAGACCTGATCAAGCCCGACCTCATTGCCAAGCCGGCAGACTCCAAGGCATCCGCAATTCTAGGATTTTTGAATGCGACAAATTCAACAAAGCTCATAGCATACAGTGTCTGATGCCACACACGCCCCACAAGCGACTCGGACGAGCCGGCCAGTATGTCTGCAGCCGACGAGCCCGACACGATAAACTTTACGGGCCATGCCTGATCGTAAAAATGCTTGACTATGATCTGCCAGTCTTTGATCAGGTGCACCTCGTCGAGGATGACGTAGGCTCTTTTTGTCAGGCTGTAGATGGACTCGCCAAGGACGTTGCGGGCATACACCTCGAGCACGTGCCGGAGGTTTTCAGAGTTCCGGCCAATGCCCTGCTCCCTTAGGGACAAAAACAGTATGCGATGCGGATCGGTGCCGGACGAAAGAAGGTCAGAGGTAAGTTGGTAGAGCATGGTCGTCTTTCCTACCCTCCTAGCGCCCAAGATTGTCTGGGCCTCGGGCTTGTCCATGTGCCGCGCCAAGGCTGTATGGTCGCGCCTCCTGAACTCTTTGACAAACCAAGTCGGCACAGACCCTGTCGCCCACCACGGATTCAGTAGTGCCATACGCTCTACCATTGTATCCTCGTCTAGTCTTTCATCACTTGTCGCCATGCGCGCTACCCCCACAACAGGCCTTATATACATATAACATACCCTGCTTAACGGCGCCACCGTACATATAACATACCCTGCTTAACGGCGCCACCGTACATATAACATACCCTGCTTAACGGCGCCACCGTACATATAACATACCCTGCTTAACGGCGCCACCGTACATATAACATACCCTGCTTAACGGCGCCACCGTACATATAACATACCCTGCTTAACGGCGCCACCGTACATATAACATACCCTGCTTAACGGCGCCACCGTACATATAACATACCCTGCTTAACGGCGCCACCGTACATATAACATACCCTGCGGGGCGCCGAAAACTTGCCGCCGCGCTCCCTGCACTGCGCGAATGGTGTCCGGGCGATCGCCTTGCCGGCCCTAGCGGTGCGCTCCTTGTAGACGCGGCGGCCACCGCCGGTGCCGTGCCGCTCAAGGCCGCGCCCGCGCATCCCGCATGCGATCCGCCCGGCCGTCGCACCGCGCATCAGATATGCGGGTATGAGACCGGCGGGCGGACGCGGCGGATGCGCGGGCAAGGGTGGCGATCAGGCGGCGCGGCCCGCATCGCCCTGCTTCTCCACCTTGCGGGCGGCGCTCTGCGCCCGCGCGTACGCCGCCGCGGTGGCGCGCTTCTCCGGATCGGCCATGCGCCTGAGGCGGCACTCGCGGCGGCTGCGCCGCGTGCCATCGGTGCGGCACTCGTCCGAGCAGTAGCGGGCGGAGCGGTTGGTCGTGGTGAACTCCTTGCCGCATTCCTTGCACTTGACGTGCAGCTTCTCGGTGATCGCCTTGTTGGCCCTGGCCGTGCACTGCCTACAGTAGGCGTGGCGGTTGGTGTTCCCGTACTGCGCAAAGCTGCGCCCGCACAGCCTGCACGTCGACGGCTCGGCGTCCGGGTCCACGCGCATAGGAGCCTGGCGCTGCAGCGGCCTCCCGCCCCTCTTGCGGGCCGCGCGGGCCGCTGCCGATGCCCTCACGCGCGCCAGGATTATGGCGCGCTTCGCCGGATCGGCCAGGGCCTTTCGCTGGTATTCGCGGTTGTAGTGCCGAGCGTACTCGGCGCTGCACGCCTTTGAGCAGTACCGGACGCGGTGGCTGGTCGTGGCAAGCGCCTTGCCGCATTCCTTGCACTTGACGTGCAGCTTCCCGGCGATCGCCTTGTCGGCCCTGGCCGTGCACTGCTCGCAATAGACGCGGCGGCCGTGGCGCTCGCGCCGCTCAAAGCCGCGCCCGCACAGCCGGCACGCGGCCGGCCTGGCCATCGCGCCGCGCCCGAGCAGGGGGCACAATATCGGCAGGCTCCCCGCCCCCCTCCCTGCCCCGCCAGAAGAAGCGCGCGGGGAGGGGGCGCCGATCCGGCGATCCTCGCGGGCGCCGCCGCGGCACTGTCACCTGCCCCCCTTGTTCCTGTTGGCGGCATCCCACGCCCTATGCCGCGCCAGCATTCTGGCGTACTCTTCGGGGCTGGCCGTGATCCTGCGCGATACCCCGCGGCTCTTGTGCCTCCTGGCCGCGTTGCGGCATTCCACGGAGCAGTACTTTGCCAGGGGGTTTTTCGTGGAAAACCTCTTGCCGCACTCCCTGCAGCCCACGTCCAGTACGGTGCTGATCTTCCGGTCGATCCTGGCCCTGCACCGCTTGCAGTAGTTGGTTCGGTGGTAGCCGTACTGCGCGAACGTGCGCCCGCACAGCCGGCACGTTGACGGCGCCGGCCTTTTTGCGCCGCGCGGGCTGCGCCCGGCGGTGCTGGGGCTGCGCCCGGCGGGCGGCCGCTTTTTTCCCTGCGCCCTGGCCTTGCGCGCGGCCGAGGAGGTCCTTGTCCGGGCCAGCGACATGGCGCGCTTCTCGGGGTCGGCCATGTACCTGCGCTGGGCCTCGGCGTTGAGGCGGCGCCTGCTAGAGGCGCGGCACGCATCCGAGCAGTACCTGACGGAGCGCGTACTAGAGGGAAACTTTTTGCCGCACTCCCTGCACTCGATGCGCTGCACGCCGGCGACCTCCCTGTCGGCCTTGGCCGTGCACCGTTCGCAGTAGGCGTGGTGGCTGACGCCCCCGTACGGCGCAAACGAGCGGCCGCACAGCCCGCACGCGGTCGACCTGCCCATCGCGCCGCGCGCGGATTGCGGGGTATAATATTGGCCGGCCTGGCCATGAGGCGGGCGCGGGCGCCGATGCCGCCGGCGCCGCCCGGTCACCCGCCCCCCCCCCCCTCGTTCCTGTGGGCGGCATTCCACGCCCCTGCTCGCGCCAGCATCGCTGCGTGCTTCTCTGGATCCTCCATGCTCCTGTGGGCAGACTCCAGGCTCTTGCGCCTCCTGGCGGCGGCGCGGCACCCCTTTGGGCAGCAGCGGGCGCGGCGGCCGGACGCAGGGAACTTTTTGCCGCACTCCCTGCAGTTAGGCGTCAAGGCTGCGCCCGCACGCCCTGCACATGGCCGGCATGGCCAACGCGCCGCGCATCGAATTCTGCGTCATAGGACTGGCGAGTCCCCCGCGCGAGGCGCGCATGGAGTACGGCCGCCGCCGCAGCCGCCACTGCCCCTGGCGCGCCGCCCGTTTCCGGGCACGGCGGGGCGCGGCCCGCGCCCCCTCGCGCGCCGATCCTTCGGCGCGCCTTTCAGCGCCGGCCGCGCGCCGGCTTGTCGGGAGGCGATCCGGCGGGGCGCTGCGCGCGCGGCCGCCCGCGGCGCCTTCCCGCCTTGTCCTTCTGGGCCGCGTTCCACGCCCTCGTGCGCGCCGCCGCGACGGCGCGCCTCTGGGGGTCGGGCATGCGCCTGCGGACGCTCTCGAGGCGGCCGCGCCGCACGCCCGCGGCGCTGCACTCGTCCGAGCAGTAGCGGACGATGCGGTCCTTCGTGGAAAACGTCCTGCCGCACTCCTTGCACTTTACGCGCAGCACCCGGGCAAGCTCCCTCTCGGACCTGGCCGTGCATCGCCCGCAGTACAGAGGGCTGGCGCGGCCGCGCGGCACAAAGTTGCGGCCGCACAGGTCGCAGGCGACCGCGATCCCCTCCGCGCTGCGCGGCGGGCTTGCTGCGCCCCTGCCGGCTTGCGGCCGCCCCCGCCCCCGCCCGCCCCTCTTCCGGGCCGCAAGTGCGGCGGCCGCCACCCTCCCGCGCGCCCGCACCAGGGCGCGCTTCTCGGGGTCGGCCATGCGCCTGCGATAGCACTCGCGGTAGGAGCGGCGCCTGCCCTCGGCGCGGCACCCGTCCGAGCAGTAGCGGGCGAGGGACGTGGACGCGGAAAATCCCTTGCCGCACACAGCGCACTTCAGGCTCTGTACCCTGTGGAGCTTCCCGCCGGCCCTCTCCATGCACCTGTTGCAGTAGGAGACGTGGCCGCCGCCGTGCAGCTTGAAGTTGCGGCCGCACAGCTTGCAGGCGATCAGCACGACCATGCGCCGCGCACCAGGCCGTCCGCTATAAGACTGGCGGTGGGAGGGGTGGGGGCGGAGGGGGTGCGATTCGCGGTGCATCCAGCCCAGCAACCCTTAACAGGGGGCGCCTCGGCGCGCCGCCGATGTCGACTGTCCAAGTGTCAAGGCTAGAGTCGCTCATACTCGACAGGATATGCACCCTAGGCTACGTCATGAGGGTCGGTACATCGACGACGGACGGGAAGTGACCGTCCTGGTCGTCCACGACGACGACCCTGGCAGGGTGTCCAAGACGATCGACGAGATTGGGGACAGGAGCATAGAGATCGAGCACAAGGTGCCCGATCGCATGATCACCGCGCTGGAAATCAACGACGGCCCCGACCTGCCCGAGGGCATCCTTGCCGACAGCAAGGTGATATACGAGCGGGAGGCGCGTCAATGACGGCCCCCACAGCCGAATGGTACCGGAAGCAGAGCGAGTACAATCGGGGCATCTACGAATGGATTCAGGCTACTCGGCCAGATGATGCACACGACTGGAAGGTCAACGTGCTGTTCTACTCTGGCCTGCACAGGATAAACTACGAGCTGGTCGTGCTGACAGGGCGGGCCCCCGAGAACCATTCCGAGAGGAACCGGCAGGTCGAGCGCGAGCTGCCGCAGGTGTGCAAGGACTACAGAAACCTCTACGCGATGAGCATTCGGGCCAGGTACCGCGAGGGGTACAGGTACAGCGACGGCCACCGCAGGGCGGCCGACGAGAAGCTGCGCCGGATCGAGGACGAGCTTCCGTTCCCGCAGTAGCCAGTCCTGGCCTGTACCGTCAGGATGCCCGTTGGCGGCGGGCCGCCGCCGCAGGCGTGCGCGGGGGGAGGGGCATGGGCGGCGACCCCGGCCTGCCGCATGCCGGCGCCCCGCCCCGCTCTGTTCCCCGGCATGCAGGCGGCCGTGGCTACCACCCCCCCCCCCCCCCCCCCCGTGCGCGCTCTGGCGCGGGGAGGAGTGCCTGAAAACGATCCGAGACGGAGCGGCCTGCGGCCGCACTGCCGGCTCTGCTACTTTGCCTTCCTGATCGACAGCTCCACGACGGCGCCGTCCTTTGAGGTAGAGACCAGCTCGTGCCCCGTCCGGCTCGCCCACCGCGAAATGTCGTCCTCGGCGGCCGGATCGTCGGCGCGCACGCACAGCACCTCGCCGACCTGCATGCGCTCGATCTCTATCTTTGTGCGAAATACCGGCTCGGGGCAGAACAGGCCCGTCGCGTCGAGCTTTCGCGGGCCATTCTCCTGCGACATGGCGGTGCGCGGCCGCATGCGGTATTAAGTGCTCGCGCCCGACCCGTACCTCAGGAGCGAGGCGACGCGGCCGCCGGCCATGCGGCGCCTCAGCGCGCCGCGCCCGCCGAGCCGCTTTACGATCCCCTCGCGCATGCTCTTCCAGAGGGGATCGTCGAGCGCCGTCGCGTTCCCCGGGTCGACCGATATGGCCACGAACATCGCATCGGCCGCCTCGCCGTGCTTGCCCGACCCAGCCAGGCTGGCGGCCCTGCCGGCCCACGCCTGGCCCATCCCCGGATCCAGCGAGATCGCATCGTCGAACGACTCGAGCGCCTCGGCGTGCCTGTCCAGCCCCGCCAGGGCTATGCCCCGCGCCACCCTTGCCTGCGCGCTAGACGGGTCGGCCCGTATGGCCCCGTCGGCCGCGGACAGGGCGGCATCGTGCCTGCCCAGGATTGCAAGCTGCTCGGACCTGAACGACCAGTGGTCGGCATCGGCGGGGTCGATCTCGAGCATCCTCGTCGCCACCGCAAGCGCGTCCAGGTTGCGGCGGGCCAGGCCGAGCGCCTCGTAGTAGACGCGCAGCACGTCGATGTCCCCGTCGTCGGCCTTTATGATCTTTTCGCACATCGCAATGGACTCGGCGACGGGATCCTCGCCGTCCTTGCCCCCGCCGACGTGCAGGAGGCAGTGCGCCTTCTTGGTAGCCGCCACCATATCCTCGGGCTCTAGGCGCAGGGCGCGCGCGTAGCAGAGCAGGGCGCTGCCGTAGTCGTGGAGCGTCTCGTGCATGAGGCCCTTCTTGGTGAGCAGCTCGGGCTGCTCGGGGTTGATCTCTAGCGACTTGTCGTAGGCGGCGGCGGCCTCGTAGTACCTGCCCATGTCGTACAGCACGTCGCCCTTGTCGATCCAGGCAGCGGCGCTGCCCGGGGCGTGCAGGACGTTCTGGTTGGCCAGGTCCAGGGCCCCCTGGACGTCCCCTTCGTCGAGGAGTTCCTGGATGTTGGAGTCCATGTACTGTCCGGGGCGATCATCCTCGCGCCCGGCATCCTCGCGCTCCCACCTTCCCAACGGGCGCGCCCGCGCCTAGGAGTAATTTAACGCTTCAGGGGTGCGGAAGGCCGCGGGCGCCGCGGGAGCAACGCCGCGCCGATCGCCCGGGGCCGCATGAGGGGCGTCCTCCCGCAGCCGGCGCCGGGCTCGGCAGGCCGCCTCCGGTTATGCTCATACATGCGGCCCCAAGGCGCGGGCGCATGGCCATTGCCGGCAGACTGCTTGCCCGGCTGGGGCGCGGCCCCCGCAATCGATCCCTCACCAGGGGATACTGGGAAGAGGCGGCAGGCGGGAGCGCAGAGGCCGCCGTCCATGCAATATGCGACGGGTTCACCCTCGAGCAGTTCAGTCGGGGGGGGGCGTCCACTTTGACGCATCGGAGCTCGGGCCCCGCACGGTCGTCCTGGACCTTGCCTGCGGAATGGGCAGGATGTGCAGGCAGGTCGCCGAGTACCACGGCGCCGACTTTGTCCCCGATATGATCGCCAAGGCGCGCGAGCACAACAGGGGCATCGCACTACCCGCCCTCGTGCAGGGCCTTTATGGTGGACTCTACGTCGGGGTACGTGCCGGCGATCTCGATCCGCTCGCCGTCGATGTAGACGACCTCTTCGGCATCCTCGCTAGCGGTGTTCGCCATGCGAACGGGGATTCTCCTCCCGCATACTAGTCCTGCCGCTGCCCGCCGGCGGAACGGCGGCCGATCCCGTCCGCGCCCTGTTGCTCATCGGCGCAAACATGTCCCTGCACCAGGTGGCTAGCAGCTCCAACGACGCATGCCGCTGCCTGTCAGGAATTTCGGCCTTCAGGGACCCGGCCCTGTCGATCTGCTCGCGGATGGCGCACCTCAAGTAGCCGGTATTCATAGTCTGTACATCCTCTCGAACAGGGACGCGCAGACGCTACCAAGGGCATCCGAGACGTCGCCGAGGATCGATGCGTCCTCGCCGGAGAGTTCCATCCGCTCGCCGGAGACCTCCTCGAGCCTGGCCCTGACGGACAGTATGCCGTCCCTTGCGCCAAGCCAGCCTTCGCGGTGGCGGAGGTACAGAAACTTGGACATTTCCTCGCCGTTGACGCCAAGTGAAAAGTAGGCCTTGCCCCCGAGGTGGTGGCACAGAGGGGTCAGTACGGCCAAGAGGCTCTTGGCCTCGTCCGGCCGCTCCACGAAGCCGCCGCGCGACTTGATGGCCCTCAGGGCATCCCGGTACGGCCTGTGCACCCGCGTCGCGCAGCTGAGGTTGGTGCCGAGCATGCCCATGACGCTCATCGCCAGCCGCCCTCCAACTCGAACGCGCTCATGCCGTGCATGTCCGCCATGCTGCGCAGGCGCACAGGGCTATTTTTAAGGCTGGCGATAGCGCCCTGCACGCAAACGGCCAAGCATTCCAGCGCCGCATGGCGCTGGCTTGCAGGAATTTCAGCCCTCAGCGACTCGGCTCTGTCGATCCGCTCGCGGATGGCGCACCACAAGTAGCTGGCGCTCGACGCCTGCGCATCTCCATGTGCAGGGACGCGCACACGTTGTCAAGGGCATCGGATACGTCGCCAAGGATCGACAGTTCTTCGCCCGAGTGTCGAGGGCCCCCGTAGAGTGAGAACGATCGGAATGGAAGGGGTTGAGAGCCATGGGGGCGCCGGGGAGGCGAAAAAATGACGCACAGGCGGTGGACCGCCAGGGAGCGGGTAGACATGTGGTCGGGTACCTCTCGACGAACATCGGCGTGGCAGGGATATGCCGCAAGCACGGCGTCTCGCCGACCGCGTTCGACAACTGGAGCAAGGGGCTCATGGACGCCGGCAAGAGGGAGATTGCCGGCATGGGAGGCAGCGGCAGGAGCGATTCGGCCAAGGCGCAGGCCAAGGAGATCGAGTCGCTCAAGATCGTCGCCGGCGAACAGGACCTGGTCATTGCCGAGTTAAAAAAGATGGGAGCCTTCATGTCAAGCCTAGCAAACAGGGCTTCTGCGCTCCGGGCCATGGGCCTAAGGGTCGTCATGAACTTACCCCGTACGAGGGTGTCTGGGAGCCTGACCCAGGTATCAAGCGGACGAAGGTATACCGCACAGACGGTGAATGGAGTCTTCCGCTCAACCAGGCCTTGAAAAACCCCAACATGATCGCAAGGGTGGTGAGAGGATGATCCACGTATGGGTGGATGTACACAAAAAGATGTGCGTGGCAACGGTCAAGGATGACGACAAGACGGCCCTAGAAAAGGACTTTATCGACAGTCGGAGGGGCATAGGGGCGTTCGCAACGCGACGTTCCATGTCAACAACGGCAGGACGCTCGGCATGTTCGCCGGCGGCTCGTTCGACGTCGTCTACTCCGAGTTGGCGTTCCAGCACATGCCGCGGCAGGTGCAGGCGTCGTACGCGGCCGAGGCGGCCAGGGTGCTGAGGGAGGGCGGCAGGTTCTTTGCGCAGCTTCCGCGGAGCGACTTCTGCCCCGGCGCCGAGTACGCGCTGACGAGGGGCGGGGCGCGATCGCTCCTGTCGGGGTTTCGCAGCGCCGAGCTCGCCGAGACCGAGGCCTACTGGCTGGCAAGGGCCGTGGAGGGCCTGCCCGGGTAGGGGGCGGCGTCGCGGTGTGCCCGGCCGGCCCGACGGCCGGCCGGCCGGACTGCGCAGGTTGGCGCGGTAGCGAAGGTGGCGCCAGGTAAGGGATTCGAACCCCTGAACGCAGAGCGCAACCGATCTCGAGTCGGTCGCCGTACCACTTGGCTAACCTGGCGGCAAGAGTCGTGGCCGGCCCCTAATAACCGCTTGCAGGGGGGCAAAAGGGCGCGCCGTAGCCGCCGCTGCGCGCCGCGCGCGCTATGCGCGCCGCGCCTTCCGGCCGCCGCGGTAGGCCCTGCTTCGCGCCGCCGCAATGGCGCTCTTTTCAGGGTCGGCCGAGCGGCGGCGGTTGCTCCTGCGCTCGCGGCGACGCGCGACCTTGGCGCGGCACTCGTCCGAGCAGTAGAGGACAAAATGCGCCTTCGAGTCAAACTTCTTGCCGCACTCCTTGCACTGCCTGCGCGGCTTCCTGGCAGCCTCCCTGTCCGCCATGGCGACGCACCGCTTGCAGTACGATCGGATGCCCATGCCGCGCAGCTCAAAGCTGCGGCCGCACAGCTTGCAGGTCAGCGTCCTAGACATGGCAGTGCCGCCATCTGCCTGCTTCCGCCGCCGCTTGGGCGACCCGCCTGCGTCCCCGACCCTGCGCCGGGCCACGATCGCCCTGACGCGCGCCGCTGCAATGGCTCGCCTCCTTGGATCCATCAACTGCCTGCGCCCATGCTCACGGGCGCTCCGCCGCTTGGCATCGGCGCGGCATGCATCCGAGCAGTAGCGGACGCTCCGGTTGTCCGTCTGGAACGGCTTGCCGCACTCCTTGCAGTCCACGCGCAGATCCCGGGCGATCGCCCTGTCGGCCTTGGCGGCGCATCGCCTGCAGTAGGCATGGCGGCCGTGCCGCGCAAAGCTGCGGCCGCACAGGCGGCAGTCGGCGGTCTGCGCCATTGCGCCGCGCTCCAAATTCCGCGCTATAAGTTTGAAGGGGCGCCGCCAAGTGCGCGCGCGTGCGGCTGCACATGGCGCGCCCAGGGCGCGGCGGCGCCCGTCCGACCGCGTTCAGCGGATATCAATGGCGGCGTGCCAGATATGGGCGCCCGAATGATGGAAGTTCTCGAGTGCATGCCGCCCCCGCGAGGCCAGAGTCGGGTCGACGGACTGCGGGTGCGCTTCCCCCCACAGTCCCTTCAGCGCCTTGTGCATCCTGCCGTCGCACCAATTTCTCAATGCGGCGCTACGCCATAGCCTTCCGGACATGCTCAATATACTCGTCGACCGTGCACCTCTTGCCGGCAAACGTCCCGGACTCTATCGACTGGAGCGGCCTCTCGGCATCGGGGTTCAGCTCCTCGCCGTCCCATGCCTCGCCGTCGACGGCCCTCACTTTGAAAACGGCCACGTCTCGCCCGTCCCTCTTCTCAAGGCTGAGCGAGCCGAACTCTGCGACCCTTTCCAGCACGAGCATGCCGCCGTCCCTTGCAAAGTCGAGCACCGCGTACCCACTCGCATCCAAGAGGGGCAGATCGGGGCCGCCGCCGTCCGTCGACTGATCCGCCCGTCGGCCTCCGCGCCTGTCCCGGCCCACGTACACGGCCATGTCGCCGTCCCGCGAGTCGCCATCCTGGAGGTCCACGAGTACGATGCACTTGTTCTCGCGGCTGGCGCGCATCGATCCCGCCAGGGGCACGCCAAGCCTGGCTCCCAGCTCTTCGTCGCCAAACCTGCCGCCAGGCCTAGGCATGATCGCGCGCGATCCGCCCGGCGCCGCGCCGGCCTGCCGCGGCCCGGCGGGCGCGCCGCCGTCGCATGGCGCCGGCACCGCGCCCTGCGGCGCCCCCGCCGCCAGCCCGGCGGCATCTTCGTCCACGGCCGCGCGGCGGCTCCGCGGGGCGTCCACATAGACCGTGCGAGGCGCCGCCGGCCGCCGCCGGCGCGGCCCGCGCGGCCGCAACCCATGAATACGCCCCGGCCGCGCCGCCCGCGCATGGGGGTCGACATAAAGGCGCTCGTCGAGAGGGAGCCGACGACGCTCGATGCGTTCGCCTCGCGCACGGTCGCCGTCGACGCGTACAACGCCCTGTACCAGTTCCTCTCGACCATACGGGGGCCCGACGGCTCGCCGCTCTCGGACGACCAGGGCCGCGTGACGAGCCACCTCAGCGGCCTGCTCCACCGCAACGTAAACTACCTGTCCCTCGGCATACGCCCCGTCTACGTCTTTGACGGGACTCCGCCGTCGATGAAGGCCGCCGAGATCGCGCGCCGCCGCGCCGTCAAGAAGGATGCGGCCGTCAAGTACGAGCGCGCCGTCGAGGCCGGCGACATGGAGGCGGCAAAAAAGTACGCCCAGCAGACGACGACGATGACCGACGGCATGGTCGACGACGCAAAGCGGCTCCTCGGGCTGCTCGGCATCCCGTGCGTGGACGCGCCGTCAGAGGGCGAGGCCGCCGCGGCGCACCTGACAAAGACGGGCGAGGCGTACGCGTCGGCCAGCCAGGACTTTGACTCGGTCCTGTTCGGCGCGGTACGGCTAGTTCGCAACTTTGCGACGAGTGGCAGGCGCAAGCTACCCAACCGCAACATGTACGTCGACGTCGAGCCAGAGGTGATAGAGTCTGCGCGCACGCTAGAGTCGCTCGGCCTGGAGCGGGGGCAGCTCGTCGACATTGCCATACTGATCGGGACCGACTTCAACCCCGACGGATTTTCCCGGATAGGCCCAAAGACGGCCCTCAAGCTGGTCAGGGAGCACGGCCGGCTCGAGGACATCCCGCGCATACGCGAAGAGCTCGGCAAGGTCGACTACGAGCGCATACGAAAGATATTCCTGGAGCCGGACGTGCCGGACGACTGCGGCGCCCCCGTCGAGTACGGCCAGGCCGACGCCGAGGCCGTCTCGTCGTACCTGGTCGGCGAGCGCGGCTTCTCCGAGGCGCGCGTTGCCTCGGCCCTCGACCGCCTGCGCAGGGCGCTAGAGAGGCGCAGCCAGAACCTGGACAAGTGGTTCTAGCGGCAGGGTGCTGTGGATGGGCATGCTCTCGGCCGGGCCGGCAGCTGCCGAGCTTGGGCGGCGGCGGCGCGCGGCCGATGCGATTCTGCGGATCGCCGGCGAGACGAGTCGATCGTACAGGGGCAACAGCCACCTGTACGAGGCCATACCGTCGGGGGCCGAGCCGTCGATCGGAGTCGATGCGGCTGGCGCGGCGGCGCTCGGCGCGTTCGCGCGGGCAAGCCCCGTCTATGCGAGGCTGTCGGACGAGGCCATAGGCGGAGTGCGGTGCACCCTATGCGAGGGCGACGCGACGGGCCACTGGCTCGACAGCCTAAAGCACGATGCGAGCGCCGCGCCGTTCTACCCGACGTGGATGCTCTCGGCATATGCGCTCGCATCTGCGGCGCTAGCCCTCGGCGCGCGCGCTGCCGTCGACGTCGGATCCGGCGACGGCCGCATCGCGTACTGCTGCGGTGCGGCCGGCATGCGCGTGCGATCAGTCGAGATCGACGACGGGCTCGCCGCCGCGCAGCTGGCCATATCAAAGAGGACGGGCGTCGAAATGGGTGCATCCGGCTCGGGCGAGGATGCGTTCGGCATCGACTATGCGGGGCCGGTACGGGAAGAAGGCGGCGCAGCCGCACTCTTTGTCGGCGCCCTACCGCAGGTAGGCGAGCTGCTCGCCGATGCCGTCGCCTGCGCGGCCCAGGGCGGCGCGCGGGACGGGGGCGCCGGGCCGCTCCTGGTCCTTGCAGGTGTCGGAGAGGAGGCGTCCGGCGGCATAGGGGGCGCCGAGAACCGGTGGGGATGGGGCCCCCTGCTCGACAAGTTCGACCTAGACGTGCTTGGCGTGCTAGAGCTGCCCACGCGGTGGACGATCGAGTCGGAGGGAGGGGGGACGCCGTACGTGTTTGCAGTGCACGTATGAGTAGCGGCATTCCGTAAACTTCTGTGGTAAAGGCGAGACAATCAATGCGGTCATCAATCTTGGCTTACCACCATGTTTCCGTCATTGTTAATCTGGGGTTCATTCTCAATCCACTCGTACAGTTCGTTTATGTCTATATTCATACCCAAGATGTGCATCACTTCCTTATCAATACACTTACGTGTAGGATCATCAGAAGGGTTGCTGAACGGCTTTAGTTTGGTTCTACAAGTTGCGTCAAAAAGATTGTTAAATTTTGTTAGCTGTCTACCGTTGAGATTCCTAACATCTAGTACTGAAAATGTCTTACGGAATGAATCCACTCCCATTCGTCCACGTCCTCGTTGTTGACCTCCAGCAACCAACCAATACAATAATAACCCAAATGTTGTATTACACCATGTGGTGAAGGCCTTTTCATATTTCTCCTCAAGACCCACAACGTTGGGCCACGACGCCCCTCCAAGAACGGGATCTTTAGTATATGCAGCAATCAAACGCTGTGATCCGTATCCCGCCTGATTGTTTAAATGAACCCTGCCACTTGTAGCCCAGGTCGCGGCAATGTGTTTGCGCGTAGCGTCATGCTTTGCCTCCAGCGAGTAATCGTGCTCAACTAGCATGCTTTGTTGTGTATTTGCATCGTTGTTCCACAAACACTTGTACTTCGACCCATCTAAACGAACTATTTTGTTAAATGGACCTCGTGGCGTTCCATCGGGCTTCTTTCCTATGATATCCAAGTGATGCCTACCCATATCAACAAACTCCCCGAGCAGTGTTATCGGAATTGTATGCGCAGACGCTTTGGGCTTTAACCCACTATCGCCTACGTTATCAAAAGACGAAAGTCTTCCACGGGATAGATTGTACGCAAACTGTAACAACCCTATATTTTTTACGCGTCTACAAAACCAAGGCATGTTTGCTTCGACGGGACAACTAACCGCCCTACCCACAACAGTATCCGTGTCACCGATGATCAGGGATGTAATGCCCACATCATCTTCAAGCTTTACAACACTTGTGTCACGAATTACCTTTGATAGGGTTAGTGCTTCGAGACGTGACGACGGCATCTTGTCAAGCTGCACGAATTTTATTCTCGGGGCAGGATCGCCCGATGTGCGCTTCTCACCCCTTTTTTGTGCCACAAGCATCACCTCATGCATGGCGGTATCGGACGAATACGTGCCATCGTCCCCGTGACCAACAATAGTGACTGTTATGTCGTCGTACCATTCTTCCAACATGGCTCTAGCTGATACCCATGATTGCCCCGTTGTAATTGTGTCGGGAAGGATTAGGCCGAACCGCCCCCCCCCCCCCTTATTTTTTTGTTGCATATGGCCATAAAATGGGACGCCAATCCTGCATTACCGTGTGCACATGTGCCCTTAAACAAATTGCTGTTGTGCTTCCCCATTTCAATCTGCATCTCAGGGTTAATCCCATGTATCGCGAACGGAGGCACAGGATCAGGCCTGTTGCCACCGTGATTGGTGGCACGAGCAAAAGGGGGGTTCATCAAGATGTAGTCGCATGAGCCATGCTGTAATGTGGCAGCTCGTACGGGACGAGGGCCGCTCCCTCCGTACATTACCCCCGCGTCGACAAAAGGTTCGAGATCATCGATAAGATCCAGCGAACCCAGGTGATACCCCCCAGTGGCTCCAGGTTCTAGTTTTCGGGTGTAGATGTGACAGTCACTGAATGTTTTACTGGGAAACATTGACGACAAAGCTGATACCGCAAAATGCGTGGCAATGGGGAATATATCCGCGGCCCATATACAATTCTCCATCACGTGGGAGTGCATGTCAGACACGTCAAACGGTGAGCAGTGGATTACGTGGGAATAGGCCGCATGCAGTAGCGACCCCGAACCGCAGGCAAAATCGGCAATTCGAAGCCTTCTAATGCGGTCTTGATCCCTCCACATGTCGTCCTCGCAACCCCTGATTGTAAGGCCTGCCAAAAGTGTGGCCGCTTCGGGCCGTGTGTAGTATGCAGCCACCAGCCTGCGTTCATATAACAACCGCTGGTACAACATACCGTAGAAATCGACAAAGCGGTTGGCACCAGTTGCCATCACACGTGACGACACACGTATCATGACTGCAATTATCTCGTTTGCAACCGCAGGTGGCATTGCCCCCAACACCGCTATGGCAGTGTCGAATATGGGTGCATAGTTAATTTTCCGTACTGCGCGCCACGCGCCGAGCAGCGTGGCATGGTCAACCGTTCCGACAACGGATAGCGAAGGAATGGTCTCCACATCATCACGGTGTCCTGACAACTCATCGTAGAACACACATGCGTTGAGAAGCACAAGAGCCGCCATTCGCCACGTTCCATCTCCCGGTTTTTGGCGAAGAAATCTGCACACAGCATCATGCGTATCACACCCCACCCGTTCTCGTATTATGTGCTCGATCTTGTCGACTCCATCGGCCATCATTTCGTAGCCTCTCCTTATGTCGGCATCGGGGACGGACGACAGTCGTATGGCAGCACGTACATCTAAGAGTGATCCCACCAAGTAACCAGTGGGTGGAAACCGTCTGCCGTCAAGGGGCACAACGTTGTATTCTAGACTGTTGCATGCCATCAGATGGTCTTCAATCTCGTTAATATCGCACTGCATGGTGACGTGTGGAAGCACAATGCCAACTGTCGCGATAGGCAGACCTAGACCTTCCAAGTCATAGCCTGCGGCTTTTGTTAAGTCATAACTGAGTCCGTTGGCCGGCGGAAATTCTGTCTCGATGACGATGGCTCGCCCGCCCACATCGATCACGATGTCGGGTCTTCGACGGATCTGACCGCGGACGACTCGGGTGCGTTCTGGAGTGGCAGACCAGCCAGGCTCGCGATCTAGGATTTGTGCCATCATGATATTGACGGCCTCTTCTCTGTTCCTGCCCTTACTCACCTTGCTAGGGCCCTTCCCATGTACCTTCCTTGACCTGCGTCTACCGGGCATTACCGCGGCCGCTCGGAGCAGGGTGATATAACTTTCGGGCAAGATGAAGCCGTGGTCGGCGCCCGCGTAGCGTACATCATCACCACTCGATCTACAGACCTAGCCCTTGCCAGAGACTTGCACGGTGGCCCTGTTTACAACGGGTCGCTTGACTATGAGTGTCAGAGGAGTAGCAGGGTGCGATCTTTCGCCAAGTGTGCGGTCATAAGGGTTTTAATTGAAGCGCCCGGCCGCGCCGCCCGTGGCGGCTACTAGGCGCAAGGGCGGCAGGGCGCTGGCGGCGGGACGCGCCGGCAAGGGCAGAGGCCCCGCCAAGGGCTACAAGGTCAAGGACATCAAGCTCGCCGGGCAGGGGCGCCTGTCGTACGAGTGGGCCCGCTCGCACATGAGCATACTAGAGAACACGCTCTCCCGCCTCAGGCCCTCGCAGCCGCTCAAGGGCATCACGCTCGGCTTCTGCCTGCACATCACAAAGGAGACGTCGGTCCTGCTCATGGGCGCAAAGGAGCTCGGGGCGACCGTGGCGGCCTGCCCCGGCAACCCGCTCACCACACAGGACGACATCGCGGCGTTCCTTGCATCGAGCGGCATCCACGCGTACGCGTGGAACGACCAGACGGCCAGGGAGTACGACTGGTGCATAGAGCAGGTGCTAGGCCACGGCCCGTCGATCCTGACCGACGACGGGGCCGACATGAACATAAAGGCGCACTTTGACAAGAGGTTCTCGGGGCTCGAGATACTGGGCGCGACCGAGGAGACTACGGCCGGCGTCAACCGCATACGCGCCGTGGCGGCAAAGGGGCAGCTCCGCTACCCGATCATCGTCGTAAACGACGCGCATACAAAGCTAATGTTCGACAACAGGTACGGGACGGGCCAGAGCACGGTCGACGGCCTGCTGCGCTCGATGAACCTCCTCATGGCCTCAAAGAGGGTCGTCGTGGCCGGATACGGCTGGGTCGGCAGGGGCGTGGCCGCGCGCTGCCGCGGGATGGGCTCGCGCGTGATCGTGACAGAGGTCGACCCCGTGCGCGCCCTAGAGGCCCACATGGACGGGTACGACGTCATGCCCATGTCGAGGGCAGCCCGGCTCGGCGACGTGTTCATTACGTGCACGGGGATGACGGGGATCATCACAAAAGAGCACATCGACCGCATGAAGGACGGCGCCGTCCTCGGCAACGTCGGCCACTTTGACGTAGAGATCGACGGAAAGTACCTCCTCGGCGGCGGCTCGAAGGTGAGAAAGGTGCGCGAGGGGCTCGACGAGTGCAGGCTGCCCGGCGGCCGGCGCGTGTACCTCATCGGCAGGGGCCGCCTGGCCAACCTGGTCGCCGCCGAGGGCCACCCGCCCGAGGTCATGGCCCAGTCGTTCTCGAACCAGATACTGTCCATACTGCACATCCTAAAGAACCACGCATCGATGGACAACGGAATACACAGGGTGCCGGCCGAGATCGACGTGCAGGTCGCGCGCGATGCGCTCGCCGCCATGGGCGTGTCCATCGACAGGCTCGGCGCCGAGCAGAAGAGGTACGCGAGCAGCTGGTAGGCCGAGACCGAGGCCGAGGCAGGCCCGCTACCGCCTGCTGCGGCGCGGCCCCGGCCGCAGGTGGCGCCGTATCGACTTTTGCAGCACCCCCGTCCACGTGCCGAGCGGGTGCTCGCACGTCGAGACGGTGATCGCCGGCAGGCCCGCCGCATTGTACGCCTTCCGGCGCGCCCTGGTGGCGCCGGCGCCGGCGCGGGTGCCGTACCAGGGGCCGTCCAGGTCCAGCACGTGGGGAGGGTACCCGCACCGCGGGTTCGGGCAGTGGAACGCGACGGACGGGTGGAGCAGTATACCGCCCGGGACGACGCATGCGGCCTTTTCGTCGATAATGATGGTGCCCGGCGCGCCCTGGAGGATGTAGTGGTCGATCCCCCTCACGCAGAGGCGGTCGGGCGAGTCGCCCAGGGCATCCTTCCAGCCGAGGCGCCTCGGTGCGAATGTAATCCACGGCTCGCGCATCGTGTCCTCGCGGGGCACGCCCTCGGCGACCAGTATGTCGATCGCAACGCCGATGTCGCCGGCGGCCTGGGCCGCGGCCGCGGCCGCATCGTCGCCGGCCGCGTCGCACTCGAAGCCGCACTCTGAGGCGGCGCCCGCGCCGGCGCCCTGCCCGCCGCCGGGCAGCGCGGCCTGTACCTGCGCCGGCGCGTACCCTTCTGCGCCCTCGCCGCCGTCCCTGGCAAGCCGCCCGGCGACCTCCTGCGCGGCGCGGAACATCCGCTCGGCCTCGGCCGCCGTGCGCACGGGTATCTCGTACACCGTCCCGTCGGACGATCGGAAGGTAAAGGTGGCCGCCGGCTCCTGCCCCTCCATGCGGCACGGGCCGGGGGCCCCGCGTATTAAGGTGGCGGCGGGCGGCAAGGGCGATCGCATGCGGACGGCGGTGCGCCTGCGATCGCGCCTGCGGCCCGGAGTGGGCGCCTGGGGGCCCGAAATGGCGCCCGAGGCGCCCCGCCGCTAGACTTTTTACCCCGCGCGCCGGCTCCTTGCCGTGAGGGACAAGGCCGTCATTACGAGCGCCCTGCCGTACGCCAACGGCGAGATACACCTGGGGCACGTCGCCTCGACGTACCTGCCGGCCGACGTCACGGCAAGGTTCCTACGCATGAAGGGCGTCGAGGCGTACTACATCTGCGCGTCCGACGACTTTGGCACGCCCATACTCATCCAGTCCGAGAGGGAGGGCAAGACGCCGGCCGAGTACGTGGAGCACTGGAACAGGCGGGACAAGGAGGACTTTGAGGCGCTCGGGGTCTCGTTCGACCACTTTGGGGCGACGAGCTCGCCGCGGGCCGTCGAGTTCGCCCGCCGCGCGTTCGACGAGCTGCTCGCTGCCGGCCACATCTACGAGTCCGATGTGGTCCAGCCGTACTGCGAGGCCGACGGCATGTTCCTGCCCGACCGGTACGTGCGCGGCACCTGCCCGTCGTGCGGCGCCGAGGACCAGTACTCGGACCTGTGCGAGTCGTGCGGCCGCATACCCGACGAGATCGCCTCGCCGCGCTGCTCGATCTGCGGCGCCGCGCCGGTCAAGCGCAGCTCGCGCCACTACTTCTTCAGGCTCGGCGGGTTCGCCGGCGAGCTGTCCGAGTGGCTCGAGGGCAGCGCCGGCCTGCAGCCCGACGTAAAGAGGTACGTGCTCAACTGGATACGCGGCGGCCTGTCCGACTGGGACATTACGCGGGACATGTCTTGGGGCGTGCCGGTCCCGCCGGCCGCCGGCGGGGCCGAGGGCGGGGATCCAAAGGTCCTGTACGGCTGGTTCGACAACCACCTGTCGTACATCTCGGCGGCGGCCGAGTTCCTGGAGGGCAGGGGCATCGACGCCGAGCGGTTCTGGAACGACGCCGACGTGTACCACTTTATCGGCAAGGACATCGTGTACCACCACTACCTGTTCCTGCCGGCGATGCGCATGGGCCTCGGCCGCCGGTTCAAGCTCCCCGACTACATGCCGACGAGGGGCCACCTGACGCTCGAGTCGAGGAAGATATCGAAGAGCCGCGGCTGGTACATCGGGCTGCGCGAGTTCCTCGAGGCGTACCCCGCCGACTACCTGCGGTTCTACCTGCTCCTGATAAGCCCGTACTCGCAGGACGACCTCAACTTCGACTGGGCCGACTTTGCGGCGCGCGTGAACTCTGACCTGATCGGCAACGTCGGAAACCTCGTCAACAGGGCCGTCGGGTTCGCGTGCCGGAGGCACGGCGGCGAGGTGCCCGAGCCCGGCATTGCGGGCGAGGCCGACAGGGACGCCGAGCGGCGGATAGCGGCCCTGGCCGGGGACGTCGGCCGGCCGCTCGCCGAGAACCGCCTCGACAAGGCCCTCAAGGCGGTCCTTGAATTCTCGGCATCGTTCAACAGGTACTTTCAGCACAGCGAGCCGTGGAAGGGAGGCGACGGGGCCGCCGCGTGCGTGTACACGTCCGTCAACGCGGTGAGGAGCATGTCGCTCGCCCTGCACCCGTTCCTGCCGGCCGCCTCCGAGGCCATGTGGGGGCAGCTCGGGCTGGCAGGCGGGGAAAAGGGGGGGCCCGGCTCGCATGCATGGGACGAGATGTCCGAGATGGCCATCCGGCCGGGCCACCGCCTCGGCGAGGCCGGGCCGCTGTTTGCAAAGATCGACGCGGCGGACATCGAGCGGCGCAGGGGCGCGCTGGCCGGGGCCGGCGGCGCATCCAAGGGGGCGGGGCGGGCATGACGGCAGGAGGCGCGCAGTACAGGGCCGCCGCGTCGGCCGTGCCCGTCGTCGCCGGCGCCAGGTTTCCGCGCATAACGACAAGGGGCGCGTACGACCTGTCCACGGGCGAGCCGGTCGCCGGATGGGAGGGCGGCGACGTGCGCCGGAAGCGGGGCGCAGGCAAGGGCGGCGGGACCGCACCGGCCGCAGGCAAGGCCCGGCCGCCGTACCGCCTGTACCCAAAGTCGTACTTTGACGGGCTTGCAGGCTCGCCCGAGCTCGTCGTAATGGTCCACGGCATGCGCAACACCACGTCGGATGCGGCGCGCAAGTTTGCGATCGCAAAGGACCGCCTCCGCGAGCTCGGGTACGGCCACCCCGTCGTCGGGTACAGCTACGACTCGAACACCTCGGGGGCCTCGGCGACGTCCCCCGCGAGGAGGGCCCGCGCGGCGGAGGCTGCCGTGCGGATAGCCGAGCAGAACGGGCCGCGCCTGGCCGCGTTTGTGCGGGCGATCAGGGTGCCGAGCCCCTCGATGCGCGTGCGGCTGATCGGCCACTCGCTCGGCTCGCACGTCATATTCAGCGCCCTGGCCGATCTGGCCAGGGGCGGCGGCAGGGCCCGCCCCCCCGTAGAGTCGGTCCACCTGTTCGGCGCATCCGTGCCGGCGTCCGCCCCGTCCGCAGGGTCGGACTACGCGGCGGCCCTCTCGGCGGCGGTCCGCTCCTCCGTCACGAGCCACTACGCGCCGACCGACGAGGTCCTGCTCGAGGCGGCCGGGGATGCCGGGGCCGGCGGCGGGGGGGAAGAGGCCGGCGGCAGGCCCCGCCCGGACGACCCGCTCGGCCTGTACGGTGCGCACGGCCAGACGGTGCCAAAGTACAGGGAGGTCGAGGTAAGGCCCGAGAACCACAGGTTTGCGAGCTACGCGGCCGTCCTCGATGCGTTTCCCTAGGTCCGCGGCGCATCAAGTCAAATAGGGGCGGCCGCCCGCCCCGGCATGCTCGACATGCGCAGCGAGCTCGAGGGCGCGCTAGCCGGCACCGTATGGGACATAGAGGGCGTTCTGCATGTGGGCGGCGCCGTCACTAGGATTCCCGCAGAGTCTAGGGTAGTCACGGAGCTGCTCCAGTCACTGGTGCTGGAAAAAATAGCCTCGTGGGCAGGGCGAACCGGGTGCGAGCTTGTAGTCAACGAGTCGTTCGGAAGAGGGTATCCCGATGCCGATCTTTGGCAGGATGGCAAGCTGCTGGCAATTGAAGTAAAGTCCGCACGCGTGATCAAGGGCGACAGGATAAGCACGATGACGCTGGGCACGTACAACGGTTACTTCCTAGAACCCGACTCTAAAAAACTCTGCCGTGGAACGCGATGCTACAACGACTACGCAGAGCACTGGATCATTGCAGTGGTGTACGAGTGGCGTCCACACGAGGCGTCACCCAGCATGGTGGACATAAAAGACATATGTGTAGGGCAAAAGTGGCAATTTGCCGGCCGATCATCCGGGTCGGGAGACACTGCGAACATAGGAGGAATAACGTCGCTCAAAAGGCTGCAGAGTCACGAACCAGA
Organism: Cenarchaeum sp.; assembly: GCA_965242695.1. Classification (GTDB taxonomy): domain Archaea; phylum Thermoproteota; class Nitrososphaeria; order Nitrososphaerales; family Nitrosopumilaceae; genus Cenarchaeum. The sequence goes on along the minus strand of CBDESU010000001.1, from coordinate 860,685 downwards.
GTTCACAGACAACGAGGACTTCGAGAGTTACTGGCGCAGCTACTCGAAAGGGCATCCGCGCCGAGGTAGGATGCGCCGTCAATAGTTGGTGATCAACGCCTCGATCATCTCGTTGCGGAGCGACTCCTTCGATCCCAGGTGGTAAAAGTGCCGGTGCTTTTTGATGTTGAATCCAGCAAAGTAGCGCCCTATGTCGTCGTTGACGCGGTACCTGTTGCGGTACCAGATGGACATGGCAAACTTCGACCTTGTCGCCGAGATCGCGTCCGAGAGCCTCCGCATGTCTCCGTCGCCCCAGGTGTCGTAGTAGTTCGCGCTTCGCCCGTTGTACGGAGGGTCCAGGTACAGAAAGTCGCGCCTTCCGGCCGACTCGACGGCGCCCCGCCAGTCGCCGGCCTCTACCAACCATCCGGATCCGCCCAGTATGCCGGCCGTCCGCCCGACCTGGTTGACGATCTTTGTCACGTACGATTTTGTGAACCGCCAGGTCTTTTTGCAGAACGGAACGTTGTAGCATCCCCTCGAGTTGAACCTCATCAGGCCGTTGAAGCTGGCCCTGTTCAAGAACAGAAAGTCGAGCGGCTCGCCGCCGCTGTTGAACCTGTCGCGCACCTCGTAGTAGTAGGAGTCGCCAATCCGGCCGAGCTTTCCGCCCTCCCGCTCTAGGAACGTCCGGACGGCGGCCGAAGTGATGCGCCCGCTCTGGATACCGGTGTAAAAGTCGACTATGTGGACGTTTGCGTCTCCCGAGCGCGCCATTCGCGGGCGCGCGTTGAACAGCACGACGCCGGAGCCCAGAAACGGCTCTATCCACCTGCCGCCCTGCCCCGCAAATCCGTCCCAGTCGACATTGCCCAGGATGAAGTCGACCAGCTTGGTCTTTATGCCCTGGGTCTTGATCGGAGGGACAAAGGGCGCCGCGGCCCGCTGCGCCGCCGGCAGGCCGGATGCGGCGGGCGGCTTCGACCTGCGGCGGGAGGGCACGCGCTCGGCGCTAGCGAGGAGTCGCACAAGAGCGGCGCCAAGGCTCGCCGTTAAAAACTTGGCGTGCGCGCCGCGCGTATGGCGCGCAGATCGGCGGCTTGCGGACGGCATAGGGCGGACGGCAGGGCCTGCAGGCGCCGTCCGCCGAGTCAGACTGCGCGGCAGACCTCTCGGCGGCAGGCCCCGCCCGGACGGCGCGCTCGGCCTGTACGGAGCGCACGGCCAGACGGTGCCAAAGTACAGGGAGGCCGAGGCAAGGCCTGAAAACAACAGGTTCGCAAGCTGCGCGGAGGTACTAGAGTTCCCCTAGCCGGCGCCCGTTCATGCACATGTACGGAGCTGCGGCGGATCGGGAAAAAAGGGCGGCTCAGTGCTGAGGCGCAGCCGCTTCTCTGAAGGGGTGATACAGAGCCGGCAGGGGACGCAGTTTGCGCCGCCCCGGGCCGCGTCGCCTAGTTGCACGAGACAGAGTACGCTATGGTCTGCGACATCGTGCCGGCGGCGAGCGCCGGCATCGACGAGAGGTCGACGACAAACTGCACTGCGACCTCCTCGCCGGGGCCGAGCGACGAGCCGGGCAGCGCGGTCGAGGCCTCGAGGCCGGCGTACTCGGCGCCTGCACCCTGCACCATGCGGTACATCGTAAGGCCTCGGTCTAGCGCCGTCGTCGGCGGGGCGGTGGCGTTGGCAGCGGCAGATCTGTACTCCCACATGCCGGCCGAGACGGCCACTCCTGCGTCGCCGTACGCCATGGTGCCGCTGTTGAGCACCGTCTGCGTGTCGGCCCTCGAGCGCTGGCCTGGCATTAGCGGGCCAAAGTCCGTAGCGGCCTTTTCAAGCTCGATGCTGCACGTCCCGGCCCCCTCGCGCGGCTCGCCGATGCGGCTCCACGAGCCGTCGGCGCCGACGGCCGAGACGGCGTACCTTGCCGGCATGGCAAGGTCGCCGTTGGCATCCAGGACGAGCCTCCCGCCCAGGGCCGAGCCGTCGTACTTGCGCGCGACCTCTGGCAACTTGGCGGCCACGTCGGCCGGGGCGGCGTCCCGCGGCGCGGTCGAGCCCGCGGCGGCGATCGAGCGGCCAAGCAGGAACGCCGCGTCGTACGCCGCGTATGCGGGGCCCCTCGTAGAGTCGTCCAATACGACGGCGGATATTGCAGCCATCAGCCGCGCGTCGATTGCAGCGCTCGGCGCCGCGTGCTGCGATACCACCGCAAGCCCTGTCGCCCTCGCAAGGCCGGGCGGCGGCATGCCGAGCTCGGCCCTGGCCAGCTCGCCCGTGGCGTACCAGCTCGCGTCCGGACTCGCGCTGCCGGCCGCCTCCGTCCCTGCAAGGGCCGCAAACGCGCCGGCCCTGCCCGTGTAGACTACCGCCGTGTCGTTGGCCTGCGCGCCGCCTCCGACGGCCGCGTTTACGGCCTCCATTGCGGCGGCGGCCCAGCTTTCATCCTCGGATGCAGAGTCGTACGAGACGACCTGTACCGTCCTGCCGCCGGCCGATGCGTCCGACGACGGGGATGCAAGGGCGGCTGCCATGCTCATGCTCTGCAGCGATGCGCTGTCGTTTAGGACGACGACCCTTGACGTGTCGGCGCCGAGCAGGCCCGCAAGCACGCCGGCGGCCGTGCCGTCCGGCGGGGCGAGGCGGAAGAGCGAGTCGGCCGCGGAGGCGAGCCGCGTCGGCGCCGTGGCCGTCGAGGTCGGCGAGACGACTATACCAGAGCCGCCCGCCGGGTCGGCCGCGGCCGCCGCATCGCCGGCGGCCACGAGCAGGTGCGACGGCGCGCCCGGCGGGTAGTGGCCGGCCCCGAACACCAGGTCGTCGGCCGTGCCGGCCTCGCCGTCAGGGCCGTTGTGCAGGACGATGATCGAGCGCTTGGACTGCATCTCGCCTCCGGCCGCCGGGTTTGCAAACTCGTACGTCCACCACTTCCAACTGGCGTTGGGGTACCCCTCGATTCCCGTCGATGCTGTCCCGTCGCCAAAGTCGTATAGCGCGCGCAGGCCATCGGCGCCGCCCGCAATGCCGAGCACGACGTCGGCCCGCCCGACGAGCGAGGGGTTTGCGCCGTGGGCGACCAGGGTCCCGTTCCGGGATGTTGCGAACGGATAGTGGCCGTACTCGGCCTCCATGGCGCTTATCGCCGCAAGGCCGCCCGTCGCGTTCCCGTCGTACAGCGCGATCGCCCGGGCTATCGAGTTTTCCAGGACGGGGCGCATCCGGTCGTCGTCGTTTGCGCCCGTGCGCAGCGCTTCGAGTGCCGCCGCGTGCGCTGCAGAGTCGGCCATGTCGGGCGATGCGACCGAGTACGGAACGGGCTCGATCCCGACCAGCCCGCCCATGCGCGCCTGTCCCTCGTTGTATGCGGACGACCCGGCTGCGAATCCGGCCGCCACTGCCGCGTCTATCGAGCGCACGGGCGATCCCGGCGCGTCGGCCACAATGACGCCGACCCTGACGGGGCCGCCGTCGTCGATCGCCGGCGCGTACTCTACGCTCGCGCCGGACGCTGCCGCCATGCCGGTGCCGGCCGCCACGGATGCCGCGTGTCCCGGATAGTAGTTGCTGCGGGCGGCGAGCGTGCCGCCCGCGCTGTTTGCCACGAGCGGCGCCGTGTTTGTCGCGTCGATTGTATTGTGGCTGAACCGCACGTCGTTTGCGCCGTCGGGCGAGCCGAGCTGCGCCCTGCCGACCGGGACCGGATCGCCTCCCGTCCCGTCGGCCGCGTCCGCCCCCGGATCGCACGTGCCGGCGCACACGGCAAGCGCGCCGGCGCTGCCCGATATGCGGTTGAGCGCGACGACCACATCGTCAGAGCCGGACCACACCTCGATCGCCGCTCCGGCCAGGCCTTCGTGCGCCGGCGCGCCGTCCGCCGGCGCGTGCGGCGCGCCGTTGGCGCCGATTATGGTGTTGCTGCGGACGTCGACGTTCCTAGACGGGAGTATCCGTACGCCGTCGTCGGGCACGCCCTCGATGTGGTTGCCCTCTATGACGAGGCCGTCGGCGCCTGCCACCCTCATCCCCGTGTATGTCGTCCCGAAGATGTAGTTGTCGCGTATTGTGGCGTTTGCCAGCTCGGTCGTGCCGGCCGTGAATGGCCCGTGCCTCCCGGCCACTATGGCGTCGGCCCTGTCTGGGGCCGACGGGGACATGCAGCCGGCCGAGTTTGACCCGATGTCGTAGAACCTGTTGCCGGATATGGTCAGATCCGCTATCGGCGGGGCGCCGGCGTCGGCCGCCGCGCGGATGCCGCTGTCGCACGTGTCGCGGAACGTGTTGCCCTCTATTGTGACCGGCGCGGCGCCGGCGGCTGAGCCGGTCTTGGACAGGACGGTTATCGAGGCCAGGCCGCCCGCTCCCGACGTGTGCGTCGTGTTCATGAACGCGAGGTTGCGGATTGTTATGGGGCCCGCGGCGGCCGGCTCGACTATGATGTGCGAGTAGCCGGTAAAGACCGGCCGGTCGTCCGGATCGGCCGCCTCTATCGTCAGCGGCTTGTCGACTATCAGGACGGCGGCGCTGTACTCGCCCGGCTGCACCTGGACGGTGCCGCCCGGCGGGGCCGCCGAGACCATGTCCTCGAGGGCAGAGGCGGCACGGGCCGTCCCAAACTTTGTCAGATGGTACGTGTGTATGACCTTGTCGCCGCCAGAGTCGCGCTGGCACTCGCCCGACCCGCCAAGCTGCGCGTGCACTGCGGCCGTGTCGTCGGCCTCGCATACGGTCATAATCGGCACGATTGCCCCGTCCGATGTGTTCACGTAGAACGCGCTGCCGCCGGCCTGCCCGTCGAGCACGATGCGGACCGGCAGGTCGAATACGATCCTGGCCTCGCTGTCGCCGACCTCTACGACCTGCTGCACCTCTAGGCCCGAGGGGGTATCATCGCCGAGCGCCTCGGCGACCTCCTGAACGGTCGGCCTGTCGGGCGAGACGTACAGCTCTAGCAGGCCGTCTGCGGGAACCATCGTGGCCGTGACGTTTGGCGGGAAGTGGACCTCGGCAAACGATGCGACTATGGCGACTGTATCCGTGCCGGGAAGCCTCACCGTGTTCGTCCCGTTCTCCTCGAGTGGTACCTCGGCGAGCGACGAGACGTTGACGGCCGGGCGCACCGTGTCTCCGCCGTCAACGACGTTGACCTGGCGGACAAAGCCGTCCCGCTCGATGACCACGACGGGCGCATCGCCCGTTGGCGCCACCGTTACGGCGAACGTGCCGGCCCTCACCGGTATCGTATCGTCCGTAAACGTCTGCGGCGTGCCGCCGGCGCTGCGCCCCTCCAGGTCTGTGTTTAGCGCGATCGTGCCCGTGTCGCTGCGCGAGACGCCGGGCCCGCCAAACCGCACCGTGTGCGTTGCCGTCCCCAGGCCGTCCACGTCAGTCGGCGATGCGGTCGTCCCGCCGGAGAGCTCGATCGCGCCGTACACGTCGCCCGTGTAGTCGCTCGGTGGGCCGAGCGGCGCCGTATAGTCGATGCGGATGGTATTCCTTGCCGAGAATACCGCCTCGGCTGCCGTCTCTGTCGTATCCCTGTCGAGTATGACGATTTGGCCGCCGCTCGTCTCGGCAAGCGATGCGCCCGTCCCCGCGCCGGGCAGCCCCGGCGCCGCATCGTTGCCGGCCATGTCCCTGATCGAGGCGCCGCCGGCGAGGATTATATCCGCGGCCGCGTTCGTTAGCGGGTCGGCCGTGTCGCCGCCCTGCACCGTGTACTTGAATGCGATGAGGCTCGTGCCGTTCCCGCCCGAGTACAACGCGGCCGAGCCAGGCAGGTCGGTCGCAAGGGGGAGGGTTGGTGCGCCGGACACGGCCACATCCTCGCTGAACGCCGCCACAATCTCGATCGCGCTGCCCGGATAGTACGATCCGGCCTGCGTCGTCGTCGTGACATTCACGACGTACGGGCGCATACTGTCGATTGTCGGAACGCGGCTTATGGCGGGCAGCTCCAGCACGGCATCGGGGTTCGGCTCGGCGTCGATCAGGGCCCCGTCGAGGTCCATGCGGACCAGCATGTCCGAGCCGAGCAGGTCGCCCTCCCTTACCGTGTACGCAAAGCTGAGGGCATCGGCCGAGGCGCCCCTGTACTCGGCGGTGCCCGTGCCGGTCTCTGGTCCCGTGGACAGGAGGAGCGACGGCTTTCCGTGCAGCGTGTCCACTACGGTGTCCTTGTTGAATGCGACCGCAATTTCAAGCGCATCGCCGATTCCCTGCACGCCGGCGGATGCCGGCGAGACGCTGGCGACGGCCCGCGCCGTCGTGGAATAGTCGACCGTGTCGGGGCTGCGTATCTGTCCCGGTGCGATCATCCCCGGATAGTAGTTGTTTGTCGCGTCAAGGACGCCGGTCGCGTTGTTGGCGATCAGGTCGGCGCCGTTCCGGCCGTTGTCGCCCGATATCGCGTTCCAGTTGAACGCAAAGTTGTTTGCGGTCACGTTGATGCTGTAGCTCCCAAAGCCGCTGTCGTCGTACGCGGGGAGCAGTATGTTGCGGACCTTCCACCGGTCGCGGTTGTCGGGTCCGGTGTGGATCACGCCGTCGCTCTCGGTGGCGCACGTTCCGGCGCATGCGACGAACGCGCCGCCGCTGCCCCTGATCGTGTTGTCCGTTACGGTCACGTTCTCCAGGTTGGCCCACACCTTTATGGCCGCGCTCGGCGTCGGCTTTTCGTAGTGCGGCGACTGTCCCGGTCCCGTGAGCGAGGCCCTGCCGAGGAGCCCGACCGCCGTGTAGTACGAGAGCTCGCCGCTGCCCTCCACCCCGTCGAGGTAGTCCATGTCCGGCTCGGTGTTCGTGTCGGTCAGCGTGTTTGCCCTGATCAGCACGTCGGACGCGTCGTAGTTTCTGTTGTGCGCGAGCGCAATGCCGGCCTCTGGCGTGTCCCGTATGGTGTTTCCGACGATCCGGACGTCGTCGGGGTTGAACACGCGGATGCCGGCCGAGCTCGTCCCCCGAATGTCGTTGTAGGAGATTTCGGCGTTCCTCACCTCGCCCTGGCCCGGGTGGTACGACAGTCCGATCCCGCCGTGCGTGTACAGCCACTCGTCCTCGCCGCCCGTGTTGAGCGGCTCGGCCTTGCCCGGCGCGATCTTTGTGCCCACATTCACGAGCTCGTTGAAGCGCACCTTTACGTCCTCTAGCGTGTTGGCGCCCTTTGTCTGCACGGCGGCGTGGCACGTGTCGGCAAAGCGGTTGTCCTCTATTGTGATGCCAGAGCGAGCCGCCTTGTTGTGTATGCCGATATGGTTGTACGACAGGCCCGGCATGCAGTCCGTATCCTCGAACGACAGGCCCCGTATCGCGACGTCGTCCGACTGCACCTGTATGCGGGAGTGTCCCGTGAACATGGCGGGCCCCGCCTCGCCCGTCGTCGACGTGAGGGTCAGCGGCTTGTCGATCACCAGGACCGTGTCGTCGTACGTCCCGTCGGGTATTGTCACGACGGATCCAGGCGCCGCGGCGTCTATCAGGTTCTGCAGGCCGGTGCGCGGCAGCGGGTCGATCACGTACACGGACGGCGTCCAAGAGGGCGAGGCGTACACGGTGCCGTTGCCCTGGTCGACTGAAATTGCGATCATCTGGTCGTTCAGGGACGACTCGCCCACTACTGCCATGTCGCTGGTGCGGATCGCGTACACGGACGGCCTCTGCCAGTCGTTGCTTACCGCGTACAGCATGCCGTTCTTTGCATCCAGGCCGATGCCGGTGATGGTGCCGGGCAGGTTGGCCACCGTCTCGGGGTTGCGCGGCAGCCCTATCGTGTCGCCCCCGATCAGCGTCGTATTAGTGCTCAGGTCGTACTTGAACATGGTCTGGTTGCGCATCAGGACGAACAGGAGGTTGTTCTCGTCGTCCAGGATCACATCCCTGGCCAGGACGGAGTTGTACGACTCGTGCCCGTTGCGGTACGTGTGGTAGTTGTGGTGGCTGGCGGGGTTGTCGATCAGGGTGACAAAGTCGTGCACCTCGTAGTCGGGATGCACCTCGCCGTTCGGGCCCTCGAAGGAGACCGTCGCTATCCCCCAGTGGGGGTCGGCAAAAGTGCCGATGCGCCCGACGACGTACGCGGTGTGGCTGTCCGTCAGGTTGGCTGCCATCGCGCTCGGGTTGGCGACCGCCAGGACGGCGGCCGGATCCTGCGTGTAGTTGTACGGGTGCCTCTCGTCATGGAAGATGGCGGGGTGGACCGTCCCGTTGTTCGTGCTTACGACCAGGACGGGGCTTGCATTCCTGTCGTTCTCGTTGTCAGGGCGGTGCCCCTCTGTCATTATGAACGCCGCCTCGTTTGCCGGATCCAGCGCGATGTCGAACAGGTCGTAGCGGGTGTTGACATCGCCGTTCCGGTTGGTGTGGTTGAGCATCGGCGTCGACCACTCGATCTCCATGGTGTCCAGGTCGATCTTTGCAAGGTGGGCATCTGCGTCGTGGCTGCCCAGGTACGCCTCGCCTATCCTGTACGAGTGGTTGTACGAGTGGACGACGTAGAGGGCGCGGTTCTCTACGTCGATCTCCATGGCCGGGACGCGCGGATAGTGCGTGCCCACAGGATCGAACGCCTTGACGAGCGGGTACCCGCGGGCGGCGTCGATCTCGTATGCGAGCAGGACGACCTCTTCGGGGTTCGATGCCCCCGCGTTGATCTTGCTCGCCACGTAGGCGATCCCGCGCTCGTGGTCGATCCTCACGGTGGCCGGCGAGACGTCGCCCGCCGTAAACGACCCCGTCGCGTGGTACGTGCAGCTGTCCGCGTCCGCAGACGACGGGCACTGCGCGTCCTCGCCGTCCGGAACAGCCTGCGCCAATACGCTAGACCCCAGGTCCATGGCCCCCAGGACGGGAACGTCCGATGCGGCCGAATACCCGGGGAAGCTGTTGTCCGTCGCATCTAGCGTTCCCTGCGTTACATTGCTCCGGATCAGCACGCCGTTGTTGTCCGTACCGTTGTGCGCGTATACGACGTTGCTTCGGAACACGATGTTGGCGCCGTCAATGTTTGTGTCGAGCGGTATGTTTCTGTTCCCCCCGCGCACGAGCCCGTCGCTCTCGAACGCGCACACGCCGGTGCACACGGTAAAGGCCCCGTCGCTGCCTCGTATGGTGTTTTCCTCTACCCTGATGTTCTGGCCGTCGGACCACACGTTGATTGCGGCGTCCGGCGCCGGCAGTCCGTCGCCGTACGTCGGGTGGTCCTGCGGCGTGGGGTCGATGCCGTCCAGTATCGCGGGTTTTCCGAAAAAGCGCCAGTAGTCCGCATCGCCGCTGCCCTCGATGCCGGCAAGGTAGTCCAGGTCGGGTTCGCTGTTGGCGTTGACGATGGTGTTGCGGAGAACCTGGACGTCCTGCGGGTTGTGCGCCAGCCCGATGGCGCTAGCCGGCGTGTTTGCAATGTAGTTGTCGGTAATCGCCATGTCGTGCGCGTTGAACACCCGTATGCCGGCCGCGCTTGTGCCGTTGATGAAGTTGCCCGAGATCTCGCCGCCGACAGTGTTCTGGTTCGGGTGGTGCGCGAGCCCGATCGCGCCGTGCATGATCTGGAACTCGTTCTCGCCCCCCGTGTCGAGCGGCTCGGTCCAGCCCGGCGGGACCTTTAGTCCGATGTTGATGAACGTGTTGTCCCGTATGTTGATGTCCACCAGGTTGCCGCGGCCCTCCTTTTGGATTGCCGCGTGGCACGTGTCGCGGAACGCGTTGTTTTCGATCGTGACTCTGTTTCGAGTCACGTCGTGGTGCGTCCTTATCTCTATGAGCGACCCGCCAAAGCCGGGCATGCAGTCGGTATTCTCAAACGAGATGCCCCTGACGGTCACGTCGTCTGCCTCTACCTCGATGCGCGAGTACCCCGTGAACTTTGCGGCGCCGGGCTGTCCGGATGCCGTCGTCAGGGTCAGCGGCTTGTAAATGTCGAGAACCGTGTCGTCGTAGATGCCCGGCTCGACGACGATCGTGTCGCCGTCGGACGCGTCGTCTATCCTCCTCTGTAGGTCGGACTTTGGCTCGCCCTCGATGACATATGCCCCGAGCGCCCAATCAGGTAGCACGTAGACGGCCCCGTTGGCAGGGTTGATCCCCATTTCGGCGGTCTGGCTCGTCGTCGAGGCGACGCCCACGCGGGCATGGGTCGCAGAGTCCATTACGACCACGCGCGGGTCGGTATAGTCGTACAGCGAGGTGTACAGCAGGCCCCTCTGGGAGTCGAGGGCGATGTCGCGAATCGGATTGTGGCCATGGCGGGGATCGCCTGCCCGCACGTCCAACTCCTCCATGCTCTGGGGGCGTCCGCTTTCGTCTAGTTCGACCGCCCATACGGTGTGGTTTTCGTATAGCGCGAACAGCTTGTTGTTGCCCCCGTCAAAATGCAACGCCTCGACGCGCACAAATTCGTAACAAGGGTAGGTGTAGTAGTTGGTTTCGTTGTGAGGCGTTCCAGGTTTGTTGAAGCACTTTCCAGTATTGGGGGGCGGGTTTGACAGCAGCCCCAAAAAGTGCATGCTGGTGTAGTTTGTCGTCGGATTCCCGCTCGGGTCCGTAAAGTTGAGCGCCGCGATCCCCCATGTGCCTCCGGTTTCGTCCAGCTTGTCGCCGACGACGACGCCGGCATATACGATTCCAGAGTCCTCATCGACCGCCATGGACATGGAGATTGTGCCCTCTGCGAATGCGTTCCACCCGTCGCCAGGGTCTGATGTGCCGCCCCGATCCACCCTCGAGGGCAGGAGCGTGGTCGTGTTCGTGTCCACTACCAGGATGGGCGCGCGCTCGGCGCCAATGTACGCCAGATCCCGCACCGTGTCGAGCGCAATGTCGTGCATGAAGAACCGATCGGTCTGGTACCAGAACGAATTGTGCGCGCTGGTTACGGCAGGGCTCTCCGTATAGCCGAGCCGGATCGTCTTTGTCATCTGGTGCGTGTCGAGGTCGATCGTCGTCAGGTTGGCCTTGCCCCTCACATCCCACCCTTCTCCAGTCCACCCCTCGGACGCATCATGCATGCCCCACAGGTGAACCACATGGAGCTCGTTTGTCCGGTTGTTGATCTCAAAGCCCTCTATGCGGGTGTTTATTCCAGTGTCGAACTTGAACTCTGCGATCGGAAGGTATCCGTTGGCCGAGCTGTTGTAGACGTTGAGGTACGAATAGTTGAGATCCATTGCGCCCTGCTTGGGCCTAGTAGAGACGTATACATACCCCGTGTCAGGATCGATCCGCACTATTTCCGGCAGTATGTCCCGTATTGCGAGCGCCTCCGTGACGTGGTACTCGCACTCGTCGCCGGCCGCAGCCGACGGGCACTCCGGCGCGCCGTCGGCCGACTGCGCGAACGCCTCGCCTGCGATGTGGTCCGGCACCGCCATGGCCACGGCAGCTCCCAGTACGGCCACGGCCACAATCGCCATTGCGTTGAAGCGGCAGGGCGCATGCCCGCCTGTGGCGGTCACTGCTCACCCCCCCCCCCCCGCAATCTGCACCGCGGCGAGTCGGCCGGCCATCGGCGCATTTCTCTTGTGCATTTTCAGGACGGCGCGCCCGATCTAGGGTATATGAGGGTACCGCGCCCCCCCCCCCCCCCCCCCGCCAGTAAAACCGCCCTGTGGACGGGCGCAGAACTCTCCCTCCCCCCACTCCTCCCAATGCAGCCACGCCGGCCATGAGGGTAGGGGGTAGGGGGCACGGGGTACGGAGCGGGCCGTCGACAAGGATCACCCTCCGGCTGGCCCGCCAGGCCGGCGCGCCGGGCGCGCCTATGAGAAAACCTGGGCGGCAGAGGGACAAAGTTGTGCGAAGACTGAGCCGAAGGGGAATAGGCGCAGAGTCGAGGCGGTGGCGCCGCTTCGGCCCCGCCCGCCCCCGTACTGGCCGCACTGCACGCCGGGCGCGGCCTTCCGCCGCTTTCGGCACATCTGCACAGCCCTCACCCCCACGGCCCTCCAAGAGCACCTTCCGCGGCGCCCGGCGCCGTAAAGTGGACGGCGTCACATGGACGAATGCACGCCCAGGCCGGCGGATCACCGTTAAATTGCCGCGCGCGCACAGCGCCGCACGGACTCTGTAAACATCGCCGTCCTCGGCGACCAAGAGGTGGCATCGCAGCTCGGCAAGAGGGGGACCACAAGCGACCTTGCGCTGTACGACCGCAAGGGCGGCGGCGTCCTGCGAACGTACGTCGCGCCGAGCGGGTTTCCGGACAGGATACAGCCGCTCGTACAGGCGATCGGCATGGCCGAGTACGCCGTGTTCCACGTCGCGTCCCTTGACAGGTTTACCGGCGAGCAGGCCGTCGCGCTCGACATGCTCGGCATGCGCGGCGGGGTCCTCGGCCACTCGTACGAGATAGACGAGGGCAGGCTCGATGCGCTCGTGCGGGGAACGGTCCTCGAGGGGTACGCCCGGGCGGGGCCCGACGGGTTGCGCGAGGCCGCCGATGCCCTCGGGCCGCTCGGCGGCGGGGGCGCGGAAAGGGACGATCCCCTGCGCGTCGCCATTGACCACTGCTTTGACGTAAAGGGGGTCGGCACGGTCGCGCTCGGCAGGGTCGAGGCCGGGACCGTCCACAAGTACCAGGAGGTGTCGATACAGCCGTCCGGCGCAGAGGCCGTCGTAAAGTCCATCCAGATGCACGACGATCCCGTCGACGAGGCGCGGTTTCCGGCGCGCGTCGGGCTGTCCCTCAAGGGGGTGCGGCCCGACGACGTATCGCGCGGCGACGTGGTCGCCGGGCGCGGCGGCGAGGGCGGGTGCGCGGTCGTCCCGGCCGGCCAAGAGGTGTCCCTAGAGTACGCGCCGAGCCCGTTCTACAAGGGGCCGATGGGTGCCGGCCAGGGGTGCCTGGTAGGCATCGGCATGCAGGTCAAGGCCGCGCGCATCGCGTCCGTGGGGGACGGTCGCCTCGGGATCGCCTTGGAAAAGCCCGCCGCATGGGCCGCCCCGTACAGGGCCGTCGTGCTGCGCCCAGAGTCGGGCACGACCAGGATAGCGGGGAGCGGCAGGCTGGTCCCGCCGGGCGGCGGCCCGCCATAGTTAAATCGCCGCCCGCCGCGGCGGCCGCATGAGGGGCCTTGTCGTCGGGCGCTTCCAGCCGTTCCACCTCGGGCACCTGGACCTGGTAGGCCAGGCCCTGTCCATGTACGACGAGGCCGTGGTCGCCGTGGCTAGCGCGCAGTACAACTACCTGCCGAGGGACCCGTTCACGGCCGGCGAGCGCGTAGAGATGGTCCGCAGGGCCCTTGCGGACGAGGGGCCGGACGGGGCGCTGTCGCGGTGCATCGTGCTGCCGATCGACGACAGGCCCGACAACGCGGCGTGGGCCGCGCACCTGCGGTCGGCCCTGCCGCCGTTTGGCGCCGTGCTCAGCGGCAACCCGTACGTGGCCCTGCTGCTCTCCGGCGCCGGCGCGAGGGTCGACCGGCCGCGGATGGTCGAGCGCTCGCGGTACGTCGGGTCGGGCATCAGGGAGATGATGGCGCGCGGCGACGGCTCTTGGGAGCGGCTAGTCCCGCGCGCCGTCGCCGGGTACATGCGCGAGATCGGAGGGGCCGAGAGGGTCGCCGCCGTGTCAAAGTCGGACACCGTCCCGGCCGAGGCGTGAGGCGGTGGCATGGCCGGGGCCGGCAGGGCGTGCCCCGTATGCCCCTCGTGCGGTGGGCGCAGGTTTGCGCGCACCGACGGCGGAAACGCCGCGCCGGGGGCCGGGCAGGGGCCGGCCCTGCGCTGCCGGGCGTGCGGCCGCGAGTTTTCAATGGCCGCCTAGCCCGCAGGCACGGCCGGCGGCATCCGGCCGCTCCCGCACGCGCCGCCGCCGGCAGCCTGATATCGGCCGGCCTGCGGGCGGCATCCGGCCCTCCGGGGGGCTCGGCCTGGCGAAGTGCATGCCACGGGCGCCGCCCGCGTCATCCTCCCGGTTCCCTGCCCCCGCGGGCGGCGCTGCGCGCCCTCATGTACGCCGCCCTGGCGGCGTGCCTCTCTGGGTCGGTCGTGCGCCTAGCGTTGCTCCTGCGGCGGCTGCGCCGAACGCCCTCGGCGCTGCACTCGTCCGAGCAGTAGCGGACCGAGCGCTTGGTCGTGGTGAACGCCTTGCCGCACTCCTTGCACCTTACGCGCAGATTCCTGGCGATCTCCCTGTCGGCCCTTGCGGTGCACTGCCTGCAGTAGACGTGGCGGTTGGTGCGCCCGTACTGCGCAAAGCTGCGCCCGCACAGCCTGCACACGGACGGCTCGGCGTTCGGGTCCACGCGCATCGGCGGCTGCTGCTGCGGCGGCCTCCCGCCCCTCTTTCGCGCCCTTCGCGCCGCGGCCGATGCCCTTGTGCGCGCCAGGATTATGGCTCGCTTTTCCGGGTCGGCCAGCAGCTTTCGCTGGTACTCGCGGTTGTAGCGGCGCGCGAACTCGGCGCGGCACCCCCTCGAGCAGTAACGGACGATCCTGCTCGCAGCGGTAAACCTCTTGCCGCACTCCTTGCACTTGACGCGCGGCTTCCTGGCGATCTCCCTGTCGGCCCTTGCCGCGCACTCCTTGCAGAAGGCGCGGCTGCGGCCGCCGTGCCGCTCGAGGCCGCGCCCGCACGTACGGCATGCGGTCGGGCCGGCCATCGCGCCGCGCATCGAATATGCAGATATAAGGCTGGCGGGCCGGCCGGTGCGCGCGCCGGCGGAGGGGGCGGCCCGCATGCGCCGCCCGCGTCACCGGCCCGCCCCGCCCCTGCGGGCGGCGCTGCGCGCCCCCTTTCGGGCCCCCGCCGTGGCGCGCTTCTTCGTATCGGTCTTGAGCCTCCTGTCGCTTCCCCGGCGGCTGCTCCGCAGGCCCTCGGCGCGGCACTCGGCCGAGCAGTAGCGCACGGCGCGGCTGGCCGTCGAGAACTTCTTGCCGCACGCCTTGCAGCTTGCGCGCAGCGTCCTGCCCATCTCCCTGTCGGCCTTTGCCGTGCACCGCCTGCAGTAGGCGTGCCGGTTGCTGCCGCCGTACTGCGCAAAGCCGCGCCCGCACAGCCTGCACACGGACGGCGCGGCGTTCGGGTCCACGCGGGGAGGCGCCTGCCGCCGCGGCGGCCTCCCGCCCCTCTCGCGGGTCGCGCGGGCCGCCGCGGCGACCCTCATTCGCGCCATGGCCAGGGCGCGCCTCGCCGGGTCTGCCATGTACTTGCGCTGGTGCTCGCGGTTGCGGCGGCGCGCGCCGTCTGCGCGGCACTCGGCCGAGCAGTAGCGGGCGGAGCGGGTGGACGCGGCAAACCCCTTGCCGCACGCCTTGCAGCTTGCGCGCAGCGCCCTGCCCGCCTCCCTGCCGGCCTTTGCCGCGCACCGCTTGCAGAGGGCGCCGGCGCCGCGGCCGTACCGCGCAAAGCCCGCGCCGCACATCCTGCAGGCGGCAGCCTGCCCCGACATCGCGCCGCGCAACCCGCGGCGCGTTATAAGACTGGCGGGCCTGCCTGTGCGGCCCGATTCGCATCCCGCCGCCGCGATCTGTCCTCCACGCCGTGCGCCTTTGCCACGGCCCTCCTCCACGCCGCGGCCGCCCTTTCCACGTCCGGACTGCCCCGCCCCCGCGCCGCCGCCGCGGCCGCCCGCGCCGCCGACATCTCGGCCGCCCTTGCCGTAAGCTGCCGTATCCGCGCCGTCGCCTGCACGGCCTCGTCCATCCTGCCGAGCGCTACCACAGACTCTAGGCGATCCTGCTTTGCGCCCTCCCACATGTCGGCCTGCGGCGACGACATCTCGGCGAGGTCCGACCGCCGAGCGGGCCCGGGCGGCGGCTGCTTGGCCGCGGCGGCGGCCGCCAGCTTTGCCGCATCGCGCACGAGCGACTCGGCCCTGTCCAGCGAGGTCTTCGCCATCCCCGCCGAAGACAGCGCATGGTCGCGCGCGCGAGCGGGCGGCCCGCTCGGCCACGGCCGCGGCGTATTCCGGGTCCTCCGCCCGCCCGTACGCCCTGGACGCCCGGTCCAGCTCGGCCCCCGCCGCCTTGTCGAGCCGGGACGACCGCGCAAACGCCCTGGACGCCCGCACCAGCGGGTCCGCGGCCCTCCTCATCGCATCCCCCGCCAGCCCGATCGAGGCGGTGTCCACCATCCCCCGTCCGTCGACGATCCGCCCGCACTTCTCCGCGGCCCCCTTCATCGCATCGCCGAACTCGACCCTTGCCGCCCATCCCTTCCGGCACTCCGCCAGCGAGTCGTGAGCGCGCATGGCCGCCGTCCACGACATGGCATCGGCGGCCGCCTCCCACAGCACGGCCGCATCGGCCGGTTCCGCCCCCATCCGCCGCGGCGCCGCCGCGCGGCGCCTTTATGCCGTTCCATCCGCCGCGCGCCGGGCCGCCCTGTTCCAATCGCTCGGCGGGCCGGCACGCGGCGGCCGCGCGCCAGGCCGACTCCATGGCCTCCTCCCACGCCGCCGCGGCCCCTTGCGCGCCGGGCGGAGCCGCGCCGGGCAGCCCCGCCGCATCGGCGGCGCTTGCGGCCGCGTCCGCGCACTGCCGCATGCCGCCGGCCGCCGCCCGTGCCGTACTGTTCGCACCTTCCGCCTTGCCCGACCACATTGCGCGATCGCGCTCGGCGTCGGCGCGTATCGCGGCCCGTCTGTCGGCCCATGCGGCCCTGCCGCCCGGCCATGCGCCCCCGTCCGCCCACCGGGCCGCGTTTTTCTTCCACATGCGCGACGCCGTTCGGGTCGTCTTCGCGTCAGTGTCCGCCTTCGGCCCGCCTGCCCGCCGCCCGCGCCATCCTGCGCGCCTGCGCGGCCCGCCCGCGGAACGCTCGCCGGCCCTACGAGCCGTTCGCCATCGCATACGCGGCCGCCGCCGCCCGCTTTTGCCCGGCCGCCGACGACCTCGCGTGCGCGGCCGCCGCCCTAAACGCGGCCCCTGCGCGCCGCTGCGCCCGCGCCGCGGCCTTGAGCGTAGACGCCGTATTCTCAAGGGCCGCACTGTCCATCCGGCCGTCCCTTCCCACGGCCTCGCCGCAGGCAGCGGCCGCGTTGCGGCCGGCCGCCGCCGACTCGGCCATGGCATCCCATCCCTGCCGGTACGATCCCCATGCGGCCAGGTTGTACACGGCGGCGGTCCACGCCCTTGCAGCGGCCGCCGCGGCCCACACGCGCGCAGCCGCCGATCCGGCATCCGGTCCGCCGGCCGCGCCCATGCCGGCCGGCCCGTTCCCGCCGCTTTATGCCGTTTTGCGGCGCGGTCGGGCCGCCGCCCCCTTGGAGCAGACCGGCGTTCCTCCTGCCGCGGCCCGCTCTGCGCCCTGGCACCTCCGACACGGCGCATCCCGCGCCGCTGCCTGCCGCGCCGCGGCGGAATCGAATGCCGCCCGGCCAAAGGGCGCGGCTAGCCGCCCCCGCCCCGCCCCGCCATCTTCTCGTACCTGTCGAGCAGAAACTCGAGCCTGTCCATGTCCGTCCTGAACGGCTCGCGCCGGTACAGCCGATCGACCCTCCTGTCCAGCGCACGGTGGGCCCTGCGCAGGTCGGCCGGCATCGCATCGGGGTCGTACAGGTCGGCAAGCGTCGAGCCGTGGTGCCTTGCGCGCGCCGCCAGTACGCCGCGCGCCGCGGCCTCGAGTGGCCTCAGATCAGGACACGGGACCGGAAAGGTGTTGTACACAATCTCCTTTGAGTACCTTAGCCCGTCGCCTAGCCTCCCGCCTATTCTCCTAAGCCATGTCATGTGCATCGACGACGACACGAGTCCAAACAGACCGAGGCTAGCCCCCCTCACTACCATGACCGAATCGCTCGGTATGGTCGGCGGCTCCAAGTAGCCGACGGGCAGGTACTCACGGCGCTCGACGTTGATGCGGGGAATGACCAAGAACTGCGCGTCGGGCAGCACATTGAGGTGGTACCTCGTCGGCGTCGCGGCAAGATCACGTGTTGGACCGCTCCGGCTCGCCAAGCGGAATTTTCTTACTGCATGCACGAGCTTCATTGTCTCGGGCATGGAGCGCAGGCGATCCGGCTCGGCATTGTGGAGTGCAAATATCCACCTTCCCACACTATTAAGAAACTCGCGGGTGCCAATAAATGGTCGAATGAACTCCTCCGCCTGGGGCTCCTTTTCTAGAAACTCTTTCCTTTCCTTGTCGCTGAGTATATAGTATCCACCATCGATCGCTTTTGATCCCATCTCCATGGGCGGCAAGCCGTTGAGTGTTGTTATGGCGCTAGCTACTAACGGGAGGGGTTTCGCAGAGCCTATCAAATATGGAGATATATGCATCGGATTTTCTTCCAGCGCGGTAGTGCCGCCTCCGTGGTAGTATAGCCGCCTCTTCTCGCCACCGGCATCTCTTGCCATCCCCACTATGACTACTGATACGGCCGCCTTGCCCTTAGCATCCGATCCCCACTTGAACTGCTGGTGGGCAAAGACGATATCAAGGCCAGATCCTAGCACTGTGGGCCACAGCTGCGACACCTGTTCGCCCTGTGCGATACTGCTAGTCGCAACGAGGCCGATACGGGTTGACCCTTTTGCATAGCGAGATGCCATGATAAACCAACCGGACACGTAGTCTAGAATGCCGCTACGCTCGCCCCTACCCGCGGAAGCGATGCTGCGGATTTGGGCGCGTTGTGCTTTTGTCATGACCTTGGCGCCGCCGAACGGCGGATTGCCCAGCACGTACGAGCAGAGCTCCGGCGGCAGCACCGCCCCCCAATCATCTTCCAATGCGTCGGCGATGGTGATGCTCGGCGACTTGCGGATCGGTATTCGGCTGTACGCATGTCCGAACATGTCGCCGAGCTCGCGGTTCATGAGGTGATCCATCATCCACATACCCACCTCTGCTATGCGGGCCGAGAACTCGTTCTTCTCTATTCCAAAGAACTGGCTTACGTCAACCTTTGAGAGAGATGAAACATCAAGCCGCTGGTCTTTGACATCATGCAGAGTGGCAATAACGCGCAGCTCGAGCCGCCGGATCTCGCGGTATGCTATGATCAGAAAATTTCCAGACCCACATGCCGGATCGAGTAGCTTAGTAAACGAGTCTAAAGATGAGAGAATGCAGGGGGGCAGGTGGCCGTGGCCTGCCGGGGCGGCATACATTAAAAACACGGTGTAGATCGCTGCCGGGCAATGAGAATAAGTAAGGAGATACCCAAGGGCGGAAAGCTTTTGATCAACTATCCCGTGGGCAAGCTAAAGAAGATGCTCAAGAAGGAAACCAACAGGACAAAGGCAGACCGCATCAAGGCATGCATAAAACGCAAGAAGGGCATGGAGATTCCGGCCATTGCGGCCGAGCTAGAGGTACCATACTCGACCGTGCACCGTTGGCTGCTGGCCGTTGCGCGCGAGGGCCCCTCAGCCCTAGACCTCAAGAAGAGGCAGGGCGCAAGGTGCCGCCTTGACGACGACCAGTGCAGGAAGCTGTACGAGATAGTCGAGGAGGGCCCCGCCAAGCACGGCTATTCGGGCGACGCGTGGACGGCGCGGCGTCTGATTCCCGTCGTCAAGAGGGAGTTCAAGGTGGACTACGGCGTGCGCGGGATGCAGCTGTTGCTGCACCGCATCGGGCTGTCCAGCAGGGTTCCGCGGCCGCGGCACCCCAAGGCGGCCACCAAGAAGGAAATGGCCAGGTTCAAGCGCAGGGTCGCCGCCATGAGGGGGTGGCGGAAGGGCTGCTCGGTTTGCATGATCGACTCGGCCTCGCTCATCGCGGGGTGGAACATGCAGCGCGGCTGGTACCCGACCGGAAAGACGCGGTTTGCGCCCGTCACGCTGTCCCGCAAGAGGACCCACATGCTCGGCGCCCTGTACGACGGGGAGCTGGACATAGAGTTCTTTGACAAGATCAACAGCGAAGCCATCGAGTGGTTCCTGCGCAAGCAGCTGGCCCGCAGGGAGTGGGTCATGGCGATCCTCGACAACGCATCGGCCCACCATGCAGGCAACATTGAGAGCCTGGAGGAAGAGTTCGGCGGCCGCCTGGTCCTCGTGTACCTGCCGCCGTACACGCCCGAGCTCAACTCGATCGAGATCCAGTGGCGCGTGATACGCAAGGCGATTGCCAACATCGCGTTTGCCGACACCGAAGCCCTGAAGAAGGGCGTGCGCAAGGTTCTGCTGAGCGACGACGCCCTGATCGTGCCGATCGCCTCGTATGCAAGGGACAAGAACAGGCCGAGGCCGCGCCGCTGCACCGTCAGGGTGGAAAAAAAGGTCGTGCACTCTCCGTACTACAACTGATCCGCGCGCTGGCATCACACGCGCCGCCGCGGGACGCGCGGCGGGCCCGCGGCCCCGAACCTTCCTGCCAATTTCAGGTCGATTTCCCCTGCAGTGTCACCCCAAAATGTTCCTGCGCCATAAAATTGGTGGCCCCTGCCCGTTTGGCGACATTCGGGCGGTTTTTTGCCTCGTTGACGCCAAAATTGCCGTCTATTGGCCGCTACAACCAAGATTTGTCCCCGTATACTCTCATTCCCTAACTCGTTTACTACTTTAGTTCCGACAATCGGCCTTGAAACCGCTCGATCTCTTTTTTATGAGAAGTAGGGCCACTCCTCCCCCCCCCCCCCCCCCCCCCCCCTTGGAAGAGATTGCCAAAGTCGTCCGAGAGTAGAGCATTGGCATCTGCCTTTAGTTCATCGAGAAAGAGAGGCCCAATCACTCGCATAATGTTCCGCTCTGTCGTGTAGTGGGCCCCTTCCCTGTGCTTTTCAACGGGATCCATGACGCCTTGGAAGAGATTGCCAAAGATCACAGGAGATACGCGGGACCAGTCGAACTCGCACGACCTCGGGACTAGGCGGCGCAGATCTGCGTCGCATGCCGGAATCGCAATCTGCCCTGCAAAAAGCCCCCCGTCCACGTATGGAAACGCCTTGAGGTCGTCGTCAAGGTTGCCCTGGCGGCTGGCCCCCGGCGTGTCGAGCACCTCGAAGAGATTGACAAGGCGTGGGCCGAGATCGGAGCCATCCGGCAAGGTGCGCGTTCGGACGTACGCCTCGAATATCCCCTTGTCGAATATTCCTGTATCCTCAGCAAACATACAAAATGCGAGGCGAACTAGGAACTGCTCCACATGAGGCGAGTAGTACCCTTGGTGGCTCAACATTGTGAATATCTCTCCCATCATTGCGGATGCCCTTATGTCAACGGGCCTTTCCGCACCGGACCGGGGAGGGGGCCCCCTTCCGGCCATGAACGCAAACTCGCCCACGTGATCCGGCAGATCGGAAAGTGGAAACCTACTCTCGGTGCGCTTTTCCAAGTCGACGAGTAAGAACTGCTCAAAGTCACATGCGAGGAGATACCGCGGGAACTCTGGCTCGGGCAGAGAGACGACGTACTCCTCGGCCTGCCTCATCGCCTTGTCTAAGTCGTAGCCGGCGCTCTTGTGCTCGGCAATGAGTACGCCCGGCCACAAGAGGTCAATGAACCCAGACTTCGCCGTGTCCAGCCTCTTGACCTGTCTCTCAAAGGCCGCAACGAGGCGCCGATCCCTTCCAAAGACGCGGAAAAAATCGTCGTAGAACGACTGCGCCTCACCCCTCTCGTACGAGGCGCCCTTCCAATCGTTTGCAAACCTAGCGGCGCGTGCGCGTATCTCGGCCCAATTCATGGCACTCATCTCTGTAGGTCGCCTCCCGTGATGCGTGCGACCGCAACCCATCCTGCTGTGGGCGCCACGGAGTCCAGCGATCCGCCAGCGTGCACGTTAGCGCGCTCGCGGGCCCCGATCTTGGCCGCCCACCTCTCCCTGTCGGCCTTGAGAGCGACGTTCACCTTAGGGCTTTCGATCTCGGAGCCGGCCTGAAGAGCGGTCCACTCTCCATGATCGGCTTTTTCGGCCACGATCACCACACAAGTAGTCTCGCGCATGTAAGCCACACCCCATACGGGACCTTGCCCCCCGTGTTGAGAAATGTAGACCAAAGGGCCAATTAAATCTACGCCCGGTGCATCGTTTGACGGCTGTGATGCGCCCAATCACACGTCACTGACGCGAGGCAGGGGGACGAAGCCGTACGGTAGCGGCCGAGCGCAACTAGTGGCAGGCATGGACGGGCATGCATAGTGCAAGTGACGGTGCCTGGACGGCCCCCGCCGCCGGTGCCAGTTCCATATCGGGTCAAGTATCCCGGCCAAAGGCCCTATGCAGTGGCCCGTGCCACGCCGTGCGGCAGTTCGGCAGGCATGTCGATCGCCGCCTGCCCGGCATCAGACTACAGGCCTCACGGGTTGCTGCTCATGAACGTACCGTGTTGCATAAGGGCCATCTTGACGCCTACGTGCCACTATGCCGTAGGCGTCAACACTTGGTTATGCAACGCGGTACCTGAACGAAAGGGTGTTTTACAGGGAGGACGCGCGTGCCGACAGTGTCCCTCCTCCCCCAACCCACCCTCCGCAGGAGGTCCAATGGCCTACAGGGACGCGTCGCCCCTGCCCTCACTACGCCGCATGTCTAGGCGCCCGACGCCCGCCTGCCGCTCCTACCTCGGTACATGTCAGGCCGTGCCATCATGGCGCCCAAGCTGAACATTGTATAGGAACTCCTTATAGGCAGCGGGCCCGCCGCTTTTTATGAAACCACAGAACAGCGCGGCTGCGGTCGATGCGGCCGTATCCGCTGCGACGGCGGCCGTCGAGGCGGCCACCGAGGCCGTGGCCGCCGCTGCAGAGGTCGTCGTAAGCGCCGTAGAGTCCGCATCCGTTCCGGCTACCGCCGCTGCGGACGGCCCCGGCGGCATCCTGCGCAGTCGGCAAGAGGCCGGCCTGCGCGCCGTGGCCGATGCGTCGGCCAGGGCGGCCGCGGCCTCGGCAAGGGTCGCCAAGGTGCGGATCCCCCCGCGCCGCCGCGCAGGGTTCGCGCAGCGCAGGCGGCGCGGCTGAGGGGGCTGGCTCCCCCGCTGGCGGCCCGGGCGGCTGCGGACGCCCGGCCGCCGCGCTGCCGCACGCGCCCGGGACGGGCTCCGGCATGCGCGGCGCCGCGCCCGCCCGCATCCGGCGCGCGCGTGCGGAGGGACGGCCCGGGAAGGCGCCGTGCGCGACGAGTCGATCCCGTGCAGGCATGCCGAGTCCGGACCGATCCGGCGGGGCGCACGCGCCGGCGCTGCGGCTCCCGCCAGCCTTATAGCCCGCAATTCAGGGCACGGGGCGATGGCGGGCCGGACCGCCTGCAGCCTGTGCGGGCGCAGCCTTGGGCAGCGCGGGCGCGACGAGCGCCGCATCTACTGCAAGCGGTGCACCGCCAAGGCCGACAGGGCGATCGCCGAAAAGCTGCGCGCAAGGTGCAAGGAGTGCGGCAAGAGGTTCACCACGATGAGCAGGATCGCCCGCTACTGCTCAAAAGAGTGCCGCGCCGAGTCTACACGGCGCTACAACCGCGAGTACCAGCGCAGGGCCCTGGCCCTGCACTGCCCGCAGTACGAGCGACGGGGCGGGCAGTGCAAGGGCGCGGCCGCACAGCTTGCAGGAGGCAGGCTCTGCCATTGCGTCGCGCAACGGGAGGCATCCTATAAGACTGGCGGGCGCCGCATGGGCCGCCGTGCGGCGCAGGGGCGCGGCCGCGCAGCCCATATCCGGCCCGCGCCGGCTGCGCGCGGGGGATCAGCCCGGCGGGCCGCCGCACTCGGCCGTGTACGCGACATCCTGCACAAGCCGGGTGCCGTTCACCTGGGCGTGCCCCGTCAGGTTGATCGCAAGCCACAGTGCCTCCTCCTGCCCGCCGCCGAGCCCGTCCGCGACGGCGCCCGGCAGCGGCGCAAACTGCCCGCCCTGCTCCGCATCGCTCGTCACTGTAAGCGAGGCCGGCAGGGACGGCGCATCCGTGCCCGGCATGTCCGAGACGGGGTCGATGTACCACGGGGTCGCATCGAGCGCGACGCGGTCGAACGGCTGCGAGCCAGAGTTGACCACGGCCTGTTGGACCGCCTTGGAATAGGCGCCCGCGGTCGCGCCCACGGCCAGGTCGGCCGCGGCTAGGCGCATCGAGCACGTATGGACGACGGGAGGCGGCGTGCCGCGATCGGATGCGACGGTGCCGAACCGCGTCAGGTGGTACGTGTGGATGACCATGTCGTCGCCCGATTCGATCCGGCACTCGCCCGTGCCGTCAAGCTGGCGGTGGACCCGCTCCGTGTCGTCGGCCGCGCATGCCAGGTCGATCGGCTCGATCGTGCCGCCCGTGGCGCCGCCCTCGATGTAGAACGCGCGGCCGCCGGCCTGGCCGTCCAGGGATATTCGGACGGGCCTGTCGAACAGGACGGGCGCCGTGTCGCCTCCGACCTCTACGATCGTCCGCAGGACGAGCCCGCCTGCGGCAGGATAGCCCAGGGCAGAGGTGGCGTTCTCGGCTGGGACGGCGTCCACGTACAGCGAGATTGCGCCGCCGGCGGGGACGGACGTTGCGGTCACGCCTGGCGGGAACGTCACCCGGGCGAAAGAGGCGGCCAGCGTGACTGCCTCTGCGGGGAACACGGCCGTGCCCGGATCGGCCGATGGCTGGGCCAGGCCCGTCACGTTGATGGTAAGGCGCGCCGAACTGCCGGCCGCCGTCCCGTCGACCGTCCGGGTAAAGCCGTCGGGCTCGATCCGGACCGGCATTTGCGACCCCTGCTGCGGCTGCGAGAGCAGGACTGTCTGAATTGTCCTGCCCGACGCCACTGGTATCGCGCCTGCCGCGAACCGCGGCCGGTCGCCATTGTCGCCGCCGGCCGCCCCCTCTAGTCCGACTGCAAGTACGATCGTCCCCGTCTGGCTCCCGTTCACGCCGGCCCCGCCGAACGCGACCGTGTGCATTGCGGTTCCCAGCCCCTCTACGCCCGACACGGGGCGGGCGCCTCCGCCCTGCCCGCTGATCGCAACCTCGGTGTACACGGGGCCGGAGTGGCCCGCCGGGGGGCCCAGCGGCGCAGAGTACGCTATGGATACGGTGTTGCGGGCCGCAAACACCGCTTTGGCAGTGGCCTCGCCTGGCTGCACCACCGCAGGCGCCTCGCCTGCCAGTCCGACCCTGAGCACGGCGTCCGAGCCGATCGGCAGCATGGCCGCATCCCGCACCGCCGTCGCATCCATCACGAGCGAGCCGGTCGTCCCCTGCCCGACAGCCTCGCCCCCAAACGAGACGGTGTGCGCCGCAGTCCCGTTCCCCTCCAGCCCCTCAACGGGGCGAGGATCCCCGCCCGAGGACAGCGATACGGATGCGTACGCGCCGGGCGAGGCCCACACGGGCTCCGTATACCGTACCTCGGCCTCGCTGGGCCCCGCGACAAAGGCCGATGCGATCGAGGGGGCGATCCCGTCGGCGACGGCAGTCGACGAGGCGGCAAGCGCGTTGCCGGCCCTGTCCTCTATGCTGCCGGCGGCCGGATCGTACACGAGCAATACCCCATCCGGCGCCGTATCCGGCAGCTGGCCGCCCAGGGCCAGCGTGAGCATGCCCGACGGCGCCGCGATATCCGGGCTAGAGGCGACTGCAATGCCGGCCGCATCGCCGCCCGATACGGACCACCCGCCGGCGCCCGTGCCCGGGTCCAGCACGGGCTCGTCGAATACGACCCGTATGGTGTCGAGCGAGACGGCCGTGGCGCTTCTGACCGACGGCGGCTGGGTGTCGCCCAGCTCGATCGGGCCGTCCTCGCCGAGCGGGAGCGTGGCCTCATCCCGAATGGCCGCCGCGTCCACCTCTAGCGAGCCGGTCTCGTCCAGGCCCACGGGATTGCCGTCGAACGATACCGTGTGCATGTCCGTCCCGTTTCCCTCAAGATCCGTGACGGGGCGCGGATCCCCGCCCGAGTCCAGCGCGACGGATGCGTACGCGCCGGGCGAGGCCCACACGGGCTCTGTGTATCGTACTTCGGCCTCGTTGGGCCCCGAAAAGACGGCAGACCTGATGGCGGGGGCGATGCCGTCGGCGACGGCAATCGACGAGGCGACAAGCGCGTTGCCTGCCGCATCCTCTACGCTGCCGGCGGCAGGGTGGTACGAAAGGGTTATCGAGTCCGGCGCGGTGTCTGGCAGCGGGCCGTCGAGGGTCAGCGTGAGCGTGTTTGACGGATCCGAGGCATCCCGGCTCGATGCGACTGCAAGGCCGGCCGCATCGCCGCCCGACACCGACCAGCCGGCGGCGCTCGTGCCCGGTGCCAGTATGGCCTCGTCGAATGAGATCCGTATGGTGTCGAGCGAGACGGCCGCGGCGCTGAGCGCAGAGGGGGACTGGCCGTCTGCAAGCGCGGCCGTAATCGCGGCATCGCCGAGCCGCATGCCGGGCTTCGACGGTGACACGACGGCAGAGCCGTTGATGTCGACGCTGCCGGTAGCGTTCGGCGGCGCGCCGCCGGGCGAGAATGTGATCGTGTGGAAGTGCCCGTCGCCGCCGGCTCCGTCCAGATCCGTTATGTTCCTAGGCTGCCCGGCGACCACGAGCGACGAGTAGGCGTCCCGAGGCGCCGCGGCGTTTCTGGTGTACGTAATGACGGCCGTGTCGGGGTCGGTGATCCTCGACGAGTGCACTTCCAGCACCCGCCCGTCGCGGATCTCCACGGTGTCGGAGACGTTGCCGAGCGGGTTCGAGGGATCGGCCTCGTCGAGCACGGCGCGCCCGTCTATCGTTATTGTACTGGGCGGCTCCGGGATGGGCGCCTCGGCGCCGACAAAGCCGAGCACATGCTGGCGGAGGGCCGCAGTGTCGTGCGGCTCCAGCGCTCGCACGACTCCCCCGATGTCAAGGTCAGAGTAGGCGCCAGGCGAGGCGGCGACCGGCTCGGTGTAGTCGATCGTGACCTCGCGCGGCCCCGTGATCAGCGCCTCGACGAACTCTGGCCGCATGCGGTCGGCCACGTCGATTCCAACCAGGTCCTGCAGCCGGTTGCCGGCCTTGTCCGCAATGCCGCCGGCGCTGGCGTTGTAGGAAAGTGCGATGTTCGGGGCCGTGTCGGGTAGGTGGCCGTCGAGTACGAGCACGATCTCGGTGAGCGGCTCGTTCGGCCGGATCGGGTCAAGATCCGCTATGGACAAGCCCTCCGCGCTCGGCCCCGATATCGACCAGCCGGCCGAGGCTTTCGTACTGCCGGACGAGACGGACCCGTCGAACGTGACGCGTATGCGGTCCCGAAACTCGGCCTCGGCCGGCAGCACCACCTCGGGCGCCACGGCGTCGATTTCAATCCCCGAGGCCGCGAGCGAGTCCGAACCTCCGCTCGGGGGCAGCTCGCGTACGGCAGCGTTGCCGGCCTTGTCCCGTATGGTTCCGCCGCTAAGCATCAGCGCGCTACGGTTCGCGTAGTCCAAGGGATTTGCGGCATCGCCTGGCTGCACCGTGTAGAGGAACTCGAGATCGGCATCCCCGTCCACATCCCCGACGTACGATGCGCTCCTGGCGGGGCTCGTCGAGAGGGCCAGCATCGGCGTCCCCGTCACGTAGACGTCCTCGCCAAAGGTCACGGTAATGTTGATCTTTGCATCCGCCACGTACATGTCGCTCCTGTCGGGCGAGGACACGGACGCGACGCGCGGCGGCTCGGTGTCGATTTCGATCCCGGCCGCGGCGAGCAGCCCCCGCCCCTCGGAAAAGGGAAGGGTCAAGTCGGCAGGATTGCCGACCGCATCCGCCACGGTCCCGCCGCCGGGGAGCGACAGGGCCCCGGCGCCGTCGTAGTCGAGGAGATCCGCCATGTCGCCGTCCTCCACCGCATAGGCAAAGACGAGCGTGCGGTTGCCGACGGACAGGCGGTCGAACCCGGCCTCGGCCGTGGCGCCCCCGCCGAGCGCAAGGCGGAGCGAGGGAGAGGCCCCTGCCGAGATCACGACGGGCTCGTGGAATGTGATCGCGATCCCGATCGAGTCGTCCTTCACGTACGCGGCTCCCTTTGGATCCGCCTCTGTGATGCCGACCACGCGCGGCGCGGCGCCGTCGAGTACGACGTTCTGCAAGAGGGTTTGCGGTCCCGGCAGATCCAGGTCGGCGGCCGCGGGGCCCCGCCCGGGGTCGAACAGATCCACGACCACGTCGCCCTGGGACGGCGGCATCACCAGCCTGTTCGAGGGGCCCTTTCCCCGCGCGTCCGCCACGTCGCCGAGCACCGCCATCGAGCCGGCGCTCGCGTGGCGCAGGGCGCCGGACGCCTCGTCTCCGGGCCCCACCGTGTAGTTGAACACGAGCGAGTCCGTCCCGTCGCCGTCCAGGTATTCCGCGGCAAGTCTGGTCACAGCGCCGTTTGCGCCACCGCCCCCGCCTAGCGAGAGCACCAGCGAGGGCGGCGGATCCGAGACAGACACCGGAGCGTCAAAGCCGACGGTGACGTTGAACCGGTGACCCTCCCCGTACTCGCCGTCGTCGGGCAGGGATGTCGATACGCTCTCCACGGACGCCGGCGAGAGCAGGATCACCTGGACTTCTCCTCTGAGGTTGTTATGAGGAGTGCTGGTTATGTAGGCGACTCTGTCCTGGGAGGTCACGATGGCGTACGTGTGGTTGCCCGCAGCAAACACGTCGATGCCGCCGTGGGCCGTGTTGAGGCTGAGTCCAGGGCCCTTGACGACCATCCCGGCCGGGGAGAGCGTGCCGTTTTCGTGCACGCGGACGAGCTGCACGCCGTCGTCGATTTCAGAGGTCACTAATGCGTACGTGCGGTTGCCCATGTCAAACGCGCGGACCGCCCTGGGCTTTTCTAGGGTCAGGGCGGTAGTGTCGCGGAGCCAGCCTGCCGCCCCCAGCGTGCCGTTTTCGTGCACGCGGACGAGCTGCACGCCGTTGTCGGCGTACCCGGCCACGATGGCGAACGTGCTTCCTCCGGCAGTCTTGAACGCGTCTATGCCTTTGGCGCCCTGCAGTTCCAGATCGGTGTTGTTGACCTTGCGCAGCGAGTCGGCCGGCTCCAGCGTGGCGTTTTCATGAACGCGGATCAGCTGCACGGCGCCCATCCCGCCCCACCCTTCCGTCGAGGCGACGACGGCGTAGGTGCGGTTGCCGGACGCGCCGCCGCTGCCGTCGCCGGCCATCTCGAACACGTCCACTCCACTAGCGCCATTCAGTGCCAGTGCGCCACTGCTGGGCAAGGCACCGGCCTGCACGAGCGCGCTGGCGTTGGACGTTTTGAGCGAGTATGCGCGCTCCAGGCTGCTGCCGTCCACGCGGATCAGCTGCACGCCGCCGTCCCCCGCATTGCTCGACGTGGCAAGGACGTATACGGTGCCGTTCATGGCAAAGATGTCGACACCCTCCGATCCGTAGAGCGCGTCGAAGCCGTTTTGGCCGTTCTCCGCCCGCGCCCCCGCCGAGAGGGATCCGCTGCTGTCCACAAGGATCAGCTGCACGCCGTGTGCATCCCATGACGACGTGGCGAGGTATGTGGTGTCGCCCACGGTGAGCGCATCGATATCGACTACTACTGCAAGGCCTGGCGCACCCTGATCGTCTCTGATCACGCCGGCGGCGGCCAGCGCGCCGCTGCCGTCCACGCGGAACAGCTGCACGCCGCCGCCACCAGCACCAGTTAGATCATTGGCGGCGTAATGAGACGCTGCGACGGCGGCGTACGTGGTGCCGCCCAGCTCAAAGGCCACCGCGCCGTTGGGCGAATCGCTGCCGGCGCGGCCGGCCGCCGCGGCAATCATCGGCGCCTCGTGCCCGTGCACGTCGATGCTTGCCGAGGCGTCCAGCGAGCGGTTCGAACCGGGGGCGGGCAGGGTCAGGTTTGCGGCGTTGCCGGCGGCATCTCGGATCGAGATCGACGAGGCGCCGCCGCCCAGGTCGAGCGCGCCCTCGCCCGCGTATCCCAGGCGGGGCGCCGAGTCTCCCGGCTGCACCGCATACCAGAACGCCAGCTCTGCCGTGCCGCTGCCGCCCGCGTACGAGGCGCTGCGCGGCGGCACGGTCGCCAGCCTCAGCGCGGGCTCGCCCTCGACGAATACGGGCTCGTCAAAGGCCACGGCGATGGAGACGATGCGCCCCGTGCCGTACGTGCCGTCGGGGCTCGCAGGCGCGACGCCCGTCACATTCGGAGCGGCGCCGTCTATTGCAATGTCCCTGGCGTGGCCGAGCGAGCCCGGCCCGCCTGGCGCCGGCAGGGCCAAGAGGGCGCTTGCGCCGCTGCCTCCCTGCGCGTCAAGGCGTATCGACGCGCCGCCCTCCAGGGACAGGGCCCGGACGCCGGCATAGTCCAGGCCGGCGGCCGCATCGCCCTGCCGCACCGTATAGTTGAACTCTATGGTGCCGGTGCCGCTGCCGCCCGCGTACGAGGCGCTTCGCGGCGGATCGGTCGCAAGCGCGAGCGACGGCGCGCCCGCGACGGCGACGGGGGCGGAAAAGTCGACGGCGATGCGGACGGTGTCGTTGAGCTTGTACGCAGTGTCGCCGCCGGGCGAGCCGACCGCCGTGACGTATGCGGCGGACTCCGTGTCTATTGCGATGCTCCGCGAGCTGCCGAGCTGCCCTGCCCCGCTCTGCCAGGGCAGGACGGTATCGACTGCATCGCCGGCCCTGTCGCTCAGGCCAGAGCCGGCCTGCAGCGCGCTTGCCCCCGCATAGTCCAGGCGTGCGACCTGCGGGTCGCCGGACTGCACCGCGTATGCGAACACGAGTGACCGCGTGTCGTTGCCCGACGCGTACGAGGCCGTCCGGTTAGAGCCGCTGAAGTCGAGTACCAGCGACGGCGGAGCCGCGCCCGAGTATACGACGGGCTCGGTAAAGTTGACTGCGATTTCAATCCGGTATCCCGCGGGATACGTGCCGTTGGGCAGGGGCGAGCCGACCGCATCCACCTCTCCCGATGCGGCAGTTATGCTGACGTTTGAGGTGGCGCCGAGCGAGCCGGGCGAGCCGGGCTCGGGCAGCGCCAGGCTTGCGTTGTTGCCGGCATAGTCCGTCAGGGTGCCGCCGGCCGCAGGGACGAGGGCCCCCGTTCCAGCGTACTCGAGGCCGTCGGCAAGGTCGTTCGGCTCCACCGCATAGCTGAATACGAGCGAGCTCGTCTCGTTGCCATCCAGGTACGGGATCGTCCTGTTCCCGCCGTCAAGCGCAAGGACCAGCGACGGCGGCAGCCCGTACGCGACGACCGGCTCGGCAAAGCTGACGGTGACGTTGAGCTGCGAGCCGGCCCCGTACGCGCCGCTTGCCATTGTGACGTTCTCGACGCGCGGAATGATGCCGTCGACTATAACGGTGTGTCCTACCGAAAGCGAGTCGACGCCCCTGTAGTCGTTGGTGCCTGGAGTCGACAGCCAGCAGTTGACAGCCTCAGTGTCGTCATGCTGCTCTATGTTTTTGTTTCGGTATTCCCCCCGGGGCTCCCCCCAGTGCATCGCTCCGCCCCACTCTGCACCAGTGGGCGCCCTGTAGTCCAGATCGTCGGAATAGTCGCCAGGCTGGACGGTGTACCTGTAGTAGACCTGCGATATGCCATTCTCCCTCTGGTAGACGGCAAACCGGTCGACGTCCCCCGTCTCGAGTGCAAGCCGCGTGTGGGGATAGACGGCCGAGGGATTCTTTGGCCCTTGGCTAGTATCACTCCGGATGTTGATAGTGTCGCCGATCTTGTACGTGTCGTCGGGCGTGTCCTGAAAGTCCAGGCGGGGCGAGTGTTGTGCGCCTGACCGGCCGCTTTCATGTGGATACCAGGCGCACGGCCAGTAGTAGTCCCCATACGCGGCCGGGTGGTTTGCATGCGCTGCCGGCAGCAGCTGCAACGGCACGGGCCACGTAAGGGCATCATGGGCGGCGCGGTCCATGTGCAGGACTGGCTGGCTGCTACTGCCGTCGCCGGCATCGCCGTCCCAGACAGCCGACTGCGGCAGCGTGGCGGCCAGTGCGATCGCCAGGGCGGCTACTGCAAGGGCGCCAAGGCGCGGCGCGCGGCGGCATGCCGAGCCGCGTGTTGATGCCGCGCCGATGCCCCTAGGCTGGCGGGGGCATTTCGGACGGTTGCCGCATCCGCCACCCCCCCCCCCCCTCTCGGTGCCCGCCCGCAGCCGGCAACGGCGATCGCAGTCGATCCGGTGAGACCCTATGACGGTTCAATTTGCCTCTGCTCCGTTGGCGGCGCCCCCCCCCCCCCCCCCCGTATTATTTAATGTGCTGGCGGCGGCGGCGCCTTGCGGCATCCCAAAAGTGGTTCATCCCGCCTCCCCGCCGGACTGCGCCTGTGGGGGACAGGTCGGCAGGCCGAGGCGACCCGCGGCGGGCGCATGTGGCGGAGGAGAGGGCGCAGGCCCCGCTCGCCCCGTGATCCCTGCACCCCTGCAGGCCCGCGGACGGGTGCCCTCGCCACCATGGGCATTGGAAAGTGCGCGTCGGACAGGCCGAGGCGCCTACCGGCCCCACAAGATCTGCACCTGCCGGCGTTAGGCATGCGGCCGTACTGCGCGAACGCGCTGCCGCACAGCATGCAGGCGGCAGGCCCATCCCCCTCTCCGTTGCGCCGCGCATTTAATTCGCCTACAAGATTGGCTGGTGCGGACCCGAGGCGGGCTCTTGCGGAAGAGGCGTCCCGAGGCGCGCCGGCGCGCGCATCACCCGCGTGCGCCGCCGCCGCGGGCGGCCTTTCCCGCCCTGATGCGCGCCGCCGCTAGGTCGCGCTTCTCGGGGTCGGCCATGCGCTCGCGGTTGCTCTCGCGCTTGCCGCGAGCCTTGCCGGCTGCGCGGCATGCATCCGAGCAGTAGCGGACGATTCGATTGGTCGTCGAGAACTCCTTGCCGCACTCCCTGCAGTCCACGCGCAGCACCCTGGCGATCTCCCTGTCGGCCTTTGTCGTGCATCGCTTGCAGTAGGAATGGGCCGTACGGCCGTACTGCGCGAACGCGCGGCCGCACAGCGCGCATACGCCCGTGCCGGACGGCGCGGCGCGCGGCCGGCTCGCTGCGCCTGGGCCGGCCTGCCGCCGGGGCCCCTGTTGCCCCCGCCCCTCCTTGTCCTCCCTGGCCCTTGCCCTGCGGGCGGCCGCGGATGCCCTTGTGCGCGCCGCGCAGATGGCGCGCTTCTCGGGGTCTGCCACGTACCGCCGCATGTACTCTCGGTTGTACCTGCGCAGGGCCTCCGAGCGGCACGGATCGGAGCAGTAGCGGGCCCTGCTGGCCGTCGCAGAGAACGGCCTGCCGCACTCCCCGCACTTGACGATCCGCGCCCTGCCGACCTTTCTGTCGGCCTTGGCCCTACAGTGCTTGCAGAAGGCGTGTCTAGAATGGCCGCGATGCTCGAACGCGCGGCCGCACAGCGCGCATGCCGAGGACACCGCCATTGCGCCGCGCCGCGGGCGCCGTGCTATAAGATTGGCCGTGGCGCGCCGCGTGCACATCGGGGCCGCCATGCTGCACCATGCGCGCCGTCGCCAGCGGCGCCCCCCCCCCTCCCCGGCGGGGACCATGGCCTCAAGCCGTCCGCGCCCGCCGGCAGCGCCCCGCACGCCCGCCGCCTCGTTCGGCCGCCGCGGAATCGCACCCGTGCGCCTTTTCGATCGCCCCGTGCGCGCCGGCGATGCAGCGCCCGTGCCCCGCGGCCAAGCGCGCAGTGCATCCGGCTATGCGGCCCCCAGGCGCGCCGCATTCTCCTTTGCCGTCTTTGCCTGCACGGCGGCCAGTGCGACGGCGGACGCGTAGCCGTCCCTCGCGGCCTCCTCGCGCACCCTTGACCACAGCTCGGATGCCTCCGCCCACACGCTCGCCGCCTCGCGCCGCATCGCCGCCGTCCTCGCATCCGCCCCCGCCGCAATCCTCCTCACCTCCTCCGCGGCCCGCTCGCCCTCCTCCGCGGCCCGCCCGCCGGACGCCCCCGGCCCCATTGCACCCGTCGCCCCGACTGCCGCCCCGCCGCCCCCCTCGGATTCCTCCAGCGGCAGCGTCGGCACGGACCGCTCGGCGTTCCTTGCCGCCTCGGCCGCGCGCTCCTCCGCCGGCCTCGCCTCCAGCGCCGTCCCGACGGCCGCGCGCTCGGCGGCATACACCCTCGCGGCAAAGTCCATCCACGCATCCGATGCCGACATCTCGGCAAGCACTACATGCGCCGCCGGCGTGCTCGACAGCGCGCCGCTTGCAGACCACCTGGCCGCGGCCATGTTGGCCAGGGCCGCCATGCCCACGGCCCCCGCCGCAACCTCGCTCCTCCATACGCCGGGAAGCATCTCGATGCGGCCCGCCCTGTCAAGGCGGCACAGCTTCAGCAGATTCTCGGCCGCATCCCTGCGGTCCGCGCTGCCTGCCGACATTTGGGCCGCCGCCTTGCGGGCGGCCCCGCCGATTGCAGGCTCGTCCATGCCATACCATGCGGATGCGGCGCCCCTTGCCGACTCTACGAGGCGGATCAGCGACTTTGCGGCCGCCGTGTACTTGGCCGCCGCCCTGCCGTACGCCTGCCAGTTCTGCCGGCGCTCCCGCCTCGCCGACGGCCTGCCAGGCATGCGGGGCCGCGCTTGCGGCGTTTTTTATACGATCGCAGACTGCCGGCTCTGGCAGGGCCCTGTATGCCCATGCATTATGCGGGAACCGGCGCACGGGGTCGGCCGCCTGCCGCATCGTCGATTCGGGCGCCGCCGCATCCCGTTTCCGGCCCTTCGCTGGCCCCTATAGCCATCCTGTACGCGTCGCCGACGACTGCGCGCATGTCGTCTACGGTCGGCCCCCTGCACAGAGGCGGCGTCCTCCTGCTCACGCCCCCCCCCCCCCCCGCCCGTTCCCGCGCCGCCCGGCGCAAACACGTGGACGGATACGCGGCATCCTCGCCGTCCCCGCCGCCATCCCCCGTCCCACTACTCCCCTCGACCCCACAGGGCACCCCGAGAACACCCCCGAGCCTGGCGCCACCTCGTACCGCTCCCGCAGCGGCGGTGCGGCCTGTGCACGTCGTGCCCGCCATCTCGACCTACTTTGCCCCCAAGCATGCGACCTTGCCCGACGGGTACACGCTTGCGGTGCCGTTCTCGTCCCTGCGCCCGCCGGCAGCTTTCAACGGCGTCGGCCGGCCGCGCCGCATGCAGATCGCACGACCCGCCCCGCCGCCGAGCATCCGCGGAGATGTGTGGTCGATCTGCGATTGGCAACGGGGCGGCGGCCCGCCGGGTCGCAGGGCGTGTCCGGCGCAGGGCTACCCGTCGCCCGCAAAAAAAAACCGGCCTTGTACCCACGGCGCACCAGCCATGGAAAACAGGGGAGGGGCCACCCCGCGGCGGCCTAGTCCCAGACCGAGTATATCCGGTCGTTGATGCACTGCTTGATGCTCTGATCGATGCGCTGATCGATGCGTTCGTCGAGTCTCCTCTCGAACCGCTCGCGGAGTCGGCGGCGCTGATCCTCGCGCTCCTTGTCAAACTCGGCCTTTTCCTCCGCGGTCATTGGCGCCATCTGTGTCGCGTCATCCTTTCCTGCCATTGCCGCGACCCCTACCTGTGTTCTTAATATACCTTGTCATGTCGCCCGCATCGCGGAGCCGCATGAGCTCAGGTCCCCCCCATCCGCATGCCCCTCCCTAGGCGTGCCGCCGCCCCTCTGCCTAGTGCGCATGCCAGGGCATGGCCCGTTCCGCCGGCATCTTGAGGCCGCGTGACGGCGGCCATGTGGCCGCGCGGCCCCCGAGCCGGCGTTCTTGAGCCTGCTGCCGCTGCTGCCGGCAGGAGCCGCGCACGGCGGCGGCCATGTGGCCGCGCGCGGCCGCCCTCGGCGGCGCCTCCCGGGAGGGCAAGTCACAGGTTTTTTACAAGATTGTTAAGAATTGTTTACACAGCAGATGATAAGCGGAGCGCGGCCGGACGGGTCGAGAGGGGGAGAGAGGCGGGCGTGCCACATGTCGACAAGGACGGCGGGAGGAGCATAGACGTCATGTGCGCCTGCTGCCCTGCCGTCACCCGGATACGGCTCGAGCCGGATGCGCATGGGAGGGAAAAGGCCCTGCTGCGCGCCGAGATCGCAAGTCTGATCCGCCTGGTCCACAGGCTCAAGGCAGAGTTTGAGGACTACAAGGTCCGGGCGGACATTGCCAGGACGGAAGATGCCGGCAGGTTCATGGAGATGGCCGTCGAGCTCGCGAAGGCCGGCGCCGGGCACCTGCGCACGGCAGACGACATGTCGCGGGATCTCGACGCGATCAAGTGGCAGATCGACGCCATAAAGGGCAACCACAACCCCAAGGACCTTGCCAAGCTGGCCGAGCTGGAGGCGCTGGTGCGCAAGCTCAAGAAGAGGCTCGAGTACTACGAGACGCCCAACAGCCGGCGCGGCATGCCGTCCCTGTACAACCCGCTGGCCAAGGCGTTCGACAGGGAGCAGGCGGAGTCGTGCGGGCGCCCCAAGCCCGATGCGGCGCTGGGCCCTCCCATGGGCCACCCCGGCGCCTCGCACCGCCTAAAGCCCGAAAAGGTCGTCCGCTACCCCATCTTCGAGTGCCTGCACTGCGGCCGCGCCACGTACGCCCACCAGGCCAAGCAGCCCGAGTCGAAGACGTTCGTCGAGATCGGCGAGGACGACGGGCGCGTCCACGTGTGGCAGCTGATCGTCTGCAGGTTGTGGTGCTCAAAGTGCCACGAGTGGTCGCGCGCGCCGGACGCGCCGGACCTGAAGGGCACCTGGTTCGGCCCCGTCATGCTCTCAAAGATGCTCGTCCTGTACGCGCTTGCCGCGACGGACCGCAAGCTGTCGCGCTACCTGGAGAGCCTGCTCGGGACGTCGGCGTGCGCCTCGGCGCTGT
This sequence comes from Cenarchaeum sp., assembly GCA_965242695.1. Taxonomy (GTDB): domain Archaea; phylum Thermoproteota; class Nitrososphaeria; order Nitrososphaerales; family Nitrosopumilaceae; genus Cenarchaeum. Next base: position 824,086 of record CBDESU010000001.1, on the reverse strand, counting down.
GGAACGGGCGCAGGGCGGCCGCGCGCATCCTCGAGCCGTTCATGAAGCACCTTGAAAGGCTGCTCACATCCACGGGATGGGGCCACTTTGACGAGACGACGATGCGCATGTTCGGCAGGCAGGGCTACCTGTGGCTGCTCACGGTGGCGTGCGCGGCCATGGTCGTGGCGCGCCCCTCGCGCGGCAAGGGCATATTCGACGAGGAGTTTGCGTTCGCGCGCCAGCTGGCAGGCGTCGTCGACGGCTACAAGGTGTACGAGATCATCCTCGGCGAGATCCAGCGGTGCTGGCGCCATGTCATCAACAACTTCAAGAAGGCCGCCATCGTGAGCGACGATCCCGCCGTCAGGTTGGCGTACCACGAGTTCTGCTCCCTGTACGAGCGCGTAAGCGGGATGGACACGGCGCCCGAGGAGGAGCGCGACTCCATAGTCCAGAGGGCGCTGGACATAGCGGGGCGCCTGCCAGAGGGCCACCCGTCGCGCGTCGAGATAGAGAACGCGGCCAAGAACCTGGTCACGTTCCTGATGTTCAAGGACATGCCGCCGACGAACAACCCCGGCGAGAGCGACGTGCGGCGCGTGCCCGTCGCGCAGCGCAACGTGCGCTACCAGCTCCGCACCGTCGAGGGGGCAAGGGTGTTCTCGGTCATACTCTCGTTCATACTCACGTGCGACAAGCAGGGCATTCCGCTCGACGAGGCGTTCGTCGCGCTCGCCCGCGGCGCCGACCCGGCCGACATATTCAAGGTCGGGCAGGTCGCGCCGAACCGGTGGGGTGGCGCCGGGAAGCCGGCAAGGCCTGGGAGGGGCCCCCTCGACGGCCCGATGCCGCCCGAGTGCATCGCGGCGGCCCGGGCGGGCGGCGGCAGCGGGGGTAAAGGGGCGGCCGCGGATGCCGCGGCCGCGGATGCGAGCATCAGGGCGGCCGCGGAGGCGGCCAGGGCCGTGGAGGCCGCGGCCGCGGATGCGAGCATCAGGGCGGCCGCGGAGGCGGCCAGGGCCGTGGAGGCCGCGGCCGCGGATGCGAGCATCAGGGCGGCCGCGGAGGCGGCCAGGGCCGTGGAGGCCGCGGCCGCGGATGCGAGCATCAGGGCGGCCGCGGAGGCGGCCAGGGCCGTGGAGGCCGCGGCCGCGGATGCGAGCATCAGGGCGGCCGCGGAGGCGAGCATCAGGGCGGCCGCGGAGGCGGCCAGGGCCGTGGAGGCCGCGGCCGCGGATGCGAGCATCAGGGCGGCCGCGGAGGCGGCCAAGGCCGTGGAGGCCGCGGCCGCGGATGCGAGGATCCAAGAGGCCGTGGCCGTTGCAATCGCCCTGCATGCCCGGCAGTCCCCGCAAGCCCCTCGAGTAATGCCACGAACGGCATCGCAAGCCCACTGGAGCAGGGCCGCTCCGTCCCAGGCAGCTCCATCGATCCGCCTCCGCGCCGACAGCCGCCGGTCGATGCCGCGATTGCTGCGTGCGCCGCGTCCTGCACCCGCCAGGCTGCGGCACCCTCCGAAGCCTCCGCCGCCGAGCATGCGGCGATGCGGCACCCCGCAGAGGCGAAGGCGAAGGCCTGGCAACTGGCATGTGCCGATCAAGCCGTCCGTACCGCCCCCCTGCAAGTCCGATGACCCGGAAGTCCGGGTTCATGGCGCCAAGACGACTCGGCTAGACCTGCCGCAGTACCAGGGGACGGGGGTCCACGACCCGTCCCCGACTGGGGTTTGACCGATCCGCCAAACGCCCATTCCTAGCCGTCGTTTCCGCTGCCAAACAGCCGCCATCAAGCATCATGCTGGCGCAGAACGACGCCCAGGCCGGCGCCGTGCGGCGCCGCCAGCCCATGTCCGTCGGCAGTGTGTCCGCATCCGGCCCCTCCTGCACCGCCCTCATGCAAACCACTCGGCGATCGCCCGGCATTGCCTGTCGTCCTAGACGGAGCGCATGCCATGCGGTACGCCGCCAAGATGCCGGCAGGTCCACGCCGGCCTAGGCGTCACACAGGTAGGGGACCTGAGCTCATGCGCGGAGCCGGCCCTGCCTTTTACGCAGCCGATCCAGCGCGAGGCCGGCCGCATCCCTTGTGCCGGCCGGATCGGGAGCGGCGCTGCTGTCCTGCATGGATTCGGCTGCGCCGCCCTGCCTCTTGTCGAGTGCCTCCGCCGCCTTCCGGTAGCTTTCAAGGGCCTCGGCCGCCCGGCCCTGCGACTCGTGAACGGCGCCGGCGGCAATGTGCGCCTCGGCATCCTTTGGATCCGCCTCGGCCGCCTTCCGGTAGCTTTCAAGGGCCTCGGCCGCCCGGCCCTGCGACTCGTGAACGGCGCCGGCGGCAATGTGCGCCTCGGCATCCTTTGGATCCGCCTCGGCCGCCTTCCGGTAGCTTTCAAGGGCCTCGGCCGCCCGGCCCTGCGACTCGTGAACGGCGCCGGCGGCAATGTGCGCCTCGGCATCCTTTGGATCCGCCTCGGCCGCCTTCCGGTAGCTTTCAAGGGCCTCGGCCGCCCGGCCCTGCGACATGTGCACCCGGCCGGCGGCAATGTGCGCCTCGGCATCCTTTGGATCCGCCTCTGCCGCCTTCCGGTAGCTTTCAAGGGCCTCGGCCGCCCGGCCCTGCGACATGTGCACCCGGCCGGCGGCAATGTACGTTTTGCTGTGCGACGGGTCCGCCTCGGCCGCCCGCCGGTAGCTTTCAAGGGCCTCGGCCGCCCGGCCCTGCGACATGTGCACCCTGCCGGCGGCAATCTCTGCCTCTGCTTCCGTTGGATCCGCCTCGGCCGCCCGCCGGTAGCTTTCAAGGGCCTCGGCCGGCCGGCCCTGCGACTCGTGGACGGCGCCGGCCGCAATGTGCGCCTCGGCATCCATGGGGTCCGCCTCGGCCGCCCGCCGGTAGCATTCAAGGGCCTCGCCCTCCCGGCCGAGGCGCGCAAGGACGTGTCCCCTGCCCATGTGCGCGCTCGCGTAGCCCGGCTCGATCTCGACGGCCCTGTCGTACTCGGCTAGCGCCCCGTCCGCGCTGCCGGACTGCGCTAGCATGCACCCCATGGCGGCGTGCGCGTTTGCGTTGCCGGAATCCGCCGCAATCGCCTTTTCGTACCGCGATTCGGCCTCTTTTGGATCGCCCGACCACTCTGCCGCCTTGCCGGCGATCACGTGGCACGCCGACGGGTCGGCGCCGGCAGCGGCCGCGGCGTCTGCCTCCTCGGCCGCCTTGCGGCAGAGCCCGAGGGCGGCATCCCGGTCGCCGCGCCGGTCGGCCCTGCCCGCGCCGATCAGCCAAAAGACGGCTCGCAGGGGAGGCAGCTGCCCGAGGACCTTTTCAAGGTGCCTGCGCAGCGCCCACAGGAACAGGTGCACGTCGTACCGCCCGGCGCCGGCCCCGTGCGCGTTGTCGTTGCGCACCCCGAACATCCGGTGCGACACGTCGAGCAGCCTTGGGTCGTCCTTGAACACGCTCTCCATGCCGAGATCTTCCTGGATCGACCTTATGTCGTCGACGCCCTGGACCCTGCGGTTGTGCCAGAACAGGTCGGCCTGCGTAAAGAGGCCCAGGACGCGCCGGAACTCGTCCATGCGGGCTAGCGTGATGCTGATGTTGATGGGGGTGTGCATGTGGGCGCTGGCATTGAACAGGCGCTGCCCGACCTGGCGGTAGAACAGCTCTAGGCACGTTGCGATGGCGATCGGGAGGTACCTTCGGATGAGCGGGTCCAGGCGGGCGCCGGCCTCTTCAAGGTCGTAGAACAGGCTGAACACAAAGGCCCACTGGCTGCCGAGCATCCGCAGCGAGACGCGGTCGAGCCATCCACTTTTGCGGGCCAACGGGCGGGGGCGCCGAAATGCCCTATTTAAGTGCCGGGAAGGTAGGTTAAGGACGTCATTCGGAGTGGAATGCGACTCGCCTGGCGGCCTCGGGCGCCCTGCCGTGCCAGCGGGAAAGGCTTGCAGGACGCACCTGCGTGCCGGGTGCCGCATTCTGCCGCCGCCTCCGCTCCCGCCTCTGCCGACTCCCTGTCGCCGCCGCCCGCATCGCCCGGCTCGGCCGCAAGAAGCGGCATAAAGACGACGCGCGGATGCACCTTGGGCGAGGCGCCCGCTCACCCCCCCCCCCCCTAGCGCACGGCGCGGCACATGCGGCTTAATGCTGCCGGCCATCCGTGGCCGCCGAACAGGGTCGCGCTGCCCCCGTCCACGTGTGCGATGCGCCTTGGCCTCTGCACCGCACGTATGGGTACGGCCGCCTCTGGTGCGATGTCGAGCCGCTGCGGGCCGCCGGGCGGCTCCCGCGCTCCCACCGTTCCGCCGGTCGGCGATCGTGCAGGCGATCGCATCGACGACGGACGGCATGGCAGCGCCGAGCAGCAGGGGACGGGCGGTGCCGCCATGCCCGCCACCCCCCTGCAGTCTGCCGCGATCATGCGGGGAGCAGGGCGGGCGGCTCATGGCCCCGCTCCGTGCCGCCCGCCCAGCACTTGGCATGCTGCCCCCTGCTACCGCATCCAAGGCACGAACTGCCAACTGCCATGCGTCCGATGGGCGCAGCGCAGCTGCACCTGCACCGTGCAATCGCGCACGCGCCATGCAGCCCGACGGCAGTGCGAATGGCTCTGTCGGTCTCCCTGCGTCATTCACGGCGATCGTTTTGCATGTGCGACAAAGTAGGATGCAAAGATCCCGGCCGTCAATGTCGGAACCATAACAATGATGAGCGTGCGCATAACCGTTCTATCGCGGATGCAAGTATCACGCTATTTGGCATCGTCTACGAGGCCGCAATCGGCAACCGCCGGCATGGGCTCGACAAAATCGGCGACATGTGGGATGAGAAGCGTTCCGACTACGACGCCCGCGGCAGTGGCGGCTGCAATGCGCTTGCCCATGCCCCAGTCACCGCGCGAACCGCCTAGGGGTCAGTAACAAGCATGCCAGATGCGGCACGGCGGCATATGAGGGGCATGGCGGCCCGCGGCCGCGCCCGCACGCCCGCACCATACGTGCAACTTCTTGGCGGACCGCCGTCCAGGCGCCCCGGCATCCGCGCCCGAGCCCGGCGCATGGAAACGGCACGCGCTGCGCCAATGCAGGCGGCGGAGAGGCTGGCGGCAACCGCCGGCGGCATCGCCCTTCCAAGGTCGTCCGTGTCCACCAGGGCGGCGCGGCGGCATTGGCAGGCGCGCGCGACGGATGTACGGCTGCCGTCCCAAGGCCGGCATGCCGCAGCCCTGCTACCTGTCCCGCACGGCCCTAGCGGCCGCCTCCATTCCGTCCCTCAGCGCAGCGGCCGCCTCGGGCGCTTGCAGATTCTCCAGCAGTGCCACGGCCCCCGCCGTGAGGCTCTTGGTGCCGGCCGCCAGGTGCGCCGACTCTGCCTCGGCCAGCCGCGCCGCCGCCAGCGTGCGCTGCTCCATGTCCTCGGCCCTTGCCCGCCTCCCCTCCGCCACGCCCTGCGCCCTGTCGCGCCTTTCCGGCCACCCGTCGCTGCCGCGGACCACCGTGTCGCCGTCCTCCCACTCTGCCGACCTTGCCACCCATCCGTTCGCCGCCTCCTCGAACGAGGCGGCCGACGCGCGGGACCGCGCCGCATGCCCCTCCATCCCGCGCGCCATCTTGCGCGCCTCGTCCGCGCGGTCGCGCGCGGCCCGTACCCGATCGATCGTCCCCGCCCTGCCGAACGCCTCCGCTGCCCTGCCCCACCCGTCGGCCGCCACGTCGGACAGCTTGGAGGCCTGGCTGAACTCCACGGCGGCCCGCTCCATCGCGTCTATGCTCCGCCGCAGCGCGGCGGCCGCATCCGCGATCGGCCCGCGGCGCACGCCCCCGCCGGGCCCCGCCACGATCCCGTCGTTTGCCCGCACCACCTCCAGCAAGGCGGTCCCCGACTCGGCCTCCGCCGTCCATGCATGCCGGCACGCATCGATGGCCGCGCACTGGCGCGCGGACGCGGCCCTTGCCTGCTCCATCCCCGCCGCGGACCACACGCCCGCCGCGCCGTCGTCCTCGTCCGCCGTCCGGCCGCCTACGCCCCAGCCCACGCCCATGCGCCCCCTATCGGCCCTTTTCAGCCTGCCGGCCCGCCTCCATCCCCTCCCCGAGCGCCGCTGCGGCCTCGCTCAGCTCGGCCGATTCCGCACGGTCGGCGGCCGAGGCAACCCATCCAAGCGCGGCCGTGCGCCGCCCGGCCTCGAGTGTGATCCGCTCCAGGTCGCCGGCGGCCACCCGCGCGGCCGCATGCGTCTGCCGCACCATCTCCTCTGCGTGCCCCCGCTCCCTAGCGGCGGCGGCCTGCAGCTCGCCCTGCCCGTCCGTCCACCTGCCGCGGCCGCCTTCCATCACGGCGCCATCCGGCCAGTCGGCCGTGCCGGCCACCCATTCGCCTGCCGACTGCCCGAGCGTGCCGGCCGTCGAGCGCGACCTTTCCGCCCATGCGCCCAGCGTCCCGGCCATCTTTCGGCCCTCGCCCGACCGCTCGCGCGCGATGCGCCTCCACTCGCCGTTCCCCGCGCGGGCAAAGGCCTTCTCGGCCATGTCCCACCCGTCGGCGGCCATGCCGGACAGCCTGGCCGCCAGGCCGAACTCTACGGCTGCCCTGTGCAGCGCGTCTACGTCCCGCTGCATCGCGGCCCCGGTCGCCGCTATCGCGCTCCTGCTGACCGTGTTCCCTTCCCCGCCCACGATCCTGCCGCGCGCGTCCGCCGCGTCCCCCAGCGCGCCGCTGCCGTCCACCCTTGCCGCCCACGAGTGGAGGCATGCATCGAGCGCCGCGCACCGGTGCAGCGCGGCGGCCCTTGCATGCTCCATTCCCGCCGCAGCCCAGACGTCCGCGGCCGTGCCCTCGTTCCGGCCGCCCTTTTCCACGCGCCGCGGCGCATGCGCCCGCCTTTATGCCGTTCGGTGCGGGCGGCGCGCGGGCCGCGCGCACTCAGGCCTCCGGCAGGCGATGCGCGCAGCGGGGCGCCCGGGGCGCAGCCGGTGCCGGAGATGCGAGCGTTCACGCCCGCCATATCCCGAAAAAGGCGCATCGTATGCCGCCATTGCCGTCCCCCCGCAGTGGCGGCGGCAGGGGCCGCAGGGTGTGCCGGGAGAGCGCCTGGCTGTACAGGGAGGCCGCCGCAGGCGGCTGGCCTACAAAAGGCGGCCGGCAGGCCTCCGACGCTGGCCTGGGCGCACGCGCAGCACGGCGAGTATGCTCCCGCCCGAGCCGGCCTGGCAGACTGCGAGGCGTTTGCAGGGGACGGGATCGAGTCGGGGCCGCTTGAAGGCGGGCGCCCTGGACAGCCGCGCCGGCCCGCAGGCCGGCAGGATTGAATGTCGCGGCCGCAAGGGACTTTTGCCGGCAGATGCCTTGTGACAGGGCGCGGCGGGCCCATGATCGCTCGCCGCCCCGATCCCTCAAGCCGCCCGCTGGCTGCGGTCCGCAGGATGCACCTTGACAGCCGTCTCAGTTGCAAAACCGCCCCGGGATGCGGCGGGCGGCGTCCGCCCGCCCGCCTTGACCCGCATCACCCTGCCCCATTCTCGCCGCCCAGCCCGCCCGCTCCACGAGCATGGGTGAGACAGGTGGGAGCCGCTACCGGCAGCGCCCGCTGCGGCAGGGCCACCCGTCGTGCTCCGCTAGCATGGACTAGGACAGGCGGCGCGTCCGCCCCCGCCCGCAGCCTGTCCTCCACCTCTCCGCCATGCAGGAAGGCCGCGCCGGCACTGGAATCCGCGCCCGCCCGCCCGCCCGCCCGCCCGCCCCCGCTGCACTACGGCGGCGCACCGCGCCTCGGCCGGCGGCAGCCGCCGTCTTGGTGGCCCAAGTGCGAGCGCGGCAGGAATTGTTTATATGGCACCGCTGTGGGGCACGGGCAGGGATCTGCGAAGGGGCAGTACCCAGGGGCGGCGCAAGAGTGAGATCGCACGACCGTCGTTCCCGGTGGCATCGGGGCAGACCCAAGCCGGTGGGACGGCGGCTTGGGGATCCGGCGCCACTGTCGTCCCCGCGTATCTTCAAGGCGGGTAGCAGCTTATTCCAAACCCCTCGATTCTACCGCCGTGATGCCACATGCAAGGGGCAAGGGCGTTGAACCACCTCCCAAACAAGACATCTCCGCGGCAGTGCTTGTGGATTATGTACGCTACCATGTCTGCGGCCTGCACCAGTGGCTCGCTGAGCGAGTCTACAAAGCGGATGTCCTTCAGGACCAACGGAGGACGAGACTTGCATCGCCCTATGCTATTGCACGTTTTCTGCACCGCATCCCTTTCTTTGTCTCTGTGCCGCGGCTACTGGCGTCGGCAATAATGCTGCCGGCCTCGCCGCCGCCACAGGTGGCCAGGTATTGATCGAAGCGCTCCGTGAGCAACCTCCACGGGGGCCGAGCAGGCTGCGTTGCCCCGAGGAAACGCGGTTCTTCCATACGATAACGTTGAGCAGAACGGAGCCAGACTCTGCAATCGCTTGGGACGTTCTTGCAAATATCTCGAGTTTTTTCTCTTGATCAGGAATGCGCAGGTCTGACGCAAACCGGCCCCTATTCCTCCATATTTCATACCCGTGCAACTCCACTTTCGCGGGATCGTTGCCCCTGAAGAGCTCGCACTTGGCCCTGTCTATGGCCGCCCTGGCGGCGTGCACGCGATCGCCGTGCACGATCACTCCACTCTGTATGTAGACGCCGCTATCGCGCGCAACGGTTCCGGCGGCTCGAGGGTTTCCAGACTCGTCCACAAACATGTAGTACACGGGGCGGCCCGACTTCTAGGATACATGACAGTTTGGCATGCGGGTGCAAACCTCTTCGCACATATTCTAGCCTCCGGCATGCGATGCGCGCACCGGTGCGCCCGGGGCGCAGCCGGTGCCGGAGATGCGAGCGTTCACGCCCGCCACGGCCCGAAAAAGGCGCATCGTATGCCGCCGTTCCGGCCCCCGCAGTGGCGGCGGCAGGGGCCGCAGGGTATGCCTGGAGAGTGCCGGGCCGCGCAGGGAGGCCGCCGCAGGCGGCTGGCCTACAAAAGGCGGCGGGTAGGCCGCCGATGCCTGCCGGCGCGCAGGCCTCCTTTTGCATCGCTGAACGAGGAGTCAATCCTGCCCGGCGGCGCTGCGGCCTGAGGGTCGAGCCGCTTGCCGGCGCTCTTGACGGCCGCATTGCCGCCGCACGCGCGGCTTCCAGCCATGACGGGGGCGGCGATCGATGGCCCGGGCGTGGCGAGAATGGCAGGTGCGGCCGGCGTCATTGACGGCAGCCGGCACGCTGGGTCGACAGGGATTGTCGGCCAGAATGCGCGGCGGTTGGGCGCCGCGCGACGGCGCGCCGTCAAGCTATCGCCGCCGAGGCGCGCGCCTCATGGACGGCCGCCGTCCCCGCCGCCGCCGCGCGCAGATCACTCGCGCGCGCGCCACGCGGCGACCGCCTGCCGGGCCGCCTCCACGGCCGCCTTCCACGCGTCCATGGCATCGCGCGCCGCCGGCAGGGGCGCATCCGAACGGTCGATCGCCGCAGAGGCCTCCTCGACTATGTCCGCGTACCGCTGCACGTGCTCGGCCGCCGTCCGCACCGACTCCTTGGCCGTCTTGGCCCTGCCCAGCCACTTTTTCCTGCTGCGCTCGGCTTCGTCGCGTATCCGGGCCTGCGCGTCGATCCATGCGGCCCGGTCGCCTCCCCATGCCCCGCCACCCGACCGCGCGGCCTCAAACTCCCTCCACTTGCGCATCGCCCCTTTGGCGGTGTCCGCGGCGCGGCCGGCCCGCGTCGCCCACTTGCCCGCCGCATCAGCGACTGCGCGCGAGTTGTCGGCATGCCTGCGCACCATCGCCGCATTCTCCGCATCGCCGGCCATGGAGTGCGCGCCGGCCGCAATCTCCCACTCCGCAGTCGACGATCTGGCCTGCGCGGCCGACCTGCCAAACGCGGCCTCTGCGCGCAGGTGCGCCTGCACGGCCTCCTCGAGACCCGATGCGCCGCGCCCGAGCGCCGCCCCGTCCATCCGGCCGCCCCTGCCGACGGCCTCGACCCCCGCGGCGGCCGCGTTCCGGCCGGCCTCGGACGACTCGGCCATGGCCATCCATGCGATCTGCCACGACTCCCATGCGGCAAGGTGGTGCGCCGACGCGGCCCACGCCCTTGCCGCGGCCGCGGCCGTCCACACATAGGCCGTATCCGTGTCGTCCGCGCCGAATTCCACGCAGGCAGGATCGCCCCACGTCTATTTATGCCGGCCGATCTTCCCCCGCCAGGCCGTCGCCGCGGCTGCCGCAGATCCCCGCCCACCCTCCCCTCCTCCGCCGCCCGCGCCTTGCAGCTCGCCGGCCAGAAATGTGCGCCGAGCGGCCCGGCCGCGCACCCGCGCCGGTGCCCGCGGCCGCGGCGATTCGCAGGCCGCACGGCGCGCTCGGGGCGGCGGCCGAATGATCGGCCCGGCGCGGAAGACTCCCCGCCGCATTCCCCGCACCGCGCGGCGGGCGCCCCGGCGATCAGCCCGGCGGCGGCAGCGGAGGCCGCGGCTGCATCACCGCTCCTCCCCGCCCATGCGGGCGGTCCTCAGCGCCCTTTTCTGCGCCTCCGCGAGGGCGCGCCTCCCGGGATCGGCCTTGAGCCTGAGATCGCTCTTGCGCTGGCTGCGCAGCGCGCCGTCTGCGCGGCACTCGTCCGAGCAGTAGCGCACGGCGAGGCTGGTCGTGGAAAACCTGCCGCCGCACCCCGCGCACTTTGAGCGCAACGTCCTGCCCACCTCCCTGTCGGCCCTTGCCGTGCACCGCCTGCAGTAGGCGTGCCGGTTACTGCGGCCGTACTGCGCAAATGTGCGCCCGCACAGCCTGCATACGGACGGCTCGGCGTCAGGGTCCGCTCGCGGCGGCGCCTGCCGCTGCGGCGGCCTCCCGCCCCTGTCGCGGGCCCTGCGGGCCGCCGCGATGGCCCTGTTTCGCGCCGCCGTTATGGCGCGCTTCTCGGGGTCGGCCACGTACTTGCGCTGGTGCTCGCGGTTGCGGCGGCGCGCGCCCTCGGCGCGGCACTCGTCCGAGCAGTAGCGGGCGGATCGGCGCGGCGCTGAAAACCTCTTGCCGCACGCCTTGCAGTCCATGTGCAGCGCCCTGCCGGCCTCCCTGTCGGCCCTTGCCGCGCACCGCCTGCAAAAAGTGCGGGCGCCGCGGCCGTACGGCGCAAAGCTTGCGCCGCATAGGATGCATACGGCAGCCGGCCCCGACATCGCTCCTGGTGCCGATCTCATCGATATAAGACTGGCGGGCCGGCCGACCGCCTGGGACGCACCGACTTTTCTCACGCCTACGCGAAGGGTATATATCCAACCGGTATCCGCCACTTTTTGATGATGAGGGAGGTCAAGCCGCTCAGCGATCGGCAGTGGGCAATGGTCATAGAGCAGCTGAGGGAGGGCCCTACGCCCGAGATGAGGCGCACCCTCCGGATGGCCAGGGAGCAGGCCAAGTACATGAAGGAGATCGATCATGAAGAGGTTGAAAGGCGCCGCAGGCGAGCAGCGAAAGAGTCCCGAGATTTCTCTGGTGCGCGCCGGCACTGATCCCGACCCAAACTTTAATTGCCGAAATCCCGAGTTCAACGACTACTACAGGGTCACTTCCTATAGTGACATGGAAGAGGGCCTGAACCGAACATGGCGGTATATTGGCGACGAGGGGGCCACGCTCGGCTACATCTCTGTCGCGGCGGCGCACCTGCGCCCCGGCCGCGACCCTGCCCTGCAGGGGATGGGCTACGGCAACATCCCCGCACTCCTCGTCGGCTACCTTGCCACGGACAAGGACCACGAGCGGCAGGGGGTGGCCACCAGGCTTTTGCTGTGGTCGATCGAAGAGGCGATGCGCCTGTCGGAGAGGATCGGATGCCGTATCGTCATGCTCAACCCCCTCGACGATCCCGACACCATGCGATTCTATCGCAACCTTGGCTTCAGGTACATACCAGCTGGCAATGGCGAGGATGACGTGTTCTATATTGATATACAGGACAAGATCAGGGCCGACGCCCGCCCCCTGCCGGCCAATACGGCCGAACCGTGATCTCCAGCTTTCCGGCGCGCCTCGACATCCGCGCCTGCCTCTGACCTGTTGTGCGGTTGTCCTACGGCGCTTCGCCGGTGCAGGCGTATGAAGTGTGGGCGGGCGAAGAAGGGCGTTGAAAAGCCTTGCCCTGCCGCTTGTAGTCGCAGCCGTAGCCATGCCGGCTTGGCACCTGCATGGAGTCGATCGCACTGGCACTGAGCGCATCAGCGCCGTGTCGAGCCGCGCCGGCCTGCCCCCCGGCCATGCTCCGTGCACATTCCGGTCTCTGGCAAACGACGCGCTCGCCTAGGGCGGATAGGGCGAAGTTGACGCTGGAGACCTGAATGTCTACGGACGCGCGGGCCGGGGATGCGATCAGGCGGCGCGGGCCGCGCCGCCACGCCTCTTTGGCCTGCTGGCGGCGCGCCGCTCCCTCGCCTGCGCCGCCTCGACGGCGCGCTTCCCTGGGCCGGCCATGCGCTTGAGGGCGCTCTTGATGCGGCTGCGCCGCAGGCCCTCGGCGCGGCACTCGTCCGAGCAGTAGCGGACGAGGCGGTTGGACGTGGAAAACCTGCCGCCGCACGCCTTGCATCTTGCGCGCAGCGTCCTGGCGATCTCCCGATCGGCCTTGGCCGCGCACCGCCTGCAGTAGGCGTGGTGGGTATGGCCGTACGGCGCAAAGCCGCTCCCGCACAGCCTGCATGTGGACGGCTCGGCGTTCGGGTCCGCGCGCCGCGGCGGCAGCGGCAGCGGCGGCCTCCCGCCCCTCTTGCGGGCCGCGCGGGCCGCGGCCGATGCCCTGTTGCGCGCCGTGGCCAGGGCGCGCTTCTCCGGGTCGGCCAGGTACCTGCGCTGGTATTCCCGATTGTATCGGCGCACGCTGGCGGCGCGGCACTCGTCCGAGCAGTAGCGGACGAGGCGGCTGGCCGCGGCAAACCCCTTGCCGCACTCCTTGCAGTCAATGCGCGGCGTCCGGGAGGCCTTTTTGCCGTCCCTGGCCGCGCACTCCCTGCAGTGCGGGCGGCCGCCGCCGCGGCCCCGCCGCGCAAGGGCGCGGCCGCACAGCAGGCACTCGGTCCGCCCGGCCGCCGCCGCGCCCCTCTTGGAATTGCGGGCGGCAGGGCCGGCGGGCCGGCCCCGGGACGCGCGCGGGGAACGGGCGATGCCGCATCACCTGCCCGCATCGCCCCTGCGGGCGGCGCTGCATGCCCTCCTCTGCGCCGCCGCCAGGGCGCTCTTTTCGGGATCGGACTCGATCCTGCGCCTGCTCTCGAGGTGGCTGCGCCGCACGCCGTCTGCGCGGCAGGCCGCTGAGCAGTAGCGGACGTTGCGGTTGGTCGCGGAAAACGCCCTGCCGCACGCCTTGCAGTCTGCGCGCAGCGTCCTGGCGATCTCCCGATCGGCCCTGGCGGTGCATTTCTTGCAGTAGGCGTGGTGGGTATGTCCGTACGGCGCAAAGCCGCTCCCGCACAGCCCGCACACTGACGGCTCGGCGCTCGGGTCCGCGCGCACCGGCCGCTGCGGCGGCAGCGGCCGCGGCGGCCTCCCGCCCCTCTTGCGGGCCGCGCGGGCCGCGGCCGATGCCCTTGTGCGCGCCAGTGCCACGGCGCGCTTCTCGGGATCGGCCAGGTACCTGCGCTGGTACTCGCGGTTGTAGCGCCGCACAAACTCGGTGCGGCAGGCATCGGAGCAGTAGCGGAACGATCGGCTGGGCGCGGAAAACTCGCTGCCGCACTCCCTGCACTTCACGGCGGGCCTTGCGGCGATCTCCCTGTCGGCCCTGGCCGTGCACTCCCTGCAGAAGGCGCGGCGGCCGCTGCCGTACTGCTCAAAGCCGCGCCCGCACATCTTGCATGCGATCCGCTCCCCCATCGCGCCGCGCATCAAATGCGCGGCTATAAGGCTGGCGGGCCGGCCGCCGGGCGCGTACGCCGGCCGAGGATGCGATCCGCGGGCGCCGCCCGCGTCACCCTCCCGCCTTCCTGCCCCTGTGGGCCGCGCTCCATGCCCTCCCCTGCGCCGCGGCCAGGGCGCGCTTTTCCGGATCGGCCTTGATCCTGCGCTTGCTCTCGCGGTAGCTGCGCCGCAGGCCCTCGGCGCTGCACCCGTCCGAGCAGTAGCGTACGGAGCGGCGGGCAGTGGAAAACGCCTTGCCGCACTCCTTGCACTTTGCGCGCAGCGTCCTGCCCGCCTCCCTGTCGGCCCTGGCGGTGCACCGCTTGCAGTACGCGCGCAGGCCGCGGCCGTGCTGCCCAAAGCTGCGCCCGCACAGCCGGCATACGGACGGCTCGGCGCTCGAGTCCGCGCGAGGCGGCCGCCGCCGCGGCGGCGGCCCCCCTCCCCCCTTGCGGGCCGCGCGGGCCGCCGCTGCGGCCCTCGCCCGCGCCGCGGTTATGGCGCGCTTCTCGGGGTCGGCCATGTACTTGCGCTGGTGCTCGAGGTTGCGGCGGCGCGCGGCCTCGGTGCGGCAGGCATCGGAGCAGTAGCGGAACGATCGGCGGGGCGCGGAAAACTCGCTGCCGCACTCCCCGCATTGCACGACAGGCCTCACGGCGATCTCCCTGTCGGCCCTGGCGGTGCACCGCTTGCAGTACGCGCGCAGGCCGCCGCGTCCATGCCGCTCAAAGATGCGCCCGCACAGCAGGCATGCGGCGGGCCCCGGCATCGCGCCGCGCATCGAGTTGACGGATATAAGGCTGGCTAGCCGGCCCTGCGGGGCGCGCCGCCGGCCGCCCGGGATTTCGGCCACTGGCTACTCGGCCCTGCCGATCCGCTCGCGGATAGCGCATCCCACGCAGCGGGAGCGCATCGCCCGCGCATCTCGCTGAACAGGGACGCGCACACGCTGTCAAGGGCATCGGATACGCCGCCGAGGATCGACAGGTCCTCGCCGGATAGCACAGCCCGGCCGCCCGCGCCATCCCCGAGCCTGGCCTCGATGGACAGTATGCCTTCTCTTACGTCCGGCCAGCCTTCGCGGTGCGGAGGCGCAGAAACTCGGACATTTCCTCGCCGTTGACGCCCAGGGCAAAGTAGGTCTTGCCCCTGAGGTGGTAGCTCAACGGGTTGAGCACTGCCAGGAGGCTCTTGGCCTCGTCCGGCCGTTCCACGCAGCCGCCGCGCGACTCGACGGCCCTCTGGGCATCCAAGTACGGCCTGAGCAGTTGCGACGCGCAGTGGAGACTGGTGCTGATCGCACCCATGACGCTCATCTCCAGCCTCCTCCCAGCTTGGGCGCATCCCCGCCGTGCCGATCCGCCATTGCGAGCAGGCGCACAGGGCCGTTTTTGGCCCTGTCGGAAGGCGCGGGCGGAAGATGCGATCCGCGGGCGCCGCCCGCATCACCCTCCCGCATCCTTGCCCCCGCGGGCGGCATTCCGCGCCCGCCTGTGCGCCGCCGCCAGGGCGCCCTTCTCCGGATCGGCCTTGATCCTGCGCCTGCTCTCGCGGCGGCTGCGCCGCAGGCCCTCGGCGCTGCACGCCTTTGAGCAGTAGCGGACTCGGCGGCTGGTCGTGGTGAGCGCCTTGCCGCATTCCTTGCACTTTGTGTGCGGCGGCTTGTCGACCTCCCGATCGGCCCTGGCCGTGCACCGCTTGCAGTGGGCGTGGACGCCGCGGCCGTACTGCACGAACGTGCGGCCGCACAGCCCGCACACGGACGGCTCGGCGTTCGGGTCCGCGCGGGGCAGCGCCTGCTTCTGCGGCGGCCTCCCGCCCCTCTTGCGGGCCGCGCGCGCCGCCGCCGATGCCCTGTTGCGCGCCAGGGCCGTGGCGCGCTTCTGGGGGTCGGTCAGGTACCTGCGCATGTACTCGCGGTTGTAGCGCCGCGCGCCTTCTGCGCGGCAGGCATCGGAGCAGTGGCGGAACGATCGGCTGGGCGCGGAAAACTTGCGGCCGCATTCCCTGCATTTCACGACCGGGTCCAGGACGATCGCCTTGTCGGCCTTTGCGGCGCACTTCTTGCAGTAGACGCGGCGGCGGCGGCCGTACGGCGCAAAGTCGCGTCCGCATACCCTGCAGGTGGCGCGATCCGACATCGCGGCGCGTCTTGGGTTGCCGGCTATAAGGCTGGCGGGCGGCCGCATGTGCCCGAGTGGGCGGGCCGAGGGCGGATGCGCCTGCACCACCCGGCCTCCCCGCCCCTGCGGGCGGAGCGCCGCGCCCTCGCGTGCGCCGCCGCAATGGCGCGCTTCCCTAGATCGGCGCCGATCCTGCGCCGGGTACGCCGCGCGGCGTCTGCGCGGCACTCGACCGAGCGGCATCCGGCGGCGCGCCTCGTCCGCGTTATCACGTGGATCATTCATTGGCGGCAATATCAGGGCCGTATATAAGGCGCGGCCGGGCCAAGATCGTCGTACCGGCAGGCGCCATAACCGCGACACCGCCGCTCCTGCCGCCAGCTCCCAAGCTGGCCGCCAATCAGCCGCCGCGG
The DNA here is from genome assembly GCA_965242695.1 of Cenarchaeum sp. Classification (GTDB taxonomy): domain Archaea; phylum Thermoproteota; class Nitrososphaeria; order Nitrososphaerales; family Nitrosopumilaceae; genus Cenarchaeum. The sequence goes on along the minus strand of CBDESU010000001.1, from coordinate 807,669 downwards.
CAATCCGGCTAGGCAGTCCTCAGGCGCGTCGCATGCTCTTTAGCCGTCCTTGCCTGCACGCTGGCCAGAGCCTCAGCGGCCGCATCGCCCTCCCTTGCGGCATCCCTGCGCACCCTCGACCACAGTGCGGAAGATTCCGCCCACACGCCGGCCGCATCGCGCCGCGCCATTGCGGCCCTCTCGACGGCCCCGACCGATAGATCCCGCACGGCGGCCGCGGCCCGCCTGCCAGCCTCTGCGGCCCGCCCGCTCGACGCCCCCGTCCCCATTGCGCCAACAGCCGCTGCCGCCCCGCCGCCCACGCTCTCCTCCCGCGGCAGCGTCGGCACGGATCGTTCGGCGTGCCTTGCCGCCGCCGCGGCCCGCTCGGCCACCGGCCTTGCATCCAGCGCGGTTCCGAGCGCCGCGCGCTCGGCGGCGGCCACCTTTGCGGCAAAGTCCGTCCATGCGCCCGATGCCGACAGCTCGGCAAACACAACGCTCGCCGTCGACGCGCTCGCCATGCCCCCGTTCGCGCACCACCTCGCCGCGGCCATGTTGGCCAGGGCCGCCATGCCCTCGGCCCCCGCCGCAATATCGTCCCGCCACACGCCCGGAACCATCTCGTAGCTGCCCGTGACATCAAGGCAACACGCCTTCAGCAGGCCCTCGGCCATCTCCCTGCGGTCTGCGCTGCCCGTCGACATTTTTACCGCCGCCTCGCGGCCTGCCTCGTCAATCGCAAGCTCGTCCATGTGCGACCACATGGATGCGGCGGTTCTAGCCATCCTGACCAGGCGGATCAGCGACTTTGCGGCCGCGCTGTGCCTAGCCACCGCCCTGTCGTGTGCCGGCCTCTTCCTCTGCTGCCGGCGCCCGCGCCGCCCCGCCGACGTCCTTCCAGCCATACATGGCCGCCCGCACTGCGATTTTTAATCGCTCGCGGCGTATGGCGGCCGGCCTGGACGCGGAGCGATGCTAGGCAGTCCGCAGGCGAGCGGCATTCTTGCCGGCGTATGCGGCCTGCTCATCCGCCATGCTGGCGACCTCCTTGTCGCCCTCTCTCGCGGCCCTGTCGCGCGCCCTTGCCCATTCCGCAGACGCCTCCATCCACACGTCTACAGCGTCCCGCAACAACGCCTTCGACTCCGCCGCCTCCCTTGCCGCACGATCCCTCGCATCAGCGGCCGCCCGCCTCCCTGCCGTCGCCGCAACCACATCAGCCAACCCGCCCGTACCGCCCCCATGGCCGTCCACGCCGGCAGCGGCGTCAACCTCCTCTACGCTAAATGGACCCCTCGCCCGCGCCAAGCGCTCTGCCCCGCGCGCCGCCGCGGCCGCCAGCTCGTCGACCGGCCTTGCCTCGAGTTCGGTTCCCTCCGCCGCCCTCTCCGCGGCCGCCACCTTTTTGGCAAACCCCCGCCAGGCCTTCGAGACCGACATCTCTGCGAGCACGGGCGGCTCGGTCGACGCCGAGAGCAGCGCGCCCCTCGCAGACCACCTGGCCGCTGCGCGGCTGGCCAGGGCTGCCATGCCCTCGGCCCCCGCGGCAATCTCGCCGGTCCACATGCCCGGAAACACCTCGTACAGGCCATCGCCGTCAAGCCGGCACCCTTCCAGCAGGGTCTCGCAGGCCCCCTTTCGCTCGGCGCTGCTTTCCGATGCGGCGTTGGCGGCCTTGCGCAGGCCGGTGTCGAACGTCGACTTGGCCAGTGTCGACCATGCATCCACGGCTACTTCCGACCTCTCGACCAGGCGCGACAGTGACTTTACGGCCGCCGCGTACGCGTACATTGCCGCATTGTCGTCCGCCATGCTCTTCCTCCTGCTGCTACTGTCGGGCCGCGCCTGCGGTCCGCCCGCCATACTGGACCGTTCAGGTGGCGCTTCTTATACGCTCGGCGGCCGCATGTCGTCCCTGCGGTCCGCCGCATCACCGGCTCCCTCCCCGCCCGGCCTGCGGTCGGACTGTACAATCGCCCTGTACATGTCGCCGACGACCCTGCTCACCTCCCGCACGGTCGGCCCCCTGCACAGCAGCGGCATCCTTCCGCCTTCGCACGCCGTATCCGCATCGCCCATATCAGGCGCGAATACCTGGACGGAGACGCCTCCATCCTCTTCCCCTCCAAACCCCTCGACCCCACATACCCCGAGAACACCTCCGAGTCGAGCGTCACCTCGTACCTCTCCCTGAGCTTTGGTATGGCCCTGTGCACGTCATTCGCCAAAGATGCATCCCGACATCACCACGTACCGCACGGCTGCGGCCCCCTCCGCATCGCCGTGGTTCCCCCCTCCGGCACGCCGAGCCTATGCAGAACCATCCTCACGTCCGTGCGGGCCCTCTCGACAGACTTTGCCCCCCGGCACACGACCTTGCCCGACGGGTACACGTTTACCGTGTAGGCCTCATCCCTGCGCCCCGTAGCAGTCGGCCTTGCTACCCTGTACTTGGCCGGCTTGAACCCGGGGTCGACGCCGACCTCGCCGTACTCGGCGAGCAGGTCTGTCGACATCCCTGATCGCGTGGCATGTTTCCCGGTCGTCCAGCACGGTCTCAACGTAGAGTCCAAACTGCCTCGGCGCGGCGTCTTCGGGTGTCAACCACATCGTAGCTTGCCTAGTGTATCAGAGCGGCGCCCGCCATGTCCGCCCGCGCTACAGCGCCGTGCGCCACCCCTGTCGGTCGCCTTGCCTTGCTCATAGTCTCCGCCCGGTAAGCATGCGAGCGACGGATGCAAGTATCGCGCCCGTCAACACCGGAACGATGATGGGGATGAGCATGCGCGTAATCGCGTTTCCTTGGCCGCACTGGTCGCTCCACGCCGGATCGTCTATAGAACCACAGTCGACGGCATCTGTTATGATCCCAAAATAGCCCAGGATATGGGACGTGACATAAAGATGCCCGATCACGGCGCCGACGACAAAGACGCAGATGGTCAGGATGCCCATATCCAGTCGCCGCAGGCGGCCCCCTAGAAGTCATAAACGTGTCGGGCTGCCCCGTGCCCGTCAATAGCACTCCGTCCCCTCGCCGGACAGCACGGGGGCCAGCCTGCTCCCCGTGGCAATGCTCGGGACCTGCCGGTCGGTCGCCACGACGCGCTGCCCGGCCTGAATCGATGCAATGGCCTCGTGTGCGGCCGCCCTTGCATCCGCCATGGTGCGCTCCGCGTCCCCGAGTACCGCCTCGCCGGCCGCCGCCTGCCCGACGGCCGCCGCCTGCCCGACGGCATCCGCCCAGGCATCCATCGCATGCGCGCTGTCCGTCCCGGCCGCGATCATGCGCTCCAGTCCGACCACGTACGCTGGCGGCGCGTGCCCGCGCGACTGCCCACGTCTGGCGCCCACGCGCCTGCCAGCCGCTTGCCTCGACAGCCAGGCACTCGGCGACCTCGGCCTGGGCCGCAAGGGATGCGGCATCCACCGGCGGCACGACGGCGGCGAACGAGGCCATACGGCCGCCCGCGGCCATGCCCGTACGCTCGTACCCTCAGGGCAACTTTTTGACGGGTCGCCATTCAGACGCCTCGGCCTCTGCCCCGAACCAGGGCATGGAGAATGGCAACCGCACTAATGCAGGCAATGGCGGGGCAGACGGCGATCGCCGGTGCCGCCATGCGTTCAAGTCGTCCATGCCCATCAAGGCGGCGAGGCGATACAGCCGGCCGGCGCGCGGCGAATACGGGACCGTCCGCCAAGGCCTCATGTGGCGCCACGCTACCTGTCCCGCGCGGCCCGCACGGCCGCCGCCATCCCCTCCTTGAGCGCCGCCTTCGCCTCCGGCTCGTCCCGCCCCTCCAGCCAGGCAACTGCCGCGGCCGTGAGCACCTCCGCATTGGCGTTCAGCTGCGCAGACTCTTCCTCGGCCATCCGCGCCGCGTTCCGCGTGCGCTCCTCCATCTCCTCGGCCATTTTCCGCCTGCCTTCCGCTATATCCAGCGCCCCGCCGCGCCTTTCCTTCCAGCCGTCGGTGCCGCTGGCCACCACGTCCCCGTCCTCCCATTCGGCCGAGTTCGCCACCCACTTGTCCGCCGCCTGCCCGAACGTTGCGGCCGACGCGCGGGACCGCTTCGCATGCCCGTCCATTCCGCGCGCCATCTCGCGCGCCTCGCCGGCGCGCGAGCGCGCGGCGCCGGCCCTGTCGGCCAGCCCCGCCGTGCCAAGCGCCTTGGCGGCCCGCTCCCATCCGTCCGCCGCAGCATCGGACAGCTTTGAGGCCTGGCTGAACTCTACGGCGGCCCGCTCGATCGCATCTATGGTACGCCGCAGCGCGGCGGCCGCATCCGCGATCGGCCCCCTGCGTATGCTCCCGCCTGGGCCGGCGACAATCTCGTCGTTTGCGCCCACCAGCTCGCGCAGCGCGCTGCCCGACTCGGCCTCCGCCTCCCATGCAAGCCGGCACGCATCGATGGCCGCGCACTGGCGGGCAGACGCGGCCCTTGCATGCTCCATTCCGGCCGCGCCCCACACGTCCGCCACGTCGTCCTCGCCGTCGCCGCCCTCCGTCCTGCCGTCGCCCCTGCCCACGCCAAATCGCCCCCGCCTACCGGCCCCTTTCGGCCTGCCGGGCCGCATCCATCGCATCCTTGAGCGCGTCCGCGGCCTCGCGCAGCGCGCCCGTTCCGGCACGGCCTCTATCCTCGGCGCGCGCAGCCGCATCCGCCCACTCCACACTGGCCGTGCGACGCCCGGCCTCGATCGCGATCCGCGCCAGGTCTTCGGCGGCCACCCGCGCGGCCCCGTTCGTCTCCCGCGCCATCTCCTCCGCATGCCCCCGCTCCCTGTCGGCAACGGCCTGCAGTTGGCCCTGCCTTTCCATCCACCTGCCTGCGCCGCCTTCCATCTCGGCGCCATCCTCCCAGTCGGCCGTGTCGTCCACCCACCCGCGCGCCGACTGCCCGAGCGTGCCGGCCGCCGAGCGCGACCTTTCCGCCCATGTGTTGAGCGTCTTTGCCATCTTTCGGGCCTCGCTCGATCGCCCGCGCGCAATCCGCCTCCACTCGCCGTTCCCAGCGCGGGCAAAGGCATTCTCGGCCATGCGCCACCCGTCGGCGGACATGCCGGACAGCCTGGCCGCCAGGCCGAACTCTACGGCGGCCCTGTCCAGCGCGTCCACGGCCCGCTGCATCGCCGCGCCGGTCTCGGCTATCGCGCTCCTGCTGACCGTGTTGCCCTCCCCGCCCACGATCCTGCCGTTTGCGCCGGCCGCATCCCCCAGCGCGCCGCCGCCGTCCACCCTTGCCGCCCACGAGTGGCGGCAGGCATCGAGCGTGGCGCACTGGTGCATGGCCGCGGCCCTTGCGTGCTCCATTCCGGCCGCGGCCCATACGTCCTCCGCCTTGTGCTCGTTCCGGCCGCTACTCTCCACGCCGCTGCGCCTCGCGCGCCCGCCTTTATGCCGTTCGGTGCGGCGCGCGTCCGCATCGCCCCAGTGCGCCCGATTGTCGAATCCGGGGCGGCATCGGCGGCCGATCCGGATTGCGCACAGTCCCTCGGCCGTTTTTTTATGCGCCCTGCCTATGGACGCGTGGTAGTCGACGGTGTGAAGGCGTGAACGTGGCGGTCGTGCTAGCCCTGATCGTCTGAGGCGCCGTCGGCGGCAGCGCCGGCCCCGCCCTCGGCATTGATGCAGCGGGCAATTCCGATCCGGCCGTGTCGAACCGGATCGACAGGGTGGCAGGGCAGACCGGCGGGCGCGTCGGCAAAACGCCAGCCGAGTACGAGCGGGCGAGCATCGTCGCGTCGCTGTACGGCCGCACGGGCGACGACCGGGCGGCCGCCGTCGCGCATCTGGCAGGGGCCGCCGTGGACGCGTCCGGGATGCTCGACGTTCTGGGCGCTCTGGATACGCCGGATAGTTTCGGCCTGCCGCACCCTTGCTATCGGCAGCTGGCGGCCGGCCGCGCCGCCGCCGCCCCCGCCGCCATCGCAGCCCGCATCCGCTACGCTTCCCCCTCCTCCTCCTCCTCCTTCGTCCGCCCGGCGGCCTGGTCATCGGCCGCATGGGCCTCGGACATGGCCTTCCTCCACGCCTCTGCGGCCTCTGGCGCGTCAGGTCCGGCAAGTCCATCGCGCGCCGCGGCGGCAGCCCTTGCAGCAGACCGCTCGGCCGCCCCTGCCGCCACACCACGCACCTTGACCGCCAGCCGCTCGGCCTCTTGCGCGCTCCTCTTCATCTCTTCCGCGCCTGCGCGCATCTCCTTGGCGTCCTCCCACATGTCGGCCTGCACTGCCGCCAGTCCGCCGCGGTCGCCGCTCCACCGCCGCTGCCCCGCACCCGCCCATCCGGCCGCCAGCGCCGCCATCCCGTCGGCCTCGTGAGCAAGGCCCGCCGCAATGCCGCGCGCGTTTGACGCCATCCTGTCCGTCTCGACGGCGCGGTCGTGCGACATTGCGGCCATGCCGTGCATGTCCGCGGCGCGCACCCTGTCGAGCGCCCGCGCGTACGCATCGCCGGCCCGCCTCAGTTCTGTTCCCGCCGCCTTGCAGAGAACGGACGCCCTGTCGAACGACTTGGCGGCCCGGCCCGCCGTGGCTGCGGCATGCCTCAGGGCCTCGGCGGCCCGGCCGAGCGCGCCGACGTCGACCACGCCCTGCGCATCGACGGCACTGCCGCACTCCTCAGAGCCGGCCTTCATGGCGTCGACGGCCTCGGACTTTGCAGCCCACGCCCCCTTGAGCTCCGTCCAGGATGCGTGCTCGCGTATCATTGCCGTCCATAGCATTGCATCGGCGGCCGCGGTCCACAGGACGCTGGCCGCCTCCGCATCCGGTCTCGCGCCGCCCATGCCGCGCGGCACGCCGGGCCGCCTTTATGCCGTTCTATCGGATGCCCGGCTGCGCATGGCACGCGTGCAGTCCACGGGCGCGGCCGCGGCGAGGCCGCTACCTCCCTCCCCCCTCTGCATCCGCCCTGTTGGCATCGGCCACTGCACCCCTCCATGCCGCAGCGGCCTCTTGCGCGTCGGCGGCGCCGTCCCTGCATGCCATGGCCGCCCTTCCCGCCAGCCGCTCGGCCGCCATTCCAGCCACCGCCCGAATCCGCGCCGCCACCTTCACGGCCTCCGACGACTGCCGGAGCATCTCGGCCGAGTTTGCCCGCATGTCCTTGGTGTCCTCCCACATGTCGGCCTGGACGGCGGCCAGCCCGCTCCGTTCGCCGCGCCGCATCCGGCGCCCAGACCCCTCATGCTCGCTTGCGGCCTCCGCCGCCATGTCCCCGGCCTCCCTCGCCAGCCCTCCCGCAATGGCGCGCACCTTGGCCACCATCTTGGCCGTCGAGTCGGCGCGCTCGTACGACATTGCCGCCATCCTGCACGCATCCGCGCTGTTCTCCATGTTCGACGCCCGCGCGTGCGCCTCGCCTGCGCGCTTCTGCCTTGCTCCAACGGCCTCGCACAGTTCGGACGACCTGCCGAACGCATCGGCGGCCCGCTCGATCATTGCGCCGGCCCGGCCGAGCGACTCGCCGGCCCGGCCGAGTGCGACCGCGTCCACCATGCCCTGCGCATCTACTGCCCGCCCGCACTCCTCGGCTCCGGTCCTCATTGCATCGACAGCCTCTGCCATGGTAGCCCACGCCCCCCTGACTTCCATCCATGCCGCATGGTCGCGTATGGATGCCGCCCACACCATTGCGACCGCGGCCGCGTCCCACAGCACGGCGGCCGCGTCTGATCCTTCGCTGCCGCCCATGCCAGAAGCCCCAATGCGGCGGCTTTATGCCGTTCTATCGTGCCCTGTACAGCGCGGCCTGCAGCTTGCAGGCTGCGCAGCATCGATCCATCGCGCCATCCGCCCGCCTGCATCATACGCCCTGACGGTTCCCTGCACCCGCCCGCCTTGCCGACCTCATGGCCCTCCTCCACGCCTTGACGGCCCGCTCGGAGTCTGGCGGCGCCGCATCCGGCAGGCCGGCCGATGCCGCAATCTTTTCGGCAAGATCTGCATACTGCCGCAGGTGATCTGTCGCCGTCCGCACGGCCTCGGCGGCCTTCTCCGCCCTGCCAAGCCACTCTGCCCTGGTGTACTCGGCATCGGCGTGTATGCGCGACTGCTCGTCGACCCACGACGCACGATCGTCGACCCACACATCCCCTCTCGGCCGCACGGCCGCGCACTCCTCCCACTTGCGCAGCGCCTCCTTGGCCATGCCGGCACCCTTGCCGGCCCTCTTGGACCACTTGGCGGCCATGCGCCCGATTCCGCGCGCCGTGTCCGCCTGTCCGCGCAGCGCCTTTTCATTCTCCGAGTCGCATGCCATCGCATGCGCGCTGGCCGCCTTCTCCCACTCGTCGGCCGACAGCACGGCACGCTTGGCAGCCTCGGCAAACTCGGCCCTTGCGCGCTTCTGGGCCAGCACGGCCGCCCTCAGCTTCTCGACCCCGCTCTCAAGCGCCGCCCCGTCCATCCGGCCGTCCCTTTCCACGCCCTCGCATCCGATCTTGGCCGAATCCCGGCCGGCCGCGATCGCCGTGGCCATCTCACTCCACCCATTCCGGCACGCCTCCCATGCCGCAAGGTGGTGCGCCTCGGCCGTCCACGACCTTGCCGCGGCCGCCGCAATCCACACGCCCCACGCCGTCGATCCCGCCCCGTCGGCCCGCATGTCCGGCACGTCATTCTCCTCGCCCGCACTGCCGCCATGCGCCATAACGGTCGGCCGCCCAGCTCCCCGCCTTTATCCCGTTCGATTCCGCACGTCGTCCCGCGCCGCCTGACCGCCGTCGGAATGATGCTCGGCCTCGGCCCTGTCGTCCGCCGCCACGGCCGCCATCCATGCCGACATCGCCTCCTGCACGTCGGGATCGCATCCTCCGCCGCTCCCGTCCGCCGCAGTCTCTGCCATATGGCGCGCCGCATCCGCTGCCATGTCCCGCACCCGCATGGAAAGCCGCTCCGTGTCGGCCGCATGCGAGAGCATCTCGGCCGAGCGCGCGCGCCCGCGCATCGAGTCGCTCCGCACGGCCCCGTACGCGCCGGCCAGCTCGGCCCCGTCGCCCCTCCACCTGCGCCCCTTGTCCGCGGCCCATGCCGCCGCGGCGGCGGTCATGCGGGCCGAATCCTCGGCCATCGCACTTTCCCCCTCGCTCGCCAGAGGCGCCCGCCACCATGGCCGCATACTCGGCGTGCCGGCGCGACTTTGCCGCGCGGTCGCGCGAGCGGGCCGCATGCTCGGCCGACCCGCCCCGATCGTACATTGCGGCCGCCCTGTCCTCGCCGGCCGCCGCCTCCTCGCACAGCCTTGACGAGCGCCCAAACGCCTTTGATACTGCCTTGAATCAGGCCGACGCCCTTCCCATCGCGTCCGCGGCGCGCCGCATGGCGGCCGCGTCCGCCATTCCGTTCCCGTCGACGACGCGCCCGCCGGCGGCGGCGGCACGCCTCCAAGCACTGGCGCGCCGATATAGAAGGTCCACCGTCTTTTTTCCAATTTGCATTGCCGCGGCAACGGCGGTTGCCGCCGCATGTGCTCCAATCGCCGGCGCCGCATCTGCCTTACGCCGCCCGGTTTTCCAGGCGCCGCCGCTCCGCCTCTGCCAGCCTGCTGGCCGCGGCCGCGGCCCTTTTCCACGCCGCCGCGGCCCTTTTCACACGCGTGCCGCGCAGCCCGCGCTTCGATGCCACTTCCTCCGCCTTGGCCGCCGACTGCCCGGCCGCGGCCGCGGCCATCCCCCGCACCTCGGCCGCCAGCCGCCCGGCATCCGCAGCCCGCCTTTCCATTGCAGCCGAATGGGGGCAGGCCTGCCGGGCATCGTCGTGCATGTCGGCCTGCATCGACGCCAGCTCGTCGTGGTCGCCCACCCGCTTGCGCCCGAACGTGGGCCATGCGGCCGCGCAGGCCTCCAGCCTGCCGGCGTTCCGCGCGAGCGCCCTGGCTGCCCCGCGCGCGTCCGACGCCAGCCGTTCCGCGTCCTGCGCATGCGCGTCCGACTGCGCCGCCCGCTCGCGCACCGCCCCGCCGCTCCTCCGATCCGCGGCCCGCTCGTACGCCGCTGCCGCCAGGTTCTGCTCGGACTCGGCCTCCCTGTGGCGCCCAGACGACCGCCCGAATGCCCCGGCCGCCCGCGCCGCCGCATCCGCGGCGATCCTCAGCGCCCCGACCGCCCGCGCCGCCGCATCCGCATCCACCCCGCCCCCCGCATCGATCGCATCCCCGCACTCGCCGGCGGCCCGCTTCAGGGCCTCGTCGGCCTCGGACTTGTCCGCCCATCCCCTCTGGCGCTCCGTCCATGCGGCATGGTCGCACATCGACGCCGTCCACGCCATTGCGTCGGCCGCCGCCCTCCACATCGCCGCCGCCGCCGCATCCTCTGCGGGCCCAGCGCCGCCCATGCCGCGGGGCCGCCATGCGGCTCCTTTATGCAGTTCGATTCGCATCCCGCCGCCGCCGCCGCCGCCGCCGCATCCCATCCTCCGCGCCGCGGGCCCTTGCCGCGGCCCTCCTCCGCGCAGCGGCCGCCCACGGCACGGATGCGCCGGCCGGTTCCGCCCCCAGGCGCCGCGGCCGCGCCGCATGCGGCCCTTGTGCGGTCCATTCCGCCATGCCTATGGCGCGCGCATTCCGCCCGGCGTTCCGCCGCTCAGGCCCCCGACGCCTGCACGTCCGCATCCATGGCATCGCTCCACGCGCTAGCGGCATCCCGCCCGCCGGCGCCAGCCCGCGCACCTTCGCGGCAGCCTGCACCGCCTCTTCCAGATCCTTTGCCGCCTTTGCCGACTCTGCGCGCGCCCGGCCGGCGCCGCGGGCGCGATCAAGCCCGCGCCGGCCGCCGGCGCGCTACAGGGCGCTGCCGTCGACCACTCGGACGCCGAACACCCTGTAGATCATGTCGGCAAACGCCACAAAGTCGTAGTCGTACGTGACAAGCCAGACCTCGTCGCCCTGCGCGGCCAGGGCGGCGGCCGTCGAGAGTATCACAAAGTCCGCTCCGTGCGTATCCAGCGAGGGGCGCTCAGTCCCTTCCCCGTGGCGCTTCTTGACGCGCCTCCACCGGTCCACCGCTTCGGCCATCTGCGGGTCGAGCCACGCGTCGATGTACATGCGCTCGACCGCTCCCAGGTACGTCAGGACATCGTGGATGTCAAATTGGTCGTACAGACTCCCAAACCTTTCCAATGCATCAACCACAGCGTCCTCATCGGGGTCGGCCTCCGCATTGACGCGTCGGGCCGCCGAGTTGAACGCCCTCCCCGTGCTGTCAAACACCTCGTCGGCAACCGTGTCTGAGATCACAATATCCTCCGACTCTATCGCCATGTCCACCATGGCGACGATCCCATCCCTGCCGGGCCTCTGCACCCTGACGGGCGGCCCGCCTCCCTTTGGCACGACCGGAAAGTCCATAGAGTACGCGTGCCAGGCGTTCGCATCTAGGAAAACGATCAAGACTCTGATATCACCTTGATCATGTCCCGGTTGGCCTCTTCGATCTCTTCGGGCGTGAGCATCCTGGCGGCCAGCGGCCCCTTCCTGGGCCTAGCCATGCCCCTGTCCCCGCAGTACCTGACAAACAGCGCATACTGGTCATGCATGTCGGGGTACGGGGGGCCGCGCGAGGCTGCCATCGGGTGCGGCCTCTGGTCGAACGCGACGTACGCGCACAGGCCGAGCACGTCCCCGCCCAGGGCGGCGGCGACAGCCCACTGCCCGTCGGGCGCACCGCTTGCCTGCGAGAGCATGTCGGGTACGCGCTTGGCCTTGGCTCCCAGCGTGGCCGCATGCGCCTCGCCAAACGTGATGCCGTTCCCGATCTCGCGCCTTATGCGCTCGGCCGTCCCGCGCAGCGCGGCGAGCTCGTCGTCTCGGCCGGGCCGCTCGCGGTGTTCCCGCCCCGGCGCGCTGCAGGCCTCTTCCAGCGCGGCATGCGGGCCGATGCCGACCACGCGGCGCGCCGATGCGGCGATGCGGGCCGCCGCTTCCGCGCCCAGCCGCCCGCCGAGCCTGCCGATCATCTCGATTCCCCGGTCAGTAAGATCGTAGTAGTACGGCGGCTCGTCGTCGGCGCGGTACAGCGGGAGGATGTCCTCGACGACAAGGTGGTGGAACCTCTCCATGTCGGCTCCCAGCCCCGCGCAGCCTGGCAGCCGCGACGCCGACGGCGGGTACAGGTCCAGCCCGCACTCGGCCTGCACTAGGCGCGACATGGCAGAGAGCTCGGCCCTCGAGCGGACGAACCCGGCCGCCGAGATTACGGACATTGGTATGATCAGGCGGAGCGGAACCAGTGCGGGATCAAGCTGGCGCGGGTCCGGCCGCAGCCGGGCCTCGAAGGCCCTGCGGCATTCTGGAAGGAGCCTGGTTGCGCGGGCTAGCGCCTCGTCCGACTCTTTGCGGCGGCCGAGGTGCTCGAGCACCCTTGCCAGGTCGAGGTGGGAGTTCGGGTTCCACAGCAGCTCGCATGCAAGGTCGCGGTACAACGGCTCGGCCTCTTCGTGCCTGCCGAGGCGCTCGAGCATGCGCGCGCGGTTGTCGGCAACGCGCATTCCGCGCGGGTGGCGCGGTGGCGGGCCTGGCAGGAGCTCCTCGAGGGCCCTGCGGTATCCGCCGCGCTCGATGCCGTCCCGTATGCCCCGCGCATCGTGCCTCGGGTCGTACGCATTCAGCATGCTGTGGATGGTCTTCTTGACGGGGAGGTACATGTACTCGTCGATCAGGTCCTGGTCGATCCGGCAGGGCGCATCCTTTGCCGCCTGCTCCTGCCCCTGCCCATACGGGGCGGCACCTGTTCCCCCGCCGCCCGGCCCCGGCCTGCGCTCCTGCTCGACCTCTTGCGCCAACGCGGCGCGGCCGCGCGGGCCGTGTTTATGCCTTTTGGCCCCGCCACGGCGTATGTTTGCGCATTCGGATCTGGCAAGCGGTGCGCGCGTCGGGGGCAGCCAGGGCGCGGGGCCGCACTGCTTCCTCCCAGTCCCGCCGCCCTTCCGCCGGCGCGCTACAGGGCGCTGCCGTCGACCACCCTGACGCCAAACACCCTGTAGATCATGTCGGCAAACGCCACAAAGTCATAGTCGGACGTGACAAGCCAGACCTCGTCCCCCTGCGCGGCCAGGGCGGCTGCCGTCGAGAGTATCACAAAGTCCGCCCCGTGCGTATCCAGCGAGGGGTGCGCAGTCCCCTCCCCGTGGCGCTTCTTGACGCGCCGCCACCGGTCCACCGCGGCGGCCATCCGCGGGTCGAGCCACGCATCGATGTACATGCGCTCGACCGCTCCCAAGTACGTCGGGACGTTGTGTATGCCAAATCGGCCGTACAGCAAGTTGAATCCATCCAGCGCGGCCTGCACAACTCTGCGATCCACCATGTCGGGCGAGCCGGCGCGCCGCGCCGCCGAGTCGAATGCCCTTTTCGTACTGCCGCGCACCTCGTAGGCAACCATGTCTGAGATCACAATATCCTCCGACTCTATCGCCCTGTCCACCATGGCGACGATCCCATCCCTGCCGGGCCTCTGCACCCTGACGGGCGGCCCGCCTCCCTTTGGCACGATCGAAAAGTCCATATGGTATGCGTGCCAGGCGTTCGCATCTAGGAAAATGATCAAGACTCTGATATCACCTTGATCATGTCCCGGTTGACCTCTTCGGCCTCTTCGGGCGTGAGCATCCTAGCGATCGGCTGCACCTCCCGGGGCCTGGCTATACCCCTGTCCCCGCAGTACCCGACGAGCAACGCGGAAAGATCCTGTATGTCTGGGTACGGGGGACCGTACGTGGCAGTCAGCGGGTGCGGCCTCTGGTCGAACGCGACGTACGCGCATAGCCCCAGCACGTCCCCTCCCAGGGCGGCTGCGACGGACCACTGCACGTCGGGGGCATCACGGGCCTGCGAGAGCATCTCGGGCACGTCCGCCGCCGTTGATCTCAACGTGACCGCATGTTCCTCGCCAAACGTGATGCCGTTCCCGATCTCGCGCCTTATGCGCTCGGCCGTCCCGCGCAGCGCGGCGAGCTCGTCGTCTCGGCCGGGCCGCTCGCGGCGCTCCCGCCCCGGCGCACTGCAGGCCTCTTCCAGCGCGGCATGCACTCCGATGCCGGCCACGCGGCGCGCCGATTCGGCGATGCGCGCCGCCGCGTCCCCGCCCAGCCGCCCGCCGAGCCTGCCGATCATCCCGATACCTCGGTCAGTAAGATCGTAGTAGTACGGCAGATCGTCGTCGGCGCGGTACAGTGGGAGGATGTCCTCGACGACAAGGTGGTGGAATCTCTCCATGTCGGCGCCTAGCCCCGCGCAGCCCGGCAGCCGCGACGCCGACGGCGGGTACAGGTCCAGCCCGCACTCTGCCTGCACCAGCAGCGACATGGAGGAGAGCTCGGCCCTCGAGCGGACGAACCCGGCCGCCGAGATTACGGACATTGGTATGATCAGGCGGAGCGGGACCAGGGCGGGATCAAGCTGGCGCGGATCCGGCCGCAGCCGGGCCTCGAAGGCCCTGCGGCATTCTGGAATGAGCCGGGTTGCGCGGGCGAGCGCCTCGTCCGACTCTTTGCGGCGACCGAGGTGCTCGAGCACCCTTGCCAGGTCGAGGTGGGAGTTCGGGCTCCACAGCAGCTCGCATGCAAGGTCGCGGTACAGCGGCTCGGCCTCTTCGTGCCTGCCGAGGCGCTCGAGCATGCGCGCGCGGTTGTCGGCAACGCGCATTCCGCGCGGGTGGCGCGGGGGCGGGCCTGGCAGGAGCTCCACGAGGGCCCTGCGGTATCCGCCGCGCTCGATGCCGTCCCGTATGCCCAGCATATCGTGCCTCGGGTCGTACATAGTCAGTATGCTGTGGATGGTCTTCTTGATGGGGACAGACATGTACGCGTCGATCAGGTCGGGGTCGATCTGGCAGGGCGCGTCCTCGACCACCAGCACCTGCTCCTGCCCCCGCCCATGCGGGGCGGCATCCGCTCCCCCGCCGTCCGGCTCCGGCCTGCGCTCCTCGGCCTCTTGCGCCAACGCGGCGCGGCCGCGCGGGCCGTGTTTATGCCTTTTGTCCCCGCCGCGGCGCATGTCTGCACGTTCGGATTCTGGCAGGCGGCGCGCGCGTCGGGGGCAGCCAGGGCACGGCTGGCGCCAGACGCCCGAATGTGCGCCGCAGGTGCCGTGTGCCGCTGTCGCCCGCGGCCCGCCCGGCCGCGGCCGCCGCCCCTTCCAGCTCCGCCCGCGCGGCCGATCCTGCCGGCGGGCGGGCACCTCCCAATGCTGGCGTCCTAGAGCCAAGATGCGGCGCCGCACCGCGCCGTGCCGCGGCGGGCGGCGGGCGGTAGCAGAGCCGTCCGGCATCCCCACGGCTCCCGAGCTGATCCCGCATTGGCGGACATTCTAGCAGATTTGCCGGGCGGGCAGGCGGGCGACGGGCCCGCGTCCGGAGCCTGCGGAACATGGCGTCCGATCCGGCCTGCGGCGCAGCCTGCCGGCGCATGCCGCCAGCCAAAGGCGGGTGCGAATGCCGGGCGGCCTGCCGGCTACGGCTCGGTGCACTGTGCGCTGTACGTGACGCTCTGGGTGATCGTCCCGCCCTGCGCCGCATCGTACGGCGTCAGGTTCAGCTTGAACCAGAGATTCTTGACGTCCCCGCCGCCGAGCCCCGCGGCCACGGCCGTCCCCTCGCCGACGGCCGCATATCCCGCGGCGGCGCCCGCCTCGCTCACCTCGGTCAGGCCGGCCGGCAGGGACGTGTCGACCCGCGCTACAATGGCGCTCGACGCCGTGCCGTTGCCCGCTCCGGCTGCGGGGGGCGGCAGGGACGGCGCCCCCGCATCCGGCGCGGAGACGACGTCGGGGCCGGCCGTCCACCGGGTCGCCTCGATCCCGACGTTTGCAAACATCGCCGATCCCGTGTTGAGGATGGTCTGCGGGGCGGGCGCAGAGTACTCGCCGGGCCTTGCGCCGTCGATCGCCAGGTTCTGCATTCCAAGATCCACCGAGCATGTGTAGTATACGGGGGGCGGCGCGCCGCTCTCTGGCCGGACGGTGCCGAACCGGGTCAGGTGGTACGTGTAGACGACCATGTCGCCGTCCGACTCGATCCTGCACTCGCCCGTGCCGTTGAGGTGTAGGTGCACCCTGTCCGTGTCGTCGGCCCCGCATGCCGCGTCGATCGGCGTGATCGTCCCGTCCGCGCCCGCAATGTAGAACGCGCGCCCGCCGGCCTGTCCCTCGAGGGATATTCGGACGGGCATGTCGAATATGATGCGCGCGTTTTCGTCGCCGACCTCTACGACCCTCTGCAGTGCGACCGTGCCCGAGCCGTCGTAGGCCAGGCCGCTCTGTACTGTCGAGTTTGACGGCAGGCCGTCGGCGGGCACGGCGTGCAGGACGAGCAGGCCGTCGGCGGGCACGGACGTTGCGTTTGCCCTTGGCGGGAAGGACACAGATCCAAACGACGTCGTCACAGTTGCGCCGGCCTGCGGGAACCGCACGGTTCCGCCGGCGGTCCCGGCGCCTGGCAGGCCCGACAGGTCGATCGTGACGCGCAGGTCCTCGCCCATGCCGGCAAGGTCGCCCTGGCCGTCTTGCACCCCGCCGGGCCCAATGAGAACTGTCGTGGCATTGCGGGTCTGGTTGCCCGGCCCGCCGGTGCCGGGCGTGCCGGTGCCGGGCGTGCCGGTGCCGGGCGTGCCGGTGCCGGGCGTGCCGGTGCCGGGCGTGCCGGTGCCGGGCGTGCCGGTGCCGGGCGTGCCGGTGCCGGGCGTGCCGGTGCCGGGCGTGCCGGTGCCGGGCGTGCCGGTGCCGGGCGTGCCGGTGCCGGGCGTGCCGGTGCCGGGCGTGCCGGTGCCTATCGTTATGTTGGAAGCATACAGCTGGCTGGAGCCAGCAGGAGGCAGGCCCAGGCTTGCGTTGTTGCCGTCCGCGTCGCGAATGGTACCGCTGCCGAGTGCGAGGGCGCCGCTGCCCGCATAGTCCAAGCGGGCCGCGGCGTCGCCCGCCCGCACCTCGTAGCGGAATGCCAGGTCCGCGTCGTCGTCGGTTCCCTCAACGTACTCTGCATCCCTAGCCGGTTCTGTCGAGAGCGCCAGCACTGGTGTGCCCGTCACATGCACGGCCTCGCTGAAGGACACCGTAATGTTGACGGTCGAGCCGGCGCCGTACGTGTCGCTCGCGTCGGGCGACGAGACCGACACGACGCGCGGCGCCTCGGTGTCGATTGCAATGTCCTTCGAGTAGGCCAGCGATCCGCGCCCGCCGGGCTCGGGCAGGGTCAGGTTTGCAGCGTTCCGCACTCTGTCCGCGATCGTCCCGCCGCTGCGCTGGAACGAATCCGTCCCCGCATAGTCCAGGTCGCCCGACGCCTCGCCCGGCGCCGGACGGTACTCGAAGACGAGCGTCTCCGTGCCGCTGCCCCTCGCGTACCCTGCGGGGCTGCCGGCTCCGCCTGTATCTAGCAGCAGGAAGGGCGTCCCGCCCCCCGTGCCGACGAACACATTCTCGCTGAAGACGACATGCACCTCGACAAGCCGGCCCGCACCGTACGTTCCGTCTGCCGACCCGGACGTCACGTTCAGCACGGTCGGCGCAGCCGTGTCGGGCGTGCCGATCACCAAGCCTTGCGAGGACAGCGACTCTGGCGATCCCATCGGCGGCAGCGTCAGGTTGGCCGGCGCGCCGGTGTGCAGGTCGGCTATGCCGCCGCCGCCGCCGCCGGCCGCCAGCGACGACCTGTTTGCGTACTCTAGGGCAGGCGAGCTGTCGCCGTCGGCGACCGCATAGCTGAAGGAGAGGACGGACGCGTCGTGCCGCACCATGTCCAGGCTTCGGTCCACGGGGCCGGCATCTATCGTAAGTACGGGCGTGCCGGTTATGGCGACGGGTTTTGTGAGAACGACCGCTATGTCGATCTGATCGCCGGCGCCGTAGCTGTCGCTCGCGTTGGCGGACGCGACGCGCATGACGGACGGCGCGGCCGGATCGTCGGGCGCCAGCGTGAAGAGCGGCTCGTACAGGACGGTTCCGGCCGGAAGGTTTCCCGAGGCCTGCGCGCCGGCCCGAAACAGTCCGGCGGCCGGCTCGTATCCTGGGTAGTAGTTGTACCTGGCGTCGAGTGCGCCGCGCACCCCGTTCTCTACGAGGCGATCGCCGTTGTCCATGCGGATTGTATTCCAGTTGAACCGTATGTCCTGGCCGGCTGGGCCGAGGACCGAGTCGGCATCGCTCCCTATGGTCGTCGCGTACCCCGCGCTGGCATTGCCCTCGCATACGGCGCCGCACACGGAAAAGGCGCCGCCGCTCTTCGAGACGGTGTTGCCCGTCGCGTTGACGCCGCCCGTGCGGCCGAGCAGGCCGCCGTCGTCCGGTATGACCAGTATGGCCGCATCCTGCGTCAGGTTGGCGCTGCCGTCGACGCCGCGCAAAAAGTCGTAGTTTGGCGAGTACGAGGCGTTTGTGATGGTGTTGCCCCTCACCGCGATGCCGTCCGAGCCCCCGTGCAACCTGACCGCGCTGAGCGGAACGTCCGCAAACGCGTTGCCGGACACGTCCAGGTTCCTAGCTTGCCGGATGTCAACTGCTATTCCGGCGATCCTCTCGAACGTGTTCGATGCGATCTCGGCGTTTCGCATCTGCACCGCGCCCGGGTACGCCCCCGTCTCTATCGCATGCCGCAGACTGTCCGGCACGCCGTCGTAGTGCCGCGCGTTGTACCCGATGTCCCTGAACGTGTTGTTGGATATCAGGACGTCCGATGCGTTGCCGCTGCCGGCGCCGTCGAGTCCCCCCGATAGGATGCCGCCGTAGCAGGTGTTCTCGAAGACGTTGTCGGATATGGTGATGTTGCCGGCGTGCGTCGTGTTCACGTCTACGTTGACGACGTGCTCGGGCAGGTAGCCGTCGGGGCTGTCGGCGCCCTCTAGCTTGTCGTGGCATGTGGTGTCCCGAAACACGATCCCCTGGACCGCCACGTCGCCGTTGAGCACTCGTATGTGCGATGCCCCCGTGAACACGACGCCGCCCGGCTGGCCCGACTCGGAGCGTATGGTCATGGCCTTTTTGGGCCCGCCCGCGTCAGTCGACAGGTAGACGTCGCGGTACGTCCCGTCCGGAATGGCCACCGTGCCGCCGTCGGCGGCCTCCCTAGCCAGGCGCTCGGGCAGCGACTCCGGCCTCGGGTCGATCACCGTCAGCTGGGGGCCCGCCTGGCCGAGCGCGTACACGATGCCGGTGTCGACGTCCCCGGCGTCCGCGCCGGCCGGAAGGGCCGCCGAGGCGGGGACTGCGTCGATTGCGGCGGCGTAGCCGTCCTGTCCGGGCCGGTCGACGACGGCCAGCCTCTCCCCGTCCAGCGTGCGGTACACGCCGACGCTCGTGGACGTGAACCAGTACAAGAGGCCGCGCCGCTCGTCGATCACAAGATCCCTGCTGGTTCCGGCGGTCCTCTCAAGGTTGCCGCCGAATGTCGGGAGTCCGACAGAGCCGGAGGCGCGGCCCGTCAGGTCGTACCATACGAGCGTATGGTTCTGGAGCAGTATGAACAGCTTGTCGTTGCGGTCGTCGAGGACCATGTCGTGCGCATTGACGGCCGGGTCGGCTGCGCCGGCGAGTGCACTGCGAAAAATTATCCTGTCGATTGCCACGTAGTCTGGATCGAATCCGCCTCCGCCGCTAAACCTCAGGGTGCTCAGCGCGCTGGCCCAGTTGGTGCGGGAGGGTTCCCAGTAGAGGTTCATGGCGTACACTATGGTGTCCTGGCCCGTCGAGTTGACGGCCATGGATGACACGTGCCAGGCGTGGTAGGTGTTCCTCCAGCCGTTCCGGCTGAACGGGATGTGGGCGGGCGGGTCGTCGGTTGCGTTGATTGCCAGTATGCCGTCGGCGCTAGTGTCCGTGGATACGTACGAGGTGCCGCGCAGAATTGTCGACATGTACACCATGTCCTGCTCGGAATCGACGTACAGTTTGCTTGGGAGTGGGTTCAGATTCTGACCGTCGTGAAAGTACGGCGTCGTCAAAGTGACGTTGCTCAGTGATCCGCTGGAGTTCATTGCGTACAGGTTCGTGGCGCCCGTATGGCTCGTCGTCGCCGTCGCCACGTACAGGTCGCCCGTCTTCGTGTTGGCCGCCATGGCCCTGATCGCAGAGCCGGGAGAGCCGGGAAAGGTCGCGTTGAACATTAGGGGGTAGCCGGGGAGGCCCGCATCGTACACGGCGACCACGCTGCCGTACGCGACGTACAGCCTGTCGCTTGCCGGGTCGAACTCGATCAGCCTCGAGCCGCCGGCCGGCCAGTCCTCGAGCCGCTCAACGACCGGCGTGTCCGTAAAGCGGAATATGCAGTCGGACGGGTCGGGCGAGCACGGCGCCGACGGCCGCGCCGACGCCGCCGTGTCGAACGCGATATCCTTCGAGCTGCCCAGCGACCTGGCCGCGTCCGGGACGGGCAGGGCCAGGCTGGCGTTGTTGCCGGCATCGTCCTTGATGGTTCCGTTGTTGAAGGACAGGGCCGTGGCGTTTGCATACGTCAGGTCTCCTATGTCGTCTCCCGCCCGCACCGTGTACTTGAACGCCAGTGTCCTGGCCGTGCTGGCGTCCGCGTCGTACGTGGCGCTTCGTGTGACGCCGTCCGCCGTCGTGTTGAGTACGATCAGCGGGACGCCTCCCGTGCTGTTGACGGCCACGTCGTCGTCAAAGGTGACCGCCACGGTAATGCCCGAGCCGACCCCGTACGTGCCGTTCGCGTTGGGCGACGAGACCGACACGACCTTCGGCGCAATGCCGTCGACCCTGATGTCGCTCTGGTTGGCGAGCGACCCGGCCATGCCCGGGGTGGGGATGAGGCAGTTTGCGGCGGTCCCGCCGGTTTTTGCAATATTTTGGGGGTAACTACTATAGTGGTTTAGAATTCGCCAGTACAACGCCCTTGTTGAGGTGTAGTCCAGGTCGGTGCTGTTGTCGCCGGCCTCCACCGTGTAGCGGTAGTCCATGCTGGTGCTTTGGTGGGATGCATACCAGGCGAACCTGTCGCGCGTCCCCGTCTCAAGATTGACGGCCCCATGAGTCAGTATGTGATCTGCGGTGGAATCAGAGTAGAAGCTTGTGCCACGCAGGGTGGATGTGATCGCCTATGCCGTATGTGCCGTTCGGAGACAGGAACCGAATCGAGTCGATGTCCGAGGTGCCCGACGTGAATAGGCACGGGGTGAGTGTTCCGCCCCCGGCATGGGCATCAGGAGTCGAGGCCGCCGCCAGTGCAAGCGCAACCGCCGCCAGTGCAAGCGCGGCGTACGGTGCGCGGCGCCGCGGCAGGCGGCCGCCGCCTCCTCTGCCGGCGGCATCCCGCACCCCCCCCCCCATAGCGCCCTTTGCGCTGCCGTAGGACGGCGGCTTGCGGCCCCGCATGTGCGGCGCGCGCACGGCCCATGTAATAAAACCTCTGGTCGGCCGCTCATCCGCCCGCACCTACCGAATTTGCATGGGCAGGGGCGCCGCCGAGGGCCTCGATTGCCCCCCCCCCCCCCCCCCGCTGCGCGGCAGGATGTGCCGCCGCAACCCGGCTACGGCCAGTTGCACTGTGCGCTGTCCGTGTCGCTCTGGGCGATCGTCTTGCCCTGCACCGCATTGTGGGCGGTCAGGTTCAGCTTGAACCACGGCGGCTCGGCACCCCCGCCGCCGAGTCCCGCAGCCACGCCGTTCCCCCGCCGACGGCCGCGTATGCGCCGCCCTCGGCCGCCTCTGTCACGCCGGCCGGCAGCGTATGATCACATAGTGCAACCCTCTCCCCTACCCGCGCCTGCGTGCGGGGTTTTTGGGGCCGGTCAAGGCGCCCCGCGCTGGGCGGTGCGTGATGGGAGAGCATGCCCCTACCCGCGCCTGCGTGCGGGGTTTTTGGACGCTTGATCCGCCCTGCGCCGGGCCGGCGCGCCACGGCGGCGGCCGTTCCGCCGCGCCCTGCCCCGCACCGCCCATGTGCGGCACCGCCGCCGCGCCGCCTTTGTGCAGTTCGAATGGGCGCCCTCGCCGCCCTCGCCTCGATTCGCCAAGTGCCACCGCCACTCCCCGCCCGCGGCGCCCTCACCCCAAGTCCTCCGCGCAGTCCCCGTTACCTCCCGCGTTCCCTGGTCCGCCGCGGCCGCCCCCTGCCGTCCACGGCATGGGCCCTTGCCACGGCCCTCCTCCACGCAACCGCCGCCCTTTCCACGCCGGGCACTCCCCGTCCCCGGGCCGCCGCCTCAGCCGCCGCCGCCGCGGACGCCTCGGCCGCCGCCGCCGTAAGCTGCCTTAGCATCTCCGCCGCCCGCACGGTCTCTTCGGCCTCGGCGAGCATCTTTGCAGACTTTGCGCTCGCCCGCCTTGAATCCTCCGCCATGTCGGACTGGGACGACGACAGCGCGGCGCGGTCGGCCTGCCACGCAAGCCCCGGCGGCTCCCCCGCCGCGGCGCCGGCCAGCCTTGCGGCATCGCTCCTGAGCGACTCGGCCTCGGCGAGCATGCCCGCCGCCAGCCCTGCCAGCTCCTGCGCATGGTCGCGCGAGTTGGCGGCCCGTTCCGCCACGGTTGCGGCGTAGTCTCTGTTCCCCGCCCGCCTGTGCGCCCTGGATGCGCGAAGCAGGTCCGACTCGGCCGCCTCGTAGAGCCTTGACGACCGCGCAAGCGCCCTGGATGCGCGCACCAGCGGGTCCGCGGCCCGCCTCATCGCCTCTTCCACGCGCCGGATGGATGCGACGTTCATTACTCCCTGCCCGTCGACGGCCCGCGCGCACTCTTCGGCCACGCGCCCCGCGTCGTCGTCGGCCTCGGCCTTGGCGGCCCACCCCCTCCGGCGCGCCGCCCACGCATCGTGGCCGCGCATGGCAGCCGTCCACTCCATTGCGACAGCGGCCGCCTTCCACAGCGTGCGCGCATCGGCCGACTCTGCATCCACGCGCCGCGGCGCCGAGTGCGGCCTTTATGCCGTTCGATCCGGGCTGCGGCCCCGCGCCCCCCGGCCGTCGCGATGCCCGGCATCGGCGGCGGCATCGGCGGCGGCATCGGCGGCGGCAGCTGCCGCCGCGGCCCGCCGCCACGCCTCCTCGGCCTCCTGCACGCTAGGCCCGCCCCGTCGTCCATCCTCCCCTCCAGCGGCCGCCGCCGCAGCGGCTTCCGCCTCCGACGACGACGCCTTGGACGCAGCGGCTGCCAGCCTTCGCAGCCTCGCCATCGTCTTCCCCGCCTCATCCAGGAGCCCTCTTGCCGCCGCCGACGCCTGCTCCCGCCCCGCATACTCCTGCATGTAGGCCAGTATGGAGGCCGGCGCGTCGCCGCCGCCCGGCGCCCTGCCTCCCTCCTCCAGCTGCATGATCGCGCCGTCCGCCAGCCTGATGGCATTCTCCAAAATGCCGTCCGCCCCGTAGAGCACGCGGATCGCATTCCTAGCCTCCCTTGCCACATCCCCGTACGTCCCTGCCGCCACATTGCGCACGGCCGCGGCATGCTCCGGGTCGGTCGACCGCATGAACGCCTCGGATGCCGTCTTCTGCTCTGCCCAGGCTGCCTCGTACAGATTGGACGACCGCATGAACGCCCTGGATGAGCGCACCCGCTGCCCTACGGCCCGCCTCATCGCCGAGACCACCCGTATAATTGCATCCTTGTCCATCCGGCCGTGCGCATCGACGGCCCGGCCCAACTCCTCGGCCGCCTGCTCCATCAGGGCGTCCGACCGGGCCTCGGCCTCCCACGCCGCCCCGCGCCTTGCCAGCGCCGCGTGTTCGTGGATTGCGGCCTTCCACGTCATTGCGTCGCCGGCCGCCGCCCACATCACGCCGACCAGCGGCGGCGGCTGCGCATCGGAGCCGGCGCCGGAATCTGCGCCGCCGGCTGGCCCCGCATCATCTGCCACGACGGCCCCCGATGTGTTCTCCGTATCGGAGTCGGAATCTGCGCCGCCGGCCGGCCCCGCATCGCCCATGCCGCGGGGCGCCGCCGGCCCGCCTTTATGCAGTTCGTCCCGACACGGGCGGGCGGCGCGGTTCGGCTGTTGCGCAATCCGGTCCGGCGGCGCATCAGCCCCGCGACGCCAGCTCGGCCGACCCCATGGCGGCAAGCCACGCATCCACGGCATCCCGCGCGCCCGGCGGCCCCCCGCCGCCGCCCTTTCCTCCCCCCTCCCACTGCAGTCCCGCCGCAGTTCCGGTCCTTTTTACCGCGTCCGAGGCCCGATCCAGGCCGCCTTCCGCCCTTGCCTTCGACTCGGCGGCCTGCCCGACAAGTCCGGTCCACCCTGCCAGATCGCGCGCGATGCCGTCCTGCAGGCGGGCGCGCATGGCCATCCACTCGGCCCCGCCGCCCTTCCAGCCGTTCATGGACGACTTGGCCATGCCCTCGATGCATGCGTCCAGCAGCCCGGAGAGCAGATCTGTCTTGCCTGCCGCGCCCGACGACCATCCGTCCGCTGTATCCGCCCTCTTTCGAGCCCTCTTGGCCCGCCCGCGCTGCGCCCGCGCCGCCCTTGATGCCCCCGCCATGCCGTACGCATCGGCGGCCATGCCGCGCTCGGACGCCTCCAGCCGCGAGCGATCGGCGGCCTCGGTGAACGCGGGCTTTGCCGCCCCCGCCGAGAGCGCGCCCTTGGTGATGTCGGAGGCGCCCGACACAAGGGAGTCCACGTCTATGCTGCCGTCCCTTCCGGCCGCGCCCCCGAGCGCCTCTGCAGAGTCCGTCGCATTGGCAGCCGCCGCCGACATGTACTTGCACCCCCGCTCGAGCGCAGCCCAGGCCGCGTAGCGGTGCATCGCCGCGACCCACGCCCGCGCATCCCCCGCGGCCCTCCATACGGCCCGTTCGGCGCCGGCGGCGGCCTTCGTCCCTGCCGGGGTCGCCGCGCGGGGCCCTGCTCCGTCCGCCACGCACGGCGGCGCCGCGCCGCCGCCTTTATGCCGTTCGAGGAGGCGCCGCTCGCGTCGTGTACAAAAAGAGTGGCCCTCCCGGCGATCCCCTAGGCGCAGGCGCGGGCAAAAGGGTCGCTGCCTTTTGTGCAGCAGACGCCCACATCCCTAGTTGGGACTTATTACGCACCCTTTGGATGGGCAGGCATGAAAAGCTTCACGGTGCGCCTAGAGCCGAGCGTCGTAAAGTGGGTCATCGACAGCAGCGGCATGGGCCACGATGCCGTGGCGCAGAAGACGGGCGTCGACAGGCGGCTTGTCGACGAGTGGGTGCGCACCGGCGTGATGGACTACTCCAAGATGGGCCGCCTGGCAGGCTGCGTAAAGCGGCCCGAGGCCATACTCCTCCTCAAGTCGCCGCCGGACGACGAGGATCTCGCCGACTACAGGCTGGCGCACGGCGCGGGGCCGCGCCTGACCCCCGAGGACAGGATCACGATCCGCAGCGCCCGCTATGCGCAGTCCATGGCGAGGGAGATGATGGACGACGGCGGGGCCCCGACACGGCCCCTCGTCAGGGGCGGCGTCACCACGGGCGACTCGGCCGAAGACGTCGCCGACGCAGAGCGCGGCAGGCTGGCCGCGGGGGGACATGCGGGGAACGGGGGCCCGCGCGGCCTCTACCGCGGCCTCAGGGATGCGATCGAGTCGCTCAACATACTGGTGTTCCAGCACCCGATGGACATCCGCGGGGTGCGGGGCCTGGCCCTGACCGGCAAGACGCCGTACGCCATACTGGTCAACTCGAGGGATCCGGAGGCGGCCAGGGCGTTTACGATCCTCCACGAGTACGCCCATGTGCTGCTTCGAAGCGGTGGCATCTGCAGCGAGCTGCCGGACGCCTCGGCCCCGGGGCCTGCGGCCCAAAGGACCGAGTCGTGGTGCAGCCGGTTTGCCGCCTCGCTTCTGATGCCAAGGGGCGAGTTTGCGGCAGAGCGCCGCAGGTGCGAGAAAAGCCTGCGCGATCCGGGCAAGGTCGTCGACGAGCTTGCCAAGAGGTTCAAGACCAGCAGGTATGCGGCGGCCGTAAGGGCCGCAGGCCTTCCAGGCAGCCGCCACAGGGGCGAGTACACGGGCCTGCTTCGGCTGGCGGCCAACGCCTACAAGCCGGCTGCCAAAAGGTCCGCAAGGGGAGGCCCGTCGTTCATCGACGTGCGCGTGGCGTAGATGGGGCGCAAGTTCGTGGGGCTCGTCCTGTCGTCGTACGACAGGGGCCTGATCAACGCCAGAAACGCGATAGACTGCCTTGACATGGATGCCCGCCACTTTGACGCACTTCGCGCAAGGGTGCACGCGGGCGGGCAGCGCATGCGTGATAGGCACTAGCTCTCCAATTGGGATGAATATGGTATACCCTATACGAGACCGCCCGGGCATGCGGGATCGAACGGCAGGCCCGGTGCCCGCAGGGACGGCACTTGGCGGCGCCGTGCATCCGGACGGCGCTGGCGGCTTCGCCGCCGATTGCCCTTGCGGCCGCGTCGACACGGCCTCATTTCGCCGGCCGAGGCCCTCCGCGCACCGCCCCGTCCGCGTCCCTTCCGAGGCTGCGCATGGCGGCGGCAAAGTCTGCCGCATTGGCCTCTGTGCGGCGCAGCGATCCCGTCTGGATGTCGTACATCTCGTCGATCTGATCGCGCGCCATGCGCATCTTGGCGGCGAGCAAGCTGCCGCCTTCCCCCATCCTGTTGATCAGCTCGATCGACTCCATGTAGCAGTTGCGGATCTCGTGGAGGGTGGCGAGCGTCTTGGCCTCGGTACGGCAAGGGATGGTGTCGAGCAGGTCCTTGATGCGGTCGAGCAGGTGCTCGCAGCGCAGCCCGCACTCCCTGCGCATCCTGAGCCGACGGCGCCGCCCGCGGAATGAGAGCAGCAGCAGCGTGACAATGGAGCCGTTTGCGGCGGACATCATGGCAGAGGTCTCCAGCGTGTACAGGCCACCCGCCAAAAGGTGCAGGAGCAACGGCGCTCCGGCAAGCCCCAGGTACAGCGCGACGTCCAATACGGCAAAGTCGCCGAACAGCCGCCTCGGCCCGGCCGCAAGCCTAGCGGCCACGCGGCGCAGCGGCCCCTCCGCGCATGGACCGCCGGGGTATCGCTCCAGTGCCGATCGGCCCTCCTCGCCCATGCCGGCCGCCGGCATCCGCCCGCATAAATGTCCAGTGCTTCAGCCATCGGGCGGTCAATCGACCGCATGCGGGGTGGGGTGGGGGGCGGCTGTCCGGACCCGGCATGCGCCGCCGCCCGACGGCATCGCGGGCGGGCGGGCGGGCGGGCGGCGCCTGTTCTAGTTGATCGATTTGCCAGATCTGATCAATGTCACGGTTCGTGGTTGATCTTTGATCAATGTCGCGGGGCGGATGAGGGGCTGGTTCTGGGGAGGGCAGGAGCGGGGGGCCCAAGAGAGGGGCGGCGGCAGGAGCGGGCGGCCGCGCCTGCCCCGTTCCCGCGCCCTCGCCGCCGCTAGGGGGCAGGCGGGGGCGTTGGGAGGGGGCGGCCGGGGGGACGGGCCGGAGGGCGGCCGGCGGCCGCTCTTGTTGATCAAAATGGCGAAAACGATCAATGTCGGGCGGCGTAGTTGATCTTTGATCAATGTCACGGGGCGGATGAGGGGCCGATTCGGGGGCGGGGGGGCAGGAGCGGGGGGCCCAAGAGGGGGGCGGCGGCAGGAGCGGGCGGCCGCGCCTGCCCCGTTCCCGCGCCCTCGCCGCCGCTAGGGGGCAGGCGGGGGCGTTGGGAGGGGGCGGCCGGGGGGACGGGCCGGAGGGCGGCCGGCGGCCACTCTTGTTGATCAAAATGGCGAAAACGATCAATGTCGGGCGGCGTAGTTGATCTTTGATCAATGTCGCGGGGCGGAGGGGGCCGATTCGGGGGAAGAGGAGGGGGGGCAGGAGCGGGCGGCCCAAGAGGGCGGCGGCGGCAGGAGCGGGCGGCCGCGCCTGCCCCGTTCCCGCGCCCTCGCCGCCGCTAGGGGGCCTAGGCAGGGGCGTTGGGAGGGGGCGGCCGGGGGGACGGGCCGGAGGGCGGCCGGCGGCCGCTCTTGTTGATCAAAATGGCGAAAACGATCAATGTCGGGCGGCGTAGTTGATCTTTGATCAATGTCGCGGGGCGGAAGGGAGCAAGGGCAGCGCGAGCCAGATCGTCCCGCGCCGACGCCCCGGGTTACCGCGGCGGACACCGTGGGCGGCTTGTCGTTCCGTTTAAGAGGGAGGCTTGCGCGTGGACGGGAGGCGGAAGCGATGGCCAGATCCGTAGACGAAGATGGGGAAAGCGCCAAGGCGAGGCCCTGGTTTGCCGACTATGCAAACCCCAACGGCACCTTTGCAAAGAACGAGCGGGGAGAGCTTACGTTTGTGCCGGAACGTCTCCCGCCGCCGATGGATCTTGACACGAAAGTGTCCCGCAGGCTGATCAGGGCAGAGCGAAGCGTGTACGAGTTGAACGCGGCAAGAACGCTTGTGCCGAACCCGGAAATGCTGGTCCGGGCATACGTCAACCGCGAGGCGGTCCTCAGCTCGCGGATCGAGGGGATCTACGCATCCCTGGAGGATCTCAACAAGCGCGATGCGATCGGCGGCACGTACTGCCCCGCATCGGGCAGGGAGGGGCTGCAGGAGGCCGCCAACTGCGCCAGTGCCATGAACGGGGCCCTGGATAGTGCGGCCCAGGGAGTCGGCAGTCTGGATGTTGGCCTCATCCTGCAGGCCCACAGGACGCTCATGGAAGGCTCTAGGGACGCCAATATGAGGCCCGGGCATCTCCGGGTCGCGCAGAACTACATAGTGCGCTACTCGGGCAGGAGTCGCCAGGTGAGGTACATCCCTCCTCCGCACGGATCGATCCCGCGCCTGCTCGAGGATATGATGGAATTCCTGCAGAAGACTCCCGGCAGCAGGGTGCCCGTCCTCGTGCAGTGCGCCATGGCGCACTACCAGTTCGAGGCGGTGCACCCGTTTCCGGACGGAAACGGCAGGGTCGGGCGCCTCCTAGTGCCGGCCGTGCTCCGCGCCAGGGGCGTCCTCCCCGACCCGCTGCTCTGCCTGAGCGCGTACTTTGAGGAGTATAGGGAAGAGTACTATGCGCGCCTTCGCGGCGTAAGCCAGAGGCGGGAGTGGTCCGAGTGGGTGCTGTTCTTTCTCGATGCCATCATCAGCCAGGCGGCCGGGTCTGCAGCAGCCATAAGGGACCTCGACAGGCTCAGGGGCAGGTACGACGGCATGCTCTCCGAAAAGGGGGCCGCGGACAACGCCAGGCTGCTGCTCTGCTCCCTGCTCGCCAACCCCTACACGACCGTGCCGCGCGCCTGCAAAGACATCGGCAGGACGTATCCGGCCGGCAAAAAGGCTATCGCCATGCTCGTCGATGTAGGGGCGCTTCGGCAGGTCGAGGCCAGGTACAGCGGCAGGGTCTTTTACGCAAAGGAGATGGACGAGATCGTCAACAGGTACAGGCCAGAGCAGGGCGCGCTTGGCTGGGAGGCACCCTAGGCCCACGCGCGAGGCAGGCCGATGCGCCCCGCGCTAGTTGGTTAATATTTGCAGGGCGGACGGGCCCGCCCGTGCCGGCGCAGACTTGGAAGGATGCGGACATCAGCCTGGATCCGATAAAGGGGCAGACCGTAGCCGTGATCGGGTACGGCATACAGGGCCACGCGCAGGCCAACAATATGAAGGACTCTGGGCTGGACGTGGTGGTCGGGCTCAGGCCAGGCGGCGCGTCCGCAAAGAAGGCAGAGGCCGACGGCCATACGGTCATGCCCGTGCCGGACGCGTGCAGGGAGGCCGACATCGTCCACGTCCTCATACCCGACATGGTCCAGGCGCGCACGTACGCCGACGAGATAGCGCCGGGCCTCTCAAAGGGCAACGCGCTGTCGTTCTCGCATGCTGCCGCCATACACTGGGGCTGGATAAGGGCGCCGGCCGATGCCGACGTCATAATGGTCGCGCCAAAGGGGCCCGGCTCGAAGGTGCGCGAGACGTACCTAGACGGGTTCGGCACCCCGTCCATCGTGGCAGTAGAGCAGGACAGCACCGGAAGGGCGTGGGACCGCGCCCTTGCGCTCGGCAAGGCGATCGGCAGCGCCAGGGCCGGCCTCATACGGACGACCTTCAAGGAAGAGGTAGAGACGGACTGGTTTGGTGAGCAGGCAGACCTGTGCGGCGGCTCTGCGTCGATGGTGGTCAATGCGTTCGAGACGCTCGTCGAGGCAGGCTACCAGCCCGAGATCGCCTACTTTGAGGTGCTCCACGAGCTAAAGCTCATCGTCGACATGATACAGCGGTACGGCATCAACGGCATGTGGCGGCGCGTGAGCGAGACGGCCCGGTACGGCGGCCTGACGCGCGGCCCCGTCGTGATCGACGCGGACGCAAAGGCCAGGATGAGAAGGGTGCTGGACATGATCCAGGACGGCACGTTCAACAAGGAGTGGACGGAGGCGTACGAGAAGGACGGCGCCGACGCGTTCGAGAGGCCCATGCGCGAGCTCGACTCTCACGAGATCGAGCAGGTCGGCAGGCGCATGCGCAAGATGATGTGGCCGGACTCTACCGAGTAGGCTGCCCTGCGGCGCCCTCCCCCCATGCACATCCATGTGCCGGCCGTCGGCGAGTCGCTGAAGCAGTGCGAGATCGGCGCGCGGCTCGGCAGCACCCTAGGCTGAACGCGCGGCAGGCTCGGAAGGCAAAGGGAGGAAGCTAGGCCGCCGGCACGGCCACGTTGCGCAGCCGCCTGACGCCGCCGGATATGTGCTCGATCACCTCGGGCAGCGGGGTGCCCGGCCCGAACACGCCGCTGATGCCGGCATCGACCAGATCCTTGCGGTCTGCGTCGGGTATGACGCCGCCCCCGACGACGAGGACGTCGTCGATTCCCTTCTTCCTGATCGCCTGGACCACGCGCGGGAACAGCGTGCCGTGCGCCCCGTTGAGGAGGCTCAGCGCGACGGCATCGGCGTCCTCGTCCTCGGCCATCTGGGCCACCCTGTCCGGCGTGGCAAACAGCCCCGAGTAGACGACCTCCATGCCCGCGTCGCGGAACGCCCTGCACAGGACGAGGGCGCCGCGGTCGTGGCCGTCGAGTCCGAGCTTTGCGACGAGCACCTTGATCGGGCGCCTGACGGGGCGGCGGCGCGGGGCGGCCTTTGCCGCCCTTGCCTTTGGAGCAGAGGCCGCCCGCGCGCCCCTGCGCCTCGCCGCCGGCGCGCGCGGCTTGGCAGCCCCCGCCGCGCGCCGCCCAGACCTCCCGGCCATGCCCCGGCGCCGATCGGCGCGCATATTTGCCTTTCGATCCGCCGCTAGGGATTTATTCGGCGCGTCTCCACCGTGCGGCATGCTGGCAGAGACCGAGCAGCGGCCGGCGGGGAGGGCCGGCGCGGACAGGCACGCCGAGGCGTGCGGGGCGATCGCGCGCGCCATACTGGCCATGGGCGACCCGCTGCGGCGCGATGCGCTCGCCGAGATCAGGAGGGTGTGCGGCGCAATGGCCCTGCCGCGCATCCCCGCGTACCGCGACATACTCGCCGCCGCGCCGACCGAGGGCGAGCGCGCCGCGCTCGGCCGCGTCCTTGCAAAAAAGCCGGCAAAGACGGCATCCGGCGTCGCCGTCGTCACGGTAATGCCCATGCCGTACGCATGCCCGCACGGCAGGTGCACGTACTGCCCCGGCGGCGAGGCCGTCAACACGCCGAACAGCTACACCGGCCACGAGCCGCCCGCAATGGGCGCCATCTCGGTCGGGTACGACCCGCGCGCGCAGGCGGCCGCCGGCATCGAGCGGCTCGCCGCATCCGGCCACGCCACGTCAAAGATAGAGGTCGTCATCGTCGGCGGCACGTTCCTGTTCATGCCCGGGCCGTACCGCGAGTGGTTTGCAAGGTCGTGCTACGATGCGCTCAACGGGCATGCCTCGCAGGGGATCGAGGAGGCGATGGCGGCAAACGAGACGGCCGCGCGCCGCTGCGTCGGCCTCGCCATAGAGACAAAGCCAGACTACTGCGGCGAGGAGCACGTCGATGCGATGCTCGCCCTCGGCGCGACGCGCGTAGAGATCGGGGTGCAGTCGCTGCGCGAAGAGGCGTACCGCGAGTCGAACAGGGGCCACACGCTCGCAGATGTCGTCGAGGCATTCAGGGCGGCAAGGGACGCCGGATACAAGGTGTGCGCGCATATGATGCCCGGGCTGCCCGGCGCGACGATGCGAGGCGACGAGGAGGACTTTGCAAGGCTGTGGGACGATCCCGCGCTGCGCCCCGACATGCTAAAGATATACCCGACGCTTGTGCTAGAGGGGACGCCGCTGCGCGAGCGGTACGCGCGAGGCGAGTACGAGCCGTACACGGACACCGAGGCCGCGCGGCTGCTCGCGTCCGTAAAGGCCAGGGTGCCGCGGTGGGTGCGCATTATGAGGGTGCAGCGCGAGCTGCCCCCGTCGGCCATCGTGGCGGGGCCGCGCGCCGGCAACCTCAGGCAGGCAGTCCGCGAGATTATGCGCGCAGACGGCACCAGATGCGAGTGCATACGGTGCAGGGAGGCGGGGCTGGAGTGGGCATCGCCGGCCGGCGGCGGGAACGGGGGCGGGGGCGCCAGGGGCGATCCCGGCCCCCTGCATATAGACAGGGCCGACTACGAGGCGTCAGGCGGCAGGGAGGCGTTCATCTCGTACGTCGACGGGCGGGGGCGCATATACGGATTCGTCCGTGTGCGCAGGCCCGGCGCCCGCGCGGCGCGGCCCGAGCTCGACGGCGCGCAGTGCTGCATCGTAAGGGAGCTGCACGTGTACGGGAGGTCGCTTGCGATAGGCGAGGGAGGATCAAACGGCGGCGGCCCCGCGGGCCGCTCCGCATCCATCCAGCACTCGGGCCTCGGCAGGCGGCTCATGGCAGAGGCCGAGCGCGTAGCGCACGGCGAGTTCGGCGCGGAACGGCTCCTCGTGATCAGCGCCGTCGGCACGCGCGAGTACTACCGCAAGATAGGCTACGAGCGGCGCGGCCCCTACATGTCGCGCGACCTGCGCGGGGGCGGCGCATAGTGGCGGCTGCGGCAGCGGCGGACGCGGGCGGCGGCGCGCCCCCCGCGGAAGCCGCCCACGGCCGGATAATCGGGAGGGGCACCTGGATCGACAAGCTCGCCGACGACCTGTTGCGCCGCGAGGAGCGGCTTGGCCGCGACACGGATATGATCAGGGTCGAGAGCGGGCTCGGCGCGTCGGGGATACCCCACCTCGGCAGCCTCGGCGATGCGGTGCGTGCGTACGGCGTAAAGCTCGCAGTAGAGGCCACGGGCCGCCGATCCGAGCTGATCGCATACTCGGACGACCTCGACGGCCTGCGCAAGGTGCCCGACGGGATGCCCGCCTCGCTTGCCGAGCACATCGCAAAGCCCGTCTCGCTCGTGCCAGACCCCGACGGGAGCTATGCCTCGTACGGCGAGCGCATGAGCTCGCTGCTCCTAGAGGGGCTCGACGCGCTCGGCATCGAGTACGTGTTCAGGAGGGCGCGCGACTCGTACGCCGGCGGCGCATTCCGCGCCCAGACGAACAGGATACTGTCTGAGGCCGGGCGCATCGGCGAGCGGATAGAGGAGATGGTCGGGCAGTCAAAGTTCCGCGGCGCGCTGCCGTACTTTCCCGTGTGCGGTGCGTGCCAGAGGCTGTACACGGCGCGCGCCGTCTCGTACGACCCGCGTACGGAAAGCGTCTCGTACGAGTGCGCGGGGGCCGACATCGGCGGCTCGTTCGTGGCCGGCTGCGGGCACGCCGGCGAGTCGCGCGTGGGGAGCGACCTCGGCAAGCTGGCATGGAAGGTGGAGTTTGCCGCGCGCTGGCAGGCGTTCGACGTGAGGTTCGAGGCGTACGGCAAGGATATCATGGACTCTGTGCGCGTCAACGACTGGGTGTGCAAAGAGGTGCTCGGCACGCCGCCGCCGCACCACGCGAGGTACGAGATGTTCCTGGACAAGGGCGGCAGAAAGATCTCAAAGTCGTCGGGCAACGTCCTGACTGCGCAGAGGTGGCTGCGGTACGCCTCGCCAGAGTCAATCCTGCTGCTCATGTACAAGAGGATCGCCGGCGCGCGCGAGCTCGGACTCGAGGACGTGCCGGCCCTCATGGACGAGTACGCCGACCTTGCGGCGGCGTACTACGGCGGCGGGGACACAGAGGCCGGCGCGCAAGAGGGTCCCGGAAGGCGCTCCAAGGAGAGGGGGCTGTTCGAGTACGTGCACCTGCTGGATCCGCCCGGGATGGAGCGGTGGCCGCCGAGGCCGCCGCCGCGGTACGGCCTGCTCGTCGAGATGTGCCGCACGTTCGGGACCGTCGAGGGCCGCGAGGAGATGGTAGTCGGGAGGCTCGCCGGCGGGCACGGGTACGAACGGGGCGACGCGTGGGGATCGTCGAGCCTCGCCGACATGGTCGGGATGGCCGCCCGGTACGCCGACGAGCAGGCTCCCGCGAAGAAAGAAGGGGCGGCCGCCGCGGAAGGCGGAGAAAAGGCAGGGGGCGCCGCAGGCGCGAGGGATGCGGCCGTGCGCGCGGCCCTGTCCGACCTTGCCGATGCGCTAGAGCGCATCGCGGGCGAGAAGGGCGGCGCGGGCGGGGACGGCATGGCGGACCGCATACAGGGAGAGGTGTTTGCATGCGCGAGGGCGCGCGGCGCCCGGCCGCGCGACATGTTCAAGGCCCTGTACGGCATGCTCGTCGGCTCGCCGCGCGGCCCGCGCCTAGGCCCGCTGATAGCCGAGATGGGGCCGGCTAGGGTGTGCGGGATCATCAGGGAGGGGGCGGCCTGATGGTCCACGATGCGCACAACCGGCGGATCGGATCCGGCATGTTCCTCGTCCTGGTCGGGTGCTTTTTGTTCATCGTGGGGCCCCTGTACCTGACCGAGATGCCGGGGCTGGGCGCGGCCGCCATAGTGGCTGGATTTGTGATCGGCGGGCTGGGGTTTGTGATCAGGTACCGCACCGCCAAGAGGGACGAGGCGCGGCAGGACGGAGGCGGGCCGCACAGGCCCCGCTGACCGGCGCACGGCACAAATCGTCCGCATCCGGCCGCCCGGCGTGGCAGCCGCGCGGGGAGGCAAAACGAAGGCGGCGCGCGGGCGGGGCGGCACGGGAAGGAGGCGCGCCATGAAGAGGGGAGAGGTCGAGTCTGAATTCGTCTCGCAGGCGGCCGATGATGCCCAGGGACTCGGAGCGCAGTCCGGCGGCGGCGGCGGGGCGGCGGGGGAGGCAGAGGCGGGGGCGGCGAGCGGCGGTGGCCAGGCCGACGGCCGCGTCGACTACGGATACAAGATGCTCATAGAGGGCAGGCGGGAGGATGCGCTCGCCTCGTTCGACGAGGCGGCGCGCCTCGATCCCCTGCTTCCCGACGCACATATCGGAAGGGGCGATGCGCTGCTAGAGTGCGGCATGCTCAAAAAGTCGATGGCCGCGTTCGATGCGGCCGTCCGGATCGACCCGAGGCAGTCCAATGCCCACATTGGAAGGGGCAGGGTGCTGCTCAAGTCTGGCAGGGCCAGGAAGGCGCTCGAGGCGTTCGGCAGGGCCGCGGCCCTGGATCCGGGCGACCGGGTCGCGCACCACCTGCGCGCCCATGCGCTCCGCAAGCTCGGCCGCATCGGCAGCGCGCTCGATTCGCTGGACAGGGCCGCGGCCCTAGAGCCCGGCAGCCCGGGCGTGCACCAGCTGCGCGGCGACATACTCATGGAGGCCGGCCGGTACGGCGAGGCGCTTGCCGCGTGCGACAAGGTGCTGCGGATCAAGCCAGACAGCGGCGCGGCCTACAGCATGCGCGGCCTGGTCCTCCAGGGCATGGGGCGCCACGACGAGGCGCTTGCCGCGTGCGGCGAGATGGTGAGGCTCGATCCTGACAACGGCGAAGCCTTCGCCTGCCGCAGCATTGCCCTTGCGACGCTGGGCCGCTTCGACGAGGCCGCCGCCGCGTGCGGCGAGGCCGAGCGGCTCAGCAGGGGAGATCTGTTCATAGCAGAGGTTTGCAGGTACGTGCGGGACATCTCGCCCGCAAGGCTCGCCCGCCAAACGCCGGCCTCGCCGGCGGGGACGGACGGGCCGGCGGGGACGGGGCGGCCAGGCAGCGGCGGCGGCGGACGGGGCTAGCGCGGCCAAGGTGCGCGGCAGCCAGTGCTGGAGCGCACGCGGCAGGGCGGCGCATGCCCGCATCGGCGTCCGGCGCGGCGGCAGGGCGGCCAGCAGGCTCGGCACCTTCCCTCATTCGTCCCCTCCCTTCCGGATGCCCGGGCGGCGACGTCCAGGCAGGACGCGACAAGCCCGCCCGATCGCCGGCCGCGTCGCGCTGCGCCGGTGAGTCGATCGCACCCGCGTCCTCTGCTCTGCCGCTACTCGCCCGCCGTCCTGATCCGCACCAGCTCGTAATCATCGGGAATGTTGCCCCTCATCATGGCAAGATATTCCGTCCCCGACATGTCGGTGGTGTCGCCGTCCCAGTATACCTCGCCCTGCAGCCGTGGAAGCACCGGATCGTACCCGCGCGTCCAAGCCCGAGCCCGAGCCCCTTCCTGCTCCTCCCTTATGACATCCCCGCACGTACGGCCCGCATCCGTCCCGCCTGGCACGACAGGAATCGGACCCCGGTGCCCGCCGGCGGCACTCAGCGCATCGCGGCACCAGTTGGCCATGGATATCTGGCGCTCGATTGCCCTCTTCGCATCCTCCAGATCGGCGATCGGCTCGGCATCCCTCCAATCCCTGTACGCGCGGGCCGCGCCGCACAGCACCCTCATCATCGACAGGTGCGCTGCCTCGGCATGGCCCAGGGCACCGTCCCCGACGGGCCTGCCGGCGATGTCCGCCATGGCCGCAAAGACGTCGGCCAGAAGCGACGACATCTTGGCTCCTGCGCCGTATCCCGACCGCACCGCGGCATCCCTCATCCTGCCGGCCGCCGCCCCGCACCACTCCATGTCGAGCAGGCCGGCTGGATTGACCAGCGTGACGAACGCCTCCTGGAACTCGTACCTGCCCTCTCGGGCGGCGGCATCGGCATCCGTCCTGCCCTCTCGGGCGGCGGCATCGGCATCCGTCCTGCCCTCTCGGGCGGCGGCATCGGCATCCGTCCTGCCCTCTCGGGCGGCGGCATCCGCGGACCCGCCCTGCGCACGGCAGGCTTCAAGGAGATCCTCGAGTACTGTGATGCTGTGGGCATCCCCCTCCGCGGACCCGCCCGTCCCCCGCTCCTGCATGCCGCGGCTGTCGAGCGCCCCCCTATATGCAATTCGGGCTCGCCGATCGGCGATCGGGCGGGCGCACCGGCCCTTCCTCCGCCCCCATGCCCGGCCGCCGCCACATGCCGCCATGTCCAATGCAGGGCAAGACAGGGCGCCGCCCCGAATCGGCCACATGGACGATGCAGTTGCATCGGGCGGCGCCGGCGCCCTTTGCGGGTGCACTTCTCGCATGCGCCAATCGGATAGTTTATACACCAATTCGGCGGGGGCGCAATGTGAGCGCACATCAGGAAATTGTCCGCACGCCGGATGTCGCGTCGGAACCTGTGCCGCCTCCGACAGTAGCAATCCCTCGGGAGGGCGAGAGGTTTAGCGACAAGGAGCTTGGCGCCAGGTTCGGCGTGCCGCTGAGGGGCGGCATACGAGTCAGCAGGGCGAACAAGTGCATGGTGCTTGTGCACCTAGCCGGCATCAGCCACGGGCACGCCAACGCCGATGGCGGCACCGCCGTTTCATACACGGGACAAAATGCCGATCCCGACGGCATCCAAAACCAGCAAATGTCTGGCGACAACCTCGTCCTGAGCCGTTCGGCTGATGACGGCTATACGGTCCTCCATTTCACAAAGGAGGGCAGTGACTTGGCATTCAGCTCCCGCGTAGTGTATGTTTCGCACGGCTTTGGTGTCGAGACAAACCGCCTCGGTCAGCCGCGCGTGGTCATTAAATTCAAACTAAAGGCGGTCGACGGAACGCATGGTATGGAGGCGAGCAAGGCGGAGTCGCTGGGCTGCCCCCTGCTGGCGGAACTAGAGGAGGACAAGCTCCCCACGGAGACGATAGGCGAGTACATCGCCAGGATGGCCAACAACATGGAGCCGGGCCTCTGTACGCAGGCGGATGCCGAAGAAATGGACGAAGACTTGCGTCGCCTTGCAAGGGGAGAATACGACACGCTTGACAGCCTGCGCGCCGAGCTTGATTCCAAACGTGCGTAGTTGTCGCGCCGAAGCGTGCAAAAAAAGCGCTCAAGAGCATGGATCCTGGCACGATGTGCCGGGGACGGCGGGGCCCGGCCCACAATCGGCCTGCGCCGCGGTCCCGTGCCAGCAAGGTACCGCCGGCAGGGGCTAGTCCGGCCTCGGAGTCCAGCCATGCCTTGCCGGAGGCTCGATCCGGGGCCGCGGCGTGCCCCCCTCTCTGGCCATGCCTGTCGACATGCCCGGGGCGGCGGCCCGCGCGTTCCGCGGCGCCTGCCGCAGGGAGGCGGACGGCGGCAGGCATCGAGGCCCCTAGCGTCAACCGCGCCCTAGCCGCCGACGCGCGCGTCGCTTGCCAGGCCCGAATATGCACGCAGGATCCCGCGCCGCAGCGGCGCACGTTTTTTTAGTGCGGGCCGCCTGCGCGGCGCATGGGCTGGCCGCGCTGGTCGAAGAAGAGGTACAACGAGCACGGCGAGCTGATCGAGGATGCCGACCACGTCGGGCCGGAGGGGGCTGGCGGAACGGGAGGGGCCGCGCCGGCCGAGCCCTGCCCGACAGGGTCGGGGACCGAGGCAGGCGGCGGCCCGGATCAAGCAGGGCCTGGCGAGGTAAGAGCAGACGGTACGGGGCGGGGCGCAGACGGCGGAGAGGGCGCCGGCGGATGCGATCCCGGCCAGGAAGGCGGCGCGGGTGCGGAGCCGCCTAGCCCAGAGGGCGGCGCGGGTGCGGAGCCGCCCGCAGGCGGAGAGGAACAGGCGGAGGAGGAGGCGCGGCAGGAGGCGCACGCCCTGGGCGCCAATTATCTCTATTGTGACATGGAACAGACGGCGGAGGAGGCGCGGCAGGAGGCGGCGCGGGGCCCCGATGCAGGGGATGCCGCTGCCGAGCCCGGCACGGGTGCACCGCCGCCGATGCCGCCTCCGCCGGTCGATGCGGGGCAGGCGGAGGCGCGGCGCGCCGAGCTTGCCGAGATCGAGGGCAGGATAGAGCGGGCAAGCGAGGCCCTCGCATCGTCGACTGACAGACTTGCAAAGGTGCGCGCCGAGTACGACGATGTCGTCGGCAGGCTCATGTCCGCAAAGAGGGAGCTCAACGAGGCAAGGCGCGAGGGCGAGGCGGCCGCGGCCGAGCGGGCGCGCCTGGCAGAAGAGCTGGAGGCGGCAAGGGACAGGCTGGAGCGGGCCGAGGCAGACATCGCCGGCAAAAGGTCCGAGATCGACGAGATGGCCAGGGCCGGCGAGGCCCTGGCGGAGGCAAAGGAGGAGGTCGCAGGCCTGCAGGCCGCCGCGGCAGACCTGGCCGCGCGCAACAACGATGCGCAGTACTCGCTCGACCTGCTCGCGGCAAGGCGCGATCAGGCCGACGAGGACGTGCGCAGGGCTACCGACCGCCTGGCGCGCCTGGACTCTGAGGCAAAGGAGGCCGAGGTGCGGCGCGACAGGGTGCGGGCCGAGGCCGAGGGGGCCGAAAGGGCCACGTCCGAGGCGCGCGCGGCCTCTGCCGAGATCGACCGGCTGGCCGCCAAGAGGGACCTGCTCAGGGCAGAGGCCGGCGCGGCCGAGGCATCGGCTACCGAGGCCGCAAGGGCCGCGGCGGCCGAGATCGAGCGGCTGACGGCGCGCCGCGACGAGCTGCGCGCAGAGGTGGCCGCCGCGGCAGAGGCGGCCGCATCCGGAACAGCCGGCGCATCGGCCGGCATGTCGGCCGCCGCGGCGGCGGAGGCGGCCGCATCCAGGCCCTCTGCGCCCGGCAATGCGGCGGCCGCCGCGGCGGCGGCGGAGGCGGCCGCATCGGCCGAGATAGCGAGGCTGGAGGCGCGCCGCGACGAGCTGCGCGCAGAGGTGGCCGCCGCGGCAAAAGAGGCCGCGGCCATGCAGGCCCGGCGGGACAAGGCAAGGGCCGACGAGGAGGAAGCGGCCGAAGAGGCCGCCGCTGCGGCCGCGTCGGGAAAGGGCGGCGGCGTGGTGGAGGCTGCCAGTGCCATCGTGGCGTCGGTCTCGCAAAAGCTTCGCGAGACCGAAAACGAGCTTGCCGTAGTCAGGGGCCTGCTCAAGGAGGAGCGCGCGGCCCACGCGGCCGCAAGGGAGATGATTGCGAGGCTGGAAAAGGGCGGCGGAGCGGCCGGCGGCGCTCAAAGCCCCGCGTAGACGCCCTTCCACGCATCCTTGATCTGCCCCTCCGTCATGCCCAGGTCGTACAGCGGCGAGCGCACCTCGGACGCCTCGTACAGGCGCACCCTGAGGACGGCGCCTATCGGGCTCTTCACGCCCCTTTTCCTGTACTCGGCCACGGCCGCCTCGAACTCGGCGCCGCCGCGCAGCACCTCGGCCCTGCCCCTGAGCCTGTACCCCCTGCGGAGCAGCGGGTGCACCACGCACACCTCGACCTCGGGGTTTGCCAGCACGTTCGACGTCGTCTCCGGCGAGCGTATGTCGGCGACTACCAGCTCGTCGGATGCGCCGCGCCCGCCGTCCCACACCATGATCGTCCCGCGCGGCGAGACGTTGGGCCGGCCGTCGGGCGAGACGGTCGCCACGAACCCGAGCTTGAGGCGGTCGACAAAGTCGCGCACCTCGGCGGTGATCAGGGGCATGCCGCGCGGCCTATTGTGGGCGATAAAACTGTACGCTGCGAGGGCGCCGGCCTCACGTTCCCCGCCCCCGCCGGTTTGCCGCAACATACCTCTTCATGAACCACGCTACAAAGGGCGCGCAGCTTTTGCCCATCTGAGATCTTTCCAGTGCGCGTATGTACGATCGGCGATCCTTCATGGTGACCGCAAACATCGGATACCCACCCTCGTGGAGGATGCGGTTCATCAGCAGCCGCGATATGCGCCCATTCCCGTCGCCGAACGGGTGAATGGTGACGAACTTGCAGTGGGCCATTGCCGCAAGCTCGGCTGCATCGACTTGGCGCCTGTTCTTGTGGTACCACCGAAAGAACTTGTCGAGCTCTTCGGGGACATCCTCCCACAGCGGAAACTCGAACTTGCTCCCGCGCACGACCACAGCATACTTGCGCAGGTGTCCTGCATTGATATGGTCGGTGTGGACAAATATCGACCGGTGCCATCGCAGCAGGAGATCAAGAGTCAGCCGTTCTGGCCGGCGCCGCTCCGCCATGTCTAGCAGTATGTCCCTCTGGGCCAGCGCCTCGTGCCGCTCGTGATCGGGCCTAGACAGGGGCGGCAAGCCGTGCAGCAAAAGGTCAGATGTCTCCCGGAACGTCATCGTCGATCCCTCCACGCGCTGCGTTGCGTACGTAAACGACACGACAAAATTATCAAGCAGGTCGCGGCGGACGTTTGCCGGCATGCGCCCGCGCTCCTCCGTGTGGCGCCTCGATATGTCACCAAGCGCGCCGGCCCACCGGCCGCGGATCATGTCGAGGACCAGGCGCTCCTTGATCTCCTCTACGTTGGCAGGTACCTCCTTGCCCAGGTATATCTCGCGCCGGGCGGACGCGGCGGAATGCTTGAGGTAGTAGTAGGCACGCCCTCCCCTGATGCGGCGTACGACGGATGCCATGCGGCGAGCGTGCCCACCGCTTTTTAATAAAAATTTCCAACTTACGCCAAAAATGGTGGGCACGACGCGGCGGCACAGGCCGCACGCGTGGACGGGTCACGGCTCGACAGGGCCCGCCAAGGGAAGGCGCAGGGACGGCGCCACCTCCGCACCTGCACGGGCGGGCAGGGGCAAAAAATATCACGCCCTTCATATCTGCCGAATGTTGTGAAGGGTCGGCTTGAGCGACAACCCGCGGACGCGGGCCGCGGCTTTGCGGTCGCTGCGTACCTAGAAAAGGCCGGGAGCGATCGTGAGCTTGCGGCCGAGGCGATGGCGGCACTCTTGGCCGAGAGTGCGGCCGACAGCGGGATGATCAGCGACATCCTGCGCACGATCCCATGGGATCGCCGGGTTGTCGCATCCTCCATGATCGGCGATCGCCAGCCCAGAGGGCAGAGGCGGCAGAAAGGCAGGTTCGGAGAGGTTCTGCATGCGGCCATACTCGAGCAGTTCGACGGCATGGCCGTCCCCGTCAGGAGGCACAGGTACGACCCCGCGCCCGATGCACCCATGCACGATACAGACATTGTGGCGCTAGAAAGGAACGCCGGCGGGGGCGAGTGGCTCGTCTATGCGGAGACAAAGCTGCGCACCGTTGCCGACTACGGGGCCCTACCAGATGCCTACAACCAGCTAGCCGAGGCGAGCAGGCATGCGATCCCCGCCCAGCTTGCAGTCGGTCTGGCGCACTTGTACAAGGGCGGCAGGGACACGTTCATGCGCCTGCTAAAGGCTGCCAGCGGTCCGATCCCCGCCCACTTTCGCATAGGGGCAATATTTGAAAAGTCGGCGCGGTCCGCCGCATACCTGAAT
The DNA here is from genome assembly GCA_965242695.1 of Cenarchaeum sp. Lineage (GTDB taxonomy): Archaea > Thermoproteota > Nitrososphaeria > Nitrososphaerales > Nitrosopumilaceae > Cenarchaeum. The sequence continues at coordinate 765,271 of CBDESU010000001.1, read as the reverse complement.
CGCCTAGGCGACATTCACAAGGTGCACGGCCTCGACATGGCCGTCGATGCGGTCAGGATAGAGGGCCGGGCGGCCCATGCATCCGAGTCGTACAGGAGGGCGGGGGCCCATGCCTGAATCTGCATCCAAGATGATGTACGGGGAGCTGCTGCGGGCCATGTCCGAGCCGTCGTTTCACGAGGATGCGTACCGGGTAGACTCCAAGTCTATCCTCAAGGAGATCTCCGCCAGCGGACATCGCGCAGAGGACGGCGGCGCACTATCCGAGGCGCTGGTCGCCAGAAGGGCGGCAGCCCTTTCGTTCGTCGCATCCACGCTCTCGGCAGAGAGCGGCGAGATCGCCGATCCCCCGGACGTCCTGAGGCGGCATGCCGCGCGGCTTGCAAGAATATGGGAGGGCCTGGCAAAGCTATGCGAGGGCGCGCCGTGCAGGTACGCCCTGCTCAACGCCTCGTGCGCGTACGAGCTTGCCGGGTACCAGGCCAACGCCGCTTGCATTGCGAGCTCCTTCATCGAGTCCGAGCGGGGCGGCGGCGGCGGCGGCAACGAGATGCAGCACATTGCGGCCATGTTCCTTGCGCGGCGCTTTGTCGGGCTGCGGCAAGAGTGTGCGGGGCTGGTCAGGGAGCCCGACTACGGCAGCGTCGACAGCATGCCGTACAGGCTCGGGCTTGCCGCTACAGCGCGCTCCCTTTCGGACGTTGCGGGGTTCTTCCTGTCGGGATCGAGGGACGGCATCGACGGGGCCGCGGATCTGCTCAGAAGCGCCGAAGGCCTGTTCTCGTCGCGCGGCTTCTACGAGGAATCGGCCCTGCTGTACGGGCTGCGCGGCGTGATCGGGCCCATGACGGCGCGCTCGACATGGCGCGCCCTAGAGTGTAAGAGGGGGCGCCCCCTGTGGGAGCGGTACATGATGCTGCTTGCCAGGGGGCGGGGAGGGAGAGCACTCGGGGGCCGCTCCGCCTCGGAAGCGTGGCCGTCGCAGAGGGCGGCCATCGAGGGGGGCCTGGTCGACTCGGACGCCTCAAGGATCGTTCGAATGCCCGCCGGCTCGGGCAGGATGGGAGTGGTCGAAATGGCCATACTTCACGCGCTTGATCGCGGCGCGCGGGGCGCAAAGTGCGTGTATGTTGCGCCATGCCGCGCCCGCGTCTCCGAGGTGGCCGGCAGCCTCTCGGACGTGTTTCCCGACATCGGGTTTGGCGTGTCCGCAATGGACGGCGCGTACGACGACGATCCGGTGGAGGACGACCTTGCCTCGTGCGCAGACATACTGGTCGCGACGCCCGAAAAGCTGGATCTTATGCTCAGGGCCCACCCCGGGCGCCTCGGCAACGCTGCGCTGTTCGTCATTGACGACGGGCATGCGGTAGGAGACGGCGTCAGGGGCCTGAGGATGGAAATGCTGCTGGCCAGGCTGCAGAGGAGGTTTGCCGCATCGAGGTTCATCGTCATGTCGGCCGTCCTGTCGGACGAGTCGATGCGCGAGTTTGCAGGCTGGCTGTGCGGGGAAGGCGGCGCGAGCGGCATCATCGAGGCCGGCTGGCGCCCCACGGCCCGCCGCCTCGCAAGGTTCGAGTGGCCGCCCGCGGAGGGCGGAGAGTGCGCGCTCGTGTACGAGGGGGGCGACGAGGATCATGCCTCCCAAGTGCGTGCCAAGGGCGTCATCCGCAGCGAGGCATACGAGCATGCAGACCCCGAGACGGGGAGGATCAGCCGGCAGTCGTTCCCATCCACCGAAAAAGGGGAGACTGCGGCCGAGCTCGCGTTCAAGTACTCTGCGCTCGGGCCAGTCCAGGTGTACGCGGCCCAGCCGGCATGGGCCGTGTCGGTGGCCCTAAAGCTCGAGGGCAGAATCAGCCTGGCGGCGAAGTCCGGAAGGGACGTGCCGTACCGCTTCAGGACGGGGGCGTCCACGCGATCCCGTCGCGCGGCCGCCGAATGGCTCGGCGGCGACCACGACTTGACGCGCCTTCTCGGCACGGGCATAGCGGTGCATCATGGAGGGATGCCCGGCAGGCTCAGGGATGCGATAGAGTCGGACGTGCACGATGGAAAGTACCCCGTCGTGGTGTCCGCCGGCGCGCCTTCCCCGGGAACGAGCATGCCGGTCAGGACGCTGATCGTCCACTCGTGCCGCAGTTGCGACCGCATGTCGGGCAGGCAGATGCGGATTCCTGCCCACGAGTACTGGGATATGGCAGGGCGCGCGGGGCGCGCGGGGCGCGAGACCGAGGGGGCCGTAATCCACATCGTCGGAAGCGACATGGACAGGCGCGACTACGACTACTACCGCTCGCACAGGGGCCAGCTCGGCACGGTGCGCAGCCACGCATTCCAGCTGCTCGACGAGCTTGCAGAGGGCAGGATCGGCGCAGCGGACCTGGAGGCAGAGGTAGGCTGCGAGGCGCTCGGAATCCTCGCAGAGGAGGGCGCCGGGGGCGACTGCGAGGCGGTCGATCGCACCGTGTCCGCGACCCTGGCAGCGGCGCAGATGCAGGAGGGCGACGGCCGAATCGCCACGCTGCGCGAGTGCCTCCGCGGCGCAGCCAAAAAGGCCGCCGAGATGGGCGAGTCGACTGCGAGTGCCTACGGGGGCACCGGCCTGTCGGTCGAGAGCTGCCGCAGGATCAGCGCGTACGTCAGGGAAAACAGGGATCGTATCACGGGGCTCTTGTCGTCGGGATCCGACGAGGATGCAGTCGGACTGGCGCGGATCGCCCTTGATCTGGCAGACCAGATGCCGGAGATGCCCCACAGGCACTCGTACGGCGGCGACACGGGTCGGCTGGTCGAAATGTGGCTGGGCGGGACCCCCGCCGCAGACATGCCGGGCGGGGCGGGGCACGGCGGCAGGGACGGCGCGGCGCAGATTGTGGACGGAATTACGGGGCGCGACCTGCCCTGGGCCGTGTCGGCCCTCATCAGGATCGCGGCGCACGAGACGGGGGTGGATGCCGCATCCCTGCCTCCCAGGATCAGGCACCTGCCCGGGATGATCAAGTACGGCGTCGCAAGCCCCGAGGCCAGCTGGGCCATGCGCCTTGGCACGACGTCAAGAAGGGCCGCAACGGCCATGTCGGCGGCATGCCCGAAGGGGCTCGGCTTTGCGGACTTTGCCTCGTGGCTCTCCGGCATCGACGGGGCGACGCTGGCCAAGAGGTACGGGGCGGAGGAGTGCGATGCGGCAAGGATCGCCGCCGCCACGTCCGGCATCCACCCCAACCGCCTAGTCAGGGAAGGGCGCGGCCTAGACAGCGTGCTCGAGACGCGCCCCGCCGTTGCCTGCACGGGGAGCGCCAACGCGCCGGCGGTCGGCTCGCGGATTTCGTCGGGCGAGCCGCTTCTGCTCAAGAGGGACTACGACGCGCTGCACGACAAGAATGCGATTGCGGTGCATGCGCGCGGCACCCTGCTAGGCTACATGGACCGCAGCATCGCGGGGTATCTCGCACCCCTGATCGACTGCGGCACCGCGATCGAGGCAGAGGCCGCCGCAGTCGACGACAGCGATGCCCGGCGCGAGCCGGGCTACAACGGCATTGTCAGGATAGGCGTCAGAATGCGCCTGGCCGCGGCGGGTCGGCCAGGTACGGACTGCCCTGCACAGCCCGGCGCGACGGCAGGCGCGGCCGAGACCGAGGCCGAACCGCCGCTTGCGGCAGGAGGGGCGGGCCTCGGCGCGCCGTCTCCCGTGTCCGCCCAGGCCCGCGACCGGTAGTCCAGCTGCCGCCGCCGCCGCCGGGCAGGCGCATCCGGCGCCGCGCTCGTTCCGGCAGGCGCAGGCGCCGGTGCGCAATAGCGGGCGGGCCGCCGCATCAGGTTCGCAGCCGCAGCCTTGCACGGATGCGCCGGCGCGGCCGATCCCCTCTCTCCTTCCCATCTTGTGGTGCACGACGGTCGCCGTATGGCGCAGCCGTGCCCACCATTTTTTGATCAAAATTTCAATTCCATGGCAAAAAATGTGGGCACACTCCCAGGTGCGGCAGGCCGCCGCGAACGTTGCGGCGCCCATCCATCCGGCAGCCCGGCCCGCCTCGCGGCGGCGGCGCCAGGCGGGCGCGCCTACCTCATGAGGTCGACTACGACATCCGAAAGCAGGAATATGCCGATGCCGCCGCCGATGATGGCGACCCAAGCGAATATCTTCTCCCACCGCTTCACGCCGCGCCGCGGGGCGGGCAGGATAATGAACCTATGCGGCCCGCAAGGCAGATATGGCCCCGCCGCGGGCCGCCGCCATGGTCGGCCCGCGCGACGGAGGGTTCGGGTTCGACCAGTCCCGCAAGTACACGTCCGTCGACAACCTCGACGAGGTGTGCGTGCAGTGCCAGGCGGGGCAGCATGCCAAGTGCCTTGCCAAGGACGGCAAGCGCGAGCAGTGCGAGTGCGAGCAGTGCATTGTATTTGGGGGCGCCTAGGCCGTGCGCGGCGCCGGCGGAGGCTCGCGAGCGTTATAACCGCGCGGCGCGGCCGCCGCGCCGTTGCAGTGCCGGAACCTGGATACGGGGTGCTACCACGACCGCGCCGCCCACATGGACGGCTCGGGTAGGTGCCTGGTCACGGGGTGCAACTGCGGGCGGTTTACGACCAGGGTGGAGGGCGCTGGCCCCTGACGGGGCGGTTGAAGGTGAGCGGACCCGACCGGACTCGAACCGGCGACCTAACGCTCCGCAAGCGTTCGCACTATCCATGCTGTGCAACGGATCCGGCCCGCGTTGGCAGGCGTGCTTAATTTGGGTATCGCCCGGCCAAGATGCGCGCCTGCGGGCGGCCCGGCGGCCGAGCATGCGGCGCCCGCCGCCCGTTCTGCCTGTCCACGGCCCCCCTGCGGCGCGGAACGGGCGCCGATCCCGCGCCTCACTCCCCGCGATCGCCTGCCTGGCTGGGGCCGCCCGTGCGCGCAAGGAGGTACGGCACGGCATCGGCCTCGCCGAGCGTCCACGCCGCCGGCAGGCGGACGGTCCGCTCGACGCGCAGCCGCGCGCCGGCCACCGTCCGGCCCCACCCGGCCATCGAGTATGGGTCGGGGGCGTACTTTGGGGAGAGCGTCCCGGGCAGCACGAACAGGGCCGCGCCTGCCGGCAGCGACGAGGCGGCGTATGACGCGGCCGCGCCGGCGAGCGCATCGCCGCCCATCTGGGCTAGGCCGCCTACAAAGAACGCCGGCCGCGCCAGGCCGAGCGAGGCATAGTCGAACGACGCCGCATCGGCCTGCCGCACGTCGATATCCGCGCCGATCCGCTCCGCAACGCCCCGCTGCAGCCCCGCCAGGCGGGCGTCGAGCTCTATCGAGTGCGAGCGCATGCCGAGCAGGGCCGCGCAGTGCGCGATGCGCCCGTCGCCGGACCCTATATCGACGGCCTCGGCGCACCCCGCATCGCGCGCCGCCGCGGCGAGCCCGTACGCCGATGCGAGCCATGTCGGCGAGAACGGCGCCCTAGAGCGCGCATTGCGCACGCTGCCGAGCCACAGGCGGTTTGTGTCCCCCTCTAGGACGGTGCAGCGCGCCCCGCCGATGTCCGCCTCTTTGCCCGGCCCGCCGTAGACGGGGCTGGCCGCGGCGAGCCCGCAGAGCATGCGGTGGCGGCCGGCGCAGCCCCCCGGATCGGCGAGCGGGACTGCCTCGACGAGCCTGCCTCCCACGGGGCGGCCGCCGGGCAGGCCGGCGGCCAGTGCGCGCTGCAGGCGCGGCAGATCCTCGCCCGCGGCGGGGCCGGCGGCGGCTGCGGCGGTCAGCCCCCGCGCAGCCCCCTGTCGTACTGCCTGGCAAACTCGGCTGCGCTCATTGCCGCGCGCAGGCGGTCAAACTCGCCTTCATCCCCGCCGCCGCCGCCGTCCTCGTCCTCGTCCTCCCGCTCCAGCCGCTCGGCAAGGCCGGCCGACATGGACTCGAGGCGGGCCATGGCGCGCGGGTGGAACCGGGCGTCAAACGCCTCTAGGGCCGCATCGGCGGCCGCGACAGCGCCCGCGCTCCCGGCGCCGCTGCCGCCTTCCGCCCGGGCCGCCTCCATATGCGCGCGCATGCTCAGGGCCTTGTAGTACGCGGCGACCACATCCTCGACGGACATCGACTCGACGTCCCCGGCCTCTGCAATCCGCGCCAGGGCGCGCGCGGCCGCGTCAGGATCGCCGTCGGGCTGCATTGCAGGTTCCGCCCGTGCCGCCGCCCCGGGCCCGCCTAGCCCTCGGCCTCTTTCTCGGCCCGGTTCGTGTACAGGTAGCTCATGACGACGGCGGCGATGATCCCGCCGATTATGGGGGCCGCCCAGTACATCCACTGAAAGTCCCACGTGCCAGACACGAGCGCCGGCGCGAACGACCGCGCTGGGTTCATCGATGCGCCCGTGAGCGGCACGCCGACGACGTGGAGTAGAAACACCATGCCGCCGATGGCCACGCCTGCGATGCCGGCAGGCGCCCTCTTGTGGACCGCGACGCCGAATATCGTCACCACCAGGAAGAACGTAAAGATGACCTCGGCGACAAACCCAGACACGGCGCTGCCGGCGAGCAGGTCGCTCGGCCCCGTGTGGGCGCCGAGCCCGACCTCCATGCCCTCGCCGGGCAGGAGCGCAAACAGCGTGAGCGACGCCAGGACGGCCCCGATGAGCTGGAAGCCGACGTACCCGGCGCCATCGGCGGGACTCATCTTCCTGAGGAGTACCATCGGTATGGTGACGGCGGGGTTTATGTGCGCGCCGGATATGTGCCCAAACGCGTACACCATTATCCCGATTGCGGCGCCGTGGCCGAGCGCGATCATCAGTATGGCCTCGGTCGAGAGGCCGTCGCCGAACGCGACGACCGACAGTACGACCGACAGGGGCCCAAAGAACACGAGCGCGTACGTCGCGATGCCCTCGGCGACCCAGTTCCTAGGCGTAACCAACGGCGCGCCCAAACCCGGTGGCAATATTAAGGTACGGCGCGTGCTGCCGCTTTGGAGCAGGATCCTAGGCCGTCCGGCGGCGCGAGCGGCCGCGGGCCAGCCGCACCGCATACCAGGCGCCGGCCGCCGGCGCCGCAACGTACATGCCGGCGACGAGGGCGATCGCCAGTATTCCGTACGCGACGACGCCGTGCTCGGAGCCCGGCTCGGCCGCATCGACGACGGTGAGTGCAAGGAGCATCGGCGCGGCAAGGGCGGCGACGGTGTGGCGGAGGGCAGGGTGGCCGCGCTCCAGGTCGGCCGCCTGCGGCGAGAATGCATAGTAGGCGGGGCTGAACGCGGCCATGAACGACCTGCCGGCCTCGGTCGTCAAGAGGGTGCCGTCGCGGACCTCGCGGAGGCGCTGCACCTGCGGGGCGAGCTCGGTCCCGTACGCGGCCGTCGCGATCAGGCAGCCGCCGCGCCTGTCGTCGTCTGCGGCCGCTGCGGGAGGCTGCTCGTCTGGGTCTGGCGGCGGGTCGGGTATGGTGATCTCGGACGGAGGGGCCGCGGGGGGCTGCACAGCGGCGGGAGGCTCGTCGGGCGGCGGGTCGGGTATGGTGATCGCGGGAGGGGTGGCAGAGGGAGGCGTCTCGGCGGCAGGGGGTGCGGGGGCCTGAGGCGGAGCGGCAGGAGGCGCCGGCGGAGGGGGAGGAGGTGGCGGAGGCGGGGTGCTAGTCCTGGGCGGGTCGGACGCCGTTGGCGGGTCGGGCCGCTCCTGCTGCGGCTGCTGCTGGCGCGGCGGCGGCTGCTGCGGCCCTGCCGGCCCGTCGTACGACTTGAAGAATGCCTCGCCCGTGCACTGCCCGCCCGTGCGGACGGTCTCGGACGCCATCGAAAACGTCCTGCCCTCGGCCAGCGTTGCCCTGACGGAGATTATCGTGTCGGCCGGCAGGGGAGCCTTGTAGACGGCGCGGCCGAAGGGATGCGGCCCGTCGCTCCTCTTGGCGGCGACCGAGCCGTCGGACGACAGGATGCGGATGTCGGGGCTTATTCCGGCGTTGACCACGACCTGGAGCGTCCCCTCGTTGCAGTCCCAAGAGGCCGTGTACAGCGTGACGCCGGCGCCGGTGCGCGCGCCTCCGCCGCCTCCGCCGCCTCCGCCGCCTCCGCCGCCTCCGCCGCCTCCGCCGCCTCCGCCGCCAAAGTAGACGGTCGGCGGGACGTACGTGGAGGCCGGCGGGGCCACCACCCGCGGCGCCGGGGCCGTGGGAGGCGGGTCGCCGACCACGAAGAATGCGCTGAGCCGGTACGTGTAGATCGTATAGTCTTTCGAGTCCGAGCCGCCGCCCGATGTCACGTGGCAGAACGGCGGTACGCCGGTGTTGTTTGCCAGCCAGCCCTCGGGATCAACGGCGCTGCCGCACGCTGGTATCTCGGCGACCTTGCCGCTACTGTTCATGTGGTACACCTTGGCAGGCGACGGCCGGTCCTTCAGCAGGATGCGGGCAGGGCTGTCCAGCGCAATGTCCGCGCTCGGGTCGCCGACCTCAACGACGGTGCCGATCCTGTCGTGTGCACCGCGGTCCCCAAGTCCAGCGACGCCGGCGATGGCGTCGTCTCGGCGATCGGCGCCGGCCTCGGTGACATTGATCGGCTCGGTGTACGGGTCTGTGGTGCCGGCGACGGTAATGTTCGTCCCCGCCGCAAACACGACCGTGGCCACGGCCGCCTCGATCATGACGTTGCTTGCTGCGGGGAGCATGCCGCCCGGGACGCGGATCGCCGCGCTACCAGCGCCAATGACCCGGGTCACAAATCCGTCCGGGCCGATCTCGACGGGCGGCGAGCCGGGCGGCGCGGCGGCCGACATCCCCACATCCGCGCTGCTGTTCACGATCCTGCCGTCGACGCCGCCGAACTGGCTTCCGAGGGGCAGGGGCGGCAACGATGCGAGCGGCGCAATGTCGATGCGCCCGATCGCCGAGGCGTTGACCGCATACATCGCGTCAAAGGAGACCGTGTGGGCTCGGGTGCCAGAACCGCCCAAGCTCGTAATGGGCGCCGTCGTGTTCTGCGGGCCCACGCGCAGGCTGGAATAGTCGCCCTGCGCCGCACTCAGGGACGCGTTGTATACGAACCGCGCCGAGGTGGGTGACGAGAATGCGGCAGACTCCAGCCTTACGTTCGGCTCGACGCCGATCTTCAGGGAGGCGTTGGCAGGCAGGTCCGGCGGCGCCGGCAGGGACAGGACGGCGGGGGAGCCTGCCGTGTCGCTAATCGACGCACCGCTGAGCCTGAGGGCGCCCGCGCCCGTGTAGTTCAGCGCGTCGGTTCTGTCGCTCGGCCTTGCGGTGTACAGGAACGAGAGGCTCGGCGTCCCGCTCCCTCCCACGTACGTTGCCTCGCGGTCGTCCTCGCCCGTCTCCATCTCGATTGTTGGCCCGTAGCCGGCGCCCGTCGTGACGATCGCCGTGCGGGTGAACTCTACCGTGATCGTGATGTTCGACCCCGCCGGGTACGTTCCCGTCTGGTTGGGTGTCGACACCTCGGATACCGTCAGCCGAGGCTTTACGTGAATCGAGTCGTCGGTATAGGCGTACGGAACGCTGCCCCTGTCGGCTCCCCGGAGGTCTACGTTGAGTGCAATCGTGCCGTTCTGCATGTCGCCCACGTCGTCCCCGCCAAACGTTATCGTGTGCAACTTGGTGTGCACTCCCAACACGGATGTGGGCGCCTCGTTCAGGCCGCCGGGCCCCGTAATGTTGCCGTAGACGGGGCCAGAGTGGCCCGCAGGCGGGCCCAGCGGGGCGTCGTAGCGTATGCGGACAGTGTTTGCGGATGCAAACGACGCGTCGGCCCCGGAGTCGCGATCGTCTGAGCCCCCGCCATAGAAAACCATTCCGGCAACCGCATCCTTGGCGGCAGTGTTGTCAAATATGTTGCCCGTGGCGTCAAGAGTTCCAAGGGCGTAGCTCCTCACGAGCGTTCCGTTGTTGTCCGGCCCGCTGTACGCGCGGAAAGTGTTTTTCTTTACTAGTACCTCTCCGTTGATCGCCACGGAGTTGTCTGGCACGTTTCGCGAGTTGTTGCGAACGGGCCTGTCGCTCTCGAACGCGCACACTCCCGTGCACACGGTAAACGCGCCGTCACTTTTGCTGATCGTGTTGTCCGTGACGGTGATGTTTGTGGCATCGGCCCAGACGCTTATGGCCGCGTCCGGTGATGGTTCTGCAGGGCTGTCGGTGAGGACCCTCATGCCCAGGTAGCGGTACGGGTTGGGATGCTCCAGGTTGATGAACCTGTAGTAGTCTGCCGCGCCGCTTCCATTTATGCCGTCTAGGTAGTCTAGGTTCGGCTTGTTGTTGGCATCTGTTATGGTGTTGTCCGTGATGGCAGTGTTGCTCGGCCCGTGCGCAAGTCCGATGCCGCTTGCGGGCGTGTTTGTTATGACATTGTTGGATATGGTCATGCCGTCGGCGTTGAAGACGCGTATGCCGGCCGCGCTCGTCCCGTTGATCTGGTTGCCAGATATGTCGCCGCCGACAGGGCTCTGGATGGGGTGGAACGCCAGGCCGATCGCCGCATGCATTAGCTGGTACTCGTTCTCGCCGCCAGTGTCAACCGGCCGGTCGCGGCCATCAGGCACCTTCAGTCCGATCCCCTCGAACGAGTTGTCGCGGATTGCAATGCCGCTGATGCCGCCCGTCCCCTCCTGCTGGATGGCCGCATGGCACGTGTTGCTGAACAGGTTGTCCTCGATTGTAATGCCGGCGCGCGTGCGGTCGTGGTACGTCCGCAGCTCGACAAGCGAGGCGGCAAAGCCCGGCATGCAGTCGGTGTCCCTGAACTCAAGGCCGCGGATTGTGACATTGTCCGCCTCGATCTCCATGCGCGAGTACCCCGTGAACGTCACCGCGCCCGGCTGGCCCGCCGCAGATGCGAGCGTCAGCGGCCTCGTAATATCTAGGACGGTGTCGTCGTACGTGCCGGCGGGAACGATGATCGCACCGCCCGACGCGGCGTTGTCGATCATGATCTGCAGTGCCGGCCTCGGCAGCGCCTCGATCACGTACGCGTTCGGCGTCCACTGCGGCAGCACGTACACGTCGCCGCTTGACGGATCGAGTCCGAGCGCGCCTACCTGGCTGCTCACGGATGCCAGCCCGATGCGCTTGTGGCTGTCGGCGCTGACGACGGCGACGCGCGGGTTGGCAAAGTCGTACAGCGAGGCATAGAGCAGGCCGCGCTCGGCGTCTAGGACGATGCTGGTGATCTCCCTGTGCTCCACCTGCTCGGCCTCGTCCCCGATCTCGTGTACCCGGTAGTTGTAGCTTGCGGGAGGAGGGTCTTTGAGCCGAACATCAACCTCCGTGGGATTGCCCGGGTAGCCAGAGGCGTTCAGCTTGAACGCCCATATGGTGTGGTTGCCGTACAGGGCAAACAGTTTGTTGCGGACCGTGTCCAGGTACATGGCGCTGACGTGTACGGCGCCGTTGCACGGGTACCGGTTGTAGTCGTCAGTTGTGCGGCACCCCGTCGCAGGGTTTGAGGCCATGCTCAAGAAGTGGGACTGTGTATAGTTCTGCGTCGCCGCGTCACCGCTGTCACCGAATGACAGCGTCGCAATGCCCCAAGAGTGATTCGGTGGATCGGTGGCATTCCCACCTCCCCGGATGCTGTCCCCCACACGGACTGCTGCATACACGAGGCCCGTCTCTGTATCAACCGCCATGGACGACGCGGGGGCGCCAATGTCGTACGCATCCCAGCCGTCAACATTGCCGCTGTTACTGGTGTCGTTAATTGTGTTCTTTACCACTGCGGGCAACAGCGTCGTGTCTGATGTGTTGACTACTAAGATCGGCCCCGACGCGGCATCCGGCCGCGCGTTCGAAACGTATGCAAAGTCACGCGCCTCGTCGAGTACGAGGTCGGACAGGTCGTACCTTGTCGTTTTTGTCACAACGCTTGAATTCACAGCGGAGATCTCGCTGTGCTCTAGCGAGATCGTCCGCACCACCTCGTACGTGGTGGTGTTGATAGTCGTCATGTTGGCCCTGCCGTCGCCATTCCACTCGCGCCTGTCCCACCCCTGGTCGGCATCTCCGACGCCCCACAGGTGGACCACGTGCATCTCCCCCGTCCTAGAGTTGATCTCAAAGTCGACGATGCGCGAGTTAGTCCCATTGAACTGCACATCCTTGATCAGGGCGTGGCCGTTCCCTCGGCTGTCGTATATTCGCAGGTGCGAGTAGTTTTGGTCCATCGCGCCGAGGTGCGGCCTGTTGCTTACGTACACGTGGTCCGTGTTGGGATTCACCCTGACGATCGACGGCACTATGTCGCCGACGGGAAGCGTGCGAGTGACGTGGAACACATCACATCCGCCCTCCTCGTACTGCGCAGATCCATTCTCCACGTTGCCCGCCGTATGCACGGGATCGCCCGCCATGTCGCACCCAAAGTACCTGTTGTCGGTGGCGTTGATCGTGCCGTTGGCGTGGCTGACGACTAGGGCTCCGCCGTTGTCGGGGCCCGCGTGAGCATACACCGTGTTGCCGGTGAATGCCACGCTGCCGGCGATGCCTTCCGTGCCGGCGATCGGCGCGATGTTCCGGTCGCGCGGCCGCACGAACCCGTCGCTTTCGTACGCGCACACACCTGTGCAGACGGTCAGGGCGCCGTCGCTCCCCGAGATCGTATTGCCGGTGACGTTGACGTTGGTGGCAGTCGACCATATGTTGATGGCCGCATCCGGCGACGGGATCGCCGTGCCGTTTCGCCACGGGATTCCCGCCTTTGCAAGCTCGTCAAAGTCCTTAGCGATGCTCATGTTGGACGCGGTGCTGTGGTACGGGGCGTAGCCGAGGTATGCGTATGCGTCCTTTTCGTTGAGGTTTACGAACCTGTAGTAGCCCTGCTCGCCGCTGCCGTTCACGCCGGCAAGGTAGTCCAGGTCGGGCTCGCTGTTGGCCCCGGCAATGATGTTGTCCGCGACGACGACGTTCCGGGGCGAGTGGGCCAGGCCGACGGCGCTCGCCGGCGTGTTCTCGATGTAGTTGCCCGTGATCGCCAGGCCGTCCGCCCTGAAGACGCGTATTCCGGCGGCGCTCGTGCCGCTGATCCGGTTGTCTGCGACGACGCCTCCGACGCTGCCCTGGCCCGGGTGGTATGCCAGCCCGATTGCGCCGTGCGCTACCTGGAACTCGTTGACGCCGCCCGTGTCGAGCGGCTCCGTCTCGCCGGCGGGGAGGTTCAGCCCGATGTTTTCAAACACGTTGCCTCGGATCGAGACGTTCACAATCTTTCCGATCCCCTCCTGCTGGATGGCCGGATGGCAAGTGTTGCGGAAGATGTTGTCCTCGACGGCGAGGTTGTTGCGGTGCGTGACGCGCTGCGTTCGTATCTCGATGAGGGGGGCGCCGTACCCCGGCAGGCAGGCGGTGTCCCTGAACACGAGACCCCTCACCGTCACATTGTCCGCCTCGATCTCCATGCGCGAGTGCCCCGTGAACACCACGTCGCCCAGCACGCCGGTCTCGGGCGTGAGCGTCAAAGGCTTCGTAATGTCGAGGACGGTATTGTTGTAGGTGCCGGCAGGTATGCGGATCGTGTCGCCGGCGCTGGCGCCGTCGATCATCTTTTGCAAGTTGGACTTCATCTTGGCCTCGATCACGTAGGCGTGCGGCGACCACTGCGGCAGGACGTACACGGCGCCGCCCGCGCGGCCAAGGCCGATGCCCACGGGCTGGCTTGTGAGCGAGGCAGAGCCGATCTCGGCGTAGTGCAAACTGTCGGTCGCGTCGATCACGACAACGCGGGGATCAGTATAGTCGTACCGCACGACGTAGAGCAGGCCGCGCTCGGCGTCAAGTGCAATGTCGCGTATCTGGTCCTCGCCGTGGAATGGGGCGTCGCCGCCGCCCCGAACGTCGACCTCCACGGGGGCGGTCAGGTTCCCACCGTCGCCGATCTTGAACGCCCATACGGTGTGGTTGTCGTACAGGGCGAACAGCTGATTTCGGGACGCATCAAGATGCAGGGCGTGGACCAGGACGTCGTTGTCGCAGGGATGGTCGTTGTAGTCGTTATCGGAGCAGGTGCCGTTTACGGGGTGGGGGTTTGACGTCATGTTAAGAAAGCTTAGACGCTGGTAGTTTGGAGTCACTCTGTCATCATCATCAAAGAAAGACAGCCTCGCGATGCCCCACGAGTGGCTGGGAGGAGACGATGCATCGCGCAGGTCTCCGATGCGCGCGGCGGCGTACACCTCGCCCGACGCAGGGTCCACGGCCATTGCGGACACGGGTGCGGCCGTTTTGTATGCGTTCCAGGCGCCGCTGGGTCCACTTCCAGCGGTGTGGTTTACGACCGTGTCCAGGAGGGTCGTGTCGGACGTGTTGACGACCAGGACGGGCCCCTGCCCGTCGTTCTTGCTGGAAACGTATGCGACATCGCGCGCCTCGTCGACGGCAATATCCCAGACGACGTACCGGGTGGTATCCACTGTGTCGCTGTCGTTGTCGCGCGCCGTCTCGCGGTGACCCAGCTCGATCGTCTTGACTATCTCGTACGTGTCGATTGAGATGGTCGTCAGGTTGGCCCGGCCGTCGTCGTTGAACACGCGGCCGTCCCACCCCTGTTCGGCATCGCCGACGCCCCACAAGTGGGCAACGTGTATCTCCCTAGTCATGTTGTTGATCTCAAAGTCGGCGATGCGAGAGTTGGCCCCGCCGAAGCGTATGTCTTTTATCAGGTCGTGACCAGCCGCGCTGTTGTTGTATATGCGCAGGTGTGCATGGCCACTGTCCCGGGACGACGTGTGCGGCTCGTTGGCCACGTACACGTGGCCCGTCACGGGATCCACCCTGATTATCGAGGGCTCAATATCGCCTACATGGAGCGTCCGCGTGACGCGGTATGCGCAGTCCGCGCTACCCACTGGCAGGCATCCCTCGTCGACACCTTGTGCGTGCGCGGCGCCCGGCTCCAAGGCAACGGCAGACACCAACGCGGCCAAGGCCACCGCGGCCAGCAGGAAGGCCGTCATCCTACGCCCACTGCCGCCATGCCGGCCGGCTATGTCAAAGGCCAACTTGCTAGCCCCCCGCTGCCCCGACACGAGGCGCGTGTCCAAAGATGCCAGTCCACATCGGTGCATGGCGATCGATCGCGCGATCTGTCCGCGCCGAGCTCGCCTTGCTGGCCCCGCCGTGCAGATCTCGCCCTGCGGCCCCCAAGCCATGGCGCAGGTGGGAAGGTACCGCCCCATGTACGGCTGTCTCGGTGCCACGGAACACGGCTCGCACCCTGCGTCCGCCGGCACGCATCAGGCCGCTCGCAGTCTTGCGCATGCCGCCCATGCCCCCGTGCCACACATGATCACCGTGGTGTAGAAGTTTTGACCAGAGGTCAACAAAGTCTACGTTCGGCTCGCCGCCGTGTCCCGAGGAGGCCTGATCGCATGATCGTCGCAGGTCAGAGACCAGCGGCTAGCAGGCAAAGGCGGTCCCACCACCGCTGGCAGGCTCTCAAGGGCGCCTCCTGACCTTGCGAGACAGCCAACAGCCCCTTCCAGCTCTGGTATGACGACGATCCGGCCCTGCCGCATAGACGCTGCACGAGCTCACAGGCCGATGAGCGGCATCTGCATCGTGTCCCGACAGTCGTCGCCATGGGCGACATGGCGTCCGCAACGGGCAAGGCCTGCAACAGGGCAATAGCCTGCTGGACTGATACATGCCACCATCTCAGAGCCTTGCCAGCGGGAACCACACGGGCGGGGCGCAGCCTGCCACGCCTAGGGAGCCGGCCACCGGGCAAGTGCAAATCGCGCCAGGTCTCACCCACAGCCCCTACAGGGCCAGAGCGGTGGCTGTAACGATGAGCGGAGACATCCTGAAATCGCCACATGTCGCCCCGCATGTCGAATCCCGCGCCCCGCAGCCATGCATGCCAGGCACGTCCTGCCCGTTCCGGCAGGTGCCGCCAAACGTGCTCCCGACGCCCAAGAGTACGCCACCGATCGACTGCAACCGGTGGGCCGCAGCTTTCGACAGCCAACCTCGCCCGATCGCCTCTTGACGGCGTCAGGAAGGCCCGGGTCGGCCAGAGCGCTCCTCCGATGCCCGGATCAGGTCTAGGCACAGGATCGCCAGTATCCTCAGCATGGGATCTATGTCGAACCGCGAGATCTCGCCGCGCATCTCGTTCGCATCAAGCGCGAGCGAGCGGGCCCGGTCCGAGGGGTCAGGCAGGGACGAGAAAAATTTGTCAAGGAGCACCAGTAGCGCCATCAATACCTCGTAATCGCTCTGATGCTCGTACATCGGGGGTTGATCCGATGCGGACTCGCGATCCTTGACTAGGCTTGCAATCTTGGAGAGAGTGCGGGACAGGGGCTTCATGTCCCTGCGCCCCAGTTTGGCGATCCCCGCCACCAGATCGCCGGCGTATGTTACAGACGGGAGCATGTCGTCAAACTCGCCCCCGTACCTGTTTGAAAGTGTGCGGTACATGCGTGCCGCATCGGTCGTCATGTCGGCTATGTCGTAGCAGAGTGCCGCATAGAACGACACGTAGAACGTCATGCCGCTTGGAATCGCACCTGCCCCTACCAGTTCCTCTAGCGTCCTAGCGCATCGGCGATACGAGTTCCCGTCGCGGTTCAAGACGCCGTCGAGCATGTCAAGCAGTGCAGACGCGTAGTCTGTCGATGACCTTGTCACTGGAGGTCGTGCCTCCCGATCAGCATCCCGGTTTCGTAGCGCGGGCTGGCAACGCAAACCAGACAGGCGGTCACCTCGCTAGCAAGCCCTGGTAGTAGGCAGGGATCGATCTTGTTGGCGGCCGGCACACCTGGGACGACGGTGCCGTCGGCGACCACGGTTACGGACAAGGGATATCTTGCGGCTTGCAATCGATCCCTGAAAAATCTACGCCTCTTTGCAAGCAGGGAGGGGGCCTGGTAGCCAGGATCCGCGGCGCCGCCTCTGAGGAGCGACTCTGCGCCCATGCGCCAAGTCCCGCGGGCGGCCCTAAATGCGTTTGGGAGTGCAGGGCGCCTCGCAACGGCGGTCGTAGGCAGGCCTCCTCGGTCCGCGGAGCGAGCAGGACGGCAGTCAGGCCCTGCGCATCATCGCCCGCTGCGCGAGCAGTGTGCGATTGCCGCCCTTCGGCGGCGCCCCGATCGCCGCCCCCGGCGCCCCCCCCCCCAACCTTAAAGAAGCCCGCCCCCGCCCGCCGCCCCGTGATAGCCGAGGGGGACAAGGCGCCGCCGTTCAGCGCCCCCGATGCCGACGGCAACGTCTTCGACTCGTCGAGCCTCAAGGGCCGCAGGTACGCCGTCTACTTTTACCCCAAGGACTTTACGCCCGGCTGCACTACAGAGGCCGACGAGTTTGCGCGCGACTACGACAGGTTCAAGGCCGCCGGCATCGAGGTCGTCGGCGTCAGCCCCGACGACTCTGCCTCGCACCGCAGGTTCTGCGACAAGATGGGCGTGAGGTTCCCGCTCCTTGCGGACACCGACAAGGCCGTCGCCGGCGCGTTCGGCGTGTGGGGCAAGAAGAAGTTCATGGGGCGCGAGTACATGGGTGTCGTGCGCAGCACGTTCCTCGTCGACGAGAAGGGCACCGTGTTCAGGTCGTTCCCCAAGGTGCGGCCGGCGGGGCACGCCGCCGAGGTCCTCGCGGCGTTCGAGTCAAAATAAAGGAAAAAGCGGGTCAAAAGCCCTTTGGCAGTGTTCCCCTCTGCTTGCCGGCCGACGCCTGCTGGTTCTGGGCAGCCTCTGCGCGCTTGCGCGCGGCGAGCTCGGCCGCTGCCTGCGCCAGCTCGGCGGCCTCCTTGGCCTCGCGGTCGAGCCTTTCCAGGTAGTCGGCCTCGTACGCGGCCAGGTCGTCCTTCTTGGACGACTCGCCCGCGGTCGGGGGCGGCGGAGGCGGGGCCTGCTGCTGCTGGGGCGGCGGCGACATGCCCTTGGGGAGCGTCCCCTTCGGCTTCGTCGCGGGCGGCGGCGGAGGCGGCGGGGCCTTTTGCTCGGCCTTTGCCTTGTCCGGCGCGACGCCGGCTATCTTGTAGTCGAAGCCGTTGAAGTTCCTGTCCGCTGGGTGGAACGCAAGGCGCTGCCTGGTTGCAAAGTAGTTGTTCGACGGGGCCGTGTACCCCGTGACCTTTGCCTTTTGCATGTTCCAGTCCGACGTCGGAGCGGTCCCCCTCTTTGCGTGGAGGCGCTCGTAGTAGCGGTTCGGCGAGGGCGAGTAGCCCGGCGTCTTTGTCTTGTAGTCGAACGGGTTGCTCATCGGCGAGTCCCTGTAGATGGCCTCAAGCGCCTGCGCGTTGCCGGCAGCCGATGCCGCCTCCGGCTTGGGGGCCGGCTTCGGCTCGGCCTTGGGCTCGGGCTTCTTGCCGAACCCCTTTGGCAGCGAGCCGCGGGGCGACTCGGCCTTTGGCTCGGGCTTGGGGGCCGGCTTCGGCTCGGCCTTGGGCTCGGGCTTCTTGCCGAACCCCTTTGGCAGCGAGCCGCGGGGCGACTCGGCCTTTGGCTCGGGCTTGGGGGCCGGCTTCGGCTCGGCCTTGGGCTCGGGCTTCTTGCCGAACCCCTTTGGCAGCGAGCCGCGGGGCGACTCGGCCTTTGGCTCGGGCTTGGGGGCCTGCTTTGGCGTCGGCTTGGGGGCCTGCTTTGGCGTCGGCTTTGCCACGCTAGAGGAGAGCTTTTCGAGCTTTGCCTCCAGGGCGGCGATCTTGTCCTCTAGGTCCTTCTTTGTCGGCTTTTTTGTCGTCTTCTTAGCCATTGCGGGGCCGCCCGGCGGCAGCTTTATCTATTTTTTGGTAGGCGCGGCCGGATTTCACGCCTAGGGGAGGCCCGCAGGCGGCCCCCTGCCGCCCCACACCCCCTCCCCGCGCCGCCGCCCTAGTCCGGCTCCCAGAACTGCACGACGTACATGCAGTTGTTGCACCTCCACACCCTGACGTGGATGCCGTTCTGCGGGTCGATCGCATACCCGCCGCTCCCGTCGGAGCGCACGCGCGGCAGGTAGTGCAGGTCGTCGTTGGCAAGCCACTCGTCCTGCCCGCAGTTCGGGCAGGGCCTAGAGGGGGGCATGCGCCCGGCCCGCGCCCCTGCCGCATGAAAAGCCTTCCGGGGCGCAGCGGCGGGGCGCCGCCGGCCCGGCCGGGGCCGCCGCGCCGATGCCGCCGCCGCGGGCCGCCCCGCCAAGTTTTATAACCACAGCGGGGCGGCGGCATCCGTTGGATGACTTTGAGCGCGAGTACCCCGGATTCGACTGGAAGAACACGCCTGCCTACAAGCATCCAGGCGGCAAGGACTGCCCGTGCCCAAAGCACGAATACATCCGAGAGCAGGTAAGGTACACTAGGCAGGTCAACGAGTCCGGCGGGGAGCCGAGCAGGGTGACGCTCAGGTTCTGCCCCGAGCACTACAAGGTGTACATGGACGAGGTGATTCCGAGCATGCCGCTAAAGTACAGGCTGCTCACAAAGATGGCCCTCAAGCTCGGCGCGATAAAGGTAGAGCGCCTGACGCACATGCAGTCGGACATTTGCTTCTACTGCAAGTTCGGGTCCGGCGGCCACGGCAGGAAGAGCGAGCTGCCCCCCGTGTCCTAGCGGGAACAGGCGCCGCGGGCCGCATCGGGCCCGAGCCCGGATGCGGCATGCCCCGCAGAGCCTCCGCGCCCTGGCCGGATCGGCGCCGCGGGCCGCCCCTACTGCGCCGGCCCGACGAGTATCTTTGGGCGGTTGGGCGTGTCGTGGTGGCACTTGCGGCCGCACAACGGGCAGCGCTTCCGGTCGTACAGCGAGCACTGGCACGGGTGCGACTTCATGTACGACTCGGCGGCCCTTGTCGCCTCGCCCGTGCCGTTGCAGAACGGGCACGGCGAGCCGAGCAGCACGATCCTGCCGCCGCCGCCGCACACGGCGCACGCCGCCTTCCCGTCCTTTCCGCCCATCGCCGCGCGCGCGGCGGCCGCAGGTAAATAGCTCGCGGCGGCCGAGCGTCAAGCTTATAGGAAAACGGTTCGGCGCGCGGCCATGCCCCTGAAGGACATTGGCGGGCTGATTGCGGCCCTCGAGGAGGCCGGCGAGTTGAGGAGGGTCGCCGCCCGGGTCAGCGCCGACCTCGAGATCGCCGAGGTCCTGCGCCGCGTCATGTACGCCGGTGGGCCTGCCGTGCTCTTCGAGGATGTCGAGGGGTCAGACATGCCCGTCCTGGGCAACGCGTTCGGCTCGGACAGGCGCATGCGCATGGCCCTCGAGACGGACGACTTTGCCGAGATCGGCGAACGCATAGCCGGGATGGCCAGCATGGACGTGCCGCACGGCATGCTCGGCCGCCTGCGAAAGCTGCCCGAGCTGTCCCGCATGGGCGATGCGTTCCCGCGCCCCGGCAAGGGGGGGCCCGTCACCGAGGTCGTCGAGACCGCCGCGCCGTCGCTTGCCGGCCTGCCCGTCCTGAGGACGTGGCCCGGCGATGCCGGCAGGTTCATCACGTTCGGCATGGTTGCCACGAGGCACCCCGGCACGGGCGTGCGCAACCTCGGCGTGTACCGCCTGCAGGTCGTCGACGACACGCACCTGCTCGTGCACTGGCAGAGGCACAAGCGCGGCGCGCAGCACGCGCTCGCCCGCGCCGCGGACGGGGGCGGCGCAGGGGGCGATCGCATAGAGGCGGCCGTCGTGATCGGCGGCGAGCCTGCCACCGTGTTCGCCGGCGTCGCGCCCGTCCCCGAGGGCCTAGACAAGTACCTGTTCGCCGGAATCTGCAGGAAGAGCGGCATACGCACCGTCAAGTGCGCGACGATCGACCTAGAGGTGCCTGCCAACGCCGAGATCGTCCTAGAGGGGCACGTAGACCTGTCCGACCTCCGGCCCGAGGGGCCCTTTGGGGACCACACCGGCTACTACACCCCGCAGGAGCCGTTCCCGACGTTCACCCTCACGGGCGTGATGAGGCGCCGCAGTCCCGTGTACCTTGCGACCGTGGTCGGCAGGCCCGTCCTAGAGGATGCGTACATCGGCGCCGCATCGGCCAGGTCGTTCCTGCCGCTGATCCGCATGCTCCAGCCCGAGGTCGTCGACTTTGCAATGCCCGCCGCCGGGTGGTTCCAGGGCATGGCCGTCGTGTCCATACGCAAGACCTACCCCGGCCAGGCAAGAAAGGTCATGATGGGCCTGTGGGGGACCGGCCAGCTCGCCCTCACAAAGATCATCGTCGTCGTAGACGGGGACGTGGACGTGCACGACCACAACTCCGTGCTATGGGCAGTCACGACGCGGGCCGATCCGGCCCGCGACACCGTCGTAGTGGGCGGGGCGCCGACGGACACGCTCGACCCAGCCTCGCCCATGGTCAACCTCGGGTCAAAGATGGGCATCGATGCGACGCAAAAGACGGCCGAGGAGGGGTACGGGCGTCCCGTCCAAGAGGGCGTCGAGGCAGACGCGGCGACCGTCTCGCTCGTCGACTCGAGGTGGGACGGGTACGGGCTAGGGGGCGCTGCGAGCGGGAACGGCAGGAGCCTCGACGTTGGGCACCGGCCGTCAGCACCCTAGCGTGCCGCCGCGTGCCAGCGGCAGGCACTGCTACGACTGAGGCAGCTGCCGTTGCGGCGCGGACGCCACGACAGGAGGCAGCACGTCCCGGTAAAAGTTGTCCCGCTCGACAGCCTCGTAGCCGATCTGCCGTATGGACGCCACGACGCGGTCGCTCGTAAGCTCGGTCGAGCGCGCGCCCGTGCACGACACGACCTCTTCGCCGATCAGCGTGCCCCCAAAGTCGTCGGCGCCGTACTGGAGCGCCAGCTGCGCCATTCCGACGCCGTTCGTGAGCCACGACGACTGCACGTGCGGCACGAGGCCGTCGAGGCACAGCCTGGACACGGCGATCATCTTTAGCAGCGCAAGGCCGCCGGCGCCGTACTCGGCGCCGGGGTTGTCGCGCTGCATCGGCGTGTTGTTCGGCTCGTAGCTCCACGGTATGAACGCCATGAACCCGCCCGTCCTCTCCTGGAGCTCGGCGACCAGCCCGATGTGCTCGGCCATGTCGGCCGCCGTCTCGACATGGCCGTACATCATCGTAGCCGACGCCGGCAGGCCCGCCGCGTGCGCCTCCTCCATGATGCGCAGCCACTCGGCGGTCGTTATCTTTAGCGGGCTGATCTCGGACTTTACCCTGTCGACGAGTATCTCGGCGCCGGCGCCCGGGACGCTCTGCAGGCCGGCATCCTTGAGCCTGGAGACGACCTCGCGCGTCGACGTCCCCTCGACCCGGGCGATCATGTCGATCTCTGACGCCGACAGGCCGTGCACGCCCACCTCGGGGTAGCGGGATCGGATCATGCGGAACGCGTCCTCGTAGTACTCGATGCCGAGCTCGGGGTTGTGGCCGCCCTGGATCAGAACCTGCGTTATGCGGAACATCTCGCGGGCCGTCCGCACGCGCGCGTCGATCTCGTCGAGCGTCAGCGTGTACGCCCCTTCGGCGCCCGGCGGCCGGTAGAACGCGCAGAACTTGCAGTCCGTCACGCACACGTTCGTGTAGTTGAGGATGATGTTGTTGACGTACGTCGCGCGCCTGCCGAACCTGCGGCGCGCAAGCTCGGCGGCGGCCATGCCCATGAGGTGGACCTCGCCGGACTCGACGAGGCGGCGGCGCCCGTCGGCGTCGGGAGGCGAGCCGGCGAGGGCCGCCTCCAGTATGTCGGCGATCCCGCTGCCGCGCAGCATGTCGTCCATCCGGCCCAACGTGGCATGCCGCCGGCGGCGGCTATATCTACTGTGCGCGGGAGTGCGGCCAGTCTTGGCGGTCAGCGGGCGGCATCCGCCCGCGCAGCCCGCACATGATCGCGACCGGCGGGCTGGCGCCCTGGCCGGGCGGCAGGGCGTCGATTGCACGGGTGGAACGGCCAGCCCCTGAAGGGGGCAGAGTATCTTTTTTAGTGCCACACGGGCACGGCCGGCATGGCTATTGAGGCACCACAGGGGGACAGTGCTGCGGACGCGCCAGAGGGGGAACCGGCAGTGGAAGAGACGGCAAAGGAGATGTACACGGACGACTACATACGGCGGTGGGAGCCGCTTGAGCCGCTGGATCCCGACAGGATGACGGACGCGCACAGGAGGGCGATCGCCGAAAAGATGCTGAAGAGGAACGCCGTCGTCTACAACCGGCTGGCCGAGCTATGACCGCATGGCCCCTGGCGGGCGGCATTCAGAGGCGCACTCTACGGATCGCCTGTCAGGCAGTCGCCGTATGCCACCTGCGATCGCATGCACGCCAGCCCCGCTCGCATGCGGCGGTGGCGGCGGCAGTGTTGGCAATGGTGCACGCCGACATCCGCCACGGCCGCCCCCTCCCTTCGCCCCATCAGGCCTTTAAATGCAATCAAAGGGTCTTTTAGCCCCTAGGCGGGGCGGCCCCCATGGCCACCAAGGCGCCGCAGGACGACAATGCCAGCACCGTGCTGGCGGATGCATCGAAGTCGGCAGTGGAAGAGGCATCAAAGGAGATGTACACGGACGAGTACATACGGCTGTGGGAGCCGCTTGAGCCGCTGGATCCAGACAGGATGACCCCCGCTCACAAGAGGGCCATTCTAAGAAAGTTGTACCTGAGAAGCGCTCCCGTCTACGATAGGCTGGCAGAACTATGACAGCTCGGCATTGTGCAGCTGTCGGCATGTCAAAGTATGGCAGGTTGCCGCCGTGCCGACAAGTTGTACGCATGATCGGGAGAATGATGGCGGGGAGAAGATCTACCCGGTTGGACAGGCGGGCCGTATGCAACGCAGGCGACGCAGCCTGCACCCGTCCAATTGGCAAGCAAGTGTGCTGTCACGTGTCCCAAGCCTACAGCTCACGAGGGCGTGTGCAGAAACCGCATGACGTGCGGCTCCCGTGCAACGCCTCCGGACAGAGGAAGGTGCAGTCGCCATGGCAATGCTGGACATGACTCGCCAAGACATGAGCGAGGTGATCAACAACCTAAACTACAGCTTCGATGCCAACGTGTTCATCCTCAACTAGGGCCAGCTCGGTTTTGCCTTGGACAAGCCCCGCATGTCGCTTCGCGGCAGGGTGCTGTATCCAGAGATGCGCCAAAAGGCCGCCGTCCTGATGGAGACGCTGTGCAAGTCGCACACCCTCACGGACGGCAACAAGCGGGCGTCCGTCATGGCCGCAGAATACCTCGCAAGCATCAACGGAGCCACCCTCGTGGTTCCGCTCAAGGCGGCAAGGATGGCAGTCGACTGCGCCATGGATGCAGACGACAGTATGTCCGAGGAGATAGCCGCCCGGTTCAAGACGCACATCACACGCGACGGGTCAGAGCTCGCAGTCATGCTCGTGGGGCTTGTCGATGGGCTAGGCATGGTCGCGGCTCGATCGGCGCCATCTACCTGCAACCGGCCACGCCCTTCCGCACCGCCTCCCTGCAAGCCGCTCGACGATCGCCAAATGCCCTCCGGCCTAGTCGACATGGCCGCTACGCGGCCCGCCGTCAAGTCGCTCGCCAAATCACCCCCGCCTGCCGGAACATGTACCGTACATCAGACCTCACGTAGCACGCACGTCGCGCATCATCACAGGGTTTATTACGAGACCCGGTTCACGGGCGGCATGGTAAGCGAGGAATCGTCAGCAGGGATGTACACCGACGACGAGATCAGGAGATGGGCACCGCTCGATCCGCTAGACCGCGACAGGATGACGCCGAAGCAAAAAAGGATGATCGTCGAAAAGATGCTGAGGCGGAATGCAGTCGTCTACAACCGGCTGGCCGAGCTATGACCGCATGGCACCTGGCAGGCGGCATGCAGGGGCGCACTCTGCGAACCGTCTGTCAGCCAGTCGTCGCATGCCACCTGCGATCGCATGCACGCCAGCACCTGCTCCTGCCCATAAGGGGCAGCCAGTCGTCGCATGCCACCTGCGATCGCATGCACGCCAGCCCCGCCCGCATGCGGCGGTGACGGCGGCAGCCTTGGCAACGGCGCACACCGACATCCGCCGCGGCCGTGCCCCCCCCCCCTCGCCCCATCAGGCTTTTAAATACAATCAAAGGGTTTTTTAACCCCTAGGCGGGGCGGCCCACATGGCTACCGAGGCGCCGCAGGGCGACAATGCCAGCACCGTGCCGGCGGATGCATCAGAAGAAAAGTCGGCAGGGGAAGAGGCTCCAAAGGAGATGTACACGGACGAGTACATACGGCTGTGGGAGCCGCTCGAGCCGCTGGACCCCGACAGGATGACGGACAAGCACAAGAGTGTTATCCTGCAAAAGTTGTACTTGAGGAGCTCTATCGTCTACGACAGGTTGGCACAGCTATGACAACGCGGCATTGCACAACAGCGGGCACGTCAAAGCGTGGAAGGTTGCAGCCGTGTTGCCAAGATGCGGACGCGATTGCAAATGCGGCAACAGGTGAGCAGTTGGCAGGACATGACAGCGCAGTCGGAAGCCTGGGCGGCTGCGCCGCCCGTGCCGGTCCGATCTGCCACGGGGATCACCTCCACGCGGCTCGGCCACTCGGCCGGCGCGGCCCTGCGCAGGAACCGCACGGGGTCTCGCGCCAGCGCGCGATTTCCAAGAGGGGGGCGGCATCGCCATGACCGTGCGCGATCTGACGCGCCAGGACATGGACGGGGTGATCAGCAACCTAAACAACAATTTCGATACCAACGTATCCGTCCTCAACGAGGGCCAGCTCGGCTTTGCCTTGGACAAGCCCCGCATGTCGCTTCACGGCAGGGTGCTGTATCCAGAGATGCACCAAAAGGCAGCCGTCCTGATGGAGACGCTGTGCAAGTCGCACACCCTCACGGACGGCAACAAGCGGGCGTCCGTCATGGCCGCAGAATACCTCGCAAACATCAACGGGGCCACCCTTGTGGTTCCGCTCAAGGCGGCAAGGATGGCCGTCGACTGCGCCATGGATGCAGACGACAGTATGTCCGAGGAGATAGCCGCATGGTTCAAGACGCACATCGCCCGTAGTAAACGAGTTAGGGAATGAGAGTATACGGGGACAAATCTTGGTTGTAGCGGCCAATAGACGGCAATTTTGGCGTCAACGAGGCAAAAAACCGCCCGAATGTCGCCAAACGGGCAGGGGCCACCAATTTTATGGCGCAGGAACATTTTGGGGTGACACTGCAGGGGAAATCGACCTGAAATTGGCAGGAAGGTTCGGGGCCGCGGGCCCGCCGCGCGTCCCGCGGCGGCGCGTGTGATGCCAGCGCGCGGATC
Source organism: Cenarchaeum sp. (assembly GCA_965242695.1). Lineage (GTDB taxonomy): Archaea > Thermoproteota > Nitrososphaeria > Nitrososphaerales > Nitrosopumilaceae > Cenarchaeum. The sequence goes on along the minus strand of CBDESU010000001.1, from coordinate 739,127 downwards.
AGTTGTAGTACGGAGAGTGCACGACCTTTTTTTCCACCCTGACGGTGCAGCGGCGCGGCCTCGGCCTGTTCTTGTCCCTTGCATACGAGGCGATCGGCACGATCAGGGCGTCGTCGCTCAGCAGAACCTTGCGCACGCCCTTCTTCAGGGCTTCGGTGTCGGCAAACGCGATGTTGGCAATCGCCTTGCGTATCACGCGCCACTGGATCTCGATCGAGTTGAGCTCGGGCGTGTACGGCGGCAGGTACACGAGGACCAGGCGGCCGCCGAACTCTTCCTCCAGGCTCTCAATGTTGCCTGCATGGTGGGCCGATGCGTTGTCGAGGATCGCCATGACCCACTCCCTGCGGGCCAGCTGCTTGCGCAGGAACCACTCGATGGCTTCGCTGTTGATCTTGTCAAAGAACTCTATGTCCAGCTCCCCGTCGTACAGGGCGCCGAGCATGTGGGTCCTCTTGCGGGACAGCGTGACGGGCGCAAACCGCGTCTTTCCGGTCGGGTACCAGCCGCGCTGCATGTTCCACCCCGCGATGAGCGAGGCCGAGTCGATCATGCAAACCGAGCAGCCCTTCCGCCACCCCCTCATGGCGGCGACCCTGCGCTTGAACCTGGCCATTTCCTTCTTGGTGGCCGCCTTGGGGTGCCGCGGCCGCGGAACCCTGCTGGACAGCCCGATGCGGTGCAGCAACAGCTGCATCCCGCGCACGCCGTAGTCCACCTTGAACTCCCTCTTGACGACGGGAATCAGACGCCGCGCCGTCCACGCGTCGCCCGAATAGCCGTGCTTGGCGGGGCCCTCCTCGACTATCTCGTACAGCTTCCTGCACTGGTCGTCGTCAAGGCGGCACCTTGCGCCCTGCCTCTTCTTGAGGTCTAGGGCTGAGGGGCCCTCGCGCGCAACGGCCAGCAGCCAACGGTGCACGGTCGAGTATGGTACCTCTAGCTCGGCCGCAATGGCCGGAATCTCCATGCCCTTCTTGCGTTTTATGCATGCCTTGATGCGGTCTGCCTTTGTCCTGTTGGTTTCCTTCTTGAGCATCTTCTTTAGCTTGCCCACGGGATAGTTGATCAAAAGCTTTCCGCCCTTGGGTATCTCCTTACTTATTCTCATTGCCCGGCAGCGATCTACACCGTGTTTTTAATGTATGCCGCCCCGGCAGGCCACGGCCACCTGCCCCCCTGCATTCTCTCATCTTTAGACTCGTTTACTACGCAACGAGCTGGAGCTTGCCGTCATGCTCGAAGAGCTTGTCGAAGAGCGGGACACGGTGGGCTTGCTGTTAGATCGGCGCATGGATAAAGAGGCGGAGCAGGTCGCGGACAGCTGGCTCGCATTCGACAGCAATCCCGAAAGCAGGCAAGCGTGGTCAAGTCTGGTCGAGAAATGGAAGGGAGCAAGCGAGGCGCATGGCCGCGGCCCAGCGTCGATGAAGTCGTATTTTTTGCCGTGGCTGTCATTGGGCGGCGGCCTGCGCATTGGCAGGATGCCGCGGTTTCCGTCCATCGCAAACGGAAGGATCTCCAGCCCTGTATATGTCGGGCACGGCATGGAAGACCTAGAAAGGGCAGAGGCGCACATAAGGCAGTCGGTCGAGGGGCTTCGCGACCCGTCCTGCGATGCGGGCGCGCTGTGGAATGCGGGGATCGTGCTGGAAAACTTTGGTCACTACAAGGCCGCGATTCGGGTGTACGACCGGCTCCTTGGCGCAGAGAAGGGCGACGCGCGGCTCGTCCTGTCGCACAAGATGGTCTGCCTAGCGTTCAGCGAACAGTACGCCGAGGCGCACGCCGTCATCGATCGGCTCGCAGAACAGCCGCAGCCTGCATTCCCATGACGGTAGGCGCACCGCAGCCGCGTGGAATCCCGCAGGATCGCCGCAGGATCGGCGGCAGGCGGAGCCACCCCGCCGCGCGCGGGGGGCAGTTTTTAATTAGGGCGGGGCGGGGGCGCGCCCGTGGCGGACGGCAGGTCAGTGCGCATGTCGCGCATAATGCGCAGGGGGCGCATGCTCGGGATACCGATGGACCACGGCGTCTCGAACGGCCCCATCGAGGGGCTGGAGGAGCCGGCCAAGGTCGTCGAGGGCTGCGACGGCATGGGCGTCACGGCGTTCATCCTCAACAAGGGGGTGGCAAGGGCCCTGGAGCGGCCCCCCCGCTCGGCCGGCGTGCTCGTCCACTTTTCGTCTAGCACATCGCTGTCGACGGCCCCCAACCGCAAGATGCTCACAGGGACGGTAGAGGAGGCAGTCCGGCTCGGCGCCGACGGAGTCTCGCTGCATGTCAACGTCGGCGGCAAGGAAGAGCCCGAGATGCTCGCGCAGCTCGGCGCGACGGCAGAGCGGTGCGACGCGTGGGGCATGCCGCTGCTTGCCATGATGTACCCGCGCGGCGAGAATGTGAGGGATCCGCACGACCCCGAGACCGTCGCGCATGCGGCCCGCATCGGCGCAGAGTGCGGCGCCGACATCGTAAAGACCGTGTACACCGGCGAGAGGGAGTCGTTCGCCCGCGTGGTGCGCTCCACTCCCGTCCCCGTCGTCATTGCGGGCGGTCCAAAGTGCGAGACCGACCTGGACCTGCTCCGGATGACCGAGGATGCGATGGGCGCCGGGGCGTCCGGCGTCACGTACGGGCGCAACATATTCGCGCACAAGAGCCCGCCAAGGATGGTGCAGGCGCTAGCGGCGGTCATATTCAAGGGCGTAAAGGCAACGGAGGCGGCAGCCAGGCTTGGCGAGCAAGAGAAGCGGTAAGGGAGGGCGCGGGGCGTCCGGAAAGGGCGCGCGCCGCGGCGCCCCAAGCGGAACCAGTGGCCGCAAAAGCGGCAAACCCGCCGCCCCCGGCAAGCTGCTCATCGTCAAGCCGTCGGTTCCAAGGTCAAGGATGGCAGAGTTTCTTGCAGGGGCAGAGGCGGCCGGCGCGCGCGCAGCCGCCGTCGATCCCTCCGTACTGCCGGACGGATCGTCGCTCCTTACGCTGCACGGCTCGGCCGGCGCGGACTATGTGCTGCTCGGCGCGGGGCCCGGCGGGGCATCCGGCAGGGGCAAGAGGGGCGCAGGGGCAGGAAGAAAGTACGGCCGGCGCTTTACCGTCTCGTCAAACCGCGACATCGACGCCGCCGTGGCAGAGGCCGAGAGGGGCCTGGACTTTGTCGTCGTAGAGGCGCGCGACTGGAAGATCATCCCGCTAGAGAACATCGTCGCGCGCCTGCACAGGGCAAGGGCCGCCGTCTTTACGACGGCAGGCACGCCGGCCGACGTGCGCAAGGCGTTCTCCATACTCGACGTGGGGCTCGACGGCGTCGTCTTTACCACATCCTCGGCGGCCGACGTGCAGAGCGCCCTGTCGTACATGGGGTCGCGCTCGTTCGGGCTGTCCGAGGCGACCATAACCGAGGTCGGCGAGGCAGGCGACGGCGAGAGGGTCTGCGTCGACACGGCGTCGATGCTCGGCGCCGGCGAGGGCATGCTCGTCGGCAGCAGGTCGAACTTTTACTTTCTTGTGCACAACGAGTCGATCGCCTCGTCGTTCACGGCGGCAAGGCCGTTTCGCGTCAACGCCGGCGCCGTCCACGCGTACACGCCCGGCGCCGACGGCCGCACCAGGTACCTCTCAGAGGTCGAGGGCGGGACTGAGGTGCTCGTCGTCGACAGCTCGGGCATTGCGCGGCGCGCGACGGTCGGGCGCGCAAAGATCGAGCGGCGCCCGATGCTCATGGTAAAGGCCAGCGCCGGAGGCGAGGTCGGCGGCATCATCATACAGGACGCCGAGACTGTCCGCCTCGTCAGGCCCGGCGGACAGGCCGTGTCGGTCACCGACTTGAAGGCCGGCGACAGGGTGCTTGTGCACACGCGCCCGGCGGCCGGCAGGCACTTTGGGACAGAGGTCGCCGGTGAGTACATACTTGAAAAGTAGCAGCGGATCGGGCGCATCCAGGTCCGCCGTCGGATCCCCCGCCGTGTGCGTGCCCGTCGCCGCCCGCACGCCGGCCGGAATGGTGTCTGGAGTCGACAGGGCGCTTGCCGCCGGGGCCGGCCTGGCCGAGGCGCGGCTCGACTACATCGGCGCGCGCGCGGTCCCGCGCGCGCTGGAGCTGCTTTCGGCAGGCGCGCGCGGGAGGCGGCGCATGGACCGCCTCGTCTGCACCATACGGCCGGAGCGCGAGGGCGGTCGGTTCCAGGGCGCGGAGCGCGAGCGCATCGGGCTGCTCGGGCTTGCCGCATCCCACCGCCCGCACCTGCTTGACGTAGAGTACGACGCGCTGCGGCGCAGCGGCGGCCTGCGCGATGCCGCCGCGGCGGCGGGCACCGACATACTCGCATCCTGGCACGACTATGCGGGAACGCCGACCCTGCGGTCCCTGTCGGGGCGCCTCGGGCGCATGGCCGCCCTTGCGCGGCGCGTAAAGATCGTCACGACGGCCGCCACGCCTGCCGACCCCGCGCGCGTCCTCTCCCTGTACGGCGCGGCGCGGCGCATGGGGCGGCGCGACCTCGGGCTAGTCGCGTTCGCAATGGGCGAGATGGGCCGCATGTCGAGGGTGCTGTGCCTGTACCTGGGCAGCCCCCACACGTACGCCTCGCTAGGCAGGGCCGTCGCGCCGGGCCAGATGGCCCTGGCCGACATGCTCGCCGCGGTCGGCGGAGGGAGGGGGCGCGGCGGCGGCGGAGGCAGAGCGGCCCGCGGCGCCGTGGCTTTAAATTAATGGGCCGCCGCGCGCGGCCGTGGGTGGCACGTACGCCGTCATCGGCGACCCCATAGACCACTCCCTGTCGCCGACGATACACAACGCGGCCTTCAGGGAGCTCGGCATGGACTGCTCGTACATCGCGTACCGCGTGCCGGCCGGCGAGCTCGCCGACGGCATCGAGTCGATCAAGAGGGTCGGCATCGCCGGAATCAACGTCACCGTCCCGCACAAGGTCGCCGTAATGGGCCTGCTCGACAGCGCCGACGACGACTGCAGGAAGATCGGGGCGGCCAACACGGTCTCGTTCGGCGGGGACGGCAGGGCCGTCGGGCACAACACGGACATGGGCGGATTCCTGGATCCCATATGGAAGCGCAACCTCACCGTGGTCGGATCAAAGGCGCTCGTCGTCGGCGCCGGCGGCGCGGCGCGCGCCATCGTCGCCGCCCTCGCCGGCGAGGGCGCAGTCGAGATCACGATCGCAAACCGGACGGCCAAGAAGGGCGAGGAGCTGGCCGAGTTCGCCGGCGGGCTCGGGGCGTACGCGTCGGCCGTCCCGCTCGGCGAGGCCGGCGCGGCGGCGCGCGGCTGCAAGTTCATCGTCAACGCGGCCACGACGGGCATGGGCGGCGAGCCGAGCCCCATACCCGAGGAGTCGATCCCGGCAGACTCGGTCGTGTACGACATCGTGTACAGGCCCATGTCTACGGACCTGGTCTCGAAGGCGAGGCGGCGCGGCGCCGAGGTGGTCTACGGGTACGAGATGCTCGTCTGGCAGGCGTGCAGGTCGTTCGAGATATGGCACGGCGCAAAGGCGCCGTACGAGGCCATGCGGGGCGCCGTGCTCGGCGTGAGGGCCGGCGCGCCCGGGGCATCCGGTGCGCCCCGGAAATGATCGCCAGCGCGACGGTCCACGGAGCCGTCTCGATCGTAAACGCCCTTGCCGCCGGCAGGGGCGCGACCGTCGGCATCGGGCTGGTGGTGCGCGCCGACGCCGAGAGGGCCGGGCCTGCCGGCAGCATCGACGTACGCGCCGACAGCCGCAGCGCCAGCACGCGCCTCGTCGAGCATACGGTCAGGAGGGTCGCCCCGCCCGGAGCGCTGTCCGGCGGCAAAAGGGGAGTGCGCATAACGCTCGCATCGCGCGTGCCCGAGGGATACGGCCTGAAGAGCTCGAGCGCCACATCGTCGGCCGTTGCCCTGGCCTGCTCGCGCCTGCTCGGCGCCAAGATGGGCCACAGGGGCATTGTACTTGCCGGCGTAGAGGCCTCGCTCGATGCCGGCGTGAGCGAGACCGGCGCGTACGACGACGCATGCGGGTGCTACTACGGCGGCTTTGCCGTGACGGACAACGCGGCGCGCACGATCGTGAGGTCCGAGCCCGCCCCCGCGGGCCTGCGCGCCGTCGTGTTCGTGCCGCGCTCGCGCAGGAGGGGGCGGACGGCCGACCTTGCAGGCTCGAGGCCCCGCTTTGAAAAGGCCTGGGAGATGGCAAGGAAGGGCGACTACTGGGGCGCGATGACGCTCAACGGGCGCGCCGCCGCGCCGGCCCTCGGCTCCGACCCGGGCCTCGTCGACAGGCTGCTCGATGCAGGCGCCCTCGGCGCGTCCGTGTCGGGCAACGGGCCGGCCGTGGCGGCCGTGTCGCGCAGGTGCGATGCGGCCGACGTCGCCGCCGTGTTCAGCGGCCTGGACGGCCGCACGTTCGCCTCGCCCGTGAGCAACAAGAGGGCGTCGGTCCGGCTTTGGACGGGCGGCGCGCAGAGTTAAAAGCGCCCCGCCCGCGCACCGCGCGCATGCTAGGCAGCTCGCTAGGCAGGCGCCTCGTCCTGACAAGCTTTGGCGAGAGCCACGGCCCCTGCGTCGGCGCCGTCCTGTCGGGCTGCCCCGCCGGCCTTGCCCTCTCCGAGGCCGACGTGCAGCCGATGCTCGACAGGCGGCGGCCAGGGCAGTCGGGCGTGACGACGGCCCGAAAGGAGGACGACAGGGTCGAGATCATGTCCGGCGTGTTCCGCGGAAGGACCACCGGCGCGCCGATCGCCATGGCGGTTCGCAACGCCGACCAGAGGTCGGACGCGTACGACGAGCTCGAGCGCGTCGTCAGGCCGGGCCACTCGGACTATCCGGCGATGGCAAAGTACGGCGGCCACAACGACCACCGCGGCGGCGGCATCTTCTCGGGCAGGCTGACCGCAACGCATGTAATGGGCGGCGCCGTCGCAAGAAAGCTCCTCTCCGAGGCGCTCGGCGTGCGGACGTGCTCGTACACGGCGGAGATCGGCGGGATCGGCATGGGCGGGGGAGGCGGGCCGCGCGTGCGCCCCGACCGGTCCATATACGCAAGCGACGTGCGGTGCCCCGACCCCGCCGCGTCAAGGCGCATGCGCGAGGCGATACTCGCAGCCAAGAGGGACGGCGACTCGCTCGGCGGGATTATCGAGTCGGCCACCGAGGGCCTGCCCGCGGGCCTCGGCGAGCCCATATTCGGCTCGCTAGAGTCGGACATCGGCAGGGCGATGTTCTCTATACCGTCGGTCAAGGGCGTCGAGTTCGGGTCGGGGTTTGCCGGCTCGGCCCTGCGCGGCTCGCAGAACAACGACCCGTACCGCATCGCCAGGGACGGATCCGTAAAGACGCGCACGAACAACGCCGGCGGCATACTCGGCGGCCTCTCGACGGGCATGCCCGTTACGATGAGGGTCGCGTTCAAGCCGGCATCGTCGATCGCAAGGCCGCAGCGCACCGTCGACATGGCGACAAAGAGGCCTGCCGTCCTGCGCGTGCGCGGCAGGCACGACCCGTGCGTGGTGCCGCGCGCGCCCCCCGTAGTCGACGCCCTCGTCTCGCTCGCAGTAGCTGACCACGCCCTGCTTGCCGGCGCGGTCGGGCCGGTGCTGTGAGATGGCCGGCGCCGGAACGCGGGGCGGCGCCGGCGCGATCGGCCCCCTGCGCGACCGCATCGACGAGGTTACCCTAGAGATGGTCGGGTTGCTAAAGGAGCGCGCCGACATAGCCGCGCGGATAGGGGAGGCCAAGAGGGATGCGGGAATCGCAATACCCGACGCGCGGCGCGAGGAGACACTCCGCCGGAGGGTCGACGCAGAGTGCATGCGGATCGGCGCCGATGCGCGCGCCGGCGGCCGCCTCCTCGACCTGCTCTTCTCCGAGTCGGTCAGGATCCAGGCGGCGCCGGCCAGAGGCCGCGGCGGGCCGCCTTCCGCGGCTGCCGCCGCGGCGTCCGCCTCAGACCGCCCGTCCCCCGCATCGATATTCCTCAGGGCCAGGCAGCTCGAGGAGCAGGGGCGGCCGATGGTGCACATGGAGGTCGGCGAGCCCGACTTTGGGCCGCCCGAAGAGGCCGTCGCGGCCCTGTCCGAGGCGTGCCGCACCGGCCGGCGGGGGTACGGCCCGCCCGCCGGCGCGGCCGAGCTGCGCGATGCGCTCGCAGCGCGCGCCTCGGAGGCATGCGGCCTTTCTGTCTCCCGGGAAAACGTCATGGTTACCGCCGGCGCGCGATTCGCAATCTACCTTGCGACCGCGTCGCTGCTCGCGCCCGGCGACGAGGTCGTCGTGGTAGAGCCCGCGTGGCCCGCGTACGCCGACCTGGTGCGGCGCGCCGGCGCATCCGTCCGCCCCGTCCGCACCACGCTCGAGGGGCGGTGGGAGCCGGACATCGGCGAGATCGAGCGGGCCGCGTCGGGGCCGCGGGCCGCGATGATCGTCGTAAACTACCCAAACAACCCCACGGGGAAGGTCGTCCCGCAGCGCATGCTCGGCGAGATCGCCGCCATCGCCGCCGACCGCGGCCTGCGCCTCGTAAGCGACGAGGTCTACTCGGGGTACGTGTTCGGGCCTGGCGGCGGCGCGGCGGGGGCCGGGGCAGGGGCGGGCGCGGCGGCCCCGACGGCATGCGGCCTCCCCCGCTGCATCGCGGTCAACTCGTTCTCAAAGTCGCATGCCATGACGGGGTTCCGCGTGGGGTACGCCGTCGGGCCGGCCGGCGACATTGCCGCCATGTCGTCGCTCCAGGCGCTGTGCATGACGAGCGTGCCGTCCCCCGTGCAGTACGCGGCCCTGAGGGCCCTCGGGTCTGGCGCGTCGGCCTCGAACGCCGGGACGGTGCGCGGCCGCATCGACGCCATGTGCGCCGCCGCCGAGGCCGCGGGCCTAGAGTTCGCCCGCCCCGACGGGGGCATGTACCTGTTCGCGCGCGGGCGCGGGGGGCGCGCCTTTGACGGCGCGCGGCTAGCCAACACACTTTTAGAGCACGGCTTGGGAGTCGCGCCGGGAGCGGGGTTCGGCACGGACGGCACTACGTACGGAGGATTCGTCAGGCTGGCGGCATGCGTCGGCGAGGATGCGATCGCCTCGGCGGTCGCCACACTGGGGGCGGCGATCGGCGGCGGCCCCGGCCTGGGCGGCGGCCCCGGCGGAGCCGCAGGAGGCGGGTCCGGGGCATGACGGCCAAGAAGATCGCCGTGATCGGCGCCGGCGGCGACATGGGCCGCTGGTTTGCAAAGTACTTTGCCGGGCGCGGCTACGACGTGACCGGCTTTGACAGCGAGGCGGAGATCACCGACAAGGCCATAAAGCAGGGCAGCTCGCTCGTCGGGTCGGTCCTGCGCGTCGACTATGCGGTGCTGTGCACGCCGACGAGGCGCACCCCCGAGATCATACGCCTCATCGCCAAGGAGATGAGGCGCGGGACGTACCTCATCGAGATATCGTCGCAAAAGTCGCGCACGATATCGGCCCTCTCGAAGATGCCCGCAAAGATCAACCCGATGTGCATCCACCCGATGTTTGGCCCCGGCACCAAGCAGGTCAGGGGCAAGAACATCATATCCATCCCCGTAAAGGACGCAAAGAAGGAGCTCGCCGTCGCGCGCGAGCTGTTCCCCGACGCCAACTTTGTCACGATCGACGCGGCCGAGCACGACAAGAAGATCGCCGTCATACTCGGCCTCACGCACATGGTCAACCTCGTCTTTGCCAACATACTCTCAAAGGACGAGAAGAGCAACCTGACCGACAAGATGTCCGGCGCGACGTTCAGGGTGCAGCGCACGCTGGCCGAGGCCATCATGACCGAGTCGCCCGAGCTGATCGAGACCATAATCTCGAACCCCGAGCTGCGCCGGACCGCCGAGGACTTTTGGAAGGACGTCGGCAGGCTGCTCACCGACGTGCAGGAGGGCAAGACCGACGAGATCATCGGGTACGTCAACGCATGCAAGGAGAGGCTCGGGGGAAGCACAGATCTCGACGCGTCGTACGCAAAGATGGTGCGCATGGCCGCCCTTGTCGAGAAAAAGTAGGTCGGCGGCCAGATGCAGGGGCGCGTCCCGAACAATTCCAGGGGCGCGGAATCCCCGGGCAGATCCTACGTGCGCGTGGCGACCGCCGTACTGACGAACGGCGGCCGAATACTTTTGGTGAGGCGGAGCGCGCGCATGAGCACGATGGCCGGCATGTGGTCGTGCGTGAGCGGCGTGATCGAGGGCGGCGAGGCGGCCGTCGACAGGGCCCTGGCCGAGATTGGCGAGGAGGTCGGAATGGAGCCGGGCGACGTTTCGCTGGTGCGCTCCGGCGAGCCGCTGCGCATCGACGATCCGGCGGACGGCAGGCGCCCGCGGGCCGGCTGGGAGGTCAACCCGTTCCTGTTCGAGGCGCGCTCGCGGCGCGTCGTCCTCAACTGGGAAAACTCCGAGTATGCGTGGGTCGGGCGCGACTGCCTGGGCGAATACGAGACCGTGCCGAGGCTAGGCGAGGTCGTAGGCGGGCTCTTGGGCGCGTGAGCGGCTGGCGCGGCAAGTGCGAGGCGGGCTGAGGAGGGCGCAAGGGTGATCCCTACATCATCTCGCCCAGATCACGGCGTATCTCGGCAAGCTCGACGTCGTGCTTTGACAGGAGGGCAATCTCGTCCCAGTCGATGTCCTCCCCGCACTTTCTGACAATGAGCCTCACATCCATTTTGTCCTTGGGTCGCCCTGACCGAATCTTGGATACAATGAGGCCCTCGAGGGAGATGGCCCTGATCCTCCCGCCCCCAACAAAAAACGTCTTGGCCTTGTCCAGTATGTAGTCTAGCGGTATGTCGTTGACCACTCTGCGATCGTAGACATCGATCGGATATCCGCGAGGCGAGTACTTCTTGCGCGTATGAATGTCCACGACGTATCCAAGATCGGCATACTCGTCGTCCTCGATTTTTCCCCTCACCGCGAAGTCGAGATCGTGCGTCCGCCTCTTCTCTTCTGTGTGCAGTATTACCGCAACGGCCCCGACAAACGTGGCAGACTCGAACTCCCGCGAAATTTCAAGGGCCTCTTACAGGATGCGGTTCATGCGGCCACCATGCTGGACGGGTAGGCCCTCGTGTGGGGAAGGTTGCGCAGAACGTCGTTCATCTCGTTGGTGGTGAACGCGGCGCGCACGGGCGACGAGCGGAGGCGCAGAATCAAAAGTGCTATGGCGTCGCAGTAGCCCCGCCCCCCGTCAGCAAGGCAGTCGAGGACGAGTCGCTCCTTTTTGTTGTCAAACCGGCCGATCTTGGGCACTACGACGACCCTTCCCAGTTTATCCTCCTGAAAACCGTTGTCCTCTAGGAGCGAGGCAAATGCATCGGGGTCGTCGACGCACACATAGTAGTTCCATGCGGTCTGATAGTCGGTCAGCCTAGCGAGCGGGTAGTCGAGGGTGACGAACGACCCCGGCGGGAGGTGTCGCCTTGCAAAGGTAAGGTCAGAGCCGTTGCGGCGCCTGGCAAAGCGCCGGGCGCGCGAAAGTGCAAGGAGCGACGGGCGGATGGCCTTGAGGGCCTCGATCGGGTGGCAGAGGATATCGTCGCGCACCCAAAAGTAGCCGTTCCGCCGCTCGGCCAGTCCCACCTTTGCCAGCTCGTCGATCATACCGCGGGCCGTCGCCTCGGAGACGCCGACGGTTGAAGGCATGTCGCGGAAGCGGTAGCTCAGGTGGCGCGGCAAGAGCCGCACAAAGGCAACTGCCTCTTCATACTTGCGGACAGTGTCGCTCGCCGCCTCCATGATGCCAAGTGTCCGCATGGCCTATTTAAACTCCTTTGCAGATCCAGACTCAAGCGCCGCCTTCCACGGCTCCCACATCGCCTTGTAGTTCTTGCACCACCGGCAGGAGCCGCACACGCACGGCTCGGGCGCCACGCGGCGGACAAGCGACGGGTCTCGGTGCAGCACCTCGAGGATGCTGTCCGCGTCGAGCACAGCCCGCTGCGGCAGCTTGTTGCCATACAGTATGTAGAGCTCGACGGCGCCGGCGCACAGCGGCCCCCCGGCGGCGAGGCAGTCGAGGAAGAGGCGCAGCTTCCTGTCGCCGAACTTGCCCATCTTGGGCATTATGACGATCCTCCCCGTACGATCCTCCCGAAAGCCGTTTTCCAGCAGGAGCGATGCGAACGCCGCCTGGTCGTCGACGTACGCGCAGTAGTCCCTGGCCGGCCGGTAGCCGGTCAGCCTGGCTAGCGGGTAGTCCAGCGTGACGAACGACCACGGCGGGAGGTGCCGCCGTGCAAATGCGATGCCCGAGGTGCCTCGGGGCCCCGCAAAGCGCCTGGCGCGCCCGAGCGCGAGCAGCGACGGGTACATGGCATCGAGTATCTCGATCGGCTGGCAGGCGGCATCGTGGCGCACCGTAAACGAGCCGCTCCCGCGCTCGGCCAGCCCCATCTCGACAAGCTCGTCGACCCTCCGGCGCGCCGTCGCCTCGGAGACGCGCGCGACCGACGGCATGTCGCGGAAGCGGTAGGAGGGGGCGCGCGGCAGCGAGTACGCAAAGGCCATAGGCTTGATTCGGCGCGGAAAGGGGCCCACCGTCGCATCTGCGGCCCCGCAGACCATATGCGGGGCCGGCGCCGGGCGCCGCCGGGCCGTCATCCCGCGCCCGCCACCGCGACGGCCTCGGGGCGTTTTTTCTGGACCTTCCCGCGCGGCTCCTCATCGTCCTCGCGCCCAGGCTCCCGCCGCCTCTGCTGCTGCGGCAGCATGATGTACACGCACGCGCCGCCGCACATCGTGCACGGCACGTTGTTCCCCGGGTGCTGCCCCGTCCTGGCGTGTATGCGGGCGGCCTCCTCGGGGTCTATCGACAGCGCAAGCTGCGCCTCCCAGTCTAGCGTGCGCCGCGCCTCGGTCATCTTTTCGTCCCACTTTATGGCCTTTTCCCGGATCTTTACAAGGTCGCCGGCATGCGCGGCAATACGGTACGCGATCAGGCCGGCCTTTACCTCGTCGGCGTTGGGCAGGGCCAGGTGCTCGGACGGCGTCAGGTAGCACAGCAGGTCGACACCCTCGCTGGCCGAGACGGCCGCCCCGATGGCGCTCGCGATGTGGTCGTGGCCCGACGCTACGTCCGTCACCAGTGGGCCCAGCACGTAGTACGGCACGTCGCCGATGAGCGACTTTGCAAGGCGCACGTTGGCGGCGACCTCGTTGAGCGGGACGTGGCCGGGCCCCTCGACCATCACCTGGACGTCGCCCTCGTGGGCGCGGCGCGTCAGGCGGGCGACGTTGATCATCTCCTGCACCTGCAGCTCGTCGTGCGAGTCGAGTATAGAGCCCGGCCGGAGGGCATCTCCGAGGCTGAACGTCACGTCGTACTTGCGCGCCGTCTCTATCAGGCGGTCAAAGTGCTCGTAGTAGGGGTTTTCGCGGTCGTGCTTTAGCATCCAGGCGGCCGTTATCGTCCCGCCCTTGCTCACGACGCCGCCGTGCCGCCGCGTCGCCAGTATGCGCCGCGCAATGTCCTTTGTGATGCCGGCGTGCACCGTGGTGTAGTCTACGCCGTCCCTTGCGTTGCGCTCGAAGGCGTCCAGAAAGTCGTCGTCTGTCATGTGCATCGGGTTCTTGTGCTCCTCGACGGCGGCGCTGTACGCGTCGTACACGGGCACGGTCCCGAACGTGATCGGCGCCTCGGCCATGAGGGCGCGCCGGATCGCCCCCACGTCGCCGCCGTCGCTCAGGTCCATGATCGTGTCGGCGTGGTACTTTACTGCCGTGCGCGCCTTTTCGATCTCCTCGTCGAGGTCGACGTGGAGGGTCGACGTGCCGATGTTGACGTTGACCTTTGTCTTGAGGCCCTTGCCGATTCCGACGTTGTGTATGCTCTGCGGGCGCTCCGTGTTGCTCGGTATGATGACAGAGCCGGACGCCATGCGGCGGACGAGCCACTCGACCTCTACATCCTCGTCGCGTGCTACGCGCCGCATCTCGTCGGTTGCCACGCCGCGGCGCGCGCTTGCCATCTGCGTCGACACGGCGCTCGCATGGGCGGGGCTGATTTAAACACTCGCGGGGCCGCCCCGAGCGGAGGGGGCGCGGACGGCGGCGGATGGGCGCGCCTGGCAGGGCCGCCGCCTACGGGGCGCGCCGCTTTCGCGCCGCCGCCCCTACGCGGACCGCCGCCGCGGGAACCTCACGGCGTATGGCACTCGCCGCCTCGCCGTCGATGCCGTACAGCCTGAAGACCATGCCGTCGATGATCTCGTCCTGCCGCCGCACGGCATCGTCGGCCCCGCGCCAGCTGTCAGACCCCTCGCCTCCTGCCGCCCGGGCCCTCTTCCTTACAAGCCTGTGCAACTCCCTGACCGCCTCTACTATCGGCGCCTGCTCCCTCGGCGCCGCTGCCCGTATGGGAAGGCTTTCGACGTGCTGCTTCTTGTAGCGCAGGTATCCGCCTGCCGCGTGCGTGGCGCCGAACTTCCTGGCAAAGTGCCACGACATGAGCGACGAGTTGAGCACTGCCAGCACGTACAGCGGATCGTACGATACGCCGCCGACGGGGCGGTCCGTCCTGACCACGAAGAGGGTGTTGAGCGGGTACAGCCCGCCGCCGTCGTAGCAGGCCGTGATCCTGCTTGCAATGTCGCGCAGGAGCAGCTTTTTGCCGCGGAAGAGCGCCGGCTCGCCGATGCGCATGTACTCCCCGCCCGCCGGCTCGTACCCCGTGTCCAGCCAGTAGCCGCCCCACTCGCAGCAGTAGCGCCCCACGTCCCTGCCCCCGACTGCCTTCCTGAGAGCGCCGCCGCCGTCCCCTGTCGAGAGCAGCTTTTTGCGGACGTTGCCCATGTGCACGCCCTCGCGTATGGTGAACGACCCCATCGGGACCGTCGCGCCGTCCCCCCTTTCCAGCAGGCGCGCGGCCGCCTCGAGCGGCTCGGCGCCCGACGGCGCGCCGCGGCCGCCGCCCTCCTTGCGTTCCGCCGGCGCGCCCCCGTGTTTTGCCGCCCCGCCGCCGCGCCCACCCCCATCCGGCGCATCCACATAGAACACGTTGTCGCGGTCGTCCTCGAACACGGCCTGCGGGATGCGCGCGAACCTGCACGCGTACGGGGACATGCCGCCGTGGCCCAGGCGGCCCGCAAGCACCGTATTGTATCGCCTCCTTTCGGCCCGCGGCTCCTTTTGCAGGACGGTTATCCACGGGTAGACGTCCAGATCCGGAAACACCCTCGCATCCGACACGTCGACGATCATCCTGATGCTGGCAGTCTTGAGTATGTGCCGCCTGAGGGCGGCCCCGTACGCCGCCGCCGCGTACTTGTTCGGCGTGATGAACGCGACGTACCCGCCGTCCCTCACCCTTGCAAGCGCCTTTTCCACGAACAGCACGTACGAGTCGTACTGCCCCGCCGCGCTGGCGTACTCGCCGGCGAACCACGCCTTCGCATCGGCGCCCATGCGCCTGTTGCGGACGTACGGCGGGTTGCCGACCATGCCGTCGAACGCGTCCGAAAACCTCCCGTCCCAGTCGAACGGGTTCGGCTCGACGCCGGGCCCCGCCGCCGCGCCGACCAGCGAGTTTCCCACCCGGACGCTCTCGCGAAAGTCCTGCCGGCCGGCGCCCCGCCCCGCCCCGCACAGGAGCAGGTTCAGGCGGGCCCTGTCAACCGCGTCCGGGTCCAGGTCGATCCCAAAGACGTTTTCCGCGGCGGCCCGCGCCGTCATGCGCCCGAGCGCGGCGCTGCCCGGGGCGCAGGCGGCCCCGCCGCGCCCGCGCCCGGCCGCCGCCTTGCACCTCTCGCCGGCGATCGTCCGCGCGCAGCGCACCAGGAACGCCCCCGATCCGCACGACGGGTCGCATACGCGCATCGTGCCTGGATCCTGGCCGTCCCCCACAAGGTATCCGACCAGCGCATCGACCATGAAGCCGACCATGCCGCCGGGCGTGTAGTATACGCCGTGCGCCAGGCGGCCCGACCCCCTGCCCCCGCCGCGCGCCCGGCGCCGCGCGCCGTCGTCGGCCAGGTACTGCTCGTAGATGCCGCCGAGCGCGTCGACCTCGAGGACGGAAAAGTCGTACCGCTGCAGCTGCACCTCCGACGCGTGGAGCATGTCGATCACCCCGCCGAGCGTAAAGTCCGTTATGTCCAGGCGGTCGCACGGGTGCGGCGCGAACAGGCCCGAGCCGTACTCCCTGCCGAGCCTGCGGAACGCCCTGCGCAGCCCGTTGCGTATCGCCATGTCCCTGCGGCCGCCGCCGCGCGCCCCCGGGCGCTTCCCCGCCCTGAGCGCGAGCGGCATGAGGATCGGCTCGGACATTCCCCTGTCCTCGAGCGCCCGCACGAACACGAGCCTGGTCAGGATGCGCTCGGCCGACTCTTCGATCTCCTCCTCCGGCATGCCTCCGGGATTGTTGCGGGCTATGGACCGCGCCAGCATCCCGCGCGCCGCGGACAGGTCCATGGCCAGGCACCTGTCGACTGGGACGGAAGAGGCGGACGGAACCCGCCCCAGCGCACCGCCGTCGAGCGCGCCCTGCGCAAGGGACTCCCTAGACAGCAAATAGAGCCTGTCGAGCTTGCGCGGGTCGAGCATCTCGCCGCACCGCACCTCGAAGAGCTGCACGGATGCCGGCGTCGAGACCCTCGCCCTCGCGTCGATGACCTTTAGCACCCTAAAGTTTGTCAGCACGGCCCACGGCGCCGCCTTGAGCCAGGAATAGTTCGAGGCGCGCACGATCCACTCTCGATTATCCATGCTCTCGGCGCCCATGCCCCGGGCCGCCACGTACATCATCGGCAGGCCGTCGGCCCTGAGGCCGTAGTCGACCGACCCGCCGGACGCGCGCGCCTCGTCCACGACCGCCGTGCCGTCCTCCGCGCCCCAGCCGAGGGATCGGAACAGCGGCAGCACGTAGTCCCTCTTCACGGCCGCCCTTGAGATACGGGCCCCGTCGCCGCCGGCCCGGCGGTACTTTTCGAGCAGGTCGCGCGCCGTGCCCTCGATGGCCGCCATCCGCCCATCCCGGTCCAACGGGCCGGCGACATGCGCCGCGAATATGTAGCCTGTGCAGGGCCGCGCCCTTGGCGATCGGTCGGGCAGGGCATGCGGCCGCGGCTGCTGAAGGGCAGGCGCCGGGAGGGGGCCTCGAGGGGCGATCGCCCAAGGGCGGCATAGGAGGGGGCAGGCAGCTCGAGGCGGTTCGGACCGCGGCGCCGGGAGCGGGCTTGGAGGGGCGATCGCCCCCAACGCCGCTGGGCACGACGGAGCAGCGGCATCAGCGTTGCCGGGCGCCCGCCGCCGCGCGCGGCGTCCCCCCGATCGGCCGGCCGGCCGCGCGCAGGCGGATCGGGCAATCTCACTACCCTTATAATGTCTACAGGCGGCGCGCCGGCCGCTTGGCTAGGAGAAGGAGCAAGGTAAGGGACAAGTGGAAGGACAAGAAGTGGGTCACCGTGTACGCGCCCGACTCGTTCAACAACGTCCGGCTCGCGGACGTGCCCATCACGGACGGCGAGCACGTCGGCGGCCGCCTCGTAGAGGTCACGCTGTTCGACATACTCAGGGGCGACCCGTCGCAGTACCAGTACAAGATATACTTCCAGATGGACAAGGTCGACGGCGACAGGGCCACGAGCATCTTCAAGAGGTACGAGTACGCCAAGGAGTTCCTGCGCAGCCTCGTCAGGCGCGGCTCGTCAAAGGTCAACTTTGTCGTCGACGTCGGCACAAAGGACGGCTACGTCTTCCGCATAAAGGTCATCATGCTCACGTTCACGTCGCTGAACACGTCGCGCAAGCACGCGCTGCGCCTCATCGCGCGCGACGTCATCACAAAGACCGTCCCCGAGATGACGATCGACCAGTTCGTCCAGGCCACGTGCTACGGCAAGATAAACTCGGACATCATGGCGCCGGTCAAGAAGATATTCAAGATCAGGCACGTCGGCCTCGAAAAGGTAAAGCTCATCCGCACGGCCGACGAGCAGATTACCCTGCTCGAGGCGTAGGCCGGCTTGCCGGCGCAGGAGGAGGGGCCGCGACCGCCGTCCCGCGGCATGCGCGCCGCCGTCGACGTCATACTCCACGCCACCGAGGACGAGTCCCTGTACAGGGCCGCCCTCGGGTCCGTCCTCGGCCTCGACGGCGCATCCGCCGAGACCACGGCGGCCGAGGGCCACTACGGCAACCGCATCCGCATACTGGCGGCAAGGGCGCGCGGCGCCGGCGCGGCGCGCCTTGCATCGGCCGTGGCCGCATCCATGTCGGCCGCCGATGCGGCCGAGGTCGCCGGCAGCATCGGCCTCCACGTGTCGGGGTCCGGCCTGCACATGCGGTTCGACAAGCAGCGGTTCGTGATCGGGCGGCTCGAGCTCGGCGATGCCGAGGCCGTCCGCGTGCGCATCTACGTGCCGTCGTACGGCGGGGCAGGGGCTGCGCGCGAGGCGTACCTCTCCCTGCTCGACCGTTAAAATACGGCCGCCGCGGCCGCGCCGCGGGGATGAGGACGCAGCCGCTCCAGTCTGAGTTGATACCGGTGAAGACCCCGCGACGAACCGACCCGCAAACCGCACCGCGCCCGGCGTGCTTTAAATAAAGACGGGCGGCCGTGCGGGGCGTTGGACTATGACGTCATCGTCGCCGGCGGCGGGCTCGCCGGCACCGTCGTGGCGCAGTCCGTCGCACGCCACTCGAACCAGAGGCTGCGCGTGCTCGTAGTCGACCGCAGCCCCGAGCGCATGCCCGGCAGCAAGAACCTGGCGGGGTGGATATGCGGGGATGCGGTCAGCAAGGAGGCCGTCGACTACATGTCCGAGCGCACGCGCGTGGAGTGGACCGAGCCCGAGATCGAGCACACCGTAAAGGGCGTGATGGCGTTCTCGCCGGACAGGCAGACGGCCATACCGTTCGACGGCGACGGGTACATGCTCAACCGCCAGCTGCTCCCCGAGCGGCAGAACGAGCGGTCCAGGGGCATGGGCGTCGAGTTTGCGTTCAACGTGAACCTCACGGGGCTGCTCTACGAGGAGGACGGCGGGAAGAGGCGCGTGTCCGGCGTAAGGGGCGCCGACACCGCCTCGAGGGAGCCGTTCAAGAGGACGGCCCATGTCGTCGTCGACGCGACAGGCATGACGTCGATGCTGCGCGCGACCGTCTCGAACACGGACAAGATCGAGAGGCGCATAGACAGGCGCGACGTAGAGTCTACGGGCCGCCACATAATGTACTTTGACGGCGGCGAGGACGACAGGTCCGAGTTCGACCCCGACTACTGCATCATACACCTCGACCAGGACATCGCGCCCGGCGGGTACGGCTGGGTATTCCCAAAGGGCGACAACAAGGTAAACATCGGCCTAGGCGTCGAAAAGACGCTGCTCGAGAAGCGCAACGCCCGCATGGGGCGCGGCGACGGCGTCTCGTCGCTCATAGAAGAGTACGTCGGCAGGAACCGCGCCATACGCAACCCGCGCCTGTCCGAGGACCCCGGCGACAGCAACAACGCGACGGGCAACTTCCAGGTCTCGGTCAGGAGGCAGAACGACTGCATGGTGTCCGGCGGGTTCATGCTCGTCGGCGACTCGGCGTGGATGCCAAAGCCGCTCGACGCCGGCGGCATAGGCCCGGCCCTCGTGGCGGGCACGATCGCCGGCAGGTGCGCCGCCGAGGCCGTCGAGGCAGGCGACACGGGCGAGGCCGGCCTGTGGAGGTACAACAAGGAGTTTATCGACGAGTACGGGTACAAGACGGCCGGCCTAGAGCTGTTCCGGCGCCTCATCCAGACGCTCACCAACGAGCAGATAGACTACGGCATGAAGCACTTTCTCGGAAACCTCGACGTAGAGGCCATATCAAAGGGCGAGCACCCCGACTTCGGGGCCCTCGGAAAGCTCGGCATGATCATCAGGGGCGCGCTCAACCGGAGGCTCGCCGACGGGCTGCGATTCACGACCGAGCAGAACAGGTGGCTTACCTCCCACTACCGCGCGTTTCCGGACGAGCCGGGCGGGTTTGCCGAGTGGCGCGGCGAGCTGCACCGCAGGCTGTCCGAGTCCAACGAGCGCCTGCAGAGGTACTGCAACTGAGCCCTGCGCCCCATGGCCGGGCGAGGCGGGGCGGCAACGGCGACGATCCGCGCGTCAAAAACAGGAAAGTGTGAAGTCTAGACTCTTGGAACAAGACCCAGGCGCGACCTTGCGGTGACCGCTACGATCGAGACGATCGCGACCGCGAGCACGAGCGCCGCCACGGCGCCGAACTCTGGCACGATGCTCGCAAAGACGACCTCGCCCGGCTCGCCCGTCATCTCGCTTATGCCGTACCCGCTGAAGGTGACGGTAATGTCGAGTGGGTACTCTGCCGGATCCAGGTCGAGCGGCATGGTCCTGTGGCTGCCCACGCCCATGTGCTCGTGCGCGCCCATGTCCTCCAGCACGGTCTTGCCGTCCTGGACTGCCACTATGTCGTAGTTGACGTGCTCGGAGTCCTTGAACACGATGTCGATCTGCATGACCCTCTGCTCCAAGAGCTGCGTGGCCGTCAGTTCGACGGCAGTGCCGTCTGGGAGCATTCCGGTGGCGCTAACGTCGCCCTCTGGCATCGTCCCCGCCTCCTCCATATCGTGTTCGTGGCCGTGGTCGTCGTCCATTGCGCCGTGGTCGTCGTCGCCGCTGCCCATTGACACGGCCGAGTCGTCCATTGTCATGTCGTCGCCGCCGTGGGCTTCGCCGGAGACTGTCACGGTACCTTCCATCCACGGGTGCACCACGCAAAAGTACGTATACTCGCCCGCATCCTCGAACGTGTACGAGAATGTGGTGCCCGGCATGACCAGGCTGCTGTCGAACGTGCCGTCAGGCCCGTCCGCAGGCGTTCCGCTTGTTATGGTATGGGCCGCCGTGTCGTCGTTGCTCCACGTCACCTCGCCGCCGACGTCGACCGTGACGTCGGCGGGGATAAAGCACTCGTTGGTAGCCTCGCAGCCCGGCACGGAAGATCCCTTGGCGTTGGAAACCGACGCCGTGGGGTGATCCGCGTGCGCAGCCGGCGCCGCATAGGCGGCAACCGCGACTGCGGCCAGGACGAGGAATATCGAGCTTCTTATCATATTCATTGGCGCGCGCGGGCGGCGCGGCATTAAAAAGGGTAACCCTGTCAGGGGCCGCGGATCCAGTGGTCCACGCCAGTAGGCGGCGCGCATGGCAGCCATGTTCAGGCAGGTAGAGGGCCAGGGCGACAGGCGTGCCGGCGGTCAGAACCCACCCGCCGGCCGTGCGGTTGCTCGCATCCCGCGCGTCTCCAAGACATCATTCCCCGGGACGGGAGTAGGTGTTCGGCCAAAGCAGACATGGCAACATGCAGCGGCGCGCAGTTGCGGTGGTCCACGTAGGCGGAGCTTATCCAAACGACCATTTTTCTTCCAGCATCATACCGACAAGCTCAAGATGTGTCAAGCCGTACAAACTAGCAATCTGGGGAATTTGGCCCGCCTTTGTGCGCTCTTCCGTCACTAGGACAGCCTTCCCGCCAGGCAAGTCAGAAGGCGTGTAGTATGCCAGTGCAATGATATATGGATCCGCCCTTTCCACACTTGCGTGGCGGCCACTCATCTGGCGGTGTTCTTTTGACAATTTGGCCGCAAATTGTGCTACATGGCGGGTGTTTTTCTTAAACATGACCATATGGTTCCTAGCCCACCCATATAGTTGATCATGTTTTTGTTCGATCTCTTTGTAAACTTGCCAGGGGGCCGTCATTCTTCCTTCCACTACCAACACATTGATTTTTTTCCACAAGCCAGGAAATACAACTTTGGGGTAATGCCGCACAATGTCTATTAGTGAACTGGTATCGACGACATACCCGTGCATTGTCTACTCCGCTCCGCTCCGGATCCTGAGATCGTCAAGGTGATCCAGTTTTATCCCTAGGTATTCGAGCATGGTTCTGGTCGTTATGATGCCGGACTCCCCTGCGTCGGAGACCAAGCGAGCATACTTGCGCCCCTTGCGAGCCATGCACAGCATCGCCGGCGACATACCCCCTATCGCACCGCGGGCCTCTACGTCTTTCGCATCTGGCGCCACCGCCTCCTCTTCCATCTGCTCATAGCAACGAGCATACCTAGACTTAAGTCCGCTGTCGTCGAGCACTTCCACAGCGCGCAGCAGGGCCGCAGGCATACTCACACAGAACCTGTCAGACATTGCGGACACCGCCCGATGCGGATCACCATCGCCAACAGACCTGCGCGCATCATCTAGCGCAACGTTGAATTCATTCCTGGGCATGAGCACGGCGCTAGCAAATCTGTTGCACCACAGTTCAACACGTGGCAAGCGTCCATCCACGCCGTCGGCGCCGTCCGGTGCAGGGCTGGCAGGACAAACGCCGTCGGCGCCCAAGAGGACGTGGGCATACTCGTGCAGGAGCGTAAAGATCCTATTCCTCACAGGATCGCGCGAGTTGACCAGCACTACCGCAGGTCTGGGATCCGCAAGGGCGAGGCCCGATGCACCATCTCTTGCAGGGGTTGCCTCCTGCAGGACGAAGATGTTGCGCGACTCGATTTTCTCCCTGATGCTGTAGTACCGTTTTTCTTCGCCGTCCTCGCCGTATCCGGTCCCCCGTGGCGGCTCAATGCCGAGCATCTTCGCGTTGCGGGCCGCCTCCGCCTCCGGACTCTGCTCAAGGGTGGCCGTGCGCACGTCCGGACATGCGCTCTTGCCCATCTCGTGCAGCAGCTCGGCCGCATTCTCCTGAACGAAGCGCGCCTCCCTGATCACATTGAGCATGTCCCGCGACATCCTAGGCTTCGCCCGTCCCTCTCCGCGGCACCTTCGATACTGCGGCGGAATGGTCGTAGTGGGCGCCTCGGCCATGAAGAGGACGGACATGGGGCGCCTGAACTTGTCCGACATCTTGCGGATATCGTCCAGGCTTATGTCCGACTCGGACGAGACCCACCTGCGCAGCTGCAGTGCGCTCAGGTCCGCCTCGCGGGCCAGCTCGTCGACCTCCCAGCCCTCGTTGTCCATGACCCACCTTAGCACGCCTGGGTCGATCCTGATCATCACCGGAGATTCCATGCGGGCCGTCCCACTGCGCCGCATATAATCAATCCCCGCGGCGACAGCGGCGGGGCAGGCGGGTAGGCACATATTGCGCGGGCGCGGGCCGGATCCCGTGTCGGGGGCCGGAGGAGGCGAGGGAGGAGCAGGCGCGGCGCCGGCCCCGGCCGGGTACCTGGACTGGAACGGCGCAGCCGGGCTGCTCGCAAGGGCCCACGATGCGGGGCTGTTCGCGCTCGTCATAGGCCCCAAGGGGACCGGCAAGACGACCCTCGTCAGGGAGTTTGCCCGGGCAAGGGCCGCGCGCCTAGACTCGATCAACTTCAGCCTGCGCACCCGCGAGAGCCACCTGGTCGGCTCAAAGACGCTCGAGGGCGGCTCGGTCGGCTTTGACGAGGGCCTCCTCGTAAGGTCGATGAGGGAGGGCGGGATACTGTACCTGGACGAGATAAACGCGGCCGAGGCCGACGTCCTGCTGCGCCTCGACGAGGCGCTCGACGACCGGCGGCAGATCGTCCTCAAGGAGTCCGACGGCAGCACCGTGGCGGCCGCCGCCGGATGGTTCGTCGTGGCCACGATAAACCCGCTCACGCACGTCGGTACGAAGGAGCTGCCGCCGCAGCTGCTCAGCAGGTTTCCCGTGCGCATCCGCCTAGAGTACCCGCCTCCGGATGCAGAGTCCGAGATCGTCCGGCGGCACCTTGCCGCATCCGGCGCGGCGCGGATCGGCGATGCCGACCTTGCGCGCGGCATAGAGCTTGCAAACACGCTCCGGCAGGCGGCCGCCGTCGAGGAGCTAGAGTACGCCCCGAGCCTGCGCGAGACGATATCGTACGCGAGGCTGGTCGGCGGCGGCATGGGGGCAGGCGCCGCCGCCGAGGCCGTCTTCGGCAACGTGTACGCGCAGTGGGGCGGCCTAGAGTTCCAAAAGGCCGCCGACGTCATATCCTCGATGTTTGGGCCCGGAGGCGGCGGAGACGGCGGCGGCGCTGCCTGAGGTCGGGCCCGACGGCCTCGTCGAGATCGGCACGTTCCTGGCCCGGCGCTGGTCGGGGCGGCCGCGCGCGACCGTCGAGTTCACGGACAGGGGGCACGCGCGCACCGCTCCCGCCGGGAACGGGCGCATCATCGTCCCGCGGCAGGGCAGGCTCAGGGGCGACGGCCTGCAAAAGTACAGGCAGTTTCGCGCGTCCGTGTGGCGCGAGTCGATGAGGCTCTCGCTGTGCGGCAGGATACTCAGCGACGACCACGCGTTCGGCTTCATACTCAACGCGATCGAGTCCAGGCGCGTCGAGGCGCTCGGCAGGCGCAGGTGGCCGGGCATGGACCCCGAGCTCGTCTTCAGCCAGACGTGCCGGTGGATGGACAGGCCGCTGCTTGGGTCCGTGTACGGGAGGGCGCGCCTCGTCGAGGGGTTCTACCAGCACTTTGCGTTCGGCGGCGTAAAGGGCGAGGCAGCCTCAAACCAGCTCGACCGCATCGCGCGCGCGTCCGCCGCCGCCTCGGCCGCCCTCGGCAGGGCCCTCGAGGAGGGCCTCGGCACCGAGTGGGTCGAGGGCGAGGTGCCCGGCATCATCCGCACGCTCGGCATCGACTCGCTGCTGACTGTTCCCGTCGCCCTGCCGTGGTCTAGGCCGGCGCTGGCCATCAACGCCGACGACCTGCGAAGGGCGCTCCCGCGCACGCTCCGCTCGAGGGAGGGCATGTTCGGCAGGGTCGACCCCGAAGAGGCCGCCGGCGGCGATTCCGTGCGCCCCGAGTACGAGGCGCTGGCCGGCCGCGGCGGCGGCAGAGGCGGCGGGCGGCGCGGGAGGAGGGCCGCCGCGGATGCGGCCGCGGGCCCCTCCGGCGCTGCCGGCGGCGCCGAGGCGCCGTGGATAACCGAGCCGCAGCGGACGGACGTCGACGAGACGGCCATCTACGACCGTGACCTGATCGCCGGCCTCAAGCGCCGCTTCAAGGAGTGGAAGTCCGGGTGGTCCGAGGCGCACGTAGAGTCCGGAGGCGACGAGTTTGACGCCGAGGCGCACGTCGACGGGCATGCGCCGTTCCTGTCCGACACGCGCAGGTCCGTGCGGTCCAGGGCCGCCATCCTGCTCGACCACTCGTCGAGCGTCGCGGCCGTCCAGTCCGAGTACAAAAAGGCCGCCCTGGCCCTGTGCGAGGTCCTCGCGTACCTGCGCGTGCCGTTCTCGGCGTACGCGTTCAGCACGTCAGACAGGGCCGTCATGTGCTGGCAGGTAAAGTCCGGCGGGCAGAGGTGGAACAGCGCGTGCGCAAAGCGCCTCGCGCAGATACAGGCCAACGGCTCGACGCCGCTCGCCGACGTGTACGCCCGCATGATGCCGGCGCTCGGGTCGGGAAGCAGGCCGGACGTGCTCCTCACGCTAACCGACGGCGAGCCGTCCGACCCCGATGCCGTCCGCTCGGCCATACGGGCGTTCAGGGCGGCGGGGACCAGCATGGCGGCCATCGGGTTCGGGCCCGACACGGTAAGGGCGACGGCGATCGCATCAAACCTCAAGGGCCTCGGCTACGACAGGACTCTGGCCGTCAGCAGGCTCGGAGACATACCCGGCAGGGCGCTTGCCGTGATCGGCGGGGACGGCGGGGGGCGCTAGCCGGGGCGGCGGGGGCGGCGATCGCCTCACGCACTGCGGGCAAGGCTTGCGCGGTGCGGGGGCAAGGACGCAGGCCAAGGCCGGCCGCTCTTTATATAGATCCCTTGCCGCACAGCGGACGCCTTAAATAGCGGCCCTGCCTAGGCCCGGCATGGCGGTGAAAGACCCTAGGGGCAACCCCATGGAGGCCATCAAGTTCCTGGCATCCAAGACATCGGAGGAGTTAGAGCCGTACAGGAGGGAGTGGGTGGCGGTGGTCAACAAGGAGATCGTCGCGCACGGCAAGGATCCCGAGCGCGTCCACAAGGATGCCTGCGAGGCCGGCAAGGGCATGCCATTCATGGAGTACATCTACACGGACTATACTGTGGCGCCATTTTCCTACTATGCCACCGAGGAGTGACCCCAGCGGGTTTCCGCCAGGGTGGATACGTAGCGACTATATCGAGATATGGCCGCCGAGTTCGAGCGGCAAGATTGTCTCCACACTGGCTCCAGCAGTTCCCATCATAATCCGAAATCCCATGAAGGATTTGTCAGATCCTTTGAACGCGATCCTGGGCAACGCCATGGTCGACACCGGTGCAACGATATCATCCGTTCCGTTGTGGATGGTGCACCGCCTTGGCATTGCGGTGAGCGAGGACAGCAAGCAGCCGGCGTTTGGCGTCGGCGGCCAGATCGACGCGTACTGCATACAGGTCGGCGTCGAGGCGTGGATCGACGGCACCTGGACGGATAACGATGTCGTCCCAGCGCTGTCCCCCGACACTGAATGGTCGCGCGGGCAGAGAGCCCGCCTGCCGATCCTGCTGGGCAGGAACGGCTTTCTGAGCAGGTATAACGTGTGCTTCGACGAGCCCAACAAGGCGATGTGGCTTCGCAAGGCCGTCATATAGAGGCGCAGGCGGGGCGGGCAGCGTGGCCGTGAGCTGCATGCCGGGGCGGATTATACGCATGCGCAGGTGGCGGATCGTTCCCGTTCGGCGCACGCGCAGGGCCATGTCAGGGTTCCATGCGCACTGCCATGTGTGTCCAAGGGGGGTCGGTGCGAGAGCGGCGGGCAGTGCGGTTCCTGCCCCGCACGGACTGCGCGGCGACGATCGCACCTAGCCCATGTAACGGCCGCGTCCGAACGCCGGCCGCGGGCGCGCCCGACGGCATGGCGGGCAGGGCACATGCAACGATCGGCGGCGGCGGGCAGCTCCAGTCAGGTCGCCACCGGCGATTGCCTCGCGCGCATGCCACCGCGTCGGCCAAGGCAGAATGCCGTACAGGTGCAGAATTCCAAGCCGTTGTGGTCTGTTCCTTATATACTCCCGTGCCGCACTGCGCAAGCCCTAAATGCCGGCCCTTGCCACGGCCCGCCATGGCAGAGAACGACCGCTACAGGAGCCCCATGAAGGATGTCAAGTTCCTTGCCACCATGCCGGAGGAGGAGTACAAGAGGTACGGCGGCCAGTGGGTGGCTGTGGCCGACGGGGAGATCGTCGCGCATGGGAAGGATCCTGAACGCGTCCACAAGGAGGGATCAGAGGCCGGCAAAGGAGTGCCGCTCATGGACTACATCTACGCCGACCACACGGAAGTCCCACCTGCCTACTATATCTTCGAAGATTGACTTCGATGCGTTCCCGCCAGGGTGGGTGCACTCGGACTACACGGAGGTGGGAAAGCCGACGGCAAGCGGCAGGGTAGCCTACGTATTGGCGCCGGCGATTCCGATCAGGGTTCGAAACCCCGCGGCTACGGCTTTGCCGGATGCCTACAGTATAATTCAGGGCACAGCGGTGATCGACACAGGCGCAACCATGCCGTCCGTGCCGATGTGGGGCGTGCAGGAGATGGGCGTTGCGCTGAGCGAAGACGACAAGCATCCTGCGTTTGGCGTGGGCTGGCAGATGGATGCGCACCGCGTGCTGGTCTGCATCAAGGCATGGATCGGCAAGTATTGGGTGGACATGGACGTCGTCACGGCGCTTTCCCCCGACACGGAATGGTCGCGCAGTCGTGACGCCAACCCGCCCTTTCTGCTGGGACGCGACGGCTTTCTCAACAAGTTCAACGTGTGCTTCGACGAGACCAACAAGGCGATGTGGCTTCGCAAGGCAGTCATAGCGGCGCAGGCAGGGCGGGCGGCGTGGCCGTAAGCGGCACGGACCGGGACAGGATTGCGCGCGCGCAGATGCGACATAGTTCGCGGCCATCCGGCGCACATGCAGGGCCGCGGCTGGCCCCCGCACGCCCTGCCATGCGTGTCCAGGCTGGAGCGGGAGCGGCAGGCAGCGCGGTTCTGGCCCCGCACGGCCCGTGCGACAGCGATCGCCCCGAGCAGGAGGACGGCAGCGCGGGACGGTAGCACTAGTGCGCTCGGCGGCATGGCGGACAAGGCGCTTGCGGCGATCGGCGGCGGCGGACAGCGCCTGTCGGATCACCACCGCCGATTCGCCTTGCGCGCATGGCGGGCTTCGGCGGCCAAGCATGAACGCCGCATAGGTGCAGATTTTCAAGCCAGTGTCGTTTGCTCCTTATATACTTCCATGCCGCACTGCGCAAGCCTTAAGTGTCGGCCTCCGCCAAGGCCCGGCATGACAGTGGACGATCTCTATAAGAGCCCCATGAAGGATGTCAAGTTCCTTGCCACCATGCCGGAGGAGGAGTACAAGAGGTACGGCGGCCAGTGGGTGGCGGTGGCAGACGGGAAGATCGTCGCGCACGGCAAGGATCCGAGGCGCGTCCACCAGGACGGCTGCAGGGCCGGCAAGGGAGTGCCACACATGGACTACATCTACGCCGACCATACGGAAGTCCCCGAGGCCTACTATGTCTTCGAAGATTGATTTCGATGCGTTCCCGCCAGGGTGGGTGCGCTCGGACTACACGGAGGTTGAAAGGCCGACGGCAAGCGGCAGGGTCGCCTACGTACTGGCGCCGGCGATTCCGATCAGGGTGCGAAATCCCGCGGTGGCTTTGTCGGATGCCTACAGCATAATTCAGGGCACGGCGGTGATCGACACAGGCGCAGTCAGGCCATCCGTGCCGATGTGGGGCGTGCAGGAGCTTGGCATTGTGCTGAGCAAAGACAGCAAGCAGCCTGCATTCGGCGTGGGCTGGCAGATGGATGCGTACCGCGTGCTGGTCCGCATCGAGGCGTGGATCGGCATGTACTGGGTGGATATGGGCGTCGTCGCGGCGCTTTCCCCCGACACGGAATGGTCGCGCAGGCGTGACGCCAACCCGCCGTTCCTGCTGGGACGCGACGGCTTTCTCAACAAGTTCAACGTGTGCTTCGACGAGACCAACAAGGCGATGTGGCTTCGCAAGGCCATCATGGAGGCGCAGGCTGGGCGGGCGGCGTGGCCGTGAGTGGTACGACCCAGATCGGAATTCCATGTGCATGGATGCGGCACAGATCGCGACCATCCGGCGCACACGCAGGGCCGCGGCGGGCCCCCGCACGCCCTGCCATGCGTGTCTAGGCTGGCGGGTGCGAGCGCAGCGGACAGCTCGGCTCTGGCCCGCACAGCCCGCACATCGGCGATCGCCCCGAGTATAGTCACGAGCACATGTCCTTGACCCTCTTTTTGCTGCATCGACGCCTAATCGATGCACATAAAAGGGTCGGGAACTTATGCTCGGGACTATAGGAGGACGGCAGCGCGGGACGGTGGCACTAGTGCGCTCGGCGGCATGGCGGACAAGGCGCTTGCGGCGATCGGCGGCGGCGGACAGCGCCTGTCGGATCACCACCGCCGATTCGCCTTGCGCGCATGGCGGGCTTCGGCGGCCACCTATGAAACCCCCAGGGGCGCGCCGGCCAAGTCGGTGTCCTGCGTCATGCGACCGAGGGCCGGCCGGCGGCATCCTTCTTAAACATTGCTCGCGTCGCCCCCTATGGGGGCGGCAACCGGCGGGGGCCGGGGGCCTCGATGCGGCCCGGCCGGTAGGCCAGGCTTCGGGTGCTGGTCGGGAAAAAACTACCCCTGGATCTTCTGAGTCGTGTCGGAACGCATCGCCTTGTCGAGTTTTGCCAGCTTGCTCTGGTACAGCTTTTCGTTGCGGTACCAATATAGCGTATGGTCTCGCTCCATGGCCCACATTATCCGCAACATCTTGTTGGCCACGTGTGTGACCGCGATCACGTGCTTGCCGCCGTGTCGCTTCTTGACGTGCTCATAGTACTTCTTCAGGTGGTCGTCGTAGCGGACTGCCACTGATGCCACCTGAATCATTATCCAGTTGAGCTTGCGGTTAACGTCGAGCTTTTTCATGCCGCCATGGCGTAGAGAGTCTCCCGACTGGTGCACGCTTGGGCACATGCCTACCGTCGAGATAATCTTCTTGGGATCCGAGAATCGATCTATGCCGTCCAGCTCTGCTGAAATCAGCAGCGCAGAGTACGCGTCGACGCCAGTCATGCTGACGATCCGGCGCACCGTCGGGGCAAACTTTGAGTTTGCCGCCTCGCGGAGAACATCCTTCTCTGCAAGGCCGATCTCGCGGTTGAAGAACTCTAGCTGCTTGACGAGGCGCTGGATGTTCGTGTTGTCGACGTGGTTGCCTAGCGTTGTGCCGCGGAGCTGGGTAATGGCTTTGTTCGAGTAGATCTTGGTCGCTTTTAGGCGTAAATCGTACTTTACGAGCAGGGCGCGAAGCCTGTTGCAGACCTTCGTCCTGTCCTGTACGAGTGCGATGATGGCGCGCATCATGTCCCTCAGCGCGCGCGTCTCCTGGTCGCCCAGGTGGCACGCCGGAAAGGCGTCGCGCCTTAGCAGATCCGCGATCTTTTCGGCATCGTTCTTGTCGTTCTTGTTGGAGCTCATCCATATGATCCGCATCTTGTACGGACTGCCAAGCTTGAACTCCACATTCTCCTTCGCGCACATGTCGCACAACTTTGCCCACATGTACCCCGTGGCCTCGCAGCCGACGACGAACTTGCCGTGCTCCCTGCGCGCTGCCTTGAGGAACCTGCGTGTGCCCTCGGCCGTGTTGCCAAACATGGCGCGGTCGAGAACCTTGCCCTTGCGGTCCATGATGCATGCATGGTTGGTCTCTTTAGCGATGTCTATTCCAATATATTTCACATTATCACCCCCTTTATCATACGTGTGGTCGGTCGTAAGCTGCACTCACCTATCAGGGCTCTACGGCCCAGTAACACAGCAGCTCGGACTGCCCCATTCAAGCATGAGGGCTCTGTTGGCCCATGCCGTTTGAGGGGTCGCTCGACCACAGGCCGGCGCGCCCCAGGGGGTTTACATGGGTTCAAGCATGAACGCCGCGTAGGTGCAGGATTTCAAGCCAGTGTCGTTTGCTCCTTATATACTCCCGTGCCGCACTGCGCAAGCCTTAAGTATCGACCTCCGCCACGGCCCGCCATGACAGAGAACGATCTCCATAGAAGTCCCATGAAGGATGTCGAGTTCCTTGGCAACATGTCGGAGGAGGAGTACAAGAGGTACGGCGGCCAGTGGATAGCGGTGGCAGACGGGGAGATTGTCGCGCACGACAAGGATCCGAGGCGCGCCCACCAGGAGGGCTCCAAGGCCGGCAAGGGAGTGCCGCTCATGCACTACATATACGCCGACCATACAGAGGTTCCCGATGCCTACTATGTCTACGATTGAGTTCGATGCGTACCCGCCAGGGTAGGTGCGCTCGGACTACGTAAAGATGGAAAGTCCGACAGCAAGCGGCAAGGTCGTATACACGCTGGCGCCGGCGATTCCGATCAGGGTATGGAATCCCGCGGTGGCTTTGCCAGATGATTCTGACATGGTTCTGGGCATGGCGGTGATCGACACAGGCGCAACCATGCCGTCCGTGCCGATGTGGGGCGTGCAGGAGATGGGCGTTGCGCTGAGCGAAGACGGCAAGCATCCCGCGTTCGGCGTGGGCTGGAAGATGGACACGTACCACGTGCAGCTCCGAACCGAGGCATGGATCGGCAAGTACTGGGTGGACATGGACGTCGTCACGGCGCTTTCCCCCGACACGGAATGGTCGCGCAGTCGTGACGCCAACCCGCCCTTTCTGCTGGGCAGGGATGGTTTTCTCAACAAGTTCAACGTGTGCTTCGACGAGACCAACAAGGCGATGTGGCTTCGCAAGGCAGTCATAGCGGCGCAGGCAGGGCGGGCGGCGTGGCCGTAAGCGGCACGGACCGGGACAGGATTGCGCGCGCGCAGATGCGACATAGTTCGCGGCCATCCGGCGCACATGCAGGGCCGCGGCTGGCCCCCGCACGCCCTGCCATGCGTGTCCAGGCTGGAGCGGGAGCGGCAGGCAGCGCGGTTCTGGCCCCGCACGGCCCGTGCGACAGCGATCGCCCCGAATCCCGGGTGACGGCGGCGGCGGGGCGCCGCGCACCGTTTTTACGCCGCCGCCTGCGGGGCCGGCCGTGATTGCGAAGAGGATCATCCTCGAGGCCATGCGCGCCGCGTCCGGCTCGTACGGCGGCTGGCGCGTCGGGACGACCCACGACCCGCGCCAGAGCAGGCGCGAGCGCCGCAGCCCGCCCACATGGGCAGACTGGGACGCGGGCAGCGCCGGGATGGCGCGCGCCGTAGCTGACCGCCTTGCGGGGCTCGGCATGCGGCGCGACCGCGCAGCCGGCGGGGCCGCGGGGCAGGGAGGCGCGGCCGCCCGCCATGTGTACGTCTTTCGTGCGTAGCAAGAGCAGGAACGCCGCAGGGCCGCCTCTGCCCTCCTGCGCGCGGCCCCGCGGCCCGCCCTGACGGGTAAAATCCTAAATGTGGCCGCAGGCGCGCGCGGCCGTGAGCGACGAGGCGGCCATCGACGAAGAGCTGCTCGCAAGGTTCCGCGGGCAGATGTACGAAAAGGTTCCCCACCCCGACGAGTCGGCCGGGGCCGATTCCGAGGGCGGCGTGCCCCCGATCGCATGCCCGACCCCGCTCGTCGACCTGACCGACGACCTGCTAGAGTGCGCCGAAAAGGTCTTCAATGCAGACCTGTCTGACACGGGCATCAGGGTCTTTGGCAAGCTCGACGGCGGCCTGCCGTCGGGCTCGATAAAGGTCAGGCCCGCCGTCCACATCATACACGATGCCATACGCACGGGCAAGCTGCGCGGCGGGCAGGCCGTCATCGAGGCGACCTCTGGCAACTTTGGCATCGCGCTCGGCCTAGTCGCAAGGCTCGGCCTTCCCGTCGTAGCCCTCGTCTCGCGCAGGCTCCAGGAGGGAGTCCTGTCCGACCTCCGCGGCGCCGGCATCCACGTCATGGACCTCGACATGGACATCTGCCCGGCCCCCGGCATCAAGGGCAGCAGGGAGGAGATCGCGGCCCGCGCCGCCGCGGACAACGTCCGCTCGCAGCTGCAGGGCATGGGGTTTGACCCCGCGCCGTTCGACGGCGTCGCCGGCGAGGCCGTAAGGCTGCTCGCCGCCCAGGACGTCATCAACCTGGCAAAGCTCATCGCCGGCGCGTACGGCATGTTCTGCCCCGAGCAGTACGACAACGACCTGAACATAGAGGCGCACCGGACCGTGACGGGCCCCGAGATCGACGGGCAGCTGCGCGCCCTCTCGCCGGGCGACGGGTCGTCGTACACGCTCGGCGACGTCGAGATAGTCTGCACGTTCGGCACCGGCGGCACGTCCGGCGGCCTGGCGCGGTACGCGGCCGAGAGGTACTCTGCAAAGCCCGTCCATGTCGTGTTCCCGAGCGCGGGGCAGGACGTGGCAGGAATACGCACGAGGGCCAACGCGTCGGGGCTGCGCATGTACAGGCCGTCCGAGTACGCGTCCGAGCACGAGGTCGACTTTGCAAAGGCCTCGCGCCTGCTAGAGTTCTTTGCCGGCAGGGGCCGCGACATCGGCGAGAGCTCGGCCCTTGCGCTGTACGCCGTGCTCCTCATGGCCAGCTTTGAGGGCGGCGGAGGGGGCGGGGCAGCCGGCGGCGGGAGCGGAAAGGGCGGGCGCAGGTTCGTCGTGATCGTCGCCGACGGGGTGGCAAAGTACGAAAAGGCCATCCGCGAGAGGTCCGAGTCGTCCGGGGCGCCGGCGCCCGCCCAGGTGTCGGTCGAGCAGGCCGCCGCGGCCGCATCCTCGTACGACCGCATCGTATGGGTCCACATGCAGTACGCCCCGCGCGAGGAGGGAATAGAGATGCTCGCATCCTCGCTCGGCGTCGACAGGTCAAAGATCGTCGTCCCGACGGCGAGCGCGGCCAGGGAGATGATTACGACGCGGCAGGTGCCCGACTCGATACGCGAGGCGGCGGGGGGCGGCAAGGTCCTGTGCGTGTGCATGGCCGGCAACACGTCCATGGCGGCTGCCAACGTGCTCGCCGGCAAGGGCATGGCGGCCGACAGCCTAGAGGGCGGGATCACGGGGCTGCCGGCCGGCGCCGGGCGCAGCCCGGGCGAGTACGTCAGGGCGGCAGCGGAATAGTTGAAGTGCCTGTCCGTCTGCCAGCCGTACGCGCGCCTGATCGCATCGGGCGCCAAGACGGTAGAGCTGCGCGGGTGGAGCACGCGCGTGCGCGGCGAGTTTCTCGTGCACGCCGCCCGCGCCGTCCGCGTTCCCGACTGCAGGCGGCTCGGCATGGACGCGCGCAGCCTGCCGACGGGGGCCATAGTCGGCAGGGCCGAGCTGCTCGACGTCGTAGAGTACGGGTCTGCGCGGGAGCTCAACGCAGACCGCGCGCGGCACCTTGCGCCGCGCGGGTACTATGCGTCGCGCGGCACGACGCCGGCTGGGCGCAGCAGGGCGGCGCGGTACGGGTTCGTCCTCGGCTCGGCCAGGGCCCTGCGCATCCCGATCCCGCTGCCCGGCCGCCTCGGGTTCTTTGACGTCGATACAAGGCGGCTCCTGCGCGGGTACGGGGCGGCCGCCGCCGCATCTGCCGTTCCGACGGCAGACGCCATCAGGGCAGACATCATCGACGAGGAGCACAGGTACCGCCTGGTCGGCTGGCACTAGGCGCCTCGCGGGCGCCCTGACATGCCGCCCCGCCGGCGCATCGCGCGGCATCTGGACTCCGGTCGCAGGCAGGGTCGCGGCGTGTCCGGCGGTGCGCCAGCCGCGACCGGTGCGGTTGGCGATCGGCCCCGCCCGGAGACCTGCCAAGTCTTGCTGCGTGCGCATGCCTCGGCGCGGCGCATGGCAGGGCGGCATGCAAGGCAGCAGGCCAAGCCGGCCGCTCTTTATACGCCGCCCGCGCCGCACTGCGCTCGCCTTAAATGGATGCCCAGCCAAGCCCCGGCATGGTAGTGAACGACCCCGAGGGCAGCCCCGTGGAGGACATCAAGTTCTTGGCCGCCATGCCGGAAGAGGAGTACAAGAAGTACAGGGGCGAGTGGCTGGCGGTGGCCAGCGGGGAGATCGTCGCGCACGGCAGGGATCCGAGGCGCACCCTCACGGAAGGATGCAGGGCGGGCAAGGGCATGCCGCTCATGAAGTACGTATACGCAGACTGTACAGAGGCGCCGTTTCCCTATTACGACCCCGGATGGTGACTTGACGCGCCCGCGCAGGAGCGGGCAGCGCATGCCATGCGCGGATGCGGCCCGCATCAAGGGCGGCGGCCCGCCTGCACATCGGGCATGGGCCGCATGCCGCGGCGCGCCCCGCCGCCGCGGCCGGCTAGAACGGGGCGCACTCTGCGTTGTACGTCATGCTCTGCGAGGCGGCGCCGCCCTGCATTGCGCCGTACGGCGTCAGGTTCAGCCGGAACCACAGCGAGGCGGCATCCCCGCCGCCGAGCCCCCGCGCCACCGCAACATCTCCGCCGACCGCGGCGTACGCGCCGCCCCTGCCCGCCTCGCCCACCTCGGTTGCGGCCGCCGGCAGGGACGCGGCAACGCGCGCGACAAGGGCGCTCGATGCCCTGCCCTCGGCCTCGCCCGATACGGGCGCGGGCAGGGAGGGCGATCCCGCCCCCGGCGCTGAGTCGCCGCCCGGGCCGAACCGCCACGGGGACGCCTCGATCCCGACGCGCACAAACGGCGCCGAACCCGTGTTGAGCAGCGTCTGCTCGGCCGGATCAGAGTAGCCGCCGAGCGCCGCGTCGCCGACATCCAGGCTCGGCCTGCCAAGGCTTACCGAGCACGTGTGGTACACGGGCGGCGATGCGCCGTTCCCCGACAGGACGGTGCCGAACCGGGTCAGGTGGTACGTGTAGATCACCATGCCGCCGTCCTCCGAGTCGATCCGGCACTCGCCCGTGCCGTTGAGATGGCGGTGCACCCTGACGACATCGTCTGCGGCGCAGGCCGCGTCGATCGGCACCGCCGCGCCGCCCGCGCCGCCGATGTAGAACGCGCGGCCGCCGGCCTGGCCCTCGAGCGATATGCGGACTGGCATGTCGAACGTGACGGTGCCGTTGTCGTAGCCGATCTCGACGACGCGCTGCAGCAGGACCGAGGTCGAGCCGCCGTACGCAAGGCCCCGCACGCTCGAGTTTGACGGCAGATCGCCGTCGGACGCGGCTACGACGTGCAGTGCGAGCAGGCCGTCGGCGGGCACCGACCATGCAGTTACCCCGGGAGGGAACGTCACGGATGCAAACGACGTGGCCACGAGGGCGCCGCCGGACGGGAACTGCACGGGCCCGCCCGGCTCTGTCCCGGCGCCGGCTCCTGCCAGGCCCGTCACGTTGATCGTGACGCGAACCTCGTTCCCCCTGTCGACAAGGTTGCTCTGGACAGGGCCGTCGCCCGGCACAAGGGCGACGATTGCGGTGTTTTCAGTGGCGTTGCCGCTGCCGCCGTCACCGCCGTCACCGCCGTCACCGCCGTCACCGCCGTCACCGCCGTCACCGCCGTCACCGCCGTCACCGCCGCTGCCGCCGTCACCGCCGTCACCGCCGTCACCGCCGTCACCGCCGTCACCGCCGTCACCGCCGTCACCGCCGTCACCGCCGTCACCGCCGCTGCCGCCGTCACCGCCGTCACCGCCGTCACCGCCGCTGCCGCCGTCACCGCTGCCGCCGTCACCGCCGTCACCGCTGCCGCCGTCACCGCCATCGCCATCGCCATCGCCGGCGCCTCCGCCTGTGCCGGTGCTGATCGCTATGGAGCTGCCGCTCAGCGACATTTCAGAGCCTGTGTCGGGAAGATCCAGGCCGGCGTGGTTCTCGGCCTCGTCTTGGATCGAACCGTAACCGCCGGCGGACAGGGCATCCGTGCCGGTATAGTCCAGGCGGCCCGTGGCGTCGCCTTCCTGCACCGCGTACACGAACGTCAGCCTGCCGGTGCCGCTGCCCGATGCGTATGTCGCGTTCCGGTCGATCCTGCCCGTCTCTAGCTCGATCGTCGGGGAGCCCTCCACGTAGACCGCCTCGCTGAACCCGACGGCAACGTGGATCTCGTCCCCGAGGGCGTACGTGCCGCTGCCGTTTGGCGACGAGACGGACAGCACGGTCGGCGGCCGGGTGTCGATTCGCATGGCCCCCTGGCTGCCGAGCAGCCCGCCCGCGGCCTGGTCGGGCAGGGACAGGCTCGCAGCAGGGTTGCCGGCCAGGTCCGTGATCGTGCTGCCGCCGTCGGACAGGGCCCCTGCGCCGGCATATCCAAGGTCGGCCGCATTGTCGCCCTCCTCGACCGTGTAGGCAAACGACAGGTTTCTGCCGGCGCTGCCGGCCCTGTCGTACCTGGCGAACCGGTCGTCGGCCGCCTCGTCGAGCCTCAGCGCGATCGACGGCGCATCGTCTCCGGCGTCGACGACCACATCCTCGTCGAACGAGACCGTGATTTTGATGGCCGAGCCTAGGCCGTACGCGCCGCTCGCGTTCGGCGACGAGACGGACTCGGCGGCAGGGGCGACGGTATCCGGTACAATGGCCCTTGCGTGCGAGAGCGAGCCGGGGGCGCGGGGCTCGGGCAGCCCCAGGTCGACGGCGTTTCCCTGCATGTCGGTTACGGCGCCCCTCGACGTCAGGGCGCCGGCGTGCGCGTATTCCAGGACGCCGCCGCTGGAGGCGGGGGCCGAGTCGCCCGGCATTACCGTGTAGTTGAACGCGAGCGCGTCCGTGCCGTTCCCCGACAGGTACGGCGCGGTCCGGTTCCCGCCCTCCAGGGACAGCAGGAGCGACGGTGGATTCTGCGGATCCTGCAGCACGACGCGCTCGTCGAACGCGACCGTGACGTTGATCGTCGTTCCAGCGGGGTACGAGCCGTTACGTATCGGCGAGGACACGCCGGCGGCGGACGCCGGCGAGAGCCTGACGAGCTGGACGGCGTCGTCCACCTGCGCGGCGACGAGCGCGTACGTGTGGCCGCCGGCCTCTAGCACGGCGACGCCCTCGGCGTTGTCGAGTGCATCGAACCCGCCTCTTTCGTCCCGGGCCGACGCCTCGGCGGCAAGCGTTCCGTCCGCGTTGATGCGGGCCAGCTGGATGCCGTCGTCCGTGTACGAGGCCACAAGGGCGTACGTCCACCCTCCCATCGCGAACACGGCGGCGTCCGAGGCTCCGCCGAGCGCGTCGAATCCGCCGGTTCCGTTGACAGTCGATCCCGCGTCGACAATGGTGCCGTTTGGAAATATGTCGACGATCTGGAGGGCGCTGCCGCCGAACGACGGCACGGCGGCCCTGGTGCGCCCGTCCATGTCGAAGACGGTGGCGCCGGTCGGGCCGTCCATCTCCTCGAACCCGCCCGTGCCGCGCGTGGCCGAGCCGTTGTGCAGTATTGTTCCGTTCGCAAGTATGCTGACGAGCTGGATGCTGTCGGCGTCGTGCGAGGCCACGAGGGCGCGGGGCGGGGCGCCGGCAGCGGCGCCGGCCGCGGCGGCAGACGAGGCGCCGAGCGCATCGACGGCGGCGGCGCCGGCGAGCCTGAGCTGGCCGCCGTGCACGGCCGTTCCGTTGCCCGCAAGGGTGCCGTTCGGGCGAACGTCGACGAGCTGGAGGCCGCCGGCGCCGCCGCGCGCGGTCACTAGGATCCTGGCCAGGCCGTCTCCTCCCCCGGCAGGCATGGGCAACGCCGACGCGCCCGATGCGCGGGCGAGCGCCGGAAGCGCCGCGCTGGTCGCCGAGCCGTTTGCAGATAGGGTGCCGTTCGGATGGATGTCGACCAGCTGTATGCTGTTGTCGTCCTGCGAGGACACGAGGGCGCGCATCGCTCCGCCGGCCTCGAACGGGGCGATATCCAGGGGGCGGTACAGGGAAAACCCGCTCCCGTGCGTGGCCCAGCCCGCTGCCGAGAGCGTAGCGTTCGGGTGGACTCGGATCAGCTGGATGCCGTGGTCCGCAGGCGCCGTGCTGCCGGCAGCGGCCACCAGCGCGTACGCGCTGCCGTTCATGTAGAACGCGGCAACGTCGCTCGCCCCCCTTAGCATCTCGAATCCGTCCCCGTGGACGGCCGAGCCGTTTGCCCTCAGGACAGGAACGGGACCACCCAGTATGCCGATCGAGTTGGAGGCGGCGAGTGAGCCCGGATCTCCGGGCTCGGGCAGGGGCATGGCGTCCGCGGCGATGCCATTGTCTACGTTTGCGATCATTCCGCCCTCCAGCGAGAGTGAGCTCGTATCGGCATAGTCCAGGCGCGCGGCCTCGTCGCCGGGCCCAACAGTGTACAGGAACGACAGGCTCGCCGTCCCGTTGCCGCCCGCGTACGAGGCGTTCCGCGGCGGCTCGGTGTTTAGCATCAGGCGCGGCTCGGCCGTGATCACGGCCGGCTTTTCAAGGGACACCGTAATGTTGACGATGCGTCCCGTGCCGTACGTCCCGTTCCCGTCGGGCGAGTACACCGACCGCACGGTCGGCAACGCGGCGTCGACGACCACATCGGACTGGTACCGGAGCGATCCCGGATCGCCCGGCACGGGCAGGGTGCATAGCACGGTGATGCTGCCCGATCGCAGGGAGGGCGCATGCAGAGCCTTGTTGTGGGAATAGCCCAGATCAGGAGAGATATCGCCCGACATGACGGTGTAGCGGTAGAACAGTACGTTGCCGCCCGTCTTGTTGAGAAATTCGGCCGTCCTGCCCGGTATGCTCATCGCGAGATAGGTGTGGTTGAGCGGACCCAGATTGATGGCAGTGCCGGGCAGGTGAGACAAATCCAGCGCCGTACCGTCGGGCCGGTAAAAGGAGATGCGCACATCTATCTCGTCGCCCAGTCCGTACGTCCCGTTGCTCACCACAAATTGTATGTCCTGGACGCGGCCAAGACTGTCGGGCGTAAAGGAGGTAATTGGAGTGGACCCGCAGCGTATCAGATGATCCGCATACGCCTCTTGTAGTGCGGGCGGGTGCCACCCCGGCATCCACAGGGGGAGTTCAACGGCCCCAAGGCGGGCCGCCTGCGGCGGCAGTGCCACCCCACCATCAAGCGGTGCCTGCACCAACGCAACAGCCAGTACGATCACAATCGTCAGAAAAGCCGCAAGCGTCGCTATGCGGTTACCACTATGCGCAGAGGGTCGGCGCGGCCGCCTGTTGGCATCTCCCCGCAACCGGCTCCCCCCCCCCCCGCATCCATGCCGCCGCTGGCGCGGTCGGGTGCCATGCGCACTGCCTGTCCCTGAGCGATCACGGCCCGGCGCGCCGCCCCCCATGATAATAAGATGACGCCTGCCGCCCTCAAGCCCAGGGCGCGCTAGGCGCCGCTTCCCTATATATAAAGAGGGTGCTAGGGGGCGCCGTGGCCCAGACAAAGCCCCAGGTGAACATCGAGAACGTCGTCGCCTCGGCGTCGGTGGACCAGGCGATCGACCTCAAGGCCGTCCAGAAAAAGTTCCCCGCCGCCGAGTACAACCCCGAGCAGTTCCCAGGCCTCGTCTTCAGGATAGCCGAGCCGAGGACGGCCACGCTCATATTCCGCACCGGCAACATGGTCTGCACCGGCGCAAAGTCCGAGGAGCTCGCCGTCGAGGCCGTCCGCATAGTCGTAAGGACGCTGCGCAAGCGCGGCGTGAGGATCAAGAAGGACGCCGTCGTGGCGGTCCAGAACATCGTCGCGGCGATCAACCTGCACGGCAAGATCCAGATCGAGCGCGCCGCCAGGGTGCTGCCGCGGAGCATGTACGAGCCAGAGCAGTTCCCCGGCCTCATACACCGCATGGTCGACCCAAAGACCGTCATGCTGCTGTTCGCGTCCGGCAAGCTCGTCTGCACCGGCGCCAAGAAGGAGACGGACGTGTACAGGTCCGTTCACGGCCTCCACGCCCTGCTCGAGGAAAAGAACCTCATGGTCTACGCGCCGGCCGACGCAGGCGGCAAGGAGTAGGGCGCCGCGGCCGAGGCATCGGCGGCGGCCCAGGGCCCCCTCGCGCCGCACACGGTTTATTTGGGCCGCGCCGCGCCCGCGCCCCGTGGACATCGAGATCCGGCCGTGGGAGAGGCTCGTCATCCGCGAGCTCGTCGAGTACAGGCTAGACGACTGGATCAGGCAGATCGCATTCGGCAGCAGGACGTCCGGCGGCGGCATCCCGACGATGCAGTGGACGGGCGGAGTCGCATTCTCGCCCGTGCCGCTCCCCAACTCTGACGCGGTCACGGCCGAGCAGGTGAGGGGCGTCCTGCACTGGTCGTCGGTCTCGTTCGCCCTCATGGACGAGTACAGGAACCAGATCGTCCACGACCATGCCACGATCAACGTCATCGACGTGAGCGCCAACGAGACGTTCTGCGAGCTTGCCGCCGCCCTCAAGTCGCGCTCGAGGTACGGGCCCGCCAGCGCGGCGGAAGCCGGGGCGGCGGCCCCCGACGCGGCGTCCCCGCGGGCCTAGCGGCAATTCCCGCGCCGGCCGAACCTAGCCTGCCAGCCTAAAGTCGAACGCGAACGTGCGGCTTGCGGATCCCTCCGATGCCGACAGCACGTACAGGCCCGGAGACTCCCAGCCGGGCCCCCCCGCTATGGTCAGCGTCGCGTACGTGCGGTCCGCGCGCGCCCCGACCGTCTCCTGCCAGACCAGCTCGCCTCCCCCGTTTGTTATAGACAGGACCACGGCGCCGGCCGGCGATGCCGACGTTCCCGACACGGATACAATGTCGCCCGATGCGAACAGCGTCGCATCGGCCTCGACGGTCAGCCCGGCCGGAACGACGGGGATTGGAACGGGCTCGGCCGCGCCGCCGTCGTCCGAGGTGTACACCACGGCCGAGGCGGCCCCCGCTGCGACGAGCAGCGCCACAACGGCCGTGACGATCATCCGGCGGCGCGTCGCGACGAGCGGGCGGACGAGCCTGGCGGGCACGCCGGTGGCCGCGGCGCCGCGGCGCCGCGCGGGAGGAGGCGGGGGCGGGGCCCTCACAAGGGACGTGGCCTGGACGGCGGCCGACGAGGAGGCCCGCGCCTGCGCGGGCTGCGGGGATGCGCCGTGCCCAGGCCCGAGGTGCTTGCGGGCAAGCTCGGAGACGTACGATCGCTCGTAGTGCGATATGACCTCGCCCTGCTCGGCCGCGCGCCTAATCCGCTCCAGGAACAGCGGGCTGCCCTTGCCGAGCCTGAGCAGCGCCTTTACATCCTCCAGTATGATGTCGTCCAATGCCACCCGCGGGCCGCCCGCGAGGGATGTTGTTTAATATTTTGACCCCGGCGCCGCCGCGCTGCCCCTGTTCGGCCGGCACCCTCCTCCCCCAGCAGGTGCGGACGGTCAGGCCGGCCGGGGCAGACGGTAGCCCGCCGGCGGCGCCCCGGCATCCGGCGGCGCGCGGCCGGCCTGCAGTACCCCGCGCAGCCGCATCCGCGCCTGCCCTCCCCCCCCCCCCCGCGCGCGCCCGGCATGCCCCGTCAGCTGCCTCGGATGCGCCCGATCGCCGTGCGATCGCCGTGCGATCGCCCGCGGATGCCCCCATTGAAGTTTAAAATACCGGCGCTGCGGCGCGCCGCCGTTGAGAAAGGAGTTCGTCGTCAAGAGCATCGACGCGGCGCCCGACGGCGCCCCGTATGTGATCGTCTCGCTGTCGTCGATGGACGAGGTCAGGGACGGCGGGCATGCCTCGCCCCAGATGAGCGGCTCGAAGATCATGGGGTTTACCAACATGAACGACATGATGGAGGACATTAACAAGATGCTCTCTGGCATGAGGGGCAACTCGCTCGGCACCGTCACATCGATAAAGCTCGACATGCACGAGTACAAGCAGATGGGCCTGTCCGTCGGCGACAAGGTGTACGTCGACATGACCAGGGCCGAGTCGCTCGGCGTCTAGGTCCGAGGCCCGCGCCAGGGACCGCGCCGCTGCCGGCGTGCCGCCCGCGCCGGCCGAGCATCCCAAAGTCGTGCGGGGCCCCGCCGCGGCCGGAGCGGACTGGAGCGGCAGGCGGCCCGTATGCGCCTGGGCCGCCTGCGCCGCAGATGGGATGCGAACCAGGCCGGGCGCCGGGCGCCGGATGCCGGCGCCTGCGCTGCCACCAGGACTCTGGCAGATGGGATGCGAACCAGGCCGGGCGCCGGGCGCCCTACCGCGCCGCGCCGGCCTTCAGCTTTTTCCAGTCCGACAGGAACGCGGCCAGGCCAGAGTCGGTGAGCGGGTGCGAGAGCATCTTGCCGAGCACGGCAGGCGGCAGCGTCACCACATCGGCTCCCATCTCGGCTGCGCCTACCACATGCGCGGGATGCCGGACGCTTGCGACCAGCACCTGCGTGCCAAAGTCGTAGTTGGCAAACACCTCTAGTATCTGCTCGACGAGCCCGAGCCCGTCGGCGCCGATGTCGTCGAGCCTGCCGATGAAGGGGCTGACGTACCTTGCGCCGGCCTTTGCGGCCAGCAGGGCCTGGTTTGCCGAGAATACGAGCGTGACATTCACGGGTATCCCCTCGGAGACGAGCGTTCTGCACGCGCGCAGGCCGTCGGCCGTCATTGGGCACTTTACTACCACGTTGTCCCCGTACCCGCGCAGGCGCCTCCCCTCCTCGACCATCTCCGCATGGCCCGTGCTGACGACCTCTAGGCTGATGTCGCCCGAGACTATCGACGTGATCTCCCTCATGACGGCGGCCGGATCGCCGCCCTCCCGCGAGAGCAGCGACGGGTTGGTCGTGATCCCGTCGATCAGGCCCATGTCGTTGTACCGTCGTATCTCGGCCAGGTTGGCCGTGTCCAGGAATATCTTCACCGCCGGGCAGCCTCCACGACCTCGGCCGCCCTGGCGGCTATATTAACGGGATCGATGCCGTGCTTGGCGAGCAGGCGCGGCACCTCGGGGTCGCGGCACGACTCGCCGAACGAGTCGGCGACGCCGACGCGCAGCACCCTCGTCGGGCGCGACTCGGACGCGGCCTCGGCCACGGCCGACCCCAGGCCGCCGATCACGCTGTGCTCCTCGCACGCGACGATCCCCGCCGTCTCGGCCGCGGCCCGCCCGACGGCGGCCGCGTCGAGCGGCTTTACGCTGAACATGTCCAGGACGCGGCACGATATCGACCGCTCGGCCTGCAGGGAGCGGGCCGCCTCGAGGGCCATGGATACGGTGATGCCGCAGGCGGCGATCGTGCAGTCCGACCCGTCGCGGACGACGGCGGCGCGGCCCGGCCGCAGCGCGGCCGCAGCGCCTTCCCCGTGCACGCGCGGCACCTTTGAGCGGCACATGCGCATGTAGAACGGGCCGTACTCGGATGCGATCGCGCGGGCGAGCGAGCCTGCCGATGCCGCATCGGCGGGCACCACAACGCGCATGTTCGGGACCGCCCGCATCGTCGCGACGTCCTCTAGCTGCTGGTGCGAGCCGCCGTCGGCGCCGACAGACAGGCCGCCGTGAGAGGCGACGAGCTTTACGTCCAGGCCGCGCCTCCCCTCCCTCGACGGGTAGCACACGGCGTTGCGTATCTGGTCGACGGCCCTGCCCGGCATGAATATGGCGTACGTGCTCGCAAAGGCGGTCTTGCCAGAGGCGGCCAGGCCGGCCGCCACGGACACCATGTTGGCCTCGGCTATTCCGACGTTGAAGAAGCGGTCGGGAAACCTCTTTCCGAACGCCGACGTCTTTAGCGAGTCGGTCGTGTCGGCGCCGAGCACGACTATACTCGGGTTCGCCTCGCCGATCTCTACGAGCGCCCTGCCGTACTCGGCGCGCATGTCGCCCATGGCGCCGGCGCCGGCATCCCCCCCGCTCACCTGCCGGCCGCCTCCCCGCTTTCGGCCAGCCGCCGCAGGCGCTCGACGCGCGGGCCGGCCCCGTGCAGTCCGACCCACTTTTCGACGAGCGCATCGCCGCCGAGCTCGCGCGCGCGCCGCAAGAGCAGCGTGCGCCGGGCGTCGAGCAGCGCGTTTCGGAACGACCGGACGGCGGCGCGCACGTCGGCCTGCCCAATGATCGCGCTGCCGCCGACGAACGCGCGGGCCCCGTCGGCAAGGCAGGCGCCCGCATTCCCGGCA
This sequence comes from Cenarchaeum sp., assembly GCA_965242695.1. GTDB lineage: Archaea > Thermoproteota > Nitrososphaeria > Nitrososphaerales > Nitrosopumilaceae > Cenarchaeum. The sequence goes on along the minus strand of CBDESU010000001.1, from coordinate 694,198 downwards.
GTCACGCCGCCGTCGGCCTCTACCGTCCCCGCAAAGCCGGCCCGCTCTAGCTCGGCGCATATGCGCGCCGTCTTTGCGTGTATGGCCTCGATGTACCGCTGCCCCGACCTGCCCGGCTCGACGGACATTACGATCACCTGGTCTAGAGTGGGCGCAAACCGCGCGGCCCACTCGGGGAGGTCGGTCCCCGGGTTGACGGCAAGCCCGACGCCGACGCGCGCCGACCTGAGCCGGTCGTGCACCTCGCCAAACGCGGCCTCGCCGCCGCACGCCTCGGCGTGGACGGTCACGATGTCGCTGCCGGCGTCCGCATGCAGGGCCGCCTGGCGGACGGGGTCTTCCACCATCAGATGCGTGTCGAACGGCAGCTCGGTGAGGGCGCGCAGCTCGGCGACCTTTTCGGCCCCGAACGTGGTGGCGGGTACGAACCTGCCGTCCATCACGTCGATGTGTATCATGTCGGCCCTGCCGTCCTCGCAGCGGCGCACCTCGCCGGGCAGGTCGCCCATGTCGCCTGCCGTGATCGACGGGCATACCGAGAACTGGCAGCCGAGCTCGGCGTCGATTACGGGCGCCACGTCGGGGTCGGCCGCCTTGCCGTGCCACTTTGGGTTGTCCTCCATGTGCTCGACCCCCTTTCCCTTTATCGTGCGGGCTATGATCATCGTCGGCGAGCCGCGGTGGGCCGCGGCGCCGCGCAGCGCCGACTCTAGCTGCTCGATGCGGTGGCCGTCGACCTCTATGACGTTCCACCCGAACGCGCGCCACTTGTCGGCCGTGCGCCACCGCGAGGGATCCTTCCACATCGCCGACAGGTCCTCGCCGTCCGCAAGGCGCCGGTCGAGCGGCATCACATCCTCGGTGTAAGAGTCCTGCTGGATGAAGTTGCGGTCGAGGATGGCGGTGAGGTTGTCGACGGCGAACTTTGAGGCGGCCATGGCGGCCTCCCACACCTGCCCCTCGTCGGTCTCGCCGTCGCCGAGTATGGCGTACACGCGGGTCGGGCGGCCGTCGAGCCGCGCCGCAAGGGCCGCGCCTATCGAGTACGACAGGCCTATTCCGAGCGAGCCGCCGCAGAACTCTACGCCGGGGCACTTTAGGTCGGGGTGGCCCTGCAGGCGGCTGCCGAGGCTGCGCAGCGTGTCGATCTCGGACTCGTCGATGTAGCCGGCCACGGCCAGGCTGGCGAACAGGCCCGGGGCCGCGTGCCCCTTTGAGAGGACGAGGCGATCGCGCTCCTCCCACAGGGGGTTTGACGGATCGTGCCTGAGGCGCCCGCCGAACAGCAGCACGCCGACGATCTCGGCCATCGAGAACGAGCCGCCGGGGTGCCCCGAGCCGGCCGCCGTCGTTCCCCGTATTACGAGCCTGCGGGCCGCGCGCACGCGGCGCCGTATGCCGCAGTAGTCGTGGCCCATGCGGCCGCGGGGGGCCGCGGAGCGAATAAAAGTCTACGGCGGGGCAGATGGCTGGCGCCCGGGATCCGCAAAGTCCGGCGCCGCAGGGAATCGACGGGGCATCTGACGGCCGGGCGGGCAGGAACGCAGGGCAGAAGGAGCTCACATGTGCTGCGCGGCACCTAGGCAGTGCCGGCCGCATGCGGCATTTCGGCATGCGGCAGGGGGGGGGAGGCGGCGAAGCCTCCCAGGGAGACTGCGGTGCGGAGGCGATCGCAGGCGGGATCGATTCCGCCACATCTGCGCCCAGGCAGGCCCCACCCCATGCAGAGCGAGCCTGTGCGGGGCCGAGGCCGGTTCGCAGGGCGGCAGGGCGGCAGCGGCCCATGCACGGGGTCGCCGGACGGCGGCCGAAGCGCCTGCGATCATCGCGCCCTCTCCCCCCCCTCCACACACACCTGCGGCAATATCTGGCCCCCTGGGCAGGCGCGCGCGGAGTTGTTGCCGCAAAGCCCGGCCTTTAGTATCCCGCGGATGCCGCCAGCACCGATGGCCGGACAGCGAGTGGGGCGGGGCGCGCAGTGGGTGGCCCCCGCCAGCGTCGCGCCCGTTCCCGGATGGAAGCCTAGCGCATATTTTGAGGAGTGGAAAAAGGAGGTAGGCCGGACAAAGGACAACCTAGCCTTGGACTATATACAGTACTGCGGAGGCATGCCGGCCAGTGCCAGAAAACACGCCATTGAGTCAATCCTGCGCCAGACGATGCCGTACACCTACAGGTCCAGCGACGGCAGCACCGCGTTGGATGCGATGGACAACGACCTTTACGCCATGTGGGAGTATGCGACAAGGTTCTTTGACGAGTTCTGGGAGGGATTTTGCGCACAGTTCTGGCGAGGTACAGTCGGGCCCGAGTGGGATTGGCTACGGCCTAGATCGTGATCGTGCACCATTTTTCTAGGCCGGCCAGTGCCCCCTCACCAAGGCATGCGCGCAGGGAGTCGTCAACATGCAACCGCCCGCCGCTAGCCGGCCTGGCCTGGAGCCGGCAACGGCCGCGGCCGCGGCGAGACCTCCCGCCTGTGCTCGCCCATCTCCCACGGAAACACCACATGCTCGGCGCCGGCGGTCTCCTCGGCGAACACTAGCTGCGGCGGCGTCTCGGCGCGTCCGCGCCTTGCAAAGAGCGTCGCGTACACGAGCGACCCCGGGTCCTCGGCCCTGCCGGCGATATCCCTGAACGTGCCGCCCGTGTCGTAGATGTCGTCGACGAACAGCGCGCCGGCCGGCACTGACTTGACATCGACCAGGATGCGGTCGATCCCGGATGCGTCTGCCAGCAGGCGGGCGGGGACCATGCCGCCGCGCGACGCGGTCGCGATGCACGCCAGCCGCCCCGCGCCGCCCGCCGCATCGGCCGCCCTGGCCCACAGCTCGGCCGCCATGGCCTCGGCCCTGCCCCAGTTGACCAGGTAGTACGGGCGCTGCTGCCGCGGCTGCACGCGGCGCCGCGCCGGCAGCGCTATGTAAAGCCTAACGCGGCGGCATCGGCGCGCTCGGACGGCGACTGCCCGGCGCCGGCGCCGACAATAGGGGCATATAGCGAAACGGTGCCTATGCGCAGGCCCGTAATCTACACCCGGCGGCGCCATATACGGCCCAGCCGCCGCGCCGGCAATGACAAGGACAAAGACGGCAAGCCTCCTCCTGGTCGGGGCCCTGCTGGCCGCGCTGCCGCCCGCTGCGGCCCACGCGCAGTCCGCCGGCGCCCCCGACGAGCCAGACGCGGGCGCCACCTTTGCGATCAACGGGGCCGGGGCATCGTTCCCGTTCCCGCTGATCGACCTGTGGCGCGTCGAGTACAACAGCCTCTACGACAACGTAAACCTCAACTACCAGTCGATCGGCAGCGGCGGCGGCATCAAGCAGCACATAGAACGGACGGTCTCGTTCGCCGCCTCGGACAAGCCGCTCAAGGCGTCCGAGGCCGAGCAGGCCCCCGGCACGCTGCACATCCCCGAGACGATCGGCGGCGTCGTCGTCGCCTACAACCTGCCCGAGTTCCGCGAGAACGGGCTGAGGCTCACCGGCGGCGTGATCGCCGACATATTCCTCGGCAAGATCGACCGCTGGGACGACGAGCGCATACGGGAGCTCAACCCCGGCACAGACCTGCCGGACAGGGCCATCACTACGGTGTACCGCTCGGACGGGTCGGGCACGACGTTCGTATTCACCGACTATCTCACGACGGTCAGCGCCGGCTTTGACGAAGAGGTCGGCAAGGGCAAGAGCGTGCAGTGGCCGGCCGGCCGCGGGGCCGCCGGCAACGAGGGCGTCGCCGGCGTCGTAAAGACGTCGGACTATGCGATCGGCTACATCGAGCTCGCGTACGCGTTCAAGTCCGGCATCAACTACGCCCACGTCGAGAACGGCGACGGCACAGGGTTCGTCGAGCCGACCCTCGAGTCGCTCGCGGCCGCGTCCGGCGGGCTCGCAGACAGCGGCCTTCCGGCCGCCGAGGGCGACTGGAGCGCGGTCACGATGGTCAACGCGCCGGGGCCCGACTCTTACCCGATGGCAACGTTCACGTACCTGCTCCTCTACGAGGAGATGAGCGGCGTGGCCGACTCGAGGGAAGAGGCAAAGGCCGTAGTGCACCTGATCAACTGGATGCTCACCGAGGGGCAGGCGTTCGCGCCCGACCTCCTGTACGTGCCCCTCTCGGACAAGGTCGTGGCCATAGGCCAGGCCGGCCTGCAGAGGGCCACGTACGACGGCGAGGTCCTCTGGGACGCGCCCGAGCAGGAGGGCGGCGGCGGCGGTGCGGCCGCCATCCCCGAGTGGATAAAGCAGACCGCCCGGTGGTGGGCCGACGGAATGGTGTCGGATGCCGAGTACATAAACTCGCTGCAGTACCTCATATCGCAGGGAATACTGCGCGTGCAGTAACCCCAGCAGACTCTCTTGTTTTCCCTCGGCCGCGCGCCGGCCGCCGCATGGCGCCTCGCGAGGGGGCGGTGCGCGGCCAGGGCCGGGGCGGAGGAGGCATCGCGCTTGGGCCGGCAGGGAGGGGCCGCACCTTGCGCCGGGGCCCGCCCCGGCAGGCGGCGGAGCAGGAGGCATCGCCGAGGGGCCCTCGGCAGGGGACGTGGCGCGCAGGCGGGCCGGCGCGGGCCGCCGCGTCACGGATCCAGGTCGGGTGAGTCCGACACGGTTACGACGTAGTGCTTTACCTCCCTGGACGCGTCGCTCGCGTTCGGAGAGTCGTCGGGCGCTATTCCGACGTCGACGATCGCGCCGTGCTTGGCATCCACGTCGTCCACGAGCGGCGGCGGCGCCGACCCCCCGAGGGCCGCCGCGGCGGCCACGAGTGCCGCCGTAGCCGCAATGCCGGCCAGTATGGCCGCCTTTCGCTTCTGCCCCATCGCTGCGGCGCGCCGCGCGGGGCGCGTATATCATCGTAGGGGCGGCGCCGGCAACGCACTTAACGGGCGCTCGCGCACGTCCCGCATGGGGGCCGTCCCCGGCGCCGAGCCGCCGCTCGTGGTCTACGACGACCTCTGCGGCCCGTGCACGTCGTTTGCGGCCGCCGTCGGATCGCTGTCCGGCGGGCGCATACCGCTTGTCGGCCACCACACCGAGCTCGGCAGGCGGCTGCGCGATGCCGCGCTCGGAGGGGACGCGGCCCTCGACATGTTCTGGGTCCTCGAGGATTCCGCCGCGTACGGCGGCCGCTCGGCCCTGCTGCCCCTGGCCAGGGCCGTCGCGTCGTGCCGCTCCAGGCCGCACGCCGGCGCGCTGGCCCGGCCGGCGCGCAGCTGCGGTGCGGGCGATAACAGCCGCGATCAGGGATCCGCGCCGGCCTGCGGCTGCCGCGGCGGCCCGTCGTCGGCAATATCCAGGTCGGCGGGGCTCTTTGCGCGGCCCGGCCGGACGCTGCCCGTCCGGCCCGCCCGGGAAAACGCAGGCTAGCCGCGCATGCCGTACCCGAGCAGGACCGAGTAGCAGCCGAGCCCGCACTCTTCGCACCGCGGCTTCATCGTTCCGCCCGACCCCTCGGCGCTGCCGATGCAGCACGGCGCCTTTTCGCGGCCCATGTGGTCGACGGACACGATGGCCCACGTCGGGCAGTCGACCGGCGTCGTCCCCTTGCCGCCCCAGCTGCGCCGCATCACCTCTAGCTGCTTTACGGGGTTTACGATGTAGTCGCGGTGCCTGCCCGTGCGCATGCCGACGAGCTCGTCGATCACGGCGTCGCGCTCGGCGCCGAACGGCAGCCACAGCGGGTCGCCCTTTGCGAACGGCGTGTGGAACTGGAAGCCAATCTTGTTCGAGTGCGCGCGCCAGTCGTCGATCACGCGGCCGATCGTCCCGTAGTTGAGCGAGTTTATCGTCATCGTAATCCAGATGTCCTTGCGCGCGCCCGGCCCTCCCCCCTCGACGTAGTCCAGCACGTTGCGGCGCGTCTTGGCCCACGCCCCCTTGCCGCGTATGCGGTCGTGCACCTCCTCGGACCCGTCGATGGACACCCAGTAGAAGTAGATGTCCTTTAGGCGCGGTATGGGGTGCGTCCCGTTCGTCACGACGCACGCCCGCTTCGGGAACTCGCGCACGAACAGCTCGACGACGTCGGGGCGCATCATCGGCTCGCCGCCGACGACGGTCACGATGAACACGTGGTTCTTCTTGAACTTTTCGTCGATCACCTCCTTCCACTGCTCGACCGTCAGCTCCTCGCCCTCCTTGCGGTTGAGCCACCAGTAGCAGTGCTCGCAGTGGAGGTTGCACACGTTGATGATGTCGGCCGAGCCGTACAGGGGGCTGCGGCGGTTGAGCAGGCGGTACGCGGCGAACTTTGTCCCGATGCGGAAGTACAGGGGCGACTCGGCGAGTATCTGCCGTATGCCCCTCCCCATGATCTCCATCGCGCGCCGCCGCCCGGCGGGCGGGGCGGGGCGCCCACTGATAAACGGATCGGGGGCGGCGCGGGCGCGTTCCGCGCCCCTGCGGGCGGCTGGGCCCCCGCATGCCGGCCGCCGCGCCGGGTCCCGCGCAGGGGATATGGGCGGCGCCGACGGGGGCCGTCCGGCGCCCGCATGCGCCCGTGCGGGGCGCGGCGGAGGGATTGCGCAGTGCGGGGCGCGGCATGCGGCGGCGCGGCGCGGGCGGCGGGCGGCCCTGCCTGCCGCGCCTTTGCCGCCTGCGGCGCAGGGCAAATCGCTAATAGCGGGAGCATAGGCCCACGGTGTCGTGCAGGCAGCGCGTGGGCAGAGGCAGAAGGTGGCAAGAACGGCTGGTCAAGGGCGCCGCAGAAGCGGCGCAGGTGCGGTGGCGACGGTCGACAGCAAGTCCGAGTTCAGGGAGATGTTCGTGTCGCTCATCGATCCGCTCGGCCTGCACGACATGGAAAAGTGCGGCAGGATCGCCGCCCGGATGGGGGAGGTGTCGTCGAGGTCCGGATACCATATGGGCGTGAGGATGGCATCCCTCCTGGCAGACATCTTTGCAGATGCGGCCGACATTGTGGGCAGGCCGGTAGAGGACGGGGCGCTGCACCTCACCACCGTTGCGTACAGGGAGGCGATGGCAGTCCTGTATGGCACGGCCGTGTCGTACAGGGGCGGCGGGGACGGCGAGCCGGTCGGCGACTTGGAGAAGCTGAGGGGAAAAATCGCCGCGATCAGGGCCAAGGCGGACGCGCTGCGGGCGAGATTGAGGGCGGCCGACCCGCCCGGATCGGGCCTGCCAAAGATCGACACGTGGTACAAGGGCAGAATCTGCAGGGATGTCGCAAGGGAAGACATTGAAGAAGTGCGCGCGTGGTTTAAGGCCGCCGGCGAGGATCCAATATTTCCACCCGAGCCAAAGTGCATCGACGATCTGTTCGGGGAGCTCGGGCCTGGGCTGTCGTCCGCCGAGACGGTGTCCATGATGAGGGGCAACTGTCCCCCGGACGGGTACGAGTTGGTGAAGATTGACGACGCCAAGTGACGATATTGAGGTCGACATCGATGCACTTGTCGCCATCGACGTCTTTGGCGAGACCAGCGCGTTTGTGGCCGTGTCGGTGTTGGAGGACATCCACCATGCCGATGCGGTCAGGGTGCTAGATGCGGCGGTGCGCAGCGGCTGCCGCCTGATCACCACGCACGCCGTCATACTGGAGTTGATCGGGGCCGTCCGCAAGAAGGTCATAACGTCGCACAAGCGCCAGTCGGGGAGCGAGGAGGAGCGTGCGGGCGTGGAGGCGAGCGCCGATGCTGCCGTCGCCCGCGCGATCAAAATCATATACGACATGGTCCGTCGGGGCGTTCTAAAGATCGTGGCGGTCGAAAAGCCGCACGACTATTTCGGGCTGTGCGGCAAGGCTCTTGTGCACAGCGGTCACGCGGTGTACGTCGCCGATAACCGAGCGTGCAGGCACAGGGGGATCGGGCCGTTCGACCTGATCCACTACGCGTCTGCCGAGGGCGCGGGCGCCTCCGTGATCATCACGTCGGACGCGGCGTTCGCCGACATCGAGGGCAACGACAACGAATTTGGGCACATCAGGGTGCAGCTGACGGGCGGGCCGCTCATCGACCTGCTCGGCGGGGACGGTGGCGGAGAACAGCCCTCCTAATCCCCGCGGATGGCCAGCCTCAGGGCGGCCGCAAGCGCCCCGCAAGGCCCGAGTGCGGTTGGCAGGCCGCGCGGGCCGGCATGCAGTTCGGCACATATCCGGCATGCGGCGGCTGCGCGGGCAGCTGGCCCCTGCCGGCCGGCCCGCGCCGCCAGCGGCGCAGGGCAAATCGCTAATAGCGGGTGCGTATGGCCCCGGAATCGTGCAGGTGGCTCAGGGACAGAAGCAGAAGGTCAAGGTGGCGGCCCGCCGCGGGCGCCGCAGGGTCGGCGCAGGAACAGCTTCAAAGGCGACAACTGACGGCAGGGCCGAGTTCAGGGAGCTGTTCGTGTCGCTCATCGATCCTGCAGAACTGCTAGACATGGAAAAGTGCGGCAGGATCGCCGCCCGGATGGGGGAGGTGTCGTCGAGGTCCGGATACCACGCGGGCGTGAGGATGTCGTCCCTCCTGTCAGGCATCTTTGCCGACGCGGCCGACATCGTGGACAGGCCGGTCGAGGACGGGGCGCTGCACCAGACCACCGTTGCCTACAGGGAGATGAGGGCCGCCCTGTACGACACGGCCGTGTCGTACAGGGGCGGCGGGGACGACGAGCCGGTCGGCGGCCTGGAGGAGCTTGGGAGGAAGATTGCCGTGCTCAGGTCAGAGGCCGACGCAAGGCGCGCGAGGCTGAGGGCGGCAGATCCGCCCGGATCGGGCCTGCGCAAGTTTGACACATTGTACAAGGGCAAAGTCTGCAGGGACGTCGTCAGGGAGGACATTGAAGAGATACGCGCGCATCACGTGGCCGCCGGCGAGGACCCGATATTTCCTCCAGGGGTGAAGTGCCTTGACGAGGTATTTGAGGAATTTAGGGGCGGGCTGTCGGCGGCCGACATGGTAGCCATGGAGAGAGGGAAGTGGCCCCCCGAAGGGTACGAGATGGTCAAGATTGGCAGCGGCAAGTGACGTCGCGGTGGGCGACATTATCGGCTATGTCGACACCAGCTCCTTCATGGCGGCGACGATCGCCTAGGACATGCACCACGACGATGCGATCAGGGTGTTCGATGCGGCTGTGCGTACTGGATGCGACCTGGTCATATCGCATCCTGTCATGTTGGAGGCGATCGGCGCAGTCCGCAAGAAAGTCACAACATCGCACAAGCGCCGGTCGGGGAGCGAAGAGGAGCGGGCGGCCGTGGATGCTAGCGCAGATGCAGCCGTTTACCATATGTTCAAGGTTGCAGATGACATGTCCAAGCAGGGCATACTAAAGATTATGAAGCAAAAAAGACTGCCACTCGACTTTGCAGGCATGTGCGACAATGCGCTAGATCACAAGGGGTGCGCGGTGGACGACGGCGGCAGGATGTAACCGTGTGAGGGGCCAGAAACGCAATTCAGACGGTGGGCGTGCCAAGTCGGGCGCTGGGAACGGCGAGGCCGACGTCGCAAAGATACACATGGCCCCCCGCGAGGGCGCGGCCGTGCAACGACGCACAGGTACGGAAGCAAGGCCGCGGGCAGCGGCCAAGCCCAAGCCTCGGCCCTCGGCCAAGCCCAAGCCTCGGCCCTCGGCCAAGCCCAAGAGGGGCGGCAGTTCCGCGGCGTCACGGAATGTCAGTGGCATGAAGAAAAGGATTGTGGCAAAGGGGGAAAGGGCGCGGGCAGCGGCCAAGCCCAAGCCTCGGCCCTCGGCCAAGCCCAAGAGGGGCGGCAGTTCCGCGGCGTCACGGAATGTCAGTGGCATGAAGAAAAGGATTGTGGCAAAGGGGGAAAGGGCGCGGGCAGCGGCCAAGCCCAAGCCTCGGCCCTCGGCCAAGCCCAAGAGGGGCGGCAGTTCCGCGGCGTCACGGAATGTCAGTGGCATGAAGAAAAGGATTGTGGCAAAGGGGGAAAGGGCGCGGGCAGCGGCCAGGAAAAGCACCAGGGCCCTGACGGCAAAGGAGGTCGCTGAAATGGAGAGAACGGCTGTGTCGGAGGGAATGTTCTACGTGGGGGTAGACCTGCACAAGCGCACGCTGCAGATCGCCGTATCCGACGAGGCTGGGACGATCGTAGAGGAGGCCAAAATCATCAACAGCTTCGATGCCATCAGGTCGTACTTCGCGGGGCTGCCGCCCGACAGGACCAGGTGCGTTGTCGAGTCGTCGTCGGTGTGGTACGCGGTCTACCGGTTCATAGAGGCGATGGGATTCGACATGATCCTGTCAAACCCGCTGCAGACTGCGCTGATCGCCAAGTCCAAGAACAAGAACGACAGGGTCGATGCCAGGAATCTTGCCGAGTTGCTGCGCATAAAGAGCATCCCCCCGTGCTACGTCCCAGACGACAAGACGGTGAAGGAGAGGGAGGCCACGTCGCACAGGGCCCGCCTGACGCGGGCGAGGGCAAAGTACAAGGTGTTCATCCAGGCCATCCTTCTGCAAAAGGCCATCAAGGTCGAGGGGGCAAAGTGGTCGGACACGTTCGTCTCGAACCTCCGCAGGCTCGGCGAGTGGAGGATCAACCAGTGCCTGGACATGATCTCGGGCATCGACGACCAGGTGATAAAGACCGACCTGCGGATAAGGGACATGGTGGCGGCCAACCCCGCCGCGCAGCTACTCTTGTCCTTTCCGGGCTTTGGCAACTTCATCGCGCTTGCCCTGGCGGCATGGATAGGCCCCATAGAGCGGTTTAGCAGCCCGTACGCCCTGGCGCCGTACTTTGGGCTGGTCCCGTCGGACAGGAGCTCTGCCGACATTGTAAAGCACGGGCGCATAACCAAGACGGGAAGCAAGATCGTCAGGTGGATACTGTGCGAGGCCGTGCTTGTGCACGTCGGGCACGTCGACTCGGACATCACGAGGTACTACGAGAGGCTGTGCGAGAGGATGCCCGCAAAGAAGGCCATGATAGCGGCGGTGAACAAGCTGCTCCGCATCGTCTTTTGGATGCTCAAGAAGAACCTCACCTTTGTCAACTGCATGGCGGAGGGGAGTGCGCAGTTCAAGGGCTGCCGGCGCAAGGCCGCGGCCGCATCTGCGCCCGCGAGGGCAGCGTGATGCATCATGGTCAGGGTCTCGTCGGCGAGTGCCTGTATGGGGTTAGTCCCCGTGTGTGTAAATGCCGTGACCCTGGCAAATGGATGAAGACGGTAGTGGGGTTCGTCCCCGGATAGATAAATGTCCGATCCATATACCGCATTGGACGCCGAGAGGGACACGACACCCTAGGGGAGGCTCTGCCCGGATGCGTGAAAAACCACGCCTAGGGGCGGCCGGGGCCGGTTTTCTTTATAAAGGGTAGCTCATAGATACGACCTGGTACACTACGCATTCGCCGAGGACGCGGGCGCCTCCGTGATCATCACGTCTGATGCGGCGTTCGCCGACATCGAGGGCAACGACGACAAGTTCGGGCACATCAGGGTGCAGCTGACGGGCGGGCCGCTCATCGACCTGCTCGGCGGCTGAAACGGCGGCGAGCGGCCCTCCTAATCCCCGCGGATAGCCAGCCGCAGGACGGCCGCAAGGCCCGAGTGCGATCGGAGGCCGCGCGGGCCGGCATGCAGTCCGGCACATATCCGGCACGCGGCGGCTGCGCGGGCGGCGGGCGCCCCTGCCTGCCGCGCCTGCTCCGCCTGCGGTGCAGGGCAAATCGCTAATAGCGGGAGCATAGGCCCACGGTGTCGTGCAGGCGGCGCATGGGCAGAGGCAGAAGGTGGCAAGAACGGCTGATCAAGGGCGCCGCAGAAGCGGCGCAGTTGCGGTGGCGACGGTCGACAGCAAGTCCGAGTTCCGGGAGCTGTTCGTGTCGCTCATCGATCCGCTGGGCCTGCTCGACATGGAAAAGTGCGGCAGGATCGCCGCCCGGATGGGGGAGGTGTCGTCGAGGTCCGGATACCATATGGGCGTGAGAATGGCATCCCTCTTGGCGGACATCTTTGCCGACATGTCCGATATCGTGGGTAGGCCGGTAGATGACGGGGCTCTGCACCTCACCACCATTGCGTACAGGGAGGCGAGGGCCGTCCTGTACGACACGGCCGTGTCGTACAGGGGCGGCGGGGACGGCGAGCCGGTCGGAGACTTGGAGAAGCTGAGGGGGAGAATCGCCGCGTTCAGGGCCAAGGCGGACGCGCTGCGGACGAGGCTGAGGGCGGCCGACCCTCCCGGATCGGGCCTGCCAAAGCTCGACACGTTGTACAAGGGCAGAATCTGCAGGGATGTGAGGAAGGAGGATGTTGAAAAAGTGCGGGCTTCTAGAGTGGCCGCCGGCGTCGATCCGGTATTTCCGCCCGAGCCAAAGTGCATCGACGATCTGTTCGGGGAGCTAGGGCCAGGGCTGTCGTCCGCCGAGACGGTGTCCATGATGAGGGGCAACTGTCCCCCGGACGGGTACGAGCTGGTGAAGATTGACGACGCCAAGTGACGGCATAGAGGTCGACGTCGATGCACTTGTCGCCATCGACGTCTGTGTCGAGACCAGCGCGTTTGTGGCCGCATCGGTCTTGGAGGATATCCACCACGCCGATGCGGTCAGGGTGCTAGATGCGGCGGTGCGCAGCGGATGCCGCCGGATCACCACGTACGCCGTCATACTGGAGCTGATCGGGGCCGTCCGCAAGAAGGTCATAACGTCGCACAGGCGCCAGTCTGGGAGCGAGGAGGAGCGTGCGGGTGTGGAGGCGAGCGCCGATGCTGCCGTTGCCCGCGCGATCAAAATCATATACAACATGGTCCGTCGGGGCGTTCTAAAGATCGTAGTGGCCAAGGGAAAGTCGCACGACTGTTTCGGGCTGTGCGGCAATGCTCTCGTGCACAGCGGTCACGCGGTGTACGTCGCCGATAACCGAGCGTGCAGGCACAGGGGGATCGGGTCGTTCGACCTGATACACTACGCGTCCGCCGAGGGCGCGGGCGCCTCCGTGATCATCACGTCGGACGCGGCGTTCGCCGACATCGAGGGCGGCGGCGGCGAGTTCGGGCACATCAGGGTGCAGCTGACGGGCGGGCCGCTGATCGACCTGCTCGGCGGCGGGGACGGCGGCTGACAGCCCTCCTAATCCCCGCTGATGGCCAGCCTCAGGGCGGCCGCAAGCGCCCCGCAAGGCCCGAGTGTGGTTGGCAGGCCGCGCGGGCCGGCATGCAGTCCGGCACATATCCGGCATGCGGCGGCTGCGTGGGCAGCTGGCCCCTGCCGGCCGGCCCGCGCCGCCAGCGGCGCAGGGCAAATCGTTAATAGCGGGTGCGTGTGGCCCCGGAATCGTGCAGGTGGCTCAGGGACAGAAGCAGAAGGTCAAGGTGGCGGCCCGCCGCGGGCGCCGCAGGGTCGGCGCAGGAACAGCTTCAAAGGCGACAACTGACGGCAGGGCCGAGTTCAGGGAGCTGTTCGTGTCGCTCATCGATCCGCTCGGCCTGCTAGACATGGAAAAGTGCGGCAAAATCGCCGCCCGGATGGGGGAGGTGTCGTCGAGGTCCGGATACCACACGGGCATGAGGATGGCATCCCTCCTGGAGGACATCTTTGCCGACGCGGCCGACATTGTAGACAGGCCGGTTGAGGACGGGGGGATGCATGTCACCCGCTTGGCGTACCGCGAGGCAAGGGCGATCCTGTACGACACAGCCGTGTCGTACAGGAGCGGCGGGGACGGCGAACCGGTCGGCGACTTGGAGAAGCTGAGGGGAAGAATCGCCGCGTTCAGGGCCAAGGCGGACGCGCTGCGGGCGAGGCTGAGGGCGGCCGACCCGCCTGGATCGGGCCTGCCCAAGTCCGACATGCGGCACAGAGGCAAAGTCTGCAGGGATGTCGTGAGGAAGAATATTGAAACAGTACGCGAGTGGAGAAAGGCCATCGGCGACGATCCGGTATTTCCGCCGGAGCCAAAGTGCATCGACGATCTGTTCGGGGAGCTAGGTCCCGGGCTGTCGTCCGTCGAGACGGTGTCGATGATAAGAGGAAACTGCCCCCCCGACGGGTACGAGTTGGTCAAGATTGACGACGCCAAGTGATGGCATTGGAGTCGACATTGGCGACTTTGCCGGCATCGATGCCTTTGTCGAGACCAGCGCGTTTGTGGCCGCATCGGTCTTGGAGGATATCCACCACGCCGATGCGGTCAGGGTGCTCGATGCGGCTGTGCGTAGCGGATGCCGCCTGATCACCACGTACGCCGTCATACTGGAGTTGATCTGGGCCGTCCGCAAGAAGGTCACAATGTCGCACAAGCGCCAGTCGGGGAGCGAGGAGGAGCGGGCCAGCGTTGAGGCGGATGCGGACAAGGCCGTTGCCCGCGCGATCGGGATCATATTCAACATGATTGAACAGGGTATTCTAGAAATTGTAGATGCAGATGAAGTCCATTCCGACTACGTCATCCTGTGCGGCAAGGAGCTGACGCACAGGGGGCGTGCAGTGTACGTGGCCAAGAGCCGGACGTACAGGCACCGCGGGATCGGGCCGTTCGACCTGATACACTACGCGTCCGCCGAGGGTGCTAACGCCTCCGTGATCATCACGTCGGACGCGGCGTTCGCCGACATCGAGGGCAACGACGACGAGTTCGGGCACATCAGGGTTCAGCTGACGAGCGGGCCGCTGATCGACCTGCTTGGTGGAGAGAATGCGGGGCGGGGCCAAGAGCGGGGCGGCGGGGCGTGATGGCGGCGGCAGGGATCGGCGGCGGTCGGCTCCGCGCGCCACCCTCGCCCCCAAAAAAGAGCCTGCGCTAGGCGCGATCGCATGCGCCGCGCGGGCCGGCATGCAAGGGTTATAAGGCGAGGGCCGTGGCACACCCCGAATGATGTTCAACTACAGGATGTACCTAATCTTCCTGTTCGCCTCGCTTGCGGTGAGCATCGGGCTGCAGCTCGTGCTGCCGTTCCCGTGGGGGCTAGGCGCGGCGCTGGCCCTGTTCGTGGCCCTCCCGCTGCTCATCCGCAGGCAGTACATGAACCGCCTGCGCGGGTACGGCGACTCTGGGCGCGGCCTGGGTGGGGGCGGCGGCGGCCCCGGGCGCGGAGGATTCGGAGGGTTCTTTGGGATGGGATCGGGCGGCAGCTCCATCCGGTACATGTGCCTCGTGTGCAACCACCGCTTCAAGGGCAGCTCTTGCCCGCGGTGCGGATCAAAGATGAAGAGGGCGGACTTTTGATCGCCATGGCCCCCTCCCCTCCCCCTCCCCAGCCTCCCACGCTGGACGCCCTCCGGCGCTCGGCCGCCTTCCACAACACGGTCGACGTGTGGGTGAGCGCGTGCGCCGAGAAGGGCGCCCGTTGGGACGATGCCGCCGGGTACGCGGGGTTCGTCGAGGCGCTCAGGGCGGACGGCGTGCAGCTGCGCCCGTTCGGCCTGTGCGTGAGCGACGAGGAGGGCGGCAGCGGGCACGAGCGGGCAAAGGCGGCGTTCGCCAAGGGCGCAAAGGAGGGATTCGAGGGGCTGGAGGGGCCCCCGCCCGGCGTCCACTCGGTCAGGCTCGGCGACGGGGCAGTCGATGCGGCGCGGCGGTGCGCCGCATCGGCCGCCGATGCCGATCCCTAGGCCCGCCCCTGCCTGAGGCGCGGGTTGACCGCAGAGTCCAGCGCGTTGCCGATGAACACGAACGCCAGGCCGGTCAGCGCGATCATCATGCCCGGCGGGACGATCCACCACCACATGCCCTGGGCTGCGGCCCCGTGCTCGCTCGCATCGTGGAGCATCTGCCCCCACGTCGGGAACGTCGGGTCGCCGAGCCCGAGAAAGCTCAGTCCCGCCTCGGTCGTGATCGCCGCCGGCACCGATATGGCCACGCTTGCGAACGCGTAGGGCAGCATCTGCGGTATTACGTGCCTGAGCATCACGCGCGCGTCCGTCTGCCCCATCATCCTAGAGGCCTCGACGAACCCGGCCGTCCTGATCTGCAGGGCCATGCTGCGGGCCACCTTTGCCACGCCGACCCACCCGAAGAGCATCAAAAACCCGATCATGACGAATATGCTGCTGCTCACCGTAACGGCGAGTATGATGAGGAACGGCAGGGCAGGCAGGGCGTACACGACATCGTTGGCCCTCATCATCGCCTCGTCCGTGAGCCTGCCCCTGTACCCCGCGTACGCCCCGTACGAGAGTCCCATGGCGACCGAGCCGGCGGCGACGGCGACGCCGATGAACAGGGCAAGGGGCGTGCCCCATACGAGCCCGACGGCAAGGTCGCGGCGCAGTGCGTCGGTCCCCATCGCGCCGTACGCCTTGCCGCCGACGATCAGGCGCGACGACTCGAGGCGCGGCGGCTCGCCCCCTTCGGCGCCCGCCCCGTACAAGGCCGCCGTGACCTCGTACGTCCCCCCCAGGACGCCGTGCGAGTCGGCCCTCGAGAATACGACGGCCTCTGCCGGCATGCCGCGCACGTCGAATGCGAACGTATCGCGCTGCAGCTCGACGTGCTTGCGGACGGACGCGTCGGCCGAGAAGACGCGCCCCGAGTGCGCCTCCCCGCCGGGCCGCTCGGTCCCGCCCGGGTGCGCAGGCAGCGGCTCGGAGACGAGCCGCAGTGCGATGCCGTCGGGCCGCTCGACGCTGACGACGAGCAGGGGCGGCGGCGCGGTGTATACGGCCTCGTACTCTAGTATGAAGTCGTCCGGGAGGCCGTCGTAGTCGTACTCGAACGCGAACGAGTGCGCCGATATGGTCGCGCCTCCCGGCGGGCCGCCTGCCGATCGCACCGCCGGATCCTCCAGTACAAGGTGCTCGGGCATGCGCTCGGCGGCAAGCCAGTTGGCCCACGACGGGACGGCAGAGCGCGGCAGCGACAGCCACCTGTCGGGGTTGTTCCAGTCGCGCAGCGTGTCTATCGGCACGGCGGCAATGGCGGCGGCCGACAAGATCACCAGGCCTGCGAGTATGATCACGCCGGCCATGCCGGCGCGCGAGCGGCGCACGTCGGCGAGCATGCCGGTGGCGGCCGCGGGGCCGCCCGTCCTACCGGGCCGCACCGCCCGTCCTCACCCTCGGGTCAAAGTAGCCGTACAGTATGTCCGCCGTCACTATGCTCGCAAGGAAGAACGCCGTGAGCACGTACGTGGCGCCGACAATGACGGGCAGGTCCATCACCGTAATGGCGTCAAAGTACAGGCGCCCCATGCCGGGCCAGTCGAAGACGGCCTCGGTAATTACCGCGCCGCCGAGCGAGCCGGACAGGCTCAGGGCAAGTATGGTCACTATGGGCGGCGCGGCGTTGCGCAGGGCGTGGCCGTACACGATGCGGCGCGCCGGCACGCCCATCGTCCGCTTGGCCGCAATGTAGTCCTCCTGCATTATGCCGGCCATGAAGTTGCGCACCAGGTACGCCCACGACCCGAACCCGATCAGCACGATGGTGATCAGCGGGAGGACCATGTGGTAGAGCAGGGCCGCGGCGTACCCGGGGTCGCCCGGCGGGAGGCTCGGCGTGGCGCGCGCCGGAAACACCTGGTACGTGAACGCGAACGCGAATATCATCAGCATGCCGATCCACCACACCGGAAAGCTAGAGCCGACGACGGCGAACGCCGACGTGACCCGGTCCGTCTTGGACCCGACCCTGCTGCCGGCTAGCGCGCCGAGCAGCACGCCGATGGCCGATATGGCGACGGTCGCCGTCGTGAACAGCAGGATCGTGCGCGGCATCTTTTCGAGCAGTATCTCGCGCACGTCCGACGAGCCAGAGTCGCTCGTGAGGAACGTCGCATGGCCAAAGTCGAGCACCACAATGCGGTACATCGACATGCCGAGGCGCTGCGGCGAGTGCCACGGCTCGTCTAGGCCGAGGGCCGCCTCGCGCTCGGCTATGCGCTCGCGCACGTACGCGTCTAGCTCGGCAGGCGTGGAGAACGACTCTGCGATGGCAGGGCTCTCGGCGAGCTCGCCGCGCACCTGCGCCGAGACGCCCTGGCGCAGTATAGAGTCCATGTTCGAGCCGACGAGCGCCACGGTGAGCAGGAGCGTGACCATGAGGACGCCGAACATGGTGGCAAGGCGCGCGCCGGCGTACCGCCAGATTCCCATGGCCCGCGGGCGCGGCGCGTCCTTATAATTTGGGCGTGCCGCGAGGAGCCGGCTTTGGCCTAGGCACCGGCTCCGGCGCCGGTGCGACCTGCGCGCTAGGCAGGGCCTGGTATTTGACATTGCATCCAAGAGGCACAGCGCAGACATGCGGCGGTACAGGCTCGGCAGCTGGATCTGCATCGGAACAGGACTGTGTAATCGACACCGTCAGGCGGATGTCGTGATGTGAATTCATCGGCATGTTCTGCGGCACGTGGTGGAACGCTGCCCGTGCACCGCTGACGCCATGCACCGCTATGCAATCAATCCTTGCAGCGCTTCTTCTTCGGCGACTTTTGTACGCTAGGTTCGGAACACCACAGGCGCGTAAGCATCTCATGATCATACTCGGGAACGCCGAGCATGTCCGACACGGCCATGTTGATCATGGTCCGTACTGCATCATTTTCCGCCAAGCATGCTGGCCGAAGCTGAACGGTGGCTTTTGCAATACCGGCGAAATTCAACGCCGCTCTGTCAAGGACAACATCGTCAAACCCGTCAAACCCTGGACAGCGTGTTCCACAGATGGCCCTAATTTGCATTCGAGAACGCCCTTGCTGCGTGCGCTGCCCCGTAGCCCAGTATGTGATGATGCCGTATATTGAATTGGCCCACAGTGCAAACGCCTTCAAGATACGCTTGTCTGAATGGACCAAACCAGTCCACGCACTGCCTCCCATAACAGCGTTGTGCGTCATAGCTGACAGTATGGACTGCGTTGTCCAGCGCATATTTCGCTGATAAAATAGCGTAGCGCGGCGCTCCCACATGCTAGAGGACTTGGCCTTGTTGTACTCGGATCCCTTGTGGGTAGGCTCAACCACAAGGAATCTCTGTTTTCTCCGGTCAACTGCCCAGAGCGACCTGTACATGCCCACCGCATCGATTGCGCCAGTAACAGGCGTGAATGTGAATGCACCGCGCTCATCTTTGTCTTTGAGATGCCCTATGAGATCATGCGTGGGACCAACGTCAAACAACTCACCAAGCGTGGTGGTCTCGAACCGCCCCGCCACGCTCCCATCTGTATTGAGTATCTTGCCGAATAACAGAGCGTTCTTGATCAGCTCTAGTACATCGCCCGACGAGCCCACCGCACTCCACGGTCCGCCGTCCAATGTACGGAACATGTGCGAGATGCCGATCTCGCTGCCGCCCAACACTATGGCCCCAATGTCAGGTCCGGCTTGCACCACCCTAGCCACCTCCGCTGCCTCGCCGATGCGCGTGAGCGGCTCGTGCAGAGTCACGCACCTGACGGGTGAGTGGTCCCTGCCCGGCTTGTCCCTCTTCGTGGCGATCAGGAACATCTCCTCCATGTTGGCGTCCGCGGACAGGGCATCCCGACCAAGCGCCCGCCCGCCGGCAACTGCCACCACGGTCACGTCTTCAAAGCATGTCTCCACCATGCCACGCGTCTCTTCCCAGCTCTCGGCAAACGCGGCCGTTCTCGGGAGGACAAAGCCTATGCGGCCGCCGGCCATCGCTTTTTTGTTCGCCATGCACAGGAACGTGGCGGCCATGCCCGCAGTCTTGTTGCACGGCTCGCCACTGATCAGCTTCCCCCACCGCTTCTGGCAGGCGTCGCGCTCGGCATCCGACAGGCCGGCGATGTCAAACGCACTCTGGCCTCCGCGCGTGCGCGAGTATGGAGGGTTCATGATTACGACGGACGCATCGCCGTCCTTTGCCACGACCGACATGGGAGACTCTTCCTCTGACCATGTGCCGGTCGACCCGTCTGCATCGCCATCACCGCCTTGTCCCACGGAGATGCCGAACCCGGCGGCGAGCAGATCCGAGACGGCGGCGGCCTTCATGTACTCGATCGAGCCGGTGCGAT
This sequence comes from Cenarchaeum sp., assembly GCA_965242695.1. Classification (GTDB taxonomy): domain Archaea; phylum Thermoproteota; class Nitrososphaeria; order Nitrososphaerales; family Nitrosopumilaceae; genus Cenarchaeum. Next base: position 674,300 of record CBDESU010000001.1, on the reverse strand, counting down.
CGCCGTTCCCGACGCCGACCCAGCCGATGTTGGTCCTGTCATACGGCTGCTTCGACATGACGGCCAAGCTAGTCGACGTCATGTGCGATGCAATGGGCGACACATCCGCGCCGCACAGCCCCCTTTCCATGGCCCTCGCGTGGAACGCCTCCAGCGTCCTAGCGCTCCCTCCCGCCTGCTCGTGGTATATTCGCGTCTGCCTGTAGGCGTACCGGAGCAGCGTGCCGGTCCCGCATGTCAGGTCGACAACCCGGAACTTGTCAAACAACCTCGGATCCATCCAGTTTGCAGCATCCCTGCGGATGGTCATCGCGGCGAGGAACTCGGCGGCGGGCGCCTGCGTGTAAAAGGCGGCCGACTCCTTCCGGTCTTCCGCAAGGAGCGGAAAGAGCTCGGCGACGATGCTCATGCCGCTCCCCACCCTAGATCCCTCGACGATCTCTACTGCCTTCTTGAGATGCTGCAGTGCAATCGTAGCCTTGCCGGGGGAGAGGTCGCGCACCCCGTCGAGTATCCGTATAGCCGGCTCGAATATGGCCCGCCAGTTTATCTCCCTAATTCTCTTCCATGCGCTCACGCAGTCGCTCGGATTCGTGGTCAGTGGAGGTATGTTGTGAACTCCCCCCATCAGCATCCTCTGCACAAGCATGGCATTCAGCCACAGCAGAGCGGTGGTACGGAGTCCGGTGAGGGCCGACCGCTGGTACATTGTACGAGATATGTTCTCCAGCTGGTCGTCAGGGATTGCATCCTTGAGCAAATTGGCGGCGGCCTTTACAATATCGGCCACTTCTGTCGCCACTTTCTCCATATCCTCCTTTGGGGTGGGCGCTGAGGCGGCAAGGCGAGCCAAGTCTAGGTACGAGCCGTGCAAGAATCCCGATGCGGGGAATCTTCTGGTTCCGCTTGGTATCTTTTGGTGCACCGCATACTTGAAAATCCTCCTTTTGTCGATTCTGGCTAAGCGCCGGCACGACGCGTCCAGCTCGACTGCGATGGCCGTCCTGATCTCCATCATCGTCTTCTTGTAGTGGTAGCCAAGCCGGGCCACGGCATCGGCGTCCGCATCGCCGCGCTGGTACGATGTCTCTATGGCAACAGGGGGCGCGTCGTTCCTAGTGATCAGTATGTCGACGCGACTTGCGGCAGACTCCTTGAGTGTGCTACTCTCCTCAACCTTTAGCGACAGCCGCCACGCCGGGTTGGCCGAGCGTAGCGCTTTGGCGAGCAGGTGATTGAACTCCTGCTCGTGCTTCAAGCTGGGCCACCCCCCAGCGGCTTCGTGCCGTCACGAACGTTCGACCACCCGCGGCCCTGTGCCAGATTGTCGCCTGCTGGCAGCGTGTCGAGGTCAGAACAGTGCGGACCTAGGTGTATAGTAGAGTCGTAGAGTCGTAGAGTCGTAGAGTCGTAGAGTCGTAGAGTCGTAGAGTCGTAGAGTCGTAGAGTCGTAGAGTCGTAGAGTCGTAGAGTCGTAGAGTCGTAGAGTCGTAGAGTCGTAGAGTCGTAGAGTCGTAGAGTCTAATGTCCGCCATGCAACCGGCATCTTACCGCATCGTATTTCAACGCTCCGCGCTCACGCCCGGGCGATCGCGGCAGCACGTCCGCTTCTGTGTGGCACCGCCAGGCGCGCGCAAAGTCGCATGCGCCGGATGCCAACCTGTGAAGAGGTGCACGCAGGGCTGATGTCAGCCGTCCATGCGCACCCGTCGGCGAAACCCATCGAGGTGCTTCAGATCGGTCTTCAGGTACTCTATGAAATCGTGGCTGGTGATCTCCTTTTTCTCGTACGACTCTAGGACGAGCCTGACGAACTTGCGGCCTAGCCGCGATATGCACCCGTCCACGTGGCCTGCAAGGCCCCGCCTCCTGCCGCCGCCCGCTCTTGCCGGCGCCCTGGCGCCAGGCTTGTTGGCCAGCTCCCACGCCAGCTTTTCGTAGGCGCGGCCGCGCGCTCCTCCCAGCACGCTGGCCGCCCTGATCGCCGCCGCATGCCCGCTCGTCCCAAACTTTTCTGCAAGCCTTTTGACGGCCGCGCGGGCATCGGGCCGCTCCCCCTCGAGCCGCCCCAGCTCGTCCGCGAACGGGCCCCTCGGCATCAGCACGGCGGCGGCAAAGCGGCCGCACCACGCCTCCTCTTTTTGATCCCGCGTACGCACGGGCCTCACCTCCGCCTGCTCCCTGCACATCCCGCCCCGCCCGAGCAGCACGTGGCCGTACCCGTGGAGCAACGCAAGGGCCTTTGTCTCGTCGGCGCCCCTCGAGTTGACGAGAATTGCGCGCGGCGCCTCGCAGGTCAGCGAGACTACGCGCACGGCGCCGGCATCCATTGCATCCTGGAAGACAAGCACGTTGCGCCCCTCGACCGAGTCGCGCAGGCATTCGTAGAATCCTCGCGCGCCCCCGCGGGCAGCGCGCCCACCTCGGCCGGGCAGGCCCAGGGCCTTTGACTCCCTCTGCGCGATCTCCTCGGGTCGGTCATCTACTGCAACCGCGCCGCCGATCGCCGGCTCTGGATCTGCCCCGAGTACGCCCATCATGTCGCCCGCCACGTACTGCGCATAGAGGGCCCTCTGACGGTTATCCGATCCTCGGGGCCGAGTCCCCTTGCAGCCCCTCCCATCGTCCTGAAGTCCGGAATGTCCTCTTCCTCGGGCGGCTCCTTGAGAAGGAACAGGGTCGTCGGCCTCTTTACGCACCTGGCCATGGCGTCGATCTTTCCGTACTCCATCCTGCCGGTCTTGATCCAACCGCCAAGCGTTGCCGCATCCACCTTCAGCCGCTTTGCCAGGTCGGCGTGCGCCATGCCGCTGCTGTCGACTATCCACTTGACCACCGCCGGCTCCAGGCTCATCATCATGCGCGGCGCCTGCGCCGCGCCCCTTATGTCGCTTAGCGGCGGCGCGGGGGCGGGGCCTTGGCCCACATTGCCCGGCGATCTGCCGGATGCCGCCTCCAAGGGTGGCATGCGCGGGGCATGCCCGCGGCCCGTCCGGCGGCCGCCTATGGGGGACTACGGCCCCTTTTGGACCACGTTCGTCCCGTTGACGACAAACTCGGTGGCCGTGCCGTTGATGTTGAGCACGATCGTCGTCCCGCTCTGGACTACCTCTATTCGGGCGGCGGGAGGCGGAGCGGCGGGCTGCGGCGAGGTGGAATTGGCGGGAGCGGCGGGCAGGGGCTGCGGATGCGGGGACGTCGAGTTGGTGGGAGCGGCCGGAGTCGACGGGGCCGGAGAGGGCGGCAGGTGCGGGGACGTCGAGTTGGTGGGAGCGGCCGGAGTCGACGGGGCCGGAGAGGGCGGCAGGTGCGGGGACGTCGAGTTGGTGGGAGCGGCCGCATCGCCGTCGGCAGGATCGGGCGGGGCCGTCGAGTTCTCGGCTTCCTCCCCCCTTGCGGCCGACAGGTTCAGCCCCCCGACTATCGACCAGGCGCCGTACCTCTCGGCGAGCTCCAGGTCCTCGATGACGCTCTTTGGCACGGTCGCCGCCTCTAGGTAGGCCGCGCGGGCCTCCTTTATGCTGCCTCCCCGAGCGAGCACCTCCTGCATGGCGGCCCTTGCGCTCTCGAACACGCCGGTCGTAAAGTTGATCTGCTGCGCGACGACGGTGCGGATCGACGGGTCCAGGCTCCCCAGGAACCAGTCCATCCTGGACCCGCTCAGCGTGCCGTCCGACATGTGCCGCTCGGCGAGGGCCGCCCGCGTGCTGTTGTCGGCGATCATGCGCTCCTCGTCGAACTCGGCCGCCCGGCCGTCGATCTCCCTCTGCCCGGCCTCTTCGCTCGCATGCTGCGCCCTGAGCCGCTGGTAGTAGTCGTACAGGCGCATCCCTATCGGGTCGCCGGCAAGGGCGGCCGGATCGGCCGCAAGGTACCTCTGCGCCTCGGGCGTGGCGAGAAGCTGCGCCGTGTGCGACGAGAGCGTCAGGTCGCCGTCGACGCGGTAGCTGGCGCTTGCCACCCCCATGCGGTTCGAAGAGGCCGTGGCCACGACATGGACGCTGTGCTCGCCTGGCAGGAGCGCCTGCGGCCCGAACTCGTGCGCAAACGTCCCGTTGGGCGCCGCAACCACGGATGCGGCGCCGTGGCCCGTCCGGACCTGCACCGCTGCGCCGGCCACGGGGTCGCCGGCGTGGTCGAGCACCGTGCCGCGCACGGCCGGCCCCTGCCCCTCGGCGAGCGGGGCGTTGACCACGTCGACCTCTACCACGAGGTCCCACAGTACGGCGGCCTCGGCCGGCTGTACGGCCGCGCCTCCTAGTGCGACGGCAACGGCGGCCGCAACTGCTACCGCCGTGCGCAGGACAGGGGCATTCATGCCCCGTCACGTCCCCGCGCACGTTAACGGCCGTTGTCTATGTTTTTTGACCCGTGGTCAGTAATAGCTGGCCCGCGGGCCGGCGGCGCGGTACCGCGCCCCCATGCGCCTGCGCGATCGCGTCGCCGTGGCCGCTACTGCTGCCCGGCAGGGTAGCCGCACTCTGCCACGTACGTGATGTACTGGGTGAGATCGCCGCTTTGCACGCCGCTGCCAAGGGCCGCCAGGTTCACCTTGAACTGCAGCGGCCTCTCTAGCCCGCCCCCGAGTCCGCCCGCCACGGCCGTCCCGTTCTCGACCGCCCTGTACGCGCCCCCGTCCTCGCTCACCTCGGAGATGTTGGACGGCAGCCTCTGGGTGTCTGGTCCGGGCTGCGGACCGCTCATGTTGACGTACCACGGGGTCGCATTCAGCCCGACGCTGCTGAACGGCAGCGATCCCGAGTTGATGACCGTCTGCGAGTCGGCCGGCGAGTAGACGCCCGGCCTGGCCTCCACGCCCAAGCTCTGGTAGGCAAGGCGCGCCGAGCACGTGTGGTCGGGGGCCGCAGGCGCGCCGCTCTCCGAGAGCACGGTGCCGAACCATGTCAGGTGGTACGTGTAGATGATCTTGTCGGCGCCGTCCGCCGAGTCCATCTGGCACTCGCCCTCACCGTCCAGCTGGCGGTGAACCCTCTCCAGGTCGTCGGCGGCGCATGCCAGGTCGATGGGAGTTATCGGCGTGTTGTTGGCCTCGATGTAGAATGCGCGGCCTCCGGCCTGGCCGTCAAGGGATATGCGGACGGGCATGTCAAAGTCGACGCGGCCGTCCGCCTCGCCTATCTCGACGACCCTCTGCACAACGACACGGTTGGAGCCGTCGTAAGCCAGTACGTCCTGCACATCTAGGTTGTCCGTGTCGTCCTCATTCACAACGCGCATGACGAGCACGCCATGTGCGGGGACGGATGTGGCCGTCGCGCCCGGCGGGAACGTCACGGTCGCGAACGTTGCGTTTACGGTGGCTCCGCCGGATGGGAACGTTGCAGTGACATCGCCCGTCCCGGTGTCGGTGCCGTTGCCGGTGTCGGTGCCGTTGCCGGTGTCGGTGCCGTTGCCGGTGTCGGCGGCAATGTGCGTCACGTTGAGCATGACCTGTGTTTCGTTCCCGCCTCCCGTCACGTTGCCGGTGCCCGGAATGCCGCCAGGCATTATGTTCAGCGTCACATTCAGATCCCCTGTCCATTCTTGTCCGCCGCCGCCTATCGAGATGTGGGCGCTCGCGGCAATCGAGCCGTTGGCGCCAGGGGCCGGCAACGTCAGGTCGGCGTCGTTGCCGGCCGCGTCCCGGATGGACGACCCGGCGCCTGCCCTGAGCGCATCCGTGCCGGTGTAGTCTAGCAGGGGCGAGATGTCGCCGGCCTGCACCGTGTACCGGAACACCAGCGTGTCGGCGGAGTTTCCCGAATCGTACACCGCATCGCGGTCCGTCGCGCCGGTCTCGAGTGTGATCGTAGGCGAGCCCGTTACGGTCACGTTTTCGCCAAACCTGACGGCTATGTCGACCTGCCCGCCCGCGTCGTACGGCATATTGCCGGCCGGCGCATAGACGGACTCTACTGCCGGCCGGATCGCGTCGACCCGCACTGTGCTCGATCCCGAAAGAGAGTTGGGAGACCCCGGCCTAGGTAGTATCGTAGTCGCCAGTTCCGCAGACGCCACGGAAGATATCGTACCTCCGTTGAGGACTAGCGCCTCGGATCCCGCGTACGACAGGAGGTCGGTCTCATCCCCCTCGGCCGCCGTGTATCCAAACACTAGCATGTCCGTGCCGCTGCCTGAGTTGTACACGGCGCGGGACGAGTTGGATGCGCCGATGCTTAGCTCTATGTACGGGACGCTGCCGCCTGGGCCGGCTCGGACTGAAACGGGCTCGGAGAAGTTTACGGCTATCCGAACGGTCTGGCCGGCCGCGTACAGCGCATCTTCCACTGTACTCCCCCCGTCGGGCGACATTGCATACACAGACACGGGCGAGGGCCGCACTGGCTCGACATACACGCTGAATACCACAGACGTTGCAGAGTCGCGCCCGCCGTCTCCGACGCCTATACCGAGTCCGTCAGCAACGGTCACGTTAAACACGGTCGTGCCCAGGTCGTAGTTCGACGGAGTCCACACGAACGTGCCGTTGGGCAGGACCGTGGCAAAGGTGAGCCTGTCGCTCGACAGCCGGTACGACAGGACCTGTTCCGGCAGGTCTGCATCAGCCGCACCTATGTCGAACCGCAGCTCTGACAGCGCAACGGCCGTCATGTTGGCCACGGGGTCTACCACGGGGGCGGTGTTGTTCTCTGCAACCAGTATCCTGAATGTGCGCGCGTGCGTTGTGTTCGCATCGCCCAGCTGCGAGGCGCGCACTACAAACGCATGCATACCGCTGTCCGTCTCGCCAGGCAACCAAGTGAACGTGCCGTTGGCTGATATGTCGGCTTCCGCAGGCCCCCCCGTCATGTTGTACGAGGCGTCGGCGGCAGGGCCGCTGCCATTGGCAGTCGACACGGCAAATTCGACCCGCTGGTGCTCGACAGCCTCAACCTGCGGAATTACCGCAAGCCCAAACGGCGCCACATCCGTCCGGTTGGCGCTGATCCACAGGGCCGCGTTGGCCGCAAGCGACGCCGCGGTCCCGCGCTCGGGCAGGGTCAGGTTGGCCGCATTCCCGCTGCCGTCGATTATGGTAGCAGAAGAATTGCCGTCGTCTCCCGGCAACAGCATCAGCGATCCTGTCCCGCCGTAGTCGATGTACGACTGGTTGGCTCTGGCGCCGACCGTGTAGTTGAACGTGAGCGTGCGGCTGCCAGATCCCGACACGTACGTCGCGTTCGACTCCGCCGCGCCGGTCTCAAGTGCCAAGATGGGCGTGCCCGTCACCGTGACTCGCTCGGTAAAGTTCACCGCGATCTCGACCGTGTCGCCCTGTACGACCATCCCGTCGGCCGTGTGTGCCCACACTGACGCGACGCGCGGCGGCTCCCTGTCCTTTTCGTACATCTTGACGCCGTTTAGGTCGGCCACGTAGACGCGCACATCGCCGGTGCCGGCGTCAGGCGGTCCGAGGGACATGCCGAACGGGGCTCCCAGTTGCCACGTGTAGCGGCCGAGCGAGCCGAACTCGTCAATGAACGCCTCGGCGCTGGAACCGCCCTGCACCTGGCGCACAGCCAGCTGGCGGTCGCCAAGCCGCTCCGATGGCGCATCGACTACAACTCCGCGCAGGTTGCCGGGATCGTACACCCGTACCCTGCCTTGGTCACGGTCAGAGACATAAACGAGTCCGGCAGGATCCACTGCAACCCCGCCCAAGCGCCGCAGCGAAGGATCGTCGATGCGCGTGGCATTCGAGCTGCCGTGTTCCGGCGGATACATCCAGATGCCCGGCCGCGCAAAGCCGGCCGCATACAGCGTGCCGTCGTGGCCAGTGGCAAGCTGCTGCGTCGTGAGAGGTCGAGCCGGATCGCCTGCCGTATTGTACGACGTGAACTGGCTAATATACTGGGCACTTCCATCGCCCTCAATCTTGAACGTCTGTATGCGGGCGTTCGCCGCGTCGGCCACAGCCGCGATCGAATCGTCCTCCAAGAATGCAACCCCGTCCGGCGTGTTGAACTCGCTGGTGCCGTTCCCGGTCGTGCCGAACCTGCCGAGGGGTTCGCCTCTGGAGGCAATCACCTGGACGCTGTCACGCTGCCCGTCCGACACGACCATCACGGTCGAGTTGAGTCCAAACGCAATTCCATCCATGCTCAAAAATCCCGCCGGACCAAGCTCTGCCGTCACGCGTCTCTCAGCGTCGACCATACATTCGAGCGGATCGGCCTCTAGCGTACACAGGTGGTAGTACCCATACGTGGCGTACAGGCCCTTGTGCTCGCCTGTATTAGCATCGATCATCTGCAGGCCTAGTCCGCGTGCAGATGTTATGGCAACGGTCGATCCGTCGTCGGAAACATCCACATAGTTAGGACGGAACACCATTGCGTTGGACAGCGTGTAGAATTCTAGCACGTCGTAGATGGTGTCGAACTGCTCCTGGTATGATATTCTGTGCTGCGATACGCCGTCAAGCTCGCCGGCGAACCCATAGTACGACGTGTTGGACGGTATCGCAAACGACATGCCGTGCAGGATTGCAATATCCTCGGCAGAGTCGCGCCGCATGTCAATCTCCCACCGGTCGTAAAAGTCGGCAAACGTGTCGTACGTGCCGCCGAAGAACACGCCTAACAAGTCGTCCACGCCAGCGGACGAGTTGTCGGCACCTGCCGGCCTTCCCGGCCTAGGACGGTCATAGACACCATCCACCTCATCGTCAGCCATGTCCCACATTGCGGCGGCAACCGATCCCTCGACCTTTTCGCCTATGGGGCGACCCGATGCTTCAAACGTGCCAAATGTGACATTGAGTCCGCCCGGCCTGACAGTGTGACCTGCCTCTAGGTTGTACCGAAGGCCATTCACCCCCCTCGCCACTTCGGCATTGTCGTTGACCAAGTGCGGCACGAGCTGGGCCCACCCCTCGCCCCACGCGCATGCCTCGTCGTATTTTTCATGGATTCGGTGAACAGCACAGTCCTGTTCAAATCCAGTATCGTGGGATAGGTGGATGTGGTGTCCCAACTCGTGGAGAATCGTGTGGGTGTCGTGCGAGTTGCCGGCATTCAAGAAGGTCTCGCTGCCGGATCTATATAGTATGTCGCCATCAAGGTAGACTGTCGCCAAGCCCGGCAAGTAAAATGCCCCGCCGACGTCGACGCCCGGAAATGCGCTCGCCTTGCCATCGTGGTTCCACCTGACCGTCAAGTTTGGAGGATCCTGGCCGTACGTCTCGAAAAAGGCCATGCCGTCCGATATTGTGCTGATTATTTGAGCGGCTCCGGCCATGCCGGGGTTTGCGGCCACGGCCATGCCGGGGTTTGCAGTATAGCCGTAGGAGAAGTTGAAGTTGCGGACAAGCACGGCTCCGGTGTAGTCGATCGCCGTAGGCGAGCCAGTGTAGTACTGCTCGTACGTCCGCGTGTCCGGAATATACCTCTCGAGGGTGATCGCCCCGCCGTATCCAACCGACGAGACCAAGACGTACACATCGGCCGGAGATGTGCCGACGAAGTCGGCCCCAATCACACCCGGGACGCCGTACCGCCCGCTTGCGTCGGTATAGCCGCATGCCGGCTCGCCCGAGGTCGTGTTCAGTCGGACGTAGTAGTCAATGCCCCGATACGACGATTCGTCGTACGCGCACACCTTGATCCCATGCACGGGGAGGAAGTTCCGAGCGAGATTCTCGACCATCACCGTCCCGGTCACGTTGAACATAGGCGGCATCATGCCAGATTCCGCAAGGGGAGCGGGTCCAGGGGACGGCAGGAGGGGAGGCGCAGAGGCGCGCAGTGCAATGGTATCGCCATCCTCATGCTTTACCAGCGCAGGTGCGCCTGCATTCGTTGTGGGGCTGGGCGACGGCTCGTCTGAAGCGGCGTCGAGATAGTCCTGCTGCGTGGCCACGTACTCGACATACGGCATCGACGTGATCGCAGAGGCGGCCACATTTACCGTCACAATGTCGCCGTCAAACCCGACGGCGTATACGGGTATGAACCCCTCGGCGGCGAACTCGATCGTGGCCCGCACCGTGTACGTGGCGCCCTGCTCGGCCCTGGCCGTCTCGGCCTCAAAGTCGTACGGCTCGAAGACGTCGGGGGCCGCCGTCCCGATGTTCGACTCGATGTTCGTGACGCGGTACAGGTCGGCATGCTCTGATCCGGTGACGTCAAGGCGGACGATGGGCGGCTCGGCCGGCCCCTGCGCGCCGCCCGTGCCGCCCTGCCGCATGTCCCCCGCATAGGTCACCGCGAAGACCAGCTCCGCCATCCCCCCGCCGACCGCAGGGTACTCGGACAGGGCCAGCGTGCTCGGATGGAGATGGGCCTCGGCAGGCCTGTGGAGCGCATGCCGCATTGCATTGTCTACGCCGGCGATGCCGCTCCCTTCCATATCCGGCCCGCCGGCCACATGCGCCGCGGCAAGCGGCAGGAGCGTCGCACCTCCGTGCCATGTCGATGCCGGCTGCGCCACATCGGGCAACGACACGGCCGCGGCCACAGACAAGGTTGCGGCCAAGGCGATCGCGCACAGTGCATAGTTGCGGATCCCGGCAAGGATGCCCCTAGCCGGCCCGGCGCCCCCTGCCGTGTCTGCTCCCGCCTTGCGCGATCCTGCGCATGCTGTCGGTAACGTCACCGCTTGCTGCCCCTCAAACCAGCGCCGCCAGCGCGCCATATTAAGCCCATCGTGACCGCCGCCGCGCGCATGTCAGCGGCGCGGCCGCCGCGCCTACCGCTACCCCGCAGGGCCTCCACACTCGGCCACGTACGTGACGTACTGCGTGAGATCGACGCCGTGCACGTCGCCGTGGGTAGCCAGGTTGAGCCTGAACCACAGCGGCGCCTCCAGTCCTCCCCCGAGCCCGTCTGCCACTGCAGTCCCCCTCGAGTAGACCGTCCTGTAGGCGCCGCCCTCTTCCTCGCGCACCTCCGTGATCGAGGCGTTTAGCGATCGCGTGTCGGGGCCGGGCTCTGCACCGCCCAGGTCGACGTACCACGGGGTCGCCTCTAGCTCGATGCGGTCGAACGGCAGCGATCCCGAGTTGACCACCGTCTGCGAGGCGGCTGGCGAGTCGACTCCCGGCCTCGCATCCCCCACACCCAGGCTCGAGAGTGCCAGGCGCATCGAGCATGTATGGTCGGGGACCGCCGGCACATCGCTCACCGACAGCACGGTGCCGAACTGCGTCAGGTGGTATGTGTAGATGATCTTGTCGCCGCCGTCCGAGTCCAGCTGGCACTCGCCCGCGCCGTCAAGCTGGCGCTGCACCCTCTGCAGGTCGTCGGCCGCGCATGCCCTGTCGATGGGCGTTATCGCTCCTCCGGCCCCGTCGACGTAGAAAGCCCGGCCGCCGGCCAGCCCATCCAGCAATATGCGGACGGGCGAGTCGAACTCGATGCGGCCGTCCTCGTCGCCGATCTCGACGATCCGCTGGATGACGACAGGGTTGGAGCCGTCGTAGCCGAGAACCCTCTGCATGCTGGAATTGTCCGGCACGCCGTCCACAACGTATAGGACGAGCAGGTTGTCGGCTGGAACCGACATGGCCGTCACACCAGGCGGAAACGCCACGGATGCGAACGACGCGTTTATGGTGACTCCGTCCGACGGGAACGTCGCAGTGCCCGAGCCGCCCAGGCCAGTAACACCCCTCAAGTTTAGCGTGATGCGTGCCATGTCGCCACTGTCAACTACGCTAATCAGCCCCGTGTCACCGCCCCGACCGATGTTCAGCGTCACGGTGTTGTCGACCGTTTCGTTCCTAGTTGCAATGCCGATCGTAATGTTTGAGTTGTGCCCGAGTGAGCCCTGGCCTCCAGGGGCGGGCAGTGCCAGGACGGCGTCGTTCCCCACCCCGTCACGAATGGACCCTCCGGCGCCGGTCCTGAGCGCATCCGTGCCGGTATAGTCTAAGCGGGATGCGTTGTCGCCGGCCTGCACCGTGTAGCGGAACGTCAGCGTATCAGTAGAGTTGCCCGAGAGGTACATCGCGTCGCGGTCCGTCGCACCAGTCTCCAGCGCGATCGCAGGGGATCCTGCAATGGTCACGTTTTCGCTGAACCTGGCGGCTATGTCGACCTGCGCGCCCTCGTCGTACGTCCCGTCGCTGGCCAGTGCATAGACCGACTCGACGGCGGGTCGCACTGCATCAATCCGTATGAGGCTAGAGTCGGAAAGCGAGCCAAGTGCCCCCGTCTCTGGCAGTGTAGTCGACGCCGTCTCGCCAGAGTTCAAGACTGTTATCGTGCTGCCGTTGAGGGCCAGCGCGCCCGCTCCTGCGTACGACAGGCGGTCGGCCGCATCGCCGTCGCGCACCGTGTACGCAAACACGAGCGTCTTCGTGCCGCTGCCAGAGTCGTAGGGAGCGCGGGCTTCGCCTGCCGCGCCGGTGCGCAACTCAAGGTACGGTGCGCCGCCGTCGGATCCAGATCGGACTACGACCGGCTCGGAAAAGTCCATTGCGATGCTGATGGTCTGATTGGCCACGTACACGGGTATTTGTGCGTCGCCGGATCCGTTGGTCACCAGTGCATACACGCGGAGTGGCGAGGATGGCGAATCGGGGCCGACTACCATACTAAATTCTGCCACCGTTGAAGAGCCCTGCTCGCCGCTTCCGTCCAACTTGTCAGTGACGTTTACCTTGAATGCGGTGGTACCTACATCGTACTCTGATGGCGTCCACACGAACGTGCCATTAGGTAAAACCGTGGCGAAGGTGAGCGGGTCACTTGTCAGCCGATATTCCAAGGGTTGTGCAGGGAGATCTTCGTCGGTTGCAACGATGTCAAACCGCATCTCAGATAGCGCAGATGCACGCCGGTCATACACGGAGTCGATTTTGGGCGCCGTGTTGTCTTCAGCAATCCATATCCTAAACGTTCGCATATGTGACGTATTCGGGTCGTCCTGCGATAAAGCACTCACAGTAAAAGCATGCAATCCGTTATCAACTTCATTTGGGATCCATGTGAATGTACCATTAGGCGACATCACGGCACCCGAGGGGGCACCAGTCATCGAGTATGATCCTTCGGCAGCAGGAGCACTGCCATCGGCCATCTTCACGGCAAACCTAACCTGCTGGTGTTCAACAGCCATAAGCGGCGGCAATGCCTCGATTTTGAATGGTGGCGTGTCAGCCAAGCTCGTGCCAATCCACAGGGCCGCATTTGCCGCAAGTGATGATGCGGTTCCTCGTCTTGGTAAAGCCAAGTCGGCCACATTCCCGCTCCCGTCGGCTATGACCGCAGGTAGATCGCCGCTTTCACTAGACAGTGATAGTGATCCAATTCCCTCATAGTCAATATATGACGAAGTGTTGCCAACGGTGATTGTGTAGTTAAACGTGAGCGTGTGGCTACCCGATCCCGACACATATGTTGCACTCGAATCCACCTCGCCTGTCGCAAGCGCTAGCACCGGGGTGCCCGTCACCGTAACGCGCTCGGAAAAGTTCACGGCAATCTCGACCGTGTCGCCTGCTACCACCGTCCCGTCATTCGTGTGTGCCCACACCGATTGAACATGTGGCGCCATGCGGTCTTTTTCATACATTTTGACGCCAGTTGTATCCGCCACATAGACACGAACATCGCCGGTACGGTCGTCCGGCGGCCCAAGAGCAACTCCACGCGGACTCCACAGTTGCCACGTATGCTGACCCCGTGAACCGAATTCGTCAATGAATGCCTCGGCATTGGCACCGATACTACTGATGGTGCCGTTCTGCAATATTTCACGCACAGTGAGATGGCGATCTCCGAGTTGTGTTGCGGACTCGTTCACACCTCCACGCAGGTCACTAGGATCGTACACACGAATCCTGCCTTGATCTCGGTCCGAGACATAGACAAGGCCCCCATGATCTACTGCGATCCCACCCAAGTTGATCATCGACAGGTCGTCAATGCGTGTGGCAGTAGAGGTGTCGTGGGGCGTTGGGTATATCCACATGCTGGGAGGTATTCGAGTACTTGGTGGCATCAGGCTTGGTGGCATATAACCAGCCGCGTATAGGGCGCCGTCTGGGCCTGTTGCTAGCTGCTGCCAAATATTACGGGATGGATTGCCTTCTGTGTTGTACGATTCAAACTGGCTATTGTATTCTACATGGCCGTTATTACCAACTTCAAATGTTTGAATACGACTGTTTGCGCTGTCGGCCACAGCGACCGTCATATTGTCTTTTAGAAATGTGATTCCGTACGGTATTCGAAATTCACCATTGCCGTCACCAGTTGTGCCAAATTCCCCGTTGGGTCTGCCGTCAGATCCAATTACTTGAACACGGTTTTGGAATTTGTCTGACACGAGTAATACGCTTGAGTTTAAACCAAACGAGATTCCATCCATACTTGAAAATCCACCCAACCCCAGATTGGCCGTGCCACGTGCCGTGTGATCGTTTAGACAAACAGATGGATTTGCTTCTAGCAAGCATGCATAATCGTATCCATATGCGGAGTGCAAGTTCTTGTGCGCACCGGTTTCTGCATCGATTATCTGTATGCCATGCCCAAAAACGGATGTTACAGCAACAGTCGAGCCATCGTGAGAAATATCTACGTAATTTGGCATAAAGGGTAGATCAGACACCCCACCATACTTGAACACGCCATCTAGCTCATCGATAAACTCATAATACGACGTGTTGCTAGGTATGGCAAACGACATGCCATGCAGGATGGCAACGCTCTCGGCCGAGGCGCTCCGCATATCGATCTCCCACCGGTCATAAAAGTCGGCAAAGTTGTCATATGTATCGGCAAAAAATACACCTAGTAAGCCATCCACACCAGATGACATGTCGTCGGCACCCTCAGGCCTGCCAGGTTTGGAGGTGTCGTAAATGGGATCCACTGCATCATCTATCATGTCCCACATTGCAGCTGCGACCGATCCCTCTACCTTTTCGCCCACGGGACGGCCAGACGCTTCAAAGGTATCGAATGAAAGGGTTTTATCAGGATAAATGTCAAGCCCTGCCTCTATGTTGACCCTGATACCATCTACGCCATCTGGCAGTTCATCGCCCTCGTCGACCAAATGTGGCACGAGACCTGCCCACCCCTCGCCCCACGCACATGCTTCGTCGTATTTTTCATCAAGATAATGTTCTTGGCAATCCTGCTCAAAGTCGGGATCATGAACGTAGTGTATATGGTGACCAAACTCGTGTAAAATTGTGTACCTTCCACGTGAATCGTCGCTTGTCTTGCTACTGTTACCGTCTAGAAATATTGTAGCTGTGGATCGTGTGTAATATGCACCGTCATCAAAAATGCCAGAAAATCCCGAAAATGCACGCGACCCATCCATGTGGTTCCACATGACCGTCAAGTGTGTAGGATCCTGACCGTAAACCTCAAAGAATGCCATCCCATCCGATATGGCATCTATTATCCTGGCAGCTCCGGCCATCCCATCATCATCGCGATCGTCGTCGCGGAGGTCAAAGTCTTTGACGAGTAGGGCTCCACTATAATCAGATTCTGTATCAGAGTCGGTGTAGTACCAATCTACTCCATAGTCCAGATCGTATAACCAGAGATCGATTGCGCCGCCGTACCCGTGTGACTCGACCGAGACGAATACGTCGGCAGATGTCATGTCGTCCGGGTCAGCCCCGTTTACGCGCAATATCTCATACCTCCCACTGGTATCGGTATAGTTGCATGCCGGCTCTCCCGCCGTGGTGTTCAACAGGGTGTAATCAGAAGGAGATGTCCGGTCGTACACACATACACCTATTCCATGCACAGGTACAAGTTCGCCTGTAGCATTTTCCCCCATTACCGTCCCGGTGGCATTGAACGTATGCTGCATAGAAGACTCACCAAGTCGTGTGGAAGGAGAAGAGGGCGGCAATTGTAATGACGATTCAAGATGGTCATCGACACGTTTCTTTTCCGTCGCAAATGCGCCAGCACGTGACGCGTAGCCTGGTGCAGGTGTGTCAGGCTCGTTGTCAAGATAGTCCTGGTGCATGGTCACGTACTCGGAGTATGGCATCGATACGAGCTCTGAAGCGGCCACAACAACAGTTACAACGTCGCCGTCAAACCCGACAGCGTACACGGGGACAAAGTCCTCGGCGACAAACTCAACCAAGGCTCGCACCGTATAGGTAGCTCCAAGATCGGCCTTGACCGTCTCGGTCTCTGGATCGTATGGTTCAAAGACGTCGGGAGCAATAGTCCCAATGTTCGACGTAATGTTCGTGACGCGGTACAGGTCTGTATACTCTGATCCTGCCACATCAAGGCGGACGACGGGCGGCGCAATAGATTCTTGTGTATCACTATTGCCCTGCCGCATGTCCCCAGCATACGTCACCGTAAAGACAAGTTCTGCGATACCCCCGCCAACCGGAGGGTACCATGACAGGGATAGTGCGCTCGGATGCAGAAGCCGTTCGACCGGCCTGTGAAGCGCATGTTCTGCTGCATGATCGCCACCAGTGATGCCGCCCTTATCCACAGACGATCCGCTGGCCACATGTGCAGCGGCATATGGTAAGAGCGTCAGCCCGCCGTCCCATGACAATGCTGACTGGTTGACATCTACCAAGGATATGACCATCGTCAAAGACAGAGCCGCGACCAAGACGGTTGCGTACAGGACAAAGCGTCGCATCTTGCCATCCGACAGATGTGCCTCAAATGCCTCCTCTTTTATTGGCGAGGGCGCCGCCCCCATGATGCTGCTGAGGCTGGCAGCTCCTGCATCCCCCCCCCCCCGACCGGCGGCCGAAGAGTTGCGTTTCGCCAAGCCGGCGCGGGCCCTGCTTGCGGTCGGCCTTTGATACACTGATCTAGGTTGATGATACACTGCTTGCTACCTCTTAATCCGCGCGCCGCAATTGTGGTATATTAAATCCATCGGAAGGTAGGCGTGCATCAAGCCAATTTTTTGGCCAAATAGCCCCTAATATTCACATCCTATGGCAGTTTAAGCGTTAAATTAATGACAAATAGCAGAAAAAAGCCCAGGAAATGCAAGAAATTACAAGTGCAAGTCGGAAAAAGAGGAGTGTAGACTGTCCTGCGAGGAGAGCATCCGTACGAGGCAAGCAGGGCTCGGAGAGACCTGCACGGCGGCAAGGGTACTCAACCGCTAGAAGTCAGGCGGATGACCCGTTGCCTAGCCTACAGAACAGACGGCAGTCTGCACCCCAGCGGCAGAAGATGATCGGCCGACATGCGACAAGCCGGCGTTCGCATCTGAACCACCACCGTAGGGTGAAAACCATGTCTGGCACAGACGCCGAGCCACGTTCGACACAACATGAGGTCAATCGTTCGGCTGTGCAGGCCGTCTCCACCGCCCGCGATGCACGACCAGTGCCTTGGTGCATTGGTGCGTAGTGGTGCATTCTCTGCCACCTGTCGCACGGCAGGGTGCAATCTTGTCAATGGGTCCGCAATCGCGTACCGCCGCGCGCCTGTTCTGCCTCCAAGTGCGCGGTCGGCCTCTAGGCAATAGTACCCATCCACACGAACACAGGACGACTCGACCCCTCCACGCGGCGTCCAGTCCACGCCCACCACCGTCCCCTCCCCGCCACACAGAAACACTTTTGAACCACCGCCGCGCCCACGGGCCGTGATCTGCTCTGCATGCGAGAGGCGCAGGCACTACGAGTGCATCGACTGCCTGAGCAACCACAGCACGTACAAGTGCAGGTGCGAGTGCCACGACGAGAACACGCCGCCGCACTCGGTCCAGGCCCACAACCAAGGCGGCGAGGAGTAGCCGGCGGGCCGCCGGCAGCCATTAATCCCAGGTCGGCCTGGGCCCAGCATGGGCGAGTGGGGCGGGCTAGAGACGGACCGCGGCGAGGGCCGCCTCCACTGGCCCCCATCGATGGAGAACACGAGGCCGACGCCGGCGGCCGGCCGCGCAGGGGACGGCCGGCGCCCTGACCATCCCCCGCCCGCGCCGCCTCCCGAGTGGAGCGAGTGCGGGGCGTGGCGGGCCGTCCACGGCGCGGGCGCCGCGATCCTCCCCCCGCCCGGCAAGGCGCGCCTGCCGCCCGAGTTCGAGCAATGGGATCCCGCCGCCCTGGCCGTGCTCGGCGCGGCCCTGGACGGCGAGGTCCCGGACGGCCCGCACGGCGCGATCCTCTCGGAAGCCGCATCGGCCGTGCGGCGCGCCGTAGAGCTGCGCGGGAAGCACGGCGGGCGCTTCTTCATAGGGCGCGGCGCCGGCGGGCGCACGGCCGTCGTGCCAGAGTCCGGCGTGCAAGAGGTGCGGCCGTGGTACGCCGGAATCGGAGAGTACGGCCTGTTCGACCACGTCCCGTACGCCATGTACAACGTGATGGAGGCGGCGGGCAGGGCATACGGCTGCATCGCGACCGGGGTGGTAGAGTACGGGCACGTCATGTTCGGCGGCGAGGGCAGACACTATCTGCAGAGGGCCGTGCGCGACTGCAGGGCCGCCGTCGAGTCGTCGGGAAGGCCCGTCGTGCTTGGCATCTTGGCGCGGGATGCAACGGCAGCCCTGGAGCCGAGGCGCAGCCCGGTGTGGGAGCCGGCCGAGATTGTAGTCGGCAGGCGGGGCGGGGTTGCGCTCGCGCCGCAGTCTTTGTCGCGGCTGTTCCTGTCGCCCGCCGCGTTTACGATCGCAGACAGCGGAATATGGAGCGCCTCGGAGATGCACCCCGCCCTGCAGCGCTCGTGCAGCTACAAAATCTACGATGCGGCCGGGTACAACGCCAGGTTCTACGGGAATCTGTCTGGGGGCAGGGGCGAGAGGGCCGCGGACATCGCGCTGCTCGAGAATGCGCTAGAGGGGGCGGCCGCGGCCGAGGCGTATGCGCCGCCGGCTGCCGTCGAGATGGACGCGCGGGGCGGCGTGCAGGTGCGATGGAGCGACACGGCCGGGCCGGGCGCGGAGGCCGAGCGCATCGAGGTTAGTGATGCGAGTGCAGCCTCCCGCCAGCCGAAGGGTCTGGACAGGGGCGGTTCGGCGGCCTCGCGCATCGAGGCGCGGCGGCGCCTAGCGGCGGCCGTGCGACCCGGGATGGACAGCGTGCGCCATCCGATCGCGCGTATTGAGGTGCGGCCGGCGCGCATGCTGGAGGGCGGGGCGCTGCTAAAGGATGGCGTCGCCGGCGAGGCGAGGCGCGCGTACGAGGGGCTCGTCCCGCTGCTCAATGCGCGGCGGGGCGGAACAGAAGAGTAGGAAGTGTGGCGGTGTCAGTCCCTCCAGGGCCCGGGAAGCGAAGATGTTGGGCGGGAGTGGACAGTCGGCACATGGCAGGCATCATGCCGGCGCACCGCTCACACGCCAACCGACGCGCTGGCGGCTCTTCCTGCCGCCCGCCCTGCGAGTCGGGGCATCGCAAGTCCACCGGCAGCCTGCGCCGCCCCGGCGCCCGCAGGCCAATGCCGCCCCTCGCCCGCCACGTTCAAGGCCTGGTGCGGCTTGCGCCGTTATGCATGCCGCTTGCCATGTTTGCCTCACAAACGTCCATTCTATGGGCCGGAATGGCGCCGTTCGTACACCAGCGCCCGCACGGTCGCATCTCAACAAGGCCTAGGCAACGCATATCAACATGCCGTGTCGCCGCGTTCGCAATGTTGCCGCCCCCGGTGCCGCCGCTCCCGCCGGACGTGTGGGACGACTTTGTGGAAAAGCTCAGGCGCGGGCCCTCTCCCAAGCAGGTCGAGGCCGTGAAAAGGGCGATGGATCTTACCCGCAACATGGCCACCCCGGGAGACCCAGACTACGACGAGCCGGAGACGCAGAGAGCCATAGCCGAGAGGCGGCGCAACTCGCAGCCGATCGCAGGCCTGAGGCGGGTGGAGCCGAAGCCGCCCGGGTCGATGCTGCTCACGACACGGGAGATCGCCGCCCGCCGGAAAGCGAGGGAACGCGGGGGATAGTGCGCGCCTACTGCGCGGAGCATTACGCGCGGGCCAGAGGACAAGAATCGCCGGGCAGGAAAGGGCCCACGGTACGGCCCGGCGCGATCTTTGGCCAGAATGGCATGCAGGGCGGGCCGCGGGCAGAGGCCCGATCCCCGCCGCAGCGCCCCGATCGGCGGGCGATCGGCTCCGGCACTCCTGCGCCGCGCCGGCGCGCATAGCAGTCCGGCCAGGGGCGCGGCCGCATCCCGGCGCGCCCGAACCCTGCCGCACGGGGCGATCGCAGGAGCGGGCCGCGGGCCGCCCGCCTCATCCTCCCCGCCCTCCCCCCGCCCGGCCCGCAGGCGCGTACCGTCCCTCCCCCCGCCCGGCCCGCAGGCGCCGCGGCGATCGCGATCGCCCGGCCGCCAAGGTTCATAAGCGGCCGCCGCGGCCCCGCAAAAACCACGGAGGCGACGATGAGGGACTTTGGCACGCTCGAGTACGTACTAGACAAGTACTCGCAGTCGTGGAGCTGGAAGGTGACGGGGCCGCGCGCGGCGAGCATGGTCTCGCAGCTCGTCCCGCAGTCGTGGTGCGGCGACGGCCCCGACGAGGCCATCATCCCCGACAACGCCGGCAGCATAACGCACCTAAAGTGGATAATAGAGCGCTACCCCCTAGAGATCATATCGACGGCCGTCTGGAAGAGGCGGGCGGCAAGGCTGGCCAAGGCGGCCGCCAGGGGCGGCAAGTCGGGCGGCAACGGCAGGGGCGGCGCCGGCGACGACGGCCTGCCGAGGCTCGGCAGGGCAAAGCCCGGCCCCCAGTTCAGCGGCAAGCTCCTAAAGTTCCAGGCAAGCGGCCTGGACTTTCTCATAAAGTCGTCGGGCAACGCGCTGCTCGCCGACGAGATGGGCCTCGGCAAGACCGTCCAGACGCTCGCGTACCTTGCGACCGAAAAGGGCGCCCTGCCGGCCCTCATCGTGGCCCCGCTCGTCACACTGCCGAACTGGCAGCGCGAGATCGGCAGGTTCATGCGCAGGAAGAGCCGCAACGGCCGCGTCATGGCCGACACGCCGCCGTCGTCGGCCATCGTGCGGGGAGGCAAGGACGGCGACATTGGCAGGCACGACCTGTACATCATAAACTACGAGATGCTCGACAGGCGTGCCGACGAGCTCGCCGCCGCCGGCATACGGACCATCGTGTGCGACGAGGTGCAGAACCTGCGCTCAAAGTCGACGAAAAAGTACGCCGCCGTCCGAAAGATGTCCGACCTGCCGACCGTAGAGCACCGCATAGGGCTGTCCGGCACCCCCATATACAACCGCGGCTCGGAGATATGGCCCATCGTCGACATGCTAAAGCCCGGGCTGCTCGGCAGCTTTGCCGAGTTCTGCAACTACTACTGCTACGTCAACGACAGGGGCAAGGCGATAGTGCTCGAGCGGAGGCGCGAGCAGCTCAGGCGCGACCTGCAAAAGCACGTGATGCTGCGCCGCCGCAAGGCAGACGTCCTCGACGAGCTCAAGGACAAGGTCCGCCACAAGGAGTACATCGACGCCGACACCGACTACTACATGAGGGAGCTCGGGCGCATATGGGACAAGCTAGAGTCCGAGAGGGGATCGCTCTCGCTCGGCAGGGGCACGCCGAACCCAGAGATACACACGGCCATACAGCGCGCCATACAGCGCGAGCGGCAGGCCGCCGGGGCCGCAAAGGTCCCGCATGTCGTCGACTTTGTCGGCAACGCGATGGAGATCGAGGAGAGCGTCGTCGTGTTCTGCCACCACCGGTCGATCCACGCGATGCTGTGCGAGCGGCTCTCGCAGTTCTCGCCGGTCTCGATAATCGGCGGGCAGTCCGACTCGGCAAGGCAGGACGCGATCGACGCGTTCCAGTCCGGCGGGACGAGGCTCATGGTCGCCGGCCTGCGCGCCGGCAACGTCGGGATAAACCTAAACACGTCGCGGTACGTCGTGTTCGCCGAGCTCGACTGGAGCCCCGCCATACACCTCCAGGCCGAGGACAGGCTGCACCGCATAGGGCAGAAGAATACGGTATTCGCGTACTATTTGATCGGCAACGGCACGCTCGACGGCCACGTCGCCAACGTGCTCGTCGACAAGGGCACCGAGATCGACGCGATCATCGACGGGGCGGGGGCCGCGGGGGGGAGCGGATCGGCGGCCGGGGCCGCCGGCGGCGGGCCGGGCGGCGAAAAGTACGGCGGGCAGGGCGCGGGGATGATCCTCGCGCAGATACGCGACCGCCTCGGGTCCGGGGCGTCGTCGCGCAGCGCAAACCCGCTCAGGGACGCGGCAAGGTCGGCCGCCAAGCGCAAGGAGTAGGGCGCGGGGCGCCGCCGCCCGTCATATGGGCGCCTCTATGCGCAGCACGCCGCGCGCGTTCGGGCTCGACAGGTACGATGCCATCTCGCGCGGCACGTCCGAGGCCGCGCCGTCGCACCCCACGGCGAGCGTGCGCGGGCAGGCGAACGAGCTGCGCCGTATTACGATGTCGTCGGGGTGCGACAGGGCAAGGCGCGGATCGCCGCGCCCCACTACGGCGTACTCTAGGCCGCCGGCGAGCAGCGTGATGCGCACCCGCGTCCGGCCGCCGCGCAGCTCCGCCCTTAGCCTGTCGGGGAGCCCGGCGCACCCGCAGTCGGCCCCGACTCCGACGATGCAGTCGCCGGCCGGCGTGAGCGAGCGCGCCGTCGTCACCTCGATCGTTGTCCGGTGGAGCGACCTGACGTTCGGGTGGCCGCGGAACGCGACGTCGTGGATCATCGCGGCGGCGCGCCTGGGCGGGGCTATACGTCTGGCGGCGCGGAGGATGGGGGGGAGGGGCGCAGGCGGGGGGGGGGCAGAGGCGCCAGGGCGGGGGGCCGGCAGGCTAGCCGCTCCTTCCCGCCCCGCCCCGCCCCGCCCCGCCGGACAGGGCTGGAGTCTGGGAGCCCCGGCGCCTCGGCCGCAGGAGATTCGCTGTGGGAGGAGGTAGGATCAAGAGCCGCAAGGTGTATAAGGAGCGCGGCGGGGCGCCGGGCATGGGCGGCAGGTGGTTTATCGTTCGCATGGCGGCAGCCTCGCCGCCCGGTGGCCTGGTAGTGGTGTTCGACAGGCTCTACCGCCTCGTCGTATTGCTCGGCAGCTGCAAGCCAGACGACCTCAACATGCTGGTCGTCAGGCTTGTGACGGCGATCGAGCAGATATGTAGGTACGTCCTGGCCGCCTACCTGAGGGAGCACCCCGAGGAGGACAAGGCCGCGGCGGTCGTCCGGCGGGACACCTTTGAGCGCAGCAGGAGCATGGAATGGGTCGATATCGTCGCGGCGGACACGAACATCTCGTCGGTCGACGACATCAGGTCAGTCCTCGACAGGTGCGGCATGGGCCGCATCCTCACCAAGGAGATGGCCGCCGCCCTGGGCCGCCTGACGCCGGAGCGCAATGCGGTCGTCCACGCCATGGCCGATGCGCTCATCGACGGTCGCATCTCGTATTGGACGGTGGAGGAGTTCGCCAGAATAATGCTTGCGGCATGGCCCGAGGCTCTCGTCATAATGGACATGTCGAAGGCCAGGGCGGCCGAGCGGTTCGAGGCAAGCCGGCAGCTGCCGCCGCCGCGCGAGTGCTACGAGGCCGTCGTCAAGCGGTGCGACGGCATCGGTCCCGGCGAACGGACGTCGGTCATAGCAGCATGCAACGGGGATGCGCTGGCATGGCTCGGCCGCCACGCCGAGGCGCTCGCCGCGTACGACAGGGCCGTGGAGATCGATACCGGGATCGCATCGGGGCATGCCGGGCGCGGCGAAATGCTCTCCAAGCTCGGGCGCCACGCCGAGGCGCTCGCCGCGTACGACAGGGCCGTGGAGATCGACTCGGAGATTGCATCGGGGCATGCCGGGCGCGGCGAAATGCTCTCCAAGCTCGGTCGCCACGCCGAGGCGCTCGCCGCGTACGACAGGGCCGTGGAGATCGACTCGGAGATTGCATCGGGGCATGCCGGGCGCGGCGATGCGCTCGGCAAGCTCGGGCGCCACGCCGAGGCGCTCGCCGCGTACGACAGGGCCGTGGAGATCGACGGCGGATACGTCCTGTCGCATGCAGGGCGCGGCGATGCGCTCGGCAAGCTCGGGCGCCACGCCGAGGCGCTCGCCGCGTACGACAGGGCCGTGGAGATCGATGCCGGATACGTCCTATCGCATGCCGGGCGCGGCGATGCGCTCGGCAAGCTCGGGCGCCACGCCGAGGCGCTCGCCGCGTACGACAGGGCCGTGGAGATCGACTCGGAGATTGCATCGGGGCATGCCGGGCGCGGCGATGCGCTCGGCAAGCTCGGGCGCCACGCCGAGGCGCTCGCCGCGTACGACAGGGCCGTGGAGATCGACGGCGGATATGTCCTGTCGCATGCAGGGCGCGGCGATGCGCTCGGCAAGCTCGGGCGCCACGCCGAGGCGCTCGCCGCGTACGACAGGGCCGTGGAGATCGACTCGGAGATTGCATCGGGGCATGCCGGGCGCGGCGATGCGCTCGGCAAGCTCGGGCGCCACGCCGAGGCGCTCGCCGCGTACGACAGGGCCGTGGAGATCGACTCGGAGATTGCATCGGGGCATGCCGGGCGCGGCGAAATGATCTCCAAGCTCGGGCGCCACGCCGAGGCGCTCGCCGCGTACGACAGGGCCGTGGAGATCGACTCGGAGATTGCATCGGGGCAATGCCGGGCGCGGCGATGCGCTCGGCAAGCTCGGGCGCCACGCCGAGGCGCTCGCCGCGTACGACAGGGCCGTGGAGATCGACGGCGGATATGTCCTGTCGCATGCAGGGCGCGGCGATGCGCTCGGCAAGCTCGGGCGCCACGCCGAGGCGCTCGCCGCGTACGACAGGGCCGTGGAGATCGACTCGGAGATTGCATCGGGGCATGCCGGGCGCGGCGAAATGCTCTCCAAGCTCGGGCGCCACGCCGAGGCGCTCGCCGCGTACGACAGGGCCGTGGAGATCGACTCTGAGATTGCATCGGGGCATGCCGGGCGCGGCGAAATGCTCTCCAAGCTCGGGCGCCACGCCGAGGCGCTCGCCGCGTACGACAGGGCCGTGGAGATCGACTCTGAGATTGCATCGGGGCATGCCGGGCGCGGCGATGCGCTCGGCAAGCTCGGGCGCCACGCCGAGGCGCTCGCCGCGTACGACAGGGCCGCCAAGATATGAAACATGCCAGTGTGTATTCCTAGCGCGGTGATGCGCTCGGCAAGCTCGGGCGCCACGGCAAAGTTGCAAGGGTTGCGGCATTGCATGCCGCATGATCGGCGACGCAAGGTAGGGCTGATCCCCAAAGTGTGCAGAGTTCGCGCCCAGTGTGGGCCGGCGGGCGGCGCTCCAGCATCAAGTGCCTAGACGAGTACAGTGCGCATGGAATTCCCCCGCGCATGCCGCCAAGTGGAGTGCAGAGGCCGCGCATGCGATGCCTACTTGGAGGAGGCCCGATCGCGCGGCCAGCTGCCGGACATCGGGCTGTGCCTCGCGACATCGTACCTGTACACCTCTACTATGTCGTATCCGCCCTCGTGCGCGCTGGTCCTGAAGCCGGCCGCGCGCTCATCCATGCGCGCATCCATGATATCGTCTAGGTGGTCGTACACGCGGGCGTCTATGCGGGCGTCTAGGCGAGCGTTCATGTTGTCGTCTATGCGGGCGTCTATGCGGGCGTCTATGCGGGCGTCTATGCGGGCGTCTATGTTGTCGTCTATGCGGGCGTCCAGACGGGCGTCCAAGAGGTCATCGAGGCGCGCCCTTAGCTTCGCCATCACGTGCGCCGGCTGATCTTCCATAAGCGCCCTGAGCACGGCGCGCACCTCGTGGATGTCGCCCTTGGCCTCCTGCGACAGCGCCGAGCCGGCCCGGCCCGCCTCCAGTCCGGATGCGGCCTGCGCGCTCCGCTGCGCCGGCCTTTTCGTCTCTACGGCAACGCTCACGTAGCCTGCCGCACCCCCCCTCCATATATGGGCTTCGCTTGGCAAGATCGCGGCCCGGCCCGCACGCGCGCAGCTGCCAAGGCCAGGCCGCATCCGGCCCGCGCGATCGCATCGGGCAGAGCAACCCGATCGCAACATCCTTGGCTCGCGCAAGCATCTGGACCGTGAGGCGGTGCGTCGGTGCGGATCGGGCGGCATGCCAAGGCACGCCGGGCTACGGCGTTGCATGCCGCATGATCGGCGGCGCAAGCTAGGGTCGATCCCTAAAGTGGGCGGGGCTCCCGGCCGGCATGGGCGGGCAGGCGGCGCATCAGCATCAAGTGCCGGGACGGCCCAGCATGCGAGGAGTCTCCGCAGGGCTTGCCCTGCCCTCCGAACGGTTCTAGGGCCCGCGCCGGGACGGCCCAGCATGCGAGGAGTCTCCGCAGGGGCGCACGCCGTCAAAAGGATTGCGTTGGCAGCGCATGCGATGCCTACTTGGAGGCCCGATCGCGCGGCCAGCTGCCGGACATCGGGCTGTGCCTCGCGACATCGTACCTGTACACCTCTACTATGTCGTATCCGCCCTCGTGCGCGCTGGTCCTGAAGCCGGCCGCGCGCTCATCCATGCGCGCATCCATGATATCGTCTAGGTGGTCGTACACGCGGGCGTCTATGCGGGCGTCTATGCGGGCGTCTATGTTGTCGTCTATGCGGGCGTCCAGGCGGGCGTCCAAGAGGTCATCGAGGCGCGCCCTTAGCTTCGCCATCACGTGCGCCGGCTGATCTTCCATGAGCGCCCTGAGCACGGCGCGCACCTCGTGGATGTCGCCCCTGGCCTCCTGCGACAGCGCCGAGCCGGCCCGGCCCGCCTCCAGTCCAGATGCGGCCTGCGCGCTCCGCTGCGCCGGCCTTTTTGTCCCTACGGCAACGCTCACGCAGCCTGCCGCATCCCCCCTCCATATACGGGCTTCGCTTGGCAGGCGCGAGGCCCCGAGGCCGCGGCGGCCGCCCCATCGCCCGCCGCCCGCATGCTGTTTATACGGCCCCCCCGCAGGCCGCGCCGTGATCGACCTGTGGATGGCCGGCCTGGCCGCCGCCGCGGCCGCCCTCGGCTCCATAGTCGGCCTCGGCGGCGGCGTGATCATCGTCCCCGTCCTCACGCTCGCCGGAGTCCCGCCCCCGATAGCGGCGACCAACAGCCTGTTCGCCGTACTGGCAAACTCGTCGTCGTCGACCATATCGTACTACCGCCAGAAGAGGATCGACTACAGGGAGGGGCTCACGCTAGGCCTCATGGCGGTCCCGGGAATCGCAGTCGGCGCGCTCATCTCGTCTGACATATCCCCCGACATGTTCAAGTTCTTCTTCGCCATGGTGATCGTCGCGTCCGCCGCGTACATGCTGCTGCGCAGGCGCGCCGGGCAGGCGGGCAGGCGCAGGCGCGCCGGCCTGGTCATGGTAATGGCCGCCGGCGCGAGCTTTTTTGCCGGCGTCCTGTCGAGCCTGTTCGGCGTCGGCGGCGGCGTCGTTTTCATGCCCCTCCTGGTCGTCGTCATGGGAATGGCCGCGTGGCGGGCCGCGCCGACGTCGCAGTTCATACTCCTGTTCGTCTCGTCCTCGAGCCTTGCCGCGCACGCGATACTCGGCGACATGAACCTCACGCACGCCCTGTACATGATGGGCGGCGCGTTCGCCGGCGGCATGCTCGGCGCGCGCCTCTCCAAGAGGGTCAGGGACACGTACCTGCGAGTCCTGGTCGCCGGCGTCCTGTTCGTGGTCGCCGCCAAGATATTCATGGGAACCTACGACGTCGTGCTCGGCAGCGCGGCCGCCGCGGCCGTCGCATCGGCCGCCGTGGCGCACCCGTAGGGCAGGCTCCTTGTGTGAGACCGGTTCGTGCCTCATGCCACGTCGCATCGGCCGCCGTGGCGCACCCGTAGGGCAGGGCGGCCCGCGCGCGCGGCATGCCGCGGAAAATCAGAAAAAGGGCGGGCGCGTTCCCGCTATACGGGAAAGACCGTACGGTCGTCGCCGACCCAGACGCCGACCACGTCGACGCCGGTGTCCCATCCCTGCACGACCTTTACGCTGTCCGCAACGTCCTTGCGGTGCTGCTCTTCGCTGACGGGGTTGCCCGCGCACCCCGCGTGGCCGGCCACCACGAGGAGCTTGGAGCCGCGCGCCCTTATCGAGCCCTTTGCCTTCCTCCGTAGCTGATCGGCCACCTCTGGCGAGTGCGAGAGCATCTTGTCCGCGCCCGGCTCGGTGACCGCATCGACGTAGTTGACGTTGGCCTTCTTCCGGGTCCACTCGACGAGCGGGCCGTGGATCCTTCCGTCCATGCAGCAGATCATGGTCGCATAGCTGCGTTCATCCGACATGGCCGGTGCGGAAGAGCGGCCCGTTATAAACCCGCCCTGCCGGCGATCGCCGCTGCCGCCGCGCCCTGGCCGGCCGGGCCGCGCGGCGGCGCACGGGCCGCCTGCGGCGGCGGCGCATGGCCGGGCCGCGCGCCTGCGCGTGGCGCCCTGCGGCGGGCGCCGGCCGCACCTGGGGCAACTCTTTTTAGCGACCCGGCGCGCCGTGCCGCAATGAATTCAACGAGAAAGAGTCTATTGGCACTTGCAGTGCTGCCCCTCCTATCCGTGGGGCTTGCGTACGGGCTGGCAGGCGGCGCGCCGGAGAGCGCGCATGCGGCCGGGGCGTACGGCATCACGCGGGACCAGGTGTGCGGCGACCGGCTGTGCTCCGAGTACCCCGGCGGGCGCAAGGCGTTCGAGGCGTCCATGAGGGAGGCGGCCGCCGAGCGCGCATCCTCCGTGGGCGGCGGGGACGCCGAGCCTAGCGCGGACGATCGCATCGCGGCGGCCAGGGCGGCCAACGAGGCGGCCACGGCGCCCGGCGCCGAGCAGTCCGACGACGCTATGGCGGACAAGAAGGAAAAGTACAAGGACGAGGAGAGGATGAAGGACAAGGACAAGATGAAGGACAAGAAGGAAAAGTACAAGGACGAGGAGAGGATGAAGGACAAGGACAAGATGAAGGACAAGAAGGAAAAGTACAAGGACGAGGAGAGGATGAAGGACAAGATGAAGGACAAGAAGGAAAAGTACAAGGACGAGGAGAGGATGAAGGACAAGATGAAGGACAAGGACAAGATGAAGGACAAGGACGGAGAATGGACGCCGACGCTGCGCCTGTCAAGGGCCAACGTGCCTGCCGTCATTCCCATGAGCATGGGATACTACGAGGGAGAGCCGGTCTACTACATTACGACCGACTCGAGCGACCCGACGCATGCGCAGATCATCAGCGAGGCAAAGGGTTGGAACGTAGAGCTTGCGCCCGTCCTGGCCGACGCGCCGGACGAGGCCCTGTCGACGACGTACATGTTCACCAACGGCATAGAGGGACCCGGAGTGCACGGCCACCAAGGCGAGGTCTTTACGTCCACGCCCGAGCAGGCCGGCGAGTACAGCGCCCTGACGGGCCACGTGCACGTCACGTGGAACGAGGGGGCCGAGCCGCGCATGCTCACGTCCGAGGCAGACGTGCTGGAGGCAGAGGCCGACGGCGACGTCGTCCTCACCGAGCTCCCCGTAGTCCTCAACATGCCGCATATAGTGTGGCCCGGCGGCCAGATGGCCGTAAAGGAGGACGCGGCGCTGGCAGACGACACCCCGTACGGGGGAGGACAGGTGATCGACATCGACACCGACGCGATGACCGTCACGTTCGTGGCCCACAGGGGCTGGGGGCCCGACGGCCGCACGTCGTACTATATCGTAACGGATGCGACGCCCGCGGGGCCCGCCGACATGATGGGGGTCGTGAGCGCGCCGACGAGCGCATCGATGATCGCCAGCCCGGCGGCCGTCGACCTGTACCAGTTCACCAACGGCATCGCCGGGACTGGGCCCCTCGGGTTCCAGCCCGGCATCGCGACAGCGGCGCTAGGCGACGAGACGTACTCGCCCATGTGGAGGATATACCTAGTCACGTGGGGCGACCCGTCCGAGGCGTCCTTGCTCGAGACAAAGGCCGACATCGACGCGATGGTCGCCGACGGCCTCGTAACCGTCTCGATCGCAAGGCCCATGGACTCTGACCACATCGTGAACTGCCCGTTCATCGACCCGTTCCAGTAGCGCTTCGCTGCTGCCTTTTTCCCTATTTTTGCCGGCGCGCGGCGGCCGCGGCCGCCGCTGCGCATGGCCCAGGCTCGGCGAGGCGCCGGCCGCGCCCGCGCGGGATCGCGCGGGCGGCAAAGAGACGCCCTCCCATTCCGGCACGGGATCCTCGCGGCACGCATGCAAAGCCCTATTGGGCGGGCGCGTCGGGCGCCGGCATGGCCCTTGCGGTCGCGCTGCCCGAGCGCCTCGTAAACCCGCCCCGAAAGTCGCGCGAGGAGCGCCTAGACATGATCGGCAGGAGCGCCCGCGACGAGATGCTGCCGCCGCTTGCCCGGTTCATAAAGTACCTGGCATCAAAGGGACTGATGGAGTTTGGGCCCCCGCTCGCGGACGGCATGGAGGGCGTGGACGTGATCGACAGGGTGCAGCAGTACGCCTACACGGCCCTGTACTTTGGGCTGGACATGGGGTTCGACTTTGACATTCACATCAACGGCGGTCCGGCGGCGTACGAGATGGCCGACGCCATCGACCGGCTCGCCGGCAAGGACAGCGCCGTGTACGCCGCGGCCGAGCCCGTCCTGCCCGGGTCGTTTCGGGAGGGCGAGTTCCTGGGCATGGTCGAGGGCAGGAGCAAGGCGTGGCTGGATGCGGCAAACACGATGATCGCACTGAGGCTGCGCGGCGGCTGGGATCTGGAGGGATTGAAAGCCAGGACGCTGGAACTGACGCGGCGCGACCCCGAGGTCGTCGACGATGCGTTCGACGTGATCAAGAGACGCGGTATGTTTCGGACGGCTTGATAATCACAAGCTTTTCGTTGCGGCGCCCCTGAGACCGCAGCCATTCCTCGTATTGTACGATGGCCTTGTTTTCAAGCATCGCATAGTCGCCCGTTATGAGGAAGGTCGAGTCTGGGTCGGCCAGGGCGTGCGCGAGTATGATCCTGTCGGTCATGTCCAGTTCGGGAACCGCATCCATCAACTCGTTGACGATCGCCAGCACGGCGGCGTCAAGGGGCGGCATGCACCTGCCCGGATCCACCCTATAGTCGGCGAGCAGTGCAAGGAGTGAGAGGAGCATCCTGGCGGCATCCTTCCCGCGTCGCAGTATGACGGCGTCGGCCTCACCCGGAGCGGCCCGGGACGCGACCAGCGAGTACGAATCTGGGCCGCTCCGCCGCATGATCTCCCTCAGGACGTTCGCATGCTTGCCTCCGAGGATCACTTCCATGAACGCCCATGTGTCAAAGTGCACGCGCCGCCGTACCATGCCCCTGCGCCCGGCGGCCCGCGCTTAAACCTGCCGGCGCCTCCCGCGCGCGGCGGCATCCCGCGAGTCTGTTTGCCCGCAATGCGCCTTCCACGGCGCGCAGCGTGGCAGCTCCTGTCCCACTTCCCACATTCCGGCGCCCGCGGCCCGGGCATCGGTCGATTGCGGGGCTGCAGGCGCTGCTGATCCCGCGGATCGCGGACGGCGGCGGTAGTCTAACGGGTTGGGACCGCGCGGACGGCGGCGGTAGTCTAACGGGTTGGGACCGCGCGGACAGTGGCGGCGGGCTGCTCACGGCTTGCCCCATCCCGCACCGGCAGGGCCCGCTTGCTGCGCCTAGCTGCGCCTAGCTGCGCCTAGCTGCGCCTAGCCATGTCCCTGTTCGGCGCGGCGCGGCAGCCCATACTGGATCGCGGCGGCGGTGAAGTGACGCGCGATCCTTCTAGTGCGACATCCCGCGCGGCCCGCATGCAAATGCTTATTGGGCCCTGCGCGTCGGGCGCCGGCATGGCCCTTGCGGTCGCGCTTCCCGAGCGCCTCGTAAACCCGCCACGAAAGTCGCGCGAGGAGCGCCTCGACATGATCGGCAGGAGCGCGCGCGACGAGATGCTGCCGCCGCTTGCCCGGTTCATAAAGTACCTGGCATCAAAGGGACTGATGGAGTTTGGGCCCCCGCTCGCGGACGGCATGGAGGGCGTGGACGTGATCGACAGGGTGCAGCAGTACGCCTACACGGCCCTGTACTTTGGGCTGGACATGGGGTTTGACTTTGACATTTACATGGGCGGCGGGCCGGCGGCGTACGAGATGGCCGACGCAATCGACCGG
This sequence comes from Cenarchaeum sp., assembly GCA_965242695.1. Taxonomy (GTDB): domain Archaea; phylum Thermoproteota; class Nitrososphaeria; order Nitrososphaerales; family Nitrosopumilaceae; genus Cenarchaeum. Next base: position 642,288 of record CBDESU010000001.1, on the reverse strand, counting down.
CTCGCCGACAAGGACAGCGCCGTATATGCCGCGGCCGAGCCCATCCTGCCCGGGTCGTTCAGGGAGGGCGAGTTCCTGGGCATGGTCGAGGGCAGGAGCAAGGCGTGGCTGGACGCGGCGACCACGATGCTGGACCTGAACATAGGCAGCTGGCGGGATCTGGACAGGTTGAAAAGCAGGACATTGGAACTGACGCGGCGCGACCCCGAGGTAGTCGACGATGCGTTCAGCGAGATCAAGAGACGTGGTATGTTTCGGACGGCTTGATAATCACAAGCTTTGCGTTGCGACGCCCCTGGGCCCGAAGCCGCTCCTCGTATAGTGGTATGTCGTCGTTCCTAAGCATGGCACGGTCGCCCGTTATGAAAAAGACAGAGTCTGGATCAGCCAAGGCGTGGGCAAGTATTATTCTGTCTGTCATGTCTAGCTCGGGGGCGATGGCCATCAGATCGTTGACGATTGCAAGCACGGCGGCGTCAAGCGGCGGCATGCACCGACCCGGATCGATCCGGTGGTCGGCGAGCAGTGCGAGCGGCGCGAGCAGCATCCGGGCTGCATCGCTCCCGCGCCGCAGTATGACGGCGTCGGCCTCGCCCAGCGCGGCCTGTGACGCGACGAGTGAGTGCGAGCCCGGGCCGCTCCGCCGCATGATCTCCCCTAGGACGTTCGCAAGCTTGCCGCCGAGGAGCACCACCATGAACGCCCACGTGTCGAGGTGCACGCGCCTCACCGCCATGCCACGGCGCCCGGCGGCCCGCGCTCAAGCCTGCCGGCGCCGCCCGCGCGCAGCGGCATCCCGCGACACCACTCGCCCGCAACGGCGCCTTTCACGGCGCGCAGCGAGGCGGTTCCGGCCCTACCTCCTCCCATGCCAGCGCCCGCGGCCCTGGCGCAGATCGATGGCGGGGACGCGGGCGCTGCCGCCCCCGCAGATCGAAAAGGGCGGCGGCGTGCGGTCCGACCGACAGGCCACGCGAGTAACTGCGGCCTACGCGCGGCAGCCTGCGCGCGGCCTGCGCCACCCCGCACCGGCACGGCTCGCTTGCCACGCCCAGCCATGTCCCGATTCGTCGCGACGCGACCGCCCGCGCAGGATCGCGGCGGCGGTGAAATGGTGCGCACGGCTTATTCCAGTGCAAGATCCCGCGCGGCCCGCATGCAAAGCCTTATTGGGCCTGCGTGTCGGGCGCCGGCATGGCCCTTGCGGTTGCGCTGCCCGAGCGCCTCGTAAACCCGCCCCGAAAGTCGCGCGAGGAGCGCCTCGACATGATCGGCAGGAGCGCCCGCGCCGAGATGCTGCCGCCGCTTGCCCGGTTCATAAAGTACCTGGCGTCGAGGGGCCTGATGGAGTTTGGGCCCCCGCTCGCGCCCGGCAGGGAGGGGCTGGCCGTCGTCGACAGGGTGCAGCAGTACGCCTACACGGCCCTGTACTTTGGGCTGGACATGGGGTTCGATTTTGACATTTACATCAACGGCGGGCCGGCGGCGTACGAGATGGCAGACGCCATCTACCGGCTGTCTGCCGAGGACAGCGCCGTGTACGAGGAAGCCGAGCCTGTCCTGCCCGGGTCGTTCCGGGAGGGCGAATTCCTGGGCATGGTCGAGGGCAGGAGCAAGGCGTGGGTTAGTGCAGCTACCACGATGCTCTGCCTGAACATGAACGGAAGATGGGATCTGCGCAGGCTTAGAAACCGGGCGCTCGAATTGATCCCGTGCAGCCCCGAGGTCGTCGACGATGCGCTCGGTGAGATCAAAGGACGCGGGATGCTTCGCTAGGATCGACAACCACAAGCTTTGCGCTACGGCGCCCCTGATTCCGCAGCCGTTCTTCGTATCGTGCGATCGCATCGTTGCCGATCATCTTGGTGTCGCCCGTTATGAAAAAGACAGAGTCTGGATCGGCCAGGGCGTGGGCAAGTATGATCCTGTCGGTCATGTCAAGCTCGGGAACCGCAGCCATCAGTTCGTTGACTATGGCCAACACGGCGGCATTAAGCGGTGGCATGCACCTGCCGGGATCGATCCGGTGGTCGAAGAGCAGCGCGAGAAGCGAGAGCAGCATCCGGGCGGCATCCTTCCCGCGCCGCAGTATGACGGCGTCGGCCTCGCCCAGCGCGGCCTGGCACGCGACCAGCGAGTACGAGCCGGGGCCGCTCCGCCGCATGATATCCTCCAGAATATCCGCGTATTTGCCCCCGAGGAGCACCTCCATGAACGCCCACGTGTCAAAGTGCACGCGCCGCAACGCCATGGCCCTGCGCCCGACGGCCCGCGCTTAAACCTGCCGGCGGCACACCGCGGGGCGGCGGCATCGCACGGGTCCATCCGCCCGCAGCGGCGCCTTTTCATGGTGCGCAGGCGGCGGTCCGGCCTTACTTCCCGCATCCAAGAGCCCGCATCCCTAGCGTCGATCTGTGGCGGGGCCGCGGGCGCCGCCGCCCCCGCAGAGCGGAGGGCGTCAGCGCACGGACCAACCGGCATGGGCCACACGAACGACGGCCTCTGTGCGGCGGCCTGTGCACGACATCTTCCATCCCGCACCGGCACGGTTCGCTTACCACGCCGCAGTCACACCATGGTTCGGGGCGGCGGCGACCGCGACCGAGTGGAATCACAGCGGCGAAGGGGGCGCTGTTCCTCCCTTCCGTGCGTGATCCCGCGCGGCCCGCACGCAAAGGCTTATTGGGCCCTGCGCGTCGGGCGCCGGCATGGCCCTTGCGGTTGCGCTGCCCGAGCGCCTTGTAAACCCGCCCCGAAAGTCGCGCGAGGAGCGCCTCGACATGCTCGGCAGGAGCGCCCGTGCCGAGCTGCTGCCGCCGCTTGCCCGGTTCATAAAGTACCTGGCATCAAAGGGACTGATAGAGTTTGGGCCCCCGCTCGCGGACGGCATGGAGGGCGTGGACGTGATCGACAGGGTGCAGCAGTACGCCTACACGGCCCTGTACTTTGGGCTGGACATGGGGTTTGACTTTGACATTTACATGGGCGGCGGGCCGGCGGCGTACGAGATGGCAGACGCCATCGACCGGCTTGCAGACAGGGACAGCGCCGTGTACGCCGCGGCCGAGCCCGTCCTGCCCGGGTCGTTTCGGGAGGGCGAGTTCCTGGGCATGGTCGAGGGCAGGAGCAAGGCCTGGCTGGACGCGGCGACCACGATGCTGGACTTAAACATGGACAGCGGGTGGGATCTGGCAGGGTTGAGGGACAGGGCGCTGGAGCTGACGCGGCGCGACCCCGAGGTCGTCGACGATGCGCTAGGCGAGATCAAGAGACGTGGGATGCTGCGGTGGGGCGTATAATCACAAGCTTTTCACGACGGCGCCCCTGGGCCTGCAGCCGCTCTTCGTATCGCTTGACAGCGTTGTTTTTAAGCATCCTGTAGTCGCCCGTTATGAAAAAGGCAGAGTCCGGATCGGCCAGGGCGTGGGCAAGTATGATCCTGTCGGTCATGTCCAGCTCGGGGGCCACGGCCATCAATTCGTTGACGATCGCCAGCACGGCGGCGTCAAGGGGCGGCATGCACCTGCCCGGATCGATCCGGTGGTCGAAGAGCAGCGCGAGAAGTGAGAGGAACATCTGGGCGGCATCCTTCCCGCGCCGCAGTATTACGGCGTCGGCCTCGCCCAGCGCGGCCTGTGACGCGACGAGTGAGTACAAGCCCGGGCCGCTCTGCCGCATGATATCAATCAGGACGTTTGCATACTTGCCCCCGAGGAGGACCACCATGAACGCCCATGTGTCGAGGTGCACGCGCCGCACTGCCATGTACCGGCGCCCGGCGGCCCTCGCTTAAACCTGCCGGTGCCCCGCGCGCGGCGGCATCCCACGGGTCCATTCGCCCACACGGCGCCTTTCACGGCGCGCAGCGCGGCGGTTCCGACCCTCCTCTCACACAAGCTCCATGGCCATGTCGTCGATCGACGGCGGGGCCGCGGGCGCTGCCGCCGCCGCAGAACAGAGGGCGGCGGCGGGCAGCCCAACCAGATGGGGCCGCATGAACGGCGGCGGCCTGAGCGCAGCCTGCGCCACCCCGCACTGGACGGCTCGCTTGCTATGTCTAGTGTCCCGGTCGGGGGCGGCGCGACCGCCCGCGCAGGATCGCGGAGACGGTGAAATGGCGCGCCGCCCGCCCTTTCGGGCGCAGGATCCCGCGCGGCCCGCACGCAAAGGCTTATTGGGCCCTGCGCGTCGGGCGCCGGCATGGCCCTTGCGGTTGCGCTGCCCGAGCGCCTCATGAATCCGCCCCAAAAGTCGCGCGAGGAGCGCCTCGACATGATCGGCAGGAGCGCACGCGACGAGATGCTGCCGCCGCTTGCCCGGTTCATAAAGTACCTGGCGTCGAGGGGCCTGATGGAGTTTGGCCCCCCGCTCGCGCCCGGCAGGGAGGGGCTGGCCGTCGTCGACAGGGTGCAGCAGTACGCCTACATGGCCCTGTACTTTGGGCTGGACATGGGGTTCGACTTTGACATTTACATAAACGGCGGGCCGGCGGCGTACGAGATGGCCGACGCCATCTACCGTCTGTCCGACGAGGACAGCGCCGTGTACGCCGCGGCCGAGCCCGTCCTGCCCGGATCGTTCAGGGAGGGCGAGTTCCTGGGCATGGTCGAGGGCAGGAGCAAGGCGTGGCTGGACGCTGCAAACACGATGCTTGCACTGAGGGTGACCGGCGGTTGGAGTATGGAAGGATTGAAAGCTATACGTAATCCATGAGCCAATGTGGGTATTTCTTTATTGGTGGAAAATGGGAAAGGGGGTAAAAATATCAAGTCCAGAAATGCGACTCATGTTGGAAGCGATATGTCCTGCCGCACCTTTGTTGTGCACATACGGACGGCTCAATTGCGGAACAGGGAACGCTGCCGGCGGCAGGCATCCGGCAGCGCGCATTCTTGATTGGCCGTCGCGCGTTACGGGGTGTAGAGGCCAGGCGCCATGTTGCGCAGCGCTCCTGTTGGAAGCATCAGGAAGGGCTTGAGCATGTTGCCGTCGGAGTCAAACACGCTTTTCGGGATCTTTTTGAACTCTTCGAACGTCAGGATGCCGTCGTCGCCAGACGCCGACTTGATCCTGCCCCGCTTGGGCGCCGGTTCGGGCGGCGCGTCCGACCTGACGATGAGCAGGTCGCCGTCGTACTCGTACTTGGGGGCCATCGCCGTCGGACCGGGATCGGGGTCGTAGATGCGCATCCATCCGTACAGCTGCTTGACGGGCAGGTCATCCGCAGCGGCCGCCTCGCACAGGGCCTTCCACACATCTTCCCTGTCCTTTGGCGACCTCTTGGCGGCGGCCTTTTTGATGGGGCCCATCTCGGTCTCGGCGACGGCCAGGGGCGACGTGTACTCGGGCAGGTAGAACACGCGCAGGCGGTCGCGGTTGTCCTCGAGGTACTTTTCAAAGCGCTTTGACTTGTGGTACCTTACGTTGTCGACCCAGAGCAGCACCATGCCCTCGATCTCCAACAGCATGTTGCAGAACCTTATGAACTCGTCGGTGTTGGCGTTCTTTTTGGCCCGCATTATGTACAGGGCGCCGTCAAAGAGGGCCACAAAGCACGTAAGGCGGCCCATTGCCACCGACGACGGCACGGACACGGGACGGCCTCCCTTCATCCCGAGCCCCTTGGTGGGCCGCTCGTCGACGGCGATGTGCACCTCGTCGGCGCCGCCCTGCGCCTTGAAGCCCTGCCTGTGGAGCGACTGGGCGCGGGCCCGCATTGCGCGCTTGTACTCGTACTGCTCCTCCTCGCCGAGGCCGTCGGGATGGACGGGGCGGGGCGCCATCGGGCGGATGCCCATCCTCTGGAGAAGCCGGTGCGTGCCGTTGTACGTGTACTCCCTCTTGAACTTGTTCTTGATGTGGATCTGGACGGTCTTGTAGTCCCATGCGGTGCCCACAAGGCCGTGGTCGATCGGGCGCGTTGTCGCGATGTCGCAGGCCAGCTCGCCGCGCTCCTCGACGGACAGCCGGCAGAGCGTCCCCTTCTTGACGTGGGGCACACCGCCGATGCCCTCCCTGTGCGCCCGCGTGAGCCATCTCCTGATCGTCTCGGGGCTGCGCCCCAAGCCCTCGGCAATCTGGTCGATCTCCCAGCCGATCTTCCTCATGTGCATGGCCATGTACCTTATCGCATCGATCCCGTTTGTGGCACTCTTTGACATGGTGAGCAGCTCCTCGGCGCTTGTCTCCGGAAGGAACGCCCCGCCCTTTGGTGCCTCTGCTTTCCTTGGCATGACCCGCATGCGCCGACGGGGGTGTTGACCCACGTTGTCAACAATCTTTCACACGAGGTCAGCTTTTTTCCACAACCCCTCGTGGATTATGTATAGGACGCTAGAACTGACGCGGCGTGACCCCGAGGTCGTCGACGATGCGTTCGACGAGATCAAGAGACGTGGTATGTTTCGGTCGGCTTGACAATCTCTAGCTTTGCGTTGCGGCGCCCTTGGGCTCGCAGCCTCCCCTCGTAGTGTTTAATCGCCTCGTTTTCAAGCAGTGCGCGATCGCCCGTTATAAGAAATACCGAATCGGGGTCGGCCAAGGCGTGGGCAAGTATGATCCTGTCGGTCATGTCCAATGCCGGAACTACATCCATCAGTTCGTTGACGATTGCCAGTACGGCGGCATCAAGGGGCGGCATGCACCTGCTCGGATCGATCCGATGGTCGAAGAGCAGCGCGAGAAGCGAGAGCAGCATCCGGGCGGCACCCTTCCCGCGCCGCAGTATGACGGCATCGGCCTCGCCCGGCGCCGCCTGGGATGCGACCAGAGAGTAAGAGCCAGGGCCGCTCCGCCGCATGATATCATCCAAGATGTCCGCATACTTGCCCCCGAGGAGCACCTCCATGAACGCCCACGTGTCAAAGTGCACGCGCCGCACTGCCACGCCACGGCGCCCGACGGCCCCCGCTTAAACCTGCCGGTGCGGCCATGTGCAAGGCAGGCAGGGAGGCAGGCACGCCCAATCGAACCATGCCGGCGCCGGCACAGGGCGGCGGCCCGCCGCTACCGCCAAAGGCGTAAATAGCGCTGCATCGGCGCCCCCGCATGGACGCGGCCCTAGAGGAAGAGCTCGTAGACCTCATGACGTTCTGCCTGCAGAGCCCCGGCGCGCCAGAGGCAGCCGCCAAGAAGGAAAGGATTGCAGAGGTCGGCAAGGAGGCGTTCGAGGACGGCGGCGTCGACGCGCTCGAAAACCTCTTCTTTGCGCTCAAGAACAGGATCGAGGGCGAGATCGGCAGGGACCCGAGCGTGTTCCGCCCCCTGTGGAACGGCCTGTCCGACGAGTGGAAGTTCTAGGAAGGCCCGGCGCGCCCCGGCCCGAGCCGCGCGGCCGCACCCGGCACGACCTTGCCCGGGTTTAGTATCCCGCGCGGGTCGAGCAGGGCCTTTAGGGCCGCAAAGCGCCGGAGTACAGGCGTACCGTACTGCATGGCGACGAGCCACGTCCGCGCAAGGCCGTCGCCGTGCTCGCCCGTGATCGTCCCTCCCATCGCGACGACCCTGCCGAGGTACCACTCGGCGATGCGCCGCATGCGCGGGCGGCCCTCGGGCCACCGGTCCCCCACGCCGCCAAAGTCGTCCCCGTCCCCGCCCGAGAGCCGCACGTGCAGGTTGCCGCTGCCGATGTGACCGTACACGGTCGCATCCAGCCCGAACCTCTCCTCGAGGGCGGCTATCAGCGCCAAAAGGTCGCCGACCCTGCCCGGCGGGACCGCGGCATCCTCGACGACGTACGCCGGCGGCGGCCCCGACCTCCCGCCCCCGCCGCGCAGCGTGGCCGACAGGGCCGTGTCGCGCAGGCGCCACCACCTGCGCATGTCCGCTTCGGACTCCGTCGAGTCGGCTACGGTCCCGCGCAGCGACCCCATGCGGGACGCCTCGGGCGGGGCGTTCGCTCCGCCCCTGGCGGGGGCATCAAACTCGGCGAGCAGGGCGCACTTTGTTCCGTCCGGCATGCCGGCCATGCCGCCGGCGCCCCCTCCCATCCGCGACAGCGTCCGCCCGTCCACGTACTCTAGCGCAGACGGGGCCGCGCCGCGCAGCGCAATGCAGTCGGCCGCCGCATCGGCATGCGACCCGCATGCGACGACGTAGAGCCGCCTCGACTCGGGCAGCTCGAATGCGCGCAGGCGGGCCGACACGACGATGCCGAGCGTCCCCTCCGAGCCGGCAATCGCCCTGTGCGCATCGGCGGCCGAGCCGACCGCGTCGATGCGGTACCCGCACGAGTTCTTTTCGACGGCCGGAAAGCCGGCGGCCGGATCGCCCTCGCATCCCCGGGCCGCCGCCGCGATGCGGCCCGACAGGTCGGCATCGGCCGGCAGGTCGGCCGTCCGGCCGAGCCCGTCGATGATTCTGACGCCGAGCAGGTTGTCGATTACGGATCCGTACTTTAGGGAGCGGCTGCCGGCGGCGTTTGTCGCCACCATCCCGCCTGCCGTGCAGTAGGGACCCACCGACGGGTTCGGGCCCAGGAACGCGCCGCGGGCGGCGAGAACCTCGTCGATCGCCCCCTTTGGGGCGCCGGCGCCGGCAGTGACGGAGATCGAATCGCCGCCGCCTGCGTCGATCTCGACGCCGTCGAGCATCCGCATGTCCAGCACAACGCCGCCGCCGACGGCGCCGCCGGCCAGCCCCGTCCCGCCACCGCGCGCCGTCACGGGCACGCCGCATTCCGCGGCAATGCGGACTACGGCGGCCGCCTCGTCCTCTCCGCGGGGGACGGCCGCTGCCGCCGGGCGCGCCTCGAAGGGGCCCGCATCGGCCGCGTAGAACATGGCGGCATCGTCGTCGCCGCGCACGACATCGCTGGATATCGCCCCGGCAAGCGCATCGGCGATGTCCGCATTCGCGCCGCCCATGTCCCGCGGCGCGGGGGGGTGCGGATATAGGTTGCCGGAAGGGAGAACAAAACCATGTCAAGGCGGAGCCCATCTAGGGCGGCACCGGAGCGGTCACAGCCGACAGCGCCGCCCTCGGTCTTTCGGCCTTCGGCGGCCTAGCGCCGTTGCGCCCGGCGAGAGGGCCATCAGCATCACACTGCATGCTAGGCAGGACGTTCGGCACCCTCCATGACCGCGGCGCCCCAGCCCGGAGCGAGCATGTCGCCCTGCGCAAGATCCCGCTCCCGGCAGCGCCACAGGCGCGTGCGATACGCCCGCCGCATCCGGCCCATCACGCCGAGCATGCGGATGCGCGCAAGCGTCATTTTATTATATGCGCCCTAGGCGGGCGGCGACCGCGGCCATGGAAAAGGATCAGACACAGCCCGCATCCCACGCGCCCCCGCTTCCCGAACCGACCCGCGCCCTGCCCGCACGGCGCAGGAGTGTCGGACTCGCGTCCACTCCCCTGCGGCGGGCAGCACTAGCGCGCAGCCACATGCGACTTGCTTCCGGGGTGTCTGCATGACAGGAGCCAGGTTTGCGTTCGCGGACGCGATCGCCCGCCTAAAGACCGGCATCGACAAATCGCGCAAGGGGCAGCTCTTTGAGCGCGTTATGAAGAGGTACTTTATGCACGATCCCGTGTACGGCGGCCAGCGGTTCACGGGCGTCTGGCTATGGAACGACGAGGGGAACCCCAAGCGGGACGGGCAGGACTATGGAATCGATCTGGTCGCACGGGAGCAGGACGGGACGTTCACCGCAATCCAGTGCAAGTTCTACAGCAAGGACAAGCCGCTTGCGTGGGCAGGCCTCGCCAAGTTTTTGGTCGCAACCTCGAGAAAAGACTCCCCCTACGGCCAGGCCATACTCGTGTACACCGGAAAGCGTCTCACCAAGAACCAAGAGACGGAGATCAACAAGCACGACTGCCAGTTGATCGACTACAAGAAGCTTGACGACAGCAACGTCGACTGGGATGCGCTGTCGGACCTGGCCAAGCCGATACGCCCGGCCAAGCAGCACTCCCCGGCCGTTCACCAGAAGGATGCGCGCAAGGCAGTCGTGACCGCCTTCAGGGACAACGGCGTGAAGCGAGGGAAGCTCATAATGGCATGCGGCACGGGCAAGACCTTTGCCACACTCCTCATATCAGAGGATTTGCTCTCGGGGGGGGGGGCGGTATTGTACCTCGTCCCCTCGATCAGCCTGCTGCAGCAGACCATGAGGGAGTGGGCAGAACAGCGGCGCATGCCGCACAGGTACATCGGCGTCTGCTCTGACACGCGCACTGGCCAGAACGACGAGGATGCGTCGCTGGCAGAGCTTGAGATACCCGTAACAACGGACAAGACCCGCATTGCCAGCCAGCTAAAGTCCCGGCAGAGGAAAAAGCTCACTGTCGTATTCTCCACGTACCAGTCGCTCGCAGAGGTGTCGGCGGCCCAGAAGATCTGGGGCGAGGCATTCGACCTGGTCATATGCGACGAGGCACACCGGACCGTGGGCGTGGGAACAGATGCGCCGCTAGCCACGCACAGGGGCACGGAGGGGAAAAAGAAGCAGGGGCAGCTGAAGGGCGCCACGTCACCGTTTGTCGCCGTCCACGACGACAAGTTCATCAGGGCAAAGAGACGCCTGTACACGACGGCCACGCCAAGGGTGTACTCGCCCAGGACCAAAAAGGCGATGAAGGCCGCGGGCGAGCAGTACGGAAAGGATTTTGTGGCATACTCCATGGACAGGGAGGAGTGGTACGGAAGGGAGCTGTACCGCCTCAGCTTCTCGGCCGCAATCGCAAACGGCCTCCTGTCGGACTACCGCGTCGTCGTACTGACCGTCACGGAGGACGAGGCGGCAGTCGCGCTTACAAACGTAGCGGATCCGTCGTCCAAGCTCAACATAGAAAAAATAGCCAAGATGATCGGCTGCTGGCGCGCGCTGCGCGACCCCGAAATGGACGGCATCGTCATCGGCGGCGACGGTGCGGCCAGCCCAAGGCCGCGAAGCATACCGCTGCAGAGGGCCATCGTGTTCTGCAACAGCATAAGGGAGTCGGTGGACTTCAACGAGGGCTTTCCCCGCGTCGCATCTGCGGCTGGAGGCGATGGCGCCGACTCCAAGTTCCCCGTGTGGCACACGGACGGCCGCCACAACGCCCTAGAGAGGCGCAACCGCCTGGTCTGGCTGGAAGAGAGCGACAAGGATGCGACGGAATGCCGCATACTGACGAACGCGCGGTGCCTCACGGAGGGCATAGACGTGCCGACGCTGGACGCCGTCATCTTCATGGGCAACAGAAGCTCGCCCGTTGAGATCATCCAGGCGGTCGGCAGGGTGATGCGCTCCTCGAGGGACAAGAGCACGAAGTACGGCTACATAGTGATCCCCGTCGTGGTGAAAAAGAGCGCATCGATCCAGATGACGCTCGAGGGCAACGAGGAGTACGGGCAGGTGTGGAACGTGGTCCGTGCGCTCCGCTCCCACGACGACCGGATCGACCAGTATCTGGTGTCCGGCAAGATGCCGAACCTGGTATGGCGAATGCCCCTAGGCACGATTCAAAGCCAGCCGCGCGGCCCGAGCGCGCCGATCCTGTCGGATTCCACGTACGAGGACGGCATGGACGTAGAGGACCTCCTGAGGCTGATCAGGACGAGGCTGGCTGACAAGGTGGGCGACACGAGGTATCTCGAGTCATGGGCCGTCGACGTGGCAAAGATCGTCGAGCGCATAACCCTGCGCATGCGGAAACTGATCAAGACGACCCCGGACGTTCGGCGCAGCTTCGGGTCATTCCACGAGGGACTCAGGAAGATAATCAACGACTACATCACTGAGGACGAGGCGATCTCCATGCTGTCGCAGCACATGGTTATGGGCCGCGTCTTTGACACGCTGTTCCAGTCCGCCACGTTTACGAAGAGCAACCCGATCTCAAACACCATGAACGGGATGATCGACTCGCTAAAGAAGCACGGGCTCGAGAGCGAGCTGGCGGACCTCGAAGACTTCTACAAGGAGGTCGAGTACAAAGTGAGGGAGATCAGCGGGCACTCCGCCAAGCAGCAAGTAATATACGAGCTGTACGACAAGTTCTTTGCGCATGCGTTCAAGAGGACGGCTACGCGCCTCGGTATCGTGTACACGCCCGTGGAGATCGTTGACTTTGTGCTACGAAGCGCCGAAGAGGCGCTCTATAGAAACTTTTCGCGTCACCTGTCTGGCAAGAACGTCCACATAATCGACCCTTTCGTCGGCACGGGGACGTTCGTCACGCGCCTGCTGAGCGACGACCTACGCCTTGTCCAAAAGAGGGACCTGGCGCACAAGTTCGAGAATGAGATCCACGCAAGCGAGATCGTCCTCCTAGCGTACTACGTGGCCGCGGCCAACTGCGAGATGACGTTCATGGAGCGCAGCGGGGGATCGTACGCACCGTTCCGCGGCCTCCTTCTGACCGACACGTTCCACGAAAAGAGGATGGATGCACAATGGGACGACGGCCTGTTCACGTCGACCCAGGCCGCGATAGAGAGGCTTCGCAAGACCCCCATAACGGTCGTCATGGGAAACCCCCCGTGGTCAATGGGCGCAAAGCTGTACGAGGGCGAGTCCAGGCCAGAGTATCCCGAAATCGATGCAAAGGTGCGCGAAACCTACATGGCAAGGACGCAAGGCCGCGGCGCAAAGAACTACTTCAGAGACTCGTACGTGAGGGCGCTGCGGTGGGCCAGCAGCGAGGTGGGCGCAGACGGCGTGATCGCATTTGTGACCAACGCTGGGTTCCTGCGTCGCGACACCGCATCGGGAATACGCGCCTGCCTCACGGAGGAGTTTAGCGAGATATGGCTGGTCGACCTGCGAGGAGAAAAGGGCATCCCGGGCGACGGGCGCAACATATTCGAATATCCTGGAAAAAGCACAGGAGGTACGACCCTTTCGTCGGTAGTGGCCATTCTTGTCAAAAACTCGGAAAAAAGTGGATGCACCATCAGGTATTTTGCGCTGCCAGAGTCTGCGTACAGTGGGCCAGAAAAGCGCAGGCATCTTAACGATCTAGTGTCGATCGCCAAAATAGACGAGTGGAAAGAATTGACGCTTGATGGGTTTAACGACTGGCTCGATCACCGCAACGTGGATTTTTACAAATACCCTCCTCTTGGCACCCCATCAGCAAAAAGCGGCAAGTGGCGCAACGCTATTTTCAAACACTACGCACGTGGCGTTGGAACTTCCAGGGATCCTTGGGCATACAACACTAGCAAGACGGAAGTTGCAAAAAATATGAAGAAGTGCATCGATTACTGCAATGCACAAGACCCGAACAAGCCCAAAATCGACCAGAAACGGGGCAAATGGACAAAAGAGTTGAAAGATCGCCTGAAGCGCAAAAAGCCTCGGTTCAACAGATCAAACGTCCGCATTGCGATGTATCGGCCATTCTTTGAGCAGTATCTGTACTACGACGACGTTTACATCAACACGCCCGGCATCGTTCCGCCAGCGTTTCCTGACGACGATTCTAAAAACATTGTAATCTGCGTCCCGTACAAGTTTAGGGGTGAATTTTCTGCAATCGTCACAGACATTACACCCGACCTTGAGCTTGTTCACCATAGCCAATGTTTTCCATTATATATCTATAACAACAGTGAGAAAATCAATAATATAACAAATGAAACAAGAGGTGCGTTTCAAGATCACTACAAAGGCAGCGGCAAGTCAATAACCATTCGTCAAATATTTTACTATATCTACGCCATGTTCCATCATCCTGGATACAAGAAAAAATACGCGAATAATTTAACAAGAGAATTTCCAAGGATACCATTTGCCCCGGATTTCCATACATTCGCCAAAATCGGAAGTGAGTTGGTAGAACTCCATATTAACTACAAAGATGCGGGGCGTTATCCTCTAGAATCAAAAACAACGGTTAATGAATTCAAGAAAATCTCGTTTAGAAAAAAGAAGGGCCTTGGACACGGCGGACGGATTATGGATATAGACGACAAAAGTGCAATAATGGTAGACAACAAGACGCTGCTCGTTGAGAACATACCATCAATTGAATACAAAGTTAATGGCAGGACTCCATTGGAATGGATCATAAATCGCTACACGGTCAAAAAAGACAAGAATAGTGAAATTGTCAATGATCCATGCACGGGGACGGACATAAAGGACAAAATCCGGATGGCCGTCCACATCGGTGTGGAGACCGACAAGTTGATCGCCAGACTTCCCGACGAGTTCGAGCCGCCCGAGAGATGGTCGCCCCCCATGGGGCCGCTTTTCCAGCACGGTCCCGACATCAGGACCGAGGATGACAGTACAGATGGTGATAGTGAAGATGACGAGGGTGACAATGTGGGCTAGGCGGGCATGCATTCCGCCACGCGGTCACAACCAACGACTCCCTACGCCCTTAACGCCCTTTGAACGCCGCAAGTCTGAGCCGGTCATCCAAACAGCATCCTGCGCGCCATCCGCAGCCGACCCAGAACGGCGCCGGTAGTACCGCTCAGATCCCCCGCGCGCCGTCCAAACTCAGGGTCGGCGCGCAGTGCCTCAAAGCGCTCGCGCATGTCGCCCGGGCAGGCGGCCGGCCCGTTCTCCGCAAACGCCACGAAGACCGAGTCAAACAGCGGCACCTGGAGCTGTCCGTGCCGGTTGTTGAACGGCGCCGGCCCGAGCTTTTCCACCACTGCGCGGCAGGTAGCCACAAAGCGCCGCCGCTCCGCCTCTAGGTACTCGTCGCCCGGGTCCATGTGCGCCCCCATGAAGTTGGACAGAAAGCGCTTCATCGGGTGCGCGTATCTGTCGCCGTCGTGGAAAAGGGCCATGTAGCGCAGCACAAGCTCCCTGTCCTTCATTCGCGGATCAGGGTCGGGCCGTCCCAGCACGTCCCGCCACGCCTCCAGGTCGTTGAGATCGCCGATCATCTCTGAGAGCGGCCCGCGGTACGCGCAGCTGCGGACCTCTTGCGGTGCGGGCGGCACGGCCTCCGCGCCGAGCCGCTCGAAGATTTCGTACATCCCCGAGCGATCTGCAGGGTCGTTGTGGACGACGGTCATTGCCCTGAGGGACGAGTCCATGAGCCTCTTGCGGTCATCCTCGTCGAGTTCGTCAAAAGTCTTGCCGTGCAGCGCGTTGTCCTCGTTGATGCCAGCTATGCGAAACTCCCGGCCTGCGTGCGGCGTGTTCTCGGGAAAGACCCCGTCAAAGTACGAAAAGATCGTCAAGAGACGCTGCATGCCGTCTATGACGAACGATTTTCGCTCGTCGGTCGTCGACAGGTAGACGGGAGGGACTGGGAGGCCCACCATGAACGACTCGATCAGCTTCGAGGCCTGCGGCAGCCCCCAAGTGTACCCGCGCCCAGAATTTGGCATGACGATGTCGCGGTTGCGCCACCGCGCATAGAGAGTTTCGAGCGTATAGTCTGCAGGGATGACAAATATGTCGTAGGCAAGCGGAGTCGACCCGCCGTCGTCGGCATCGTCGTACTCTAGGACAAGATCGGCTGCGCGCTGCGGCGACAGTGAAGCAACGGCGCGCTCCGCGTGCCGCGCCGGCATTTCGATTCCGATCTGCGCCATGGCAGAAGGCGTGAGGGGGGCTATTAAAGCCATCAAGATAGGCCGCCCGCGCCGGGCGGCCACACTTATCTTCCACTCCTACATCGTGCCTTACCTGCCCTTTCCCGCACCACAACAACCTATGGGCGCGGCAAGGTGCAGCGACAGGGCAGGCGTGCTCGTGCCCCCGATGCGCGGCGCGGCATCCGCGCACGGCGGCCGGCTCGGCCCGCCCGCCGCGCGGCGAGTCCGATCCCGCCGCCCCGCCCCGCCCCCCCCCCCCCCCCGCCCCGCCCCTCAGCCGAACGTAAATACGGCCCGTGGGCGCGGCGCAGGCGTGGAGATCGACGCAGGCGTGCTCGACAGGGCCGCCGCCGCGCTGGCCGCCAACCCCCGCTGCATGTCGGCCGCCGTCCGCATCGCCGAAGGCGCGGCGGCCGGCGACGGCGGAATTACCATACGCCGCGTCTCGACCCCTGTGGCAAGGAGGACGCGCCGGGGCGGCGCCTACTTTGAGGATGCAGAGATATTCCAGGCCCGCGTGCGCACGTCCGACCCGTCCGTTCCCGCCCTCGTGCCGCGCGCAATGCTCGGCCCCAACACCGAGTTTGCCGATGTCGTCGTCTCGCTCAGGCCTGCCGCGCCTGGCGGACCAGACGGGCCGGCCGCCGTCCCCCCGATCGTCCTGCACGCGAACCTGACCGGCGCCGTCCAGAGCGGCGGCGCGACCGAGCTCGTCCTGACCGTCACTGGAACCGAGTAGGCGGATGGCGGCGGATAGCTGCGGCTAGCTGCGCCCCGCCCGCGCCGGCCGCGCGCCAAGAGCCGGCTCGCGAACCGGCGTGCCCGATCAGGGCCGGCCGCCGCGCCGCCCAAGCCAGAGGTCGTACCTCTTGCGGCGGCCCGGATCGGAAAGGATATCGTACGCCTCGTTGATCAGCGCCATCCTCCGGCCGGCATCTCCGCCTTCCTCGCCGCCCTCACCGCCTCCCGCCCTGTCCGGGTGCGCCTCCTTTGCAAGCTCGCGGTACCTGCGCTTCACCTCGCCCGGCGCGGCATCCCTTTCCAGACCGAGCACTGCGTAATAGTCGGCGGCCCGCCCCGCCGCGCCGGCGCCGCCGCCAGGCGCAAACTCGCCGTCTGCATCCGCATCGCCGTCGCCACCGCCAAGGTCGCCGGCCCCGCCGCCGGCGGCCGACTCGTCGCCCCACCCCGAGTGGTACTTTTCGTAGTCGCGGTCCCTCTGCGACTCGTACGCCCCCCTGTCGTACGCGGTCTTTTTCCGCGCAATGGCCTCGCGCGATATGTACAGCGCGATCCCCGCCACGACGGCGATCGAGACGGCAAAGAGGAGGGCCAGGTCGGACGCGGACGGGCCCGCATCCGCATCCCCGCCCCGCGCATGCGGCGGCGGGGCCTGGCCAAAGCAGGGCGCGGCCAGCGCGGGAGCCGCCAAGAGTGCGAGGAGCGCCAGGCGGCATGCCCGCGCCGCCGGGCGGCGGGCCGATCCGGCGCGCGCCGGCCGCCCCCCGCGAGCCCGCACCCCCACCAGCCTCCTAGGCGACCCGAAAGTCCTCCTTGACCGTCCCGAGCGCGACGCGGGTGTTCGTGCTCTCCACGTGGGGCACGGACGCGAGCCCCTTTACGAACCCGCTCAGGTCGGCGCGCGAGCGGAACTTTGCAATGACCATAATGTCCGTTCCGCCCGTAACGTCGTACACGGCGCACACGTCGGGCATCTCGGATATGGCCCGCTCGACCTCGACGAGCATGTCCTTCCTGGCGACCACCTCTATGATTGCGGTCAGGTCGTAGCCGAGCCTCGCCGAGTCGACGCGAGCCGAGTAGCCGAGTACGACCCCGTCCCGCTCGAGCCGGCGCATCCTGGATGCGATCGTCACGGTGGCCCGCCCCATCTCGAGGGCCATCCTGCGCGCAGACGACCTGCCGTCGACGAGCAGCCGGCGGACGATCCTTCCGTCCAGGTCGTCAAGCGGCTGTGCGCGGCCGCCGGATGCGGCGGCCGGCTCGGGCCTGGAGGCGGCCGGCCCGGCGGCGGAAGAGTCCCGCCCGCGCGCCGCGCCGCTCCGGCTGCGGGCGCTGCGCCCCCACGTCCCCGATCCCCCCGCCCGCGCCACGCCCGGCGGCCGGCGCGGGGAGTATTAAAGGCGCGCAGGGGCGGGTTTAAAGGGAGGATCCCGAGAGGGGGCGGCATGGCAGGCGATGCCAAGGAGGATGCGCTTCGGGAGGGCCGGCGCCTCTTGATCGAGGGCGGGTTCGACGATGCCCTGGCCCTGTACGAGCGCGCCCTGAAGGACAGCCCCGACGATCCCGACCTGCTCAACGGCAAGGGGGCGGCCCTGCGCAGCCTCGGCAGGCACGACGAGGCCAACGAGTGCTACCTGCGGTCGTTGCGGGCCGACCCGCGCGACCGCGACTCGTCGTAGCGCGCTCAGAACATCGAGACGTCGCCCGGGGCAGGCCCGCGCTCGGTCGGCGGTGGAGGGGGCGCCGCGCCCTCGCCGTCGTCCGCCGCCTCGGCGGCGGCGCGCTCGCCGCTCTGGTGCTCGCGCAGCTCGTCGAGCGTCTTGAACCGGCGGTGGCACACGTAGCACTTTGGATCGTCCTCGTCGACAAGCGGCATTACCATATGCGGGCCGCGCAGGGGCGCAAAAATAACGGTTGCGGGCGCCCTCCGCCCCCACCCCCCCCCCCCACCCGTCCCTCGCGATCCGCGCGCCGCGCAGGGCGGCAGTCGGCGGCGCACAGGGAACAGGCGGCCCGATGCCGGCCACGGGGCCGCCCGGCCCTGCACGCGCAGGGGCTGCGGCGTAGCAAATAGTCGTATGGAACTAGAATACGGTAATTTCGTGAAGGGTAGTAGTGCTGGGCGCCCGGCCGGGGGCGAGGCTGGGCGCCCGGCCGGGGGCGAGGCTGGGCGCCCGGCCGGGGGCGAGGCTGGGCGCCCGGCCGGGGGCGAGGCTGGGCGCCCGGCCGGAGCGCCGTCTAGGAGCACGTGGCAGGCCGTCGTGCGCCGCCAAAACCTACTGCACATATCCATAGCCATGACGGGCATCGGCACGCTTGTCGCCGGCGTCCTGGTGGCGCTCTGGTACCCCGTCGACGTGGGCCTAGGATACATGCTGATCGGCGAGGGGCTAGCATTTATATTGATAGGGATCGTGGGCATCGTCATGTCCCTTACGACGCAGGATATCGCGCAGGGCATCAGGGACACCATCCGCGAGGACGGGGACAGGACGCGCGAGGCCATCAGCGAGGACGGGGACAGGACGCGCGAGGCCATAGGGAACGCCATCCGCGAGGACGGGGACAGGACGCGCGAGGCCATAGGGAACGCCATCCGCGAGGACGGGGACAGGACGCGCGAGGCCATAGGGAACGCCATCCGCGAGGACGGGGACAGGACGCGCGAGGCCATAGGGGGCCTGAGGGGCGACATCGGGCGGATGCTCGAGAAGCAGGACAAGATGCTAGAGGCCCAGAACCAAACTGGCGAGGCGCTGATCAAGATCGGCGACACGCTCGGCAGCCTCTTGGATACCCAGAACCGCATGCTGGCAAAGATGCCATAGCAGGGATCGGCGCGCAGGCCGCCGCCGCCCGCCAGGCCCCGCCCGGCCCGCCGGCCCGATCTACCCCATCCCCTTATCCCCAGATCTGCCGATCGCGCAGGCCGCGGGGCCCGGGTACGGGCGGCGGACCGTCGCGCCGCCGTCCGCAGCCGCATCGAAAATCCTTTGCAATTGCAGGCCGCAGGCTCTCGCCGGCCGGCCAAGATGCGCCTGAAAAGGGGCAGAATGCCCGGATGCGGCGCATTTACTGCAAGGCCCATGCACGGCCGCGGCCGTCCCGCATGCCCCAGCCCGCGATCGCGCAAGCCAGCAACTTGGGGCAATTTTTATAAGGAGCGGCCGGCTCCAAGAGACAGGTGGCCATGGCTCTGGGCGGCGGCGGGATGCATGCCAAGGGATCGGCGCCGCGCCGGCCCGGCGGCGGCTGCTGGGACATCGCCGTCCTGTGCTGCTTTGTGCTGCTCCTGCCGTACGCGGCCGGCGCGGCATCCCAGTACGGGGGAATCGGATGGGCGGGGCCCCACCACACCGCCGCGCCCGAGGGATACTCGCCCCTGCGGTGGCACGATGTCGAGGCGCTCGGGACGACGCGGTACGGCGACGGGGGCGGCGAGGACTGGCTGCCCGGGGGCGCCGCCGCGGCCCACTCGCTGCTTGAAGGGCTGGCCGCATCCGCCCTCGGCGGATGGGAGGCGCTGCCGGAGGCGCACGCACAGTCGGGGTCCGGCCAGACGCTCGAGGCAGTCCAGATAGGCGGGTTCGGGTACAGCGGCGGCGAGTTTGGCCGCTTTGACGGGCCGCTCGGGATCGCCTCGGATCCGGACGGCCGCATCATAGTGGCCGACACGGGCAACGACAGGATCGTCGTCATGGACGGCGGCGGCGTGCACCTGCGCACAATAGGCGAGAGGGGCGAGGAGGCAGGCCAGTTCATCGACCCGTACGACGCCGCCTCGGACGGCAGGGGCCGCATCATAGTGGCTGACACGGGAAACGGCCGCATCCAGGTGTTCAACAGGGACCTTGCGTTTGCATTCGAGTTTGGCAGGGCCGAGAACGGCACCTCGCAGTTTGGGCTGATCACGGGCATCGACGCCGATGCCGCCGGCAACATAGTGGTCGCCGACGCCGCCGGCAACCCGACGGTGTCCGACTCTACCAGCGGCTCGGTCCACGTGTTCGGGCCCGACGGATCCCGCAGGGCGTCCATCGAGGGATTCGCGCCCCACCTCGACGTGGCCTTTGACCAGGACGGCGGAGTGGTCGTCTTTGACGCGTGGGCGGGGCGCGTGTCGTTCTACGGGCAGGACGGGCGTCCCACAGGGCTCGAGTCGATCGCAGCGCCCCATTCCCTGTCCAGTCCGACGGTCGACGTCGATGCGTACGGTAGGATCATACTCGGCGGATTCCCCGGAAGCGTCGCGATATACGGCCCCGACGGCGGCCTGATCGCCGGCCCGTTCAACCCCTTCGGGCGGAGCGTCTGGCCCCACCTTGCCGCCGACCCGCACGGCCGCGTCCTGGCATCGGACTGGAAGGGCAACCGCGTGCACGTGCTCGGCGCATCCCTCATCGAGCGGCACCAGATCGGCTCGGACGCCGACGGCGGCGACGAGTCGCTGCAGGGCGGCCTGTACGGGGTCGCCGTCGATGCGCTCGGCAACGTCGTCGTGCCGAGCGCCGAGGGCGGGGCCAAGGTGAACCGGCTGGCCGCCGAAAGGGGGTACCACCCGGCCGGAGCCGCCCTGGTGTACGAGAGCCTGGTCGCCCCGCGAGGGGCGGCGTCCGGCCCCGGCGGCGAGATCATAGTGGCCGACGCCGGGGATTCCGGCGGCGGGGATGCCCAGCTCGGCCCCGGCGTGGTGATATTCGGCGCCGAAGGCGGGGATCCGACCAAGGTCACCTCGTACGGCGGCGGGGGCGGGACGGCCTTTGAGGATCCCGCCGGCGTGGCGGCGTACGCAGACTCTGGCGGGAGGGGCAGGATCGCAGTGGCCGACAACGTGGCCGCGCCCGACGGCGGCAGGGCCGGCAGGGTCGTACTGCTCGACATGTCGGGCGTGCACGTCGCATCGTTCGGAGACGGCGATCTGTCTAGCGCGGCGGGGGTCGCCGTCGACGGGCGCAGCGGCGAGATCATAGTGGCAGACCCCAAGAACCGCACGGTCAAGGTGTTCTCCGAGGACGGGCGGCTCGTGCGCACGCTCGATCCGGACGGCGGCAGGATGCAGTCGCCGACCGGCGTGGCCGTCGACCGCTACGGCCAGATCCTGGTATCCGACGCCGGCGAGGCAAAGGTGCTTGCGCTGATCGACGGCATGTCCGGAAACGCCCGCGCCCGCATCGAGCTCGGCATGGGCGGGGCCGCGGCGGGGACGCAGGGGGAGGGGCTCGCCGGCGTGGCCGTATCCCACGGCGGCGACATCCTGGTCGTGGACAGGTCAGAGTCCGTCGTGCGCGTCGCATCCGCGAGCCTGCGCACCGCGATCGAGCTCGCCTCGGCCGGGGTCGACGACGTCTCGTTCCGCGCGCCGGCCGACGTCGACGTCGACCCCGCCGGCGGGCGCATCATAGTTGCAGACACCGGCAACCACAGGGTGCAGGTGTTCGACTCGGCGACGCGCCACAGGCTGACGTTCGGCAGCGAGGGGTCTGGAATGCTCCACATGCGCTCGCCCATGGGGGCCGCCGCGGGGCAGGACGGCCGCATCATAGTCGCAGACACCGGCAACGGCCGCGTCATGGCGTACAACAGGCTCGGCGGCCACCTTGCCACCGTCGCATCCGTGCCCGGCGCCGGCGCGCTCGACTCGCCCGAGTCGGTCGCCGTCGAGCCCCGCCTCGGCGGGCGCATCATAGTGGCCGACACCGGAAACGACAGGGTCGTCATACTCAACGCCGACCTCACGCACAACCAGACGATCTCTGCGGCTGCCGGCAGGGATCTTAGCGGGCCGGCCGGGGTGGCCGCCGGCGCCGACGGCCGCATCCGCATAGCGGACACGGGCAACGGCCGCATCATAGACTACAATCCGGCCGACGGCATGGCCACCGCCACCGACACGCGCGCGGCAGGCCTTCCCGCCCCGCGCGGCGCGGCGGTCGCGCCCGACGGCCGCGCGTACATTACGGACAGGTCCAGCCCCATAGTCCACGTCGTCGACGGCAGCCGCGTGCCAAGGCCGCTCGGCGGCGGGGGCGGGCCGGCGGCCTGGCAGCCGATGGGGCCAGGCGGCCTGGCAGTCGACCCGTCTACGGGCCGCATCATGGTAGCCGACACGGGCAACCACAGGGTGCAGGTCTTCGACCCGTCGGGCGACCACGCGTTCGTCCTGGCGCAGCCGGCCAGGTTCGGCGACTACTGGGACAGGCTCATGGACGTGGCCGTCGATCCGCACGGCGGCGGCAGGATCCTGGTCGCCGAGGCAGAGTACGGCCGCGTGCAGGTGCTCGACTCGGAGGGCAACCTGCTGTTCGCTAGGGGCACCGCCGGATCGGGCGACGGGCAGTTCCTCAGGCCGTCCGGGATTGCATCGGTGCCCAACGGGACGTCCCCGAGCCTCATTGCCGTGGCCGACACCGGCAACGGCCGCGTGCAGGTGCTCGACCATATGGGGAACCACGTGTGCACGGCGGGGGAGGAGGCCGAGCGGCTCTCGTGCGGGCGCCTCGTGTACTCCCGCGGAAGCTACGCGTGCCATGCGGGGAGCAGCGAGATGCGCAGGCCGGTGGCCGTCGACTCGCTCCCCGACGGCAGGCTGCTCGTCGCCGACGCGCACGATCCTGTGATCAACAACGTGGCCCGCATAAGGGTCTACAACGGGACGGACTGCAGTGTGATAGACCCGCCCGGGATGCCCGGCGGAAAGGTGCACCTCGGTGCGTTCCGCACCCACGGCGTAACGAGCGCCATTGTGGACGTGGCCGCCGGCGCCGGCGGCTCGGCGATCCTGGTAGCCCAGTCGCAGCGCGTCGACGTGTTCGACGCGGCCGACTACAGCCACATAAGGACGATCAGCACGCTGGCGACCGGCGAGTCGGCGCACCTTAGGCCGCCGTTCATGCGCGATGTGGCAATGGACGAGGACGGCAGGCTGTTCGTCGCCGACGCGCTCAACAACCGCAT
Organism: Cenarchaeum sp.; assembly: GCA_965242695.1. Classification (GTDB taxonomy): domain Archaea; phylum Thermoproteota; class Nitrososphaeria; order Nitrososphaerales; family Nitrosopumilaceae; genus Cenarchaeum. Next base: position 619,094 of record CBDESU010000001.1, on the reverse strand, counting down.
CGAGGCGTTCTCGGACAACGGGACCGCGTACGTCCACGCGGGGACCATAGGCCGGCACGGGACGGCCGACGGCGAGCTGTTCAGGGCCTCGGGGATCGACTACGACGACGGGTGGATCGTCGCCGGCGACACGCTCGGCCCCCGCGTGCAGGGGTTCAGCACGATGCGCGCCGCCGTGGCGTCGGACATACCCGTCGGCGGGCCCCTGGGAGGCGGCGGCGCGCGGGGCCAGCCCGGCGGCGTGGCCACCGACGCGGCCGGCCGCGTCTTCATAACGGACAGGGCAAACGACCGCGTGCAGGTGTACGATCCCGTTACGGGCAACAGCAGTACAATCGGCGGGCCCGGCTCGGCCGACGGCATGTTCGACGAGCCGCTCGGCATTGCAGTCGACTCGCGCGGCAGGATCATAGTGGCCGACTACAACAACCACAGGGTGCAGGTTTTTTCGCCCTCGGGCGCCCATGCGATGACGATAACACACGGGGACGTCAGGTACCCGGACGACGTGGCAGTCGACTCGCTCGACAGGATCATCGTCGCATCGAGCGGCGGCCGGACGGTTCACCGCTTCACGCCGGACGGCGCGCACGATGGCTCGATAGGGGCCCTCGGCACGCCGCTGGCCGTGGCGGCCGACGATGCAGACCGCATCGTGTCGCTGAACGTGCAGACGCTCGGATCCCAGTTCATAAGGTACCTCGTGACCGTCTACAACGGGACGAGCGGCGAGGCGGCCGAGTTCATGGGCAGGCACGTCGGCCGGTTCCTGTTTGAGCTGCCAATCGGGATCGACATCGACTCGCACAGCCGCATCCTGATCGCCGACAGCGCAAGAAACGCCATCAGGATGCACAGGGCGGACGGGACGCTGCTGCAGGAGTTCGGCTCGAGGGGGAGCGGGCATGCGCAGTTCGACAGGCCCGTCGACGTGCACGTCGGCCGCGACGGCCGCATCTACGTCGCCGACCACGGCAACGCCAGGGTGCATATCCTCGGCAGCGACGGCGAGCATGCCACGACGATCACGATGAGCGACGCCGACGGCGGCAGGTTCGCCATGCCGCTCGGCATCGCCGCCGACCAGACGCACGGCAGGCTCGCCGTCGCCGACACGGGCAACCACCGCGTGCAGGTGTTCAGCACGAACGGCACGCACGAGGACACGTTCGGCGCGCGCGGGACGGCAAACACGAACTTTGCGCTCGACGAGGGGATCGCCTTCGATGCCGCCGGCAACATGTACATAGCGGACACGGGCAACCACCGCGTAAAGGTGTTCAACCCGCGCGGGGCCCACCTCCAGACGATAGGCGGGCCTGGGCCGGGGATGGGCGGCGGCATGTTCCGCTCGCCCGGGGCGGTCGACGTGGGCCCGAACGGGAGCATCGCCGTGGCCGACACGGGAAACGACAGGGTGCAGGTGTTTGCGCCGGCGGCGAGCGCCGGCGACCCGCGCGGCGTGGCCGTCAACGGGCCGGGCGTGCGGTATGCCGAGGTGCCCCACCCGAACTATACGCTCGCCGGCTCGCTGCGCTCGGCCTCTGGCTCGGCGCTAGACGGGCCGGCCGGCGCGGCGATCGACGGCATGGGGCGCATCCTGGTCGCCGACACGGGCAACAACCGCACGCTGGTGTTCAACGCCGACCTTACCCACAACATGACAGTCGGCGCCTCGGCGGGGCTCGCATCGCCGGCCGGCATCGAGGCCGGCCCGTCCGACAGGATCATAGTGGCCGATACGGGCAACGGCAGGGTCGTCGTGTTCGACTCTGCGGGGGGCATGCTCGGCTCGTTCGGCCCGGGCGGAGGAGGGGCTGCAGGGGCCGCCGGCGGCAACGGGACCGGCGGTACGATGGATCCACTCGTCGCGCCGCACGATGCGGCCTCGTACGGCAGCGGGAGGCTGGCCGTCATGGACTCGGGGGCCAACATGGTCATGCTGTACAGCATCAGGTTTGGCGCGTCCCCCAGGGCGGATGCGCCGGCGGTAAACGACTCGGCCGTAGCCCTGTTCGGGCACGCGCGGGCGGCGCGCGATGCGCCCGGTGTGGCAGACTCGATCCGCGGCGACTATACGGCGCTCGCGCACGATGCGCCTGCCGTGCTGGACGGCGGGACGGCGCCGGCGTCGTACATTGGGGTGGCGAGGCCGGATGCGCCGGGCGTGTCGGATCATGCAGTGCCGGCCGTCCACCGGATGGCGCGCGATGCGCCCGATGTGGCAGACTCGGTCAGCAACAACTATTCGATGCTCGCGCACGATGCGCCGGCGGTGAGGGACGGCGGGACGGCGCCGGCATCGTACATTGCGGACGTGCGGCCGGATGCGCCGGCGGTAGGCGACCGCGCGGTGCCGGCCGTGCATGCGATGGCGTACGATGCGCCTGGCGTGTCCGACTCGCACCATCCGGCATACTCGATGCTAGCGCATGATGCGCCCGTACCGGCCGACTCTTACTCGGCGAGCGCGGTGATCGCCGCCGACGGCGGGTCTCCGCAGATAGCCGACGGCGCCGTTGCGCGGGCAGGGTACATCGAGGCGGCCCAGGATGCGCCCGGTGTGGCCGACGGCGCCGTGCCGGCCGTCCACCGGATGGCGCGCGATGCGCCGGCGGTCGGCGACGGGGCGGCGGCGGTCGCCACGGCCGTCTCGGCGCCCGGCGATGCTCCAAGCGTGTCGGACTCGCACTCGGCGAGCCGCGGCATCAGGGCCGCCGACCGCATCTCGGCGGCCGACATGGCCCTGATCGGCGCGTCGATCTCTGCAGGCGATGCGCCGGCCGTGTCGGACCGTGCAGTGCCGGCGGTGCATGCAATGGCGTATGACGAGCCCGGCGTGTCGGACGGCGCGTCGGCGGTCGCCATGGCGATCCTGGCCGTCGGGGACGAGCCCGGCGTGTCGGACGGGGCGTCGGCGGTCGCCATGGCGATCCTGGCCGTCGGGGACGAGCCCGGCGTGTCGGACGGGGCGTCGGCGCGCGGATCGCTGCTGGCCGTTCCGCAGCCCGGCGATGCGCCTAGCGTGTCGGACGGCGCATCGGCGGTCGCCATGGCCGTCTCGGCCGTCGGGGACGCGCCGGGCGTGTCGGACTCGGCGGACGCGGGCCATTCCAGGGCCGTCGCCGCGGCCGATGCGCCCGGCGTGGCCGAGTCGATCACAACGGTCGACGGCGGGGGAATGACCCACGTCATGGGGCCGCGAACCGTGCACGATCCGACGCCGGATGCTCCGGCCGTGGCCGACTCGGCCACGGCGCACGGAATGTTCGGAAAGTCGGTCGGCGATGCGCCGGGCGTGGCCGACTCGGCCACGGCGCACGGAATGTTCGGAAAGTCGGTCGGCGATGCGCCGGGCGTGCTAGACTCGGCCAGCTCGGAAGCATCCCGCGTGTCGAGGCCAGGCGATGCGCCGGGCGTGTCCGACTCGGCCGAGGTGTCGGGGATGTTCGGAAAGTCCGTCGTGGATGCGCCGGGCGTGTCCGACTCGGCCGAGGTGTCGGGGATGTTCGGAAAGTCCGTCGTGGATGCGCCGGGCGTGTCCGACTCGGCCGAGGTGTCGGGGATGTTCGGAAAGTCCGTCGTGGATGCGCCGGGCGTGTCCGACTCGGCCGAGGTGTCGGGGATGTTCGGAAAGTCCGTCGTGGATGCGCCGGGCGTGTCCGACTCGGCCGAGGTGTCTGGGATGTTCGGGACGGCAGTGGGCGACGCGCCGGGCGTGTCGGACTCGGCGATATCCGGCGGCTCGCATGTCGTACGGATCGGAGACGCGCCGGGCCACGCGAGCTCGGCGGTCGCGGAGATGCAGATCGGCGCGCCGACCGTCGCGCCGGGCGACCCTGGCGATCAGGACGATCCAGGCGATCAGGACGATCCAGGCGCGCCGGCGCGCGGGGGAGACGCGAACGGGACGGAGGCGGCGGATGCGCCGGCCCTGTCCGACTCGGCCTGGGCCAGCGCCTCGCATATTCGCGGGGCCGGCGATGCGCCGAGCGCGGTCGATGCGGCCTCTGCCGTGCCCGGAATCGGCGATGGCCGCCCCGGCGGGCCGAGCCAGGACGCCGCGGCGCCCGGCATGCACATGGAAGACGCGCGCGATGCGCCCGATGCGGCGGACGCAGCCTCGTACGTGCACGGGAGTCCAGAGCCCCCGCCGCAGTCGGATCCGCCGCAGTCGGATCCGCCGCAGTCGGATCCGCCGCAGTCGGATCCGCCGCAGTCGGATCCGCCGCCGATAGTAGTGGCTCCCGCAACTCCGGCGCCGCCCGCTGCCCCCGCCCCGGCCCCGGCGGCGCCGGCCCCCTTCATGGGCGGGGGCGGGGGCGGGGGCGGCGGGGGCGGGGGCGGCGGGGGCGGCGGAGGTCCCAGGGGCGCGGACGGCGCCGGGGCGCCTGCGGCCAACCAGGGCGGCGGATCGCGCCTGCCGTCGATCGCAGGGGTCGCATGGGACTTTTGCGGCGGGGGCAGCGACCTGCGCATAGTGGTCGACGACGGCAGGAGCACCACGTACGTGGCCGTCGGGCAGGATGAAGGCGGAGGAGTCCCGTCCGGCGCCTCGCTCGCGCCCCCTACAGTGGCCTCGTTTGCCGTCCCCGACGGCGCGCCCGGAGATGGATACTCCACGACATGGCACGCCAGGGTCGACATCGGCGCCGGGCGCGACCTGCACATAGAGGCGCGCATGTCGCACGGCGTCCCGCCCCCGGCGTACCTCAACTCGCTGCCCCTCGGCGAGTGCGAGGTCAACTCGTCGTCGGGATCGCTGTGCTACACGGTGGCCGACGAGGAGGATGTGCGGATCGACTCGTGCAGCGGCGCGCGCTCGTTTGGGAACGACGCGTCGCCCGGCCAGGGCGGGCAGCAGGAGCCGCATCCCGAGGATTCCGCGCACGGAGGCGAGGTGGCCGTCTCGGCTCCGGCCGAGCCCGGTCCGGCGGCAGGCGGGGCGGCTGCGGCCGCCTCTGTGCCGGCCGAGGCAGAGGCCGAGGCAGAGCCGACCATGATCCAGTTCGGAGGGGGAGAGGAAGAACCGATACTGGGCGACAGCCTTGGCATGCCCGCCGTCGGAGGCCGGGACAGGGGCGGGCATACCCCTGCGCGCGACGCCGCGGAGGATGCGCCCCCTGCCGAGCCCGCGCCTGCGCCCGAGGGCAGCGGGCAACTGCAGGCGGCGGCGTACATGGCGGCCGCGGCGGCCGTTGCCGCAATACTGGCCGCGGCCGCCTTTGCGCTGCGCCGCCGGGGCCGCAGCCGCGGCCGGCCGGCGGCGCCAGCTGTGCCGCAGGGCTGGCACTAGGGCCCGCGCCGCCGGAAGGCGCCCCCCGTGCCGCGGTGCGAACGGCGGCACGGCATCCGCCGGGCGCACAACACGGCACATGACACGAGTGGTTCGGCGCACTGCGAACCGGGCCGCATGGAGCCCTGCGCAGCCCGGCCGCCGCCTGCTTTGGGCAGGAGACGGGGCGCCCGTGCCGAGGCTTGGCAGGCCCGACGAGCGCCCTGCGGCTCCTGCCGCCGTTCGCTCCTTCCCATCCGCCCTCCTCCCCCTCCCCTTCCGGCGGCGAGCGTGCCTCGACAGAACTGAAATTCGCGAGGAGTGGTTTTAATAGCCGTCCATGTCCGGCCTCGCCGATGAGGACGAGAAGGGTCGTCAGCCTCACGCATGCGCTGACGGGGCAGAATCTGCAGGACATAATGCACGACCTGTGCGCAGTCCTGCGCGAACGGGATTCGGATGCAAGGCATGCGCCGCGCAGCATAGCCACCACCCTCATCTCGGTCATCGAGCAGCTGTGCAGGCACCTCATCGCCCTGTGGCTGAGCGAGGACGACAGCACCATGCCGTCGAGCCTGACGATCGACATTGTCAGCATGCCCCGCACCGCCGGCATGCCCCTGGCCGTCCTCGTCTCGTTCACGTACAACTTTCAGAGCATCGAGACCATCGTGGCTGCGCTGCGCGAGCACGGCATGGACGACCCCTTCAAAGGCGACGAGCAGCTGCGCTGCGACTTTGGCATCCTGATCAGGTTCAGGCACGACCGCGTCCACACGTCGACGTACGGCGACCTTGACAGGCTCGCCGCGTACGGGACGACCGAGCGCGTCGCCTTCAGGCTGGCCGCGCCGTTTCCCGGCACGCTCATCGACATGCGCCTGCTGCAGGGCGACATATTCTGGGGGATGCGCCTCTGGGAGCTGTCGCGCAAGGGCTACGAGGGGGCGCTGGAGCTTTGCATGGAACAGGTCGCCGGGAATCCGGACAGTGCGGAGGCGCACGCAAAGATGGGCCTAGCGCTCGCAGGCCTGGGCCGCTACGAGGGGGCGCTTGCCAGCCACGATCGGGCGGCAGGGCTGGATCCGGGGCGCGCCGTCACGCACCTTGGCAGGGCCCAGACTCTGGCTAGGATGGGTAGGGACGAGGAGGCGCTTGCGGCGTACGGCCGTGCGGTCGAGCTTGCCCCGTTTCTATCCGAGGCGCACCTGCGCAAGGCAGACCTGTTGGCAGGCATGGGCCGCCACGGCGAGGCGCTGGCATCGTGCGACGGGGCGCTCGGCCTTGACAACACGATGCACAGGGCGCACCTGCTCAGGGGCGAACTGCTCGCCGAGGCGGGCCGCAGTGAGGAGGCGCTTGCGGCGTATGACCGGGCGACGGCCTTGGCCCGGTACGACGAGGATGTACACCTTCAGCGGGGTAGCCTGCTCGCCAAGATGGGCCGCAGTGAGGAGGCGCTTGCCGCGTACGACCGGGCGATCAAGCTGGACGACAGGTATGCAGAGGCACACGCCCGCATGGCAAGGCTGCTCGCGGCGCTCGGCCGCACCGACGATGCCCTGTACTTTTACAACAGGGCCATAGAGTTCGACCCGCGCTTTGCATACGCGCTTGCCGGCAAGGGGGACGTCCTGGCGCGCATGGGCCGCGGCGCAGAGTCGGCCGAGTGCTACAAGGCGGCGCACGGCCTAGATCCCGACCACTACTAGGCGCGGCCGCTTGCCAGTGGACGCCGAGCGCAGGCAGGCGGCCCAACCCATCGCGTCCTGTAGAACAGAACAAAAAATCCAAGAGGTGCCTGTGCATCCACGCCACTAGGGAATCTCGGCAAACCTAGCCCGGCGACGGCGCTCTTCGCACTCTTTGTCTCCAATCGCATCGAGCTCTTCCGGGGACATGCGGTTCATGCGGGCGGCCCGCTCCCAGTCCTCTGGCGTCAGCCTGGCCCTAGCCTCGGCGTCCAGCTTCTCAAGGTACTCGGACCTGCCGCTTTCCATCTCACTGACCATGAAGGGCCGGCGCGGGGCCTCCTTATAGGGGTTTCCGCCGCCGGCCGCGGCGATCGCTGCCAAGGGAGCGCCGCAAACAAGGGTTGCTGCGCATCAGGCCTGCTGCCGGCGCGAGGCCGGGCCGGCACGGAGCGGCATCCCGTCCGGCGCGCACTGCCGGCAAAGGCGGCCACATCCAACGGGGGATCAGGCGCCGGCCTAGCCCTGTACGATGAGGAGTCACATCTTCGGCTGGCAGGCCGCTCGCACGGATGGGCCGCCACGGAGAGGCGCTGGCATCGTGCGACAGGGCGCTCGGCATCTACGATACAATGCACATGACGCACCTGCTCAGGGGCAGCCTGCTCGCCAGGATGGGCCGCAGCGACGAGGCGCTTGCATCGTGCGACAGGGCGGCGGCCCTGGCCCGGTACGACGAGGATGTCCACCTTCAGCGCGGCAGCCGCTTGCCAGGATGGACCGCAGCGACGAGGCGCTTGCGGCGTACGACCGGGCAATCGCACTGGACGTGAGGTATGCCGAGGCGCTCGGCCGCAAGGCAAGGCTGCTCGCGGCGCTCGGCCGCACCGACGATGCCCTGTACTTTTACAACAGGGCCATAGAGTTCGACCCGCGCTTTGCATACGCGCTTGCCGGCAAGGGGGGCGTCCTGGCGCGCATGGGCCGCGGCGCAGAGTCGGCCGAGTGCTACAAGGCGGCGCACGGCCTAGATCCCGGCCACTACTAGACGCGACGACTTGCTGGCGCAGTGGCAAGCGCAGGCTGGTGGCCCCGCCAGATCATGCCCTGCAACAAAAAAAAAAACAAAGACAAAAAATAAAAAATCCACGAAGCCCCTGTGCATCCACGTCGCTAGGGAATCTCGGCCAGGCTTTCCCGCCACCGGCGCTCCTTGCATTCCGCATCGCCAATCGCGTCGAGCTCTTCTTGGGACATGCGGTTCATGCGGGCGGCCCGCTCCCAGTCCTCGGGCGTCAGCCTGGCCCTAGCCTCGGCGTCCAGCTTCTCAAGGTACTCGGATCTGCCGCTTTCCATCTCACTGACCATGAAGGGCCGGCGCGGGGCCTACTTATAGGGGTTTCCGCCGCCGGCCGCGGCGATCGCTGCCAAGGGAGCGCCGCAAACAAGGGTTGCCGCGCATCCGGCCTGCTGCCGGCGCGAGGCCGGGCCGGCACGGAGCGGCATCCTGTCCGGCGCGCACTGCCGGCAAAGGCGGCCACATCCAACGGGGGATCAGGCGCCGGCCTAGCCCTGTACGATGGGGAGTCCCACCTTCGGTGGGCAGGCCGCTCGCACGGATGGGCCGCCACGGGGAGGCGCTTGCGGCGTGCGACAGGGCGGTTTCCCTGGCCCGGTACGACGAGGATGTCCACCTTCAGCGTGGCAGCCTGCTCGCCAAGATGGGCCGCAGTGAGGAGGCGTTTGCGGCGTACGATCGGGCGATCAAGCTGGACGACAGGTACGCAGAGGCACACGCCCGCATGGCAAGGCTGCTCGCGGCGCTCGGCCGCACCGACGATGCCCTGTACTGTTACAACAGGGCCATAGATCTCGACCCGCGCTTTGCATACGCGCTTGCCGGCAAGGGGGGCGTCCTAGCACGCATGGGCCGCAGCGCAGAGTCTGCCGAGTGCTACAAGGCGGCGCACGGCCTAGACCCTGGTCGATACTAAGCGCGGCGGCCGGTCAGCGTAGTGGCAAGCGCAGGCAGGCGGCCCTACCCGATCATGTCCTGCAACAAAAAAAACAAAGACAAAAAGTAAAAAATCCATGAAGGCCCTGTGCATCCACGCCGTTAGGGAATCTCCGCTAGGCTTTCCCGCCACCGGCGCTCCTTGCACTCCGCATCGCCAATCGCGTCGAGTTCCTCCTGAGACATGTTTCTCAGGCGTGCTACGTGCACCTTGTTCTCGGGCGCCACCCCGGCCATGTCGTCCAGACGCTTGGATTCCTCGGACTTGTTTGTCGTTCCGTCGACCATGCGAGGGCCCGCGCTAGGCCCCTTGTAAAGATTCCCTGCCGGCACCGCGAGTCAGAATGATCATGCGGCCGTCCAGACGGCAGGGATGGGTGGACGGAGTAGGGCGGCCTACGCCCTAACAGGCATTATTCGCAGGGGCCACCATTTCCGGAGGGCGAGGTGTGCATCAGATCAGCGCAGGGCTGGTGTGCATCACCCTAACGGCCGCTAGGCGGCAAACGGCGCTACGGGGACGCCCCGTTAGCCAAATAAAAAATTAGGTGTCAGAGATTTCGCTCTAGTTCTCAAGGCTAGCCATGTTAAACGTGTATGTTACGGTGAGTGTCTCTCCGTCATTGAGAACTACTTCGTTGATATCTACTGCAGCAAACAGCGTGCCTGCGCAGGCAGTCACCGGGGCATCTCCAGAGTCTGCCTGGCATACGCCGATCGTGTTTACATCCTCACCTGGAACCCAATTAGAGGCGCCCGTAGTGCTTGCGTTAAATGTCAGCGGGCCCACGGTCGCAATCGAACCGCTCATCGTCACGTCATCGTCCGTGATGCACTCCAACGTGGCGGTTTCGTCTACCCCATTGGCGGTAGCATAGTCATTATCGTGCCCACTCTCAAAAGTGGCCGCAGTCAAGGTTCCTTCAAGGTTGTTAGTACCAGAATCAGGATTACCTAGGAGGTTCATATCTTCAGAGCTGAGGCATATCGCCCCGATCTGCACATCATCTGTCACGAGAGTCTCCCCATCACTGAAGACTTGTTCAAGTATGAACTCTTCACCATCGTCAAGAAGGCGGTTGTGGGCGGTTTGCGTGTCGAGCACCGCGCCGTCGGCCCCCGTGTGGACCACGGTGGCCACGCCGTACAGCGACAGGGCGGACGAGCCGGCCTTGGCCGCATCGTCCGTCTCCAGCAGGCCGGCCGACGACAGCACGGCGGCAAGTCCCGCCACCGCTGCCAAGCTGGCCCCGGCCACAACGCCGGTTCGTTTCATATTCATGTGCCGGCACGGCGCGCCCCCACATATAAGCATTTGCCCAATACACCGCGCCTTCTAGGGGGAGGAAAATAGGCCTATAGACTACGGCCGGATGCGCCCTGGCGGGCGCGGATCGAGGCGCGCTGGCGCCCCGCCTGCCACGCCATGCTTGCGCCAAAAACGGGCATTCTTGTGGCAATGGGTCGAAAACCTGCAGTGTGGAGCGGGCAGGGCGTTTTTTTTTTTTGCTTTTTTGCTTTTTTGCCAGTTTTTTGTCCCGCCCTAGCAGGCAAGGCCGCGCAGCATGGAGGGGCAAGGCGCAGCGTACGGGCGGCGGCATCGAGGACGACAACGGTGCGATCGGGCTCGGTGTGCCCACGACGGTGCGGCCGGTTCGCTCCCTGCCCGCAGGCCGGCCACAGGCGGGGCAATCCCGGCGGCGCGACACGACGAGGCAGGCGCGATCGCCCCGCTTCGCCGGCGGCCGAGAGCGCAAGCGCCGGCGCTGCGATCGCCCGATCGCCGGCCGGCATGCCCGGCCAAGCACGCGGGCCGCCGGCGCGCCGCGCGGCATCGCAGGCCCTGCGGGGCGGGGATCCTCCCCATCTCCCCCGGCCCCGAGCCGCCAACCAATATATCGCCCGCGGGAAGCGAACCGCCCGTGCTCGAGGGCCTCGGCGGCGAGTCATCCGCCACACTGGACAGGACCGCGGCCGGCGAGAAGCTGTCGCGCGCCGACGGCATGGAGCTCGCCGAGAACGCCGGCCTCCACGAGCTCGCCGCCGCGGCGGATGCGGCCCGCGCGAGGCTCTCCGGCGAGACCGTCACGTTCGCCGCGTCCTACTACATGAACTACACGAACGTGTGCGCGGCAAGCTGCCAGATGTGCGCGTTCTACCGGCGCGAGGGAAACGACGATGCGTACACGCTCACGCCCGAGCAGATGGAGGCGCGCGTCGCCGCCGCAAGCCGCATGGGGGCGACCGAGGTCCACATAGTCGGCGGGTTCCACCCCCGCCTCGGCCTAGACTACTACGAGAATATGATGCGCGCCATAAAGCGCTCGCAGCCTGCAATGAACGTAAAGGCGTTCACCGCGGCCGAGGTCTTCTTCATCGCCAGGCTCACAAAGAACACCGTCCGCGAGGTCCTCGCCCGCCTGCGCGACGCCGGCCTCGACTCGATGCCAGGCGGCGGCGCCGAGATACTCGACCCGTCCGTGCGCCCGGCCGTCGCGCGCGGCAAGTGCACCGGCGAGCAGTGGCTAGACACGATGGAGCAGGCGCACTCGCTCGGCATACGCAGCAACGCGACGATGCTGTACGGGCACGTAGAACGGATAGAGCACGTCGTCGACCACCTCGCGCGCATACGCGCCCTGCAGGAGCGCACGGGCGGGTTCATCACGTTCATTCCGCTCAGGTTCAGCCTGGACAATACAGAGCTCGAGCAGAAGGGGATGGTCGAGCGCGAGTGCTCGTCGCTCTACGACCTGAGGGTCGTCGCGCTCTCGCGCCTCATGCTCGCCGGCGCCCTAGACAACATATCCGTGTACTGGGTCGCGTACGGCAGAAAGCTCGCCCAGGTCGCACTCGCGTCCGGCGGCAACGACCTGGTCGGCACCGCATTCTCCGAGGAGATATACCGGGCCGCCGGCAAGCCGGCCGAGTCGTCGCTGGAGGGGCTCGCCTCGATGGCGCGCGAGATCGGCAGGCCGGCCGCGCAGCGCGACACGCACTTTGGGATACTCAGGAGGCTCTAGTCGAACGGGCCCGCTACTCGGCCGGCCGCTCCTGCGCGCGCACCGCCGGGGCGCCCCCCGCCCGGCGCCTGCGCCTCGCCCCAAAGCTGACCAGGACGAGCAGGAACCCGACGCCGGCTAGCAGGGTCGCGAGCATCCCCATGTCGCGGTTCGCGCGCTGGTCGAGTATCAGCTCGGCCGCTGCCTCTTCGGTCATGCCAGGCGTGCCGACCGGCATCGAGGCCGACAGGTGCAGCGATATGGCGATGCCGGCGGCGATCATGGCCGCGCCGCCGGCGAGCAGGCGCCTGTCGATGGCGAACACGGCCGGCGTGCGGCCCGCGCGTATTTAGAGCGTTCGCGGGGCGGGCGGGGCCGGACAGGATCGCCGCCCCGTGTGGCGCCCGGCAGAGCGCCGGCGGCGCTCGCCGTGCGCACGGCGTCCCCGCGGCCCCGGCGCGGCGGCCTGGCGGCGCGTCCCGTGGCGATCTTGCCCCTCCTACCGGTCAGAACAGGACAGCCTGCGCCGACCTCTGCCCATCCATGCCGTGCGCGCCCTTCCGCCCCCCGGCCGCACCGGGGCACGCCGGCGCGCGCGGACTGCCCTTGGCAGCATCCCCGAGGATTCGTCGCCCTGCCGCCCCCGCGCCGCGCCTAGTTGAGCACCGGTATGCCGGCCGCGCTCACCATGCGCATGACGTCCTCCCTGCTCCGGTTCAGCAGCCTAGCGGCATGCCCCGTGCTGATTATCCCCCTGTCTATCAGGCCGAACAGAACGTCTTCCACAACCTCCGGCTCGTCCCCTTCGGGCGCATCCTGCCTCCCTGCCGCGCCGGGGTACGCCGCGCGGGCATACACGAGCGCCTCGCCGTCTGTCATGCTGTTGAAAAATTCCTTGGCGTTGCGCAGCATGGTCGCGGCGTGCTTGCCGAGCCGCTCCGCTAGCGCATCGGCGGCAACCCTTCCCGCTTCGGTGGCCTCGATACCCGGGCGGCCGCAGCGCACGGCGCCCGCATCGGAAAGGCGCCGCAGCTCGGCGTCGACGTCGCCGCTGTCGTAGCGCGCGTGCGCATCCGTGCCGCCAAGGCCCCTGCCCGCAATCGGCCCCATGTGCTTCAGCAGGTAGAACACCATCATTCTCATCCTAGTCCGGCTCGCGACCGGCTCGCCGCCCTCGGCGGCGAACAGGAGGATCGACGCCTGCACGGCGTTGCCCACGTCAAGGACGGTTCCGCTTTCTGCCACGCCGCGGCCCGCCCGCCCTTATGACCGTTTCGGGCAGGCATGCCGCGCGCATGGACCGCGATGCCTTGGGCCCACGGGCGCGCGCTGAGAGCGGCGCCGGCGCCTCGCCGTCCAAGGCCAGGTGCACACGCTGCGGGCCGCAGGGCAGAACCGGGAGGCGGACGAGGAGGAATGGTTTTTGAAGCCCGCATGCTACCGGTGCACTGCCGTGAAGCGCGCCTCCCTGTGCCGCCGCATCTGCCTTACGGCGCGGCGCAGGGCGCCGGCGAAGCAATTCGCTGTACCGCACCCGGGAAAATCTGGACGTCCCCTGCCATCGTATCAGATGCCCCCCACAAGTCCGTCGAGTAGATCGTCGCTGATGCGGAAATTCGTCCCGCGCAGCGCTGCGACTATGCCGCGCATGTCCTGCGCCGACACCAGTCCGGCGGATGCGAGCTCGCCGAGCAGTCCCGCTAGTCCGACATACCCGATGCCAATTCGCTTTGCCGCCGCCCTGGCATCCGTCTCGTCTATAGTCACGAGCACATGTCCTTGACCCTCTTTTTGCTGCATCGACGCCTAATCGATGCACATAAAAGGGTCAGGAACTTATGCTCGGGACTATAGCACGCAGTACGCCTCCACCCCCTCGAGGTGCATCTTCATGCACGTCAGGATGGCATCACTCTCTCCAATCCCGATCTTGTGAAACTTCATCATGAAATCAAGGACATCTCTCCGCCTGTTCATGTGCACGGTGCGGATGGCCCCCCGATCCAGCAGGCCACCGATCATCGCCCTGACTTCCGGGCGGACTAGCTCGTCGCGCTCTACGTGCGATGGAATAACCAGGTCATAGCCAAGGGCCACGATCCGGTCGAACAGGTCAGGGCGCCGCATGTCCGATATTCCAATCGGTGTTGATGCGTCAAACACCAGCGTTGCGCCGTGCGCAAGCTTACTTTGTCGTCTCTTGGGAGGGTTCGTGGCCCTGTCGCCCCCGCGCCGCGCTACTGGAACACCGGTATGCCGGCCGCGCTCGCCATGCGCATGGCGTCCGCACGGTCACAGCGCAGCAGCGCGGCCATGCGCCCCGTGGTGATCTTGCCTTTCCTTACCAAACCGATCAGGACATCTTCCGCATCCTCGCCCTTTTCGCTCCCGTCTGGGCCCCTAGCGTCGGGATACGCGGCAAGGGTGTAGACGAGCGCATCGTCATCGGTCAAGTCGTTGTAGAACTCCTTGGTGTTGGCCAGTATGGTCGCGGTGCGCTCGTCAAGCCCCTGTGCGAGCGCATCGGCGGCAACCCTTCCCGCTTCGGTGGCCTCGATCCCCGGGCCGCCGCAGCGCACGGCGCCCGCACCGGCGAGGCGCCGCAGCTCGGCGTCGACGTCGCCGCTGTCGCAGCGCACGTGTGCGTCCGTGCCGCCGAGTCCCCTGCCGGCAATCGAGTCCACGTTCTTCAGCAGGTAGAACACCATCATTCGCATCTTGGTCGGGCCCGCGACCGGTTTGCCGCCCTCGGCGGCGAACAGGAGGATCGACGCCTGCACGGCGTTGTCCACGTCCAGGACGGCCTCGCTTTTCGCCATGCTGCAACCAGTCTGGTTGTACATATAACCATTTTGGTTCGACGCGGTGCGGGCGCCAAGTGCGAGGCTTGCGCGCATTTGGTGCGATCAGCGGCGCGGCGGGCGGCACAGGAGGTTGCTCGCCGCCGCCCTACTGGAACACCGGTATGCCGGCGGCGCTCATCATATGCATGACGTCGAGCAGGTCCTTGCGCAGCAGGCGGGCCGCGTGCGACGAGCTGATCACCCCTTTCCCCACCAGGCCGATCAGGACGTCCTCCACAACCTTTGGCTCGTCACTTCCGGGCGCATCCTGCCGCCCTGCCGCGCCGGGGTACGCCGCGCGGGCATACACGAGTGCCTCGTCGTCGGTCATGCTGTTGTAGAACTCCTTGGTGTTGCGCAGCATGGTCGCGGCGCGCTTGCCGAGCCGCTCCGCTAGCGCATCGACGGCAGCCCTTCCCGACTCTGTCGCCTCGATCCCCGTACTGCCGCAGCGCACGGCGCCCGCACCGGCGAGGCGCCGCAGCTCGGCGTCGACGTCGCCGCTGTCGTAGCGCGCGTGCGCGTCCGTGCTACCTAGGCCCCTGCCCGCAATCGGCCCCATGTGCTTCAGCAGGTAGAATACCATCATTCTCATCCTGGTCGGGCTCGCGACAGGCTCGCCGCCCTCGGCGGCAAACAGCAGGATCGACGCCTGCACGGCGTTGTCCGCGTCTACGACGGTTTCGCTTTCCGCCATGCCCGCAACCGGTGTCCCTATGCCTATAACTGTTTTGATCCACATGATGCGGGCGCCAGACGGGCGGCCCGAGTGCGTTGAGGGAGTGCGATCAGTGGCCGGGCGGGCGGCACAGGGGGTGGCCATCTTCCGCCGTCGCCCTCGCGCTACGCCTAGTTGAACACCGGTATGCCGGCCGCGCTCGCCATGCGCATGACTTCCGCCCTGCTCCGGCGCAGCAGCCGGGCCGCGTGCGCAGAGGTAAACTTCTCCTTCCCAATCAGGCCGATCAGGACGTCTTCGAGAGCCTTCTGCCCGGCCGTTCCGCGCTCGTCCTGCCCTCCTGCGGCGTCGGGGTACGCCGCGCCGGTGTAGACGATCGCCTCGTCGTCGGTCATGCCATTGTAGAACCACTTGGTGTTGCGCAGTATGGCCGCGGTGCGCTCGTCAAGCTGCTCCCCTAGCGCGGCGGCGGCCTTGCGGCCCGCCTCGGTCGCCTCGATCCCCGAGCGGCCGCAGCGGATGGCGCCCGCATCGGAGAGGCGCCGCAGCTCGGCATCGACGTCGCCGCTGTCGCAGCGCGCGTGCGCGTCCGTGCCCCCCAGCCCCTTGCCGGCAACCGGTCCGACCTTTTTGAGCAGGAGAAAGACCATCATCCGCATCTGGGTCGGGCCTGCGACCGGCTCGGCGCCGTCTGCTGCGAGCAGCAGGATCGACGCCTGGACGTCGTTGTCCACATCCAGGGCGGCCCCGCTTCCAGGCATGGCCTAGGCCGCCCTGCCCGCCCTTATAGTCGTTTTGGGCCGGGTCGGATTCCCGGCGCGCCAGGCGCACGGTCCGCCTGCGCCAAGCCGCGGGGGCAGAATCCCTGCAGGGGGCATGCGGGTGAACATGCACGGCTCGCGTGATTTGGACACTGCAGGATCCCTGCCGCGATGCGTGCCGCCTGCGCCCATGCGCCAGCCTGCGGCACGGCATTGCCAGGCGGGGCGGCTTGCGGCTCCCTACCAGAAGGCGGATTCGGGGCGCAGTTCCCGCCCTTGCATCAAGCGCCCCCTACCAGCCCGTCGAGCAGGTCGTCGCCGATGCGGAAGTTTGTTCCGCGCAGCGCCGCCACTATGCAGGCCATATCCCGCGCCGACACCAGGCCGGCGGTTGCGGGCTCGCCTAGCAGGCCTGTAAGCCCGATATGCGCAACTCCAATCCGCCTTGCCGCCGCCCTTGCCGCCTTGTCATCCAGTACGCATTGTGCCCTAGCGGCCCTCCGCCGCATCTTTAGCATGTCAGCATGGCATCGCACTCCCCGAGCCCCACTCCTTGAAGATCAGACCCAAGATCAAGCACTTCCCTGCGTCTATTCGAGTGAGTGATGCGGATGGTGCCGCGATCCAGCAGGCCGCTGATCATTGCCCTGACATCTGCATCGACTAGTTCCTTCTGCTCCACATGCGACGGGACGGCCAGATCATAACCCAGATCCCTGAACCGATCGAACAGGTCCGGGCGCCGCATGTCGGATGTTCCGATTGGTGTCGATGCGTCAAACACCAGCACGCCGGCCGCGCGCGGGCTTTCCCTGGCGGCATCCCCGAAGATTCGTCGCCCTGCCGCCCCCGCGCCTAGTTGAACACCGGTATGCCGGCCGCGCTCACCATGCGCATGGCATCCGCACGATCCCGCCCCAGCAACTCTGCCACGTGCCCCGTGGTGATCACCCCCTTGCCCACTAGTCCGATCAGGATGTCTTGGACCGCCTTTTGCTCAACGGGTTCGTGCATGCCCTTCACCCCCGCAGCGCCGGGGTACGCCGCGCGGGTGTAGACGAGCGCCTCGGTGTCGGTCATGCCGTTGTAGAACCACTTGGTGTTGCGCAGTATGGCCGCGGCGCGCTCGTCGAGCCCCTCCGAGAGCGCGGCGGCGGCCTTGCGGCCCGCCCCGGTGGCCTCGATCCCCGAGCGGCCGCAGCGGATGGCGCCCGCATCGGAGAGGCGCCGCAGCTCTGCGTCGACGTCGCCGCTGTCGCAGCGCGCGTGCGCGTCCGTGCCCCCCAGCCCCTTGCCGGCAACCGGTCCGACCTTTTTGAGCAGGAGAAAGACCATCATCCGCATCTGGGTCGGGCCTGCGACCGGCTCGGCGCCGTCCGCGGCGAGCAGGAGGATCGACGCCTGCACGGCGCCGTCCACGTCCAGGACGGCTTCGCTTTTCGCCATGCCGCAACCAGTTTGGTTATACATATAACCATTTTGATCCGGCGCGATGCGGCACCAAGAGCGAGGCCCGCACGCATTTGGACGATCAGTGGAGGAGCGGGCGGCATGCCGTTGCCGCCCACCGCGCCGCGCCTACTGGAACACCGGTATGGCGGCCGCGCTCATCATACGCATGACATCCAGCAGGTCTCGGCGCAGGAACCGGGCGGCATGCGACGAGCTGATCACCCCCCCCCCCTTCCCGTGAGGCCGATCAGGACATCCTCCACCGTCTTTTGCTCGTCCTTTTTGAATGCGCCCGGCATCCCCCCCTGCCGCACCGGGGTACGCCGCGCGGGCATATACGAGCGCCTCGTCGTCGGTCATGCTGTTGTAGAATTCCTTGGCGTTGCGCAGTATGGTCGCGGCGCGCTTGCCGAGCCGCTCCGCTAGCGCATCGGCGGCATCCCTTCCCGCCCCGGTGGCCTCGATCCCCAAGCGGCCGCAGCGGATGGCGCCCGCATCGGAGAGGCGCCGCAGCTCGGCATCGACGTCGCCGCTGTCGCAGCGCGCGTGCGCGTCCGTGCCCCCCAGCCCCCTGCCGGCAACCGGTCCGACCTTTTTGAGCAGGAGAAAGACCATCATCCGCATCTGGGTCGGGCCTGCGGCCGGCTCGCCGCCGTCCGCGGCGAACAGCAGGATCGACGCCTGCACGGCGTTGTCCGCGTCCAGTGCGGTTCTGCCTTCCGCCATGCCCGCGGGCAATCGGCCCGCGCTATTACCGTTTCGGGCTGGCGTAATGCCCGGCCGGGATCGGCCGCATGCGCGCCGGCGGGCGGCGCGGAGCGGGCGCGGGCGGCGCCGCAGCCCGCGGCCGAGGCGGAGGCGGAGGCGGAGGCGGAGGCCGGAGCGGCCGCAGTCGTCAGGTCATCACCCGGAACCGTATTCCCCTCGCCTCGAGGCGGCGCACAAGATCCTCGGCGTTGTCCCGCCCGTCCGTCTCTAGGCTGAGCGTCACCCCGGCCGAGCCCGCGTCGATGTCGCGGCTGAACCGGTCGTGGACCACTTCCACTATGTTTGCGCGCGCCGACGTGATCTCGTCGACGACCTCCTTGAGCGCGCCAGGCCGGTCGGGCAGCAGTATGAAGACCTTTAGGAGTCGCCCCATCCGCGCAAGCCCCTTGTCGACGATCTGCCCGAGCAGGTACATGTCGACGTTGCCGCCTGCCAGGACGACGGCCACCTTCTTTCCCGGCGAGGGCCTTGCGGCGAGAAGGTGCGCCAGCCCGACGGCGCCGGCAGGCTCCACCACCGCCTTCATCCTCTCCATGAGCAGGAACATGGCCTCTATGATCTCCGAGTCGTCGACGAGCACGATGTCGTCGATCATGTCGCGTATTATGGAGAACGTGAGCTCGCCGGGCGCCTTTACGGATATGCCGTCGGCTATGGTCCTGGCCGGGGCCTGCCCGCCCCCGCCGCCGCCCGCGGCGAGCGGCACAGGCCTGCCCGCGTCGAGCGATCGCCTCATCGACGGGAACGAGCTGGACTGGACCCCGACGACCCGCACGCCGGGGCGCCGCGCCTTTATCGCGATCAGCACCCCGGCGGCCAGGCCGCCCCCGCCGATCGGCACGTACACCTCGTCGACGTCGGGCAGGTCCTCGAGTATCTCCAGCCCGACGACCCCCTGGGCGGCTATAACGTGCGGGTCGTCGAAGGCGTGGACGATGGTCGCGCCCGTCCGCCCGGATATCTCGCGGGCCCTGGCCCACGACTCCTCGTAGCTTGCGCCGTGCAGGACCACGGTCGCGCCGTACCCGCGCGTGGCGGCCACCTTTGCCGGCGAGGCCGACTGCGGCATCACTATCGTGCAGGGTATGCCCTCGGCCGAGGCCGCGTACGCGACGCCCTGCGCGTGGTTGCCGGCCGAGGCGGCCACGACGCCGTTGCGCCGCTCGGCCTCGGAGAGCGAGCGCACCTTGTAGTAGGCGCCGCGTATCTTGAACGAGCCGGTCTTTTGCCGGTACTCGGCCTTTAGGTACACGTCCGAGCCGGTCATGCGGCTGAACATGGGCGAGTGCACGAGGTCGGTGCGGCGGATGTCGTCCGCCCCGCCGTCGCCCCGGCGCCGCGCCTCGGAGGCGCGCACTACATCCTCGTACGTCGGCCTCTGCATGCGCGGGCCGGCGCCGCCAAACCTATTTTGGCCTTTGGGAAAGGCGGGAGGAGCGGCAGGCTGGCGGGCGGGGCGCCGGGGGGGGCGCCGCCGGGCCGGAAAGGCCGGCGCTGGGGCGGCGCCGCGCCATCCGCGCGGCACGGCGGCATCCTGCGCCGATCCGCGGGCGGGCGCCGCGCTCCCCTCCTCCTTCCCCTCCCCATCGGCAGGTACAGGCGCGGCGGGATCATGGCGGTCCCTCCTCCGGCCCCGCCCGCGCCCCCGCCGGGCACGGCGATGCCCATGCCCGCCCCGAGCCGGCCGGCAGGCCCCCGGGTTCCCCGCAGGTCCGACCCTTTCACGCGCGCGCCCGTACTTTGACTCGGCCGGGAGCGCCCGCCCTCCATTCCCGACGACGGCGCCTGGCGCGCCGCCCCGGCCGCCTCTCCGGCAGGACGGCCCCCGAGCCGCGCCGAGGCGCGCCGCGCGATGCCCCAGGGCGCGCCGCATGGCCGCGCACACGGGCGCCCCGGCGGCCGTCTCCGCGCCGGCCGGTTCGCCGCGGCCGCCGGCGCCGCTCACTTCAGCCGCTCACTTCAGCCGCTCACTTCAGCCGCTCACTTCAGCCGCTCACTTCAGCCGCTCACTTCAGCCGCTCACTTCAGCCGCTCACTTCAGCCGCTCACTTCAGCCGCTCACTTCAGCCGCTCACTTCAGCCGCTCACTTCAGCCGCTCACTTCAGCCGCTCACTTCAGCCGCTCGAGCAGCGACAGGCTGACCAGGTTTGTCATGGTAATCCCGATGCGGCACACGTCGCGCCGCGTCTTTTCGCAGTACTTGTTGATGCTCTGCGGGCCCTTGTCGCTCGAGACCTCCAGCACGACTATCCGGTCTGCGTACGGAAAGTCGAACCGGCGCGTGGCCGAGTGCAGGTCCATGCGCCCCACCCCCGCCCTGCCGACCTTGTCCTTGCGCGATATGACAAAGGCCACCTCGCCGACGTCCTCGTCCGTCTCGCCGTACTCTAGGTAGTACACCGACACAAAGTTCACGGCGCCCGTCGCCTCGCGCTCGAACAGGTCCTCGTCGATGCCGAACACGAACGAGGCCTTTTCGTGGCCGCGCCTCTCGATGTCGCGCAGCGCGCGGGTGCAGTCACGGAACTGCGCGAGTATGTAGTGGTTCGATATGGAGTCAAAGTACGGCAGGCAGTCGGGAGAGAACGTGGCCGTCACAAAGTGCATGCGCTCGACGTTGCGCGAGCGGTCCCAGTCCTCCTTGAGCGACACAGAGTCGTGGTCGTGCGTGTACGGCACGCATGCGTACCCGCGCACCGGCGCGGCCTGGCGGCGCATGCGCGCGCGGGACGGGGGCGCGTATTTAAGGCCTGCCGCGATTCCATGCGCGCGGGACGGGGCGCCCGCGCCGCCGGCGCCCCCTGCGCCAGGGCAGGTCCACCTCCATCCCCTGCCGAATGTGCGGGGCACGGCGGCCTAGCCGATCATGCAACCCCAGGCCAGATGGCGCCGCAGGGTGTGGACGGGGGCGGCCTGCGTGCGGGCGCGCAACGGCTATATACGCTACGGTAGTGTGCCCGCCGTGCGCTAGGCATGGGGGCGGCAATTCAATGAGGCCCACAGTAGTCACAGTAGCTCCGGTCAGTAGGCGCCATGCGCCGGCCGGTGAAAAAGAGGACGGTTCGGCAGTGCAGGACTCCAAGCAGCTTGGAAGCGGCATTGCCGATGTGGCAATCCTGACCATACATGGCATCCTACAGCACAAGTACGGGCGGCACGACGAGGCGCTCGCCGCGTGCAACGCCGCAGTGCGAGCATGCCCCGATTATCCTCCGGCGCATGCGGGGCGCGCCAGGGCGCTTGCAGGCCTGGGAAAGCCCGGCGAGGCACTAGACGCATTCTGCGATGCCATCGCATGCGATCCAGAGTGCGCGCCGGCGTACGCGGACTACGCGCTCGCAGTGACGCGCCTCGGGTGCTACCAGGACGCCGTGGTGGCGTACAAGGAGGCAATTCGACTGGCGCCGGACAACGGGGACGTCCACGCGGGGCATGCCTTTGCGCTAGCGGGCGCAGGACGACTCGAGGATGCACTGGAGGCGTGCAAAATGGCGGCCCGGTTGGATCCGGAATCCGCCGCGACCCATGCTGCTCGCGGAAGGGTTCTGGCAGGCACGGGACGCCCCACCGAGGCGCTGCCCGCCTTTGACAGGGCCGTCGAGCTGGACGGCGGCTCGGCGGCAGCGCACGCGGGACGCGGGCTGGCCCTCGAGTCGCTCGGCCGGCATGCAGAGGCGCTGCCCGCCTTTGACAGGGCCGTCGAGCTGGACGGCGGCTCGGCGGCAGCGCACGCGGGACGCGGGCTGGCCCTCGAGTCGCTCGGCCGGCATGCAGAGGCGCTGTCGGCCTACGAGCGGGCGATCGGAATCGACGAATACCACGAGCTGGCCATGGCCGGCATCGACAGGGCCGGACGGCGGGCATCCCGCGGCGAGCCGGACGGTGGAGGGTGCCCGGACTCGCATGCGCGCGAGGGCGGGGCCGGCGATTCGGAGGCGGCCCGCGTCGAGCGCGGCCCGCCCCCTGCCGGCATCGGGCATGCAATGGATCCCGACCACGCATCCGCGCGCGGGTACATCGAGTACTGCCTAGCGCACAAGCCGCGCGGGGGCGGAAAGACTCCGATCGAGTCCGGCATGCGCTCGCCTCCCCTGACGGCCGAGGAATGGGCAGACATAAAAGAGTCCGCATCCAGCAGCGAGGTGGTCGTGATGGATGGATCAGACTTCGTAGCCAAGATCAGAGGGGAGGCTGGGACCACAGTCCCTACGAGATGCGACGAGTCATGAAGGAAACACCAAGAGGACAATCGGGCGAGGGCAAAAGGTGGAGAGCCGCGTATGATCCAAAGTTCGAGCGCCAGCGCCTCGGCTTGGGAAAAAACATTGTAGATCGAGTAAACCAGGCGGTCGACGACTTGCTCATGTCGGAAAATGTCATGGATCCTAGGGACAGCAAGGGAAGGATTCGCGTCGACGGAGTGCCAACCCATGTCTTTGCTTGCAGGGTGGGCAGATCATACAGAATTCTGTACTGTGTCAGCGGCGATTGCATACGCTTTCTACGGGTAGGCGATCACAAGGCAGTGTACGGCAAGGGTTGATCGAATAGCCCGCGGGCGCGGCGGCGCCCGCCGATCGCAGACCTCCCGGTAGCGGACATGCAGGATGCGAACGGGGGAGGGGAGCGGGCCGCCTCGCGCCTGCGCGTGCGGCCGGCAGGCGGGCGGAGCCTGCGGCCGAGGACGGGCGGTCATCCCCGCGCCCAGCGGCCAGGGCGCGGCGGCGCATCGCAGGGGTGATCCCCGCTGCCGGCGCCGCAGATGCACGCGCTGCGCGCAACCCACCCCCGGCGCGCCAGGATGCGGCCGCAGGGCCGCCGCGCCCCTGCGCCGTTGCGCATTGTGAAAAAACAGTGAATTCTTATTGAGGGCTGGACGGCAGTCGCCAATGGCAGGCAAGGATGCGGCCGGTGCGGACACCCACAGCGGCGATCGCAGTGCGGGGTACGATCCCCTGGACGAGTGCGGCGGGTGGGCCGCCGAGGGCCCCGGAGTGAGGATCGACAACGACATCGTAAGAAACCTAGAGTTCCTGAGATCGATGCAGTCCGAGGAGTTTGAAAAGTACAGGGGCGAATGGCTGGCCGTGGCCGGCGGCGGGATCGTGGCGCACGGCAAGGACCCGAGGCGCGTCCACCAGGACGGGTGGAAGGCGGGCAAGGGCGAGCCCTTTATGGAGTACATCTATGCGAGGCCCGAGGAGCCTACGTTCTTCCATGTAGAGTGATGGCCCCCCACGCGCCTCCCATGGTGTGGAAGAAGCTGAAGTGCATCCCGGTACTAATGCCAAGCAGGGACGGCGGCATGAGGGGGTCCAGAAAAGCGCCGTCCGCAGTGCACGCAAGGCAGAAGAATCGCAGTGTCAGGCACAGGAACGTCGGCCGCCTAGGGCCGGGCCCCCGCCCGGCACGGAGCGCAACTACAACGAACTGCTGGGATGCGCCGGCCCGCGCCGGCGCAGCCGGCGAGCATCATGCGCGCGCCTGCACGGCAGGCTGCTGGCGCGCCCGGTTGCGGGCCACAGGGATCTCGCTCCCGCGCCTAGATGCGCCCCAGGAATGTGACAGGCCCGCATGGCAGGCGAGCGTGCGGCCGGTGCGGACGCACGCGCCGCGGGGCGCGGGGCGCCGCGCGGACGCCCGTCAAGCCTGTACGTCAAATATCCATGCAACATAGGTATAATACATAAATAGGGCCGTATGCGCGCTCCCGGCATGGCAGTGAAGAGGTACCGGTATCCGATCACGTCGCACATGGTGCTGCAGAGCCGCCACGACATCCTAGTCAGGACCGCCGAGAACAAGGCAGACTCGGGAGGCTCGCGCCCGCGCGACAAGAGGTCCATACTGGGCGACTCGGGAACGATCGTGGAAAAGGCCCTGCAGGGCGAGGTGGAGCTGCACCGCGGGAAGAGGGACGGCGGCGGGAGCGTGGACGTGCGCATAGAGGACATCGGGGAAGAGGCATCGGTCCCTGCCGCCCGCATCGATGCGGCAATGCACGTCCGCCTGACCGTGGGCGCCGCTAGGGATGCGGCCGTCGAGTGCGGGCTGGACGCCCTGCTGCGGATGCTAGACTGCGAGGGCGGCGCGCGCCGACTCGGCGGCATGCTCGACGATCGGCATGCCCATGTCCACTCGCTCTCGCACAGCATCCCCGACGATGTCGCCGCATGCCTGACGACCGATGCCGTACTGGTCGCCATATTCGACGGCCGCCCCGCGGACATTGTGGCCCTGCGGCTCGTGGAGGGCAGCCACATGGACATGGCCGGGCGCGTCGGGGACGCGGCCGCCGCGTACGAAGACGCCCTGAGGCGGTGCCTTGCCCACATCAAGAAAGAGGCTGAGAGCGTGTGGGCGCACCTCTGCGCCGGCCATTCGCTGGCCCACCTGGGGCGGGCAGGCGAGGCCGAGGCCATGCTTCGGGAGGCCGCGCGGCTGGACCCGGCCAACCCCCTGGCACATCTCGAGCTCGGGCACCTAGCGCGGCTTGCCGGGCGCCACGCGGACGCCGGCAGGCTGTACGCAAGGTCGATCGAGCTGGACCCGACGTACGCGCCCGCGCGCGTGTTCAGGGGGTACGCGCTGCGCATGCAAAGAGGGCCCGACGGCAGGCTCGAGGTCTCCGAGTACGACGGCGCGCTGGTGGTCGACCCCCACGACGTGTCGGCGCACGTGGCGCGGGGCCTGTCCCTGTCCGAGCAGGGCCGGCACGGCGAGGCGGCGGGGCACTTTGAAGACGCGATACGCATCGACCCCGACGATGCCGCCTCGTACGTGGCGCTCGGGCACGCAAGGGCGGCCGAGGGCAGGGACGTCGAGGCCGGCGCCTCGTACGAGGGGGCGATCGATGCGGGCGCAAGGACGGGGCTCGGCCTCGCCTCATCCGGCGTGCGGATCGACAAGGCGTCCCGCATCAGGTACAGGCTCGGCGGCGCATCGGCGCACCTTGGGCTGGCCGGAGTCCTCTCGAGGGCCGGCCGCCACGAAAAGGCGCTGGCGTACTACAGGGATGCGATCGACCTTGACGGCGGCAGCTCGGAGGCGCATGCCGGCGCGGGCGGAATGCTGGCAATCCTCGGCCAGTGGGAGGCGGCGATTCCCGAGTACCGCAGGGCGGCCGAGATCGATCCCGGCAGCGCGAAGGCGCACCTCGGGCTGGCCGACTCGCTCCTGAGCGCGGGGCGGTTCGAGGAGGCCGTCCCCGCGTACCGCAGGGCGGCCGAGCTGGATCCCGGCAGCGCGAAGGCGCACCTCGGGCTGGCCGACTCGCTCCTGAGCGCGGGGCGGTTCGAGGAGGCCGTCCCCGCGTACCGCAGGGCGGCCGAGCTGGATCCCGGCAGCGCAAGGGCTCACCATGGCCTGGCCGAGGCGCTCTCAAGGGCAGGCAGGCCCGAGGAGGCCGTCCCCGCGTACCGCAGGGCGGCCGAGCTGGATCCCGGCAGCGCGAAGGCGCACCTCGGGCTGGCCGACTCGCTCCTGAGCGCGGGGCGGTTCGAGGAGGCCGTCCCCGCGTACCGCAGGGCGGCCGAGCTGGATCCCGGCAGCGCAAGGGCTCACCATGGCCTGGCCGAGGCGCTCTCAAGGGCAGGCAGGCCCGAGGAGGCCGTCCCCGCGTACCGCAGGGCGGCCGAGCTGGATCCCGGCAGCGCAAGGGCTCACCATGGCCTGGCCGAGGCGCTCTCAAGGGCAGGCAGGCCCGAGGAGGCCGTCCCCGCGTACCGCAGGGCAGCCGGGCTGGATCCCGGCAGCGCGAGCATTCAGATAGGCCTGGCCGAGGCGCTCTCGGATGCGGGACGGCACGAAGATGCCGCGCGGGCGTACCGCAGGGCAGCAGGGCTGGATCCCGGCAGCGCGAGCATTCAGATAGGCCTGGCCGAGGCGCTCTCGGATGCGGGACGGCACGAAGATGCCGCGCGGGCGTACCGCAGGGCAGCAGGGCTGGATCCCGGCAGCGCGAGCATTCAGATAGGCCTGGCCGAGGCGCTCTCGGATGCGGGACGGCACGATGATGCCGCGCGGGCGTACCGCAGGGCAGCAGGGCTGGATCCCGGCAGCGCAATGGCGCACCTTGGACTAGCCGAGGCGCTGTCCATGACTGGATGGAATACAGAGGCGCAACGGGCATACGAGCGCGCAGTGGAAATCGATCCTGACGTAGAACGGAAGCAATACGGGGCATCAGGAGACTGGGGCGCGTAGCGGCAGGATGCTCATTCAACGACATACCGTGCACTGCACGGGTAGAAAATGCCAAATCAGTTGGAGCCTAGCACGATCTGCGGCCCATCATGCCCATGTACTCGTCCCGAAAGATCCTAAAGTTGTCCACCATGATCTGCTCGTTGATCGCCGCCTCAACATTGCTCCTAGTACGCTCGGCGATGCGCTCAGTGAGGCTCTCGTCAAGGCGCTCGGCGATGCGCTCAGTGAGGCTCTCGTCAAGGCGCTCGGCGCGGCGCTCGGCGCGGCGCTCGGCGCGGCGCTCGGCAAGATATTTTTTGATGCGCTCTTTGCGCATTCGAATCAGGCACTCGCCGGTCGTCTCCCCCGTGCGCCCCTCGTACTCGGCCTTTGTCCTAGCCATGTAGGCCTCGCGGCCTTTCTCGGGCACATCCCTGAGCCACCCCTTGTACCACTCCAGCCACGCAGTGTCGCGCCTGGCCAGCGCGTCCATGTGGCACAGCTTGAGGAACATGTCGAACGGGACGGCGTCGCGCCGCCTCTTCTCGTCCGCCTGGCCGCGATCGCCGCCCTGTGCCGGCTCCCGCCTTGTTACGCTCATCGAACAGTGGCGCCTAGGCCCCGATATAAGCATTCGGTGCATCCTACAGGGTCGGAGGCTCGCGCAGGGAGATGCTGGAAGCCTCGCGGCCGGCCGCACCCTGCCCGCATCCGCCGGCCGCCCCTCCCGGCCACCTCGTCATGGCCCCCTGGGCCGCGCCCGCTCCGGGCGGTATGCCGCGCCCCATGCAGGGGTCAGGCCCCTGCGGGAGCAGGCGGGTGCGAAACGGGCGGGCAGTGACAGCGACCGACGCGATCGGGCGCCCGGTCTCCAAAAAACGTCCCCAGGGCGGCCCGCAATCCGCGGAACCGCATCGCGGTGCGCCCTGCCTTGCGCAGAGTCGGAGCCCGGCGCGGGCCTAGCGGCCGCACAGATCGAAAGCCCGCCGCGCCGCCGGAACCCGTCAGGATCGGCGGCCCATCATGCCCATGTACTCGTCCCGAAAGATCCTAAAGTTGTCCACCATGATCTGCTTGTTGATCGCAGCTTCGACGTTGCTCCTAGTACGCTCGGCGATGCGCTCGGCAAGACTCTCGGCGCGGCGCTCGGCGCGGCGCTCGGCAAGATATTTTTTGATGCGCTCTTTGCGCATCCGGATCAGGCACTCGCCGGTCGTCTCCCCCGTGCGCCCCTCGTACTCGGCCTTTGTCCTAGCCATGTAGGCCTCGCGGCCTTTCTCGGGCACGTCCCTGAGCCACCCCTTGTACCACTCCACCCACGCAGTGTCGCGCCTAGCCAGCGCGTCCATGTGGCACAGCTTGAGGAACACGTCGAACGGGACGGCGTCGCACCGCCTCTTCTCGTCCGCCTGGCCGCGATCGCCGCCCTGTGCCGGCTCCCGCCCTGTTACGCCCATCAAGCCGCGTCGCAGGGGCCCCCACATAAGCATTTGGTGCGCCTACGTGGCAGGAGGCGTTGCGCATTGTGAAAAAAGAGTAAACTTATATTGAGCGTGGGCGGCAGTTGCCAATGGCAGGCAAGGATGCGGCCGGTGCGGACACCCACAGCGGCGATCGCAATGCGGGGTACGATCCCCTAGACGAGTGCAGCGGGTGGGCCGCCGAGGGCCTCGGAGTGAGGATCGACAACGACATCGTAAAAAACCTAGAGTTCCTGAGATCGATGCGGCCCGAGGAGTTTGAAAAGTACAGGGGCGAATGGCTGGCTGTGGTAGGTGGCGGGATCGTGGCGCACGGCAAGGACCCGAGGCGCGTCCACCAAGAAGGGTGGAAGGCGGGCAAGGGCGAGCCCTTTATGGAGTACATCTATGCGGGGCCGGAGGAGCTTACGTTCCTCCATGTAGAGTGATGGCCCCATACGCGCCTCCCGTGGTGTGGAGAAAGCTGAAGCATATCCAGGTACTAATGCCAACTAAGGACGGCAGTATGAAGGGGTCCAGAAAAGCAGCGGTCGTATTGCGTGTAAGGCGCAGGGATTGCACGGTTCTAGATGCAGGCACGGCGAGCGTCCAAGGATGGGGCGTGCTTGACTCGGGCGCATCGACGTCCGTAGTGCCGCTGTGGTTACTTCAAGAGCTTGAGGTCACCGTCAGCGAAGAGTCGAAGCGGTCAATGTACAGCGTGTCAGGCATATTCGATGCATATCATTCAGAAGTAGCAATGGAGATGCAGTACGATAACAGATGGATCGACAAGGGCGCCGTCAGAGTGGTCGCCCCAGACACTGAGTGGTCACGTGATCCAAACTCCCGCTGGCCGTTCCTGCTGGCCTAGACGGCTTTTTCAGTGTGTTTGGCGTGTGCATCAACCACCGAGAAGAGTCGTTCAGGCTAGGTAGGGTTGGCGACTGGCCTAGGTACGGCATACGCTAGGACGCTCAGGGGGCGGCGGGCCGCAGGAGGCTGGGCGGCGCCTTGTCACAGCGGCAACGGCCGGCGCAGCCGCGGCGGCGACAGCTGCAAGCACGGCAAGCGCCGCAAGGTGGGGCGCATCCCCGCCTCCGCCGCCGGCAGGGGCCGCATGCAGTGGGTGCAGCAGGGCCAGCGGCGGCGCGATCGCGGCCCCCGCGGCGGCGCGCAGCGCCGGCGACGAGCGCTCCAGGTCGGACACATGCGGCGAGAATGAATAGTACGCGGCGTTGAGCGCGCCGAGGAGCGACGCGGCGTGCGGCGACGATGCGATCGCCGCCTCGCGCATCTCGCGCAGCGCCTGCACCTGCGGCGCAAGCTCGGTCCCGTACGCAGCCGTCGCGATCAGGCAGCCCCCTCCTCCCTGCGGCGCATCGTCCTCTTGCGGCGCCGGCGCCGGCATCTGCCCATCCGCATCCCGATCGTCCGCTGGCGGAGGGGCGGGGGCCGGCCCGCCTGCAGGGGCCGGCGCGGGCGGCGCCGGCTCCTGCATTTGCCCCGCGCCGGCCGCGTCGGGGACGTCCTGCGGACGCTCCGCCCCGGCCGGAGCCGAGCCGCCCGGCGCCGGCTCTGCATCCCGCTCCGCCCCCTCGTCCGGCAGGGGCGCAGGCTCGGGCCGCATCGCGGCATCCTCCGCCCCGTCCTCGTCCGGCGCGCCTAGGGCGGCGGGCTGCCGGCCCGCCTCCGCATCCGGCCCATCCGTACCGGCATCCGCATCCGGCGCCGCTCCGGCGCCGCCGGCAACCACTGCCCGCCCGGCGCACTCGCCCCAGGTGCGGACAGTCTCGGAGAGCGACTGGACGTTCCTGCCGTCGGCCACGACGACCCTCACCGAGATTATCTCGTCGCCGGCAAACGGCGCAGTGTACGCCGCGGCTCCGTGCATGTCGCGATCGGGATCGCGCTCTCCCCTTTCGGCGCCCGACGCCATAAGCAGCGACACCTCGGGATCGCCCGATACGATGCCGCCCAAGAGGACGGTCGCCGAGCCTGCCTCGCAGTCCCACGACACGGAATGGACGAATACGGCCGGGGCGGCGCCACCGGCCGGCCCGACGCCGGTGCGGCCGCTGCCGCCCGTGCCGCCTCCTCCCCCGCCTCCGCCTCCGCCTCCGCCCGAGGGGAACACGACCGCCGGCTGCGCCGGCTGCGCCGGCTGCGCCGGCTGGACGGGCGGCTGCACGGGCGGCTGCACGGGCGGCTGCACGGGCGGCGGTTCTACAGTTCCGTTCGTGCCGCCGTCCGGCGGCGATGGTGGGGGCATCGCAGGCCGCGCCGCTGCGGCCAGTTCCACCGTCACGTTCGCCGCCCCCTCGTACGCGTTGCCGTACAGGTCGTAGAGCGCGCCGGCTGCAACGTCCAGGCGGACCGGCGGCGCCGTCGAGTTGGCCGCCAGTACGCCGGACACGTGCGCCTCCGTGAGGTCGAGCAGTACGGCCGTGCCGTTCATCGCCGGAGTCGAGGCGCCGGCGAGCCGCACCTGCGAGCCGCCCCGCGCATCCCTTGCGGCAATCAGGGACGCGTTTACCGACGATGCCTCAATGTACTCGTCGAACGCAAGCAAGAGCGTGCCCGCCGTCAGGTTGACCACGGGCGGCGAGCCGGCGGCCAGTACCGGCGCGCTAGAGTCGGGCACGGGCAGGGCCCTGATGTCTGCCTGCGCCGACGGGTTGCCCGAGAGGTCGCTGAACGCGCCGGGGGCGGCCAGGACGAGCAGGTCCGAGGCGGCCGCCGCGGCGAGGGCCGCCGCATTGGCATCCGCGGCATTCAAGTCCCGGGCTGCGCCCTGCCCGGATTCAGCCCGCATCCCCGGCTCCGTGGCCGGCAGGGCCAGCAGCGGCGAGGCGGCCAGGGCGGCCCTCTGCGCACCCGTCAATTTTACGACGACGAGCGGCGAGCCTGCGCCCCGGGCCGCATCGCCGTCCTGCCCGCCGGCGGACGCCGACGCTCCGGCAAGCGAGGGCAGTATGGTCGCGTTCGATCCCCGGGCCGACAGCGACAGCAGTTCGGTCCGCGTCGATTCCGCATCGACGTGCTCGTCAAGGCGCACCGTAAGCGTGCCGTCGTTGAGGTCCAGCCGCGGAGGCGTCCCGTCCGGGGCCGGCGCCGTCGTGTCCGGCGTGACTGCCACCTCCCTGCCTTCGACGGCGGCGATCCCGTTGTACGCCAGGTCCCTGACGGCATCCGCGCCGATGCCGAGCGACAGGCCGCCGCCCGCCGACGGGGCCGCCGCGGCGAGCGCCACGGCGGCGGCCCGCTGCGCGAGCGTGAGCGTTATGGCGGCCGCATCGGACGCTGCGGATGCGGCCTCGGCCCTTGCGCCTCCCAGGGCCACCGCATCCCCGCCCGCAACCGACAGGGTCACCCGGGACAGGTCGATCCCCGCCGCATCGACGGGCTCTGTAAACCACACGCGCAGCGTCCCGTCGTTGAGGTCGAGCTCGGGGCCGCGGTCGGCGGACAGCTCGGGCGCCGAGGCATCGTCCGTGGACGCGATGCGCACCCCCAGCGCCTGCCCGTTCCCGTTGCCCGACAGGTCGCGGAACGCGCCTGCCTCGACGTCGAGCAGGATCGGCGGCGCGGTCCTGTTGGCCTCGGATACGGCGTCCAGGTGCGCCCGCAGGAGGCCGAGCGTGACGACGGTTCCGCTGCCGCCGGCCCGCGGCGCGGCGCCCCCCAGCCCGACGGATCCGCCGAGCGAGTCCCTTACCGATATGCGCGAGGCGTCCGTCAGCGCCGCGTCGACAAACTCGTCGAACGTGAGCGAGAGCGTGCCCGCCGCCAGGTTGAGCAGCGGCCGCACGCCGGCCGCCAGGCTCGGCCCCGCGCCGTCGGGGTCGATGCGCAGCTGCTCGCCAAACGCGTCCGACGGGTTGCCCGACAGGTCGCTGAACGCCCCGAGCTGCGAGGCGATCCGCAGGCTTCCCCCGGGCGCCGATGCGGCGGCGGCCTTTTGGGATGCGGTCAGGCCTATTGTTACGAGCGGCGAGCCGATGTCGCCGGCCTCGGCGACGGTTGCGCCGGCGAGCGAGTCCAGGACGGGCTGCGCCGTCCCCCCGGTCCCGGCGCCCGGCGCCTCCAGCGACGCCAGATCCAGGCGCGCGGCCGTCGCATTGACGTGCTCGTCAAAGCCGATCGCGAGCATGCCCGTTCCAAGGTCGAGCCTAGCCGGGGCCTCGTCCCGGGCCGGCGCCGTCCTGTCCGGCGCGACGTCGACGGCGCGGCCCTCGACCGCCTCGATCCCGTTGTGCGCCGCATCCGCGACGGCGCCCGCCCCGATTCCCAGGGTTACCAGGCCGGCCGGGGCGGCCGCCTCTGCGAGCGCCGTTCTCGCGCGCTGCTCGAGCGTGAGCGAGACGAGCACCGCCGCGGACGGGCCCAAGTCGGCGCCCGCCCGCGCGCCGCCGAGCTGGACGGATGTGTCCCCGGCGGAAAGCGACACCTCGGACAGGTCGATCCCCGCCACATCGACCGGCTCTGTAAACCACACGCGCAGCGAGCCGTCGTTGAGGTCGAGCTCGGGGCCGCGCTCGGCGGACAGCGCCGGCGCGATCGTGTCGCTCGTGACGTCTAGCGTGACGTCTGGCGCAGGATCGTTCCCGTTGCCAGACAGGTCGCGGAACGCATCGGCGCCGATGTCCAGTCGAACAGGCGATGCCGACTCGTTGGCCGCGTCGATCGCATCAAAGTTTGCATCCGTGAGGTCCAGTACGACCACCGTGCCGTCGCGGTCCCGGGGCGCGGCGCCTTCGAGGGCCGCGGCCGACCCGCCGTCCGCGCCCTCGACGTATATCCGGCTCGCATCGACCGTGGACGCGTCGATGTACTCGACGAACCTGACCGAGAGCGTCCTTGACTCTAGGTTGAGCAGCGGCCGCGAGCCGTCGGCGAGCATCGGCGCGGTCCTGTCGGGCAGTACGGCGGGGCGCGCGCTGGATGCGCCGGACTTTCTGTCGGACAGGTCTGTAAACGCATTCGCGCCGTACTGCACGATGATGTCCATATCTCCGGCGGGGCCGGCAAGGATTACAGCGGCCGCCTTTTGGGCCGCATTCATGGTAAAGTTGACCGAGAGCGACGCGGCAGGCGGCAGCGTCGGCTGCGCGGATGGATCGTGCGGCGCGCCGCGCGAGACGGCCGCGCCGGCCAGCTGCACCGCATCCTGCGCCGGCTGGCCGGCGCGCCCGATTGCGATCTTTGATGCGTCCGTATCCGGCACGCGCACGTACTCGTCGAGCCGGACGGCGAGGCTGCCGGCGCCGAGGTCGAGCACCGCCGGCACGCCGTCGTCGGGCGCTGGCGCAGTGACATCCCGCAGGACGGCGAGCCTTGCAGCATCCGGCAGGTTCTTGTTGCGCGAGATATCCTCGAACGCATCGGCGTCGACGGCAAGCCACGGCTCGGCCAAAACGGCGGCGGCCGCCCTCTGGCGCTGCGAGAGGGACGCCTCGATCCCCGGCGCGCCGACTAGACCCGCGTCGCGCTGAAGCGGCGAGAGTATGTCGGCATGCGTCTGGCCCGGCGGCGGAGGGGGCAGCCACGGCGCCGCAGGCGCGCCGGCCAGCGAAAAGATCGGCGGCCCCGCCTCGGCGCCGGCTATGTGCACCGAGCCGAGGTCCGCCTCCGTCGTATTGACGTGCTCGTCGAACCGGATCACGACCGTGCCCGCGTCCAGGTCGAGGACGGGAGGGCGCGCCGCGTCGGGATCCAGCTTTGGGTTTGTCGTGTCGTCCGTGACTACGAGCGGGACGCCCTGCCCGTCGGCGACAAGGTTGCCGGACGCGTCGCTGAACGAGTCGGCCTCGATCGAGAGGCGCTTGACGGCCAGGACCACGGCGGCGGCCTTGTCCGGCTGGGCGAGCGAAACGTTGATCGTCCTGCTCAGGAGGTCGGACTCTACGCCGGAGCGGGCCAGGGCCACCTCGCGGCTACCGTTGGCGCCGCCGCCGGCGGGCGTCAGGACCACGCCCGCGGCGCCCGTGGTCGTCGCATTCACGGGCTCGCTGAACGTGATCTCGAGCCGTCCGTCCCCAAGGTCAAGGTACTGCGGGGCAGACAGGTTGAGCCTGGGGGGAGTAGGATCTCGCAGGACGTGCATCTTGACGGAATCGATGCGGGTAGATAGCACGTCCGATGCGTCGGCAAACGCGCCCGGCTCGGCGCTCATGTGGGTCGCCCCGCCGAGTATGGCCCTCAGCGTGTTGGCGCCGCCGAGCGATATGGATATCGATGTCGAGGCGGCCGTCGTCTCGTCGTCCCCAAAGCCGGCCGCCAACACAGCTAGGTTGCCCGTGAGATCTACGATCATCTCCCCTGCCGCGAGGAGGTCGACACTCCCCGACGGAGGCGGCTCAATCTTTACATGCTCGTCAAAGTGGAGCGTCAGCTTCTTGTCCTCTGCGTCTAGGACCGGGCGCTGCCGCGGGCCGTCGCCGTCGAGCAGGCGGGGCGGCTGTGCATATCGGGGACAACTTGCAACGACCCTCCGGTAAGCTCGGCGGATCCCAGGTACGACAGGTCGCTGACGGCGCCGGCGCCCATGCTTATGGACAGGGAACCCGGCCCGGTGTAGGCACGGACTGCGGCGTACCTTTGCGCATCCGAGAGCGCTAGGCCCACCGTGGCTGCGGGGCCCGACGGTGGGGTGACGGCGGCTGCAACGTCGAGTCGGATTTCCCCGTCGGCCGTTACGATTGACACGGCCGCCGTGTCGACGGTTCCGGCGTCTATATCCTCGCTGAACGTCCATAGACAGGTTGCCGGTTCCCAGGTCGAGCGTCCGCCGCTGTCATACGCGGAGGGGCGTTGTCCGATGAGCGCTCCAGAGCCGCGCGCAGCTCAGTGGACGGGAAAAGACACGACAAATCGCGCACTACTCCCCCTCTATCCTCCCGCATGTAGATGTGCGCGTTGTCGACAAATGTCCCTACTCAGTGCTGCATCTGACTGGGAGAGCTGAATGTGTAAGCGTCGACCGCCATCCTCGGCCACAGTCTGGGCAGAGTTCAGGGGGACAGATGGACTCTCGCTGGCATTCTCAACGCTTGCCAAAGCAATGCGTATATTCTGCACCGGCTCGTCAAAATTTACTACGATCGATCTGTTGACCAAGTTGAGCAGCGGCGGCTTGGTCGGATCGAGCTCCGGCGGCGCCAGTCGGTTGCGACGTCAAGGACGGCCGCATTCATTGGAGTGGACGGGTTGCCGGACGGGTCGTAAAAAGCTCCGGCATCTGCCACTAGGCGCACCGTATCGTTGACTTCAAGCTCGAAACAGCCTTGCTAGTTCAACAGGTGGGATAGTTGTCATAGTCACACCAAGGGGGGAAGTAGTCGCCCCCGACTTCGGCCGCGCCGACGATTGCCGCCATGCGGTCCGGCGCGAGCTTCACGGACAGGCTTGACGACGGCAACGAGGTGTCGCCCCCAGGCACCATGGCAGTATGCCCGTCAAGGTTGGCGAACTGTGTGCCGTCGCTCGCATTGACGAACCGAACGGCCGACAAGTCGGACTCGGCCGCCAGCACCTCCTCGTCGAACCGCACCGTCAGCACCCCCGTGCCCAGGTCGAGCGACGGGCGGCCAGGTCCGGACGCCACGGGCACGGGGCCGGCCGAGTCTGGCAGCACCAGCAGGGCGGTCTGGTCAAACGGCTCCATTGCATTCCCGTACGTGTCGGCTATCGCGCCAGGCTCCCTTGCAAACAGCATGACGGGCCCCGACTCGGCATCGGCGGCAGAGACGGCCGTCTTCTGGGCCGGCGTGAGGAGCACCGTCAGGTTGGCGCCGGCCTGCCGACCCGCCGGCAGCGGGGACAGCGATGCGCCGCCGAGCCCGATCTCGACCCCGCCGGACCGGTCGACTATGAGGAGGCGCGAGAGGTTTGCCGACTGCGGGTCGACGTGCTCGTCGAACGCGACGTCCAGTACGCCGGCAGCCAGGTCGAGGACGGGGCGGGCGGGGTTTTCCAGCCCAGGCGCCGAGGCGTCGCGGACGGCCGACAGGGCGGCCGAGGCATCCTGCGCGAGGGCGTTCCCCGACAGGTCGGCGACGGCGCCGGCCTCTAGTACGACGCGGCTCGCACCGCCGGCGGCGGCGAGCGCCTTTTGGTCGGGCGTGAGCCGGACGACGATCGCATCGGTGTCGGACTCGCCGGCGACGATCGTCGCAGGCGCGGCTGCGCCTGCTGCGCCGCCGCCCAGTGGCAGCTGCGAGCCGGCCGGCGAGTCCAGGACGAGTGCCATCCTTGACGTGTCGGCCGACTCTGCCGAGACGTGCTCGTCGAACCGTATCGCGAGCTCGCCGCTGCCAAGATCCAGCCTAGGCGGGATGGAAGGCAGGATGGCAGGCGGCGAGCCGTCGGCGAGCACTGTCAGGCCGGCCGCATCCACTGCGCCTATTTCGTTGAACGCATAGTCGGCTACGGCGCCGGCAGAGACGCCCAGTGCGAGCTGCAAGCCGGCGGCCGCGGCGGCCGCCTGGGCGGCGACCGCCGCGGCCTTTTGATCCGGCATCAGATCCACTACAACCACAGACCGATCGGCATCGGATCCAACGGACGAGCCGTCAAGTTCGATCGCATCCGCCCCCGGCTGACACTATGGACAGCAGCGACGCGGCATCGGATGCGGGCCGCACCGCCTCGCTGAACCGCACCGTCAGCGCCCCCGTGCCAAGATCCAGCGCAGGAGGCCTCGCAGCGTCAAGGAGCGGCGGCGCCGTGTCGCGGCTTGCCTCGACGGCCACGTTGTCCAAGAGGCGGTTCGCTTCGCCTGAAAGGTCGGCCACGGCGCCGGCGGCAACCTCTAGGCGGACGGGAGGCGCAGTCGAGTTGGCCGTCGCTATGCCGGCCAGGTGCGTAGGGGTGAGGCCCACCACGACGACCGTGCCGTCGTGCCCCTGCGAGGCGGTGGCGGTGCCGTCAAGGGCCACCCTGGATCCCCCGTTGTCGTCCTCGAATGCGACGCTCGATATGACGAGCGTAGAGGCATCGACGAACTCGTCGAACGTGAGCGAGAGCGTGCCGGTCGCAAGGTTGAGCAGCGGCGGTGCGCCGCGTGGCCAGCCCGGGCGGCGTCGTGTCGGCGTTCACCGACAAGACGGCGCCGCGCACCCGCTCCGACGGGTTCCACGACAGGTCGGCGAACGCGCCGGGGGAGGCGCTTACTGCGTTCGCACGCGCGCCGGCCTGGCCGCCAGCGCAGTGCCCCGCCGCGGCCTTTTGGGCAGGAGTAAGTTTGACGACGACGCCCGGGGCGGCGCCGGACGGCACGCCCTGCGCCGCTGCGGGCACAGGTGCGGCTTCGACGCTTGCGCCCGACAGCAGCCCGCCGGCCGGTGCGGCGGCGCATGCCAAGCTCGTCCCGCCGCCCGGGCCCGCCCCGCCCGACAGTCCGAGCGACACGAGCGACGGGTCGGCGGCGGACACGTTGACGTACTCGTCGAACCGCATCGTGAGCGTGCCGTCGCCGAGGTCGAGGACCGGCGGGGCAGCCGCATCAAGGCGCGGCGCGGCCGCATCTGCAATCGTATCCAGGCCCGTGCTGTTCTGTTCGTTTTCGTTGGGAGTCGGGGCAAGGTCGAAGAACGCGCCCGCTTCGGAGGTTGCCGACAGCGCCGCCGGCACGGCCGATGCTCCTGCGCAGGCCACGGCGGCCGCCTTTTGGGCCGGCGTAAGCGAGACGACAATGCCCGGGGCGGCCCCGGCCGGCACGCCCGGCACGACGGCATCTACCGCCGCAACCTCCACAGCTGCGACGCCGGCATCCGCCAGCCGCACGCTGCCGCCCGGCGATGCGCATGCCCCGCCGGCGCCGCCGGCCTGCCCTGCCGCCGACAGGGACACGCGCGAAGAGTTTGATGCGGACACGCCGACGTACTCGTCGAAGCGCATCGTGAGCGTGCCGTCGCCCAGGTCAAGGACGGGCAGGGCGGTCGCGTCGAGGCGCGGGGCGACCTCGTCGCTGGCCACGCGTACCGCCGCAGTCGTGTTGGCGATCGGGTTCCCCGACGGGTCGGAAAACGCGCCGGCGACAAGACTTACCATGTTCGCGCGCGACGCCGCGGCGGCGGCCTTTTCGGCGGGCGAGAGTGACAGGACGGCCCCCGTCGCAGACATGGCATCGGAGTCGGCCGGACTGGCCGCCTCCACGCCCGACATCCCCAGTGCGATGCGCT
This sequence comes from Cenarchaeum sp., assembly GCA_965242695.1. Classification (GTDB taxonomy): domain Archaea; phylum Thermoproteota; class Nitrososphaeria; order Nitrososphaerales; family Nitrosopumilaceae; genus Cenarchaeum. The sequence continues at coordinate 580,777 of CBDESU010000001.1, read as the reverse complement.
CGCGCCCGGGGGCGGCGCCGATCAGCTCAACCAAGCCCGGCAACGTGTCAGCGATCGCAACATGCTCGTCAAAACTCACAGCCAGCTTTCCGGTGCCCAAGTCTAGGCCCGGCGTGTCGTCAGAGACGGTCAGAACAGGAGCAGCTGCATCCTCGACGACATGCATTCGATGGCCCTGTAGTTCCCCAACGCGAGTGGAGGCTCCCAGTTCAAGCGGCATCCCGTTGCCCGACAGGTCGAAGAACGGGCCTCTGGTTTCCCCCACACCGGGCGCCGTCGACCGGATGCGCGAGGCGTTTTTGGCCGCGGCATCTGCCTTCTGGTCAGGCGTAAGCTGCACTGAGACATGCTGTTGCGGCGAGCCCGACGGTACAAGCACAGTCGCGCCACTCAGTGTGAGGGACTCGCAACCTTCAGACTGCACATTGTTCAGACAATTCTCGTTGACCAGCTGCACCTGCCCTGTATGGGTTCGCGAGGCGTTGGCATGCTCGTTCAGGTAGACGGTGAGTAGCCCAGACGCCAGGTCAAGGACGGGTCGCTGCGACGCCGAGACGGCCGGCATAGTTCTGTCGTTGGTAATTGCAAGGCTCCTGTTGGCCGCCCCCGCAAGGGGGTTGCCCGGCTGGTCGGTCACCGCGGCGGGCGATATCGAGATGCGCATCTCCCGCTCCGCAGGGACGCGCGCGATGATGATCGATGCCTTTTGTTCTTCGGTTATCCCGACGACGGCGGTGTTCGCATCCACCGACAGCACCTGCGCGCCGCCCAGGTGCGTTGCGTTGGCCCCGCTGATCGCCGCTATCGTTATGCCCGACGGGTCGACTGCCGGGACGATCGTCTTGTTGAACTGCATTGTCAGGTTCAGATTGTTAAGGTTCAGCGACGGCGTTCCCGCCAGGCCCGGCACCGTCAGATCGGCCACGCTCGTGATGGCAACGCCCGAGTCCGCCGGCGAGTCATTCCCCGACATGTCTTTGAACGCACCTCCATCCATGCCGAGCAACAGGGATCCCGCCGGCGACGATATGGACAAGGCCTGCGCGCTCGACACCGTGATTACCACCATTTCCGTGTTTGATTCCTGCACCATGGCGTTGCTGTCAAGATAGAACGAGGCTCCCCCGCTTCCCGTGTCGGTTATGTTGATCCTCTCCAAGACTGCGGACGATGTGTTGACGTACTCGGCGAACGACAGGGCCAACGTATTGTCCAGCGCCTTGTACAGCGGCGGCCGCGCCGCGTCAAGCTCCGGGCCCGCCGTATCTGGAACCTTGACGAGGGCCGGCAGGACACCCGTGTACGGGACTCCCGAAATGTCCTCGAAGACGGCCCGGTTGGCCTCTATTATCGTCACGTTGTGGATGACCGCCGCGGCCGCCTGCTGCCGCGTCAGGTTGACGACGACTGTGTCGGTGTACTTGTCGCCGTCGGGAGGGGACAACACCTCTGCGCCGCCGAGCGCGACGTTGCGGGCCAGTGTTGCGTCGCGCAGCAGTATGCCCCACGGCCGCACGTTCCCGATATACTCGTCGAATTTTACGGCCAGTGTCCCGTTGCCCAGGTAGAGCGTCGGCGCAGGGTTCCCGACGGCCTGCGGGGGCGTCGTGTCGGCCGTCACGTCCAGCGGCGCGGCGTCAAGGGCGGGGCTCGGGTTGTCCGCCGCGTCGCGGAACGCTCCGGGCGGCACGGTGATGCGCGCGGCCCCGACTGCATCGGCGCGCAGCTCCCTGCCGAGGACAAACTTCACGGATGTCGGATGGGCGACCTGCCCGGCCTCCAGCTCCAAGCCGTCAAGGTCGGCAAGCTTGGACGAGCTCGAGTCGAGTATTTTTGCGTCGGTCATGTCCACGTTCGCCAGGCTGACGGTCTCGTTGAACGCAAACGACAGGGTGCCCCCGTCTAGGTCCAGCGCCGGCCGCGTCCCCGGAGGGAGGCCAGGCGGGGACGTGTCGTCCTCCACAACCAGCGTCTTCCGGCGATCATCTGCTAGCAGCGGCCGGTCGACCAGGTCAAGGAACGAATCGCCGCCGAATCTCACGTCCATGCTGATCCCGTCGTACTCTAAGATCAGGTCTATGCGCTCATCCTCGCCTAGCGTTGTCGAGGCCGTCTCGCCCGAGATTGACATCGAGTTGCAGGGACGGACACGCTACTGCCAATCCGAACCGACCTAGACTCCGTTGTCCCCCCGGTTCCGACCTTTACGTACTCGCTGAACCGCACCTCAAGCTCGCCCGTCCCGAGGTCCAGGCGCGGCTGCCCGACGACCGCCGGGTGGGCGTTGTCGCCATGGAATCCCATCGATATGCGGGACGCCGCCGGCGCCGCGTTTCCGCCGACGTCGAAGAACGTCGAGGCCCGCAGCGCGGCGCTCCAGCCGTTGCTAGCACAGCCCGTCGCGCGCGACAAGAGGTCGGACTTCTGCCCCGGCGTGAGCTTTACCGTTACGGTGTTCGCATCTGGCTCGACGGCGGACGCGCCGTCCAGGCCCAGACGGCTCGAGCCGCACGACAGGGTTATCCCCGCCGGAACGGTCCTCGATGCGTCCATGGGCTCGTCGAACGAGAACGACACGGTGGCATCCTCCAAGTTCACCGCATGGCCTGACCTGCTGAGCGCCGGGGCCTGCCCGTCGCCGACGTTCACCGTCTGCCGGACAAAGTAGTAGTTTACGTCCTGGCCGCTGAAAATGGGCCCCGTGTCGTAGTAGTGTAGCTGGGCGACCGTCATCCGGCCGGTCGCAGACTTTGGGAGCGCATCTCCAGCAAGGGTCAGCGTGTGCGTCTGCGCCGGCGTGGTCGTGATGCCAAAGTAGCTGCGGGTCTGGTACGGCCCCGAGAGGCCGCGGACGTCGCGCGTGCCGCCGCCGGTCACCTGCAGGTCGCCGTAGTCGCTCTCGTCCGCGTAGATCGAGGCCGAGTACGTCGCGGTGATCGTGTGCGGGCCCGTGATCTTGAACGTGCCCCTGACGTACGAGATTCTGGTCGCGTCGGCCTCTGGCAGCACCGCATCGAGCGGGTCGGTGGCGCCGGCCAGCCACGACCACGTGGCGGGCAGGCCGGCTGCGTCTAGCGGCTCCTGCGCGGGGGAGTATGCAGACATGCAGGCCGCGGCTGCGGCCACGGCCACCACCGCCGCGCCGGCAAGGGCGGCAAAGGCCCGCCGTGGCGCGGGCAGGCGGCCGCGTACCGGGCTCCCCACGCCCCCAAGTGCGGACCGTCTACAGGCCTCAGCGGCCGGCGCAGGTCCCTGCCCCACCTTCATGCTACCGCACGCGGGCTTGAGGCTATACGTTTAAGGTTTTACGGGGGCCTACAATGCATGAGGCCATTCTTACGCCTACGCACATCTGTGCCACAGGCATCAATAGCGCAGTTGTGCAACACGTACTGGGGCCACGATGAGCATACGCATCTCCCCTCCCTCCCTGGTAGTCCAAAGGCGGCGTCGAGTCGATGGTGTCAAGTCGGTCGCATCTGTTGCAACATCTAGCGTCCAACCCGTGCGTTGCGGTTATACCCCCACGCTCACCCCGCCCCCCACCACCGTCTTTTCTGTGCGCCGGCTCCGATCCTCCCGGTCGTCCGCCCGATCCACGCCAATGAGCACTCATGTGCAGTGCGGCCACTAGGAGAGGCAACATTGCTCATGACCACGTCTAGGGGACGAGTGCCAGCATAGACACGCACATGTGTGCTCATTCGTCGGACGCTGTGCTGTCCACAGTACGTCTCTAGGACATCCCCATCTGTGACACACGTATTGCCCACGAACACTTCCATGCCCATGTGTCTGCAAGTCATAAGTCGGACAGCTGGGTATATGTCCACATCTAAACAAGTACCATAGATTTGACGTCGTCAGAGATATTAAATCGGCAGAGTCGATATTCGTGCGATAGAATCCACGTATTTGTTATGTTTTACGCTGTACGATTATATGCGTTTTAACTCAGACGTCATAGACTTGCACTGCCACACACACTATTAGTAGTTGATTACGATCTTGGCAGTAAAACATATAAATGTTCATATGTGTTTACTTTTGCGCTTTCTTCTACGCTTAGGCGAATCGTCCAAAGTCTGGTTTTTTTGGTGCAACAAACCATATTTTGAAAGTAGGAATACTAGCCTGTCACGATCTGACAAAAATGGCTCCTTTCGATACATTTTCTCGACAGCCCGATCAAGACGTTTGTGGGCATTCATCAAATCGACAGGCATGGTTTCTCTGTCATACAAATTTCCCATGGTCAAAGTTGGGTGAGATTTTCGCACATCCAATATTTTTTGCGCAAAGGGTCGCAGGGCATCTAATGGTCCATCAGGCACGGGGAATGTATTATATATTATACTTGCAGAATAACGATATCGTTGTTCTAACCTACCTCCGACTGCACCAGCCCACACCATATGCATCCACGATGTAAGTAGCCCAAAAACACCAAGATCTGCATTTTCAAGCACCATGGAGCTATTACTCGTCATCTCTGGAGGTTTCATGTATCCAATGGGTATGTACTTCCGGTTTTCTGATGTGACTCTCGGTATAAGCAAGAATGTGTTATCAGGCACAACACCCCAAGCAAACAGTGTGGGGCTGTCTGCCAAATCCCTTGTAGCTTTCCTGTCACACGATGCCCTATATGCCCGCGTCGCATTTACGCGCTCCATAATGTGAGGAAGCCTAGACTTTATGTCCGCGACTTCAATATCTTTCAGATATAGCACCCATCTTTTCTTGCCCTTTATGAAGCCATCTGCATCGACGAAGGGGCGTATGAATGCCTCCGATTCCGGCTCTGCCGCCAGCAGTTCCCCTCGCGCTTTAGCAGTCAGGGTCAGGTTGCCACCGTCTAGCGGTACAGCGCCATCGACTATCTTTGGCAGGCCATTGAGCGGTTTGGGCGACCTGACGACGACTGGCAGTGGTTCAGCCGATCCTAGCATGTATGGTGATATGTAGGCTGGGTTTGATTCAAACACTTTTGTCCCTTCGTAGTAGAACATTCTTTTTGCCTTGCCCCGCAGTTCTTCTTTTTTTGCAAGTCCCACTATAATCACGTGTACCTGCGCCTTGCCCTTTGCTTCGGATCCCCATTTAAATGGTTCGTGTGCAAAAGATATATCGATGCCATTTTTGTACACAAGTGGCCAAAACTGCCCTACTTGGTCACCCTGTGATATGCTGTTTGTGGCCACCAATCCAATTCGCGTATGTGGTGCCATGTATTGTCCCGCCTTAATAAACCAGCACGTCACGTAGTCCAAATTGCCACCGCCATTTTTGATTCCGGCAATTGCTTTGATTTGGTTACGTTTCTTTTCATCGATTCTTTTATTTCCCCCAAATGGGGGGTTTCCACATACATATGTACAATTATCTCTTGGCAACACTGAGTTCCAATCAGTTTCTAACGCATCAATGTTTTTTATCGGAGGGGGGAACTTTCCCAGTGGTATTCGCGCGTACGACAAACCAAATTTTGCCCCAAGCTCTTTGTTCATTATGTGGTCCATCATCCACAAAGACACTTCCGCGATTTTAGAAGAAAACTCATTAATTTCCATGCCATAAAATTGGTTTACGTCCATCTTTGATAGTCCGTCTATGTTAAGCCGTTGCTCCGTTGGATCGTGCAATTTGAGTATCACTTTGGTCTCTAACCTGCGAAGCTCCCTATATGCGATGATCAAGAAGTTGCCCGAACCGCATGCAGGATCTAATATATTTATGTTTGCAAGCATGTTCTGAAACGCCTTGATTTGCGCAAGGTTTTCGCTCTTCTTTGACAGTATTGTGTCTAGTTTTTTGGTCAAATCATCCAAAAACAAGGGGCGTATTACTTTCATTATATTTTCTTCGGTGGTGTAGTGCGCTCCAGCTGCTCGTCTTTCCTTTTTATTCATCACTGACTGGAATAGACTCCCGAATATGGCCGGAGATACTGCGGCCCAATCAAACTCAGCCGCCTTTAAGAGTCGGGCCCTTGCGTCGGCATCAAACTGCGGAATCATCTGCGTGTCTCTAAAGAGACTGCCATTGACGTATGGAAATTGTGCCAGATCACGCGGCGTGTTCTTTAATCTTTTCTTTTCGGGCGTGTTTAGGACTTCAAATAAGCCGTTGAGTCGCGTTCCTAAATCGGAGCCGTCTTCTCTAGTTTCTTCTAGGTACTCTTGCATTATGCCACGAGGATCGAATATTCCCGCATCATCTGCAAAAAAACAAAACGTTAGTTTTGTAAGAAGGCGTGCCGCATCTTGTTCCGGATACCCGTTGTTCCGAAGACCGTCATACACACTAGCCATTATTTCCGATGCCTGCACACTTACCGGATCTTGCGTTGTAAAATCGCGTCGGTGTATACCCCTCATAAAATCAAATAATTCCGTCTTCTCGGGCAGTTCACGCAGTTTGAATTCATGTCTTGTTTTTGCATCTAGATCTATCAGTAGGAAATTCTGAAAATCGCATGCCAAGACACATTGCGGTCTCTCGTATTCGGGAAGCTCTATTATGTAGTCTTCTGCTTGTTCAAGTGCTTTGTCTAAATCATACCCAACGCTTTTGTGTTCAGCCAGCAGTACCTTGGGCCACAATAAATCTATGAACCCGTGGTGCCTGTTATGTACCTTTTTTATATATCTTTCAAACATCGCATTCCCAAATCGTTCTAGCCCAAACACGCTGAAAAAGTCGTTGTAAAACGTCTGCGCTTCGCCCTTTTCGTACGAGATGGACTCATACTTGCTGGCAAATTTAGATGCCCTAGCTTGAATCTCGCCCCTTGTAAGCGTGCGCTTCAACAGCGGGCGTCTAGACGGCCTTCATATAACTCTTAGGCGGCGTTTTTCAACCCACGTCTGACAATCCATCGTCTTAGTCCGCGCTTGCCGGTGCTGTCTGCAGGTGCGGCTCTTACTCTCTGACTTCAGAGGCGAATGGTCAACGATGCGCCCGTCTAACATGGAACACCAGCAAGATGAGAGCCATGCGTGCTCGCTCGAGCAGCCATGCGTGTGTAGAGGCGGCTAGTGCGATGTCAGTGTCGAGTCCGAAGCGCGTCGGCCGACGGCCAGCCTACCATTCGACACTAATCCGCCTGCCCCATAAATCATATCACAAGCCGCGTGCAATGCCCGCCGGAGGCCTGCAGGATGGGCCGCATGCCGGACGCGCATGCATTCTTGCGCTCGCGGCATGAGCGCGGTTGCGGCCGTAGCGGTGGCGGTTGGCGCCGGCGTGGAATATGATCCCCCTTGCCACACGCGCATGCCGCCGACATGCCTGGTGATGTCCCCCGCGCGGAGCTGTACGTCCCGGCTCATGTGATGCCAGAAGCATGGTACTATGGAATGGTCCGCCACGAGGGGCCGCGTGGCTCCGGCAGTACCGGCAGTACCGGCGGCGGCGAAGACAGTGGCGGCTCGATGACGATCCACCTCGGCGCGGACCCGGCCGCCGTCCTTGTCCCTCCGTACGTCGAGATGCCGCCCGGCGCGGACCATGGGATCTTTTCCTTCAAGGGGCTGGTGGTGGAGCCCATACGATCCACGCATCCGTTGGCGGCGAGTTCGTCGAAGAAACAGTCACGGTGATCGACCCAGCGAGCGACGGGCTGGGCCTAGCCATTACGCTACCCCCGTCGACGTGCACACGACACATTGTAAGCGCCGTCCACCTAGTCGAGCGGACCTCTGGCACCAGCCACGCAGCGGCCGTCCCAGCCGAGTCCGACCTAGAGGTGTCCCTGTAGTCCAACGGCGCCGGCGTACTCGCCCCCGATGCGGTCGTAATGTAGGCAGGCTCAGCAGGATCCACGTTCGATGCGTTTGTGGTCGCGGTAGGTACGGCCCACGCGCGCTACGAGGGGATGCGCGCCAAAGCATACGCCGGGTCCGAGCGCAAGGAGCCACCGGCCTCAGGGTGCGCGTGTGACCGTCCGTCCTGCCCGAAAACTTGGCTGGCACTACATCGCGTGGTTCGAGGGACAGGATGGTGCGCCGGCGTCGCCGGCTGCGGTGGAAGGACCGCACTCAAGCGCGCCCGTCCCCGCGCTGGTGCATACCTAGGATGCGCGCATCGCAAGGGCAGAGGGAGCCCTGCCGGCGCACTCTGGAGGGGTTGTAGGCCAGCCTGTTGCAGGCGGGCGGCTGCCGTGGCACGGCACGTTCCACATTGGATCGGCCTGGGTCACATCTCCTACCGTCGCGGCGCCGTGTCATGGAAGCTCGACCGACAGGTTTGTCGCCGGCCGTCGGCGTACGGCGCGCGCGGCATAGTCGGCAACAACGAGACGATCCTTGCTGGCGCCTGCGGAGGGGCCCCGCTCGCCGGAGCTCGGGCCGCCGGTGGACGGGCGCAGTGCGCGGTCTAGGACGCGACAAGCCCTGCCGCGTCCGCATCCACGCCGCCCGCCGCAGGGCAGGCGCCCTCCCGCCGCGCCTAGGGGCCAAGGGCAAGGGTTTTAACGCCTAGCCGCCCCGCGCCGGGCGTGCAGATAAAGAGGGTCGGCAACGTCATACTCGCCGTCAAGGACCTCGACAGGTCGCTGTCGTTCTACCACGACGTGATCGGCCTGCCGATCAAGAACCAGCGGCGCACGTGGATCGACCTAGGGACGACCGGCGCCCTGCTCAGCCTGCACCCCGCCTCGCTGACGGCCGAGCACATGGGCAGCTCGATCGACAACGGCATCACCATCGGGTTCATCGTCGGCGACGTGAGGTCGGCCGTAGAGGAGCTAAAGTCAAAGGGCGTAAAGGTGTACCGCGACATCGTCAACCGCGAGGCCGGCAAGAACGCCATCGTCGTCGACCCCGACGGCTACCTCGTCTCGCTCTTCGAGCCGGACTTTTCGGACAAGGCCGAGCAGACCGGCGGGTACCACGGGTACACGCCGGCCTAGGCAGGGGCCCCTTCAAGGGCGGGAGCGGCATCGCGACTCGGCTCAAGGCACCACGGGTGCACGCCGGCCCAGGCAGGGCCACGGCGCAGGCCCATGCCGGCTCCCCCGCCGGCGTGGGGCCCCGACGGATGTGCGAGAGTCTCGCAGGTGCAGCGGAGTTCCACCCCCGGCCCGGCCGTTGCCGGTGATAGTCAAAGGGCCCGGCGCAGGGCACTCGCCGGCAGTCCGAGGGGCAGAAGGGGGCGGGTCGGAGCGATTCGGCGCAGACGTAAGGCGATCGGGACGGCTACTTTGCCGCCCCGCCAGAGGCGGCGATCTTCTTCATCCTTGCCACCATCGCGGCGCTCACCGCATGGCCTGCCTCGACGGACACGTAGTAGGTGTCCTTGCCGGACATGAACGCGACTATGGTGATCTTTTCGTGGCGGATGACGGCGTGGTCGAGGCCGCCGATGGCAGCCGACGACCTCTTGCGCACCGACAGCAGCGTCGCGACGGCAAAGAACTCGTTCTTGGCCTGCTCGGCGCTCAGGTGCGACTTTACGCCGGGCCTTGTCGCGCCGGCCAGCGTACGCCCGAACTCGTTGATCACGCCGGCGTACCTGACGGCGCCCGACAGGCTGACGATCCCGCGGCATGCCGCCTTGTGCCTTGCGATGCGCGTCCCCCACTTCTGCGAGGCCGTCCTTGCCATGCCGGCGCGCGGCATGCAGGACTATTAATGGCTTGGCGCACGGCATGCGGCTGGCGCCCGGGATCTGGGCGCCGGGCATGCCCGGACATGCACGGAGAAGGTCGCCTGCACGGGCACCGGGCCCGAGGCTCGGATGCACCCAACCCCTCTGCGGCGGCATCAGGCATGCAATATCTGTGGGCGGCTGGCCGCAGCGCGAACCGGCGCAACGCCTGCGGCGGGCAGCTGCGGCATGCATGTGCCCTCCTCCCGCAGGGCGGGCCGAGGGCGGGCCGCCTGCGGCCTTGGCCTGCCTGTACACTGCGCGAGCCTGCGCGCAACCCCGCCTCCCAGGGCGGCCCGCCGTCCACTGCCGCCGCGCTGCAACACGATGCGGCGCGCGATCGCCCGGCTTGCACTGCCCCGCCGCAGGCCCCCCGCCCAGGTCGGTTTATATGCGCCGTCGAATCGCCTAGCGTGTTGGAAAGCCCGTTTCAAGTGCCCGTAGAAGCGCTGGCGGCACTCTCGGCCGAGGACTCTGAGGCCCTTGTCCGGCGCATGATCAACGCAGAGGCGGACAGCGCTGGAGTCAGCCCTGACCGGATATACGACGGCGGCCGAATCGCATCCAACGATGCCGGCGTCGACTTTGAGGTTGCGGATGCCCCCCGTGAAAGCGCCAGCGGCCTCATAGGGCAGGGCCGAACGCTGTACCGGGTCGAGTCTAGCGCATCCATCGGTGCGGCAGACGTGCGCGGAATGCTGTTCAGGGACAACGCGCTCGGGGAGCCCATACGCAGCTGCCTGGGAGACGGCGGCACGCTTGTGGTAGTGCTCACCGCATGGGGCGGGCCGAACGCGGACGAGGGGGGCCTCGAGGCGAAGTTTTCGGAAGAGCTGCGCCGCGCCCGGGCGCCGTGCAGGGGATCCGTAAAGGTGTGGGCCCCTGCAAGGATAGCGGGCCTGCTCGGCCGGCATCCCCACCTGGCCCTCTCCGCAAGCCCCGTCCGCGCGGAAGGGCTTTGCACGTACGACGAATGGTCGGGGTCCCGCGACATGTCCTGCGCCTTCAGGTCGGGAGACGGGGAGGCCGACTTTGTGCGCCGCCTGCGCGGGCACCTGCTCGGCGACGGGCCCCTGCACGTAAGGGTCACCGGCGAGCCCGGCGCGGGCAAGACGCGAATGGTCCTAGAGGCCCTCCGCGACGACAGGCTGAGGGACAGGGTCGTCTACGCCAGCGGCCCCGATTCGCTCGGGCCCATGCTGAGCCACATCCACAGGGGCGGGACGGGCGGCCAGGCCAGCTCGATCGTCGTAGTCGACGACTGCGGCTATTCAGAGCAGGTAGGCGTCTGGGACAGCGCAAAAAGCTCGAGCAGGATGCGGCTTGTGAGCATAGACAGCGAGGAGATCGAGGGCGCGGACGGCACGGAGCACATGGGCGTGCCGATGCTGTCCGATGCCAAGCTCCGCGAGATACTGTCGGCGTATGCGGGAACAGGCGCCGACACGGGCGCGTGGGCGGAGTACTGCAGGGGATCGCCTCGCGCCGCCCATGTCGCGGGCGCCAACCTGAGGGACAATCCCGGCGACGCGCTGCGGGATCCTGACACCGTGGCGGTCTGGGATCGGCACATCGCCGGGCAAGGCGACCCGCGCGGGAGCGAGTTTGATGCGCGAAAGACGGCGCTGGAATGGCTGAGCCTCTTCAAGGCGTTTGGGTACGGCGGCACCTACGGCCGCGAGCTTGACCGCATAGCGGCGCTGGTCGAGGAGAGCGCCCAGATGCCCAGGGACAAGTTCATGTCCACCATACGCGATCTGCGCAGGATGAAGGTGCTGCAGGGCACATACATGCTCCACATTACGCCCAAGATGCTCCACGTCTACCTGTGGGCCGAGTGGTGGAAGAACCACCCGGCCGAAGCGGCCCCCTATGCGGGCGATCTTGCCGGCCAGTGCGGGGCCGCGGACGAATCCGATCGCCTGCTGCAGCGGCACCTCGACATGTTCCGCTATGCGAGCGGCTCTCCCGAGTCGTCAAAAGTCGTCAAAGGCATGCTGCGGCCCGGGGATCCCTTGGACTCGGAGCGCACCCTGAGGAGAGGGCTGAACGCAAGCTTCTTTGCGGCGCTCAGCTCGGTCGACCCCGCATCGGCCCTCGCATGCATCGACCGGATAGTCGGCAGGATTGGGGCAGACTTCGAGGCCGGCATGCGGCGCGTCGATCGCCGCATACCGTATGCACTGGCGCGGATGCTTTCTCATGCCGACGCGTTTGCCGGCGCAATGCGGCTCCTGCTGAGGCTCGCAGTGGCCGGCGGGGGCGTGGGCGCGTCGCAGGCGTACGATCCAAACCCCTCGCTGGACGCCTACTGCCGCGCACTCGATCCCGCAGACGCGGCCGTCTCGGCCCCATACCGTGCCCGCCTTGCCGTCGTGAGGGAGGCCATGGTCTCGGACTCGCCCGAGGCCCGGCGCGTGGCCGTACTGGCATGCGGCAACGTCCTCGAAATGCACCGCCATTCGATCGCAGTTCCGCGCTGCGTGGGGTTTGAGCACATGCCCGAGCCGTGGGCTCCAAGGGACCGCGGCGAGGCGGTCGGATACTACCTAGACGTCTTCAACCTGCTCAAAACGGCGGCCCTGGATTCAAGGAGTGCCAAGCTCCAGGAAGAGGCGGCGGCGACCGCCGTCAGGACGGCGCGCCAGGCCCTCCTCGTCCCCGAGCTCTCCCGGCCCGTCGTCTCGCTCCTCGAGGCCCTGGCAGCGTCGGGCCGCGTGGAGAAGGTGCCCCTCCTTGACCAGATCGCACGGGTCCTTGACATGGAGTCTGACCGGATCAGCGCCGAGGTGCCCGCGAGCCTCTCGTCGCTGCGCGACTCGATGGAGGGAACGGGGTTTTCGGCGGAATTAAGGCGCCATGTGGGGCGGCATTCGCTGCGCGGGTGGGGGACTGGCCCGCACCCCGATCGCGCCGCGGACGCCATCCAAAAGCTGGCAGGCGAGGCCGTCCTCGGCGATGCCCTTTTGCCCGAGCTGGACTGGCTGGTCACGGACAAGGCGGTCAATGGCCTCGACTTTGGACACGCAGTGGCCGAGCGGGATCCTGATCTTCGGATGCTGGGCCCCCTCCTGGCCGCGATGCGAAGGGCCGGCCGCGCCGCGACGGCGCTCTTCCTGAGCGGATACCTGCATCAGATGGCGGAGGATCGCCGGGACGCCCTTGAAGACCTGCTTGACAAGATGCTCGCCGATGACGCCCTCTGCTCCCACGTGCCAGAGATCACCGGGCGGACAGGCATGACGAAGAGGGCCGCCGAGCGCATAGCACAGGGCGTGTCCGACCAAAGGCTTGGGCTGGAGTCCATCCAGCCGCTCCGGTACGGCCACCGCCTGCGGGGCGTCCCGGCCGAGGCCGTCACGGGCCTGGTTGCCCTGGTGCTTGAAAAGTGCGGCCAGGACGAAGCGGCCGGCGCCACGGCCTTGGACATGCTCTACTCCTACTTTGTGGCGGGGCCGAGGGCGGAGTCCGCCGCCGCGCCCCGCATGCCGGAGCGGCTCGCCCTGGATGTCCTGCTGCACAAGGGGCTCGTCGACCCCGCGGACGGCGCACAGCCCGACCATGTCGTGTGCGGCGCGTGGAGGGATCTTGCATCTGCGCTTGCCCGGCAGGGCGGAGGCGGGGCCCTGGCGCTGGCCCGGGAGATGATCGACCGGTTCGGGGACTCTGTGCTGCTGCATGCCCCCGGGTCGGAGCCGCCATCCTCCGCGCTGGCAGTGGTTGCGGTCAAAAGGCCGCGCGAGGTGTGGCAGATGATCGCCGGGCGCATCGTTCCGCCCCTGGACCAGGGGGCGTTTGAGCTGCTCGAGTGGATCGGGCACGGCGGCTGGTCAAAGGCGGTCGGGGCCGATGAATTGATGGCTGCGCTCATGCCCGAGATCCTCGCATGGGTCGGGGAAGATCCCGACGAAAGGGCGTGGCGCATGTCCCGCCACCTGCCGCACGTCTTTTCCGCACTCAGGGGCTTTGTCGCGAGGTTTGGCGACCGCGAGGATGTCAGGGACGGGCTGGCCGCAAACCTCATGGCCGGCACCTACAGGGGATCCCTTGTGTCGCACTATGCGGACAAGAAGAAGCGGGCGCAGCAGCTGGCCGCAGGCGAGTCCGATCCGAACGTGCTGTCGTTTCTCCGCCACTACGCAGAGGCCCTCGAAATGCGGATCGAGCGCGAGGCTGCGGTCGACGAGCGCATCCCTGTCGGCTTGGTGTAGGGCCGCGTCGCAGGTTTCGTCTCGCCTGCCACTCCACCGTACCCGACACGATGGCTGCCGCTGTGACAAAGGCGTCACTGGCTTGGAATGGATGGCATGGCCACCGCAACCCGCTGCCGTCCGCCGCCGCCGCAACGGCAGGTCAGATGCGATCCGGCCCAAAGGGCGCCGACGGCGGGGCGCCGGGCATCCCGTCTCCCGCGCCGCCGCCTCCGTCCGTTCCGTCCCCGCGCTGCGCCCTAAGGTCCGCAATCTCCTTGCGCAGCCGCTCGTTCTCGGCGCGCAGCGCCTCGGCAGACTCTGACCGCGAGTAGAACGGGTGGCCCGGCGGGTACAGCGCCCTCCCCTGCCCGCCACCCGCAAGGCCCGACGCAAGCCGGCGGTACGCCTCGCGGTACCCGTCAAGGAGCGGAGCCGATGCCGCCCTAGGTCCCAGGGCGGCCGCCGGCGGGGCCAGGCCGGCCGCGCCGCCCCTGTAGGGTCCGCGGCCGAGCCCCGGCGGCGAGGCGCCCGGCGGCACGGCCGGAGAGAGCGCGTGCGCGTGGAACAAGGCAGCAGGAGCATCGGCCGGCCCAGGCGCCCAGGCGCCCATCTGCCACCCTAGCGCGACGGCGCCGTAGATTGACACGGCACGGCCCCGCACGAGGGGATATTTCTGCATTTGCGCCCAGGCGCCGGCGCGCGCCCGCGCCTAGGAGCCCCTAGGCGGCCCCCGGCGCCGGCGCGGGGCCGCCCCGGCGCCCAAAAATCCCGCCGCGGCGCGCCGCGGCGCCATACCGGTCTATTTTTTTGCGCCATGGGCTCGATTTATTTTGACATCGGATCTTAAGGGGTCGCGGCGCGATGGGGGTCGCCATGCAGCTAGCAGGGGCCGGGAAGAGGGCGCGTGTAGAGGATGCGGGGCGCGTGCGGCGGTGCGCCAAGTGCCACGCGATCATCGCCGACGACGACCTCCACAAGATCGTAATGTACGTCGTCGGCGAGCGCTTTACCGAGCACCACTACGAGCACGTAGAGTGCCCCGGCCGCTTCTCGGTGTAGCCGCCCGCGGCCGTCCCCGCTACCCGGCATGCTCGTACACCTTGTAGATCTGGCTCGTGATGCGCGACCTGTACCTCCACTCGTCGTTCCTCCACACGACCTCCCTGAACGCGCCGCGTCCCGAGGGGTGCATGCTCTCGTACACGTCCGACCCGACGAGCACCTGGCACGGCTTTGCGTGCGACTGGATCTTTGCCGCAATGTTCAGGACGGGCCCCATCAGGTCGACGTACGAGCGCTGCGCGTCCGAGCCGTACCGGACGACTAGTACCTTGCCGCAGTCGATGCCGATCTTTGCCGACAGGTCGGGATAGTCGTACTGGTTGAGCAGCGGGTTGATGCCCTCGTCGACGGCCCTGATCATCGACTTTGCGCACTCTACGGCCCTGTCGGCGGCCATGAGCATGTCGTTGGTGCCGTCAAAGTAGGCGATCACGGCATCGCCGACGAACTTTAGGACGTACCCGTTGTACTGCCGCACCACGTACGACATCTCGTGGACGAACGAGCTGATGATCGAGGCGACCCTCTCCTCGGACATCTCCAGCGTCATCGCAGTCGAGCCGACAAGGTCGGTGTACATTACGGCCATGTCGACCTTTTCAAGGACGTGGCTGCGCAGGAAGGCGTCGGACTCCTCGAACGGCGCCTCGTACGTGTACCCCTCCTTGAGCGACCGCCAGACCCTCGTCTGTATGCTCGTCACGATCGAGTCGGCATCGGCCGGCGCCCCCCTTCGGCCCCCGGCCCGGGCCGGCCCCGATCCCGCCGTTCCGCTGCCGCCGGCCGCCTCCGCCGCTGGCCGCGCAGGGCCCGCAGATCCGCCGCCCCTGCCGCCGCTCCCGCGCGCCGCCTCTTCGCCGCCCATGCGCGCATCATTCCAGCGGGAACTCTGCCTCGCACTTTGGGCACCGGCCGCGCGTGCCCCTGTACCCGTAGTGGTAGTACACGACAATGACGCCCTCGCAGTGGAGGCATATTATCTCGTCCACGTGCCTAGGGGCGCCTAACTTGCATATAAGAACTAGCCCCCGCCGGCCCACGCGGCGCTAGGGCGCCGGCCCGCCACGGAGGTCGGGCGAGGCGGACATGGGGGACGGCCCCCGCCGGCCCGCGGCGCTAGGGCGCCGGCCCGCCGCCCTACTCGGCCGGCCGCGCGAACCGCTCCTCGAGGCGGCGCTTCTTCTCGGGCATGTGGAAGAGCGAGTCGGTGCGGCGGCGCGCCTCCTCGTACGGCCGCCCGAACAGCATGGCCTGCGCGAGCATGTGGTTCTCGGGTATGACGATCCCCGTCTGGTCGTCCGAGTACATCGTCTGGACCGTATCGCCGACGGTCGCAGTCATGTTGGCGTGCACGTGGATCATGTTCGTGTCGGCAAAGCTAAACCCCATCTCGCCGGCAAAGCGGCGCACGTCGGCCGTCCCGCCGGCCGTCCACAGGGTCGCCACGCCTGGCTCGCCCGCCAGGGCGGCGAGGAACTCTGACGGGCGCGGCGCATCGCCCCCGCCGGCCGCAAACCTCACGTCCATTATATGCAGGTGCATCTGGCGGCTCGGTACCTTTATGGCGCGCAGGAACAGCGGCGTCTCCTCGCCCATGTACGACCTTACGTCGTCGCCGTGGTGGGGGCTCTGCGTCATCTCTATCGTGTCGGCGACGTCCTTTTCCGACTGCTCGATGTCGGCCCAGCGGCGCACGAGCGTCACGTCGATCCTCTCTATGCGGGGGCCGTACCTGGCGCGCAGTGGCTCGACGACCCTGCCGATCCCCGTGACGTTGCAGCTGCCCTGCATGACGTGGTCCCTGCCTACGGCCTCGGCGTAGTTTACGCGCGAGTTGAACAGGAGGTCGGACACGGCGTCCGGCCCGCGCACGGTCTCGCCGCCCTGGTATATGGCAGGCGTGCCGTGCGGCTCGTACAGCGACCTCTTGTTGCGGATGCCCGTCCCGCCCGGGGACGCGTCGATTACGAGGTCGCTGTCGCGCACGGCATCCTCGATCGCCCCCGCCGCTCCGGTGCCGGCGAACCTGCCGAGCCTGTCGCGGGGGGCGTACACGCGCAGGCCCCTCTTGATCGCCTCGCCGACGCCCGCGTCCGGCGTGTGCTTGCCTACGCCGGTAATCTCGATGTCGCCATCCTCGGCGAGGAACGCGGCGATGCGCCGCCCTATCGAGCCGTACCCGTTGACGAATATGGCCCTGCGCGATGCCATGGGGGGCCCGTCCGGGGGCCGCCTATAAAGATGCGGCGGGGCCGCCCGCCGCGCGGCCGGATTGACTCATAACAACAGGTCTGGTCGGCGCGCCTGCCGATGGCCACCATCGAGGCAGTGCGGCAGCGGGCCGAGGGCCGCCGCATATCCCAATCGGCGGCCATGGCCGAGCTCGTTGCGGACGCGCTCGACATGCGCGGACGGGACGGGCTGGAAACCAGGCTGGCCGCGGCCGAGGCCGAGGTCGCGGAACTGCGGCGCACCATCAGGCGGCTCACCGGGCGGGACGCACCGAAGCGCGTGCGCGCGTCGCTCGGCATGACGGTCGCCGAGGCCGGCGCACTCGACAAGGCTGCGCGACAGGCCGGCATGACCCGCGCCGAGTTTCTGCGGACGCGCGTGTTCGGCGACAGTGCGGAACTCGGCCCGACGCGGCCGCCCTTCGCCAAGCCGGTGCGGCCGGCACTGCCAGCGACAGTGAAGCAGTGACACCCATCCCCTTTTTCTTATTGCTAGGCGCAAGTCCGCAAGCCCAAAACCTGACATTGGCACTGTATCCATCTTATTGCACACCCACACCACTGACGACCACAGCATAAATGCGCATAGGCGTCAGAAGTACTTTATGCAACAAGGCAGCTAGATCACGACATCGGTACACTACTGCAACGGCGAGTAGGCAACGCCGGTTCCCCAAATACCACTAGCATACTCAAGCATATAGACGCCGGTGGCGGCGCCGAACACCTGGACGCCGCGTACGTCGGCCACGGCGAGCCTGCTTCCGTCGGGCGAGTACGCGATTAATCCCGCGTAAATGAGCGACCCGTTACCACCGCCAGGCTGCCCGAACTTGAACACGAAGTCGCCGGTCGCGGCGTCGAACATCTGGACGCGGTGGTTGCGTTTATCTGACACGGCCAAGCTGCTTCCGTCGAGAGGCGAATACGCGACACCCTCTGGGTTGTTGAACTCCCCGTTAGCGGAGCCCCTCCCCCCGAACTTGAGCAAAAAGTCGCCGGTCGCGGCGTCGAACACCTGGATGCGGTGGTTGTTGTGATCGGCCACGGCCAGCCTGCTTCCGTTGGGCGAGTATGCGACGCCGGTCGGTGAGTGGAACTCCCCGTTAGCGGAGCCTCTCCCCCCGAACTTGAGCACGGAGTCGCCGGTCGCGGCGTCGAACACCTGGATGCGGTTGTTCCCCCACTCGGCCACGGCCAGCCTGCTTCCGTTGGGCGAGTATGCGACGCCGGTCGGACCATTGAGCGACCCGCTGGCAATGCTGCCAAGCCTACCGAACTTGAGCAAAAAGTCGCCGGTCGCGGCGTCGAACACCTGGATGCGGTGGTTGTTGTGATCGGCCACGGCCAGCCTGCTTCCGTTGGGCGAGTATGCGACGCCGGTCGGTGAGTGGAACTCCCCGTTAGCGGAGCCTCTCCCCCCGAACTTGAGCACGGAGTCGCCGGTCGCGGCGTCGAACACCTGGATGCGGTTGTTGGAATGGTCGGTGACAGCAATCATGGAACTGGGCGGGGATGGGGGCGGCGCGACAAAAGCCACGGATGCAGGCCGGCTAAAGTTCCCCGCGAGGGAACCGTCGGATCCAAAGTCCCGGGCCCTGTGGCCGTCGGCGGCGTGGAACACCGTCACGCGGTGGTTGTTCATGTCGGCGACGGCGAGCAGGCCGCCGTCGGCAGAGTACGCGATCCCGGTCGGGTTGTTGAACTGCCGGTTGCCCGAGCCCTGCCAGCCGAACTCGTAGTCGACCGTCCTGTTTTCCGTGTAGAACACCTGCACGCGGTTGTTGCCCCTGTCGACCGTGGCGATCTCGCCGCCGTCGGGCGAGTACGCCGCGGCTCGGGCAGTGCTGAACGCGCCGACGGCGCTGCTGCCCGCCCCTCCGGGGCCCAGCTGGCCGATGTACGCGCCGGTTGCGGCGTTGATCAGCTTTATGCGGTTGTTGAACGCATCGGCGACGGCGATCGTGCCGCCGTCGGGGGAAAACGACACGGTGCGGGGAGTCTTGAACTGATCGCTGCCGCCGCCCTCCTGCCCGCCGAACGTGGCAAGGTGGGCGCCGTCGGCCGCGCCGAACACCTGCACGCGGTGGTTGTAGAACTCGGCGACTGCGAGCCGGGCGCCGTCGCGGGAATACGCAATGCCGACGGGGTAGCTGAACGAGCCGTTGGCGGCGCCGGACTGGCCGAACGCAAAGTCGAACGTGCCGTTGGGGTGGAACACCTGTACGCGGTCGTTGCCGCTGTCGGCAACGGCGATCGCGCCGCCGCCTGGCGCGAGGGCCACCGACATGGGCTCGCTGAACGACCCG
This sequence comes from Cenarchaeum sp., assembly GCA_965242695.1. GTDB lineage: Archaea > Thermoproteota > Nitrososphaeria > Nitrososphaerales > Nitrosopumilaceae > Cenarchaeum. Next base: position 561,331 of record CBDESU010000001.1, on the reverse strand, counting down.
TTGGCGCTGCCCGCGTCCGGCCCGCCGAACGCAAAGTCGAACGTGCCGTTGGGGTGGAACACCTGTACGCGGTGCGCGCCGCGCTCGGAAACTGCGATCGCGCCTGGCGCCAGCCTGCCGTCCGCCGGCGGCTCGGGCTCGGCCGGCGGATCGGGCTCGGCCGGCGGCTCGGGCTCGGCCGGCGTCGGCATGACTGCCGTCGCGCCAACAAAGGCCGCGGACGCCAGACGGTTGAACAGGCCGTCGCCGTCGCCGGCCGCACCAAAGCCGAGGGCCAAGCTGCCGTTGGTCGCGCTGAACACCTGCACGCGGTCGTTGCCCGCGTCGGCGACGGCGATCAAGTCACCGGACAGGGAATACGACACCGATGCGGGCGCGTTGAGCTGCCCCGCCCCGATGCTCCTGACATGGGCGCCGTCCGCCGCGCTGAACACCTGCACGCGGTCGTTGCCCGCGTCGGCGACGGCGATCCGTGTTCCGTCGGGCGAGTACGCCGCGGACGCCGGCGCGTTGAGCTGCCCGTTGCCGGCGCCGGCCGCCCCGATGCTCCTGACATGGGCGCCGTCCGCCGCGCTGAACACCTGCACGCGGTCGTTGCCCGCGTCGGCGACGGCGATCCGTGTTCCGTCGGGCGAGTACGCCGCGGACGCCGGCGCGTTGAGCTGCCCGTTGCCGGCGCCGGCCGCCCCGATGCTCCTGACATGGGCGCCGTCCGCCGCGCTGAACACCTGCACGCGGTCGTTGCCCGCGTCGGCGACGGCGATCGCCGTGCCGTTGGGCGACCATGCCGCGGACGCCGGCGCGTTGAGCTGCCCGTTGCCGGCGCCGGCCGCCCCGATGCTCCTGACATGGGCGCCGTCCGCCGCGCTGAACACCTGCACGCGGTCGTTGCCCGCGTCGGCGACGGCGATCCGTGTTCCGTCGGGCGAGTACGCCGCGGACGCCGGCGCGTTGAGCTGCCCCGCGGCGATCTTGCCGGCATACGTGCCGTTGGCGCTGAACACCTGCACGCGGTCGTTGCCGGTGTCGGCCACCACAAACATCCCGGGCAGCGCCATGGGCAGCGGCGGCGGCGCGAATGTAACGGAGTATGGCAGCTTAAACTGCCCGTCGCCGGAGCCCCAGAGCCCAATGGGGGTGGACGACGTGCCGTCGGCGCGGAAGACCTGAATGCGGTGGTTGTACGTATCGGCCACGCCGATCTTGGCATTGGACGAGTCGTAGGCCGCGCCACTGGGCCCGTCCAATTCTCCCTCGCCAAAGCCGTACCGCCCAATTGCATGCCCAAAGGCGCCATAGGCGCCGATCACCTTTACAGTATTGTCCTAGGGGCTAACCGTCGCGATCTGGTCGCCCGAAGGGGAAAAGCCGGCGAATGTGGGATCGGTGTAATCATTCTCCCTGCGATCACCGCTCCACGATCCGAGGTCGCCGGCAAACGTACCGTCGGCGGCGTGGAAGATCTGGACGCTGTGGTTGCCCAAGGCCACGGCGATTAGATCGCCGGACGGCGAGTACGCGACGGAGCGCGGCTCGATATAAGTTCTGTTGGCGGTGGCAGGCGGCTCAAATGCAAAGTCGAACGCGCCGTCGGCGGCGTGGAATACCTGGATGCGGTAGTTGAACCTATCGGCCACGGCGATCCGGGTGCCGTCCGGGGAGTATGCGACCGAGCGCGGACTGGCAAACTGCCCGGTGCCGTTGCCGCTTGCCGTCCCCCCGATCATGAAGTCAAAGGTGCCGTTTGCATGGAAGACCTGGATTCGGTTGTTCCGCCGGTCGGCCACGGCGATCTGATCACCGGACGGCGAGTAGGCCGCGGACTCTGGCAACCTAAACTCGCATTCGCCACTGCCTAACGACCCGAACGCAAAGTCAAAGGTGCCGTTTGCATGGAAGACCTGGATTCGGTGGTTGTTGCGATCGGCAACGGCAAACGCGCTAGAGAAATTCACGCCGGAAGGTGCCGCCGCATGCACGCCGCTGCCCGCCTGCCGGCATTCGGACGGTCCCGATGCGCCGGACGGTCCCGATGCGCCGGACGGGCCGAGCAAACCGGACGGGCCGCCAACATCGTCGTACGGCAACGCGAACGGAACAGGCGTAGCCAACCGCATGTAGCTGATCTGCCCGGCAGTGCCCGGCGAGTCAAACTCGCTGACAAAGCCGCCGCCAATGCCCAAGATCTGCACGCGGTCGTTGCCGGTGTCGGCGACGGCGATCCGGTTGTCCGATGCCGCGAATGCGACCGAACGCGGGCCGTCGAACTGCCCGTCGCCGTCGCCGTGGGATCCAAACATGCGCCAAAAATCGCCGTCGGGCCAAAATACCTGCACGCGGTCGTTGCCGGTGTCGGCGACGGCGATCATGCCGTCGCGCGCAAAGGCGACCCCTTCGGGCGCCGAGAACTGCCCCGCGGCCCGGCCCTCCGACCCGAACTCGAAGGCGGGAGTGCCGTCTATGTAGAGCACCTGAATGCGATCGTTGCCGGTGTCGGCGACGGCGATCATGCCGTCGCGCGCAAAGGCGACCCCTTCGGGCGCCGAGAACTGCCCCGCGGCCCGGCCCTCCGACCCGAACTCGAAGGCGGGAGTGCCGTCTATGTAGAGCACCTGAATGCGATCGTTGCCGGTGTCGGCGACGGCGATCATGCCAAGCCACGGAACAAAGGCGACCGAACGCGGGCCGTCGAACTGCCCAACGGCGGAGCCGTGCGAGCCGAACGCATGGTAGAACGTGCCGTTGGGATGGAAGACCTGCACGCGGTCGTTGCCGGTGTCGGCGACGGCGATCATGCCGTCGCCGCCCAGTGCGACCCCCTCCGGCGCCGAGAACTCGCCGGCGCCGCTGCCGTGCGACCCGAACTCGAAGGCGGGAGTGCCGTCGGCATTCAAGACTTGGATGCGGTGGTTGCCGGTGTCGGCGACGGCCGCCATGCCGGCCGCAACCTCCGGCGCGGCGGTGGCGGTGGCGGTGGCGGTGGCCGCTGTGCCGTCGGCGGTCTCGGCGACGGCATGCGCCGCGTCAGGGGCCGCAAGCGGGACGGTCGCCAGCGCCGCGGCGGCGACGGCAAGCAACGCAATGGCCGCTCGGGATGTCGCCATCCCCGCGCCGCCCCACGGTCATATGTATGGTTACCGTTTTCCGGCCGCTGCCTTGGGTGTCGCGGCCGCCCGAAAAATTCAAGCCGTGGCCCTGACCTGGGCAAGAGCGCTCGGCGTCTAGGGGGCAGGGGCGGCGCACTCTGCCACATACGATACGTACTGCACGAGCACCCCGCCGCCGGCCTGCCGGCCGTCCAGGTTGAGCCTGTACCATAGGCTAAGCTCGCCGTCGGGCGGCAGGCCGGCGGCCAGCGGCAGCAGAGCCGTCCCTCCAGCGGGCAGGGCCTTGAACGTGCCCAGGGCCGGATACGTCAAGCTCAGCTCGGTGAGGGTGGGCGGCAACGACGCGGCATTCGCGCCGTACGGAGGCTCGCCCGCGGGGTCGAAAAACCACCGCGTCGCGTTGATCTCGACGTTCTTGAGGACAAGCGAGCCTGCATTGCTCAGGGTCTGCTTGACCGGCTGCGAGGCACTGCCCGGGGCGGCGCTTACGGCAAGCGACTCGTCGGCGAGCGCTATCGAGCAGCTGTCCACGGCGCCCGCCGGCGGCGGCTGCGACCCAACGGCGAAGAATGCGCTCAGGCGGTACGTGTAGATTGTATAGTTCCACATGGCCGCACTGCCTCCCGATGCGACATGACAGAACGGCGTCGATGCTAGGTTGTCCCCAAGCCAGTCTGCCGGATACTCGGCGCTGCCGCACTCCGGTATCTTCGTTACGCTGCCGGCGCTATCCATGTGGTAGAGCTCGGCATGCGGCGGCTGGCCCCGGAGCAGTACGATCGCGATGCCGTCCAGTGCAATGTCCTCGTCGGGACTGCCGATCTCCACTACGGTGCCGATCCTTTCGGATGCGCCGGCATTCCCGAGCCCCACAAGCGCGGCCACGGCGGCCTCCTGCCTTTCGCCGCTGGCCACCGTGACGTTGATCTGCCCTGTGTGCGCCTCTCCGGTGCCGGCACGGGTAAAATTGGTGCGGGGAGCGAACATGACCGCCGCCGCCTCCCTTGAGATCCCGGACTGGTCAGGAGGGAGCATGCCGTTCGAGTCTGGGGCGATGTGAGAGAGGTCAGCGGGATGCGTGGAGGGGGAGGACGTGCCGTTGCCGCCCGGCATCCCCGTCGCCGGCGGGCCGTCCGTGCCGTTGCCGCCCGGCATCCCCGTCGCCGGCGGGCCGTCCGTGCCGTTGCCGCCCGGCATCCCCGTCGCCGGCGGGCCGTCCGTGCCGTTGCCGCCCGGCATCCCCGTCGCCGGCGGGCCGTCCGTGCCGTTGCCGCCCGGCATCCCCGTCGCCGGCGGGCCGTCCGTGCCGTTGCCGCCCGGCATCCCCGTCGCCGGCGGGCCGTCCGTGCCGTTGCCGTTGCCGCCCGGCAACGGCAGATTAAAAAATGACGTGCTGTTTGGATGCAGCGTGCCGTTGCGATAAAAGACCTGGATGCGGTGGTTGCCGGTGTCGGCGACGTAGGGCATCGACCACCCGCCAATCACGGCCCCTTCCGGCGACAATAGCTGCCCGTCGCCGGTGCCCTTCGTTCCTATTACGTCAGCATGCGTCCCCAGTGAGGTGAACAGCTGAACGCGGTGGTTGCCGGTGTCGGCGACGACAAGCGTGCTCCCGGCAATCTCAATAGATCCTGGGGCGCTTAGCTGCCTAGTGCCGTTGCCCTCCGTTCCGAACTCGATCCAAAAACTGCCGTCAGGATCTAACCGCTGGATGCGGTGGTTGCCGGTGTCGGCGACGGCGATATCTCCAGATGGGAATTCTACCTCCACATCCTCGGGCGACGAGAACTCCTCGATAACGGTGTCGTTGCCGAAGTACGTTGGCCCACCGATCATGAAATCGAACACGCCGTTGGGGCGGAAGACTTGGATGCGGTGGTTGCCGGTGTCGGCTACATACAGCTCGCTGCGTGACAACATGGCCACCCCCATTGGCGACGAGAACTCGCCGGTGCCGTTGCCTCTATTTGGCCCGCCGATCATGAAGTCGAACGTGCCGTTGGGATGGAAGACCTGGATGCGGTGGTTGCCGGTGTCGGCGACGGCGATTCGGTGGTTGCGGGTCATGGCGACCGACTTCGGCGACGAGAACTCGCCGGTGCCGTTGCCGCTGCCCGGCCCGCCGATCATGAACGCAAGAGTGATGTTCACGTTGTCAAAGGTGCCGTCAACATTGAATACCGCAATGCGATGGTTGCCGGTGTCGGCAATGACGGCCCGGCCTTGACGGTAATCTATGTCGCTTGGCGACGAGAGTCCTGTGGCGGCATCATTGCCGGCCGGCGGCTGGGGGGGCATGGGCTGGGCATGGGCCACATCCGGCGGCGCCGGCGTCGCCAGCAAGAGCACCACCAGCGCAACAGGGACTGCGGCAAGCAACAGGGCAGGGCGGCGGCACGGGACTCGGGACATGCAGGCGGCGGCCGCGCGCCTGGCTATAACTCCGTCGGGCCGGATGGCCGCCGGCGGCGCGGCCGCACTGCCCTCGATCGGCGCGGGGCCCCCACCCAATCGGGCCCGGCATGGCGGCCACCGCAGTGCCCGCCGCACTGCCCTTGATTGACATGCGGCGAAAGAGGCGAGCCGGGCGGGACGCGGCGGTGGAGGCCGGGACGCGGTGGCGGCCTCAATGCCCGCCGCCAGTGTCGGCGCCGATGCGAGTCCGCCGCCGCCCCTGCACTTGCCGAGGAGCCTGCCGGCCGCCGCACATGTCTTACATATGTAAGACAATCTGGCCGTCCGCAGTGCCCGGATGGCCGACGCGGACCGGCGGCGGCCCTCGCCAGGCCGCCGACGTCGATAGGACTCGGATCGGCGACGCAAAAACATGCCGGCAGTGCCGGCGCTAGGGGCCAGGCACATGCAGGCGTTCGACTGCCCGATCGGCGAGTGCAGGCCTGACTGCGACTGGCGGACGTCATGCACGGCATCCCGACCAATGTCGGCGGCCGTGTCGACCGCGACATCCGCTAGGCCAGCGGCGGCGGCGGCCACCGCACCGTCGGCGGCAGCGCGGAGCGTACCGGCGGCCAGCCACTCGGCCGTCCGTAGGGCATCCTCGGCGGCGCAGGCGGCATTGCCCTCGGCGCAGGCGGCCGGCACGCTGGCGGCAGTGCCGTCCTCGGAGGCGGGTTCCGAGTCGCCGCCGCCGTACGCGACCGCGCCGAGGATGCCTGTGCGCCGACGGCAAAGGCGAGTGTAGATATTGCGACCATGTACGGCCGCCAGCGCGGAGGGATTTGGCAGTACAGTTCAGGGCCGCCATATCCCCCGGCGCAGCACAACGATGGTTTATTTGCCGCCGCTCGTCGGCGCGCCGCATGGGCGGCGGCGAGTCCGACGGCGCGGAGCAGTGCACATCCGGCCCCGGGCAGCCCCCCGAGGACGATCCCATATCGCGCTGCATGGAGGACGTCATGTCGGGCGTAGGCATCGGCCTGGAGGATGCCGGGACGCTCATGGACGTGCCCGACGCGCGCCTGCCGGACCTGGCCGCCGCGGCCGACTCGATAACGCGCGGGTTCAACGGGCCGTCCGTCGACGTCGAGCAGCTGGCCAACATACGGCGCAACTCGTGCACCGAGGACTGCTCGTTCTGCGCCCAGTCGGCGTTCTACCCGTCGGGTCGCGAGCCGTTCGAGCTGCCCGGAACGGACGAGGTCGTCGAGAGGGCTCGGCGCGCGCGCGATGCGGGGTCGGACTCGTACTGTTTGGTCGCCGCCTGGCGCAGCCCGCCGGCCGACGGGTTCGCAAGGGTCTGCGAGATGGTCCGCCGCATAGTCGCCGAGGTCGGGATAGGCGTCGAGTGCAGCCTCGGGTTCCTCACGGACGGGCAGGCGGCCGAGCTGAGGGCCGCCGGCGTGCGCAGGTACAACCACAACCTAGAGACGGCCCGCTCAAAGTTTCCCGAGATATGCACGACCCACACGTACGACGACCGGATAGACACGCTGCGCAGGGCCCGCTCGGCGGGGCTAGAGCTGTGCACCGGCGGCATCATCGGGATGGGCGAGACGCGCCGGCAGCGGCTCGAGCTCGCCTGCGAGCTCGCCGCCCTGGCGCCCGAAGAGGTGACGGTCAACATCCTCGTGCCCGTCCCCGGCACGCCCCTCGAGCTGCAGCGCCCGCTGCCGGCCGGCGAGGCCGAGAGGATGTTTGCCGTGCTGCGGTTCCTGCTGCCCGAGGCGGTAATCAAGATGTCTGGCGGCCGCGAGGCGATGCTGCCCGACGCGGGCAGGTCGCTGCTGCGCGGCGGCGCCAACGGGCTGATCACCGAGGGGTACCTGACGATGGGCGGCAGGGATGCGGCAAGCGACATTGCGATGATCAAGGGCGAGGGGCTGGAGGCCGGCGGCAGCAGGGCGGATGCGGCCGGGAAAGGCCGGCAGGGGCGGCCGCAGGAGCCGCCGCCGGCGGCCTAGCAGTGCGCGCGGTGCTGGCATGGATGCAAGTGGGGCGGCATATGGCCCGCTGCAGTCTGGGGCCACCGCGGCTGGCTCGCTCGCAGCCGCCGCGTCCGCCCGCCTGGACGGGCTGCGCCGCGGCGGGCTGTACCGGAGGCTGCGCGGCGGCGAGGTGCGCGGCTCGAAGATTGTGGTTGATGGGCGCCCGCTGATCAACCTTGCGTCAAACGACTATCTCGGCCTGGCAGCGCCCAGCATCGGGGCTGAGGGCGGCCTGGGATCGCCCGGTTCGCGCCTCGCCTCGGGCAACGACGCGTCGTACGGGGGGCTTGAAGAGGCCCTTGCGGCCCACCGCTCGGCCGGCGCCGCTCTCGTGTACCCGACGGGGTACATGGCCAACCTCGGCGCCGTGCAGTGCCTTGCCGGCCCCGGGGACGCCATCCTGTCCGACTCGCTCAACCACGCGAGCATGATCGACGCGTGCAGGCTGTCCGGCGCCAGGATTGCCGTGTACGCGCACAACGACATGGACTCTTTGCGGGGCGCCCTTGCAGGGGCGAAAGAGGGCGGCGCTGGGGCAGAGGGGGCCGCACGTTCGTCCTGACCGAGGGCGTGTTCAGCATGGACGGGGACGTGGCGGCCCTGCCCGAGATATGCGAGATGGCCGCCTCGCACGGCGCGTCCGTCGTGCTTGACGACGCGCACGGCGACTTTGTCATGGGCGGTGAAGGGCGCGGCACGGCGGACGCTCTAGGCGTGTCCGATATGGTCGACGTGCACACGAGCAGCCTGAGCAAGGGGCTCGGGTCGTTCGGCGGGTACGTTGCGGCCGATGCCGGCGTCGTCGACCTGCTCGTCAACGCGTCCCGCCCGCTCGTCTACACGTCGGCCCTGCCGCCTGCCGTCGTGCGCGATGCCGCCGCCAGAATGGCCGACGGGCCGGCCCGCGAGTCGCGCCGCCGGCGCCTGTGGTCCAACGTCAAGCGCCTGGGCGGGGGGCTCGCGTCCCTCGGGTTCGAGTGCGGCGCGGGGGGCAGGGGGAGCGGCGCAGGGGCCACCGGCGGCGAGCCGCCGGGAGGAGGCCCGACCCACATCATGCCGGTAATGGTCGGCTCAGAGGGCGCCGCCGTGGATCTTGGGGCCGAGCTGGCGCGGCTCGGCGTGTACGCGCTCCCCGTGAGGTACCCGACCGTGGCGCGCGGGGCCGCCAGGATGCGCGTCTCGGTGACCGCCCTGCTCGATGCCGCCGACATCGACGGCGCAGCTCGACGCGTTCGGCAGGGCGGGCCGCCGCCTGGGGCTGCTGTAGGCGCGATCGGCGGCAACCGCCTACGCCGCGCTTGGCGCCGGCACGACGTCGATTCCAAAGTGGCCGCGGCCGCCGGCGGCCGCGTCCCGCATGCTCACGCTGAACCCGCGCCCCATGTAGCCGGCCTGGCGCATGCGCACCTTGGCCGGCTCGATCAGATCCATGCAAAAGTGCCTCTCGGCCGGCAGCATATCTTCGAAGCGCGGCACGTGGCTCTTGGGGGCCACGATCCAGTGGTCCCCGTATGTCGCCTTGCGGCTGGCCGGCACGGCGACTGCCAGCTCGTTGCCCAGGTCGGCGCTCTCGCGCACGCCGCACAGGTAGCACCCCTTACGGAACATGAGGCGGTTGCGCACCAGCAGAAACTCGAGCGCGTTCCTGTCCTTCCGGGAAACGCTGCACACGGCGCACAGCGCCTGCAGGTTGGACGGGTCGTCGGCGCCGCCGCCGATTCCCGGCGGCACGATGTAGTCGAAGCGCGTCGAGGTCTTGTGCAGCGGCGTGCTGCATGCGGCGCACATGCCGCCCGACCGTGCAAGCGCCGCGTCCCTGGCCGCATCGGACGCGGCCGGCCTCTGCCCGGTCCCGCCGAACAGCGGCATGCCGGCGGTCTCTTTGTCGATGTACTCCTCCAGGCGCAGGTTGCACAGCTCGGCGATCCTCCGGCGCTGCGCATCCGTCGCCCCCTCCAGGCGGAGGGTGAATGTGCCGCTCTCGCCCCGGGCCCCCTTGCGGTACCCCACGACGCCGTGCCCCTCTAGCACATTTCGCGGCCACCGCTTTGCAATACGGACATAGTACTCCAGCTGCCTCTTGTCCTCGCCTAGGAACGCCCTGGCCACGTCCTCGTCGGTCGCCTCCCCACCCGACTCGATGAGAGTGCGTATTACAATCGGCTGGTACACGCTCGTCATCTTCATCGTATGCCGTACAAAGTCGGCCATCTCGTCGTAGTCCAACGTGGCCGCCGCCCGCCTGCCTCCCTTAAGCGTTTTTGCGGGGCCCCGCAGCACGCCGGCCCCCTAGAGCTGCACCTGCCTGCCGGCGTCCCCGCGGTCCCCCCACCGCCTGTACAGCGAGTGATCTATGCCGAACTGGTCGAGGCACTTGCCGACCGTATGGTCGACTATATCGGCGACCGACCTTGGCCTCGTGTAGAACGCCGGGGCCGGCGGCAGCACCACCACGCCGAGCCTTGCAAGGCGCAGCATGTTCTCGAGGTGTATTGCGGACAGGGGCGCCTCGCGCGGGACGACGACAAGCCTCCTGCCGGCCTCCTTTATCGTCACGCCTGCCGCGCGCGCGACGAGCGTGTCGTCGTACCCGTGCGCCACGGCCGAGAGCGTCTTCATGCTGCACGGGACGATGGCCATGCCGTCCGTCCGGTGGGTGCCGCTAGAGACGGGGGCCGCCATGTTCGAGTCGTCGTGGACCGCATCGGCGAGCGACCGGACATGCGCCTCTGTCCTGTCGGTCTCCATCGGTATGCACTTTGCGCCCCACTTTGAGAGGACGAGGTCTGTCTTGACACCCGCCTCGCCGAGCGCCTCTAGGAGGCGCACCCCGTAGACTACGCCGGTGCTGCCAGTAATGGCCACGACGAGCCGCATGCCGGGCACGCTGGGGCGGCCTATTTGTTTGGTTGCGGGCCCTCGCCGTCGCCGCCGGCCTGCCTCGGCTCTTGCCCGCCGTCGGCCCTCGCGCCCATCTCCACCTCGCGCGCCCGCTCCTCGGCCTCGGCGCGCGCCCGCTCCTCGTCGGCCGCCCTCTCGCGGCGCCTCTTGAGCCACAGGCTGACGGCGCCGGCGGCCATGGCCGCGAACAGGACGACCCCTGCCATCTGCAGCTCAAAGTGGTACAGCACGACGGCGGCGCGGCCTAGCGGCGGCGTTAAATCGGTTTCGAGTCGCCGTCGAGCAGACATCGGTCCTGCGGAACGACGACCGTCGCGCCGCCATTGTTCGGCCTGCGGGCGCCTGTCCGCCTCGCACAGGAGCGGCGTCGCTGGCGCCCCGGGCGCAGCCTGCGCCAAGCATGCGGCATCGGGCAGAATTCGCAAGAGGCGGCTGCGGCTTTTCAATCACGCCCCGCCCTCGCAGTGCGCAGGGTGCCGGCCCCGCCGCCGTCCGCGATGCTACGGCGATGTCAGAACCGCCACCCCCCTCCCTCCCGTCGGAATGTGTCCGATGTAGGCCGTTTCCGAACCCACGGGCGCAGCCGGATCTGCCGGCCGCCCGTGTCAGGCAGCCCTTGCTGCGCGTTGCAGGCGGCTTGCATCCCGCTCTGGCATCATTAACTGTTGCGAGGGTCGTCGCAAGGCCCGACATCTGAGCCGAACCGCGCTTTGGACGACAGATCAGCGTCAAGGCCGAGCGCCGCTTTGGATTCGCGCATCAAACCAGCTCCGCCTGCCTCATATCGCACCACACCCGGTCGACCATGCCCCTTGTGAACTCTTCGCGGCAGCCCGCGACAGCCTCCTTGATGCGCGCCTCGTCCCAGTCCTCCGTGAGCTTGTAATAGTGCAGGTACACGGCGATCTCCAAGTCCCTCGTGCTCTTGTTCCCCACGTACCGGCAGAACTTCTTGAACGCCTTGTTGGCACTTCCACTTTTGAACACCTTGCCCCCTGTAGGTATAGAGTCGTAGACGTCGCGCAGGTCGTAGCCGTCGTGCGCGGCAAGCGTGCAGTACGGCCCCCGCAGGATCCACGCGAACTCGTACCCCATGTTTATTCCAAACGCCTGCAAAAGGTACACCGTCTTCTGAAACCTGAGGCGATCATCGAACTCGTCCAAGGAAAACTCGTACCCGGGTACGTGTTTTAGTATGTATCCCAGCTCAACGGCAGACTTTTTTGTGATGAACATGGCAAGCCACTCCCGTGCCGGCACCGTGCCTGCCCGTCAACCTCTGGATAGTGTCGCACGGGAGGGGCCGGCGGCTTGTCGCATGCGCATTGCCGCCGCTGGACAACAGCCACATTTAAATGCGGTGTGCCAGTTCAGGCGTCGCAACGCCTCTACGGCAGGACAGGCCGCACCCCTTGCCGACTGGTTCGTGCGCGACCATGCCGCATGCAGGGCCATGGCGTGTCGACGTGTCGGCCGCCGTCGCGCACATGCCACAGAGCGATCGCGGATCGCTTGGCGTACGGATGCTTGAGGCAGGACCGGCAGGATCTTCCGCCGGCCGGCCTGACGGACTCTTGCTGGCTTGGCATCTGCCCCACTCCGCGCATCCCGCCGCCCTTGGAACGGCGCCGGCCTAGACGGTCGCGCAGATCCACTCGCACCGGGATCCATGCCCCCGTGCCGCCGCCGCGCATGCGGGTCGCAAGGCAGCCAGCGCAGGCACACTCTGGGCATGCACTCACTCCGCCCCCCGCCCTCCCCCGCCCGCATCCTCGGCCTCCAGGTCGCGGATCAGCTCGTCCTCGTCCTCGTACGATATGCCGGTCCCGGCGAGGTGCCCGAACGGCCCGTCGTCGGCCGGCCCGTCGCACTGCGGCCACACGCAGTACCAACGCCTCGGCCTCACCTGCGAGGCGTACGCCGCCTCGTGGGCCACGCCCCTCGAGATCCTGCCGGCGATGTTGGGCCTGTACGCGACGACGACTGATGCCTGGTCTATCATCCGCAGGTCGCGCTCGCGTATCATGTTGTCGATGACGCTCGGGTCGCGCCCCTGCTCGGTCTCCTTCGGCTCGGCAATCTCTGCGATCTCGCGCGCCGGCAGCTCGACGGGGAACACCGGCGCGCCCGTCTCGGCGTCGAGAACGTCGCCTACCGTCGAGAACCCCTCGCCGAGCGGCCACCTCTCGGCCCCCGTCAGCACGACCATCTCGGACGGATCGATCGGCCCGCCGCCCCGCTCGGCCCTCATCGCCTCTAGCCGGTTCTGGCACAGCCTGTCGTCTATTGTGAGCGGGTCGAGCACGCAGAAGCGGGCGTGCAGCTTTGCCCGAAACGAGTCGATCGCCCTTCTCTTGTCCGCATCGCCGCGCACGCCAGATATCGAGAACGATGCGTACATGCGCCGCGCCGACGGGCGGAACAAGAGGCGCTCGAACGTCGAGAGGGGGTGCTTTACGGCCACCTCGTAGTTTCGGACCGGCCTGCCGAGCATGTCCGTCATGGCGGCGGCGATCGTGTCGCCCTCGTACACGGACAGCGACCTCCACACTAGTATGTCGTGTAGGGTAAAGTTGCTGCGCGTGCGCGGCCGCCGCCTGATGCGCTGGTAGCAGGTGTGCACGTCGTCGACTAGCGTCAGTACGACGTCGGGGGCGTACCGCCCAAAGCGCTTCATCGACGGCACGGGGAACAGCCGGTCCTTGCGGTAGTGCGGCATGTGCATGCCGAGAAAGTGGTGAACGGCGCCTGGCCCGTCCTGCGACTCGACCTCGTCGAGGGCCTCGTCGCACGCGTCCTCCCACGTGCGCTGCTGCAGCGCAAGCCCGTCCCTGTCCAGGTACGGCTGCATGTCGCCGATGTGGTCCTCGACGTAGTGCGTAGAGATCTCGCCGACGGGGCCGTCGGGGCCGCCGCGCAGCGGGGCCGCGCCGGCGGCGCCCTCCCACTCTGGGCCGAGCCGGCTCTGGCCGCTCCCGCTCCCCGCTTCCCCGTCCCCGCGGCAGTGCGCGGCGATGCGCTCGACCGCAACGCGCAGGTTTACGCCGCTCGGACCTACGAACAGGACCCTCACGGGCGGGCCGCGGCGGGCGCCGGATTAATCGGTTTTGGATGCGCCAAGCGGGCGGCCGTGCAGCGGGGGCCCCGGCGGCCCGCAAGTCGCGGATTGATGCGGCCCGCCCGCGGCCCCGCTCCGATCGCGTCCCCGCCGCCGCGGCGGCCGCATCGGCAGGGCGGCATGGATGCCTGCGGAAGGGCCTGCATGCGCCGCGCCGGACGCCGCCAGGCGGCAGCGGGCGCGGCCGCAGACGCCGCCGCCCGCCTCGGCGCGGCCGCTGCGCCCTACTGCAGTCCGCCGAGAAACTGCTGCCAGCGCGACACGGCAACTCCCGCAATCTCCTCGCCGTTGATCCGCCCCTTGTACTCGTCAAACATGCCCATCCTGGCCAGGCGCCCAAAGTTGCCCCCGGCATCCGAGGCCGCCTCGTCGGATATGTTTTCGCGCGCGCCCGGGTAGGGTCCGACCCCGTCCGGCACGCGTATGCCGGTGCCGTCGTGCGACCTGCGTGTGTCGGCCCACCACTTGTTGCGCCGCCTTGCCACCGTCCGGGTTCCCGTCACGTACGGATCAAAGACCACGGGCGTGCCCGACAGGACGCTCGAGAGCGACCACGGGACGACCAGCAAAAAGTCCTGCGGGGGGCAGGCGCCGAGCGTGGTCTTGAACCTAAAGCTTGGCTCGCCCTCCTTGGCCATGACGTACCAGGACTTGATCTCTATCCCCAGCACGATATCCTCGCGCCGCTCCCCGCAGGCGAGCACCACGTCGGGGTACCGTTCGGCCTGGCGGCGAAACGAGCAGCCGGCGTACTCCCCGTTCCCGTCCCAGGCATCGCGGATGCCGTTGAGGCACTTGACGACCTCGACCTCCACCGCGGCCGACAGCACGCTGCCCCACGTGTGCAGGTCGCATGCGGACACGCCGCTCACCGACACGGCGCTGTCGAACTCCTTCCGTATGGAGCCCATGGCAGAGCGGACGGCGCTCCATACCCCGTAGTGCTCCCACTCCCTAGCGGGGGCGTCGGCGGCCGACACCGAGTCCACGGCACTCATCGGCAAGGCGGCCGGCCGCATGGTCATAAAACTTCCGGTCGATCTCGGCGCTGTAGCACCACCGCCCCAGGCCTGCCGACGCCACGGCGGCGGTGCACAGGCCGCCGAACGGCTCCCACACCACGTCGCCCGGGTCGGACGACGACTCTATGATCAGGCGCGTGATGCTCACGGGCTTTTGGTTGCAGTGGACGGGTGTCGATCCCCTCTTGATGCGCTCGCCCCCGTGCAGCGGCGGCTCGCTCCACACGTTGGTGACGCCGACGGGGCACCTGAACTTGGCGCGCATTCTTTCCCACTCCGGGGCCCCCGCCGGCGAGCCGCCGTCGAGCGAAAAGTACGGCCGGCCCTGGCGCCGCCCGTGCCTGTTGGCGTACCGGGAAATCTTTTCAAACTCTTTCGGGGGCGGCATGTACCACATCCTGTCCCTTGTAAAGTACTTTCGCGTCGCCGCGTTCTTCAGCCCGCACGCCTCGTTTGTCCTGTACAGCGGAAGGCCGGTGCGCTCCCACTCCGCCCTGAGCCAGTCCTTGACGGGGACGCCGGACACGCCCTTGTCCATTGTGTACTGGACGCACACCTCCGTGACGACCGGGAACTTTCGGATGGTCCTCGTGTTGACGTTTCCCGCTATGTGCGCTATGCCCTTGTTCCACACGTGGCAGCTGGTGTAGCGCCAGCCGTGCCTCTCCAGGACCGGATGGACTGTGGCCCACCCGATCTCCGTGCACCAAAACCACAGCGTGGTCTGGTTCGTAGAGTGCTTGGACCACTGGATCACGTGCGGCTCGTAGAACTCGGCCAGGCCCTCGACCCCGTCCGGATCGCCGTCGAACATGCCGAGGCCGTACGGCCCGTCGGATACGATGACGACGGGAGTCCTCCACTTGGAGTAGGCGGACAGCGCATCCCCGTGCGTGATCGAGACGCGCGGCCTTGGCGATTCGGGAGAGGTGCGGGCCGAGTCCACGGCGGTGTAGTTTCGCCCGCGGCGCCTACGTCCGGCGCTTCCTAGTACACTGTCGACCGCCGCCTGTCGGGCCCCGCGTGCGCCAGACTTGGCATTCATTGATGCGCCCCCTCCTGTGGTGTGCAGACGTGAATTTCCATGACCCGCCCCATGCGGCACGCAACCGCGTTCCCATATAACCCCACACGGTGCCCAGACTTCCCCACGGCGGGGCGTCGGGCCCGGCCCCGATGATGGCCAGGCGTATGCAGGGCGGCCTGCATCGCGCCCGGCGGCGCGCAGCGAGCGCCCTGTCGGACGGCGAACGCCGCAGGCGATCGCAGGACAATTTGTGGGGCGGATGCCGACGGGAAAGGCCACGAGGGGGCAGCGGCGGCCTCGGACAGGGCGCCGCGGTGCAGCGCATGTCGTTTGCCAACGGCACCCCGTCCGCCGTGCGACGCCTCCGGCCCACCATGCGCAAGGCACATTACGCCGGCGCGGCCGCCCGCTCGCATGCCGGGGCAGGGCGCAGCGCGGGGGCGGCGGGGCGCAAAAGGCGGAACTGGGGCGGCGGGTCGGGGCGGCGGGTCTGGCCCTCCGCCGATCCGCCTCGACATCGCAGTCAGGAACTTTGGGCCGGTGGCGAGGGGATCCATCGCCATAAGGCCGCTGACGATCCTCATCGGGCCCAACAACTCTGGCAAGTCGTACGTGGCAACGATGCTGCGCTCGATCCTGACGGCGCAGCGGGACGTAGCCGGCGCCCGCTGGAGGCTGGCCGACAGCGAATCCGCCCCAGCCTTCCGCAGCCTGCTGGCGCGAAAGCACGGAAAAAACCGGCGCCGGATGGCCGTAACGGGGGCCGAGTCCGGCAGGGTGCTGCGATCCCTGCTGGCAGGGGAGCTCTGCCCCGTACTGGAGGAGCAGATCGCCTGGGACTTTGGCTCTGAGCCGCGCGGCCTGGCAAGGGACGGAAGCGGCGGCACGGCCGCCGTCGACATCTCCGAGCGAGACCCCCGCACGGGCAGGCTGCGCAGGCTGTCCGTCGCGCTAGGCGACCGGCTGTCGGCAAGGGCGGTCGGCATGGCATCGGGATATGTAGTAGAGGCGCCCCCGGGAAGCCCCGGCTACAGCGTGGCCGCCGCCGCCCCCGCGGGCCGGCAGGGCGGCACAGCCCGGAAAGACGGACGGCAGCCGCAACCGCAGCCCGAAGTCGACGCGATCGGATTGGGGCCGGACACGGATCCGCACAAGCTGTCCAACGCGCTGGCCATGGACATAATGGAGCGCATATCCGCGGGGATTGCGTTTCATGCCGCCCCGCGCCATGTACACCACATCCCTCCCGCCGCCTCCGGCATGCTGCAGGTCCCCAGGGCGCTGGATCCCGATACGCTAGCGTCGGGACGGCACGGGGGCGGCGCGCAGGGCATGACGGGGGCCGCCGGCGATCTCTTGTCGGAACTGGCCCTGGCAGAGACGACAAGCGGGCCGTTCTCGGCGCTGGCCGAATCCATGGACAACGAGCTGTTTGGCGGGAGCATCCGGCTGGACGCGCCCACAGGGGGCGGATGCCGCGAGATCGCGTACTATGGTGACGAGGGCAGGGTGCCGCTGCGCCGGTGCTCGTCGGCGATCTCAGGCATTGCGCCGCTGTCGCTGTACCTAAAGCATGTCGTAGGCAGAGGCGACCTTCTCATCATCGAAGAGCCCGACGAGCACCTCCATCCCAAAGCCCATCTGGTCCTGGCAAAGTACCTGGTCCGGCTCGTGAGGGACGGCGCAGGAGTCTTGGTGATGACCCACAGCGTCTTTCTGCTGGAAAAGCTCGCAAAGTACCTGATGGTCGGCGACTTTGCCCCTGAAGTGCGATCGAGTGTACCCGGCTACGGCAGGGACGACTATCTGGCCCCCGACGAGGTGTCTGCGTACGTCTTCGAGCCAAATGCCGGCGGGGGCTACCGCACAAGGCCGGTCGAGCGGGACGAGGAGTACGGAATATCGCAGGAGGAGTTTGTCCGCGTGAACGATGTCCTGTACCATGATACGATCGCCATCAGCTCCATAATGGAGGCGCAAGGCGACGAATGACGGCGGCGCGGCACAGGGCGAGCCGGCCCGGCGGCGCCTGCCGCGCTCGCCTAAGAGGTCACTTGCGGCGCCGAACACCCCGCCTGGTTGGGCGCAGGCTCCCGCGATCCCTCGCACCCAGAGCCGCATCCCCGCTAGGTTGCGCGCCCTGTTCAGGAGGATCGTCCCGCCGGCGACGTTCGGGCCGCGCGCACTATTATACGGGCCGCCGCGCCGCCGCCCTGCATGATCGACAGGGCAGACATGTCCGCCGTCGCCGACGGGTACGGGCCGGACGTGACGGTGGCCGTCCTTGGCAGCCACTCGGCCCTCGAGATCATGGACGGCGCAAAGGACGAGGGGCTGCGCACCGCCGTCATATGCGAGAAGGGGAGGGAGGGGCCGTACCGGCGCTTTTCCCGCCTGGCCGACGAGACCATCGTGCTCAAGTCGTTCAGAGACATGCTCGGCGATGCGACGCAGGATCGGCTGCGCTCGCTCAACGCCGTCGTGGTCCCTCACCGCTCGCTGACGGCGTACCTCGGGTACGACGGCATAGAGGACAGGCTCAGGGTTCCGCTGTTCGGCAGCCGCTCGATGCTGCGCGCCGAGGAGCGGTCAGAGGCGCGCGGGCAGTACCACCTGCTGCGCGCCGCCGGAATACGGCACCCGCGCGTGTACGCCTCGCCCGACGAGATCGACGGGCCCGTAATCGTAAAGGCCATGGAGGACGGCCGGCCGCTTGAGCGCGCGTTCTTTACCGTGCCATCCCGTGAGTTCTATCAAATGTTCACTAATGAAAGGGTGCGCAAAGGAATCGCATCAGAGGCCAGCCTTGCATCTGCCTCGATAGAAGAGCTGGTGATCGGCGCATACCTAAACTTCAACTATTTCTATTCGCCAGAGTCCAACGAGGTAGATTTTATCGGGATCGAGCGGCGCCTGCAAACCAACATCGACGGCTTTACGTCCCTGCCAGCCTTCCAACAGATGCGTCTGCATGAAGGTGACCTTACCTTGCACCTCCAGAATATAGAGGTCGGCCACACTCCTGCCAGCGTCCGCGAGTCGCTGCTAGGCCGCGTGTTCGACGCAGGCGACCGGTTCGCAGAGGCGGCAATGAAAGAGTACCCGCCCGGGATAATCGGCCCCTTTTCGCTGCAGAGCGTTGTCACAAAGGACCTCGAGATCGTCGTGTACGACGTCTCGCTGCGCGTGCCCGGAAACCCGATCCTCGCCACGACGAGCCCCTACACAAAGTACAAGTACGGCGAGACGTTCGGGATCGGCCGGCGCATCGCAATGGAAATCCGTGCGGCCGCCCAGGGCGGCAGGCTCGGCGGATCCGTCACGTAGGCTGCCGCGGGCGGGCCGCCTGGCGCGGCGCCCCCTCCCCCCCACTCTTGCTACTCGCCCTTTTCCCTGGCATGCTCGGCGGCCTTTTCGACGATCGAGTCGCTCATGAGGATGGGCGCATCGTAGAGCATCGCAAGCACGGTAGCGTCCGAGGCGCGGTAGTTGCGCAGGACCATGCCGCCCCCCTCTCCCCCCTCCTCCTTCCCGCCGCCCCCAGAGGCGGCAAGGTACAGGTTGGCCCGCATGACCTGCCCGCTCTCGTATATGCGGACGCGCTCGATCTCTAGCCCGCGCAGGGAGCACACATGCTCTACCAAGCGGTAGACGGTCGGGAGGTCCTCGCCGCAGCTGCGGTCCTCGCCCGCATGCTCGGCGATGATCCTAGCGACGTCCCCCGTAAACGCCGACATGGGAAACTTTTCGCCGTCGGCCGACTCGAACACGACGAGGCCCTCTATGCGCTGCCTGTCGACAAACCCCGCCCCGTACACGCGCACCGGCGTGTAGCCGTCGCCCGGCGCCGAGGCGGCCTGCCGGCGCGCGGCCCTGTCGACTATCGAGCGGCCGAACAGGATCGGCGCGTTGTACAGCGACGCGAGCGCGACGGCGTCCGGAACCCGGTACCCGCGCAGGACGGCCCCCTTTCCGCCGCCGACGCCGTCCATGTACAGGGACGCCCGCCAGGAGCGGCTCGGCGCGCCGGCCCCGGCCGGCGGCTCCCCGGCATCGCCGTCGTCCACCTCGACGCGGACGAGCACGAGGCCGCACGCCTCGCATATCTCCTCTATCATCCTGTGTATGATCGGCGTCGACTCGTCGCCGGCCGTCGCCCCCTTCCCCGCCGGCCCGCCCTCGCCGCCGCCGCGGTTGCGTCCGACCAGCTCGGCGATGTGGTGGACGAGCTCGCCCGTGCACACCCTCATCGTGAACTCGGTCCCGCCGTCGGCCCTGAGGACAAGGCGCCCGGTGCTGCCGTACTCGTCGTCGGGGCCGCACCCGACGATGCGGACCGCCTCGTAGCCCGGGTCGGGCTCTTGGTCTATCCGCACGGCGCGCCGATCGCATCTCTTCATATAAAGGCGCGCCGATCGCTCCGGTGCGATCGCCCAATGCGCTGCCGCCGCGGCGATCGCCCGGTCGCGGCGTTGCGCAGGGTTGGCCCCGCGTCGTGGAAATGCGGCACTGTTGAAATATTAGAAACGGCGCGCGCCGGCGGGCATGCCGCAGGATGCGATCGCAGGCGCCCGCCCCGAGGGCGGCGCCGGCGAGGGGGAGGAAGGGGCGGACGGGGCGCCGTCCGTCTCGCGCGCCGAGTCGGAAAAGTCCATACGCTACGCAAAGGGCATGCGCGTCTCAAAGTACATGGACCGCGACGTCGTCATGCTCGACATGCGCACGCCTACGCGCGAGGCCACGCGCACGCTGCAGGTCAAGGGCAAGGACGACATCATCGTCACCGGCGCGGGCGGCGGCGCCGTCGGCATCGTCACTGACCAGGACATACTCAGCAAGGTCGGCGACGAGTCGGTCAACGCCGAGGCCACGACGCTGCGCGACATCATGACGACGCCGCTCGTGACGATCGGCCGCGGCGCGACCCTCGGCGAGGCGCTAAAGTCCATGCGCGACAACCGCATCCGCAAGCTGCCCGTCGTCGACCGCAGGGGCCGCGTCGTCGGCATCATAGTCCAGGCCGCAATAGCAAAGGTCATACGCGACGCGGCCGCCACGCAGCCGCGCCTCCTCAGCCCGCCCGTCAAGGCAATCCTCGGCAATCTCGGGTTCGTCCTCCAGTTCGCCGGCGTCCTGCTGCTCGTGCCGGCCATTGTGGCGACCATCCTCGGCGACACCGTATCGGCGACGGGCATCTACCTGACGACCGTCCTGCTGCTCGTGACTGGGTTCTTCCTCAACTCGTACGGCGAAAAGGCGCCCATCGACAGCATGCAGCAGTCGTCCATACTCGTCTTTCTGAGCCTGTTCACGCTCGTGCTGTTCGGGACCGTGCCGTACCTGTACGTCTCGCAGGCGCCCGGCGAGACGGCCGTCGAGGCGTTCGCCAACGGGTTCTTCTCGAGCGCGGCCGGATTCACGACGGGCGGCGTCTCGCTGTTCGACGAGCCCGAGGACCTGCCGCAGGCGTTCACGTTCTACCGCAGCTTTACGCAGCTCGTCGGCGGCATGAGCTTTGTATACCTGCTGATCACGGCGTTCTACCCCGAGCGCAAGCTCGCGTCCATGCGCGGCTTCATCGCCGGCAAGACGCTGCGCATGAAGGAGCTGTTCGGGACCATAACCGTCATATTCACCGTGTACGTCGTCATCATCGCCGTCCTCCTGTACATGGTCGGCGAGCCGGACATACTCGACAACGTGTCCCTCTCGATGAGCACGATAGCGACCGGCGGGTTCGTCCCGTCGTCGACGATGCTGCAGGGCATGGCCTGGCAGGGGCACGTCGTGCTCATAGCGGGGATGATCCTCGGGGCGCTGCCGTTCGTGTTCCACTACGGGTTCGTGCGCACGCGGTTCATGTCGGCAAAGCTCGGCAGGGAGGTCGTCGTGTTCTTTGCCATGATCGGCGCCGCAATGGCCGTATTCACGTGGTCGACCGGGATGGAGCCGCTCGAGGGGGCGTTCCACACGGTCTCGGCCGGCACGACGACGGGCATGCCGCTCGAGGGGCTGACGGGCCTTGCAGGCCACGCGCAGGCGGTCCTCATACTGCTCATGTTCGTCGGCGGGTGCGGGTACTCTACGGCCGGCGGCATCAAGGTGTTCCGGTTCCTCCAGCTGCGGAGGGCAGTGCATATACTGAGCCGCAAAAAGAGGGCGCTGCTCACCCCCGTCGAGAAAAAGGAGATCGCGACTATGGGCCTCCTACTCGTGCTGTTCCCGCTGATCGCCGCCGCCATGGCGGCGCACCTCGCATCCGTGACGGGCGCGCCGCTCAACGAGGCGTTCCTGGAGGCGGCAGGGCTGATTACGACCGGCGGGCTCTCGCCGCACGTGATAGACCTAGATACGGACCCCGCCACCAAGATCGTGTCGGGCTTTTTGATGATATTCGGGCGGCTCGAGATCGTCGCCATACTGTACATATTCGTGCCGCGGATGGCGCCGGCGTAGGCGCGCGGCGGCGGGCCCGCCCGCAGCGCAGGCTAGCCGGCGCCGGCGCTGGGACGCCCGCGCCGGCAGCCGCGGGTTCATGCGGCCGCGTACGCGCAAACCCTTATTAGATAACGTATTTGCCGCCCTCTTGTTGCAAGCGCTCAAGGAACAGGAACGGGAGATGGGTAGGAGCGCCGCTGTTGCCGCCAAAGAGGAGTTCAAGAGCAGGTTCGTATCGCTCGTCGATCCTGCCGGCCTGACGGACATGGAAAAGTGCGGTGCGGTAGCGCGCCAGATGGGGGACGAGGCACGCAGGTCGGGCTACCACGCAGGCGCCCGCATGTCGTCCCTGCTGTCGGACATATTTTGCTGCATGGCCGACATTTCCAACAGGCCCACCTCGGACGGGGCGCTGAGCCACACATACATCGCATCCGGCTACATGATGAGGCTGCTGTACGATACAGGAGAGGTATACAGGAACGGAGGAGATTCCGAGCCCGTTGCAGAGCTGGAGGAGGTCAGGGACAAGGTCGCGCGCCTCAAATCCGAAGCGGATGCCTACAGGGAAGTGCTCCGCAATGCAGGCCGTCCCGGCTCGGTACTCGAGGGGCTCGACACGCACTACCCGGGCATGACCTGCATTGAAGTCATAAGAAAGGACGAGGAGGAGACGCGCGCGGAACTGAGAGCGGACGGCCACGACGACGTGTTTCCGCCAAAGCCGCGTTCAATCGACGAGTTTTTCGGGGAACACGACGACCCGAACATTTCTTCGGCCGACATGATAGCCGAACTCAGGGGACGCGGTCCCCCCGAGGGGTACAAGCTTGTCAGGATCGACGAAGGCACTGGCCAGGAATAGGCCGCGCGTATACTACGACAGCGGCATAATCGTGGCGGTGGGCAGGGGCCCTGTCGACATGCACCACGGCGACGTGGTTCGAATTCTTGATGCGGTGGAGCGCAGCGGATGCCAGGGAGTCACGTCCCTACTGGCCATCATGGAAGCCGTTGACGTCACCCGCAAGAGGTCGACGGAGTCGTACAAGTACCGGTCGGGGAGCGACGGGGAGCGGAAGTTCATAGACAGGAGAGTGCACGGATCGGTGACAAGCTTGCTCAACGACGTGCGCGACATGGAACGGCGACGGTCACTGCAGATCATAAGGCCCAAGAGGCGATTCAGCCTCTCCCTCATGTACGCAAAACTGCTCGAGCATGCAGGCCGCACTGCGCCCGGCATCCCAGGCCGAAGGTGCCGGTACAGCGGAGTCGGGCCGTACGACTTGGAGCACTTTGCATTGGCCCTAGGCGCAGGCGCAAAGGCAATCTGCACGACAGACGCGGCATTTGCCCACATTGCCGGCAACGACGACATGTTTGGACGCATAAAGATCCAGCTGGCGGGCGATCCCCTTATCGACCTGCTGGCCAAGTGGGACGGCCAGTGATCCTGTGCCCCGCAGTCCAGGCGTCGCTCCCCGCGCGATCCCGGACGGGGCCTTGGCAGGCTACACAAGTGCGACATGCGGGCCAGTGTGCAGCCAGCCTGCCGCCGGCGCGCCTCCCCTCCCCCCTTCAATCGTGCCGGGCTGCGCGCCGGCGCGCCCATTTGCGCCCCCTTCCGCCCGTCCCTCGCCCCGCACTGTCGCGGCTTTACAGATTTAATTCGCCGCGCGGCCGCTCCCCGCGTGCGGGACGGGGGCGGCCAGGGCGGCACGGGGGCGGCCAGGGGCGACGGCAGGATCCTCATCGCCCTCGGCTTTGCCGCCATGGCGGCGCTGTTCGCGCTGTACGGCAGGTACCAGAGCCCCGAGCTCGTCACGCCGGGCGCCGTCGACGGGCTGCTCCGCATCGCGGCCGGCTTCTACGTTGCAATGGCCGCGTCCCTTGCGGCCGTCGCGTACGGGCTGTACCTGCTCCACCGCAGGCTTGCGGCCGGCGCGGAAGCATCCGATCCGGCCGGCGCCGCCGGCATCGCCGGCCTTGCGCGCGCCATCGCCGCCGCCACGTGGAACCAGAGGTCGCGCCGCATATTCGCCGCCACGTTCGTCTCGTACGGCGCGTTCTTTTCGCTCGCGTCCGGCGCGCTCGTGTACCAGCCGTCCCTGAGCTTTTCGTACCACTACGGCGTCGACGTGCCGTCCGCCGAGATATCGCCGTGCTGCGACGCGCCGGGCTACATGCCGAGGATCCTGGTGTACCTCACGGACAATACGGGCCTGCAGATCGTCCCGCTCAACGCCGTCCTCCAGGCCGCCGTGTCGTACCTGGTCGGGCTCAACGCGGCCGTCGCGGCAAGCGCGTACTCGCTCTCGCGGAAGAGCCGCGGAGCCGGCGGGATCGGCGCGGCCGCCGGGCTGTTCGTCGGGTGCCCCACGTGCGTCGGCACGTTCCTGTCGGCGTTTCTCGGCACTGCCGGCGGGATCGCGCTCGGCGCGGCCCTCGTCCAGCTGCAGACGCTGCTCATAGCCGTCACCATACCCGTCCTTCTTGCCACCCCGTTCCTGCTCGCCCGGCGGCTGCGCGGCGCCGGCGCCGGCCTCTGCGCGGCGCGCTAGCGGATCTGCGCGCCGGCGATGTCCGGCGCGGCCTCGGCCATCATCCTGCGGACGTCCTCGATCACGGCGGCCTTTGCGCCGATCGGCGCCTCTGGCTCCATCAAAAGGAGCACCGTGAATGAGGGGTGGTACACGGCAAGCTGCGTGGCGCACTCGCGCTCGACGTGCACGTAAGAGACCCCGCCGAGCGTCCCGTTGAACTCTTCGCGCATCCGGCGGTGCCTTGCGGCCCGCTGGCAGAGCTTTTCGGCCTCGCGCCGCAGCCCGAGGGGAACGCCGCGGCTCCTGACTATGCCGGACATGATGCGGCCGTCGAGCCCGACCGCGGCGGCAAGGCGCACCTGCGGCCCCCCGTCCATGATCCCCTCGACCAGGGCCCGCATGCCCCGCCGCTCGGCATCCGATGCGGCCGGATCGGCCGCGCCCGTCCCCGTCCGGCCGTGGCCCGCCAAGCGCGGCGGCGCCGGCAGCCTGCAATATAACAGGTCATCGGCCGGCAGATCCCGCCGCTGCCGCCGGCCCCGATACACTAGTAAACGCGCCCGCGGCGGGCGGCGCGATGGAGCTCCACCGCCTGCTCACGTTCCTCGGCGTCGCGCTGCTCGTGGCCACGTTTGCCATCTACTACAGCGAGGGCGGGTACGGCGGAGGGGGCGGCGATGATGCCGTCCCCCCCGTCGGCGGCAGCGGCGACGGCTTTAGCATGGCGTACGTCACCGGAATCGCGATGCTCGCCGTCTTCATGGCCAGCTTTGTCCTGTTCAACAAGGAAAAGCTCGGCGGCAGGGGGCTCGGGTTCGGGCTTGGGTTCGGGAGCCGCAGCCGGCGCCGCCGGCGCAGGTAGCATCCCGCGTGCGGGCCGGCGATGGCGCGCGATGCCGGCCGCCGCTACTCCTTGTCGATAAAGTCGCCGGCCGCGGGAGAGTCCTGCGCGAGGCCCTTGCGCTTGCGGATGTCGGCGACGGCGGCGGCGAGCCGGGACTTTGGCACCTCGGCCCACATCTTGAAGTGAGAGTTCCACATGGCCTTGCCGGCCGTCTGCCCCCTCATCTCCTCGGAGAGCGTAAACGTCTCGGACGCCGGTATCTCGCCCGTCACGATGCTGATCGCCCCCTTTTGCGACATGTCGATGACGCGGCCGCGCTTGCCCGACAGCACGGTCGCCACGCTGCCGACGAGCTCGGTCGGCACCCTCACCTCGATGGCGAGTATGGGCTCGAGCAGCGACGTGCCGGCCGTCAGCAGCGATCCCATGCAGGCCCTGCGCGAGGCGGGGCCGAGCTGCGAGAGGCCCCTGTGCGCCGTGTCCTCGTGCGGCACAAAGTGCGTAAACGTAAACTTGCAGTCGCGCATCTGCTCGCGGCACAGCGGCCCCTCCTTCATGACGTCGTCAAAGCCCGAGTTTATAGAGTCCGTCGACTCCTGCACGAACTGCACCCCCTTTGTCCCGTTGATCAGGACGTTGCCGCGCGCGTCGAGCTTCATCACGCGCTTTACGGTGTCCGTGTCCCAGCCCTGCGCCTTGAGCAGGTCGGAGACCTCCTTCTTGTCCTTCATCTCGCTGATCTGGCCGGACCTGAGCATGTCGCCGATGGCAGGCTCGAGCGGCTCGACCCTCATGAATATCTTGTTGTGGCGGTTGGGCGACTTGGACATTATCGCATTGCACGATCCCCTCACAGTCTCGCGGTAGTTTATGAGCGGCTCGGACGTGACGATGTCGACCTTTGCGTCCTGTATGCGGTGCGTGGCCACGTCCAGGTGCAGCACGCCCATTCCGGCCACAATGGTCTCGCCGCTCTCCTCGTCGATCTTTACGACCAGGTTGGGGTCCTCGATCGTCAGCTGCTTTAGCACCTCGACGAGCTTTGGGAGGTCCTTTGGGTGCTTCGGCTCGACGGCGACCTGCACGACGGGCTCGGAGATGTAGCTGACGCCCTCGAATACCTTTATCCCCTTTACGGACGAGAGCGTGTTGCCGGCCCTCGACTCGGTCAGGCCCATCAGGGCCGGGATGTTGCCGGCGCCGAGGCTGCCGATCTGCTCGCGCTGGTTGCCCATGAAGAAGTTGACCGACTGGATGCGCCCCTCGCGGCGCGCGTCGATTATGTTGATCGTCTGCCCGTCGGATACGGTCCCCGAGAAGAGGCGCCCGATTGCGACGGGCCCCGCGGCCTTGTCGAGCACCATGTTGACGACCATCATGATGGCCGGCCCGTCGTCCGAGCACGACAGCAGCGCCTTTCCGATGTCCGAGTCGAGGTCGCCGTGCCATATCTTCGGTATGCGGTACTTTTGCGCCTCGTGCGGGGGCGGGTGGTGCTTTACGACCATGCCGAGGACGGCGTCGGCGAGCGGCGCCCTCTCGACGAGGGCGTCGACGCCGCCGCTTCCGTACGCGTCGATGACGTCCTTGAACGTGATCCCCTTTTCCTTCATCATGTCGACGTTTATGGCCCACCTGTCCTTTGCCGAGCCGAACGTGACGCTCGCCTCCTGTATGGACACCTTCCACTTTTCCCTGTACTCGGGCTCGGCGTACGTGTCGAGGAGCTGGTTGAAGTTGGCGACCACGGACGCGAGCGTCTGCTGCATCTTTTCGGGCGTGAGGCGCAGCTCCTTGATGAGCCGGTCGACCTTGTTGATGAACAGGACGGGCCGGACGCGCTCCTCGAGGGCCATCCGGGTCACGGTCTCGGTCTGCGTCATGATCCCCTCTACGGCGTCGCAGACGACGACGGCCCCGTCGATGGCCCGAAGGCTGCGAATGACCCTGCCGCTGAAGTCGACGTGGCCGGGCGTGTCGATCATGTTGATGACGTACTCGCTGTCCTTTTGCGTGTAGTAGAGCGTGACGTTGGCCTGGTAGATGGTGATCCCCCTCTCCTGCTCCTCCTTGTCAAAGTCCATGGCGAGCGCAGAGCCGGCGGCCGACGGGGCGATGATCCCCGAGTGCGCAAGGAGGCTGTCGCTCATCGTGGTCTTGCCGTGGTCCACGTGCGCAATGACCCCAAAGTTGCGGATGTGCTCCTTGTCCTTTATGATCTTCATGACCTGGTCGGTCGACTTGAACTTTGCCACGGCCGGCGGCCCGGATCTCGGATATTAAACGTATAGAGGGCGGATCCGGCGCATGCGGCATGCGGGCCCCTCCCGGCGGCCGGCCTGCGTTGGAGGGCGCCGCAGGCGCGCGCGACGCGCCGGCGGCGGGCGGGTAGGCGCCGCGGCCGCCGGGCGCGCAGGCTGGGCCTAGGGCGCCGCCCGGATGCCGGCCGCGCCCGCCGGTCCCCGCGGCCTCCCCCGCCTAGTAGATCATCCGGTTGCTCGCGCCGAGCTGCGCGCCGTCGGCAAGAAAGTGGCACTCTGTCCGGCCCCCCTCCCTGGCCATGCGCAGCGGGACCATCTGTGCAAGGAACGCCAGGAACAGGGTGCGGGCCAGGGGGCCGCCCCGCGCCCCGCCGCCGGCCTGCACGGCGCGCAGGCCGGCAGCCTCTAGGCTCGACGCCAAGAGGTCGGCATGCCCGCCGTCCTCGAGTATGACGGCAGTGTCGCCGGGCCTTGACGAGAACAGCCCCATGTGCGAGAACTGCTCGATCCTCTCGTACCGCGCATCGGCGCCGAGGACCTCGGCCATCTTTGCGGCCGCGTACATGGCAAGGGGGTATGTCATGCGGTTGCCCAGGAACGTGACGGCGCCGCGGCCCCCGAGCGCCGGAAACCGCGCCGCGGCCTTCTCGGCCTCGGAGAAGAGCGCCGGCGCGTCGCACTCCTCGTGCCCCCCGACGAGTGATATGCACGTGAGGGCCGCATCGACAAAGCTGATCGTCCCCGCCGTCGCGGCATCCGTGTTGCCCATCTGTAGCCCGATCGTCCGCCCGCAGGCGCCGGCGAGCATGCTGCCCGCGCTCGACGTGATGGCCGTCGCGGTGCACCCGTCCCTTGCGGCCGCCTCCCTTGCGGCCCGGACGTTCGAGACGGTGCGCCCCGACACGGACACGACGTACAGGTCGCAGCCGGAAGCCGTGCGGGGAAACTTTAGCAGGTCGAGAGGGTCGGCCGCCCTCGCCCCGTGCCGCGAGAACGCCTCGGCCAGCATGCAGGCGGCCAGCGAGTCGCCGCTGCCGCAGAACACGGCGCGGCGCTGCATTTCGGCGCCGAGCGGCTGCGGCGGCTCGAATGCGGAGACGGCGCGAGGCTGGCGCGCGATATCGGACTCCATAATGTCGAGGCTGGTGGGCACGGGCGTTTGGGCCCGGCGGCCCAATATAACCGGAGTTTGGGAGGGCCTGCGCGCAAGGGGCGGATGCGAAGGGATCGATGCACGGGCGGCCGAGCGGCCCGGCGGCGGCCCGGCGGCGGCCGCGCTTCCACGGGCAAAAAAGGACAGGCGGCCGGACGGCGCGCGGGCCGGACTCGGGGATGCGCACCTTGCGGCGGCCGCGGGCCTTCGCGGCGCAGGGGGCATGCGCGCGCCGGCAGTGCGGGGTGCGAATGCAGGCGGCCCAGGACGGCGGGGCGGCCGCTGCGCCAGGACGGCAGGCGCCATCTTCGGGCACTGCCGGCTCGCCGGCCCTGGCACGGTCCGCACGCCGCGCATGAAAGCATCCCGCCGCGCGGCCGCTGCGCGCAGGGGCCTGGGGCCGCGGCCTGTTCCGCCATCCGCGGCCCCTGCCGGGCGGGATCGCATGCTCCGCGATCGCACTCCCCTGCTTGCTATTTATAGCAACTGGGCGGCGCGCGGCCCGTATGAAGATCACCGTCGGGCACACACCCGACGCCGACGACGCGTTCATGTTCTACGGAATGCTAGAGGAAAAGATACCGACCCGCGGGTTCGCCGTAGAGCACGAGGTCGCCGACATCGAGGAGCTGAACGGGCGGGCGGCCGCCGGGACGGCGCCGGACGTGACGGCCGCGTCCGTCCACGCATGCTCGCGCATGGAGGGGTACACGATACTGCGCAGCGGCGGCAGCTTTGGGCTCGGGTACGGGCCCATCCTGACCGCGGCGCGGCCGATGGGCATCGAGGAGGCCCTGCGCGGCACGGTGGCGGTCCCGGGCGAGCTCACGTCGGCGTTCCTGCTGCTGCGGCTCATGGCGGGCCCCTTCAGGCACGAGGCCATGAGGTTCAGCGACATACCGGCTGCCGTGCGGGACGGCCGCGCCGGCGCCGGCCTCGTAATACACGAGGCGCAGCTGTCGTACGCCGAGGAGGGCAACGCAAAGATCGCCGACGTCGGCAGGTGGTGGGACGAGGCCACGGGCGGCCTGCCGGTGCCCCTCGGGGTCAACGCCATGAGGTCGTCGCTCGGCGCCGACGCGGTGCGCGAGTTCGACGCGCACCTGAGGGACTCGATACGGTACGGCCTGGATCACAGGGAAGAGGCCGTCGAGTACGCCATGCGGTACGCCCGCGGCAGGGAGCGCTCCCTGATCGACAGGTTCGTCGGCATGTACGTCAACGATGCGACCGTCGACATGGGCGAGCGCGGCGAGCGGGCCATCCGCGCCCTGTTCGAGATGGCATCCGAGCGCGGGCTGATCGGCGGGTTTCGGCCCGAGATCGCCCCGCCCTAGGGACGCGCCGATCCGGAGGGCCCCGACCGTCCGGCGGCCCGCGGCGAGGGCGGCATGCCCTCGCGGGGCGCGGCCTGCCCCGCCGGCACCTTCGCCCCCGCCGCGCACTGCCGACGCCTCGGCAGGCGCGCGGCCATGCCGGCGCGCCGCGGGCGTCGATGCTGCGGCAGGGAGCGCGCCGGCGGCGGCCGGATGCGCCCCGGCGGCGGCTCAGCCGGCCCGGCCTGCGAGTGCGCCGCGCCCTACCATGCATGGCAACCGTCGTGTTCCGCCAGCACCCTCAAAATCGGGATGCGTCTGCTCGCGCCTAGGCAACCTGGTCGGCGAGGGACAGCCGTCGGCGAATCAAGGAAATCGGCGAATGGTTATATGTGAGCGCAGGTGCGGCGCGGCATGGCGATGGCGGGGCAGAGGCAATCCAGGTCGGGCCGCCGCAGGAATGCCGCAAGGCAGACTGCCGCGGCGGCAGGGGCGTCGTCCGCTGGGCAGAGGCGCAGCGGCCGGGCGCAGCGGCAGATGGCCTCCCGGCAGGCGCAGGACGGCGCCGTGCGGGAGCGCAGCAGCCTGGACGTGGTAACCCCGGCCGAGATCGACCGCGTGCTCGCCGCGTACCAAGAGAACGCAGAGCCGGACGTGGCGGCAAGGATGGACAGGAAGATGGCGGAGGAGATCATCAGAGACCGCAATGCCAGGATCAGGGAGAGTACAAACGAGCGCATAAATGAGTGCATAAACGAGCGCATCGACTACAACAGTCGCGTCGGCATCCCGAGGGACCTGATTCGCGCGTACGGGCTTCAACTGGCATAGGACTGCGTCAGGGCGCCCGACAGTTACAACCGCCGCTTTTGCACGCACGGCGGGCGGTTCGCCGCTTGGCGGATCGGTGTATGGCATTATTTGCGGGCCTCAAGTTCCGCCGCCCTGCGGCGGACCTCGCCGGCCTCTTCGCCCCTGCCGCTCATGTCCAGCGCCTTGGCCAGCCCTCGCCATGCCGGCGCGCTGCGGGCGTCGAGCTTTACGGCGGCGCGGTACGCCGGCAGGGCCTCGCCGGCGCGGCCGATCTCGAGCAGGGCGTTTGCCAGCCCGAGCCATGCCGGCGCGCTGCGGGCGTCGAGCTTTACGGCGGCGCGGTACGCCGGCAGGGCCTCGCCGGCGCGGCCGATCCGGAGCAGTGTATCCGCCAGCCCAAGGTGGGCCCTTGCGCTGTGGGCGTCGAGCTTTACGGCGGCGCGGTACGCCGGCAGGGCCTCGCCGGCGCGGCCGATCTCGAGCAGGGCGTTTGCCAGCCCGAGCCATGCCGGCGCGCCGCGGGCGTCGAGCTTTACGGCGGCGCGGTACGCCGGCAGGGCCTCGCCGGCGCGGCCGATCTTGAGCAGGGCGTTTGCCAGCCCGAGGTTGGCCCTTGCGCTGCGGGCGTCGAGCTTTACGGCGGCGCGGTACGCCGGCAGGGCCTCGCCGGCGCGGCCGAACTTGAGCAGTGCATCGCCGAGCCCAGCGTGCGCCGCTTCCGATCCCAGGCTGCGCGCAATGCCGCCGGCAGCGGCGCCGCCGCCGCGCCTTCCGCCCGCGCGCGTTCCCGCACGCCCCACCGCGCCGACAATATCCTCGTCCGCAATGCGGACTGCCGCGCGGTACTCTGCAATCGCATCCGCGTAGCGCCCCGCCCGGGCAAGCGATCCCGCAAGGCCCGTGCGGCCGGCCGCATCGTCCGGATCCATCCCGATCGCCCTGCGGTACCACCTTGCGGCCTCCGCGTACCGGCCCATCATGGACAGGGCAAAGCCGCATCCCGTGTACGCCGACATTTCCTCGGTGTCCAAGAGAAGCGCGCCCTCGTAGCACTCTACGGCCAGCGCATCCAGGTCCTTGTCCCGCACCACGCCCAGGGCGTGGCCCCTTGCAAGGCGGGCCGGCGCATAGCGGGGGTCCGCCTCGACGGCCTTTCTGTACATTGCAAGGGCCGCGCCGTATCGGCCGGCCCGCATCTCCAGGTGGCCCATCTCAAGGTACGCCAGGGCGTACGAGTCGTCGGAGCCTACGGCCCTCTCGTAGCATGCCCTAGCCTCGGCGGCGCGGCCGAGCCGCGCGAGCGCATGCCCCATGCACACCTGCACCCACGCATCCCGCTCCCCGGCGGCCACGAGGCGCCTGCACAGGCTGAGGACCCGGCGGTACGCGCTGCGCGCATCCCGGTGGCGGCCGACCGCAGACATGACATGCGCCTCGGCCAGCAGGAATGCGGCCATGTACTGCGGGCGCGCCGCAATGGATGCGAGTATTATGGCCTCGACGATCTCGTGCGCCTCGGCCACGGTGTACCTTGCAACGTGCACCGTATGCGTAAGGACGTTCCGCGCCCTGTACAGGTGGCCGAGCCTCTCGCCGTGCGCCTCGATGCACTCGGACAGCGCCCATATGCCGCGCTGCCTGGCCACCCTCTTGAGCGAGTCCCGGCTCTGAAAGGTCTGGAGGGACGCCTCCATCCTGGATACGCTCATGGCGACGGCCCTTCGAATCCCCTCTACAGACTCTAGGACGGTTTGCCGCCCGCCCGACTTTTCGTCGATGTCGACCTCTAGGAACAGCCTGACGAACTGCTCTAGGGCGGTCACGCTCTGCGTGATCGCCCCAATTTGGGCCATCTCGTCGGCGGTCCCCCTCGCCGCCTTGATCAGGGCCACCCGGACGAACACGCCGAGCATGCTCTGCGTGGCCAGCTCTCGCGTGAACGGATACCTGCCTTTCCAATGGCCCATAAAAGTGCCGAATATGACGACTATCTATAGTTATAAGAAGGCCTTGCGGGGGTCAGGGGAGGGGCGAGCCCCGATCAGGGGCGCGGATGAGGATCAGGCGGGCACGGCACGGCCGCATCACTTTTCCCGACTCCCGCCCCGCACCGCGACGCCGAGTATGTCAAGGCGCTCTATCCTACACTCGGCGCCGAGCACGGCCGACGCGTTCGGAAAGACCGCCTCGCCGGCGGCAAGCTCGCGCAGCGGGATGCCGCCCTCGGCCTCTACCCTGAGCGCAAACGAGTCGGGCGACTCTCGGCGGCACTTGGCGGGCCCGAGCGCCCGCTCCAAGCGGCCCCCGCCGGCACCCCCGTACACCGCCGCGTTGCCGGCCCCCATGGCCGACTCGATCGACCCGATCTCGGCGTCCGAGACGGGCCGGGGCGCGCGCAGCGACATCTCCAGCACGGTCGAGAATGCCACGGGGGCGCCCGGCACCGAGGCGGCCTCTTCTAGGCCGCGCACTGCCACCGGCCCGAGGTCCGCTGTACGCGGCAGCGCCGAGCCCCGCCGCGCGGGATCCGCAATGCTCGCGTAGAAGGGGCGCCCCGATCCCGACACGAGGCTGTCCATGCCCTCGCCCCCGACCCACGTCATCCTTGCGCGGCGCGCGCCGAGCGCGCCGCACAAAAACCCCGACAGGAGCGCCTCGACGCTGCCGCGCCCCCCGCTCCGTATCCCGGCGAATCCGCACCCGCCGCACCCGCGCCCGGCGCACCGCCCGCACGGCCCCTGCTTTTGCGGCAGGCCGCGGGCGGACTTTGTGTACCTGCCGCGCACGACGACGGCGCGCGAGCGGGCCTCGACCGTATCCGCGCGCAGGTTCACCGTCAGCACCAGGTCGGGCCTGGCTCGGTCGATCCGGCAGCCGGCCATGCCCGCCAGCGCGTCCGACAGGGCGGCCGACAGGGCGGCGCGCAGGGGCGGCGCGCCGGCCAGGCCGAACCGCGAGCGGACCTCGTCGTCGCGCTCGACCATCGACGGGCGCGGCGTCACGCCGACCATCGCGGCGGAAAACTCGTACGCCGCCGCCCTGGCGGCCATGCGCTCCGCGTAGGGCCCGAGCGATGCGAGCAGGCCGCGGCAGACGTAGCAGGCCGCGTCGCCGGAGGCGGCGGCGGCGCCGGAGGCGGCGGCGCGCTGCGGCGCCATCCCCCTCAGCCTTCGCCCGAGCCTCTCCGGCGAGCGCAGGCGCAGGCGCCGCGCGTACATGCGGCCCAGGCACGCATCGCACAGCGCGTACTCGGCAAGGATTCCGGCCGCGCCGGCGGCGGCCCTGCCGAGCACTGCATCCCGTCCCATGGCGCGGCCGCGGGCGGCTGCGTTAATAGGCGTTCGAAGCGGGATGCCGCCGGAGGCCCGCGGCGGCGGGTACGGGTGCGGGGGGCCGCCGTCCCGCAGCCCCCGCTACCCGAGCCCGAGCCGGCGCAGCGCGCCCTTCATGTTGCGCCCCTTTGAGGCCTTTATCATCCCCTTTGAGTTTCGGTACCCCTTTAGCAGCTCCTTTACGTCGTGCTCGGGGTGGCCCGACCCGCGCGCTATCCTAGTAGTCCTCGACGCGTTGATCAGGTCCGGGTCGGCCTTTTCGTCGCCGTTCATGCTCTGTATGATGTGCCGCCACCCGCCCATCTTGCCCTCTATCTTTTCGAGCTGGTCCTCGTTGATGGCGCCTGCCATGCCCGGCATGCTGTCGAACACGCCGCGCAGCGATCCCGTCTGCCCGACCTGCTCGAGCTGCATGTAAAAGTCGTCCATGTTCATCTTGCCGCTTGCGATCCTCCTGAGCCGGACCTCGTCGCTCTCGCTCTCCAGGCGCCTTGCAAGGTCGAGGACTGCCTGTATGTCGCCCATGCCGAGCAGCCTCCCGACGAACCGCGTAGGCGAGAACTGCTCGATGTCGTCGATGCGCTCGCCGGTCCCGATGTACATCACGCGCGCGCCGGTGGCCGCCGAGGCGGCCAGGGCGCCGCCGCCCTTTGCCGAGCTGTCGAGCTTTGTCACGACGATGCCCCCTACTGCGACCGTCTTGTGGAACGCCTCGGCCTGCGCAAAGCACCGCCTGCCGATCGTCCCGTCGATGACGAGGAGCGCCAGGTCCGGCTCGGCGGCCGCGCCGATCCGGCGCATCTCCTCGAGGAGCCCCGCGTCCTCCTTGTGGCGGCCCGCCGTGTCTATGAGGATCACGTCCAGGGCGCCGAGCCTCTTGAGCCCGCGCTTGACGACATCCGCCGGGTCGTCCGACCCGTCCTCGCCGTACACCTCGACTCCGGCCCTCTCGCACATGGTCCGCAGCTGGACGAGCGCCCCCGGCCTGTACGTGTCGGCGCCGATCACCCCCGTCTTGTACCCCTGCCTGGTGAGCAGCAGCGCAAGCTTTGACGTCACCGTGGTCTTGCCGCTTCCCTGTATGCCGAGCATGAGGACGCGGTTGGGCTTTCCCGGCCGGAACTCGAACCCGCCGGCCCCCTCGCCGAGCAGCCTTGCCATCTCCCCGTACACGATCTTTACGATGTGGTCCTTGCGCGACAGGCCGGGCGGGGGAGACTCGCCGAGTGCCCTCTCCTTTATTCGCGACGATATCTCCTGCACCAGGCGCGCATCGACGTCGGCGTACAGCAGGGCGCGCTGCATGTCAAGCGCGAGCGCCTCCACAAGATCCTTGTCGACGCCCGACGAGCTGACGATCTTCTTTATGGCCGAACGCAGGTTGGTGCGCAGATCGCCTAGCATGCCGCGGCCCCAGGCGCGCCTCTATTATGTCAAGCTCGCCGCGGCACCCGTCCCAGCGCGCGCCCGACCGGACGATCTCGAGGGGGCGCGAGAACAGCGGGCAGTCGGTCGCGAGCGTCTCGGCCTCGCCCCCCTCAAAGTCTGCGCCGAGCCCGTGCCTGCGCGACAGGGCGGCCAGCTCGTCGACTGCATCTCCGTCGATGGCGCGGCCGAGCCAGTCGGCCCCGAGCCCGCCGGCGCTCACGGCAGTCACGACAAACCTCACGCCGGCGGCAAGCAGGCGCCTTACGTAGGACACCTGCGCGGGCAGGCCCGCCCCGCCCCTCCCCGCCCACACGGGCGCGATCGGCTCGAGGCCCGCCGCGGCGCAGGCGCGCCCGAACTCCCGCCTCTGGTACCCGCTGCGCAGGCCGCCGTGGACGGCCCCCGCCGCGCCGTGCATGCGGGCCGCCTCGGACAGGGCCGACGCCACGGCGTCGCGCTGGCCGGCCGTGCCGTCCGTACCGGCGCGCCTCAGCACGTGCGGGACGCCCATCGACTCGGCCTGGAGCGCCGTGGCGCGGGCGCACGGGTAGTGGAGCAGCTCGCTTGCCGGCGAGGGCGGCTCGACCGTCACGAGGCATGCCAGCGCATGGCCGGCATCGACGGCCCTCATCGCAGCGTACGCGCTGTCCTTTCCGCCCGAGAACAGCGCCGCGACCCTCACTGCCGGCTGCGGCACGCGGCGGCAAATATCTCGTGCGGCCGGCGCGGCCGCGGGGCAGCCGTAGTGGACGCCTCATAACTCATAATCGTCGTCACCGCTCCGATGGCTTTTCCGCTCATCATCGGCATCCGCGCCCCCGGCGGGAGCGGGCGTATTTTAGTGAGGCGCGGCAGGGCGAGGGGCTGCCGGACGGCACACATCTAGGCCTCCAAACCGCAGGTCCGTGACGACAGGCGTAAGGCATGTTCGGCCGATGCGGCTTGCGACTCGCGTCGGGGCATGGCACAGAGCCGCCAAGGCGGCGCGGAGCGCAGGCGGCGCGGAGGGGGTGGGGGCACGGCACAGACGACGTGCCGCCTCCCGGGTGCACAGCCGGAAGGGGGGGGGGCGGAGCAGGCGGGCGGGGACGTAGGACCGCTGCGGCTCTGGCCGTGCACGGGCCCTGGCGCGTCCGGGATCGATCCTGGCAGCGCGGCAAGATGCCTTCATGGGCCCCGCCGCCGTTGCAGCCGCCGTCGAGGCGCGCCGCAGACGGGTTGGCCGCCACGGTGCCCCCGACTGCCTTGCGGGCCCATTCCGACGCCTTGCAGAGGTGGAGTATGGCGGGCTTGCACCCGATCCTGGCCGCGGCATGCATCCTTTTCGGACAGCGTATCGACCAGCGCGTGCCGCAGCGCCGTGTTCTGCATCCTCGGCGCCCTGATCACGCCCTCGCGGCCGCGCGGCTGCGGCCCCGCCCCTGCCGTCGCGGGGCCCACGGCGTCCGCGACCTGTGCTGAGGGCGCCGCTTCCCCCGCCTCCTCTCCTGCGGCTCCTTTGGGACCCCGCCTGCGCATGCGGGGCCTGATGGCGCCCTTTGCGAGTCTGCGCGGGCGCAATGGACGCGCCGCCATTGTCTGGTCGGCGGCACATCCCGCATCCCAGGTCTGCCCCCTAGCGTCGGGAAGTGTTGACAAACAGGCCGTATCTTGCCAAAGGCTGCGCGGCGGGGGAGGAAGAGTGGCACCAAGCCTCCATGGGGCGTCGGCACGTCTGCCCGCGCTTTGGCACCCGGCACGGGCGCGACAAAAACGGGCGCTTCCAGTGCGCCTGCCTGCAGGATGTCGCGCCGCATCCGGCCCCCGCATCCGACGCGGCGCCCCCGGCGCCGCTACCCGATCCATGGATGCCCGCGGCGGTAATCGCCGGCCAAGGGGTGCCTGGGCTTGACGGCCAGGGACCCTGTGCGAGCCAAGGCGGAGGCCGTCGTAGCCGCGCAGGGCGCTGCCGAACAGGGGCGGGGGGAGGGTAACCCGGAGACCTAGACATGTGCCCTTTTGCGCGCGCGCAGGGCGCGCGCCCGTCAATGGTTAAATAATGCACGGCAGGGCGCGCGCCGTGAGCAAGCCGGCAGACCTCGGATCGCTAAAGGTCGGATCGTACATACTGCTTCCCGTGGGGGACCAGCCGACCGGCGAGCCGTGCCGCATCGTCGAGTACGGGACGAGCAAGCCCGGCAAGCACGGCGCGGCCAAGGCCCGCATCGTCGGCGTCGGCGTGTTCGACGGGCAAAAGCGCCCGCACGTGGGGCCCGTGAGCATGCAGGTCCATGTCCCGCTCATAGACAAGAGGACGGCCCAGATCATATCGATCGCCGGCGACATCATCCAGGTGATGGACTCGGAGACGTTCGCTACGATCGACGTCACGCTAGTCGACGAGCCGGTAAGGGGCACGCTCGAGAACGGCCAGAACGTAGAGTACTGGAACGTGATGGACCGCACGATGATCATGCGGGTCAAGAGCTAGGCCCGCGCCGCGCGGGCCCGCCTGCCAGCGCATCGAACGCGGACGATATCTTGGCAAAGTCCCCCCCGCCCGGGGCCATCCGGGCAAACTCGACAAGGCCCGCCACCCCGAGGCATGCCCCTATGTCGGCACCGGACGCGCCGCGGCCGGCCGCCGCCAGCGCGGCGGCGGCCTCTGCGTTCGTGATCTCCCTGTCGATGTCAAGCTCGGCCAGGACGAGCAGCCTGACGGCGCGCCCCGCGCAGGCAAAGGCGCCCTTTTCGTCGCCCGCCGCGTGCAGGCGCCTCGCCTCGCCCATGAGATGCCGCGCCTCGTCGGCCGGCTCGGGGCGGCGCCGGATCCGCGCCGCCGGCGCCGGCGGCGGGGCGGCCGGCTCGGCCCCCTGGCCGCGCAGCGCCAGGTAGGCGGCAGCGGCAATCCCGCCAGCCACCGCTGCCGCAAGGACAGCCCGGGCCGGATCGAACTCCTCGTCCTCGCCGTACTCTAGCGAGACGGCGGCCACGTCCGTGCCGTTGAACTCGGCCCGCACCGTGGCCCTGTCGGGCTCGGGATCCGCCGCCGCTGCCGCCTCTCCCTCCGCGGCTCCCGGATCCGCCCCCGGCCCCGCGGCCCTTTCGTACTCTAGCACGGCCTCCGACGACATTCCGTCGGACGAGAACTGCGCCGAGGACTGCGAGTATCCGGCGGCCTCTAGCTCGGCCGACATCTCGGCAAAGCGCGGGTCGGCCCTGAGCGCATCGAGCATGCGCTGTTCGGCGTACTCTGACGCCACGGACATCTCGCCGACCTCCCCGCCGTCCATCGCGCCCCGGATCGAGGCGGCGCCCCTCTCGGGGCTCTGGTACTGGATCTCAAACTCGCCGCTGTCCTCCGAGTCGGGCGAGGGCTCGAGCGAGCCGCCGGCGACCTCGTAGCCGTCGTCGATCATGCGCCGGTGCTGCTCGGCAAACGACGGGTCGGCCGAGAGGGCCTCTGCGAACCGGTTCTGCCGGTCCGCCTCCTCCTGCAGCTGCTCCTGGATCTGCCGCCTGAGCGCCCCGCTGTCCTGCGCCATCTGGTTGTTCTGGAGGCGGTTGAGCGGGTCGGGAGCCTGCGGGGCCTGCGGGGCCTGCGGGCCGCCCTGTCCGCCTTGCTGCGGGCCGCCCTGGCCCTGCGGGGCCTGCTGGCCCTGCGGCTGCTGCTGGCCGCCCTGGCCCTGCGGGGCCTGCTGGCCCTGCGGCTGCTGCTGGACGCCCTGGCCCTGCTGGCCCTGCCGCCCGCCGGCTCCGGCCTGGGCCTGCGCGCTCATCGGGCTCGGCTCGTTCCTGGCCTCGGACGGGTCGCCGACGACGTGCGCCACTATGGGCCCGATCTCGACCGTCCACGGATCGAACCCGTCGTTGTACGTGAACGACAGGTCGACCTCTAGCCGGGCCGGAGGCGCGACCGCCCCTAGGTCGATCATTATCGTGTTGTTGCCCTCGCGCACCTCGAACCGCTGCGAGCCGGCGTTGATCGTCCTCGTCTGCACGCCGCCCTGCCCGCCGTCCTGGGCCACCGTAAACGACAGCATGCCCGAGACAGGGCGGCCGTGGCCGTTGCTCAGGTCTAGCGGTATGGCCGGCCGCTCGCCCGGCGCAAAGTAGTACTCTTCCTGCGCCGTCGAGAATGTGACATTCTGCGCGTGCGCGCCGGGGACCGAGGCGGCGAGCATGCATGCGGCCGCCGCAAGGGCGGCGGCCACGCACGCGGCCCGCATGCCCGCCCGCGGCGGCCCCGGATCAGCCCCGCCCGCGCTCACTGTATTACCCTGCCCCTGCCGTACCGCATGTACATCTGCGCGCCAAAGACCGCAAGGGCCGCGGCGAACAGCCACCTGCTCACGTCCGTCTCCTCGACCTCGCGCTCTATATCCTCGCCGATCTCGGCGTATATCGCGTTGAGCGTCTGCGCGTCGACGGACTTGAAGTACCGCCCGCCCGTCCGCGCGGCGATCTCGCGCAGCGTCTCCTCGTCGAGCTCGGCGTGCTGCGGCCTGCCGAACACGTCGTACCCGAGTATGGCATCGCCGTCCGATCCGAGCCCGACGGTGTGCACCTGGATCGAGTTGGCCCGGGCGAACGCGACGGCCTCGGCCGGCGATATGACGCCGGCGTTGCTCACGCCGTCGCTGAGCAGTATGACGACCTTCTTCTTGTTGGGTATGGACGTGGCCATCTCGACTCCGAGTCCGAGGCCGTCGCCTATCGCCGTCTGCCCCTCGCGCGGCGCAATCCCGGCGAGCAGGTCCATGACGCGGTCCTTGTGGGGGCTGAGGAACGCCGCCGTGGTCGCTCCCGACTCGAACGTGACGATCCCCGCGTGGTCCTTTTGCTCGAGCGACTCGAGGAGTATCCGGGCCGATGCCTTTGCCGCCTCGAGGCGGCTCGGCGGGTAGTCGGCCACCTGCATGCTGCCGGACACGTCGAGGACGAGCACGACGTTGACGCCCTCTCGGCTCTGCTCGAGCGGGAGGTGGGGGCCGGCGAGCCCGACGACGATGAGCGAGGCCGCGGCAAGCGACATTGCAAACAGCGCCGATCCCCTCCTCGACCTCTTGTCGCCGAGGGCCGAGCGGACGAGCGAGAGGCTGCTGAACGACATCGCCGCGGCCCTGCGCCCGGACAGGACGCGCCTGTACAGGACGTACAGCGCGGGCACGCACAGCAGCGCAAGCAGCGCCGCCGGATGCTCAAAGCCGGCCGTCAGGGCCCCCTCCCCCGCGCGGCCGCGCCGCCGCCGGCCTCGACGGCCGCATACGCGGCGCCGGCCCTTGCGATCCTCCTCGACACGGACGCCTCGCGCGCGGCCGCCTCCTCTGCGTACCTGCGCCGGAACCGCGCATCCGACGTGTCGACGGTCATGTGCTCGCCCGTCTCGGCATCCTCCAGCTCGATGAGCCCCACGTCTGGCATCTCGCGCTCGCGCCGGTCGTACACGCGCAGCACCGTGACGTCGTGCCTTGCGCACAGGAGGCGCAGCGGCCGGTCGTAGCCGGTATGGTCCTCGAGGTCGGATATTACAAAGACCGACCCGCGCCGGCGGGCCATGGACGCGACGCGCGCAAGCGAGGCGGCCAGGTCCGTCGGCCCCTCCCCGCCGCCGAACGCAAGGGCCGCGGCCAGCAGGCGCAGCGCGTGCCGGCGCCCCCTCCCGAGCGGCACGCGGCCGCGCAGCGATCCGGCGACAAAGAACGCGGCGGCCGCGTCGTTTGACCGCACGGCGGCGGCAAGGACGGCGGCCGCCGCCTCGGCGGCCCTTGCCGCCTTTGGCTCCGCGCCGCTGCCGAACGAGCACGACCCGGACACGTCGAGGACGACGTACACGCGCGTCTCGCGGTCCTCGGCAAACTCCCTCACGTGCGGGCTGCCGAGGCGCGCCGTCACGTTCCAGTCTATGGCGCGCACGTCGTCGTCGCCCGGGCGGTACTCGCGGAGGTCGGCGAACTCTACTCCGCGGCCGCGGAACGCCGACCTGTGGGCGCCTGCCACGAGGCCGTCGACGGGCCTCCTGGGATGCAGTTCCATTCGCTCGGCGGCGCGCAGCAGCGCCGCCGCGTTCGCCGCGCTCGCCGCCGCGTTCGCCGCCGCGCCGCCTCCCGCTCCGGGGCCGCCCGAGCCCCCGCTCCCGCCGCTCACGGCGTCTCGACCCTGTCGAGTATTGCGGATATGACCCCGTCGGGCGTCGTCCCGTCGGCCTCGGCCTCGTACGAGAGCAGCATGCGGTGCCTGAGGACGTCGGGCGCGACGGCGCGCACGTCGTCGGGCTCGACGTAGCCGCGGCCGCGCAGCAGCGCGTGCGCCTTTGCGCCGAGCGTGATCCAGATCGACGCCCTCGGCGAGGCGCCGTGCTCTACG
Organism: Cenarchaeum sp.; assembly: GCA_965242695.1. Lineage (GTDB taxonomy): Archaea > Thermoproteota > Nitrososphaeria > Nitrososphaerales > Nitrosopumilaceae > Cenarchaeum. Next base: position 519,235 of record CBDESU010000001.1, on the reverse strand, counting down.
CGCCCGCCGGCGGCCTCCCCGATGCCGTGCCTCTCGGGGTGGCGCGTCGCGTCGACTATGCGCGCGACGTACCTGCGTATCTCGGCGTCGGCGTATATGGTCCTGGCAAAGTCCTGCATCTCGAGCAGCTCGGCGGCCGTGACGACGGCCGAGGCGGACAGCTCGACGCCCTCGGTGAACCGCCGTATGATGACCTCTTCCTCCTCCTGCCTCGGGTGCGAGATGAGCAGCTTTAGCATGAACCTGTCCATCTGCGCCTCGGGGAGCCGGTACGTCCCCTCGGACTCTATCGGGTTCTGCGTGGCCATTACAAAGAACGGCCTGGCAAGCGAGTGCGTCTCGCCCTGTATGCTCACCTGCCCCTCCTGCATGGCCTCGAGCAGGGCCGACTGCACCTTTGGCGGGGCCCTGTTGATCTCGTCGGCCAGGACGAGGTTTGTGAATACGGGGCCGAGGACGGTCGAGAACGAGCCCGTAGAGTGGTCGTACACCTTTGTGCCCGTAATGTCGGCCGGCAGCAGGTCGGGGGTGAACTGGAGCCGGACAGACCTGCACTCGACGCACTCGGCGAGCGTCTTGACAAGGAGCGTCTTTGCAAGGCCCGGGACGCCCTCCAAGAGGACGTGGCCCTGCGCGACGAGCGCCACGATGAGCTTTTCGATCACCCCGTCCTGGCCGACGACGACCTTGCTGATCTCCGAGTGCACGCGGCCGAGCGTGGCCGCGTGCGCGCGAGCCGCCTCGTTGAGGGCCTCGATCTCGGGCGGAAGCGAGCCGGCGGCGGCGGCGGCGGCCGATCCCGGCGCCGGCGGCGGCCCCGGCGCGCCGGCCCGCTCGCCTTCCGACCGTTCGGCGGCCGCGCCGCCATCGCCCGCGTCGACTACGGAGGCGGTGCCGGATGCCCGGGCCTCCGCGGCGCCCGCGCCGCTCGCAGTCCTGCCGTCGTCACTGTCGTCCATTCGTCCCCGTTCCCCCGCTTCTGCCGGCGCCCTTGAAGCGGCCGCGCCCGAATCCGATTTAATTCTTGTTCGCGCGCCGCTCGCCGTCTGCAAAACCGGACAGGCCGAGCCGCCTGCCGCGGCGGCCGCCGCCGCTGCCGCCTCCCTCCCCCGCTGGCAGGGCCGCAAACGCTGCCAGGTCGGGGACGAGCGACGAGAACGAGCCGTCGGATGCAAGGTACGCCCGTGCAGGCCCCGGGGAGGGGGCGCGGAGGGCGGCGGCCGGCCTGGAGTGCGCGAAAGAGCGCGACCACCCGGCGGCCCAAACGCGCTCGCGAGGCAGCCGCAGCGCGGCCGATGCGGCCGCGATGCGCGATGCGGCGGCAGGCAGGCCGGCATCGCCGGCGATGCACACCGCGACCGCGTCAGGCAGGCCGGCCGCATCCGGCACGACGACGTCGATCTCTTCGCCGCCGACTGCCACCCTGCGCTGGCTCGGCACCGAGGCAGCGGAGAGCAGGTAGTGCAGGAGAGCGGTCAGGACGGCCGCGGCGGCCGCATCGAATTCGGGAGGGCAGGCGGCGGCGCGCGGGTCTGGCAGGCCGGCGCGGCCGGCCGCGATGCGGACGGCGCGGTCGATCGGGCCGCCAGGCGCAGCGGCAGGCGGCGCTGCCCCCGCCGAGCCTCCCCCTCGGCCGGCCGCCCCGCGCAGCTCGGCGGCAATCGCAGCCCTGCCGACCTCGTCGATCGCGCCGTACGCGGCTGCCCTTGCGAGCTCCGGCAGATCGAGGGGCCCGGCGGCGGCGGCAGCCGCAGCCGCATCCGCGCCCGCGGGCCCCGGCCGGCCCGCCGCCCCGCGCGCCATCGCTACCCGCCGTACGCGTAGCGGCGCTCGCCGCGCGACTCGGGCGACGTCTTTACCTGCACGAGGCAAAACTCGCCAGAGGGCCGCAGTATGGACTCTTCCGGCGCGAGCTTGTTCTCGTGTATCATCTCGTACTCGCCTAGCGAGAGGCGCCGGCGCTCGCCGATCTCGGCGGCAATGTCCATCCCGCGCACCCTGTCGGCGTACCCGTCCTGGACGACCCCCGAGAACACCATCGCCGAGCTGCCCGACCCGTACGATCCGAACCCGAACCGCCGGCCGGCCAGGTCGAGGCCCTTGCGGTGCTCGAACTCCAGCGTGCTGCGCAGGCCCAGGTACAGCGACGCCGTGTACAGGTTGCCGACCATGGCCGACGCGATCAGCGAGCTTGCAAGCTTGGACTCGTACACCGAGCGGAACTCTTCGGTCGCGGTCAGGCGGCGCTGGAACTCGTGGTCCCTCTGCATGAACTCGCGGTCGGCCATGACCGACTCGATCGTCCCGCGCGGGTCGTTCGGGACGGGCTCGTCCATGCCGACCTTTTCGATCAGCGGGGCCCAGCGCGGCAGGCCCCTCCACTCGTGCCGCATGAGGTACGCAAGGGCCTTGCGCCCCATGTTCGAGTAGGGCAGGTGCATGTTGATGTAGTCCATGCGGTCCAGGACCGACTCTTCGGGGCCCAGGTCGAGCAGGCCCGCGGCGGCGACCTTTTTCTTGTACAGGTCGAGCGCCTTGCGCACCTGTATGAGGTACAGGAGGTTCGAGTACTGGCCGTGCACGATCGGCGTCTCCTTGCCGAACGGGCGGTAAAAGTCGTACTCGTCGCGGATGGACGTGGCCGTCACGCGCGGGTCGAACGCCAAAATGCGCGGCTCGTCGTTGAGCAGGATCGCGACCGCCCCGGCGCCCTGCGTCATCTCGCCGGACGATCCCATGTCGTACTTTGCGATGTCCGAGACGACGACGAGCGCATGCTGCCCCTCGGCCTCGCCGGCGCGTATCCAGTTGGCGTTGTCGTACAGGGCGTACGATCCGCTCACGCATGCGAACTTTGTCTCGACGCCGCCGCAGTGCTCGAACGAGCCCTCGCCGTACACCTGCTCGAGCATGCCGATCACGTAAGAGTTCATCGCCTTGGACTCGTCGAGCGAAGACTCGGTCGAGACGTACAGCCTCCCGACGTCGGCCGGCGAGAGGTCGTTTGCGCGCATTATCCGCAGGCACGCGTTGGCCGCCATGCATGCGGGATCCTGGTTGCTGTCGACTATGGCCATCTGGTGGACGCCGAGGCCGTCGCGCAGCTTTGTCGCGTCGACTCCGCGCATCTGCGCAAAGTCGTCGGCGTCGAGGTACAGGCGCGGTATGTACACGGCCATGTCGTCGATTCCGGCGGCCATGCGGCGCCCGCGGCGCGTTTCCTTAAAAGGGTAATCGGGCGGCCGGGGCAGGCGGGCGAGAGCGTCCACGGTTTTTAACGGGCGGCGCCGGCCGGCGGCCGTGAACAAGCGGTACATTGTGGCCGGGGCGATCCTCGGCACCGCCGTCGTCGTCGCATTCCTGCTCGGCTCGCCGATGTTCGGCGGGTACGACTCGTTCAGGTAGGGATCGGCGGCCCGGGGCGCGCGGGCGGCTACCTGCCAAGCTCCGAGTCGAACACCCCTGCGAACACCTCGTAGGGCTGCGCGCCGGATATCTGCGCGATGCGGCCGCCGCCGTCGCTTATGACAAAGAACGCCGGCGTGCCCGTAAGGCCGAGCGCGCGCGCATCGGCGTTGCTCGCATCGACGGCGGCCGCGTGCTCCCCGGCCGACACGCATGCCGACCACACGTCCTCGTCGAGGCCTTCAACGGAGGACGCAAATGCCACAAGGCCCTCGGCCGACGCCCACCCCGTATTCTCGCCGTCCCACCCGTTGTACAGGGCGTCGTGGTACTCCCAGAACAGGCCCTGGTCGGCGGCGCACCGCGCCGCCTGGGCCGCGGACACAGAGTCGGGGCCGATTATCGTATAGTCCTTGAATATGATGCGGACAAGGCCCGCGTCGACATATTCCTCGACTATGGCCGCCTCCGTGTCGTGGAAGAAGCGGTTGCAAAAGTGGCACTGGTAGTCGCCGAACTCTACGAGCGTGACGGGCGCATCCTCGTCGCCGAGGGCAGGCGGCGCATTGCCCGTGAGGGCCGAGAGCAGGGCCGCCGTGTCGAGCGCGCCGCGCCCGCCCGCGGGGTACTCGCCGGCAGGCCGCAGGGCCGGCTCGGCGGCGCCCTGATCCGAAGGGGGCGGCGCAAGGGCCAGCAGGGCGGCCGCTGCGGCGACCGCGGCGGCCGCGGCGATCCCGCCCCCGAGGGCGGCCGACGGGCCGTGTACGCGCACGCGGCGCGCGGGCGGGGAGGATGATTTAAATCTGGGCCGCACCTGGCGCAGATCGCCCCCTGGAGCCTTGGCGCGAAGCAGGGCCGTCTTTTACGCCTAAGCCGTATTGAAACCTTAAATAATAGTGCGATGCGGCACCGTCGTGAACCGAAGAAAGGGCAGCCACCCCCTCACGGCCGAGCTGGTCACGCAGAGCATGCTCGGCGTGTTCATAAGGCTGGTCATGATCATGGCCAACGTCGGCACGGGCAACGAGCTGGCGCGGATGGGGGTGGTCACGCAGTCCGTGACCGTCCTAGAGCAGTTTCTCAGGCTGATCCTCGAGCTCGACATGGACAGGGGACGCGGGGCGCGGCGCATCGTCATCAGGTCCGTCAGGGGCCTCAGCAGGGCGGTCGCCCTGGCAGAGTCCAGGATCGAGGCGTCGGCCAGCACCTTTCAGAGCGCCAAGTCGATCATGGAAATGGCCGAGTGGCGCGGCATACCCGTCCTGCGCAGGCTCCTCAAGACGCATGGAAGGCGGCTCCGATGGCTGTTCAGGACAAGGCATGCCCTCACGCACACCGTGGGCATCGTAAGGTTCAACGAGGCCAGGGCGTACGCCATAGTCAGGGACGTCATATGCGCCGTCCTTGCCGGGCGCCCGCGGTACATGACCGCGCTCCTGCTCGTCGAGGGCCGCGCCATGTCGCTTGTCGGAAGGTACGCCGATGCGCGCAGGGCGTACGAGGGGGTGCTCGGCGTGTGCGGCCGCCTCGACATAGCCGGAAAGCTGGGCGCGTGGGTGCACACCTGCGCGGGGCACGCGCATGCAAGGCTGGGCCGCGAGGGCGAGGCGGAGGCATGCTACAAAAAGGCGCAGGAGGTCAATCCCGGCTACGCCCTGGCGCACCTCGAGATGGGCCACCTGATGGTGCGGGCGGGGCGCCCCGAAGAGGCCCTTTTCATGTACAAGGGATCGATAGGGGCGGATCCAGGCTACGTGCCGGCCCGCATCGCAGGGGGGCATGCCCTGGGCGTGGCAAGGGACAGTGAAAGGGACGTCCTGGCCATAGAGTGCCACGAGGACGCGCTCCGCTTCGACTCGGAGGAGTTGTCGGCGCGTGCGGGCTGCGGCCTTGCACTGGCCATGATGGGGCAGTACGAAAGCGCCGCAAGGTGGTACCGCAGGGCGATCGAGAAGGATCCGGACGACGCGGCCGGCCGCACGGGGCTTGCAAACTCGCTTGCCGCCCTCGGCCGCAACAAGGAGGCGATCAAGGAGTACCGCGCCGCAGTCAGCATCGCATACAGGATGGACTTTGGGAGCGGATCGGGTAGGGAGTCCGAGGCGACGGCGCCATGACCGGCCGCATTGAGCGCGAGCTGGGGCGAGGGGCCGCGTATAGGGGGCTCGCCAGCGAGCTCTTCAAGGCAGGCCGCGTCGAGGAGTCGCTGCCGGCGTACAGGAGGGCCGCCGAGCTGGACGCGGGGAATGCAGGGGCGCACCTGGGCCTGGCCGGCGCGCTCTACAAGTCGGGCCGCATCGAGGAGTCGGTGCCGGCGTACAGGAGGGCCGCCGAGCTGGACGCGGGGAATGCAGGGGTGCACCTGGGCCTGGCCGGCGCGCTCTTCAGGACAGGCCGCATCGAGGAGTCGCTGCCGGCGTACAGGAGGGCCGCCGAGCTGGACGCGGGGAATGCAAGGGCGCACCTGGGCCTGGCCGGCGCGCTCTTCAGGACAGGCCGCATCGAGGAGTCGCTGCCGGCGTACAGGAGGGCCGCCGAGCTGGACGCGGGGAATGCAAGGGCGCACCTGGGCCTGGCCGGCGCGCTCTTCAGGACAGGCCGCATCGAGGAGTCGCTGCCGGCGTACAGGAGGGCCGCCGAGCTGGACGCGGGGAATGCAAGGGCGCACCTGGGCCTGGCCGGCGCGCTCTACGAGTCGGGCCGCGTCGAGGAGTCGCTGCCGGCGTACAGGAGGGCCGCCGAGCTGGACGCGGGGAATGCAAGGGTGTGGATTGATCTTGCCAAGGCGCTGGCCGAGGCAGGCAGGAGCAAGGAAGCCGACGAGGCCCGCGACAAGGCGTTTGGTTACAGGTAGTGCGCACAGACGGCGAATGGCGTGCGGGCGGAAACTGCCGTGTTGGATAAGGGCCATCTTGACGCCTACGTGCTACTATGCCGTAGGCGTCAACACTTGGTTATGCAACACGGTGGCAGAAACAGCTCGACAGGGAGTCCCCCACGAGGCGCCCTGAGGCATAATCGGAGCAAGGACAGAGCATCGCACAAGACTTGATGTCCACCCAGGCCCGCCACCCTAGTTACAAGAGTACGGCAACGCGGGGACTACGCGCAGGCGGCCTAGTCGTACGGATGGAAAAAACGGCAGTGCAAAAAACCTCGACGGATGCAAGCGTACGCGAGCGCCGAGAAGGGAGCTTGGACGGCGCTAGGACGGCTCCGGAACCGGTGGGAGGGCGTATGCGCGCACCAGATCCCTAGTGATGCCCACGCGGGTGTCGTAGTCAATCTGCGCCCTGATCCCCTCCTCGATCTCCTCCCTGATCCCCTCCTCGATCTCCTCCCTGATCTCCTTCTGGTTCTGCTCGATCTGCTCCCTGTGCCACGCCCCGAGCCGCGCCCTGCATGCATCGTCAGCGTCCCCTGCAATGAGCCGGTCTAGATCCGCCAGCACGTCGTAACCCTCGGTCACCTGACCCTCGGCAGGCGGACATCTGCGCGCGGATAGGCTCGACGGACGGGTAAAATCGGGGCGCGCCTGCCTTTGGACTGCCGCCGGAGCCGGCCGCGCGCGCGGCGCGGCGGCATCCGCCCCGCCGCTGCCCCGTGACGCTCGCTTCGGGTCAGCCATCGCCATGTCGGGTTGCGAATCAGCCGGCCATATAAGCATTCAAAAGCGGCTTACGGAGCATCGCCGTGGGTGGTCAGATCCCCACCACTCTTCCCCGTCCATCGTACCCCATGGCGGGGCGCCTGCGGTTGGAGGGCGCCGCGCATAGCACCTCGGAGGCGCGATCGCAAGGCCGGCTGCGCCGAGGAGTCGCTGCCGGCGTACAGGAGGGCCGCCGAGCTGGACGCGGGGAATGCAAGGGCGCACCTGGGCCTGGCCGGCGCGCTCTACGAGTCGGGCCGCGTCGAGGAGTCGCTGCCGGCGTACAGGAGGGCCGCCGAGCTGGACGCGGGGAATGCAAGGGTGTGGATTGATCTTGCCAAGGCGCTGGCCGAGGCAGGCAGGAGCAAGGAAGCCGACGAGGCCCGCGACAAGGCGTTTGGTTACAGGTAGTGCGCACAGACGGCGAATGGCGTGCGGGCGGAAACTGCCGTGTTGGATAAGGGCCATCTTGACGCCTACGTGCTACTATGCCGTAGGCGTCAACACTTGGTTATGCAACACGGTGGCAGAAACAGCTCGACAGGGAGTCCCCCACGAGGCGCCCTGAGGCATAATCGGAGCAAGGACAGAGCATCGCACAAGACTTGATGTCCACCCAGGCCCGCCACCCTAGTTACAAGAGTACGGCAACGCGGGGACTACGCGCAGGCGGCCTAGTCGTACGGATGGAAAAAACGGCAGTGCAAAAAACCTCGACGGATGCAAGCGTACACGAGCGCCGAGCAGTGGGCCTTGAGGGACGGCGCTAGGACGGCTCGGGGACCGGCGGGAGGGCGTATGCGCGCACCAAGTCCCTAGTGATGCCCACGTGGGTGTCGTAGTCGATCTGCTCCAGGATATGCTCATGGATCTGCGCCCTGTTATGCTCCCCGATCTGCGCCCTGTTATGCTCCCCGATCTGTTCAATATGCTCCCGGATCTGCTCCCTGTGCCACGCCCCGAGCCGCGCCCTGCATGCATCGTCGGCGTCCCCTGCAATGAGCCGGTCTAGATCCGCCAGGACGTCGTAACCCTTGGTCACCCGACCCTCGGCAGGCGGGCGGCTGCGCGCGGGTAGGCTCGACGGACGGCCAAAATCGGGGCGCGCCTGCTTTTGGGCCGCCGCCAGAGCCGGCCGCGCGCGCGGCGCGGCGGCATCCGCCCCGCCGCTGGCCCCTGCCGCCCGCTTTGGGTCCGCCACCGCCATGGCGGGCTGCGAATCAGCCCGCCATATAAGCATCCAGAAGCGGCGTTCGGGAAGTCCCCGGCGGGGCGCCCCGCCGCAGCGCGGGCGGCCGGCAGGGGCCGCGGCCGTCAGTCCCGGCGCGCCGCCCGCTCCGCCGCTCCCGATTCCGTGCGATCCCCGCCGGGCGGGGCCGCCGCCTCGAGCCTGAGCGACGCCGAGTTTATGCAGTACCGCAGCCCCGTCGGCGCAGGCCCGTCGTCGAACACGTGGCCGAGGTGCGCGCCGCACCTGGCGCAGCTCGCCTCGGTGCGCAGCATGCCGTGGCTCGCATCCGGCGACGAGCCGACCGAGGCGTCCGAGGCGGGGCGCCAAAAGCTCGGCCAGCCCGTCCCCGAGTCGAACTTTGCGCCCGACTCGAACAGGGCCGCCCCGCAGCAGGCGCACCTGTACGTGCCAGCATCCGTGCAGTCGTGGTACCTTCCCGTGAACGGCGGCTCCGTCGCCCCCTCGACGCACACGCGGTACTCTTCGGGCGTGAGCGAGCCCGGGTCGCCGGCCCGGATGCGTCCCCCGCCCACGTGGCCGCCGGCCCCTGGCGCGTCAGCCTCGCGCATCTTTCGCACCACCCTTTTCTCGGACTCAAGCCGCGCCAGGTCGTACTCCTTCATGTCGACGTGCCTCATTATGACGGCAAGATCGGGGTGCCTCCCGCATATCTGCCGGTACATGGACTGGAGCAGGGCGCGATAGTCCGTGTGGCCCTGCGGGACCGTCCTAAGCTCGATCAGGTGCGTGGCCTCACGCAGGTTCATGCGCATCATATACGGGTAGTTGTACCCAAAGTTGACCACATACTGCGCCTCGTGTGGCATCGAGTCGCGCATCCGCCCAAAGACGGCCCCTGACGCTTCCATGCACTCTCTGTATGTGCGCCCAATGTCGGCGCCATCCACCTCGGGAGGCACCTCGTAGCCGTAGTCAGTTGTTAGCAACGATCGCTCCATAGTGAGCATGCGATGTCGGTGCAGGTCCCGAAACATGCCAAAGTTGCTGACGATATCGAATGTGTAGGATGCCATTTCAAACGCGCGGGGAGGGCGGTGGCGGCGATTCTGACGCAGGTTGGCACACTTTTTGACAATACCAACTTTGACCTCGTGCGGCGTTGACTTTGCGGCAGCGAGTGCATCTGCATACCGAACCGAGTCAGGCCCACCGCATGCCATGGCCGCCACTATACAATTTAGTGCGTCTTTTTGGTTGTCCCATTCAACCAGATGTGCACGTGATAGACGGCAGTCATCTTTGTCACTGTCGCCACCACCACGACCGTCTACAGTAGGTGCAGGGGCGGCAGCACGGGCACAGCCTAACAGCGCATACGCCTCACGACGCACAACATCCGTTCTCTCAAGGTAGTCGATCAGTGCACGGCCGTACTTTGTGTCGTCGCCAGCCCTCCTAACGAACGGGCCGACGACCGAGTCAAGCTCCGTTTTCATCATGCTAGAAACAGATCGTGCTTCAGACAGCGGCGATGCGCGCAGGTGGGCAAGCAGATATTCGAATGCCCTCCCATTGCCAGTGATTCCAACGTTGGTCAGTGCAGAGGCGGGGAGCAACCCACGCAGGACGTCCAACGCTTTTGCCTTTGTAGCGGACTCATACACTGAATGGGCCGATTTGATCGACTCCTCGTCCTTCATGGTGTCGTAGGGAACATTCTCGGCGCCGGTCGCAGAGTCCGCGAAGCTACAATCTTCGATCGGGTGAACCTCATGCACGTACTCTATCATTACATCTAAGCTATCTGCATATGTGGAGAATGCCAAGTCGCACGCCGCGGCATAGTCGTCAGCAAATCTAGATTCCATCAAGTCGCTTCCACGATAGTACATGTAATGGCCGCTCATTTTACCAGACCACTTGACGTATCTAGATGATTTTTCAAGGAAAGACAGGCCAATTCTCCTATCTTCGATCTTTTTAGCAACGATGTTTGATATGCCTTCAACTGCGATTTGGGTAGTTCCAAGTTCTGCGACCGAATCATCTCCATACTCACCAAGTACTTTTTCGTAGAACCGCTCGCCCCTCTTTTGATCTTGTAGAAACTCCTCAAGATATATCCGACGCATGCCCTTGCCGCTACGGCTGTATCTAGACATCAGAGCGCCGCGGTCGACTTGCAATTTTGTCGTGATTACAAATACGGGTTTGTCCGTATTTGAAAAGTGGTTGTCTAGACGGAGTTTTTCGTCGTCTGTAAATTTGTCAATAAGGGGTGGCAACCAATCGCCCCCAGTTACTTTTGCATCAGATGGTTCAGCGGCCGTCTTTCTCACCGCCCCGGCATGTTACCTGTCTTGGCGGCCGCCGTTGCGGCCCCGGGACCACAACCATCCGCCGCACCGGCCGCCCCGTCCCCCGAGCCGTCCGGGCGCGGCGCATCGGCGGCGCCTCCGCCCCTCCTGATCTGGATGAGGTCCGGCGCCGCCGGGGCCGGCGCCGCGGCGCGCTGTCCCGCATCGCCGCCGCCAGACCCGCGCGCCTGCCACCTCTGCAGGACAGCCCGGAACGCCTCGGCGTCCGCATCATTCTCGGTGTACATGAGGACCGTGACCCACTTGCCGGCGCCGGCCCTGCCGCCTGCCGCGTTCATCCAGAACCGGCCCGGCAGCGACGCGAACGCCTTGTTGCCTGGATCCCCGGCGATCTCGTCCCAGCGGCGCGCGACCGCATCGATGATCTGCCCGGCGCCGCCCTGGTCTAGCATGCGCCGGCGCGCACTGGCGGGGTTTTAAGAATTGCCGGTGGCACGGCGGCCGGTGGGTGCGCGCCGCCCCGCCGCCGCGATGCGCAGGCCGGCGGCTGGCCCCGGCGCCGAGGGCGCCGTCCCGCCCCCGGGCGGGCATCCTGCCGGCACGGGGCATTCCCCCCCTAGGCGGGCCCCTGCCGCCAGGGGGCGGCCGCGGGGGCGCCCGCCGCCCCCGCCGCCCTCCCCGGCAGGTCAGCTTTAGCTGACCCGAGGAGGAAGACTAGCTGACAAGGCGCCGGTTATGGCGGGGCGCCGATACGGGGGCATGACGAATGAAGACGCACAGATCGTCGGCAAGGCGGTCAAGGACATGTACGGCACGCCCATGGGCAAGGTCATCGGCACCATCACCGACATCGACGGGACCATACAGACCGTCGGCGTCGACTGCAGTTCGCAGGGGCTGCAGCAGGTGCCGTTCGAGCAGATTGTCGTCCAGGACAGCGTGGTCATCTTCATCCCAAAGTGGAGGCTCGACTCTCAGAGGCTCCTGAGGGACAAGGGGCTGACGCTGCGGCGCCTCAAGGCGCTCTCGGAGATACTCTCCGAGAACGACGAGATGCGCGACGATGCGGCGATCGTCGACGGCAAGTACCGCGAGCAGCTAGAGAGGTTCGACCGCATCGAGGCAGGGATCGCAAGGACGCTCTCGGCCAGGGTGGAGGAGCTCGACTCGCAGCTGCGCTCGATCAAGATGATCGTGTTCGATGCAAAGGTGCAGTACAAGAGCGACGAGATCGCCGAGGCGGCCTTCGAGTCCGTCAGGGCGCACACGTCGAGCCTTGTAGAGCACATCACGCACGAGAACGCGGAGATATCGAACGTCCAGCGCAGGATCGCCGACCTCAACATGGAGGTCAAGCAGGTCCTCGAGGCGCACGATGCCCGCCTGCAGAGCTCGGCCGAGACGTACCTTGGCAACCACACGGTGACGGCCGCGGCCAACCTGCCGGAGGCGCCCATCCAGGCGCCGCGCCCGGCGGAGGCGGCCGCGCATGCCGAGGCGGCGGCCGCGCCCGCGGGGGCGCCGGCCGCAGCCGACATCGGCGCGCAGTTCCCCGAGCCGCCCAGCGAGATCGCCGCCGCCCCGGCGCCTGCCGCCCAGCAGCAGCAGGTGGCCGAGGCCGTCGGCGCATCCGGCATGGCGGTGCAGTTTGCAGCCCCGCCCCCGGCGCCGCCCGCGGCGCGGGAGGCAGGGCCGCAGCAGTCCGAGCCGCAGCCGCAGCAGTCCGAGCCGCGCACCGAGTCCAAGGCCCAGGCGCAGCAGCCGCAACCGCAGCAGCCCGCAGGGCACGACTGGCTCGAGCGCATGCAGTCGCAGTAGCGCCGCGCCAGCGGCACCCCTTTTCCTTTTTCAGAGAGGCTCAGGCGGGCGGGGCGTGCGCGCTGCCCGCGGCGCGGGCCCCGCCCGGCCCGCGGCCGGCCCCTGCCCGCGCCGGGCGCGGCCGTGCGGACGGTTTAATAGTCGGGCCCCTGTGGGCGCACCAATGTTTGAAACGGCAGAGTTGAGGGAGCACAAGCTCTCCGACATTGTCTTCATGGGGCTGCGCGCCGCGGTCGGCGTCATCTTCATAGTACACGGCTATGGAAAGTTCGGCAACGAGGGGTTCATCGGTTGGATGGGCTCTATGGGCATATCGCCAGAGTTCGCCATGATCATCGCGGCCGGCGAGCTCGTGCCGGGCATACTCCTCATCGTAGGCGTCGTGTCCAGGATATCGGCGTCCGTGCTGGCGATCATCATGCTTGCGGCGATCTTCGTCGTAAAGGAGGCGGCATCGCTCGCCGGCGACAACGGCTACGAGTTCGACCTGGTCCTGCTCGCCGCCTGCCTGGTCTTCGTCGTGATGGGGCCCGGCCGGATATCGCTTGCGGCCGTCATAGGCAGGCTTCCGAGGCCGATCCACTAGGCGGCAGGCGCACCGGCCTTTTCTCCACCCGTATTTTCGCCCGCGGTGCGCCCTGCGCCGCCGCCCCGCTCGGGGCGCAATCCCCGGCTCGCGGCCCGGAGGGGGAGGGGGCGCCAAGGCAGATATTCGGCGGCGCGGCCCAAAGGCCGTGCCGCAGGGGGGCGCCGGAGAGGCCGGCAGGGCCGGACCTGGCAAAGGGAGGAGTGCGGCCGGCGGCCGCGTCGCGCGCCCGCCTGCCGCGGCGTCTGCCGCGGCGGCCGCCGGCCCGAGGGGGCGCAGCAGGGCCGCCGGCTCCGAGGCCGTCATGATATGGTCGCGCGGCGAGGCGCTCGAGAGCGGCGATGCCGCGCGGTACATGGAGCTGCTCGGCGCCGGCCTTCGGGGCGCAGGCGGGCGGATCGCGGACAGGTGCGAGCGGGTGTGGCCGCACTACGGCGAGGTCGTGCGAAACCGCAAGGCGTGCATCAAGAGGCTCGCCATGCGGTGCCTCCGCGGCGGCCGCGCGAGGCAGGTCGTAATACTCGGCGCGGGCCTGGATCCCCTCTCCGTCGAGATCGCCGCCCTCACGGGCTATTCGGTCGCCTCGTACGAGATCGACTCGGCCGGCGCGCGCCGCAAGCGCCGCCTGATGGAGGAGGCGAGCGCCGCGGCGGCCGGATGCGTGCGGCACGTCACGGCCGACCTGGAAGAGGCGGGGCCGCGGCGCATCGCATCGGCCCTGGAGCGGAGGGGGTGGAGGGCAGACATGCCGACGCTCGTCGTGGCCGAGGGCGTCTCGTACTACCTGCGCAAGCCGACGCTGAGAAGCCTGCTGGCCCCCTTCAGGGCGGGGGGCGCCGGCGGGGAGCCGAGCCGCGCAATACTCGAGTACCTGCGCGATGCCGCCTCGATCGAGCCAGAGGAGAACCGCATAGCGGGCGCCGTATTCGGCATATTCGCCGAGGGCGCGGGCATCGGCGGGCTGTCGAGGTACTCTGATGCCGAGGCGGCGGCGCTTGTCGCCGGAGTGCCCGCGCGCCGCGCGGGGGAGGAGTACAGCGACCTCCGCGCCGGGGGGATCGCCACCGTGGGGCCGGCCGAGATGGAGCGTATGAGGACGCGGCGCAACCGGCTGTTCCCGAGCGACTCGGCGGGCTGGATCGCCGTCTGCCACGGGCGGCTGCGGCGGCGCCCCGAGGTGGGCGGCAAGGCGGCGCGCCGCCGGTAAAAAGATGAAAAGTGGGCGGCGCCCGGTCACTCGACCTTGCGCCGGCCCGTGCCGCGGCCGGTCCCGATGTAGAGGCCCTTGCCGGAAGGCCGGCCCTTGGTCTCGGCGATGTCCCCGAGGCGGATCTTTCTGGTCCCCCTGCCGATCGAGACGTACACGTCCTTGGCCGCCTCCTTGCGGTTGTCAGAGTACTTGCGGTATCCCTCGCCGGTCCAGTTGTCCTTTTCCTCCGAGGTCACGCGGCGGGAGGTGCCCCTGCCGCCGACTCGAACTACGTTGCCCATGAAGGGCGCACCCCACGGGCGTTTAAATCACTTGCCATGGGGCCGCGCGCGGGCGCGGCTGGGTCAGGACAGGGCGCGGCATGCGCCGGCTAGCCGCCGTCGGGAGGGCCGGCATTGGCGTCGTCGCCCGTGTCGTCCGCGCCGCGATCGCCGCCGCCGTCGTCGCCCCCGCCGCCGTCGTCGCCGTCCGTGTCGTCCGCGCCGCGATCGCCGTCGTCGCCGTCCGCGCTACGCCGGCGCCCAAAGTCGGCCTTGCGCGCAAAGCACAGGTACGCGGTGTGCCCGATCGGCTGGAAGGAGTGGCGGGTCTTGCCCTCGCGCGCCTCGATCGGGCGCAGTATGTGCTCGGAGCACTCGATGTCGGTGAACTCGTTGTCGACCAGCGCGGCGGACAGCTTTTCGAGCTGGTTGACGGTCGGGCAGACGGCCACGAGCGCGCCGCTCCCGCGCAGCATGCGGCGCGCCTGCGGCACGGCCGTCCACGGGTCCCCGAGGTCGATGATGGCCGCATCGGCGCCCGTGACCGGCGCGCGCGCCGCATCCCGAACGTCCATGTTCTTCATGGCGACGCGCTTTTCCATGCCGGCCCGCCGTATGTTCCGCTCGGCGATGCGCATGAGGTCCTCGCGCACGTCGAACGTGTGGATGCGGCCGCGCGGCCCCACGATCCCCGCCAGGAACGACGTGAGCGCCCCGCTGCCCGTCCCGATCTCGACGATCTTGTGGCCGTTCCGTATGCCGGCGCGCGAGACGATGTACCCGAGGTCCTTTGGGTATATGATCTGCGTGCCGTGCTCGATCTTCATCGTATAGTCGTAAGAGGTCGGGCGGAGCAGGTACACGTACTTTTCCTTGTTGGTCACGAGGCGCGAGCCGTACTCCTTTCCGATTGCGCCGTTGTGCGGTATGACGCCGATGTGCGTGTGGAGGCTGCCGCCCTCTGCGACGCGGGCCAGCCACTTCTTCGTGCGGTTGAAGTAGAACAGCACGTCGGAGCCGGCCTCTATGATGTCGTCCATGCGCCGCGCGCCGCAGCGGGATCGATAATAACGTACGCGCCCCGGCGCGGCGGGCGCGCCCCGCTCGGGGCGGGGAATGCCCCGCGCTCGGGCGCCGCGCCCGCCGGACTGGGCTCTCCCGTTCGGCGCGCGGCCCACGTTCAGGGCCTCGCACGGCGCGCAAATCCTTATTGCGCCCTCTGCGGCGGGCCGTCCATGGCCCTCTCAGCGGCAATGCTGCCGGCCCGTGTCCAGTACCGCTCGCGCCTGTCGCGCAGCGAGCGCCTCGCCATGATCGGCATGAAGGCTCGCCCCGAGATGCTGCCGCCGCTCGCCCGCTTCATAAGGTTCCTCGCATCGAACGGCATCGTCAGGTTCGGGCCGCCGCTGCCCCCCGGCGAGGAGGGCCTTGTAGTCGTCGACAGGATAGAGCAGTGCGCCTTTCTGGCCCTGTACCACGGCCTCGACATGGGGTTCGAGTTCGCATCGTTCAGCAACGGGCCGGTCTCCGACGAGATGGCCAACGGGATATACAGGCTCTCCGACGAGGACAGCTCCGTGTACGAGGCGGCCGCTCCGGACATGCCCGCCTCGTTCAGGACAGGCGAGTTCCTCGACCTCGTGTCCGGCAGGAGCGCCGAGTGGATGTGCGCGGCAGTGACGCTCCTCGACATGAACATAGAATACAGAAAAGACATGAACTGGATGAAGGGCAAGATCAAGGACATGATAGGGCCCAGCCGCAGTGCCGTAGACGACGCGTTCGACGAGATCAATATGAGAGGGATGATTCGAAAGGATTGATGATCGTAAGCTTGGTGTTTCACCGTCCCAAGGATCTCAGCCTTTTCTCGTAGAGTACAATTGCAGGGTTGTTGACCAGTTTTCTGTCTCTGGTTATGAGGAATGAAGAGTTCGTGTCGGCCAAGGCTATGGCGAGTATTATCCTGTCCGTCATGTCCAGCTCTGGAACCACCCAAACCAGTTCGTTGATGATGGCAAGTACTGCCGCGTCGACGGGCGGCATGCAGCTGCCGGGATCCACCCTACAGTCCGAGAGCAGTGCGAACATGGCGTCGAGCAGCCGCGCGGCGTCAGGCCCGCGCCGCAGTACGACGGCGGCCGCCTCGCCCAGCGCAGCCTGCGAGACGACCAGCAGGTAGGAGTCGGGCCCGCTCTGCCGCAGTATCGACTCGACGCGGGCCGCGTGCTTGCCCCCGCCGATCACCTCTACGATCCCCCATGTGTCGACATGGACGCGCCACACTGCCACGGGCGCCGTCCCGCGCACCCGCGCTCAAGCATGCCGGTCGTCCGGGCACCTCGCGCGGCCGGCAGGCGGCACGCAAGGCCAGGCCCCTTGCCAACCGCACACGGCCCGCGCATGCGGCGCGGGACAGCCTGGCGGCCGGCAAATGTCGGCAGGGCGTGCAACCGGGCGCAGGGTTCCGGCAGGGCGCCCGCATCCTTTTGCTGACAAGGCTTTGCGCCTGAAAAACGCCAGTGCAGCCGCGGCTACAAAAGAGGCGGCATGGCCCAGGCCCGCCGCAGGCCACTCCCGCTCCCGCCCCCTACCCCCTCCACGGAAACCGGAAAAGGCATGCCGCACAGCCGGCCGGCGGCAGGGACACGGCATCTGTGCATCGGGCGCGGACAAACGCGACCCGGCGGCCGGACGATCAGGAAACAGGCGGCGCATCGCCGCCGCGGCCGCCCCCGCCCCCCTGCTCCCGCGCGCCGCCGCCAATCTCGTGGCCGCAGTGGGGGCAGCGGGACGGAGAGGAGCCGCCGCCCCCCTGCTCCCGCGCGCCGCCGCCGCCGCGCCCGATCCCGATGATCCCCCCGCGCAGCCCCCTCCGCGGCCGCCCCTCGGCCTCGACCCTCTGCCGCCGCAGCTCCTCGGTGAATGCCGACGCCATTATGCCGAGCGGGATTGCGTATATGGCAAGCCCGACGACTGCGACGGCCGCCCCTATGGCCTTGCCGGCCGGCGTCACGGGGTACGTGTCGCCGTACCCTATCGTGGTGAGCGTCACTATCCCCCACCACATGGATGCGGGTATGCTCGAGAACACCCCGGGCTGCGCCTCGTTCTCGGCATAGTACATCAGGCTAGACGCGAACACGAGCACGATGAAGAATATGAAGAACGCGACGGCCAGGTCGCCCATCTTCGATCTGAACACGTAGCCGAGCGTCTGCAGCGGCTCCGAGTACCGCGCAAGCTTGAACATCCCGAACAGGCGCAGCAGGCGCACCACCCGGATGAACCGTATGTCGATGAGCACGAGCGGCAGGTAGAACGGCAGTATGGCGGCCAGGTCTATGAGCATCATCGGGTTGGCCGCGCACCTGGCGCGCGCCCACCGCCGCCCCGCGTACCTCGGGTCCGCCCCCGACGAGAGCAGGCGCGCGGCGTACTCGGCCGTGAACACGACGATCGAGCACGTCTCGAATAAGATGAACGCCTCGTCGTACGCCTCGAGGCTGTCCTCGGTCTCTGCCATCATCACGGCCACGTTGGCGCAGATGAGGCAGACTAGCGAGACCTGGAATGCGACGGCCGCCCGGCCGTCGGTCCCCTCTAGTATGCCGTGGAGCCGCGCAAGGGCGGCGCGGCCGCGGCCGCCCCGTACGGGGGCGCCGCCCGCATCGCCCGCCTTTGCAGTCACGCCGTCCATCGCGGCACACTACATCCACTTTTTGCGCCTGAACCACAGGACCATCAGCACGCTGATGGCCCCCATGACGCCGAGCATCCCAAAGTATCCCCACTGTATCTCGAGCTCGGGCACGTACGGAAAGTTCGTCCCGTACAGGCCCGCGATGAACGTGATCGGTATGAAGATGCTCGCGATTATCGTGAGCGTCTTCATGACCTCGTTCATGCGGTTGCCGACTATGGACATGTACGTGTCGAGCATGCCGCCGACCATGTCGCGCAGCGACTCGGTCGTGTCCATCGCCTGCACCGCGTGGCCGTAGGCGTCCTTGAGGTACGTCTTTGTATCCTCCGAGACGAACGGCTGCGGCAGCTTTGAGAACGCGTCGACGGCCTCGCGCGACGGCCAGATGATCTTGCGCAGTATGATCAGCTGCCGCTTGAGCAGGTATATCGTCTGGAGCGCCGACGGGCCCGGGTCGCCCATGAGCCGCTCCTCGAGGCCGTCAATGACGTCGCCGACGTTCTCGAGGGCCGCGAAGAAGCTGTCTATTATGGCGTCGGCGAGCAGGTACGCCATGTAGTCGCTGTCGTGCTGCCGTATGACGGGCCCCCCCGCGCGCAGCCGCTTGCGGATGCGCCCGAACACGTCGCTCGGCACCTCTTGGAACGACAAGAGGTAGCCGCGGCCGGCCACGAGGCTGATCTGCTCTATTGCGAGCCTGCCCGTCTTGGCGTCAAAGTGCGGCAGCTTTAGCACGAGGAAGACGTTGTCGCCGACGAGGTCGGCCTTTGGGCGCTGCTCGGTGTTCATGATGTCGGCCTGGACGAGCTCGTGCAGGTCGAACCGCTCGCCGAACGCCTTTATGACGTCGGCCTCGTGTATTCCCGTGACGTTTATCCAGGACGTCCGCCCCTCGCGGATCGTCGCGAGGCACTCCTCGATCGTCCCGGGCCTGGCCTCGTCGACATCGTTTTTGTCGTACGTGAACACCTCGAACGTCACCTTGTCGACCTTTTTCTCGCCGATGTGGACGAGCGCGCCGGGCGCCATGCCGACCGTATCGGCGGTCGTGCGCGCCTCCCCGCCGCCGTCCCCGCCCTTCTTTATGCGCTTGCCTAGCGACGATGCGACGCGGGACAGGCCGGCATCCTCGGCGATCGCCTTTACGTGCGCCGTGCGCCCGACTATTCCGACGAGGATCGAGCCGGCCACGAACGAGAACACGAGGCTCATGGCAAGGGGGACGAAGTTGCCGTGCAGCGCGGCCTGGTAGATCGCCTCGACGTCGGTGAACTCGTCGGTCGGCACTATCGCGCCGAGTATGACATCGAGCATGAAGAACAGGAACGAGACGGTCCCGCCGACGATGAGGGCCGTGAGCGGCGTTATGCGCGGCGGCACGTCGATGTCCTTCTCGCCCTTGTACGGCGAGAGCTGCTTCTTGAACCGCAGTATGAGCAGGGCCACGGCAGTGATGATCATCGTAGAGACGACCCACCACGCGATGAACGCCTCGCCGAGGCCAGACTCGATGTGCTTTATGCCGCTGATCAGGTCCTGGAGGTTTCCAGTGAGCGGGATCATCATGATCGAGGTGGCGATGCCGACGATGAACTGGTAGATGAACGCGAACGTAAACCCGATGGTGAGCCTGTTGAGGACTATGCCTATCTTGTCGCGCACGGACGGCCGCCCCCCCTGCACGCAGCGGACATGCGCGCGGCGCGGGGCGGCGCGAATTTAACCCTTCATGGGCGGCGTCGCGCGCGGCGCGTGTCCTGTCGGATCCCGCCGCCGATCTTGCACGTCCTGCGCCGCCCTGCGCCGCCGCCCGTAGCACAGGGACTGGCAGCGCGCAGTCGCGGCTGGAGGCGGCGGGGCGGCAACGCCCCTGCGCCGCAGCCCGTCGCCCGGTGCAGCCCGGCACGGCGGCGCCCGCACCTTCAGCACCGACCGCTGCCACAGCGCCCGTCTGGTCTGGCCCTTGAGCAGGACAGGCATCCATCTGTCCACTTCCGCATCGCCTCGGCGTGCCGCCAGATGCGGCGCCTCCGGTGCGCGCAGATCTGGCCCCGCCCCGCCCGCCCGAAAGCGTCTTGCAGCCGCGGCAGGAAAGGCCGGTGCGCAACCAGAAGGGTGCGCGTATGACTAGGGCGGCCGGCGGGGCGGCGTCGACGCTGCGGCCGCCATCCATCGGGCCATCTTGTCCCGCACCGTCTCGGTGCGCGGGCTGGCAGGATGTAAATGATCCAGAGATTTGCCGCACGCGTCCAGACCCGCCTCTGCCGGCGGTTCCCGCAGGCTGGTGCTCGGGGAAGGCGTCTTCTAGGCAGGCTTGAACAAGATCCGTATGCGTTTTGTCGAACTGATAGGCGGCAACAGTATTTCAGACTGAGCAGTGGTGGATACTCTCTCCGTCTCGACAGGGCTGTCGAGTCCCACCAGTGATGTTTTGGCCGCATTCGAGACATACTTGACCACCACGTCGATCTCGGTCTCGTATAGCAACGAGTTGCGATCCCACGTCTCGATAGCCTTGCCCGTGTCCTCGTACCCCTTCTCCGTTAGCAGCCCATAGCCGCACATCTCGCAGACAATGCCGTCAAAAGCGCCCAACTTGTCGCCCTTGTAGTAAAACGGCGTGAGGCCCGGTACGAGAGGATACCTGCAGTCAGGGCAGCCAAGCTTGCCCGGCGCTAGTTCTACCGAATCCTTTTCCATTGATGGGCCACGCTGCTGCTTGCATATAAAAGTGACTTGTGGTCGTGTACGCGATCCGAGTCGGTTCGGGCCAACCGGCTCAGTTTTTAGGGCAAAATCGCACGTTTGCGAGGAGATCCGGTTAAATAAACCACATAATTGCAAAATTGTTCAAGACTGCATGCTTGTGGTCCAAAACAGCAGGGATTGCGCCGGGGTTACAGTGTGCAGGTATGAAGAAATACCCCCGCCCGCACTGGGCCCGCAGGCGCGCTGCTCTCACCGGCGCGGCGGCCTCGCAAACGTGTTCGACGCGTCGTTGTGGTACTCGACGGGCAGCATTGCGTCCTTTTGGCGCCCCGTCAGGATGCACACGACGGCATCGTCGCGCGCGACGACCCCCTCGGCGACGAGCTTTTTGACCCCGGCCGGCGAGGCGCCCGACGCCATCTCGCAGTCGAACCCGTTGAGGCCGACGACGGACATGCCGTCGAGCATCTCCCTGTCCGAGACGGTCGTGACGATGCCGTTCGTGAGCTCGAGGGCGCGCAGGGCCTTGAGCAGGTTCGCGGGCCTGCCGATCTGTATCGCTGTCGCATCCGTTCGCGGCCGCAGCCCGCGCCGGTCGGCGTCCGCATAGTACTCGCGTATGGCGGCAAGGTCGGGGCGCCCGCCGTTCCACCGCAGCAGCCCCGTCCCGGACGCGCCGTTGTACAGGTCGGCGAGCGTGCTCGCTCCGTCGGCGTTGACTACGGCGATGCGCGGCACCTTTTTTATCCAACCCCACTCGGCAAGCTCGGCAAGCGCCTTGCCGCAGCTCGACGCGTTGCCCAAGGCCCCGCCCGGGTATACGATCCAGTCGGGCGGCTCCCAGTCCAGGTACTCTAGCGCCCTGAAGGGTATGGTCTTCTGCCCCTCTATGCGGAACGGGTTGACCGAGTTTACCGTGTAGCCGCCGCCGCGCCGCGCGTCGTCGAGCGACCGCCGGAAGGCGTCGTCAAAGTTGCCGTCGACCTGGACGATCTGCGCGCCGAACTGGTACGCCTGCGCGAGCTTGCCCGGCGCTATCTGGCCGGCCGGTATGTACACGTCGCAGTCGATCCCCTCGTTGGCCGCGAACATGCCGGCCGACGCCGACGTGTTGCCCGTCGAGGCGCACACTATGCGCGTCGCGCCGACCATCTTGGCGTGCGTGACGGCAGTCGCCATGCCGTTGTCCTTGAACGAGCCGCTCGGGTTGTACCCCTCGGGCTGCAGCCACATGCCGCCGCGCGGCAGCCCGGCGAACTCGGCCGCGCGGGCCATGCGGTACGGCTTGGACTGCCGCCCCTCGGCCCCGTCGAGCGAGACGAGCGACGAGGCGCATGCGGCCTCGTCGTCGGCGTCGACCTGGCAGAAGTTGAGCAGCTCGCGGAACCGCCACACGCCGCTCTCGTTGAATATGTTGCCGCCGTGGTTGCGCCTTGCGCGGAACACCTCCTTTAGCGACTCGGTCGGCTTTTCCTCGTATACGACGTCGAGCAGGTGGCCGCGGTCGCACTCTACGATCGCGCTGCCGACGGGGTACTCGCGCGAGCACCGGGGGTCGATGCACCGCAGGAACGCAGAGCGCTTGCCGGAAGCGCCCTCGCCGCCGGTTCCCATGCCGGCGCGCGGGGCGCGCGCAATATTAACCGCGGATGCGGGCGGCGGCGCGAAGGGCGCGCGGGACAGGCGCCCGCGCGCGCGGCATGCGGCGGGCGGCGGCGGGCAGTAGGCCCCGATCGCGCGGGCCGCCGCCAAGACAATAAAGGCGGCGGCGGGCCGCCCGGCCCGGATTGCCGTCGTTTGCCGAGTACGTTGCCGGCGTCATTGGGCAGGTCGCAGAGTCGGCGCGGGCCGTGCGCGCCCTGGAGGGCAGGCCCGGCGACCTGGGCGTGATGAGGAGGGAGTGGGCAAGGACGATAGGCCTGGTCGACTCTCTTGCCGAGCGGGCCGGCGGCGCGGCGGCCGAGGCGGCGGGCGGGGACATCGACGGCCGGCTCGCAAAGGCGTACGAAGAGATAGCGTCGCTGTGCCGCGCGTACGCCGAGTCGTACTCGTTTGCAAGGGAGATCGACACCATGTCGGGCCTGTACGCCGACGATCCCGGGCGGCTGCGCAACATGAGGCTGAAGATGTGCGAGTCGTACGACGCCGGCAGGTTCCTGGAAAAGCTCGAGGGGCTGGCGCGCGAGGTCGGCGGCGGCGGGCCTGCGGAAGACTGAAATGCCGGGGGTACGGTGGGCGGAGCGCCATGGGAGGAAAGAGGGGGTGCGTGCTGTGCGGCTGCCCCGACCACAGGCTCGTCGGCTGCCACAGGCACGCGGCCAGGCGGTGCAGCTGCTTCAGGGACCCGCAGCGGCAGGGCGCAGGCTAGCCCCTGCTAGTCCCGGCTAGTCCCCGCCGGGCGGCGCGCCGCCGTGCGTCTCGGACTTTGGGCCGGACCGGAGGTGGAAGTTTATGCAGCACTTGCACTCCTTGTCGAGGCACTCGGCCTCTGAAAAGTGGTGGCATATGCCGCACTCGCACCCGCGCATGCCCGCGGACGCGGCCGCAGACCATATAACCTTCATCATGGGCCGCCCGAGGGCGCGGCATGCGGCCCGGCGTCAGCCCGCCTCTTCGGAGAATCGGTCTCGCTGGCCGCCGCCAGAGAGGGCGGCATGCGGCCCGGCGTCAGCGACGTCGGGAGCGGTCGCGTGAGCGGTCGCGTGAGCGGTCGCGTGAGCGGTCGCGTGAGCGGTCGCGTGAGCGGTCGCGTGAGCGGTCGCGGGACTGGGCGTCGTGGCCCGACCTCTGGCGGGCCACCTCGGCGTCCTTGCTGTCGACTACGCGGATGATCTCCTGCATGAGGCCGTCAAGGTCGCCGTCCGAGGCGTCCGGCTCCACGGCCGATGCGATCTCGCGGACTAGGGAGGATATCTCCGAGCTGGCATCCTCAAAGGCGTCCGGATCCTCGTACGCCGTGGCGTACAGGTCCTTTAGCGTCTTGACCTGGTCGATGACGGGCTCGGTGAGCGTGAGCTTGAACTTTACGCCGTTGACGACGACCTGCTTTGAGATCACGGCGGCGCGCGCCCGACATCGGTTAAAACCCTTACCGGCATGCCCCGGGTCTAGTGCTGTCCCGGGACCTCGATGCGCGGCGCATGCCGGCGCCCTGCGCGCAGCGGCCGAGCGCCGCCCGTCCGCCGGCCCCCCTTCACCCGCCCCGGCAGGAACGGCGCGGCGCATGCGCGCCGCGGCACCCCGATCGCCAAAATCGCAACCGATTTAAGGCGGCCCGTGCCGCCCCGTCCCATGGGAGACGTTGTCAGAGTCGGCGGCAGGGGCACCAGCCGCCGCGTAGTCAAGAACGAAAAGGACAACTGGACCGGCGAAGAGTACCGCAAGTACAACGAGGCCAGGAAGGAGGCCGCAAAGGACGTGTACGTGACGGTCGGCAGGGGCACCAGAAAGATCCGCCTCGGGGACATCGCCGAGACCAAGGGCCGGCCTTCCGGCAAGGGCCTCTACATAGAGACCGGCCGCGGTACCGGCCGCCGCAAGATCGAGTAGTCCGCCCAGGCGCCTCGCGCGCCGCTTCTACCTCTTTGGCCGCGCAGCAGGGCGGCCCGCCGCGCCGCAGGCGGCGGGGGATCGGCCGCCGTCCTGCCTGCCCGCCCGCCGGCCTCAGCGGCCGCCGCCCGGCACGTCCCGAAGCGTCCTGCGAACCGTCTCTATGTCCCTGTCGCCCGGCTCGAGCCTGGCGGCCTTTTCTGCCGCGGCCCGCGCCTCCCCGAAGCGGCCCAGGTCGGCAAGGGCCATGGCGCGCCCGCATTCGACCCGCCCCGAGTCGGGATCGATCCGGGCCGCCTCGTCGAACGCCTTGAGCGCATCGGCGTACCTCTCAAGGTCGATCAGCGCCATGCCGCGCTGGTAGTGGGCCGCTGGGTTGTCCGGCTCGGCCCGCACGGCCCGGTCCAGCGACTCGAGCGCATCGCCGAACCGATCCATCTCCAAGAGCGCGATTCCGCGCGCCAGGTGCAGCTCGTCGACGTCAGAGTCCAGCTTCTCTGCCCTGTCGAGGGCCGCGAGGGCCTCTGCGCCGCGGCCAAGCTCGGCGAGCGCCCTGCCGCGCATGCAGTGCGTGTCCGCATCGCCCGGCTCGATCGACAAGGCCTTGTCGAACGCCGCAAGAGCCCTCTTCATCCTGCCTGACCTGAACAGCAGCATGCCCATTCCTGCATGGGCGGAGCCCAGCCGTGGCTCGAGCCGCACGGCCCGGCCAAAGGCGGCAAGGGCCCTCTTCCTCTTGCCGGCGGCAGAGAGCGCAAGCGCCCTCCCCATGTGGGCCTTTGCCCTGCGCGGGTCGATCTTCAGGGCCCTGGCGAACGCCGCGAGCGCATCCCCGGCCCTGCCGGAGCCGAGCAGCGCAAATCCCCTCCCCTCGTGAGCCGTCGGGTCAGAGTCGTCGATCCCCACCGCCTCGTCGTACTCGGCAAGCGCCCTGCCGGGACGGCCGGCGTCGAGCAGCGCCTGGCCGTACGCGGTCCGCGCCTGCGCGTACCGCGGTTCCAAGCGGACCGCCGCCCTGAGCGCCGCGAGCGCCCTTTTTTCGCGGCCGCGCAGCCCGTATGCGATCCCGAGCATTAGGCGGGCCTCTGCGCTGCCTGGATCGGCCGAGGCCAACGACCTGAAGTCGCGCGCGGCCCTGCCGGGCCTCGAGAGGATGAGGAGCACGGCGCCGCGCAGAAAGAGGGCCTGGGACGGGTCGTCTGCGAGTTCCACCGCCCTGTCGAGCGAGGCGAGCGCCTCCCTGTGGCGGCCAAGGCGGTGCAGGAGCGAGCCGCGCTCCCTGTGGGCGTCGGCGCCCTCTGGGTCCAGCCGCACGGCCTCGTCGTACGACTCGAGCGCCTCGTCGTGGCGGCCAAGGGAGTACAGGATGATGCCGCGCCCCACATGGATGCCGGCCCTCTTTGGATCCAGCCGCACGGCCTCGTCGTACGACTCTAGGGCATCCTTGTAGCGGCCAAGCCGGGACAGGGCGTTGCCCTGCTCGGCGCGCAGGTAGGCGGTCTCGGGTTCCAGGCGGACCGCCTCGTCGTACGACTCGAGCGCCTCCTTGTGGCGGCCAAGGGATTCCAAGGCCGAGGCGCGCTCGGCGTGCGCGCCGGCATACTCGGGTTCCAGGCGGATCGCCTCGTCGTACGACTCGAGCGCCTCGTCGCCGCGGCCCATGTCCAGCAGGGCGTCGCCGTGCGCGGTATGCCAGAGGGAGTTTTTTGGATCCAAGCGGATCATCTCGTCGTACGCGGCCATGGCCTCGTCGTCGCGGCCAAGCCCGTGCAGGATGCCGCCGCGCTCCATCTGCACGACGGGCTTTGGATCCAGGCGGGCCGCCTCGTCGTACGACTCGATCGCCTCTTCGTCGCGGCCCAGGGCGGCCAGGAGCCTGGCGCGCCACACGTGCCAGAGGGAGTTTTTTGGTTCCAGGCGGACGGCCTCGTCGTGTGCGGCCATGGCCTCGTCGTCGCGATCCATGTCCGACAGGAGGGCGCCGCGCCCGGCATGCGCGTATGCGGCCCCGGGGTCCAGCCGTATTGCCGTGTCGTACGACTCGAGCGCCTCGCGGTGGCGATCGCTGAAGCGCAGGAACTCGCCGCGCTCGGCATAAAAGTAGGCGTTCTTGGGATCCAGCCGCACGGCCTCGTCGTACGCCGCCGCGGCCTCGTCGCGGCGACCGAGCTTTTCCAGGGCATCGCCGCGGCCCTTGTGGCCGCCGGCATCGCCGGGATCCAGCCGCACGGCCTCGTCGTACGCGGCAAGCGCCTCGTCGTCGCGGTCCAGCGAGCACAGGGCCCCGCCGCGGCCCCTGTGCCCCCTTGCGCTCCCGGGATCCAGCCGCACGGCCTCGTCGTACGCGGCAAGCGCCTCTTGGAATGCGTCGCGCTTCGCGGCCTCGTCGCCCCTGTCGGCCGGATCGGAGCTCCCCGCCGCGCCGTCTCCGCAGCCGCCCGCAGAATCGCCCACGCGCAGGGGCCCGCCGTGCGGGATTTATGTCGTTGGCGGGGCGGCCGCAGGATGGGCGTGGGCAGGGGCGGCAGGCGGGCGGAGCCGGGCGGGCCTGGATGGGCGCCGCGCCGAATCCATACGCTTATCGGTTGGAGGGGCGCCTCTCCGCCCGATGGAAGGGGCGGCCGGCGGCGCGGGGCGGGACGCGGGCGGCAGGTGCAGCGTCCTCGTCGTGGGCGCGGGGGTGAGCGGGCTGTGCACCGCCGCCCTGCTCTGCAGGGCCGGCGTGCGCGGCGTCGTCGTCCTTGAAAGGTCGCAGAGGGTCGGCGGCCGGACGGCCTCGTCTAGGTACCGGGGCCACATCCTCGACAACGGCTTCCATATAATGCCGTTCTACAAGGCGTCGGCGCTGTACAGGGTCCTTGCGGACACCGGCGCGGCCGGCGGGCTGGAGCTTGCAAGGGTGACCGACATTGCGTTCGCCACCGGGAGGGGGAGGTTTGCAAGGTACCCGCGAGGCATCGCCGACCTCTTGCGCCTGGAGACGATGCCGCTGCGCAGCCGGCTCGGCCTGCTGCGCGCCATCCTCCCGATGGCGTTCTCGACCATGGGCGCGGCGGCCAGGCTAGACCGCGCCCCGCTCTCGGACGTCGTCGGCCGCCTCGACGCCGGGGCCCGCCCGTTCTTCGAGGCCGTCTGCATGCTCGCGTTCGCGGACGTGCCCGAGCGCGTCTCGCTAGGCGAGTTCGTGCGGACCATGATCAGGGCCAACCCGTTCAGGGGCGGGACGAGCGAGTTTGCGTACCCCGCGCAGGGCGGCTACGACCGCATCTGCGGCGCGCTCGCGCGGTACGTGCGCGCATCCGGCGGCCGCATCATAACGGGCCGCGCCGCGCAGAGGGTGGTCGTCGAGGGCGGCAGGGCGGCAGGAGTCGAGACCGCGGACGGCGCGACGATCGAGTCGGACTGCACCGTCGTCTCGCTGCCGGCGTACGAGGCGGCGCGGAGGCTGTTCGGGGCCGGCGACCTTGACGCCGGGTTTCGGCGGCGCGTGGCCGGCCTGGAGAGGACGACTGCCGTGGTCGAGACGCACTTTTGCACGTCCGAGAGGGTCGATAGGAGGCAGGTCGTGTTCCCCGTCGGCGCAGGCAGGACGGCAAGGGGGCTGTTCTTCATATCGAACATAGCGCCGGCCGTCTCGCCCGAGGGCGAGCACCTGATGATGGCCGGCACGCCCGTGGATGCGTCGGATGCGCGCGGCGCGGCGCGCACGAGGGAGATCAGCGACCGCATGAAGGAGGAGATATGCGAGCTGTACCCCGCGTTCGAGAAGAGCGTGCTTTGGGAGCGGCCGTCGGCGTGGGCCCTCGTAGAGTCAGTCGCAAAGGAGCCGGGCGCCGTGTGGAAGGACAAGGCGCCGCATGCGGGGGCCGGCGTCGACGGGCTGTTCTTTGTGGGCGACTCGACCGTCAGCTATGGCATCGGGACAGACTCGGCGGCGCACAGCTCACAGCTGTGCCACCCGCTGATAATGCGGTTCCTGAAGGGGAAGACGGGGCGGGGCGAAGGGTAGCGGGGGACGCAGAGGCGGAGCGGCGCGGCGCCATTCCGCCCCACGCCAATGGGCGAGCCGGACTGCATCGCCGCATGCCGCCGCCGAAAGGGTGCGGCCAGGGCGGACTCGCGCCGGCCGTCCGGCGTGCGCCCCCGCCGGCGCGGCGCCGGCCGCATCCCGCGGGCCTTCGCCCTGGCAACGCTTATCTGCAAGCGGCGCCGCCGTCCCGCGTGCAGGGAGGGGGCGCCCCACCAAGGGACGGGGAAAAGGATGGCGCGGGCGCCGGGCGCCAGGGAGGGCGCGATTCCCCATCCCCCGCCGAGGTCGTAGTCGTAGAGCCGTCGGTCGTGCGGCGGTTTGTCCCGGGCCGCCCACCTGGCTCGCACAAGGGGCAGAACGGCCGCGTGCTCGTCGTCGGCGGCAGCAACGTGTACCACGGCGCGCCGATCCTCGCATCCCTTGCCGCGCTGCGCAGCGGCGCCGACCTCGTGTACACCGCCGTGCCGAGCGCAAACGCGGCGGCGACGCGCTCGGCCTCGCCAGACCTCATCGTCGTGCCCATGGCCGACCAAAAGCTCACGCGCGGCGCGGCGCGCAAGCTGCTCGGCCACGTGCCGGCGGGCCTCCACTCGGCCGCCGTCGGCATGGGCATCGCGGTGCGCGACCGCGGAGCGCTCTCCCTGCTCGCAAGGTCGCTGCTCGACGCGGACGCGGGGCTTGTGCTCGACGGCGGCGCGCTGCTGCCCGAGGTCCTAAAGGCGATCGCGGGGTCGAGGACGGTCGTCACGCCGCACCAGGGCGAGTTTCGGCGGCTGTTCGGCGAGGACGCGCCGCAGGTCGAGGCCGAGCGGATCGCCGCCGTCGCCCGCACGGCGCGGCGCCACGAGATCACAGTGCTGCTCAAGGGGCCGGCCGACATCGTATCCGACGGCGAGCGGACGTTCGTCCACCGCGGCGGCGCGCCCGCAATGACCGTGGGCGGCACGGGCGACGTGCTGTCCGGGCTGCTAGCCGGCCTGCTCGCGCGCAGCAGGCGGCCGGCCGAGGCCGCCGCGGCGGCGGTCTTCTTCAACGGCCTTGCCGGAAAGGCCCTGCAAAAGACGATGGGAACGCACATTGTGGCATCCGACCTGCTCGGCAGGATTCCTGCGGCGATGAGGCCCTTTGACACGTCGGCCCCGTAGCGGAGGCGGGCAGGCCGCCATGCAGGCGCCGCCGCCCCGCCCCGCCTTTGACCCCGCCGTCGCGGCGGCCCTTCGCTCGTCGTTCCCGTCGACCGTCCGATCGCTGCAGGATCTTGTGCGGCAGCCGAGCGTGTCGGCGACCGGCGAGGGCCTGCGCGAGTGCGCATCCCTCGTGGCCGAGACGCTCCGGCGGCGCGGAATTCCGGCCCGCCTGCTGAGGCTGCCCGGCGGCGGCAGGCGGCGCGCGCCGCCCGTCGTGCTCGCCCACCTGAAGTCGTCGTCGAATCCCGGCGCGCCGGCGCTCCTGTTCTACAACCACTACGACGTGCAGCCAGCCGAGCCGCTCGGCCAGTGGCGGCGCCCGCCGTTTGGCGGCGAGCATGCGGGCGGGCGCGTGCACGGCCGCGGCGCGTCCGACGACAAG
Organism: Cenarchaeum sp.; assembly: GCA_965242695.1. Taxonomy (GTDB): domain Archaea; phylum Thermoproteota; class Nitrososphaeria; order Nitrososphaerales; family Nitrosopumilaceae; genus Cenarchaeum. The sequence goes on along the minus strand of CBDESU010000001.1, from coordinate 489,234 downwards.
GGCGAGCTGATGGCGCGCGTGGCCGCCGTCGAGGCCATGCTCGATGCGCGCGGCGACGTGCCGTGCGACGTAAAGTTCGTAGTCGAGGGCGAGGAAGAGACTGGCAGCGCCCACATCGGGCGGTACCTGCGCGAGCACAGGCAAAAGATGTCATGCGGCGCCGTGGTGTGGGAGTTTGGCCATGTCGATGAGGCGGGGCGCCCCGTCGTCGGGCTCGGCATGAAGGGGCTGCTGTACGCCGAGCTTTCCGCTAGCGGCCCGTCCCACGATGCGCACTCTAGCCTGGCGCCGGCGCTCGAGAATCCGGCATGGAGGGTCGTCGGCGCCCTCGGCACGCTGCGCTCGCCCGACGGCCGGGCCGTCGCCGTCGACGGGTGGTACGACGGAGTCGAGCCGCTCGATGCGCTCTCCAGGAGGCTGCTCGATGCCGAGCCGCTCGATGCGCGGGCGCTGGCGGCGGGGTTTGGCGCAAGGGGTCTCGCCGGCGGCCGCACGCCGGACGAGGCAAAGCGCGACCTTGCCGCCGCCCCGACGTGCAACATTGCCGGCCTCGTGTCGGGGTACACGGGCGAGGGGGCAAAGACAGTCCTGCCGGCGCGCGCGGCGGCAAAGGTCGACTTTAGACTGGTGCCCGGGATGGATCCCCGCCGCCTAGAGGCCCTCCTCAGGGCACACCTGCGGCGGCGCGGGTACGGCGACGTGTCCGTGCGCGTGCATGCCGCAGTGCCCGCCTGGAGGACCGACCCGTCCGACCCGTTCGTGCGCACGGTGCAGGGCGCGGCCGAGGCGGCGCACCGCCGCCCCGCCGTGCTAAGCGTCTCGAGCGCTGGGACGGGGCCCATGCACGCCTTTGCCACTGTGCTCGGGGCGCCGTGCGTGTCGGTCGGCGGCACGCACGTGTTCGCGCGCATACACTCGCCCAACGAGTTCATGTCTACGGCGCTGCTGCGCAAGACGGCCGTATGCATGTGCCTTGTCGCCGACGGGTTTGCGGCTGATGGGGCGGGCGCGGGGCGGGCGCGGGGCGCAACATAGATCTTTTTTAGTGCGGGGTGCGTCCCCCGGTCGTGGGCGAGGACGAAGAGGACGGCGGCCGCGCGAGGGCAGGCAAGGGCATGGAAAAGAGCGGCGGCGCCGATGCGGCAGGCGGCCACGAGTCCGAGGGGCGGCCCGAGGCACCTGCGCAGGATGCGGGACTCAGCGAGACCGAAAAGATCGGCAGGTCGCTCGACGAGATATCAGACATAATCCACGACGTCCTGTACGAGTCAAAGGATGCGGATGCGGGGGGCGGCGCGGCATCGTCCGGGGCGGCGGCTGCGGCTGCGGCTGCGGCCGGCCGGGGCGCAAGCGCGGGTGACGGCCGTGAAGAGATCAAGAGAGATCGGCCGCCGTCCGAGGTGAAGTCCGAGCCCGAGATGAAGGCCGAGCCCGAGCGGCCGCAGTCCGAAGCCAAGGCGGAGGCCGAGCCCGAGCGGCCGCAGTCCGAAGCCAAGGCGGAGGCCGAGCCCGAGCGGCCGCAGTCCGAAGCCAAGGCGGAGGCCGAGCCCGAGATGAAGGCCGAGCCCGAGCGGCCGCAGTCCGAAGCCAAGGCGGAGGCCGAGCCCGAGATGAAGGCCGAGCCCGAGCGGCCGCGGATCGAAAAGGCGGAGCCTGACGCATCCCCGGAAAAGGATGGGGCAGAGAGCGCGGGCAAACCCGATGCAGATCGCGGCGCCGAGGATCGCATCCCCAACCCCGTCATAGAGTCCATACTCGGCCCCACCGAGGTAAGCGAGTACGGCGGCGAAGGCGGGGGCGGGCAGGGCGGCAGGACCTACTCGTACGACGACTTTATCGACGAGCGGGTCCTGATCAGCCGAGACGCGTTCGGCAGGAAGGAGATGAAGATCAAGGTGCTAGAGGTCTCTGACGAAAAGGCGCCGACGTCTTGGAAGCTCGGCGACCGCGTAAAGGTCGACAAGATACTGGTGACTGTAAAGCACCTGGAGACGCAGCAGATCGAGGAGGGCGAGTTCGACATAGAGTCGATAGAGAAGGAGATCGCCCGCGACCGGCACTACTCCTCGACGAACAGGTGGGTTCCCACCACCGACATCAAGAACGGCTACGTGGCAGGCTCGAGGCACACGTCGCTGATCAGCGACGCGGTCGCGCTAGACTACATCATATTCTGACCGGCGCCGTCCTGAAGGGCATCGGGCAGTCGTCGAGCTCGACGGCCCGCCGCCTGCCGTCCCTCCCGCGCAGGTACGTCCGGCCGTCGTACGTGCACACGAACTCGGCCGGCCTGCGCCGCGGGTTCCACACCTTGTAGAACTCGCGCAGCTTGCGCCCCTCGTACGAGGCGGTGCCGACGCGCCGCTTCGAGAGGAACTTGAACGCCAGCACGGCCCGCCTGTCCGCGTACGCGTCGAATATGCGCGTCCAATTTACGCACCGCTCCACCTGCTCGGCCGGCACCGACAGGGACGATCCCGTGCCCGACTTTGCCTCGATCACCATCAGGGAGCGGCCGCGCGAGCGCACTGCGAGCACGTCTGGCAGCCCGATGCTCGGCGAGCCGAGGCGGAACGCCGTCCATCCGGGGGAGGCCGACAGCCTCTTTGCAAGCGAGTCCTCCCAGGCGTACCCCCGCCGGCGGCGCGTGCGCGAGGCGATCGATGCGGCCGACGGGCTGCCGGGGGCCGGCCCGTCCGCACCCTGCGGGGCAGCGGCCGCCGCCGCCGCGGCCGCCGCAGCGGCGCCGGCGCCCGCATCCATGCCCGCATCCCCACGGCCGCCCGCGCCTCCCTCCTGCACGGGCATCGGCCGGTCGGCCCGCCTAAAAGCGTCGCGGACGGCCGTGCGGTCGCCCGCCTGCGGGCCGTCAGGGGCGCCCAGGCGCCCGGTGCGGCGGCCATTCGGGCCCCATGTCCCCGCCGCCGGCAGAACCGGCGGCAGCCCGCATGACGTACCTCGGCCTGCCGTCCCCGCCGAGCGAGCACGACTCTAGCACGACGCGCTGCCGCACGCGCGGGACAAAGCCGGCGGGGCCGCGCGGGCCGGCACGGGGCTGTGGGTCGGCGGCGGCGGCGCCTGCACCCCCTCCGCCGCTTCCGCCGCCCTCCCGCGGCGCAAGCAGCATCCCCAAAAGGCGTACGCCGTGCGCAAACTCGGCCAGGCAGAACGGGCTGCCGTCGGCCGTGCGCGAGAACTCTACGATCCTGCCGCACGGCGGCAGGCGCTCCCACCTTACGGGGCCCAGGCACATCGGGCACGCGCCGGCCCCCGGCGGCCAGGCTCGGTAGGCGGGGGAGACGCCGCCGCCGCCGCGCATGCACGCATCGCACACGCCGACGACAAGCCGGCCGGCGGCCAGCCCGTCGTCGAACGCGGTCATGCGCGCATCACCAGGACGGCAGAGGACGTCCCGGCCGCCGACATGTTGTGGACCATCCCCGTGCGGGCGCCGTCGGCCTGCCTCCGCCCCGCCCTGCCCTGCAGCTGGGCGGCCACCTCGGCGACCTGTGCGACCCCCGTCGCCGCCGGCGGATGGCCCGACCCGATGAGGCCGCCGCGCGGGTTGACTCGCCTGTCGCCGGTCTCGAGCAGGCTCCTGCACATGTCCAGCCCCTTTCCCGGGGCGGCCAGCCGCGCGCACTCGATGGCCATCGGCTCGCACACGCTGAACGCATCGTGCACCTCGGCGACGTCAATGTCGGCGGGATCGGCCCCGGCGGCGGCGAGCGCATCGGCCGCCGCGGCCGCCCCCGTCTCGAGGCGGGCAAGGTCGGCCGAGGCCGAAAAGGATGCCGGCCCCGTGCTCTGGCCGGCGCCTGCGAGCCGCACCGGCGCATCCGTAATTCGGCCGGCCGCATCCTCCGATGCAACCAGGACGGCAGAGGCGCCCGTGCACGGCCGGCAGCAGTCGTGCAGCCGCACGTCGGACGTGAGGGGGCGCGAGGCGGCCGCCTCGGATGCGGTCGGGCGCATGCGCGAGTACGCAAGCGGGTTGTCCGCCGCGTACAGGTGCGCCTTTGCCGGCACGCATGCCAGGCCCTCGGCGGTCGCGCCGTGCCGCCGCTTGTAGGCGGCCGTAAACAGCGATGCCCAGTACACGGGGCGCGACAGCTCGCCGCGCGAGGCGTCCCACTCGAGGACGCTGCCGGGCCCGCCGGCCAGGTCGGCGCCGGCGACGAGCACCATCCCGGCCATCCCCGACCGCACGTACGCCATGGCCGAGACGACGGCGGCCGTTCCCGACCCGCACATGGCCTCGACCGTGTGGGATATGCGCGGCGAGACGCCGATCATCTCGGACAGTATGGGCGCAAGGTACGGCGAGTGGTCGCCCGTGGCGACGAGGACGGCGTCGACCGCATCGCGGTCGGCGCCCGGAAAGCCCGAGAAGAGGGCGCGCGAGGCGGCGGCAAGCTCGGACGAGACGCGGTCGGCCGCGGCGCGGCCGCCGCCCCCGCTCCCGCTCCCGCCGGCCCCGTCCCCCGCGCGCGCGCCGCCCGGCGAAAACCTTGTGCCCCCGTACGCGGCAACTGCCGCGGCCTCCCCGCGCCCCATCTCACGCACCCGTATCCGAGGAGAATGCCCCGAGGACGGCGCGGAACGACTCGGGCACGGACCTGCCGACGGGGTTGAACTGGACTATGGGCTGGTCGACGCCGGCGGCGGCGAACCGCTCGATCCCGCGCCGGCAGTCCTCGGCCGTCCCGTGCACGGCAAGGTCGGACGCCATGCGGTCGGGCAGGGCCGCGGCGGCCGCCCCGAGCCCGCCGCGCTCGTACTCGGACCTCACGGCCGCCGCCTCCGAGGCGTACCCGTTGCGCTCCAGGAACCGCCTGTACGCATCGCCGACCGAGACGTAGAAGGCGAGCGTCTTCTTTGCGCGCTCTAGGGCCGCCTCCGTGTCGTCCGAGACGGCCACGACGATCTGGCAGGCCACGTCGAACTTTTTCCCGCCCGCGCGGGCCCTCATCGCCGAGACCGTCGAGCGGATCTCGGACGGCGGCCGCAGGTAGAAGATGACGCCGTCGGCGACCTCCCACGCCAGCTCCACCATGCGCGCGTTGACGGCGGCCAGGTAGATCGGTATCGAGTCGCGCACCGGCCTTGCGAGCAGCGAGAACCCGCCGAGTCGGAACAATTCGCCGTCGTGCTCGACGCTCGGCGCCGCGCCGGCCCCGCCGGCAGGCGACGTGATGGACCGCACGATCTCGACGTACTCGCGCACGCGCGCGAGCGGGTCCCTGAACGGGTAGCCGTGCAGCCGCTCGACGATGGGCCGGCTGCTCGAGCCGAGCCCGATCACCATGCGGCCGCCGGACAGCGCGTCGACCGTGAGGGCGCCCATGGCGACGAGTGCGGGGCTGCGCGAGTACACGTTGACTATGGACGAGCCGATGCGCGGCCGCTCGAGCCGCTGCGAGAGCATGCCGAGCATCGAGTAGTTCTCGGCGCCCCACGACTCTGGCACCCATACCGTGTCCGGCTGCGAGGGGGCGGCGGCGACGGCCGAGGCGCACTCGGCGACGTCGCGCACGGACAGCAGCGAGCCGAGGCTGTACGACACCCGCACGGTGGGCGGCGGTGGACGGCCCTATTCAACTTTCGCGCCGCATGCCGAAAGGTCCGGCCGGCGGCCCGGCGCGCATCTGCGCACGGTGGGCCGGCCGGCAGGATCGCATACCGTCCGGCGTCCCGGCCGCGCCGCGCGCCCGCCCCGAGGCGCGGCGCCCGCGCAGCGCTCCTAGTGCACCCTACGCCGGCCGCCTCGCGGCCGGCCCCCTGTCTCACACAGCAGCGCCCGTCCCCCGCCGCCGCTGCATCGCGCCGTCCCGCCTCCCCCCCCCCCCAATTCCCCGCCGGCATGTCGCGTCGGCGAAGGTCCAGAGAGATGCCGAATCAGGAATCGGCAAGGCCAAAGGCACGTGTGCGCCGCCGCCGCATTGTGGCGCGTGCATCTAGACACATGTGCATTCATGGCGGTGCTGCTCGGAGGCAGGTACAGACCGCGTCGGGCGCATGCTGCGGGAAAGCGGCCCAGGTTCCTGCATACTGGTCGCATCCCAGACCGCGCTCGGAGAGGCCAGTGGCGTCATACTGAGGCGTGGGCCCGGGGCAGCTAGAATGCTGCGCGCGCTGCTGGGATTGCTTGAAGATTGCAGGGCGGATCCGGCCAAGTGCATGCCGCCTCTTGACGAGGCCGTCCTTGCCATCTTGATCGATCTGATCCGAGCGGTTTCCAATCTGGATATGACAGACAGGATCATGCTCGCGCACGCCCTTGCCGATCCCGACTCGCCGTTTCTCACAACGGGCGATAGCATGATGGCTAACAATCCTGCCATTATTGCGTACTATGCACATCCAAGGGATCGCGGGCGGCGCAATGCAATGCTCGCCGCTATCCGACCACCAAAAACATCCCTTGTTTTTTAAGCGCGTCGAACGCATCGTTGGCTACGGCAGGGTCGCACTGCGTCACGTGCAGTGCCGTGCTTCTTATCTCATCCAAGTCGTCCCGGTAGATGATGTTCGTGTCTAGCATCGTAGTCGCCGCGTCCAGCCAGGCCACGCTTCTGCCTGCCACCATGTCCATGAAGTCGTCGGCCCTGAACGAGTCCGGCAGGAGAGGGGCGGCTGCGGCGTATATATCGCTGTCCTCGCAGGACAGCCGGTACACCGCATCTGCGATCTCGTGCGATGCAGGCCCGCCGTGGCTGCACATGTCAAAGTCAAAACCCATGTCCAATCCATAGTACATGGCCATGAAGGAGTGCTGCTGTATGCGGTCGACGACGGCCATGCCCCCCTCGCCGGCCGCAAGCGGCGGGCCGAACTCGACAAGGCCCCCTGCCGCCAAGTACCTTATGAAGCGGGCCAGGGGTGGCAGCTTTTCAGGCCTTGCCTTCATGCCTATCATGTTGAGGCGCTGCATCCGCGTCAAGCGGGACCGGCGGATGGCCCCCTCGGGCAACGCCACAACAAGTGCCATGGCCGGCCCGCATTCAGCCACTCGTAAATCTGTACCCGCCCGTCGGCGCCGTTCCCGCGCCGTGCCCCCGCCACGCAGCCGCGCGCCGCCTCGCCATGCGGCCGAGCCGGCACACCAGGCAGGCGCCGGCGCCCGAACGCCTTTGATGGCGCGGTCCACGCCCCGCGCAGCGCGACGGGGGCCTCTGAGAGACGGCATCGACAGGGCCGAGGCCGGCGCCCCCCTTCCGGCGCCCGCCCTGTCAGATCCGGTCGACCGCAGGTGAAACTATTTTGAGCGGGGCAGGTATCTCATACTCCGGCCGCAGTAGGGCATGATCACCACAGTACAGGCGCTCGAAGGCGCGCAGGATGCGGCGTCCGCGGAGCGGCGCGCCGCCCAGTGGCCGCCGCAGTTCTGGGACGATGCCAAGCGGTACGCGGGGCGGTCCGGCGACGGGCCGTTTGTAAGGGAGCTGGCGTACATGCTTGTCGCTCTACACCGCTGCGGCGCCTAGCCGCGCCGCGGCGCCCCCCGCCCGATGATCGAGGCGGCATGCTCGGCGCACTCCTCCATGTCCTTGAACGAGTCTATCGAGTACCACCGCGCATCCTCGAACACGACGCACGAGAGGCGCCCGGCGGCGGCGTACTTGGGGAACAGCGTCCGCTCCATGTCGCCGCGGGCCGGCAGGTCGGCGGCCGCATCCCTTGCCATGTGGTACACGCCGGCGTTCATGAGCTTGTCGCGCAGCGGGGCCTTTTCAAGGAACCCGGTGACCGGGCGGGCGGCGGCGGCGGCGGCGCCCCTGCCCCCGGCCTCGCCGACCTGCATGATGCCAAACTGCGTGCGGAGGGGTATGGCCGCGATCGCGACGCCGCCCGCCCTGCGGGCGGCGGCCGAGGCGGCCCGCAGGCGGCCGGCGTCGATGTCCGTGATGACGTCGCCGTTGAGGACGATGAACGACCGGCCCCTGACGGAGCCTAGCGCGTTTTTGACGGCGCCGCCGGTGCCGAGCGGCTCGCGCTCCTCCGAGACGGAGACCCGGATGCGCCCCCTCCCGCCCCTCGTCGACAGGTAGTCGCGTATCTGGCCGGCCCTGTACCCCGTGCACAGCACGGCCGACGAGACACCGTGCGACTCGAGGTAGCGCATCTGCCACCCCAGTATGGGCACGTTGGCGACAGGAACGAGCGGCTTTGGCACATAGTCCGTTATCGGGCGCAGCCGGCGGCCCCTGCCGCCGGCCAGTATGACGGCCTGCACGGGCGCGGCCGCCGCGCGGGGCAATTCAAGCCTTGCGCGTGCGACGGCAGGGCGGCCGCAATGCACTTCCGCCTGCGCCGCCGTGAAGGTCGCCGCATTCGATTCAAAGCCGATCGCGAGGGGCGATCCGGGCGGCGCAAGGGAGCCGTCGGATCGCGGCATGCCGCGCGGGTTCAGGACGCATCCCGGGGTCGGCGCCGCCGCCGGCGGCAAGGGTGCGCTCGGGGACGTGCCTGCGGCAGGGTTTGCCGATCTTCGGGACGGCCCGGGGGCTGGAGGGAGTGTTCCGCTCTGCCCGGGCAGCCGCCTGCTCGGTCACGGGGGAACAGGGCCGCCGAGTTCAGCTGCCAGCCCGCCAGATCGGCGCGGTGCCCGATAGAGGGGGCGCGCCGCCCCTGCGCGATCCTGCCGCCGTCCGAGCCCGGCACAATCCGCGCCGGCGGCCTTGCATGTCCGGCCGGGCAGATTCCCACCCGCCCGCTTGTCAAGATCCTGGGCCCCTGTCCTCCCACCTTGCAGCCGAGGATTGTCCATGCCGAAGCGGCGGCTCACCGCGGGCGGCGTCCTCCGGCGCGGCGGCGCGCAGTGCGGCCGGCGCGGGCGGCCGAGGCGGCGAGTCCGGCCGGCGCCGCAGCGTATAGCGCGGCCGCCATGGCGATTGCCGCCGCGCCGTACGCTAGCGCGCCGCCCTCTTGGGCCGTCTCGACAGGCTGCAGGGCTTGCGCAGAGTAGATCACGGGCGCGATCAGGGCGCGGACCGCATCCCTGAGCGCCGGATGCGCCCGCTCCAGGTCGGCAACCTGCGGCGAGACCGCATAGTATGCCGCATGGAACGTGGACAAGAGCGCCGCGCCGGCGCCGGTCTGCACGACTGCGGCGTCGCGCACCTCGCGGAGCATCTGCACCTGCGGCGCCATCTCGGTTCCGTACGCCGCCGTTGCGACAAGGCAGCCGCCGCCATCCGGCCCCGCCGCCCCCTGCCCCGAACCGGGGGCATCCTGCCGAGGCGCCGAACCGTCCGGCTCCCCGGCCTGCGCCCCCTGCCCCGAACCGGGGGCATCCTGCCGAGGCGCCGAACCGTCCGGCTCCCCGGCCTGCGCCCCCTGCCCCGGCTGCCGAGGCGCCTGCTCGCCCTGCTGCTGCAGTCCCTGCCGCCCCGGCGACTCGTCCCCCGGTGCGGCTGCAGGGACGCCCTCGGCGCCGCGGCCGCTCGGCGCCGGATCGGGCGCGGCAGCGTCATCGCCGGGCGCCTCCTGCGCGGCCGGCGCGGGCCGATCGGAACCCTGATCCGGATCGGCCCCGTACGCGGCATCCGCAGATCCGCCGCCGCTCCCTGCCGGGGCGGCGGCCGGGGCGGCATCCCCTGCCGGCAAAAACTCGACCGTCCCCTCGCACTGCCCGCCGGTTCGAACCGTGCGCGTGTCGGAGCCGACCAGCCGGCCGTCGGCGGCAAGGGCCCTTATGCTCACCACCGCATCGGCCGGCAGCGGGGCCTCGTATGCGACAAGGCCGGCCGCATCGCCTGCCCCCTGCGCTGCCGCCCTGTGCGCCCTGACGCTCCCTTCCGACGAGGACACGTGCACGTCGACAGAGGCGCCGGCCGCGTGCGACAGGACGGCTTCGAGCACTGCGCTGCTGCAGTCCCACGACACGGAGCGTATCGAGACGCTGGGCCATGCTCCGCCGCCTCCGCCGCCTCCGCCTCCGCCGCCTCCGCCGCCTCCGCCTCCGCCGCTCCCCGGCCCAAAGGGCGACTGTGCGGGAGCGGGCGGCGTGGCCACCACGACGACGGGAGGCTGGGGCGCGGGCGGCGTCGGCGGCGCGGGCGGCGGCTGCGCGCCGCCGGCAGGGGCCGGCCTGGCGGCCAGCGGCTGCGAGTCCGGCGCCGCGGTCGGGACGTACGCGACGGCCCCGCCCGCACCGCCGCCGGTGGCGGTGGCGGCCGGATCGGACGGCGCGACGGCGACTCCGGCCGGCATGCCGTCCAGGTCCCTGTAGTCCAAGAGGCGATCGCCGGGCACCGAGTACATTGCAAGGCCGGACCCGGTCGCCGCGTACAGCAGGCCGGCGGCGGGGTCTATCGCAAGGCCCGCGGGCTCCGAGCCGGCGCCGAGCCGATCGACGACGTGGAGCAGCTCGAGCGGCGCCGTCCCGTACGCGGCAAGCGTCCCGTTCTCGAACAGGACGTACAGCCGGGAGGCGGCCTCGTAAAGGGCCATTCCGGCCGCCGCCGTGCCCGCCCTGGCGCCGCCTTCGCCGCCGTCCGGATCGGGCAGGATCGACAGGTCGAGGCGCCCCCCGTCAAGCAGCGTGTACCGGGGCGTGAACCGGCCGTCCGCGCCGTCAAAGGATACGGCCTGCAGGCCGTACGCGTTGGGCCTCGTGTGCAGGTCGTTGCCTGGCAGCCACACGGCGCCGGCCATGTACGCCGCCATGCCGTCCGAGCTGGCCGCCATCGCCGTCGGCTGCCACCCCTGCAGCGGATAGTAGTACCCCGACGGCGACGGGATCTCGCCAGGGCCGTACATGGGCAGCACCTCTCCGGCGCGGTAGTCTACGGACAGGATCGGCCCGTCCTCCATGTACCCGTCGTGGGCCGCGCCCTCTGCGTTCATGCCGACCAGTACGATGCCGGCCGGCCCCGCCGCAAGGTGCGCAGGGACGGCGCCGGCGGGCGCATTCCTGCCGAGGCGGTCCCTGTAGGCAAGCGGCGTGTCGGCGCCCTCGGACAGGTCGGCTGCGATCACGTGCAGGCGGGCGGGCGCCCCGGCGGGCCCGCCGCCCTCGTCTCCACCGTGCGAGGCGGCAACCAGCCGGCCCTCCCGCGCATCAAACATCATCGCCGATACCGTGCCGCCGACCTCGTAGCGCGCCGCCGGCGGCGAGGGCGAGGGGCCCGCCGGATCGTACGCCAGGATGGACGTGGCGGCGGAGGCGGAGGCGCCGCCGTCGGGGCCGGCGGGGCCCGACGCCTCGGCAATGTACACAAGGCCGCCGTGCGAGGCAGGCGCCGCGGCGACGGGGCCGAGCGCCGCGCCGGCCTGCCCAAACCCAGACACGGAGGATATGCGGCACAGGTCGACGTCGGACGCGCAGGGGCCGGTCGGGGCCGGCAGCGGCGCGCCTCCTACGCCTGTGCCTGCGCCTGCGCCCCTGTCGGCGCCTCCTGCGCCTCCGCCGGCGCCTCCGCCGGCGCCTCCGTCTCCGTCCCCGCCGGCGGCAGCGGCAGCGGGCCGCTCGACTGCCCCGAACGCGCTTAGGTGGTAGGTGTAGACGACCTTGTCTGGGCCAGAGTCCATGGCGCACTCGCCCGCGCCGCGCAGCTGCGCGGCGGCCGCCTCGTGCGAGTCGGCCGCGCACTGCGCCGCAATCAGGCGCGCCGCTCCGTCCTCGCCGATCCAAAAGGCCTCGGCCCCGGCCGCGCCGGCGAGCGCGATGCGGATCGGCGCATCAAAGGCGATCGTGCCGGCCGCAGGGCCTACCTCGACTAGCGCGACTATCCGGCCGGCACCTATCCCGCTGCGATCCTCCACGGCGCGCGCGGCCGGCAGGACGGAGATGACGCCGTCGGGGGGCAGGCCGCCCGTTATCGCCACGCCCGGCGGGAACGTGACCGTCGCGTTCGACGCGTTCGACGAGACGACTACGGCGCGGTCGGGAAACGGCGCGTCGGCAATGTGCGAGACGTCGATGCTCGGCGCATCCCCCGATATGGACGTGGCCGCCATGTCTTGCCTGATCGGGACCGGCGCGCCGGCGGGCGACTCGAACCCGTCCGGTGCGGGCCGCACGCCGATGCGGGCCGCCGCGCCCTGGTTGCCCGCCGCATCCCCGTACGAGCCGGCGGCCAGGACCGCATCCATGCCGCCCGCGTACTCGGCAAGCGGCGCGCCGGCAAAGTCGTAGAGCCGCGAGGCGCCCGTTCCGCCGGCGGACAGCGGCCGGAGCGGATCGCCGCCGGCCGCCCCCTCCAGCGACAGGCCCGACGCATCGGCTCCCCTGACGGCCTCGCTGAACGTGACCAGGACGGCCGAGCCGGAGAACGCGACGGCCCGCGCCGCTCGGGGCTCCTGCCCGTCGGCGGCGCGCACCCCCTGCGCGCCGGCAAACCGATGCCCCGAGTCCCCGGCGGCCGCCGGAACCGCGGCAATGTCGAGCGTGGCGGCGGCATGCGACGCGGCCGCCTCGCCGTCCAGGCGGATCGTGTGCAGCGCGCCGCCCGACCCGTCGACTCCGGCGATGCCGCGCGGCCCGCCCGGGTGCAGCTCCACGTTCGAGTACATGCCGGCCGGCGCGGCGAGGCTCTCGGTATAGCGGACGGCGATCTCTGAGGGGCCAGTCACCGCCGCCGACTCGACCTCGGCCGGCCGCAGCGTGCTGACGGGGCTTGCGGCCAGTCCGCCGAACGGGTTGCCCGACAGGTCGAACAGCGAGCGCGGCGCCACGTCCAGCAAGAGCCCGCCGCCGCCCGATGCGGCCGCTTCCAGATCGCCAAGATGCTCGGCCCCGATCGCCACGACTATCGTCTCGGAATCGCCCGTCCCGTTGATCGAGCCGCCCAGGTAGATCGGGGCGCCGCCGGCCGCCCGGCTCGCGGAGATTCCCAGCGCATCGGATGCGGACACGTCCATGTGCTCGTCAAAGACGAGCGTGAGCGCGCCGCGGTTGATGTCCAGGACGGGCCCCGGCTCGCCCAGGTGCGGCGGCTCGGCGTCGGCGACGACCACATCCTCCAGGCCGCCGGCCGCCGGCAGGCGGTTCCCCGACAGGTCTGCGACCATGCCGGCGGCGATGTCCACCAGGATGTGCCCCGGCGCGGCCGCCTCGGTCCCGACGGCCCACGCCTTTTGCGCAGGCGTAAGCGGGACGGACAGGGAGGCGCCGTCGCCGGCGGCAGGCTCCGGCGGCGCGGCGGCTGGGCCGCCGAGGCGCACCGACGTCTCGCCGCCGCCCGGCGCGGAGGGATCCAACGCGGCGGCTGCCGGGCCGGACAGCCGGAGGACGATCCTCGACGGGTCGGCCGTTGCGGCGTCGATGTACTCGTCAAAGCGGAACAGGATCGTGCCGTCGTTGAGGTCGACGACGGGGCGCGCCCCGGCAAGGAGTCCCGGCGGGACGCGGTCATCCTCCACGGCGACCGGCACGCCGGGCTCGTCCCCGACTGGATTGCCGGCCAGGTCCTCGACGGCGCCGCGCGCAACGGCGAGCGCTACCGGCCCCGCGGCGGCCGCCTCCACCGCCCACGCCTTTTGCGCCGGCGAGAGCAGGACGGCGACGGTATCGGCAGGGGCATCGGCGCGCAGCTCGGCGCCGGACATGTCCTCGCCTGCCGGCCGGCTGCCGTCCCCGCCGTCCTGCCGGGCGATGGAGATCCCCTGCAGCCCTATGCGCGGGTCGAGGGCCTCGGAGAACCGCACCGTCAGGACGCCCGCCCCCAGATCCAGCACGGCAGGCGGCTGCACCTCGGGCGGCGTCCCGTCGTCGACAAGGGCCACGGGCAGGCCGCGCGCCGCCTCTGACGGGTTGCCGGCCAGGTCCTCGACGGCGCCGGCCGCCGCGTCAAGGAGCAGGGATCCGCGGCCGGCCGTGGAATTGGACGCCCCCGCGGCCGCCGCCGCGCCGCGCGCCTGCTCGCCCGTCAGGGTCAGGCGCGGGCGGGACGGGTCGTACCCGGCATCCTGCGATGCGCCGGCAAGCGTCACGCCGCCTTGATCCCCGCCTCCGCCGCCCGGCGGCCCCCTGAGAACAAGCGCCGATGCGTCGATCCCCTGCGCGCCCGCATGCTCGGTGAGGTAGATCGCCAGCGTCGAGGTGGCCAGGTTCAGGACGGGCGGCCTGGACGGGTCGAGCGCCGGCGGCACCAGGTCTGGCGAGACGTCCGCCCGGGCCGGGGCATCCGCGCCGGCCAGCGGGTTTCCGGCCAGGTCGCGGAACGCGCCGGCGCCGAGCCGCACGCCCACCTCCAGGCCCCGCGCGGCCGACGCATCCGCGTATGCTGCCGACGCCCACGCCTTTTGGTCCGCCGTGAGGCGGATCTCGGCCAGGTGGCCGCCCGAGGCGCCGGCGCCGCGCCGATCCTGCACAAGCTCCGCCCCCGACACGTCCATGCTGCGCTCGCGGCCGGCCGCATCGGATCCGTTGCCGGCGCCGCCGCCCGCCGCGTGCACTGCGAGCGAGACGGCCCGCAGGCTGGCCCTTGCCGGATCCACCCACTCGTCGAACTCTAGCCCGACCATGCCGCGCCCGAGGTCGATGGCGGGGGCGGCGGCCAGGGCCGGCGGCGTGCGGTCGGGCACCACCGAAAGCCCGAGATCGTCGATGCGCGGCAGGTGGTTGCCCGAGAGATCGTCAAACGCGCCGGCGCCGATGTCCGCGTGCGCGTGCGCGGCCGCATCGACGCCTCCGGGGCCGTCGAGTATGCGCCCCTTGTGGTCGGGCGAGAGGGCCAGCGAGACGTCCGCCGAGCCTGCCGCGCCGCCGGGGCCGCCGCCTGCCAGGACGCCGCTCCCGCCCAGGCGCACGTGGTCGTTTCCGGCCGCGGGGTTGCCGTCGACGGCGATGCGCGACGGATCGGCCGACGAGACGTTTACGTGCTCGCTGAACGAAAACGCAAGCGTGCCGGCGCCCAGGTCGAGGACGGGCGCGCGGGCGATTGCGGGAGGCGCATGGTCGGCGGCGACCTCGAGCGCCGCCGCGCCGCCGGGGCCGAGCCCCGCAAGCTGGTTTCCCGAGACGTCCGTTATCGTGCCGTTCGGGATGATCAGCGAGTGCGGGGCGGCGGCCTGCCGCGCCGCGGCCGCCACCGCGGACGCCTTTTGCGCAGCCGTCAGCGACACCAGGATCGCATCCCTGCCGGGCGAGAGGGACATTTCCGAGCCGCCCATGCCCACGAGTGCAGCCGCGGGGCCGGACGCGGGAAGGCCCAGCAGCATGCCGGCGGCCGGATCGGCGCCGGCGGGCACCAGCACCGCCTCGTCGAGCTCGATTCTGACGGTGCCGGCCCCCAGGTCGAGGACCGGCGGAGCTGCAAGGCGCGGGGGCGTCGTGTCCGGGCGCACCGGCAGGTACGAGCCGTTGACCCCCGCAAATGCGTTGCCGGCCAGGTCCGAGACGGCCGCGGGCGATATTCCGAGCTCGAGCGATCCGGGGCCGTCCGGATCGAACAGGTCGCCGAGCACGCGCAGCTTTTGCGCCGGCGTGAGCGATATCGACACGTTCGGGGCCGGCGCGGCCGGCAGCGCGGCGCCGGACAGGCCCGGCGCGGCCCCGGCGGCGGGGGCGCGGCCCGGCGCGGCTATCGCAATGCCGGCCAGGTCTATGGCAGGCGCATCGACGGCCTCGTTGAACAGGATCGACAGGGTGGCGCCGGCCCCGTCGAGGTCGAGCAGCGGGGCGGCGGCCAGCAGGGGCGCCGCATCGTCGTCCAGCACCAGGGCGGGCGCGGCGGCGACCGCCCGCGACGGGTTGCCGGCGAGATCGGCAAAGGCGCCGGCCCGCAGCCCGATCGAGAGGGCGCCGCCGGCGGCGCCTGACAGGCGGAACTCCTCGGCGGCGGCCGCCTGTCCGGCCGTAAGCTGGAGCTGCACGCGGGGCATGCCGCCGATGCCGGGCGCGCCCTGCGCGGCCCCTTCGACCAGCGCGGCGCCCTCGAGGGATGCGACTACGACGGCGTCGGCGGCAGGCTGCCGTCCGCTGCCGTTGCCCCCGAGTATCGCAATGGCAGACATGTCGACGGCGCGCGCGTCGACGAACTCGTCGAGGGCAACGGCCAGGCGCCCGGTGGCCAGGTTCAGGACGGGCCTCGACGACGGATCGAGCGCCGGGGGGATGCCGTCGGGCGCGCGATCGACCCCGAGCCGGGCGCCGGCGTCGGACAGCTGGTTGCCCGAAAGGTCCGCGAACGCGCCCGGCGCCGCCTCTAGGCCGAGCCGGCCCTCGGGGACGCGGTGCGCCCACGCCTTTTGGGCGGCGGTAAGCAGGATGGCCGGCGCGTCGGTGGCGCCGATGCCGGCCGAGGCGCCGGAATCGGAGGCGTTGGGACTGGCGACCGCCCTTGCGCCGGCAAGCGGCAGCCGGCCCGCCTCCTCCGCACCGCCGCCGCCGCCGCCCCCGCCGCCCCCGCCGCCCCCGCCGCCGCCGGCAGGCAGGATCACGAGCGCAAGCGCGGACGCGTCGGCCGCCGCCGCATCGACGTACTCGTCAAGGTGTATCCGCAGGACGCCGCGGCCCATGTCCAGCGTCGCATTCTCCGGCAGCAGCCCGGGCGCCGTCGAGTCGGGCGCGACCGCCATGCGGGCGCCGTCGACTGCGGCCGACCCGTGCATCGCAAGGTCTTCCACGGCCCCGGGCCGCATGTCCAAGAGCAGGCCGCCCGAGGCGGCGTACGCCGCAACCGCGGCCGCCTTGCCGGACGGGGCTAGCGCCACCGCCATGTCCCTGGCGTACCCGCCGCCGCCGCCGGCCGACAGGCCCGCGAGCGGAACGGCCGGGGCGGCGGGCGCATCCCCGCCGAGTGCTGGGCGCACCGCCGCCCCCGACAGGTTTGCGGTCCCGAGGTCGACGTACTCGCTGAACCGCACGGTGAGGATGCCCGAGCCCAGATCCACCTCGGGCGCGATGCCGTCGGCCAGGCGCGGCGGATCGCCGTCGGCGGCCAGTACAATCTGGGCGGCGCGCACGGCCGGCGACGGGTTCCCCGACAGGTCGTAGAACGCGCCGGCGGCGATCGATGCGAGCGCCGGCCGGCCCTCGGCCGCCCGCGTGGCCTCGACAGCGGACGCCTCCTGGTGCGCGGTCATCGAGACGACCGCGACCGTGCCGTCGCCCGCCGACGGCGCGGCCGAGGCCCCCGCCAGCGAGGCGTGCTCCACGCCAAGCCCGTCGAGTATCCGTATGAGCGATGCGTTCATGCGCGAGGCGTCGACGTATTCGTCGAACCTCACCTCGAGCGTGCCGGCCGAGAGGTCCAGCACGATGCCGGCCTCGTCTGGATCCGGCGGGGCCGTGTCGGCAGAGACGCCGAGCGGGATCGAACGGACGGCGCGCATCGGGTTGCCCGACAGGTCAAAGACGGACGAGCCGGACGCATCGAGTCCCGCCGCGCCGACTGCGACGGCGCGCGCCTTCTGATCCGGCGTGAGCGAGACGAGCAGGCCGCCGGCAGACGCGCCGTTGGCAGCCGACACGGCGGCGCCTGCGAGCGGCACCCGGCCGGCCCCCGCCGCCCCGACAAGGCTCAGGCCCGCCGCATCGGTGCGCGCCGCATCGACGTGCTCGTCGAACCGCAGCGCCAGCGTTCCGGCGGACAGGTCCAGCGCGTGTGGCTGGCCCGCAGGGGCGGACAGCTCGGGCGGGGCCGCATCGAGTGCGACTGCGACCGGCACGCGCTGCACGGCCGCCGAGCCGAGCCGGCCAGAATCGACGAAGAATCCGGCGGGAATGGACAGGTACAGGTCGGAGGCGGGGGCGATGGCGGCGAGCGCGCCGACGACGGACGCCTTTTGCGCCTGCGAGAGGGCCAGTACGACGGCGACGTCGGGGTCGGACGGGAGCGCCGCGCCCGATAGCAGCGTGGCATGATCCCCGGCCGAGTCGGAGATCGCAAGGCCCGACGGGTCGGCCCCCGGCGCCGCCCAGACCTGCTCGTCAAACCGCAGCACGAGGGCCCCCGACGAGAGGTCGAGTGCCGGCGGGGCGGCAAGGCCCGGCGGCAGCGCATCGGCAGTCACGTTGACGGGCAGCGCCGATGCCCGCCCCGACGGGTTGCCCGACAGGTCGGCAAAGGCGCCGGCGTCAAGGTCGGCCGCCATGGGGCCCAGCGGCGCGCCCGGCTGCCGCGCCGCCTCTAGGGCCGCGGCGGCGGCCGTCTTTTGCTCCGGCGAGAGGCGCACCGCGACGACGTCGCCCAGGGCCTGCGCAGGGGGCGCCCCCGGCCCGCCCAGCCTCACCGCCGTCGACTGCCCTCCCGCCCGGAGCGCTATCGCAGAGGCGTTGACCTGCGCCGGGTCGGCCCACTCGTCGAGCGGCACGGCAAGCTCGCCGATGCCCATGTCCAGCGAGGCGGCGCGGACGGCGTCCGGCGCGGGCCCCGTCGTGTCGTCGCGCACGCCAAGGGCAAGCCCCTCTACGCCCCGAATCGGAATTCCGGCTGCGTTGATCACAGCCCCCTCTGCAATGTCGAGCAGCAGGGAGGCGCCGTCGTCCTGCTGCGGCCCCTGCGAGGCGGCGCGGTGCGCCGACGATGCGGCCGCAAGCTGCATCCGCGTAAGGGCCACCGAGGGGTGCGCCGTGTCCGCGTCGGGCGCGACCACCGCGGCGCCGCCAAGCGAGGTGCGGTTGAGCCCGCCCGCCCCGCCGACGGCCAGCCCCGCCAGGTCGATCCGGGAGGAATCGACGGGCTCGTCAAAGCGGAGCAGCAGCATGCCCGCATCCAGGTCGAGCACCTGGCCGGCCGGGGCGCCGCCTGTTCCGCACATGCCCGGATCGGATGCGTTGTGGGCCCCGCACGGCAGCGGCGCGTCGCCGTCGGACGTGATCGCCAGCGTGAGGTTGGCCGCGTTCTCCAGGGCGTTGCCGGACATGTCGCGAAACGCCCCGTCGGGGAAGGTTATGCGCAGCGGCCCGTGCGTGAGGTTGGCGGCAAGCACGGCAGTCTCGATCGCATCGGTGAGCGCAAGGGTGACGCGCGCGCCGTCGGATGCCGCGCGCAGCGTCGCATTGGCAAGGCTGGCAGTCCCCGGCCCTCCCGCCGGCGCCCCTGCCTGCTGCGCGCCGTGCGCGCGTATGCCGGATGTGTCGGTGCGCGAGGCGTCGACCCACTCGTCAAACCACAGCGTGAGCGTCTCGTCGGACAGGTTCAGCACGGGATCCGCGGCCAGTGCGGGGGGGTCCGCATCGGCGGCCACGGCGAGCGCAATCCCGCTGCGCGCCTGCACGGGGTTTCCGGACAGGTCGGCGAACGCGGCCGCGTCGACGTCGACGGCCAGGCCCTCCGTCGTGCCGTTGTGGGCCGCCGCCGCCGAGGCCCTCTGCGCCTCGGTCAGGTTCAGCACTACGGCCGGCCGCGCCGAAGAGTGCGAGGCGGACGGGTGCGCGCCGGACAGGCCCACGCCGGGCGGGCCGGCGATGCGCACCCCGGACGGGTCGATCGACGCGCCGTCCGCATGCTCGTCGGCGTACAGCACGAGCGAGCCGGCGCCGATGTCGAGCGAGGCGTTGGCGATGGCAGGCGGCGCCGCGTCGGCGACGGTCGACACCGCCCGGCCGGACTCGCCCGCAAAGCGGTTGCCGAGAATGTCGCCGGCGAGCCCAGCCGACATGTCCGCGCGCACCGGCGCCGGGGCGCCGGCGCCGGCCAGGACGGCGGCCGACTTTTGGGCAGGCGTCAGGCTGAGCGCGACCAGCGCAGCATGGTCCTCCTGCGGGCCGCGCGAGGAGAGCGCGGGGTGCGACGGCGGCGGAGGGGCGGCCGCCGCCGCGCCCTCGAGTGGAATTCGGGCGGGCGTCCCCGCGCTCCCGACCTCCAGCGTCAGGGCCGATGCGTCGGCCGATCCGGCCCCTATGCGCTCCGTAAACTCCAGCAGCAGCGTTCCGGCGCCAAGGTCCAGCTCGGGATCCGCCGCCAAGGCGGGCCCCGACCTGTCCGGCGCCACGGACAGGTTGGCCGCGGCGCCGGCCCGGACGGGATTGCCCGACGCATCTGCGAACGCGCCGGCCGAGACGTTGACGAGCGACGGGCCGTCCCTGCCGCATCCCGCATCGATCGCGGCCTTTTGCTCCGCCGTCAGGCGCACCGTAATCGTAGAGCCCGACGTGGCGTGCAGGCCCGGCGCGCCGCCGAGCGCGGTATGGCACGCGCCGCCGTGCGCGGAGCCGCGCAGCGCGAGCAGGGACGGATTAGTGGCGTTCCCGTCCAGGTGCTCGCCGGCCGCGGCGCGCAGCGTGAGCGTCCCGGCGCCGCGGCCCAGGTCCAGCACGGCCGACGACACGGCAGGCGGCGACCGGTCGGGCGCCACGTCCAGCGGCAGGCCCGAGGCGCCGGCGAACCGGTGGTGCGCAAGATCCTCGACCGCGGTGCCCTCTATATCCAGGAACAGGCGCGCGCCCTGCGGGCCGTCCGCCGGCGGCCCGCCCGCCTCTGCGGCCCGCAGGGCCCTGGCCGCGGACGCGCGCTGCGCCTCGGTCAGCAGCGCGGCGAGCTCGCCGCCGGCGGACGCCTGCAGCCGCGCCCCGAGCAGGCCTGTCGGATGGGCGCCGGCCGCGGCCGTCACGCGCAGCCCTCCCGCATCGGCCGACGGCCCGTCGACGGCCTCGCTGAACCAGACCGACAGCCGGCCGCGCTCTATGTCGAGCGACGGGCGGGGCCCGCCGGGGGCCAGCGTCGGCGGCGTCTTGTCCTCCGCAACGGAGAGGTTGTGCGCAGTCGCGGTGTTTGCGTTGCCCGATGCATCAGAGACGGCCCCCGCGGCCAGCACTATATCCAGGGCCGGGGCCGACGCGGCAACTGCGGCCGCAAGCGCGGCATCCTGCGCGCCCGTCAGCCGGATCACCAGGAGGTCGTCGAGCCGCGGCGCAGAGGGCCGCTGCGCTGCCGGCCCCACGGACTCGCCGGCGGTGGAGGCGCCGACGGCCGCGCCGGCCAGTTCCGCGACGGCGGATCCGTTACGGTGCGCCACGCGCATGAGCGACGCGTCGGCCAGCGCTACCGACACGCTCTCGTCGAACCTGAGCGAGATCGTGCCGGCCTCCAGGTTCAGGACGGCCGGATGCGCCGTGCCGGCCCGCGCGTCGTCAAGCTTCGGCGGAACCGCATCTGGGACGATCCGCAGCGGCCATCCGGCCGCCCCGCCGAACTCGTTTCCCCACAGGTCCTGCACCAGTCCCGGCGCTGCATTGAGCACCGCGCCGTAAAAGTAGAGCGTCAAGAGCCCCTGCCACAGGTCCGGGGCCGCTCCCGGCGCGGCATCCGGCAGGCCCGGTCCCACCGACGAGACGACCGCATCGAGGAGGCGGTGCGGTATGGCCAGCTCCACCAGCCCGTCCGCCCCGGCAGCGCGGCCCTGCGGGGCGGGCGCCACGGCGGCGCCGGCGAGCGGAACGCCCGCCCCGGCGGTCGAGTTGGCGCCGGAGCCGGCGCCGGCGCGCACCGTGAGCGCCGATGCGTTCAGGCCAGCGGCGTCGACCGCCTCGTCAAACCGCACCGACATCACCCCGGTGCCCAGATCGAGGGCCGCATCGAGGATGCGCGGCCCGGCAGTGTCGCGCACGACCGAGATCGGAGAGCCCGCCAGGCCCGCAAAGTCGTGGTGCGCCAGGTCGGAGATCGCGTGGGATCCCACGTCGAGCACCAGCGTGCCCAGGGCGGCCGGCCCGCGCCCTGCAAGCTCGGCCATGTGGGACTCGGACAGCGCGATCACGACCGTGTCCGAGTCGCCGTCGGGCAGCGACGCGCCGGCCAGGGACAGCGCCCCGTCCCACTGCGCGCTGCGCAGCCTGACGGCCCCCAGGTCGATCCACTGCATGTGGATCGTCTCGTTGAACCGCATCGAGAGCGTGCCGCGCTCCAGGTCCAGCACCGGCGCCTCCCCCGGCACGAGGCCGGGCGGGGATGCATCGTCGGCGAACCTGATCCGGGGCGAAGAGTCGTACGGGAAGGGCTCGGCCGCCGACGGCCCGCTGAACCAGGCGATCAGATCGGCGATGGTCGGCCCCGACCTGAACGTCGCGGCGGCGGATCGGATCCCGTGCAGGTCGGCAAACGCGCCCTCTTCGAGCACCAGGACCGCGGCGGTTCCGTTCGAGTGGGCCTCGGCCAGCGCGGCAAGTCCGCCCGGATCCACGTCGAGCACGATGCGCGCCGATGCAGTGACGTTGTAGCGTCCCGTGTGGTTCCCGAGGGCGACCACGGGGGCCGCATCGTTGGGGCCGTCGCTGACGGACGAGGCCGCCGCAATGGGCGCGCCGTCGTCGGCGCCCACGATCCTCACCTTCCGCGGCGCCGTCTCGTCCACTATGGCGTACTCGTCGAGGTGCACCGCCATCGTGCCGGTGGCCAGATTCACCGACGCCGGCAGGTCGGGGTCGGGCGCGGGTCCCGCCGCATCCTCCAGGACTATGACCGAGTCGTTGGCAATCCGCGCCTGCTCCGTTGCGATGCCGGCCGTGTCGTACAGGGGAGCTGTGAGGTTGGCGACCAGGCCTCCGTAAAACTCGTACTCGCCCAGGAAGGCGGCCCTCTGCGCCGCAGTCAGCCCCATGGACAGCGCATTCCCGTCGGACGCTGGCGGCGAGGCGCCGGCCAGGCTCATCCGGCCGTGCTGCACTGCGCCGAGCGCCCCGTACGCATGGACCAGGCTTCCGGACGACGTCTGGTTCGCCGGCAGGCCGTCCGCATTCCCGCCAATGTAGATCGACCCGAGATCGACCCGCGAGGCGTCAAGGGGCTCGCTCGCCGCCAGGATCAGCCGGCCGGCTCCCTGGTCCAGCGTCGCGTTGTATACGACGGGGGCCGTGGTGTCGGGCACTACGGTCGGGCTGACCGTCCATTCGCGGTTGAGGTTGCCGGACAGGTCGCTGAAGGGGCGGGCAATGACCGCCCGGAGCGGCGGCTCCTCGTTCAGGATCGCCTGGGCGCGCGTCCTGTGCCATCCGGCAAGCGTGAGCGCGACCGTCTGGCCGTCCCCGTCCGGCAGGGCCGCCGCGCCCAGGTCGAAGGCGCCGCTGCCGTTGGCGCCCCCGAGTGTGATCCGGCCGGGGCGCGACGCAGAGGCGTCGATGTACTCGTCAAATACAAAGGTCATTGTGCCCGCGTCCAAGTCCAGGTGCGGTGCGACCCTCCAGGCGGGCCTCTTCGTATCCAGGATCACGGAGAGCGCGATGCCGCCGGGTTCCGACGCATCCGCGCCCCTTCCAGACACGTCCCTGAACGCGCCGGCCGTAAAGTTGACTGCCAGCGCCCCGCCGATCCGCTCCGCCGCCGCCGCGGCGGCCATCGGCTCCGGCGCGAGCCTTATCGTGACAACGCTGCCGTTGGATCCCGGCACGGGGCCGCCCGGCACCACGGAGCCTTCCAGGGATGCGCTGGCGGGGCCGCCGGCCCCGGCGCCGGGCAGGACGAGCGCGATCGAGGCGGGGCGCGTTGCAGACGGGTTGACGAGCTCGCTGAACCGCAGCGTCAGCAGCGCGCCGTCCATGTCCAGCGAGGCGGACCGAACCTCGGGGGGCGACGAGTCAGGGACGGGCGTGACGAACATCAGGGAGGGCCTGAGGCGGTTGCCGGCGGCGTCGGCGGCGCCGCCTGCGCCGGTCGCGACCAGCGAGTGGCCCCGGGCCAGG
This sequence comes from Cenarchaeum sp., assembly GCA_965242695.1. Taxonomy (GTDB): domain Archaea; phylum Thermoproteota; class Nitrososphaeria; order Nitrososphaerales; family Nitrosopumilaceae; genus Cenarchaeum. The sequence goes on along the minus strand of CBDESU010000001.1, from coordinate 465,665 downwards.
TGCCCGTCCAGCGCCGAGACCTGGGCTGCGGTGAGGCTCATGTCGTATACCGCCGCGCTGCGCTTGGACAGCGTCGCTCCGCCCAGGCTCGCCGCGTTGCCGCAGATGGGATCGCCGCCGCCTGCGCCGCAGTGCGAGAGCAGGCGCTGGGCCGACCAGGAGGCGTACAAGCTGTTCGTGCACACCTGCCCGCCGGGCGCGGCGGCGCAGTGCTGGCGTCCGGACGGCGCCGGCACGTCCATCCACTTGATCGCGATCGAGCTGGGAGGGGGCGAGCCCTGCCGGAGCGCCTCGCCGGTTACGAACGTGATCCGCGAGTTCTCGCGGTCGTAGTTGACGCCCAGGAGCTGGGGGGACGACCTGTCCGGCACGGTTATTCCAGAATGGGCCGGGTGCCAGCAGCCAAGGCTGCTCCGCGTCGATGCCCGCATGTCGAGCGTGCCGGTCGACGAGGTGTCGGTGTCGCCCGTGATGCGGAAGAGCACCGCCCTGCCGGCGTACAGGAAGGAGTGCAGGTTGCGGCGCTCGCCGTCGATGACCAGGCGGTAGTCCGAGTTGTATGTGCTCGGCACCGGCCAGCAGCTAAAGACGATTTTGATTCTGGGGCCATAGTCCTGATACAGCCCAATCCACGTGATCCGCGAGCGCTGGGCCTCGGCCTCTGGCAGGATGTCCGCCCCCGTTGCGCCGAGCAGTATGGCCTGCGCGGCGGCCGCGGCGGCGCCGGCGACTGCGGCCGCGGCGGCCGCGGCGTCGTCACCGCCCGCGACATGGACGGCGTCGGGCGAAAGGGCCGGCACGGCGACGGCGACGGCGACGGCGGCTACGGCGACGGCGGCCAAGACAAGCGCCATCGCGGGCGCAGATGCAGGCAGACCGGCAGTCCGCCGCCGCTCGATGCACCCGGCATGCAACCTCACCCCGCATCACGTCCAGCCGCATTCCGCCCGTCCAATGCCGCCTAGCTGTGGCCCCCGGTGTAAATGGCGATCGTTTGCAGGCCAGGCGAGTCCTGCCGGCGGCATGCGGCGGAAGGGTCGCGGCATCTCGGTCATGCGGCGGTGCCCAGGCCCGACGCGGCAAGAGGGGCCCGCCGCTGCGAGGCGGACTGCGGGGGCATGCGGCGTCGCAGTGGTCGATGTACGATTATGCCGGTGCGTCGATCGCGTACGGCCATGCGAGGAGGAGGCGGCGGGCGATGCCCGGCACGGCAGCCCCGACAGGGACGCCATGCCGCCGGAGGAGCGCAGGGGTGGGGGCGGAACCGGCATGGGATCGGCCGCACCGCATGCCCGATCAAGCATGGTCAGGCGCCCCCCAAGGTCCGGGGCGTCCGGCCTCGTGCCTGCCGCGCCTTGCCGGCAGGCTTGGAACAGGTGCGCTCGGGCGCCAGCAGTGCCGCGTGCGCGCCGTCGGCTGCCGCACGGTCGGCATCCCGCCCTAGGGACCCCTGCCTACGCGCTGGCGAGGGCGGGGCGTCGGCGCGCCCGGCGGCGCGGGCGGCCGCCAAGAGGGACAGTGCAACGGCCACCGCCGCCGCGGCTGCGTACGCCAAGGCTCCCTGCCCCAGCGCCGCGGCCAGCCCTGCCAGGTGCAGAATCGGCGCGATCAGTGCTCGGATCGCATCGCGCAGTGCGGGATGCTCGCGCTCCAGGTCGGCCACCTGCGGCGAGACCGCATAGTATGCGGTGTTGAAGGATGCCATGAATGCGGGGCCGAATCCCTCCGACATGACGGCCGCGTCGCGCACCTCGCGGAGCACCTGCACCTGTGGCGCAAGCTCGGTTCCGTATGCCGCCGTTGCGATCAGGCAGCCGCCGCCCTCGGGCCCGGATGCGGCGGCATCGGGCCGCGGCGCATCGGCCGCATCTGCCGGATCCGCCGCCTCTGAGGATGCGGCGGCATCGGGCCGCGGCGCCACTGGCTCGGCCTGCGCGGCTTCGCCGGCTGGGGGCCCGGGCTCGGGCGTAGATGCCGCCGCTGCGGGCCCCGGCGGAGCCTCCGATTCCGGCGCGGCGGCCGGCTCGGCATCAGGATCTGAAGAGGCGGCGCCGCCGGTTCGCGGAGATGCGGGCGGCTCGGCATCGGCATCAGGCTGCGCATCCGCCCCCGACAGTCCGGATGCGTCCGACGGCGCAGAGGCGGCGTCGGCAGAGGCCGCTTCGGCAGAGGTGGCGGCAGGGAGGCGGCCTCCGTCAAACGCCACCTCGCCTTCGCACTGGCCGTCCGTGCGGACCGTCTTTGACGCCGTAGCCACCGCGCGGCCGTCGGCCAGCACGGCCCTGATCGAGACTACGCCGTCGCCTGGAAGCGGCGCCTCGTACGTGAACAGTCCCTGGCCGGATGCTTCGCCCGTATTGCGCGCCGCGGCTGCGCCGGCGGACGACAGCACGGCCACGTCCGGCGCCGCCCCGCCGCCTTCGCCGGCGCTGGCCACTACTATCCGCATCGTGCCGTCATTGCAGTCCCAGGATACGGAGCGGACCACGACCGCATCAGGGCGGGCGGCCAGCCCGGTCGGTCCCGATCCGCCGCCGCCCGAGCCGCCTCCGCCGCCGCCTCCGCCAAAGAACAGGCCCGCGGATGGCGCCGGGGGCGGCGCGGCGACTACGACGGGGGGCGGCCCAGGCTGCCGATCGGTCGCGCCGCCTTCGCCGGCGCCGTCGCCTTCGCCTCCGCCGACCATGTCACCGAGGATGCCCACTATTCTCACGGGGGCGGACGGATCGGCCGGCAATGCGTACACGGTCGCGGCGGCGGCGCCGGGCGGCGGCCCGGCCAGCACCAGGCTGGAGACTCCGGCCGCTCCGGCGGCGGCATCGGCCACCGTCGCGACAAGAATGTCGGCGGCGGCATCGTAGACCCGCACCGATCCGCCGTCGGCCGCGTACAGCACCCCCGTCCCGGCGTCAAGGGCCAGGTCGCGCGGATCCCGCACGGACGCGTCCAGGTGGTACAGGAACGACGGCACCGGCGGCATGGACATGTCGGCGGCATCGAGTGCGTACACCGAGATCGTGCCGTTCCCGTACAGGACGTACAGCTTTGAGCGGACAGGGTCGACGGCCATGCCGATCGCCGCGTATTGCGAGGGATCGGCATCGGTTCCCTGCTCGCCCGCCGCCGCAATGCTCGAGACGAGTGAGTAGCGCGGCGTTATGGCTCCGGCCGTCCCCCCCGCCGCAAACGACAGCGTGTGCAGCCCGTGCAGGCCCTGCGAGGCAGTGCCCTGGCCGGCGGCGGCGGCGCCAGCGCCGCCTTCCGCCGGGCGCCACGCCTCGCCGACCATGTACACGGCCGTGCCGCGGGCGGCCATCGCCGTCGGCTGCCACCCCTCGCGCGGATAGTAGTATCCGGCCGGCGACGGGGGCGATGCCGCATCGTCGTCGTATATCGGCACCAGTGCGGGGGCCGACGGATCCGAGACGTTTACGAGCAGGATGGGGCCTGTGGCCGGCGGCGCCCCGTCGCCGGCCGCGGCTGCCGGGTCGGGCGGCATCCCGACGTACGCGGCGCCGGCGGCCGCATAGGCGTCGAGCAGCGCCGGCACGCCGGCCGAGGCGAGCAGGCCCCTGTGGTTGACATACGACAGGTCGATATGCCCCGCAAGGGATCCGGCGGCGGCGTCGATGACGAGCAGTACGGGCACCGGCGGCGACAGGCTTCCGTCGGCGGCGGCCCCCTGGACGGGTATCTGGTACGTCGCGGCGGCGGCAAGCAGCGGGGGAGTCGATGCGGCGCCCGCCGGATCCGGCGCCCCGCCGCCGGCCCACACGCCGAGTATGTCCACCCTGGCGTCGATGCCGTCGAATATCCGCAGCTCGATCTCCGAGACCGAGGCGGCAACGGCGCCGGGTCCGCCGCGCCCCATGTCGATCGCGTACAGGGACTCGCCGAGCGGGGCGTTCGAGGCCGGCCCCGCCGCGTACAGCATGCCGCCAAACGCCGCGCCCGGTCCGACAGGGCGCAGGCCGCCGACGGAGGGCGCATCGTATGCCTCGAACGAGCACCCTGTGAGGTTGGCAGCGCATGCGCCCGCCGGCGGCGGCGCGGGCGCGCCGTCCCCGTCCCCGGCGGCCGCTCCGGCCAGCGGCGGCAGCGGCTCCCGGGCGGCGGGCGGCGCCACCGTCCCGAACGCGGTAAAGTGGTGCGTGTAGATCACCTTGGCGCCCGATGCGGTGTCGGCGGCGCACTCTCCGCTGCCGCCGAGGTGCGCCTCTGCGGCGGCGGCCGCCTCCGCCTCCCCGGCGGCGCCGGCGGGCACGGGATCCGGCACGCCGCCGGCGCACCGCCCGATCGGCGAGACCGCGCCGTCGGCGCCCATCCAGAACGCGGCGTGGCCGGCCGCCCCGGGCAGCACTATCCGCACGGGCCTGTCGAACACGACGGTGCCGTTGCGGCCAAGCTCGACGACGATGCCGATCTCGCCGCCGCCGATCACGGCCCTGTCGGGCACGGCTCGGGCGACCGTCGAGAATTCAATCACAGAGTCGGCAGGCAGCCCCGAGACGGCCGACGTCCCGGCCGGAAAGACGACCGTGGCGGACGGGGCGGCATCCCCGGCGCCCCGCACCACGACCGCAAAGTCGCCGGCCTCGGGGAAGGTTCCGTTGACCGCCGACAGGTCGATGCGCGGCGCCGCGCCCGTCACGTTGCGCACCACCGTGTCGGCCGTGAGGACGACCGGGGCCGGCCCCTCGGCGCGGACGGACACGGAGGCCGGTTGTACGTCGATGCGCGCAGGCGCGCCGTTGGCGTTGCCGGCCAGGTCCTCGAACGCGCCGGCGGCGAGCACCTCGATCGTCCCCGACGCGCCGCCTGCGAACGCCGGCGCGCCGACGAGGACGAGCCGCGATGCGCCCGAGCCGGACACGCCGGCGATCTCGACGGCCCTCGAGCCGACCCCTGCTACGGCCAAGTCGGACGCGTCGACGCCGGCGACCGGCTCGTCAAAGTGCAGCGATACGGCCGAGGCGCCGACCGCGGCGGCGGACACCGCGCTCGGCGCCTGCCCGTCGGACACCGCAGCGGCATCGGCGCCGCCAAACAGGTAGCCGGGGCCCGACAGCCTGCCGATCGAGACCGTTCCGGCCGCATCCGGCCGGGCATCGGCCGGCTCGAATGATACCGCGTACACCGCGCCGCCCGAGCCGGACACGCCGGCGATCGTGCGCCGCTCGCCGTCCACCTCTAGCGCATAGTCCTCTGGAGAGGACTCTACGGCGTGCGAGTACTCGATCTCGACGGTGCCGGGCGCGGTCACGGATGCGCCGATTACGGATATCGGCGGCAGCGTAGAGCCCGGGACCAGGCCGGCGCCGGCGGGGGTGCCGGCGAACCGGTTGCCGGACGCGTCGGCGAGCGCTCCCGGCCCGATGTGCAGGACGGCGCGCCCCTCCGCCTCTGCGCCGCCGGCCGAGGCGGCCTCGAGGAGAGATGCGACTGCGAGCGTCTGGTCTGCCGTCATGCGCACGACCACCGTATCGGACGGGGCCGCGGGGGCGGACAAGGATCCCAAAGAGACCGCATCGGCGGCGCCTTGCGCGCCGACGGCCATCCTCGACGTGTCGACCGCCTCGACGTACTCGTCAAACGCGATCGCCACCGTGCCGTCGCGCAGGTCTACGTACGAGCGGGCCGCATCGACGACGGGAGGCGACCTGTCGGGCCTCACAAGCAGCGGCGCGCCGGACACGGGCAGCATGCCCACCGACGACGGGTCTGCAACCGATGCGTTCGCGCCGATGTCGAGCAGGCCGGCAAGCGAGCGGGGGCCGACGGACGCAGCCGCTGCCGCCTTTGACTCCGGCGCCATCCTTATCGAGATCGAGTCCGAGTAGGGCCCTTCGCGGGCCTGCGATACGGATGCGCCGGCGAGATTGACCGCCAGGCCGCTGCCGCCGCTGGCGTCGCCCGCCGCACTGGCGCCGCGCACGGATATGCCCGACGGGTCGATGGCCGCCGTGGCGACATGCTCGCTGAACCGGAGCGTTAGCACCCCGGTGCCAAGGTCGAGGTGCGGCGCGTCGCGGCCCGAATGGGCAGGCAGCAGCGCCGGCGGCGTCGCGTCTGGCTCGACCGCCGCGCTGGCGTTCAGGCGTCCGGCATGGTTGCCGTACGCGTCGTCGACGGCGCCCGGCGGGGCGGCAAGGGCCAGGCCGCTTCCCGGGGCGGATGCGGCGTGCGCCGCCGCGGCGGCGGCCTTTTGCGCGCCGGACAGCTGCAGCTCGATCCTGTCCGACTCTACGCCGTGCGGCAGCAGCAGGGACGCTCCGGCAAGGGAGATGCCGCCGCCTGCGCCGCCCGGCGGGCCAAGGCGCATCTGCGAGAGGATCGCGCCTGCGGCATCGACGGTCTCGTTGAACGACAGGGATACGTCCCCGTCGCCGAGGTCGACGCGCACGGACAGCAGATCGGGGCCGCCGGCGTCGTCGGTTACAGTCAGCGGCGCGCGCGCAAGCGGCGCGATGGCGTTGCCGGCCATGTCCTCGAATGCGGCGCCGGACATGTTGAGCCGGACCGCGGCCGGGCCGCCTGCCGAGGCGTACCCGAGTATGGCGGCAAGCTGCGCGCCTGCCGGCTCGACGTCGATGCGATCCGAATAGTCGGCAGGCAGCCCCGCCCCGGCCGGCACGGCCCTGGCTCCGGCCCCCGCAAGGCGCACGTGCTGCGAGCCGTCCGCATTCTCGATCGCCAGCCCCTCAGGGGCGGCCCGCCGCGCGTCTGCAAACTCGTCAAGATCAAAGTGGACGTCCCCCAGGGCGGTGTTCAGGACGGGCGGGGCCTCTAGCCGCGGCGGGGCCGCATCGGGTCGCACGAGCACGGCCGGCGCCGATGCGGCCGCGTTCGGGTTTCCGTGCAGATCCGCGGCCGCGCCGGGGCCCACGCGCAGGACGGGCCGCGCATCGGGGCCGGCGGCGCCGGCGGCGGCCAGCCACGCCTTTTGGTCGTGCGTCAAACGCACGACGACCTCTTCGGATCCGTCCGCGGGCGGCGCCTGCACCGAGGCGCCGGCCAGGGAGAGGGATCCGCCGACGGTTCCGGTTCCGGTTCCGGTTCCGTTCATCTCAATCTCCAGCGCGGCGGGGCCGGCAGGGCCGGCCGCCAGGACTACATACTCGTCAAACCACGCCGTCAGCATGCCCGATCCCATGTCCAGCACGGGCGGGCGGCGCGGGTCGAGGGCCGGCGGAGCGGCATCCGGCACGACGGCCAGCGCCGTGCCGCCTGTTCCCCCTGCGCCGGCGGCGTATCCCGCAAGGCCGTTTCCGGACAGGTCGCGCACAAGGCCGTCGCCTGCGACAAGGACCGCGCCGGCCCCAAAGCCGAGCAGCGCAGAGGCGTCGATTGCATCGGCCAGGGCGGCCCTCTGGCCCGGATCGAGCGAGATCGAGATCGTTCTGCTGGCGGCGCCTCCCTCTTGCGGCAGCTCCGCCGGCGGCGCGGCAATCGGCACGCGGTGCCGCCCGTCGCCTCCCGACGAGCCGTCGAACACTGCAATGTCCAGCCTCGGGAGCGGCCCCGATGCAGGAACGCCGCCGCTGGCTGCCGGCCAAGAGATCTCGACCGGCTCGTCAAAGCGCACCTCGAGGATGCCCCTTTCCAGGTCCAGGACGGGCGGGGCCGCATGCGAGTCGAACGACGGGCCTGCCGCATCGGGGGCAACCGCCAGCGGCGCCCCGTCCACCGCGGGCGCGGCGTTGCCCTCCATGTCGTAAAAGGCTCCTGCCGGAATAGACAGGAGGGCCGCCTGCCCCAAGGCCGCCGCCCCGAAGCCGCCTCCGACAAGCGCCGACTTTTGCAGGTCCGTTATCGCAATGCGGGTCGTCGGCGACGGCTGGCCGCCGCCGGCGCCGCCTGCCAGGACAGTCGCGCCGCCAAGATCCACCGGCGGGCCGCCGCCGGCGCCGGCGGCGCGCGATATCGTCGCGCCCGTCAGGTTGTACCGCGCCGCATCCACGGCCTCGCTGAACTGGACGGTGAGCAGGCCGCCGGCAAGGTCGAGCGAGGGCGCATGCCGCCCCGCTTCGACCAGTTCTGGCCCCCTCGCGTCGAGGATTGCATCCACGTGCGCATCCCGCAGCCCCGCAAAGTGGTTGTACGAGAGGTCCTGCACCGCCTCTGCCGAGATCGATATCGCCAGGCCGCCGTCGGCCCGCAGCGCGGACTTTGCCCGCTCGGCCTGCGCGGCCCCAAGCTCGATGCGCAGCGCCGTCGAGGGGCCGGGCGGCGCTAGCGCGCCGTCGAGCGACGTCCTGTGCGAGCCGTTCGAGCCGGACAGCTCGATGCCGGCCAGGCCGTCGGCGGCAAGCCTTACGGGCTCGCCGAACGCCAGGGTCAGCACGTGCAGGCCCAGGTGCAGGTGGGGCGAGGCCGCCATGGCGGGCGCCGCGACGTCGCCGCTTGCCAGGACGCCGTGGCCTCCGAGGCCGGCAAACGCGTTGCCGGCCAGGTCGGCAAACGCCCCCTCTGGCGCGTCGACGACCAGCCGCGCGCCGCCGGCGAGCGCGGATGCGGCCGCCGAGGCCTGCGCATCGGTGAGCGGGATCCTGACCCGGTAGCCGTCGCCCTGCTGCCCGGGCCCAAGCTGCGCCGCGTAGGCGGACGCGCCGGCAAGCGGCACGCTGAGGTTGGCCCCGGCGGCCCCCAGTACTATACCAGACGTGTCGATTCCGGAGACGTCCACGTACTCGTCAAAGTCGAACTCTAGGCTCGGCGGCGAGGCGCCGGTGTGGAGCAGCGGCGGCGCGGACCGGTCAAGGTGCGGCGGGTCGGCATCGGCGGCCGCCTCGACGGCCAGCTCGGCCGCCTCGATGCCGTTCCCCGACATGTCGGCGAACGCGCCGGATGCGATGCGCAGTACGACCCCGGGCGAGGCGCCGTCGCCGGCGGCGGCCGCCGCCGCGGCCACGCCGGCCCCCAGCTGCCCCCTCTCGTCCCTCGTGAGCAGGACGGTCACCGAAGAGGCCCAGCCGTACGGCGGCTCCAGGTGGGCCGCCGAAAGCGCGACCGGCTCTGGCGCATCCCCGCCTTCGGAGGCCGATGCCGACAGCGACAGGCCCGACAGGTCGGACGACAGGATGTCGATCGGCTCGTCAAATGCAATGCGCAGCGCCCCGCTGCCCAGGTCGAGCGCCGGCGGCAGGTCGGGATCAAGCGAGGGCGGGGCGGAGTCTGGGACGACCTGGACGGGCCGCGCCAGGGCCGCGGCGGACGGGTTTCCCGCCAGGTCGGCAAGGGCGCCAGGCCCCATGTCGAGGCGCACGAGCTGGGCCGCCGCCGCGCCGGCTCCGGCGCCGCCGGCGAGCAGGCTCCCCTTCTGCACTGGCGAGAGCTGGAATGCCGCCGTCGACGACTCGACGGACGGCCCCGACCGGTTGCCGCTGCCCGACGACGGAGGGAGGGGCAAAAGCTGGACCGGGGCCGACCCCGGCGCGCCGGGCAGGAGCGACACGGCGCCGCCGGCATTGCCGGGCGCAAGATGCTCGTCGAATGCGAGCGTCAGCACGCCCGAGCCCAGGTCCAGTACGGGATCCCCGAGGCGCGCATCGAGCGACGGCGATGCGGCGTCGGCCGCGACGTCGGCCGGCGCAGGCTGCGCCCCGGCCGCGCCCGCGTACGCGTTGCCCGACAGGTCGCTCACCACTTCGCCCGGCCCGGCCAGTATCGACAGGGACGATCCGGCGGCGTGGGCCGCGGCGGCGGCGGCCTTTTGCGATGCGGTCATTCCAAGGAGGACGGACGGCCCGTCCGCGGCGGCAAGGATGCGGGCGCCGGCAAGCGGTATGTCCGGTGCGCCGCCCGAGGATGCCATGCGCACCGCCGACGGATCCGCGCCGCCGGCTGCGACGAACTCGTCAAAGTCGAGCCGGACGGTGCCAGCCGACAGGTCGACTGCCGCGCCGGACAGGCCCGGCGGCGCGCCGTCGGGAACAACGTCCATCGGCTCGGCGGCCAGGCCCTCGAACGCGTTGCGCCAGCGGTCGGCGATGCCAGCCGCGGCCGAGACGTCGATCGTCGCGCCCTCCGAGCCCGTCAGGGAGTACGATCTTGCGATCGACGCCTTTTGCGCGCCGGTAAGCCCGACGGCGATCTCGGAAGATCCCGGCGCGCTGTACATCTCGGCGCCGGCAAGGCTGGTCGCCCCGCCCGTCCTGTCCGCCCCCATGACGTAGATGCCGCGCAGGCTGGCCAGAGGCGCCTCCACGGCCCTGTCGAACGCGATTCGCACGGTGCCGTTGGCCAGGTCCAGCACGGGCATGCCTGCAAGCCCCGGCCGCCCGGCCTCCCCCGTTGCGGACAGGGCGGCGCCGGAGAAGAGGTTTTCGGGCGACGGGTTTCCCGCCAGGTCCTGGAACGCGCCGGCGGCGGCGCTCGCAACGAGGGGCCGGCCGGCGGCGCTCGCGTTGAGCGACCTTGCGGCATCGGCCTGCCCGGGGGTCAGGCGCACCGTGACAAGGCCAGAGTCGGCGATTCCCGCAAGCGATGCCCCGCCAAGGGCCGTCCGGTTCTGCCCGTCGGGGCCCGCGATCGAGACGTCGTGCAGGCGCACTCCCTGCGCGTCGATGTACTCGTCGAACGCGAGCGTCAGCGTTCCCGACGCCAGGTTCAGGACGGGGCCGATGCCGGCGGCGGCCAGGCCCGGCGGCGTCCGATCCGGCACGAGCAATGCGGCCAGGCCGCGGGCGGCGGCCATCGGATTGCCCGCCAGATCCTCGGCGAATCCGCGCGCAATGTCGAGCGATATGGCCGGGGCGCCTCCCGCAGCCCGCCCGGCGGCATCCTGCAGGGCGGCCCTCTGATCCCCCGCCAGCACCACCGTGACCGCATTCTCCGAGGCCGATGCCGCGGCGCCGTCAAGTCCGACCCGGACGGCGGCAGGGGGCGGCAGCGCGGCGGACTGGCCCGCAGGCGGCGCGACTGCGACCACAAGGCCGGCCGGGTCGACGGCGGCCCCGGCGTGCACGTGCTCGTCAAACGATATGGACAGCGTCCCCGCCCCCAGGTCGAGCGAGGCCGATGCCGGCGCGGGGCCAGTCTCGTCGGGCGCGACCAGGGCTCGGCCGCGGTCGATCCCGCCGTACCGGTTGCCCGACATGTCGTGGATGGAGGCGGTGTGCCCGTCGATGGATACCTCCGAGGCCGCCGATGCGGCGGCGGCGGCCTTTTGCTCGGCCGTCATCGTGACCAGGATCGACAGGGATGCGGCCGCCGATGCCGGCAAGTCCGCCTGGCCCCCCTGTCGTCCGTACGGGGGCGGCGGATGGACGGATATCGCGGCCCCCTCCAGGCCCACCATGGCGGGGCCCGCATGCGGATCGCCCGGCCGGCCGGCCCCGCCCGGCCCCGCGACGGATATGCCCGTGGCGTTTGCCGCGCCGGCATCGACGTACTCGCCAAACGTAATCAGGACGGTTCCGTCGTCAAGGTCGATCACCGGCAGGGATGCCAGGGCGGGGGGAGCCTCGTCGAGCACGACGGCGATCGGCTCGCCGGCGAGGCCGGCGAACGGGTTGCCCGACAGGTCGGAGACGGCGCCGGCAGGCACGGTCAGGTTTACCGCGGAAGAGGCGCCGGCGGCGGCCACTGCCGCCAGCTGGCCGGCAGACAGCCGCACCGTCAAGGAGGCGCTGCCGGGCGGCGCAGGCACGACGATTGCCGCCCCGCCGGCGAGCGGAATCGTAGAGGGAGCGGCCGCGTTCGATGCGCCAGAGGCCGTCAGGAACGCGCCCAGGATGCTCGCGCCGGGCGCATCGACGTGCTCGGTGAACGGGACGGCGAGCAGGCCCGAGGACAGGTCCAGGACGGGCGGCGAGCCCGGCGGGATCTCGGGAGGCGTAGCATCCGGCGCGATGCCGAGCGGCGCGTTCGACAGGCCGGCGAACCGCAGGCCGGCCGCATCCGCTATGGCCGACGACGGGACGTCGATCCGGACGGGGCCGGCCTCTAGGCTGGCCAGTGCGACGGCGGCCCTTTGGGCCGGCGTGAGGACTATGCGGAGCGTGTCGTCGTCGATTGTCCTGCGCTCCACCTCTGGGCCCGACGGCGGCAGGACGGCCGCGCCGGCGAGCGGGATGCGGCTTGCGCCGTTGACGTCCTCGATCGCCGCGCCCGACAGGTCGATGCCGTCGGCCGGAATGTGCTCGGTGAACATCATCGAGACCGTGCCGGCGCCGATGTCCAGCTGGGGGATCGTCCCGGGCAGGAGGGCCGGCGGCGTCGAGTCGTCGACGACCGTAAGGTTTGCGCCGGACAGCCCCGCGAACGGATTGCCCGACAGGTCGGCGATGCCGGCCGAGCCGGCGATTGTGAGCGCGAGGGGCCCCGCCGTCGCGTTCGACAGCGCGAGGGCATCGGACTGCGCCGGCAGGAATGCGAGCAGTATGCGGGCGCCGTCGCCCTCTGATGCCACCGACGACGGCGACTCGCTTCCGCCCCCGTTCCTGTCCGCCACGGCGACGTCCTGCGGCCTGACATCCCCGACGGCGACGTACTCGTCAAAGTCTAGCACGAGCATGCCGGTGCCCAGGTTCAGGACCGGCGGCGATGCAAGCATCGGCGCCGCCGTGTCGCCGCCCACCAAGAGGGGCACGTCCGCCGCGCCCGGCGCGGCATTGCCCGAGACGTCCGCCGCCGCGCCCGGCGCAACATCGATCGTCGCGGCCGCGCCCATGCCTGCGGCCGCCGACACTGCGGCTGCGAGCCGCGCCTTTTGGTCCGGCGCAAGGGACACCGTTACGGTCTCGTTGACGGCATCCATGCCCTGCGCGCCGTCGAGCCGCATGCGCTCCCCGCCGGCATCGACCGCGAGCAGGCCGGCATCGAACCCGCCGCCCGGCTCTGCCACGTGCTCGTCGTACGCGAGCGCGACGGTGCCGGCGCCGAGATCCAGCGCCGGCCCGCCGGCGCCCTGCCGCACGAGCGACGGGGGCGTCGTGTCGGGCGTTATGTCGATGGCCTCGTTCATGGCCAGGGACAGTTTACGCGAAGCGTCGGCAAACGACCCGACGGCCGCGACAAGCCGCGCCTCTGTGCCGGCCGCCGCGACGGCGGCCTTTTGCGCAGCCGTCAGGTTTATGACGACCGTCTCGTTGAAGAATCCCAGCAGGCCGTGCGATGTGTCGACGGCGGCACCCTCGAGCGTCACATTGACGCCGCCGGCGCGTATGGCCGCCTCCGTCAGGTTGGTCAACGGCAGGTACGCCCACGAGGTGAACTCGACCTCTAGTATACCGGTATTCAGGTCCAGGCGCACCGGCGAGTCCGCGCCGCGGTTGAGCACCAGCGTGCTCGACAGGTGGCTGGAGCGCATCGGGGCGCCGCCGCCAGTGCCTTCGCCCGGCGGCGCAGGCCCGATCGGCCCCTTGTGGCCCGGCAGGTGCGGAAGCGGCAGGGCGCCGCCATCTCCGCCGCCGCCCCGCGGAACGGCCTGCTCGGATCCCGGCCGCAGTGCGGGCGGCGGCAGCCCTGGGTCGGCGGCGGCGCGCGGGCTGCCCGGATTGCCGCCCGTGCCGGGCGGCGCGCCCGTGTCCACGCCTGCAAACGCGTTGCCCGACACGTCGAATATCGACGAGTTCGACACGCGGACGTATATGTTCGGGTCGCTGTGCATTGCAATGTACACGAGGGCGCGCTGCAGCGGCGTCAGCGTGACCACAACGCCCGCGTCCAAGACTCCTCCGCCTCCCGCTCCCTGCGCGGACACCGCGGCGCCGGCCAGGGACGTTTCCCGGTGCGGGTTGTACACGTCGATCCCGCCCGGAGCGACCGTGCCGAGTACGACGTACTCGTCAAACGACATCGACACGGTGCCGGCGGCGACGTTGAACGCAGGGGCCGATTCCAGCGCGGGCGGCAGCGCGTCGGGCTCGGCCTGCAGCGCGGCGTTCTGGAGGCCCGCAAAGCGGTGGTGGTGCACGTCGCTGAACGTGGTCGGCGGCACGTGGAGCGTCAGGTATCCGCCGTCCCTGTGCGCCGCCGCCGCGCCGGCCTTTTGCGCGTCCGTCAGCGCGATCGAAAGGTTGCTCGGCGGCGTGCCGGCGAGGCTCGCGCCGGCGCCGTCCAGGGGCACCGGCGAGGTCCCGTTGCCGCCTATGGAGACGCCTGCAAGGGTGTCGGGCGCGAGCACGGCCCGGTCGAACCCCATCTCAAGGATGCCGGTGCCCAGGTCCAGGCGGGGTCCGTGCACTAGCAGCAGCGGGCCCGTCTCTCCCACGGCGACCATGTCGACCCTGGCCATGCCGGCGAACCGGTTTCCCGACAGGTCCGAGAACGCCGTATTCGGCACGGTCAGGAGCAGCTGGCCGCCGGTTCCGTACGCCTGCCTGACCGCAGCCGCGAGGGGGGGCGGCAGATCCAGCACGGCCGTTCGGCCCGTCCACGCGGCAGCCGGCACGGCGCCGGCCAGGGACAGCGACGAGCCGTTGGCCGCCTCGGCCCGCATGCCCGACGCGTTGAACGCCGACCGGTCGACGTGCTCGTCGAACTGGATGCGGATCGTCCCGTTGGCCAGGTCCAACAGGGGCACGCTCGCGTTCGACGGCGCGCCGGTGTCGGGCGAGACGGCCACCTGCGACCCCGGTAGCGGAAAGTACCACCCATGGTTGCCCACAGGATAGTCGCTGAACGCCCAGCCGCCGACGGTTATCCGTACGTCAGGCGACGGGCCGCCGGCGCCGATGACGGCGGCCCTCTGCGCCGCGGTCAGCCGCAGCGTGACCGCGTCGGCGTACCGGCCGTCCGTTACAACGTCCGCGCCCCGCAGGTTCACGCGGATCTTCTGCTGCGGCGCAGTCTGGTCCGCCACGTGCAGGGTATAGCCTACCGCGTATACGCGGTCGACGTATACTGCCTCGCTGAACGTTGCCGCCAGGTCGCCCGTCTCGAGGTCGAGCGAGGCGCCGTTAAATCCCGGCCGCACCCAGTCGCGCCCGACGGTCGCGGCCAGCGCCTGCGATGCCGCGTTGCCGTTGCCCCACATGTCCTTGAATGCGCCGGCATCGAGCGAGACGGTCAGCGGCGTGCCAAGGTCGGCGATTTCAGCCTTGACGATGCTGCCGAACGACACGACCACTGACCTGCCGTCGCGGCCGCCGACCGACCCGCCTTGCAGGTACACATGGTCGGTGGAATTGGCCACCTTTATCCTGCCCGCGTTGGACTCGGAGACGTCGATGCGCTCGTCGAACGTGAGGGCCAGCGTGTGCCGGGCCATGTCCAGCGCAGGCGCCGTGCCGGACGCGATCCGCGGCGCCACGCTGTCCTCTGTGACCCCGATCTCCCTGTCGAGCAGTCCCGCAAAGCGGTTGTTCAAGTTGTCGGCCGTGGCGCCGCGCAGCAGGTCTAGCCGCAGGCCGGTGTGCTGGGCAGTCTTGTGCCCCCTGTGCACGTCGCCGAGCGTCTCGAGCAGGCTCGGTGGAATTGTGAGCTCGACGGTCGCGGTGCGCAGGCTGGACGGGGCGGTGGCGGACGCAAGGGAGTGGCGGTTGCCGCCGCGCGGATCTTCCAGGTACACGTACGGGGTGTATATCCAGTGCACGGCCTCGTTGAATCTCAGGGTAAGCACTCCCGTGTTGAAGTCCAGCCACCAGTACTGCAGCGTGGGCGCGGCGTTGTCGTGGACGATCGCAAAGGTCTGCCACCACCTGCCCGTATGGAAGGCGTTGCCCGAATAGTCGTGCAGCCCAAGGTTGACTGTCTTGAAGGTGTCCGTCGACGCCCGGGCGAGCCGCGAGTTGAGCAGATCATGGTCGCCGGGGGTGAGGGCCACCGTGACGTCGGTGCCTCGCGAGACGCTCACGCGCGAGGCCGCGTCGAGCGCCGTGACGCCGGCGATCCTGATGGTGCCGGGCAGGGCGGTTCCAGAGAGGGGCTCTGTAGACCTGAATTTCAGCTGGCCGGCCGCAAGATCCAGCGTCGGCTCCAGCGTGCGGTCGACCGACGGAGGCAGGGCATCCCGTGCCGTGTAGGTGCCGGCCGGAAAGCAGTCGCCGCCCGTGCGGACGGCCGAGAACCTCGCGGTCGTCCCGTCCGTCAGGTGGGCGGTGCTTCTGTACCCCGTGTCGCTGTAATAGTAGTCTTCCCAAAACTTTATGTGGGTCCCGATGGTGACAAGATCGAACGTCGAGTTGCCCTGAACGCTCAGTATCTCCCGCCCTCCCCATGGGTGCCGCTCGGAGACGGCGTTGCAGGAGGCTACCCCGGAGCCGCTCAGCTGGGGGCCCCTGAGCGTCTGGACGTAGCATGCCTCGTGGTGCGCCAGTACGTCGTAGCAGGCGGCGCGGTTGTCGCCGCCCGTGCAGTGCGCCCTTGATATCGTGCCGTCGGTCGACGGCCTTATGTGGTCGTACCTTATGTCTACCGGCCTGGTGTACGTGATCACCAACTTGTCCCCGTCAAAGATGTACGCATCGGCGATCCGGGAGCACGTGGCCGCCTCTGCCGGAGGAAGCACGGCGCCTAGCGCATCGCCGGCAAGCCGGCCGAGCCATTCCGAGGCGGCCGGCGGCGCGGGCGCATGGGACGCGGCGGGCGCATCGCAGAGCTCTGGCGGGACGGCGGCGGCAGTGCGGCAGATCGGCGGCGCAGTGCGGCAGACGGCGCCGTCTCCGCCTCCGGCCGGCAGCGCGATCGCCACGGCGGCGACAGCAACAGCTGCCAGCGCAAGCGCCGCGGCAGGGGCTGGCCGCCGGCGCGCCGCGCCCCTATTCACGCCGCGCCGCCCCCTTTCCGACTCCCGCCCCCCCCCACATCTAGAATTGGATCCCGGCATCTGCCGCGCTCGCAAGGCGGAGACGCTTATGGCCTCATGCACGGCCCGCCGCCGCCCTGCAACCTCTTAAGTGTGCTGGCCGCCTGCCGTGCCTGCAGGATCCCAAAAGTTGTTCACCCCCCCCCCACTCGCGCCTGCGGGGGGATTTTTGGCCGATCGAGGCGGCGGTTGCGCTACAGGACGGGGTGGATCGCGCCGATGCGGCAGCCGCATCAGGGGCCGCGGCGCCCAGAGTGGAGTGGGCGGGGGCTACCTGGCGCCGGCGCACTCTGCCGTGTACTCGACGCGCTGCGCCAGTTCGGCTCCCTCCACCTGGGCGTGCCCCGTCAGGTTGAGCATGAACCACAGCGGCGCTTCTAGGCCGCCGCCAAGGCCGCTTGCGACGACGGCGGCGCCGCCTGCCGGCAGCGGGACAAATCCCGCATCCGATCCGGCCGCGCTCAGCAGCGTGGCGTTGGTCGGAAGCTGCGACAATGTTGTGTTCTGGACAGGCGCGCCCGGGAGGGGAGTGACGGACCACGGGGTCGCCTCGAGCTCGACGCTCGAGAACGGCAGCGACCCCGAGTTTACCACCGCCTGCTCGGCCGCATCGGAATAGTCGCCGGGGCGGGCCTGCGCTGCCAGGCGTTCCGTGCCGAGGCGCATCGAGCACGTGTGGTCGACGGGCGGCGGCGTGCCGCGCTCGGATGCGGCCGTGCCGAACCGCGTCAGGTGGTACGTGTGGACCACCATGTCGCCTCCCGACTCGATCCTGCACTTGCCTGCGCCGTCGAGCTGGCGATGGACCCGCTCCGTGTCGTCTGCCGCGCATGCCAGGTCGATCGGCATAATCGCGCCGTCCGCTCCGCCCTCGATGTAGAACGCGCGGCCGCCGGCCTGGCCGTCAAGGGATATGCGGACGGGCATGTCGAACGTGATGCGGCCGTCGCCGCCGCCGGCCTCGACGATCGTTCGCAGCACCATTCCGCCAGAGTTTGGATACGCCAAGGCGGCGGTGGCGGCCTCGTCGGAAGTCCCGCCGTCGTCTACGTACAGGTAGAGCGCGCCGGCTGCGGGGACGGATGTTGCCGTGACGCCCGGCGGGAACGTCACCGTGCCGAACGAGGCCGTCAGCGTGACTGCCTCTGTCGGGAACGCGGCCGTGCCCTGCGCGTCCGGCGCGCCGGCCAGCCCCGTCACGTTGATCGCCAAGCGCGCATCCCCGCCGGCCGCGGTGCCGTCGACCGCCCTGGTAAAGCCGTCCGGCTCGATGCTGACCGGCGGCGGCCGCGTCTGCGCAACCAGGACGGTCTGCACGGTCAGGCCGGATGCGGCGGGTATCTCGCCTGCCGCAAACCGCGGCGGGTCGATGCCGGTTGCGGCGGCGCCCGTCCCCTCCAGGTCGACCGCAAGCGTGATCGTCCCCGTCTGGTTGCGGCCCACGCCGTCCCCGCCGAACGCGACGGTGTGGACCGCCGTGCCCAGCCCTTCCACGCTGGACACGGGGCGCGTGCCGCCTCCGCTGCCGTCCTCTGCGTTGATCTCGACCGCGGCGTACACGGGGCCGTCGTGGCCAGCCGGCGGCCCGAGCGCCGCCGAGTACGTTATGGTCGCGATGTTGGTCGCAGTAAACACGGCCCTGGCCGTGGCGTTGCCCGGCTGCGGCGCCGCGCCGGCCAGATTTAGCAGGAGTGCGGCGTTTGTCCCGAGCGGAAGCCGGGCCGCATCGCGTACCGCCGTCGCATCCATCTCTAGCACGCCCGTCTCCCCCGGCCCCGCAGGCTCGCCTCCAAACGCCACCGTATGCACGGCGGTCCCGTTGCCCGCCAGGCTGGATACCACGCGCAGGCCGCCGCCCGAGGACAGCATGACGGACGCGTACGCGCCGGGCGCGGCCCACACGGGCTCCGTGTACATAACCTCGGCCGCGTTCGGCCCCGCGACAATGGCGGACCTCACCTCTGGGGCGATCCCGTCGACAACGTCCGTCGACGAGGCGGCAGGCTCGTTGCCGACCGGATCGGCAATGTTGCCGCCTGCCGGATCGTACGAGATCACCACCCCGTCGGGCGCCGTGTCGGGCAGATCGGCGTCAAGGACAAGATCGAGCGAGTCTGTCGGCCCTGCGGCGTCCTGGCTCGAGGCGACGGCAAGGCCCGCCGCGTCGCGGCCAGACACCGACCAGCCGCCGGCTCCCGTGCCCGGGGCCGCCACGGGCTCGCTGAACAAGACCCGGATGGTGTCGAGCGATACGGCCGTGGCGCCGAGCACCGACGGCGACTGGCCGTCGGCAAGCACGATCGCGCCGCCTGCGGCTAGCGCATGACCCGCCGCATCGCGCACCGCCGCCGCATCCGCCTCCAGTACGCCGGTCGCATTCGGCCCCGCCGGATCGCCGCCGAACAAGACCGTGTGGGTTTGGGTCCCGTTGCCCTCGATGCCGTCGACCATGCGCGTGCCCCCGCCCGAGGACAGCATCACTGACGCGTACGCTCCTGGCGCGGCCCGCATCGGCTCCGTGTACCGAACCTCGGCCTCGTTTGGCCCCGAAACGACGGCAGATCGAACCTCTGGGGCGATCCCGTCTGCGACGCTCGTCGACGAGGCAACAAGGCCGTTTCCGGCCGCATCCTCGACGCTGCCGCCGTCGGCCGGGCGGTACGAGAGGGTTATCGCGTCGGGCGCCGTGTCGGGCAGATCGCCTCCCAGTGTGAGGTCGAGCAAGTTCGACGGCTCCGCAACGTCCCGGATCGATGCGACGGCGAGGCCCGCCGCGTCGCGGCCCGACACCGACCAGCCGCCGGCGCCTGTTCCCGGGGCCGCCACGGGCTCGCTGAACAAGACCCGTATCGTGTCGAGCGATACGGCCGTGGCGCCGAGCACCGACGGCGACTGGCCGTCGGCAAGCGTGCGCTGGACCGTGCCGTTGCCGAGCCGCATGTCCATTCCCGGCGACATGACGGCCGTGCCGTCAATCGCCACGCTGCCGGTCGCGTTCGGCGGCGCGCCGCCCGGGGCGAACGTAAGCGTGTGGAAGTGGCTGCCGGCGCCGGCGCCTCCCCCTGCCAGCCCCGTTATCATCCTGTCCTGCCCGCCGACCACGAGCGAAGAGTAGGCCTCAAGCGGGGCCTCTGCGTTCCTGGTGTACGCAATGACGGCCGTGTCGGGGCCCGTAATCCTTGACGAGAACACGTCCAGGACCCTTCCGTCCTGTATGTCCACGGTCAAGATATCGTCGCCGAGCGGGTTTGGCTGGTCGGCCCCGTCGAGCACCGCCCTGCCGTCTACTGTCATGCTGCTCGGCGGCTCTGGGACGGGGGCAGGATCGCCGGCAAAGGTGATCGCGTGCTGGCGGAGGAGGGCATCCGTGTCGTACGGGTCCAGCTGGCGGGCATCCCCTCCGATCTCGAGCCCCGAGTAGGCGCCCTGCGATGCGGCGACCGGCTCTGTATAGGCGATGGTAATCTCCCGGTTCCCCGTGATCAGCGCCTCGTCGATCTTGGGCCGTATGCGGTCGGCCACGACTATGCCCGTCGTGTCCTGCAGGAGATTGCCGGCCTCGTCGGCGATGCCGCCGGCGCCGGCGTCGTAGGACAGCTCGAGATCGGGGGCCGTGTCGGGCAGGGTGTCGTTGAGCGTAAAGACGATATTGTCCCGCGGCGCCGACATCGTGACGGGCCCGAGGGCGGCTATTGAAAGGTTGACCGCGCTAGGCCCCGATATGGACCAGCCGGCCGAGGCGTTCAGGGAGCCGGACGCCACGGGATCGTCAAAGGTGACGCGTATGTGGTTCGGATACTCGGCATGGGCGAACCACACCACGGGCGCCGCGGTGTCGACTGCGATGTCCTTGCGCTCTCCGAGCGTGTCCCCGTTTCCCCAGTCCGGCAGGTCCAGGTCGGCGCCATTGCCGGCCACATCCCGTATGGTTGCGCCGTTGGCGGACAGGGCCGTCGTGCCCGTATAGTTCAGGTCGTCCGTCTCGTCGCCCTGCCGCACCGTGTACGAGAATACCAGCGTGTCAGAGTTGTTGCCTCCGACAAGCGTCGCGTTCCGGTCGGTCGTGCCCGTCTCCAGCCGTATGGTCGGCGTGCCGCTTGAGTTGTTGACGATGACGGCCTCGTCAAGCTTCACCCGCACGTCGATCACGGTGTCGACGGAGTGCGGGCCGGTGCCCGCCTCCGACGAAACATGCTCCACCACCGGCCGCACCGTCTCGAGCCGGATCGTCCCCGAGTCGAGCAGGCCGTCCGTGCCCGGCAGGGGCAGGTCCAGGTCGGCGCCGTTGCCGACCGTGTCCTGTATGGTCCCGCCGTTGGGCAGAATGACGGCAGCGGCAGTGTAGTCTAGGTCGGCCGTGTCGTCGCCCTCGGTCACCGTGTACGAAAACGCCAGCGTTCGGGCAGTGCTCGCGGCCGAATCGTAGTCGGCGTACCGGCCGGGCGAGCCCGTGTCCAGTGCGATCCTTGGCGTGCCGCCCGTAGTGTCGACGACAACATTCTCGTTGAAGGTGACCGTGACAGCGACGGACGAGCCGATGCCGTACGTGCCGTTGGGGGTCGTCGACGAGACCGACACGTATGCCGGCCCCTTTGCATCGAGGCGGATCGGCCCCAAGGCGCCGAGCGGTCCGGCCGCGGCGGGATCGGCCAGGGTCAGGTTGGTGGCCCTGTTGCCCACCTCGTCCTGTATGATCCCGCCGTTCTCGGACAGGGCCATTCTGTTCGCATAGGCCAGGTCGAGCGTCTCGTCGCCCTCCGCCACACTGTAGGAAAACGCCAGGGTTTGGGCGGTGCTCGCGTCCGAATCGTAGTCGGCGTACCGGCCGCCGGGCGAGCCCGTGTCCAGCTCGATCCGCGGCGCGCCGCCGGTGGTGACGACTTCCACGTTCTCGCTGAACAAGACCCTGATTGCGATGGTCGAGCCCTCCGTGTGCGGGCCCGTCCCGTTCGGAGACGTGACGTTCAGGACGGTCGGCCGGGTCGCATCTATCGGAACGGGCCCCGAGCGTCCGAGCGATCCCGATGCGGACAGGGTCAGGTTGGCAGGGTTGCCGGGCTTGTCGGTCATGCTGCCGGCCGTCGTCAGCGCCATCGTGCCGTTGTAGCCTACGTCGGACGCATCGTCGCCGCCCTGCACCACGTATGCGAATGTAAGCCTGTCCGTGTTGTTTCCCGACGCGTAGGTGGCGTTGCGGAACTCCCCGCTGCTCAGGTTTAGCAGCAGAATGGGCGCGGCGCCCGAGTATACGACCGTATCGTCAAAGTTGACGTTGAATTCGACGCCGTCGTCCAGGCCGTACCCCCCGTCGGGTGGAGACAAGGTGACGTTGGCCACGCGCGGCGCGATGCCGTCGATCCCTATGTCGGACTTGTTCGACAGGGATCCTGGGCCCCCCGGCTGCGGGAGGAGGCACTCGAAGTCGCCACTGTTGGTATGCACAACGTTGTGGTCATACGCGCCGTGTCCAATGAGGCGCCAGTACAGCGCCCTTGTCGAATGGTAGTCTAGGTCGCTGCTGTTGTCGCCGGCTCGCACCGTGTAGCGGTAGTCGACCCATCTTCCATAGCTCGGGGCCGTTACGAAGTCGGCGAACCCGTCTGACTCGCCGCCCGTCTCGAGCCTGATTTTGCTATGCTCCAGGACATGCCGGGCGCTGGGATTCCCAGACGTGCCCGTATCGAAGGCCCTAGTATTGATGACGGTGACGCGTATGTCGATCGTGTCGCCGATCTTATACGTGCCGTTGGACGAGCGGAATCGGATCGAGTCTATATCGGAGGGGCCCAATCTATAGCACTGGTCGATGGTGCCCGATCCTGCATCGGCATCGGGCGGCGCGGCCACGGCAAGCATGGCCGCGGCGGCGGCCACGGCAAGCGCGGGCACAACGGCGGCTATACGGCGGCGGCGGGGCCGGTGTTCCGCACCCCCCCCCCCCCAGCTCTGCCGCGAGAGTCCCCATGCGGCCGGCCCATGCCGCATGCAGGGGATGTGCTTTGCGCCATTGTTGTCCGCCCGCCGTCCAAATTGGGCCTATAAAAGAATAGCCGCGGCGGAGATCTGGGGGTACGTATTCAGGCCCCCAGCGCCCGAGCGCCGGAGCCACCGCTTCTTGTCACGCTGCGCAGGGCCGTGCCGACCCCGCCAGACGCATGGCGTCCCGGACCCGAGTCTGCACTAGGCGGCTGGGCGCCCCGCGGCGGGCGCATACAGTGGGAGGGCGCAGGCCCCTCTCGCGCCTGTATGCGATTCCGTACTGCTCGTTCGCCACCGCCTCCCCGGGCCATCTTGCGGACGCAGGACACGGCAGGATCTCGCCCCCCCCCCAAGCGGCATGCGGCGCCTCTCGCGGCAGTGCCGGTGCGCCGGCCGCGGCGGCGCGGCATCCTGCGGGCCGTCGACGCGGCGGACGGCCCACCCACGGCATGGCGGCCCCACGGCAGGCCAGACCGGGTCGCAGTCTGCGACGACTCTGCCTTGAGCCCGCGCAGGCGGCGCCCGGCCGCCCCGTGGAACCGCTCGATCCTGCCGTTCGCATGTGGGCGCATGATCCTGGCAGGGACGCGCCGCACGTCCAGGCGCCCGGTTCGGCCTAGAGGGAGGGCTCGCCGCGCCTGCGCCCCTCGTCCCTGTTCGCAAGCAACCGCAAGCTGCGGCCTGCCATGATCGAGGCGGGGCAACGGAGCACCCCTCCCCCACCCCCGGCCTCCGAAGCGGGGGCGGCAAGAGTCATTCCGCCCGGCGGCGCGGGATCATCATGCACAGTATGATCGCCAGCGACGAGGCGGTGACGGCGGCAGTCGGCAGGGGGCTTGTCATGTACAGCGGGTGCGCAAGCGTCTCGACGACCATGATTGCGGCCTGCAGGTATACCGCGGCGGCCAGGCCCGCGCGCCACGGCTCCGAATTCCTGACGCGGCCCCATGCAAGAAGCGGCGCGAGTGCGGCCGCGCCGGCCGCGCCGCCGGCTGCCCTGTACAGCCACAGTGGGTCCGGGACGGCCGAGCAGTCGACCATGGGGCCGAGCGGGCCGGCCATAAGGTCGTATTCGTGCCCGCCGGCGATGCACACTGCGACATGGCCCGCCTCGTGGGGTATGGTGGCGGCGATCGAGAACACGGCCATGGCCGCAAAGGCGAGCAGCAGGCCGTCGATCAGGCGGCGCCTCCCGGTGCGCCCGCCAGACCCTAGCCGCATGCGCGGCGCGTGCCGGGGCCGCCTTAAAGACGGCGCGGATGGGCGCGGGGGCCGCGGGGGCGCGCCGCACCCCCGCCGCGCCCCTTTTGCGCAGCGGAGCCGGCATCGGCGCCCGTGCGGCGATCGGCGCCCCGCCAAGGAGGCGAGTCGACGCCAGACTCGCGGGGCGCACCCTGCCGGCGCGGGCGGATGGGGGCGGGCCGCCCGGAGGATGGCCCGCGTCCGCGGCCACTGCGCCCCCCATCCCGCCGCATGGACAGACCGCCAGTTATAAATAATAGTAGTATTTGGTACTTTTGTGTCCCCGGAAAAAAGAAGATACCCGCTCACGCGCGAGCTTGTCGCGCAGAGCATGCTCGGCGTGTTCATCAGGGTCGCCACGATCAAGGCCTGCATCGGCTCCGGCAACGAGATGTCCCGGATGGGCGTGATCGTGCAGTGCGTGACCGTCCTCGAGCAGTTCGTCCGGCTGATCCTAGAGATCGACATCGACGAAAAGTCTGGGGGCCGGCGCACGGCCATCGAGACCGTCGAGGGGATTCGCGCGGCCATAGCGCTGAGCATGTCTAGGATCGAGGCGTCGCTCCGCACCTTTCAGAGCAGAGAGTCCCTCAAGAGGGTGGCCAAGCAGCGCGGCATATGGGCGCTGCTCGAGTGCGTCAGGGTGCACGGCAAGAGGCTCCGCCGCCTGTACAGGGTGCGGCACGTCCTTGTGCACACCGTGCACGCCATAAGGTACACGGAGGCCGAGGCGTACGCCCTGGTCGAGGCCATCGTGCATGCGGTCATTGCCGCGCGCCCGCGGTACATGGCTGCCCTCCTGCTCGTCGAGGGCCACGTCATGTCGGCCGCCGGGCGCTATGCGGATGCGCGCAGGGCGTACCGCGGGGTGCTCGGCGTGTGCGGGCGCCTCGGCGCCGCGGGGAAGAGGGAGGCGTGGGCGCAGGTGTGCGAGGGCCACGCGCTTGCGCGGCTCGGCCGCGCGCGCGAGGCCAGGGCGCGCTACAAGAGGGCCATGCAGATCGACCCCTCGTACGCCCTGGCGTACCTCGAGATGGGCCACTTGGAGATGCGGGCCGGCCGGCACGGGGCGGCACTTGCAATGTACAGGGCGGCAGTCGAGGCAGACCCCGGCTATGTCGCGGCCCGCCTTTCAAGGGGCCATGCACTGGGCGTGGTGCGGGGCATCGGGGGCGAGGCGCAGGCCATAGAGTGCTACGAGGGCGCGCTCCTCCTAGACTCGGAGGAAATGTCGCCGTACACGGGATGCGGCCTCGCCTTGGCCATGATGGGGCGCCACGAAGAGGCCGTTCGTTGGTACCGCAGCGCGATCAAGACGGATCCGAGCGATGCCGCGGGCCGCGCCGGCCTTGCAAACTCGCTCGCCTTGGCGGGGCGCCGCGAAGAGGCGATCAGAGAGTACCGTGCGGCAATCCGCATTTCAGAGGAGGATATCGTCGGCGGGGCCGGGCGGGAGGCGGCGCGCGCGGGAGCGCAGGGCCGCGGCTTTGCCGCCGGCGGCATTGCGCGCAGCCTAGGGGCCGGAGCGGCGTACGGTGGGCTCGGCAGGGTATTGCTCGAGGCAGGACGCGCCGGCGAGGCCCTGCAGTCGTACCGCGCGGCCGTGAGGCTCGACGCCCGCAGTGCCGGCGCCCGCCTTGGCATGGGCGATGCCCTGCTCGAAACGGGCCGCGCCGGCGAGGCCCTGCAGTCGTACCGCGCGGCCGTGAGGCTCGACGCCCGCAGTGCAAGGGCGCACCTCGGCATGGGCAAGGCCCTGCTCGAAACGGGCCGCGCCGGCGAGGCCCTGCAGTCGTACCGCGCGGCCGTGAGGCTGGACTCTGGGAGTGCGCAGGCATGGAGTGGACTGGCAGAAGTACTAGCCATGCATGGCAGGGGCGAGGAAGCCAACAAGGCTCGCCGCAGGGCGGCGGAACTCTGGGCCCACAAATGATGCTGCAAGGTAGGATCGGCAAGTGAGGCGCCTCATGTGCCGTGTGCGCGGAAGCAACGCAGTGCAGAATCGCGCCAGAGCCTGTCGATGATGCGTCCGCGCCGGCAGCCTTGCAGTTCCCCGCTAGCTACCGTGTTGCACAAAAGCTCATTCTGATGCCTACGCGTGTCTATGCCGTAGTCGTCAACAGCGCGGTTATGCAACACTGTACCGCTAGCACGACCCTATACCGGGTGCAGGCAATATGCGCGCACCAGTTCCCTAGGAAGGCGGACACGGAGGTCATAATCGGTATTCTCCCTGACCCAAGCCTTGCGGTCCCTGATAATCTTCTCTGCCATTGCCCGGTCCATCCTTGCCGCCACATCCGGCTCCGCATTCTTCCGGTACATGGCAAGCATGTGGTCGATCTCGGCGGGGCTCACCCGGTAGTCAAGGTCGCCGCGCGGCTGTGCCTTCAACTCGCAATCCTGCGCCTGTTGGGAACCGGCTACCGCCCCTCCGCGGCGCACTGTCCGCGCCCGCGCTTGCTCCGCCATCGCCATGCCGCGCCCCACCCGCATTCGCTATATAACCATTTGTCGGTTCGCCCTGCCATCTAGGGCCGCCAACAGTCGAGGCAGAGGCACGACCGGCTCCCGTCATTCCTAGGCACGGAAGTCAGATTCGGGACAGCCGCGGCCTCTGCCGCCGAGTCGGCGAACGGTGCGCCGTCGCGCGCCGTCGCGCGCCTCATCCGCCCCCCCCCCCCATACGCCCCGCTGCGGGCAGGCCCAGAGCAAGCCGTCCCGCAAGAGGAGGCCACGGCATCTTTGGAGTTAATTTCGCACCCATGCAGCAGGGACCAACGGCGCCCCCCCCCCCAGCCGCTGCCGCCCTCATGAGGCCGCGGTTCCGCACGCACCACCCCAGCCGCCTCGGCGGCCCTGCCGATGCGGCCGCGCGCCCGGCCCGCCGCCGGCCATGCACGTGCACCTGGCGATCCGCACTACGATCGCCCCGCCCGCGGGCAGAACCGCCCCCCACTCCATCCTCACCCCGCCTCTGCAACCGGGGCGCACGGCAGCGCCCTGCCAACGTTAATACCCAGGCCGCGCCGGCGGCGGGCAATGGGCGCCCACCATTCCGGCCGTCCTCCGCTCGCGGCCGCCGCCGCTCTTGCGGCCATCCTGGCTGCCGCAGCCGCCGCAGGCATGCCCGATGCCGCGTGGGCCCAGGACGGCGATGAGATCAGGCTAGCGACGTACCAGGAGACGGCCCAGGTCGTCATAGCGCCGGCCGTCTCGGACACCATAACCGCGGCCATAACGCTGCAGAGTACGAGCGGGCAGGAGATCAGGATCCCGCCTGACCTCGAGGGCATGCTGCTCGCCGACGACAGGGTCGTCGCAGTCGTGGTGACGAACGAGGACAGGTGCGTGCTCGGCGTGCAGGAGCACATGTCGTGCGTGATGGTCAACGTAAAGAGGGACCCCGAGTGGGGCGGCATAAGGGGGACGCAGGACACGGCCAGGGAGATCGGCATGCTGTACATCGACAAGATCAACGCGCTGCTCGACATCGACGCATCCTTCCACTCCGTGTTCATACACCATAGGGACGAGGCCAACGTGGCCCTCGACACGTCGGGGGTCGTCTCGGGCAGGGACACGGTGTCGGCCGTGTTCACGATGCCCATGGAGTCGACCGACTCCATGTTCGAAAAGGCGTCGGCCATACTGCTGGCCAGGCCCATAAGGGACGCCGGAGGATTCTACGATGCGGCCACGTCGATGGCCGGCGGCGAGTCGGCAAAGATGACGTTCTCCATGCTCCCGTCCCAGTCCGGCGCCCTCTACCAGCTAAAGGTGTCCGCGTACAGGGAGGGGGCCGGCTCGGCGGGGCCCGTCATCGCCCCGCTAGACTACCTCGGGGTCGACGTCCTGCGCAGGTCCGGCTACTTTTCGCAGGCGTTCTACCCGCTCAACTCGATCGTCCACGTGCTCGTCGTCGGCAACGGGACGATCGGCGCGGCCGAGCCGGGCCGGCTCGAGACGAGGACGGCAAACGGCGTCGACGCGCCGGCCGACCTCGGGCAGGCCGGCTGGATCATATCCGAGGAGGGCGGCGGCAGGTCGGATGCGAGGTTCCTGTTCGGGAGGACGCAGTCGGTCGGCGCCGGCGGCCTGGCCCTCGTCGTCGGCGGGCCCGGCGGGGGCATTCCGGGGGAGGGCGTCGAAGGCGAAGGCGGCGCGGCGCAGGAGGGGGACGGATGGCATGCGCAGGCCGCCGCGGCGGCCGTTGCCGTGGCGGCGGCAGGCGGCGCCGCGGCGTTCTTTCTGAGGGGGTACAGGAGACCGCCCGGCTCAAAGGATTAGGCAGGCCGCGGCGAACACGGTAGTCCACTTGCCGTCCTTGTTGCCGACGGCCGTCTGCGTAATGTTCTGCGTGCGGTATATCTCGCCCGATATGTTCCACTGCTGCCGCTTCTCGTCCCAGCTCTTGTCGATGTCGAACGGTATGCCGAGCGACGAGGCCAGCATCTGGGCGGCGATGTCCTCGGCGTAGTCGCCTGCCGTCTTTTCCGACTGGCCGAACGAGTCGTGCTCGGACAGGTAGCCGTACCGCGCGGGGTCCTTTGGGAGCGCAAGCCCGACCGACGAGGCGATGAGCCTGTGCGGCTCGCTCGTCTGGTTCTTCGAGTAGATCGTGAACAGTATCTGGCCGGGCCGGATGAGCTTGAGGCCCTCTTTGCGCGAGATCAGCTTTGCGCGCGGCGGGAATATGCTCGATATGAGCACGATGTTGGTCCCCGCGATCCCCGCATCGCGCAGGGCGTACTCGAAGCTCGTCAGCTTGTCCTCGTGGACGCCCTTGCCCTTTGTGAGGAACAGCTGCCTTGCGACCAGATCCAGCACGGGCGGGCCGCGCCGCCGGGCAAATTTATTCCTAGATCGCTCGGTCGCGGCCGGCCGGCGCGGCCCGGCAGGGCGGCGCGCGGGCTGCGAGGGACGGCCCGGAGCCAGGATCCTGTGCCGTCCAGCCGGCGGCGGCGCGCGGGCCGGAAGGGGCCCTACCTGCCGCCGCGCCGCTTTTTCGCGCGCTTATCCTTTAGGCTCGTCGGCTCCTGCGTGAGCAACATCCAGCCGGTCAGCCCGCCGATGCACACAAAGGCGGTGCCGAACGCCGTCATCTCCAGCCCGCCGCCCGCGCCGAGGCCGGTCAGTATGCCGAGGCTGCCGGCGCCAAAGAACAGGCCCGTCAGAACCTTGAGCTTGCGGCGCGGCAGCCGCTTGAACCTCACGGGCGGCGGCCGGCGCGCCCGTATAAAAACCAGGCCGGCGGCAGGAAGCGCTTATACGGCGCCGCCGCCAAGCCGGCGCGCGCCAATGTAGCTCAGCCCGGCAGAGCATCCGCTTTGTAAGCGAAGGGTCGGGGGTTCAAATCCCCTCATTGGCTCTCATCCACGATCGCCCGCGCCATCGCGCTGCGGCATCCTACCGCCTCGCTGCCGCCGGCCAGCCTGCCGCCTCCGCCGCCGTGGCGGCCAAGGTGCGATCACGGCGGCATCGACGGGATGCGTGGCAGGCAAGCAGGCCGGCAGGGCGGCAGGCTAGGCCACGATGCGGCGTATGCGGGCAAGCGCATCCCGTATGCCGTCCATGTACACCACGCCCACGCGCCGCTCGTCGAGCATCCCCAGCCCGTTTCGCGTGTCGTCGTCAAGCGGGTCCATGTCGCCCCTGCGCTGGACGGCGAGCATTGTGAACTCGATGCCGCTCCCGTGCCGCTCCCTTATCGTCATGATGTCGTACAGCCGCTCCTTGATGCGGGCAAGCGCGTGCGCCTGGGAAAACGAGACGGCAAACATTGCGGCCGACGGCCTGCCGGCCCTGCCGAACACGTACGGGAACCGTATCGACGTCTCGCCGCTTCCGAACTTGTGCCAGCGGCGGCAGCTTCCGCTCGGAAACTTCGCCTCGGCTACGAGCCCGGCAAGGACGGCATCGGCCCCATCGGCCCGCCTCCTGCCGCCGCTCGGCACGCCTATCTGCGATCGAAACACCCACTCTAGCGCGTCCAGATGCGTCGCAAAGGGCATGAGGGGGCGCGGTGCCGTTATGACTATGTTTCCCAAAGAATTCTCCGCCAGCGATGCCAGGTAGTCGTCGCCGACCCTGGCCGGGACATCGCCCGAAACGGCCCCCAAGTCGGGCAGCGACTCGACCCCGGCCCGCCGCCGCACCTCGTCCCAGTTGTCGGTAAGCCTCCGGTGCAGAAGCTTTTGGGCGGGGTCGTAGAGCAGTATCCCTATGTTGACCGACTCGCCGCGCGCTGCGTGCGGCACGATCTTTATCGTAGAGAATGTATAGTCGCCCACTATGCGCCGCCCCCGCGCTGCGGGCAGCCGCGGTTGCAGCAGGCCATCCGCCCCCGCCTGCCGCCGCTGTCCACGCCTTGTCGGGGCCGCCTCGTGGTATAAAGCGATGCGCCGCCTCGCGATCGTCGTTCAGGCCCGCGGGCCGCCGGCGGCGAGGGGCCGCCTGCATGGATGCCCCCGGGCGGTGGAGGGGCAAGGAACAGCGGCGCCGGATGACGGGCGCCGGCAGGCCGAGGGAAGGATCCGGCCTCTGCCCCTGTCCCCCCCTCCCCTCCCCCTGCCGACACCTCGGGTTGACGGCGGCGGGCCGGTGCGCTCCGCAGGCGCCGCGCGGCGGGCATGCACATGGCACGTCCTCCCCTCCCCCCCCCCCCCCCCCGCACATCCCCCTCCGTGCAGTGGCCTCGGCCGCCGTCACGTCGGCCCTCCCGTCTCCCCCCGCCCCAGCGGCACGGCATCGATCGTACCGGGCGCCGGATGTGGCGGCGTTGTCAAGGCGGCCGACATGGTTCACCCCAAGACCGGAGCTCTCGCGTGTAGCCCTAATGGGCATATAAGTAAAGGCGGTTTAGAAAATTTTGTGGTGGTGAACATGAACGTAGCGGCAATGTCCCACATAGCGCTCGCCGACACGATCGCGGCCACGGCGGCGATAGTGGCGTTTTGGAACTGTGATTGGCCTTCGCCATGGGAGTGCATGTCTGTCGAGAGACTGGCGGCCATAGTGACCACAATGTCACTCGCGATCGCACCCGGTCTGTATTTTGCCAGACGGCTGCACTCGGACATGACAGAGGGTCAGAGAGCGGCCGCGTCCTTGTACATGGAGCTGCGCGATACGCTCCAAGACCTGGACACAAACAAGCACCAAGATTTGCGCGTTGTAAGAATTCAGGATCAACCTGTCTACTTTATGAGCCGTTTGTTCAATCACGACGTTTACGATAGTTTGGGAAACCTAGGTAAAACAACATTTATAGACCCAAGGATCCACCAAGACACTCAAGACGTATTTCAGCGCGTAAAAGATCACAACATAGCGCTTAAAAAAATACGCGAAATGCAAGAATCAAACATAGAACCATCCCATGCGCATCACTTGTACCATAAGCTTGAAGAATCTGAACATGCGTTGCTTGACAGCATACCGGAAGTCATGCGCAAGCTTAAAGAAAAGTATCCAATATCCGACATTGTGAAGACAGATTGAGCCTTACAATAGACTGTCAAGCTTGACATACTATACATATTTTTTGGGTTAAGTATTCTAGATCGCGCCCATTCAAACGTGCCGACTACCAAGGCGATTTTGAAATAAGTACCGTTTAACCAATATAAAGTACCTGCTTATAAACATTACTAATCGGCTATGCACGCACAGGTGACGATGTGCAATAGGGGCCGCCTCATGGCAACATGAGATTCGACCTCCAGGCAGCGACCCGCCCCGGTTCGTATGCGGCATTGTATCACATGCAAAAAAATCAGTCAGACCTTCGAGGGGGCCTAGAGGTCGCCGGTTTTTCAATGTCCCATATGTCCGACACGTATGGCCTGCTACCGTCAAGTCGTCGGCTCTCGGTTGCCCGCTTGCCGCGCTTGGAACCGTCCATGCCGGCAAGCCACAACTGCACCATTAATGTGTTGTGCTGCGGCGGCACACGATGCGATCAGGGCGCTGCTGCACGCCCAACTCCGCTACACGCCCGCCCTGCCCGCCGACAGGGGGTGGGAGTCCGCCGAATGCAGCCCCGCCCCGCAGCGCGAACTGTCCCCCTCCCAGCGATCGCACGGGCGGTTGCCGCGAACGCCCCGCAGAGGGCTGCAGGGCAGGCAGGCAGGCGCACGACGAAGATCGAGTCCGCCCCCCAGGGTTTATTAGTAGCGCGCCGGGCGCCCCGCCGGAATAATGGCGGAGCGGCAATGCGTTTCGGCCATTGCTGAGTGAGGAAAATGGCACAATTTGAGGAACTGGGGATAAAGCAGGAGCTGCTAGACGCCATAAGGGACATGGGCTTCACCAAGACGTTCCCCATACAGGAGGCGGCCATCCCGGTACTGCTCACCGGCAGGGACGTCGTCGGCCAGGCGCACACTGGCACGGGCAAGACGGCGGCCTACTCGATATCGATGCTGCAGGACGTAAAGGCCGGCGGCGACATCCAGGGGCTGATCGTCGCGCCCACGAGGGAGCTGGCTGTCCAGATCACCGACGAGATACGCAAGTTTGCAAAGCACACCGACGTGCGGGCCGCCGCCATATACGGCGGGCAGGGCATGGAGGTGCAGCTGAACGCGCTCGAGAGGGGCGTCGAGGTCATCGTGGCCACGCCCGGCAGGCTCATAGACCACATAAAGCGCGGCTCGATCGACCTCGGCGGCGTCACGCACGTCGTCCTGGACGAGGCCGACACGATGCTCGACATGGGGTTCATCGACGACATACACTACATACTAGACATGACGCCCGAGGACAAGGTCATGTCGCTGTTCTCGGCGACGATGCCCATCGAGATACTGCGCCTGTCCGAGGACTATCTGCGCAATCCGAAGCAGTTCCTGCTCGACGCCGACGACCTGAGCGGCGAGGGGATCGACCAGTCGTTCCTCGTCATAAAGGACCGCGAAAAGATGGGCCACCTGCTCAGGTTCATCGGCGAGAATGAAGAGGGGCAGTCGATCGTGTTCTGCTCTACAAAGTACCGCACGAGGGACGTGGCGCGGGACCTGCGAAGGGAGGGCATGGACGTCGTCGCGATCGAGGGCGACATGTCGCAGAGCAGGCGCGAGCAGTCGATGTCAAAGTTCCGCACCGGCAAGGCAAAGATACTCGTGGCGACGGACGTGGCCGCCCGCGGGATAGACGTGCCCCAGGTGGCGCTTGTCGTCAACTACGACGTGCCCAACCAGGAGATGGTGTACTTCCACAGGATCGGCCGCACCGCCAGGGCCGGCGCCAAGGGCAGGGCGATAACCCTCGTGTCGTACTCTTCGGCCGGCGACTTCAACATAATCAAGCGCCAGGTAAAGGTCGAAATGACAGACCTCAACAAGGTCATGGGGATAGAGGTAAACATTCCCGACCCGCTCAAGCGCCAGGTCGGGTCGCGGCGGTACGGGCAGGGCGGCGGCGGCAGGCGGCGGCACGATGCGAGGGACGGCAGGGTCGGGCGCGGCGGAGGGCGCTTTGGAGGCGGCGGAGGCCGCGGAGGCTTTGGAGGCGGGCGCGGCGGAGGCCGCGGAGGCTTTGGCGGAGGCGGAGGACGCGACGGCGGAGGGCGCTTTGGAGGCGGCGGAGGCAGAAGTGGAGGCCGCGGAGGCTTTGGCGGAGGCGGAGGCCGATACGGCGGAGACCGGGGCCGCGACGGAGGCGGAGGCGGAGGCGGAGGCCGATACGGCGGAGACCGGGGCCGCGACGGAGGCGGAGGCGGAGGCCGATACGGCGGAGACCGGGGCCGCGACGGAGGCGGAGGCGGAGGCCGATACGGCGGAGACCGGGGCCGCGACGGCGGCGGAGGCGGAGGCCGATACGGCGGAGACCGGGGCCGCGACGGCGGCGGAGGCGGAGGCCGATACGGCGGAGACCGGGGCCGCGACGGCGGAGACCGGGGCCGCGACGGCGGCGGCGGCCGCTATGGCGGGCGCGGAGGCGGCAGAGGCCGCGGCGGCGGACGCTACGACTAGGGCCGCTGCAATATCGGCTGCGGCGGCCGACGCCGGCGGTGCAAAAGGCCGCGCATGGTATCTTTCAGACAGCCTCGAAATCATTGCTCAACGTGCATTGCGCCGCTCCCGTGCCCTCAACCAGATGATGCCCGGCGCCCCGCAGTGCGCCGCAAACCGGCCCTCGGCGCGTTCGATGCCAAGGGACACTTCAGGCAGGGCACATCCGCGTCGCGGCGCGCCAAGTCGCACCTGCGGCAACCGGCGAAGGCCTCCAACGCCCAAGCCGCCAAGGGTCGCAGGCTCGGAACGCACGGCGGGGCGGGCGGCCCCGGCAGGGAAAGTGCGCAGGGGCGGGGCGCCCATGGACCCGGCGCTCCGCAGGAAGATGGCGCCCGGGCCGGCGCGAAGGAAGGCCCGCGGTCAGGCCTTGAAGTAGTCGATCGGTATGTTCTGATAGTCGCCGTTTGGCAGCACGCGGCGTATCGTTATCGGGATGACCCTCTGGTCGAGCTCCACCATGGCAATGTCGAGCGAGGTCATGGCAGACTCTGGTATCTCGATAAAGGCGGGGGCGCCCTCGGACAGCTGGAGCGCCCTGGCGCCCATGATGCGCGCCTTTTCAAACCGCGTCAGCGTCGGCGGGCCCACCTCTATCCCGTCCGCGCCCTGCGCAATCTCCACCGGCTCGTGCGGAGCGTCGGTCTCAACCACCGGCCGCTCCCTTATCTCGCGGAGCCTTTCGTCGAGCTTGTCCTGCTCGTCGGGCGTCATCAGCTCGGGGTTGAACAGCTTGCTGTACGACTCGAGTGCCTTTTTCAGCCCTGGGTTGGGGACGTCATCGCTTTCGACAGAGTCCTCGTCGGCGGCCAGGTCGGGCATGCCCCCGTCCTCGACGGCATCCGGCCCGGCGCCCTCGGCGGCCGAGCCGGGAGCGGACGACGCGCCATCGCCGTCGGCCGCAACCTTGGGCGGATCGCCTCCATTCGCATCGCTACCTGTAGAACCGGCCGCGGCGCCGCCACCCGCAGCCGCCCCATCGTTTGCTCCGGGCAAGCACGCGCGGGCCGGAAAGACCTTATATGTATCTAGGCGGCCGATCGCGGGCCGATCGCAGTGCCCGCGCCCCCTGCTGGGCGCGCCGCGCCGGCGGCAGGCCCCGGCACCCACCGCCGGCGCACGAACGCCCGGCCGCTGCGATGCGGCGCATTCCGCGCCGAGGCTGCGCCCGATCGGGGCCGCTGCGAACCCCGGCGCGGACGGCCCGATCCGGAATGCGCAGGGGGCCCCGGACGGCTTTAATAGCGCCGGCGCGGCGCGCACGGCATTGAGTGCGACGCTTGACGGCAGCGCGGGCATGCAGGCCGGCGGCGCGCAGGCCGGCGGCGCGGCCGGCAAGGGCACGTACGTCGACGAGATGAAAAAGGAGCTACGCGTCAACGGGTACTTTGCGGTAGTCGGCAAGAGAAAGGAGCCGGCAAAGTACAAGAACAAGCAGGGCATGTATTTCTTCTTCGAGATAGGCGACAAGACAGGCACGATCGACGTAAAGTACTGGGGCGGCGACAGCGAAGAGGAGACGATGGCGGCGTACCGGTCGTTCAAGGTGGGAGACGTGGTCGCCATATCGAACGGCATCGTAAAGTCGTACAACGACAAGCTGGAGGTGCACGTGTCGCCAAAGGACAGGAACGTATCCATGGCCAGGACGGACGAGTACGACAGGGCCGAGCTTGTCCAGTCCGGCGAAAAGGACGTCGGCGAGATGGTCGAGAGGCTGCGCGAGGTCATACGGTCCGTGCGCAGCCCCGGCGTCAGGGCCGCGCTCGAGGCGGTCTTTGACGACAGGATGATTGCCGAGTTCTCGGCGGCCCCCGCCGCCGTCCGGTACCACCACGGGTACGCCGGCGGCCTGCTCGAGCACTCGCTCAGCATGGCGGCCATTGCGAGGGCCGTCGCAGAGCAGCACGGGGAGGGCCTCGACGGCGACCTCCTCGTGGCCGGCTGCCTGCTGCACGACATTGGCAAGACGAGGGGGTACAAGATCGGCGCGACCATCGACAGGACGGACGGGGAGATCATGTTCGGGCACATACCGGTGGGCGCAAGGATCGTATGGGATGCGATGGCCGGGGCCGAGGGCGTTCCCGACGCGGTGCGCGACAAGCTGGTGCACATGGTCCTGAGCCACCACGGGGCGCTCGAAAAGGGATCCCCGGTCGAGCCGCTGTTCCCCGAGGCCATGGCGCTCCACAAGATCGACGACTGCGATGCGCAGGTAAAGCATGCGGTGACAGAAAGGAGGGCGGCCGCGGCCGCCGCGGCCGGCGGCGCGGGATCGGCCCTGCTCGTGAGGGGCGAGAAGGGGCGCGGCTACGTGTACCTCGGGTAGGCCCGGCGCGCGCCGCGGCGCGGCGCGCATTCGTTATAACCGGCGCAGGGCGCGCGGCGGCATGGACGGGTCCGTGTCGAGGGCGGCGCTGATCGTCGAGGTCGTCGGCGCAGGCTCGGCCCCGCTCGAGCTAAAGAGGCACCTTGCCCCGTCCACCGTCGGCCTCCTGCTAAGGGCCCTGCCGGTGTTGGGTGGAGCCCACGCGCTCGATGCCGCCGTGGCCGGCAGCGCCGCGGCGGTGCACTTTCAGACCGCGGTGCAGGCCGGCGCCGAGAGGCAGAGGACGGAGTTTGCCGCCGGTGACGTTGCGTTCCTGCCGCACGGCGGGAGCGTGTGCTTTTTCACCAAGGGCGGCGCGACGGGCAGGCGGCTGACGCCGATCGGGAGGCTCGGCGAGGGCGGCGCGGCCCTGCTCGGGAAGGCGCGGCGCGGGGACACGATCGCGGTTCGGCAGGCATAGGCTCGGCGGCGCGAGCCGGCGCGGCCGCACGGCGCGCGGCATCCCCCAAGGGCATTCAGGCACCTGTGCATCCCGCGGCCGCGGCACGGCAGGCGCCGGCGGCAGCGCGCCGTACAGCCGCTACACGATGCACGGCGCGGCCATGATGGTGCGCAGTATGAACGCCAGCCCGGCCGCCTACTTGGTCTTTGACGACCCGCTCGTGGTACCGAGCGTCGAGGCCATGCCAGGCGCCTTTGCAGGAACCTTCGTGTCGACCACCGCGTACACGCGGTGGCCGCTCTTTCCGCCGACGGCTTTGACCAGGCCGCGCTCGGCGGCGCCGCGCAGGTATGCATGGGCGGCCGATATCTTGACCCCCGCCTGCCTTGCCAGGTTGTGGGCCGTGACCGTGCGGCTCGAGGCCATCGCCTTCTTGGCCTGCGCATCGGTCATGACTACCCTGATCTCGACCGAGGGCGAGGACTGCGAGGCGCCATCGCCCTCCTTGCCGCCCTTCTTGGACTTCTTGAAGTCGGGCTTTTTTGACGCCTGCGACCTCTCCTTCTGCGCCGGCGACTTGTTCTTGGTGCCTCCCACGGGGCGCGGCCGGAGGCGGCCCTTATAAACCGCGCAGGGCAGGGCCGCGGCGATCCGGCATCGCCGGCTCCGCATGCAGATTCGCGCGGCGGTGATGCGGTCAAAGCGGCAGTGCGCGGGCAGGGCCTCTGCCGATCCCGCCGCAGTGCACACGGCGCAGGCTCGCCGCAGGCGCAGGCGGCCCCGCGCCGGGAGGCATGCGAGCCTGGGAGTCCTGGCGCGAGAGGCGCCGCGGCCGGTGCGGCGGCGGCGGATCCGTCAAGGCCATATACGCGACAGTGCGGCCCTGCCCGATGGCGCCAGGACAAGCTCCGCCGGCCGCGGGCGAGATCGAGTGCGACCACGGCGACGACCAGTTCATGCCGGTTGACCACGACATAGTCGCCACGCCAGTAGACTATCCGCTCGAGCTGCTGCACCAGAGGATGGCGGGGCGCGAGATAGTCATGCCGGGATTCCAGAGGCAGTACGTCTGGGACCGCCCCAGGGCCTCGCGCCTCATCGAGTCGTTCATAATGGGCCTGCTCGTGCCACCCGTGTTCGTGTCCGAACAGAGGGATCGCACGCAGCTCGTAATAGACGGGCGCCAGCGCCTCGAGACGGTACACCGCTTTTTCAAGGAAGAGTTCGAGGATGCCGCCAATGGAAAAAGGGCCGAAAAATTTCGATTGATCGGCGTCAATCCGGGCGGGAGGCTCCACAACAAGTCGTTTTCCGCCCTGGATCCCGCCGATCAGCGCCTGCTCAGGAACACCCTACTGAGGGTGATCGTGATGCGCCAGATGGATCCGGACGGGAACCCGACCGTCATGCACCACGTATTCGAGCGGCTGAACACGGCGAGAATCCAGCCGGGGGATCAAGAGGCCAGAGGCCGCATATACGCGGGCAGGCTCAACGACCTGATCGTCAAGCTCAACGGACTCGGCGAGTGGAGGAGGCTCATAGGGATGCCGCGCCGCGACGAGCGGCAGGGGGATGCGGAGTTGATACTGCGCTACATGGCCCTGCGCCACAACCTTGGCGGGTACAAGAGGCCCATGAAAGACTTTCTGTCGTCGTACATGTACAGCAACCGCGATCCGCCGGACGAGTTTGTTTGCGAGGAGCGGGCGAGATTTGCCCAGGCATGCGCCGTGCTCCTGGAGGCGCTCGAGGGGGAGGCGCTCGGACAGAGCGGCCGAGTAAACCCGTCCGTGCTCGACGCCCTGCTCGTCACTGTCGCGGGCAGCCCCGGCTTCTTCGGCGGCGGCGGCCTGGCAGGCCGCGTGCGCCGCCTTCGGTCGGACGCGGAGTTCATCGAATCGACGACCCGCTCCACCACCGACCCGGCCGCGGTCTTCAAGAGGATGAGGCTGGCAAGGGAGGCGCTCCGCGGCAGGTAGTCCCAGGGCGCCGCTCGCCGCGGGCCGCGGGCAGCCAGCCAAGCCCTCTGCCGTTCGCACCTTGTGCCGCCGCATCCAGGGCGGCCTGCGCCCCACCGCCGCCGGTCGATTCCGATCCTGCGCCCATTGCGCAGCCTGCGGCGGCGCGCGCCGCCATTTGCGCCGCCGCGCGCCCCGGCCTGCACGCGGCATCCGCATGCACGCATTCCGCTGCCGGCCGGAGCGCTGCGCCCAAGGGTGCGACGCGCACGCCCGACTTAAATACGGCCCGTCGGCACCCGTGCCATGGGCGTCATAGCAAGGGGCGCAAAGTGCGACGTGTCCGGGTGCGACAACGACGGCGTCAGGTCTCTCAACGCGCGCAAGGTCGACGATGCCGGGATGGACCTGTCCACGTCGGCCAAGAAGGCCGTCCTGTGCAGGACCCACTACAGGGAGTGGAAAAAGGAGACAAGGGGCGATCGCGACCTGGAGCGCGCAAGGTACGACAGGGGATAAGCACCTAGATAGCCGGCGCGCGCACCGCCGCCCCCGCCTTTTTCCGCCGCCCCCGGGCCAGGCGGGCCGCGGCCCCGGCCGCCGTCGGCCGGTACGAGTCGTCGAGCAGGCCGTAAAACTCGTCGGGATCCTTGAAGTAGTCGTCCCTGAGCCGGTCGTACATGCCACGGACGTGCCTGTACAGGCGCTTGGGCCGGCGGCGCCTGCACTTTCTTATCGCGTACAGCGCGAGCAGGGGAAACGCCACCGTCGCATCGGCGTACACCGTCACCGTCCCGCCGCGCGCATCGCGCACCTTGCCCCAGCTCTTGCCCTCCTCCAGGGTCGCCCCCGACAGCCCGCCCGTGTCGGGCCGCGCGTCGGTGACCTGGACGATATAGTCCTGGCCGCCGTGCCCGCGCCGCAGTATCTGGTCGAGCAGCGGCCCCGTCTGCTGCGCGGTGTTCTTTGGCACGCCGCCGCCGAGCTCTAGTATTCCCGAGCTCTTCGAGGAGTGGACTATCGCGGCCTGCTCTAGCACCTCGCGCGCCACGTCGACGCCGTACACCTTGCCGCGCAGGCGGTGCACGGCAAGGTTCAGCGCGAGCGAAGAGTCCTTTAGCGTCGAGATGTAGACCGGCACGTCGTACCGGTGCGCGGCGGCCACGAAGCTGTTCTCGGGGTGCGGCGCGTGCCGCCGCGAGACCTCGCCGAGCGCGTTGCAGAACTCGGCGGTCGTGAACGGCTCGCCGTCGGCCAAGCGGTCGCGGAACGCCCTCTGGACTATCTGGTCCTCGGCCTCTAGCGTCTCGTAGAACTTTATGTAGACGTCGCGTATGCGGACGATCTCGCGGTCGTACAGGACGGCATCGTCGGCGTCCGAGCTGCCCTGGCGGACGGGCAGGCCCCACGCAAAGTGGTCCTCGTGGTACACGTTGGCCCCCGTCGCGACGATCCAGTCGACAAAGCCGCGCTCGATGAGGTCCTGGAAGATGCCGCCGAACCCGACCGGCGTGAGGGCGCCCGAGACCGTAAGGCACACGGTGGCGCCCTCGTCTATCATCCTCGCAAACATCCGGGCCGCCTCGCCCAGGCGCCTGCCGTTGTACCCCGTGCGCGCGTACATGTCGAGCAGGTCGGTAACGGAGGTGCCCCTGCCGAGGCGCATGCGCGGAATGTCGCTGCCGGTGAACGAGTGGCGCGCGTCGCCGCCGTGCACCCCGCCCCGCGCCTGCCGGGCCGGCGGGCTGCGCTTCACGGGCGGGCAAACGCACCTATACTATTAACTCGTTGCCCGCTGCGTGATCAGAGTCTCGGATGTGCCGCCCGGCAGGATCGCCGGCAGGCGGCCCGACGGCGTGTTCGATGTGCTGCCGGCGCGCGGGGGCGGCAGGGGGACGGTGCGCGCGCGCGGCCGCACCGTCACGGCCATACGACTGTGCGAGTACGTCGAGCGTGCGGGCGGGCCGCGCGGCCCGTACTCGCTCATAACGGCCGTGGTCGAGACCGACGCCGGCACGGCCGAGCTTGCCTACGACGAGGGGTACAGGGGGCGCGGCGCGCTCGAGGATGCAGGCAGGTTCCTTGTCGGGCACCTCGGCGCCTCGGCCCTCGTCGAGCGCGCCGTCATGTCGCTCGACTCGCGCGGCCGGCGCCCCGACGGGGGCATGAGCTCAGGTCCCCTACCTGTGTGACGCCTAGGCCGGCGTGGACCTGCCGGCATCTTGGCGGCGTACCGCATGGCATGCGTTCCGTCTAGGACGACAGGCAATGCCGGGCGATCGCCGAGTGGTTTGCATGAGGGCGGTGCAGGAGGGGCCGGATGCGGACACACTGCCGACGGACATGGGCTGGCGGCGCCGCACGGCGCCGGCCTGGGCGTCGTTCTGCGCCAGCATGATGCTTGATGGCGGCTGTTTGGCAGCGGAAACGACGGCTAGGAATGGGCGTTTGGCGGATCGGTCAAACCCCAGTCGGGGACGGGTCGTGGACCCCCGTCCCCTGGTACTGCGGCAGGTCTAGCCGAGTCGTCTTGGCGCCATGAACCCGGACTTCCGGGTCATCGGACTTGCAGGGGGGCGGTACGGACGGCTTGATCGGCACATGCCAGTTGCCAGGCCTTCGCCTTCGCCTCTGCGGGGTGCCGCATCGCCGCATGCTCGGCGGTGGAGGCTTCGGAGGGTGCCGCAGCCTGGCGGGTGCAGGACGCGGCGCACGCAGCAATCGCGGCATCGACCGGCGGCTGTCGGCGCGGAGGCGGATCGATGGAGCTGCCTGGGACGGAGCGGCCCTGCTCCAGTGGGCTTGCGATGCCGTTCGTGGCATTACTCGAGGGGCTTGCGGGGACTGCCGGGCATGCAGGGCGATTGCAACGGCCACGGCCTCTTGGATCCTCGCATCCGCGGCCGCGGCCTCCACGGCCCTGGCCGCCTCCGCGGCCGCCCTGATGCTCGCATCCGCGGCCGCGGCCTCCACGGCCCTGGCCGCCTCCGCGGCCGCCCTGATGCTCGCCTCCGCGGCCGCCCTGATGCTCGCATCCGCGGCCGCGGCCTCCACGGCCCTGGCCGCCTCCGCGGCCGCCCTGATGCTCGCATCCGCGGCCGCGGCCTCCACGGCCCTGGCCGCCTCCGCGGCCGCCCTGATGCTCGCATCCGCGGCCGCGGCCTCCACGGCCCTGGCCGCCTCCGCGGCCGCCCTGATGCTCGCATCCGCGGCCGCGGCCTCCACGGCCCTGGCCGCCTCCGCGGCCGCCCTGATGCTCGCATCCGCGGCCGCGGCATCCGCGGCCGCCCCTTTACCCCCGCTGCCGCCGCCCGCCCGGGCCGCCGCGATGCACTCGGGCGGCATCGGGCCGTCGAGGGGGCCCCTCCCAGGCCTTGCTGGCTTCCCGGCGCCACCCCACCGGTTCGGCGCGACCTGCCCGACCTTGAATATGTCGGCCGGGTCGGCGCCGCGGGCGAGCGCGACGAACGCCTCGTCGAGCGGAATGCCCTGCTTGTCGCACGTGAGTATGAACGAGAGTATGACCGAGAACACCCTTGCCCCCTCGACGGTGCGGAGCTGGTAGCGCACGTTGCGCTGCGCGACGGGCACGCGCCGCACGTCGCTCTCGCCGGGGTTGTTCGTCGGCGGCATGTCCTTGAACATCAGGAACGTGACCAAGTTCTTGGCCGCGTTCTCTATCTCGACGCGCGACGGGTGGCCCTTTGGCAGGCGCCCCGCTATGGCCAGCGCCCTCTGGACTATGGAGTCGCGCTCCTCCTCGGGCGCCGTGTCCATCCCGCTTACGCGCTCGTACAGGGAGCAGAACTCGTGGTACGCCAACCTGACGGCGGGATCGTCGCTCACGATGGCGGCCTTCTTGAAGTTGTTGATGACATGGCGCCAGCACCGCTGGATCTCGCCGAGGATGATCTCGTACACCTTGTAGCCGTCGACGACGCCTGCCAGCTGGCGCGCGAACGCAAACTCCTCGTCGAATATGCCCTTGCCGCGCGAGGGGCGCGCCACGACCATGGCCGCGCACGCCACCGTGAGCAGCCACAGGTAGCCCTGCCTGCCGAACATGCGCATCGTCGTCTCGTCAAAGTGGCCCCATCCCGTGGACGTGAGCAGCCTTTCAAGGTGCTTCATGAACGGCTCGAGGATGCGCGCGGCCGCCCTGCGCCCGTTCCACAGCGCCGAGGCGCACGCCGACGTCCCGAGCAGGCTCTCCAGGTAGCGCGACAGCTTGCGGTCCGTCGCGGCAAGCGCGTACAGGACGAGCATCTTTGAGAGCATGACGGGGCCGAACCAGGTGCCCTTCAGGTCCGGCGCGTCCGGCGCGCGCGACCACTCGTGGCACTTTGAGCACCACAACCTGCAGACGATCAGCTGCCACACGTGGACGCGCCCGTCGTCCTCGCCGATCTCGACGAACGTCTTCGACTCGGGCTGCTTGGCCTGGTGGGCGTACGTGGCGCGGCCGCAGTGCAGGCACTCGAAGATGGGGTAGCGGACGACCTTTTCGGGCTTTAGGCGGTGCGAGGCGCCGGGGTGGCCCATGGGAGGGCCCAGCGCCGCATCGGGCCTGGGGCGCCCGCACGACTCTGCCTGCTCCCTGTCGAACGCCTTGGCCAGCGGGTTGTACAGGGACGGCATGCCGCGCCGGCTGTTGGGCGTCTCGTAGTACTCGAGCCTCTTCTTGAGCTTGCGCACCAGCGCCTCCAGCTCGGCCAGCTTGGCAAGGTCCTTGGGGTTGTGGTTGCCCTTTATGGCGTCGATCTGCCACTTGATCGCGTCGAGATCCCGCGACATGTCGTCTGCCGTGCGCAGGTGCTCGGCGCCGGCCTTCGAGATCTCGACGGCCATCTCCATGAACCTGCCTGCATCTTCCGTCCTGGCAATGTCCGCCCGGACCTTGTAGTCCTCAAACTCTGCCTTGAGCCTGTGGACCAGGCGGATCAGACTTGCGATCTCGGCGCGCAGCAGGGCCTTTTCCCTCCCATGCGCATCCGGCTCGAGCCGTATCCGGGTGACGGCAGGGCAGCAGGCGCACATGACGTCTATGCTCCTCCCGCCGTCCTTGTCGACATGTGGCACGCCCGCCTCTCTCCCCCTCTCGACCCGTCCGGCCGCGCTCCGCTTATCATCTGCCGTGTAAACAATTCTTAACAATCTTGTAAAAAACCTGTGACTTGCCTTCCCGGGAGGCGCCGCCGAGGGCGGCCGCGCGCGGCCACATGGCCGCCGCCGTGCGCGGCTCCTGCCGGCAGCAGCGGCAGCAGGCTCAAGAACGCCGGCTCGGGGGCCGCGCGGCCACATGGCCGCCGTCACGCGGCCTCAAGATGCCGGCGGAACGGGCCATGCCCTGGCATGCGCACTAGGCAGAGGGGCGGCGGCACGCCTAGGGAGGGGCATGCGGATGGGGGGGACCTGAGCTCATGCCGACGGGGGCTCCGGGCCGGCGCCAAACGGTTAAAAGCTCGCAGGCGGCCCGCGCAATGTGCGGACGCGGTACGTCTTCGTGACGGGAGGCGTAATGTCCGGCCTCGGCAAGGGCGTCGTTACGTCGTCGATTGCAAAGCTCCTCCAGCTGTCCGGCCAGAGGACGTCGTGCGTCAAGATAGACCCCTACCTCAACTACGACGCGGGCACGATGAACCCCGTCGCGCACGGCGAGGTGTTCGTCACCGAGGACGGCGGCGAGTGCGACATGGACGTCGGCAACTACGAGAGGTTCCTCAACCAGAACATGACGAGGGAC
Organism: Cenarchaeum sp.; assembly: GCA_965242695.1. Taxonomy (GTDB): domain Archaea; phylum Thermoproteota; class Nitrososphaeria; order Nitrososphaerales; family Nitrosopumilaceae; genus Cenarchaeum. The sequence continues at coordinate 421,200 of CBDESU010000001.1, read as the reverse complement.
CACAACATTACGACCGCGCAGGTCTACTCTTCGGTGATCGAGTCCGAGAGGCGCGGCAAGTACCTCGGCGCATGCGTGCAGATCATACCCCACGTGACCGACGAGATAAAGGCCAGGATACGCCGCATAGCGGACGGCGAGCGCCTCGACATGCTCGTCGTCGAGTGCGGCGGGACCGTGGGCGACATCGAGAGCCTGCCGTTCCTGGAGGCGCTCAGGCAGATGAGGGCCGAGGAGGGGCCCGACGGCGTCGCGTTCGTCCACGTCACGCTCGCGCCGTCCCTTGACGTCGTAGGCGAGCAGAAGACAAAGCCGACGCAGCACAGCGTGCAGGAGCTCAGGAGGATCGGCATACAGCCGGACTACCTTGCCGTGAGGTGCTCGGCGCAGCTGGAGCCGAGGACGAGGGAAAAGATGTCGATGTTCACGAACGTCGCGCCCGACGACGTCCTGTCGTGCCACGACGCGAGGTCGATATTCGAGGTGCCGAGGATGCTCCACGGCCAGGGAATAGTCTCTTCGCTGCTCGCAAAGTTCGGCATATTCGGGCTCGTCGACACGTCGGCGCACTGGGACGAGTGGGATGCGATAGTCGGCTCGGCGGCAGCCGCTGCAGGGGGCGAGGGGGTGCCGGCCCCCGTCAAGATCGCCATGGTCGGCAAGTACGTGACGCTCGCGGACAGCTACGTGAGCGTCAACCACGCCCTGTCCCACGCCGGGGCTGGGGCAGGCGTGCCGGTCGAGATCGACTGGCTCGACTCGGAGCTCGTCGACCCGCTCGGGACGGGCGCGGCCCTGTCGGGGTACGACGGGATACTCGTGCCCGGCGGGTTCGGCACGAGGGGGGCCGCCGGCATCATTGCCGCGGCCGACTATGCAAGGGAGTCGCGCGTGCCGTACCTTGGCATATGCTTCGGGTTCCAGCTGGCCGCCGTCGCATTCGCACGGTCCGTTCTAGGGCTGGAGGGGGCCGACACGACCGAGATCGACAGGGATGCGCGCGATCCCGTAGTCGACCTGCTGGAGGGGCAGCGCGACGGCGGCGACATGGGCGGCTCGCTGCGGCTCGGCGCATCAAGGATACGGCTCGCCACCGGCTCGGCCGCGGCCCGCATGTACGGGGCCGGCGAGATATCGCGCAGGCACCGCCACCGGTACGAGTTCAACAACGGGTACAGGAAGCGCTTCGAGGATGCCGGCATGGCCTTTACGGGGGAGACGGCAGAGTCGGGCGGCGGCGGCGCGATGATGGAGATACTCGAGATACCGTCGCACCCGTTCTTCGTCGGCGTGCAGTTCCACCCCGAGTTCAGCAGCAGGCCCGGCTACCCCGAGGCGGCGTTCGAGGCGTTCATACGCGCCGCGGCGGCGGGCAGACAAGGGGAAAGGGCAAAGGCCGACTCCAGCGCGCCCCGCTCCGGTGGGCGGCAGTAGGCACGCGCCCCTCAATTGGCGCACATGCACTGTGCGCCTCGGCCGATACCGCGAGAGGCTGCGGCACGGACCATACTAGCGATTCGCCGCGGTATTGCATGCCGGAACTAATGGTGAGGGTCGAAAGCGAGTGCAGGGCACATGACAGGCAGTGTGTGCACGATCTACAGGCAAGCCGGCGCGGCGGCATGCCCATCGCCCCACCCCGCCAGGCTGGAAGAGGGTGTGCGACACAGGTACACCACGCCCTGTCGGACTGCGTGCTCGCAAGTGCCGGATATTCCGCGACCACATTATGACATGCAGGAAGCAGTGCCGCAGTCATAACGCGTAGCGCGCATTCTGCCCATGCCATCAGTTCGGTTTTCGCTTTGGGCAGGACGATGCCGGCTGTTCACGGTCGCCGTCGCTTTCCACATACGGACGGCTCCCGAGCAGGTGCCACGATCGGCCGCGGCGCGGCCGGCCTTCGGCCGCGCCCCCCTCGGCGCCCTTGTCGGGCCAGGACGAGGCCGGCTTTTCGTGGTCGCCGGTGCTTTCCACATACGGACGGCTCCCGAGCAGGTGCCATGATCGGCCGCGGCGCGGCCGGCCTTCGGCCGCGCCCCCCTCGGCGCCCTTGTCGGGCCAGGACGAGGCCGGCTTTTCGTGGTCGCCGGTGCTTTCCACATACGGACGGCTCCCGAGCAGGTGCCATGATCGGCCGCGGCGCGGCCGGCCTTCGGCCGCGCCCCCCTCGGCGCCCTTGTCGGGCCAGGACGAGGCCGGCTTTTCGTGGTCGCCGGTGCTTTCCACATACGGACGGCTCCCGAGCAGGTGCCATGATCGGCCGCGGCGCGGCCGGCCTTCGGCCGCGCCCCCCTCGGCGCCCTTGTCGGGCCAGGACGAGGCCGGCTTTTCGTGGTCGCCGGTGCTTTCCACACACGGACGGCTCCCAATCAGATCTCTCGACTTCCTGAGGCGTAGCTTGTTGGCGGCCACATCTTCCTTGCTAACCACGCCGGGCGGTGACCGCCCCATTATTTGAGTGCGCCGAGGTATTGGCATCCACGCAGGTGTCCCACGCAGGCGCCCTGCGGCCGCCCACGGCGGATTAAAAGGAGGTATGACGGGCAGGACAAAAACAAGCACGCAAGGAATAGGCGTGTGCCATGTGGCACTTTGCGGCGGCGCACGAAAGACAAGAGGGATGCCGGCGCAGCTGCCGCAAAATTGCGATGCCGCAGGCGGGTCGGTCGAGAACAGGGCCGCTTGGTCGGACAGAGCCACGTCCCGGTCAGTGCCCGACAGTCGAGATGCCGCGGGCCGGCACGGGGCGCGGCGGTCGGATCGCACGGATCTAGATGCCGCCTGCGGCCAAGTGCGCGCTACGCAATCTTCGATATCTCGTATATCTTCTGCCTCGCGTCGCGCGCCGACACGCGGCGCCGGACGTACCGCCCGTCCTGTAGGCGCCGCAGCGCCAGGCGCACGGTCCTTGCCGGCAGCAGCGTCTTTGATGCGAGGTCCCTCTGCGAGAGCGGCCCCTCGTACTCTAGCGTCTTGAGGATGAGCTTCGAGCTCGGCGACATCTTTAGCAGGTCGCCTGCCAGGTGCACCTTGCGCGCAAGGGCCGAGATCGCCGTCGGGTCCTCCCTCATCCGGATTATCCTTGCGCCGGCCTCGGACTTTGTGCAGTCGACCGACTTTGTCACCGACAGGCGGTCTGACCCGTCGAGCACGGCCTCGCAGTGCTGCCGCGACGAGACGTCGTCGACCTCGATGGCGCTGCCGTCCGGGACGATCAGCGGCCGGCGCGTCACGTCGAGTGAGTTGACCGAGATTATGCCGAACACGCGCGACTCTTGGAATATGACCGGCCCGCCTGCGGACATGGAGTACGCAGACGATCCTATCGGCGTCGACAGTATGATGCCGTCGCTGCTGTCGTGCCACACCTCCCGGCCGTCGACGCGCAGGGTGTGCTCCATGAGCATCGCGCTGCGCGACGGGAACACGGCGATGTCGTTGAGGACGGGGTGGACCGCCTTGCCGTCTATGCGAACTCCGAGGCGCGGCACCTCCTCGACCGCATAGTCGCCGCGGCGCAGCCGGCCGGTGAACGAGCCGAGCTCGCGCGTGTCGACCTGCGCGAGAAAGCCGCTCGACTCGGCCTCGGAGAGGCCCAGGACGGGGGCCGGCGGCGGGTCGACGGCGCGGTGGAAGTAGCCCCGCACGCCCCTGTCGCCGCCCATGGCTATGACTATATCGACGTCGGACGAGGCGGCCGCCCGCGGCCTGCCTGCGGGGATCGACACCGCCCTGATCCCCGATTCGTCCAGGACGTCCCTGATTCGGCGCACGGCCGGCGCCTTGGCCGCGGCGCCGCCGTAGATGCCGGCGAGCACGGCGCCGCCGCGGCGGCGCCCAATTATAAGGGTGGCAGGCGGCGTACGGCGCCGCCGCGCGCAAGGCCGCGCAGGGCCGGCCGGCAGGGCGGCAGGGCGCTCACACCCCGCGAAACTTTACCGTGTTGTAAAAGTACGATGCGTTCGACTCGACCTTGCCCCTTTCAGGGACCTTGTCGATGCCGACGCGCCCCGACTCGAGCGCGGCCTGCGCCGCGCCGGCGCCAAAGCACAGCGCCCACAGGTCGTCGCCCTCGCGGACGAGCGTGCACAGGAACGCGGCAGACAGGATGTCGCCTGCTCCCGTCGTGTCGGCGGCGCCCCTGACGGGCACGTCCAGCTCGTACAGCCTGTCGCCGGAGAGCATCATTACATGCGCGCCGTCCGTGTGGACTATCCGCTCGGCGCCGGCCCTCTGGACGGCGAGCATTCCGTCTAGCCCCGAGGCGCCGCCCGACACGCACTCTAGCTCGCCGCGGCCGGCCTTTACGGCCGCCGCGGCCGAGAGGTCGATCTCGGTCGGCTCGAGCCGGACGGTCCCCCCCTGCACGGCTCGGCGCACAAACCCCTGCACGTCTACCAGTACGGGGCGGCCCGAGTCGCGCACCTCGGCGAGCATCGCGGCTGGGACCTCGCCGAGCAGCGGGCTGACGATTGAGCCGTCGGCGGCAGACGGGCCGCGCCGCACCTCGTCGCATGCGCGCTCGAGTACGATCGTGCGCGAGGCCCCGCCCGGCGCTATGTCGATCGAGAATCGGGTCGTCGGCGACTGCGAGGCGGATGCGGCCGGGCCGCCGGCGAGGCGGATGCGGCCGCGGCCCGCAGCCTCGAGCGCATCCATAGGAAAGTCCGGGCCGTACCGCGTGTGCAGCTCGGCGTCAAACCCGAGGCGGGCCGCCATGATGCCGCAGTAGCATGCGGCGCCGCCCGGCGCGTCGGCTCCGGCGACGGCATCCCCGCCGACCGCAATCCTGTCCATCGTGCAGTGGCCGTACACTGCTATCGCCGCCACGCGCGGCGGCGCGGCGGGGCGGATTTATCGCTTTTTGGTGCCCGGCGCGGCCCCGGCCTCGGCCGGCGCGCATGCGGCGCACACGGCAACGCCGCGCAGCACGGACACCTCTACGTTCGAGGCGAGGCACCTGTGGCACAGTCCCCTCAAGCCGCCCACGGTGCGCGCCGCATGCGGTTAAGTCTTTGCACAGGGGCGTGCAGGGGCGCAGGGAGGGGCCCTGCGCGGCGGCCGGGCCGGCGCAGGCCCGCGCCCAGTCCGACCCGGCATGATGCAGGCGGGCGGGCGGGGCCCACACATTATAAGAGGGCGCGCGGGCGGGGCGCCGTCGCGTAATGCCGCTGAAGAGGGCCAGCAGGGGCCGCAAGAAGGGGGGCAAGGGGTCGTCGGGCGTCGTCCAGTGCACCAACTGCGGGCAGACCGTCCCGCGCGACAAGGCCAAGAAGGTCACGTCACGCCTGAGCCTCGTCGAGCGCACCCTCGCCAAGGAGCTGCGCGCGCAGGGCGCCTACATCGCGTCCCCAAAGGTCCTAAAGTGGTACTGCATATCGTGCGCGATACACTTTGGCATACTAAAGATCAGGTCAGAGTCGTCGCGCAGGCAGCGCGGCCGGCTCAGGTAGGCAGGGCGGCCCCCCGCGGCCGCGGCTCACGCCCCGATGCGCCTTACGAACTCGCCCGCGGGGGCGCGGGGCATCACAGGCGGCAGAGCGGATGCGGCTCACGCCCCGATACGCCTGTACGTGGCCGCAATGCGGTGGACCAGCGTGACGGCGGCGAGGGCCGCGACGGCGGCGACGGCCACCTCTACGAGCCCCGCCATGCCGACGACGGCCAGGACGAGCAGCCGCTCGGCGCGCTCGCCGATCCCCGTCCCACCCAGGTCGACGCCGAGCGAGTCGGCCCTCGATCGCGAGTAGCTCACCAGCAGCGACAGGGCGGCGGCCAGGAACACCAGCCGGGCGTCGGCCAGGCCGCCGGCGAGTATGCCGCCGAATATGGCCACCTCGGCGATCTTGTCGAATACGGAGTCGAGGAACGCCCCGCGCCTCGAGGTCTTCCCTGTCGCGCGGGCGACCTGGCCGTCGACCATGTCGAAAAAGCCCGACGTCAGTATGAGCGCGCCGCCGGCAACGGCCGCGTACTGCCAGGCCCCGCCGAGCCCGTACGATACGGCGGCGGCCAGTGCAAGCGCCAGGCCGACGCACGTCCAGAACGTCGGCGGCAGGCCGGTCGATGCGAACGCGGCTCCGAGCGCCCGCAGGCCGGGCGCGAGCGCGCCGCGCAGTCGGTTTAGCAACGCGCATGCGGGCGCGGCGGCCGTTATAAAGGCGCGCGCGGCGGGGGGCGCGGCAGCTGACCCGCGGGTCAAAATATACTGCCCGGGCAGGCCTTTGCGCCGCGCCGCGCGGCATATGCATGATCAGGGCCTCTGCAGTCCCCAGGTCGGCAAAGCGCGAGGGCGTGCACGAGGCGCGCATAATCCGGCGCCTCGTCCCGTTCTTCGAGGCGGCCGGATACGACGCCGTCCCGCACGCCAGGTTCAACATTGCGTGGGGAAGCATACTGTCCGACATCGACCTTTTGCTGATCGGGCGGCCCGGCGCGGCGGCCGGGGCGCCGAGTTGTGGCGGGCGGCAGGAGATACTCGCCGTCGAGGTAAAGTCCTCGCGCGACGACCTGCGCAGGGCCGCCGCCCAGGTCGGGCGCCTGCTCGACTACGCCGACCGCGCCTACGTGGCGACCGACTATACCCCGAGGAGGTTCGCCGTGCGCAGCGCCGGCCTGATCGTCGTCGGGCGCGGCGGCAGGGTCGACGTGGTAAGGGCCGCCCCGCGATCTGCAGGATGGAGGGGCCGCGAAGGGGGCGCCGGGGCGGCGGCCGCTGCGGCGGCCCTGCCGAAAAAGTGCCTGCTCCGCATGGCCGAGGCAAGGGGCGCGCAGGGCGCCGGCAGGCTTGACAAGGCGCGGCTGGCGCGGTGCGTCGCCGGCGGCAGGGAAGCCGGGGCGCTGGGAGGCGAGCTGGCCGCCGTCGCTACATGCGGCGGCGGGGGCGCGTGCGATGCGGCATGCCCCGTGTGGGGGTTCGAGCGTACAGAGGGGCGCAGATGACGCGCGCAGGTCCCCGCACGCGCAGGCGGCGGGCCCGAACGGGTCAGGCCAGCCCGGCCGCGATCATCGTCGACATTATCCGGGCCGCCAGGGCCGCTGTCGCCCCGGTGTCGTACGGCGGGCAGAGCTCGACTATGTCGGTGGCCGGCACCCGCAGCTCGCGCAGCGAGTCGATCATGTCGAGCAGCTCGCGCGGCGTTATCCCTGCGGCCTCTGGGTTTCCGACGCCCGGGGCGAACCCCGGGTCGACCACGTCGAGGTCGTAGCTTACGTACGCCGCATCCATGGTCGAGACGGCGTCGCGCAGCAGCGCCGGCCCCCTGCCCTCGCGTACGGCCCGGTCCGAGACGGTCGCAATGTCGTGCTCGCGCAGGAATGCGAGCTCTTCGGCCGCGTATGCGCGCGCGCCGACGTGCACTATGCCGTCGCCGGTTCCGCGCTCCTCTACGACGCGCCGCAGGTACGACGCGTGGCTCATCGGCGCATCGGCGAACCCGTCGCGCAGGTCGTAGTGGGCGTCGAATACTACATGTCCGACTCCGGCCGGCATCGCCGTGTACGCGGCGTACGTCACGAGGTGTTCGCCGCCGAGCATGACGGCCAGGCGGCCGCCGGCGCCGGCCAGCTCGCCAGAGACGGCGCGGACCATGCGGATCATCTCGCCGGTCGAGACGGTGTGCTTTGTGTTTCCCAGGTCGCGTATGGCGGCCGACTCGAGGTCGACGCCGAGGTCTGGGTGGAACACCTCTATGTTGTTGAACGCATCGCGGATGGCGTCGGGCCCGAAGCGCGTGCCCGGCTTGTACGAGTGCGTAGAGTCGAATGGGACGCCGAACACGGTCGCCGCTATGTCTCCTCCTTCGCCGCTAGGGGGCGACCCGACGATCATCGGGCTGCCGCTCATGTACAGGTCGGCGTAGCTCACGGCGCGGCCGAGAGCGCGGGTGTATTAAACTCCGCCGCCTGCGCGTCGCCGCGCCGCTGAGGCGCACGGCATCGAGCGCAGCGTTGCCGGGAGGCTGCCGCGACACGGCCGGACAGGAGCGGCGGCGCTCAAGCCGGGCCGATGCAGGGCGGATCCCCCGTGACATCGGGCCTTCTAGCAGCGCCGGTGCCCGGATCGCAGTTCATTTTAAATTCGAAATGCCCCCCAAGAAACTCGATCTGAAGCGTTCAGGGCAATGACCCTGACCCCTGCGCAGAAGTGCCGCCATCTGGCCACATCTTGGCGCCCGCATGGTGCGCCCGCACTTGACAGGTGGAAATGGCCGCGAGCACATCTGTCAGTGTCTGCATCTATCCCTTACGCAAATGGCTCCCGCCCATCCCTTCCCAACGCAATGCGGCATGGCCTCCGTACGTCTCCCTCAAGTGGTTTGCCTCTATGATCTCCCATGCCCTCTCGAAGCCAAGGACGTTGACCACGGGGATCAGCATGTCGTCAAAGCTCAGGCCGGCCATCCGGCTTTCAGAGATGTAGCGCCGGACGATTGCACCCAAGGCGTCATTTGGCAATTTTTCCATATACCGGAACGTCATTTCAAGGCGACTGGCACGCGGGAGGGGCAGGCAGAGAGCCGCAATGATGCCCGGCACTTGTTCCGCAAGAGACCGGACCTGATCCTTTACCGCCCCCAGCTCTGTCTCTAGGCTTGCAATGCGCGCATCTGTAGGCGCGTTGCCGCTCTCACCCATCAGAGGCGGCGCCGCCAAGGGCTTTATTAATTCATGATGGGCTGCGGCGCGGCGCGGCCGTTTTTGCCCCGCGGCGGCGGTCCCAATGCGCACGGGCGTAGGCGCGTCCCCCCCCCCCCCACCCGGTGCGCGCCGGCAGGTCAGAGCGGCATGCCGTGGCGTGCGAGCGCATGGTTGGGGCAGGGTCTGCCGTCTCCGTAGCCCTCAAATTGCAGGCACATCTGAAGCCAATTCATCCGTGTGCGTCGGCGGCGGCCTTCCCCCCACAGCGGCGCCAGTAGTGGTCGGGATCCGAGCCTCCCCGAGATCTTCCTCGCGCTCCTTTCTTGCCCGCTCTGCCGACCTCTCGAACACACCCCTTGCGTACTCGTCCGACGCCTTGCGCCCCTTGGCGGTAAAGCGGTAGACTGGCGAGGGCCCCCGTAGAGTGAGAACGATCGGAATGGGAGGGGTTAAGAGCCCCGGGGGCGCCGGGGAGGCGAAAAAATGACGCACAAGCGGTGGACCGCCAAGGAGCGGGTGGACATAGTGGTCGAGTACCTCTCGACGAACATCGGCGTGGCCGGGATATGCCGCAAGTACGGCCTCTCGCCAACCACGTTCGACAACTGGCGCAAGAGGTTCATGGACGCGGGCAAGAGGGAGCTCGCCGGCATAGGAGGCAACGGCAGGAGCGATCCTGCAAAGGCGCTGGCCAAGGAGAACGAGTCGCTCAAGATCGTCGTCGGCGAGCTGACCTTGGTCAATGCCGAGTTAAAAAAAAGCTGGGAGTTGAGGAGAGGGTGAGCGCGGTCAAGAGGATAGCGGAGGGCAAGGTGAGCCTGACCCGGGCGCTAAAGTACTGCGGCGTCTCGCGCCAGGCGTACTACTACAAGAAGAGGCCCGTCAAGAGGGACATCGACATGGCCGTCGCAAAGGCCGTGACCCGCATATCCTCGGAGAGGCCCACCTACGGGACGAGGATGATCGCGCACACCGCATCGTACGAGATGCGGCGCCGGGTCAACCGCAAGAAGGTGGTGCGAATATGCGACATCTTGGAGATAAAAGGGCCAAAAATGACGAAAAAACAGGCGATTCGGGCTGCAAAGGCGCGGAAACCGCAGTTCTTCCCCACGGCGCCGTACCAGCTGCTCGAGACGGACATTACGTATATAGACTGCGGCGTCGACGGGTGGTGCTACTGCTTCAACGTGTTCGACGTGTTCACGCGCCGCTGGCTTGGATACGTGTTCTCGACGTCTGCCCAGGCGTCGTCGGCCGTCCAGTCGGTGACCGAGGTCGTGGCGGAGCTGCGGCCCGAGCGGGTCAAGGGGATCCGCGTGCGCTGCGACAACGGCTCGCAGTACAGGAGCGGCGAGTTCAGGGCGGCGATGAAGGTCCTCGGCCTCGTCGTCGAGTACATCTGGGTCAGCACCCCCCAGCAGAACGGCCACATCGAGTCGTTCCACAACACGCTCAAGCGCGACTACGTCCGCCCGCACGACTTTGAGAGCTTCCAGGAGGCCGAGAAGTACCTGGCCTACGCCTTCAAGGACTACAACGCCAACAGGGTCCACTCGTCGATCGGGTGGCTGCCGCCCGACGAGTTCTTCAGGCTCTGGGAAAGAGACAATAAGGAGGGGGAGGGGCCGGCATGACGATGGCAGCGATCGGGCGCCAGACCCCCCCAAAAATGACCTCAAAATCGTTCTCAATCTGGGGGGGCCACATCAAGACGCCGTCGCCCCGCTCCCATCCGCCCTCGCTGTCCACCTCGATCAAGCCGTCTTCTATCGCCTTTTGTATGCACTCTTCGGCGTCATAGCCGACCAGCCGCGCCAAGTATTCGACCGCGTCGTCGATCACCGTTGACGATCCCATGGCGGCTGGGATGACGGGGTTGACAGAGGCGGATCGGTGCGTATGCTACGCCGGCGATCGCCATTCGGCTGCCGCAGTGACCCCATACCGCTCAACGACATCTTGCCTCCCGTGCCTGCGACGGGGCGGGACGTATATTATAGCACATCCCCTTGGAGGAATCACACAGCTGGCACAGATGTGAGCCTCGCCTTTGCCTGCATGGTATCCGTCCTTTTCGTGACCAAGATGCTCGCACATGGTATCAGATTGCGCAGGTACTGCGAGTACCGGACAGGCGGCACCCAGTCCCACAGGGCGCTTGCGCCGTATGAGGCCACAGCCACAGCCACCCTGTCCAAGGAAAAGTTGGACGCGCCCGCGCCCCACTGACGTCGACATCCTGTCCTGCATGTCGCCATCTCTGCGCCGTCTCCCGCGTCGGTAGTTGTCCAGCTCGCCAAGCCAAGCATGAAGCGGAACCGGCATGGCGGGCGCTGCCGCAGCGGCCGCCCTGCAGGCACAGCCAGGGCGCCGGTCCAATCGCGCCGGCCGTTATGGATGCCCCGGCGCTCAGCGCCGCATTCGGAGCCGTTCCCGCGGCGCGGTTCCCAAGTCCTACACCATTATCTGCGGGCGCCTCGACAGGTAGAACGGCACGTTGAGGCCGGCGAACGGCTTGCCGTCGGCCTCGCCCTCGATCGCGCCGATCAGGTCGTCTAGCTGCATGTCCTCCGTGCGCCCCGTCCGCCTGTCCCTGACGCTGACCATGCCGCCGTCCATGGCGGCCTCGCGCTTGCCGACGACTAGTATGAACCGTATCCACTCGCGCTCGGCGTCGCGTATGCGCTTGCCGAGCGTCTCGGTCCGGTCGTCGACGTCGACTCGCACCTTCCGGTGGCCGATGCGCCCGGCAAGCGCCACCGCGTTCTGCTCGAACTCGGAGCTTACGGGTATGACGCGCACCTGCGTCGGCGAGAGCCAGAGCGGCAGCTCGGGCTTTGACCCGCGCCGGGCCGCGGCCGCTGCCTCCTCTAGCAGCGCGTACATGACGCGCTCGACGGCGCCGCTCGGCGAGTTGTGCAGGATGATCGGGTGCAGGCGCTCGTTGCCCTCGTCGACGAACTCGATGCCGTACCGCTCGCCGTTCTCGACATCGATCTGGTCGGTCGACAGGGCCGACGCCTTGCCGGCCGCGTCGATGTAGTTGAACTCCCACTTTAGCACAAAGTAAAAGAACCTCTCGCGCCACATCTCGACGAGGACGGGCCGGCCGTGCCTGGCGACCATTGCGCGCACCGCCTCGCCGTGCTCGGCGTAGAACTCCTCGGTCATGCGCACGGCCATCTCGTAAGCCCCGCCGGGTATGCCCAGGCCTGACACGACCTCGCGCGAGAGGTCGAAGCGCTTGGACATCTCGCGTATGGCCTGCGGCATGTCGCGGCAGAACGCGTGGCAGTCGGGCATGGTGAACGCCCGCAGGCGGCGCAGGCCGACGAGCTCGCCCGACTGCTCGCGCCTAAAGCTGTACCGCGTCAGTTCGTACAGGCGGTAGGGCAGGTTGCGGTACGACATCTGAAAGTCGTGGGCCATCATAAACTGCCCAAAGCAGGCGGCAAACCTCAGGAACAGGCGCCGGCCGCCGCCTCCGCCGTCTTCGTCGTCCGAGCCGATGTTGTACTGCCGCGCAGGGAACCGGTCAAAGTAGCTAGCCATGCCCGGGTGCCGCGCGTCGTACATTACGGGCGTCTCGACCTCGTAGCCCCCGTACTGGCGCACGCTCTTCGTCACGTACCGCTCGATGAGCGACTTTATCAGGCGGCCGTTCGGGTAGAAGCGCATGTTGCCCGGGTCCGACGCCGGCTCGTAGTCGGCAATTGCCAGGCGCTTCATGAGCCCCACGTGGGGCGGCGGCTCGTCGGACGCGCGCCTCTTGGCCGCCTCGTACTTGGCGAGCACCTCTAGGTTTGCGTGGCCCGAAAAGTCGAACGTTTCGGCGTCGTGCATCCTCCCGTCGGGCGTCATTATGCGCCAGGCGGACTCGAGGCGCGCCTCGGAGCGGAGCGCTACGCTGTCGGCGGCATCTGCAACGGAGGCGGCCTTTTCCCCCGCATCCCCGCCCGGGCGGCCGCCGGCGGCGGCTGAAGATCGTCCGTCCGCGCCCCTGCCGCCGTCCCCGCCGCCGCCTCCGACCGAGATCGAGTGCTCGGCGAGCGGGTGCGCCTTTACGCTGAGGCTGTACGACTTTGTCCACCCGAACGGCGCGCGGCGCACGTCCGGCGGGCCGCCGGCGGCCCCTTTCTCCGGCGCCGACAGGGCCGCGCGCACGCGCTCCTCCAGGTCCCGCAGGACGGCAAGGGCGGCGGCAGGGGCCGCAAGGTTCGTGCCGAGGTGGGCGTAGGGGTACAGGAGCAGCCGGCGGCAGCCTATGCGGCCGAGCGACTTTTCAACCTCTGCGGCGGCCTCGGCCGCGGCCGTTCCGCCGTCGTCGCCGGCCTCTACGGTCACGAATGCGACTGCCCCGTCGTCGATCGAGTCAGCCTTCGGCTCTACATCCTCGGCGAGGTTGATCTCCTTCTTGACCGGCCTGTACTCGGCATGGTCGCAGTGGAGCAGCAGTATCCGCACGCGCGGCCCCCGCCGGCGGCCCTTAAAATCGTAGGGCATGCGGCGCCAAGGCGGCGGCATGCCGGCCGCCCGTAGTCGCAGGTACGATACCCGGTACGCTCGGGCGGCATCGGCGCCGGCCGGCCACGTCTCGGCCGCGCCGAAGCGGGGACGGGCATGCCAGCGCACAATGCGCCTGGCGCGCCACGCGGCCGGGGCAGTTGCGCCGCGGCGGTGCCCAATGCGCCCCCGCGGCTGAAAATGCGCCAGGCGGCGGGCGCCCTGCGGCCCCCGGCCGCGCCGGGCAGTGCCCGCAGGCACGCTTTTCGTCCAAAAGCCGACGCGCCCGGTGCGACCCGGCCGCCGGAGGGGCCGGCCCAGGTCCTGTTCTGCAAAACGCCCCCTGTCGCCTCCCGTCTTATGCAGGTTCGGTCCGCGCGCGGCGTCCTACGCGCATGGAGCGGGACGGCCTGCCACCCGCAGGAAAGCGTGCATGCTAGTTATACCGTATAGTGCTATGGTAAAAGGTATATTAAGCATTGATTTTTAGTAAAAATGGCGACGATGGGCAATCGGTAGCCCAGCGTGCTTAGACCACGCCGGCGCTTGCCACCACAAGCGCCTTGCGGGTTCGACTCCCGCCGTCGCCGAATCGAGCCCGAATCGGGCTGTTATAAAGTATGCGAAGGGGGTGCGATCGCGTAGCGCGGCGGATGCGAGCCTCGGATAAAAATGGCGACGATGGGCAATCGGTAGCCCAGCGTGCTCAGACCACGCCGGCGCTTGAGACACCAAGCGCCTTGCGGGTTCGACTCCCGCCGTCGCCGAATCGACCCCCCTGCGAGGGGTGATAAAGGCTGCGAAGGGAGCGCGATCGCGCCATCCATTTGGCAGTCCCAAAAAAAGCGGCGCGGCAACGGGCAGCCGGCAGGCGGCGTGCCTATAGCGGCGGCTCTAGGTGGCTTCAGTTAGTCCGGGCGAGCTCTGGTTGACTTTGATCGTCAAGAGGCACGCGCGGCCCTCACGCGCCCCCCACAAACGCTGTCACTCGTATGCCTAGAGAAAGCGCAACATGAACACAGCAAAGTCCGTCGCTATAGGCCACGCCGGCGCTTGCGGGCACGGGCATCCTGCGGCCTCGACCTTTGCCGCCGCAGGGCCGCGGGCGATCGGAATGCCCGCAGGGCCTGCGAAGCGCGGTAGTCCGGGCCGCATGTAGCGAGGTGTCGCGGCCGTCGCGCCGCAGGGGGAGGGGCGACAAAAGATAAGGGGCCGCCCCGCCCTCCTCCGCATGGACAGCGATGCAGTGCGCCGCGTTCTGATCGAGGAGATCGGGCTCACCGGCGAGCAGACCGCGGCCTTTGTTGCCGTGACGTCCGGCGGCCGGATGACGGCAGCGCAGATCGCAGAGGCGGCCGGCATTCCCTGCGGCGGTGCCGAGGCAGTGGCCGAGTCGCTTGTCGCCGCCGGCGCGTTCATCGAGATGCCCGGCGGCGCGTACGAGGCAATGCACCCGCGGTTTACCGCGGTCAACATGTACAGGCGCGCATGCGAGAGGAGTGGCAGGCCGTTTGGCCGCAACAACGCAGTCGACATGGTCGGGGCCGCGCTCGAGGACGCCTACGATGCGGCAAGGGCGCCAGGCGGCCCATAGGCAGGAAAGGCAGGCGGCAAGGGCGCCAGGCGGCCCGCATCGCGCGCATCTACCGCGCAGGCAGATGCTTCCCCTGTCTGCCGCCGCGCCGGCGCGCCGTCGCCCCCTTTAGCCGGGCCGTCAGCGCCGAGACGTCCCGCTCCAGCCGCCCGCCCGGCGCGCTGCCCGCGAGCCCGACGAGCGCGCTGCCGACGACCACGGCGTCGGCGCCGGCCGAGACGTACGCCGACACGTCGGCCGGCGTGGACACGCCAAACCCGACCCCGACGGGAACCGACGCGCCGGCGATCCTCCTCGCCCTCCGAACCGCCTGCAGGCTGTACCGCGCCGCCGACCGCCTTGCCCCGGTCGTCCCGTACACGGCGACCAGGTAGAGAAAGCCGGACGAGGCGTCCGCTATGCTGGCGAGCCTCTCGTCCGACGTGTTCGGGGACGCCAGGAATATCGTGTCCGCCCCGGCGGCGGCGGCCGCATCGCGGTACTCTGCCGACTCGTCGACGGGCAGGTCGGGCACGACAAAGCCGTCTATCCCGGCCGATGCGGCCTCGGAGACGGCCGCGGCGAACCCCCGCCTGTGCAGCACGTTTGCGTACGTCATGAGGACGAGCGGCGCGTCGGTCATCCTGCGGGCCCTCCTTGCGAACGACAGGAAGCGGCCGAACGTCGCGCCGCCGCGCAGCGAGCGGGCCGCGGCGTCCTGTATCACGGGCCCGTCGGCGAGCGGGTCGGAGAACGGAAATCCCAGCTCTACAATGTCTGCGCCGCCGGACGCCATGCCGCGCAGCACCGCGTCCGACGCCCGCCAGGACGGGTGCCCCGCCATCATGTACGCGACAAGGGCCGCCTCGCCGCGGCCGCGCAGGCGCGAAAAAACGTCAGAGATGCGCGTCATCGGCTCCCGGCCCCCTGCCGCCGCCGCGGCCGCTGCGCCGCCCTTGGCCGCGTCCCTCCGCCTCTTTCCGCGGCCTTTTTGCCGTCTACCTTGCGCCGCCCCTCGATCACGCCGCGCACGACTCCTACGTCCTTGTCCCCCCTGCCCGACAGCGTCACCACCACGATCTCGGAGCGGCGCATTCCGGCGGCCATCCTCATGGCAGCCGCCACCGCGTGCGCCGACTCTAGCGCAGGTATGATCCCCTCTGTAGTCGAGAGCGCCTCGAACGCGGCGACGGCCTCGCCGTCGTCGGCCGTCTCGTACTCGGCAAGGCCGGCCTCCTCGAGGTGCGCATGCTCGGGGCCCACCCCCGGATAGTCGAGCCCCGCCGAGATGCTGTGCGTCTCGGAGACCTGCCCCTCGCCGTCCTGCAGCAGGCGCGTCATCATGCCGTGCAGTATTCCGTCAGAGCCGGCAGCGAGCGTCGCCGAGTGGCGGCCCGACCGGACCCCCTCGCCGCCTGCCTCTACGCCGACGAGCCGTGCGCCCGACCCGACGAGCGGCGCGAACGTCCCGATGGCGTTAGAGCCGCCGCCGACGCACGCGACGGCCGCGTCCGGCGCGCCGTCCTTTCGGCCCCCGCTGCCGCCGGCGCGCGCCCGCAGGCGCCGCACCTGCGAGCGGATCTCGCGCCCGATGACGCTCTGAAAGTCGCGCACCATCGCTGGGTACGGGTGGGGGCCCACCGCGGAGCCGAGCAGGTAGTACGTGCCGCGCACGTTGGCGATCCAGTCGCGGATCGCCTCGTTGATGGCGTCCTTTAGCGTTTGGCTGCCCGACTCGACGGGGTGCACGGTCGAGCCGAGCAGCCCCATGCGGAACACGTTGAGGCTCTGCCGCTGCGCGTCGCGGCTGCCCATGTACACCTCGGACGGGAGCCCGAGGTACGCGCACGCCATGGCCGTAGCCACGCCGTGCTGGCCGGCGCCGGTCTCGGCGATGATGCGCCTCTTTCCCATGCGCCGGGCAAGCAGCGCCTGCCCGAGCGTGTTGTTGATCTTGTGGGCCCCGCCGTGCAGCAGGTCCTCGCGCTTGAGGTATATCTGCGCGCCGCCTGCCATCCGCGACAGGTTGGCCGCGTGGTACAGAGGCGTCGGCCTCCCCGCGTACTCGCGCAGGCACCGCGCGAGCTCGGCTCGAAACGACGGGTCCGCGCGCGCCGCAAGGTACCCCTCTTCGAGCTCTTCGAGCGCGGGCCGGAGCGTCTCTGGGACGTACCGGCCGCCGTACCGGCCGCCGTACCGGCCGTCCCTTGGGTATCTCATGCGGCGCCGACCAGCCCCGCGACGGCCTTTTCAACGTTGCCGCCCTCTGCAGACATTATCCCCGTGCCGACGAGGAACGCGTCAGCGCCCGCCGCGCGCAGCCTTGCAACGTCGCGCGGCGACGAGATTCCGCTCTCGGAGACGACGGGGCGCCCCGCCGCAGCGGCGCCGCGCCCGCCGGCCAGGACCGCCCCGGTCGCGCCCAGGTCGACGCCTAGCGTGTCCAGGTCGCGGTTGTTGATGCCGAGCAGGTCGGCTCCCGAGGCGGCCGCGTGCCGGAACTCTTCCGGGGTGTGCGCCTCGGCCAGGACCTCTAGGCCGAGATCGTGCGCGCGGCCCACCATGCCGTCCATCCCCGACAGGTGGCCGCCGTCGAACAGCGACTGCATGAGCAGGACGCAGTCGGCGCCGAGCGCGCGCGCCGCGTCGATCTGCCTGTAGTCTACTACGATGTCCTTCATGAGGATCGGCATCGCCGGCAGGGCCGCGCGCACGGCGGCGAGCGAGCCCGGCGAGCCGCCGAACAGGCGCGGCTGCGTGAGGACGGACAGGGCGCACGCGCCGCCCGCCGCCATGGCGCCGGCGATCGCCGCCGGATCGCCGCCCTCGCGTATGGTCCCCATCGACGGGGATGCGAACTTTACCTCTGCAATCACGGGCGCCATTCCGGACGCGGCCGCGCGCCGGACGGCCCCGGACAGGGCGCCGCGCGGGCCGCACGGCCGGCCGGGCGGCGGATCGTCGTACACGCCCTCGCTGAGGGCCGCGCGCGAGTTCTCGACGAGGCGCGCTAGCATGCCGCCGCCCCGGGCGTCCGCCTTGCCGTCCCCCGTCCCGCCGGCGGCCACTATCCCCTCGCCTCCTCTAGGCGCTCGGGCATCCCGCACAGCGAGACGAACTCGCCGAGCAGCCGCGATGCCCTGCCCGACTCTACGGCCTCGCGGGCGGACGCAAGCCCGTCAGATATTCCGGCTGCCGCGCCGCCCGCATACAGGGCCGCCGCAGCGTTGATCTCGACCGTATCCTGCACCGTGCTTCCGGCCGTCCCGTCGACCGCGGCGACAAACTTTTTCAGCGACTCGGCGGCCGAGGACGTCCGCAGGTCCGATGCGCCGCGGCCACGGCCGTCGTCCCTCCCCCGAAGGTCAAGCGACGACGGGTCTACTGTGTACCTGCGCACGGCCGCATCCCCCCGCCTATCCTTCCCCTCGCCGCCGCCAGGGGCGGCGCGCGCCTCGCACACGTCGCTCGGAACCGCCGCCGACAGCTCGTCCATTCCGTCGGACGAGCGCACCGCCACGGCAAGCTCGGCCCCGCGGGCGGCAAGCAGGTGCGGAACCGTCTCGAGTAGGCCCGGCGAGGAGACGCCGACGAGCTGGCGGCGCACCCGCGCGGGGTTTGTCAGCGGGCCGACGACGTTGAACGCCGTGCGGCCTGCCGCGATCCGGCGCGCCGCGGCCACGTTTCTCATGCCTGGATTGTGCGCCGGCGCGAACATGAAGCATATACCGATGCGCGCGAACACGGCAGGCACGCCGGCCGGCGCCATCCCGAGATCGAACCCGAGCGCCTCTATGATGTCGGCGCTTCCCGTCCCGCCCGAGCTCGAGCGGTTGCCGTACTTTGCGACCGGCACGCCGGCGGCGGCGGCCACGAACGCGGCGGCCGTCGAGACGTTGACGGTCCGCATGCCGTCGCCGCCCGTGCCGCACACGTCGATCGCGCCGGCGCCGCCAAACCCCGGCGGCGGCTCTGGAAGATCGATCGCAAGCACGCGCGAGGAGACGGCGTCGAGAAAGCCGAGCAGCTCATCCTCGGCCTCGCCGCGGCCGGCCATCTCAAGCAGGAGGTCGGCGGCGAGGCGGTCGCCAGAGTCGCCGGCGCCGCACCTGCCCTCGAGCATCTCGCCGGCGACGGCGGCCGCCTCTGCCCTTGACAGCGGCGGCCCGCCGGCTCGCAGCCTTGCGAGCGCATCGGCCGTCGCGGCGGCCATCAGCGCTCCACCGCCCTTTCCGCATCGGCGGCGGCGACGACGGCCGCACCCGGCGCCGCCCCGCCCCCGCCTCCCACGCCCCTCACAAAGTTGGCCAGTATGCGCATGCCGTCCTCGGTCATTATCGACTCTGGGTGGAACTGCACCCCCTGTATCGGGTGCTCGCGGTGCCGCACGGCCATTACCTCCGAGTCGTCCTCGGCCACGGCCGTCACCTCTAGCGAGCCCGGGATCACCGTGCGGTCGCCGACGAGCGAGTGGTACCGGGTGGCCCTGAACGGGTTGCGCACCCCGTCAAACAGCGGCGCGCCCGTGTGCCGGACGGGGCTCGTCTTGCCGTGCCTCACGCGCGCGGCGTTGACGACGCGCCCGCCGAACGCCTCGACGATCCCCTGGTGGCCGAGGCACACGCCTAGCACCGGGGGGCGGCCGCGCGATGCGGCCCCCCGTATGACGTCGCCGCACACGCCAAAGCTGCGCGCATCGCCGGGCGATCCCGGCCCGGGCGAGACGACGACCGCGTCGTACCGGCCGGACAGGGCCTCGCCCGCCGTAACGGCGTCGTTTCGGACGACGTCGCATGCGACGCCGAGGCCGCCGAGGTACTGCGCGATGTTGTACACGAACGAGTCGTAGTTGTCTATGACGAGGAACCTCATTGGACGGACGCCTCCCTGACGGCCTGCAGGGCCGCGCCGGCCTTGTGCTCGGTCTCGGCAAACTCGGCATGCGGGTCCGAGTCGGAGACGATCCCGGCGCCGGCCTGCACGAACCCGCGCGGCCCGTCGACGAACACGGCCCGTATGGCGATGGCAAAGTCGCAGCAGCCGTTGGCCGAAAAGTACCCGACCGCGCCGGCGTACGGCCCGCGCGCGCACGGCTCTAGCCCGTCGATTATCTCCATGGCCCGCACCTTTGGGGCGCCCGAGACTGTCCCGGCCGGAAACACGGCGGCGAACGCGTCGAACATGTCGGCGCCGGCGCGCAGCCGGCCGGACACGTGCGATACGATGTGCTGCACGTGGCTGAACCGCCTGATCTGCATGAGCTCGTCGACCCCGACCGAGCCGTGCTCGCACACGCGCCCTATGTCGTTGCGCCCGAGGTCGACGAGCATCGTGTGCTCGGCGAGCTCCTTTTCGTCGGCGAGCAGCTCGCGCGCGAGCGAGTCGTCGGCGGCCGCGTCTCCCGTCACTGGCCGCGTCCCCGCGATCGGAAACGTCTCCACGTCCCTCCCCGTCACGCGCACGAGCATCTCTGGCGAGGCGCCGACCGCAAGGCGGTCCCCCTGCCTTACGTGGAACATGTACGGCGACGGGTTGAGCCGGCGCAATGCGGCGTACACTGCGAGGTCGTCGCCGCCGCGCGCCTCGAACTCGTACCGGCGCGACAGGACGACCTGGAACGCGTCGCCGGCGTGCACGTGCCGCTTTGCGCTGCGGACCGCATCCGCAAACTCGTCCTCGCCCATGCTCGCCTCCACGGGGCCCGCCCGGAAGGCGCCCGGGCCGGGCGGCCCGGCGGACCCGGCCTGCGCGCGCAGCCGCGCCGCTGCCCCCTCCGCCTCTTCCTGGCCGGCGTACGCAAAGTAGTACAGCCGGCGCTCGGCATTGTCGTACAGCACGCCGTCGTCGTACAGCCCGAACTCGAAGAGGGGGCCTTGTGCGGGGCCCGCCTCCTCCGGCACGCGCTCGAACAGGCGGACCGCATCGTAGTCTACGACCCCGACTGCGCCGCCGGCGTACCTGTGCCGCGAGTAGGAGGTGCGCGGGGCCGCGGCGCGGCGCAGCTCGGCCATCGGATCGTCCGTGCGCACGGCGGACGGCTCGGCGTAGGAGTACGACGGCGCCGCGGCTCCGTCCGCTTCGCCGCTACTGGCGGCGCCACCGCCGCCTCCGCCGCAGCGCCTCTCGCAGAACTCTACCCTGTCGCGGTACCCCCTGACTATCGTGCGCGGGGCAAACCCCATCACGGACGTCTCGGCAAGCTCGCCCGGCCCCGTCAGCGACTCTAGCAGAAAGCAGTGCGTGTGGGCGCGCGAGATCGACTCGTACGCCTCAAACGGGCCGCCCGGCAGGCCGAGCGGCACGATGCATGGCCCGTCCCCAAAGGCGTCCACCCATGCGCGGCGGCGGCGGGGCGTGTATTTATTCGTGGCGGGCGAGGGGTGCGATCGGGATCCGCGCCGCTGCTGCGCCGTCGCGCTGGGGCGCAGGCAGGTGCGGATCACGGCATCGCCGGCCGGATGCGGGCAGTGTGAACGGCCTGCGCGAGGCCGCACAGGGGCGCAGACGGCGCGCATGCGGGCGCGGCGGCGCACTGTGAAGGGGCGGACAGGGATCGCATCTAGTGAACAACTGCGCCTCCATTGGACGCAGGTGCCCTAGCGGCCCTGCACTCTCCCCCACGCATCCACGCACGTCCTGCCCGGCGAATGCAGAGGGCTAGCGGGCCAGAGGCGGCGGCAAGTTGGCGCCGCCGCTGCACGGCGACGACGACCAGCCGACTCGCGAACGGCTTATAGTATCAGCGCCGTTGCCCGCATTGGGGAGAGCATGGCGGGCCAAGAGTACGCAGAGCTGCTGTACGAGAGGAGTGGGAGGCTGCCTAGCCTTGCCAGGGCCGCCGACGCGGCCGCCTCTAGGGGCGGCGCGACGATCAATGTGACGGTGCTCCACTCGCGCAAGCATCCCGCTACGGAGATCACCGAGTGGGCCCCCGACGACGGGCGCCCCGACGTGTCACGCAGGAACGGCAAGTCGGTGCTGACGCTCAACGGGCGGGGCCTAGAGCCCATCCGCATCGCGATTGTGAGGAGCGGCGGGCAGCCGAACGTCTACTATGCTCTGAGCGACTGTGCCTCCGCAGACTTTGAGGCGCGGTTCGTGTCGCTGCTCGACAGCGCATCCCGACGATCACTAGGGTGCACCTCTCTAACGAGGAAATGCGCGGCATCGTAGGGGCCGCCGCAGAGATCTGCGATGCTCGGGTCAGGCGCGTGTCGACCCGGACACGGCGCTCCGATCCTGAAAAGTACGACTCGCGCACGGATCGTATCGACAGGCCTGCCGGCGAGTTCGCCGGCGAGGGCGACGAAGAGCGTTGCGAGATCAGGGCCGTGGAGATGTCCTGCAGTCCCGCCGGCCAGGCCCAAGGCAACGGGACCGACACCACCTGCATGCTGACCGTGACCAGGGACTGCCGCTTTTCTGCAAGCCGCGGGACGGGCGTCCTGTTCGGCGCCGTGCTCCCCCGGGCCGCAGACCTAGCGGCCGGCAGGGCGGAAAAGCTGCGGACAATCGCCAGGACGGCCAACCGGCGGATCGCCGACTCGCTGATCGTGGGGTTCAAGGAACGCTGGTTCGCCGACCCCGACAAGAACAGCGCCCGCATCGATGCTATCGGATCCATGCCCCACACCGCATTCTTCGACTACCTTAGCGACATGTTCATGCACATCTCGCTGGTAGACTACGGCGACTGCTCGACGTACGACATCATGGCACTGGCCAACGACAAGCTTACAATTATACCCACGTTCTCTGCAACCGACGCATCGATGTCGAGGCTGGTCAACCACGTAATGGAGAAATTCGGCGATGCCACGATCGAAAGGTACGACGGTGGGTCGTAGTGGACTGCATCGATGCGATGGGCGCCGAAATGGGCGCGTACAAGTTTACAGTCGAGGCGATAGTCTGCGCCGGGAGGGCCTTCAAGGACCTCGCAGGTGCGAGGCTCCGCCAGGGCCCGAGGATGCGCACGGCTGGTGGCACGACCGTCACCCCGGCTTGGGCGCCGGCGCCGGCGGCCCGATTAGGCCGAGGATGCGCACGGCTGGTGGCACGACCGTCACCCCCGACATGACCCTTGAGACGAGGGGGAGGCCCGGCGGTGCAGGATACCGCGCGGTGGTCGAGGTCAAGTCGTCGTACCCGCAGCACACGGCGGCCATCGAACAAATGGCCAAGCAGGTGCATCGCTACGACGGCGAGCTTGGCGGGTGGGAGGACGAGGCGCCGCACGACGGAGGCGGCAGTCAGCGCAACGATCACGACATCGTAGTCGTGGTCAGAGCCGGTCACGCGCACGACTTTGCCGCCGGACTCCCCGCCGCCCTCAGGGAGGGGAGAATAGAAATCAAAAGTCCACTTTCGATCATTGGGATGGCGTCTGGTAAAAACAACGGCGATGGAGAAGAGTATATTCTTAAGAGATCGTCGGGGGTAATCTCCCACAAAAAAGCACACGAGGCACTTGGAAGGGGCTGGTCGATCGACTCACAGGCCTTATCGAACGACCTCCGAAGCACAAAGTTCTACGACTCAAGGCCGCCCCTGCCGTACATCATGTTCGTGCTGTGGGTCCAGGTGTTTCCCAACCTGATGCACGGCAAAAAGCTCAAAAGACTCCTCGGAAACAAAGTGGTCTATGTCGATGTCGAAGTCGACAGGATGCATCGGCTGGCCTCCCAGCTTGCACACTCGTCAAACCCAGGGTGCGTCAAGAAGGCGTGGATAAAAGACGCGATGGAGGAGTTTGTGAGGATCGGCTTGGCTGAAAGGGTGAGCGCGAACACGTACAGGATCCACTACTCGTCGCGCGAATCCCGGCCGACAGAGTGGTTCGCAGGCGCGGTGGCGGCCGCAGCGGCGGAGGCAGGCGACGCGGACGATCCCGAGAGGAGTCGCAGATAGTGCGTTGTTGGCAACCGCGGGGATGCCAGGTCGGCGCGGCACGCCCCACTCCTGCACATCCACGCACATTCAGTCCGGCGGATGCGGGGGGCGCGGCAGGTCAGGGGCGGCGGCACTAGGCTGCACCCGCCGCGCGGCGCGATTCGCGCATTCACGTCCCCCCCTGCAACGCGCGCGGCGCCCCGGGAGGCGCCGCCCTCTGCACGTAAAACTAAATACCGACTCTCCTGCGGTGGTACGCAGTGTTCGCCTTCTGCAGGTCTGCCCCATACGCGGTGCGCCAGGCACGCCGTCCCGTCCCGATCGCTCCCGCCATGCCGTGCCGCAGGGATGCGGCGGCGGGGACAATATCCCGCCGCATGCTCGCCGGCCGCGCACATCAGGGCGATCCGCCAGCAAGTCTCGCCGTGCCTTGTAAGTCGGGCGCAGGCATGGTACGGGGCCCCGACAAGGGCGGGTGCGATCCGCATCAAACGGCACGAACCGAAGCGTGTGCAGGGTCCAGTGCGGCGGCGAACAGTCCCCAGGGTGCAAACGGGGGCGTCGGGGTCACCCCAGGCAGAAACGGGGAGAACGCCGGCTCGACAGGGACGGGCGATGGGTCCCCTAGCACTTCAGACGGTACGTCCAACAGGTGGACTGCGGCGGCAGACTCGTCACCTGAGCCGCCCCTAAAGCTCAGGGCCGTGTACTCCATGGGAGACGGAGAGTGCACCTGCGACGGGATTGAGATAGGCGTGGAGGGATTCGACAACTATGTGTCGGAAAGAGTCGAGCCGCGCCGCACAGACGCCGAAGGCATGCAGATGGTGGAACAGGCCCTTGCAGAAGTAGAGTCATCAGGCTTTAAGGCGCCGGCGCTGGAGCGCCTGCGATCCCCCTCACGCCCTCCAGAAAAGCCATGGAGGACTAGCGAGGCCCTTGCAGAGTGCTATCTATAGGGGTTCTATTTGAGTTCACGAAAACGTATTGAAGATTGCATGCAATTACGGGCGAAAAAAGTCACAGAAAACAGTTACACAAAATAGTTACACAAAACAATTGTATCGTGAATTGTTATTCCGCAGCGCGGCACAAGTGCAACATTTATCGCAGGCGGGGCATGCCACTTTATTCCTCAAGCAATATCTGGGGAAGCCTCGCAAGAAAGTTGGCGGGAATGTTCGAGTTGGCCAGCACAGGGGGCAACTTTGCGCGCTTTTCCGGAGGGAGTATCTTGTCCTCCTTCGCTTGAATCTCTTCGATGGTCGGCAGGGGGATCTCCTCTTCCGGCATTCTCCTCTGCACGTACGCAAAGTGCTCTCCCGGCCTGAGCCTTTTCTTGATCCCCGCCGCCTTGCGGGGGCTGATCTGCGGCGCGTCGACCGCAGTCGCATAGTCGTAGAACTCGACCGGGACGACTAGGTCGCTCTCAAAGCACCACCCGAGCTCGCCGCTTATGGCCCCGACGCTGTCGAGCCCTACGTTGGACATGGCGGTCTTTATGCCGCGGATCTGCGGCTCGGCGACGTTGTCGTTGGGCGTGTACGGAAGCGTGGGTATGCGCCTCAGGCGGTCCGCGTTGTCCCGGATGTGGTCGCTGGACCTGTCCGAGGTGTGGTACCCGGCGTTGTCGTCTATGGTCTGAATCTTGCCGACTAGGGCGCTGACCCTGTCAAGGAACCTCATGTACGCCTCGCTGTTGGCCCGGCCGGGGCACTCCATGACGAAGACCCACCCGTAGCCGACGGCTACGAAGAAGCTCAGGCGTGCGCGCCCGACGCTCGACGTGCGCACGATCTCGACCCCTCTCAGCCCCGCCGTCTCGCGCCCGTTCTTGTAGCCCTGCGCATGGCCCTCGTCGATGAAGACCGTATGGTAGCCGGCCGCGGCGGCCTCCTTGATCTTAGCGCGCGCCTCCGCCTGGAAGGCGAGCCGCTCCTCGAGGCTCGCCGCCTTTGGGTGTGCGGGGCGGGGCACCTTGAGCCGTATGCCCATCTCCTTGAAGTTCTTTGCGGCCGTCGAGTATGCTATCTTCACCTTGTACTTTTTCTCAAGATGGTCGTGCAGGAGTTTGAACGTCCACACGTTGGCCTTGTAGCCGGCCGCCTGTGGCCCCATGAAGACATCCATGATCAACTCCCAGCGGATCTCGAGTGGAATTGATCGGCGCCTGCCGGGGCTCTTGCCCCGCGGGGCCGCCTTCAGGCCCCCCTTGTGCATCTTCACCAGCCAGTCCCTGACCGCGTCGTACGATGCAAGGACCATCCCGGCTATCTCGTTGAACGACCTGCCCTTCTTGCGGTGGTACGCGGCCATGTACCTCTTGGCCGTCAGCGCGTCCATCTCCTTGTTGGCAAGGCGCTTGAGCTTGTGGGCGCTCGTGCCAGGCATGAAGCCCTTGCCCTCTGGAATCGATCCCTTTCGCCCCATGCCCTACCCTGTCGTCCCTGCTATACCACCACAGTGGTGAAGGGATCTTGACACCTGGTCAATTCTTGTCAACTTTAGTAGAGCCCCTATAGAGGACTTTGAGAGTGCATCATTTCCGTACCCGCGCTTGCGCGACGAGCGAAATCTGTACGCATACTCAGCCGGCCCCGACCTGGTCGGCTACGCATCGAGTGGTAGAAACATCATGTTCCTGTTCGGCGAAGTAAAGACCACGGGTGAAACAACGAGGCCGCCGAGCGTGGTATGGGATCTTCGCGTCCAGCTTGAACGGCTCCGGTCTGGAAAGGTCGTATCGCACCTGATTCAGCAACTCGTAAAAAAGGCGAGATCCGGATCTGGCGAACCGGACAGGAGGCGCAACGACGAGGCCCTCAGGTCGTATGCCATGTGCAAGTGGGCGACGGCAGGAATTCTGATCAGCGATCAGGAGCCCGACAAGGTAGACCTAGAGGCGGCGTTCGTCAGGCTAGAGAGGGGATGTGGTCCCGGCACAGGATCGCTTCGCCTTGTCGGACTGTACGTGCCGGTTCCAATCAGCGGCCTCGAGCGGCCTGCAGGGCGGGGGGCGTAGTTTGGCAAGCGGTGAGCATCCCGGCCGGGGCGGCCGCCCGTCAGGGACGGATCACTTCCTGTTCGAAGCGCTGGGAGATCGCAGGATAGCCGATGCGCACAACGTCGCATACGGCCTCAAGGCAGGGCGCCTGATATTCCCGTCCCGCGTCCAAGGAGGCCAGTATGATGTCGGCAACCTAGAGCACGTCGCAGAGGTCTGTGAAATGGCCGCCGTCCGCCAGTGGGGCGAGGCAGGCGACGCCGCCCCGCCCGGTGCCAGGCCAGGCCAGGGCGAATCGTCGCTCGAGGATCTGTGCAGGTGGTGCTTTGGCTTTCTCGAGGCATGCCCCGTACCGGGGCATCCCGCGGCCAGGTTCAGCCACGTCCTGCGCCTCTTCGCATACGCGTACATGGGCGACCGCTGGGAGGCCATGAGGCGTTACGTCAGGGAGCACGGAGACGGACTGAGGCTGCAGGGCGGAGTCGTCGAAGGATCCCACGAAGCGGCCGCCGAAGACGACGGGTGGGAATTCACTGTAATGTCCGGCGTGTACGACGCGTTTCTGCTCCTGGTCAAAAAGGACGCGCCCGAGGATCTGCTCAGATGCGCAGAGACGGTGGACGGCCTACGCAGGAGCCAAGAGGAGCTCGAGGCGCCATACCTAAAAGGGCTGGATGAGGGATCCCGCGCGGCCGCCGCATGCCGCCTTGCCGCCATGTACCATCTTGCAAGGTCTATCGAGATGCTAGCGGGGTTCATGCTAAGTGGTGAGCCTAGCGACATAGAGGCCAGGCTCGACTTCCACTTCGACAGGTCGATCGAGGCTAGCGGCATCGGCGGATCCGCCGAGCTTGACGTGTTGCTGAGGATCGCAAAGCCGGCGTTCAAGAAGATGGCCCGCAACTCGGTCTGGATGCTTGCAAGGAGGGCAGGCGGCGGGCTGGCAGAGTTTGTAGGATCCCTCACGAGATCAAAACGGCCCATATTCGAG
This sequence comes from Cenarchaeum sp., assembly GCA_965242695.1. Lineage (GTDB taxonomy): Archaea > Thermoproteota > Nitrososphaeria > Nitrososphaerales > Nitrosopumilaceae > Cenarchaeum. The sequence goes on along the minus strand of CBDESU010000001.1, from coordinate 393,591 downwards.
CTCCTGTATCCCCAGAGAGAGACAATCCTTGCGGGCGGCCTGCTCGATCAGGCCCGTAACGCCATGGTTATCAACCTACCCACATCGGGCGGAAAGACGCTGCTGGCAGAGTTCAAGATAATTCAGGCCATGGGCCCGCCCGGCGGCGGCTCCATAGTGGCCTACACCGCCCCCACCAGGGCTCTAGTCAACCAGATCGCCGCCAAGCTGCGGCGCGACCTAGAACCCGTTGGACTGCGCGTCGAAAAGATGAGCGGGGCTGTCGAGATAGACGGGTTCGAAGACGGCATGCTCTCGGTCAGGTCGTTCGATGTCTTGGTGACGACGCCCGAAAAGCTGCTACTCCTCATCCGAAACCCAGAATACGGGCTTGCCAGGTCCCTGTCCCTGTGCATCATAGACGAAGCCCACAACCTAGGGGACGAGAAAAGGGGGATGAGTCTAGAGATGCTGATCTCCACCATAAAGCGCGACTGCCCCGGATCAGGCCTGCTCCTGCTCACGCCATTCATGCCAAACAGCGACGAGGTGGCCCGGTGGATCGATCCGCAGAGCCCAAGACCCGTCACGGTCGGGATCAACTGGAAGCCAAACGACCGCATGGTCGGAGCATACTACGCCGAGGGCCGCGGCAGGAGCATGACGACCTACTTTGAGCCGCTGGTCACCAGCGCCGACACGATAACAATCGACGGGCCCATAATAGTCGGCCGGACGGACGGCTTTTCAAAAACTGCGAGCCAAGTAAGAAAAACATCCTACATGCTCACGTCCCTTCTGGCAACCCAGATCGACAGATCGGACGGCCTGCTCGTCCTGTCCGACACCATAAACGGCGTCTGGAAGATCGCAGACCTCATATACGAAAACATTGACGGCGGCCCCGACCTTGGCGGCCTGGCGGAACTGACCAAAAAGTTTGTCGCCAGTGAGCTGGGCGCAAGATTCCCGCTTGTCAAGTACCTGGACAGGGGGATCGGCGTGCACCATGCCGGGCTCCCCGACGAGGTCAGGCTCCTTATGGAGCGCCTCATGGAGTCGGGGCAGATGCAGGTGCTCGTAGGCACCACCACCATCGCCCAGGGCCTCAACTTTCCCGTCTCGGGGATACTCGTCTCGTCGTACGCGCAGGGGTATGGAAACATGCGGCATATGGACTTTTGGAATCTGCTAGGCCGGGCGGGGCGCATGGACCAGCCGTCCCTGGGCATGGTCGGAATCGCAGTCGACAAGGCACGCGGCGGGAAGATGGACAAGGTGGCAATGTACGTCAAAGAGTCGACGGAAGAGCTCGCATCCAGGCTCGTTGAAATGGTCGGCGACGTGCTCGCGGCACACTCCAAGATAGACCTTGCGCAGCTGGCAGGCGAGCCGGGATGGTCTAGCTTTGTCCAGTACATAGCGCATATGAAGAACCAGTCCGGCAGCCTTGGCAGGTTTGTGTCCGAGTCAGAGGTCATGCTGCGGGAGACGTTCGGGTACAGCAAGCTTGGGCCCCGCGGCCAGCGGGCCCTCTTGGACGCAATCAGGGAGTATGCGGGTGAGCTAGACAGGAAGCCGGCCGCATCGAGGCTGTCGGACCTGACGGGGTTTTCGCCCGAGTCGGTCGAGCGCGCGGCGGCGGCCATCAAGAACATCGGCATGTCGCCAGCAGAGTGGAGCAGGGAGGGGCTGTTTGGGGGGGGGCATCCCCGAGGCTCGCCGGCCTCATGACGGCCATGCTTGACGGCATCCCCGAGGTGGATGACCTGTCCAAGGCGCTGCCCGGCAAGGAGCGGCGCGATCCGGCCATAGCCAGCGTGGTGGCAGACTGGGTGGGCGGAAGGGGGATTGTGGACATATCGCGGTCCCACTTTGGCGGCAGCGATCCGGCCAGCGTGACGGCCTGCGTCAGGGCAATCTACGGCAGGATCATCCACTCCGCATCCTGGGGGCTGGCGGGCCTGCAGAGGATACACGGCAACGGACGCGGCTCGGCGGGCCCCGGCGCAAGGCAGGCCCTCAACCTTCCCGCCATGGTGTACCACGGGGTCGGCACGAACGAGGCCGTGCTCATGCGAATGAACGGCGTTCCGAGGGGCGCCGCACAGCGGATCGGGAGCGCGTATGCGGACTACTTGGGGAAGCGTGACATGTACTCGGCCAGCGGCAGCGGCGAGGTCCTAAAGTGGCTTGACGATCTCTCCGAGAGCAAGTGGGGGCCCGAGTCGGGGGCACTCACGGGGAAGGATTACAAGAGCGTATGGCGCGAGCTTGCAGGCATGTCCGGATAGCCGCCGCTGGTTTGCCGCCCGCATCGAGAGTGCGGGCCTACCCGCCGTCGGCCTTGCGCCGGCCGCCCCTGCCGATCCTGCGCAGGCTGCGGTTGTACGCGACGCCGAACCGATGCGCCTCGTCGCGCGCGAGCCGGACGATCCGCAGCGCGCCGCCGTCGGCCGGCAGCGCGAGCGGCCCGGCGTCCGCGCCGGGCCCGAATATCTCTTCCTCGCGCTTTGCAATCGACACGCACGGCACGGCCGCCGACAGGGCATGCAGGGAGGCATGCGCGGCTGCCAGCTGCCCCCTCCCCCCGTCGATGACGATGAGGTCGGGCAGGGCCGCCCCGTCGTCGAGCAGGCGGCGGTAGCGGCGCCTTACGACCTCGGCGATCATCGCATAGTCGTCGCGGCCGCGCACCGTCTTTATGCGGAACTTGCGGTAGCCGTCCTTGTCCGGCAGCCCGTCCACGAGGCGCGACATCGATCCGACCGCGTAGTCGGCGCCATGGTTAGATATATCAAAGCACTCTATCGCCCGCGGCGGGGCCCTCAGTCCCAGGGCAGATGCGAGCTCGGCCAGGGCCGGCTCTGCGCCGGCGGCGCGCGCCATGTCGATGTTGCGCATTACAAGGTCGATCATGTCGCGCGAGCGCCCGCGCGACGGCACGCCTATCCGCACCGGGCGGCCGGCCCTCCTCGAGAGGGCAGACGTGAGCGCATCGGCGCCGTCGGGCATAACGTTGACCGAGATGCGCTCGGGGACCGACCTTGTGCTGTAGTACTGGTACAGGAACGCCGAGAACGTGTTGTCTGCTATGGCGTCGAACGAGAACCTGTCCCTGTCCCGTATGACGCCGTTGGACTGCCTCAGGGTCATGACATGGGCCACCGGCTCGGCGGGTGGAGTCCCGCTCTTTCCGCGCCCGCGCCTGCCGCCGCCCTTTCCGCCCGCACCCGGCGTTCTGGCTCCTGCATCCTCCATCCGTATCCCGATATAGTCCTCGTCGGGCGCGCCGCCGGGCCTGTCCATCTTTTGCTCGTCGCCGAGGCTGTCGAGGCGCACAAGCGTGTCGCGCAGCTCGCCGGCGCGCTCGAACTCTAGCGACTCGGCCGCCCGCGCCATCTCCTCGCGCAGCCCCTCTAGGTACCGGTCCTTGTCCTTTCCTCCCTTGAGGACGGCCTCCAGGTCGGCCACGTGCGAGGCGTACCTCTCCTGCGCCGCGGCAAACACGCACGGCGCCTCGCAGTTGCCGATGTGGTACTCGAGGCACTCCTTTTTTGGCAGCGTCTTGCATATGCGTATCTGGAACGACTTGCGCAGCGTCCCGACCGTGAGCAGCTTTGAGCTGCCGTGCGTGAACGGGCCGTACACGCGGCCTCCCCCCAGAAAGCGGCCGTCGCGCGTGCGGCGCGCCACGAGCAGGCGCGGGTACTTTTCGTCCGTCACGCGGAGGTACGTGTACCGCTGCTGGTCCTTTAGCTCTATGTTGTACTGCGGCCTGTACCTCTTGATCAGGTTCGACTCTAGCAGGAACGCCTCGCTCTCGCTGTCGGTCACGACGAACTCGATGTCGGCTATCCTCGAGACGAGCCTGGCCGTCTTGTACCCCTGGTTCCGCCCAAAGTACGAGCGGACGCGGTTGCGCAGGTTCTTGGCCTTGCCGATGTAGATGATCGTCCCGTCCGAGTCCTTCATGAGGTACACGCCGGGCTGCGCTGGCATGCGCACGGCCGTGTGGTCGAACGCGGCGGGCGATCCCGGGGCCGGCTTGCCCTTTGCCGATCCGGCGGGGGCGGGGGCCGGCTTGCCCTTTGCCGATCCGGCGGGGGCGGGGGCCGGCTTGCCCTTTGCCGATCCGGCGGGGGCGGGGGCCGGCTTGCCCTTTGCCGATCCGGCGGGGGCGGGAGCAGAGCTAGCTCTCCTGCCCTTTGCCGATCCGGCGGGGGCGTGGCCGCCCGCGCCCCTGCCCGCTGCGCGCCGCCCGGGCGCCATGCCTCCCGCTACCTCTTGCCGAGCCTGCGCAGGTACTTGCCCGTGTAGCTTCCCGGCGCCTTGGCGACATCCTCGGCCGTGCCCGCCACGACGACCCTGCCGCCCTCGTCGCCGCCCTCGGGGCCCAGGTCGATGATCCAGTCGCCGTTCTTGATGACGTCCATGTTGTGCTCTATGATGACGACCGTGTTCCCGCCGCTCACGAGGCGGTCGAGCACCTCTAGGAGCTTTTGCACGTCGGCAAAGTGGAGGCCCGTCGTCGGCTCGTCTAGCACGTACAGCGTCTTGCCGGTGCTGCGCTTTGAGAGCTCGGCGGCGAGCTTTATGCGCTGCGCCTCGCCGCCGGAGAGCGTAGTCGACGACTGGCCGAGCTTTATGTAGCCGAGCCCTACGTCGTTGAGCGTCTGCATCTTGCGGCGTATGGGCGAGACGTTCTTGAAGAAGTCGAGGGCCTCGTGGGCCGTCATCTCGAGCACGTCGGCGATGTTCTTGCCCTTGTACCTGACGGCGAGCGTCTCCGAGTTGTAGCGGCGGCCGTGGCACTCGTCGCACTTTACGTACACGTCCGAGAGGAACTGCATCTCGATCTTCTTTACGCCGTCGCCCTCGCATGCAAAGCACCTTCCGCTCTCGACGTTGAACGAGAACTGGCCTGCCGCGTAGCCGTGCTCCTTTGACGAGGCCGTGCTGGCGTACAGGTCGCGCACGGGGGTGAACGCGCCGATGTAGGTAGCGGGGTTCGAGCGCGGCGTGCGGCCGATCGGCGACTGGTTGATCGATATGACGCGGTCGATGTGCTCGATCCCTTCGATCCGGTCGTGGTCGCCCGGCCGCGACGTCGTCGCGTAAAAGTGCGACTCTAGCGCGGCGAGCAGCACGTCGTTGACGAGCGTAGACTTGCCCGAGCCCGACACGCCGGTAATGACGACGAGCTTGCCGAGGGGCACCTCTACGTCTATCGACTTCAAATTGTTTGCGCGCGCGGCCCGCACGACGAGCCGCTCGTCCTTGGCGACGCGCTTGCGCCCGGCGAGGCTGATCAGGGAATGGTCCTTTAGGTACTTGCCGGTTATCGACTCGCTGCCCTTCAGAATCTGCGAGAGCGTGCCCGCGAACACGGCGCTGCCGCCGTGTATGCCCGCGCCCGGCCCCATGTCGAGCATCCAGTCTGCGCTGCGGATGACCTCTTCGTCGTGCTCTACGACTATGACGGTGTTGCCCAGGTCGCGCAGCTTGCCGAGCGTCTTGATCAGCCGGGCGTTGTCGCGCTGGTGCAGCCCGATCGTCGGCTCGTCGAGCACGTACAGGACGCCGGACAGGTTCGAGCCGATCTGGGTGGCCAGCCGTATGCGCTGCGACTCGCCGCCGGACAGCGTGGCGCTCGCGCGGTTGAGGCTGAGGTACTCCAGCCCGACGTTGAGCAGGAACTCTAGCCTGGACCGCACCTCCTTGAGGACGTCCTTTGCGATGTACATCTCGGTGTCGGTCAGCTTTAGGTTTGAAAAGAAGTCGTGGCAGTCGTGGATCGACATTATGCACACCTCGCCGATGTTCTTGCCGCCGACCCTCACGGCGAGCGCCTCCTTCTTGAGGCGCCCGGCGTCGCACGTGCGGCACGGCAGGTCGCGCATGTACTGCCTAAAGTGGTCCTTGCGCTTGTCGGTCGTCGCCTTTGCATAGTCCTTTTCGAGCTCGCCGATCAGCCCCTTGTACATCGGCGGGAGCATCCACGGCATGTTCATCTCCAGCGCCATCCGGACGCTCTCCTCGTACTCTTCCTCGTCGTAGTCGTCGTCGTCGTTGTCGGCCGCAGCCCGCTTTGCCGGCCGGCCGCGCTTCCGGCGCCCCCCGCCGCCGCCGATGTCGATCTCCAGGTCGTCGTCGTCGTCGCCGTACTCGTCGTCCCCGCTCGCGGCGGCGCCCCTGCCCCTGCCGCGGCCGCGGCCGCCCGCGGCCGCCTTGCCCTTGCCGCCCCTCGGCTCGAACCCGTCGAGGGATCCGAACATGAGCAGGTGCATCTCGCGATCGCTCAGCTGCGAGACGGGCACGTCAAGGTCTATGCCCATCCGCCGGCGCACGTGCATCAGGCGGGTGCGCGTCGCCTTGCTGCGGGTGCTCGCCCACGGCGCGATCGCATCGCCCCGCAGCGTCTTCGTCCTGTCCGGTATGATCAGGGCGGGGTCGAAGACCATCGACAGCCCGATCCCGTGGCAGTCCTCGCACATGCCAAACGGCGAGTTGAACGAGAACGTGCGCGGCTCGAGCTCGCCTATCGTGATCCCGCAGTGGGGGCACGCGTTGTTCTGCGAGAACAGGCGCTCCTCGCCCCCCTCGACGGCCTCGCCGTCCTCGTCGCCCTCTAGGACCACGACGCGGCCGGCCGCCGACTTTAGCGCCGCCTCGACGGCCTCGTACAGGCGCGAGCGCTCCTCCTTTTGCGCCGTCAGCCTGTCCATGACGATCTCTACGTCGTGCCACTTGTTCTTGTCGAGCCCTCCGATCTCCTCGTCGAGGCGCCACATGTGGCCGTCGATGCGGGCGCGCTCGTGGCCGTCGCGCCGCGCCTTGTCGAGCGTCTTTTCGTGCGTGCCCTTCTTGTGGCGGGCGACCGGCGCGAGGACCAGGACGCGCTTGCCGTCGAACTCGCGCAGGGCCGTGTCCGTAATGGTCTCGGCCGACTGGCTCGAGACCTTGCGGCCGCACCCCGTGCAGTACGGCGTGCCGACGCGGGCGTACAAGAGGCGCAGGTAGTCGTATATCTCCGTCGTGGTCCCGACCGTCGAGCGCGGGTTGCGGCTCGTCGTCTTCTGCTGTATGGAGATCGACGGGCTGAGGCCCTCTATCGAGTCGACGTCGGGCTTGTCCATCATCTCGAGAAACTGCCGGGCGTACGTAGAGAGCGACTCGACGTAGCGGCGCTGCCCCTCGGCGTAGATCGTGTCGAACGCGAGCGTCGACTTGCCCGAGCCAGACAGCCCGCTGACGACGATCAGCTTGTTCTTGGGCATGTCGATGTCGATGTTCTTTAGGTTGTGGTGCCTCGCGCCGCGTATGCGCAGTACGTCCCTTGCCATTGCGCCCTACCTCCTCCTGCCCCCGCCGCCCGAACCGCGGCGCCGGCTGCCGCCCGAGCCCGCCACAATGACCGGCGCCGGCTGCCGGCGCGGCTTTGGCGGGGCCTTTTTCGGCGGCTCCTCGGCAAGGGCAGGCGCGGCAGCTGCCCCCGCGGCGGCCGGGCCGGCGCGGCCGCGGCCCCCGCGGCGCCCGGCGGCGGCGCCGCGCCGCTTGCCCTTGATCTTTGAGCGTATCCGCTTTATCTGGTCGCGGCAGGCGGCCGCGTTCTCAAAGTCCATGACCTCTGAATAGTCGCGCATGAGCCCGCCGAGGCGCTCCAGCTCTTCCTCCAGGTCGGCCTTTGTCCTCAGCGACGTGTCGTCGAGCATGGCCACCGGCTCTTCCGGTATGGGCTTTGAGATCGTGCGCGGCGTTATGCCGTGCCTTCGGTTGTACGCCTCCTGCGTGCGGCGCCTCCTGTCGGTCTCGCGAACGGCCGCCTTCATAGAGTCGGTCACCCTGTCGGCGTACATTATGACGCGGCCGTTGACGTTGCGCGCGGCCCTGCCGAACGTCTGGACGAGGCTCGTATAGTTTCGCAGGAATCCCTCCTTGTCGGCGTCGAGTATGGCCACGAGCGAGACCTCTGGCAGGTCGAGGCCCTCGCGCAGCAGGTTGATCCCGACTAGTATGTCGAACTCGCCGAGGCGCAGCTGCCTGAGGAGCTCGGTCCTCTTTAGGCCCTCTATGTCGGCGTGCAGGTAGCGCACCTTCTTGCCGTTCTTTGAGAGGTACTCTGCGAGGTCCTCGGCCATGCGCTTTGTGAGGGTCGTGACGAAGACGCGCTCTGATCGTGCCACGCGCTTGTCGATCTCGCCCATCAGGTCGTCCATCTGCCCCTCGGTCGGGCGCACCTCGACGCCGGGGTCGACGAGGCCCGTCGGCCGGACGAGCTGCTCTACGACCCGCTCCGACTTTTCGCGCTCGTACGCGGCCGGCGTCGCCGATGCGAATATCGTCGTGCCGATGTACCCCTCGAACTCTTCGAACTTTAGCGGGCGGTTGTCGTAGGCGCTCGGCAGGCGGAACCCGTACGTTATGAGCTCCCTCTTGCGCGAGTGGTCGCCCTTGTACATTGCGTGCAGCTGCGGCAGCGTGACGTGCGACTCGTCGATCACGAGCAGAAAGTCGTCGCCGAAGAAGTCCAGCAGGCAGAACGCCGGCTCGCCGGGCCTGCGCCCGTCAAAGTGCCTAGAGTAGTTCTCAATTCCCGAGCAGTATCCGAGCTCGGTGATCATCTCTACGTCGTGCTGCGTGCGCGTCTCGAGCCTCTGCCGCTCCAGCTCGCGCAGCTCGGGCATGCGATCGTCGAGCTCGGCCATTATGGAGCCGATCGCCCTGTCCTGCACGTCGCCCGATATGAGGTAGTGCTTGGCCGGGAATATGCGGAACTCTGGCACGCGCCTCTTGACGGACATCGTAACCGGGTCGACGAACGAGACGCGGTCGATCCTGTCGCCGACCAGGGACACGCGCACCATGTCCTCAGAGTAGGCCGGCGTCACGTCGATCGCCTCGCCCCGCACCCTAAACATCCCGGGGCCCACCCCGACGTCGTTGCGCTCGTAGCGCGCCGCCACGAGCGACTTTATGAGCGCGCTGCGCGTGGTCTGGTCCCCCTCGCGCACCGTAATGGCCATCTTTTCCCAGTCGGCCGGGTTGCCGAGCGAGTAGATGCACGAGACGGTCGCCACTATGATGGTCGGCTCGCCCGAGAGGAGCATCGCGGTCGCCTCTAGGCGCATCTTCTCTATCCGGTCGTTGATCTGCGTGTCCTTTTCGATGTACGTGTCGGTGCTGACCATGTAGCTCTCCGGCTGGTAGTAGTCGTAGTACGAGACAAAGTACCCGACGTTGTTGTCGGGGAAGAACTGCTTGAGCTCGTTGTACAGCTGGGCGGCGAGCGTCTTGTTGTGCGATATGATCAGCGTGTTCTTGCCGGTGCGGGCGATCACGTTGGCTACCGTGAACGTCTTGCCAGAGCCCGTCACGCCGAGGAGCGTCTGCGTCTGGCCCCGCTCGACGCCCCTGGCCAGGGCGCCGATCGCCTGCGGCTGGTCTCCGGTCGGCTTGAACTCCGATCGCAGCTTGAACCGTGCGGCGCGCCCGTGCACGGCGCGCCGAATGCGGGCGATAATTTAAACCAACATTAGCCGGATCGCGGTGGGCGGGGCACGGCCGGGGCGGGGGCGGGGGCCGAGGCCCGTCCTAGCCACCGCGCCAGGTACTCTGTCTCGGGGTCGAGCGAGAGGGCCCGGCTGGGTGGGTTGAGGCCCGTCCTAGCCGCAGGGACTAGTGCAGTAAGGATGCCTCGCCCCCTTCCACTTCATGCAGCGGGCTGGGATCGTCCTAGCCGCAGGGACTAGCGCGGTGGAGGGACTCTGGCGCCTGTCATACGGCCTGGCGGCGGGGGCGCATGGGAAGACAGGTGGACCGCCAGGCGATCGCTGGTAGGAGTAAACAAGGTGCGAACGGGTTGTTCCTGCGATCGCATCGATGGCGGCTCCGATAGGAGGCTGAAGTTGGAGCGCCGCCGGACATGCCGCCCTTCCTGCACCTCTCGGAACGAGAACCCAACGCGGCGGTCGCCGTCCGCATACCCCTTCGGGATGGACGCTAAGGCACCGCCGACTCAAGAATCCAAAGCAGTGGTGGCGGCGGCTGTCCGCCCGCAGGCTTGAGGCCCCAACGCGGCGGTCGCCGTACCTCACATGCATGCTCTTTCAGCAAGGGCTCGGGCGGCGGCCACCCGTTCGAACTGTCCCGGTTTGAGGTGCCAACGCGGCGGTCGCCTGCGCGTGCGACTCGCGCTGCCTGTCCGCACGCGGCTCCATGCCAAGCCTAGACAGGTGGGAGAGAGGCGGGCCGCACGTTCGTGGTGGTCGCCCATCGGCGCAGTCTGCATGCTCGATTGTCATGCATGTATACGACGAACGGCCAATCTAGCCCGAAGACCCAACGCGGCGGCCACCCTCGCATGCACCGACGCCTGCCGGCCGCGCCGCCCACGCACCGTCCATCTTGAGGTTCAACGCATTGGCGGGGCTCACAGGGTTTACAATTTTGCGCCCGACCGTGCACATTGCGGCTAGATAGCTCTTGCGATGGCGGCGGCCACGTTGGCTGCGGCGGCCGCATCCCATGCATCAGCAGCGTTCTTGTATGCATCAGCTTTGTTTGTGTACTCATCGGCGGCGTCGGATGCGATTGCAGCTGCAAGATTAAAGGCGTCAATAGCCCACGCATCGGCAGATACTGCATTGAGAGCGTCAGCATGTTTAATGGCGGCATGCTTTATTGATATGTATGCATCTGCTTTGGATGACTCGACGACGGCTAGTGCATTCATGTAGGCAGCAGAAGAGTGGCTCCATGCTACGTCTGATGCAAGTGATTTGAGGAGTGATGATGCTAGCCCATCACTGTCATTCATGTGGTCATTGTAGGCATTCTCTGCATGTCGGTTGGCTTTTTTTTCAGCGGCCTTGGTAGAGGTAACATTGTTGTTAGCCGCATGATCATTGGTATATCTCAGATTCCAAGCAGTGTCGGTAAAAGCAGCCAGTGCCGCGGCCTGTACATCAACGCTTGCCGCATCGTCATGTGCAATGTCAATGGCAACGTTGATGGCGTTCGTGATGGCACTGTTGGCATCTAGGTCGGCATCAAGTGTTGATATTATGAATTGCGGGTCAGTGACAATGTCGCTGGCTTCAATGGCGTTGTCGACTGCATCGTTAGCGTCGTCGACTGTGTCGATGCCGTAGTTTGTAGCTTGTGTGCTATAGTGGTCGATCTGCAGGATGTTGTTGTCTGTGTATTCAAGAGCCATAATGAGTTCACTTGCACTTATCTGGTCGCTTGCATAATAGATGAAAATTTGATCGATCCATGCCGGTATGATCTCACCTCCCGCTTGAGCATGCGTGGCGCCAGCCGGCACCGCGATCGCCACCAATGTCACGATCGTGGCACATGCCGCCGTGCGTCGTTCGTGCATGCCGCGCGCCCGCGGCGACTGCTATTTAATCACTCCGTCCCGTCCCGCTACGTGCCGGACCTGAATTGGGCGGGGGCAGGCGCTCGGGCGCCATCCGGCCGCAGGCTCAAGGGCCCAGCGCAGTAGCTTCCACCGGCATGTGCGCCAGCGCCGCGGCCGCGGTGTCCACGCACGGTATGAATAGAATGGGGCGGTCGCAGTCAAGGGCGTTGCTATGCCGTCTGCTAGGAGCCATGCCGGCGCTAGCCGTTCCATTGTTACTGCTTGCGCCGTAGCGCGACTCGAAGGTCCGTCTGGCATGAACCCGCACACAGGCCGCCTGCCCACACATATGACCGCCCACCCACGGTCCGCCTTGCGCAATATGTCCCAATCTAAATAGGGGGCGCGCCGTCGGCGGCGGCGTGCAAGAGGGCGTCAGACCGGTGTCGTACAGACTCGAGCTTGAGCCCGACCTCGCCAAGGCCAGGTTTGCCGGGAGTGCCTCCATTGAGATTGAGTGCTTCAAGCCCGTCTCCGAGGTCGTCCTGGATGCCGCCGAGCTACAGGTCTCGTCGGTCCGCGCCGAGGACGCCAAGGGCGAGGACGTGCCCGCGAGGGCCAAGCTCGACGAGGGCCGCGAGGCGCTCGTCCTGTCGCTCGGCCGCAGGGTGCGCGGCAGGCTGACCGTCGAGGTAGAGTACGCGGGTACGCTCAACAAACGACTCCTCGGCTTCTACCTGAGCGAGTACGAGTACAAGGGCAAGGCAAGGCGCCTTGCCACGACGCAGTTCGAGGCTGCCGACGCGAGGCGGGCATTCCCGTGCTTTGACGAGCCGGCCGCCAAGGCTACGTTCGACATATCGATCATTGCACATGGAGGCGACACCGCAATCTCGAACATGCCGGTTGCCTCGAAAAAGTCCGTACGGGGCGGCAAGGGAAGCGCCGCTCGCACGCGCTACACGTTCGAGACGACGCCGGTAATGTCGACGTACCTCGTGTACCTGGGCGTCGGCGACTTCGAGTCGATCGGCGGCAGGACCGGCGACGGGGTCGCCGTCAGGGTCGTCACCACAAGGGGCCGCTCCCGAGAGGGCCGCTACGCCCTGGGCCTGGCAAAAAAGCTGCTCGGCCTGTACGGCAGGTACTTTGGGTCGCCGTACCCGCTGCCAAAGCTAGACCTCATCGCCGTTCCCGACTTTGCCGCGGGGGCCATGGAGAACTGGGGTGCCATTACGTTCAGGGAGGCAGTCCTGCTGTACGACCAAAAGACGTCGTCTACGCGCACAAAGCAGTTCATCGCCGAGGTCGTCTCGCACGAGATCGCCCACCAGTGGTTCGGCAACCTGGTGACCATGGAATGGTGGAACGACCTGTGGCTCAACGAGAGCTTTGCGACGTTCATGGCCACAAAGTTCGTAGACATGATCCACCCCGAGTGGGACATGTGGGAGCAGTTCGCCGGCGACGCCGTCGCCACCGCAATGTCCCTCGATGCCCTCCACTCCACGCACCCCATAGACGTCGACGTGGCCAGCCCGTCCGAGATCAGGGAGATATTCGACGCCATATCGTACGACAAGGGCGGCAGCATACTGCTCATGCTAGAGGACTATGTCGGCGAGGCCGCGTTCCGCAGGGGGCTGAGAAAATACCTCAAGGACCACGCGTACGGCAACGCGTCCGGCGCCGACCTGTGGGATGCGATAGGCGAGGCGTCCGGCCTCCCCGTCAGGCGGCTCGTGCAGGCGTGGATCGGGCGCGAGGGGTTTCCCGTGGTCGAGGCATCGATGGGAGGCGGCAGGGGCAGGGGCCGCAGGCTGCGCCTCAGGCAGGAGAGGTTTACGTACGAGCCGCGCCGCGTCAGGAGCGGCCGGCGCGGCGCAGGGTCGGAGCCGGCGGCCTGGCCCATACCCGTCTCGGTCGGCCTGGCATCGTCCGCCGCGGCCGGAACAGGCAGGGCGGCCGTCCGCGGGGAGGCGGCAGGGGCCAGAGGCGCCAGGCCGGAGCTGTTCTCTAGGCGGACGGGATCGATAGAGGCGCCGGCGGCGAAGAGGGCCGCCGCATCCGGCGGCAGGAAGGGTGGCGCCAAGGGCCGCGGGCGCGCGGCCGCGCGGCACACGGTCGCCGTCGTCAACCTGGGCAGGCGCGGCTTTTACCGCGTCAGGTACGACCAGGGCATGATGATCGACGTGCGGCATGCCATAACGCAGGGGTCGATCCAGGCGATCGACAGGTGGGGCGTGCACAACGACCTGTACGCGATGTGCATGGCAGGCAGGGCCGCGCTCGGCGAGTACCTGGACATGGTCGACGCCTACTCTGGCGACGAGGACTACATGGTGTGCGCCGACATTTCGGCATCGCTGCGGTCGCTGTGGGCAAGGACGTACGGCGAGCCCTACTCGGGGATAATCGCAGGGTACGCGCGGCGCCACTTTTCCAGGCTGCTCGACAGGCTCGGGTGGGACGCGCGCAGGGGCGAGAGGCACACGGATGCGCTGCTGCGCGGCGGCGCCATATCGGCCCTCGGTGCGCTCGGCGACGTCTCGACGATCGCAGAGGCCGAGTCCAGGTTTGACGCCCACTACGACGGGTCCGAGCCGCTCGCCGCCGACCTCAGGGATGCCGTATACTCGGCAGTGGCCCAGGGCAGCCCGACGCGGCAGACGTTTTCCAGGCTCGTCTCGCTGTACGGCGCATCGCAGTCGCAGGAAGAGTCGGTCAGGATACTCGGCGGCGGGCTCGCATCGCTCGGGGACGCCGCACTGCTGCGGCGCGGCCTGGACTTTGCGCTAGGCGGCAAGGTGCGCTCGCAGAACGTCCATGTCGTCGTAGTCAGGGCGGCGGCCAGCCCGCGCGGCGCCGGCGTCGTCTGGCCGTGGGTGAGGTCCAACTGGGGGGCCGTGGCCGAAAAGGTCGGCCGCGGAAACCCCCTGCTCTCCAGGATCGTCTCGTGCCTCTCGCAGCCAGGGGCGGCGCCGGGGGGATCCAGGGGCCGCCGCGACCACTATGGCGAGGTCGAGGCATTCCTTGCCAGGAACGGCGTGCCCGGCACGGAGCGGGCCGTCGAGCAGACCCTCGAGAGGATGAGGATCGCATCGGCGTTCCTCGAGAGGGCCCGCTCCGAGATGGGCTGGGCCGCGGGGCTGCATGCGAGATGAGGCCGAGGCCGTCGAGGGTGGCCGCGGCGGCAGCGGCCGTGGCCCTGGCCGCGGCGGCCGCGTGGGTGTTTTCCATACCCGCCGTCGACAGCGAGACCGAGGCCGAGCTGTCGCGCACGATCCTCGTCGGCGGCGTGTACTACGAGGACAGGGGAGTCGCCGTCGTCTCGTACGAGGACGTGTCCGGCGGGACGCGCTCGGTCGCGCTAGAGGTGCTCGGCATGGACGAGACGTTCCACCGCACGTACGAGTCGAGCTCGTTTACGGAGGAGGTCCCGTTCCGATCGACGCCAAAGTACGGCTGGCCGGTCCACCCGATCGTCCTCGTCATCGACCATGCAGAGTACGGGACGGTCGACGCCAAGACCGAGTTCAGGCCGGACGGCGAGCCGGCCGCGCGCATCATCTACGGCGTAAGGTAGCTGCGCGCGCGGCCCGCATGGGTTTTATTGCGGCGCCCCGTGCGGGGCGCATGGCAGGCGCGCCGCTTCTTGCCGGCCTCAAGAGGGGAAGGCGCGGCGACATTGCAAGGGCCATCTCGATCGTAGAGAACGATCCCGGCGGGGCCCGCGGCATGGTAGCCGAGATATTCGCCCGCACCGGCAGGGCCACCGTGATCGGTATTACGGGGCCGGCGGGGGCCGGAAAGAGCACGCTCATCGACCGCGCATCCGTGGAGATGCGCCGGCTCGGCGCAAACCCCGCCGTGCTTGCGGTCGACCCGACGAGCCACGTCACCGGCGGGGCCATACTCGGCGACCGCGTCCGCATGACCGAGTCGACCGACTCTGGCACCTACATCCGCAGCGTCGCCTCGAGGGGGGCAGCCGGGGCCGTGTCGCGGTCGGTCCGCGGCATAGCCAGGGTGCTAGAGTACGCGGGGTTCGACCCCATCATAGTGGAGAGCGTCGGCGCCGGCCAGACCGAGGTCGGCATATCGGCAGTGGCCGACATTACCGTCGTCGTGTTCAGCCCGCAGACGGGCGACAGCATACAGGCCGTAAAGGCCGGCCTCACCGAGATAGGCGACCTGTACGTGGTCAACAAGGGCGACATCGACGGGGCCGCGCAGCTCTACGATGCGCTGCTCGACCACGTCGCATCGTCGCCTGGAGGCGGCCACAGCGCGCGCGGCAGGGGGGCCGGCGGCGGCGTAGAGGCGGGGGACGGCAAGGGCAGGGGCGGCGATCCGGCCGTCGTCATGGTCTCGGCCAAGAGGGGCAGGGGGACGGCGGGCCTGGCAAAGACGCTGCTCGGGATGATGCGCGGGCTCGGAGGCGACGACAGGGAGGAGGCCGAGGGCAGGCGCCTAGAGGCAGAGGTCAGGGACATTGTCTTAAATATGCAGAGGGAAAGGCTAGAGCGCATGCTAGACCCGTCGACGAACAGGTCGTACGCGGCGTACCTGCGCAGGGTGCGCGCAAGGGAGATCGACCCGCACGAGGCGGCGCGGCGCCTTTCGGCCCGGATGGGCAGAGGCGCAGCGCAGGGGGGACGGAAATGACGGCCTCGGCGCAGCGCGCGGCCGCGCGGACGGCCGGCCGGAAGGGTGGAGGCGGTAACAAGGGCGCATCAAAGGCGCCCCGGAACGGCGGGCAGGCGGCCGAGAAGAGGTTTGCGACCGACTCGAACTTCGAGGTCGAGAGGGCGTACGGCCCGCGCCCCAAGTCGAAGGCCAGGGATGCAGTAGCGCGCGAGCAGCCCGGCGAGTACCCGTTTACGCGCGGCATACACGCCGGCATGTACCGCGACCGCCTTTGGACGATGAGGCAGTACTCGGGGTTCGGCGATGCGCTGCAGACGAACAAGCGCTTCAAGTTCATGCTAGAAAAGGGCCAGACGGGCCTTAGCATGGCGTTCGACCTGCCGACCCAGATCGGGTACGATCCGGACTCGCCGCAGGCCGAGGGCGAGGTCGGCAAGGTCGGCGTGTCCATATCGTCCGTGCGCGACATGATGGACGCCTTTGGCGGCATACCGCTCGGCAGCGTGAGCACGTCGATGACGATAAACTCGACGGCATCGACGCTGCTCGCGTACTACATTGCGGTAGGCCGCTCGCAGGGATTCGACGGGTCGCAGCTGCGCGGGACGACGCAGAACGACATACTAAAGGAGTACATTGCGCGCAACACGTACATCTACCCGCCCGAGCCGTCGATGCGCATAATAGGCGACATGGTCGGGTACTGCGCCGAGAACGTCCCGAGGTGGTACCCCGTGTCCATATCGGGGTACCACATGAGGGAGGCCGGCGCGACCGCGACGCAAGAGGTCGCGTTCACGATGGCCAACGCGATCGCGTACATAGAGACGTGCCTTGCGCAGGGCCTAAAGATAGACGACTTTGCGCCGCGCCTGTCGTTCTTTTTCTGCTGCACGATAGAGTTCTTCGAAGAGGTCGCAAAGTTTCGCGTCGCCCGGCGCGTGTACGCAAAGATACTAAGGGACAGGTTCGGCGCGAAGAACCCAAGGTCGATGCAGCTAAAGTTCCACACGCAGACTAGCGGCGAGTCGCTCACCGCGCAGCAGCCGGACAACAACATCGTGCGCGTAGCGGTGCAGACGATGGCGTCTGTCCTCGGCGGGACGCAGTCGCTGCATACGAACTCGCGCGACGAGGCGCTCGCCCTGCCGACCGAAGAGTCTGCAAAGATAGCCCTGCGCACGCAGCAGATCGTGGCCCACGAGAGCGGGATTACAAAGACGGTCGACCCGCTGGCGGGGTCGCACTACGTCGAGAGCCTGTGCGAGCAGATGGAGGCCGGCGTGTGGGAGTACCTCGGCAAGATCGACTCGATGAAGGGATCCATCAGGGCCATCGAGCGCGGGTTCTTCCAGTCCGAGATACGCCGCAACGCGTACAGGCTAAAGAAGGAGATCGACGGCGGCGGGCGGATAATCGTCGGCGTCAACAAGTACGCCGACGAGTCCGAGGGCGGCCAGGACCTGCTGCGCGTGGGGGGCGCCGTCGAGAAGAGGCAGAGGGCGGCCGTGCGCCGCACACGGCGCGGGCGCGACAAGGCAAGGGCGGATGCGGCCCTGTCCAAGCTCGCCGGCGCGGCAGACACGGACAAGAACCTCATGCCGTTCATACTAGACGCGGCCCTAGCGCATGCCACCACGGGCGAGATCAGCGGCACCCTCAGGTCCGTGTTCGGCGAGTACAGGCCAAGGGAGGTGTTTTGAGTGCGGATCGACCACGTCGCGATCGCCGTCAGGGACGTCAGGGCGGCGGCCGAGACGTACAAGAGGGCCCTCGGAACGGACGACGTAGAGTTCGAGACGGTCGAGTCCGAGGGGGTGCGGCTTGCCATACTGCGCCTGGCAAACGGGCGGGTAGAGCTGATGGAGCCGACAAGCGAGTCTAGCCCCATCCACGGGTTCCTTGAAAAGAGGGGCGAGGGGCTGCACCACGTCGCGCTCGGCACGGACGACATCGACGGCGACGTGGCCAGGATCGAGGGGTGCGGCCTGCGCATGCTCGGAGAGATCCGGCCGGGGTCCGAGGGCACGCGCGTCGCGTTCGTCCACCCAAAGTCGCTGCACGGGGTGCTCGCCGAGCTGTGCACTGCGCCGGGCAAGGACGAGTCGGCCTGAAGGGGCCGCGCTACCTCTCCATCATTCGGAGCGCGTCCGAGGCGGTGATGATCCCGACTATTCGGGCCTTGCGCGACACCAGAATGCACTTTGTGAATCGCAGCAGCGGGACGAGGACGTTGGCCGGCGTCTCGTAGTCTACGATGGGCGGCGCGGGGTCCATGGAGCTTGCGATCGAGACCGCATCCGTGGCCGTCCCCGACCTCTCGCCGTCGGCAAGGTGCCTCATTATCCCGTCCTCGGTGACGATGCCGACGGGCGACTCGCCGTCGAACACGGGCACCTGGCTTATCGAGAACGCCTGCATGCGCGCGACTGCGTCGCGCAGCGTGTCGGACGGGGCGAGGCGGACGATGTCGGTGCAGCAAAAGTCGCCGGCCGTGTGCGACGACGAGCTGCCCTCGAGCCTGACCAGGCTGTCGAATATGCGGCGGGCCGTCTCGTAGCCGGGCTTTGTGCGGCCCGACTCTATCTGGTTTATCATAGAGGTGCTCACGCCGGCCATTTCGGCGAGTCGCTTTTGCGTGGCGCCGATACGCGTGCGCGTCTCGCGTATAGAGTCCAGGCGCGGCAGCATGCGCGCCGGGCGCGGCGGCCCCTCATTAAAGGTTCAAGGATGCGCACAGGTTGCCCCGGACCTGCCTCCCCCGCCCGGGGACCCCGGCGCAGGCCGGCCGCGAGGGGATGCGCCGGCTGCGGTTCGCTCGCAGAGGCCCCGGCCTCGCCAAGCAGCATGGCAATATCCGCACTCGAGGGCCTGCTGCACGCGGTTCGGTCCTGACGAGGCGGGCGAAGGGATCGTCTCTGTCAGCGTGGACATGCTCCTGCCTGGCCGGCACCGCCGCCGCCGCCGCGCCGACGAGGCCGCCTTCACGACGCGGCCCTCCCTCGCCGCGGCCCGCTTATGGCGAGCGCTATCAATGCTTTTTGCCGACAACGTTGAAAATATAGACAACGGCCGATGCTGCCGTCCCGGGATGACATCATCAGGCAGGGTGCGGCGGCGGTGGAGGCATGCTCTACGGCGGCCGATCGCCCGGCTGCGGCGGTGACGGCCGCCCCGTCGGCAGGCGGCAGGGGCGGGCCAGGGCAGCTGCCCCGTAGCATCGTCTGTGCCTGTCCACCCCCGTCAGGCGTCAATTGGGCGCCCAGTACGACCGGATGGCGAGGTGCAGGGAGGGACTTGAGATCATGCGCGCACGCCCGATGAGGGGATGGCAAAGGGTTATAAGCAATTCATATGTGTTTCGGTCGAAGTGGCATGGACATACGCAACCGTCGCACAATCGAGCACTCGCTGCGGATGGACGCCGTCGATGCTAGGAACCGCATCAATGCCACGTACAGCCTGTCAGGCCCGCACGAGTTGAGCCATAACCGGAAAAATCCACCCATGCCTGAGCGAAACGAGATACGGGACAGGCTCGGCGCACTTATGATAGAACTCGAAGAGGTGAGCAAGTATGAAGGTGTTTGACGACGAAGACATCATCAGGCGATCTATAGAGTTCTTCAATATACTCAGCGAGCAAGAGAAGGTGACGATCGTCTCAGACCTCAACCCGGTGACTTTCAAGCTCAAGCAATATCATAATCGCCTAGCCCCTCTTCTTTCAGAAGTACAACGTGCCATATCCAAACACGATGACATTGCAATTGGTAGTCGCCTCGTAGAACTTGGGCTCGACGACACGTTTGCGCGGCTGTTTGTGTCAAACATAAAGAAACATGCTCCGACCGAGGCATATCAGATACACCAAATATCTAAGATACCCGACGATGTGTTTTCAAAGTCCATATCAGAGATCATAAAGTCCGTATGGGTCGAAGGGATGAGCGAGGATGAAATCGCAGAAAAATTCAACATAACCAAAGAACAAGTACAGTGCATCGTTGACTTCAGCCGCACGACCCTGAACGCGCTTGCCAGGGGTGACATAACAAAAGACGGCATCCGAAATAAATATTCAGACAAATTGTCCGCGGTTAAATTTGAATCTCTGTCCAACAGTTTACTTGTACATCAAAAGTACTGGTACGACTCGTTGCTATTCAGTAACGCCCAGGATTCTCACATGAACCTGGACTTGGTCGCCAGGCAAAATGCGGCCATATTGAAATCTCTCAACGAGATATTGAGAATACTACGATCCGAGTTTCCTCGTCGAAACAGGCAAGGTAGTTAGTCTGCGGGCGCAGTCTCTCATGGTGCAAGTCATGCATGCCAGAAGAGTCATGGTGGGTCGTAGGACGAACCCCATGTCACGTTCGTCGTGTTCTGTGCGCCGGGCTAAACATATCTGCGCGACTGCGTGTACATGGACCCGGTGCGAGAAATGAGGCTCGCCACTGCGCGCGAGGTGTCGGACATGAACATCTCATCGGGAAGTATGTGCGAGGTAGTGATTAGTCGATCAGTCGAAGGCGGGCATGTCCTGCGTACACCAGCAGAGCTCGTGCTTCAATAGTGCGCAGTCCTTGGGATGCCATTCGGTATGAGGTCATGCTCGGTGGGAGTCGATTCAACACGAAGTCATCCGAGCGGCATCCAGAAAACGGCAGGTAATGCTGATCGCAAAAGCTGCGGTCCACCTTGGCAAGACATCAAATCACACCATCTCGGAGATAGGAGTCTGGCTACGCGGCGACACGGCAGAGATAGGGACGGATCCGCACCCGCTGTCCAATGAAACAGCGGCGTGGCTCGGCGGGCTCGGCGGGCGGCGGGGCAGTTTGCCCCGAGCGGTCATATGGCCAGTGCAGGGACGGAAACAGCGGACGCGCAGGGCCGGCGTCGCCACCGCGCTACGGTCCAGAGCCCACCCTAGGCGCGGTGCATATTTAGATCTCTAGTGCGCTCCGCGCCTGAGCTGCCATGGCCCGTGCCTGCGAGGGGTTGCTTCCGGCGCCACAATGCCCTGAGCATGCTGTCAGCTTGCCAGTCGCCAATGCATCGTCATACAGGAGACATGATGCGGATGCTGATCGGCTACGCCGGCGGCATGCCACCGCCAGACGGCAGGGCCAGGTAGGTGCGGCGCTACATGCCGACCGGCCCTGGCCGCAGGTGGCACCGACACGGTACCCTCGGGGCGGCGGCCGCGCATCCGGCTGCGGCGGCCAGACTCTCCTCTTCTCGCCCGTCGCCCAACCGTCGCGCGCATGCCGCTGCCGTGAATAACTGCCGCCCGGCTGGCCGCGGCTATCCTCCTTTCACCCCCGGGGCTGCCGAGGGCCGCTACCAGTGGCAACGGCAACGGCAACGGCACCCACGGCCGCCCCTGCCCGCCTCGGCACGGCGGCGTAACGACTCGAGGCGGCGAGCGACACCAAGAGATTCGAATGTGCGCCGTGGCGCGACATTCGTGACGCAGGTGAAAAGGAGGGTGTATTGATGCAGAGGCTGTGCAATACTGGGCTAGCGATCAGTCGCCGCGACTCTTGCCGCTTGCCCGGCCGCGGCCAAGGCGGACGGCGTACCACGCGCCGGCTGCCGGCGCCGCCACGTACATGCCCGCAACGAGCGCAATGGCCAGCGCTCCGTATGCAATGACGCTCTGCTCGGAGCCCGGCTCGGCCGCATCGACGACCTGCAGGGCAAGTAGCATCGGCGCTACTAGGGCCGCTACCGCCTGCCGGAGCGCCGGATGGGCGCGCTCTAGGTCCGCCACTTGCGGCGAGAATGCATAGTATGCGGTGCCGAACGCGGACATGAACGCCCTGCCAGACTCTGTCGTCAGGAGCGTGCCGTCGCGAACCTCGCGGAGGTGCTGCACCTGCGGGGCGATCTCTGTCCCGTACGCGGCCGTCGCAATTAGGCAGCCGCCGTCGTCGTCATCCTCGACGGGGACGGCATCCGTATCGGCGGGGGTCGCAGGCGTCGTGGTCGCAGGCTGCTCGTCGGCTGGCGCATCTGGCTGCTCCACATCCGGCTCGGGCGGCGGCGGAGGCACGTCAACCTGCTGCTGATCCGCAGGCATGTCGTCAGGCTGCTCGGCCGCGGGCGGCTCGTCGCCTACGGCGGTCGAAGGCGCCTCCTCTGCCGGCTGCTCGGCCGCGGGAGGCTCGTCAGCAGAGGCGGACGGCGCGGGCCGCTCCGTCTCCGCAACAGGCGGCGCGGCGGCAGGCTCCGCTCCGTACGCCCTGAATACGGCCTCGCCGGTGCACTGCCCTTCCGTCCGCACCATCTCTGATGCAGTCGATGTTGCCCTACCCTCTATGATCGTGGCCCTGATCGACAGTATTGAGTCCTCCGGCAGCGGCGCCTCGTAGACGGTGCGTCCCGTCGGATGCGGCCCTTCTGCCATTTGCGCCCTAATCGTGCCGTCGGACGACAGGATGGTAACGTCAGGACTGACCCCAGCGTTTGTCGTTATCCGGATCGTCCCCTCGTCACAATCCCATGTAGCGGCGTACAGGATCACCTGACTGCCGCCGCTCTGCAGGATGCCTCCGCCGCCGCCACCTCCGCCGCCGCCACCTCCGCCGCCGCCACCTCCGCCGCCGAAGAACGGCGCGAACCCTGTAGACGGCCCTGGAGTCGAGACGACGACCGGCGGTGCAGGTGGTGGCGGAGTAGGCGTCTCAGGCGCGACTATGGTAACCGTCATTTTCTGCATTGGGTGGGCGGGCGTGTCGATCACGATGTTGCTAGAGGCAGAGAGCGAGCCGGCATCTCCCGGTATAGGCAGCGTCAGGTTGGCGTTGTTGCCGTCTGCGTCTACTATCGTCGAGCCATTTAGCGACAACGCATCCGTGCCGGTATAGTTCAAGTCCGGCGAAGCATCGCCCGGCTGGACCAGGTACCTGAACATTACGGTCGGCGAAGCGGCTGTCGGAACGTACGTGGCGTTCCGATTCCGCTCGCCTACATCCAGCTCCAGCAGGGGCGAGCCCGTGACGGTGACGTCCTCGGTAAACATGACGGCAATGTTGATCATTGCGCCCGGCGTGTACGTGTCATCGGCAGTAGTCGAAGTGACGTTCAAGACTGCGGGGGCCATGTTCGGGTCGACCCGATCTACGCCGACCACGAAGAATGCGCTCAGGCGGTATGTGTAGATCGTATAGTCCCCAGTATCTCCGTCGCCCTGCACCGTGTAGCAGAACTGCATGCCGCGGTTGTCCGCCAGCCACCCCGTCGGGTTTGCGGCATTGTCGCACTCGCCGATCTTCGTGACGCCACCCGTGCTGTTCATGTGGTACACGTCGGCCGGCGCCGCCTGCGCCTTGAGCACTATGCGCGCGGGGCTACTCAATGCGAGATCACTAGCCGGGTCTCCCACCTCGACTACCGTGCCGATGCGGCTTGCGTTTGCGCCGGCGGCACTAGTCCCATTCATTGCCGCGGTCTGCCGATCCGCCGCCGCCACCGTGACGTTGACCACCCCGCCGTACGTCGTGTCGGTGCCCCTGTCGGTGATGCTCGTACCAGGCGCAAACGTAACCGTGGCCGCACCCGTGTTCACGGTAAATCCTACGGCGGGGATCGCGGCCGGTATCATGCCGCCAGGCACGCGGATCGCCGCGCCGTCCGTGCCGCGGATAGAGGTCACAAAGGTGTCAGACTCGATCACGATCGGGGGCGATCCCGGCGGCGCTTCGGCCGGCGCCGCGGTCCCGTTGATGATTTCTAGGTCGTCGGCTCCGGCAAACAGGCGCCCGTCCGGCAACACCTGCGGCGCGATGTCAACGTAGCCGGCCGTTGCGACGACGACATCGTACCCCGTATCGAACCGCAGTACATGTGCCACCGTGCCCGAGCCGTCCACTCCCGTGATGTAGGTGGCCGTCGCGTTAGACTCCCCCACGCGCAGGTTGGTATAGTCTGACGCGGGCACGTCAAGGGGCTCGTCGTACAGAATGCGCGCCGTGCCCGGCGACATGAACATGGCAGAGACCAGATCCACGTTCGGTCCGTAGGCCCTCAGTGGAATCGAGTCGTTGGAAAAGAGATGGTGGTTGCCATCCGAGTCGATGCTCTCGATATCGACGTTGAGCTCGATCGTGCCGTTCTGCCGCTCGCCCACGCCGTCCCCGCCAAACTCGATCGTGTGCATTGCAGTGCCGAGGCCCGACACCTGCATTGGCATCTCGTCTAGGCCGGACCCCATAATGCGGCCGTACACGGCATCATCCTCGTGGCCCTTCATCGGGCCCAGCGGGGCGTCATATATTATGAGAATCCTGTTGGGCGAGACGAATGCCGCTGCAGTGAACGTCGCATTGAGCGGGTCATCATGGTGGTCGGTCTTTACCCGCCCTGACACCACTTGGGTGTCATTTTCACTGTCATGGAAGGTGTTGTTCCGGGCGTCAAGGAAGGTGTTGTTTCTGGCATCAAGATGACCGAGCGCATGGCTGACCACGAGTAAGCCGTTGTTGTCCGAGCTGTTGTATGGGTAGATCGTGTTGTTGATGAAGTGTACCTCGTTTGTGATCGGCATGCCGTTGGCCGGCACGTTGCGCTCGTTGTTTCGAACCGGCCCGTCGCTCTCGAACGCGCACACGCCCGTACAGACCGTGAATGCACCGTCGCTGTCCCGTATTGTGTTGTTGGCGACGGTGACGTTCTTCGCGTTGGCCCATACATTGATGGCCGCATCGGGCGCCGGCATGGGATAGGGCTCGCGATCCACGAGCTTCTGCATGCCCAGGTAGGCGTACGGGTTGGGGTACGTAAAGTCGATGTACTTGTAGTAGCCAGGCTCGCCGCTGCCCGTGATGCCGTCCAGATAGTCTAGGTCCGGCTTGTTGTTTGTGTTATTGAGTATGTTGTACTTGACGACCGTGTTGCTCGGCCCGTGCGCCAGCCCGATGCCGCTTGCGGGGGTGCCCGTGATGTTGTTGTTCATTATGGTCATGCCGTCTGCGTTGAACACGCGTATGCCGGCCGCGCTAGTGTTTTCTATGGTGTTGCCTGCAATGGTGCCGCTTACTGGCATCTGGGACGGGTGGTGCGCCAGTCCGATCGCCCCGTGCATGAGTTGGAACTCGTTCTCGCCGCCCGTGTCGATCGGCTCAGTCTTGCCGTCTCGCATGTTTAGGCCTATGTTTACGAACGTGTTGTTCTGTATCATGACGCCGGTTAGGCGGCCGACTCCCTCCTGCTGGATGGCCGCGTGGCATGTGTTGCTGAACATGCTGTCCTTCACGATGACGTTGGTACGCGTAAAGTCGTTGCCGTGCGTCCGGATCTCGATGAGCGAGGCTGCCAGGCCGGGCAGGCATTTCGTGTCCCGGAAGATCAGGCCGCTTATGGCGACATCGTGAGACTCGATCTCGATGCGCGAGCTTCCGTTAAAGATCACGGTGCCCGACACGTTCGCCGTGAGCGTCAGGGACTTGTTCACGCTAAGGATCGCATCGTCGTACGTGTCAGCCGGTATTTTCAGCACATCGCCATCCGAGGCGTTGTCGATCATCTTTTGCAGTAGGTGTTTATTGGTCGCCTCTATCACGTACGCGTTCGGCGTCCACTGCGGCAGGGCGTACACGGCCCCATTCCGCGCATCCAGCCCCATGTTGTCGATCTGGCTGCTCGCCGAGGCATCGCCGACCCTGACGTGCGTGTCGGCGTTGATCACGACGACGCGCGGGTTTGCAAAGTCGTACAGCGATGCGTAGAGAAGTCCACGCTGGCCGTCCAGCAGTATGTCGCTGATCTGCTTGTGGGCATAGCTGCCCAGCATGTAGCCGTCCTCGTAGCTGCCCGCCTGCGGATCATCTAGCGTCACATTCACCTCGGTCGGAGCTGTATCTGGATAGTTCGTCATGTCGTCAAGTTCGAATGCCCACACCGTGTGGTTTCGGTACAGGGCGAACAGTTTGTCGCCGTCCCCGTATAGCTGCAGCGAGTCGACCAAGACATCTCCCCTGCACGGGTTCCGGTTGTAGTCGCTCCTGCATTCACCCATCGGGTCCGGTGCTGGGTTTGACGACATGTTCAGGAAGTCTGCACGTGTGTAGTTTGGCGTAAAGGCACCGCCGGCATCCGTAAAGTTCAGGGTCGCGATCCCCCACGAGTGTCCCATACTGTCGTCCCTGTCGCCTACGCGGGCTGCAGCGTACACCAGGCCCGTGCCGTTGTCGACGGCAAGCGCCGATACGGGGGCGGCTACATCGTAGGGGCTCCATTCGCCGGCACTGGCACCTCCGGCTGTCGTGTACATTAGTCTCATCGCAGCGGGGTCAGATATGTCGACTGCAAGCACGGGACCCATGCTCCCGGTCGAGATGTACGCCCTCTTCCTGTCCGGGTCGACGGCCAAGTCCGATATGGTGCCCCTTGTGACGTCCTGCCCTGCGCCGTCCCCGTGCATCAGGGCGATCGTGCCGAGCATCTCGCCCGTGCCAGCCGCGATCGCCGTCAGGTTCATCAGCCCGTCCCCGTTCCAAGTCTTGTTGTCCCAGCCCAAGGAGCTGTCCCCGATGCCCCACATGTGCGCGACGTATATCGTGCTACCTGCTACCTCAATGTCCAATATGCGCGAGTTCATCCCCCCACCGAGGACAACATCATCCCCGAGCTTGTCGCCCGTACTCCCGTCGTATATGCGCAGGTGGGAATGGTTCTGGTCTTCCGTGCCCAGATGGGGCCTGTTGGCGACATAGACGTTGCCCTCGCCGTCCACCTTGACTATGATGGGGATGATGTCGCCGACGTCTATCGTGCGCGTGACGTGGTACACGCAGTCGTCTCCCTGGTCCGCGCGGCACTCCTGCGCGTACGCATCGCCCGGCGCCCATGCGGCCGCAGCCGCGACCAGTGCCACGGCCAGCAGCCCTGCTGCAATGGGCCCTGCCCTCACGATCGGGCGATCGCGGCGCGGCATTCTAGGCCCTCCCCTAGGAAACTGCAACGGGCGGCGTGGTCAAGGGGGTGCATATAAGAGCATCGTTGGGCCGTCACAGCGGCTGCGGGCGCCCTGCCAGGCGCCAAACCGCAGCCGGCCATGGCCAGCCCCCGCATGGCGCACGCTAGTACGGGGGCGGCATGGGCGCAGGCGCCGCGCGTGCAGCACGCACGGCCGCCGCCTGGCCGTACATTACGGCCGGCGCCTACAGGGGCGGATCGGCACGGCCACCCATGGACAGGGCCGTCACAATGGGCTCGATCAGCAGCGCATCGGCGGCGGCAGACAGTACAGGGTGGCCCCGCAGCGCATCGGCGGCGGCCGGCGAGAGGGAATAGTAGGCGGCCGAGAGCATATGCACCGCGTACGATTCGGCCGCGGACCGCTCGATGGTGCGATCGCGCATCTCTCGCAGGTGCTGCACCTGCGGGGCAAGCTCGGTACCGTACGCTGCAGCGGCCACGAGGCAGCCTCCGCCCCCGGCGGCGGGTGCAGCCGGAACGCCCCCGGCCGCCGCTGCCGCCGCGGCGGCAGCCTCTGCGGCAAGCGCCCTGTTCGCATCGGCCTCGCGCGCCGCATGCACCGTCCCCGTGCGCACCCACTCGCCCCCGCGCAGCGACCATACCGCATGGTCGTCCGGCCGGACCAGATCGCCCGCATCGTCGAGCCGCACGTCGCCTAGCGCGCCGACGTACTGCCCCGCCACGGCAGGCAGTGCCTCGCGGACGGCCGGCCCGTCGACGGGCATGTCCGGAAACCCGGCAGACTCTGCCGCGGCCGCCAGCAGGAACACGGCATCGTACGCCCCGTACTCGAACATGTGGGGCGAGCCGCCCGTGGCCGCGCCGACCATGCGGTCGATCCTCCCGCTCAGGCCGGTCGGCGGCGGAGATGGGACGGGGGTCGCAAACCCGACCGACTCGGCAAACGCCGCGGCGTCCGGATCGGCCGCGACAAGGGGGCTGTTCTCTACGGCGCCCGAGTCGAACCAGCGCGCGGCGGCAAGCGCCGGATAGGCGCCGGCGCGCGCCTCGGCTGCCAGCCCCGCAAAGTCCTCGTCGACGCCGATGAACACGACCGCCGGCTCTTCCTCTGCCGAGGACACGGCCTCGTCGAGTTCGGCGGCGGGGCCGCCCCATTCCTCCTCCCCCCTCTCGAAGAATACCTCGCCCTCGACGGATATGCCGCGCAGCGGCAGGACCCCGCCGAGCGATGCGGCAAGGTCGCGGCCGTACGTGTCGTCCTGCGCGGCCAGAAACGCGGCGCCGGCGCCGGCATCGTCGACCATGGCCGCGATGGCGCTCGCCTGCAGGTATCCGTCCGGAGAGAGCCGGAACACGGCGTCGCCGGCGACCGCAAGCGACATGGCCGACGAGGCTGGGCTGACGACTACTGCGCCGTCGGCCGTCGCGGGACCCGCAATGGCCGCGACCGGCGCGCTCGTGGTGGGCCCGATGAACAGCAGGGGGCCCGCGCCGCCGTTGAACGCATCACGGTACGACTCGACCGGCGCCGAGCGGTCAAACTCGTGGACGGACAGGCTGATCGAGAACGATTTCGTGGCGTTGCTGTTGTAGTCGTCGACGGCAAGTCGGATCGCCTCGAGCCGCATGACGTCGTTGAACGGCCCGTCGCCGAGCGTCACGAGCGCCCCTATTTCCAGGACGGGCAGACCGGGCGCGCCGCCAGGGCGCGCCGCCGAGTCGTGCGCATCAGCATGGGCCTGCTGCGCCGCGGCTGCGGCGGCCAGCGCCAGCACCGCGGCCAAGGCGAGGGAAGAGAGCTGCGCCCTGCGCCGCATTCCGTGCTCCCGCCCCCGGCTCGAACGCCATCCCATGCCACGCGATGCGTGCAGCACTCTATTAACGTGCGGCTTGGGCCCCTGTCGCTCCCGCCCCTTGCCGGCGAAGTCATTGCCCTAGACGGGCCGGCGGCGGCCCAGGTTCGGACTGCGCGGGGTGGTGCCGGCATGCCCCGTCCGGCGGGGGGTGGGCGGAGGCGGCGCTAGCCATCCAGCTCTTCCCGCACCAGTTCCACGGGAATGGCCCCGTCGGTCATGTGTAACTCGTCGACAAACGGGCGCAGCTCTTCCTTCCTGAAGATGTCCCTCCCGATCAGGGAAATCTCCCCGCCGCTCTCCTTCGCATCCATGAGGAGGTGGCAGAACCCCGTCTCGCGCATCCTGCGCTCCATGTCGGGGTGCGGGCTGTCTAGGTCGACGAAGGTGATCCGGTCGACGGATCCCGCATCCGCACCCCCGTCCTCCGGCGCCGGGCCTACTTCATCAGCCCCCATTCTTCCATCTCCACCCATACGCGGCCGCACTCGGTCTCCTTAAACCGCTTGCTCTCGGCGGCGACCCTCTTGATTATGTCGGGGCACGACAGGCCGCTCGTCCTGTGGAGCACGTGCAGGGACGCGGCAATCTCGAGAAAGGCGCCGTCGTTCTCGCGCCCGCCGATGAACCTCTTGAACCTCTCAAAGCGCCTCTGCACGCCGGGGTCGACAAAGGCCATGCCCTGGTCGTACGGAATCTTGTCGTATATGCCGCTGAGCGCCCTGGCCATGGCGGCGAGCGTCGTGCAGTACGGCCCGTGCATGTACCACGTGTAGTCGTAGCCGAGGTAGATGTCGAACGATTGCAGCAGGTAAACAAACCTTTGCACGCGCAGGCGGTGCCCAGTGTCCCCCACCCCGAACTCTAGGTCTGGGAAGTGGCGCAGGACGTACCCCAAGTCGAGGACCTGCCGGTTCAACGCCATGGCGCGGCGGGGACAGCGGCGGCAAATAAGACTAGTGGGGGCATGCATCGAACTTGCGGGGCGGCGCGGCTAGCGCGAACGGCGGCGGCGGCGGGCAGAAGCGGTCGGCGCGGCCCTCCTCTTGGCCTTGGCAGGGGCGGCCTTTCTCTTGGCAGGGGCAGCTGCACGCCTCTTGGCCTTGGCAGGGGCGGCCTTTCTCTTGGCAGGGGCAGCTGCACGCCTCTTGGCCTTGGCAGGGGTCGCCTGTCTCTTGGCGGGGGCGGCGGCTCCCCTCTTGGCCTTGGCCGGCGCGCCGCTACCGCGTCCGCCATCCTCCAGCGCCGCCTGCGCCGCTGCCACTATTGCGATCGGCACCCTGAGCGCAGACGCGCTCACATAGCTCACCCCGGCGCCGTGGCAGAACTTTATCGACGCCGGATCGCCGCCGTGCTCGCCGCATATGCCGATCTCCAGTCCCGCATCGGCACGGCGCCCATCCTCGACGGCAATCTTGATGAGCTGGCCCACTCCATACCTGTCTAGCGACTCGAACGGGTTTCCATCCAGCAAGCCCTCGTCTAGGTACTGCGGCAGGAACTTGCCCTCTGCATCTTCGCGGCTAAAGCTGTACGTAGCCTGCGTAAGGTCGTTCGTGCCAAAGCTGAAAAAGGACGCGTCGGCGGCGACGAGTTCGCCCGCAGTCAGGGCGGCCCTTACCACCTCGATCATCGTGCCGAACGCGACGCGCACCCTCGCCCCGCCCGACCTCTTTCGTGCCGCGACCGAGTCGAATATGCGCTTGACGTAGGCCAGTTCCGACGCGCTGCCGACCTGCGGAACCATTATCTGCGGGCGTGCATCAATGCCGCGCCGCCTCAGGGCGGCGGCCGCGTCAAAGACAGCCCCGATCTGCATCTCGTATATTTCAGGATACGTGACGCCGACGCGCACGCCGCGGTGGCCCATCATCGGGTTCTCCTCGGACAGCTCGCGCGCCCTGTCCAGGCGGGCCCGCACGGCGCACCCCTTCGCCCCAGCTGCACGCCGTTCGCTCATATCGCGCAACTCGGCCTCTAGCTCCTCCGGCTTTGGCAGAAACTCATGCAATGGGGGGTCGAACAAGCGTATGGTGACCGGGTGTCCTTTCATGGCCTCTAGTATCTTTTCAAAGTCGCGGCGCTGCATGGCGGCAAGCCTCTTGAGGTGCCGGCGCCTCTCGGCGTCCGACGATGCCATGATCATGTCCTGGAACGGTCCGATGCGCCCCTCTTCGTTGAACATGCGCTCGGTCCTGCACAGCCCGATGCCGCGCGCGCCGTACTCGCGCGCCTGCCGTGCCGCGGCCGGCGTGTCGGCGTTGGCCCGCACGCCGAGCCGCTTGGCCGCGTGTGCCCACCCAAGTACGGTCTTGAACTCTGGTATGATCCTCGGCTTGACCGTCGGCAGGGCCCCCCTGTACACCGACCCGTCGCTGCCGTCGATCGTTATCGTCTCGCCCTCGCGTATGACGGCGCCGCCGGGCATCGAGCATTGCGCCTTTGCATAGTCTATGCGCATGCCTGACGTGCCCACGATGCACGGCTTGCCCATGCCGCGGGCCACGACGGCCGCGTGCGAGGACTTGCCGCCCCTGCTCGTCAGTATGCCGACCGACTTGTAGAACGCCGGCACATCCTCGGGCTTTGTCTCGTCCCGCACGAGTATGACCGGCTTGCCCTCGCCGCCCGCCTTTGCGGCCCTGCCCGTGTCGAACACGGCGATTCCAGAGGCGGCCCCCGGCGATGCGGCGATCCCCTTCACGGCCGGCTCGGCCCCAGACGCCGCCTTTGGGTCCAGCGTGGGATGCAGGAGCTGCTCTAGCTTGTCGAGCTTTAGGCGGCGCAGGCCCTGCTCCCGTGTGATCAGCCCCTCGCGGACCATGTCTGCCGAGAACTTTACCATCGCGACCGCGTTCGTCTTTGCAGCCCGCGTCTGCAGCAGGTAGAACCGCCCGCGCTCTACGGTAAACTCGATGTCCTGCGGCTCGCGGTAGTGCTTTTCGAGCCTGGCGCACACGCGCCTCAGCTCGGCGTCGGTGCGCGGCATCTCGGCGCGCAAGAGGTCGATCTGCTTTGGCGTGCGCGTGCCGGCCACGACATCCTCGCCCTGCGCGTTGACCAGGTACTCGCCGAACAGCCGCCTTGCGCCGTCGCCGGGGTCGCGCGTGAATACGACGCCGGTCGCGCTCGTGCCCCCCATGTTGCCAAACACCATGGCGACGACGTTGACGGCCGTCCCGTCCGCAATGTCCGGCGTGATCCCCTCGTTTGCCCTGTACACGACGGCGCGCTCGCCCATCCAGCTGCCAAACACGGCCTGCACGGCCATCCTCAGCTGCGCATCCGGGCTGGCAGGGAACGCCCTCCCCGTGTGCCTCTTGCAGATGTCCTTGAACTTTGAGACGATGCCGCGGAGCGTCTTGGCGTCCAGGTCGCCGTCGCCCTTGGCGCCGGTGCGCCTCTTTGCCGCGTCGAGCACGGCCTCGAACTTTGAATCGTCGACCCCAAAGACGACCTTGCCGAACAGCTGGACAAACCTGCGGTAAGAGTCCCACGCGAAGCGATCGTCCGAGCTCGCCCTCGCAAGGCCCTCGACCGTCCGGTCGTTGAGGCCCAGGTTGAGTATGGTGTCCATCATTCCCGGCATCGAGACCGCTGCGCCCGACCTTACCGAGACCAAAAGGGGGTTGTCGGGCGAGTTCCAACCCTTGCCGGTCTCGCGCTCCAGCCTGGTTATGGCGCGGCGCACCTGGTCCAGGGCGCCGGACGGCAGGCGCCGCCCGCCCGCATAGTACGCCCTGCACACGTCGGTCGTTATGACAAAGCCCGGCGGGACGGGCAGGCCCAGCGAGGTCATCTCGCACAGTCCGGCGCCCTTGCCGCCCAAGAGTCGCCTGTCGTTGCCGTCGCCCTCGTCGAAAAAGTACACTGACCTCATCGGTTCATGCGCGCGCCCGACGAGGGCCTTTTAAAGGAATCCTAGGCGCGGGCCGTGGCCTGCATCCCGGGGGCATGAGGGCGGCGTCGATCGCATGCCGTGCCGGACAACTCGGCAGGCGCCAGCAGCCCGGTGCATGCGGGCAGGGCTCTGCGCGCTGCGGGCGGACGGCCACTGCGCGTCCGATCGCAAGGCGGTCAGGGGCAGGCCAAGGCGCCGCGGTGCGATCGCGTCCGCGATACCTCCCTCCCGTCCGCATCCACAGGAAGGCGGCCCGGTATAGTGCCGCTCCGGGCGGGAGCCCCGCCGCGCTATTCCGCGGCAAGCCACGCCCCGAACAGGGGGTCGGCCAGGCGGTACCGCCCGGCACCCTCCCTCAGGACGATCCCCTTGGCGAGCAT
Organism: Cenarchaeum sp.; assembly: GCA_965242695.1. GTDB lineage: Archaea > Thermoproteota > Nitrososphaeria > Nitrososphaerales > Nitrosopumilaceae > Cenarchaeum. Next base: position 360,507 of record CBDESU010000001.1, on the reverse strand, counting down.
GCCCGAGAGCAGCGCGGTCGCCTTGTTCATGGGAAGTCCCCCGCTTCCGGCCACTGCCGGAGCCATGTCGCACGGCCGGCATGCCTCTCCCGCCCCGCGAAGGGCCATGATGCGGGCCGCCCGCACCTCGGACGGCCGCATCGCGGCAAGGTACGCATCAAAGTGGATCCTGCCTTCCCTGGCAATGACGCCCGCAACGGCCCTCTTGACCAGGCCCGCGTCGAGCTTCCCCTGCCCGATCCTCCCAATCTCCCTCCCGATCGCCTGCAGGTTGTGCGGCAGGCCACCCGACGCGCCGAGCAGTCCTTCAATTCCGTCTCCGGATGCATCCATGTCCGGCAGGTACCTCGAGGCGAACTTGCGCACCCCGCCGCTTCCGAACGGCTCGATCTGCACGGTCGACAGCTGCCCGTACAGCGGCGCCTGGCGCGACGCTGCGGCGCCCCCGACGGCGCCGGGCTCGGATGCGGAGATCGCCAGTGCGGTCCGCCTGTACTCCTCGTTGAACGTCCCGACGGTCCGCACGATCGATCCGCCGACCGCCCTCTTGCCGCCGGCCTTCAGCTCCGCAAGGGACGGAAACTCGTCTATGATCAGGACGCACCTTCGCCCGCACTGCGCGGCAAGCTGGTCAGGCAGCATGAACGCGTCCGAGACGGCCTCGGAGGCGTTTGACGACTCGCCGCGCACAAAGGACAGCGCGCGTGCGATGCCCTCCGCCGCCTCTGCCGTCACCTTGGCGTCCTTGAGAAAGCCGGCAAGCGCGCCGCCGCGCATTGCCAAGAGGTTTGACGCCCTAGCCCGCAGGCCAATCCCGCCCCTGAACGACTCGAGCGTCTCGCCGAGCAGGTATAGTCACGAGCGCATGTTCTTGACCCCCTTTTTGCTACATCGACGCCTAATCGATGCACGCAAAAGGGTCAGAAACTTACGCTCGGGACTATACTCTGTAAACGCGTCAAGCCTGTCGATCGCCGGCCGCCACGCCGACACGTAGACTACGACGACTCCCCTAGCCTCCAGCCTGCGCTTGGCCTCCAGGAGCAGGCTAGTCTTGCCGACCCTTCTTACGCCAGCCAGCGGCACGCCGACTCTCGACCTTCTGTCGGACAGGTCGCCGACCAGGCGGCCAAGCTCGGCGCGGCGCCCGACCAGGCGGCTGCCCGTCACGGGCGTCAGCTGGAACGTCACAAAAGACAGCCAAATAGTAGCCTATTAAATAGTTGCCATCTGCGGACACGCTGGCAAGGATAGGACGACGGCATGGTCACCACCCATGCAAAAGACCGGCACGAGGAGGGGAGAAGGGTAGCAGGGCCGCACGGCGCACAAGTATTCGTCCTGTGCAGCACATCAAAGACTTGGCACAAGTAGCTTGTCCCGACCGATGAACGTATGAAGTGCTAGTTTTTCTGCCCTCCACTACAAAAGCCTTAAAACATGCGAGACGTGCATCGTGCATCGCGCCCCGCGCCCCGCGCCCCGCGCCCCCGTCATCCATCAACCACGTCGGTAACTGTTAAATATACTCCGGCGTGCCGAGCGCCATGCGCATGAAGTGCAAGCGGATACACATTATGAACATAGGGCCGGTGACAGAAGGCGAAGTCGACCTGAAGAAGGTCATGGTCTTCTTTGGTCCCAACAACACTGGCAAATCGATTGTGTCGCGGCTCATACACGCGCTACAACGGCTCGAGTCACCACCGTCACTATTGCGGCTCCTAGGACACAACAAGAAAAAAATCACCAAGGATGGTATGACCCGGCTGTACGGCGACTGGCCGTCTTACTGCACGCCGCACTGGAGCGAGATGAGGTAGTCACACATGGTCAAAAGTCTTGCCGTCTGACTGTGTCTATGAACCACAGAGGGCCCGACCTCGACTTGGATTTTAATCCCCCTCCAGCGGAGTATTCTGCATACGTAGATAAACTGTATCCACTCGTTTCTCACAATCTCGTAGTGGTCCAGCTTGCGGTTGGGCAAGAGACAAGCAAGGCGAAGAATACTAGCGTGTACATACCCGCAGGACGGACAGGGACGGTACAGTCATTCACAGATATCATCTACCTAAAGCTTGGCTTTGTGGAATTCGCCCTCCAGACTACCATACAGAGTATCAAGAGAGATATCGCAGGACGGCGGAGAGCGCGCGTACCAAAAAGAGAAGACGTTATGCCTCCTCTAGGAAGTCTCCCTCCCCATATAGAGCAGTTAGCCACAACCTTGTTGCTCAAACTATCCTGGGCAGACCTAGCAGGGAGTTTAACAGTTCCACAACCTTGTCATTCTCTAAGATATTTGGAGGTATCATCGCCAAGTCGAACACCGGCAAACTCAAGCGAAGTCATGCAGTGTATAAAGATCCGCATGGTCACAAAGTCGCCATTAGTTCTGCAGGGTCAGGGCTCTTGGCATCTGCGCCCCTCCTAGCTGGCCTCCACTATGTCAAAGATGGAGGCACTCTCATTATCGAAGAACCCGAGGCCCACGTAGAGCCGTCGACGCAGCTCGCTCTAATAGACGAGATAGTGTCCACATCGTTATCAAAAAACATTCAGCTTCTTTTGACCACACATAGTGACTATGTCGTCAAAAAAATATTGGCGCTTGTGGCGAACAAGAAAATCCGTGCCTCCGACATAGGGATGTACTATTTTCACAGGGATGGACAACCCTACACGCGGATTGAGAGGATACCAGTAGATCCAATTGGCGCCGCAGATCAAGAGATATTTCGAAAGGCGCTCGACTCGCTGGTAGAGGAGTTCTCGATTTAAATTGATACAAACCAACGACTTGGTACTGATCTTAGATACCAACATTCTACCAAAGATCATCGACGGTCAAGAGTCGTCTAGGATAGACAAGATCTTTTCTAATTGGATCAAGACTCTGTGCGACGAAATTAGTCCCTCGCCCGAGGGCAAGATCGTCACAATAGTTGCGTCGTGTGACATGACTGACGACTACAAAGCAGGCCTATACCACTGCCATTATCCTGCGGTAGCTAAAACGTTTAGGATTATATTTAATAAATCGTTTTCTGATGCCATCAACACGGGAGATTCTGGAAGAGTGCGTCTTATGCTAGAAAAGGTAAAACCAAAGGTGTCCACGCTGTCAAGCCACATTCGCGATTCCCACGATAGAAGATTTCTAGATGTTTTGATCTATGTAGCCGAAAGCAAGAGGTGGAAGGACAGGCAAATTTTGCTCGTTACAGCTGATCGAAAATTCCGAGAGGATGCAGAGTCTGCTCTAGCTCCTAGTGCCAATAAGCGTATCCACATCGCATCTGACATGAACGCATTCGGGCATATGTTTGCATGCTAGGCAGTTCATCGCGTATCATGGACAATCCACTCCTACCGCAGTTGTACCTTGCAAGGGCGATCCTGATCCACCAAGCAACAGGTGTGGAAAAAGATGGCTCTATACTCAAGCGCAAAATCGACTTCCTTTTTTTTGACACCTGGTCAAATGTTGTTGACAACGGACATTACCCCTGCGTCCGGCCATACGTGGCATGAGCCAGCCCGAAGAGGAGGACGAGTACGCCGACATCCGCGCGGAGCTCGACAAGGTAAGGTACGTACCGTACCATGTCCGCCTGCTCGCCGTCCTGGCCGAGCTTGAAGAGTCCGCAAAGCCCAAGAGAGAGATCAAGCAAAAGCGGCTGGCGGCCCTGTACGGCGTCTCTACCCGCATACTTCGGTACTGGGTCGTGCGCTACCTGGCCGAGGGGGCCGAGGGCCTGCGGGCCCGCGGCGGCCAGGGGCGAAAGAGGGACGTGTCTAGGGAGGACGTTGCCAGTGCGATTGACGAGTGCCTCGAGTCGAACACGGCGGAAATCGCCGATGTGGACAGCGGGGGAGGGGACGGCATCTCGTGCGGCCCCTGCCTGGACGAGGACGCCGGGGGAGGGGACCGGCGCACAGGGCGCAGATCCCCGCCAAGGGCGTGCAAGTGCAAGGGCAAGTGCGTGAAGCCGCGCAAGTGCGAATGCAGGGCGGGAAAGGTCTGCAGGTGCAAGTGCTGCCGGCCCCTAAAGCCGCCCCCAAAGGGACCGCGCCACGCGCCCGGCTGCGCGCGCCGCAGGATCGAGCCGACCGGGGCGACGCGTGCGACCACCGTGCGCGATCGCATAGCTGCCAAGCACGGCAAGACGTACCACCTGCACCACGTGTACAAGCTCATAAACGAGGCCGGCGTGACGTACCACAAGCTCTCAAAGTCCCAGGAAAACCACGCCGGGCCGCCGGCCGTGCGGTCGTGGCAGTGGCGCCAGGAAGAGCGCCTGCAGCCGTACCGGGAAAAGGGCTACGCCGTGGGCGTGTTCGACGTGACATTCCTCGGAATGGACGGGGCGACGGGCCGAATGTGGATAAGGAGGGGCTGCAAGGCAGCGCTCCCGGGCGGCAGGTCGCGCCAGACCGTCGCGGTGCACGGGGCATACTTTGACGACGACACCCACACTGTCCGCGAGTACGCCCACGCCGACTCCCTCACCCTGATCGACTTCTTGGAAGAGGCCTCGGCAAGGAGGCCCAAGATGGCCCTGTACGTGGACCAGTCGTCGATCAACAGCTCAGCGGAGACCAAGAGGGCCCTGCGCGAGCTTCGCAGGCGCCACCCCGACAGGGACGTGCGCCTGTTCCTGCTGCCCGTCGGGTCGCCGTACCTGAGCGTCATAGAGGCGTTCTGGAACCTGCTCAAGGACGCGGTGACAAAGCGCTATCGGTACAAGACGTTAGCGGCCCTTCGCTGGGCCGTCATGGACCATGCAAGGGCAATGAGGGTAAGGCTTGGCCTGTACAGCTTCCTGTACAGGAATCCGAAAAAGAACGTGCCGGCGGCCGCAAAAGCCTAACGCACCGCCCGGCCGGGCGCGAGGGGTGCGACGCGGGCGAACACCATCCGTCCAACCAACCACCCGCCCACCCGTCCCTCCGACGCCCCTCCTCCGCCTCTTCTACCATCGGCCGGCGCTGGCGCGGAACCTGCGGCGCATCTTGTGGGGCGGCGGTTTGCAGGATCCATCCAAAGGCCGGCGCACGCGATCCAAAGGCAGATGCAGAGTTCTCTGGCAATCAACGTTTCTGGGCATCAGGGGTAGAAAGGAAGACGATTAAACTAGCGAGTATAGCGCCGAGGTTGTCAATCGCACATCTCGGCGTCTGTAACTGTTCACGGGCCTGAGCCGCTTCAGCGACCGCATTCACTCGTGGAGGGAGTCCGGGCGGGCTGCAGGCGGCCGGCAATTTTGAGTTTTTGAGCTGCAGGGGCGCGGGGGCGGGCGCGGGCGCAAATGGTTATATTCTGTCGATATGTGGGCCCGGGGTGACAGCAGTTATAGTACGGTCCCCCGGAGGACGGGCCGGACACCGCAGCGGCTTCGGCACACCCTCATGCAGGCCGAACGCCATGGCGGCCGCCGGGATCGACAGGAGGCGCTGCCCGCAATGAGGATAACAAAGGCCGGGCAGGCCGTTGTCAACAGGCTCAAGGAGGAGAACAGGGGGCTCAACGAGAGGATCAAGGGGCTCGAGAAAGAACTCAGGGTGGAAAAATCCGCGGGGCGGAACAAGGACAGGAAGATCGAGCGGGATGCGAAGACCATCAAGGACCTGAGGTCGGAGAACGCGAAGATGAAGAGGAGGCTGCGCTACCACGAGGGCCCCTCCGCGCCCGGGGGCGAAGAGCAGGGCCGACAGGAAGAGGGACTGCGAGGCCAGGAAGAGGGAGGCCGCCGCAGCCGCAAGGGCGGGGACAAAAAAGCGCAGGCCCGGCGCCCAGCCGGGCCACACGGCGCACAGGCGCGAGTACAAGCCGACCCGCCGGGCGGTCATCGACGAGGGCGACGATCGCGCATGCAAGGACGAAGAGTGCGACGGCGAGCGGGATATCACCGGGTACGAGAGCAGGATCGTGGTGGAAAGAAAGCCGCGGCCGGCCTCCGCGGTCATCGAGACCCACTGCCCCAGGTCATGGTGCAGAAAGTGCGGCCGCAGATGGACGGCGACGCGCGGCACGGCCGTCCCGCTCCACATGTTCGTCGCACGAAAAGGGGATCCGGCGCCGGATGCGGCAGAGTCCGTGCAGGCCTCGCCGGATGCGGCAGAGTCCAGGCCGAGATCGGGGCGGCGCACAGGCGGGCCGAATGGCCGCGGCAGGCCCTCGCCGCCGGCCGGCGAGTAGACTGCCTTTTGCCCCGCAAGGCAAACAGGCGCCCTTTCCGGCCCCGCGCGACAGACAACGGCCGCAGGTCGGATCCATCCGGCCCTGTCGCGCCATGTTCGGCAACGCCGCGCCGCCCCTTCGCACCCTGCCTCACGGAGATGATGCCGCCGCCGCCTCCCCCTCGATGTCCTGCTGCGTGACGCGCCGGTTGCACTTGAGCATGCGCCAGGCGGCCATTGGGCTGAGCCGCCCCTCCTTGACTGCCGTGTAGAGGCGGAACAGGTCGCGCGCGTATATGACCGAGCCGCCGACCCCCGTCTCCCTGCAAATCCCCTCGAAGTTTGCCATTCCCCCGGCGGATGTGCCGACGACGTAGGTGAAAAAGTCCAGGTCGTATCTCTTGCCTCCCGCCATCCTCGACTTGAACCGGTCTATGTACACGTGCTTCATCTTCTCGCAGTCCCCCACGGGGAACGCGTACTTGCCGCCCCCCTTGCACTCGAGTATCCCCGACATGCCCGCCTCTTCGCTGAGGATCAGCCCGTCGACCTCGGCGGATCCGCCCCCGCTCCGCTCCGTCCTGGTCTTTTGCACCTTGAACCCCATCAGCTCGAACAGCCTCCTTGTCAGCCCCTCGAACTCTGCATGCTCCGCCCCGCTTCCCGCGCAGCGGATGTAGTGCGACTCCATCTGCCCCTCCTCGCCCTCCGCGGCGCGCCCGGCCGCGGCGGGATCCGATCCCAGCGCCTCTGTTATCTCCTCCGTCCTGTAGCCGGTCCTAGACCTGACGGCCTCGAGCAGCGCGTCGCCTGCCAGGCCGTCCGAGCCCCTGCGCGCATCCTCGATCGCATCGGATATGCGCGCAAGCCGCTTCCGCGCCTGCGTGCGCGGCCTTGTGTGCTTGCCGGACGCCTTGCGCCGGTCGAACCTCATGCCGTACCTCCTGGCGAACGTAGCCTCGGAAAACTTGTGCAGGCCCGAAAACTGGAAGCCGGCATACTTTTCAAGCAGGGCGCGCGCGGCTGGCGCGTCGGCGTCGGGCACGTAGATTCGCCCCCTCCTCCTGTCGTACTTGATCTCTGTTATGTAGCTCATGTTGACGGCGAACGTGTTGGCTACGTCCTTGGACGACCTCCAGTGCCCGCCCACGGTGCCGGGCGAGTCCGACCGCCCCTTGTAGTGCCTCTTCATGTGCGCCTTGGCCCTCTGCATCAGCATTTCTTTCCTGTCGCCCGCGTCCGCCCCCCGCGTCTCCTCCCTCCATGCCGCGATCTCCGAGACGGCCCGCTCGTACTCCGAGCGGTCCCTTATGGGCAGCAGGAACAGCGCGATCTCGTCGACTTGCAGGTGCCCGACCCTCTCGTCGAGGAGCATCTCGAGGATGAGCCTGAACGGAAAGACGCTGAACCCCGAGTAGTCGGCACGCGGCAGGTCCTCGTGGTACGGGCTGGTGATCTGGAACGTCATGATCATGTGCACAATCTGCTTGTGCACATCCTCCGGCCTCTTTGCCCCCAGGATAAGCTTGGCGGCATCCGTCAGCGTGACGCGCCCGCTGTCGTACCACATGCCCCAGAGCCGCAGCCACGCGGCCCACGTCCTCCCGCCGCCCCCCTCGCTGCCGTGCGTCCCAGAGTGGCTCGTCTTGGCGGGGTTCTCGACCTCGAACCTCCGGTGCAGCTCCCTGTTGCCGGCCCACCTCGCGCCCTCGGCGATGCCCGCAAAGGCCCTGAGCGAGTCGGGAAGATCGCGCAGGTCGCGCGTGGGCCTGGTGGTCCACCAGAGGGCATCCGACACGGTAGCGGGTAGCGCTATGCAGATATAAGAGTGCGCGGCCTGCGCAGGCGTGTTGCGGGGCGCGCAGCCGTCGTCGTCAAGGGTACATTTTGGTACCCAAACGGTTAATAGGTGGGCCCGTGCGGGCGGCTGCGTGATCCACGGCAAACCGGACGGCGCGGACTCCCGCACCCTGGCCGTCCTGGACCTCTTCTCTGGCCCGGGCGGCATGTCGCAGGGGATCAAGGACGCGCGCAACCGGGGCCTGCGGTTCGACGTGGTGGTGGCCAACGACTTCAACCCAGCGGTCGGCGAGACGTACAGGGCCAACCACCCGCGCACCGAGTTCGTGCCCGGGAGCATCGAGGAGGAGGGCACGAAGCGGAAGATCATGTCCGCCGTGGACCGCAGGACGGGGGGACGCGGCGTCGACCTGGTCGCAGGCGGGCCGCCGTGCAAGGGGTTCTCGCTGGAGAACAAGATGACGCGCAGCATGGACAACCCCATGAACCACCTGGTGCGCCACTACGAGAATATGATACGGCGCGCCAACCCGGCTGCGTTCATCATGGAGAACGTGCCGGGACTGCTCGGCATGCAGGGCGGGGAGGTGGCAAGGTCGCTGATCTCGTCGTTCCGCCGCATGGGGTACGGCAACGCCGAGCCGTGGCTGCTCAACGCGGCGGACTACGGCGTGCCCCAGGCGAGGAGGCGAGCGTTCATAGTGGGATCCAAGTTCGAAATCGGGATCGAAAAGCCGAGGCCGACCCACGGCGCGCCCGGCGGCATCGGGTCCTACGCCGGCCTTGCGCCGTACACTACCCTGGACGACGCCATATGCGACCTGCCTCCCATCGAGCCGGGCAGCGCGGGATCCGACGATGCGCGCTACCTGCCTGGCGAGGGGACCCCGTTCACCAGGTCCATGCGCGGCAGGCGAGGCCGCATCGCAAACCATGTCGTCACGCGCAACACCCCGCTGGTGACGGAGAGGATGAGGAGGGTGCCCCCGGGCGGCAACTGGAACGACATACCGGAAGAGATGATGAAGGTCGGCGGCAAGTACTCCAGGCTCGAGATGGTCCACAGCATGATCTACAAGAGGCTTCGTGGGAACCGGCCGTCCGTCACGATCACCAACTTCAGGAAGGCGATGATCATCCACCCGCACCAGGACCGCCTCCTGTCCGTAAGGGAGGCCGCGAGGATACAGACGTTTCCCGACGGGTTCAAGTTCCGCGGCGGGATGAGCGACATGCAGCAGCAGGTCTCCGACGCCGTGCCCGTGTGGCTTGCGAGGAGGGTCGGCGAGGCGGTCCTGGACCACCTGCATGCCCACATGGCGGTGGCCACCGCCGCGCCCGGGGCGGCGCGGCGCCGGAACGGGGGCAGGGGACGGCGGTGACCGCGTTGGCTCAGGCGGGACGCGAGTTCGTCATGAGGATAGACGCGCTGCATGCGCTCAAGGACATCGTAGACGCGTACGACAAGACGTCCGAGATGGTGGTGACCGAGGCCATTGCCAACGCCATCGACGTTGGGGCGAGGACGGTGCGCGTGTCGCTCGACGGCGCGGCACGGTCCATCTCGTTCCACAACGACGGGCCGGCCATGAGCGAGAGGCAGTTCGAGGACTACCACGTGATCGCCAGGTCGTCCAAGTCGAAGGGGTCTGGGATCGGGTTTGCGGGGGTGGGGGCAAAGGTGTACCTGGCCGCATGGGGCAAGACCGTCATACACACGGAGACGACCGACGGCCGCGCGCCCCGGGCGTCCGACATGTACGTGGACGGCGGCGAGCTCAAGGCCAGGTACGTGGAGCCGAGCATCAAGAGGCGCGGGACGCTGTACAGGGTGACGCTCAGGCCCGACGACTACAGCGACCTCGACAAGTCCGCCGCCCGCCTGATCGCAGAGGTGTTCGGCCCCGCAATTGACGGGGGGCTGAGGGTGTACGTCAACGGGGCCAAGGTCGAGCCATGGATGCCGGGCCACGAGATGCGAAAGAAGTTTACCGCCCCCGTAAAGGGCGCGCGGCTACCCGTTGTGCTCACGGTGGCGAAGGCGGACATCTCTCCCGACAGACAGGGCCTGCAGTACCACGTGTCGGGCAAGGTGATAACCACGAAGAAGCCGGACTGGATGGCAGATATAACGCCAGCGTATGCCAGGCGCGTTCACGCGTACGTTGATGCAACGCGCATATCCGGCCATCTTAACCTGAGCAAGACTGCATTCAAGCCCACGGGCACGGTTGCGGCTGCATACAAAGAGTCGGGGCGCAGGATATTCGAGGAGCTGAAGAAGGCCGGGTATGTCAGGGATCCGGGGGTTGAAAAGTGGGAGAGGACTGGCTTGACGCGCTTTTTCGACAACCTCTTCAGGAACCCCGACTTTGCGTTTCTGAACCCGGGGTCCGGCGGGGGGCGCGGAACAGGGAAAGGCCCCGGGACAGGCGGCGCAGGCGCGGAGAGAGGCGGGCCAGGCGGCAATGGCGGCGAGGGCACCGGTCCCGAGGGGCAAGGAGATCGGCCAGGTGATCAGAGAGAACGGAAACGCAGGGGCGGCGGTGGATCCCTGTACATAGCGTTTGTCAATAGGCCAAACGACCCGCGTGACGGGTGGCTTGATGCGTCTAGCCGCATGCTCGTAAACACTGAGCATCCGCTGTTTAGAAAGTACAAAAGCGTCACGGCCGCAAGGAGCCAGCGCGTTCTGATGGTGGTCACCACCGTGCTGCTGAAAAACGCGGCATCAAAGAGGGAGATGGGGGCCGAGGAGGTCCTCGATATCCAGAACAGGGTGCTGACCATGGCTGAGGATGTGTGGTGACCGGCATGGCTAGCAAAATCCCCGTCAGGATCGAGACGACCGAAGAGCCCGACGGCGGCAGCGAGGGCGTCGAGGTGTTCGTGGATATTGGCGACTTTGAAGCGGCGGGCGCATCCTTCCTGACCGACATAAATGAGTTCAAGGCATCCTACCTCGAGGCCGTCGAGGCGGCCCGGAAGGCCGACGCGCCGTCCCGCGCCGGCGGGCGGGTCGGCACGAGGCGGCGGTGGGCCGCCTGCAAGATACTGGCAGACTTCAACCGGGCGGTGTCCAACAAGTTCGAGATCACAAACTACAAGGAGGCGTACGCCCGCGACTTCGGCGTGCCGCTTCGCAGCGTCAGGGCGTACCTGGACTTTGGCTCCTTTTCGGACGAGGAGGTGATCGACGAGGTTCCCTTCAGCCTGTACGCCGAGATGGTGTTCCGCATCAACGCGCTGAGGCGCGCCGGCCGCCTCAATGTCGAAAAGGCGCGCCTCGTAGAGATGGGAAGGTCGAGGAGCCTCCCTGCGCGCGACGCGTACCGCCGCAGCCTCAGGGATCCCCCCGCTGAGTGAGGCCCAAGCCCGCAGCGGGCGCCCCCGTGACGGCGCAGCGGCGCCTTGCCGCGGACCAGCCCCGCGCATCCTGCCAGGCCGCACAACCAGGTCAGTTATATTCGGCGCGGCAGGCGCGGGTTCGTGCCGCGGGAATCCGACGGGGCGCCGGATGCCGGTGGCCCCGGCCTGGACAGGTCGTACTACTCTAGCGCCCTTGCGCAGTTTCTGGCGGAGGATCTCGACACCGTCCTAGGCAGGCTCTCCGGCAGGCACGGGTTCGACCTGCCGCAGAGCGAGAGGGACGCGTGGGCTGAGACAGTGCGCATCCTGCAGGAGCAGCTGGCAGGGATGGACGGCCACATACTGCTGGAGTACGGCATACCGCGCACGGGGCTGAGGGTCGACGCGGTAGTGATCACATCCGGCATGGTGTTCGTCCTAGAGTTCAAGGCGGGCAAGGGAGCGTACGCCGCGGCCGACATGGACCAGGTCATGGACTATGCGCTGTACATAAAGTACTTCCATGCGGAGAGCAGGAATGCGCCCGTAGTGCCCGTGCTGGTGGCCACCAAGGCAGGCCCCGTCCGCGACGGGGTCGAGTGGGACCGCAACGTGGCCGGCGTGCTAAAGTCCAGCGGCGGAAACCTCGGGGACATCGTGAGGATGGCGGCCGCGTCAAGGGCCGCCGCCCCTATTGACGCGGCGGCCTGGGAGGCGGCCGGATACAGCCCGACGCCGACGATCATAGAGGCGGCACGGATGCTGTACCAGGGGCATACAGTGAGGGACATTAGGCAGAACGACGCCGGGGCCGAGAACCTGGCCAGGACAGTAGCCGAGGTCGAGCGGATTGTCGGGGACTCGCGCCGCAGAGACGCAAAGTCGATATGCTTTGTGACCGGCGTCCCGGGCGCCGGCAAGACGCTGGCGGGAATGGAGCTGGCCGGCGGTGCCAACCGCGCGCACGAGGGCGACTCGGTGTTCTTGTCGGGCAACATGTACCTCGTGGGCGTGCTGCAGGAGGCGCTGGTGCGCGACGGCGTGAGGCGCAGGAAGGAGGCGGCGGCCGGCGGCCCGGGCGCGCCGCGCATCACCAAGAAGGAGGAGATGCTGGCAGTGGCAAAGTTCATACAAAAGATGCACGTGTTCCGCAACGACCACTTTGGGAACGCAAGGGTGCCGCACGAGAGGATCGTGGTGTTCGACGAGGCCCAGCGGACATGGAGCAGGGACGAGCTGGCCCGCTACATGAAGAAGAAGCACGGCAGGACGGACGTATCGGTGTCCGAGCCCGAGCAGCTCATGGGAACCATGGACCGGCACAAGGGATGGGCCGTCATAGTATGCCTCATGGGCGAGAGCCAAGAGATACACCGCGGGGAGGTTGGGCCGGCCGGCTGGCGCGAGGCGGTCGAAAAGTTCCCCGAGTGGGACGTGTACACGCCCGACGCGTCCGGCTGGCGGCGTCCCCCGCCTGGCGGAGCGCGGGACGGGGGGAGGGGCGAAGTCCACGCGCGTCCCTCCCTCCGGCTGTCCGTCCCGCTCCGCTCGTTCCGCTCGGCGCACGTGGCGGAGTTCGTCGACCTGCTCCTGGGGCGCGACGCGGCCGGCGCCAGGGGCGCGTGCGGGAGGCTGGGAGAATACCGGGTGTTCCGCACGCGCCGGCTCGATGCGGCAAAGGAGTGGCTGAGGTGCATGGCGCGCGGGACGGAGAGGTACGGCATCGTGGCAAGCTCCCAGTCCCTCCGCCTGCAGCCGCACGGCATCTACGTGAGGCTGGCCGTGGACGCGGTAAAGTGGTTCCTCGGCCGCAAGGGCGATCCAAAGTCGTCGTACAGCATGGAGTACGCCGCGACGGAGTTCAAGGCGCAGGGGCTGGAGGTGGACTGGGCATGCGTGGCGTGGGATGCCGACCTGCGGTACGGCAGGGACGGCTGGTCGCACAGGCGGTTCCGCGGCACGCGGTGGGTGAACATCAACGCCGAGGATTGGCGGCGGTACCGCGAGAATGCGTACCGCGTCCTGCTGACGCGCGCCAGGCAGGGCATGGTGATATACGTGCCCGAGGGGGACGGCGACGACCCGACCCGCAGGCCGGCGTTCTACGACGCCACGTACGAGTACCTCGGGAGCATCGGGATACAGGAGCTGCCGCCGCCCACCGCCGCATAGTCCGGCGCATCGGAGCGAGACTCAACTGCACCACGGCGAGCTCGGGCGCCCCCCCCCCCCAAGCGTAATAGGGGCGGCATCCGACGGGGGCCTGATTGGCCGACATGCTCACCCCCGAGGCACGCTCGCGGCTCATGTCGCGCATACGCGGCAAGGGCACCTCGATCGACCTCAAGATGGAGAAGATGCTGGCCCGGTCGGGCGCCCGGTTCGAGATGTACCCAAAAATGACGGGCAACCCGGACTTTGCGAGCCGCCGCAGGAGGATCGCGGTGTTCTGCGACGGCGACTTTTGGCACGGCTACAAGTACCACGAGAGGAAAAAGCCGGCGGGCAGGTACTGGCGGGACAAGATCGAACGCAACATGGCCCGCGACAGGTACGTCACGAGGCGGCTCAGGAGGGAGGGGTGGTCGGTGCTCCGGTTCTGGGAGCACGACATACACAAGAACCCAGACAAGTGCGCCCGCCGCGTGCGAAGAAAGCTCGATGAGAGGCGTGGTGCCGAGCGGAGATCCTGACGCGGGGGCAAGGAAAGGCGCCGGCGTGCTTCATCGGACACCGCCTTCCTCGCAGCCGCTGGCGCGCACCATGCGCCACCAACACCTGTGCAGGGCCGCTTGGTGAGCCTTTTGCGCACCCCGCGGGCCGGGGCGGCATGCAACCGTCCGCCTGCACGCAAGACGGTCATGGAATGCAAGCGAAATCGCGACTAGGCGTAGCAAGCATGCTGTGACGCGGCAGGAATGCTAGCGTCATGCGCCGCAACCGCACAGCTACTGCATGCACAGGGCCTGGTACGTGATATGCTGGACGAGGTTGATTCCGCGTATTTCTCCGTACGGTGTAAGGTTTAGCCTGAACCACAGTGGCGCGACATCTCCACCGCCTAGCCCGCGTGCCACCGTCGCCCCGTTGCCAATTGCCGCGTATTCGCCGCCGGGACCCTGCTCTCCCACTTCGGTTGCACCGGGCGGCAGCGATGCGGTAGCGCTCGATCTCGAGAGGTCCGGCGCCCGGCCCTCGCCCTCACCGTCGATGAGAGCTGGGAGTGACGCGGGAGTCGCGCCCTGCGGTGTGCCGGCGACGGGGCCGGCGCGCCACGGGGACGCTGCAATCTCGACATGCGCAAACGGCAATGATCCCGCGTTGATCAGCGCCTGCCGCACGGCCGGCGAATACTCGCCCGGGGCCGCGCGCATGTCCAGGTCCACCGCACCGATGCCCGCCGCACACGTGTATGTCGCGGGCGGAGGGACCGCATTCTCGGGCAACGCGGTGCCGAACAGGGTGAGGTGGTACGTGTAGATGACCTTGCCGCCGCCCGCGGAGTCCATTTGGCACTCGCCGCTGCCGCCCATCTGCCGGTGCACCCTGCCCGCGTCGTCTGCAGCGCAAGCCCCATCAATGGGCACGATCTTGCCAATCGTGCCATCGATGCAGGATGCCCTGCCGTCGGCCTGCCCGGCGAACTCGACGCAACCGCCGCCGGGTCCGGCCGCGCCGTCTATGTAGAATGCCCTGCCGCCGCCCTGCCCCTCCAGCAGTATCCGAACAGGCTGGTCGAATATGATGCGGGACGGCCCGCCGCCGACCTCGACGACCCTCTGCAACGCGACGCGGCCGGACCCGTCGTACGCAAGGCCGCCCTGCACCTGCGCATCCGCCGGAACCTTGTCCGACGTTCGAAGGACGAGCAGGCCGTCAGCCGGCACGTGCGTGGCCGTCACGCCGGGCGGGAAAGAGACCGATGCGAACGACGTGACCACATCGGTTTCGGACGGAGGGAACGTCACGGTGATCTCGCCCCGGCCGCCTGGCGGCTGGGCACCCTGACCCGCAAGCCCGACTACATTGATGGCCAGGTTCGCCGCATCCCCGACGGCGGTAAAGTTGTAAGGCCCGCCTGGTGAGCCGCCCGGCTCGACAACAATTACCGGCGCAGGGGCCACAGCGGGGGGCGCGCGGTGCCTGACTGCAACGCCCGAGGGGGAGTCAAACTCCCCCGGGCCGCCCCCGTACGACCCGAACGCGAACGCGAACGTGCCGTTGGGATGGGATACCGCAATGGCGTGGTTGCGGGTATCGACTAGGGCCGTGCGACCGTCGGGGCCGATGGCGACGTCGACTACGTCGCCAAACGGGTACCAAGTCCCTATTTCGCCATACGCGGTCGGGCGCTCGGTGCCGTTGGGGTGGAACAAGCTAATGTACCCATGGAGGTAGGCGGTCAGGGCAATGCGGCCGTCGGGGCCAAACGCTATGCCATCCGGCAGGTATGGCTCGGGGCCCCCTCCACGGTAGATTGCGAACGCGAACGTGCCATTGGGATGGAATACCTGGGCATCGAATTTACCGGGGTCTGCCACGGCGATGCGGCCGTCGGGGCCGATGGCGACGTCGACGGGGGAGATGAACTGTCTCTGGCCCACTCCGTACGACCCGAACGCGAACGCGAACGTGCCGTCCGGGTGGAACACCCGGATGCGACGATGGTCGGCGTCGGCCACGGCGATGCGGCCGTCGGGGCCGATGGCGACGCCGACGGGTGCGGCAAACTCCCCCGGGCCGCCCCCGTACGACCCGAACGCGAACGCGAACGTGCCGTCCGGGTGGAACACCTGGATGCGGTGGTTGTTGACATCGGCCACGGCGATGCGGCCGTCGGGGCCGATGGTGACGTCGACGGGGGAGTCAAACTCCCCCGGGCCGCCCCCGTACGACCCGAACGCGAACGCGAACGTGCCGTCCGGGTGGAACACCTGGATGCGGTGGTTGTTGGTGTCCGCCACGGCGAACATGCCCGGCTGTAGCCAATGGGGCATAGTCGGGTCGTCGTGAGCCGCATGCGCCACACCGCCCGTCACCGCGGCGATCGCGGCCATGATAGCGGCGGCCAGCAACATTGCGATTCCGAGCGACTGCACGCCGGGGCAAGAAAGCACGTGGCTATAACAGTGTTGAATACCCACCGCACAGTGCAGGGCCATCCCGCCGCTCGCATGCACCCGTGCCGCGGGATCCGGCGGCGAGGCCATGTCGCGGCAGTCTGCGCGCCCTGCGGCACATTAGACGGGACAACCTGCAGGCTGCGGATTTTGAGAGCCTACCCCTGCGGCGACAGGGGCGCACGCCGCGGGCGCGCTGGCCAGATGCGGCAGTGGGCGCACGCCGGCAGAGCCGCGAGCATGTGTTGACGCGCCGGATAGATTAAGTAGCAGGCGCCGCGGGCGCGCGCCATGGATGCCGCCGAGGCAGTCGCAAATCTCGTTTCGTCCCGCGACGCTGCCGGTGCCGACGCCCGGCGCGCCCGCAACGCCGCCGCCGATCTAGCCCGAGCCGCCGCGGCGCTTGCCGCCGACGCCGCGGCGCTTGCCAAGCTGCGTCCCTTCAACGAAGGTGCGCGGCGCGCCTTGGATTCTACGCGGAACGACGATGCCGCCGACGATGCCCGCGGCGCACTCGACGCCGCAGTCGAGATTGCCGATGCAGCCCGGCGCGCCCTGGATGCCGCCCGGCGCGCCCTGGATGCCGACGCATCTGATGCCGACTCCCGCCGTGCCATGGATGCCGCCCGCGGCGCACTCGACGCCGCCCGCAACGCCTCGTGAGTTTGGCAGTGCGACGGGCGGCGCCCCCGGGCGGCGTACCGAGCCAAGCGCCCCCACGTCTCCTGCTCCGCAGGCCATGCCTAGCCTGGAGGGATCCCCGTCCGCCCGACTGCCGGCCGTGCGGCGCCGCGGCATGCCGTCCCGATTGCGGGCGCCTAGCGCGAACAAGGGCGGACCCGCATCCGGATCAGGGCGGAAGACAGTAATAGTCGGACTTGACAGCGGGGCCGTGCGGCGCCGCAAGCTGACCATGAAGTATGCCGGAAGGATCGTGCGGCACCTGGGCCTCCAGATGTACTCGGGGCCGGTTCCCGCCATAGCGGAGCTCATTGCCAACGCATGGGACGCGGATGCCTCGCGCGTCAGCGTGGACATTCCGCTAGGCAGGGGCATCCGTGGCAGGGACGAGATCACCGTGTCCGACGACGGCGAAGGGATGGAGTGGGTCGACTGCAATTCCAAGTACATGGTGATCGGCAGGGACGCGAGGGAGGAGGATGGCGACCTCACTGCCGGCAGGCGCAAGAGGATGGCGCACAAGGGGCTTGGCAAGCTTGCCGGCTTCGGCATCGCGACCAAGGTGGAGGTGACGACCGTTCGCGGCGGCAGGAGGACCAGGTTTGTGCTAGACTACTCGGCCATCGACAAGCTGGACCACGGCGAAGAGTACGTCGTCGATTCCGAGTCGGACGCCGCGACGGGCGAGCGCAACGGCACGACGGTGCGCCTTACGGGGCTGACCCTAGACAGGCAGATACCGGAGAAGCAGTTTGTCGCATCCATGTCGCGGCGATTCTCCGTGGTGTCTGACAGGTTCACGATCACCATAAACGGCAGTCAAATCAAGAGGAATCCGGGCACGTTCCAGTTGCGCTTCCCCGACGATAGGCACCACTTCGAGGGCGAGGCGACGCGAGACGGGAGGGCCCACACTGCGGTCAGGGGCGCGGGCCGCATCGCGTACTGGATCGGCCTTACGGAAAAGCCGATCAAGGAGCCGGCCATGAGGGGCATATCGGTCATGTCGCGCGGCAAGATGGTCCAGGAGCCGTGGTTCTTCGAGGTGACGGGCGGGATGTACGGCCAGCACGGCATGCAGTACATGACGGGCGAGATCGAGGCGGACTTCCTAGACGAAAAGACCGACTACGTGACGACCAACAGGGGAGGCGTACTGTGGTCCCAGGGCAGGCCGGCCAAGCTGCTGGAATGGGGGCAACACAGGGTTGCCGAGGTCCTCCGCAGGTGGGCGGAGGAGAGAGGGAGGGTTCGGATCGAGAAGATCAAGCGGGATGCGCCGTTCATGGACAGGATCAAGAAGTTTCCTAGCAGGGACAGGAAGGAGATCCAGTCCGTAATACACAAGATGGCGTCGATCGAGACGATCGAAGACAGGCGACTGAACGAGCTGGCCCGATCGTTCATCGACGTCTACGAAAACCGCCGCCTCACCGACATGATAGGCAGAATATCCTCGCTCGAGCCGCATGCGCAGGCCATGATGTACGAGATACTGTCGGACTTTCAGGTCGTGGAGGCAGTATCGCTAGCACAGATAGTGCAGACGCGGCTAAAGATCATATCCAAGTTCGAAGAGATGATCAGGAAAGGGGCCAGGGAGGTGCCAGACATGCAGCGCCATCTCAAGAACCACCCGTGGCTGATCAGCCCCTCCTACGCAGGACTGGTCCACGAACAGACGCTGGATAAGACTCTAAGGGAGAAGTTCGGGGCAGGATCGAAGGCGCGCGCAGGGAAGATGCGGCCCGACTTTTTCTGCATGGGCGAGCTCGGCAGGGCCTTTGTGATAGAAATCAAGCGGCCAGGAGTAACGATAGGCCGCAAAGGGATACGCCAGCTGGAGGACTACATCGACTTTTTCACCAATGAAAACGCCAAGACCACCAAGAAAGAAGACAAAAAGACGTTCTTCGGGTACCTGATCGGTTCCAAATTCGCTGACGACACCGAAGGGCTTCGCGACAGGGCCGCCGCAGCGGGGATCACCGTAACCACATGGGATGCGCTACTACGCACAGCGAAGAACGAGCACAAGGACTTTTACAGCGCCATGAAAAAACGCGCTCCAGGCGACGACCCGCGCATGGCAGACCTCGACAGCGCAGATCAGGGATGACGGCGCATGCGGCGGCGCACCGCCCGCACGCTGCGACCCGCGGCCATGTCGAACAGCCAGCGATACAGAAGATCGCACCCCTGTGCACCCCCATCTAGCGGGCCGGCGGGAGCACGTCCAGCAGCCTCCTCGCAATCCACGCCGCCAGGTCCACGGGGACGGCATCGCCTATCATTCCCCCTATGGCCGCCGCGGTGCTGCCGCCAAAGTCGAACGAGTCTGGAATCGTCTGCAGGCGCGCCGCCTCGCGCAGCGTGATGCCGCGGTTCTGCGAGGGGTGGATGAACCTGCCGCATGCCGGGGACGTGCATCTTCGGGTCATCGTCGGCGACGGCCGGTCCCACCACATGCGCCCGTACGACGTCTCGGCGCCGCCGCGCAGCCTTTTGTGACACTCTAGCCACAGCCGCCGCGGTATGTCCTTCCGGCTCCCGCCGTTCTTCGGCACGTGCTGTATGACCTCTGCGACCCTGTCTCCGTGGGCGCTGGCAAAGTGCAGCGGGTCGCTTCTCGACTTGCAGCCCGATCGGAGGGGCGCCAGGCCCGACAGCGCGTCACGTACCGTCCTGCGCTCGGCCGGCTCCGCCTCGTCGAACTTGTCCAGCAGTGCCGCCCGCCCTGCATCCAGGAGGCGCTTCTTCACAGACACCGCAATGATCCTCTTCCGGTTCTGCGGAACGCCCGTCCGGCTGGCGTTTATCGTTTTGGTCACCGTGCAGTAACCTGCACCCTCCAGCACCTCGACGTAGCCGTCTAGGAACGCCTTGCCGGGCCCGCTCGCCATCCACGCCACGTTCTCAAAGACGGCGGCGGACGGCCTCATCTCGCCAACCAGGCTTCCGAACTTGGACACGAGGCGGCTTCGCGGATCGCTAGCGGCGCCGACCCCTCTCGTGTCCGAGAGCTTGCTGAACGACTGGCACGGTGGGCAGCCGACCATGCAGAACCTCGATCCCCTGCGCAGGCCGGCGGCCCTGAGCATCTCGGCGCCCGTCGCATCCATCGCATCCTTCTGGACGGGCCTCAGGCCGATGTTCCTTTCGTAGACGTCGCAGCGCCTGCGGTCTATCTCCAGTGCCGCGACCACGTCAAAGCCCTCCCGCCGGAACCCCAGTGATGCGCAGCCCGCCCCGGCAAACATGTCGACCAGCGGATACCCGCGCGCCTCCCTTGATCCCCGCCCTGCGCGTGCCGTGGTCGGGCGGCGCCGGGGGGGATGCGCCGCCCTCATCCCGAGTCACCGGCACCCGCCGATTCGTCCCTGAACCTGATGAAGTCCTCGCAGGCATTCCCGGCCCCTGGCAGGAGCTCCACCCACGTCTTCCTTGCAAGCTGCCCGTGCTCGGTCCTGTACTTGAGGGAGTCGCCCGCCGGTCCTTCAAGGTTCACCGTGTCGCAGATCGGCGTCAGGCGGCATCCGTCCGCGCCCAGTGCCACGCCCTTGTCCTCCCCGGGGAATTCATCAATGGCGTCCAGGCAGAAGCCGTCGGCCTCCTCGCGCGTAATTCCGTGGTCGTCGTCCGCGGCAACGATCGCGAGGCTACGATCGACGACCGCGCCGCCCCGCTTGCGCGTAGCCAGCGCTTTGCCCGCCGGGATCCGCACCATTACGTGCTCGGCATCGGCGTCGTGCGAGTTGGAGACGGCCTCGGCTATGACATCGGACACTCCGTCGTACAGCCTAGCGCCGAGGTTGTCAATCGCACATCTCGGCGTCTTCATCGTGTACGGCCGCACGGCGGCATTCGCGCCGGCGGCCTTATTAACCGTGCCGAGGCCCCGTGCCGCATCCAGCATCTGCCGTGGAGCTCCCGGTCTGCGGCAGGGCCGCCGGCGCCTGCCGGCAGGCCAGCCCTGCATGCGGCAGCCCTCGCACGACGGCGCCGCCCTGGCCAACGACATATGACAGGACATCCAGGGCGGCACTGCTGAAGACCCGCACGCGGCGGCGGCGCCGGCGCGCCGTCCGCTAGCCGGTCACCCTTCGCCCCTTAACCGTAGGGTACCCATAAATACCGTACGATGATTTCCCATCCAATATGGCACGCCCGCACGACGAGCCGCGGGCGCGCGCCTGCCGGACGGCGGCGGCCGCTCCGGCGGCCCGCACAGGCGCGGCGCGCGCCTTCAGGGGGGCGAGCCGCTAGTGGCTCAAAAGTTTACCCAGCGCCAGATAAAGGCGATCCTCGACAGCCTCGGCGCCCCCGACGGCTGCGCGGGAACGGGCTGCGGCCGGTGCGCCTGCGGCAACGAGGACGTCTACGATGCCGTCAACTCGATCTACCTGTCCATGCGCAGCACGGGGCAGCGGTACGTCTACGTGTACGGGAGGGATGCGTCGTGACGGGCGCGGCACAGGGGGCGCGGCGCCCTTGAACGTCTGCAAGGCCCTCTGCGAGCTGTCCGGCACGAGGGAGCCGCTCAACAGCGACCCGTACGGGCGCGGCCTCAGGCGCTGCCGCAGGTGCGACATGTTCTTCGAGACCTCGTCGAGGGCCTGCCCGTGCTGCGGGGCGCTCCTGCGCATCGGGCCCAGGTATGGCCGCGGCCGGGCCGGCGGCGCCGCGGCCGGCAGCCCCGGTGGAGGCGCAGCCGGCGCATGACCCCGTCCGGCAGGCCGCCGTGCTGCCTGCGCCCCCGCATGCTAGTCGACGGCCACGAGCGGGTGTGCTCGTCGTGCGGGACGGTCCACGAGGAGCGCCTGCCCGACGACGGCGCCGCGCAGGGCGGGCGGGCGGAGAGCGGGCTGCTCGCCGCCAGGGTGCGCGTCGACAACGAGGACGCCGTCGGCACGCGCGACATATCGCCCCCGTCGGTGCTGCGCTCGAGGCGGCACCGGCGCATGCTAGAGGGCGCGCGCGACCCGTTCGATGCGATGCTCCAGCGCGCGTGCGGCCTGCTGTCGCTGCCGCCGGCGTGCTGCCGCAGGGCCGCCCACATCGCCCGTATGGTGCGCGGCAGGCGCGCCGCCGGCGCGGCCCTGCGCCGCCCCTGCGTGGCATACTTTGCCATATACCGCACGTGCGCCGAGTACGGCATCGGCGCGTCCGAGGCCGACATGTCCGGCGCCGTCCGCGCCGCGTTTGCGGTCAGGCGGACGTTTCGCCCGCGCAGGGCAGTCTTTGCCGTAGAGGCCGTCCTCGTGGAGGCCGGCGGCATAGGCGAGTGCCTCGGGGACGGCCGTGTGCGCGCCGGCGGGGAGGACGGCGGCGCGGGGGACGGGGAGGGCCGCGGCGCCAGCGCGCACCGGCCTCCGCCCGGCGCCGAGGCCGAGGCCGCGTCCCGCCTCAGGAGGATCGCATCCGAGCCGCTCCGCAGGTCGGCCCTGCGCCTGTGCGACTCGGGCGCGCCCCTCGCTATTGCCGTCGAGATTGCAAGGCGGTTTGAGCTGATCGGAGCCGGGGCAGGGGCCGCGGCGCCGGCGGCGGCGGCGGTGGCCGCATGACGCCGCATTCCGGCGCGGCCGGCGCGGCCGGCGGCGGCACGGCCCCCGTCTCGGACGTGTCCGACCCCCGCATTACGGTGGCCGTGCCCCACGACGATGCGGTCGGGTTCGTCGCGGGCAGGCTGCGGCGCGGCGGCAGGGGCGGCGCGAACGGCTCGCACTTTGTGTGCGTCGTGGAGGATCGCGCCGCCGCGGCCGGCGGCAGGGGCCGCCGCGGCCTTGTGGCCGTAGACAACCTCGAGGTGCTCTACGCGGCGCGGGAGTCAGGGGCCGAGCGGGTCGGGATACGGATCGTCGAAGGCGGCGGCAGGGGCGTGGGAGGCGGCGGGGGCGAGGCTGCGCTGCGCGAGCACCTGACGCGCTCGTCGCTGCACGGCACGATCGATCCGTTCGCGGCCGCCGAGGCGGTCGGGCGCCTGCGGGGCGGCAACGGGAAGGGCGGAGTAGGCGGGGCGCACCTTGGCCCCTACCTGGAGCGGGCCGTCTCGCTCGGCTTTGGCGAGCGCCCGCGCGCAGCCCTCTCGGACATGGTCCGCCGCGTGTACGCGTGCGGCGTCCGGCAGGCCCCGCCCCTGCCGTTCCTGATATCGGTATCGCGCCTCGACGAGGAGTCGCAGGTGGCCGTTGCCGACATGACGGCGCGCCTGTGCGAGGCCGTCAGGCAGCGCCATTTTGCGTGGCCCAGTGCCGACGTGATCCGCCTCCTGCTCCAGAGCGCGGGGATGGATGCCGGGCAGGGCGGCGCGCCGACAGAAGCGGGGGCCGCCCGCCTGCCGCCGACCCTTCGGCCCGACGCGGCCGGCGCAGGGAGCGGCGGCGGCGGGAAGGGCAGGGGCGGCGCGCAGGATGGCGGCGCCGCCGCCTCCCCGGCCGGCGCCTCCCCGGCCGGCGCCTCCCCGCCGCCGACGCCGCGACCGAGTCCCGCGCGGCCCGCCTGAGCATGTTCCGCTGCCCGGGATGCGAAAAGCGGTACTGCGTCCTGAGGGGCGGCGTGCGCGAGGTCGTCGAGGACAGGGACGGATGCTACGTCGTCTCGCCAGAGCCGGGCCCCGGCGGCAGGGGCGGGGGCGGCGCAGGCCGCCAGCCGGCCGAGGTCATACACGCGCTGCCAAGCGCCCAGCGCGACTACCTTCGCCTCGACGACGACTCGTCGCTGCGCGTGGTCAGGGCCGGCGGCGCCGAGGCGCTGCGCAAAAAGGCCGACGACCTCTGCCGGCGCGGAATGGACGGCCCGTTTGTCGTCCTGTACGCCGCCGACCGCGGCCGGCGCCCGGCGGGGCGCGGCCGCAAGAGGAGGATACAGGCATGACCGTCCCTGATGCGGCGGCCGCCGCTGCGGCGGCCGGCGTGGCGGCAGGGGCGGCGGCCCATCCCGTCCTGATCGGCGCGTTCTTTGCCGCCCTCGGCGCCGCCTCGTACCAGGAGGTGCGCTGGCGCTCGGCCCTCAACGCCCTGACGCTGGCAATGGCGGCGATGGCGGCAGCCCACCTTGCCGCCGCGTACGGCGCCGGCGGCGACATGGGCCAGATCGCGCCGCCGGCGATGCTGGCCGGCGTGGCGGCCGCAATGCTCGGCCTGCTGCGGCTCGCCGGCCTGTACGGGACGGCCGACTGGGCCATACTCTCCTCGCTGTTTGCCGTCCTGATCCCGGCGGGCCTGCACCTTGCCGTCCTGTCAATCCTTGCCGCAGTAGCCTCGTCGTGCGTGCACGCGGTCGCAGTCTGCGCCGTGTCGAACTCTTGCGGCCGCATCGGCCGCCGAGGCCGCGGCGGGCCGGGAGGCGGCAGTGCAGGGGGCGGCGCGGCGGCAGGAGGGGGAGGCGGCTGGCTCGGCGCGGCGGCCGCGTTCGTATCGTCCAAGCGCCGCTCGGCCCGCGACAGGTGGGCGTATGCGCCGCGGCCCGCACCGGCGGGGGGCGGTTCCGCGGCGGCGGACGGGCGGCGCGAGCGGAATTGGCGGCGGTAGCGACGGCGGTAGCGACGGCATCCCCGCCGCGTGGCGGGGCCCGCGGGGCGGCCCCCTCTTGGGCCCCGGCAGCCGGTACGCCGGGCGCATCTCGCCGTCCGTCCCAGTCCTGGCCCACTCGTGCGCCGCCTCGGCGGCCCTGCTGGCGGTGGTCGGGCCGTGATGGCGTGGTTCGAGGCGCGCCCGGCGGCGGCGTTCGAGGATGCGGATGCGGCCCGCACGGTGGCCCTCGCGTCGGCCGTCTCGCGGTTCGGCATCGTGCTGGCAAAGGCGGGCAGGTCGGTCTCGCTGCACCTCGGCGTCGCCCCGCACGAGGCGCACCACATCCGGTCGCTGCCCGACGTGGACGTCTCGCCGGCGGACGGCGGCCCGCCTGCGGCCCCGTCTGCGGGCGGAGCCGGTCCGGAGGTGGTCGAGTTTCGCCTCCGCGAGAGCTGCGCCGTGCCGCTGTGCACCGCGCCCGAGCCGTGCCTCCTGTACGCGCACTCTGCCGAGCTGCCGGACTTTGTCGCCGGACTGGCCGGCAGGCGCGTGCCCGACTCTGTAGTGGCCGGCAGGCGGGGCGCGCTAGCCCGCAGGGCCGCCTCGCTGCGGCGGCGCAGCGGCGGCCCCGGCGGGCGCGGGGCCGAGAGGGCCGGCGCCGCAGCCGTCCTGGACCGCCTGGCCGCGGCAAAGCTGGCAGGCGGCCCGTTCTTTTTGTGCCGCATATTCGCCTCGTGCCCCGGAGGCATGGGCCGGCTCGCATCGTCGATCAACTTTGCGCATGCGGGATCGGGCCCAAACTCGCTCGTGCCGTGCCGCCGGCGCCGCCTGCGAACCGGGGGCGGGAACAGGGGCGGCCCCCTCATCCGCAGCACCGGGCTTGCCGAGCCGCCGGCCCGCCTGCCGCGCCTTGTCGGGCGCGGGACCGCCCCCGTCCTCTCGCCGGCCGAGATGGCGTCCGTCCTGGCCCTGCCGCCGTCGATGTTTGGGCTCCAGGCGCAGCCCGGCGCGGGCCGCACGTTTACGAACGCGCGCACGGACGCGGCCGATCCTGCCGCCCCGTTCGAGCGTACGGCGGAGTGGGGGCAGTGACGGCGCGCAGGACGCTGCGCCGCTCGGCGTGGTACGCCGCATCTGCAAGGCTCCGCGCCGGCGGGGACCTGTCCGCGCGCGAAAAGGCCGCGCTGCGCCGGCGCGGCATGCTGCACGAGGAGTGCCGCCTGAGCGGGCGCGGCGAGGCCGCGTACATGGCCGCCATGCTCGGCGTGCCCGTCCTCGAGATGCGCATCCTCTCGTTCCTGTATACATTCCGCAGGCGGATCGAGCGGGCCGCCGCCGCGGCCGCGAGCGCCCCCGATGCCCGGCCCCTGCCGATCGACGTGCCCGTCTCGTACTCGGCCCTCCTGCCGCTCCTTGCCGGCAGGTCGCCGTCCCGCATGCGCTCGGCCGCGGCATGCCTTGTCGCGCGCGGCCTGGCCGCCAAGCGCGGCCGCGAGCAGATCTGCATTACGGACGATGCATACCGCCGCCTTGCCAGGTTCGACGCGCAGCTCCTCGCGATCGAGGCGCTCCCGTAGGGGATCCGGATGCTGCCGCTCGATGCCGCCGGTATTCTTGCCGCGGCGGCGGCCGCGGGCGCCGCCTGCGGCGCGGGCTGGGCCCTTCTGCCCGCCATTCGGCGCCGCCCGGCCGGGAGCGGCCCCGGCCGCGGCCCGGCCGCCCCGCCCCGGGGACGGCCCGCCGCGGAAAACGACGGGCCGCGGCCCGCACCCCCCGATGCCGCGCCCGCATTCGACGCATCGCGCACAAGCCGCGAGACGACGGCGCTCGGCTACGTAGAGGCTCCCGGCGGCGGAACGGAGGGGCGCCCCGAGCTGTTCGCCATACCCGAGAGCGACCGCCAGAACATCGCCGTGTTCGGCGAGGTCGGGTCCGGCAAGACGTCGATCATGCGCCTCCTCATAATGCAGGACATTGCGCGCGGGACGGGGTTTTTGCTCGTCGACCCGCACCGCGACTTTGCGCGCGAGGTCCTCTCGCTCGTGCCGCCGTCGATGCGCGGGCGCGTCGTGTACATATCGCTCGCCTCGATGTACCAGTTCGGCCGTACGGTCTGCATAAACCCCCTCGAGAGCCGCACCGAGCACGAGCGGTACATACGCGCGGCCGGCGCCGTATCGAGCCTCAGGCAGTACTTTGCGAGCGGCTGGGGCCACCGCCTAGAGGCCATACTGCGCAACCTGATGGGCCTCGTCATGTCGACGCCAGGCGAGTTCCGCTTCCTGGACCTCGTCTCCGTCCTGTACGACGAGGAGCGGCGCGCCGAGGCGCTCCGCTCGTGCTCCGACCCGTCCGTGCGCGACTTTTGGGCGTCCGTGTACCCGAGGTTCTCCTCCGAGGCGGCCGGCGCCGTGTACAACAAGTTCGACAAGATCATAAGCACGCCGCCCGTGGCGGCCATGTTCTCGTCTGCCAGGTCGTCGGTCAGCATACGCGAGTGCATCGAGCGCGGCAGGTTCGTCGTCGTCGACCTCGGGTCGGCATCGACGCCAGACATCGTAGAGTTCATGGGGACCCTGATCATCGGCATGTTCGGGCTAGAGAACCGCATACGGTTCGACCTCGGCGAGGCCCGCCGCACGCCGTTCAACGTGTACATCGACGAGGTGCACATGTTCGCGCCCGACGTGGTGCGCGACCTGCTCAACGGCGTGCGCAAGTACGGCATGAAGGCGACCGTGGCGACGCAGTCCGTCGGGGTGCTCGGGGGCAGCCTCGCCGGCGAGCTCGACGACCTGTTCCGGTGCATCGCGATGTTCCGGTGCGACCGCCGGACCGCCTCCGTCCTTGCAAGGAGCATGCCGCTCGGCGAGGCCGAGCTCGGCAGGCTCGGCCGCCACAGGTTCGCCGCCTACTCGCACGGCTCGCGGCAGGTGTCCGGAGTAGGGATGACGCGCCACCTGGAGGTGGCATCAAGGTGGAGGGAGACGGCGCGCCTCAGCCTAGAGGCGCACGGAATGCCGGCGCCGCTGCGGGCCGCCGGCTCGTTCGGCGCCGCCCGCGGGGCCGGCAGGGCGGCCGCCGGCGCGGCCGCGGCGGCCTCGCCGCGCCTCCCGCCCCTCCAGTACTTTCTGCTCAGCGTCCTGCATGCCGCAGGCGGGCGCGAGGTCGCCGGCCCGTCGCTTGCGGCGGCCGCCTGCTCTGCGTTTGCCCGCACGGACGAGCGGGCCGCCGCATCGGCCCTTGCCGACTCGCTTGCCGGCCACGAGCGGTACGCATCCGCGCGGACGGAATACGCGGTAGGCTCTAGGCTCGACAGCACGGTACAGATGTACAGCGAGACTGCGCTGGCGGTAAGGTCGCTGTACTCGTCCGCATTCTCTGGCCGCGGGGCCGGCGGCGGGCTGCATAGGGCCGCCATCTCGTCGATATGCGCGGCGATGAGGGCGCACCACCACTATGCCGTCCCGGACCTCGGCGACTCGGCGCGCACGCGGCCGGACATTGTAGTGCACTCGTTTCGGCCGGCGGCAGGCGCATCGACTGCGCGCGAGGCCGCTGCCCGCAGGGCCGCCGTGCGCCGCGCAACAGAGGCCGCGGCCCGGCTGGCCGGGAGGCGAAAGGCGGCGCCGCTGCGCGCGGCCGCGGCGGCCGCTGCGGCCGAGCCGGCCGCGGCGGAGGGTGCCGGGGAGGGCGGGGCCGAATCCGCCAGGGCGGGCGGCGGCCGCGAGCCCCCTCCGCCCCCGTACGAGCCGCCAAAAATGGCAATGCCCGGCGGCCGGCCCGCCGATCCCGACGCGTGGTCCGACGACGTGCTCGCCGTCGAGGTAGAGGCATCGCCGTCAAAGCACCGCGACCAGGTGATCGCCAACTACGAAAAGGGCGCCGCTGCCGGCATGTCCGTATGGTTTGTCGCGTTTGGCGAGAGGGACGCGTCCGTTGTGGGCGAGACGCTCGCCGGCGCAGGAGTCGGCCACGGGTCGTACCGTATATCGATAGCCGACCCGCCTGCGCTAGAGGCGGCCGCGGGCCGCGCCGGCAGGCCTCCGGGCCGTGGGCAGGCGCTGCGCCTTCTCACGCCGGCGCAGGTCATCGAGTCGCTCTGCCGCCCGTGGCCGGCTGACGGGGCCGAGGTCGGCGGGGCCAAAGGGGAAAAGGGAAGGGCGTGAGAAGGGCTGTCAAGGCCAGGGCCTGGGCGCGGCGCGTCCTGCGCCCGCGCTGCGCCGTCCTGTGGGCGATCGCGCAGCCGCGCAGGGCGAACGGGCCGGCCCACCACACTCCCGCGCCGCATGCAGGGGCATCCACGGCGCGACTCGGCTCGGAGGCGGGCCGATCGCGCATGCGCCGCGGCGCCTAGGCAGCCGCCGCCCCGATCAGCGGCGCATCGATGCGGCGCCAGGCCCGTGCGCCCTGCGCCCGGCGACTGTCCGGCCGGCACCTCACCCGCGCCCGCGCCCGCGCCGCCATTCTTTTATACGGACGCTTGCGAGTTGCGGGCGATCGGAGAGATGCAGAACGTGCGGGTTGCAGGGGCATCGCAGGGGCGATCGATACGGCATGCCTTGAGAGGGGGGGGGGGCGGAGCGCCATCCCCGCGCAAAGTCCAGTAGCAGGGGCCGGCGCCCGGCCGCAGCTGCTGCGCTCGCACTGGCCGCAGCCGCGCTCGCACTGGCCGCAGCCGATGCGCCGCCCGCCGCCTACGCGAACCCCACGGCTCCGGAGGCAGACGTGGCCGCGTGCGCCGATACCACGGGCACCCCCGCCTTATCGTCGATCAGATTTACCTCGGACGACGGCCTGTACGGGATCAACGACACCATAGGCATCATCGTCACGATCCCCTCTCTCAACGGGGACTCCCACCAGGCTCACACAGTGACGCATACCCGCATCAAGATGGAGACGGGCGACGAGGATCGGTTTGGCGAGCACGCCAGCAGCGCGGCCTTCGGCACGACAATCGCATACACGTACACGGTGCAGGAAGGCGACGAGTCCGACGACCTGGAATACCATTCAAGGTACGCGCTGTACTGGTCGATCTCCCACCATGCCTCATCAGGTACGGGTCCGAAGTATACGTTCAACGTGCTCGAAGCTGGCCCCGGCAATAGCATAAACTGCCTACTCCCTGTCATGGGAGAGGCCGGCTCGCTCTCCAACCAGAGCGACATACGCGTCGACGGCGTCGCGCCGCGCGTCGCAAACATCACCGTCGCGCCGCCGGACAGGGGCTACGCCCGCGAGGGCGACAGCCTCGAGTTCAGGGCCAACTTCAACGAGACCGTAGTGGTGCACTCGGGCGCCGCGCCTGCGCTGCTGCTGAGCCTGGGCGGCGAAGAGTTCCGCAACGCCACCTATGCAGGGGGAAACAACACAAAGTCGCTCACGTTCGCGTACGAGGTGCGGGGCGAGGACAGCGCGGCGGACGTGAGGTACAACGGCACGATGGCGCTGGCCGCATCCGGCGGCGGCGTCGAGGACATGGCGGGCAACCCGGCCAACCTGAGCCTGTCCGCATCCGGCTCGCTCGGCCGCTCGGGCCCCATCCCGATAGACAACACTGCACTGTTCGTACTGTCGGTCTCGTCGCCGGGCGGGGATGCGACGTACGGCACGGGCCGCATCGTCGACATTACGGTGTCCCTTAACAAGGAGGCCGTGCTCGACACCGAGCCGCGCCTCATGCTCGACACCGAGCCGCCCCGGTACGCCTCCTACGCGGGGGGAAACGGGACGGCCGACCTAGAGTTCCAGTACACGGTGCGGGCCGGCGACGAGGCGCACAGCCTGGACTATGCGGGCACTGGCGCCCTGTCGTTGGAGGGCGGGTCGATCTCCAAGGTATCAGACAATGCCGCCATGACCACCCTGCCGCTGCCCGTGCCGGGAGAGAGGGGATCGCTCTCCGCCTCAAACTCGATCGGGATACTGGGAGGGCCCATCCCAGTCCTGAAGGCCAACGGCACGGCCGCCGACGGCGTCGGCGGATTTGACGCCCTAGACGGAGCCATCGAAGTCGATGTGATCGAAACGGACGGCGGCGGCGCGTACGCCGTGGTGGCGGCGCGCAACGAAAAGACCGGCTCTGATCACCCTGGCGGCGTCCAGGCGATCCGCATCCACCCCGACGGTACGCTCTCGCCTGGCGGCATAGATAGGACAGGATCCACCGTCAGGCTGCACCTACCCGAAGACGTCACCACGTTCGAGATGGGCGGCCTGCCCCGCGCCATCGTATCGGCCGGCAACAGCATCTCTCTGTACGATATCGGATCCGGCGGCGCCCTCATGCTCAACAGCTCGGCGACCTCCCCCGGAGGCGGGTTTGACAAGCTGGGCGGGGCAGCCGGCATATCCGTGTTTGAGGCGTACGACCGCACCTATGCCCTCGTTGCCGCCAACGGCGACAACGGCCTCCAGCTAGTCCACATCCTCCCGAACGGCACCCTGTCACGCAACGGCTCGGCGTCGGACGGAGTCGACATGTTCAACCTGACCGGGGTAGCCGCCGTCAATGTGATCAAGTCTGGCGACGCCGCCGACGCCGACGGCCCGCCAAGGGCCCTCGCGGCCTCGCCCGGCGCCAGCAGCAATCGCCATGTCAGCATCATCCAGCTCGTCAGCATCCACCCCGACGGCACCCTCTCGGTCAACGCCACG
The DNA here is from genome assembly GCA_965242695.1 of Cenarchaeum sp. GTDB lineage: Archaea > Thermoproteota > Nitrososphaeria > Nitrososphaerales > Nitrosopumilaceae > Cenarchaeum. Next base: position 329,198 of record CBDESU010000001.1, on the reverse strand, counting down.
GCGGTGGACGACACGCCTGAATTCGACACGCTTGGCAATGCCGGCGCCGCCACCGTGTTCGAGGTCGGTGGCCTCACCCACGCCGTAGTGACCGCGTCCGGCGACAAAGCCGTCCAGATCGCCCGCATCCACCCCGACGGCACCCTCTCCAATGCGGGCTCGGCCGTCAATGGAACCGGCGGGTTCGACTCGATTGGTGGCTCGACAAACGCCGCGGTGTTCGAGATGGGCGGCTGGACGTACGCCCTTGCGCCGTCGGCCGCCGACGATGGCATCCAGCTGATGCGCATCAACCCGGACGGAACGCCCGTAGCCGAGGGATCGGCCAAGGACGGGGATCCAGGCGGATTCGACGCCCTCGATGGCGCCGACGGCCTCGCCGTGTTCAAGGCGGGCGGCCGCGCGTACTCGCTAATCGCCGCGCAAAACGACGACGCCGTCCAGCTCGTCAGGCTCTGGCCGGCGTCGGTCGCCGGCGTGTCCTCCCCCATTGGGAACGGCTCGTACTCTGCCGGGACGATGATCAACGTTACGGTCGCATTCGACGAGCGCGTCATGCTGCAGGATCCGTCGAGCCCGCCCTCGCTCCTGCTGTCCCTGGAGGGGGAGGACAGGGCGGCGCCTTACCTGTCCGGCAACGGAACAGACACGCTCGTCTTCAACTATACGGTGATGCCCGGCGACGCCGTTCCCGCCGCTGCCGCCGGCCTGGAATACGCGCACGCCGGGGCCCTGGCGTCGCGCGGCGCCATAACCGACCTGCTGGGCAACGCAGTCGACCTCGAACTGCCTGCGCCGGGCTCTCCAGACTCGCTCGGCGGCGCAAGGGCCATCGTGCCCGACACCGCCGCCCCGCGCGTCGAGTCAGTCTCGTCGCCCAACGCGAACGGCACGTACGGCGCAGGCTCGAAGATCAACATTACGGTCTCGTTTGACGAGAATGTGGACGTCGCCCGGGACGGCGCGCCGTCGATCGCGCTGAGGATGGACGACGGGACGGACCGGTTCGCCGTGTACGACGAGGGCGGCAGCGCCGGCATGGACATGGCGTTTGTATACACGGTGGAAGGGGGCGACAATGCGGCCGACCTCGACTATGCGAACACTACGGCGCTGTCCCCCGACGGATCCATTGCGGACGCGGCCGACAACCCCGCCAGCCTGACGCTGCCCGAGCCTGGAATGGACGGCCTGCTCGGCGACGACGATATGCCCATACGGATCGACACCGCGGGGCCGCGCGCGATCAGCGCAGCAGAGTCCGATCCAAAGGGCGCGCCGTACCGGGCTGGCGAGACGGTCAGGATCGCCGTCGGCTTTGGCGAGGCCGTCGTGCTCTCCGACAGGGCATCCCCGTCGCTGCGCCTCGCACTCGACGGGGATGCGACCGCTGCCGCCACGTACGAGCGGCAGTCGGGCGACATGCGGACGCTCGTCTTCAACTATACGGTGCAAGTAGGCGACGGCGCGGGCCCCCTAGACTACGACGGCGCCGATGCCCTGTCCCTTGACAGCGGGACCATGACGGATGCAATCGGCAACGGCGCCGACCTGGACCTGTCCGGCATCGAAGGGGAGATGTCGCTTGCGGCCGCGGGCATTCGCATCGACACCACCGCCCCGAGTGTAGAGGCCGTCTCGTCGCCTAACGCGGACCGCGCGTACGGCATCGGCTCGAGGATCAACGTCACGGTCTTGTTTGACGAGGCCGTGCACGTGACGGGTTCGCCGCGGATCGAGCTCGATACGGGCGCGGCCGCCGGCATGGCCGCATACGACTACGGCAGCGGCTCGCGGACGCTTGTGTTCGAGTACAGGGTGCTTCCCGACGATGTAGCGGACGACCTGGACTATACCGGGACCGGCGCGCTGACCCTCAACGGCGGAACCATCAAGGATGCGGCCGGCAACGACGCCGACCGGATGCTGCCCGGGCCGGGCGAGGCCGGATCGCTGGGCCACTCGAGGGACATCGAGATAGACACGACGATGCAGTCGGAGGATCCGCCCAGCGTCCTCAGGGTATTCTCGGCGGACGCTGGCGGCACGTACGGCGCCGGCTCGGCCGTCAACATTACCGTGGCCTTTAGCGGAACCGTGCACGTGACGGGGGCGCCTACGCTGGCGCTCTCGACCGAGCCGGCCAGGAGCGCGGCATACGTAGAGGGCAGCGACGGCGACTCTAGGCTGGCGTTCCTCTACAGGGTACAGTCCGGAGACATGGCGGACCGCCTCGACTATGCGGACAGCGGCGCCCTGTCCCTCAACGGCGGTACAATACGGGATGCAAGCGGCCGCGATGCCGACCGGATGCTGCCCGAGCCGGGCTCGCCCGACTCGCTGCATGCATCGGGCATTGTGATCGACGGTGGCGGCGCTGGATCCAACGGAGGCGGCGGCGCTGGATCCAACGGAGGCGGCGGCGCTGGATCCAACGGAGGCGGCGTAGGCGGCGGCGCGGACAACGCGACCGGAAACACCGCAACGGTCGTCATCGGGCCGGACGACGCCGCGGTCCAGGCCAATCTTACCGGCAGGGGCAACGAGGTTCGCGTCACGATCAACGTGACGGGGCTGGCAGGCGCAGGGACCGCCGGCGGGACAGTCCAGTTCCCGCCCGAGGGCGCCGCCGTGACGACGTCGTTCGCGTCCGTGCAGTTCCCGCCCGGTGTGACGGCAATGTCAGTGCCGCCCGACGGCCTGCTCGTCCTGCACGTCGTCGCCGAGTCCGACGGCGGCCTGCCGGCGGATCCGGCCGTCCAGGGCCTTGCGTACGACGGCTCGGCCGTGACACTGCGAAGGATCGTAGAGATCGGCGACGAGGGCAGTACCGTCACGTTCAGCATGCCCGTCCGCGTACAGCTCGAGGGCCAGGCCGGCGGCCGCGCGTTCTACATCGACGGCACGGACGGCTCGCTGGTGCCGATCGACGACGCCTGCGGGGCCGACGATACAGTCAGGGTCCACCGCCACCTCGGCGGCATGGGCGAGTGCCGGATCGACTCGAGCGGGGACATGGTCATCTACACGTACCACCTGACGCGGTTTGGCACCGTGCTGTCCGAGAGCGGCATGCCGCCGCCCGTGGACTATACGTGCTCGGTGAGCCTCTGGCGGCAGAGCCTGCCGATCGGCGATGCGGCGCTCGGCGGCCGCTCCGATCCGGCAGAGCAGAGGCTGATCAACTCCGGCTCGGCGCCGTTTGCAGGTGTCGGGATCGAGGCGTCCCCGTGGCGGGCCGGTGCCGACGGCGGCTCCGATTCCGGCGGATACCCGTCCCTGCCGGCCCCGGCGCCCGGCACAAGCGAGGGCAGGGCGTCGAGCGCCCTTGTCGCGCGCATCTCGGCGACCCTGCCGGCTGGCGCATCCGAGGTGAGCGAGTCCGGCAGGATAGGCGACTACGCCGCGGTCGGCGCGGATACTGCGGTGGCCGGCGGCCTCGGCGGCGGGGACGTCAAGCCGCTGTGGTTCAGGCTGAACCTGGCCCCGTACGGCAGCGAGGTGCCGGTCGGCACGATCTCGCAGAGCATCACGTACAGCGCCCAGTGCATCCTGCCGCAGTAGCCGCGCAGGGCGCAGGGCGGGATGCCCCGTCGGCGGGCGGCGGCTCCATCAGGGATGCGGGCGGGAGCCCCGCCGGCTCGGATATTCCGGATGCCGGATCCCCGGCGTCGCCGCGCGCCAGCCCGGCAGTGATCAGCGCGGGCGGCAACGGCGCCGCAACGGCTGTCCCGGGCCGGACGACGATGCGGTCTACAGCAACCTTGCCGACAGGGACAACGAGTTGCGCGTCACGATCAACGTGACGTGCTTGACCAGGCAGGCGCCGCCGGCGGAACCGCGCAGTTCCCGCCCGAGGGCGCCGCCGTAGCCACATCGTTCGCATCAGTGTCGCTCCCGCCCGGGGCAAAGGCAACGTCCGTGCCGCCCGGCGGCCTGCTCGTCCTGCGCGCAGTGCCGCCCGGCTCTGGCGCGGAGGGTCTTGTACGGCGGCCCGGGTGCGGTCCTGCTGCGGGGCGTCGTGGAGATCGGCGACGATGACAGCGGCAGGGTCGCGTTCGACATGCCCGTCCGCATATCCCTCGAGGGCCAGGCAGGCGGCAGGGCGTCTGCATCGACGACGGCCCCGGCGGTCGGATCGTGCCGATCGGCACAGCATGCGCAGCGGACGATACTGCCAGGGTCGACCGGCACCTCGGCGGCACGGGCGAGTGCCGGATCGACTCGGACGACGGCAGGGACATGGCCATCTACACGCACCACCTGGCCCGGTTCGGCACCGCAGAGTCCGAGAGCGGCGCCCCGGCGCCCGTGTACCACACATGCTCGGTCGGGCTCGGGTCGCCGAGCCTAGACATCGGCGATGCAGCGCCCGGCGCCCGCTTGTATCCCACCGAGCAGACGCGGATCAACTACGGCTCGGCGCCGTTTGCGCAGGCTGGAATAGATGCGACTACGTGGCAGGCGGGCCACGGCGGCGGCACCTCGCCGGGCGCCGCATCGCCGATCCTGGCGGCCCCCGCGAACGGGACGGGCGAGGGCAGGACATCGAGCGCCCTTGTCGCGCGCGTCTACGCGTCCATTCCGGCCGCGGCGACCGAGGCGTGCGAGGATGGCATGGAGGGCGCCTACGCGTCCGTCGGCGGGGGGACGGCCGTGGTGCGAGGGCTCGGAGGCGGCGACACCGCATCGCTGTGGTTCAGGCTGAACCTGGCCCCGTACGACGCGGCAGAGGGCGGCGTCCTCGCCCAGACCGTCTCGTACAATGTCCAGTGCGGCCTGCCATAGCAGGGCGCGGCCCTGGGCCTGCCCAGCCGGCTCTGCTTGGATGAGGTATCTGCAGCGGGTCGGCTACAACAGGCCGCCACCCCCGGCCTGTCAGGACAACCTGTTCTCGGGGCTTTAAAAGCAGGCTGGCAGCCGGTTTTCCGGGCTTTAAAAGCAGGCTGGCAGCCGGTTTTCCGGGCTTTAAAAGCAGGCTGGCAGCCGGTTTTCCGGGCTTTAAAAGCAGGCTGGCAGCCGGTTTTCCGGGCTTTAAAAGCAGGCTGGCAACAGGCGCCGGCATTATAGGCAGGCATGGCAGAGGGCGGCCATGCACGTCGCAAGGATGGCCAGGCTCAACCCATGGTGGAAGGACAAGGCGGCCATTGGCAGGGATCCAAAGATAGCGGCGCTGAAGGCCTCTTCGCTAGGACTCGCCCCCGATCCGAGCGTCTTCGAGGCGGGCGACTACATCTACTCGCTGAGGGGGCCGAGGCAGGTGGGCAAGACCACGCTGGTAAAGCTGGCGATCGCCCGGCTGCTCGAGAGCGTCCCGCCGCACAACGTCATGTACTATTCGTTCGAATCCGAGACCGCCCCGCTCGACGTCGAGAACGTCCTCTACGAGTACTTTGACAAGAGCAGCCAGTCGGAAAAGTCGCGAAGGTACCTGTTCCTTGACGAGATATCCAACGTCATCGACTGGCAGCGGGCGATAAAGTCGCTCAAGGACCTGAACATGCTCGAGAACTGCACCGTCGTGACGACGGGGTCGCATACGGTCGACCTGTCCAGGGCCACCGAGCTCCTGGCCGGCAGGAGGGGCGACCCTGGGAGCGGCACGCTCGACAAGGTCGCCATGCCCATGAACTTTAGGCGGTTTGTCATGGCAACAGACCGAGGCCTGTACGACAATGCGGCGCGGGCGGTTCCGCTGGACCAAGAGTCGCGCATCTCCATCCTCAGGGGCGCCGCGTCGGGCAGCATTGGCGCCCCGATCAAGGAGCTCTACATGCGCCAGAACGAGCTTGGCAGGTGCCTGCACAGGTACCTCTTGGCCGGCGGAATACCGTTCATTGTAGACAGGCTTGCCAAGGACGGGCACGTCGACGACGCGCACTACGAGCGGTATGCAAAGCTGATCCAGGGCGGCTTTGGCCGCCTTGGAAAAAACCCGGCGCTTGCGGGCCAGATCATGGGCAGGGTTGCCGAATGCACCGGCAGCGCAGTATCCTGGTCGTCGCTCAAGAAGGGCACGGCCGTGTCAAGCCACCATACTGCTAGAGACTATGCAAGGATCCTGGAGGACATGTTCTGCACCGCCTCCATACACAGGTACAACGCGGCGAGCGATCGCCCAAAGTACGGTGCGGCGAAAAAGACCTACTTTCGCGATCCGTTCCTTTTCCACATGGCCAGCGGCCTGGGATCGGGGAGCGCGTACGACGCCAGCCTAGAGTGCATGGACGATCGGGCGCGCCTGTCCAGGCTCGTCGAGCAGGTCGTCTGCGAGCACATCCTGCGCTTTGCGTACCGCACGCTCGGCATGCGCGTCGCGTACGGTCACGACAACGCCGTGTTCTACTGGAGATCGCGCAAGAGGGAGGTCGACTTTCTGGTCAGGGACAACGGCGGGATGATGCCCATAGATGTAAAGTATCAAAGCCAGATAAAGAGCCGCGACATGTACGGCATACTCGACTACAAGAGGATCGTCGGCTCTGAAGGCGGGATCCTGGTCAGCAGGAACGAGATGAGGGCGGGGCGCGGAACCTGCTGCCTGCCGGCATCGGTCTTTCTCTTTCTCGTATGAGCGCCGGCGCACGCGGGCGCCCTTTGGGAGAGATGGACAAGGCCCCGCCTGCCCCCAGACGCCCCGTCCCGCCGGGGCGTGGCCGGGGACAGGTAGCGCGGCGGCGGGCGGAAAGGCGGGCGGGACGACGGGGGCCGCCGTCCGGTGCCGCGGCCCGCGCCCCGCGGCCCCCGCCGCACGACGGGCCTGCCCGCCCCCGTTCGGCCCCCGCCGCCGCGCAAAAGGCGGCCATGCCTGCGGATGCGGGGCGCGGCCGGGCGCGGCGCCGAGCGGCCCGGGCCCGCCGCCGGCAGGGGGGCCGAGGATCCCGACAGCCGCAGCCCGACCCAGACCCCGCGCGGCCTGTCGGGCGTTAGCGGACAGCGCGAGTCCGTACTAGGCTATCGGGCGTTCGGCGCCCCGTTCCCCCTGCATGCGCCGATCCGCGCCTGGGCGGCCCAAGCGCGCACGGCGCGCCGCCTCTGCCCCTTAAATCGCAGCGCAAACCGACCGCGCATGCCAGCCGGAGTCCTGCGGGACGGGCCGCGCGCCGGGCGCGCCCGCATCCTTGCGCTCGCTGCATGGGCCGCGGTTGCGGCCGCGGCAGTGGCGTCGGCGTCGGCCGGCGGCGGCGCAGAATACGGCCCCGCCCCGCCGCACGCGCATGCCGCCGGTATGCCCGGCGATGCGCCCGGTGCGGAGCTGTACGTCCCGCAGCGCGTCGCGCCCGAGTCGTGGCACTACGGCATGGTCCGCCACGAGGGGCCGCGCGGCGCAGGCGGTACGGGCAGCAACGGGACGACGATCCTCCTCGCGGCAGACCCCGCCGCCATCCTCGTCGCCCCGTCCGTAGAGATGCCGCCAGGCGCGGACCATGCGATCTTTGCCTTCAAGGCGCTAGAGCTCGGCACCCACGCGATCCGCGCGTCCGTCGGCGGCGAGTTCGTGGAGGGGTCGGTAGTGGCCGCTGATACCTCGGACAGCGGGCGCGGCCTGGCCATTACGCTGCCCCCGTCGACGCGGACTCACCACGTCGCCGGCGCCGTCCACCTGGTCGAATGGGCGGCCGGCGGCCACCACGCAACGGCCGTCCCTGCCGCATCCGGCCTGGAGGTGCGCCTGTCGGGAGGCGGCGCCGGCCTGCTCGTCCCGGATAGGGTCGTCATACCGGCCGGCTCGACGGGGGCGACCTTTGATGCGTTTGTGGCCGCGCCCGGGACGGTCCACGCGCACGGCGGCGGGATGCGCGCCGAGGCGCACATCGGGTTCGAGTGGCAGGAGCCGCCGGCCGTGCGGGTGCGCGCGTGGCCCCCCGTCCTGCCCGAAAACTCGGCCGGCCACTATATCGCGTGGCTCGAGGGCCCGGACGGCGCGGCGGCGGCCGCGGCAGGGTCCCCGAACACGCCCCCCTACGCCCTGGTGCACACGTCCGACCCGGGCATCGCCAGGGTGGACGGATCCCCCTCGCCGCACCATGCAGGAGCCGACAGGCCCGCCCGCGTCCAGGTGGACGCCTGGCCGTGGCTCGGCACGTTCCGCACCGGCGCGGCAGGGGTCGCATCCCTTACGGTAGCGGTGCCGGGGCACGGCAGCGCGACGGACTGGTTCGCCGTCGGCCCGGCGGCGTACGGCGCGCGGGGAGCGGTCGGCGAGAACGGGACCCTCCTCGACGGCGGGGGAGCGGGCGCGCCGGCCGGGGCGCGGGACGGCGGAACCGGCTGGACGCGCGGGGGCGGGGAGGACGCGCCAAACCTGGTCGTGTTCGACGTCGTGCCGCCGGCCGCAGCGGCAACAGCGGCATCGACAGGCGCGGGCGGGCCGCGCGAGGGCGGCATCGGAAGGTCGTTCATCGCGGCGGCCGCGTACCATGCGCACGCCGACAGGACGGCAGAGGTCGTCGGTGGCGCCGGGCGCGCGGGGCCGGGCGAGGGCGAGGGCAGCGGTGGCGCCGGGCGCCTCGACGTGTCCGGTGCGGTCTCCATGCTGCGCCCCGCGCCCGGCGTTCCCGTCGAGATCGTCGTATCCTCGAACGGGGCCGAGCATGCGGCGACCGCCGTGATCGGTGCCCCCGTGCACGCGCAGGGCGGGCACGGCCACGCCGCACTCCCGTCAAACTCGGCCGTCGTGCCCGTGCGGGCCCCGCCCGGGTCGTACGAGGTGTCTGTTACGGCGCCCGGCATGCGGCAGCACCCGCGCACGGCCCCGCTCGAGGTGTCCGCGGGCGGAGGCTCCGAGCCGCGCCTGCACATCCTGCCCCTGCCCGTCGCGCCGGGCCGCGTGCAGGATATCGCGCTGCTGTACGCCGGCGATGCGGCCGGAGCCGTGCTCGACCCCGATACCGCGCTCGGCGGCCGCGCGCGCGGCGCGCCGGCCGGCCCGCCCGTCGCAATGCTGGAGGCAGGCGGCGGCGCGGCCGTCTCGTCGGAGTTTGTCGCCATGGACTCGCCTGTGGTGCGCGTGCGCGGGACGCCGGGGCCCGGCGGGACGGGGACGCTCGAGGCGTGGACGCCCGGAACGGCCGGTGCGCCGCACGGCGCATCGCCGGCGGCCGCGCCGGCGGCGGGACGGATCGGCTCGTGGGCAGGCATCGGCGCTGCGGAAGGGCGCGGCGGGGACGGCCCGATCGTCGATGCGCCGCGCGCCGTCAGGGCGCACGAGGTGTTTCCGGCATCGTCCGACCTGCTGGCAGGCGGGCCGGACGGGACGGGCGCCGGGTTCGACGCGTCCGGCGGCTGCCGCCCCGCGGGCGCGGCCGAGGCGGCAGCGGCCCTGTCGGCCTCGGGCGGCGACATTCGGGAGGGCGCCGGCGAGTCGGGGCACCCGATCGCCGGCCGGCTGTTCGTGTGCGGGGGCGCAGGCAGGCTGTCCGTCTTTTCCGGGTCGGGCCACGGCTCGGCAGAGGTGCGGCCGTACGCCAGGACAGAGTCCCCATCGATAGAGGCGGGGTTTGGCGGCGTGGTGCGCGCCGGGGAAGAGTACCGCATCGACGTGAGCATGCCGCCGGCGCCTCCGGCCGCGCCGCCCGGAACGGTCGCCGTCGATACGGCCATCCCCCACGAGATCGCCGGCGGCGGGCGCGCCGTCGTGCTGCGCCCCGACCAGGCGGGGCTGTTTTCGGTCACGGTCGCCGCAGACGCGCCCGGCTCGACTGCCGCATCGGCCAGGTTTGACGTTGCCGTCGATGCGTCCGTTACGTACGCGGTCGAGGCGCGCGACGGAACGGGGGCGCACCTTGCCGTTCCCGTCGCGCTGTCGACGGCGTCGGATGCGGAGCCGAGGTCGGCGACGACCCCGCACCGCGAGACCGCGGAGCGGCAGTCCGTTACGGTCGAGTTTCCCAGGACGGCGCGGCACGGCGACCGCGCGTACGAGCTCGTCGATGCGCGCGTGCTCGGCGCCGGGGGCGGCGAGGGGGCGCAGCACGCGCGCGGCGGCGCGGGAGCGGGGCAGGCGCCGAGCGCCGTCACGGCCGAGCCGGGCGACGGGGACGTGTTTTCCGCGACATACGCGCGGACCGTGCTCGTCGAGGCCGCAGGCGGCGCCGTCGGGGGAGGGGCGGTCAGGGCAGGCGAGGCGGCGTTCGTGCGCGCGCCCGAGGAGCACGTGGCCTCGTTTCTGGTACGCAGCGTGTGGGACGGGTGGGACGTGAGGCCGGCGGGAGGACAGGGAGTCGAGGCGGGCCCCGGCAGGGCAGAGGCGGCGGCGGCGCTTGCCGCCGGCCTGAACGCGCAGGGGGCCGAGGCGTCGTTTGCCGCGGCCGACGATGTGGTCGTGACCGCAAGGTATCGCGAGGACCACACGGGCGCTGCCGCCGTGTTTGCCGCCTTTGGGATGCTCGCCGTCCTTGCCGTGTTTCGGGGCGCCGCGGGGTACAGGCTCAGGGCCGCGCAGGCGCTCGACGCGGCCGAGGCGGCCTGCCGCGGCGCGTGGGGCGCGGTTCGGGGCCTCGTTCCGATTGGAAAGGGGCCAGGTGGGGAACGCGGCGGCGGACATGGCATCGAGGAGGACGATCCGGGATTGGACGGGGGGCCGCACCGCGACTATTCGGGTGCGGGTGGCGCGGGTGCGGAGGCGGGGGCGTGGGACTCGGCCGAGGGAAGTGCGGAGGGTGCGGGCGCAGAGGCGGGGGCGTGGGACTCGGCCGAGGTGGTTGCGGGGGGTGTCGGCCCTGGCCTGGACGGCGGAGGCGGCGGCAGCGCGAACCGGATCACGGCATGTCCGGCAGGCGAGTCGGCTCTGCCCGGCCTGGGCGGCGGAGGCGGCGGCAGCGCGGACACTGGCGATGCCGCCTTGCATAACGGCGCCGATGCCGCCCCCGACCGGGAGCGCGGCAGCCGTCCGCGCCGCGGCGCGGGGCGCGCCGCCGGCGGTGGCGGCACTGCAGAGTTCGGCACGCGGGAAGATGCCCCCGCTGGGGGGCGCGCCGCCGGCGGGGACGCCCCCCGCGGCGCGGCAGGGGGCGGGGGCCGCGGCGCGGCAGGCGCCATGTCGCGCCCCACTGCGTCGCGCCCGTCCGCAGGAGCGCCGCCGCCTCCGCCTCCTGCGCTGCCGCCTGCGGCGGGGGCAGGGACTTTGGCGGCAGGAGACCGCGCTGCGGCTGAGGGGCTCAAGATCCAGGACGATGCGGACGAAGCCGCCGCCGGGGTGGCCGCCGAGGCCGCCCTGGATGCAATCCGCAGCGCGGCGGCGGCGGAGATGGAGGCCGCATCCCCGTCCGCATCCCCGTCAAGGTCGCCATCGGCTCCAGCAGCGGCAGGGGCGCGCGCCGGCAGGGGCGCGCGGCAGCGGCAGGACAAGCCGGGGCCGGCGCGCAGGGACCGAAACGTCTCCAGGGCAAGCGGCGCCGGAAGAGGGAAGGGGAAGGCATGACGGCCGGTTTCGCCGCCGTTGCCGCCGCCGTCGCCGCATGCACGGCCCTTGCCGCCCTGTCCGGCACGGCGGCAATTCCCCTTGCAGTCCACCCAGCCCTTGCCGACGGCGAGACCACATGCAGCATATCCGTCTCGGCCGCCGCATACCCCGCGTACCACAACGGCTCGGTCCGGCGCAACCCCGACGGGACCGTATACCCGGGCGATGCCGTCAACTACCTTTTCAGGTACGAGTCGCGGCTGTACGGGCAGGGAGGCGCGGGCCTTGAAACGTGCGACTCGCTGCGCGCGGGGCCGGTCGAGGCGAGGGGGCGCTACTCGGCCGCCGGCGCAATGTCGGTCGCCGGCCCGTCGGACGGGCTCGATCCCTCGCCGCACCCGTCCGTCCACTACGGGCTGGATGCCGCATGGCTGCGCACCGACCACTACTTTCGCGTATGGTGGGACGGGTACGACTGCCGGACCATACCCTACATCCGCGTGTACTCGTGCGAAAGGGTCGGGCTGCATACGGCCGAGTCGCCGTCGTTCTCGGTGAGGTCTGACGGCCCGATGTCGGGGCGCGAGCGCGCCGTGCACGACCGCTGGCTGCACGGCGGCCCCAACCGCGGCTTCGAGGTGCGATCAACGCACGACCTGCACCTTGTGACGGTATCGACAGCGGGCGGCGCGCCTCCCGGCCCGCCCCGCGCATGGGCGCCCGAGGATGCCGCCTCGGCGGCGGCGTTTGCCGCGGCCGTGCGGGCCGCCTGCTCAAGCCTGCCGGCCGGCAGCGGGTGCGTGTTCGGGAGGGCAGAGGTCGAGCCGCGATCGAACGCCGGCCGCGAGTGCCTTGCCGGTGTGATCGCATCCCGCATGCCCGGCCTGCTCGCGCCGTTGCACGGGCCGCCGAACGGCCCGATCGCCGGCGGGGCAGGATCGCCTACCCGCGCAGAGTGGGAGGCGCACCCGTCCCTCAAGAGAATCTCGCTGTCCGGCGGCGCGTGGAATGCGTCCGCATCCGTCGCGGACATGACCGTCGACGAGTGCGCGCGGCAGGAAGAGCGCGTCGGCCTTGCAGTCTCGGCCCTCCAGGTAAGGCACGACCCCGCATACGAGCACGCGCACCGCGCGGTCCGCGTCGAGCGCGCGGCGCTCGTGCCGGCCGCGATAGCCGAGCCGATCGTAGTCGTAGCCGTTGAAAGGCCGCCCATCCTCGACCTGGACGGCCACCCCTCGGCCAACGCCGACGGCACGTACTACGAGTGGGACCTGCCGTCGGTGCACGTCCGGCCTAGCGTGCTGTTCGGCGCCGAGAGGCACGGGACGCTCTCGTTTGAGGTTGAGCGCGGGCCGGCGCCGCTCCCCGACATATTCACGCACTCGTGCTCGGGCGCGCCCTTGTGCGACGTGGCCGCCGGCGACGGCAGAACGCACATGTCGGACACGCCGGTGCGGTCGGCCAACGGCGACCGGCTCGACGTGTTCCGGCCGGATGCCGGATCGACCGGCAGCCACACGGTCAGGTACGAGATCAAGCTGCTCAACATCGGCAGGGCGGTCGAGGGGGCCGAGGCGTCCATCGACGCCAAAATTCGCGTCGTGCCGTACGCGCCGTGGTACTCGGCGGCCCTAGCGTACACGGCCCTTGCCGGGCCCGGCCATACGACGCTTGAAAAGATGCACGCGCTTGCGCTGCGGTACGAGGGGTCGCTCGGCATGGACGGCGAGGGCGAGTGGACGGCCCACCAGGGCCGGCGCAGCAAGGTGAGCGCGGCCGAGGCCGACATCGAGTACGGGCTGGCCGGGCACGGCGGCATGCCGGTGCCCGGCGCGGCGCACTCGGCAATGTCGCTGCGCGGCGCCGCGGGCCTCGCCGATGTGGCCGCATCTGCCCCGCTTGGCGCGCTCGCCTCGCTGCCCGAGCGCGCCCGCGGGCCGTGGGAGGATAAGAGTGCGCCGGTCTCGCTTGTGATGCTGGGGGCGCCCGTGGGCGGCAATGCGACCGCCGTGATCGGCGGCGCCGGAATTGCAAGGGTGCTGCTCGGCCACGACCCGCCCGGGCCGCCAGGCGCGGCAGAGGCAGGCGGCGGCGCATCGGCCGCGCCCGGCGGCATCGTACTCAACGCCACCGTAGAGTCGAGGATGTTTGGCGGCCGCACCGCGACGCAGCTTGCATCGTACGCGTACTCTTACCCCGCCGCCCACGTCTCGGCCGAGCTCAACGCGACGGCTCTAGAGTCGGCAGGGGGCGAAAGGAGGCCGGCCGCGGGCGTGCGCGTAGAGGCCGCGCTCGCGCCGGCGGAGGGAGGGGCGGCAAGGCCCGTCCCGCTCGCCGCGTTCATGCTCGGCCACCTGGAGCGGACCGCGGCGCTGCGTACCGAGGGGCTGCCGCCGGTGCCAGGCGCCGGCGCCCGCGCCGGCACCGTAACGTCAGATGCGACGGCCTCGTCGATCGAGATCGACGGGGCGCGGTACGGCCTTGCGCTCGTCGAGCCGCCTGGCGGGAACGGCGGCGGAGCTCCGGCGGCAGTCGCCGATGCGGCCGCGCGCGCCGTGTGCCCGCGCGGCTCGGGCGCCGTGTACGACATAGACGACGGCACGGGCGCAATATTCGGCGTGCCGCAGGCCTCGGTCGAGTGCGGAGGGGTTGGACTCAACGGGGCCCTTGTGTCCGGCGGCCACTCGCGCATCCGAACCGCCATGTGCGCCGGCAGCGAGTTTGCGCTGTCCGAGTGGGCCGTGCGAGGGTGCGCGCCGGCCGCGGCCGATGCCGCATCCATTGCGCTCGCCGGCCCGCGGGGGGAGGCTGCCGCCGCATTGTCCGCGGGCCCGTTCCCGTCTGCGGCGTTTGCGGCGGCGTATGCAGGCGACATGCACGACGCGTCGAACCGCGCGGTTGGAAACGGCTCCGCATCCGGCACCGTCGGCATCGGGCATGCGCTTGTCGCGCCGGCGGCGGACCGGATGATCTGGCAGGCGGCGGCCGAGGCGGCCGGCGCGCCCTCCCTCGAGACGGTCTCCGGCAGGTACGGCGAGGCGGCCGCCCTCGGCTCGCCGCCCCCGTACGATCTCGCAGTGTCCGCGGGGGACGGCCGCGCTGCGTCCGTCCACGTCGGGCCGCACGCATTCTCATCTCCGGTCGAGTACGAGTTCGCCGTCGGGCCGTCGCCCGGCGGCATCGTGGAAGAGCCGGGCGCGCCCTCGCCGTACGTCGCAAGGGTGCGCGCCGCCGAGTGGTTTGGCCCGATAGCCGAGCTGCGCGTCGACGGCGCCCCGTACGCGCCGGCCCAGCGGCTGGACGGGATTCGTCTCGGCGGCGGCGCGGGAGAGGTGCCGTGCCGCCCGTACTGCGAGGTGCGCATCGCGGGCGAGGGCGGCGCGGCAGTTGAGGCAACCAACGCATGGGGCGGCAGCGCGTCGCTGTCCCTCGGCGCAGATCCACCAGACGGCGGCCGCTCACAGGGCGCGGCAGAGTCGGCGGCCGAGCGGGCGTACGGGGCGGCCGTGTCGTACGCAGAGGCGTCCGTCCCGTACCTTGTGGCCGCGTGCATCGCGGCCGCCTGCGCGGCCGCGTACGGCAGGCTTGCCGCGGCGCCAGCAGGCTACCGTATGCCGTGAAGGGACGGATCGGGCAGGGCGGTGTTACGCGGGTACGCTTTGAGTACCTAGGAAAACTGTTAAATGGGTTTATGGGGCGCCGGCGTCATGGAGGGATCGGCGGCAGGGCGGGCGGGCGCAGCCGGCCACGGCGGCGCCACGATCAGCCTGGCGCCGGGCCACTCGATCAGGATCAGCAATGTGCAAAAAAAGATAGATGTCTTTGACACGCTTTCCGTGCCAAGGGTACTGTCCGCGGCAAAAGGCGCCTGGTCAGGAGTGTGGAAATACGGCGCTTCAATCGACATCGAGTACTTTGGAAGTTATGAAATTTACAGTAGGTACAAGACAGCCCAGGTACGAAAGGACTGGCGCAAGTCCGACCGGCGGCTCCTAGACCAAATTGCGAGAGACGGTTTGAAATACCGCAGGCTTCTAGACGCGGAAGAGACGGCGCATGCGTTTAGTGCCTGGCTCTGCAGAACCGCACTCGCATCAGATCGTGTCTACAGGTGGATCGACCCGCCCGAGCTCAGGAGCTGCATGGAGGGGGCGTTCGAGAGCAGGGTCGAGGCAGACTCCACTCGGCGCGGCTTCAAGGCGCTGACGATCAATCCAGGGCTGCGATTCGAAAGGCGCAAAATCCAGATGCGGGTTCCCATAGACGATGTTGTACGCAGGAGCATGCGGTGCGTGCTCTACACCGTCATGCCAAGGGATATGGAGGCAAAAGACGAAAGGATGTGTGATCCGAAGGAGGCAAAGCATGCCGCCGAGTCCGAGGTAAGAGTGCCCGACGGTACTCCAATCCCACCGGGAACGGACTTTGTCGTATTGCAGGATGCCAATATCAGCGGCGAGGTGGCCAAGGCGCTGGGCGCAAAATACAGAATCACATGGGCCGGCTCCTAGCTGGATGCGCTTCTCATTCTACTCCCGCTGTCCTAGTGACATTGTGGTGACCCGTCCAGTAATACTGCCAGAACGCGTCCACGTACGCGGCCGCGTACGCCTGCATGGCCTCGTAGTCGTTGTGCGACGCGATAACGCCCTCGTAAAAATCGTCGGAGTCGTAGGCCTCTGACGCAATCGTAGTGCGCAAGATCGTGCCAACGATCCGCTTCTTAGCCTTGGGCGTAAGAATCTCGTAGTGTCCCATTGTGCTCCAGTAAACATCGAAGCCGGCCGTCTTGTCGACCTCCCTCTTCCACGCGCCGAAGAAACGGCTCGGCCTCCAGCCCGCTGGCATCGCGGCCGACTCGGCGGCGGCCGCGGCCGCCACGGCCGACTCGCCGATGGTGTGGGCCGCGCGCTGCCTTTGTCCCGTCGCCTTGCTCCTGTCGAGAACCGCCTGCCGGGCCGCCATCGCGGGCGCTGGCGGGCGGGCTGTATTAAAGCCAATGGTCGTGGCAATGTCTGCCACCGGAGTGAGTGCCAGCGGCAAAAAATGCCGCCGAGAGTCACCCAAGATCGACCGTGGATGCTCCTATTCCCGCAAGGGCGGACCTGCCGTGCCGTAGGCCCCGCAATCAGCAAGGAGGCGGCCAAGGCCTCAGGGACGTGACGTCGGATCGGGCGGTTCGGGGCAGTCAAGTGCGCTTTGCCACCATGTCCGCCGCGGCCAAGTCAATTCCCTAGGCGCCCTCCCAAAAGTCTGCCCAGAACGCTCTACGAACGCGGCCGCGTACGACTGCATGGCCTCGTAGTCGTTGTGCGACGCAAGGACGCCTTTGTAAAAGTCGCTGGATTTGTAGGCATGCATTATCGTGGTGCGCAGGATACTGTCAATGACGTGCTGCCTGTCGTCCGGCGCAAGGATCCTGTAGTGCCCCATGTTGAGCCAGTAGATCTTGAAGCCCGCCATATTGACAACCCTTCTTTTCCACGCTTCAAAGAAGCGACTCGGCTTCCAGCCCGCTGGCATCGCGGCCGCCTCGGCCACCGCCTCGGCCACCGCCGCAGACTCGGCCACGGTCGGAAGTGCGCGCCGCCCTTTCGCCGCCTCCCCACTCCCGCCGAGAACCGCCTGCCAGGCCGCCATCGCGGGCGCGGGCGGGCGCGGCCGTATTAAGGGCGATTCTCGCGGCAGGGAGCGGCGGCGCGCCGCATCCCGGCGGCAGGACCTGCCCATATCGCCGGCATCAGGGCGGCGGCCGCAATGCCATCCCCCCCCCCTTTAGTACGGGCGGCCGCCGCCGGCGCACCTTGCTCGGCTTTCGGCGCGCGCGATCATACACTGCCGGGGACGAGCCGGCCGGCGGCGGCGGGAGTCGCGGGGCGCCGCAGCAGCGGCAGCAGCCGCCGCAGGGCGGCGCCGGTACGGCCGAGCCGCCCCTCCCGTGGCGCCTCGTCGCGTCCGTCCGCCCCCACGAGGTCCTCGAGAGGTACCGCGTCGGGCAGGTCCCCGTCTCCATAACCCGCGACGGCCGCTACCTGATCGACGAGCCGCCGCTCGCCGCCCCGGCGGCGGCCGCGTACGCTCGCATGTTCGGGCACATGTCGCGCGCCGGCGGCGACGTCGACTTTGCTAGCGTGACGGCCCGCCAGGTGCTCTGGTCGCTCGAGGTCTCGGCCGAGACGCTGTTCCTCGAGAAAGAGCTCGCCGCCAACCGCGCGGCCATGTCGTACTACGCGGTGAGGGACACGCTCGGCTTTCGCGTCATCGACGTGCCGATGCGCGACCCCGGCATAGAGGACATCACGTACGTCGGCGGCGCCTCGCCGGTAAGGGTCCTCCACCACGGCCACCCGTCCATGTACTTTATGGGCACGAACATACGGTTCGGCCCGGGCCGGCGCGGGGGCGGGCCCGCCGGGGAGGAGGAGGGCCGCTCGCCGGACGCGCTCGTGCGCACCCTCATGCAGTCGGTCGGCAGGTACGCCACGTCGCTCTCGCCGTACGTCGAGGGGTCGACGCCGGCGCGCGACAGGCTCTCCGCGTTCGGCGGGACGGACGTGACGCCGGACGGGCCCGCGTTCACGGTGAGGAGGTTTCCGGCGCGCGACGTCACGGTAGCAGACATGGCCGCCGGCGGGTCCCTCCCCGCCGAGGCGGCCGCGTACGCATGGGCCGCCCTGGCGGCCGGCGGGACGGGGCTGATAGTCGGCGGGACGGGCTCGGGCAAGACGACGGTCCTCAACGCGCTGCTCTCGCTCGTCAGCCGCAGGTGGAAGGTCGTCGTCATCGAGGACACCGAGGAGCTGCGGCCCCCGCAGGAGTGCTGCCTGCGCCTGCGCACGCGCGCGGCAGGCGACACGTTCGGCGGGGGCCACGGCATCGGGATGGGCGAGCTGCTCTCGTACGCGCTGCGGCAGCGCCCGCAGTGCATCGCGGTCGGCGAGGTCCGGCTTGCGGACGTGCCGATCCTGTTCCAGGCCTTCGAGGCCGGCCACGCCGCAATGGCGACGTTCCACGCGTCGGGGCCGGAGGCGGCGATGCGCCGCCTCGAGGCGAGGCCGCTAGAGATAATGGCCGCCCAGCAGAGCGACCTGTGGTTTGTGATGCACGTCGGCGCCGTCCCCGAGGGCGGCAGGCTGCGGCGGCGGATGCTCTCGCTGTGCGAGACGCGGCTCGGCGGGGGCGGGGACGTCTCGCTCGAGCCGCTCGCGTCGTACGCGGGCGGGGGAGTGTACGACTGCGCCGGCAGGGCCGGCGCAATGGCAGGCGCGGGAGGGAGGCTCGCGCAGGCGGCGGCCGCGCGCGGCGCGCGCGATGCGGCGGCCGACCTGGCCGCAAGGGCCGCGTTCCTCTCGAGGCTCGCGTCAAGCCAGAGGCGGCCCACGGCGGCGCAGATCATGGAGGAGGCGTCGGAGTTTGCCGAGGCGCGCGAGGCGGCGGGGTAGGGGGCGGGCGGAGGGCGGAGGGCCGCCTGGGGCGCATCCTGGCGCCCAGAGGTCAGGATCGGCGGCTCGCGCCGCCCTTATCCCTGCCCACGAGCCTCTAGGGGCGGCGCGGCAGGCACCCAGAGGTCAGGATCGGCGGCTCGCGCCGCCCTTATCCCTGCCCACGAGCCTCTAGGAGCGGCGCGGCAGGCGGCGGCATAAATGCGATACCTTATAACTGGGTATAATGACGTCCCGCCCGTGAGCCGCAGGATTGTCAGCATAACGCCGGCGCTGGCGGGGCAGTGCCTTGCCGTGATCCTGGTCGATCTGTTCGCCGTTGAGATGCTGCTCGGCTCGCACAGGAGGCACGACCACAGGGCGATCGCCGTAGCCCTCGTCTCTGTCGTAGAGCAGTTCTGCAGGCTCACCGTCGCAGACATGCTCGGTCGGGGCAGGGGGACGATGCCCGAGTACGTCGAGATCCGCCTCGCCAACATAGGCAGCGCCGCGCGCCTGTCCAAGGAGGCGCTCGTCTCGTTCACGCACAACTTCCAGAACATCGAGGCGATCGAAAAGATGCTCCGCGAGTACGGCCTGGGCGACGTCTTCAGGGACAACCCCGGCCTGCGCGACGCCCTGATCGCACTGTTCGCGGCCCGGAACGACAACGTCCACACGGCCGTGCCCGTCGCGTTCGACGTGCGCGCCGCGTACGAGGCCGTCCTGCAGCTCGTGTTCGGGATCGCGAACCACATTCCCGAGCTGGAGGCCGAGATGCGCATCGTGCAGGGGAACGTGTTCAAGTGGATGGGGATGCTGCAGCGCTCTCGCGACGGGTACGAGCTGTCCGAGCCGCTGTGCCGCGCGCTGGTGCGGAAGCACCCCGAGAGAGCGCGCAGGCGCACGCGCGGCTCGGGATGGCGCTCTTTGGGCTTGCCCGATACGAGGAAGCGCTTGACAGCTACGACCAGTCGGTGTCGATAGAACCGGACTGTGCCGTCACGCACCTTGCCAGGGCGCTTCCGCTTGCAAATCTTGGCAGGAGTGAAGAAGCGCTTGACAGCTGTGGCACGGCGGCAGAGCTTGATCCTTCCCTAGCCGACGCGCACGTTTCTAAGGCAGATGTACTTGTTGGCATGGGACGCGACGCAGAGGCGCTCGCCGCCTGCGGCAGGGCCGTCGAGATGGACGGCTCGCTGCAGCGGGCGCACCTACTCCGCGGGAACATCCTTGTAGGCATGGGCCGTGCCGCCGAGTCCCTTGCCGCGTACGACAGGTCGATTGAGCTCGACATGTACGACGGAACCGCCCGCTTGCGCCGCGCCGACCTGCTAGCCGCATTAGGCCGATCCTCCGAGGCCCTTGCCGCGTACGATGTGGCAGTCGAGCTGGGTCCAATGAATATGGAAGCGTACCTGCGCAAGGCGTTTCTGCTCCGTACCCTTGGGCGCCACGACGAGGCCCTGTGCTGTTACAACAGGGTGATCGAACTGGAACCAAGCCATACCGACGCACTTGGGGGCAAGGACGACGTTCTGGCGCACCTAGGCAGGGACGGCAATGCAAGCAATCACCACAGGCAAGCGCACCCCTAGGTCGTGCCAGTCGCCAAGATCGCCGTGTAGGGCCTTGCGCCGGGCAATAGCCAAAACATAGAAAAAAAGCGGCAACGCTTCGGTTGCCGATAGCGCACCCTTGCTTTCAGGGAAGTTCGTTGAGACGTGCCAGCCGCATGCGCTTCTCGCTGTACTTCATCATCAGCCTGAGCTGCTCTTCCTCGGGCAGGCTGGTCCAGCGCTCGAGTGCCGCCTTCTTCTCGGCCTCGGTCTCGTTTCCCGTCAGCCTTCCCACCACCGACGTTATGGCCCACAGGTGGTCGTCCCCGGAGCCGTCATCCCAATATTCCACGAAACGGCCGCACAGGGGGAGCATATAAATCCTGCGATGTGGCGCTTCGGAGGACCACGGCCCGCCGGCTGCGCGCAGGCGCACGCGCGGCTCGGGCTGGCGCTCTTCGGGCTGGGCAGGGACGAGGAGGCACTCGACATCTACGACACGGCCGTATCGCTGGATCCGGGCCGCGCCGTCACGCACCTTGCCAGGGCGCTGCCGCTTGCAAGGCTCGGTAGGGACGAGGAGGCGCTTGCCGCCTGCGGGGCGGCCATAGATCTTGATCCCGCCCTCCCCGATGCGCACGCATCCAAGGCCGACATACTTGCAGGCGTGGGACGCGGCGCAGAGGCGCTCGCCGCCTGCGACAGGGCCGTCGAGATGGACGGCTCGCTGCAGCGGGCGCACTTCCTCAGGGGAAACATCCTCGCAGGCACGGGACGCGGCGACGAGGTCCTTGCGGCGTACGACAGGGCGATCGAGCTCGACGTGTACGACGGAACCGCCCGCATGCGCCGCGCCGACCTGCTGGCGGCATTGGGCCGTTCCTCCGAGGCCCTTGCCGCGTACGATGTTGCAGCCGAGCTTGGTCCGATGAATATGGAAGTGTACTTGCGCAAGGCGTTTCTTCTCCGCATCCTTGGGCGCCACGACGAGGCCCTGTGCTGTTACAACAGGATGATCGAAGTAGAACCAGGCCACACCGACGCACTTGTCGGCAAGGCCGCCATTCTGGCGCACCTAGGCAGGGACGGCAAGGCAGGCGACCGCCACAGTCCAACGCACTCCTAGGTCGTGCCAGCGCCAAGATCGCCGTGCAGTAGGCCTCGCGCCGTGTAAAAGCAAAAACAAAGAAAAAAACGGCAACGCTCCCGGTTGCCGACAGCGCACCCCTGCCTTCAGGGGATTTCACTGAGGCGCGCCAGCCGCATACGCTTCTCGCTGTACTTCATCATCAGCCTGAGCTGCTCTTCCTCTGGCAGGCTAATCCAGCGCTCGAGGGCGGCCTTCTTTTCGGCCTCGGTCTCGTTTCCCGTCAGCCTTCCCACTACCGACGTTACGGCCCACAAGTGGTCGTCTCCCGAGCCATCATCCCAATACTCCATGGGGCGACCGCACATGGCGGGCATGTAAACCCTGCGATGCGGCGCTCCTAGCGACCGCGGCACGCCATCGGCACACCGCCGCGCATCAAAGCCCGGCAGGATGCCGTCCAAAGCCAAGGCAGATCGGCCCGGGCCTCGCAGTCGCCGTTGCGCTAAAACTGTCACACAAGTGACAGGCCGGCGCGCGGAACGGCCAACATGCTGTCACTCGCAGGGCCGCTCCCGCGCAGCGCTCACGCCAGCGACCGCGCAAGCCCGAGCGCCGCATCCCACGCGGCAAGGCATGCCGCAGACACCGAGGCGGCCAGGAACAGGTGCCTTGTCCGCAGGAACGAGTGGTCGGCGATCCTGCATACGGCCAGCCCGCCGCAGATGCCGACCATTGCGACGGCCGGCCGCAGCGAGTCGACCAGATCGGCGGCCGCACCGGCCCCCACTTCCGCCGCACCGCCCAGGCCGCCGCCCTGCACTGCAGCGGGGCCGAGGGCCATTAGCGACGTCGACATTACGGCAAACGTCAGCACAAGGGGCGATGCGACGACTAGCGCGGCCGAGAAGCGCACCTCGGATGCGAACCGGCGCCGCGCCTCGGACATGCGGCGCATCGAGTGCGCCATCGCGACGACCGTCTCGCGCGTGCCGCCGCCGTGCTCGTGTATGGCGTACAGGACGAACAGCGCAAACCTGGCCGCCGCGCTCGGGTAGTGCGCCGCCCCGCAGAACGCCTCGCGGGCCGGCCGAACGACGGCCGCCGAGGCCACCCCGCGCAGCATCCGCGCCACGCAGGGCCTTGTGGCAGGCATTGCCGCGTACTCGGAGAGCATGGCCACAATGTCCGACCTGGACCTCTTCTGCTCGGCTATGTGGTCGAGCAGGACTGGCATCTCGGCGTCGGCGTCGGCCGCGTCCCGCTCGGCGCGCGCCGACAGGGCCCAGGCGGCGCCGCCAAACGCGGCCGCGGCCGCGGCGGCCGCGAGCGGCAGCGCGTGCGCGCCCCAGCCGGACAGGGCCGTCGAGGCCAGGGCCGCGGCCGCCGCGGCCGCGGCCGGTACGGCCGGCCTGCGCACCGCGCCGGCATCGCGCAGGAAAGAGTCGGCCGGCATGAAGGCGGGCAGGGCCAGGAACGCAAGCGGCGCGGCCATGACGGCGGCGAGCAGCAGTCCGGCCGCGGCGGCCGTCCCCGTCCCCGGCAGGAACATTACGCCGACGAGCATCATCGGCATTACGGAGACTGCCATCACCCCGGCAAAGAACGCGCCGTTTGCCGCGCCGGCGTACGACGAGGCCGCAGAGACGGCGGCCGAGAGTGCCTCGTCGCGCGCCTGCTCTACGCACATGCCGAGCCTTGCGGGGCTCGACCCGACGAGCGAGGCGTACCGCTGCAGGAACGTGCGAAACGGCGCGTGCGGGTGGAACCGCGCCAGCTCCATGAGGGCCGAGACCTCGTCCATGCCGCCAACCCTCGCATGCCGCAGGAGCGCGGCCGCATCGGCCCCCACGGCCGAGAATACGCCGCGCGCGGACGCGACCTGCTCGAACGTCCAGAACAGCGTCTTGTCGACGGTATGGACAATCCCGGCCAGCGTCAGGAACGCGAGCAGCTCGGCAGACACGGCCGATGCGCGCGCCGATGCGCGCGCCGACAGTACGAGCGGGGCGAGCAGGGGCGCGGCAAGCAGCGGGGCGAGCGCGGCAGCCGCCGCGGCGGCCGCGGCCTGGAGGGCCGGAACGGCAAGGAGTACGGCCAGGAAGGCGGCGCATGCGCAGGCCGCCGCGGCCGAGGCCGCGGCGCAGGCGGCGGTGCGGATGACAAAGTACTGCTCGTCGAGCGGGGCGCCCGTGCGCGGGGCCAGGCGCGCAACCCGGGCAGACTCGTGCGCAAACAGGGCCGACAGGAGGGGCGCAGACATGACGGCGCGGCCGAGCCGGTTGGTCCTGGTCGGGCGCCGCGACATGACGCCGGCGACGAGCCTCGGCGCGCGCGGCCTGCCGCGCCGCGCAGGGCCGCTGCCGCGGCCGCCGCCGCTGCCGCTGCCGCGGCCGCTGCCGCGGCCGCTGCCGCGGCCCGCCGTTCCGCCGCCTGTCCGGCCCGTTCCGCGCCGCCGCCCGCCCGGCCGGAGATTCGACCGCCGCGACGCGCCGGCGGCAAGGGCCGCGGCAAGGCAGGCCGCCGCCACGGCAAAGGCGCCCGCATGGCCCGCCGCCAGGGCGGCCGCGGCGGCGGCGACGAGCAGCACGGCTGCCGCGGCAAGGGACATGCCGGCGCGCCCGCCCAGGCCGGCCGCCCCTGCATCCCCGCCTGGCCGCCCCATTCCCCCCATCTTCCTCTCCCTTCCCCCTACATCCCCGCAATGGCCGTTCCCGACAGGATCGCGGCGGCGGCCGATGCCGATCCAGTCGACCAGGACACCTCGGCGCCGGCCGGCGGGGCGTACGGCGGGGCCGCCTCCGATGCGCCGGCCACCACCTCAAACTCCACCATGTCGCCGGCCCGCACCGGCACCGCGGCCGACCCGCGCGCATCGTACGCGAGCGGCCCGTGCGAGACCGACACGAGCACCGAGCCGGCGCCGGCCGACGCCGAGTACGCCGCGCGCCCCGCCCCCGACCCGGGCGGGGCCGCGGGCGCGAGCTGGACCGTGCCTGACACGTCGCCGTTTACCCGCACTGTTACGTGCGCCGAGAGGGATGCGTTCGGCTCCCAGCCGGACGGCGGCGCCGGCGGCGCGGCCGCCGTCGCGTTGAACCGCCAGCCCGCATCGCCGCCGGCGCCGCGCAGGACGTACGTGTTGTCTATCCGGACAGAGCCGGACGCCTGCACCGCGAACACGGCGCCGAGCGTCCCGTCGCGCGGCGCCACGTACGCGAGCGGCGCGCCGGCCTGGGCCGCAACGCGCGCGACGGGCCCGCCCGGGTCGGCCGCCTGCGATTGCGACGAGGACGGCACGATGATGCGCACCGAAGATGCCCCGCCCCCTCCCGCCGAGGCCGCATCGGCGAACGCAAGGGCTGCCGGCACGCCGTTGACCGACATTGCGACGTGCGCGTACCGCGGCACGACCGGAACGTGGACGTACTCGGGGGCCGCCCCCTGCGCGGCCCCCCTCTTCCCGTCGACGAACGGCAGCGGAAGCGTCCCGTTGAGGGCCGCGCCGGACACGGATACGTGCCCGACCACGGGAATGCGCGCCCATGCATGCACCACGTATACGGTGTCGGCGCGCCACGACGGCACGGCAAAGGATGCGTTGTTCACGGGATCGTACGCGACGGCCTCGTCGAGCCCGCCGCGCACGGCAAACGAGTCGCGGTACAGGTGCAGGACGGCGCCCGGCGCCATTGCGGCCGGCGCGCGCCCTGCGCCGGCGGGGGCGCACGCCTGGGCGGCGGCCGGATCGCACCGCGATGCGGCCGGCCGCGCGCCGGGCCCGAGACCCATGTCGGCGGCGGAAAGCGCGATCCCGCCGGCCGCCGAAGTCACCCCGGCGGCAAGCGCCGCCCCGCCCGAGGCGATCCTGTACGGCATGGACGGCGGGAGGCCGGCCACGGACAGCAGGGCCTCGCCCGGCGACAGCTGCCGCGCCGAGAGCGAGACCGCATCCGACGGGCCGTCCATGCGCACCAGAACGTACGACCTTTCGCCTCCGCCGGGCGCGGCCAGCACGGCCTCGAACCGCCCGTGCGCGGGCGCCCCCGGCAAGACGGCAAGCGCCTCTGCGATCGGCGCCTCGTCGTACAGGACCGGGACCACGCCGGCCGGCCGCGCGTGGCAGGCGGCCGGCCCGTTCAGCTGCGGCGCGCCGCCGGACCGCATCGACAGGCCCTCGACCGTCCCGTACAGCCCGCCGCCCCCGCCGCCCTGCCCGTACTCTATGCGCGCAGCGGCCGGCACGAGCGGCTCGCCCATCAGGCCCGTCGCGGGGTCTGGCAGGTTGTTGTTGGCCGACGGCACGGCGCCGTGCGCCACGCGCCCGCGCAGCCCGACCGGAACCGACGGCACGTCCCACCAGTACGAGGCGGAAAACTCGGCCCTGTTCGAGGGCGGGCTGCACGGCTCGTCGAACCGCGCGTGCGACGACGGCCCGGCCGCCTGCCCCCTCCACACCTCAAACCCCCTGCCCGCCGCGTACGCCTGCGAGAATAGGTCGTACGGAGAGGCGCCGGCGAGCACCTCGGCGGCGCCGGCGGCCGAGCCCGACAGGAACAGGGCCGAGCCTGGATCGCCGGCGCGCAGCTCGAGGACGACGCGGCCCGGGCCGCGCAGCTCCAGCCCGTCCCCGCCGCGCACGACCGACGGTGAGCCCTCGAGGGTGCGCTTTGCGGCGTACGCGAGCGGTGCGGCAGCCCCACGGCCGCCCCCGTCTGGCGCAAGCGACCCGCCCGGGCCGTACGCGTACGAGCCGGACAGGGACGGGACGGCCGCGGCCTCGGACGGGTCGCCGCCGAGCACGACCCCGACAAAGCCGTCGGCCGCGCCGCCTGCCCGCACGTACGGGCCGGCGGGTACCACCACACTGCCGACCGTCCCGGTGCCCACGACGGCAAACCCGCCGTGCCACGCGTGGACTATGCGCGAGTTGATCCCCATGCCGTTTATCGTCGCCGTGCCGTTGCCGCCTCCGGCGGCGGCGCCGGTTCCGCCGCCTCCTCCTCCCGGCGCCGTGGATACTGGCAGCCCGGCCACGACGGCCCGGGTTCCCGCATCCGTCGCAATGGCCGCCGAGCGCGGGTGCGGGGGAGCCGTGGATGCGGATGCGGCGCCCAGTGCGCCGGCGAGCGGGATCGACAATGCAGCCCCCGGCGCGACCTCGCGCGAGCCGCCCACGGCCGACCCGTTCACGACGATCATGCCCGGCGGGGCGGCGTACCCGCCCGGCGCAAGCGCCACGCGCACGGGCGCGCCGCCTTCCGCGCCGCCGCGCGGCGCCAGGACGTCGACCATGAAGATGCGCGCCGGCAGGGCCCCATGGTTGCGGACTGTGATCGACCGCGACGGCGCATCGTACGATGCCGAGACGGCCTCGTTCGAGGCTGCCGCGAGCGAGGATATCATGTCGGCCGCCTCGCCCGCAATGCGCACCTCGGAGCCGACGGCGGCCGAGTGCACGCCGAGGATGGCAGCGATGGCCGCGGCCGAGACGAGGGCCGCGGCGGCCGAGTTTACCATCCGCCTCCGTCCCCCCGTCCCGGCGGCGGCCGGTGCCCGCCGCCGCCGCCGTGCACCGCATAGTGCGGGTTGGAGATGGGATCGGCATGGGCGGGCTGGCCGCCGGCGGTCTGCGCGCCCGGCTCTGGCGCCTGCCCGAGCGCGACCATCTCGTACTCGAACAGCGGCCTGCCCGGGTGGTAGTGGTCGAGCGGCGGAGGCGATCCCCCGTACACGCGGGCCGAGACGGGCAGCCCGACCCCGGCGGCAAGCACGACCTTGCTGATCCCCTGCCCCCCGTGCGCGCGCCAGCCGCCCTCGGCGTGGGGCGCCGGGCGAGGCAGGCCGTGCACTGCGGTGTACTCGACATGGCCCGACTCGGACACGTGCGAGCCGGACACGAGGAGCGCCGTCGACGGGACGCCCCTGATCAGCTCGGCCACCGGCTCGCCGTACGCGAGCGCCGCGCCGCCGCCGAGCCCTCCCCTCCAGAATATCGTCCTCTGCAGGGACTCGGCAAGGGCCCTGTCGGCGGGCATGGCGTGCCTTACGGCCAGGCGGCCGCTCCCGCCGTCGACGACGAGCAGGACGGACTCGGGGGCGCGCGGCTGCGCCGCGGATCCGCCCCCGCCCCAGTCCGCCGCGGCCCTGACGACATAGACGTCGGCGCCGACGGAGGCGGCCTGGGCGGAGCCGTTCCGGCCGCCCGATACGGGGACGACGGCCTCTATGTGCAGCTCGGCCAGGTAGCACGCCCAGCGTCCCTCCCCGCCACCGCTCCGCGGCGCAAGCGGGCCGTGTCCGCCGGCGGCAAAGGGGCCGTACAGCGAATCGCATATCCTGTACGCAAACGAGTCGCCGGCGCCGACGCCGCCGAGAAACCTCCAGTACGGTGCGGCGCCGGCGCCGCCCCCGCCTTCGCCGCCGGCATATCCCCATGGGTGTGCGGGGTAGGGCGAGGCCTGCCCGGCGGCCGCATCGAGGCAAAGGACGGCAGAGGCCGCAAGCGCGGCAGCCAGGGCCACCCCCCAGCCCGCCCTCACTGCCGCGACCCCCAGAAGGCGTCCAGGTGGCGCAGCAGGTCGGCGCGGACGTACCTCACGTCCGCATCCCCGGACGCGCTGCGCGCGACCAGCTCGGCCGGCAGGTGCTCGGACAGCGAATCGCGCGGGTGCGACGGCGCGTACCCGAGGCGCGACCACGACCCGTCGGACAGCCTTTCGACCACGTGGATGTCGGGGCCAAAGCCGGCCTGCACCGTACGCGGCGTGGATGCAAACCCAGTGTACATTGCGATGCGATAGTCCGACTGCGCTGCCGGCGCCGGCGCCGGCGGTCCGCGCGGCGAGCCGACCCTCTCGCCGCCCGGCGTGTCCACGTAGCACTGCTGCGCGGCAAAGTCGGCGCGCGCCGTGCGCGACGGCTGCGATGCGCTGCCTCCCCCAGGTGCAGCCGGCAGCGCCGAGACCGCGTACGTTGCCGACGCCGACCCGGGCGGCGCCCTGTCCGAATGGCAGGCCGGCGCCGTCGCGGCGCTGCCGACAAGGGCGTATTCCGAAGGCCCCGGAGAGAGCAGGCGCGAGACCTCGTACGATGCGGCCGCGGCGCTGCCGTTGAAGCAGACCGTGGCGGCCAGGCCGGACACCGAGCACGATGCAATCTCGGGGGCCGGCAGGGGACTGGGCTGCACCGGCGGCGGCATCGGCACCAGCAGCGTCGGCAGCGGCGGCGGCAGGGCGGCCCCGTCCCCCCGCCACCCCCCGGCGCCGCCGCCGATGCCGCCGATCCCGCGCCCGCATGCGCTGCCCGCGCACGCCCTGTGGAGTGTAACCGCGGACGATCCGTCGGCCGTCTCGTACTCTACCCGGGCCAGGGCGGGGCCGGCATGGCACGGGGCGGCCCACGCGACATGCGCCGACGATCCCGCGCGCAGCGACCAGTTGGCGTCGCCGGCGGCCCTGCCGAGCAGCCCGGACGCCCCGCATACGGTCGCGTTGACCGAGACCACGGCGGCGCGGCCCGCGTTGGACACGGCCAGGGTCGCGACCGCCGGCCGCTCGCCCCTCACATCCACGTGCGCGTGGACGGGCGGCGCGGATGCGGCCCCGCCGGCGGCCGCATGCCCGGCCTCCTCGTAGGCGTGCGATGCGGCCGCCGCCGCGGCAGCGGCGGCCACGGCCATCATTATGGCGGCCGCATGCGCGTGCTCCATTCCGGTCAGCCCCCCGCCGCCGTGTTCGGGTTCGTGTCGAACATCTCCAGCTCTGCATCGTCGGCGACCATGCGGGTGCGCACGTCGTTGTCCGTGGCGTGGATCATCGCCTCGCCCGGCTCGGCGGCCATCAGTATGCCGATCTCGGGCTCGGGCAGCCCGAGGACGTCGGCCATCTGGCGGCGCTCCTCGAGCTTTAGGAAGATCTTTGTGTCGCAGTTTCGGAACAGCGCCAGCGCATGCCGGTGCCGCGCGATGTCGTCGACGTTCTGCGTGGCGAGCACGATGATGACGTTGTACTTTCTGGCCCTCCGCGCGAGCTCCTCGACCGACTCGGCAGTCGCCTCGTCGCGGAACAGCGCCCACCCCTCGTCGAGAACGACGTACTTTGGCACGTCGCGCGGCATGCGCGTGGCCCTGTCTATCGCAAACTCGAGCGCGACCCGGGTCGCCAGGCGGTGCTCGTCCGAGTTTACGGCAAACGACCTCCCGAGGGCGAGGACGGTGCTCGCATCCTCCCCTCCGCCCCCGCCGAGCATCGGCTCGCCGTCAAGGACGGCCCTGACCGGCCCCATCCGCAGTATGGACGCGAGCGGGGCGTGGCTCGTCCCGTCCCGCGCGTCGGCCTCTGCCACGAGGCGGACCATGTCGGACGCGCTGCGGCACGAGCCGTCCTCGGCGGCCCTGATCATCGCGTACCTTGCAAGGGGGCCCACGCCGAGCATGGATGCAAGGAGAGAGGCCGCCCGGTACCCCGTCATGTACCCGAACGGGTCCATCCCGAGGCGCACGCCCGGGGACGCCTCGCACACGGCAAGGCCGAGCGAGCGGCCGAATTCGACGTACTCGTTCTCGATGTCGACGATGAACACGAACGCGCGCGGGTACATGCGCCTGGCGCGCGAGAGCATGATCTTGATGGTGTGGCTCTTGCCGGCGCCGCTCGTCGCGGCGATCGCGACGTTGTAGTTGCGGCGCTGCTTGTAGTCGTACTTTACGGCGCCGCCCGTGGCGAGGTTGATCCCCCACGCGGCGCCGCCCCTCTCGTACAGCTCGGACGAGATGAACGGGAACAGGGGGTGCAGCGAGCCGGTCTCGACGCGAATGTCGGTGCGCCCGGCGCGCAGCCACCTCGCGTCGGCCCACGGCAGGCGCCGCGCATCGACGCGCATGCCGCGCGCCCGCGACAGCATGGCCGACGCCCTCCCCGCAAGCGACCTGCGGTCGCGCCCCATCACGCCGAGGACTATGCGCACCGATACGATCGACGACGAGCCGCTGCCGAGGACGCGCTCGCGCATCTCGGCCGCCGTGCCGGCGCCGCCGATCGCCCCCGACGCGCGCGACTCGTCGCGGGCGGCGCGGCCGGCGGCGCGCAGCACCTGGAGGTGCGACGAGGCGGGGACGGGCGAGACGAGCAAGCGGACAAAGTCGCAGGCGCCGAACATCGCGTATATCCAGCCGGCGCGCAGGCGGTCGGGCGTGCCGTGCAGCGAGTAGCACCTGGCGAGCAGGCCGTTTGCAAGGACGACGTGGCCGGCCGAGGAGGATGCGACCTCGTACCGCGGCGGCGGCACCCGCTCGTACGCAAACCCCGCCTGGTCGAGCAGCGCCGAGACGTCGGCGTGCGAGGACAGGACGGTCCGCTCGTTCGAGCACCGCAGCGGCCTCGAGCCGAACATCATCTCCTCGCTCTCCCTGTACATGTCTATGGCGACGGGCGAGTCGAGCGAGTCGGCTAGCGTCTTTAGGCGGCCGACGAGCATGCGCTGCCTGTCCTCGCCGGCGTAGATCATGTTGACCGGGCGCATCAGGTACCCGTGGCGGGCGGCCGAGCGGCGGCCGGCAGATCGGGGGCGTGGGCTGCCGCCTGCCGGCGCCTCCAATCCTGGCATGCGCGCGCGGCGCGGCTCTGCATAAAAGGCGGGAGGCAGGGGCATGCCTTTCATACGCGCCGTCCCGGCACGGTCGCGGGTAGGCTGTCGTCGATCCGGGGCACATACTGCGCCAGTTTCCCGACCTAGAGTTCAGCATGGCCGACTTTGAGCATCGCCTGCGCATCCAAAAGTTCGTCTACCTCTTGCAGGCGTTCGGCGTGTACCTTGGCTACGACTACTCGTGGTACCTGCACGGGCCGCACTGCACAGGGCTCGCAGCGGTCGGCTGCGCGCCAGGCTCGATATGCGGCATGATGCCGTACGACAAGGACATGGTGTTTGTCAACCCTGCCGTGCAGGAACGCTTTGAGAGGTTCGGGAGGTTCGTCAGTGGGAGGGAGAATGACACGACTTTCTCGAGATCGCCGCATCGCTGCACATGCTGCACAGGGCGAGCGGCATCCGGCGCGCCGACATTGTAGAAAGGGTCACCGCAAAGAGGGATCGCTTTAGCAGGGACAGTTGCGACAGGGTATGGGAGGAGATGGCCGGATGCAGCCTGATGAAATGACGGACAGTGCGCCGCCGACGGAGGCGAGCCGGATCGCGTTCAGCGATCTGGGCGGCCCGCACTCGGACATGGAGGACAGGCCCCACGACATGGGGTTCTTCCACCTCTTGGCCGATGCGCGGGACTCAAAGGGCGAGATCGCCCTGATCGGCAGGAACCTGTTCGGGACGGGCCGGCAGAGCCCGCGCATCGAGGACGTGATCATATTCAGCGAGGGCCTGGTGGCGGCGCTGGAGCGGCGGAGGAAGGGACAGTAAATGCCGCCGGCCGGCACGGCCGCCGCGCACGATCGGGCCGCGATCGCGGCAGTATAGCCGGCCATTGCCGGTCGCCGATCGCACTTCCGCATTGCGCCTCCGTCCGCCGCCACTTGGCAGGCGCTAGGAATGCCGGCCAGTCTGCGGGCGGTCCGGGACAGGGGCGCGTGGCAGGGGTCTGTGCGCCCTCATCACGGGCCAGAGCGGGCCGCCGCCCGCACGCTGTCCAATATCCTACAGGACAGGGCAGGCGTGGCATCCTCTCCCCCTCCCCCCCCCCCGCGCCGCATGGCAAGGGCGGGGGCGGCGCCCTGCCGTGCATCTCAATTCCAGGATCGTGCGGTTTATAGCATGCCGCCCGGCCCCGCCCCGCATGGTAGCGTCGGCAAGGGGCGGCAGCAGGCGCCGCGGCGGCGCGGCGCGGCGACTCGATCGCATTGGTGCGGCGGTCGGCAGCATTCTCGGCGGCGGCAGGCGCCGTGGCGGCGCCGCGCGGCAGCAGGGGCGCGGGGCGGCCAAGCCTGCACGCGGGGCGGCCAAGCCTGCACGCGGGGCGGCCAAGCCTGCACGCGGGGCGGCCAAGCCTGCACGCGGGGCGGCCAAGCCAGGGCGGCCGACCACGTGCAGGTACTGCGGGGGCCCCCTCCCCAAGGACCGCAGGCCCCAGACGCGCCTGTGCAGCGATAGGTGCCGCAAGCGCACGGCCGTAGAGTCGCGGCTGCACCCCGAGGTCAGGGTCCAGTTTGAGGAGGCCAGCAAGGCCGAGCGCAGGCGGCGCACCGAGCCGAAGAAGCCGCTGTACTGCGACCAGTGCGGCAAGCGCATACCGGAAGAGTCCATGCGCACGCGCTACTGCAGCAACGCGTGCTCCAAGAAGGGGGCGTACGAGTCGTACCGCAGCAATCCGGCCGCGGTCGAGCTCAACCGCACCCGCAACCGCGAGTACGCTCGGCGGCGCTACGCGACGGCGGCCGGCAAGGCATCGTACCTTGCCGCATCAAAGCGCTACCACATACGGCTAAAGGCCCAGGCGGCCGGGGCCGAGGCGCCGCCCGAGGCGGCCGTGCGGCCAAGGGGGAGGAGCATGGTATGGGTCAAGGCCAACAAGGCGGCGCGCAGGAGCGGGCGGCGCGCGCCGGGATCGTCGTCCCCTGCGCCGAAGCGGCAGCGGCAGGGGAGCCGGCGCGCGGGCCGCGCGCCCGGCAGAAAACGCTGAGCGGCGGCAGGCATCCCGCGCGGGCAGTCCAAGGGCGGCTTCGGCGGCGCCGGCCGGAACCGGCCGCCGCGCGGGCCGCGGCAGGGGCGATCGCGCGAAACAAAAAAGAAAAATGATGGATGTCGGTGCCGTGGCGCCCTATGCGCGATGCGGCCTCTGCGGCGCAGCTGCCGGCGCAGGCCCGGCCCGCGCGCGCGTGCGGGCGAGCCGAATCCTGCCGCCGTACGCGTTGGCGAATGCGGCCGCCGCATGAAGCGGCGCCAGGACTGCGAGCAGCGCGTACGCGTCGAGCGCGAACAGGTGCGCTGCCGCGCCGCACGCCGCAGCGTACGCCGCCCCGTACACGGCCCAGCCGAGCCGCGGCCCCGCCAGTCTTGCGCCTAGCGCAAGCGGCAGGTTCGTCTCGCGCGCCATGCACCGCGGCGAGAGCGCCGTAGTGGCCACGTCGGCAGCCAGTGCGGCGGCGAACGCGACGGCTAGCGTCTCGGCGCCGACCGTCCCGCGCGCGGCGAGCAGGCAGGCGGCAGCGGCCGAGGCGGCGACGGCAATGGCCAGGCGGGGCGCGACGGCGCCCCAGAGGGCGCCGCCCCTGCCGCCGCCAAGCAGCAGTATGATCCCCGCCGAAAGTATCATCAGCAGGCCGGCTATCGGGGCCCAGAACGCGACAAGGCCGACAAAGCTCTTGCCCTCCCTGTGCATTATGCCGATGAACTGCCTTGCGGTGCCGTCCCCGTCCCCGTCCCCGCCGTCCCCGCCGTACGGGGTGTCGTCCTCGGCCACAAGGGCCGTGAGCATGCCGCCCGTGACGGCCACGATGATGCCGATCACAAAGACGATGCCGAGCGACTTTGCGGCCTCTCCCAGGTCTGTCTTTCCCATCTTGTCTAGCATTGCGGCGGCGGCGCCGGTTTGGATTTAAGGCCGGCACGGCGGCCCGGGGCGGGCGCGGGAACGCGGGGCCCCCGCTTTTTAGCTGCCCGCATGCGGGGCGGGCGCAATGATGCTCTCGTAT
The DNA here is from genome assembly GCA_965242695.1 of Cenarchaeum sp. Taxonomy (GTDB): domain Archaea; phylum Thermoproteota; class Nitrososphaeria; order Nitrososphaerales; family Nitrosopumilaceae; genus Cenarchaeum. The sequence continues at coordinate 295,083 of CBDESU010000001.1, read as the reverse complement.
GAGGCCGTGGTCCTGCTCGCAGGATTCGCCGCCGCGGCGGCCGTCGCGGCGGCCGTCGCCGACGGGGCCGCGAGCGCATCCGATGCGGCCCGCTCGCTCGCCGATGCGCGCAGCGCCGGCCTTGCCGCCGGCCGCCTGGCCGCAATCGACGTGCAGCACGACGGGAACCGCACGTATGCGACGGTTGCGGCGGCCCCCGGGTCGCCCTCCCCGGCCGTCCTGGCCGGCGCGTGGGATGCGGGCGGGCGGCCCGTGCGGTGCGAGGCGGCCGGCCTGGGCGGGGCGGGCATTGCGGGCCTGGCCGTCTCCGTCCCCCGCACGCTCGTGTGCGATGCGCCGGCGGGCGGCGAGTTTGCCGTCTCCACGCGCTCCGGCCAAGCGCTGCGCGTGGCCGCGCCTCCCGCGGGCGCGCCGTAGCCCCCCGCCCTTTTATTCAAAGGGGCGCCCGCGCTGCATGGATTCAAAGCCGATAGCCATCGTCATGTCGATCGTCATAACGGTCGGCGCGCTCGGCGCCGTCGCCGTCTTTGGAAGCGACGCCCTCACGGGAGCCATGAGCACGACCAGCATGACGCCCAAGACGATGCAGATACTCTACGTCGGGGCCGGGCAGGTCGCCGTCGCCAACCTCGTCATGACGAACCAGGGCAGCAGCTCGCTGGAGGCCGGCGCGTCCGTCGCCCTCATGCACGACGGCCATGCGATAGGCAACCTGACGAGCAGTGTGCCGGCCGCCCCGTACGGGACCATCACCTTCGGCGGCAGCCTCAACGACACGGGCGCTGCAAAGGTGTACCCCGGCGACGAGGTCGTCGCCGACTTCAACGCCCGCACTACGGCCGGCGAGCTGGTGCGCAACCTGTTCACCGTCATCGTGAGGTAGGGTGCGCAGGGGCGCGCCCCTCCTTTTTTTCTTGATTCGGTCCACCTTGCGATCGCGACGGCACCTGCGTACCATGGCGGCCATGAATCCACTCCGAGCCGCGCGTGAGCTTGCCCGCGCAGAGCTGCACAGTGCGTACAACAGCATTACGCGACCTGGCAGCTCTGCGAGCCTAAGACGATGCCAGCGTAGACAGGGCAGACATGTCGGCGTGGCTTGCGTTGTACTCTAACTTGGGGCGCAGCGCCAAGCCGTGCAGGTCCTTGATCACCCACCCGTTGAGTTGGAACTCGGACTTTTTTCCAACGGTTGGAATTTGGGTGACGTAGAGGTGCACTAGCAGGTGGTGGGCGTCAGAGGTGATCTTGTTGCCCGACGATATGTAGAACGCCCTCAATGTCGACGGCCTGTTTGCGCTCTCCGTCGTGGTCTTGATCTCCAGGTAGCACCTGGTCCCGTCCCTAGCCCTGAGCGACATGTCGGGGTACCCTGCGGCCTGGCGCTGCCGCTCTATACTGGCCACTCCGCTGCTCTCTATGATGCCGCGTATCTCCGCCTCCAGCGAGCGCCCCACCTCGTTGACGCGGCCGCCGTGGTAGCGCGTATACCTGGCTCGGCTGAGCATGCCGTTGAGCCCCTTCTCGAGCGTGTCGATAAGCGGGTGGCGTGGGTCGATCGCAATGACGGCATGGCCGGAAAGCCTGTGCACAAGAGCTGGAAAGCCCACTGCGCTAGCCACCGCCGGCCGCCTCCCACCTCTCCTTGGCTAGCCGGATGTACTGCGCGTTGATCTCCGTGTTGACGCTGCGGACGCCGAGCCTCTTGCATGCAACCGCCGTCGATCCTATCCCCGCGAACGGATCGTACACCAGCATGCCGTCGCGCCTGCCGTGCAGCTTTACGCACATCTCCGGCAGGCCTGGAGGAAATTCGCACGGGTGGATCATGTCGCCGGCGTTCTTTTGCTCGTACGGGATGAACCAGACGTTCCCCCTGTCGCGTACGGTGCGGCCGTGGCTCCAGCGATCCGTGTTCGACTTGTCCGCGTACGGGGCCCCTATGGAGAGCTTGTCGATCTTTACCGCGCCGGTCTTTGTCAGGTGGAAGATGAACTCGTGGCACTGGTTGACAAACCGCTCCGAGTTGATCGGCTTGAAGTGGCCGGCGGCAAACCCCCGCTCAGGGATCGAGATCGACTTGATCCAGTGGATGACGTTCTGGAGCTTGAACCCCGGCCCGCCCCGGCACATGCGCTCGACGACATCGAACGGCATGTTCGGCCGCCGCATGGTGTAGCCCACGTTGAGGAAGAATGAGCCGTCGTCGTGCAGTACATCCAGCACCCCCCCCCCATGCCTCCGTCCATTCTAGGTACTCGGACCACTCGCGCCTGTCGTCGTAGCCGCCGTAGTTCTTGGCGAGGTTGTACGGAGGCGACGTGACGACCACGTCTGCCCGCGGCCCCCTCCACGCCCCCATAAACTCCACGCAGTCCGTTGCGTGGAACCTTGGCCTGAACATCTTGACCGCCCTCGACCGCCGCATCAGAACCGGGCGGGCGGCGCGGCGGTCACTAATAACGTACAGCATTTTGACGCTTCGCCTGCCCGAGCATCCCATGCCCCCCTTTAATGCGGACGGGCGCGGCCGCCGCCGTGACGTACGACCAAGAGTTCATCGCCGTCCGACACGAGTCCGACCTTCTCACGCCGCTCTTCCACGCCCCCCTCGTGAGCCTGAGCGTGCGCGAGCTCGGCTACGTCGGCGCGTTCGTCATATGCGCAATGCTCTCGTTTACGGGATCGGCGCCGCCGTGGCTCGCAGCCGCCGGCCTCATCCTTGCCGCCGCCGCGTTCTTCCGGTGGCGCGGCGAGATGCCCGAGATGTACCTGTACTATGCCGCCCTTGCCTGCATTGCCGCCCCCGCGGGCAAAAGGGGCGCCCGGCGCGGAAAGGGGGCCGGGAGGGGGCGCGGCCCCCTTGCCGCCCTGCTCGGCCGCCCGCGCGCGGGCGGGGACGGCGGCGGGGCGCATACGGTGGCAGGCCCCGGCGACGAATACGTCCTGGGATCCGGCGCGCAGGCGGCGGCGGGGCGGCGCGCCGGAGGGTCGGCAGGGGAGGAGGCCGCCGCCGAGCGGGTCGCGATCGTGGACGGCGAGGGGGGCGCCTGCGCGCCGGCGGACCTGACGCTCGACATCGGCGCGGCCCACGGGCACGCCGGCGTCGTCGTACGCGTCGACGGCGCCGAGCTCGTCCGCGACACGGCCAACGGCGAGGGGCAGATCACCGTAACGCTGATCCCCCGGGCCGGCCTGCGCCGCATCGAGGTGCTCGACGCGGCCGGCGGAGGGACGATCGCATCGCGCACGATCGAGTTCGTCGATGCGGCGGGAGAGGGGGGCTGACGGGATGCCCCCCAGCCGGCGCCGCGGGGGCGGAGCCGCCCTCCGGTTCCTGTCGGGCAGCTCGCGCGCCGACTTTGGCGTGAGCGGCGTGCTCGTACTGACGACGACGTTCCTGCTGCTCATGTCGTTCCTCGTCTTTGCCGCCAACGAGACGTCCGTCCTGCGCGAAGAGCTCATCTCGGCCGGCTTCCACAACCCAAAGTTCTTCGAGGACGAGCGCGGCATAGCGGGGTACGACATGCTAGCCGGCTACACCGAGCCGACGTCGAACCTCGTCACGTTCGAGCTCATGCGGCGCAACGTGTTCCTGGCAGGCTCGGTCGCCGTCCTCGGCTACGTCCTGTTTGCGGCCTGGGCCGAGGCGGCAGGCGTGTGGCCGCGCGGCTCGGCAAGGCCGCTGTTCATGCGGTTCCTCGGCATGGTCGTCCTGGTCTCCGTGTTCGTCCCCGCGTGGGACGCGGCCGCCGTCGAGTCCGAGAGGCTCGGAATACTGCTGCTCAACCCGCTCTACACGCTCGAGCCGCGCGCTGTACGCGGCTCCGAGGGGCTCGACGGGTGCCTGCCCGGCGTGTACGAGGAGGGGCCGGCGGGGCCCGCCGGCAGGCGCGACCCGTCGGCGCGCGACACCCGCGTCCCGTACGAGGTCTCGCCGGCGGCCGACGACCTGACGGCCCTCGTGGCGGGGCAGAACCTGAGGTTTCGCGACGCCGTCTCCGAGGCCGAGGCGATGTCGCCGTGCGATCCGCGCCTGAGGGTCTCGTACGTGTACCACAAGGCGTTCTGGGGCGCGACCGACGGGCTGGAGGAGGCGCAGACGGGGGCAGAGCAGGCGTTCGGCATGCTAGAGGACCTCGCCGAGCGCGTCGGCAGCGGCGTGTTCATGGGGATGACAAAGGTGATGATGCTCTTTTCTCTCACGCTCGTCGGGCTCGTCACGATGACGGTCCGCGAGCTGTTCCTGGCGCTCGTCATATCGCTGCTGCCGCTGCTGTGCGTGCTGTCGTTTGCGCCGCGCGTCGGCTCGATATTCTCGAGGATGCTCGAGTCGATAGTGCCGCTGCTGCTCATCCCCGTAATGACCGCCGCCGTCCTGTTCACGGGCGCCGGCATACTCCTCGACATGGAGGACGGGAGGCATGCGGGCGACAGCCTGATGACGTTCTGGATCGCGGCCATGTCGCTGCTGCTCCTGGCCACCGGAATACCCCTCCTGATGGCGCCCGTGCTGGCGGGGCTCGTCGGGCAGGCGTCGGGGATGGTCGGGACGGCGGTGCTGTCGGGGGTTACGGGGGCCGTCAGCGTCGCGCACGGCGCGGGAACGGGGGCCGTCGCCGGGTACAGGGACGGCGGCGGGCTGCGCGGGGGGCTTGCGGGGCTCGGCGGCGGGCTGCGGTCGGGGGCGAGCGTCGGGATGCTGCAGGACATTTCGGTCGGGCTCGGGACCGTTCCCGGCGCCGGCGCGATGGGATCGCCCTTTGCAAGGTATGCGGGGGCGGTCGGCGCCGGCGCGTCCGAGCCGCTCTGGCCCGGCGCGGCCGGGGCCGGCGCGCAGTGGAGCGGACTGGTCGGGCCGGCCGGCGCGCCCACGCCGCACGCGCAGGGACTGGGAGGAAGGATGTCCGCGGCCGGCGAGTCGGCGACCCCGCTCGGCCCCGCGCGCATGGCCGCGTCCGACCCGCCGTTCGCGCTTGCGGCCGGCCGCCCTCCCATGGCCGACCCCGCGATGCCGGGCGGAGGGGCGCCCGAGATCAGGGCGCCCGAGAGGGGCGGCGGGGCGGAGGGTGAGGGCGGAGACAGGCGGGGCCGGGGCGGCCGCCTACGGCGGCGGGCAGGGCGGCGCGGCTGAGATCGAGGCCTAGGCGTGCACTCGGGCTAGTGGGGCCCCACCTGTCCTTTGTCGGATGCGTCGCCTTGTGACCAACCCAGTTTTCCCACGTCGCCCCAGCGGCATGCGGCCCCGGAAGGAGTCGGGAGCCGCCGCCGGCCACTAGTCGCCGCGGCACTTGGCGCTCAGCCGCCCCTGTCTGGGCCGGGCCGCGGTTGATCAAACTTTATGCGCTCGACCAGATCCTTGATGTTCTTCACGCCCTCCCATTTTTCGATGTAGTCGGCATACGCCTGCCGCGCGCCGTGGATCAGCGACTCGTATGTCACGTACCTCCCGTTGTGTATCTTCAGCTGCTCCTGCTTCTTTTTGGCGTCCCTGCCCGGGCCCGGCTCGCCGCCAAGCACGCAGACGATGCTGATCTGCTGGTGGGGGTCCTGGCGCGCCTCGAGGATCTTTACCATTGCGTCGTTGTACTTTTCGATCTGCTCGGTCAGGCGGTGTATGTTCACCTTTGCGCTGTGCCTCTTGAGCTCGACGATGACGTGCATCCCCGCATATGTCCTGTAGCGTATGTCCACGCGGGCACTCTCCTCGTCCTTTGTAAGGTTCGCATCAATGGCCCCAAATGCAGACTTGAGGCTCTTCTCCATCTCCTTGTCCTCCCCCGCCCTGTCCCAGGAGGGGTCGAGCAGCCACAGGTGATCAAACAGGTACTTCTGCAGTACCCTTTCCTTTGCGTCCTCGTCCACCAGGTCCTGAAAGTTCTTGAGGATCTCTAGGCGGCAGCGCGTTATGTCCAGGTAGTGGGCAGCCTCGAGCTTGTCCACGTCGCCTAGGACCCTGAGGAACTCGTCCAGCCCTTCGCCCTCGCGGACTCTGTCGAGTGCCGAAAGCTGCTCGTACATGGCAAGGGTCTCGAATGCGACGATGGTGGCCTTGTACAGCTCGATCTTGGACTCTGTTCCGAGTGCCTTGAACGTCTCTATCTTTTGGAACAGGCGCTCGGCGTACCTCCGGTTGCCGGACGACAGGTTCTCGAACCATTCTCTGACGGCGGGATCGCTTAGCGCATCGTCCTTGGCGTTTTCCGTCCGGAACTTGGTCCACTCCGACTGTATCTTCTTGATTACTGTCGACTTGACGTATTCCCTCAGCGCTATAAACCGCGGGCTGTCCTCTATGACGCTCTGCCTGCTGCTCGTGGCAATGTCCTCCTCCTCGTCGATGTCGAGGAAGTCCGCCCGTATCTCGCCTATGATGTACTTTGAAAACACGCCTCCCTCCTTGATGCCGCTGAGAATGTCTTCGTGTATGATCTTTCCCCTCGCCATTACGGTTATCCTGTTGTTGCCGTCGTCTATATCCTCCTGTTTCTTTACGGTGCCCACCCAGCCGCTGACCCTGTACTCCCTGTCGTTGTCGACTGCTTCGTCGATCTCTGCCCTCTTGCACTTGCACTGGCGGGTTATCCTGTCGCCCTCGCTTCCCATGTACCAGACGTACTCGAGCCTGGGCCAGTAGTCCCTGTCGTTGATGGTGACGGCATCCCCGTTGACCGTCACGCTGAAGCTGTGGGCCGGATCGATTATGCTGAACCGCCTCGCAAGGTTCTTACGCACGGCCTTTGCATCGCGCCCTATCCTCCTGTTCAGCCCCGTCAGCTTGATTCTGGTCCCGTGATCGATCTCGATCCTCGACTCGTCGACCTCTTCCAGCTCGCATGTAGTGGTGGACGAGCCCCCCCTCTCGATCTTGTCCCGTATCCTGTTTATGTCCATGACAAAGCCCGACCTGTCGGCACGGCTGCCCTTCCTTGCGGTGTGAATCTCTATCACGTCTGCAATCGAAAAGAGGGACAGCTTTCCGATCCCCTTCCTGCCGATCACCACCCTGCCGCCGGGGGATCTTCCGCCCTCCTTCCTCCTGGCGTAGCCCACGGTCAGGAACTTCTTGTTGCAGTCGTCCCGCGACATACCGTGCCCGTCGTCTACGATTGTTATCGAGTCGGCGCCGATGTCTATCGAGACGTTCCGGGCGTCGGCATCCCAGGCGTTTGCCACGGCCTCCGACAGGACCGCCGGCACGCTGCTGTACAGGTTGACGCCCAGGTGGTTCAGGGCGTTTAGCCCTATCGTGAGGCTATACCCCGCCATCGTGCCCCACCAAGTTCCCCTTTGCGCTCAGCGCGATCACATTCCCAAGGGCGGCGGGCACGGTGTTTCCCATGTGCCTTGCCTCCGTGCCAATCCGAATGCCGGATCCTCCTAGCTCGAGCTCGTGGCCGCGCGGGAACGCCCTGATCGGTGCCGCCTCCCCGAGGGACGGCACCCCATCCTGCTCAGTGCGGCCAAACCGCCCGCTCCCGAGCGCCATGGCCTGCAGGGTTGTCGCAGGGGTCGGCCGATCCCGCCGCATGCGGCCGTGCGCGCGGTCGTACGATCGCCTCGACTGCATCCTGCGGCATGGGAGGACAAGCCGGCGAACCCAGCCCCTCCGCCCGCCGCCCCGCGTGGTCTGCGAGATGCGCTCAAGGTCGGCGGCGAGGAGATCGCGCGACCTGTGGCGAGGATGCTGGGGGGAGATGCATCCGGCCCGTATGGGATCGAGATATCCGACGGCGTCACGCACGGCGGGCAGACCCACGCGGTGCGCCCTGTTGATCGCGCCTGCGTCCCCGGGCATTGACGCGAGCAGTACCGGCCTTCGTATGGTCTGCGGAGTGCCGTAGTCGGAGCAGGTTGCAGCGTCGTGCCTGGCGCGGCACATCCCGCCCTTGAGGCGCTTGAGAAATTTTTCAAATATGGCACGCGGGCGCAGGTGCGACACGTTTTCCATCGAGGCCACGGGGAGAGACGTGCCGCGTACAAGCCGCGCAAACGCGTCGAGTGGGAACCACCGCGTGCCGGGCGATCGGTTCCCGCCGTAGCTGGAAAACGGCCGGCACGGGACGCATCCGATCAGGACGCGCCTGCCGCTCCGCCTGTAGAGGCCGGACAGGTTGTCCACGGCAAGGTCTTCGACCGACCTGCAGATGAACTTGGAGCCCGCGTTGGCCTTGAACGCGTACCTGCACGGCTCGTCGGTGCCGTTGCCAGCCGTGACGCGAATGGTCGCCTTGGCAAATCCGTATGCCAAACCGATGACGCCGCAGGACAGATCGGCCACGGATGCCGCATCCCGTCCGCCACTCCTCGCCATGCCGCCGCCCCCGCCCGCCCTATTTTTAAGTCCACCCGCGCATGCGCCCGCTGCTTGGCGTGGCGACAGGCGAGTTTGATCCCATGCGCATGGCAGCCGCGCGCACCGCCGGCCGCTCCCCACGTCGAGCAGATCCCAGATGTACATGACACGGATGCTACCGCCGGCCTCGCGGCTGTCGCACCACGGGCTGCGGCCCCTGCAAAGTGCGCGGACACGATCCGCCCGACCACATCTAACCGGCTGTCGGGTGCCTTTACAGGGTCGTTGTGCATGTCAGCGCGGTCGAAGCATCCGCACTCGCACCTTGAGCGGATACTGATGGACGCGTCTAGCTGCGATGTGCCGGTCAGGCCGCCGCGCCGCGTCTCCTCTGTCCGCAGAGCTCCGCAGATCTCGCAGTTCAGAATGCGACGAACCCTTGTCACAGCCCAGATGCCCCTCGTCCTGCCGGCCATGTGCGGCGCTGCACAGGGACAAAATTTGCGCCTGGCAGGCGCATGGCCCGTGGCGGGGAACCTGCCGCCTATAGGACAGGAGATGCGGTCGGTTGTTCGTACCAGCGCGCCGCGGGCTGCGCGGGGGGCTTGCAGGGCTCGGCGGCGGGCTGCGGTCGGGGGCAAGCGTCGGGATGCTGCAGGACATTTCGGTCGGGCTCGGGACCGTCCCGGTGCCGGCGCGACGGGCTCGCCCTTTGCAAGGTATGCAGGAGTGGTCGGCGCCGGCGCGGCCGAGCCGCTCGGCCTTGGCGCGCCCGGGGCGGGCGGGCAGTGGAGCGGGCGGCTCGGGCCGGCCGGCGCGCCCGCTCCCGGCGCAGTCAATGGGCGGGCAGAATCTCCGCGGCCGGCGAGGTCGCCGCTCCGCTCGCGCCCCCGCGCATGGCCGCATCGGATACTCCGTTCGTGCTTGCCGCCGGCCGCTCGCCCATGGCAGACCCCGCGATGCCGGGCGAGGGGGCGCCCGAGAGGGGCGGCGATGCGGAGGGGGAGAGGGCCGACAGGCGCGGCCGGGGCGGCAGTCGGCGGCGGGCAGGACGGCGCGGCTGAGATCGCAGCCGGGGCGGCCACTCGGTCCGGCCGGGGCGGCAGTGCCGCACAGCAGCCAGTGGGCAGCCTGCCGGCGGCATCCCGCGCGAGATGGACAGTGTGCGGGTGGCCGGCGCAACGGCGGCGCCGCGCAGTACGGCGTATTGTTCGGGCGCGCATCCGAGCGCCGCCCGCGCCCGGCCATGGCGCGCAATACGGCGCATTGTTTTGGGCCTGTGCCGCACGCCTGCCCGGACGGCCGCGCCCATCAAGGGCGCCGAACGCGGGCGGGCCGCCACATCCCGCAATGCCGCCCGGTCCGCATCGGCAGCCGGGGCCGGGCGCCAGGCCGCCAGGTTGCGGCACAGGGCGCAAGGCTGCAGAGTGGCCTCCCCGATGCCCCGCGCCTGTCCAGGCGTGATGCCGCGTCCCGGCCCAAGAGGCGGCGCGGCGGCCGCCCCGGCCCGCGCCCGCCGTCCCAAGGCGCGCCGCCGCGTCAGTGCGCCCCGAACACGGACACCCCAAAGTAGTACCCCGCCAGGATCACGCCCGTGCTCCACACGCACGAGCCGGCGAACGTGAACAGCAGGAACTTTGGGACCGGCATGCGGAGGATGCCGGCGGGCACCGAGATCATCTCGCGCATTACGGGGACCAGGCGTCCAAGGAAGACGGCCTTGTCCCCGTGCGCGGCAAACCACGCCTCGACGCGCGCCAGCTTTGCGTCGTCGACGCGGGCGTACCGCATGTACCTGAGCAGGGCGGCCCTGCCGAGCCTGCGCGAGACGGCGTAGATCGCCGTCGAGCCGATCGTTGCGCCGGCCCCGCCGACCACCCCCAGGGCGACGGCCCCGGCCGCATCGAGCCCGCTCTGCGAGGCGACGTAGCCGGCCAGCGGGAATATGGCAAGCGTCGGTATGGGCGGAAAGACGGTCTCGACGAGGGCCGCCAGAAAGACGCCGGCGAACAGGTGCTCGGATACCAGGCCCGTGACCCAGGCGACGAGCTCGTCGAGGCCGCTCAACTGCCCTCAGCGCCGGGCTCGGTCAGGTAGTAGTGGAGCTCGACGTAGCACTCGGTGCAGAACACGGCCCACCCCGTGTGCTCGCAGTCGCGCGGCCGCCTCGCCTCGCCGCCGCACCTTGCGCACACGGGAATCTCGGAGGCCGGAAGGCCCGCTGCGCCCGGGGCTGCAGATCCCGCGGCCCGGAGCATGACGCTCCCGCCGCCTGCCGTGCCTGGCTGGGCGTCTGCCACGGCGGCGGCCCCCTACGACCTGCGGACCTTGATGGCGCCGAGGGCCACGATGATCGAGCCGACGGCCAGGAGCGGCGCGGCCGAGGCGGCCGCGTTCCGCGCCGGCCCCTCGGCGGCCTCCGGCTCCGAGGGCGGCGGCATCGAGAGGACGACGGCGCCGCCGACGATTATCAGGATGCCGGCGGCTGCCAAGAGGAGTCCGAGGGGCCTTGACGGCTCCCTTCGCGACACGAAGAAGGCGGCGATCGGCAGCACCATGGACGGCAGGCCCAGGCCCAGGCCGCGCGCCATGTGGTCGAACGGCAAAAACCCCTCGTCCCCGGCCGGCGAGGACTTTGCGGCGGCCACGTCCGCCCCGTACACGGCAAGCAGTGCGATTGCAACGCCGACCATCACGTAAGAGGCTGCAAGCGCCAACGGGCCGCCGTCCGGCCGCGCTCTAATATTCCTTTTTTCGGGCGATCGCGCCTGCGGCCGTCAGGGCGGCGAAGCGCCGCCGGCGTCGTTGCCTGCAGCCGGCTCGATCCGAATGGCCCCGTGCGCGGCAAGGGCGCGCTCTAGCAGCGCGTCGATGGCGGGGCTCCCGCCGTCCACTCCGTCCGCACCCCCGTCCGCGCCGACTACGGTGAGGTGCCCGAGCTTGCGGCGCGGCTGTGATACGGCCTTGCCGTACATCTTGAGGTGCGCATCCCCGCCGGCATCCGGCGCGCCGGCGATCGAGTACGGCCCCTCGAACCCGTCGGGCCCGAGTATGTTGCACATGACGGCCGGCCGGAGCAGGCGCGTGGGGCCGAGGTCCATGCCGAGGACGGCGCGCAGGTGCTGCTCGAACTGCGGCGTCTCGGACGAGACGAGCGTGTGGTGGCCCGAGTTGTGCACGCGCGGGGCGATCTCGTTGACCAGCACGCCGCCGGAGCGCTCGACGAACATCTCGATGCCGAACACGCCTGCGCCGTCGAGCACCTCCATGGTGCGTCGGGCCACGCTGGCGGCCTCGTCAAGGACGGACTGCGGCGCGCGCGCCGGCGCCACCGTCGTTCGCAGTATCCCCTCGCCGTGCATGTTCTCGACGGCCGGGTACGTCGCAATGCGGCCGCGCGTGTTGCGCGCGGCGATCACCGACACCTCCATCCCAAAGTCGACGGCCCGCTCGATCATGACGGGGCGGTCGCCAAAGTACCCGAGGGCCGCGCCGGCCCCGTCCGGCGAGGCTATGCGGTAGTTGCCCCTCCCGTCGTACCCGTCCCTGCGCGCCTTGAGTATGGCGGGGCACCCGAACCTTGCGAGCGACTCGTCGAGCTGCGCTCGCGACTCGACGCCGGCAAAGTCCGCTACGGCGATGCCGCGGTCGCGCAAAAACGACTTTTGCAGCAGCTTGTCCTGTATGACCCGGAGGGTCGACGGCAGGGGGCTCACCTGCGTCTCGCCCCGGATGGACTCTAGCACGTCCGCGTCTCCAGACTCGATCTCGTACGTGATGATGTCCGCGCGCGACGCGAGCTCGCGTATGGCCGCGCTGTCGCGGAACCCCGCCACTATCTGGCCGGCGCCGGCCTGCGCGGCGGGGCAGCCCGGCGTGGGGTCGAGCACCACGGTGCGCGAGATGCGCCCCGCTAGCGACTCGGACGACGAGGCCGCCTCGGCGAGCATCCTGCCGAGCTGCCCGCCGCCTATGATGCCGATTACCGCCCCCACGGCGCCGCGCCGCGCCGCGGATAAAAATATCTTGGGGCGGGAGCCGCGGGCCGTCCTCCGGCACGGACAGGGCCGCGCGCCGGGTACGTTTTTAATCGCCCCGCCGGCGCGCCGTGCCGTGCGGCCCGCGGCAAGATACTTTACCGTGAAGAGCGCCAACGAGGCCCTGCCCGACGTGGCCAAGAGGTACGACCGCGTCGTGTCGTGCCGCGACGAGGTGGCGCGCGCCGAGGGGCGCCTGCGGGCCGCCGTCATGGGCGGCGGAGGGATGGCCGCGGTCGCCGAGGCCAAGCGGGCCCTCAACTCGGCCCTTACGCTGTTCTACCACTCGGTCGAGCAGCTGGAGAGCACCGGCGCCGTCGTCAAGAACATCGACGAGGGGCTGCTCGACTTTCCGTCAAAGCGGTTCGACGAGGAGATATGGCTGTGCTGGAAGGCCGGCGAGAGCGAGATAAAGTTCTGGCACGATGCGGAGTCTGGGTTCGAGGGGCGCAGGCCGCTAGAGGTCAGCGACGAGTCGCTTGTATGATGATCTCTTCGTGGCTGCGCGCCGTGCGCGCAAGGTTCCTCCTCGCCTCGGTCGTGGCCGTCTCTGCGGGGCTGGCCGCTGCGGCGTGGAGGGGCGCGCAGATCGACGCGGCATCCGCCGCCCTCACCATGGCCGGCGTGCTCGCGCTGCACGCGAGCGTCGACCTGCTCAACGACTATGCAGACCACAAGAGGGGGATCGACGCGCGCGCAAGGAGGACTCCGATGAGCGGCGGGACCGGCGTCATAGCCGACGGCCTGATCGGCGCAGGCCGGGTGCGGCGCGCCGGCATCGCGCTGCTGCTGGCAGGGTGCGCGGCCGGCGCGTACTTTGCGATCGCGCACGGGTGGATCATCGCCGCAATACTCGGGTTTGCCGCGGCCTCGATCTGGTTCTACTCTACGAGGATCGTCGACTCGGGGCTCGCAGAGGTATTCGTCGCCGCAAAGGGGGCCATGATCGTCGTCGGGGCCGCGTACATACAGGAGGGGGCGCTGTCGGCCGAGGCGGCCCTTGCAGGCGCGGCCGTCGGCGCGCTGTCGTCGGCCGTCCTGTTCGTCGCATCGTTTCCCGACCACGAGGCGGATGCGTCCGGCGGGCGGCGCACGCTGGTGATCGCGGCAGGCGGCCCCGCCCGCGCGGCGCCGCTGTTCTGGGCGTTTCCTGTCGCGGCCATGTCGGCCCTGGCGGCAGGGGTGTGGGCGGGCATCCTTCCCGTCTGGTCGCTGGCGGCCGCGGGAGGCATGCCGCTAGCGATCGCGGCGGGTACAAGGCTGCGGGCGAGCGTCAGAGATGGAGGCCGCGTCGCGTCAGGGGCGGCGGATGGCGAAGGTAGGAGTGCCGCCCCGGCAGGCATTGCCGACTGGGGCAGGCTTGTCGGGGCAATGTCGGCGACGCTGCTGTTTGCGCGCATATCCGGCGCGTTGCTCGTTGCAGGGTTGCTAACCGCAGTGGCACTGCAGACCTGACGGCGGCAGGGTTGTGCCTGGTGCAGACGAGGCGCAATCATGCACCACCCACTGCCAGGAACGTGGTCGTCGGCGACTCGGTCGCGCGCAGGTGCAGACGAGGCGCAATCATGCACCACCCACTGCCAGCCCTGATGTCCACTCTGAACAGTGTGGATACGACACGTCAGCGCCAGTGCTGACAAGGCAAAGTGCCGGTCGACAGACCACAACACTGGCAACAGGGCGCATCCAGGCCCCGACCACGGTGCCAATGATGGAAGGCCGCCACCGCATACGACGGACTGCGTGTCGGCCCACATGCTGGCGATCGTCAGATCAAAAAACTCTTATTAAATCCAAAATGACGCCTCCGCCCGTTGGCACCGGCAGTTGCGGTAGGATTCAGGCATGCAGGGTCACGCATGCCGTCTCATAGCGTTGCGGTTCTGATCAGGTCGACCCCTGGCCCCAGTCACCCCCGACCCGCAAAGCCACGCTCGGCACCCCTCATCGGCCACATGGTAGGCCCCCATGACATCAGGTGCAATCCAAACAGTGCCAGGACCGCAACGGGATGGGAGGCGCTGTGACGTGTCGCCGCCGCCCGCAAAGCTAGTCAAGCAGTTGAGTTGGACAGAGAGAGAAATGCCGCAAAAAATGCGCACCAAGCACGTTCATGGCATACACCCGTACTTTGGCAAGTTTGTGCCGCAGCTAGTAGACTATTTCTTGGATCATGATCTCAAGGGTGCAAAGAGGGTGTGTGATCCGTTCATGGGATCCGGTACAACCCTCATCCAAGCAAACACGCGCGGAATACCCTCAATCGGTATTGACATTAGCAAGTTTAATGTCATGTTGTGCAATGTAAAGACCGCAAAATATGACATCGCCGCCCTCAGAAAAGAGGTCAATGCCATACTGTCTGAAACTCTAAGCTGCGCAACGAAGACCGATCCAGTCAGCTTTGTTGGCAAGCCTCGCAAGCTGCGTACAGATTCGGCATATCTGAACAGATGGTTCCACCCCGACGCACTGCATACACTCCTTGTCTTCAAGGAGCTCATACCAAAGCACAGGTACCAAGACGTACTCAAAATTATACTTACACGCTCGGCCAGATCGTCGCGCATGATAGCACATTACGAAGTTGATTATCCAAAAAAGCCCTACCCGACAGACTACTACTGTCTCAAGCACAGCAGGACATGCCATCCAACAAAAAATTCCATGGTCTTTATCAAGAGGTACTGCGACGACGTCGTCAATAGGCTTGCCGAGTTTCAAAAAATAAGGCAGTCTGTCCATACCAAGGCACTCCATGGCGATTCAAGGACATTCGACTTTTCGCGCACTGGTATAACCCACGTCATAACGTCTCCCCCATACATAGGATTGATCGACTACCATGAACAGCACAGATATGCGTACGAACTGCTTGGCATCGAGGATAAAAGCGATCAGGAGGTAGGCCGCAGGGCCAACGGCACCAGCAAAGCCGCAGTGGCAAAATACAAGCACGCTGTAGCCAAGACACTCCGCAACGTATCAGAATCCACCATGGGCAAAAATGGCGTCGCCGTAGTCATAGTCAACGACAAGCTTGGCATATATGACGACATAGTGCAGGATGCCGGCTTGTCGATAATCAAGCGCCTTCGCAGGACGGTCAATCGCAGATCGGGAAGAAGGGCTACAGGGTTTGACGAAAACATGCTGGTGTGTGGTCCCAATGGCGCTGTCTAGCGATACAAGTCGCGAGCTCGAGGAATACCTGCGCAAGTGGATCGAAGATCTCGCGCGCAAGAAGAAGGCACAGTATTTGAAAACTGCCGCCACGGGGGAAGAGGCGAAAGGCGGCCACAAGCCGTTCCACAGGGCGCTGCTGCCAAAGAGCGCCAGCAGGGGGTCCAACTTCGAGAGATCACTGTCGAGCGGCCTGGGTAGCACCTATGAGCACTGCGCAGAGGCCCTCGCACGTCAAAGCTTCCGCACTGTCGAACGCCAGCATGATCTGGCGAGCTACGTTCCGGCCGACACGCTAGCAGAAGTTGACAACATAGTGCACGAAGTGGGAATCGGCAAGCGATTCCAGAATTACCGCCACGAGGTCCAGCGACTAGTCAAGCTTGTGCGCGGCGACGGCAGTAGCAAGGTGAGCAGGGACGTGAGGTCGGACCTGTACATAAGCGACAGCACGAGCAAAGAAATATACATAGAGTTCAAGTCGCCGTCTCCTAACAAGGATCAATGCCTCACGACAACACGCAAACATCTGACCGTACATTGTATCAGGAAAAACGCGTTTCCTAAAACCCAGACGTATTTCGGAATGGCGTACAACCCGTACGGTGCAGACGAATATGCGTATTCGATCGGGTGCAGGTACCTGGACGTGAAAAACCACGCACTGATAGGCAAGCCGCTTTGGGACATGCTCGGGGGGCCGGGATCCTACGAGGATCTGTGCGAAGTATACAAGAACGTCGGGTTGGGTGGCACCGGTGCGATCCTCGATGCGATCCTCACCGAACGTGCTCTTGAGCGCGTGTCACGCATGTCCGGCATGCGACAAGCCGCAGCACGATCGGCACGTTTTCATCCGCCCGTCCGCCCGCCCTTTTTTGCGACTATCGCGGTTTCTGAAGTGGTTACGACAGCCCCGCCGCCAAAATTTGTCAGGAGGTATTCATGTCATCCAGCTCGTTTATAGGGGTTCTATCTGAGTTCACGAAAACGTATTGAAGATTGCATGCAATTAAGGTCGACAAAATAGTTACGCAAAACAATTGTATCGTAAATTGTTATTCCGCAGCGCGGCACAAGTGCAACATTTATCGCAGCGGGGCATGCCACTCTATTCCTCAAGCAATATCTGGGGAAGCCTCGCAAGAAAGTTGGCGGGAATGTTCGAGTTGGTCAGCACAAGTGGCAGCTCTGCGCGCTTTTCCGGAGGGAGTATCTTGTCCTCCTTCGCTTTAATCTCTTCGATGGTCGGCAGGGTGATCTCCTCTTCCGGCATTCTCCTCTGCACGTACACAAAGTGCTCTCCCGGCCCGAGCCTTTTCTTGATCCCCGCCGCCTTGCGGGGGCTGATCTGCGGCGCGTTGACCGTAGTCGCATAGTCGTAGAACTCGACCGGGACGACTAGGTCGCTCTCAAAGCACCACCCGAGCTCGCCGCTTATGGCCCCGACGCTGTCGAGCCCTACGTTGGACATGGCGGTCTTTATGCCGCGGATCTGCGGCTCGGCGACGTTGTCGTTGGGCGTGTACGGAAGCGTGGGTATGCGCCTCAGGCGGTCCGCGTTGTCCCGGATGTGGTCGCTGGACCTGTCCGAGGTGTGGTATCCGGCGTTGTCGTCTATGGTCTGAATCTTGCCGACTAGGGCGTTGACCCTGTCAAGGAACCTCGTGTACGCCTCGCTGTTGGCCCGGCCGGGGCACTCCATGACGAAGACCCACCCGTAGCCGACGGCTACGAAGAAGCTCAGGCGTGCGCGCCCGACGCTCGACGTGCGCACGATCTCGACCCCCCTCAGCCCCGCCGTCTCGCGCCCGTTCTTGTAGCCCTGCGCATGGCCCTCGTCGATGAAGACCGTATGGTAGCCGGCTGCGGCGGCCTCCTTGATCCTGGCGCGCGCCTCCGCCTGGAAGGCGAGCCGCTCCTCGAGGCTCGCCGCCTTTGGGTGTGCGGGGCGGGGCACCTTGAGCCGTATGCCCATCTCCTTGAAGTTCTTTGCGGCCGTCGAGTATGCTATCTTCACCTTGTACTTTTTCTCAAGATGGTCGTGCAGGAGCTTGAACGTCCACACGTTGGCCTTGTAGCCGGCCGCCTGCGGCCCCATGAAGACGTCCATGATCAACTCCCAGCGGATCTCGAGCGGAATTGATCGGCGCCTGCCGGGGCTCTTGCCCCGCGGGGCCGCCTTCAGGCCCCCCTTGTGCATCTTCACCAGCCAGTCCCTGACCGCGTCGTACGATGCAAGGACCATCCCGGCTATCTCGTTGAACGACCTGCCCTTCTTGCGGTGGTACGCGGCCATGTACCTCTTGGCCGTCAGCGCGTCCATCTCCTTGTTGGCAAGGCGCTTGAGCTTGTGGGCGCTCGTGCCAGGCATGAAGCCCTTGCCCACTGGAATCGATCCCTTTCGCCCCATGCCCTACTCTGTCGTCCCTGCTATACCACCACAGGGGTGAAGAGATCTTGACACCTGGTCAATTCTTGTCAACTTTAGTAGAACCCCTATACGACGGACGTGGTCGAAGATAATTGGAGCTTTGGCTTTGTGGGCTTTTATCCTAGAAAGCGCCGCCTTGCAATACTTGGGTTCGATCTCTATGCCCACATAGTGGAGCCCCAGATCGATTGCGGCAATGGCCGTAGACCCACTCCCCATGAACGGATCCAGTACAATGTCACCCTTGGCGCCAAACAGTTTCATGAACCATGCGGGGAGTGGAGCCGGAAACGCCGCGCTGTGGTTTACATTCGAGCACTCTGTGGCCATGTGGATCACGTTCGTCGCGTACGCCATGTCGCGTCCCGCCCAACCAGAGGCATCCCCGCCAGCGCCGCCCTCATTTTTGGCGGCATTCCTGTCCACGCCTGCAGCCGCGGGGTGGTCCTGCCGCTCGTCACGCCCGTCTCCCACGGGCACCACCGCATCGTACTGAAACATGCGAAAATCCTTCTGCTTTGTAAAGTGAAGGCAGCGCTCCCACGCATCCCTGAAGCGGTTGGGCCACTTGCCCGGGTAGCAGTTTTTCTTGTGCCATAGGTACTCTTCCGTCCACACCCATCCCTGTTTCCGCATCTCAAGAATCAGATCTATGACATAGGTGGCGCGTTCCCCGTTGACGACCCTTTCTTTTATGTTCAGTACGAAGGAGCCGTCGCGGCGCAGCACCCTGTACAGCTCGCGCGAAATGGGAAGAAACCAGTCCACGTACCCGTCTATGGGAACGCCGCGGTAGGCGCCCTTGCGGTTGTCTGCATAGGGCGGAGACGTGACAATCAGGTCCATCGACTCACCGGGGAGATTCGACAGGCAGTCGAGGCAGTCTGCGTTGTGGATCGTGTCTACCTTCAACGCGCATCGCCGCCCTTTTCGGCCTCGGCGATCGACTCCATCGCATCCGCTACAAGGCCGTCGAACTTGTCGCCGTCGCCGCGCCCCTTGCCGGCCCGGCCCAGGGCAAGGGCCTTCTCGACGCACCTCCTGCCGTCCTCCGCCCTGCCGGCGAGGCCGTGGTTGTCGGCCCGCATGGCCCACGACACCGAGGCGTCGGGGTTTGCGGCGATGCCCGCATCGTACGACGCCTCGGCCTCGTCGTACCGCCCCATCTCGGTCAGAGTCGTGGCGCGCAGTATGTGCCCCAGCGGCGAGTCGGGATCCATTGCAATGACCCTGTCAAATGCGGCAATGGCCTTTTCGAGCCGCCCGGACGACACCAGGGCCTTGCCAAGGGAGGTGGTGGCATCAACGGAGTCGGGGTCGATTCTAGAGGCCCTCCGGAAGGAGGCCGCGGCTCTGGACGGGCGATCAATCAGCATGTACGCTTCCCCCATGCCAATGTACGCCTCGCCGTTGTCGGGCTCGCGCCGCGCCGCGGCGCGGAACAGGCGCAGTGCCGCCTTGCCCTTGCCAGCGTCGATCTTCACCCGGCCATACGCCACAAGCGGATCGGCCGAGCCGCGGTCGAGCCGCATCGCCCTCTTGCAGCATGCCGCGGCCTTCTTGTGGCGCCCCATTTTTGCGTATATCCTGCCCATGGTCGCATGCGCCGGGGCCAGCCGCGGGAACACGCGCAGCGACTCGCGCAGCAGTCGCAACGCCTTCTCGAGGTCGCCGGCCTCCATGTTCGCGACGCCGGCAAGGTACAGGAGGGGGACGTCGCCGGGACGAGTGCGCACCTCCTCTTCTAGCCGGCGGGCGACAGCCGGCATGCTGCCGCATTCCTTCACGATCTCCCCAAGCTCCTTGCCGGACAGCGGACTCGTCGCAGGCCCCACCCGATCCCGGCCCGCCGGCCCTGTATTATGCGTTGGGTGGCGCGGGCGCCAGCGCGCGGGCAGGGCCGGGCCGCATCCGCCCGCCGTCCGGCCGCCGATTGGCGGGGGGAAGAGGCGCGGCGCCCTACGGATGCGGCGCCGCTCCCGGACGCAGCGCCGCATCCTCTGCACGGGTTCCAGCGGCAGGGCGGCGCGGGGAGGCGGAGGCGCGCTTGGGGCCCGGCGGATCCCGGCCCGCACCTAGAGATAAATACGGCGCGCGGTCAGGCCACCCGTGCCCGTTGATCCCGTGTGCGGCATCGAGCTCGACGAGGATCTTGCCGTGACCCACGAGCACGGCGGCGTCGTGTACTACTTTTGCTGCAACGGGTGCAGGCGCATATTCAAGCGCAAGCCGAGAAAGTGGAAGGGTCGGTGAGAGCCAAGCCCGGCGCGGGCCCGCGCCCTGCACGCCACGGTCCCCTACACCGGGTGCGCCCCGCACATGCGGCAGTAGCGGTCGTCTGCGCAGACTTCGCACCCGCAGTACGGGCAGGCGGAGCCCGGGTCCGCCGCGCGCGGCGGCCGGCCGTGCAGCCCCCTGTACACGCCGTAGTAGTGCAGCGACTCCCTTGTGCGCAGGGTTACGCCGTCGGCCTCGGCCACCTCGGCGCGGCGGCGCTCGAACTCTTCGTCGGGAACGAGCGCATCAAAGAGGCCCGGCAGGCCCGCCGTCCCCGACCCGTCCTGCAGCGGAACCTTGCGCCTCCACGCGATCGCCGGCGGCAGGACATCCTCGAACGCGCGGCGCAGCACCCACTTGCCGCACATGCCGCCGCCCGGGGACCTGCCGACGAGCAGATCGGGCCCCGCATCGGCGGCGATGTCGGCGACCTCGCCGTCCAGGAAGGGCGACTCGACGCGCACGCCGAGGCTCCTGCCGATCTCGTGCGATGCGAACCGCATGATGCGGCGCATCCGCGCAAGCTCTTCCGGCAGGTCGCCGGGGCTCTTTGCAAGCAGGAACGAGTAGCCGGCGAACAGCTCGTCGGCCCCGTCGCCGGTGACCAGGCACGGCCCGCCGTCCCCGCCGCCGGCCGAATCCAGGGCCGCCTTGGCGGCCAGGTACGACGCGGCCGAGTTGCGCACCTCTATGTCGTTGAACGTGCGAAGAGTCTTGATGGCCCCCGCCGCGGCGTCGAGCAGCTCGTCCGTTCCCGCCTCTACGATCCGCAGCGGCAGGCCCGAGCTCGAGGCGGCCATCTGGCAGTACGTCGTGTCGGAGGCGACAAAGTCGCGTGCAATGACGGCGACGGCCGACGAGGGCCCCACCCCGGACGCCCCCGCAATGTGCGCTATGATCGAGCTGTCAAGGCCGCCGGACAGGGCCAGGACGGAGCCGCGCGGGCACTCGCGCACTGCCCGGCCGAGCGCGGCGCGCAGTCGCCCGGCGGCAGCGGCGCAGTCCACGCAGGGCGGCGCGGCACGGCAACTATAAGGATGCGGTAGGCGGCCGCATGCGCGCAGGCGGGGCGGGCGCGGCAGCTCGATCGCGTCCGCATCGCAGCGCGGCGGCTTCTTGTCCGGCCCCTTCCCCCTGCGCAGCCGTGCGCTGCGCGCTATGCCTGCCGCCGCTTGGGGCGCCCCGCCTTTCCGCCCCTGCGCGCTGCGCTCCACGCCCTCATGTGCGCCCTCGCAATGGCGCGCGCCTCGGGATCGGCCATGCGCCTGCGGTTGAGCTCGCGCTTGCCGCGCAGCTGCCCCTCGGCGCGGCACGCATCCGAGCAGTATCGGACGGAGCGGTTGGTAGTAGAGAACGCCTTGCCGCACGCCTTGCAGTCCACGCGCAGCGCCTTGGAGATTGTCCTGTCCGCCTTGGCCGTGCAGCGCTTGCAGTAGGCGTGGTGGGCTCCGCCGTACTGCGCAAAGCTGCGGCCGCACAGCCGGCATGCGCTCGACTTTGGCGCTGCGGCCGGCGGCGCGCGGCCGGCGGCCCGGCGCGCCTTTGGCTCGCGCCCCCCTCGCTCCCTGGCCCTGCGGGCGGCCGCGGCCGCCCTCGTGCGCGCCAGGATAATGGCGCGCTTCTCCGGGTCGGCCAGGTACCGCCGCATGCACTCGCGGTTGTAGCGGCGCGTGGCCTCGGCGCGGCACGCATCCGAGCAGTACCTGGCCGATCTTAGCTTTGTTGCAAACTCCTTGCCGCACACCCTGCAGCGCATGCTCAGCACCTCGGCGACCCTCCTGTCGGCCTTGTCCTCGCACCGCCTGCAGTACAGGCGGCTGCGGCCGCCGTGCGGCGCAAAGCTGCGGCCGCACAGCGCGCATTCGATCCGCCCGGCCAATGCGCCGCGGGCCTGGCGCCATCTTATAAGATTGGCGAGGCTGCGCCGCGGTGGGCGGCGGCGGCGGCACGTGCGGCATCCACTTCCGCAAGGTGGGCGTGGGCAGGAACAAGAGGGCCGCCAAGAGCAGTCGCCCATGCGCATCAGGGCCTAGTCGCGGGCCCGATCCGCGCCCGGCGCGGCGCGGGCGGCCGCGGCACAGGAATCCCAAGGTGCCGGCGAGGGAGAGGGGTTTGGGTCGGCGCAGGAAGCGATGCCGCGATCTAGGCCGCACCTTCGCGGCCGCCTGCGCCCCCCCCCCCTTCGCGGCCGCCTGCGCCCCCCCCCCCCTCCGCCGCCGCGGCGAGGCGGCGGCCCCTATCGCGCCGGCGCTCCGGCGCACTCTGCAGTGTACGTAACCTGCTGGACGAGCCGGCTGGCATTCACCTGGTCGTGGCCCGTCAGGTTGATCGCAAGCCACAGCGCCCGCTCCTGGCCGCCCTCGAGCCCGAGCGCCGCGCCGGCCGCGGACAGGGGGGCAAACGTCACGCCCCGGGCCGCAGTTCCCAGCACGGTGAGCGAGGCGTCCAGGCGAGGGGCGCCGGGGCCGGGCCGATCCGAAGCGGGGTCGATGTACCACGGGGTCGCATCAAGGTCGACCCGCTCAAACGCCTGCGAGCCAGAGTTGACCACGTCCTGCCGGGCCGCCTCGGAGTAGCTGCCCGGGCTGGCAGGCACCGCCAGGCTGTCCATGCCGAGGCGGATCGAGCACGTGTAGACGACGGGCGGCGGCGTGCCGCGCTCGGATGCGACGGTGCCAAACTGCGTCAGGTGGTACGTGTAGATCACCATGTCGCCGCCCGACTCGATTCGGCACTCGCCCATGCCGTTGAGCTGGCGGTGGACCCTGACAGTGTCGTCTGCCGCGCACGCCAGGTCGATCGGTCGGATCGTGCCGTTTGCGCCGCCCTCGACGTAGAACGCGCGGCCGCCGGCCTGGCCGTCGAGGGATATGCGGATGGGATCGGCGAATTTGATGCGGCCGTCCCCGCCTCCGCCGATCTCTACTATGCTTCGCGGCAGAACGCGGCCCGAGCCGTCGTAGGAAAGCGCCTCTTGGATGCTCGAGTTTGACGGCAGGCTGCGGCTGGCCGCGTCCACTATATGCAGGGCGAGCATGCCGCCGACAGGTACTGATGTCGCCTCCACCCCGGTCGGGAACGACACGGTTGCAAACGACGTCGCCACGACGGCGCCGTTGGACGGGAACTGCACGGTTCCGTCCGCGGTGCCAGCGCCGGGCAGGCCCGACACGTCGATCGCGATGCGCACGCCGGGGCCATCGGCGGTATGATTGCCCCGGCCAACGATGTCGTTCGGCCCCAAGACTACCGTCGTGGTGTTGGCAGTACCGCCGTCGGGGCCGGGGCCCGAGCCACCGTCGGGGCCGCCGCCGGGGCCCGAGCCACCGTCGGGGCCGCCGCCGGGGCCCGAGCCACCGTCGGGGCCGCCGCCGGGGCCCGAGCCACCGTCGGGGCCGCCGCCGGGGCCCGAGCCACCGTCGGGGCCGCCGCCGGGGCCCGAGCCACCGTCGGGGCCGCCGCCGGGGCCCGAGCCACCGTCGGGGCCGCCGCCGGGGCCCGAGCCGCTGCCGCCCGAGCCGGGGCCCGAGCCGCTGCCGCCCGAGCCGCTGCCGCCCGAGCCGCTGCCGCCCGAGCCGCTGCCGCCCGAGCCGGGGCCCGAGCCGCTGCCTATTGTGATGTTCGAGGCATGGAGCGAGGTCGGCGAGCCCGTCGGAGGCAGAAGGAGGTCGGCGTCGTTCCCAGCCGCATCCTTGATCGTCCCGCCGTCGAGCGACAGTGCGCTGCGGTTCGCATAGTCCAGGCGGCCCGCCGTGTCGTTGGCCTGCACACTGTAGCGGAACGCTAGCTCTGCATCCCCGTCGCTGCCCGCGACGTACACTGCGCTCCTAGGCGGATCCGTCGCCAGAGCCAGCATGGGCGCGCCCACGACGCTGACTGCCTCGCCAAAGGAGACGGCGATGTCGACCGTCGAGCCGGCGCCGTGCGCGCCGTCCTCGTTCGGCGAGGATACCGACACGACGCCCGGCCTCTTGGTGTCGATTTGGATGCCCGCCGATGCGAGCGAGCCTGGATCGCCGGGTCCGGGCAGGTCCAGGCCGGCGCCGTTCCCCGCGGCGTCCGCGACATCCCAGTCGCCGAACGACAGGTCGTCGGCGCCCAGCGTGCCGGCGCTGTCGTCCGCCAGTACCGTATAGTTGAAGACTAGCATCGTCTGCCCGCCGGCCTGCCGCTCGTACACGGCGGTCGCAGTCGCGCCGTCGTCAAGGACCAGGCGGAGCGAAGGCGGGAGATCGCGAGCGGAGATCGCGAGCCGCTCGCCAAAGTCGACGGAGATTCTGACCGTCTCGCCCTCGCGGTACGGGGCGCCCTTTGGCATCGCATCCGTGACGGCGACCGCTCCGGGGGCCACGCCGTCAATTCTGAGGATTCCGGCGTAGGCGCCAAGCAGCCCCCGCCCGCCCAGGCTGGGCAGTGCCAGGTCGGCGCCGTTCCCGGACGAGTCCACGATCGTCGCGCTGCCGGGAAGGGACAGGGCCGCGCCGTCCGCGTAGCCGAGCATGTCCGAGGCGTCGTCGTCATCTACGACGTAGCGGAACGCAATCTCGGCATCGCCGTCCGTGCCCGCGACGTATACTGCGCTCCTAGGCGGGTTCGTCGAGAGCGGCAGGGCCGGCATGCCTGTCACATCCACCGCCTCGCTGAAGGCGACGGTGATGTTGACCACAGAGCCGGCGCCGTACAGGCCCGGCTCGTCCGGCGAGCCGGCGCGCGTGACAAGCGGCGCCGTGTCGATCTGGATGTTCCGCAGCCGGCCCAGCGAGCCGGGCGAGCCCTGGGCCGGCAGCTCCAGGTCGGCATCGACGGGGTCGTTCCAGAGCATGTCCTCCCGGGGCGCATCGGGCATGCATTCGACAGGAGTAACAAACCCCCCTATGTATTTGCATGTGTGTTGCTTGGACTGGCGGAAGGTGTATTCCGCCCCCTGCAAGCCCGACACGGCGCCGTGCGTGATCAGGGAGGCGGCGCCCGCATTGTCCAGGCGGCCCGCATTGTCGCCTGGCCGCACCTCGTAGGCGAAGGTCAAGTTCGTCCCGCGCCCCGACACGTACGTTGCGGCGCGTTCTGCCCCGTCAAGGGCGAGCAGGATTGAGGGGACCGGCCCCGACACCGATACCGGCACGTCAAAGCCGACTGTGAAGTTGATCCTGCCCCCCTCGGCGTACGTGCCGTTCTGCGCAGGCGTGGAGACTCCCGTGACGAGCGGGGGCGACAGCCGCAGCAGCTGGATTCCACCGTCGTACTGCGGAGACACTATGGCGAACGTGGCGCGCCCTATGGTGAAGGCGTCGACGTCGTAGGCGCCGTCGAGCTCTACCGTGCCGCCGTCCGCTGATCCCGTGTTGTCCCTTGCCGCTACCGAGACATCGTCGAAGAACGAGCCGGCCGCCTCTAGCGTGCCGTTTTCGTGCACCCGCGCCAGCTGGACGGCGTCGCCGGCGTGCGAGGCGACGGCGACGTACGTGCGGCCGCCCATGGCAAACGAGTCGACGTTGTTGGCGCCGCCAAGGCGCGCGGCGGCCGGCGAATCTGGGACGACCGAACCGCTCGGAACGTCCGAGTCGTCCAGGAGCGAGCCGGCCGCCTCTAGCGTGCCGTTGTAGTGCACGCGGATAAGCTGGACGCCGCTACTGTCGTACGATGCCACGGCCGCATAGGTGCGGCCGCCCGCCGTCTCGAACACGTCCATGCCGCGGGCGTTGTCCAGTGCCAGCGCGCTGTTGTTGGCAGTGCCGATCCAGCCCAC
Organism: Cenarchaeum sp.; assembly: GCA_965242695.1. Lineage (GTDB taxonomy): Archaea > Thermoproteota > Nitrososphaeria > Nitrososphaerales > Nitrosopumilaceae > Cenarchaeum. Next base: position 269,110 of record CBDESU010000001.1, on the reverse strand, counting down.
AGGCGCGAGCGTGCCGTTGCCGTCGCCGCCCACCCGCAGCAGCTGCACGCCGTTCTCTGTCTGGGACGCAACCATGGCGTACGTGCGGTCTCCATCCTCGCCTCGCATCGTAAACACGTCCACGCCGCGGGCGCTGCGCAGCAGCAGCGTGGAATTGTCCAGAATCGAGTAGGCATCCACGAGCGTGCCGTTTTCGAGCACGCGGATCAAGTGCGCGCCGCCCGACCAGGTGTTCGAAGTGGCAACGGCGTACGTGCGGTTGCCCAGATTGAAGGCGTCGACGCCCAAGGGCCCCGAGGGGTCGGCGCGGCCACCCGGGGTGGCCGTAAGGTTGCCGTCGTCGTGCACGCGGATCAGCTGGACGCCTTCGTTCCACCCTGCCGTGATCGCGTATGTGCGGTTGCCCATGTTGAACACGTCGATGTCGACGGGGGCGGCGAGGTTCAGCGAGGCGTTGTCGCCTAGCGTGCTGACCGGCTCGAGCGTGCCGCCGTCGCGCACGCGGATCAGCTGGACGCCGTTCTCGGCGGCAGATGCGACCACGGCGTACGTGGCGCCGCCCATGCCAAAGACTGCAACGCCGTGCGCGCTGCTGAGCCTCCAGCTTCCGCCATCCACAAGGCGGTCGGCCAGGCGCAACGCGGGCTGCGGTTCGCCTAGGATCTCAATGTCGCTCCGGCCGGCCAGCGGGCCGCCAGGCCCCGCGGCGGGCAGGGTCAGGTTTGCGGCGTTGCCAGCCGCATCACCGATCGCCGCGCCGTTGCCAAGGGACAGGGCATCGGGGCCGGCATAGTCCAGGTCGGCCGCCTCGTCGCCAGGCTGCACCACGTACAGGAACGCCAGCTCGTCCGTGCCGCTGCCGCCGGCGTACGAGGCGCTACGCGGCGGCTCGGTTGCAAGCGCCAGTGCTGGCGCCCCCGCGACAACGACCGCCTCGTCAAAGGACACGGTAATGTTGACTGCATGCCCTGTGCTGTACGTGCCGTTGGCGCTAGGCGACGCGATGCCTACGGCAGACGGGGCCTCGGCATCGACCAGGATGTCGCGGGCATGGCCGAGCGAGCCCGGGTTGCCGCGGGCCGGCAGGAGCAGGAGGATCTCGCCGCCGCCGGCCGTGCTGATCGCCGCGCCGCTGTCGCCGCCGCCAAGTGACAGGGCATCGGGGCCCGCATAGTCCAGGTCGGCGGCCATGTCGCCCTGCCGCACCGTGTAGTCAAACTCCAGGGTGCGGGTGCCGCTGCCGCCGGCGTACGAGGCGCTGCGCGGCGGCTCGGTTGCAAGCAGCAGCGCGGGACTGCCCGTGACGGCGACAGGCACGGAGAAGTCGACGGCGATTCTGACAGTATCGCCGCGCACGTACGCGGCGTCCCCGCCGGGCGAGTCGGCTCCGGCCGCGTGCGCCTCGATCGATGCGTCTATCGCGATGCTCTGCGAGCTGCCAAGGTGTCCGCCAGTGCCTTCCTCCCAGGGCAGGGAGGCGTCGACGGCATCGCCGGCCCTGTCCTCCAGGCCGCCGCCCTCCAGAGCGCCGCCGCCCGCATAGTCCAGCCCGGCCGAAGCGTCGCCCTGCCGCACCGTGTAGCTGAATGCGAGCGAGCGGGTGTTGTTCCCCGACGCGTACGCGGCCGTCCGGTTCGTATCGGCATCCAATGCAAGGACCAGCGACGGCGGCTGGTCGCCGTACACTACGGGCTCGCTAAAGTTGACAAGGACGTCGATGCGGTACCCCGCGGGGTACGTGCCGTCGGGCAGGGGCGACCATACGCCGGCCACGGCCCCGTCGGCCGCAGTTATGCGGACGTCGCTGGTAGCGCCGAGCGAGCCGGGCGAGCCCGGCTCGGGCAGCACGAGGCTCGCGTTGTTGCCGGCAAGGTCGGTCAGGCTGCCGCCCGCTGCAAGGGCCATCCTCCCCGCATAGTCCAGGTCGTCGGCAATGTCGCCCCGCACTACAGTATAGTTGAAGACGAGCGATTCCGTCCCGTTGCCGTCCAGGAACGCCGCCGTCGCGTTGGCGCCGTCCAGCGCCAGCTTTAGCGTCGGCGGCTCTCCCAATGCACGAACCGGCTCGTCAAAGTTGACGGTGACGTTGAGCTGCGAGCCGGCGCCGTACGCGCCGCCCGGCATCGTAACATCCACCACGCGCGGTATGATGCCGTCGACTACGACGGTGCGTCCTACCGAAAGCGAGTTGTGCTTGTAGTTGCTGGTGCCGGGAGTCGACAGCCAGCAGTTGACAGCCCTAGTACTACTTTCTAGAACCCCTGTCCAGTGAAGCGAGTTGGGCGCCTTGTAGTCGAGATCGTCCGAATAGTCGCCCGGTTGGACTGTATAGTTGTAACGGGTATTGTGGCCGCCGGTGCCCTGGACATGCACGGCAAACCGGTCGACGTCGCCCGTCTCAAGCGCAAGGCGCGTATGAGTAAACACACCGGGATTGCTAATGCTGGCACCAGCCTTATAGATGTTAATGATGATCTCATCGCCTATTCCGTACACATCATCGGGCGATACAAAGGCCGGCTCGGCAGAGTGCTGATGGGGAGGGTCCCCCACGTTAGCAATGCACGGCCCAAAGTGCGGATCCGCATGCGCCGCAGGCAACAGACCATGCTGCGGAGGGTGCGCCCATTGCGAAGGGGCGGCGGCGTCATGATGCCAAGAGCCCAGAGTCGGCGCGTCGCCACCCCAGAATACCGGCGATGCAACGGCGGCGGCGGCTGCCAGTGCGATCACAAGGGCGGCGGCTGCCAGTGCGATCACAAGGGCGGCGGCAAGGCGCGGCGCAAGGTAGCGGCATCCCGCCGCCGCCAGGAATTGCGGCCCGCCGCCCCCCCCCCCCTCGGAAGCTGCCCGCATCGCGCGGCATCGGACATCGCCTGTCCGTCAAGTCAGACCTACAGCCCAATCACACCCGCTCCGTTGGCGCCGCCCCCCCCCCCCATCTATTTAATGTAGCGATCGCGCCTGCAGATCGCCGTATGGCGCACAGCGGGGCCGGTGCACATCTGGACGAATGGCGGGAGCATGCAGGGCGCCGGACATGCAGTGCATCTCCCACGTGTCGTCTGTCCCCCCGCGCGGGCGCGCCGCTCCGGCGCCGGCGGACGCGGATCAGGGCAGCGGCGGACGCGATGATCCTTGCGGGAAGAAACTCCTCGGCTCTTCCCCCTCCCCCCCCCACTCCCTCCCTAGCGCGCACCCGGCGCCTTGTCGTCCCCATCCTAATCCCGGCCGCGCTGCCTAGTGGCGAGGCCGGTCCGCGCATTGCGCCGAGCGGCGACTCCCGGCCGCTGGGGGCGGCGGACATCCACGCCGGATGCGTGCATGCGGCGGCCTGCGCCGCGCCGCCAGCCGGCAGATCCGATCTGCTCGCCGCGCCCTGCGCGTTCCGCTGCGCGCGCTGAAACGCGCATCGGCGCGGGCTGCGGGCAGTGGCGACAGGGATGCTGGCAGGCGCCCCGGCATTCTCGGATCATGCGCGGCCGGCTGGGCGCCGCGCCGCGCGGCGGTGGACAGGGCAAACCGCAGGCAATGCACTATGCCCGCATTGCGCGCGCATGCCGCCATCCCACACGAAGCGGCCCTTGCGCGCCGCTGCAAGCTGCCGCCGAGGGGCACCGACTCGCCTGCCGCCGGTCGTGGCGGCCCGCCCCAGGCAGGACAGCCGCCGCACTGCCCGCGCCCCTCTCCCATCCGCCCCCCCCCCCCCGCGCTGCCGCGGCGCCGATGCGCAGGGCCGCGCGCCGCCGCGGCCGGGCCGCCGCCGCGGCCCCGCCGGCCCGGGCGGGATCGGCCCGGCGGCCCGCGCATTGCCTTTAAATCCCCCGCCGCCTGCGCCTCACCGTGCTACTGCCCGCCGAGATCGAGTCCAAGATGCTCATACCGGCCCTGCGCGCCATCCTGGCGAGGGACCTGGCCGCAAAGTACAAGGTGCGCGAGGACGAGATATCAAAGATGCTCGGCGTCACGCAGGCAGCCGTGAGCAACTACATACGGGGCACGCGCGGCGATCCGCGCCTGATCGAAAAGCTGCGCGGCGACAAGCAGGTGGCATCCATGCTCGACGACCTGGGAAGCACGCTCGCATCGGACATGGCCTACACGCCGTCGAGCCTCGCAAAGTTCATCAGCGTGTGCAACTACATAAAGTCCAGCCTGCTCATCTGCGACATACACCACAACATCGAGCCGAACATCAACGAGACGATCTGCAAGGAGTGCGAGAACCTGCTGCTAAAGGGGCCCGGCGCGTCGCTGTGACCGTGTCGGGCGCGCCCCGCGGGCCGGCCCTGCCAGCCGTCAGGGGGCGGGGCCGGCCGCCGCGGCCGGGTCGGCGCCGGACTTTGACAGCGTGATCTCGATCGTCGACTGCACCCCGCCGAGCGACTTTATCTCCTCGCTGTCGACGTGCACGCCCTCGATCTTCGACGAGCCCTTGATGAGCCTCTCTGTGACGATGTTTGCAACGGCCACGGCCGTCGGGATCGACTCGCCGCGCGCCTTGAGCTTGAGCCGGCCCTCGGCGCCGAGGCGCTCGAGCACCTCGAGTGCGGTGTACATCGGCTGCGAGTTGCGCACGTAGAATATTCCCTTCGGGCCCGTCCCGACGGGAGGGCCGCGCCGCGGGCCGCCCCCGGGGCCGCCGCGGTACTGCCCGCCCGGGCCGCCGCGGTACTGCACGCCCGGGCCGCCCCCGGGGCCGCCGCGCGGGCCGCCAGGGCCGCCGCGGTACTGCCCGCCCGGGCCGCCGCCCCCGGGGCCGCCGCGGTACTGCCCGCCCGGGCCGCCGCCCCCGGGGCCGCCGCGGTACTGCCCGCCCGGGCCGCCGCCCCCGGGGCCGCCGCGGTACTGCCCGCCCGGGCCGCCGCCCCCGGGGCCGCCGCGGTACTGCCCGCCCGGGCCGCCGCCCCCGGGGCCGCCGCGGTACTGCCCACCCGGGCCGTCCCCGCCGCGGTCCCTGCGCGGGCCGTCCCCGCCGCGGTCCCTGCGCGGGCCGTCCCCGCCGCGGTCCCTGCGCGGGCCGTCCCCGCCGCGGTCCCTGCGCGGGCCGTCCCCGCCGCGGTCCCCATTCCTTTTGCGAGGCTCCAACAGGCGCGCGGCCGCGGGCGGCTCTTTAAATTTTTAGTAACAGGCGGCCGGATCCTGCGCCTGCCGGACGCGGCCGGCGGTCTTTGGGAATTTTTTCGCGCAGGGGCCGTGCAGGCCTGCGCCCTGCCTTAGATTCCGCGCAGCGCGGGCCGCGGCATCGCGCGGCGCGCCCGGGCCGCCGCGGCCCAAGCAAGCCTTAAAGGGGCGCCGGCGCGCGCGGGAGCGGGGTTTTTGTGCACAAGGGTTACGTCCTGCTCAACTGCGACCTAGGCGCCGAGGAGTACATCGTCGAGGAGCTGCGCCGGATACCCGGCGTAAAGGAGGCGCACCTGACGTTCGGGGCGTACGACATACTCGCAGAGGTGCACGCCGACGACGGCGACGGCTTTGAGCGCATCGTCTCGACGAGGGTCAGGAAGATATCAAGGGTCGTCAGCACGATGACCCTCGGCGTGGCCGACGACGGCTAGGCGGCCGCGCCGCGGGCGGCGGCAGGCATTTTATACGGGCGCCCATGCGCGCCGCGCATGCCCGCCGAGGCGATCGAGTACGAGGGGAAGGTGTGGGCCATCAACCACAACAACCCCGAGCCCCTCGTCGAGCACTCGCTCGCAAAGCTGCAAAAGCACGGCGTCGAGAGGGGCGACATCGTGCTGACCGACGCGCCCGAGGGCGTCAAGGTCGGCGAGATCGTCGTCGAGATATGGCCGCACCACCTGGACGTCACCCGCGTGAGGACCATACGCAACGAGTCGTTCATCAGCGGCACGGTAATGACGATAGACCTCAACATGGACGCCGAGGGGCGCTACATAGACTGAGCGGGCGGTGGACGGCTTGGGGCGCCGCTTTACTGGGGGAAGGAGGAAGAAAAAGAGGCGCGGCGCGGTCGCCGTCGCGGCGGTCGCCGTCGCCGCCGCCGTGGCCGCATCCGTCGTCGGGTACTCGTACTATATCGACTACCTGAGGGCCAAGGGCGCCGCGTTCAGCGCCGAGATCGAGTCGATCCAGGACGACCTGGCCGCCATGCAGGAGGCGTTCGAGGCCGTCGCGGCGGGGTTTGAGGCCGGCGAGATCGCGGAGGAAGAGCTGGAGGCGCGGGCCGAGGCGCACTTTGAGTCGCTCGAGGCGCTCCTCGAGAGGTACGATGCGCTGGATCCCCCGGCGCCGTTTGCCGCGTCCGTCGACCTCTTCAGGCTCTCGGCCGAGTCGCAGCTCGAGAGGGACAGGGAGGAGGTTCGCTGGCTGCTCACCGGCGATGCGGCGCACGACGAGCGCGCCGGCCGGCTGCACCAGGACGCCTTTGCGTACGAGCTGTCCGCCCTGGCAGAGTTCAAGGAGGCGCAGTCTGGCGGCGGCGGGGGAGGCGGCGGGCAGGATCCCGCCCCATAGGTTTTAACGCCGCCGCGGCTGCGGCTGTCCATGCGAGGCGCGCGGCTTGGATCGGCGGCGGTCGCCGCATCCGTTGCGATCGCCGCGGCGGCTGCGGCGGGCGCGCCGCACGCGGATGCCGCCGCGCCGGCGGCAATCCCGCCCGGAGGCGGCGGGGGCGTCGATATCCTCGGCGACCGCCTGCTCGAGGGCGGCGACGGCAGGGTGCTCATAGCCGGCGAGATACGCAACGGCCTCGGCGTGCCCCTGCGGGGCGCCGAGGTCACGGCCACGCTGTACTCGGGCTCTGGGCAGGCGCTCGGCACCGCATCCGGCGCGTCCATGGTCGACAGCATCGTTCCCGGCATGAGGGCGCCGTTCGTGCTGGACGCCGGGCGGCAGCCCGGCGCGCCGGTCGAAGGGTACGCGCTCGGCATCGAGTACGAGGTCGCAGGCCCCAAGGGCAGGGTCATCGACGTGACGGCCTCGCGCGTCTCGTCGGACGCGCACGGGATAGTCGCGGTCACGGGGACGGTGCTGAACAGCGGCGAGATCACGGCCAACGAAGTGTCTGTCGTGGCGACCCTGTACGACAGGGACGGAAACGTCCTCGCCGCGTCCGAGGGCAAGCCCGACCGCGACTACCTGCGCGCGTCCGAGGAGGCGTTCTTCCTGGTCTCGTTCCCCGGCGAGGCCGCCGGCGAGGTCGCCGGCCACGCGGCCGTCGCCGAGTCCGAGGAGTACGCGGCGGTCCCCGAGTTTTCGCTCGGGGCGGGCGCGCTGCTCGCCGCGTCGGTCGTCGGGTACGTCGGGCTGTCCAGGTACTGGGGCTCGGCTATAGCAGGGATAGCCGCTGCAGCCGATCCAAGATAGGGGAGAGCGCGGCGGCGACGTCCCTTTCGCACAGGGGCACCGGGGTGCGGAACGCGACGGGGAACGAGACGGTCAGCATGTCCTGGTCCGTGTGCGAGACGTTGACGTACGATGCCGAGGCGCCCTCGGCGGCGAGCGCCTCCCTCCACGCCCGTATGCGGTCCCGGGCCGCCTCGAGGCTCGCGTCGAGCGCGCCGAGCGTGACCGGCTCGTCGGCGCCGTACACGCCGAGCTTTGCAAGGCCCACCATCAGGTAGCCGCCGGGTATGGGATCGCGCCTCTTCCAGATCTCCTCGACGGCCTCGTCCTGGTCGCCGGCCGGCAGCGCGCCGCCGTAGTCGGGGTCAAAGTAGGCGGCGACCTGGCGCCTGGAGTCGAAGACGCGAAAGTAGTACTCTTCCTGCTCTAGCTTCCACATGGTCAGAGCATCCCGTCGAGTATGGAGGAGAATGTAGAGTACGGCTGCGCGCCGGATATGGCCACAAAGTCGTGCCCGTTGCCGCCGATCAAAAAGGTCGGCGTGCCCGTCAGGCCCATGCCGAGCGCCTGCTCCAGGTCGTGCCGCATCTCGCGCGCCGCCTCGGGCGAGCGCACGCACTCGCCAAACGAGGCGTCCAGTCCGAGCTCGGCCGCGTAGCCTGCCAGCGCATCGTCCAGGCCTGCCGGCTGGAGGCGCGACCACTCGCCCTGGCGGTCGAACAGCAGGTCGTGGTACTCCCAGAACATGCCCTGGTCGCCGGCGCACTCGGCGGCGACGTGGGTCGCCGGCGCCTGCGGGTGTATCTGCTCGAGCGGCATGTCGCGGTAGACGAGGCGCGCCTTTCCGGTGTCGATGTAGTCGCGCTCGATGAGCGGGAGCGTCTGCTCGTAGAACCTCTTGCAGAACGGGCACTGAAAGTCCGAGAATTCGACGATTGTGAGCGGCGCGTCCGGATCGCCCTTTGCGGGGTCGTCGTCCGAGAGGGCCTCGGCTGTCGGGCCGGCCTGCTGCGGCCTGGACGCCGGGGCGGCATCCGGCGCGCCGAGGTCGCCGCGCAGGCCCTCGATCATGGCGGCAAGCTCGTCGTTTGTCGTAGAGTCGGCAGGGACGCCGCCGAGCGGGGCCAGGCCGGCCCCGGCTGCGGCAAGCCCGGCAAGGAAGGCGGCGGCGGCAACCGCGACGGCGATTGCGGCGATCTTGCCGCGGCCGGTCCCGGCGGGCCTGGATGCGGGCACAGGAGGGGGAGGAATGCGGCGCGGAGGGGGCGGGCCCTCGGGAGGCAGATGGGTATCGGGTTTTGCCGCGTCGGGCTCCGGCTCGGCGGCGGGCCGGTCGGGGGAGGGCTCGGACGGGGCCGCGGCGGGCTCCGGCTCGGCGGCGGGCCGGTCGGGGGAGGGCTCGGACGGGGCCGCGGCGGGCTCCGGCTCGGCGGCGGGCCGGTCGGGGGAGGGCTCGGACGGGGCCGCGGCGGGCTCCGGCTCGGCGGCGGGCCGGTCGGGGGAGGGCTCGGACGGGGCCGCGGCGGGCTCCGGCTCGGCGGCGGGCTGGTCGGGGGAGGGCTCGGACGGGGCCGCGGCGGGCTCCGGCTCGGCGGCGGGCTGGTCGGGGGAGGGCTCGGACGGGGCCGCGGCGGGCTCCGGCTCGGCGGCGGGCTGGTCGGGGGAGGGCTCGGACGGGGCCGCGGCGGGCTCCGGCTCGGCGGCTCCCTGCCCGACGGACGAATCCCGGGTGGCCGCGCCGGTAACGGAGAGACTGGAAGGCGCAGGCGCGTCGCGGCCGCCTGCGGGCAGTCTGATCATGCCATCGGCGGCTGCGCCCACTGGCCCACGCATCTCAGCACCGAGCACCGCGGTTCACGCGGGGCGTGTGCGTCCTGCTCTAAATAACCATTCGTCCATGTCGCAGCGCGTGCGCTAGGCGGATCGAGCCTTGATGTGGCCGAGACAGGGATCGAGCGGGGGCTACGGCGGGCTTGCCCCATCCCGCTAGCGCATGCGATGCGCTGTGCAGTGCAGTGCAGCGCGCGGCATCGCCCGCCGCGTGTCAGATGGCCAGTCCGAGCCGACCAGCGGCGCGGCAGAGCGGCGCCCCCGTACGCCATGCCGCGCGGGTCCCTTGCAGGCGCCTGCAGCCCCGTCCTTGCCCATACTCCCCCCCCCCCGCAAGGTCAGAAGAGCCTGCGCACCAGCCTCAAGCCGCCGCATCATATGATTATATGGCTCCCAATCTCACCGAGTTTGTGAATCGGCACACGGAGGCATGCGCGGCCGCATCCCGCCCCGCACTAGGCGCCGCCGATCGAACCGGCGCGGCGCGGGCAGGGGCAAGTGTCGAGAAGAACGGCGACGCTGCGCGCGCGGCATTCGCCGCCCGCTGCAACTCGGGCGAGGTTTCACCTCGCGTGAACCAAGCCATTTCACTCGTATGCGGCGGGGGGACTATGCCGGCGCCCTAGACGCTTGCAGTGGGACCGGGGGGCAGGAGTCCGAGCGCGGCGCAGTGCACGTAGTGCGCGGCCTAGCCCTGCACGGCCTCGCCGCTACGCCGATGCCTTGGACGAGTTTGACAAGGCCGCCCGCCTCGATCCCCGCTGCGGCATGGCATGCGCAGGGCGCGCACGCGCGCTTGTGCGGCGGGGGCGCCCCGACGAGGCGATGGAGCTGCTCCATGATGCGGCAAGGATCAATCCCCACTCTGCCGCAGTCCATGCAGACCTGGCCACTACCGCCGTGCGGCTCGGCTGCTACGATGATGCAATAAGCATGTGCGAGGATGAGGTGCACCTTTCGCCAAGCGACGGGGATGTTCATGCAGGGCTCGCGTTCGCGCTTGCGGGGCTCGGGCGGCTTGACGACGCATGGACATCCTGCAAGAGGGCCGAGGAGGAATCCCCGACGTCGTCGCGCCCCCGCGCCGCGCGTGGGCGCATTCTTGCCGGCATCGGGCGCTACGCCGATGCGCTTGCCGCCTTTGACGAGGCCGTCAGGCTGGATCCGGCGTCGGCATCGGCCCATTCGGGGCGCGGGATCGCGCTGGCAGGCCTCGGGCGCTACGCCGATGCGCTTGCCGCCTTTGACGAGGCCGTCAGGCTGGATCCGGCGTCGGCATCGGCCCATTCGGGGCGCGGGCTTGCCCTAGAGCATACGGGGCGCCGAGGCGAGGCCGTGTCGTCGTTTGAAAGTGCAATCGGGATCGACCGCCACCATGAAATGGCCGCGGCTGGTAGGCAGATCCTCGAGTCCGGCGGCGGCGCCGGCGCGGCGGCGGCCGAGCCCGGCGGCGCAATGAGCGCCGCGATGCTAGGCAGGGCGATCGAGTCCGACTACGGCACGGGGTTTGACCACGCAGGGAGGGAGATGGAATCCGGCCTTTTGGATATCGCCGTCCGCGGGCCGCGTGGACGGGACAGGCCTGGGGCCGCTCCGCGAGAAGGGTGCGCAGACTCGCCGCCCCTCACGCCCGAAGAATGGGCAGACATCGGGGAGGCCTTTGCAGAGATCGGGCGGTGGATGGGCCCGCGAAGTATGGGCATTGAGTCGGCCGCCTGGCAGGGGGGCCTCAGAATGCAGCGTGCCCGGCAGGCCAATCGGCGCGGCCCATAGGCACAAATATCCTGTGGGCACGGGCGGCGCGTGGCGGTATCCGACGAGATGAGGTCGTACATCGACGGGCAGATCGACTACTACATCAGCGAGGCCGGATCGTACCGCCAGATGGCCGAGGCGTACCGCCCCGAGGTCGACTCCGCCGACGATGCGGCGTTCGGCATCATCGCGGGCAGTGTGTACGCGTCGTTCGTGCAGGCCGTCCAGTCGCAGGGAGGGGCGCCGTCGCTCGAGGATGTGCAGGAGCTCGGCAGGGTACTAAAGGAGAGGGCCCCCCTGATCAAGAAGGCCATACTCGACGCCAAGGCGGCGGCGGCATCCGGCGGCGGGAGTTGGGGCGGGGCAAAACCAACATAAGCGAACGGGCGGGGGCCGTCTCCGTGGACGGCAGCAAGATCATATTCGGCCTGGGCGTAGGCGGCGCCATCGCCCTCGCGGCGTTCAGCTTCGTGCTGGCCATGAGGTAGCGGACGACGGGCAGGCGGCCCGTACCAGCGCCGCAGGACGGAGACGGCCGGGAAGAATATGAATCGCGAACCGGCGCTGCATTGCCCCGCCCACCCCCCCCCCCTCCCCGCAGCCGCAGGACAGCGACGGGTAGAGATAAATGCACACGGCTCGTCCGCGCGCCGTGTCGGAGCTCAACGAGTTCAAGATCCAGCAGATCGTCGACAACGGCCGCATCGTGCAGATCACCCTCGTCGAGAACGTCCACACCGAGCCCATATCGCAGAGGCAGGTCGTGATGGAAAAGGTCGCAAAGAGGCTCGACGGGGAGGCCAGGTCGCAGATAATGCCGCTGCTCGACATCATCCTCCAGTCCCAGCCGCAGATGAAGCTGCGCACGTACCAGCAGACGACCGTCACCGTCTCGATGCCGCGCAACAGGTACGTCAAGATGGGACGCCCGCAGGTGGGGCACATCGTAGAGATCGACATGTCGGTAAAGCCCGTCGTCAAGGACGACGGCGGCGCGGACGGGAGGCAGGGCCCCGGCGCGGCGCCGCAGCCCGGCCGGGGCCGCATGGCCAGGGACGGGGGCGCGGCGGGCGCAGGGGGGCAGGGCCCCGGCGCGGCGAGGGACCCACTGTGCTGACGGGGGACATTAGGGACGAGGTCCGGTACGGGATCGACGACATCTCTAGGCGCGGCATGCGCATGTCCGACGACGGCGGAGGCGGGGGAGGGGGCCGCAAGGGCCCCGCATGGAGGCTCGCCGGCTCCGGCCACGGCGGCGGCCAGGGCGCCGACCTGTTCTCGCTGCTGCTTGCATGGCTGGACGGGCTGGCCTGGCTGGCCGGCGCATTCCTGGCATTCCTCAGGAGGATCTAGGCGGATCCGGCGGAGGAGGCACTCGGCGCGGCGCCTCCGCCAGCTCTTCCTCGACCCGCTCAATCGAGTCCATCGGGGCCGAGCATGCGCCGGCGCGGCACACGTACACCTCGGTGCGGTCCCCGAACGGCTTGCCCGCAAAGTACGGATACTTCGAGAGGGCGGCGAGCTGGCCGGCGCCAGACACCGTGACGACCGGCGAGCCGGGAAGGTACATCGACAGCACCTTTCCCGCAATGCCCGAGGCCCCGGGATTGACGATCGTCACCTCTGGCGGATCGTCGACTGCCGAGAATGCCGCCCAGAGCAGGTGCCCGAACGCGAACGGGTTCTCGGCGGCCTCGCGCGCCTGGGCGGCAAGGGCCCGCGACGCCACCCTGCCCATCTCGGCCTCGCCCGCAAGGGCGTGCAGCCGCATCAGGGCGCGCACCGCGGCCGAGCCGCCGGACGGAACCGACATGTCGTGGCGGCTGCGCGGGCGCACGACGAGGCCGTGCCGCTCAGGTTCCTCCCCGTCCCCGCCGCCGCCTGCCGTCATGAAGAACCCCCCAGACTCCTCGTCCCAGAACCTGTCGAGTATGATCCGGCCGAGCTCGGCGGCCCTCTCGAGGTACCTCTTCTCCGGCCGCGCCTCGAACACGTCGAGCAGCGCGTTGGCGCAGTGCGCATGGTCGTCAAGGCCGCCCGGGATGGCATCGCGGCCGGGCCTGGCCACGCGGCTCACCGCGCCGCCGGCGCCGCGCATCCCGAACGCGACATGCTCGGCGCACCGCGCCGCCGCATCCAGGTACCCGCGGCCCGGAGAGACGCGGTGGCCGGCGGCCAGCGCGGATGCGGCAAGCGCGCTCCACGATGCGATCACGTTGTCGTCAAGGCCCGGCGCCTCGCGCGTGCGCGTCCGGTGCTCGAGCAGCTTTGCGCGCCCCGCCCGCAGGGCCTCCCTGGCCGCATCGTCGCCGATGCCGAAGCGGAACGCGACGGCGTGCAGGGGAACAGAGTTGTACAGTATGGTCCTCCCCTCCCAGTTGCCGCCGTCGGTCACGTCGTAGTAGGCGCAGAACGCGTCGGCCTCGGCGGCAGACAGCGCATCGCAGCCGGCCCCGCCGCCGCGCAGCGCGCCGAGCGCCTCCCTGCGAGTCCACGTGTAGTACAGCCCCTCTTCGCCGCCGGCGTCGGCGTCCTGCGCCGAGTGGAACCCGCCGCCCGGGGCGGCCAGCTCGCGCAGCATATAGGACAGCGTGCGGTCCATCACGTCAAGGTACGCCGCATCCCCCGTCGCCTGGTACGCCTCGGCGTAGTTGACCGGCAGCAGGGCGTTGTCGTACAGCATCTTTTCAAAGTGCGGGACGAGCCAGCGCGAGTCCGTCGAGTAGCGGTGGAACCCGCCGCCTACATGGTCGAATATCCCGCCGGCGGCCATCCTGTCGAGCGTGCGCAGCGCCAGGCGCGTGAACCTTGCCAGCCCCGACAGGCGGCCGTACCGGAGCAGGAGCGAGACGCATGCCGAGCTTGGGAACTTTGGCGCCGACCCGAACCCGCCGTTGTGCTCGTCGGCCATGTGGAGGAGATTGACGGCCGCCTCGTCGGCCGCGGCCCTGTCGAACGCGGCCGCCTGCCCCCCCTGGAGCGGCGCGGGCGCCTCGGCCGCGCGCAGCGTCTCGACAAACTTTTCTGCGCTCGCCTCGACGTCGGCGCGGTGCTCGGCCCAGGCCTGCGCGAGCCACCGCACCACGCTGCCAAAGCCGCGCCGCCCCCCCACGTCCGACGGCGGAAAGTACGTGCCGGCGTAGAACGGCTTGCGGCCCGGCGTGAGGAACACGCTCAGGGGCCAGCCGCCCTGCCCGGTGGCCATCTGGCAGGCCTTTTGGTACACGTCGTCGACGTCGGGGCGCTCCTCGCGGTCGACCTTTATGGACACAAAGTGCTCGTTGAGCAGCGCCGCGATCCCCCCGTCCTCGAACGACTCGTGGGCCATCACATGGCACCAGTGGCACGAGCTGTACCCCACGCTGAGGAATATCGGCTTGTCCTCGTCGACGGCCCTCTGGAGGGCCGCATCGTCCCAGGCGTGCCACCACACGGGGTTGGACGCATGCTGGAGCAGGTAGGGGCTCGCCTCCCTGCCGAGGAGGTTGGACCGCGGGGCCCCGCTCGAGCCATCGGGCATGCCGGAGCGGGGCGGAGGGCGGTATTTTAGCCAACCCCGGCGCTTCGCTGAAAATGCGGGCCTGCATGCCGCGCCTGCCGCCGATGCGCGGCCGGCGCATGCGCGCGCGGCGCGGGCCTGGCGGCCGAACCGGACATTGGACCAAAGGCCTAGCGGCGCTTTCTCATCGCCGTGATGACAAACCAGTACACTAGTCCTGGCGCCAACCCGACAATCAGAGGGATCCAAACCGGCCACCCTTCTGCTGGACTTGCCATGGGCGCGCGCCCAAAGGTCTGTATTTAAGTCCATCTCGCGGATCCGGCCGTGCGCCGTATAAAAGGCGGGCAGGGGTGATCGGGTGGAGGGGCGCTGCGGCCAGGGTCGCACGCCGCGCGCAGGCCGCGCTGCCGGAGGCGATCGCGTGGTGATCGTAGGGGGCGCTGCGGCCAGGGTCGCACGGGCAGGCGGCGCTGCGGCCGCATGCGACTGGGGGTCAAGGGAGGTCTCGGCGAGCAGGCTGAACAGGGCGCGGCGATCGCCGCGGGCGGCTCACTCGGGGACGGGGCCGGCGGCCGGGCGTGCCGGCCACGGCGGGGCATGCAGTCGCTGGCGGCAGGGCATGCTGGAGGGAGGACGTGCACGGCGCCAGCGTGCGGGCCGGACATGGCAACGGGCCGCGCCGGCATGATAACAGGTGTGGTGGACTGAGAGGGATTTGAACCCCCGACCCCCCGCGTGCAAGGCGGGTATACTACCGCTATACTATCAGCCCGCGGGCGGGGCGCCGCGCGGCTCTGATTTTAACTGTTCGCGGCGGCCGCGGATCGCGCGGCCCGCACGCTATTTATTGAGCGGCGGCAGGCGGCCGGCGTTGGCCTTGACGGAGTCGGTCGTGAGCCTCAAGGCGGGCGATGCGGCCCCCGACTTTGACCTGCTCGGCATCGACGGCAAGAGGCACTCGCTGGCGGGGTACGCGGGGCGCGATGCGCTGCTCGTCGTCTTCATGTGCAACCACTGCCCGTACGTAAAGGCAAAGATTGACGCGATCAAGGAGGTGCACGAGAGGTTTGGCGACAGGATTGCCGTGGTCGGCATCAACAGCAACGACGCGTCCAGGTACCCCGACGACAGCTACGACAACATGAAGGCCGTGGCGGCCGAGAGGGGAATCGAGTTCGACTACCTGGTCGACGACACGCAGGACGTGGCGAGGCGGTACGGCGCCGTCTGCACGCCCGACCCGTTCCTGTTCGACTCGGCCGGCAGGCTCGCGTTCCACGGCCGCATCGACGACGCGATGAGCCCAGAGGCGGTGGCGACCGAAAAGACCATGATCGACAACATAGAGGTGCTGCTCGGCGGGCGCCGCATCGAAAAGGACTTTGACCCGTCCATCGGGTGCTCGATAAAGTGGAAGGAGGGGTGAGTCCGCGCGGCGCGCCGGCGGCCCGCCGGCGCCTTCTCCGCCCCCCCCCCACTCCCCGTCCACCGCAGTTCCGGCACGGCAGCCTCCCCGCCGCCGCAGGACGGCGGGCGGGCCCCGCGCGCAACGGCGGCGCGCGGGCTAGACTTAAATCACCGCCGGCCGGCGCACGGCAGGGGCCGGTAGCTCAGCTTGGCTGGAGCGTTCGACTGATAAGACCTCCTCGGAGATCGAAAGGCCGTGAGTTCGAATCTCACTCGGCCCACATCAAGCGGCGCGCGGGCCGGCCGCCGCGCCCCGCCGCGGCCTGGCGCCGGCGGCCATCATGCTCTCGTACGAGGTCTGCACCCACTGCAGGACGTCGCCGAGGCTGTCCGTGACCAGGTCCGCCTTGGGGCCGGGCTTTTTGCCGGCGGGCCCGCACAGGACCAGCCGCGCGCCGCGGCCGGCTCGCGCCAGGGCCGAGCCGGCCGACTCGGCAAAGAAGTTGAGGCCCTCCTCAGAGTCCGAGAATACGCAGACGGCAAGCATGCCGCGCCTCCCCCTCCACACCCTCGCGAGCAGGCGCTGCAGGTCAAGGTCCAGCAGGACGTTTATCGAGGCGGACATGTCGCCGAGCGCGTACGCCGACCAGCCGTCCCCCCTGAGGGCGGCCGCGGCGGCCTCGCAGAGCACGGCGCTCGCCGGATCGGCGGCCATGAGGACCGCGCTGCGCATCGGGTCGGGCTCGGGCACGGCCGCCGGGGCCGAGGCGGCGCGTATCGACGAGGACAGTATGCCGCGCATGAGGGCCAGTTCCGAGTTGCCGATGCGCCCGTCGTCGTACGCCCTGCGGACGCGCGCGGCGGCGGGCACCACGGCCTCTGTCATGAGGCGGGACGCCTTCGCGCCAGACGAGATGCAGCCGCGCACGAGCGCGCAGGCGGCATCCTCAGAGCATGACAGGACGAGCTCCTCGTACATCCTTTGCGCTGCCGCATACCCCTCTGGAAACTCCAGGGCTGCCGTGGACGCGGCGGCCTCGCCGGCGAGCCACACAGCGGCGGGGCCGGCGCCGCGGCGGCGGACCAGGCCCTCGGCGGCGAACGTGTCGAGGTACTTTGCAAGCGTGATGCGGCTGATGCCGAGGCGCCCAGAGAGGTCCGAGCATGTCATGCCCGCCGGCGATCCGGCCAGCGACTCGGAGATCATGCGCCGCACGCGGGCCGCCCCGTAGCCCTTTGCCATGCTGCCGGCGGGGGGCGGATCCGTATAAGAGTGCGGGCGCATCCGCTGCGCGGCATCCGGCGGCGCCCGCAGTGGACGGGCGCCGTGGAGCCGGGCCGCCTGGCCCGGCTCCGCGTCGACCTCCTCCCCTCCCCCATGCACCGCGGCCGCGCCCGCGGCCCGAGGGCGGCGCGCGGGGCGCTGCCGGACTTTGGACACCGCCGTGTGCGCCGCAGTGGCGCACGCCGGCGAAGCCGGGCGCGCGGCCGCCCCGGCCGCCGGCATGCGGGCATGCCGGCGATCGGCGGCAGGCGGCGCCCGCCATGCGCGCGGGACGGGGGGGGGAGCAACGGGGCAGCCGGGATGCCGCGCCTACATAGCTACAAATAGCCGCGCCCGTCGGGCACGCCGTTGCCGCCGCGAAAAAAGGGCAAGCACCACCGCCGTGCCGACGACAGGGCCGCGCGGCGCGCGTCAAAGACCGCCAAGCGCGGCAAGCCGCGCGCCCGCTAGGCGGCCAGCCGGCCGGCCCGCGGACACGTTTTTACGGCGCCGCGCGCCCGCTAGCCCGTGGATCCCCTGTTTCGCGTCAGCGAGGCGCGCGGCCGGGGCGACATACCGGGCCCCGTCCACAGCCTCATAGCGCGGCGGTTCGGCCTTGCCGCCTCGGGCATGGAGCGCGTCGAGCGCGCGTCCGGCCTCGCGTACCCGCCGGCGTACGTCGAGCCGGCCGCCGTCGTCACCGCGCCAGACCCGAACACGATGCAGTACGGCATACTGTTTGCAAGGACGCTGCCCGTCCGGTTCGGCGGCTCGATCCGCATCGTCGTCCAGCTGTCGGCCCCGCTCGTCGCGTACGGCCTAAAGGGGGCGATCCACGCCATACTGGCCCACGAGTTCCTGCACTACCTCGAGCTGCTCCACCGCGCCTCGAGGATGGACGTCGTGTCCGACGAGGTCACGGCGAGCATGTTCGAGAGCGTGCACGCAGACGGCGGGCGCCACTTCGAGCCCGGCGCGGCCCTCGGCGACCGAGCCCTCGTCTCGCACATTACGAAGCGGTTCCCGGTCGGCTTTCGCGATCCGCGCCTCGAGGACAAGACCGTCAGCCTGTGGATCGGAAAGGGCCTGCCGAGGGAGGTCGTGCGCCTCGACTCGAACACGGCGCGCCTCTCGGCGGCCGACGTGTCGGCCGTCAGGGTCGACCCCGGCACGGCCGCGCGCCTCGCCGAGATCGAGAGGAAGAGCGAGGCCATACGCAAGAGGCGGGCGCGCTCGTACTACGCGTAGGGCGGCCGCGTCCTCGCATCTTCCGAGGCGCCTTGCACGGGAGGCCGGTGTGCTCGTACTACTCAGGACGGGGGACAGGGCCGCCGCCGGAGCCCGGATCTCGATGCCCGCATCCCGGCCGCAGAAACCCTTCGGCGCAGCCGATGCACCTGCCGCGCTTGGGGCTACCCGAACTCGGTCAGGCCGCACTTGCCGCACGTGCGCCTGTCCTTGTGGGCCGCCATGTACACGCCCTTGCCGCACCGCGAGCAGACCCTCCGCAGCCTAGTGACCTTGCCGCCGTCGACCTTGTACAGCGCCGATATTTTTTGGCTAAACCCCTTCTTGCCCTTCTTGGCTGCGCCGGCCATGTTCATGTCCCGCCCCCTTCGCCGGCCGCCGCCGTGCCATCGCCGTCCTTGCCCTCGCCGTCGCCGCCGCCGGCATCAGACTCGGCCGCCTCCTTTTCGGCCTTGGCCTTTCTGTCCTTGTCTAGCCTCTCAAAGACGGCCCGCCTGACGTGCCTCTTGGCGGCCGCTTCGTCGTCGTACACGTAGAACGTGCCTGTTATGACGGTGCGCCCGACCTGGCTCCTGAGCCCCATCGGGACCACGGCCTTGCCGCCGAGCCCGTACTCTTTTGTGACTATATCGACCGCATCAAGCCGCGTGAGCTTGCCTCCGAGCCCCGCAAAGTTGCACGTGAGTTCGCGCCTCGCAAGGAACGCATTGTCGACGTCCGCGACCTTTTCGACCAGCGACACTGCCCCCGCCGAGCGGCGCTAATCATATAAACCGATGGGCCTTTAAATAGTCGGCATCTGCATCCCCGGCCCGGCGGCCGCGCGCCGGCGCTCGACCACGCACGGCGCGGCGGCCGCCAATCCTGCGCACCGCACGCCACGTCAGGACATCCATATCCGGCAAAAGGCTCCTGCGCCGCTGTTCGGCGATCGCCGTCCTGCGCCCGTCCCGCGCCATGTGCGGCCGGCGGCGCGGCGCGGGAGGCGGCCGAGGCGGCGGGCCGCACTCGCATGCCCCGGCGCAGCGCGGCGCGGGATGGCTGCCGCAGGCTCCCTGCCATGCTACATGCGATCCCAGACCCGGTACCCAAGCGCAGCGAGGGATGGCTGCCGCAGGCTCCGGCGGGCGGCCGCGCCTGCGAGTCGAGTGGAGGCTAGTTATACTAATATACCGCACATTGCGGGGCCTGACGTTGGCCAGAATAAGGTGGCTCAGCAGGATCTCGCGCGACCTGCTCGGCGGCACGTGGGCAGACGTATTCGAGAGCTACTATGAAGTCAAGGATCTGTACTACAGCATGAGCGAGATCGCCAAGAAGTACATGCCGGTCGCCTCTGGGACATGCATAGAGCTGGCCTACCGCCAGGTCGGGCAGTACAAGTTCGATCCCGAGAAGCACATGCATACCCCCGTCAACCTGCACATTACTGCGGCGGATCTTCCAGAGCTTGCAAGGATCATTCCCCGCCTCAGCTAGGCAGCCCTGCTCTGGCTCGACCGCAAGGTCCAGAGCGTCGACGACATACGGTCCATCCAGGACGATCTGGGCATGACGAGCGTGTTCAAGGGGAATCCAGAGCTGCTCGCTTCGACGTACACGCTCCACAGCGTGCGCAACGACCATACGCACGGGAGGGGGACCATGGGTACGATCGGCGCCTGATGATGGAGACTGTGGACCAGCACATAGACAGCATCGTCAGGCAGGTGCCGTCCCTTCGCGCCGTGTTCCTGATGATGGGGGTGTACTGGGCAGTGTCGCGCGGCTACATGGACGAGGCAGTCCGCACGTACCAAATGGTCCTCGCAGAGGTGGACAGCGCAGGGGCCGACCCGTCGGTGCTGTGCGTGATCGCCGGCAAGGCGGCCGAGGGCCTCGGCAGGCGCGACGAGGCGATGGAGTGGTACGGCAAGGCGATCTCGGCGGATCCAAGCAACCCGAATGCCCACGCGGCCATGGGATGCATCCTTGCGCGGGCGGGCCGCGGCACGGATGCCCTTGCGTCGTACGACAGGGCCGTCGAAATCGATCCCCGGTACGCAAACATGCACATGGGAAGGGGCAACGTCCTCTGGCACCTCGGCCGCCCGGCAGAGGCGCTCGAGAGCTACCGCCGGGCCTCCGAGGCCGACCCTTTCAGCACCAGGGCCCACATTGCGGCCGGGCAGATCCACAGGTCGCAGGGGCGCCCGGCAGAGGCGCTCGAGAGCTACCGCCGGGCCTCCGAGGCCGACCCGTCCCATGCGGGCGCCCACATTGCGGCCGGGCAGATCCACAGGTCGCAGGGGCGCCCGGCAGAGGCGCTCGAGAGCTACCGCCGGGCCTCCGAGGCCGACCCGTCGAGCGCTTGGGCGCACATCGCGGCCGGGCAGATCCACAGGTCGCAGGGGCGCCCGGCAGAGGCGCTCGAGAGCTACCGCCGGGCCTCCGAGGCCGACCCGTCCCATGCGGGCGCCCACATCGCAGCCGGAAAGATCCACGAGTCGCAGGGGCGCCCGGCAGAGGCGCTCGAGAGCTACCGCCGGGCCTCCGAGGCCGACCCGTCCCATGCGGGCGCCCACATCGCAGCCGGAAAGATCCACGAGTCGCAGGGGCGCCCGGCAGAGGCGCTCGAGAGCTACCGCCGGGCCTCCGAGGCCAGCCTGTCGGGAAGAGCCGCCGGGCCTCCGAGGCAGGCCCCCGTACCACGACAGGCATGCCAGACGAAGTTCGCGGTGGCCTAGTCGAGTCCATGTCCGGATACGACATCTCCGCCGATCCTGCAGGCACGGAGGCGTCCCCCAACGAAGCACAGGCACGAGTGCTCGGGAGGAAGGGCCGCATGGGCGAAGCGGACGACATCATAAGGCGTATAAGAGACTCAAAACGGGTGCGCCGTGATGACCGAAAGTGAGGGCGCCGCAAGCTCGGTCGCCCCGAGCCCCGAGGTGATAGCACAGTGCGACAGGGAGCTCGAAGAGATGAGCCGCAAGCTGTCCGAGCAGTTCGACAGAGAGATCGAGCGGGGCATCGAGGAGGACATCATCGATGAAATCCTCTACCCCATGGACTAGGAGATGGATCCGGTCTCGCCTCCACCACTGACGCCTGAGGGAGAAGACAGGGATGCTCGCAGGTGGCGGCAGATGCGCCGGCACAGCCTGCCGACGACATGCCGCGGCTACGGCAATTCGAGTGGCGCCGGACACCCGCGACGGCCACCATGGTTCCAAGCCTTTATCGATCAAGCGGGTTCGGCACGCGGCCATGGGATTGCCGTCCAAGGCCACCCTGCTCCGCAGTGTGCTTTGGCGCGGACTTGGCCATGTCGCGCGGCTACATGGACGAGGCGGTGCGCACGTACCAAGGGGCCCTCGCAGAGTTGGGCGGCACAGGGGCTGACCCGTCGGTGCTGTACGTGATCGCCGGCAAGTGGTCCCAAGGCCTCGGTAAGAACGACGGGGTGATGGAGTGGTACGGCAGGCGATCTAGATCCAAGCAGCCCGAATGCCCACGCGGCCATGGGATGCATCCTTGCGCGGGAGGGCCGGGCCACAGGCGCCCCTGCGTCGCACGACAGGGCCGTCGAGGTCGATCCCCAGTATGCAAACACGACATGGGAAGGGGCAACGTCCTCTGGCATCTTGGGCGCCCGGCCGATGCTCTGGGTAGTTACCACCGTGCCGCCGAGGTCGATCCGTTCAGTACCAGGGCATGCATCGCGGCCGGGAAAATACCGAGTCGCAGGGGCGCCCGGCAGAGGCGCTCGAGAGTTACCGCCGAGTCCAGTCTGCAGATAGCAGGGCCCCGCACACGACAGGCATGCCAGACGAAGTTCGCGGCGGCCTAGTCGAATCCATGTCTGGATACGACATCTCCGCCGATCCTGCAGGCACGGAGGCGTCCCCCAACGAAGCACAGGCACGAGTGCTCGGGAGGAAGGGCCGCATGGGCGAAGCGGACGACATCATAAGGCGTATAAGAGACTCAAAACGGGTGCGCCGTGATGACCGAAAGTGAGGGCGCCGCAAGCTCGGTCGCCCCGAGCCCCGAAGTGATAGCGCAGTGCGACAGGGAGCTTGAAGAGATGAGCCGCAAGCTGTCCGAGCAGTTCGACAGAGAGATCGAGCGGGATATCGAGCGGGATATCGAGCGGGATATCGAGCGGGGCATCGAGGAGGACATCATCGATGAAATCCTCTACCCCATGGACTAGAGAATCGCCGGGGCGCCCGACTCGTGCCGAACGGCAACAAGCGCGGGACGAAGCTGTGCGGCATCCACCTTCACCAAGAAGGGAGCGTTGCGGCCCGCTGCGCGCTGCGCTGCATCCCTGCCCCGGCCGCCTCGGGCCCGCCCCGCCCACGGTCCCATCCGGCGCGCCGCGCCGGGCAAGCGGGCAGGCATCCTTTCGCGCAGCGGCCCCTCATCCGCTCCCCGATGAAGAGATTTAAGGCGACGATCGCGCGCCGGTGCGTGGACCGCTACATGCTGCACCTGGGCAACACGGGGTACGGCCCGGCCGACGCGCGACGCATCGTGCACAGGGCCAGGTTCCTTGCATCCGAGCTCGGCGCGTCCGTGCGCGTCGCCCGCGTGGCGACGGCGTTCGTCGAGCTCGACGTCTCGGTCGATCCCGCGCGCCTCGATGCGCTAGTCAAGAGGCTGGGCCCGATCGGCCCGCTCGACAACGCCCGCAACGTGTCCGAGTCCGAGAGGGCGCAGGCCCTCCCGCCAAAGGAAGAGGGCATGCGCGAGGGCATCGGCTACTTCAACGGCGAGCGGTTCTGGGAGGCGCATGAGGCCTGGGAGGGAGCCTGGAAGCAGTGCGAGGGCGCCGAAAAGCTGCTCGTCCAGGGGATCATACTCGTGGCCGTCGCGTTTGCGCATTCGCAAAAGAACGACGCCGGCGTCGGGATCAACATGTTCGGCCGCGCGCTCGAAAAGATCGGCGGCCACACGGGAAGGTACCACGGAATCGACGTCGACGGCATGAGGGAGAGGGTCGCCGCGATGCGGCGCAGCGGCGAGATGTCGCTGTTCCGCATATGACGGCGGCGCCTAGGATCCCCCGATGCGGGCGACGGCAGTGCGCACCACCTCGGCGCCCTCGAGCAGGCCGAGGCTGCCGGCCTCGGCATCCCGCTCCGTGAACCGTTCCGTCCCGTCCGGCCCCCGCATGCCGCCGCCGGACACGAGCAGGGGGACGGGGTCGTCGCTGTGGCCCTTGCTTATGCACGGAGTCGAGTGGTCGGCCGAGACGACCACGGCCGTCCTCGACAGGTCGATGGCGCCGAGAAGCGGCCCAAAGAACCTCGCGTCTATATCCTCGATGCTCGCCCTCTTGCCGGCCGCATCGCCGTCGTGCCCGAACTCGTCGGGCCCCTTCAGGTGGACGTACACCGCGTCGTGCGAGGCGACGGCGTCCGCTGCCGCGCGCGCCTTTGCCTCGTAGTCGGCCAGGCCGCCGGCCTCGTACGCGTCCATGCGCAGCACCCGCGATATGCCGATCTCCACGGGCATGTCGACGATGCACGAAAAGCTCATCGAGTGCACCTTGCCGATGGGGTCCACGACGGGGTGCCGGTTGCCGGCATCGCGCAGCAGTATGCAGCCGAGCGTCTTCCTGCCTGCCTCGGCGCGGGCCCTGTTCGTCTCGCTGCCGGCGAGTATGCGCCCGGACTGCTCGGTGAACTCGTTGACGAGCGACGCGGCCAGGGCGGCGGCCGGCGAGCCGTCGAGCGGCAGGCACTTTTCGATGCGCATGCAGTCGCCGACGGCCTTTGCGATCCCCATGCCGTCGACCCTCGCGTACGCGGGGTCGGTGTTCGTCACGTTCGACGAGAGGTCCTCGCCGTCGAGCCTGATCCGCACCGTGACGCGGTGCCCCACCGTCGGGGCCACCACGACGGACGCGCCGGGCCGGGAGAATTTCACGCCGCGCTCGAGCTCGGATGCGACCGCCTCCGCGTCGGCCCTCTCGATGTGCCGGCCGGCCCTGCGGTCGGTGATCACCCCCTCGCCGTCGACCGTGGCAAAGTTTCCCCTCAGGGCCAGGTCGCCGTCGCGAAAGTCGATCCCAATGCCGATCGCCTCGATGACGCCGCGGCCGGCATAGTCGGCGTGCCGGAACCCGTACCCGAGCATGTTGAACACGGCAATGTCCGACTCTGGGGCTATGCCGCGGCCGACGGACACGACGCGGCCCATGGCGCCCCCGCGGGCGAGCCTGTCCAGGTTCGGCGTGCGCGCCGCCTGCAGCGGCGTCCTGCCGCCCAGGTCGGGGTGCGGCAGATCGCCGACGCCGTCGAGCAGGACGTAGACCATGCTGACATCCCCGCTGCTGCCGCCGCTGTTGCTGTTGCTGCCCACTCCCACGCAGAACCGCCCTGCGCGCGGCGCGCCGCCGGGTTCCTTATAGCCTAACCGGGGCGGCGCGCAGGCGCATGCGCACCCGTGGTAGCCCACTCCGGGCCGCGCTTGCGGCGCCTCCGCGGATGTGCATTAGTAAACACCGCCGTAGCGGACGCACGATGCGGGGGGCGCGCCGGATCTGTTAAATACGGCCGCCCGATAGCGGTCGCATGCCATATGCGGGCGCGCCCTGCGGCGCGCGCCGGCGTGCCGGCGCTATGGCCGTCCGGCGCGCGCATGCCGGGTCGAACGGCGGAGAGAGGAGGCTCACCGAGGAGTTCTACGGGCTGTACGGGCAGACGCGGCTCATGCTCGTCAAGGAGTTCGAGGCATCGGGCGACGGAAGGCGCGAGGCCGTCGCCAGGGCGCAGGGGTTCCTCAACCGCCTGATATTCATATTCTTCGCCGAGGACGGAGGGCTGTCCGGGAAAAAAGACATGTTCGTCGATGGCGTCATCGACGTGCTCGGGGGCGCCATTACGCGCAACACCAGCAGGGTGTGGGGCTACATAGTCCACGAGCTGTTCGAGTTCTACAGGACAGGCTGCGAGGATCCCCACGTGTTCGCGTTCAAAGGAGGCCTGTTCGACGAGCGGATGGGCGGCGCGGCGTCCTTTCCGGACAGGAGGCGCGGCGGCTTCTTTGACGAGTTTCGGCAAAAGGGCGAGCGCAGGTCCTGGGAGTTCAAGGAAAAGGTCAGGGATGCGGTCGGCTCCCACGCCGACGTCAACCCCGTGATCAAGAACCTGCTCGCGCTAGCCTCGTACGACTTTCAGGGCCAGATCGGGGTCACCATCCTGGGCCACATATTCGAAAACTCGATATCTGACCTGGAAGGGATGCTCGGCAGCGGTGACTCGAGGAGGAAGAGGGAAGGCGTATACTACACGCCGTGGTGCGTCGCGAGGTACATCTGCCGCCGGACGATCATACCGCACCTGTCGCGATCCGGGCGCGCATGCGGCCCGCACGACCTTGTCGCCGAGTATGCCGACGACCTCGGTGAGCTCGACAGGCGGCTCGACGGCATCAGGATACTCGACCCCGCATGCGGATCCGGCGCATTCCTGATCGAGGCGGCGCAGACGCTAATGGAGATACACGACGAGATGAGGCGGCGCAGGGAGTCAAACGGCTCCGACGGGAGCGCCGCGGATGCAGTCGACCGCGGCACGCTCAACCCGTCGATCTACGACGCGCGGGTGCGCAGGATCGCCGCCGAGAGCCTGTACGGAATCGACATCAACCCGCAGTCCGTCGAGATCGCCCGCCTCTCGCTGTTCCTGCTGACGGCGTCGGCCGGCGAGAGCCTGCCCGACCTGTCGTCCCACATCGTCGCGGCCGACAGCATATCCCCCGCCGCCGGATCGGACGGAGTCCGGCTGGACTGGGAGGACGTGTTCGCCGAGGTGTTCTCCGGCAGCAACCCGGGCTTTTCAGTCATAGTCGGAAACCCCCCGTTCGTCAGGCAGGGGGTGATACGGGGCCCAAAGGCCGGCATGCAGCTGCGCGGCCACCCCCGCAGCGCGCCGCTCAGGCTGCCCGACGGGTTCGAGATACCCGGAAGCAGCGACCTGAGCGCCTACTTTTACCTCCACTCGCTCGGTCGCCTCTGCCTGGGGGGCCGCCTCGGCTTCATATCGAGCGACGGGTGGCTTCGCGCGGGGTACGGCGCGGCCCTGCAGCGAGCCCTGCTCGACAACACGGCGATCGATACCATAGCGGTGTCCGACTTCAAGGTGTTCGGCGATGCGGACGTGAACACGGCCGTCGTCGTCGCCGAGCGCGGGGATCCTCCCGCCGGCCACGAGGTCAGGCTCGCCGCCGCCGCAGGTCCCGCCGACTTTGCAGGGGCGGGGCCGCCGGCGCCGGCGGGCGCCGCGGCGGTGTCCCAGTCCAGCCTCGAGCCGGGCAACTGGAGCGCCCTCTTTGCCGGCGCCCCCATCAAGGCGCCCTTTGCAAAGGTGCCGATGGCCGACGCGGGCACCGTCAGGTTCGGCACAAAGACCGGCCACAAGGCGTTCTTTGTGCTGACGGCGGCAGAGGCCGAGCGCCAGGGCGTTCCGCGCTGGTACCTGCGGCCGTGCGTGACGGGGCGCGGCGGCCCGCTGCTCGAGGACGGGGATGCCTCCGAGTTCCTGCTGGACGTGACCGACGAAAAGGGCGTGCTCGAGCGCACGGCCGACGGCAGGGCCGTGCTGGAGTACATACGGAGGGGCGAGGATATGCGGGCCGAGAGCATGTCCGGCGGCGAGCGGGCGCTCGCGAGGCTGCCCGACCTGCCCACGCTCTCGGCGCGGCGCCCGTGGTACTCGCTCGGCCTTGGCGGCGCGCCGCCGCCGCCCATATTCCTGAGCAGGATCGCCGGCGGCAGGATCAAGGTGTACGAGAACGCCGGCACCTACCGCGCGACGAACACGCACGTGTCGTACACGCCCCGCAGCGCCGGCCATGCCAGGGCCATGTCGGCGTACCTTGCGTCGGCCTGGTTTGCCCTCCACATGGAGCGCAACGCCAACCCGATGGGCGGCGGCGCCCTGAGCATAGAAGTGCACAACTTTGCCGCGGCGCCGGTCCCGGACATGGACGCGCTGCCGGCGCGCGCCGTGTCCGCCCTCGAGAATGCGTGGAAGTCGTACTGCGCCGACGCCGACCTGGGCAGGCTAGACGCCGCCGTCCTGTCCGCCCTCGGCCTCGACGGCGGGCAGGCCGATGCCGTCATGGCAGATCTCGATCGCCTCGCGCGCCGCAGGGCCGGCCGGCGGCGCGGCTCCTAGGCTCGCGCGCCCGGCGCCGCGGCCCGATCAGGATCCCGGCGGCGCCTGCACGAAGGTTATAAGCACGCCGCGCCGCGCCCCGCGCGTGGGAGACCTGCGGCGCGACTACACCTCCGACCGGCTCGCAGTAATGGCGGGACCCTGCGCCGCAGGATCCGTCCTGCCCCCCGACGCCGACCCCGCAACGTCGCCGATGGCGCCGGGCAACGAGCCGAGGACCCGCCCGTCGCAGCTGTCGCTCGTCGTGCGCGACGGCGTGCTGCAGCGCCGCCAGGACGCCGACGGAATCTTCGTCACCGACTGGGCCGTGCGCGCCTTCGAGAGCTCGTCGCCGGTCGTGTCCGTCGATGCCGAGAACACGTACGGCGACCCCCCCAACTACAGCGAGCCGGCGTACGGCCACCACCTCACGGTCGCCGCGGTGCCCACTCCCGGCGAGACGATGTCGACGGTCGGCATCGAGCAGTGGACGAACATACTGATCTCCGTGCAGGACTGCGTGAGGTGGATGTACGACCAAAAGGGCGTCTCGTACGTCGCGGTGTACGCAGACCACAAGGCCGAGGCCGGCTCGACCGACCCGTACCCGCACGCAGAGATCGTCTCGTTCCCGACGCTGCCCCCGGTCATCGCCGCCGAGGTGCGGTCCCACCGCCTCATATCCAGCGAGAGGGGCGTGTGCCCCGTCTGCGACATGATGGATCCGGACAAGGCCGGCGCGCGCGACATCCTCAAGACGTCGCTGTTCTCGGCGTTCTGCCCGTGGGCGCCGTCGCACCCGTACGAGTTCTGGATATGCCCCAAGAAGCACATGACCAGCTTTGCAAGGATGACGCAAAAGGAGATCAACGACCTGGCCCTCATGATAAGGGCCTCCCTCGGCGGCATGGCCCGGTCGCTCAAGGACCCCGCGTACACGATGGCGTTCCACCTCTCGCCCGAGAAGAGGCCGAGCCGCCAGCTGCACTGGCACATCGAGGTATACCCCGTGACCGGGCCGCAGACGGGCCTTGAGCGGGGGTACGGCGTGCACGTTCACCGGATCACCCCCGAGGATGCCGCGTCCGCCCTCGGGGCCTCGTGCAGGCGCGAGATGGCCCGCCTGGTCGGGATAACGTAGGGGCGGGTCTGGAGGGGCCGTCGGGCGCCCGCAGCCGCCAAAGCCCTCCCCGAGGCGCAGGGGCGCCGGGCGGGCGGGCACAGTCCTGTCCGGCACAGAGCCCGGGCCGTGCGATCACGGCAGTGCCGGGGCGCCGGGCGGGCGGGCGCCGTACGGGAGGGCCCCGCGACCCGTGGCGGGCAGGGCAAAGGGCGGCGCGGCGCCCCCCGGCGCCCCCCGATTGCAGCCTCGTGGGCCGTGGAATACCTATTAATGGCACGGCTGCCGTGGCATGGCGGCCCTGTATGGCGCGGGTAGTGTACGCATGAGGGGGTCCGGTAAGGGCCGATCGGGCGCGCCGGGGGCGCGCCGCGGGGGGAAGGCCTGATTGGTCGAACTCTGGGTGGAAATCACCGCCCTTGCCGCGCTGATCGGGCTGTCGGGATTCTTCAGCGGCCTAGAGGTCGCCCTCGTCGGCACCAGCATGTCGAAGGTGTCGAGGCTCCTCAGGGACGGCGTCAAGGGATCGAGGGCCCTGCACCGCCTAAAGTCCAACCCCGGCTGGATGATGTCGAGCGTCAACCTCGGCAACAACATGGTCAACGTCGGCTCCTCGGCGCTAGCGACGAGCGTGGCCATACGGCTGTTCGGGAGCGACGGCCTCGGGATCGCCGTCGGCGTAATGACGTTCGTCATACTCGTGTTCGGCGAGATCACGCCAAAGACGTACTGCAACGCCAACGCGACAAAGATATCGCTGCGCTTCGCGCCCGTCCTGCTCGCGTTCAGCTACGCGTTCTGGCCCGTCGTAAAGCTCTTCGAGATCATCACGCGCGGGATGGTCAGGCTCACGGGCAGCGGCTACCACGCCCCGCCGCTCACCGAGGAGGAGATACACGGGGTCGTCGAGCAGGGCCTGGCCGACAAGGCGATCGAGCGCGAGGAGCACGAGATGGTCCGCAGCGCCCTGAGCTTTGACGACACGCAGGTGAGGACGGTCATGACGCCGCGCACGCGCATGTTCACCCTGCACGCCAAGATGATGCTCTTCGAGGCCCTGCCGCTGATAAACCAGAGCGGCCACTCGCGCGTGCCCCTGTACGGCGAGCACCGCGACGACATAGCGGGGTTCGTCCACGCGCGCGACGTCCTGCGCGAGCTGGAGGCCGACAACAAGATGGTCGCGCTCAGGGACATATGCAGGCAGCCGATATTCGCCTCGCAGGAAAAGATGGTCTCGTCGCTGCTGCGCGAGATGAAGGGGCGCAAGGTCCACATCGCGATGGTAGTCGACGAGCACGGGGGGATAGAGGGGCTCGTGACGCTCGAGGACCTGCTCGAGGAGATCGTCGGCGAGATCGAGGACGAGACCGACAAGGCGCGCCCCGCCGAGTACGAGCTAGACGGGCCCGGAGCGATCGTCGCGACCGGCGACATCGACATAAGCCGCGTCAACGAGGTCCTCGGCGCGTCGCTGCCCGAGGGCGACGACTACGCCTCGCTCAACGGCCTGCTCCACGAGCGGCTGCGCGACATACCGCAAGAGGGCGACAAGGTCGAGGCCGGCGGCGTGCGAATCGTGGTGGAAAAGGTCGGGGACGACAGGCGCCCCGTGCGCATCCGCATAGAAAAGAGGCCGAATGCGGGCGGCGGGCCCCGCGGCTAGGGCGGCGGGGGCGGCGGGCCCCGCGGCGCGCAACCCGACAGGGCCGCGGCAAGCTCGGCAATCCTGGCGCCCGCCGCCTCGGCGGCCCCGTCCGGGACGACCGCCCCGCCGCCGCCTCCCCCCCGCGGCCCGACGTCGGCCGTCAAGAGTATCCCCTCCTCGCCCGTCACCAGCCTCGCATCGTCGATCATA
This sequence comes from Cenarchaeum sp., assembly GCA_965242695.1. Classification (GTDB taxonomy): domain Archaea; phylum Thermoproteota; class Nitrososphaeria; order Nitrososphaerales; family Nitrosopumilaceae; genus Cenarchaeum. Next base: position 238,663 of record CBDESU010000001.1, on the reverse strand, counting down.
ACGTCGGTCGTCCTGTACGTCTCGATCAGCAGCGAGTCGAGCTCGGCGAGCAGCTTGGACTTTCTTGCCGCAAGGCGCTGCGCCTCGGCCCCGGCCCCGCCTGCGGCCGAGTCGACCTCGGCCCTGACGGACTCGAGCAGGCCCTCGTCGTTGTAGAGCGCCTCGAACAGCTCCTGGGGGCCCGCATCGGGGCCGTGGCCCGCATCCCTGAGCAGGGCCTCGGCGCGCATCTCGCCGGCCGAGGCGGCCCTCTTTTCGCGCTCGGCAAGGAGCGTGGCCGTCTCGGACAGCTCCTTTTGGCACTCGACGACGCGGTAGACGGGGCGGTAGTAGAGCAGGGCCCTGAACTGCACGGACATGTGCACGGACACCTCATGGGCGGCGCCGGCCGGCGCCGAGCACTTTGCGAATATGCGCCGGATGTCGCCGTCCCTCGTCGTCGACGGCGCCCTGGCATCCCAGCCGCGCGATGCGAGCGCCTCGGTCGCGCGGGCATAGTACGACTCGACCCGGCCCGGATCGAACGTCTGCTCGTCGGTTATCGTGCTGTCCCCGAGCATGACCTTTGTCGGCTCGGGCCTGACAAGGGACGACATCGCGCCGCCGTAGGCCGCCGCGGCGGCGTCGAACGAGGCGTCGAGGGAGGCGTTGCCGCTGCTGCCGCCGCCGCCCTGCCGCTGCCCGAGGCGCATGTCCGCCCCCGGGTGCGCCCCAATTAAAGGGCCGCGGAGGCGGTGCCGCGGGAATCCCGGGCGGGGGCGATCGGCACCCGCTGGCGGCATGCCGGGGCGGGGGGAAGGGCGGGAGCCTGGACAGGCCTTGCCCGGCACTGTGGCGCGCCTGCGGGGGAGGGGCCGGCTGGCGGCAGCAGCTGCCGCGGCGGCGCCTGCGGGGGAGGGGCCGGCACAGGGGCGCGGCGCCATGCCGGGACGGCACGCTACACGATCGTGGAATATGATCGCGATCCGATCGCTTTTTCCGCACTGTTATTATAGTTGGGCGGAGGCGGCTCGGCAGATGAAAAAGTTCAAGCACACGAACCAAGAGCTCGAAGAGGCCAGGGTAAAGGCGGAGCGGCAGAAGGAGCAGAGGCCGGCAAAGAGGGCGCGGCGCTAGGGCACAGGCCCTTTTCTTTTTTCTCGAACGGGCGCGCGGGGCGCCGGGGCGATCGCCCCGCGCGGCGCGCAACCAATAAACGCCGCCGTGCGGGCGGCGGGCCGTGTCCGGCGGCGAGGCGGTCTGGCTCGGCTCGATCTACGTAAAGGACGAGGGCGGGTACGCCGTCGTGCTCAGGGCCCTGCGCCACTATGCAAGGAGGCTCGCGTCGATCGGCGCCTCGCCGGAGCTGTCGGGGGACGGCGGGGCAGGAGGCGCGTTCGCGCAGATCATATCGCACGAGGCGTCAAGGACCGGCCCCCTCGTCGTCGACCTTGTCAAGCGCCTGCCGGCCCTGCTTGCCGAGGACGGGGGCGCGAGCCGCCTAGAGCCCGACGTGCCGCTAATCAAGAGGGCCCTCGAGTCGTACAGGGCCGACCTTGCAAAGGCGGCCGATCCGGCGGCAGATGCATACTACCGCGGGCTGGTCGCAAGGGCGTCCCCGCAGCCCGACGCCGACGAGCCGGCAAGGGTCGAGGCGGCGCTGCGGCGCATCGGGCAGTACGGCGAGTTTTCGCAGTGGTACTCGGAAGAGGGCGGCTGAGCCGTGGGCGGATCGGGCGGCGCCTGGACGGCATCCGTAACCTCCGTCCGCAGACATCCCATGCGGCGCGCATTTTTGCATTAAATAAAACGGGGGCGCGGGCGGCGCATGGCACGGCCCCCGCGCGCGCCAAGGGCGGGCGGCACCCGGAATGCGGTGCGCGCCGCGTCCAAGAGGCGGGCGCAAAGGGGAAAGGGCGGGCGCCTCGCCGACGCCGAAAATACGCTGCTCGCCCCGCCGTCCAAAAAGGAGGCCGACCGCAGGGCGTACATCAGCGAATGGCTCGCCGCCGTCGGCGTGCCTGCCGCGGCCATCCGTGCCGAGCACCAGACGGACGCCGGGCCGATCGACCTGTACCTCACCAACAGGCGCGTCATCCTGGAGATAAAGCAGGGCGGGCGCCTGTCGGGCGGCCCCTACGCCGAGGGCACCGGGTCGGCCGGGACCGAGTCTGCGTTCGAGCAGGTCTCCCGGTACGTCGCGGCCGAGCGCGCAAGGGAGCGGCTGTACCTCGAGGAGGACGGCGTGCGCGAGAAGAACTGGATCGGCATGGCCACGGACGGCCGCGTGTGGTACGCGTGGGAGTGGCAGCCGATGCCGTCGGATGCAGGGGACGCGCCGTCCCGCATAGGCGCGTGGCACGGGACCGAGCTGACCCGCGCCAACATCGGGCGGCTCGCCGTCCTGCTCGACCGCGCGACGGTCGGCAAGGAGTGGGCATCGGCCGACATGTCGCACGTCTTCGAGGATGCAAGGGCCGCGCTGGAAAGGTCGTTTGAGAGGCGCAGGGCGCTGCGCGACGTGCGCACGCAGCAGGGGCTGTGGCTCGAGCAGCTGAGGGGAGGGGGCAACGCGCCCGACGGGGACAGGGACACGATGTTTGTCCTCCACTCGATGCTCATCCTGATCGCCAGGATGATCTCGTCGCGGCCCGGCGGCGCGGACCCGCGATACGGGTTCGTACAGTGGGTCGGGGACTCGGAGGTTCGCATGCTCGGCGACATCATAGGCGGGTACAACTGGTCGCAGCAGGCCGGCGACGTGATGCGCGCCCTGTACCGCCACTTCATCCCCGTCCAGCACAGGAGGGTGTACGGCGAGTACTACACGCCGGACTGGCTTGCAGAGCTTGTATGCTCCAAGGTGATAGACGACGGGTTCATCGGCGAGCAGATCAGGCGGCTTGACGCGGGAAAAGAGGTCGACTGCGTGCTGGATCCGTGCTGCGGCTCCGGGACATTCCTGTACCACGCCGCCAAGAGGGTGGCCGGCTCAAGGCCCGTCAGGGACTCGTACCTGGAGAAGGATGCGGTTGCAAGACTCGTGTGCAGGATGGTCAGGGGAATCGAGATACACCCCGTCGCAGTCGAGATGGCTCGCGCCAACATGCGAAGGATCGCGCCCGGGGCGGGCGAGGCAGACATCGCCGTCTACCAGGGCGACTCCCTCATGACGCCGAGGCCCGAGGCGACCCTGTTCGGGCACAACGGCGATCTTCCGCTCACTTCGCCGAGGGGATCGCAGCTGATAATGCCCGGCTGGTTTGTCTGCTCGGACGCCAGGAACGTGGCCCGCTTCGTAAGGTCGGCCTGCGACGACACCGGCATGCCGGCATCGCTCGGCGCCGACGTGGTCGGGTACGACCGCGAGGGGCTGCTGCGCGCCCACGGCCAGCTCAGGGAGATGGCAAAGGCAGAGGCCAACGGCGCGTGGCTGCGGCACATGCTCAACCAGGCCGGCCCGATGAGGCTGCGCGGGACGGCAGGCAGGATAGTGTCGAACCCGCCGTGGGTCTCGTACGACAAGATCCAGGCGGCCGATCGCAGGCGCGAGGTCAGGGAGATGGCCGAGCAGCTCGGCGTATGGGCCGGCGGGAGAAATACAAAGTTCGACATGGCCGCGCTGTTCGTCGACAGGTGCCCCGAGCTGTACATGAGGGGCGGATCGGTCGGAACGGGCGTGTCGTGCTGGGTGCTGCCCCGCAGCGCCATGGGGGCCGACACGTGGGAAAGGTTCCGGCAAAAGGCCGGCAAGAGGATCACGGGGACGTGGGATGTCGGGACGCTGCCGTTCGGGACCGCCACGTGCGTGGTGTTCATGGGCCCCGCGGGGCAGCGGGACAGGCGGCTGGCAAAAAAGCCCGGTGCCGTCCTGCACGAGGGCGACACGTGGAGGACGGCGGCGGCCAAGACCGCATGGGGCAGGCCCGAGCGCCGGCTTCCGCTGGAAAGGTCAGAGTGGTACGGGGCCGACGGGAGGCCCGCGGCCAGAAAGGGGGCGACGATCATACCGCACTGCCTGGTGTGGGCGGGGTCGGCGTCTGGCGGGGGCGGGGGCGGCGCCGTGCACGTCGTCACAAAGAGGGCCAGGTGGAGGCCGTGGAAGGATCTGGGCGTCCTGGAGGGGGACGTTCCCGCCGGATGGATAAGGGAGTGCGTGGCGGCCGCCGACCTTGTCCCCTACCTGGTGCGGACGTCGACCCGCTGCATACTGCCGCTCAGGGGGGACGGGTGGGACCCGGGGCGCGGCTCCAACGGCTTCTGGCGCGCCGCGTCAGACCTGTACGAGGCCCACCGCGGGAGCGGGGCGAGTACGCCGCGCACCCTGGATGCCAACATAGACTACAACGGCAAGCTGACCAGCCAGCTGGGCCGCGCTGGCGAGCACGTGGCGTACAACAAGGCAGGCGGCGCCCTGTACGCAGCCCGCGTCCCGGACGACGGCAGGATACTGCACGACACCGTCTACTATGTCAGGTGCAGGTCGCGCGCCGAGGCGCGGTTCCTGTCGGCCGTGCTGAACTCCGAGGCCCTGCGCTCCGCCTTTCTCCAGACGCGCAGGAACGGCATGGACTTTGCGGCGCACCCGTGGAAGACGATACCGATTCCAAGGTACGACGGGTCGAGGCCGGCGCATCGCACGCTGTCCAGGCTTGCAGGCAGGGCCGAGAGGGTGGCAGAAAGGGCATGCGCAGGCGAGGCCGCGAAGAGCGACACGACCGCGCAGGCCAGAAGGGCGGTGGCAGGGGCGCTTCGCGAGGACGGCGTGTCCGGCGAGATCGATGCCGCATGCTCCGAGATTCTGCCGAGGCATGCGGCGGCATGATGCCCCGAAGCAGGGCGAATGGGGCGGGGCGCGCCGCAGCGGAGGCTTCGCGCAAGTCCGCGATGGGCCGCGCCCGCCCTAGAGTCAGGGGGGCGAATGGGCGCATTGCCGTGCCGCCCGCGGTCCCGCGCGGCGGCAGCCGGGCGTTAAATAGAACGCTGATCTGGGACGCCGCATGGCACGATCGGACAGGACGCCGAGGAAGGGCGGCGCCGCGGGCGGAAAGGTGCGCGCTGCGTCCAAGAGGCGGGCGCAAAGGGGAAAGGGCGGGCGCCTCGCCGACGCAGAGAGCACACTGCTCGCCCCACCGTCCAAAAAGGAGGCCGACCGCAGGGCGTACATCAGCGAGTGGCTCGTCGCCGTCGGCGTGCCTGCCGCGGCCATCCGTACCGAGCACCAGACGGATGCGGGGCCGATCGACCTGTACCTCACCAACAGGCGTATCATCCTGGAGATAAAGCAGGGCGGGCGCCTGTCGGGCGGCCCATATGCCGACGGCACGGGATCAATCGGGACCGAATCGGCGTTCGAGCAGGTCTCGCGGTACGTCGCGGCCGAGCGCGCAAGGGAGCGGCTGCACCTTGAGGAGGACGGCGTGCGCGAGAAGAGCTGGATCGGCATGGCCACGGACGGCCGCGTGTGGTACGCGTGGGAGTGGCAACCGATGCCGTCGGATGCAGGGGACGCGCCGTCCCGCATAGGCGCGTGGCACGGGACCGAGCTGACCCGCGCCAACATCGGGCGGCTCGCCGTCCTGCTCGACCGCGCTACGGTCGGCAAGGAGTGGGCGTCGGCCGACATGTCGCATGTCTTCGAGGATGCAAGGGCCGCGCTGGAAAGGTCGTTTGAAAGGCGCAGGGCGCTGCGCGACGTCCAAACGCAGCAGGGGCTGTGGCTAGAGCAGCTGAGGGGAGGGGGCAACGCGCCCGGCGGGGACAGGGACACGATGTTTGTCCTCCACTCGATGCTCATCCTGATCGCCAGGATGATCTCGTCGCGGCCCGGCGGCGCGGACCCGCGGTACGGGTTTGTCCAGTGGGTCGGGGACGCAGAGGTGCGCATGCTAGAGGACATCATACGCGGGTACAACTGGTCGCAGCATACGGGCGACATCCTGCGCGCCATATACAGGCACTTTGTGCCGGCCGAGCACCGCAGGCTGTACGGCGAGTACTACACGCCGGACTGGCTCGCCGAGATCGTGTGCGCCAGGGTGATCGACGACGGGTTTATCGCCGAACAGGTGCGCCGCTTCGGGGCGGGCCAGCGGGTGCAGGGCGTGCTGGATCCCGCGTGCGGGTCGGGCACGTTCCTGTACCACGCCGCAAAGAGAATCGTCGGGTCGGATCCGGTCAAGAAGGCGTACCTGAGGGGCGACGATGCGGCGCGGCTCGCGTGCAGCATGGTCAGGGGGATAGACATACACCCCGTCGCCGTCGAGATGGCCAGGGCCAACATGTGCAGGCTCCTGCCGGGCGCCAGCGAAGTCGACATTGCAATCTACCAGGGCGACTCCCTCCTCACTCCCAGGCCCGAGGCGTCCCTGTACGGCAACGGCGGGGCCGACCTGCCCCTCGTCTCGCCCGGCGGGAGGCACCTGATACTGCCCGGATGGTTTGCGGTTTCCGGCAGCAGGGATATTTCCAGGTTTGTAGAGTCGGCCGCGGACGATGCGGACCTGCCGCCGTCGCTAGGTGCCGGCGCCGACGGCTACGACGAAGAGGCGCTGCAAGAGGCCCACGGCCAGCTGCGCCGGATAGTCAGGGCAGAGTCCAACGGCGTGTGGCTGTGGTACATACTCAACCAGGCCGGCCCGATGAGGCTGCGCGGGACGATAGGCAGGATAGTGGCCAACCCCCCGTGGGTCTCGTACGACAAGATCCAGGATCCCGACCGCAAGGCGGAGGTGAGGAAGATGGCAGGCGAGCTCGGGCTGTGGGTCGGCGGCAAGAACGCAAAGTTCGACATGGCCGCGCTGTTCGTCGACAGGTGCACGGCGCTGTACATGGGCGCCAAGAGGGGCAGGTCGGGGTGGATACTGCCGCACGGCGCCATGGCGGGAGGGGGCAACTGGGCCAACTTTGCGGCAAAGATGGGAAGTAGGGCCGGCGGCGTGTGGGACATCGGCAGCCTGGCATTCCCGACAAAGTCGTGTGCCATGTTCTTTGGCGGCCGCGCCGGCCAGAGGGCCCTGCGCCGCAGGGCCGGCACCCCGAGGCCTGCCGAGAACGACGCGTGGGCGGCGGTTCGGGAAAAGACCGCGTGGGAGCGGAGGGATGCGGCCGGCCGGCCCCCCGACGAGCCGTCCGCATATCTTGACGGCGGCGGGAACGCGCTAGCCACGCAGGGCGCCACGATCGTTCCCCACTGCCTAGTGTACGCGGCCAGCGTGGAGCGGGGCGCGGGGAGGGGGATCGTGTCCGTCACGACAAAGCCGTCGATCCACGAGCCGTGGAAGAGCCTGGGCACGATGTCCGGCACCGTGCCATCCTCCTGGGTACGCAGGTGCGTTACGGCGTCGGACGTGCTGCCGTACGCCGTCATGACGCACGCAGAGTGCATACTTCCCCTCGCCGAGGACGGCCGATGGGACGCGCGGAGGGAGTCGAATGCGTTCTGGAAGGCCGCGCGGGACCAGTACTCGGCGCACTGCGGGATCGGCAAGAGAAACCCAAAGACGCTCGAGGATAGGCTAGACTTCAACGGAATGCTCCTGAGGCAGCCGCGTCGCGGCGGGCCGGCGGGCCACTATGTCGTGCACAACAAGGCCGGCGTAGTCCTCAGCGCCGCCAGGCTGCCCGACAGCGGGCTTGTCGCGCATGCGACGGTGTACTACATGCGGTGCGCATCAAAGAGCGAGGCGCTGTTCGTCGAGGCGATCCTCAACGCAGGATGCATGCGCCCCGCCTTTCTGGCCGCGCGCAGGAACGGCATGGACTTTGCGGCGCATCCGTGGTACGCCGTGCCCGTGCCGCGGTACGACGGGTCGGATGCGGACCACCGGCGGCTGCGGGACCTGGCCGCCAAGGCCGAGGCGGCCTCGGCCAGGGCATTCCGGCCGTCGTCGACGCCGGCGGCGAACAAGAGGAGGATCTGCGAGGCCATTGCCGAGGGCGGCCTGGGCGGCATGGTCGACGAGGCGTGCAGGAGGGTGCTGCCGCGGCACGCGGCGGCGTAGACTGCCGGCATGTGCCGAGGCCGCGCGATGCCGGGCCGAACGGCCGCGGCAGGGGCATCCGGCCACGGCTTCCCACGTGCGCCCGCATGCGGCGTCCTGCGCCGACCGGCAGGGGCCGCGCCGTATGGGCCGGGCCGTCGCAGAGGATGCCTCATAACTCATAATCGTCGTCACCGCTCCGATGGCTTTTCCGCTCATCATCGGCATCCGCGCCCCCTGCAGGAGGAGGCGTATTTTAGTCGAATTGTGGGCGGGAGAGGGCCGACCGACCCTCACGCGGCCCCCTGCGCCCCGCGCGCGCTACTCGGCGTGGCCCGGCAGCACCTCGCGGCACAGCTCGTCGATGCGCTCGCCCAGTCCTCCCGCGGCCAGCGCATCCCTTGCCGCCCTGGCCGCCGCCCGCGGCGCCATTCCGCCGCCCAGCGCGGACGCCGCGGCGGCCGCGGCCCTGCCCGACGCGTCGGCCAGCCGCGAGTGCGCGCGGTCGCGGCGGTCGTACCTCGGGACCGGCACGGCCCGCCATATGTGCTCGGCAAAGTCGCGCGTGTTCCGGCGCGCGGCGCGGAACGCAGGCTGCATCGCATCAGAGTTGAGCATCCCCGCAAGGAACATCGCCTCGCGCCGGCCCGCGCACCTGACGTAGTGCAGCGTGTCGTGGACTATATCAGGGCCCCGTATCGCGCATGCCCTCAGCGAGGCGCCCGACTTGTTGTATATGACGGCGTGGCCGCCCCTGCCCAGCTGGTCGAATATGCCGTTGTTGTAGTTTATCCTGTCCTCCAAGGTCTTTGGCGTGCCCTGCCCGGCGCCGCGGTGGGCCGCGTACTGGTCGCATGCCATCCGCCAGAACCGGTTTTTTGACCGCGCGCCGTCCCACCCGTCCCCGTCGACCGGCACGATGCACTTCGTGCGGGTCGGCGCCGCAAACGGGGCAAGGTCGGCCGACGATATGCAGTCGCGCACCCAGTGCGCAGGAACGCGCCCCCTGAGGGGGCCTATCTGGCTCCACGGGGGCCACCTGGACTCCCGGGTCTCGACGTACGCCTCGGCACCTCCCCTGCCGATGCGCACGGTGCGGGCCCATACCAGACACTGCGGGATCATGGAGGCGCCGCGCCGGACCGGCGACCCCCTGCGGCCGGCGCCCGGCGCGGCATCCGCCCACGCAGACCTCTCCTCGGGCGCGGCCCTGCGCCGCTCCTCTACCCAGCAGGTCCGCTGCTCCGCCTCGGCCCACGTGTCGCCGTCGCGCGGCGCAGCCCACCCGCCGCGCCTGGCCAGGACTTTCCGCCCCGCATCGGCGCCAAAGAACATTACGCATGCGTGCGACTGGAACGCCAAGTTGCCGACGTCCCACACGGCCGTCATCCCCCCGCCGACCTCGCCGCGCAGCCCCGACCACGTCTCTCCCCGCAGTGCGGACTGCGGCAGGACCCACCCCGACGCCCCGCCCTCCCCAAGGTACAGCTCGGCGCACCGATCGACGAACAGCGCCGCAAGGTCGAACTTTGTGCTAGACCCGCCCACCCAGAGGCCGCGCTCCTTGGCCATCCTCTTCACCTCGGACTTTTGGCGCGCCTCGCGTATCTTGTCGAACGTCACCCACGGCGGGTTTGCCACAATCCGCCCGATCGTGCCGCGCAGCCTCATGGAGCCGGCATGGTTCAGGATGTACCACAGCCACACCCCGTTCCCCTCTTCGCGGGCTATCCTGCGAAGGCGCTCGTGCGACTCTGCAAGCTGCCCGCGATCATACCCGTCCAGCCCGCTGCCGAGCCCCTCCGGCATGTCCACGTCGTCCACGGCCGACCTTACGAACCTAGACAGGTCAGAGTCGGACACGATAAACCAGCCCGGCAGGACAAAATGGCGGCCCTGCGGCGAGGTCAGCGGCAGATCGCTCCCGCCGGCGCCCAGCACGGTGGCCTCGGGCCTCGGCATGAGCAGCGAGTCGCCCTGGTAGATCATCACATCCTCGTCCCCCGCATCCGGAAGAAGGCGCCTGACATTGGCGCGCGCCATCTCGACGGCAACGGGGTGTATGTCCATTCCGCGCACCATCAGGCATGCAAGGCGCGACGCGGCGGGGCGCGCAAGGTACGACTTCTTGACCGGCTCGGACTCTAGTATGCGGCGAACCGCGTGGTACAGGAACGTGCCCGAGCCGCACGCGGGATCCAACACCCCCTGTACCGCGCGCCCCGACTGGAAGCGGCGCACCTGCTCGCCTATGAACCGGTCGTCTATTATGGTCCGGCACATGATCTCTGCGAGCCAGTCCGGCGTATAGTACTCGCCGTACCGCAGCCGATGCCGCGCGGGGACGTAGCGGCGGTACAGCGCCCTCAGGACGTCGCCCGTCTGCTGGGACCAGTTGTACTCGTCGATCACTCCCTTCATCTCCACGACAAGCTCGTCCGGTACCCATCCCGCAAACCCCCGCCTTGCATCGCCCTGGCCCGATATCATGCGGGATGCGAGTATGAGCATCGTATGCAGCACGAACAGGTCGTCCTCGTCCGACTCGGGCGCGCTGCCGCCCGCGCGCAGCTGCTCCAGCCACAGCCCCCTCTGCACGCGCACCTCGCGCAGCCCCCTCCCCTTCGCGTACGCCCTGTCCAGTCCCGACCTGAGCGGCCGAAACATGTCCGACATGTCCGCCGTTGCCCACTCCTTTCCCACCGTGCCGCGGGCGAGCAGGTGCGCAAGGCGCCCGGTGCCGCCCTTGTCGAGCGTCCGGCCGTGCCATGCGTTGATTCGGACCGCGGCATCTCTGGGCCCCCGGCCATCCCGCGCGCCCGCCTCCGGATCTGGATCCCACTCCCACATGTACCACACGCGGCAGTCGGTGACGGCCCCAATCCACTTCCTGTCCCTTATGCCGCCCTCGAGGTACAGGCGCTCGCGCGCCCGCTCTGCCTTGAGGCGCCGCTCTAGCTGACCGAACGCGGAATCTCCGCCCCCAGAGCCCGACCCGTCTGCGTACGGCCCCTTTTCCAGGCGGCCGCCCTTTTTCACCTCGATGGCCACGCGGCGGTTCGTAAGGTAGAGGCCTATGGGCCCCTCGGCCGTAGGATACTCGATGCGCATCGAGGATGCCGGCACGCCGATGCTCGCCAGCCAGTTGCGGACGTACGATCTGCGATCGTCCTCGCCCTCGAGCGGCGGGGCCAGCAGAACCACTTCGCTGCCACTGCGCCCCGCACCTCCCCCCTGCATGCGCGGCAACACTCCCGGCGCCGCTTATATCGCGTTGCAGGGCAACCTCGGGGCGGGCGCGCCGCGGCGGGACGGCACTCGGGCGGGCCTGCGCATCTCGGCGCAGCATGTACGCTCCCCATGCCGCCCAGGCATTCTGGGACCGAGACCACAGGCCGCCCTGCAAATTGATAAATGCAGGCGTGGCGGCCATGCGGCACGGACAATTTTGAGCAGCCAGAGCGGGAGACGGGCGCGCCTAGCGGGGCAGGCGGCAAGGAGGCCGCGGCGGATGCGCCCGCCGCCGAGGCGGCCGCGGCGGACGGCAAGGAGGCCGCGGCGGATGCGCCCGCCGCCGAGGCGGCCGCGGCGGACGGCAAGGAGGCCGCGGCGGATGCGCCCGCCGCCGAGGCGGCCGCGGCGGACGGCAAGGAGGCCGCGGCGGATGCGCCCGCCGCTACCCCCGCCGAGGCGGCCGCTGCCCTGGCCGCCGAGGGGCGCCACGGCGAGGCAGAGGCCGCGTACAAGGAGGCGATCGACTCCGAACCGGCCAGCGCATGGGCGGCGCGCGCGCGGCGCGCGGCATCGCTAGAGGCCCTCGGCAGGATTGCCGAGGCGCAGAAAGAGTGCCAAAAGGCCCTCAAGGCCCCCGAAGAGTCCCTCGGCCAGGAGGCCAGGCTGGAGGCCACGGTGCGCCTCGGCAGGCTGCACATCCTGGCCGGAAAGGCGGCAAAGGCGGCAAACCACTTTGCAAAAGAGTCCGGCAGGAGCCCCGCCGAGGCCGCGCTGCTAGCGTACAGGGGGCTTGCGCTGATCCTCGACGACAGGCACGGCGAGGCGCTTGCCGCGATCGGCTCCGCACAGGGGGCGGCCGCGGGCGATCCAGCCGTCCTGGCCGTCGAGGCGAGGGCGCTGTACGAGACGGGCAGGTACGGCGAGGCGGCCGAGCGGTGCGCCAGGGCGTGCGAGGCGGACCCGGGATGCTCGGCCGCATGGCTGTACTCGGGCATGTCGCGCGACGCCGAGGGCGACGAAGAGGGCGCCACGGAGTCGTACAAGAGGGCGGCAGAGCCGGCCGAGGGCGACGACGGCACGGACCTGGCGGCATCGGCCGGCGCGGCCGGCAGGGCCCACGCGCTGTGCCGCATCGGAAGGCATGCCGAGGCGGCCGACGTCGTATCCGCGGCGGCGGCCGCAGGCCCGGCCGATGCGAGGGTGCAGTGCATCGCAGGCACGGCCCTTGCCGGATGCGGGCGGGAGGGCGAGGCGGCCGAGCGCTTCAGGGCCGCCGCGTCGTCAAAGCCGTCCGGCTCGGACGGCCTGTACTACGCCGGCCTTGCCTCGTACACGCTCGGGTCGGGCGGCGAGGCGCGCAGGTACGACGAGGCGGCGGGGCACCTCAAGAGGGCCCTGTCCCGCAACAAAGAGTCTGCAAGGGCGGCGGCCCTCGCCGAGAGGGTCAGGGAGTCGAGGACGGGCGCAGGCGCGGAGCGGAGGGCCGCCGCCGAGCGCATCGCCAGGGAAAAGATCGAGGCCGAGAGGCGCGAGGCGGCCGAGGCGGCGGCGCGGCGCAGGGCGCCGGGCGGGACCCGGCGCGCGGGCGCAGAGGATGCCCGCGAGGCCGAGAGGCGCAGGGAGGAAAAGAGGCGCAAAGAGGCCGAGAGGCGGGAGGAGGCAAGGGCCGCCGAGGCGGCCGCGCGCGCAGAGGCCGTCGAGATGTCCAGGGCCGGCAGGTTCAGTGACGCCATAGACAGGTTCGACAGGAACGCGGCCCTGCGGGCCGGCGACTCGGAGGGCTGGGACGCAAGGGCAAGGGCCCTGTACGGGCTGGGCAGGTACGACGAGGCGGCAAGGTGCTTCAAGGAGGCCGGCCGCGACGACCCTGACAGCCCCGATGCGCTCGCCGCGGCGGCCGCGGTGGCGGCGCGGCAGGCAAGGAGGAGGCAGTTCGACGAGGGCCACACGGCCATATCAAACTACAACGACGCCCTCTACAAGATAGGCAGGGCCCTGGACAGGGACCCCGGCCACCACGAGGCGCTCGTCCTCGCCGGGACGATCCACGCGCACAGCGCCAACATCAAGAGGGACATGGTCGACACGACCGACGAGAGGGCCCTTGCCCTGTTCGACAGGGCCCTCGAGTCGGACCTGTACGATGCGCAGGCGCTCTACCACAGGGGCCGCATACTCGAAAAGGCGGGCAGGTCAGAGGAGGCGCAGACTGCGTACGGGCAGGCCGGCATCTGCAAGGCGCGGCGCCTCGAGGACCACTTTTGCATCGGCAGGTCCCTCGACGCGCTAGGCAGGTTCGGCGAGGCGCGGGGGCACTACCTAGAGGGCATGCGCCTCGATCCCGACCTTGCAGGGATCTGCGGCGAGATCGGCGGAGGCGGGGAGGCCTCGCCGGGCCGGCAGGCGCAGCAGCCGCCGCAGCGCAGGGAGCGCAGCGACCTGGCCGTGGCCGACACGAACGTGGCCATGCCGTGCGTCGTCGGCGTGTGCGCCGAGGACTGCGACCTGCCCGAGGATATCAGGTCAAAGTCGTACTTTGCCAGCAGGTTCGCCGGCATGCGGGAGGGCGGCTGGTCGGACGGGGCCGACTCGAGGCGCGGCGAGACGATCATCGTGCCGTGGGCGTGCAGGGGCGAGATACTCAGCATACTGCCCGGCATCCTGTCGGGGCTGCGGTGCCACCCGAGCCACGGCGACGTGATCGCCAGGGTAAAGGACACCCTCGGCGGCATGCCGCCCGAGTGGAAGATGGGGTACAGGGTCGGGTACGCCGACTCGCTGAGGGTGATCAGGATGTACTGGCGCGCGTGGTTTTGCATGTCCGACGACGAAAAGGGCAGGTGGCAGGACAGGAAGAGGGCCAACGGCAGGCTTGCCGGCGGCGGGCCGCCCGAGGGGGCCGTCGACACGAAGGTGCTCGCGCTTGCCGCAAAGATCGCCGCCGAGCAGTCCAGGACGGTCGTGCTGTACAGCTGCGACGAGGACTTTGGGGCGTTCAGCAGGTACATCGCAGGCATGGGCGTGCGCGTGCAGCCCGTCTGATCCGCGCCCTCACGCAAAGAACCGGCCGAGGGCCGCAAGGAACATCGCATTGAGGGCCGCAAGGCGCGCCGGATCGGCCGACGGGCCGCGGGGCCCCGAAGGCTGCGGCCCGTCGAGGTACAGCGAGCGGCTCATCTCGATCTGCACCCACGGCGCGCCGCCCCTGCCGCCGTACTCGCGCACTATATGGCCGCCCCGGAACGGGTCGTTGATGCGCACGTCCGCGCGGCGCACGCCGAACGAGGATGCCACGCACGCGGCGAGCCTCTCGATCACGGGGCGCGGGCATGCCGCCCCGCCCGCATCGGAGAGGCAGAACGCCGGGCGCGGGGCGCCGGCGCCGTCGGGCGAGGACCGCGGCGGCGCCTCGGCGGCCATCGAGTGGCAGTCGACGCACAGGCGCAGGCGCGGGTTGTCGAGTGCCGCGCGCAGCGCCGCATGGTACCCCGTATGGTGCCTTTCGATGATCTCGGCGGCCAGGCAGGCGTCCGGCCCCGCCCCGCTCCCGTACAGCGCCGCCCCAAAGCACGTCTCGGACTTTACCGCGCCGTCGGGGTGGGCAGGGCCGGCCTCGCCGGGCGGCCGGTTCGGGTCGACGAACGCGCGGGCCACGTCGGCGGCGACGACCTCCTCTACGTCGATGCCGCGCCGCAGGCCGTATATCTCGGCCGTAAAGGGGTCCGAGTCGTCGAGTATTTCGGCCCGCGAGGCGGCGACGCGGCCTGCCAGCTCGTCCGGCTCGCGCGTCCCGCCGTGCGGTATCGAGACGAGGACGGGCAGCGGGGCGCCCGGCCGGGCCGGACCTGGCGGCGGCGCGGCGCCTGGAGGGGCATCCACTCCCTAGGCCCCCCGTGCGGTGCCGTCGCGCCGCACCTCGGCGACCCCCTGGAACCCCTCGCCCGACTGCCGGCGCAGGACGGCGTGCACCGCTCCCATGTAGAACGACCGCTCCCCGCGCATGTCGACCGCATACCCCATCCTCCCGAGGAGGCCGGCCGCGGCCGCCGATGCCCCGCCCGGCCCGCGCCCGTCGTCCTCGATGCTGACGGTGCCGTCGGGCGAGCAGTGCAGGCGCGGCATCCTCACCGCCGTTCCCATGTCCGCCCCGCCGTCGACGACGCGGCTCACGAACAGGCCTACGGCCGAGACTATGCGCGAGCTGCCCGGGCTGCCGGCCACGATCCACGGCCGCCCGCGGCGGAACAGTATGCACGGGGCGGCAAACGTCCGGGGCGGCATGTTGGGGCGCAGGTAGTGGCGGTGCGATGCGCCGGCCGTCTCGTACGCGGACATGTAGTTGTTGTACAGGAACCCGAGGCCCGAGGCCGCCGCCTTCGACCCGTACACGAGCTCTATGGACTGCGTGATCCCGACTGCGTTTCCCTCGTCGTCCATTGCCGACAGGTGGGTCGTCTCGCCCGATCCCGCGGCGCCCGCGGCGGCGGATCCCCCCGCGCCCGGCGCCCGCCCCTCCGGGGAGGCGCGGCCGGCTCCCTCCCTGATCTCTCGCGCGATTCGCCCCGCAAGCCGCCCGCGGCCGCCGGCGCCGCCGTCCCCGCCTCCCCCGCCGGCCGGCTGCGGCCCGTCCCCCCAGCGGGCCATCCCCTCCTCCCTGCGGGACAGCGCGGCCCTCACGGCACCCGCCGCAAGGGCGTGGCCCATCGGCGGGGCGGGGTCCATCAGGGGCCGGCGCAGGCGCCGCATCACCGCAAGGGCGAGCAGCAGGGCCTCGCCGGCCGCCGGCATCGGCAACGTCCTGATCTCCAGCCCGCGGCCGTGCGCCCCCGACACGGGCCTGCGCTCGACGGGCGCGGGAACCATGCGCATGTCCTCGGCGCGGACAAGCCCCCCGTTGCGCCTCATATCCTCGCCGATCAGGTCGGCCGCATCGCCCAGGTAGAAGGACCTGTACCCGCCGTCCGCGATTCCCTCGAGCGTGAGCGCAAGGTCGTCCTGCACGAACAGGTCGCCCGGCCGGTGCGGCGCCTCGCCGTCCCGCAGAAAGTAGCGCGCCCCCGACCGCGTCCGCACCGCCATGAACCCGCCGAGGCTGTCGGCCTGCAGGCGCGACTGCAGCGGCGTAATCCTGTACCCGCGCCGCGCCAGCCGGGCCGCGGGCGCGACCAGCTTTGCCCATTCGAGGCGGCCGTACCTTTCGGCCATGTGGCCGATCGCGGCTACCGTGCTCGGCACCGTCGAGGCCGCGTACCCGACGAGGCGGCCGGCGGCCCCGCCGGCGCGCCGGGTGCCGCCAAACGCCCGCACGCTCGCAAGCGACGGGGCCCTGCTCGACCCGTCGACCGCCACCGTGCGGCCGCCGGCGTGCAGGATCGCAAGCGACTGCCCGCCGAGGCCAGAGGCCTGCGGCTCGCACACGCACAGCGCAAGGGCCGCCGCGCAGGCCGCATCGACGGCGTTGCCTCCCCTGCGCAGCATCGACGCGCCCGCCCTCGTCGCGTCCGGAAACGCAGTCGACACCATGCCCCTCTTGGCGACCGCGCACTTGCCGTCGCGGGTGGGCCTGAACGCGCCCTCTATCCGCCCAATGTCCAAGGGATCACCGCGGCCCCGTCGGCGTTGCGGCCGCCGCGGCCGCCGCCCCGTCGCCGCCCTCCCCCGCCCTTCCGCCCCCCGCCTCCTTCTCCCCGCGCCTCCTGTCGGCGGCAAGACGGTGCACCACAAGCGCGAGCAGCACGGCCCTGTCGATGAGGCTGTCGGCCAGGATATGCTCGTCGGGAGTGCGCATGCCGACCCCGACGGGCCCCATCGAGCCGGCCATCGGCATGTCGCGGCCGACGTCGCCCAGGCTCGACGAGGCGCGGCGGTGCCTCCCGTCGATGCGCATGTCGGCCGAGGCGGCCTCCTCGCGGACCACAGAGTGCAGGGATTCGGTCGCGGCCGATGCGGCGACCGGGCTGCGCGAGGCCTGCCGCGATATGTGCACGTCGAGCCTCGCCCCGTCCCGCTTGCGCGCTATCCGCCACATCTCGGCCTCCAGGGCCGCGCCCTCCTCCTCGGTCGCGTACCGCGACGTGAGCGAGAGCACGCCGTAGTCGGGCTCGCGCCCGAACGAGGACGTCGCGCGAAACTCCGAGACGGACACGCCGCCGGCGCGTATGTCCGGCGCGGCCGAGTGCGGCCCGCCGGGGCCGCCGCCGGGCGCTATCCGGCCGAGGGCTGCCACGCGCCGGCACATGGCCGGCACGATGTCGGCGTAGTCGCGGCCGTGCGTTCGCGCGTGCGTCATGTCCACGTGGTACTTTGCCGTGCCCGAGCACGACACGGCCACGCCGCCGCCCTCCATGCCCCACTTTACGTCTAGGACTGCGCGCGAGGCGGCGGCCGTGTCGCGGACGATCTTGCGGCTGAACCGGCCGCCCAGGCTGTCGTCGCCGACGAGCAGCACGCCGACGCGCGCTCCGCGCAGGCGGCGCACGAACCGGAGGGCCTGCAGGGCCGAGACGGCCACGACCAGCCCGCCCTTGCTCTCGGCCGCGCCCGACCCGTACAGCCGGTTGCCGGCCCTGCGGAAAGGCGAAAAGTCGCGGTTCGAGTACGGCGTGTCCAGGTGGCCGAGTATCAGGACGTCGCTGTCGGCCGAGCCGTCGTGGTTCGACAGGTACACGGCGTCGCCGACGTCGAACTCGCGGTACACCTGCGCGGCGAACCCCGCGTGCTCGAGGCGGCGCGAGACGGCCGCGCCGACGCGGTTGACGTCGTCGACGTTGGCCGCGCTCGAGTTTATGTCGACCAGGTGCTCTAGCATCTTTTCGTTCGTCGGATAGTGCGTGCGCAAATAGCTGCGCAGCGACGCGTGGAGCGGGGGGTGCGCCTGGCCGGCCCCCGGGCCGCCGCCCGCGCGGCCCCGCGCCCCGCCGCCGGCCGCCTCCGGCCGGTGCAGGCGCGACTCGCCAAAGTAGCGCAGGGCCGCCGCGTCGAGTATGCGGTTTACGAGCGAGTCGTAGTCGTATCCGGCCGCCTGCGCGGCCCTGTACAGCGACCCCGTGGTGCCGAGGCTTGCGAGCGAGTTGAGCTCTAGCACGTACATGCGCCCCGACTCGTCCATCCGCAGGTCGACCCTCGTAAAGTCGTTGAGCCCGAGGCGGGCGTACGCGTCGGCGCACATCGAGCGCATGCGGGCCGCCTCGGCCTCGGCGAGCGGCGCGGGGCACACCTTGCGGACAGGATTCTCGAGCTTGTCGGATGCGGTCTGGATGCGGTTCGGGTCCCCTCCCAGGTCGAGCTCGACTATGGGCAGCACCTCCGTGTGAGGGCCGTTGCCGACGATCCCGACGGCGAACTCGCGGCCGGCGACGAACTGCTCGACGAGAATGTCCTGCGAGTACCGCTCGATCTGGGCGGCGACCGACCGGCGCAGCGCGTCCACGCCGCGCACGACGTCCATGCCCATCGACGTCGACTCCATCTTTGGCTTTACGATGACGGGGAACTCTAGGTCGGCAAAGTCGTCGCCGGCCGACGAGAACACCCACGACTTTGGCGTCGGTATGCCGTTCCTCTGGAGGACCATCTTCGTGAGGGCCTTGTCCTGGACGACGGCGTGCGCCTCGGGGCCCGACCCGACGTAGGGTATGCCGAGCATCTCTAGCATCGCGGGCACGTGCGTGTACCGGTTGCGCCCCTGTATGCCGTACGCCATGTTGAAGACCATGCCGGGCCGCTCGCCGGCCACTACGCGCGGCATGAAGTCGCGCAGGTCGTCGATGAACCGCATGCCGCCCTCCACGACCTTTACGGTGTGGCCGCCGCGCTCGAGGGCCCTGGCGACCTTTTCGACGGTCTCGCGGCTGTAGTGCTCGCGCGTGGCCGCCCCGAACACGTTGATGACGTCCCCGCTCTCGATCTTTTCCTTGTTGTACACGATGGCGACCTTCAAGGGAAACCGGCCGGCGCGTCCGCGGGGCGGCCCGTTATATCTGTTGCGGATCGCTGGCGCGGACGGAGTGGAGGGACGACCGCCGCCGCGCCGTGCGCCTGGGAGGGAAGATAGGCTGCGCAGGATGCGCCGGCGGATGCCGGCCCGGCTACGCAGCAGCGCGCCGCATTGCGCTGGCGGCGGCGCGATCGCTCTACAGGCGGTTGCAGTCGACCACGTCGACGCCGAACCGCTCGCGGATCGCGGCGGCAAATGCCACAATGTCGTGGTCGAACGTTAGCAGCTTGACAGGGATTCCCCGCGCGGCCAGGGCGGCCGCCGTCGAGAGTATCACAAAGTCCTCCCCGTGCGTCCCTAGCGACGGGCGCCCCTTCCCCATCCCATGCCTTTCCTTGACGCGCCGCCACCGGGCCACCGCATCGGCCATCCGCGGGTCACTCCATATGTCGGCGTACATGCGATCGATCATTTCCAAGTACGTCTTGATGTCGCTAGTGCGGAAGCGGGCGTAGAGACGGCCGAATTTTGCCAGTGCGTCTTCTACAATTGCATCGTCGATATCGGCGGCGGCCACAGCCCGCCGGGCCGCCGACTCGAATGCCCTCTTCGCATTATAGTGCATTTCGACAGCAACCGTGTCGACAATCGCAAGATCGCCCGACTTTATCGCCCTGTTGACCATGCCGACGATCGCATCCCTGTTGCGCCCCCGCACCCTGACGGGCGGGCCGCTCCCCCTAGGACGCACTGAAAAGTCCATAGAGTATGCGATGCAGGCGTTCGTATCCAGCAGTACGATCAAGACTCTGAAATCACCTTTAGCATGTCCCTGGTCGTCTCCTCGATCTCCTCGGGCGTGAGACTGCGGATGATCGGCACTTCCACCCTAGGCTCCGCTATGCCCTTGGCTCTGCAGTACCTGACAAGCAGTGCGTACTGGTCCTGGATGTCGGGGTACGGGGGCCCAAGCGAGGCCGTCCTCGGGTGCGGCCTCTGGTCGAACGCGACGTACGCGCACATGCCCAGTATGTCTCCTCCCAGGGCGGCTGTGACGGCCCACTGCCCGCCGGGGGCATCGCGCGCCTGCGAGAGCATGTCCGGTACGCGCTTGGCCTTTGTTCGCAGCGTAACCGCATGCGCCTCGCCGAATCTAATGCTGTTCCCGACCTCGCGCCTTATGCGCTCGGCCGTCGAGCGCAGCGCCGCAAGATCGTCGGAACGCTCGCGTCGGCGCGGCGATGCTGCGATGCGGCAGGCCTCTTCGAGCACGGCATGGGGGCCCATGCGGGCCACGCGTTCCGCCGATGCGGCGATGCGGGCAGACGCGTCGCCGCCGTCCGCTTCCAGCCGTTCGCCGAGGCGCTCGATCATCCCGATCCCCCTGTCCGTAAGATCGTAGTAGTACGGCTGCTCGTCGGGCGCGTGGTACGACGTGAGGACATCTTCGACGACGAGGTGGTAAAACCCCTCCATGTCGGCCCCGAGCCCCGCGCAGCCCGGCAGCCTGGCGGCCGACGGAGGGTACAGGTCCAGCCCGCACTCGGCCTGCACTAGCAGCGACGCGGCGGAAAGCTCGGCCCTTGAGCGCACGGCGCCGGCGGCCGAGATTACCGACATCGGGAGGATCAGGCGCAGCGGAACCAGGGCGGGATCAAGCTGGCGCGCGTCGGGACGCATGCCGGCCTCGAACGCCCGGCGGCAGTCGGGATCAAGGCGGCACGCGCGTTCCAGCGCCTCGGCCGACTCTTTGCGGTGGCCAAGGTGCTCTAGCACCCTTGCCATGTCGAGGTGGACATCCGAATTGCCCGGCAGCTCGCCGGCCAGGTCCCTGTACAGCAGCTCGGCCTCTTCGTGCCTGCCGAGGCGCTCGAGCATGCGCGCGCGGTTGTCGGCAACACGCATTCCCAGCTCGTTGCGCGGGGGCGGGCCGTCCAGGAGCATCTCGAGGGCCCTGCGGTACCCGCCGCGCTCGATGCCGGCTCGTATGCCGTACATGTCGTGCCTCGGGTCCATCCTGGACAGTATGCTGTAGACGGTCGTCACAAGGGGAACGGACAGGTACTCGTCAACCAGTGCATCGTCAAGCTGGCAGGGCGCGGCCTCGACATCCTGCTCCGGCTCCTGCAGGGCGGCACCCGCGGCCCCGCCCCGAGGCGCCGGCCTGTGCTCCTGCTCTGCCTCTTGCGCCAACGCGCCGCGGCCGCACAGGCTCCGTTTATGTCTTTTGTCCCGTTCCGCCGCACCGCAGCCGGTGGTCGATCGGCTGCAATGCCTGCCGTCCCTGAAGCAATGGACGCCGTGCGGCGCGCCGGCGAAGTGCCCGATCCGTTCTAGGAGCGCCACCCGGCCGGCCGGCCTCGACCCACGAGGGGGGCGCGGGGGAGGGGGACGGGAAACGGGTATAGGGGAGCCGGCACGGGGCGCGCCATGGCAAGCGTGCAGCTCAGGCCAGGCGAGAAGGCGGTAGTCATACCCGACGTGCACAACAAGTGGAAGAAGGCAGAGGCGATCGTGGCGGCAGAGTCGCCCGACCGCATCATATTCCTGGGCGACTACTTTGACAGCCTTGACGACACGCCGGACGACGCGGCGGCCACGGCCGCATGGCTCGCAGGCTCGCTTGCCGACCGCACGAGGGTTCACATGGTCGGCAACCACGACCTCAACTACATGTCGAGCCTGCCCGAGCTTGGCTGCTCGGGGTACAGCCAGCCCAAGCGCGCGGCCATTGAAAGGTGCGGCGTCGAGTGGGCGCGGCTCGAGCCCTTCTGCTGGCTCGGCATGGCCGGCGCGGACGAAGGGGACGCGTGGCTGTGCACGCATGCGGGCCTGTCGTCGGTGTTCCTCGAGTCCGTGCGGCCCGGGGCGGCCGCGTCCGACGTCGACGGCGTGCTCGGCGCGGCCAGGACAGACCTGGACAGGATCAACGACAATGGGCACCGCCACGCGTTCCTCCAGGCAGGCTATGCCAGGGGCGGCATGGACGCGTCCGGCGGGATCGTATGGTGCGACTACAACCTAGAGTTCAGGGACGTGCCGGGCCTCCGGCAGATATTCGGGCATACGCGCGGCCCTGGCGTGAGGGGAGGCAGGGGTCCCGGCGGGAGCGAGCACTACTGCATCGACACCGTCCTGCAGAACTACATTGCGTACGAGGACGGCAGAGTGGTCGTTCGAGCCGTCGGCGGGCTGTAGGGGCGGCGCTCGGATGCCGGGGCGCAGGGGCCGTCGAGCGGTCGGGACGCAGAAATGTTCGGGCCTACTCCGCACTTCTGCCCCGCAAAGGAGCGCGGAGGGCCGCGGAGCCGCCACAAGCGGCGGACACACACCCGCGCCCCGCCACCCCTCCGCACAGCCCCCCGTCGTCAGGGCCGCCTTTTCGGCTCGCCCTTGTAGAGCCTGCGCTCCGCACCGCCGCCCCGGATCACGGCATGTCCCACATCGGAATGAATTATGGCGGCACCGCCGCCCCCGTCGCCAGTCCGTTCCGCCTCCGCGTAGCAATCCAGCAGATCATGGGCCATCAGTTCGGCCTCGCCGTCGATGACCGACACGTCGATGCCGTTTTTCCTCAGAAACTCGGCATCCATCGGGTATCCGTGCGGAAGGTGCCCCTCAGTGAGCATGCCTGCCAGTGAGGCTTACGGTTAATTCACGGCTAACTTCTACCGGATAGTGCGGTCGAACAGTGTCGTTTTATGCCTCGAAGCAGGATAAACACCATTGTTTACCGGATAGTCAGTACATCTGGAATCGACACTCCTGCCGGCTCGCCATTGCGTTGAACACTGTCTGGCAGGATGTGGTCTTGTGGTAATACTCGAGCACAACTTCGGGATTTGGCGCGGGAGAATGCAACTCCCTGTTACCATGACCCCAGTTCAGGGGCTTCTTCTTACGGCGCACCGTTCTGAAATTGATCAGCCCGCAGATCACCTGCACGACGTCGTCTAGCTTGTTCGATTCGTACCAGTGCCGATGTCTTGTGTATCCATAGGCCTTTATGAACGAGTTGTTCCTCTCGACTACGTACCTTTGACCCCCTATCCACTCGTTTCTCACAATCTCGTAGTGGTCCAGCTTGCGGTTGGGCAACCTCTTAGTTGCGACTTCCATGCGGGCAGGCGGGACCTCGCCCACGCCGGTATATCCAGGATCATAGAAAATGTGCCTGAAGTACCGGAGCAGGGCTTTGCGCGTGTGGCTCCGGAACAGGACGATGTCGTGAGCGGCGGCAGGGACGGACTTCGACACGTCGATGACGTACCCTCCCGTGTCCACGATCGCCTGTAGGTTCAACCCGTTCCCCTTTTTACGCCTGTAGTAGGCCCTTCCAACAGCGCCCCTAGGAGGGCGGGTCGTTCCCACGACCATCGCGTCGAGAGCCACATCTGGCCCCGGCATGAACTCGAGGAGGCTGGCGTTGGCCCCCTGGTGCAGCAGCCGCGCAACTACGCGCTTGGGTGTGTCGATGCAGTTCTTGAGTATGTCCATAATCTCGTCAAACGCGGCCTGGACAGTGTCGTGCTTGACACGAAATGATAGTGCCACGACTTGTGTCTTTATTCCCTTGAGCACCATGAGTGCCATGGTCAGCCTGTCGATCAGCGGGCATTTGTGAGGGCGTCCAGCCCCCCAGTTGTTACTCTTGGCCGATCGCGAATAGCGACGGTATCCCATTCTGCACGCATACTCCATCACCCTTTTGTACAATTCCAGGAACTCTTCCGGCGTCAGTGATGTGAGCGACAAAAATTGTTCTATATCCTTCAACATTTCCGGGGTCAGGGCCTCTAGTTGCCCGTCGACTACCAACCGTATGACCTTTGGCCACACCATTGGGCGGCGAGGCCTAGGAGGGTCTTATAACTCATGCCTCTGAGGGGCATGCCCTGTACGTTTTTCTACTAATTTGCACCGTCTTTAACAAATCAGCCGATATCCCTGCACAATACGGTTAAAGTTAGCCGTGAATTAACCATGCGCCTCAGTGAACTTGCGCAGGGGGTGTCGCGATCCGCGAGCACCTCTTCCAGATACTGCCGGGACGCCTTGGTCGATGCCGAGTACGCCCCCAGCATCAGCGTCGGGATTTTGTCCGTCATGATGGCCTTGACGGCTTGATCGGTCAGGCCCTCCAAAAAGCCCACAGATTCTTTTATCGTGCCGGCCGCAGCGTAGTGGCCCGTGCCGGTGTCCAGCACCTGCGGATCCACGGGCCCAAGATCCCCGCCCCTGCAAAGGGCCAAGCTGTCTCCGCCCAGCGCAATCAGCGCGGCGGCGCCGCTTGCGCGGAACGGGACGATGACGGTAGTGTTCTTCGCGCGCGACTTTATTATTTTGAGCGCCTTGTAGGCCGCATCCAGGTCTCCCCCGCCCGAGTCCAGCACGACGTCCAGGCTCCCAACATAGCCCATTTGCAGCAGCATCCTGTCCACTTCACGTGCGACCTCCCTGTCCATAGGCCTGTGACCTACGAGGACTAGCAGCCTGCGCCTGCGCTTGTCCTGGAAGCGCCCTAGCAATTCCCTGGCCTTGGACAACGACTCGTCGGCGGAGATCTGGCCGGCGCGGCGGCGCACTTTCCTTGATTTGTCAATCGCATCCAGGGGCGTGTTGTAGAAGTCCCCAAAAAACCCCCTTCGGATCGCATCCCTGTTCTCTGGATCGTACGACGGCATGCCGGCCGCCTCCTTGAGATTCTTGAACTCGCGGCGGAAGCGAAGGGCCTCTGCGGCGCTCACGATGCCAGGCCCGTCCTGCCGCCTAATGTCGACTTGCCTCATTCGACAAGTCGGCGCCGGCATTGCTTATATCTTAGCCGAATTGTCACTTTCCCCATAAACGGCGGTGGCCCTATGATCGCATCTTTGCCGAGGCCAAGATTGCAGATCGGGCAGATTCCGCGGCCGAGCAGGCCCTCGGCAGGACGCGGGGCGGGAATCGGCGGCAGGACGCGCTGGTGTGGCTGGCGATCGGTCCTCGGGCAATGCGGCGGCGGAGCGAGATGAGCGAGGGTGCGGGTGCGGGTGCGGGTGCGGGTGCGGGTGCGGGTGCGGGCATGGCCGTCCCAGGATGCACGAATGTGCGGCCGCCCGGCGGAGCAGCTGCGGCCTGCATCCCTCATCGGACATCCCGGCGGCGCGCGGACGCCGGCCAGTCGGCCGCAGTCGATGCAGCCGCGGCATCAGTGCGAGTGCAGGGCGGAGCGGGACCGGCGGCCGAGGCGGACGGCATACCACGCGCCGGCCGCCGGCGCCGCAACGTACATGCCGGCCACGAGCAGGATCGCGAGCGTTCCGTACGCGGCGACGCCGTGCTCCGATCCCGGCTCGGCCGCATCGACGACCTGGAGGGCAAGGAGCATGGGAGCGGCAAGGGCGGCGACGGCGTGGCGGAGCGCTGGATGCCCGCGCTCAAGGTCGGCCACATGCGGCGAGAATGCATAGTATGCGGCGCCGAACGCCGACATGAATGCGCGGCCCGACTCGGCCGTCATGAGCGTGCCGTCGCGGATCTCGCGGAGGCGCTGCACCTGCGGGGCGAGCTCCGTCCCGTACGCGGCAGTCGCGATCAGGCAGCCTCCGCCGCCGCCGTCCCCTGTTGCCGCCGGCTCTGGATCGGCACCGGCTGCCCGTTCATCCAAGCCGTCCGGCGGCGCGGGCGGCGAACCATCCTCGGCCGGCTCGTCCGCAGCCGGCGGCGGCTGGACCTGATCAGCGGCCGGCTCGCCGGCGGCAGGGGCATCGCCGTCTCCGGCTGCCCCGTCCAAGGCCGGCGGCGGGCTCTGCCGGTCCGCGGGCGCATCGCCCGAGGCCGGCGGCGGCGGGCTCTGCCGGTCCGCGGGCGCATCGCCGGCGGCGGCGGCATCGCCGGCCGTGCCGTCCGCGGGCAGCCCGTCGGAAAGCGGCTGCGCCACAGCGGCCCCAGGCGCGCCCTGCGCCCCAAAGTCGGCCCTGCCGGCGCACTGCCCGCCGGTTCGCACGATCTCGGATGCCGACGAGACGGCCCTCCCGTCGGCCTGCACGGCCCTGATCGACAGTATCGGGTCGTCGGGCAGGGGCGCCTCGTAGACCGTGCGGCCCGCGGGGTGCGGCCCGTCGGCCTCTTCCATGTCGGTCGTGCCCTCTGACGACAGGATGCTGATGCTCGGTCCGTCCCCGGCGCTTGCAGTCACACGGATCGTCCCCTCGCGGCAGTCCCAAACAGCCTCGTACAGTGCGATGCCGGGGCCGGATGCGGGGCCAATGCCGCCTCCGCCGCCTCCTCCGCCTCCGCCTCCGCCGCCTCCGCCGCCTCCGCCGCCAAAGAACACCCCCGGCTGCGGCGTGCTGGGCGGCGGCTGGACGACGACCGGGGCCGGCCTCGAGGGCGCCTGCGGCGGGAGTTCCCTGGCCGCGCCGAACAGGGTCAGGTGGTACGTGTGGACTACCTTGTTGGCGCCCGAGTCGATGTGGCACTCGCCCGCGCCGTCGAGCTGTGCATGGACGGATGCCGTGTCGTCGGCCAGGCACTGCACGTCGATCGGGCGCACGCCGCCGTCCGTGTTGTTGACGTAGAACGCCGCGCGGTCGGCCTGGCCGCTGAGGACTATGCGGATCGGCGTGTCGAACAGGATGTGCGTCTCGGTGTCGCCTATCTCGACGACCCTCTCGATCGCCAGCCTAGCCGAGGCGCCCAGGCCGAGCGCGAGTGCAACCTCGCGTTCGGCAGGCGTCTCGGAGGAGACGTACAGCTTTAGCAGGCCGTCGGCCGGGACCATCCTGGCCGTAGTGTTCGGCGGGATGTACACCTCGGCGAACGTGGCCCTCACGGCGACGGTGCGGGATGACGGGAAGGTGACAGTGTTCGACTCCGGGTCGGGGCCGACGGAGGCGGACGGCAGGTCAGAGGCGGCAATGCCGAATCGCGTTACGGTGCCGTTGCCGTCGGTCTCGAGCACGCGAAGCAGCGGATCGGGGCCCTGCGTCGTGCCGCCGGGCGTCGTGACTCCTGGCGTCGTGCCGCCGGGCGTCGTGACTCCTGGCGTCGTGACTCCTGGCGTCGTGACTCCCGGTGTCGTGCCGTTCGTTGTCGTGCCTCCCGTCGTCGTGCCGCCGGGCGTCGTGCCGTTCGTTGCCGTGCCGTTCGTTGCCGTGCCGTTCGTTGCCGTGCCGTTCGCAGGGGGAGGAGTGTAGATCACGATGTCTGCCGAGTGCGACAGGGAGCCTGGCGAGCCCGGGTCGGGGAGCGTCAGGACAGCGCGGCCGCCATAGTTCGGGTACGTGATGGATATCGAGTCGGACGGCAGCACGACGGACGGGTAGAATCTCACGATCGTAGTCCCGTTCTGATCGCCCCATGCGTGGGTGGAGTTGTACGGCCAAGGGGTCGGCGGTATGCCCCTGTACGACAGGTCGTCGGACGCATGGCCCTGCTCCACCGCATACTCGAATACGAGCATGCTCGAGCCCGATCCGTTCTTGTAGACCGCGCGGCCGTCTTGTACGCCGGTCTCCAGCTGGATGTACGGAACGTTCCCGATGGCGGCAGGGTGCGAGACGTCGACGGGCTTTGAGAATTCGACGCGCATGTAGACGGCAGAGCCCGCCCCGTACGTGCCGTTCGGCGAGATCGACGAGACCGACAGGGCGCGCGGCACGGACGTGTCGCTCGTCATCCCGAGCAGGCTGACTGTCCGGGTCTCGGCGTCGGCCACGACGATGCGGCCGCCGTATGCAGCGGCGACGGCGACGGGATCGGAAAACTGCCCTGGCAGGGTGCCCGGCGTACCGAACGAGTCGGCAAGCGTGCCGTTCTGGTAAAACACGCGTATGCCTGGGAGGCCGGCATCGGAGACGACGATGCGGCCGTCTTGGGCGGCGGCCACTCCCGTGTACCGGTGCGATGCGTCGAGCGGGCCGAACGATCTTTCGAACGCGCCGTCGGGGGCGAACACGTGGATGGCGCCCGTCCGCTCAAGCGCAATGATGCGGCCGTCGGGTGCGACTGCGACCGAGATCGGGCCGGACAGCACGCCCGACGACGAGCCGGCCTCGGTTATGGAGACGGCAAGGGTGCCGTTTTGGAACACGCGTATGGCATCGGCGCCGCCGTCGCGGCCGTCGGCGGAGGCGGCGACTGTAATGCCCGACGGGCCGCCCGCGGCGAGCGCCTGCGGGGCGCCCTCGACGGGGATCGTCCCGTTGTACGAGCCGTCGGCGTTGTACATCTGGATGCGGCCGTTGCCGCGGTCGTCGTCGGATATCGCGATGCGGCCGTCGGCGGGGACCACGGCGATGCCGGTCGGGTCGATGAACGAGGACGCGGGGAAAAAGCCGGCGCGGTCGATCTGGCGCGACAGGGCGCCGTCGGGGCCGAATACGCGCACGGAAAGATCGTCGGTGCTGAGGTGGTCGCGCATCAGGGCCAGGATCGAGCCGTCGGGGGCGGCTGCGACCGCGCGCGGGGCCAGCCGGTGGGAGTCGCCTTCCAGTGCAGTCGAGAACCCGCCGGCGTGCTCGTAGTGGATATCCAGGGGCGCGGCCGGAACGGCGTGCGCCGCCTCGATTTGGATTGCCTTGCCGCCCGACAGCGAGCCGGCCGAGCCCGGCACGGGCAGGGCCAGGTCGGCATCGCCGCCGTAGTTCGGGTACGTGATGGCCACATCGTCGCGCGGCAGGACGAGCGAGGCGGTGCCCGCGTACGACAGGTCGGCCGACACGTGGCCCTGTTCTACAGTGTACTCGAATACGAGGGTGCGCGTGCCCGACCCGCCCTTGTACAGCGCGCGGCCGTCCCGCTCGCCCGTCTCCAGCTGGATGTACGGCGCATTCTCAAGGCCCGGCGGGTGCGAGACGTCGACGGGCTTTGAGAATTCGACGCGCACGTCGACGGTAGAGCCCGCCCCGTACGCGCCGTCGGGCGAGGCAGACGAGACGGACAGGGCGCGCGGCAGGGAAGTGTCGCTAGTGGTGCCGAGGATGCTGACGGTACGGGCCTCGGCGTCGGCCACGACGATGCGGCCGTCGTATGCAACGGCGACGGCGACGGGATCGCCAAACTGCCCGGGCAGCGAGCCGGGCGTTCCGAACGAGTCGGCGAGCGTGCCGTTCTGGTCGAATATGCGCACGCCTGGGAGGCTGGCGTCGGCCACGACGATGCGGCCGTCGCCGGGGGCGGCGGCGATCCCCGTGTAGCGGTGCGATGCATCGAGCGGGCCGAACGATCTTTCGAACGCGCCGTCGGGCGAGAATATGTGGACGGTGCCCGTCCGCTCAAGCGCAATGATGCGGCCGTCGGGCGCGACCGCGACGGCCCGCGTGCCGTTGGGCAGGCCGGAAGACGAGCCGACCTCGGTTATGTCAAGGGCGTGGGTGCCGTTTATGAATACGCGTACGAGGTTGCCGGCGCTGCCGCCGTAGATGCTCAGGCGCGCATTGCCAGCTGCTCCCTGGGCGTCCCAGACGCACGCGCCCTCTGCCAGGGACCCTGATGTGCGCCCGCCGTCGGGGGCGGCGACGGCAGCGGCTATCGCGCCGAACGGGCCGCCAACGGCTACCGCTCGCGGGCCGCCCGCGGCGTGGATCGTTCCGTTGTAGGATCCGTCGGCATTGTACATCTGGATGCGGCCGCTGCCGCGGTCGCCGCAGTCGTTGTCCGACACGAGTATGCGGCCGTCTGGGGCGGCGGCGATGCCGGTCGGGTCGATGAACGAGGACGCGGGGAAAAAGCCGGCGCGGTCGATCTGGCGCGACAGGGTGCCGTTAGGGTCGAATATGCGCACCGAGAGGCCCTCGGTGCCGTGGCTGTCGCGCATCAGGGCCAGGATCGAGCCGTCCGGGGCGGCGGCGACCGCCCGCGGGGCCAGCCGGTGCGAGTCGCCTTCCAGTGCAGCCGAGAACCCGCCGGCGTACTCGTAGTGGCGGTTGGGCGGCGCGGCGGCGACTGCGGATATCCCGGCAACCCTGATATCGTGGCCGCCCGAGAGCGAGCCGGGCGATCCCGGCGGGGGCAGCGCCAGGGCGGCATTGCCGCCGTAGTTCGGGTACGTGATGGTCGCGTTGGAATTGGGCAGGACGAGCGAGGCGGTGCCTGCGTACGACAGGTCGGCCGACACGTGGCCCTGTTCTACGGCGTACTCGAATACGAGGGTGCGCGTGCCCGACCCGCCCTTGTACAGCGCGCGGCCGTCCCGCTCGCCCGTCTCCAGCTGCACGTACGGCGCGTACTCGTGGCCCGGCGGGTGCGAGACGTCGACGGGCTTTGAGAATTCGACGCGCACGTCGACGGCAGAGCCCGCCCCGTACGTGCCGTTGGGCGAGACCGACGAGACGGACAGGGCGCGGGGAACGCCGGTGTCGCTCGTCGTCCCGAGCAGGCTGACTGTGCGGGCCGCGGCGTCGGCCACGACGATGCGGCCGTCGTATGCTGCGGCGACTGCAACGGGGTCGCCAAACTGCCCGGGCAGCGAGCCGGGCGTTCCGAACGAGTCGACAGGCATGCCGTTCGGGTCGAATATGCGCACGCCTGGGAGGCTGGCGTCGGCCACGACGATGCGGCCGTCGCCGGGTGCTGCAGCGATCCCCGTGTAGCGGTGCGATGCGTCGAGCGGGCCGAACGATCTTTCGAACGCGCCGTCGGGCGAGAATATGTGGACGGTGCCCGTCCGCTCAAGCGCAATGATGCGGCCGTCGGGGGCGGCGGCGACCGCCCGCAGGGCCTCTAGCATGCCCGACGACGAGCCGGCATCGGTTGTGGAGAAGATCAGCGTGCCGTTCGCGTCGAACACGCGTATGGCGCCGCCTCCGCCAGGCGTGGAAACGGCAACGGCCGTCGTACCGGGCGCGCCGGCAGCGACCGCCTGGGGGATCCCCGCGACGGGGATCGTCCCGCTGTACGAGCCGTCGGCGTTGTACATCTGGATGCGGCCGTCGCCGTCGGACACGAGTATGCGTCCGTCGGGGGCCACGGCGATGCCGGTCGGGTCGATGAACGAGGATGCGGGGAACAAGTCGCCGCGTGTGATCTGCCGCGACAGGGTGCCGTCGGGGCCGAATATGCGCACCGAGAGGCCCTCGGTGCCGTGGCTGTCGCGCATCAGGGCCAGGATCGAGCCGTCGGGGGCGGCGGCGACAGCCCGCGGGGCCAGCCGGTGGGAGTCGCCTTCCAGTGCAGTCGAGAACCCGCCGGCGTACTCGTAGTGGAGTTCCAGGGGCGCGGCAGGGACGGCGCGCGCCGCCTCGATTTGGATGGCCTTGCCGCCAGACAGCGAGCCGGCCGAGCCCGGCACGGGCAGGGCCAGGTCGGCATTGCCGCCGTAGTGGGGGTATGTGATGGCTGCGTTGGAATTTGGCAGGACGATCGAGGCGCCGTCCGCGTACGACAGGTCGGCCGACACGTGTCCCTGTTCTACAGTGTACTCGAATACGAGGTTGCGCGTTCCGGATCCTCCCTTGTACAGCGCGCGGCCGTCCCGCTCGCCCGTCTCCAGCTGCACGTATGGCGCGTACTCGTGGCCCGGCGGGTGCGAGACGTCGACGGGCTTTGAGAATTCGACGCGCACGTCGACTGTGGAGCCGGCCCCGTACGCGCCGTCGGGCGAGACCGACGAGACGGACAGGGCGCGCGGCAGGGACGTGTCGTTGGTGGCCCCGAGGATGCTGACGGCATTGTTCGCCGCGTCGGCCACGACGATGCGGCCGTCGGGGTCCGATGCGACGGCGACGGGATTCTCAAACTGGCCGGGCAGATCCCCCCGCGTCCCAAACGAGCCGGCGTGCGTGCCGTCCAGGCCGAGCATGCGTATGCCCGGGAGGCTGCTGTCGGACACGAGGATGCGCCCGTCGGTTGAGGCGGCCACGCCCGTGTACCGGTGCGATGCATCGAGCGGGCCGAAGGACCTCTCGAACGCGCCGTCGGGGCCGAACACCTGGATGGTGCCGGACCGCTCGAGCGCGACGATGCGGCCGTCGGGGAAAGATGCTACCGAGATCGGGCCGGACAGCTTGCCCGACGACGAGCCGGCCTCGGCTATGGAAGAGATCAGCGTGCGGTTCTCGTCGAACACGCGCACCGTGTCGCCTGCGGCGGCGACTATCCGGCCCGACGGGCCGGCGGCGACCGCCTTCGGGCTGCCTACGCCCGCGATCGTATTGTTGTACGAGCCGTCCGCGTTGTACAGCTGGATGCGGCCGTTGTTGCGGTCGTCGTCGGATATCATGATGCGGCCGTCGGCGGAGGACACGGCGATGCCGGTCGGCTTGATGAACGAAGAGGCCGTGGTAAAGTCGCCGCGTATGATCTGGTGCGACAGGGTGCCGTTCGGGTCGAATATGCGCACGGATAGGCCGTCGGTGCTAAGGTCGTCGCGCATCAGGGCCAGGATCGAGCCGTCCGGCGCGGCCGCGGCCGCCCTCGGGGCCAGCCGGTGGTTGTCGCCGCCCAGGGCGGTGGAGAACCTGCCGGCCAGCTCGTAGTGGACGGACGGCGGGGCGGCGGCCGCGGCGTGTCCCCCGGCCACCCGGATGTCGTGGCCGTGCGAGAGCGAGTCCCGCTCGCCCGGGTCGGGCAGCACCAGGACGGCGTTGCCGCCGTAGTTGGGGTAGGTGATGGCCGCATCGGGGTGCGGCAGGACGAGAGAGGCGTCGTTTCTGTACGACAGGTCGGCCGACTCGTGGCCCCGCTCGACCGTGTACTCGAATAGGAGCGTATTCGTGCCCGACCCGCCCTTGTACAGCGCGCGGCCGTCCGCATCGCCCGTCTCCAGCTGCACGTACGGCGCGTACTCGTGGCCCGGCGGGTGCGAGACGTCGACGGGCTTTGAGAATTCGACGCGCACGTCGACGGTAGAGCCGGCCCCGTACGTTCCGTTCGGCGAGATCGAAGAGGCCGAGAGGGCGCGCGGAGCGGACGTGTCGCCGCTGGCGCGCAGCACGGTGACGGCCTTGTGATCGGCATCGACTACGGCGATGCGGCCGCCCGGGGCCGCAGCTAGTGCTACGGGGTTTTCAAACTGCCCTTGCATGGTGCCCCGTGTGCCGAACGAGCCGGCATGCGTGCCGTTGGGGTAAAACGCGCGTATGCCTGGGAGACTGGCGTCGGACACGACGATGCGGCCGTCGTGGTCGGCGGCGATCCCCGTGTAGCGGTGCGATGCATCGAGCGGGCCGAACGATCTTTCGAACGCGCCGTCGGGGGAGAACATCTGGATGGCGCCGGATCGCTCGAGGACGACGATGCGGCCGCCGTGGTCGAACGCCACCGCGCGGGGGTCGGCTAGCATTCCCGACGACGAGCCGGCGGCGGTTATGGAGAGGGCAGGCGTCCTGTCGGAGTGGAACACCTGCACGCTGGCGGCGTCTCCCGCGGCGGACACTGCGGCTATTCGGCCCGCCGGTCCGGCGGCGACCGCCTTCGGGCCGTCCACGCCCGCGATCGTATTGTTGTACGAGCCGTCCGCGTTGTACAGCTGGATGCGGCCGTTGTTGCGGTCGTCGTCGGATATGGCTATGCGGCCCGGCGGGGCGGAGGAAACGGCGATGCCCGTCGGCTCGACGAACGAGCTTGCGGGGAACGAGGTCGGCTCGATCTCGCGCGACAGGGTGCCGTTCGGGTGGAATGCGCGCACGGAGCGGTCGGAGCTGTGGGTGTCGGTCACCAGGACCAGGATCGAGCCGTCGGATGCGGCCGCGGCCGCGCGGGGGGCGGACCGCGGAGTATCGTCGCCCAAGGCGGCCGAGAACCTGCCGGCCAGCTCGTAGTGGACGGACGTAGGGGCGGCGGCCGCGCCGGGGCCGCCGGCAACCAGGATGTCGTGGCCGCTTGAGAGCGAGTCCCGCTCGCCGGGGACGGGCAGCGCCAGGACGGCATCGCCGCCGTAGTTGGGGTACGTGATGGTCGCGTCTGGGTGCGGCAGGATAAGCGAGGTGGCGTTCATGTACGACAGGTCGGCAGACTCGTGGCCCTGTTCTACAGTGTACTCGAATACGAGGGCGCTCGTGCCCGACCCGCCCTTGTACAGCGCGCGGCCGTCCCGCTCGCCCGTCTCCAGCTGCACGTACGGCGCATACTCGTGGCCCGGCGGGTGCGAGACGTCGACGGGCTTTGAGAATTCGACGCGCACGTCGACCGTGGAGCCGGCCCCGTACGTTCCGTTCGGCGAGATCGAAGAGACCGAGAGGGCGCGCGGAGCGGACGTGTCGTTGGTGGCGCGGAGGATGCTGACCGCGTCGTGATCTGCATCTGCGACGACAATGGTTCCGTTGGGCGACATGGCCAGGGCGACGGGGTTGGCAAACTGCCCCTGCTGCGAGCCCCGCGTGCCGAACGAGCCGGCCGACGAGCCGTCAAGGCCGAGAATCCGTATTCCGGGGAGGCTGCTGTCGGCCACCGCGATTCGGCCGTAGGGGGCGGCAGAGACTGCCGTGTACGTGTGGCTCGAATTGAGCGGCCCGAACGACCTCTCGAACGTGCCGTTGTGGTGGAACACGTGCATCCTGCCGGCCTGCTCTAGGACGACGATGCGGCCGTCGGGGACGGCGGCGACCGAGATCGGGCTCGCCAGCGCGGCCGGCGGCGAGCCGGCCTCGGTGATGTTGAGGGCAAGGGTTTCGTTGTGGTAGTACGCGCGCACGCTGTTGTCGCCTGCAGCGGCGGCGATTATCCTGCCGGACGAATCTGCGGCCACGGCCCGCGGCCCGTCCACGCCGGGGATCGTCCGGGCCCACGAGCCGGACGTGCTATACAGCTGGATGCGGCCGTCGTTGCGCTTGTTGTCAGATATGGCGATCCGTGGAGGGTCTGGGGGCAGGCCCGGCGCGAAGGCGATGCCCGTCGGCGTGTCGATCGAGACACTTACAAACTGTGGGAGATTTATCAAGTGCGACAGTGTGCCGTCGGGATTGAACGCTCGCACGGTACGGTTTGAAGTCTGGGGGTCGTGCACTAGGACCAGTATCAAACCATCGGGGTCAACTGCGACTCCCTTCAGGGACGACGCCCTGGAGTCCCCGTCAAGGTCGGTGCCAAACCTGCCGACGAACTCGTAGTGCGCAGAATCGGCGGACTGCGCATGGGCCGGCGCGATAAGCGGCATGCCAAGCCAGGCAGCAGGCTGTGCAGCGACCCCGTCAAGATCCTGCCAGTCGGCGCCGTCCAAGGCTGCGCCGCCAGCCGCCACGGACACGGCGGCAAGGGATGCAGTCAAGAGCCATCCGCCTGCGCGCATTACAAATTTTCGGCTTTAGGCGGGCTATATATGCGCATAATTGGGGGCGGTGGGCGCAAAATTTGCCCTGTGCGGCAGGGCGTGGACGCGATCAGCCCCGATCGCAGGTGTCCTGCCAGGCCGCAACGCGGCGGCGACGCCGCGGCGCCTGCCGCCGCAGGAGGGTACGGGCTGCCGGACGCAGGCCCGTGCGGCATGCAGGCGCCCCGCGCCGCGGCCTTGACGCATGCCCGGATCGCGAGGTTGCGGGCCGGCGCGGGCGCGGCAAGGCATGCGGCGCGTCAAGGCGGCTGCGGTGGGCGCATCCCGCCCTGCCGCCGCCCGCCCCCGCCGTCACGACATGTCCACTATGACGGCTGCGCGGCCGCCGCCTCCCTCGTCGAGCTCGGCCATTACCGCCTCTAGCGTGTGCGCCGGCGACGTGAGCCCCGAAAAGTCCATCATCTGCGCGTCGTTGACGAGGCACACCCTCGGGGCGATCCCCGACGGCCGGGACTCGAGAAAGTCGTCGAGCTCTTCGAGCATCGACAGGCGGCCGCCGAGTATGACGCGCGCGTTGCCGAGGACGATCTTTGCCCTGCCGTACCTGTCCATGACGACGACGCTGCGCCTGTTCCTCTTGGCAAACAGCCGCCTCGTGGCGACGTGCCCCGTGAAGACGAGGTGGTGGTCGAACTCGGACGTGAGGTCTACCGACCCCTCGTCGATCCCCATCGTCTCGGCCGCGCGCCGGCGCGACTCCTCCGGCGTAAACGCCGCCGGGCCGCCCCCTCCCCCCGGCCCGTCCTGCGATCCGGCCGAGGCGGATGCGCCGGCGTCCATGGCCGCGCTGCCGACCGCCGTCACTCGCAGCAGCGACTTTTCCGGGACGAACTCGCTGTCGACGACTACCGACTCTGGCACCGCGCCGCGCGAGACGAGGGCCGCCCTGACGCGGCGGTGCTCCTCGGAGATGCGGCCGGGCGACGGGTCGACGACCGAGACCTCGGCCTCCTCGCGCATCATCGAGCAGGCCACGCCTATGGACGATATGACCTCGGCATGCTCGGCCCTCTCGTACGCCATGCCGAGCTGCCTTGCGACAAAGGGCACGAGCACCGACGCGCCTCCCCCTCCGCCGACGATCCTGGTCGCCTCGCGCCGCATCTTGAACTCCTTGAGCGCCCCCGTGACGGCCCTTGTGACCTCGAACGACGCCGTCTGCAGCACGGACGTGGCCGCCTCCGAGTACGACACGCCGCCGATCGCGGACCCGAGCTTTGCAAGGGCCGCCCGCGCGGCGCCCGGATCCGCCCTCGCGTAGTCGCCCTCTTCGACGTGCCCCAGGGCGTTTGCCGCGCACGTGCTCGTCACCGCGTACGTCCTCCCGCCGTCGCACCTGACGGCGGCGTACTCGGGCGCATCGCCCTCGCGCGGGCTTACCAGGACGAGCTCGCCGGCGGCAATGTCCGCCTCGGGGGCGTGGCAGGCGTAGCGCATCCCCGCGATGTGGGCGCTGCGCGGCCCCACCCGGGACACGCGCCCGCGCGCGACGGCGACCATGCTGCCGCCGGCGACCCCGAGCACGCGAACGTCCATCGAG
The DNA here is from genome assembly GCA_965242695.1 of Cenarchaeum sp. Lineage (GTDB taxonomy): Archaea > Thermoproteota > Nitrososphaeria > Nitrososphaerales > Nitrosopumilaceae > Cenarchaeum. Next base: position 201,740 of record CBDESU010000001.1, on the reverse strand, counting down.
CGCACGCAGGTCGGGTGGCCGCGTATCGTCACGTACCTCATCTCGGGCCGCCCGTTCCGTATGATGCACACGTTCGTGCTCGTCCCGCCCACCTCTACGAATATGCCGTCCGCAATCCGCAGGTACAGCAGCGCGCCGGCGACGCTCGCCGCCGGCCCCGACAGCACCGTCAGTATGGGCCGCGTGCGGAACGTGTCCATGCTCGTCACGCCGCCGTCGCCCTTCATTATCATGAGGGGGGATTCGACGCCGGCGCCGCGCACCGCATCCTCGACGTACCGCGCGACCTCTAGCGTCTTTGGCATCACGCTGGCGTTGACGGCGGCCGTCAGCGTGCGTATCTCCAGCCCGTACACGCCGGATATCTCGTGCGACGAGGTGGCGAGCATGCCGGCCTTTGACGCCTCGCCGGCGACGAACCGCTCGTTGGACGGGTCGTCGACGCCGAACGCCTCCGTCGCCACTATGGCCTCGGCGCCCTCGGAGCGCAGCCCCTCGACGGCCTCGCGCGCCTCCTCCTCGGTGATCAGGTGCGACGTGTCCAGGAAGCGGTGCGCCGCCCTGACGGCCAGCGCGCCGCCCTTGCCCCCGCCCCTGCCGCCGTCGAGCCTCGTGCGCCGCACCACGTCGCCCTTTTCGGGGCCCACCCCCATCGCCACGATCCCGACCTTGTGCGCGTCGGACTCTAGCAGGGCGTTGATCGCCTGCGTCGTGCTGTGCGAGACGAGGTCGATGTCGCCGGCGCGTATGCCGGCGCTCCGCATTATGCGCCCCAGCGCGTCCACTATGCCCTCGGAGACGCCGCGCTCGGATGCGTGCGTCGTGGGCACGGTCGAGGATGCAAGCAGGCTGCCGGTCCGCATGTCGATTGCGACCCCCTTTGTGAACGTGCCGCCCACGTCCATGCCGATTCGGACGCGGGGGCGCGCCGGCTCGGGGGCGTCCGCATCTAGGGCATCCGCACCGTGGGCGCCGTCGCCGCCCCCGCTACTGCTGCCGCCCATCGCCATCCGCACCGGCCCTCGACTTGCGCATCTGCGCGATCATCCTCGCCCGCCGCGGCCTGAGTACGAGCACGTACGCCGAGCCGGCAAGGTACACGCCGAGCAGCGCGATCTGGGCGATGACCGTCTCGAGTGTCGGGTAGATGCCCGTCATGGTGGCCATGTTGATGTCCAGGCGCGGGACGGTGCCGATCATCGACGTGTACGGGACTATGTCGAGCACCTGCAGCTCGCGCACCGCGTTGCCGAGGAACGCGATCGACAGGTACGCGCCGATCCCCATCGTGAGGCCGAACAGCACGCGCAGCGGCAGCCGCCTGCCGAGGCGCCGCATCACAAAGTAGAGGCCGAGCAGGGACGCCATTCCGATCAAAAAGCCGAGGCCGACGTACAGCTCCATGTACTTTGCAAACCCGAACATGGCCTGGTAGAACAGGACCGTCTCGAACCCCTCCCTGTACACGGTGAAGAACGAGAGCATGACAAAGACCATCACGCCGCCGGTCGTCGTCGCCTGCCACACCTTTGCCTTTACGAACTCCATCCACTTCTTGTGCTCGATCTTGTTGAGTATCCAAAAGCTCACGTAGAACAGGACCGCGGTCGCCGACAGGGCAGCGATGGCCTCGATGAGCTCGCGGTCGGCCCCCGACAGCTCGATCAGGTACGAGGCGACGAACCACGTGGCCGCCGTGGCGGCGATCGCCGCGATCACCCCGTAGTGCACGTACGGCTTGAACCGATTGTTGCGCGACGCCTCGAGGTACGTCATTATGGCGCCGAGTATGAGCACGGCCTCTAGGCCCTCGCGGAATATGATCGCAAACGAGGCCGAGAACGCGATGAACGGGGCGATCTGCCCGGTGCCCGTCACGAGGCGCTCGGACTCGTCGAGGTTGCGCTCGATGTTCGTCGCCATTGCGCGGACCTCGTCGTACGGCGCCCCGTGCTTGATCAGGTTGCGCAGTTCGGCGAACTGGTACTCTACCTCCAGCGTAAAGTCCGGCGCTATCGGGCGCAGCGGCACCTCTACGTGCTCGTAGCTGTCCAGGTACGCAGTCCTTGCCGCCGCGTACGCAGACTTCGTGTCGCCCGCCTCGTAGTGGGCCAGCATCTCGTCGAGGCTGTCGCGGATGAAGTCGATCTCGTCGCGCACGGCCGACTGCTCCTCGCCCGTCGTCTGCCCCATGCGGGCCGGCGCCGACTGCGTCCCCCCCTCGATCTCGGCCGCCTCGGCCCCCCAGGCGGGGTTCGACGCCGACGCGGCGGCGACGGCCGCGACCTTCAGCTGGCCCTGGTTGAGGGACGGGAGTATCGTCCCCTCGAGGAACGCGCGAATGTCCGCGGGATCGCGCCCCTCCTTTATCATGTCGCGCAGGTCCTCGCGCATCTCGATCTCCAGCTTGTACATGAACTCGGCGTCGACGAACTCTAGCGCCGGCTCGAGGTACTCGAAGTTCTCCAGGTACGCCTCGATGGCGAGCTCCTCGGCGAGCTCGTAGTCGCCGGCGTCGACTGCCTCTAGCAGCTGCGCGTACAGCCGCCGTATGTTCTCGTACAGCGCATCCTGGTCGTGCTCCAGCACGTCCGTGCCGAGCAGGTCCCTCTGGATCGCCCCGACGAGCGTGCCGACCTTTACAAAGCTGCCGCGCGACTCGGCCGCGTCTGTCAGGTCGGCAAAGAACGACAGCTGCTCGACGTCGAGCATCGACGACTCGTCGGCCGAGCCCTCGAATATGGCGCGCGCCCTCTCAAAGAGCGCCGCGGATATCATGTACGCCGCCTCGTTGCCGCTGCCGGACGCCTCGGCGTACTGCTCGTCGGCGGCCGTGAGCAGCTCGACGACGGCCAGGCGGGCGTCCGACTCGGGCGAGCCGAGGCCGCCGAGGGCGGACGCGGCGGCATCCACGTCGCCGGCCGAGCCCGACTCGGCAAGCGGCGGGAGGTCTAGCAGCGTAATGTGCACGTCGGCCACGTCGGCTGGCGGGACCCCGGCCAGGTCTAGGCCGGACATGCCCTGCGCAAAGTGGCCGGCCGAGAACTCGGCGGCGTACCGAGCGCCGGCCGCGTCGCCGGCGGCGATCAGCGCTCCGGACGCCTCCAGGCCGGCCCTTGCCCCCTCCAGTACCGACATTGGCTGGGCGGCAAACATTGCGCGATCCCCGGGCGGCGGCGCATCGCCGGCCTGGTGCGAGTCGGCCGGCGCGAGCAGCGCTAGCAGAAGCGATGCGGCGACGGCAAGCGGCAGCGCCACAGCGCGCGTCACGGCACGGGCCACGCGGCAGGCGGCAGGCCGATTTTATTTAAATGGGTGACCTGTTACAAAGTTGTGGAATGACGCAGCGCCGGGCGGCCCATGCCCGGCGCCGAACAGGGGCAGAGGCCCCGCGTCAGCGCAGCGCCGGGCGGCCCATGCCCGGCGCCGAACAGGGGCAGAGGCCCCGCGTCAGCGCAGCGCCGGGCGGCCCATGCCCGGCGCCGAACAGGGGCAGAGGCCCCGCGTCAGCGCAGCGCCGGGCGGCCCATGCCCGGCGCCGAACAGGGGCAGAGGCCCCGCGTCAGCGCAGCGCCGGGCGGCTTCACGCTACGGCGGGGGTTGTACGACATAGACGGATCCTAATGGATGTGGTGCTCCTGCCCCACTCCCACCCCATCCGATCCGTCGATACAGGCATCTGGTCGTAGGCCGCGGCAGATCAGCGAGGCCAAATACTGCGCGCTTAGAAGGGTCAACGCTAGCGACCTGGCCCCCACCATAGACAGGCCCCACGAGAACCCAATGTCGATGGCGATGGTCATAGGGACAGTGTGGAAACAATAGCAGGCAATGGTGTGAGGAGCACATGCAGATAAGAGCCACCGCAGTGGCATTGTCTACAGCGACAGGAGTGATAGTTTTTGCAGGGCTATAAAAAGAGATGTGTTCAAGGCATCAGGCAGGTGGTAGCAAAGACAGCAGCTACGTGACTCGACAAAAGTCTCTTCTGGAATCGATACATATGTGGTAACACGTGACAGGGTTTAAAATATATTTAAACGGAGACTTTTAACGAGCTATGACGTTCAATAACTCTAGCAACATGTGCAGGATCATAAACTATGTCACTGCGCCATGTCCCAAAAGTGGCATTATCGTTAACGGCATCTACCCAATCTTCTAATGCTTTTTTCTTTAATGCGGTTACAGGTGACTTCTTAGTCAATCCTTTTACTTCTAATACCAGCATAACAGAATTATCTAATTTTATTAAAAAATCTGGATAATACTGTCTAATTACACCCTGATCGTTGTAAGAAATAAAGAATCCTATATGATCGTTTTTAACCCATGATACAACATGAGGGTTATGCTCCAATTCGTTGACTGTTCGTTCCTCCCATGTTGAATCACAAACTGCAAGTCCAATATGAGATTTTGTTGTTTTGATGGTTTTGCGCTGTGTAGCCCACATTTCCATACTTGCCGTAGACAACACAGGGTGGGCACTGCTGAGAAGAATGGATCTTTTTGATTTGCTGGCATTTTTAATATATGAACAAACGTGTTCAACAATGCTCCCCATATTAAGCATAATAGTAAAATTTCGTTTTAGTCGATCATCAGATACATCAGTCACAACAACTTTCTCTTTCCTAATAAATTCGTCGACAATAAGTACGATTTGAAAGATCAGATAATTTTTATCGCCGGACCAGAGATGAGTCAAATTATTAAAAACATCCTTTGATGCTAAAAAAATAATTTGTTGTAAACGGATTTTTACATCCAGATCATGTAAATCGATTTTACTGATCGAGCTTACAGGTTTATTCGGTAATAAGTCTCTCATATGCACAGTTGTAGCAGTGTCCTTGACACTTAATTCTAATATTTTTACATCGTCCCACTTTATTGTCAACAGTGGATTCAGTTCAATATCCACACGCTCTACATTAGGCCATGTAATTTCATGTTTAATACGATGATCAAGGACTTTAACGTAAGAAGGTGGATCAGGTGAGGGCGAGGGGCGGTGTACCCTTTGTGGAAGTAATGAAAAAGGGACGCCAAAAACTGTGACGGGTTCGTACGGAAGCATTTCGTTCGAGTCAGCATCGTATGTCATTCGGCGCAGACCACGACCTACAACCTGCTCGCAAAGCAATTGACTCGTAAACGCTCGCAAACCCATTATATGTGTCACGTTACGTGCATCCCAACCTTCAGATAGCATCTGAACCGCGATAATGTTCCGTATTTTTCCTCCCGGCTCGTCTGGCAAACCAATTGTGTCAACTATTCGTCGAAGATCCCGGTTCTTTGATGACAAATCATCCACACTCAAAGAGCTTACGTTGACTTTGTTAATCTCTACTGAATCAACATGCAGAATATGGGATTGATCGGACAGTTCAGGGAGTAAGAGCCGCCCAGTCAAAAACGAGTGGGCAATTCGTGCCGCGCTGTCAGTGCTATTGCAAACGGTGATCAGTACAGGAGGTATGGGGAAATTTTTGGCCGTCCACTTTTCCCAGGTTTTTACCCAGTCTTCACCAAGTACTTTGTACGCATTGATCACAAGTTGGGGCAATGGATCAGACTTTTTAGTGGGTTTTTTAGTCATATTACGTCGTACATTATCATCACGAAAAATATGGAAAAACTTAGTATTACCAAGCCTTTGTTTAGCTGTAGAGTCATCCGAAACTGCAATTCCGGGCGTCTTGGTAAGACCAGATTCAATTGCATCAAATAGTGAAAAATCGGACACGATCCAGTCAAACATGGCATCTTCCGGTAGGTCTTTTCCAGTAGGTGTGTACGGTGTGGCAGAAAAATCAAAGCAGTGTTTTATTCCACGTTCATTATGAATCATGTCAAGGCCTTCGATCCATAGTCGGTTTCTAACCCGCTCGTCTTTTTTTAATGATTTATTGTCTTGTGTAAGACGATATGCATGATGCGCTTCATCGTTAATGACTATGATATCGTGTGCACGAGAATCATCAAGAATCCTCGTACAGGCAGATTTTTGGCTTTCTTGATTAAATTTGACAACCATGTGCTTTGAGATATTTTTTTGAGCTAGTGCATGCCAGTTATGGATTGTTACAGTTCCATCATAAAGATGATGATAATAGGATTTTGGGATTAAATTGAATTTGGAATATATACTCGATTTAGATAATTTCAAAACGCTGAGGCGTGACCGTACGGTTATGTTGGGGGCAACAACCAGTATATTTTTGGAGAATCGATTATCAGTAGGGTTGGTCACACTATTAAGAATTTGCCAACTGATTAGCATCGCCATAACAAGTGTTTTACCAGTACCAGTGGCCATTTTAGAGCAGAGGCGTGAAAAAGGTCCACCATCCGTGGGCAATGTAGTGCGTTGTTTTATACCGTGTGTCGTTTCAGTCAACCAAATCATCGTTTCAATTGCTTCAAGTTGACAAAAAAATAGTCGGCGAGAACGTGTTTTATCATTGTGCCAATATCTTAATAGATCGCGCGTGGTACTAGTGACGCCCGGATAATTATTCAGGCGCCATTCTTTGACTTTTTTGCGGATAGTGTTAACGATCTTTAGCTCTTTAAAAACAAAATGTTCAGACGATGAAAAATGTGACATGGTGTCAGAGCGCAGGGTACCAGGAAGGGGCAATGGAGTAGCCCGATCACCAGGCTTTGTGGTATGTACAAAGAAGCCCGAGGGGCGCCGACCATCGGCAAGAACAGGCCGTTCATGTACTTGGCTATAATCCCAGTACTTGGTAGGTTCGTAGTATGGACTAGAAATGATAACCTCATCAAAAAAATCATCCATGTTATTTCAACTCCATAACTTTTAGCGATCCTACACCACGATCATCAATTATTTTAACAGCTATTGTTTTGTTTTTTCCTGGTAAAAATGGTATTGATGTAGTCCCACTATATTTATCTACAAGTGTTGTATCTATGTTAGATTTTAAGCTCGCTTTTAATTTTTTCCATGCGTGAGTTTTGTCAAACGGAAAAAATACCTGTTGAGGATAAATACTTCTACCATCATAGTCTGTGTCAAGCATCCACATAGCTATTTTGTCAGGACCTCCAGATTCTACTTCGTCGGTCTTTGTATTGAAATAGTCAAATCCACAAACTTCGACAACATATTGTCGGTCATTTTGCTTGATTAGCTCTACGTCTGGTTGTCCCATGAGCCAAAACAACTCATCGCTGGTGTTTTTTTTCCGTAAATCACGCGTTAATAGATCTTTATTGATCTCAACTTTTAGGATATTAACATCAGACCAATTGGTTTCGTCAATGTCTTTTGATGCTTCAGGATCAAACTACATTGCTGCGAAAATTAACATAGATGGCCTAGGAATTTGTTTGACAGCTTCATTGATGGCTTGTTCAACCTGCCGCTTTTCTAGTGGCGCGTGTTCGGGACCAAACGATATAAAAACACGTTGATTTTGCGTTGTTTCGCCGTCTGCGTGAATCCATCGTGTGGACGGATATGGATCAATACGTATAAAACTAATTCGTTGGTTTTTTTGTCCACGAATTCCAGATTTAAGTAACTCGGACCGCCACGCATCTTGTCGGTTAGCCACTTCTATCTCATCAAAAGTTAGCATTTTAGATTTTTTGTGTAGTGTGTTTAGCGATTTAACAATAGGGGATGGTACGGCTTCGACCGTAAAAGGTCCGGAAATTCTAGTAATGTCGTGATCGACAAGAGGATCGTCATATAATGTTTCGACAGTTGGCGTTTCGTTATTTGCAATGGAGCCAAGTGTCACATGATTGAATTTTTTGTATAGAAATCCTCCAGATACCCCCTTGTTCAAATCTACAAGCTTGTAATACCGATATGTGGATGTAGTCAGTCGTTTTTGTGCCAACGTGATCGCTACACGTGATGTGTCACAAGTAATCCACCGTCGGCCCCATTGCTCAGCAACATATGCAACGGTTCCTGATCCACAGGTAGGATCAAAAACCAAATCTCCGGGATCCGTCGTCATCAAAATGCACCTTTGTATGACTTTGTTAGAAGTCTGCACTGCGTATATTTTATCCGTCGCGGGCGGTGTGTTGCTCCAAATGTTCACCAAGGGAGTGACTGGATGATCGCTGAGCTTTAGCACGTATCGAATTGTTGATCCATCAGCATATGGCTCAAGACGATTTGCCCGGATCAGTCTTTCCATTCCAATACTGTTAGTTTTCCAGCTATGTCCTGGTGGTGGGCGGTATATTTTTCCTTTAAATTTGAACTTAAATGTCCCGCTTTGATTGACACCCGCAGGGTACATGCCATTTAGCTGAATCAGATCACATCCTCGAGGAAGCAACGAGTGATTGTCTATTTGTTCGCGTGTTAATTTGATTCTTTCACCACTAGGTAATTCTGCCATGTTCCAGTGAGAGTCACCTTCAGTTTTTTTCTTCTCGAATAATTTGTGATACTTCATCTCAGACTTGTTCCGAGCATACCAGAGAATGTAATCGGTGGCGCTTTCTAAATATTTTACTTTAAGAGGCATTCCTTTCTTTCGAAATGTTATATTTGAAACAAAATTTTCGGGTCCGAATATTTCATCCATAATTTCCCGTACATGGTGCATGTTTTCAGTTGAAATTTGCACAAATATGCTCCCGGTCTCACTCAAGAGCTTCTTTGACAACAGTAAACGACTTCGTAGGTATGTCAGATATGAGTGTATGTTTAATTCCCAAGTATCACGAAATGCTTTAATTGTTTCCGGCTCTCGCGATATGCTACTATCATTTTCAGAAACTGTTGTACTGTTAACAAATGGCTGAAAGTTTGAATAGTATTTAATTCCGTAAGGAGGGTCAATATAGATCATTTGTATTGAATTATGCAGGCCTTCTTTTTTTAAGAGTGAATTCATGACAAGCAATGAATCACCAGCAATTAATCGGTTAGACCAACCTTGATCATGTTTATAAAAATCCACTGCATCACGTAATGGTAGCTTATTTGGCTCAGAATTAAAAAATGTATCAACTTCTTCTTGCTTAAACTTATCCATTTTAGTCATCCCATTAACAATGGTCAATGGATCAATTCGCTCATGTACATGCAAAGAAACAAGATCTACCTCGAATTCATGATTTTCATCTTTACCGGCCCACATCAATTGCGGGTTTAACTCAGGATCAAATTTATACTTAGCGGCCTCGGTCTGATCTGGCATCGCGCTGGCAATGCCCACATGAGGGTTGTTCAGCCTTGCATTGTCGGGATGCGTATACTGTTTAATGGTGGCCGTCTTGCGCGTGGTGCGGGTGGCCGTCTTGCGCGTGGTGCGGGTGGCCGTCTTGCGCGTGGTGCGGGTGGCCGTCTTCTCCTCCCCCCCCCCCCCTTCTGTGCACGTTTAGTGGGCGCACGTGATCTCGCTCCTGAACCGCGTGCGTCGCCATTGGCTGTCGGTGTGAGGCTCACAAAGAGGCGCAAAAATGCCGAGTATATTAGTGCTAGCGGCGAGCAGACGCAGAAATTCAGTAGGCATTCAGGTCACTGGCGGCATCCGCGCCTGAGACACCCAAGCAAACGCATGGAAGGCATCGCCGGCGCGCGCCGCGCAGAGGGAGGGGTAGGAGTGACAGGTGTATCGATCAAGCGATCGGAGGGCGGTGTAAATGGGTACAGGATATGCCGGAGCGGCGTGCGGCGGGCTGATGTGCATCACCGGCGCGACACCGCCGCCATGCCGGCAGGTCAGGAGAGTGCAACGCTACTGTCGACCTGCTAGGACCACCGGCGCCGGTGCTGCGGCCGGCGCGGTAGGCGCCCCGAGTGGTGCGCAGGCGTCGAGATTGCCCCGCCGCCACTGTCACCGCCGTTGCCCCCCGCCCCCATCTTCCCCTATTCTCTCACGCTCCGCCGTCGAACCTCCGCGCGCCGGGCCCGCGGCCCGTAACGTGATATAAGTCACCCGGATTGTAGCCCGTCGGGGGTCTCGAACCCACGCCCATCCTGCTCCCTTCCCGATCCTACCCATGGCGATAGGGTACCGGCGGCGACATGCCGACGCTGACAATGGCGCCCACAACCGCCCCGCCCGACTCGCATTTCAATGCAACGCCTTAGCTGTCGAGTGTCACCACGAGACCTGAATATCTAGAGTGCCGCCCTGGCACAAGCAATGCTGCGTGCCAGATGCCCCACAGCCGGCGGCCGGACGAGCGGGCGATCCCCCCCATCTGCGCGATGCCGAAGAGTGTCGCTATCGGCGGCCGACCAGGCGCAGCAGTATCCGAATCCGCCCCGCGCCTTCTGATCCGCCGCCCGATCCGACTCTCGCATCGAGCCGCAGGCCGCAGTCGATCAGCGGGGCCAGGTACTGCGCCATGTCCCGCCCCATGCGCCCGATCAAGGCGCCCCCAGAGTGCACCGCAACGGCGTTGCGATCGGCGATGGCGTCGTAGTCCCTCCTTATCTCGACCGCATCCCCTTCCGAGCAGGCCGCGGCGGCGCGCCTGCCGGCCGGCCCATCGCAAGCGACGGTCGCGCCCATCGCAAGCACCTCGTCCAGGCTGCGCCCCTCGCGGATCAGCGGGTTCGGGCGCATCCTTGAGAGCGCTGCCGCGGCGCCGGCCGGCGGCGCGTCGGGGCCGCACATTCTGGCAAGCTCGCCGTCGTCGAGTCCCGCAAGCCACTCGGCAAACCTGCCAAACGACGGATCGCCCCCGTACCCCCCGGCCGCGGCCATGGCGGCGCTCCGCGTGGGCATGCCCAGGCGCATTGCCCATGCGGCCTCGGCGCTCGGCACGCCGTAGCGCACCATGTCCGGCAGGCAGCGCACCGCATCCGGCAGGGCGGACTCGTCCGTCCCCGTCCTGCACGCCGCGATTCGGACAAACGCCGATACTCCCCACGGGGCGGACCGCCCCAGGTACCGCTCTATGAACAGCATCGCCGCGGCGCGATCCGCCGCCGCGGCGCTGCCGCACGCCTCCGATGCGCCGCTCCCGCCCATCCACAGCCTGACCAGCTCCCCGCGATCCCCGCCGTATTGATCCCCGCCGCTCATCTCCGGCAGCCCGTCGACGGCATCTAGCGCCATGAGCGCGAGCGAGACCGCATCGCCGTGCCCGCCGGCGGACAGGAGCGATGCGACCGCATCCCTGTTCTCGTCGACGTACGATGCGATCGTCTCGCAGCTCTGCGTAGACATCCCCGTGCGCCCGTACGCCCGGGCCGCATTGTCGTCGAGTCGAGCGGCGCGCCCCGCCACCGCAAGGAACCTGCCGCGCAGCCTGTCCAGGCCCGCATCGGCATCGACTCCGGCGCCGGCGCCGTTCCGCACCTGCAGGGCGCCGAGCGTGCCGGACACCACGTCGCCGATCATGTCCTCGCAGCTGCCGCCCATTCCCTCCTCGGCAAGCATGCCGAGCACCTCTGGATCCACGGCGGCCTCGGCCGCGCCGTCGCTGATCCTCCCCCGCACCAGGTCCAGGAGCATCTCGCAGACGCGGCTGCGGACGGCGCCGTGCGCCCTGCGGTCGCTGTAGTAGTCGTAGTCCTCGCGGTCGGCCGCGGTCTTTACTATGTGTACGACCGTCCCCTCGGTCTCGTGTCCCGCCCTGCCGGCCCTGCCGGCCAGGTTCCAGTACTCGTGGCCCTGTATTCTCCGCGTGGTTTTGGTGTCAGGGTCGTACCTGCGGCACGAGTGTACGATGACGGTGCGTATAGGTATGTTCACCCCCTGCGAGAGGGTGTTTGTTGCCACGATGACGGCGTACCGCCTGCCGCGCACATCCTCTTCGACCGCATGCCTTAGGCCGTCGGGCATGTCCCCGTTGTGAACCGCGATTCCGCGCCCCAGCAGGCGCGTCACGTCGTGGCCGGGGCCGAGCCACTCGGCCGCCATGTGCTGCGAGCGGGGCGGGTCAGCCCCTGCCGGGCGGCTGAACTGGGGCGGCGCGCCTTCCCCCGACTTTGCGGCCAGATCCAGGCGGTACGCCAGCTTTTTTGCGACCGACAGGGCATCGCATTTCCTTGCCGCGTATACCAGGACGGGCCCCAGCTCCGAGTACTTGAGCGCAAGCTCGGCGGCGGTCTCGCCCTTTTCCGCCGATGGGAACGGCGGTCTGACGATGCGGCCGGTTTCGGGGTTCTGGTACGGGTACCGCCGGCGCCTGATCACCGCATCTACGCGGCGCCTTGAGAGGCGGTCCGCATCGTCTCCTTTGTCGAATACGAGCATGCATTTGCGGTCGTCGCCGCTGCCTGCGGCTAGCGACCACTCGAACCGTGCGCGGCGCTGCCTTGTGGGCCGCCAATCGGTCTCGATGACGTTTTCGCCGCTGCCGGACAGCCACTCGGAAAACTCGCGCATTGTCTCGTCCGAAATGACGGCGGAGAGGAGTATGAACCGCGCCCGGGAAAACCGCCTCTTAAGTCGGGTCAGCAGAAGCTCGGCCTTGAGCCCCCTTGAGCCGTCGCATATGGTGTGCCCCTCGTCGAATATGAACAGGCCGACCCTCTCAAGCAGGTCGGCGTGGGCCCTGAGCAACAGATCCAGCTTTTCGGGCGTCATGACCATTATGTCGGCCCTTGATGCCACTCCGTCCTCGGACGGCCCGCCGTCGTATTCCCCGTCCACGCCGGATACGACAAACCCCAGATCGGCAAAGACCGCCGAGATCGAGCCGGCCGCCTCGTCCACCAGGGCCCTGTACGGCGCAACGTACACGCACTTTGGGGGCGCCGCTTCCGTTGCCTGCGTCAGGGCCTTGAGCATTGCCATCTCGGCGATTCGCGTCTTGCCCGAGCTCGTCGGCATTCTGACGATCTTTGAGGCATCCGACTCGAGCAGGCCGCCGTCAACGGCGTCCCTTTGCGACGGCCACATCTCCGATATCGAGCGGCCATCGGGAACGGGGGCGCCCAAGCCGCGGCCCAGCAGCAGCAGGTAGCGGTTCCACGCGAAGTGTGATTGGGCGCGATCCCCTAGGATCGACCATGTGGACCGGGACGACATCGGGGCCGCCAGGGAGCGAACCGCGTGCACAAGAGTCGCCTCCTGGTGGTACCCATACTGGCGGAACACCCTGCCCGCAGTCGACAGGTCGTCGACTGCCGCTTCGATGCCGCCTGCCGCCCCCGACAAGAAGAACGTAGCGAGGCGCGAGAGTGCAGAGGCGGCGGTGGCCGTGCCAAGGCGGCGCTCTATGTCGCCTACGTTGCCAAAGTCGGGCTCGGCAACCAGCCCGGCGCACGTGGCGCGCAGTGCGACAAACCGCCGCTGCAAAAACATGCTTGCAATGTCTTCCAGGTCTGGATCCCGCCCCGGCTCATCGCGTCTGCCGCCCTCAAAGATTCTCGACAGGCATGCGGCATTGGCCTGGTACCCGGCCAACTCGTACGAGCAGGCGGCGTTGAGCAGTGCGTACCCGCGCGGCGTTCCCTCGTTCAGCTTCCACAGGCCTTCCCACAGGCGGGCCAGCCGAAGCGCGGGTGCGGACAAAAAATCGTGCGCGCCCCGCTCCCTGCCGGCCCTGATCGAGAGGGCGCCCGTCATGTAGGACAGGGCGGCGGCCTTTGTGCAGATATCCTGCTCGGAGAACGTCCAGCTGCCCCCCGACAGATCCTCAATCGTCGACATCTCGCGGAAGAGCGACTTTGATGCGATCTGCGAGGCGCCGTCGGCAAAACTTCCGTCGTTCCATGCCCCGTCCACTATCCCCCTCATGAGCTCGGCGGCCGAGGTGGCGGCGGCTTCAAGCAAGTGATCGCACCCTGTCTTTGGCCCACCCGGATATGAGGCAGGCGGTCTTGATCGCGTCGTCGCTAGTCGTGCTCGCCTCGAGCAGGCGCGCCATGGTCCTGTCGGCGCCAGCCACTCGCCAGCCGGACTTTTCAGCATAGGGGAATGCGGCAAAGCCCCGGGCCGCATCGTCCTCCCGCCTTCCAATCCACGCCTTCAACACCCGCCAATGGCAGGGCCGCAAAATAACCTTTTCGGGGCGTGCCGCCGCAGCAGCGCCTGCTGATCGTGCGGCTTGGCCGGCCAGGGTCGAAACGGCCGGGGCGGCGGCAAAAGGGGCGCGGCGCTCGTAGGACGGCGACCCGCACGGAGCGAGGCGGTGCGGACAAGGCCGCGCGATCAGCCGGATGCGCATAGCCGCATGCCCCCTCTCCCGCGCCATGGCGGAGACGACCCTCCCCATCATCACCTCTTCGCTCCGCCGATCCCTTCACGCCAGCCGCCCGCACAGTCCACTGCATCCTGCGCGCATGCACACTCGACCACACCGACAGAAATAAAACATGCCGAGCTGCCCTCGCGGCGGCAAATCATGGCAAGCCTGTTCACCGTGCCACCCGAAAGCATCAGCGCACTGGGCCCATGCGACGCGGCAGTGCTGGTCGCCGCCCTTGTCCGGGCCGATGCAGCCGTCTCGGGCATGTCCTGCACGGAAATCGACATGCCGGTCAGCATGGCGGCCGGCGACGGCGGCGGCGTAGACGGAATCGCCAGGGGTGCGCCGCGCCAGAGCCGGCGCGGGCTCGTAAAGAAGGGGACGACCGCATACCACATCCGTTCGGGCAGTCTTGCCCCGGGCGGGGGCATTGGGGACATACTGTTCACGCGCACTGGGGCCATAAGGGAAAGGATACGGTCGTGCATCGAAGAGGACGGCGCCCTGACCGTCTTCCTCACGGGCTGGGACGATGCGGACAGCACCGACGTTGAGATGTCGGGGCGGCCCAGTAGGCGCTTGCGTCAAGGTCGGAGTCGTGTGCGCATGCAAGGATCGACGTGTGGGGCCGCAGCCGCATAGCCTCGGCCATGGAAAAATTCCCCGGCCTGGCGCTCGGCATGGGCGACAGGGCCAGCGCGTGGATCTCCAACCATGCCGAATGGTCCTCGCTGGCGGACATGTCGCACACGTTCATGAGCGGCAGCGCAGAGAACAAGTTCATACTAGACATGAGGGAAAGGCTGCGCAGTGGCGACGCGTCCGGCCCCGTGCACGTGCACGTCTCCGGCGAGCCCGGCTCGGGAAAGACCCGGCTCGTGCTGGAGGCGACGCGCGCCGCCGACATTGCCCCGCGCATCGTGTACGCAGGGAATTCGCCGGACGGCGAGGCTGTCCTGCTGGAGATCCTGCGTGGGACGAGAGGTGGCCGGCGGGCCGCGGCCGAGGCCCCGATATTCGTAGTCGACGAGTGCGATCCCAGTGCCAGGGCGTCGCTCTTGAACGTGCTGATGAACAACGAGAACGGAGTCCACCTAGTGACCATCGACGGCGGGCCCGACGAGTTCGCAGGGGGCGACGATCTGCTGCCGGTCGGCGACATGGCCGACGAGGAGATCAAGAGGATACTCCAGTACTATGCGGGCGGGGGAGGGGACGCCAAGATCGACAGGTGGGTCGACCATGCCAGCCCGTCGCCGAGGGCGGCCCACATTCTCGGTGCCAACCTGTCGTCAAACCCCCTCAACATATTTGCCCCGCCCTGCAACGTCAGTGCATGGGAGCGGTGGATAGCCGGCGGCGGCGGGCGGTACAGCGGCAGGGAGTACGAGGATCGCTACACCGTCCTGCTCTGGCTGAGCCTCTTTACAAGGTTCGGGTTTGACGCGCCGCACGAGGCGGATGCGGCCGCAATAGCGGGGATGATCAGCATGCACCACCCGGACATGCAGGAGTGGAGGTTCAGAGAGGTCGTCATGTCGCTCAGGGATTCGAGGGTGCTCCGGGGCAGTTCAGTCCTGTGCATCACGCCGCGGCTGCTCCACGACTACCTGTGGCTCAAGTGGTGGGAGAGGTACGGCGACATGTACGCCCCGAGCGCCGCAGACCTTGCCATGGAGGGCGGCGGTAGCGGCATCGCATCAAGGTCCAAGAGGTACTGCGACATGTTCATGCGTATGCGGGACAGGCCCGAGGCGCGCGCCATCGCAGAGCGGCTGCTCGGCCCCGGCGGGCTGTTCGACTGCAGGGAGGATCTCCGGCGCTCGCTCAATTAGGGATCGTCCGCCATGCACGGCAATGCCGTGCCTGTCGCTTCGCGTGCGAGTCGGCGATCGGGGTTGCCCTGCGCGCGGCGGCGCGGCGCGCCTGCCCCTCCTGCCAGCCCCGGCCGGCCGAGGCGGCAGCGAAGGCGGCGATGCGATGCCATGCGCGGGGGCGGCGCGGCAGCCGCATTCTACAAGGCCCCCTGATCCGGCCCCGCGCGCAGGGTGCGTGGACATTGCTCTGCATGAAGGCAGGGCATGCGGCCGAGTCGGCGCGCACATCCGGCGGCGCGCCAGTCGTATCGCGGCACGGCACGGCACGGCTTCGGACGCCGCTACTGCGCAGGCATGCGAAACGCCCCGCGCGATCCATACTGCCATTGAGAATGGCAAGCCTGTGCCGCACATCCGGCTAAGGCTACAGCCCCTGCGGGGCCAGTCCCAGCCTAGACCTTGCCGTAATGGCTACGATCGCCACGATCGCCACCGCAAGGACGACGACCGCCACCGGGCCAAACTCTGGGACGATTACCGCGACCGTGTCCATGCGATCCAGTATCAGGTCGATCTGCGCCTCGACGTCTGCCACGGGCTCGCCGTTCCTTATCATTGTGCGCAGCTCTTCGCGCATCAGCTCTTCGACCTCTACCATGAGGTCGCGCTCGCCGGCCTCGACGAGCGGGCCCTCTAGGAACTCGTAGTTGTCCAGGTACGCCTTTGTGACATAGCTG
Organism: Cenarchaeum sp.; assembly: GCA_965242695.1. Taxonomy (GTDB): domain Archaea; phylum Thermoproteota; class Nitrososphaeria; order Nitrososphaerales; family Nitrosopumilaceae; genus Cenarchaeum. Next base: position 185,023 of record CBDESU010000001.1, on the reverse strand, counting down.
AGTGCGAGGTCGTTGTTGCCTGCGCGGTACTCGGCGCGCGCATCCTCTAGCAGCTGCCGGATCGTCGCCACGTACGCGTCCAGCTTGGCGCCCTCGTCCATGGCCCCGGCGGGGCCCTCGCCCGTGCCCATGATCTCGTCGAGCTCGCGTATGATGCCGTTCGTAAGCGTCGCCACCTGCGACGGCGGTGCGAGCCTGTCGTACGCGTCGTCCACATCCTCGAAGAACCCGTCGATCTCCTCGGCCGCGTGCCTGTTCTCGATCGAGTCCTGGATCTCGCCGTATATGACGCCGGCGCGCCAGACGAACGCCGAGCCGTCCTGGAACTCTGCCATCTCGGTTATCTGGCCATTCTCGACGGCCTCGCCGTACTCTGCCACCGACGTCTCGAGGAGGCCCTTCATCAGCTTCATCTTGAACACGGGGTCGGACGCGAGTGCATCGCCGACGACGGCCGTCCTTGCAGACTCGATCACGCCCTTTGCGTCCTCGATCGCCCGCTGCGCCTCGGCGCGCGAGACGTCCGTCGATGCGCGGTCGGCCAGGCCCTCTAGCGTGTCGGCCATCAGGCGGTCGAGCGCCGGATCGGTCGATGCGAGCGTCGGCTTCATTGCGTCGTACAGCTCGGCGACGGGGTGCGTCGCGTGGACTACGGCAAGCTCGGCGTTGTTCTCGTCCAGGTTGAGCTCTAGCGCCCAAAAGTGGCCGAGCGCCTCCTCTAGGCCGGCGGCCAGGTCCAGGCGCTCTGCGTACGATGCCGCCACGAGCTCGTCTAGGCTGTCGATGATCCCGCCCGTGAGGCCGGCGACCTCGGACGGGGCCGCAAGGCCGTCGTACGCGGCGTTTACTGCCCCGAACGCAGAGTCGATCTCGGCTGCCGCACCGCCGTCGATGTCGCCACGTATCTCGTCGAATATGACGCCGGCGCGCCAGACGAACGCCGAGCCGTCCTGGAACTCGGCCATCTCGACGACCTGGCCATTCTCGACGGCCTCGCCGTACTCTGCCACCGACGTCTCGAGGAGGCCCTTCATCAGCTTCATCTTGAACACGGGGTCGGACGCGAGTGCATCGCCGACGACGGCCATCCTTGCAGACTCGATCACGCCCTTTGCGTCCTCGATCGCCTGCTGCGCCTCGGTGCGCGAGACATCCGTCGATGCGCGGTCGGCCAGGCCCTCTAGCGTGTCGGCCATCAGGCGGTCGAGCGCCGGATCGGTCGATGCGAGCGTCGGCTTCATTGCGTCATACAGCTCGGCGACGGGGTGCGTCGCGTGGACTACGGCAAGCTCGGCGTTGTTCTCGTCCAGGTTGAGCTCTAGCGCCCAAAAGTGGCCGAGCGCCTCCTCTAGGCCGGCGGCCAGATCCAGGCGCTCCGTCAGCGAGTCGTATGCGGCCGCCGCGTCGCCGCCGGCTGCCATTGCGGCCGCGTCGATCCCGCCCGGGAACAGCACGCCGCTGGCGGTCTGCATCCGGGCTAGCACCGTGTCGATTTGCGCGTTTATGTCGCCTACCGGCTCGCCGCCCCTGATCATCTCGCGGAGCTCTTCGCGCATCAAGACCTCGATCTCCTCCATGAGCTCGCGCTCGCCGGCGTCGACTAGCGGGCCCTCTAGGAACTCGTAGTTGTCCAGGTACGCCTTTGTGACATAGCTGAGCGCAAGGTCGTTGTTGCCGGCGCCGTACTCGGACTTTGCATCAACGAGCAGCTCGTTGATCGTGGCCGCGTACCTGGCAAGCCCGCCGTCGGCCGACATGTCGGCGCCGGCCCCCGTCAGGCCATCGATCGTCGATATGATCCCGCCCGTGAGGCCGGCGACCTCGGACGGGGCCGCAAGGCCGTCGTACGCGGCGTTTACTGCCCCGAACGCAGAGTCGATCTCGGCGGCCGCGCCGCCGTCGATGTCGCCGCGTATCTCGTCGAATATGACGCCGGCGCGCCAGACAAACGCCGAGCCGTCCTGGAACTCGGCCATCTCGGTTATCTGGCCATTCTCGACGGCCTCGCCGTACTCTGCCACAGACGTCTCGAGGAGGCCCTTCATCAGCTTCATCTTGAACACGGGGTCGGACGCGAGCGCATCGCCGACGACGGCCATTCTCGCCGCCTCTACGACGCCCTTTGCATCCTCGATCGCCCGCTGCGCCTCGGCGCGCGAGACGTCCGTCGATGCGCGGTCGGCCAGGCCCTCCAGCGTGTCGGCCATCAGGCGGTCGAGCGCCGGATCGGTCGATGCGAGCGTCGGCTTCATTGCGTCGTACAGCTCGGCGACTGGGTGCGTCGCGTGGACGACGGCAAGCTCGGCGTTGTCCTCGTCTAGGTTGAGCTCTAGCGCCCAAAAGTGGCCGAGCGCCTCTTCCAGCCCGCCGGCAAAGTCGGCCTTGTCGCGCAGCTCGGACTCGACTCCGCCGGCGCCGTTCGCAAACGCGGCAGGCACCGCAAGGGTTGCAGCGGCCACCGTCAGAACGAGGCCCGCCAGCGCGACCGTGCTTGCTCCGGCTTTCACGAGGCGGCGCCCCGATTTCGTACTAATAAGGGGTGTATTGGATACATGGCCATGTTATACAGTTCTGTAATGACGCAGGCGGCGGCGGAAGGCAGGCATCCGGCGGCGGCCTGCGGGGCGGGCGGGCGTTTGCCACAGCCTGCGATCGCGTGCGGCGATCGTGTATTTCGGCGTCGCATCAAGGCCGCCGCTAGGCGGGGTCGGCGCCCCCGGCGCGGCGGCTCAGGTACTCGCGAAACATCGGGAGCGAGAACCGGTACGTCCCGTGGCTGTGCCTGTGGACCATGCCCTCTTCTTCCAGGCGGACAAGGTGCCGGACCAGACTAGCCTTTCCCATGCCGGCCATTGCGACTATTTTGGACACCGCCGCGTCATCGCCCTCGATCTTCGACATGGCTGCCAGGACCCGCTTCTGGTCGCAGCTCAGTACATCCATGCGCTGATCGTAAAAACCACTGTCAAGTCGTGCCGTTATCATGCCCCGTATGCGGAGATAGTCGCCCGGCGCGATGCGCATCCTAGTCGCATTGTTGATGATCTCGCGGCCAATGAACTGTAGAAAGTACGGATAGCCCTCGGCGTCTGCCGCGACCTGGTCTATCAAGTCCGGCGAAAAGGAGTACTTTGACTCGCGCAGCGGCTCCGATATGGCTTTGCTTGCATCGTCCGAGCCAAGGCTAGTGACCTCGATCGATCTGAACATGCGCTCCGAGTACGAACGCGCCTCGCGGACGCAGGATCGGAGTGTCGGGAGGCCCGAGAGCACGGAAAAATACCCGCAACCCTGCTGTTGTACGTCGGCAAGGACGCCTATGAAGTCCGACAAGGTGTACCACGACCGCTTCGGCACGTCCCGAACTGTGTGGAATTCGTCAAAAAGCAGGACCGCGCCCCTGTACTCCGATTTTTCTATTATTTCCCAGTTTTCGACCAGATAGTTTTTCAGGTGGTCCTCGTACGGCGCCTGGCCATCAGGGTCGTATAGCGGCTCGCAGTACGTCAAGTTTGTGGCTCCCGTGGCTTTTGGACGCATGTATTTCACCGTGGCCGTGAATTTTTTCTTTGCCTTCTCCAGCCTCGAGAATGTCTCGATTCCCGTCCTGACGCCGTGCTTGAGCGCCCGAGCAAACTCTGGCGGATCAGAGTGCTTTTTGCTGAACTGGCCCCTGCTGATCGGGACAAGGCCGTGCTCAACGCACATCTTGTGGAACCTGTGCATCAGTACGGTCTTGCCCACCCCCCGCAGCCCATGGACAAGTATGTTCCCTGCCTGGCCGTCATATATGCGCTGTATCATGTCTTCGAACGCAGCGATCTCTGAATGGCGGCCTGCCAGGTACGGCGGCATCGCACCGCCACCGGGGTTGAAAGGGTTGCCCGACTTGTTCACACCAAGGGCGCTCACAGGCAGGGATTTAACGGTTACGTGTCCACGCCAACAGGCCCAGCGGCACCTAGACAGGGAACGAGACAGGATCACATGGTCAACGGACGGGGGAGGGGAGAAGAGGGGCGTCCGGAACCGCCCGAGTTGACAGAGTTGACAAAATCTGTCAACTTTGTCAACCTCGGGGAGGGCGGCAGAGGGCCGGAGCCCCGGAGTGGCCGGAACCGCCCGAGTTGACAGAGTTGACAAAATCTGTCAACTTTGTCAACCTCGGGGAGGGCGGGGGCTGCCGGAGCCACGGAGTAGCAGGAACCGCCGGAGTTGACAGAGTTGACAAAATCTGTCAACTTTGTCAACCTCGGGGAGGGCGGGGCGGCCGGATGGCGCCGTGGCGCGCATCGCGAGCGGTGCAGAGTACTCGTCGATATGCGACAGAGGCGGGGCTGGGGCGCCCCGCATGCGGCCTGGGATGCGCCCTGAACTTCGTACGATCGACGGCCGGATGACGTAACAGGGAATGTCGCAGTGCCGTCAGACACATCCCAACTGTAGGCAGCGGACTCCAGGGCGGCGCATGCGGCAGACCGCGCCGGCGCGCTAGCGCCGCCGGAAGCGCATCCCGACAGTACACGGCAGCGGCGGCAGGGCGGCCGGCGGCACGGGCGCCCATGCGCATCCCGCCCGCGCCATGGCCTGCACGGCGACCGGGTCACCGCCGCATGCAGGGCGCCAGTGCTAGGCTTTTATCGGCGCTGCACCCGTGCGCCCCGTGGCGGACGACGATATCGTAAAGAGGGCCGCGCGCATGCTCCGCGAGGGCGCGACCCTCAAGGCCGAGCCGTGCCCGTACTGCGGCGGCGTGAGGGTCATGCGCGGAGGCGAGGCGCTGTGCGTCGGGTGCGGCAGCGAGCCGGACGAGGGCCGCCTTGCCGCCACGCCGGCGGCGCCTGCCGCGCAGGCGGGCGCAGCGGCGCCCGGCGCCGGCGCCGGCCCCGCGGTGGCCGCCCTTGAGAAGAGGCTCGCCGAGGCGGCCGCATCCGTGCCGTCAAGCCGCGGCCAGGAGCGCCACTCCCTGCTCGACGAGGTGGCCTCGATCGCATCGGCCATCAAGTCGCTCGAGGCCGGCAGGCCCTAGCCTTCGCCGCCCCGCGGCCGCACCGCAGCCCGCATGGCCTCGCACAGGCCCGGCTTTAGGCCGCTAGCGAGGCAGTACTCCAGGTCGGCCATGTCGTCGATGTCCATTGCGATCCGCCCGACATAGACGAGCCTTGCGTGCGCCGCCGAGCGGCGCGCCTCCTCGATGTGCAGCGTATAGCTGTCCTCGTCGTAGTGCGTGCCCATGACGCGCGGCGGCATGCGCAGCAGCGCGTTCGTCCCGTCAAACCGGCGCGACGGGGCGACGACCGCGCACGACGGGCCCGCGCAGTGTCGCACCACAAAGTCAATGTCCTCCCCACGGATGAAAGGCACGTCCTGCGGCAGCACGACGGTCGCATCGCATCCCCCATCGCGCTCGATCGCCGCGTCGGCCGCCGAGACGGCCGCGTTGACTCCGGCCTCGGCCGCGTCGCGGACCGGCGCCGCGCCGAACCTGGCGGCCGCCTCGAGCGCCTCGCCGTCGGCCGACACCACGTACACGCCCGAGACTGCGGGGGCCGAGCACACCGTCCCGAGCACCTCGTCGAGCATTGCGCGGCACAGCCGGGCGCGCGCATCCGGCGGGACGGCAAGGCGCGTCTTTGCCCGCGAGTACGACTTTACCGGCACGACGGCTGCCAGGTTCATGTGTATCCTACACGCGCACCTGCTTGAGTATGAACGATGCGAGGGCCGACTCGGACGCCTTTGTCTTCATGTGTATCTTGGCATCGTACACGCTCATGCCCATCTCGCCTATGCGCCCGGACAGCCGGCGGTCCCTCGTGTCTATCACCATGTTCGAGCATATGTCGCCGTACATGCTCGCCACGCCGGCGGCGCTCGGCTCCATGCCGGCCGCCTCCATGTACTTTGCCGCCGGCCCGCTGACGGCCTCGGAGCCGATTATCGGGCTGACGGCGACGACCTTTTTCTTGGCGCGCGAGAGCTCCTTGGCGAGCCCCTTCATGTGCAGCATCGGGCCGATGCTCGTGAGCGGGTTTCCCGGCGCGATCACGACCAGGTCCGAGTCGTGTATGGCGTTGATGGCCTCTGGGTTGGGGCGGGCCTTCTCGGCCCCGACGTACCGTATGCCCGTGACCCTGTCGCGGCCGCGGTACCGCACCCAGTACTCCTGCAGGTGCATCTCGCCCTTGGCCGTGCTTATGCGCGTCTCGACGATGCTGTCGGTGGCCGGCACGACGCGCGCCCCGACGGCGAACTTCTTGCACATCCACTTCGTAATGTCCGACAGGTTCTTGCCCTCCTTGAGCATGTTGGTGCGCACCAGATGCGTGGCCGTGTCGCGATCGCCTATGCGGAACCACGTCTCCTCCCCAAAGACCTCCATCTGCCGCAGAAAGTTGAACGTGTCCTTCTTGATGCCCCAGCCGCGGTCGTAGTCGAGCAGGTCGGCAAGCCCGTAGATGACGGTGTCGATGTCGGGGCACACGTACATGCCGTACAGCCAGTAGTTGTCGCCTACGTTGCTCACGACGGTGATGTCGCCGCGCTGCGAGGCCATGCCGCGCACCATCTTTACCGACCCCGTGCCGCCGGCAAGTATCGTAATCATACGCTAGGACTGTGCGGCGGGCCGGGGCGCTTATTACCCTTCCGCGCCCCCGCGCGGGCGGCTACCTTTATTACCGCCGCTAGCGGGGCGCCGGCATGGCGCGGGCCGCGGCACTTGCGGGCATGGCTGCGCTGGCAGCTGCCGTCGCCGCCTTGGCGGCCGCAGGAGGCGCCTCGCAGGAGGCGCAGGCGGCGCAGCTTGACGCGTTCATCAACCCGAGCGACGAGACCTCGCCGTTCAGCATGACGTACCAGAGGACGGTGTTCATAGAGTACGAGGAGGGCGGCGCGATAGCCGACATCCTCAGGGGCGAGGCCTGGAAGGACGTCCTTGCCGAGTCTACGCCGCACCCCGATGTCGTGGCCCTCCGCGACAGCCTCAACGAAAAGATCGCCGCCGACGGCAGCGGCGCGCGCATAGAGGAGATGTCCGTAGAGTACACCGCCGCCCTGACCGGCAGGTCCATCATTGCCGCCATCGACTACAGGGTGCACATTGACGGCACCCTCTCGGGGTACAACATCGCCGCAGAGGGCGGCGTGTCCGGCCAGAGGCTCGTCGATATCGGCTGGAGGGGCATGACGGCAGAGGGCCCCGTAGAGATCGACGGCGTCGAGATCAACCTCCCCATGTCGGTGCTCGACAAGAACGAGCGCGAGGTGCACTCTTACATGGTCGGGACAGAGGCCGAGGAGCTCTTGATGAGGCCGCTCATCGACGCCGACGGCATACGCGACCAGCCGCACAACAACTGGCACTTTCTGTTCGACCCGACCGGCATCAACGTCGATGCGGCGCAGTTCGGGATCAGCGAGGAGATCAGCGGGTTCGTCGTATCCAGGTTCACGATGGGCGAGAGCAGCTTCCGCGAGGGTAGGCAGGTCGAGGAGGATCTCGACGCGTCGTTCGAGGCCGACCGCAACTACAACGTCAGGGCCGTCCAGTCGGCAGACTCTGGGACGCTGTCGGTCGTCGGCTTTGCAAACAGGGACAGCCTCGGCCCGCTCGAGATACTCGGCGTCACGCCGTCGGCGCCAGAGGGGTACGCGACGACGTCTACGGGCGACTTTCCGGTCGCCATAATCTACGGGATGGCCGGCCTGGCGGCGGTCGGCGGCGGGGCATTCCTTGTGTTCAGCAACCGCAAGCTAAAGGGCGAGAGCAGCGAGCAGACCGGAATCGACCCGTCTAGGCTCACCGCGTACCAGACGAGCGCCAGCTCGGGAGGATACCAGACGAACAGGGCCGAGGCGCAGCTGAGCGACTCTACCGACTACCGCCAGACGAGGAGCGTCTACGACGAGTCCGACCCTTCCGCGGCGCAGGCGCAGCAGGCGCCGCAGTACAGCGGAGGCGACTACCAGCAGGATGCGCAGCAGTCTGCCCCCCCTCCTCCCCCCGCCGCGGCCGACGAGGCGTCGTGCGGCTGCGCCGCATCGGCCGATGCCGGCAGCGAGTGCGACTGCGAGATGCAGCTGCACTGCCTCTGCGATGCGTCGTGCGCGTGCCAGGGGCAGACGTGCGTCCAGGCAGTCTCGGAGATGCGCTAGCGCGGAAGCCTGGCCGGCGAAGGTGCAGAGCCGGCATCGCGCCCAAGCGCTGCCCAACTGCCTCAACGGCGGCTCGGCCGCCGGCGCGGACGGTCCCAGCCATGAACGGGAGATGCCTTCAGCCCGCAGTCCGCCGCCGCCGCTGGCGTCGGGCGAGTCCAGTAGCAGCTCAAGCAGGGCGCCAGGGCCCTGGCGGGCGGCCAAAAGGGCGCAGCGTGTTTGTGTGCGTGCCAGGAGTAACCCTCCTTCTGTTCCGACGACATTGCGCTTTGCGGCCTACCCGGACGGGGCGCAGGATCCCATAGCCCACTTTGGCCTTGCTCCGTGCGGGGCGGCAGTTTCATTCCTTGCCGGAAACCTCAGGCGTTGCGCCATCACCGTGCGCCGGGTCGGATGCCTTTTCTGTGCCGGAGCCTGCCATCTCTGGCAGCCCATCTCCGGGCCGCACATCCTGCGTGGAGGGAGGAGTTTCCTCTGCCGTGGCAGCAGTCGTCCTCTGGCTCGCACGGCGGCCGGGCGCGGAGGGGCCGATTTGAGCGTTGCCCGAGGGGCCTGAAGTGGCGGGGCCTGCGCCACCCCTGCGCATCCGGCCGCGTGCGCGCCGCAGGGAGGAAAGGCGGGGGGAGGGGGGCGCATCGCAACCCTGACAAGGAACGGCCGTCGACCTGTGCGAGCGATTCCCCCTCGACAGAGGCAAAGCGCCGCCGGCAGGCAGGCGTTCGGACTCGCGGACCAGTTGCGCCCTCGGCAGGCTTGGAACAAGGGCGGTGGCCGCGCCGCATTCAGCATCGCGGCGAGCCTCCTAGTGGTCGGGGAAAGGCCCCAGGATCCGGAAGAGGCATCAGATCCTAGCCCCCGCGCCGAAGACCCGCTGTGCATGGTTATATAGCGCGGCAGGCGGCCCAACCCTGCATGGTGCTAGGCAACGCCGCAGGGATCGCGCGGGATGCCGGCCCAGCGTCACGTGACGGCTCCGCCGCTCCCGCTGCGATCGCGCCGGCCTGCAAGGCGCGCGGCTTGCACATTCTGCAACCCCTACAGGCGGGGAGTCCACGCTGAGGTGCGGCCGGCATGGGGCAGCACGAGAATACGCTCAACGTCGTCATCGGGCGGGCCCTGGACAGGAAAGGCAGGCGCCGCGCCGTCCATGTGGAGGAGACGGGGATAATATCGGGCGGCAGGCCAGACATACTGGTGCACGAGGCAGGCCGCCTGCCGGTGATCATCGAGACCGAGTTCGCGCCAGGCCGCGGGGTCGAAAAGGACGCCTGCAAGAGGATCGGCACCCGCACAAAGTACGGGGACGCCGTGCGCGCGTGCATGTCCGTCGTCATTCCAAGGGACGTCAGGGACAAGAGCCTGGACGGCATGAGGAGGCACCTTTGCCGCGCAAACGACATACGGTACGCCGTATTCTCGCTGGACCGGTACGGCCGCCACGCCGCCAGGGCGCGGCACCCCTCGCCGCACAACTCGGGCGGAGGGGACGTGCTGCGGTACCCCGACGAGGGCGGCTGGCTGGAGGGATCGCTCGCGGACATCATGCTGACCCTCCAGACCGTCTCCGTCCCCGCGTCAAACATCGAAAAGTGCGTCTCAAAGCTCCACCAGAGCTCGACGGCAATAGGGGAAAAGATCTCGCTCCTTGACGAGCACAAAAGGAAAGAGCTGGCATCATTGCTCAACCAGCCGGCCTCTCCCCAGACGTGGCAGATGGCCGCCCTCATGCTGAGCAACGCGATGGTGTTCTACGACGAGATCGTGTCAACCCGCCACGGCGCCCGCCTCAGGTCAATCGACCAGCTGCGCGACGACGGCGGGGTCATTACGACCGAGACCCTAAAGGCCGCATGGCGCAAGGTGCTCGGCATCAACTACCACCCCATATTCAAGATTGCCCTAGAGCTGCTCAAGCCGATCAACATAAGAATGACCCGAGAGATAATCGACGTGCTCGTGGATGCCACGGACTTCATAAAGTCCCACAACCTCTCCCACTCGTCCGACCTGTACGGCCTGGTCCTGCAGCGGATGATCAGCGACCGCGAGAGGCTCGCGACGTACTACACCCTGCCCGAGTCGGCCGAGATGATGGCGTCGATCGTGCTGCCGCCCGCCGGCGACCCCGCATGGAGGGACAAGAGGTCGCTCCTCTCGCTGCGCGTGGCCGACCTGGCCTGCGGCACCGGCATGCTGCTTGCCACCACGTACAGGCAGATAATCGCCAGGTACGGGGCCGGCGGCGGGAGCGGCAGCGCCGTCCACGAGGAGTTCATGAGGGACTGCATCAGCGGGCTCGACGTCCTGCCGCTGGCGGCCCACATGACGGTCTCGTCGCTAGCCGGCGTGTACCCCGACGTGATCATCCGCGACACCAACATCCACCACATGCCGATAGGCAGGTGGGGGCCGGGCAAGTCCGAGTACCGGCTCGGCTCGCTCGACCTGATCGACGACTCGGACTCTACTCTGTTCGAGTCGAGCCGCCAGGTCACCGGAAGCGGCGAGAAGGGGCGCACCCACCACGGCATAGCGGACGCCTCGCTAGACCTGATAGTCATGAATCCCCCGTTCACAAAGGCCGGCAAGCGCAAGAAGGGCGAGGGCGGCAAGTGGGACGCCGTGGCGCCGTTTGCCGCGTTCGACGCGTCCGACGGGGAGCAGGAGGAGATGGGAAGGCTGGCGCGCAGAAAGTTCAACGGCACGTGCGCGCACGGGCACGCCGGCCTCGGGTCGCACTTTGTGGCCGTCTGCGACAAGAAGCTCAAGCCGGGCGGGACAATGGCCCTCATACTTCTTGCCACAATCGCGAGCGGGGAAAGCTGGTCAAAGGTGCGCGCGCTGCTCAGAGACAAGTACGACACGACCGTCATGAGCATAGCAAACGAGGAGATGGGCCGGCGCGAGGGCGCCTTTTCATCCGACACGGGACTGCTCGAGGTCATGCTGGTTGCCAGAAAGAGGCGCGAGGGAGACAGCCCCACGAAGCCCGTGTTCGTCACCCTCCGCAACCGCCCGCTCACGCCCGTCGAGGGGGCGCACATGGGCGAGTCCATAAGGCGCCTTGAGGAGATCAAGGCCATAGAGGAGGGGCACGGCGCGACCCCCCTGATGACGGGCAGGCGGAAGATGGGCCACGCCGCGACAATGAATACGGAGGACGCGTGGCCCCTCGTCAACGTGCTGGAGCCGGCGCTGCTGGGCGCCGCGCACGCGCTGCGCGGGCACGAGCGGGCCACGTTTACGGAGCTCGGGCGCATGTGCGAGTTCGGGCCGGACTCGCAGCTGCTCATAGGAAAGGCGCAAAGGGGGCCGTTTGCGATCCGCGACATCGACCGCGGCGGCAGGCTGCCCGAGTACCACGCGCTGTGGAACAACGACCACGAGGCGCAGAGGACCATGAGGCTCGCGCCCGACAAGGCGATGGACGTCAAAAAGGGCGCAAGTGATGCGCGCGTAAGGGAGATGTGGGCGACGGCATCGCACGTGCACGTGAACCTGGATCCCAACTACAACTCCCAGTCCCTCCTGGCGTCGTTCACAGATGCCAAGACGGCGGGCGGGCGGGCGTGGCCGGCCCTGCTCATCGGCGATGCGCGCATCGGAAAGGCGTTCGTCATGTGGCACAACTCGACGCTCGGCATACTGTCGTACTGGATGGTGGCCGGCAGGCAGCAGCTCGGCCGCGGCATGACAAAGCGCAGCGGCGCGGCGCGCATGCACGTGCCCGACTTTGCCGCGGACGGCATGGAGGGATGCGCAAGGCGGCTCGCGGCGGCGTTCGACAGGATGTCCGATGCGGCACTCCTGCCGATCTCGGACATGGACGGCGATGCCGTGCGGCACCGGATCGACACGGCGGTCGCCGAGTCCCTTGGAATCTCCACCTCGGGCGGCGGGGGCGAGCACGGCATCGTGACCGCCAGCAAAGGCGGGGCCGTCTCCGTCCGCCTCGACGCCCTGAGGAGGGCCATGTCGCTCGAGCCGTCCATACGCGGGATCGCGGGAGCCAGGGAGCGGGAGCGCGGGCGCGGCCCCGCAGCATGACAGGCAGGCGCGGGTGCGGACAGGCGCGGGTGCGGACAGGCGCGGTGGGCTCGAGGTGCGTTGCGGTCCGGCGCAGCCCAAAGGCCCGCCGTGCATGGTTATATAGCGCGGCAGGGGGCCCAACCCTGCATGTTGGCAGACGACGCCGAAGGGATCGCCCAGGATTCCATCCCGGCGCCGCACAATCCCCCCGCCGTTCCCACCGCGATCGCATCGGCCTGCACGGCGCATGGCATGCCCTGTCGCCGATTCCAGCGGACAGGGCAACCACGCTGAGGTGCGGCCGGCAGGGGGCAGCATGAGAATACGCTCAACGTCGTCATCGGGCGGGCCCTAGACAGGAAGGGCAGGCGCCGCGCCGTCCATGTGGAGGAGACGGGGATAATATCAAGCGGCAGGCCAGACATACTGGTGCACGAGGCAGGCCGCCTGCCCGTGATCATCGAGACCGAGTTCGCGCCCGGCCGAGGCGTCGAAAGGGACGCCTGCAGTAGGATCGGCGTGCGCACGAAGGACGGGGATGTCGTGCGCACGTGCATGTCCGTCGTCATTCCAAGGGAAGTCAGGAGCCAGAGCCTGGACGGCATGAGGAGGTACCTTTGCCGCGCAAACGACGTGCGCTACGCAATATTCTCGCTGGACCGGTACGGCCGCTACGCCTCCAAGTCGCCGCACCCCTCGCCGCACAACGCGGGAGGGGAGGACGTGCTGCGGTACCCCGACGGGGACGGCTGGCTGGAGGGATCTCTCGCGGACATCATGCTGACCCTCCAGACCGTCTCCGTCCCCGCGTCGAACGTCGAAAAGTGCGTCTCGAAGCTTCATCAAAGCTCCGCCGAGATAGGCGAAAAAATCGCGCAGCTTGACGCGCAGAGGAGGGGCGAGGTGGCCAGATTCCTCAACCAGCCGCCCTCGCCCCAGACGTGGCAGATGGCCGCCCTCATCCTGAGCAACGCGATGGTGTTCTACGACGAGATTGCATCGACCCGCCACGGCTCCCGCCTGCGGTCCATCGGCCAGCTGCGCGACGTCGACGGGGTCATCACAGCCGAGGCGCTGAGGGCCGCATGGCGCAAGGTGCTCGACATCAACTACTACCCGATATTCAACATAGCGCTGAGGCTGCTCGAGCCGATCGACATAAGAATAGCCCGGGAGATAATCGACAGGCTCGTTGACGCCGCGGACTTTGTGAGGTCCCACAACCTGTCCCACTCGTCCGACATGTACGGCCTTGTCCTGCAGAGGATGATCGACGACCGCGAGAGGCTCGCGACGTACTACACCCTGCCCGAGTCGGCCGAGACGATGGCGTCGATCTTGCTGCCGCCCGTGGGCGATCCCGCCTGGAGGGACAAGAGGTCGATCCTCTCGCTGCGCGTGGCAGACCTGGCCTGCGGCACCGGCATGCTGCTTGCGGCCGCGTACAGGCAGATAATCGCCAGGTACGGGGCCGGCGGCGGGAGCGGCAGCGCCGTGCACGAGGAGTTCATGAAAAGCTGCATCAGCGGGCTAGACGTCCTGCCGCTAGCGGCCCACATGACGGTCTCGTCGCTCGCCGGCGTCTACCCCGGCGTGGTCATCCGCGACACCAACATACACCACATGCCGATAGGCAGGTGGGGGCCCGGGAGGTCCGAGTACAGGCTCGGCTCGCTCGACCTGATCGACGACTCGGACACGACGCTGTTCGAGTCGAGCCAGCAGGTCACCGGAAGCGGCGAGGCGGGGCGCACGCACCACGGCATCATGGACGGCTCGCTCGACCTCATAGTGATGAACCCGCCGTTCACAAAGGCCGGCAAGCGCAAGAGGGGGGACGGCGGCAGGCGGGATGCCGTCGCGCCGTTCGCCGCGTTCGATGCGTCCGACAGGGAGCAGGAGGCGATGGGAAGGCTGGCGCGCAAGAAGTTCGCTGGGACGTGCGCGCACGGTCACGCCGGCCTCGGGTCGTACTTTGTGGCCGTCTGCGACAAGAAGCTAAGGCCTGGAGGGACCATGGCCCTCATACTCCCGGCCACGATTGCCAGCGGGGAGAGCTGGTCGAAGGTGCGCGCGCTGCTGGCGGGCGGGTACGACACGACCGTCCTGAGCATTGCCAACGAGCGCATGGGCAGGCTCGACGGCGCGTTTTCGTCGGACACGGGAATGCTCGAGGTCATGCTGGTGGCCAGAAAGAGGCGCGAGGGGGACGTCCCCGCAAGCCCCGTATTCGTCACGCTCCGCGACCGGCCGCTCACGGCCGTGGAGGGGGTCCACGTGGGCGAGTCGATAAGGCGCCTCGAGGAGATCAAGTCCGTGGAGACGGGGCACGGCGCGACCCCCCTGATGATGGGCAGGCGCAAGATTGGCCACGCCGTGACGATGGAGGTGGAAGGGGGCTGCGACGGCGCCACATGGCCGCTCGTCAACGTGAGGGAGCCTGCGCTGGTGAGCGCCGCGTACGCGCTGCGCTGGCATGCCGGGGCCGCATTCACGACACTGGGGCAACTGTGCAAGTTCGGGCCCGACTCGCAGATGCTGGTCGGAAGGGCGCAGAAGGGGCCGTTTGCGATCCGCGACATCGACGGCGACGGCGGGGTGCCCGAGTACCACGCGCTGTGGAACAACGACCACAGGGCGCAGAGGACGATGTTGCTTGCGCCCGACAAGGCGATGGACGTCAGAAAGGGCGCAAGCGATGCTCGTGTCAGGGACATGTGGGCGACGGCATCGCACGTGCACGTAAACCTCGACCCGAGGTACACCACGCAGCCCCTCCTTGCATCGTTTACGGGCGCCAAGACGGCCGGCGGCACCGCCTGGCCGTCGCTGCTGCTGCCGGATGCCGACACGGGCAAGGCGTTCGTCATGTGGCACAACTCGACTCTCGGCATACTGTCGTACTGGATGGCGGCCGGCAGGCAGCAGCTCGGCCGCGGCAGGGCAAAGCGCAGCGGCGCGGCTCGCATCCACGTGCCGGACTTTGCCGCCGACGGCATGGAAGAATGCACAAGGATGCTTGCGGCCGCGTTCGACGAGATATCCGATGCGGCGCTCTCGGCGATCTCGGACCTGGAGGAGGATGCGGTGCGGCACCGGATCGACGAGGCGGTCGCCGGGCCCCTCGAGATTCGCATCGCGGACGAGGACGATAGCTGGCGGCGCGGCCTCATAGCTGGCGGCAGGGACGGGTGCGTGGCGGTCAGGATGAAGGTATTGAGGAGGGCCATGTCGCTCGAGCCGTCCATACGCGGGACGGTCGGCGCCAAGGACCAGGATCGCGCGCGCGGGCCGGCCGCATAGCGGGCGCATGCGGGCGCTTGCGAGTCACGCCTGTATCCCGTGGCACGGCATCGCTCCGTCCCGCAGCGGCGAAGCATGGCAGGCCTCGGCATCCGCCAGAGGTCAAGTCCGCAGTAGCGGCCAGATCAGCCCCGTCGACCACCCCACAGGGGGCGACGGGGGCAGGGACGCGGGCGATTGGCAACGCGGGATGCGTCCTAGGACAGCCACGGTGCCATGTATCCATGCGCGTCACTGCTGGCCAGAGCCGCCCGGTGCGCCGACAGCTAGTGATGGAGGGGCAACATAGCGGGGCGCCTAGCGCGCTAGGAGCCTTCGCAGGTCACAGTGTACGTGACGGTCTGCTCGGCCGATCCCGCATCGCTACTTGACGCGCCGGCCGCGTTGAGGCGGAACATTATCGTCGTCGGCTCGGCCAAGCGCGGCATCGGTATGTCGGTCGGCGCGTCGACGGACAGCGGCATCCATGTGGAAGGCGCAGTGGCCAGCGCCAGCTCGGTCGCGCCCGCATCTAGCACGGCAGCGCCCGACCCGCCCATCCACGGTGTCGCCGTGATCGACACCATAGAGAGCGCCACGCGGCCGGCGTTTCTTACCGTCTGCTCTGCGGGCGCCGAGGCCTGGCCGATGTTCACGTCGCCGAACTCGATCGTCGACGAGGCGAGCGATATGCCGCACAGCATCGGGTGGATCCGGTCAAGGGTCCACATGTTGGTGGCTGCGTTTATCATGTAGATGCCGTACGTGTTCGGGGAGAGCAGGTCGCCGTTGGCGTCTAGCGCGACGTTCCCGAGGGCCCCCGTATAGTTGGTCGCCACCGCCGGAATCAGCGCCTTCACGTCCAGGGCCGGCGGTACCGAGCCTGACCCGGCGTATGCCGCCTTGATCGCGTTGCCCATGATGTACACCGAGTCGTACGCCGACGGGCCGTACACGGCCGTCGGATCAAGGAGCGACTTGACAGGGTTGTCGATGACGGAGAATATGACGGTCGTCATGTTGACCTGCGTCGCAAACGCAAGCGACGTTGCGTTTGCAATGACGGCCTGGCTGTTCCCGACGCCGTCGGGCCCGAACCATTCGACCGACGAGAGGGACGGCACCGACGACCCCTGCGATGCGACAGAGTTGAAGTCGCCGTCGAACCCGATGAACAGGACCGCCGCCTTGCCCTGCTGCTTTGCGGCGGCCGATGCGCTAGCGCCGTCGATCGCTGCGCCAAGGTTGGCCGCCACGCTGGGCCAGTCACCCTCGGACTCGGCGAACATTACGCGCGTGACCGCGGTTCCGTCGACCAGCCCCGCCGTCGTCGTCTCGTCCACTCCGCGGCCCCAGGTGTCGCCGCGTACCGCCATTACAAGGTCGGTCACGCCGCGCTCCACCGAGATCAGGTCGGCCAGTATCCCTCCCTGGCGGTTGTCGGGCGCGACCATGCGGAACAGGTTGTCGCCCGGTATGGCAAGCTTCGGCGCGGTCGAAGAGTGGCTGATCAGCACGATGTCGTTGGCGTTGGCGTAGTCTAGGACGCGCTCCGAGTTGCCGCTCGTCGAGGGGCCCACGTACAGCGACGGGCCGTCGCCGTTGGCGTACGCGTTCATGAGGCCGGCCAGTGCATCGGGGTCGGGCGACCCAGTGTTCGGCGCGATGCTGATCCGCTGCACCGCCAAGCTGATGTAAAAGTCGCCTACGAGTTCGTGCTCGGTGTTGAACTCGTCGACAGCCACGTCCATGGCATCCTTTTCGAGGTCGTCGGTGTAGATGGGGTTGTTGTCGAGCATGAGCAACGCCCCGATGTCGAAGACGGGCGTCGATGGGTGCGTCGCTACCTTTTTCCACGAGCCGTTCTCGACCGCCCATGCGGCATAGCTGTTCGGGGTGCGCAGGTCGCCGGCCTTGTTGAGCTCGATGTCGCCCAGGGCGCCCTCGTAGTCGGCCGCGGCGGCGCGGACAGACGAGCGGACGTCGGCCCCCGTGTACGCAGTGGCGTTCTTTGCAGATATCGCCGCCTCGATTGCCCGTCCCAAGACGAAGACGCTGTCGTATGCAGAGTACTCGTATGTCGTCCTGACCGCGACGCCCTGCGACTCGAGCTTGGCGGTCAGCTGGTTGAACCTGTCGTTGGATACGACGTCGAACTTTGTCGCCGTCAGGTTCACGTCGTCGGCGAACTGGCGGGCCGTCGCGTTGGTGACCAGCGGGGCCGTGCCGGCCACCCCGTCCGTGCCGAACCAAGGCACGGTTGTCATGTTGGGATAGTCCGATGCCTGCGCGGCCAGCGAGACAAAGTCGCCGGGGAAGCCGATGTGCAGTACGGCGATCGGGTCGTTCGGGGTCGCCGTGCGCACCCTACCGATCTCGGCGCTGATATCCATGGCAGTCTGCGACCAGTCTGCATCGGACTCTTCGTGCACGATCCTCGTAATGTCGACGTCGTGCACTCCCAAGCGCCCAGAGGTAGAGGCGTCCAGTCCCTGCCCCCACGTGTCGTTACGCACCACCATGACGACGTGCTCGTGGCCGGTCTGGTTGATGAGGGCCGCAAGGAGCGCGCCCTGCTGGTTGTGGACAATATCGGCGAGCACCTTGCCCTGCTGCGAGTCGTTCGGGACGAGGCGGAACAGGGCATCGTCCTCGATGGCAAGCGACGGGGCCGTCGAGGACGGGCTGATCAGCGTCAGTCCGTTGTCGTTGGCGTATTCCAAGACGCGCTTCGAGTTGCCGCTCGTTGACGGGCCGACGTAGTACTTTATGCCGTCCTCGCCGCTGCTCGCGGCCATGACGGCCTCGTGGGCGACCGGCGACGTAGTCGTGGCCGAGCCCGGCGAGAGGCTCGTCTTGACTACGCGGAGGTTCAGGTACAGCGCGCCGCCGTCCTCGGCCGCCGTGTTGTACTCGTCGACTGCGATGCGTGCTGCCGCAAGGCGCGGCGAGTCGTCAAACCTGTCGCTTTCCAGTATTACGATGGCGCCGACGTCGACGACCGGCGTCGACTTTGTGACCCCGGTGTTCGTCCACATGCCCGACGTGCCGTCCACCTGCCAGACGGCAAACCTGTCGGGCGAGCGCAGGTCGCCCTTTGAGTTGAGCGCAATGTCGCCGAGTACGCCCTCGTACATGTCGGCCTGTGCCGGTATCACGGGCCGCAGGTCGGTCGCGTTGAGGGCCGAGACGGCCCTGCCGGTGTCGCTTGAGGCAGCCGCCACAGAGTTGCCAAGGATGAACAGGCTGTCGTACGCGGCATAGTCGTAAAAGTTCAGGTCGCCTGCCACCTTGTCGTCTAGCGCCGACTTCATGGCGTTGTCCTCCACATCGAGCACGATGGCGGTCATGTCGACGGCCCTTGCAAAGTCGCGCGTGCTCGCAGACATGTCCGTGTAGTATCCGCTTGGGGTTACAAACCACGGCACCCCTGTGGCCGCCATACTGCCAGATGCGGCGGCCGCAAGGCCGTCCTGCTCCGACCTCACGCCGACAAAGGCCACGCCCGCATTGCCGCCGCCTGCGGCGATCGCAGACGTGATTTCGTCGATAGTAGAGGTCCAGTTTGACGTGGCGGGTGCAAACTTTACGGCGCCGGCCATCCGCAGGCCGTTCGGGGCGAGCGCTTCGGTGATCGATGCGTCGAGGGACCTACCCCAAGAGTCGTTGCGCGCGACCGTGACTACCGACTTTACGCCAGCGTCGGCCATTACTTCTGCCATAAAGTGGCCGTGCCGTGCCGTGCTGATCGCGGTGCGGAACAGGTTGTCGCCCGGTATGGACAGCGACTCGGACTCTGATGCGTAGCCGAGCAGGAGCAGGTCGTTGCCGGCGACGTATGGCATCACCGCCTCTATGTTCGAGCTCAGCGACGGACCAATGTAGATGGACGGGCCGGCGCCGTTGTTGTGGGCGCGCATCAGCGCGTCGCGTGCTACATACTTGCCAGAGTTTGTAGGATCGGTAATGTCGTACGTCGTCAGGCTCACGTAGAACGGGCGGTCGCCGCCTGCGGCGTTGAAGTCGGCCGATGCCTGGCGCAGCGCATCCCGGGCGTTGTTGTCTGCGTAGTCTGTGTTGTCAATGGCCAAGAGTGCCCCTATGCGGACGACCGGCGTCGACTTTGAGACTCCCGTGTCCATCCACATGCCGGATGTGCTGTCCACCTTCCAGACGGCAAACCGGTCGGGCGAGCCGAGGTCACCGTTGGAGTTGAGCGCGATGTCGC
Organism: Cenarchaeum sp.; assembly: GCA_965242695.1. Lineage (GTDB taxonomy): Archaea > Thermoproteota > Nitrososphaeria > Nitrososphaerales > Nitrosopumilaceae > Cenarchaeum. The sequence goes on along the minus strand of CBDESU010000001.1, from coordinate 165,327 downwards.
CGAGTACGCCGTCGTACGCGTCGGCCTGCGCAGGGACGAGCGGCCGCAGGTCGTCGGCCATGATGCCCGTCGTCTTGCCGGACTCGACTACGGCCGCCATGGTGTTGCCCAAGATGAACAGGCTGTCATAGGCGGCGTACTCGTAGAATGTCGGAGAGCCGGACACCACCTCGTCGAGCGCAGACTTCTTTGCGTTGTCTGCTACGTCGTTTACGATCGCAGTGAGGTTGACGGCCCTTGCAAAGTCGCGCGTGCTCGCAGACATGTCCGTGTAGTACCCGCTTGGTGTTACAAACCACGGAACCGCGCGGATCGCCGCGTTGCCCGATGCGGCGGCCGCAAGGCCGTCCTGCTCCGACCTCACGCCGACAAAGGCCACGCCCGTCATGCCATTGTCCCCTGCGATGGCCGCCGAGACATCGGCCAGCGTCGAGTCCCAGTCAGAGTTGCCCTCGGCGAACATTACCGAGCCGGCCAGGCTCAGGCCGTTCGGGGCGAGCGCATCGGCGATCGACTTGTTGAGCGACATCCCCCAAGAATCGCCTCGCACTACGGTGACGACAGACTGCACGCCGGCGTCCTTCATGATCTCGGCCATGAACTTGCCGTGCCGGTCGGCGCTGACGGCCATGCGGAACAGGTTGTCACCGGGTATCGACAGCTCCTCGGACTCTGACGCGTAGCCGAGCAGGAGGATGTTTTTCTCGGCGGCGTAGTCTATGACATCCTTTACGTTCGAGCTCAGGGACGGGCCAATGTACGCCGACGGGCCGTTCCCGTCGTCGTAGGCGCGCATCAGCGCATCGCGCTCTACGTACTGGCTCGAGTTTGTCGGGTCCGTAATGTCGTATGTGGTCAGGCTCACGTAGAACGGGCGGTCGCCGTCTCCCATGGCGTTGAAGTCCGCGGCGGCCTGGCGCAGCGCGTCGCGGGCCAAGTTGTCCGGATAGACCTCGTGGTCGATGGCCAAGAGGGCCCCTATGCGGACGACCGGAGTCGACTTTGTGGCATTCGTCTTTGTCCACTCGCCGGACGTGCGGTCGATCTGGTAGACGGCAAACCGGTCGGGCGAGCCGAGGTCACCGTTGGAGTTGAGTGCGATGTCGCCGAGTACGCCGTCGTACGCGTCGGCCTGCGCAGGGACGAGCGGCCGCAGGTCGTCGGCCATGATGCCCGTCGTCTTGCCCGACTCTACGACGGCTGCTATGGTGTTGCCCAAGATGAACAGGCTGTCGTAGGCTGCATAGTCGTAAAAGTTCAGCTCGCCTGCCACCCTGTCGTCAAGCGCCGACTTCTTTGCGTTATCCTCTACGTCGATTACGATCGCAGTCAGGTTGACGGCCTTTGCAAAGTCGCCGGCGGCCGTCAGGTTGGAGTAGAACCCGGTCGGAGTCACAAACCACTGAACGCCGCTGGCGTCCGAATCGGCCAGTGCGGCGGGCGCAAGCGAGTTCTGCTCACCCTCTGTTCCCACAAAGGCCACGCCTGCCCTGCCGTCGGCGCCGGCGATGGCAGTCGAGAGGGCGGCCAGCGTCGAGTCCCAGTCAGAGTTGCCCTCGGCGAACATTACCGAGCCGGCCAGGCTCAGGCCGTTCGGGGCGAGTGCATCGGCGATCGACTTGTTGAGCGACATCCCCCAAGAATCGCCTCGCACTACGGTGACGACAGACTCTACGCCGGCGTCCCTCATGACCTCGGCCATGAACTTGCCGTGGCGGTCGGTGCTGACGGCCATGCGGAACAGGTTGTCGCCCGGCATCGACAGCGACTCGGATTCTGACGCGTAGCCGAGCAACAGAATGTTGTTTTCGGTGGCATATGGCAGAACAAGCTCGACGTTCGAGCTCAGGGACGGCCCAATGTACGCGGACGGGCCGGCGCCGCCGGCATGGGATCTCGTCAGCGTGTCGTTTGCGACGTACTTGCTCGAGTTTGTCGGGTCGGTAATGTCGTACGTGATCAGCTTTACGAGAGATCCAGTGCCGGCCGCGGCGTTGTAGTCGGCGGCGGCCTCGAGCAGTACATCTCGGGCGTTGTTGTCCGTATAGTCGTCGTTGTCGATGGCGAGCAGTGCGCCGACGCGGGTGACCGTGCTGCCCACGGGGCTGCCGTCGGACCACTCGCCATCTACGTCGAGCTTGTGCACGGTAAACGTGTCGGGTGCGCGAAGATCGCCGTTGCCGTCGAGCAGCAGGGCGTCGCCGAGGGCCGCGCCCGTATAGTTCATAGCCGCGGCCGCAATGTACTTTTTGACCATCGCCACGTTGTTGGCATCCTCGCCGGCCGCCATGGCCATCCTCATAGCGTTGCCCAGCACGAACACAGAGTCGTACGAAGAGTACTCGTAGAACGTGGCGTTCTGGCTCCTGTCGGAGAACAGGAGCTCGTTGATGTCCCGCTTTGCTTTGCTGTCTGCAACGTCCTGGCTCAGGGCCGTAAGCCCGACGGCGATCGAAAAGCTGCGCATCGCGTCGTCTACAATGCGCGACATGGTATTCACGCCCACCGTCGACGGTACAAACCATGCCGTGTTGTCGCGTATCGGTGTCGATCCGTTGGCGGCGGCAGTCATGTTCGAGTAGTCGTCGTCGTACCCAAAGAAGAATACACCTATTCTGTCCTCTCCGGCAGGGACGGTGCTCGCATTTCCCGCGATGCTATCCCTTATGATATTCCAGTCGGCCGCGCTCGCGTCGATATTGAACAGTATCGGTTCTCCGACCTTTGCCAGGTCCTCCTGGCCTGCCTTCTTGACGACGGAAGCTGCGATCTGCTGGCCCCAAGCATCGTTGCGCGCCACCATAATGTACGACTTTATTCCAGAGGCCTTCATCTCGTCGACTAGCATGTCGCCCTGCCTTGCCACGTTGAACGCGAGCCGGAATATGTTGTCGTCGGCCGCCAGCTGCGGCGCTTCCGAGGAGGGAGATATCAAGAGCACGTCGTTCTCGAGCAGTGCGCGGGTGTCGTCGGTGTTGTTTATGTTGGTAATCCCCTGGCTTGTGGTCGGGCCGATGTAGAACCGCGGGCCGGTGCCGCCGTCGTACGCCATTCTCAGCGCACTGGGCTCTGCCGTCGTCACATCGGTGGCGTTGCGCACGAACTCGGTCACATTCAGGTCTAGGTCAATGTCGTCATAGGCGTCGTTGAAGTCTTCCACCGCCTTCACTAGTACGATCCTCCGCTCGTTGTCGGCAAAGTCAGAGTTGTTCGTGGATAGCAGGGCCCCAACCTGCACCGTAGTGGGGGTCGACTGCGCATGGGCCGCCCATGGGACGACATCCGCATCCGGCGCTGCTGCGAGCCCGGCGATCGCAACCGCGGCGATCGCGACTGCTACGATCATCCCCGCGCCGCGCCCCGTGCGGCCGGCTGTGGTCAGCATGCGGCATCACCGGCGGCCGCGTATGGCCGCCCGTGCCGAGCCTGCGCCCTGCAACTCAACGCCGGCGCCCAATTTGGGTAGAATATAACCATTGGGCTTGCCGCAGGCACCGGGCACGCGCGGGCGGCCGTATCCACCCCCCCCCCCTCCTAGCAGCGCTACGGCGCACCGCCCATGTGACGGGCGGTCGGCGAGCGCTGTAGGGACGCAGAGGCGGGCGGGGGGGGCAGCACCTCGCCGGACGCTCCACTGGCAGGAAAAGGTGTGCGAGACGCCCGGTACGGTAATCTCCGGGCGCGGGGAGCGAGGGGGGAGGCCACCGCCGGCAGTGCTGCCGCACATCGATCCGGCCCAATGGCAGAACGCCCAGCGTGGCGATCGCCCGGGCATGCGAAAGCCGGGACGTGCAGTACGGCGATCGCCCGGTGTGCATCTCGCCAGTACGGCCGCCGGTTCGTCCAGCCAGTACGGACCGCGCCATCCGGCAGGCGGCCCCCCTCCCCTCCCCTCCTACCCCAGCAGCACGCCTGCCGCAAGCGCGCCGAGGAACAGCGCCGCCCCCCCTGCCGCGAACGCCTTTGAGAGCGCAAGCGACCTGTCGAGCGCCCTCTTGTAGTCCTCGAATATCTGCGGCCCCATCACCCTCACGCTCGTGCGCGCCTCTAGCACCTCAAACGCGGCAGGGCGGACGTCCGCCTCGGACCGGCGGGCCAGCTCTAGGAACCAGTCCGCTATGCGGTCCCTGTCCGTGACGATCCCGAACTGGTAGTACCCCTGCCGCGTCCTCACCGTCGTCCGCGAGTAGTGCGTGTCCGACGTGCACACCTCTAGCAGGTCGTAGCCGGCCTCGGCGAGCCGGGCCACCACGTGCTCGCGCACGCCGTTCTCCATGTTGTTCGCATCGGCCCACCCGACAAAGTGCCGCCTCCCGCCGAGCCGGAGGCACAGCATGCCGAGGCCGCCGAGGCCGAGGTCCGGCCCCGACACGCGCATCGACGCCGAGTTTGCGTACCCGAACTCTAGCCGCAGCGCCTCCCTCGTGAGCAGGGCATCGAGGCACGACTTGGCCGCCTTTAGCATGTCCTCGTAGTCGGGCGCAGATATCTCGTCGCCCATCGCGTTGTGGCAGTCGACGACCATGGGCCGGCCGAGCCCGCGGCCCGATGCGAGCCGCTCTATGTCGGACTTCATCGAGCTAGGCAGGTCCTCCATGCCGTGCGGCGAGAGCGAGAGGAGCAGGAGCGGGCTCCTGCCGAACAGCAGCCCGACGACCCGGGCGCGGTTTATCTGGACGCTCACCGGCTCGGTGCACGTCGTCCCGCCGCAGCTCGGCGCGCTGCCCTCCGAAAGGCCGCTCAGGTACGCCTCGACCTGCCCGCGAGACGGCAGGTTGAGCGCGTGGTCCGATATGCTGTGCATGACCATTGCCGACGAGCCGAGGCGCTCGTAGATCAGGTAGGGTATGTTGCTGCCGCCGATCGGGTGGTAGGGGCCCGGGTGTATGTCGGGCAGGACCAGCCGGACGTCGCGCGCATCGGCGCCGGCCGCCGCATCGGCGCCGGCCGCGCCAGACGCGGATGCCCCGTCGGGGCCGGCGGGGCCATGGAGCCGCGATCCCGCCCTCTCCGGCGAATCGGCGCGCAGGCGCAGCTGCGCAGTGGCCACGTCCGACGGCCTGGAGCGGTCCTCGATGATCCGCTCGATCTCGTCGTAGTCGCTCGCGCGCGAGGACAGGTACGCCTGTATGAGGTGGTGCGTGCTGTGCACGCCCGGCCGGCCCGCGCGGTCCGTCAGGCGCGACCACACCACCGATATCGCAAGGAACGATGCGCCAAACGCGGCGGCGAACGGGTCGTACAGGTGAGACATCCACCGTGCGGCGGCCGCATCGGCCGCCGCGGGGCCGGCGCCCCCTCCCGCAGCAGCCGCCGCCGACGCGGCCAGCCACGACATGGCGGCGAACATGCCGGCAGGCTGCACGAGGCACAGCGCGCCTGCGCGCGCCTCGCTCGCGCCGAGCGTCGTCGTGAGTATCCCGTACCGGAAGGCGGCGAACACGAACGCGCCGAGCGCGACGAACACCATGTGGGGCGGCTGCGCGGCATCCCCGCCTCCGCCGGCCCCGGCCAGGACGGCCGGCGCGGCCAGGCCGGCCAGGCACACCAGGAGCCACGCCAGGTTTCCGAACAGGGACATGTGCAGCGCCTTCGAGTACTCGCGCCTCTTGATCAGGCGGGCGTCGGCCGCCTGCGAGGCGGCAAGGAACGCGGCGGCCAGGATCGCAGGCGGCCCGGCCGCGCCCAGGAGCGACTCGACGGACGCCGGCGCCCCGAGGTACCCGACGTAGACGACGGCGACTATGCCGAGCGCGACGGCCAGCGAGGCCGCAAGCGAGACGTAGTGCGACGACGGCGTGAACAGCGTCAGCGTGTACCTGCCGTGTATTCCCGACACGTCGTCGCTCGGCTCGGGCATTGGGCCTCACGGTACCAGGAATATCTCCATGAGCCACGATCCGACCACGAGTCCGATCGGTATGGTAATGACGATCTTTGGGCTCACCTTGAACCCCTTCGTCTCGTCCTCAAAGAACCGCAGCAGTCCGGCGCTAGATGCCGGCAGCGGCGCGCCCTTCTTCTTCTTGCTTGAGCTCACGGCGCGCGCGGCCTGCGGTTTGGTTAAAAACCCTTCGCTCCGCCCGCTCCTGCGCCTGCGCGGGGCCGCGATCCGGGCTGCGGCGCCCGGCCCGCTCCGCCGCAGCGCATCGGTTGTGGCAGGGAGGAGCATCTGCGAATGCGGGCGGCTGGCGCCCGCCGGCTGGCCGCCCAGGATCATCCCGTCGGGCCGGCGCACTCTGCCGTATACGAGACCTGCTGGACGAGGCTGGCGCCCTCCACCTGGGCGTGCCCCGTCAGGTTCAGCACGAACCACAGCGGCCGCTCCAGCCCGCCGCCGAGCCCCTCCGCCACGGCGGCGCCGCCGCCTGCGGCGGGCAGCGGGGCGAACCCCGCATCCGAGCCGGCCGCGCTCACCAGGGTGGCGCCGGCAGGCAGCGACGACGTGGCGTTCGGGCCCAAGGCGCCCGATGCAGGGCTGATGCGCCACGGGGTCGCATCCAGATCGACGCGCGCAAACGGCTGCGAGCCGGTGTTGACCACGGCCTGCTCGGCCGCGCCGGAATAGCCGCCGGGGCTCGCCTGCGCCGCCAGATTCTCCGCGCCAAGGCGCAGCGAGCACGTGTGTACGACGGGAGGCGGCGTGCCGCGCTCGGACGCGGCGGCGCCGAACCGCGTCAGGTGGTACGTGTGTATGACCAGGTCGCCTCCCGAGTCGATCCGGCACTCGCCCGTGCCGCCGAGCTGGCGGTGGACCCTGTCGGTGTCGTCTGCCGCGCATGCCAGGTCGATCGGGGTGATCGTGCCGTTCGCGGCGCCTCCCTCGATGTAGAACGCTCGCCCGCCGGCCTGGCCCTCGAGGGATATGCGGACGGGCATGTCGAATATGATGCGGCCGTCTTCGTCGCCGATCTCGACGACCCGCTGCGCCGAGACGGGGCCGGATCCGGGATAGGAAAGGGCCGCCTGCATCTGCGCCGCGGACGGGGTGCGGTTCGTCGCGTAGACGACCAGCATGCCGTCGGACGGCACGGACCGGGCCGCCACTCCCGGCGGGAATGCGACGGATGCAAACGATGCGTTCACCACGACGCCGTCCGCAGGGAACGTTGCAGTGCCGTCCGCACCGCCGGCAATGCCCCTGACGTCGAGTATGATCGGCAGCCCGTCCGCGCCGCCCGTGGCGTTGCCGGGCCCTGCAATTCCCCCTGGCCCGACGACTAGCGTCACGTTGCCGGCGGCGTCTGGAATCGTGCCGTTGCCGCCCGGCGTGCCGCCCGGCGTGCCGCCGTTGCCGTCTCCGTTGCCGCTGCCGCCCGGCGTGCCGCCGTTGCCGTCTCCGTTGCCGCTGCCGCCCGGCGTGCCGCCGTTGCCGTCTCCGTTGCCGCTGCCGCCCGGCGTGCCGCCGTTGCCGTCTCCGTCGCCGTCGCCGTCTCCGTCGCCGTCGCCGTCGCCGTCGCCGTCGCCGTCGCCGTCGCCGTTGCCGTCTCTGTCGCCGTTGCCGTCGCCGCTACCCGGCGTGCCCGGAACCGTGGCGCCTATTGTGATGCCCGAGGCATGCAGCGAGCCGTCCGAGCCGCGCTCCGGCAGTACCAGATTGGCGTCGTTGCCGATCGCATTCCTTATCGCACCGCCGTCGCCGAGGGACAGCGCGCTGCGGTTCGCATAGTCCAAGCGATCCGCGCGGTCGCCCTGCTGCACCGTGTAGAGGAATTCAAGATCGGCATCCCCGTCGGTGCCCTCGACATACAGCGCGCTCCGCGCGGGAGTCGTCGAGAGGGCCAGCATCGGCGTCCCCGATACGTCGACGGCCTCGTCAAAGGACACTACAATGCGGACATCCTCGCCGCTGCCGTACGCGGCGCTTCCGTCCGGCGAGGATACGGACACGACGCACGGCGCAGCGCCGTCGATTTGGATCGCGGCATCCCAGAGCAGCCCGCGCCCTCCGGCAAAGGGCAGGGCAAGGACGGCAGGGTTGCCGGCCGCATCCGCCACACCCGTCGTGCCGTCGGACAGGGCGGCGGCGCCGTCGTAGTCGAGCGGATCCGCGGCATCGCAGTCCTCCACCATGTGCCCGAATACGATCGACCGGTCGCCGTCGGACTGCCGGCTGAACTGCGCCGCCGGCATCGCGCCCCCGTCCAGGGCGAGGCGCAGCTCGGGGGGCGGCCCCAAGAGCTCGACGGGCTCGCCGAATTCGACGGCGATCACGACCGTGTCGCCCTTTGCGTACGCGGAGCCCTTTGGATCTACCTCGGAGACTCCCGCCACGCGCGGCGCGACGGCGTCGACTCGGATCCTCTCCAGGGCACCGAGCAGCCCGCGCCCGTCGTGGGCGGGCAGGCCCAGAAGCGCGGCGCCGCCGCCGGCCGCGTCCTTGATGGACCCGCCGTTGGTGACCAGGGCCGTCCTGTTCGCATAGTTGAGCGGCTCCGCCCTCTCGCCCGCCCGCACCTCATACCTGAACTCGATCTCGGCATCCCCGTCCGAGCCGACGACGTACTCGGCGCTCCTCGGCGGGTCGGTCGAGAGCCCGAGGAGCGGCGCGCCCGCCACATTCACGGCCTCCGTAAAGGCCACGGTAATGTTGATCGCCGCGCCTGCAGGGTACGCGCCGCCCGCGTCCGGCGAGTAGACCGCCTCGACGGACGGCGGCGTGTCTATCCTGACGCTGCGCTGGTATCCGAGCGATCCCTCCTCGCCCGGAACGGGCAGCTCGAGGTCGGCCCACACCGCGCCGCCGCTGCCCGCCGAGCCGGCGTCCGCTATCCGGCCCGCCGTCACAAGGGCGCCCGGTCCCGCGTACTCCAGGCCGCCGGCCGCGTTGTCGCCAGGCCGCACCGTATAGTTGAACACGAGGCGCTCCGTCCCGCTGCCCTCCAGGTACTCGGCGGCCCCGGCGCGGCCGCCAATGTCCAGCACGAGGGAGGGAGGGGGGCCCGAGACGGACACCGCATCGTCAAACCGCACGGTAATGTTGATCGCCTGGCCCGCCCCGTACGCGCCGTCGGACAGGGACAGGGACGCGTTTGCCGCGGATGTCGGAGTGAGCCGGATCAGCTGGACGCCGGCGGTGCCGTCGGCCGAGGCCACCATGGCGTACGTGCGGCCGGCCATGCCAAACACCGCGATGCCGTGCGGGCCGTCCAGCCTGGGAAAGGCGGCGCCCAGGGCGGCCGAGCCCGCTGGAAAGAGGGCGCCGTCGTCGCCGATCCGCACCAGCTGGACGCCGTTGTCGCTGCGCGCGGCGGCTATGGCGTACGCCGCGCCGCCCATCTTGAACGAGTCGATGCCGTGCAGGCCGGCCAGCCTCAGCCCGCCGGTGTCGGCGATCTGGCGGGCTGGATCCGCCTCGAGCATGCCGTTGCCGTGGATCCGCACCAGCTGGATGCCGTCGTCGCCGCTGCCGCGCGCGGGGACCAGGGCGTACGCGCGGCCGCCGATCTCGGCTACGTCGATCGCCAGCGGGCCGGCCAGCCTCAGCTCGCCCGTGTCGGCAACCTGGTGGGCGGGATCCGCCTCTAGCGTGCCGTTGCCGTGGATCCGCACCAGCTGGACGCCGCCGCCGCCGTCGCGCGAGGCGACGACGGCGTACGTGCGGTCGCCGATCTCAAGGGCCGCCACGCCGGCGGCGCCGTCTAGCCGCAGGCCGGCGGCCGCATCGAGGCTGTCGACGGCCCTGAGCGACTCGTTGCCCGGGTGTACCTCTAGCAGCTGCACGCCGTCGTCGACGAGCGCCGCCACGACTGCGAACGTGCGGTTGCCGATCCCAAAGGCATCGACGGCGATGGCGCCGTTGAGCTCCCGGTCGTTGGCGTTGTCGACGCTGCCAAGGGCCCTGAGCGACTCGTTGCCCGGGTGCATCTCCAGCAGCTGGGCGGCGTGATCGCCCACCGATGCGACGACTGCGAACGTGCGGTTGCCGATCCCAAAGGCATCGACGCCGATGGCGCCCCCGAGCCGGTAGGCGGTGTCGTCGCTGTCCCTAAGGCGATGGGCCTCTTCGAGCGTGCCATTCTCGTGCACCCGCACCAGCAGGGCGGCGCTCTGGCCGTACGACGTTACTATGGCGTACGTGCGGTTTCCCGCCTCAAAGACCGCGGGGCGGTGCGCGCTGGCAAAGTCCAGCGAGGCGTCGGCCGCCGTGCGGCCGGCGGCCGCAAGCACCGGCAGCTTGTCGCCGATTACCGCGATGCCGCCCCGGCCGGCCAGCAGGCCGCCCGGCCCCGGGGCCGGCAGATCCAGCAGTGCGTCGTTGCCGAGCGCATCCCGGATTGCGGCACCCTCGCCGCCTCCCAGGGAGAGCGCATCCTCCCCCGCATGCCCCAGGCGGGCCGCCGAGTCGCCCGGCTGGACGGCGTACAGGAACGACAGCTCGGCCGTGCCGGCGCCCGAGGCGTACGTGGCGTTCCTGGGAGGCACGGTGGCCAGGCCGAGCACGGGGACGCCCCTGACCTCGACCGGCTCGTCGAACGCCACCGTAATGTTGACGATGCGGCCCGTGTTGTACGTCCCGCCGGGGCTCGGCGATGCGACGCGCTCGACGATCGGCCCCGCGGCGTCGATCGCAATGTTCTTCGAGGCGCCGAGCGAGCCTTCCGTGCCGGGCACGGGCAGGCCCAGGATGGCGTCCGCGCCGCCGGGGGACACGTCGCGTATGGACGCGGCGCCTCCGTCCAGGGACAGTGCCGCGGTGCCCGCATATTCCAGGTCGGCTGCGCGGTCGCCCGGCTGCACCGCATACCGGAACGTCAGCACGTTCGTGCCGCCGCCCGAATAGTACACCGCCTCGCTCGGCTGCCCCACCGCCAGCGCCAGGAGCGGCTCGCCCGCGACCTCTACGGGGGCGGAGAACTCGACGTGTATGTAGATGCTGCGGCCGGCCCCGTACACGCCGTCGCCGCTCGGCGAGGTGACGCCGGTGACGCGCACGGCGTCCGACGAGTCGATCGCGATGCGGTGGAGGCCGCCGAGCGATCCCGGCGCGCCCGGGCGGGGCAGCCCCGGGTCGGCGGCGGAAGGCCGCGGCGGGTCGGTAAAGTCCACAGGGTCGGCGACGATGGAGCCGGGCGGGGAGTTGGCGAGGGGCGGCGGCGGGAGGTTCGACTGTCCCACCGCCTCTACGTCCACCGCGGCGCCGCGGATCACCAGGGCGCCGGGCCCCGCGTATTCCAGCCCGCCCGTGTCGTCGCCCGGCCGCACCGTGTAGTTGAAGACGAGGCCCGCCGTTCCGTTGCCCGACAGGTACTCGGCCGTCCGCCCGCTCCCGTCAAGGTCGAGCAGCAGCGAGGGCGCTGGCCCCGAGACCACTACCGGCGCGTCAAAGCCCACGGTGACGTTTATCGGATAGCCGCGCGGATACGTGCCGCCGGCCAGCGGCGTCGTGACGCCCTCCACGCCGGCGGGCGAGAGGCGGATCATCTGGACGGCGTCGTCGCCCGTTGCGGCAACCACGGCGTACGTGTGGCCGCCCACTTCGAGCGTGTCGATGCCGTGCGCGCCGCCGAGCCTGGGAAATCCCGGGCCGTCGACAACCTGGCCCGCCGCGGAGAGCGAGCCGTTTTCGTGCACGCGCACGATCTGCACGCCGTTGTCGCCCTGGGAGGCCACTATGGCGTACGCGCGGTTCCCCACGGCAAACGCGCTGACGGATCGGGCCCCGTCTAGCGCCAGGTGCGGATCGTCGCGGAGCGAGCCGGCCGCGGTGAGCGTGCCGTTTTCGTGCACGCGGATCAGCTGCACCGCATTGCCGCCCTCGGCGGCCACTATGGCGTACGTGCGGTCGCCGGACATCTTGAACGCGTCCACGGCCGCGGCGCCGAACAGCTCGGCGCTGCCGCTGCCGTCGACAAGCCGGCCGGCGGCCTCGAGCGTGGCGTTGTCGTGCACGCGGATCAGCTGCACGCCGCCGTCGAGGTATACGCGCCCGACGCCGTCGAACCTCGACGAGGCCACTATGGCGTACGTGCCGGTGTGCGTGCTGTTGACGGCCATCTCGAACGTGTCCACGGCGCGGGCGCCGCGCAGGGCGGTGTCGGGGGTGTTGTGGGCAAGCGAGCCGGCCGCCTCGATCGTGCCGTTTTCGTGCACGCGGATCAGCTGGACGCCGCCCGGGGCCCAGGACACGGCGGACGGGGTGGCCACGATGGCGTACGTGCGATCGCCGGACGCGCCGTCGCCGGGCAGCTCAAAGGCGTCCACGCCCGAGGCGCCGGTCAGTCGATGCCCCTGTCTCGCATCCAGCCAGCTTGGCGTGCCTGGCGCATCGATCGTGCCGTTCTCGTGCACGCGGATCAGCTGCACGGTGTCTCCGTTGGAATTTCCCGCCTGCCACCCTGATGCCACCACGACGTACGCGTAGTCGCCCGCGGCAAAGGCGGCGACGGCTCCCGGACCGTCGAGCTTGTCGAACTCGGCCTGCAAGTCGGTCGCGCTCGCCGTAGCGGACAGGGAGGCATCCTCGTGAATCTGCACAATCTGGACGCCTTTTTGGTCCCACGACGTCACGGCGGCATACGTGCGGTCGCCCGCCTCGAATGTCGCCACGTCGTTGGCGCCCTCAAGCACCGGCGCAGCGCCGCTCGTGAGCAGGCCGGCAGCGGCAATCACGGGCGCCTTGTCCCCGTGCACGTCGATGTTCGCCGAGGCGTGCAGCGAGCCGTCCCGCCCGGGTCCCGGCAGGGTCAAGTTTGCGGCGTTGCCGGCGGCATCGCGGATCGTCGATGCGGCGCCGCCCGGGGCAAGCGCGTCCTCGCCCGCGTATCCCAGGCGGGGCGCAGAGTCGCCCGGCTGGACCACGTACAGGAAGTCCAGCCTCTCCGTGCCGCTGCCGCCCGCGTACAAGGCGCTGCGCGGCGGCTCGGTTGCCAGCCTCAGTACGGGCGCGCCCTCGACGACCACGGGCTCGTCGAGCGTCACGGAGATGCCGATGTTTCGGGCCGCGCCGTACGTGCCGTCCGGCTGCGGCGACGAGACGCGCAGCACCGAGGGGGCGACGCCGTCTATTGCAATGTCCCGGCTGTGGCCGAGCGAGCCCTGGGCGCCCGGGGCCGGCAGGGTCAGGAGGGCGTGCGCCCCGCCTCCCCCCTGCGCGTCGAGTCGGATCGACGCGGCGCCGCCGTCCAGGGACAGGGACTTGACGCCGGCATAGTCCAGGCCGGACGCCGCGTCGTCCCGCCGCACCTCGTACTCGAACTCTAGGGTGCTCGTGCCGCTGCCGCGCTCGTACAAAGCGCTGCGCGGCGGCTCGGTCGCAAGCGCCAGCTCCGGCACGCCCGTGACGGCGACGTCGCCCGAGAACTCGACGGCGATGCGGACCGTGTCGCCGCGCTTGTACACGGCGTCGCCGCCTGGCGAGTCGACCCCCGTGACGTACGCTGCATCCGCCGCGCCCACTGCGATGCTGCGCGAGGTGCCGAGCTGCCCGGCCCCGTTCGTCCAAGGCAGTGCGGGATCGACGACATCGCCTGCCCTGTCCCTCAGGCCGGATCCTGCCTGCAGCGCGCCCGCCCCCGCGTAGTCCATGCCGTCTGCATCCGCATCGCCCGGCTGCACCGTGTAGTGGAAGGATAGCTGCCGCGTGTTGTTGCCCGACGCGTACAGGGCCGTCCGGCTTGCACCGTTCAGGTCGAGGTCCAGCGACGGCGGCGGCCCCGAGTACACGACGGGCTCGCTGAAGTTGACGACGACTGCGATCCGGTGGCCCGCTGGGTACGTACCGTCTGGAAGGGACGAGTAGACCCCGACCACCTCCCCCCGTGCGGCCGTTATGCTCACATTCGCATTCGCGCCGAGCGAGCCGGGCGAGCCGGGCTCTGGCAGCGCCAGGCTTGCGTTGTTGCGGGCAGCGTCTTTTATGGTGCCGTTCGTCGCAAGGACTAGTGCGCCCGCCCCCGCGTAGTCCAGGCCATCGGCAAGGTCGCCCTGCCGCACCGTATAGTTGAAGACTAGCGAGCTCGTCCCGTTGCCATCCAGGTACGGGATCGTCCTGCTCCCGCCGTCGAGCGCAAGAACCAGCGACGGCGGCGGCCCGTACGCGAAGACCGGCTCGGCAAAGTTGACGGAGACGTCGACCTGCGAGCCCGCCCCGTACGCGCCGCCTGCCGTCGTGACGCCCTCCACTCGCGGTACGATTCCGTCGATCCTCACGATGCGCTCGAACGAAAGCGACTTTAGGGGAGGATCCTGATGCAGGCCAAACCCGGGGGTGGTGGAGGGCGTGTAGTCGCGGGCGCCCGGGGTCGACAGCCAGCAGTTCAAGTTGTTGACGTTGGCGGTCTGGCTCGTCCCCCTGTACATTGCATTCTGTCCCTTGTAGGCCAGTCTGTTGGAATAGTCCCCGGCTGGACGGTGTAATTGTAGAGGATGTCGTCGCCCTGGTTTTCCTGCCAAACAGCAAACCGGTCGACGTTCCCCGTCTCTAGCGCAATCCGCGAGTGCCTAAGAGGCTCGCCATCGCCGTGTCCGGTCGTCCTATGTGCGTTGATGACGATGGTCTCGCCTATTCCGTACAAGCCATCGCGAGTCACGAACGACAGGACGACCGTATACCCGACGCCTATGTCGGTGCTCTTGGGAAAATAGACGCACGGCCCGTAGTGGGGGTCCGCATGCGCCGCCGGCAGCAGCAGATGCGCGAGGTGCAGTGGCCCCGGGAAGATGCCCGGGGCGGCGCGGTCCTGATGCGGGGCAGAAGGTGCGATGCCGTCCAAGATCGCCGGCGGTATAGAGGCGGCCAAGGCTACCGCCAGGGCGGCTACGGCAAGAGTGCCAAGGCGCGACGCGCGGCTGCACCCCGAGCCGCACGCGGATGCCGCGCCAATGCCCCTAGGCGGACAGAGGCGCCTAGGCAGGCTGCCGCGTCCGCCGCCCCCCCCCCCTCGGTGCCCGCCCGCGGCCGGCAACGGCGATCGGGGTCGATCTGGCGAGTAGTTATGACGGCTCAACTTGCCACTGCTCCGTTGGCGGCGCCCCCCCCCCCCCATTATTTAGTCTGTCGGGGCGGCCGTATTATTTAGTGTGATGGTCGGGCTGGGGGCGCCCCCGCCCCCGCCTAGCCGCCGCACTCTGCCGTGTACGCGACGTCCTGCACGAGCCGCGTTCCGTTCACTTGGGCGTGCCCCGTCAGGTTGATTGCAAGCCACAGCGGCTCTTCCTGCCCGCCGCCAAGCCCGTCCGCGACGGCGCCCGGCAGGGGCGCAAACTGCCCGCCCTGCGCCATGCCGCTCGACACCGTAAGCGAGGCCGGCAGGGACGGCGCGCCCGCGTCCGGTGCATCCGAGACGGGGTCGATGTACCACGGGGTCGCATCAAGCGCGACGCGGTCGAACGGCTGCGAGCCAGAGTTGACCACGGCCTGCCGCACGGCCTCGGAATAGTCGCCCGGGACGGCCGGCACCGCCAGGTCGGTCTCGCCGAGGCGCAGCGAGCACGTGTGGACGACGGGCGGCGGCGTGCCGCGCTCGGATACGACGCTGCCGAACCGCGTCAGGTGGTACGTGTGGATGACCAGGTCGTCGCCCGATTCGATCCTGCACTCGCCCATGCCGCCGAGCTGGCGGTGGACCCTGTCGGTGTCGTCGGCCGCACATGCCAGGTCGATCGGGTTGATCGTGCCGTTTGCGCCGCCGTCGATGTAGAACACGCGGCCGCCGGCCTGGCCCTCGAGTGATATGCGGACGGGCATGTCGAATGTGATGCGGCCGTCCGCGTCGCCGACCTCGACGACCCTCTGCAGCACGACGGGGCCCGATCCGCCGTATGCGAGCCGCTGGATGCTAGAGTTTGACGGCAGGTGGCCGTCGGACGCGGAGACGACATGCAGTACGAGCAGGCCGTCGGCAGGCACGGACGTCGCCGTAACGCCGGGCGGGAAGGCGACGGATGCGAACGATGCGTTGACCACGACTCTGCCCGCAGGGAACGTCGCAGTGCCGTCCGCAGCGCCGGCAAGCCCCCTGATGTCGAGTATGATCGGCAGCCCGTCCGCGCCGTCGGTGGCGTTGGCAGGCCCGGCGATTCCCCTAGGCCCAATGACGAGCGTCACGTTGTTGGCGGCGGCGGCGGATCCGTTGCCGCCCGGCGTGCCGCCCGGCGTGCCGCCCGGCGTGCCGCCCGGCGTGCCGCCCGGCGTGCCGCCCGGCGTGCCGCCGTTGCCGTTGCCGTTGCCGTTGCCGTTGCCGTTGCCGTTGCCGTTGCCGTTGCCGTTGCCGTTGCCGTTGCCGTTGCCGTTGCCGTTGCCGTTGCCGTTGCCGTTGCCGTTGCCGTTGCCGTTGCCTCCGCCCGGCGTGACCGGGCTGCGCGGAACCGTGCCGTTTACTGCGATGCCCGAGGCATGCAGAGAGCCGTCCGAGCCGCGCTCCGGCAGAACCAGCTCGGCGTCGTTGCCGGCCGCGTCCCTTATGGCACCGCCGTCGCCGAGGGACAGCGCGCTGCGGTTCGCGTAGTCTAGGCGATCCGCGCGGTCGCCCTGCTGCACCGTGTAGCGGAACGCAAGATCGGCATCCCTGCCGTTGCCCCCCACATACTCTGCGCTCCGCGCGGGAGTCGTCGAGAGGGCCAGCACCGGCGTCCCCGTCACGTCGACAGCCTCGCCAAAGGACACGACGATGCTGATATCCTGGCCGCGGCCGTACGTGGCGCTTCCGTCCGGCGAGTGTACGGACACGACGCGCGGCACGATGCCGTCGATTTGGATCCCGGCATCCCAGAGCAGCCCCCGCCCCTCGGAAAAGGGAAGTTTCAAGTCGGCGGGGTTGCCGGCCGCATCTTCCACGGTCCCGCCGCCGGGGAGCTCTAGGGCCCCGGCGCCGTCGTAGTCGAGGGGATCCGCGGCGTCGTCGTCCCCCACGCCGTATGCGAATACGAGGGTGCGGTTGCTGTCGGTCTGCCGGTCGAACAGGGCGGCAGGCGTCGCGCCCCCGTCCAGCGCGAGGCGCAGGGACGGGGGCGGGCCAGACAGCGCGACGGGCTCGCTGAATTCGACGGCGATCCCGACCGTGTCGCCTTCCACGTACGCGGCGCCCTTTGGCTCGGCATCCGTGATGCCGGCCACGCGCGGCGCCGCGCCGTCGATCGTGACACTTCTGAGGTAGCCGAGCGATCCCGGCGCGCCGGGACGGGGCAGCGCCGGGTCGGCGGCGGAAGGCCGCGGCGGGTCGATGAAATCCACAAGGTCGACGGCAATGGCGCCGGGGGGAGAGACTTCGGGCGGCGGCCGGAGGTTCGACGTCCCCATCGCCTCCTCGTCCACCGCGGCGCCGCGGATCGCCAGGGCGCCCGGCCCTGCGTATTCCAGCCCGCCCGTGACGTCCCCCGGTTGCACCGTGTAGTTGAAGACAAAGTCCTCCGTTCCATTGCCCAGCAGGTACTCGGCCGCCCCCTCGCGCCCGCCAAGGTCGAGCAGCAGCGAGGGCGGCGGCCCAGAGACCACTACCGGCGCGTCAAAGCCCACGGTGATGTTTATCGGATGGCCGCGCGGATACGCGTCGTCGGCCAGGGACGTCGAGACGCCCTCCACGCTGGCGGGCGAGAGCCGGATCAGGCTGACCGCGTCGTCGCGCTCGGACGACACGACGGCGTACGTGTGGCCGCCCACTTCGAGCGTGTCGATGCTTCTGGCGCCGCCGAGGTTGGAAAACCCCGGGCCGTCGACAACCTGGCCCGCCGCGGAGAGCGTGCCGTTGTCGTGCACGCGTACGATCTGCACGCCGTTTTCATCCTCGGCCGTCACGGCGGCGTACGTGCGGTTTCCCATGGCAAACGCGCTGATGGAGCTGGCCCCGTCAAGCGCCAGGTACGTGTCGTCGCGGAGCATGCCGGCCGCCTCGAGCGTGGCGTTCTCGTGCACGCGGATCAGCTGCACCGCGTCGTCCTCGTGTACGGCCGCTATGGCGTACGTGCGGCCGCCCGACATCCTGAACGTGTCCACGTCTATGGCGCCGATCAGCCCGATGCCGCTGCTGCCTGTGTCAAGCCGGCCGGCCGCCTCGAGCGTGGCGTTGTCGTGCACGCGGATCAGCTGCACGCCGCCGCTGGTGTAAGTTTGGCTGGGTATGTCGAACTGCGACGAGGCCACGATGGCGTACGTGCCGGTGTGCGTGCTGTTGACGGCCATCTCGAACGTGTCCACGGCGCGGGCGCCCCGCAGCGTGGTGTTGGCGGCGTTGTGGTTGATCGAGTCGGCCGCCTCGAGCGTGGCATTCTCGTGCACGCGGATCAGCTGCACGCCGCCGGGGGTCCAAGAGAACGCTGAGGCGGCGGTCACTATGGCGTACGTGCGGCCGCCGGACTCGCCGGGCAGCTCGAGGAAGTCCGCGTCAATGGCGCCGTGCAGTCGGTTCCCGCCCGAGGTGTCGAGCCAGCTTGGCGTGCCGGGCGCATCGAGCGTGCCGTTTTCGTGCACGCGGATCAGCTGCACTACGTGCCCGGGACCGTCGACGGACTCTGCACCCCCGGTTGCGACCATGACGTACGTGTAGTTTCCCGCGTCAAAGGCGGCGACGCCCACGGGACCGTCAAGCCTGTCAAATTCCGCCTGCGAGTCGGTCGCGCTTGCCGCCGCGGACAGGGTGCCATTCCCGTGGATCTGCACAAGCTGGACGCCTTTTTGCGTCCACGACGCCACGGCGGCGTACGCTCGGTTGCCCTCCTTGAAGGCGGCCACGGCGAGGGGGTTGTCGAGTATCGGCGCGGCGGTCTTTGTGATCAGGCCTGCCGCGGCAATCACGGGTGCCCTGTCCCCGTGCACGTCGATGCTTGCCGAGGCGGACAGCGAGCCGTTCCGCCCGGGGCCCGGCAGGGTCAAGTTTGCGGCGTTGCCGGCGGCATCGCGGATCGCCGATGCGCCGCCGCCCAGGGCAAGCGCGTCCTCGTCCGCGTATCCTAGGCGGGGCGCAGAGTCGCCTGGCTGGACCACGTACAGGAAGTCCAGCCTGTCCGTGCCGTTGCCGCCCGCGTACGAGGCGCTGCGCGGCGGCTCGGTCGCCAGCCTCAGCACGGGCGCCCCCTCGACGACCACGGGCTCGTCGAGCGCCACGGACACTTCGATGTGCCGGGCCGTGCCGTACGTGCCGGCCTGCTGCGGCGACGAGACGTGCAGCACAGAGGGGACGGCGCCGTCTATTGCGATGTCCCGGCTGTGGCCGAGCGATCCCGGGGCGCCCGGGGCCGGCAGGGTCAGGAGGGCGTGCGCGCCGCCTCCCCCCTGCACGTCAAGGCGGATCGACGCGGCTCCCTCTAGGGACAGGGCCCGAACGCCGGCATAGTCCAGGCCGACCGCCGCGTCGTCCCGCCGCACCTCGTACTCGAACTCTAGGGTGCTCGTGCCGCTGCCGCCCGCGTACGAGGCGCTGCGCGGCGGCTCGGTCGCAAGCGCCAGCGCCGGCGCTCCCGTGACGGCGACGTCGACCGAGAACTCGACGGCGATGCGGACTGTATCGTTGAGCTTGTACACAGAGCCGCCGCCGGGCAAGTCGACCCCCGTGACGTACGCGGCTGTCGCCGCGTCTATTGCGATGCTGCGCGAGCTGCCGAGCTGTCCGGCCCCGTTCGTCCAGGGCAGTGCGGGATCGACGGAATCGCCGGCCCGATCCCTCAGGCCGGATCCCGGCTGCAGCGCGTTCGCCCCCGCGTAGTCCAGTCCGTCTGCATCCGCATCGCCCGGCTGCACCGTGTAGTGGAAGGAGAGCTGCCGCGTGTTGTTGCCCGACGCGTACGATGCCGTCCGGCTTGCGCCGTCCAGGTCGAGGTCCAGCGACGCGGCGCCCCCGAGTACACGACGGGCTCGTTGAAGCTGACGACGACCTCGATCCGGTGGCCCGCGGGGTACGTGCCGTCGGGAAGTGGAGAGTCGACTCCCGCCGCCTCGCCCCGTGCGGCCGTTATGCTCGCGTTGGAGGTGGCGCCGAGCGAGCCGGGCGAGCCGGGCTCGGGCAGCGCCAGGCTTGCGTTGTTGCCGGCAACGTCGACCAGGCTGCCGTTTACCGCAAGGACGAGGGATCCCGTCCCCGCGTAGTCCAGGTCGTCGGAAAGGTCGCCCGGCCGCACCGTATAGTTGAAGACTAGCGAGCTCGTCTCGTTGCCATCCAGGTACGGGATCGTCCTGTTTCCCCCTTTTTCCAGGGCAAGGACCAGCGACGGCGGCGGAACCGATGCGAAGACGGGCTCGCCGAAGTTTACGGTGACGTTTGCCTGCGATCCCGCCCCGTACGCGCCGCTTGCCGTTGTGACGCCCTCCACGCGCGGTATGATGCCGTCGACTCGGACGGTGCGATCCACCGAAAGCGACTTGTCGCCGAGGCCGTTCTGCTGGTCCGTCAGGATGGGGTCGTAGTCGTTGGTGCCGGGGGACGACAGCCAGCAGTTGGCAAAGTGGTTTCCGCCGGTGCCCGGATCCCGCCAGTGCGCCGCATTGGACGACCTGTAGTCCAGGTCGTCGGAATAGTCGCCGGGCTGGACGGTGTACACGTATTCGAGGTGGTTCGAGTTCACTGTCCTGCTGTGCACGGCAAACCGGTCAACGTCGCCCGTCTCGAGTGCAAGCCGCGAGTGCTGATGGCCACCCCCAGTGCCGTGGCCCTGGACCCTGTCACTCCTGATAGTGATGGTCTCGCCTATGCCGTACGTGTCGTCGGGCGAGACGAACCTATACAAAACCGTATGCTGAGAGCCATCAGAGCTGCCATGCGGCTGAAAGATGCACGGCTGATAATGGGGGTCCGCATACGCGGCCGGCAGATGCGGCAGTACGCCGTTGTCCTGCCATGCGGCAGTCGATGCCGAGGCGGAGGCGGCCAGTGCGATCGCCAGGGCGGCTACTGCAAGGGCGCCAAGGCGTGGCACATGGCGGCACACTGCTCCGCGTGCGGATGCCGCGGTGGTGCCCCTAGACGGGCCGAGGCGTTTTGACAGGCTGTCGCGGCCGCGGCCGCCGCCCCCCCCCCCTCGGTACTCGCCCGCGGCCGGCAACGGCGATCGGGGTCGATCTGGCGAGTCGTTATGACGGTTCAACTTGCCTCTGCTCCGTTGGCGGCGCCCCCCGCCCCCGTATTATTTAGTGTGATGGTGCGGCAACGTGGGTCAAGGCCACATCCCTAGGCGGCGCATCCGCCGCCTCCCCGCAGGGACGGCAGAGGTTGCTCCCGCAGCTGCCGCCGCCCCGCCTAGCCGCCGCACTCTGCCGTGTACGCGACGTCCTGCACGAGCCGCGTTCCGTTCACTTGGGCGTGCCCCGTCAGGTTGATTGCAAGCCACAGCGGCTCTTCCTGCCCGCCGCCAAGCCCGTCCGCGACGGCGCCCGGCAGGGGCGCAAACTGCCCGCCCTGCCCCGTGCCGCTCGACACCGTAAGCGAGGCCGGCAGGGACGGCGCGCCCGCGTCCGGTGCATCCGAGACGGGGTCGATGTACCACGGGGTCGCATCGAGCGCGACGCGATCGAACGGCTGCGAGCCAGAGTTGACCACGGCCTGGCGCACGGCCTTGGAATAGGCGCCTGGGGCGGCCGGCACCGCCAGGTCGG
Organism: Cenarchaeum sp.; assembly: GCA_965242695.1. Lineage (GTDB taxonomy): Archaea > Thermoproteota > Nitrososphaeria > Nitrososphaerales > Nitrosopumilaceae > Cenarchaeum. Next base: position 143,807 of record CBDESU010000001.1, on the reverse strand, counting down.
TCTCGCCGAGGCGCAGCGAGCACGTGTGGACGACGGGAGGCGGCGTGCCGCGATCGGATGCGACGGTGCCGAACCGCGTCAGGTGGTACGTGTGTATGACCAGGTCGTCGCCCGATTCGATCCTGCACTCGCCCATGCCGCCGAGCTGGCGGTGGACTCTGTCGGTGTCGTCGGCCGCGCATGCCAGGTCGATCGGCTTGGCCACGCCGTCCGCGCCGCCCTCGATGTAGAACGCGCGGCCGCCGGCCTGCCCCTCGAGGGATATTCGGACGGGCATGTCGAACAGGACCGGCGCTTGGCTTCCTCCGACCTCTACGATCGTCCGCAGTACGAGCCTGCCGGCGGCCGGATACCCCAGTGCAGAGGTGGCGTTCTCTGCTGTAGCGGCGTCCACGTACAGCGAGATTGCGCCGCCGGCGGGGACGGACGTTGCGGTCACGCCGGGCGGGAACGTCACCCGGGCGAAAGAGGCGGCCAGCGTGACCGGCTCGGCGGGGAACACGGCCGTGCCCGGATCGGCCGATGATTGGGCCAGCCCCGTCACGTTGATGGCAAGGCGCGCCGAACTGCCGGCCGCCGTCCCGTCGACCGTCCGGGTAAAGCCGTCGGGCTCGATCCGGACCGGCATTTGCCCCTGCCCCTGCTGCGGCTGCGAGAGCAGGACGGTCTGAATGGTCCTGCCAGACGACACGGGTATCGCACCCGCCGCGAACCGCGGCCGGTCGCCATTGTCGCCGCCGGCCGCCCCCTCTAGTCCGACTGCAAGTACGATCGTCCCCGTCTGGCTCCCGTTCACGCCGGCCCCGCCGAACGCGACCGTGTGCATTGCGGTTCCCAGCCCCTCTACGCCCGACACGGGGCGCGTGCCGCCGCCTTGCCCGTTGATCGCAACCTCGGTGTACACGGGGCCGGAGTGGCCCGCCGGGGGGCCCAGCGGCGCAGAGTACGTTATGGATACGGTGTTGCGGGCCGCAAACACCGCTTTGGCGGTGGCCTCGCCGGGCTGCACCACCGCAGGCGCCTCGCCTGCCAGTCCGACCCGGAGCACCGCGTCCGAGCCGATCGGCAGCATGGCCGCATCGCGGACGGCCGTCGCATCCATCACGAGCGAGCCGGTCGTCCCCTGCCCGACAGCCTCGCCCCCAAACGAGACGGTGTGCGCCGCAGTCCCGTTCCCCTCCAGCCCCTCAACGGGGCGCGGATCCCCGCCCGAGGACAGCGATACGGATGCGTACGCGCCGGGCGAGGCCCACACGGGCTCCGTATACCGTACCTCGGCCTCGCTGGGCCCCGCGACAAAGGCCGATGCGATCGAGGGGGCAATCCCGTCGGCGACGGCAGTCGACGAGGCGGCAAGCGCGTTGCCCGCCCTGTCCTCTACGCTGCCGGCGGCCGGATCGTACACGAGCAATACCCCATCCGGCGCCGTGTCCGGCAGCGGGCCGCTTAGGGCCAGCGTAAGCGAGTCCGACGGCACTGCAGCGTCCTGGCTCGAGGCGACTGCAATGCCGGCCGCATCGCCGCCCGACACCGACCACCCGGCGGCGTCCGTGCCCGGCGCCAGCACGGGCTCGTCGAACACGACCCGTATGGTGTCGAGTGAGACGGCCGTGGCGCTGCGGACCGACGGCGGCTGGGTGTCGCCCAGCTCGATCGGGCCGTCCTCGCCGAGCGGGAGCATGGCCTCATCCCGAATGGCCGCCGCATCCACCTCTAGCATGCCGGTCTCGTCCAGGCCCACGGGATTGCCGCCGAACGATACCGTGTGCATGGCCGTCCCGTTTCCCACCAGTCCCGTAACGGGGCGCGGATCCCCGCCCGAGGACAGCTCGACGGATGCGTACGCGCCGGGCGAGGCCCACACGGGCTCTGTGTATCGTACTTCGGCCTCGTTGGGCCCCGAAAAGACGGCATGTCTGACGACCGGGGCGATCCCGTCGACGAGGGCAGTCGACGAGGCGACAAGCGCGTTGCCTGCCTCATCCTCGACGCTGCCGGCGGCAGGGTGGTACGAGAGGGTTATCGAGTCCGGCGCGGTGTCTGGCAGGGGGCCGTCGAGGGTCAGCGTGAGCGTGTTTGACGGATCCGAGGCATCCCGGCTGGATGCGACGGCAATGCCGGCCGCATCGCCTCCCGACACGGACCAGCCGGCGGCGCTCGTGCCCGGTGCCAGTATGGCCTCGTCGAATGAGATCCGTATGGTGTCGAGCGAGACGGCCGTGGCGCTGAGTGCAGAGGGAGACTGGCCGTCGGACAGAGCGGCCCTGATCGTACCGCCGCCAAGCCGCATGCCGGGCTCCGACGGCGACGTGACGGCAGTGCCGTTGATGACGATGCTGCCGGTCGCGTTCGGCGGCGCGCCGGCCGGCGAGAATGTGATCGTGTGGATGTGGCCGCCGCTGCTGCCGCCCCCGCCCAGATCCGTTATGTTTCGGGGCTGCCCGGCGACCACGAGCGACGAGTAGGCGTCCTGAGGCGCCGCGGCGTTTCGGGTGTACGTAATGACGGCCGTGTCTAGATCCGTGATCCTTGACGAGTACACCTCCAGCACCCGCCCGTCGCGGATCTCCACGGCGGAGGCGTTGTCGCCGAGGGAGTTCGGAGGATCGGCCTCGTCGAGCACGGCGCGCTTGTCTATCGTTATTGTACTGGGCGGCTCTGGGATGGGCGCCTCGGCGCCGGAAAAGCCGAGCACGTGCTGGCGGAGGGCCGCGGTATCGTGCGGCTCCAGTGCGCGCACGACTCCCCCAATGTCAAGATTCGAGTAGGCGCCAGGCGATGCCGCGACAGGCTCGGTATAGTCGATCGTGACCTCGCGCGGCCCCGTGATCAGCGCCTCGACAAACTCTGGCCGCATGCGGTCGGCCACGGCCATACCGGTCCTGCTTTGCAGCGGCATTGCCGGCCGCGTCGGCGATGCCGCCGATGCTCGCGTTGTAGGACAGAACGATGCCGGGGGCCGTGTCCGGCAGGTGTCCGTCGAGCTTGAGCACGATCTCGGTGAGCGGCGCGCCCTGCGGTATCGGCCTATAGTCGGCTATCGACAGGCCCCCCGCGCTCGGCCCCGATATCGACCAGCCGGCCGAGGCGTCCGTACTGCCGGACGAGACGGGCCCGCCGTCGAACGTGACGCGTATGCGGTCCCGAAACTCGGCCTCGGCCAACCGCACCTTGGGCGCCGCGGCGTCGATTGATATCCCCGAGGCCGCGAGCGAGTCCGAGCCGCCGCGCGAGGGCAGATTCCGTACGGCGTCGTTGCCGGCCGCGTCCTGTATGGTGCCGCCTCCTAGGGACTGCGCGTCGGCGCTCGCATAGTCTAGGCTGCCCGCGATGTCTCCCGGCTGCACCGTGTAGAGGAACTCGAGATCGGCGCCCCCGTCCGCATCCCCGACGTACAATGCGCTCCTGGCGGGGCTCGTCGAGAGCGCCAGCGTCGGCGTCCCCGTCACGTAGACGTCCTCGCCAAAGGACACGGTGATGTTGATTTTTGCATCCGCTACGTACGCGCCGCCTCTGTCGGGCGAGGACACGGACACGACGCGCGGCGGCTCGGTGTCGATTTCGATCCCGGCGGCGGCGAGCAGCCCCCGCCCCTTGGCGAACGGCAGGGCCAGGTCGGCCGCGTTGCCGAGCGCATCCTCCATGGTCCCGCCGTCGGGGAGCGACAGGGCCCCGGCGCCGTCGTAGTCGAGGGGACTCGCCATGTCGCCGTCCTCCACCGCATAGGCAAAGACTAGCGTGCGACCGCCGTCGGCCTGGCGGTCGAGCGCGGCCGCGGCCGTGGCGCCCCCGCCGAGCGCAAGGCGGAGCGAGGGAGTGGCCCCTGCAGAGATCACGACGGGCTCGTGGAATGTGATCGCTATCCCGATCGAGTCGTCCTTCTTGTACGGAGCGCCCTTTGGATCGGACTCGGCGATGCCGACCACGCGCGGCGCGACGCCGTCGAGTACGACATTGCGCAGGAGGGTGGGCGGACCAGGCAGAGCCAGGTCGGCGGCCGCTGGTCCCCTGCCGGGGTCGATCAGATCCACGACCACGTCGCCCTGGACGGCGGCATCACCAGCCAGTTCGAGGGTCCCTTCCCCCGCGCGTCTGCCACGTCGCCGAGCACTGCCACGGAGCCGGCGCCCGAGTGGCGCAGAGAGCCGAACGCTTCGTCTCCGGGCCCCACCGTGTAGTTGAACACGAGCGAGTCCGTCCCGTCGCCGTCCAAGTATTCCGCGGCAAGGCGGATTCCGCCGCCGCCGTCGGCGCCGCCGCCGCCGCCGAGCGAGAGCACCAGCGAGGGCGGCGGATCAGAGACGGAGACCGGCAGGTCAAATCCGACGGTGACGTTGAACCGGTGCCCCTCCCGGTACGCGTCGCCGTCGGGCAGGGAGGTCGATACGCTCTCCACGGACGCCGGCGAAAGCCGGATCACCTGGACTTCGCCTTTGAGGTTGTTTGAGTAAGTGCTCCGTTCGTGTTCGTATCTGTCCTGGTAGGTCACGATGGCGTACGTGTGGTTGCCCGCGGCAAACACGTCGATGCCGTGGGCCGTGTTGAATCTGAATCCCGGGCCCTCGACGACCATCCCGGCCGGGGAGAGCGTGCCGTTTTCGTGCACGCGGACGAGCTGCACGCCGTCGTCAAATTCCGAGGTCACGGCTGCGTACGTGCGGTTGCCCATGTCAAACGCGCGGACCCCCCTGGGCTTTTCTAGGGTCAGGGCGGGGGTGTCGCGGAGCCAGCCTGCCGCCCCCAGCGTGCCGTTTTCGTGCACGCGGACGAGCTGCACGCCGTTGTCGGCGTACCCGGCCACGATGGCGTATGTGCGGTTGCCGGCAGTCTTGAACGCATCTATGCCTTTGGCGCCCTGGAGTTCCAGATCGGTGTTGTTGACCTTGCGCAGCGAGTCGGCCGGCGCCAGCGTGCCGTTTTCGTGCACGCGGATCAGCTGCACGGCGCCCATCCCATCCCCCGAGGCTACGACGGCGTAGGTGCGGTTGCCGGACGCGCCGCCGCCGCCGTCGCCGGCCATCTCGAACACGTCCACTCCCCGGGCGCTGCGCAGTGCAAGTGCGCCTTCGTTGGGCAGGGCACCGGCCTGCACCAGCGCTGAGGCGTTGTCATCGCGTAGTGAGTACGCGCGCTCAAGGCTGCTGCCATCCACGCGGATCAGCTGCACGCCGCCGAATTGGTACGCATGGCTCGACGTGGCAAGGACGTACACGGTGCCGTTCATGGCAAAGACGTCGACACCCTCCGATCCGTAGAGCGTATCGAAGCCGCCTACGCCGTTTTGCGCCCGCCCCCCCGCCGAGAGGGCGCCGCCGCCGTCCACAAGGACCAGCTGCACGCCGTGTGCATCCCATGACGCCGTGGCGAGGTATGTGGTGTCGCCCACGGTGAGCGCATCGATATCGACGACTACTGCAAGGCCTGGCGCATCCTGATCGTCTCTGATCACGCCGGCGGCGGCCAGCGCGCCGCTGCCGTCCACGCGGAACAGCTGCACGCCGCCGCCACCCTGACCAGTTTGAGAATTGGCGCCGTAGTGAGACGCTGCAACGGCGGCGTACGTGGTGCCGTTCAGCTCAAAGGCCGCCACGCCGTTGGGCGAATCGCTGCCGGCGCGGCCGGCCGCGGCAATCATCGGCGCCTCGTGCCCGTGCACGTCGATGCTTGCCGAGACGCCCAGCGAGCGGTTCGACCCGGGGGCCGGCATGGTCAGGTTTGCGGCGTTGCCGGCGGCATCTCGGATCGACGAGGCGCCGCCGCCCAAGTCGAGTGCATCATCCCCCGCGTACTCTAGGCGGGGCGCCGAGTCGCCCGGCTGCACCGCATACCAGAACGCCAGCTCTGCCGTGCCGGTGCCGCCCGCGTACGAGGCGCTGCGCGGCGGCACGGTCGCAAGCCTCAGCTCTGGCGAGCCCTCGACGACCACGGGCTCGTCAAAGGTTACGGTAATGGCGACGATCCGGCCCGTGCCGTACGTGCCGTCGGGGCTCGCCGACTCGACGCCCGTCACATTCGGCGCGGCGCCGTCTATTGCAATGTCCAGGGCGCGTCCGAGCGAGCCCGGGCCGCTTGGCGCCGGCAGGGCCAAGAGGGCGGCCGGGCCGCCTCCGCCCTGCGCGTCAAGGCGTATCGACGCGCCGTCCTCCAGTGACAGGGCCCTGACGCCGGCATAGTCCAGGCCGGCAACGGCATCGCCCTGCCGCACTGTATAGTTGAACTCTAGGGTGCCGGTGCCGCTGCCGCCCGCGTACGAGGCGCTGCGCGGCGGATCGGTCGCAAGCGCAAGCGCCGGCGCGCCCGCGACGGCGACGGGGGCCGAAAAGTCGACAGCGATGCGGACGGTGTCGTCTAGCTTGTACGCAGAGTCGCCGCCGGGCGAGCCGACCGCCGTGACGTATGCGGCCGCCGCCGCGTCTATCGCGATGCTGTGCGAGCTGCCGAGCTGTCCTGCCCCGCTCTGCCATGGCAGGACTATATCGACGGAATCGCCGGCCCTGTCGCTCAGGCCAGTGCCGGCCTGCAGCGCGCTTGCCCCCGCATAGTCCAGGCGTGCGACCCGCGGGTCGCCGGGCTGCACCGTGTATTCGAACACGAGCGACCGCGTGTCGTTGCCCGACATGTAAGAGGCCGTCCGGTTAGAGCCGCTGAAGTTGAGTACCAGCGACGGCGGAGCCGCGCCCGAGTATACGACGGGCTCGGTAAAGTTGACGGCCACCTCGATCCTGTATCCCGCGGGGTACGTGCCGTCGGGCAGGGGCGAGCCGACCGCCGCCACCACCCCCGATGCGGCAGTTATGCTGACGTTAGAGGTCGCGCCGAGCGAGCCGGGCGATCCCGGCTCGGGCAGCGCCAGGCTCGCGTTGTTGCCGGCATAGTCCGTCAGGATGCCGCCTGCCGCAGGGACGAGGGCGCCCGCCCCCGCATAGTCCAGGCCGTCTGCAAGGTCGTCCGCCATGACCATGTATCTGAATACGAGCGATCTCGTCTCGTTGCCATCCAGGTACGGGATCGTCCTGTTCCCGCCGTCAAGCGCAAGGACCAGCGACGGCGGCGGCCCGTACGCGAAGACCGGCTCGGCAAGGTTGACGGTGACGTTGAGCTGCGAGCCCGCCCCGTACGCGCCGCTCGCCATTGTGACGTTCTCGACGCGCGGTATGATGCCGTCGACTACGACATCGTACTTAAACGATAGCGACGGCACGGTTGGGGGATTGGGAACACTGGTGGAAGGCAGTTGAGGCGTGTAGTCCGAGGCGCCCGGGGTCGACAGCCAGCAGTTGGCCGCTTTCTTTTGGGCCTCAGTGCGGCTGCTGTAGTCAAGCGCGTTTTTATGGTAGGGGTCCCCACGTGGGTTCCCCCAGTGCATCGCTCCCCCCCACGCCGCCTCAGTGGACGCCCTGTAGCCCAGATCGTCGGAATAGTCGCCAGGCTGGACGGTGTACCTGTAGTAGACCACGCTATTGCTGTCGTGCCACGAATAGACGGCAAACCGGTCGACGTCCCCCGTCTCGAGCGCAAGCCGCGTGTGTGGATAGACGGACCCGGCGTGGTTTACTGCGCTATCCCTACTACGGATGGTGATGTTGTCGCCGATCTTGTACGTGGCGCCGTAGCCGTCACTGTACGCGCTGTTGGCGGATGTGTTGTAAAACTCCAAGGTGGGCGAGTGCGCGTTTCCTATGCCGCTGGGGTCGGTCCTGGGATACCAGTAGCACGGCCAATAGTAGTCGCCATACGCGGCCGGGTGGTTTGCATGCGCTGCCGGCAAAAGCAGCATCTGCTGCATCGGCGCAGGCCACGAGAGGGCACCATCGGGGGCGGCGCGGTCCATATGCAGGGCTAGCAGACTGCCGCCGCCAACGGCAACGCCGTCCCAGATCGCCGGCTGCGGCAACGAGGCGGCCAGGGCGATCGCCAAGGCGGCTACGGCAAGGGCGCCAAGGCGCTGGACACGGCGGCATCCAGCGCCGCGTGCGGATGTAGCGCCGATGCCCCTAGACAGGCGGAGACGGCTAGGCAGGCTGCCGCGGCCGCCACCCCCCCCCCTCGGTACCCGCCCGCGGCAGGCAACGGCGATCGCAGTCGATCCGGTGAGATGCTATGACGGTTCAACTTGCCTCTGCTCCGTTGGCGGCGCCCCCCCCCCCCCCGTATTATTTAGTATATCGGCGCAGCGGCGGCCGCGGCGGGCAGCATTGCGCCCGCCGTCGGCCACGCCTCAGGCGGAAGAGTAGGCGGCTGCGCCGTCTCCATTCCCTTCCCGCGCCAGGCGCTAGGACCAGAAGTCGGCAGTTGCTAGCGAGGCGGCCGAGGCGCCGCCGCTGCCCTGCAGACAGGCGATGTCTGGCGCCGCCTCGCCCCCTGCTGCCCGGCGCAGATGGCGACAGCCTGGGAGCATGTGCTTGCCGCCCACACGGGCGCCGCCTCGCCCCCTGCTGCCCGGCGCAGCCGCACCGTCGACGGCCCGGCACTCCAGCTGAAATATCCGCGGCGGCGCGAATGCCGCCCCCGCCTCCTAGCCCGACCGCAGCTCCCGTCCCTGCTCCGGCGGCGGCTGCCCCATCCACGGCGGTGCGGCCAGGTCGGGGGGAGGCGCCAGCGCCGGCAGGGCGTACAGCTTCGCGCCTCCCCCATCGCTGCCGTCGCCGCCGCGCGGCGCCCGCCCCCTCCTCTCCGCCATCCGCCCGAGCACGATCAGGGCAAGCGCGACCGCGCCTGCCGCAACGAACACGCCCTCTAGCGTGCGCAGCATCGGATGGTCAAACGCAGCGGCCGCCGTCGTGGAAGTGGCCAGGGCCGCATAGTACGCGTACGAAAAGACAAAGTAGTTTGCCGCCCAGTGCACGAGTATTGCCGGCGCAAGCCCGTGCCGGTAGTACACCCACCCGAGTATCGCGCCGCTTGCGGTCGCCTGAGCCAGCTTGCCGATGCCCCACGGCTCGCCGGACAGCACGTGCGCTGCGCCAAAGAACACTGCAGTGCCCGCGATGAGCGCCGCCGCGGCGCGGCGCGTCCGCCGCGTGCGCGGCAGGTGCCGGTGCGGGTGCCACAGTACTCGCGCAAGCGACCGTACGGACGCCGCGCCGGCGCATGCAAGGAAGAGGGGAACGCCGATCAGCGCGACGCGAAAGCCGATCTCCTCGGCGATCGGCGCCTTTGCGGCCTCGAAGAACCGCAGCATCTCGTCGCCGGCCGGCGGCTCGGCCGCCGGCACCCCCGCATGCGCCTGGAGGGTTGCGATCGCGGCCGAGGCGAGCACCAGCACGGCGAACCACCGGACGGCCGCATGCATGTAGTTCTCGCATGTGGGCCGCCCCCCGCTGTACACGCCCGCCCCGGCGCGATTCCGGCCCGAGTGCCCCATCGCAGCCGACAGCTCGGCGTACAGCCCGCGGCAGGGGCCGAGCGCGGCGAGCGCAAAGAGCGCGGCGTACGCGCACCACAGTGCAGTAAAGGCATCGCCGAGGCGCACGCCGGCGGCGGGCACCTCGAATCCCAGGCCGGCGGCGAACAGGCCGAGCGAGCCGATCGGGTAGCCGTGGTCGACGATCCCGCCGCCGGGCCAGGAGGTCGAGAACACGACGTATGCGCCGAGCGGGAACGAGAGGGCCATCATCCCGAACACGACGGACACCATGGCCGAGTGCGGGACGGCTAGCAGCCTCGCGGCGCGCGCCGCGGCCGGGCCGCCCGCGCCTCTCCCGTCCCCGCCTGCATCCGGCATGGCACAGCACCCGCAGGGGCGGCCGCGCCTAGTGCAGCTCTATGCTCGACTCGGCAAAGCCGAGGCGGACGAGCTCTTCCTTGATCGTGTCGCGGTGGTCGCCCTGGAGGAACACGTAGCCCTCCTTGGCGGTCCCCCCGCAGGCGTACTTGTTCTTGAGCTCCTTGGCGACGTCGTCAAGGTTGTGCATCTTTGGGTCCAGGCCGTCTATCATCGTACCCTTCTTCCGAAAGCGGCGCGTCTCGAGCCGTATGATGATCTTGGCGCTGTCCTTTGCCAAGTCCCCGCATGCGCACAGGTCCTCTGGGAGGCCGCAGGTGTTGCATATTACCGCCATTCGTGCAACTCAACTCGGCACGGCTTGTATTAAAGGCTGTCGCGCGGGCGCGCGGCGCGGGGGGCCGAGGGGAGAGGGATGCCTGCGGGCGGAGGCGGCGCAGGGGGGGGGGCGGGGGGCGATCGCAAGGGGGCAGGAGGCGCGGCATGGGCGCGCCAGGGCCGGGGGGGGGCGAGTCGAGGCCCGGGCGGCGGCAGGCGGCGGCAGGGCGTCCGCACCGCAGGGCGCAGGAGACCGGCTGCAGGGAGGATCGCGGCTACAGGGGCGGACGGCATGGTCAAGGCGGCTCGCATCGACCCGCGCGGGGCGCCCGGTCGCGCAGGCGGCACGTTCCCGCACCTTGCGCGCAGGCTGGTGCAGGCCGCGCAGGACTGCGACAGGCGGGACGCGGGGATAGGGTGCCGGGCGGCCGCGCCCGCATCGCATGGAGCCCGGCGCGTCGCGTGTGGGAATCCGGCCCGCCAGGAGACGCAGGTGCGCAGTAGATTGCGGCGGGGTGCGCCGCTACGTCAGGGCCGGCGCCGGCCGGCTCCCGGCCTTGGCGGCGTCCCGCACGCCTCTGGGAGGCCAGCACACTGCACGGCCGGCAGGCCAGCCTGCCCGGCCGCAACCGCTCGAGAGCGCGGCCTCGGCCAGGTCCTCTGTGCCACCGAGGATATCCACTGGCAGAGCGCGGCCGCCAGGACGCTAGAGCCGCCGTCCCTTGCGATCGTCGGCAGCATGCTTGCATCGACGACGGGTGCCGCGCTGGACATCTGAATCATGCAGTCGGCCCCGAGAACCCGGCGATCAGCGAATTGATCGCCCTTGTGGACATCTCCTGCTCGGCCTCGCCGGTCTCGTCCACGCGCAGCCTCTGGACGCTCGTGAGCTTGCCGGGCGGCCGGTCAAAGTAGTACAGGCCCAGGTCGGATCTGTCCATGCGCCCGCTCGACACCAGCGACAGCACCTTTTGCACCAGAAAGTCGCTCTGGGTGGTGATCACCACGCCGATCTTGTTCTCGTCGGCGGCGCGCAGCATCTCGTCGATCACTGCGAGCTGCGCCTGCGGCTCCAGGTGGGACTCGGGCTCTTCCACTATGAAGGTACCTCCCGGCCCCACCCGGTGCATCCCCGCGGCCAGCGCGAGCAGCGAGCCTGCGCCCGAGCCGGCGTGCCCGATCTCGGCGCGGTGTCCCGACGGATCCGCGTATGTGACGACGGGCATGCCAAGGCGCTCCTCGACCTGGATCGAGCCCGGAAGCAGCCTGCCAAGAGTGCCCTGCGCCTTTTCGTCGAGCCCGCCCTCCAGAACTTCCATCACTATGCCGACGTACTGTTCCAGGCCGTCCACGGGGGCTTCTGCAAGCAGCTGGCCAGCAGTGTCGGCATGCGATGATCCTGACCGGAAGGCTTGCACCCCCGCCCCGGCCGCCGCCAGCATCTGGTTGAGCATGTTGCTCTGTATGTTGGCAATCCTCCCGATCGTCCTCATGCTGTTCATTATGTGCCGGATTCCGCCCGCCCGGGTCGCCGGGAGGTACACGCTCCGCCCTGCGTCGCCCCCGCCGTGATCCTCTGCAAGAGACACGCTGCGGGCCAGGGGGCTGTCCCCGGCGGACATAAGATCGAGCCTTCTTTTCCGCCCGCTCGGGCCGTGCACGGATAGCGACGACGTCCTCCTGCCGTGCGTAGGCAGGTCGTCTGGCCGCAGCCCCGCATGGCGGATCACCGTTATGGCATCCGCGGCGGACTCGGTCGCGTTTCCGCGTCCCCTGCCCGACGGAGACGCGGATCCGGCCGGGGCCGGCCGGCGTCGCCGCCGCCCCGGCTCGGCCGCTTGGCATACTCCGTGTATGATCCTGGCGGCAATCGTCTTGCCGGCGTTGTTTGGGCCTATGAACACGCTCATCTTGTCCCTGTGGATGATCCCATCCCTGATCGGCCCGACGTTTGCAAGGGCTATCTTGTCGTACTCCAACGCGGCCGGCCGCATGTGGGCGTATAACCGCGTTGCGGCGGCGCGGGAATTGGGGGCCGGATCCGGCGCGGATCCGGCGCACGCCCGCACGCCTTCCCGCAGCGCCCGATCCGGTGCGGCAATTCGGCGCATAGGGGAGGGGGCTAGTGTCGGGCAGGGAAGCGGCAAGGAAGGGCGGGTGCGATGGCGGGCGTAGCCCGTACATGCCGGAGGTTTGCCGGCACGTGATCGCCGGCAGCTGGCGCACAGGACGCAAGGGGGGCCGACGGCCAAAAAGCTCAAGCGGGGGAGGGGTGCCACAGCCCTGTCGCCTGATTGAGCATGCGGCAATACAGTCGCAACACATGATCGAGGGGCGGCTCGACAGGGAGCCTGGAATTTGGACAGAATTGCTATAAACGGGCATGCCGAGGCGCCGGCCGGTGTTGAAATGCGCAAGGCCGCCCGCTCAGAAAGGCACTTTGTCGCCTAGGATGCGAGCGGGTCCAAAGAGACTCCGATCGCCTGCGAGAGGGACGACAGAAGGTCGTGCAGAGGCTGCCTTCGGCGCGGCTCCATCCACCGCCGCCCAAGGCTCAAGGCCGAGGGCGCGGATCGGCTCGAGCATGCCGGCATGCGCGAGCCTGTTCATCCGGCGGAAGCTAAGCGGCATCGCCGCATGCACAGGCAGTGCGCCTGGCCGTGCGACATGCCCGACGGCGAGCATGATGCCCAATACGAGGTGGAGGTAGGAGGTCCATGAACTGCAAAGAGGACTCAACCGTGTGCCTTGACGGGCGCAAGCAAACGCAGGATCAAAAGCCTGCGAGTCCGAGCGGCATACTCGAAAAGATCACCAGGCAGGGGCACTGCACAATATCCATGCAGCCCCGCTCCGCCCCCTGCGACTACCGGCCGGAAGATCTGGCAGGGATCGTGGCCAACTGCCAGGTCGCATACAGCGGGTTCGCGTATCCGCCCCGGGCGACGGGCCGTACGGGACGGCGCGCACCACGCCGTCCTACACGGAGGCATGCCACGATGCGTTCGGGCGCACGAGCGTGTGGAGGTTTTACTGCGACGGGCGGTTCAAGGAGCGCACGGCCCTCGCCGAGGATGCGTCCCCGGCCCCGCACCGCGCATCCTTTCGGGTGCCGGACGGCCCGCTCCCGAGGTACCTGGAGCCGGTATGGACGCTGTACACCATGAGCGAGACGTTTGCGTTCGCGTCCGACCTGGCCACCGACACCGAAAGGGAGTACGCCGTCTCCGTGTCCCTTGACGGCATGGGAGGCAGGGTGCTGAGGATGCTAGGCGAGGGGAGGATCGAGTTCTTCAGGGAGTACGCATCGCGCGATGACCGCATCGAGCTCGGGCCCGCGCCGGTCGTCTCCTGCCTGGACACAGACCTGTGCGGGCGCATCGCGCTCGACAAGACCCTGGAGATCATGGACCGCTTCGGGTGGCGCGGCAGCTCGCCGAGGGACATGCTCGAGCACGACCAAGAGCTGTTCTATGCAAACGTGCGCCGGACGTAGCGCGCGGCGGGCGAGAGCCTAGGGCGCGGCGCTACTAGCCCTTCCAGGGGATGCGCCCGCGTAGTACCCTACCCGGAGAGCAGGGGCGCGGCGCGCCCGCGTGGCCCCCGCCGGGACAGACAGGCGGCCATCCAGCAGAATCTCCGGCAGTCCCAGTGCAGGGCGCAGCGTCGAGCGCATCGCAGAGCTCGTTGCCGGCATCTGCCGCGGCCACCTCCGCATACCCGGCGGCGGCCGAAAAGACGCTAGCCCGTCCCGCCGCCGGATGCCGCGCCCTCCTCGAGCGGCCCGCCCTTGCCGAACAGCGCCCCGGCCGCGCGCGCCGCATACTTCCTGCCCCTCATGCTTTCCAACATGCTGTAGTACCGGCTGCGCAGGGCCGGCAGATGTCCCGCGGTTCCCTCTCCATGTGCATTGGCGCCGTCCCCTTCGCCCCCCTCGTTCCCCGGAGGCAGCCAAGGCGCATCGCATGGCAGGTAGCGCTCCCACCACTTGAGCCACATGTACTCGTGCAGTATGCGCGGCTCTATGTGCAGGACGGGGCCGCCCCGCAGCACCCCCATGGAGCGCAGCGTCCGGACAACCTCCCGGAACCTGTACGGGGTGATCTCCGGGTGGTGCCTGCGCACAAGCTCGGCTATCCGTTCTCCGTCGCGCTTGTGCGGCGCGTCGAACCCGAACTCGGTAAACTGGCCGAGCCAGGGCAGGACGGCAAGCCTGTCCCTGTACTCCCCTCCGCGCAGCTCTCTCCACCCCGCTACGTAGCGCTCCCATGCCAGGACGGCATCAGGATCCGCAAACATGTCGTCAGGGTTGTCGGACAGGTTTCGCCCCACTATATGGGCGGCGCGCGGGGAGGGCCGGCAGAGCGCGACCCATTCCTCTATGTCGTCGATGCCGCCCCCCGCGTAGCCTTCGAGTATCTCGGCGATCTGCTCGTCGGACATGTCCGGCGCCTCCACCTGCAGTGCAGTGCGGACGTCGGCTCCGGGCTCGCTGTATATCGTTACCAGATCCGCTACCGCATCCCCGCCTCCCCCAAGAGCGAGCCGCAGGTCGGATTGGCCGGACGGGTTGCACTCGTCGGCCACGAGGATCAGCCTTCTGCCGCCCGCGCCGCCCGCGCGCCGACTGTGTGCCGCGATGGCGGACATTGCAACCGACGCATCGTCCGCGTATACAACGCGGGGGGCAAGGTCGACGGCGCGCGTGGCCTCTAGGACCAGCCGACTCTTGCCCGACCCGGGAGGCCCCGACACCCTTACATGGACTGGCGCGTCGCCGCCGCCGCGCAGGTGGGCCCTGATCCGTTCGACTGCGCCGTCCTCGGCCTTGCCGTGCCGGAACGGCTGCTTCATATCAAGGACGCAAGACCATCTGCTGTGGCTCATCACAGGCATGCCGGCCGGGATTCCGCCGCTCACGCTGGCGGCAAGCCCCGGAAACTGCTCTATGGATGCGACGATCCTGGCCAGGCCCCACACGTCTACACTGGCGCCTGACAGCGCGCCCGACTTTGACGCAAGGGCCATCTTGAACCTTTCGGACAGCGCATCGTCGTCCATGCGGTCCGTGCCTTCCCAGCCGAACAGCAGGGCGACCAGCGTGCCGCCCCTCTCGATGCACGACCGTATGCGGGGCTTTACCTCACCCTGCCGGGTAAACAGGATGCGGGCAATGGATGATCCGGGAGAGAACGCGCCCGTGCGGAACAGGTACGCGGTCGTCCCCCTCTTGACAAGACCGCGGGCGCTCTGGCGCGGCGAGTCCGAGGCCGTGCCGTTGACGCCCCCGTTGGGGGCCGTAATGTTCAACGGTATGTCGACGACATAGGATGGTATTCCAGAGGCAGACGCGTCGGCGCGTATGAGCCGGGCGGCAAGGTCGACGGCCTCGTAGGGGTTGAGCATTCTGACCCGCTTCTGATCCACGCGGAACATGTCCGCAACCGCCGCGTCTGCAACCGCCATACTTTGCCGCCGCAACGGGTTGAGACGGGCCTGATTTATGGGTAGCGGCCGGCGGCGGCGTGCGCGTTTGGGCCGTCAATGGCATGGAAAAGCACGGGGGAAGGGCGTGCGGGAAGTGGAGATCGCTCGGCATCACGGTACGGGTTAGCATCGTTCCGTTGACGGTCGACGGGTCGTGTGCGGGGAGGGTCAGGCTGCGGCCATCAGGATCTGCGGCCCCTGCTGGCGGCCGTCCCGTTCCGCCCGACGCCGCGACGCAGTTCGGCGGCGGCGAAGGGCGGGCACCCTAGTCGAACTGGCCCTCTGGCCGCCCAGCTGCAGCCGCTCCGTGCAGGGCCTCGATCGCAGGGCGCCGCGGCCACACCTCGGCCGTGCCTGCCGCAGGTGCGGCACCTGCGCGCCTCGCGTCTTTTGCCCCGTCTGTAGCAGGCTTGGGCCTTGACGGCCCGGCGAGGGCAGGCGCCTCTCCATCCCTTGCCTTTTCCCTCGCTTTCGCCCTTGCCCGCGCCGCACCCCTGCCGCCCGCCGCCCGCCAGCCGTGAGGCTGTCAGGGATGCCGCTCACTCTAGTCCTGATCAGGTCGGCAAGGGCATCCCCGCCGCCGACGATGGGAGCCTTTCGCCTCGCATCAAGGTAGGAAACTCCTCGGCCATGCGGCTGCTCGCGGCCCTGTCGGCGGAGGCAAACGCGGCGTGGCATGCCCCGAGCCTCCCCCTGCAGACGGCCGCCTCCAGTGCCTCAAAGTGCGCCCTGTCGTGCTTGCCGCCCCCCCCCCCCCGCCGCCGATCCTCCCCGCCATCTTCCGGCTAGATCTTGTGGATCGCAAAGTGCGCCTTGCATCCACAGGCTTTTGCTTGCGGATGCTCTTCCTGAACCCTGCCCGCGCAGCGGGGCCGATGCCGCGCCTGTTCCTCCCAAACCCTGTCCGGCAGTACCGGACCGCCGCAGCTACAGGCGGCGCGATCGCCTTGCCGACGGGCCTTTGATCCGCTCTTTCCAAGATTCCCGCCGTCCGCCCCGCAAGCGCGCCGTGCATGCAGGACATGCCGCAGTTGGCAGTATCCCCACCGGCGGGTTCGAGTCGGCCGGCAGGCCGTGCCGTGCGCGCGGCAGCGCGGCCTAGGCCTTTGTGCCCAGCGCATCGAGCGCCTCTTCGAACAGCTCCCTGTCCACCCTGCCGTCTTCCGACACGCCGATTTTCTCGATGCGGGTGCACGAGCCGGGCTTGCGGTCAAAGTGGTATATCCCGAGCTCGCCGTTCTTCAGGTCGCCGCGTTCCACCATGGACAGGAGCGGGTACACCACGTACTCGCTGTGGGTAGTGAACAAGAGGCCGACGTCCTTGGCCGCGGCCGCCCCGACCAGCTCTGCGATCATCCTCTGCTGGCTCAGCGGCTCCATGTGCGCCTCGGGCTCTTCGACTATGAGCATCCCGCCCGGCTCGACCCTGTCGATGCCGGCGATTATCGGGAACGACGAGGCGGCTCCCGATCCCGCCGAGTCGATTCCGCCGACAAGGCCGCGCCGGTCGCGGCAGCATGCCTGCGGAGGGCCGGAGCCGTCCATTCCGACAGATTCTTCGAACAGCCTTGAAAGCAGCCCCTCCGCCTCGTCCGCAAGCCCCTCGGACGCCGCCTCCAGCACAAGATCGTTGAAGCGCTCCAGGTACTCGGGTGCGAGCATCCTGCGGCGGCGCCCCGTGCCCGGCGGCGCCGGCGGCCCCGCATGCCCGGCCCCCTGCGGGCGGCCTTCGCCCTGTGCCAGCCAGACGGTGTCAAGGAGGTCGCTCTTGATCTGCATGAGCGAGAGCAGCGATTGCACGGCGCCCGTCCTGCCCGCTGGGACGTATATGGCGTCCCGAGATGCGGCGACGTCCATTCCAGCCGCGGCCCGCCGTGCTAGCCTGTGCCGCATCGAGCCCGGCCCGCTCTCAAACGAAAAGCGGAGCGTGCGCCCCTCCCCCTTGGAGACCTCGATCCACCCTACCTGTTTGCCGTGCGTCGCGACATCCCCGACGTCGATGCCCGCATTCTTTGCGATCAGGGCGGGTGCGAGCAGGGATC
Organism: Cenarchaeum sp.; assembly: GCA_965242695.1. Lineage (GTDB taxonomy): Archaea > Thermoproteota > Nitrososphaeria > Nitrososphaerales > Nitrosopumilaceae > Cenarchaeum. The sequence goes on along the minus strand of CBDESU010000001.1, from coordinate 126,236 downwards.
CGGCGGCCTCGGCACTCAAGTCGTCCATGCGCGGTCCTGCGGCAAGGCCAGGCGGCAGGGCGTCCTCGTCCAGCTGCCTCAGGCCGTAGATGATCCTTGACGCGATGGACTTGCCAGAGTTGTTGGGGCCCAGGAACACGTTGACCCTGTTGTTGCCGATCGTGCCTTGTTCTATGGGTCCTGTGTCTTTCAGGCGGATCTCTGACCAATTCATGCTGACGGCAAGCAACGATCAGGGGCGCTAATAACCATATGCCGTCGCGTGTGTCGAGTGCGTTGGCATGAACCCTGATCCGTCCCCTCTAGGCCGGTGTGGGGCGGAGGGTATTGGTCCTGGTCGGAGGCGGCCCTGCGGCGGCGGCGCGTTCCACCGGAAGGGCCGCCGCGGGAGCTCCAACCAGAAAGGGCGGCGGTACGCGGTCAGGCAGGGTCCGGCCCGGCGGCCCCGGATGGCAGTTGATGGGGGAGGCGGGATTCGAACCCGCGAACTCCTAAGAGACAGGATCCCCTACCTTGGATCTTAAGTCCTGCATCTCCAAAAGCCGCCGGCTTCCTTTGGCCAGGCTTGATTACTCCCCCGCGTCGGCGGGCGGGCGGGGGCGATTTAACGGTTGGCGGCGGCCCGCAAATCAGGCAGGGTGCGATCCCTGCGCGGCAGAGGCGGCCGGCGCCCAGTGCACGGCACGCCGAGTCGCCCAGTCGGCCCCCACGCCGCACGCACCCCAAAGTGCGGTTCCCTCCCCCGCCCTTTCAAGGCCGGCCGCAGTCTCGCTCCGAACCCCTGGCATGCGGGTGCGGCCCTCGCGCCATGCGACGCTCGTCCGCAGGTGCCCAAAGCCGGCGCAGCCTGCCGGCCTGTCCACTCAGGCCGCCCCACGCGTTTGGGATGGCAGGGCTGCGCCCTCCCGTGCGCTAGGTTCAGACGACACGGCCTGCAACGGATGCGGTCGCTGGACAGTTGTCGACAATACGATATGCCACATGGTCAACCCTTGAGCCTGTTATGATATCCTCCATCCATGCCGTCACCCGTCATTACGATATCAACACATATAGGCGGTCTGTTCGACCCGACTGCATGATCGAGGCAGAGTACCCGAGCGATGACGAGCTCTTTGACGCGCTGCGGGCGCAAAACCCATGGTGGACCGGAGGCGGCGTGCCCAGCAAGGTGCGGCGCGAGTTCAAGAGGGCAGACTATGCCGAGATGCTGCGGCGCCTAGACGACAAGGACTACGAGCATCACGTGCATGCCCTTGTCGGAGCCAGGCGGGTCGGCAAGACCACCGTGCTGTACCAGCTGGTCGACGAGCTCGCGTCCCGCGGTGATCCAAGGCGCGTCATGTTTGCCTCGTTCGACGACGAGGCGCTGTTCCCGGTCGCTGGCATCCTGCGCCGCCTCTTGTCGCTGTACAGCCAAAGGGTCCTACTCGAGCAGCCGATGCGTCCGCCCTCGCAGAGGACGTACATAGTACTCGACGAGATCCAGGCAGCAGGCAGCTGGCAGACCGCGCTCAAGAACGTCGTCGACCGGCGCGGCCCGACGACGATCGTAGTGGCAGGATCGTCGAGCGCGAACATGGCCGGCACCACGAGGCAGCTGATCGGGAGGATGCGCCACCAGGCCATGTCGCCGATGAGCTTTTCCGAGTACGCCTCGTTCAAGGGCCGCCCGTACGCCCCCGCGCTGGCCAAGGTCGGCGAGGGCATGCGCAGTACCCTTGCCGCGTCCGTAAGGGACGGCGACGCAGGCGCATTCTACGAACGCGCGGAGGAGTCGCTGCGGGAGCTTGCGCTGGCCAAGGGCGACATACTGGCGGATCTCTCCGAGTACATGGTGTACGGCGGCTGCCCCGGAATCGCCGCCGCTGGCGGCCACGACAGCAAAAGGGAGCAGCTCGAGACCCACCTGCGCCTCGCGATGTACCAGGACGTCGTAAAGGTCGGCGGCGTGCGAAGCCCGCGCGTGCTCGAGCCGCTCTTCGCCGTGCTGGCGAGGCGGTCCCCGCGCATGATCAACAAGGAGAGGATCGCCAAGAACCTCGGGATCAACAAGATCACGCTCGATGCGTACTTGGGCTTCCTAAAGGCGGCATGCCTTGTCTCGTACTCTGATCCGTACGCCCCTGTCCGCAGCCGGGCCGAGAAAAAGGCGTACATTGTCGACACGGGCATGCGAAACGCGGCCGCTTCCCGCACCCACATCGACTCGCTCTCAGACTCGGCCGAGACGGGTCTCTTGGCCGAGTCGATCGCCGGCGACCATACGAGGCGGCTGTGGGCGACGCTTGACCCGTCGGCCCTGCCCGAGATGCCGTACTACTGGAGGAGCGGCAAGGGCGACGAGGTCGACCTCGTAATCGACCTGCGGCACAAGCCCGTCCCGATAGCGGTCAAGTACCGCCGGCAGGTGGAGTCGTCCGACCTCAGGGGCCTGTCGCGCTTTGTCGACAAGTTCGGCGCAGGGGTCGCGCTGGCGCTCACGCAGGACCATACGCGCCTTGTCGACGATCCCATAGTCTGCATCCCGCTGTGGCTGTACCTGTCGATGTGCTGAAGGGGGCGCAGGTGTGCGCGTCCAGTGCCGCACTTCTCGCGCGGCGCCTGCGCTGCCCTCTGCCCCCGTCCGTGGGAAGTGCAAAGTGGCTGATGGAGGCGCAGGTGTGCGCCGTGCCCCCTCCTCCCCGCGCAGGCGTCTCGCCTACAGGGCCCGCCCCTGTCGGCGGTCAAGGGAGGCGCAGGCGCGCATATGCCCTCTCCCTCCCCTCCCCGCGCCGGCGTCCCCCGATCGGGCCCGCCCCTGCCGGCGGCCGAGGCAGGTGCACGCGCGCCCCTCCGGCAACGGCCGCGCCGCGGGGCCCCGCCGCGAAATCAAGCGGCCAAGAGTTATATGGATTTTGCACGGCGCACGCGCGCGCTTCGATAGCTCAGCCCGGTAGAGCGTTACCTTGGTAAGGTAAAGGTCGCGGGTTCAGATCCCGCTCGAAGCTAGTAATTCCTGATGAGGAGCTCGTGGTGGCCGCGCCGATTGGCCCCGTCCGAGTTGATCATTCGGTTCACCTCGAGGCGCCTGCAGCGCCAGGGCCCGCCGGCGAACAGCCGCCGCACCTCGGGCGAGTCCGAGTTGGACAGCAGGACGCGGCAGCCCCTGCCGTCGAGCTCGCGGCATGCGGCTGCAAGCCGCTCCAGGTCGCCGCCCCCAAAGTCGTCCCGCGTGTAGTGCGTAAAGCTGGTGGCGCTGACCGGCTGGTAGGGGGGATCCATGTAGACCAGGTCGCCCTCCGAGGCCCCCGCGACCGCATCCTCAAAGTCGGCGCACGCGATCGAGGGGCGCGCCGAGGACAGCAGGGCGCTCGCGGCGCGCAGGACGGCCGCGTTCACGATGTTCGGGCGGAGGCGGCCCCCGAACGGCACGTTGAACTTGCCGCTGCTGTTGACGCGGTACAGGCCGTTGAAGCACGTGCGGTTGAGGAATATCATGCGGGCGGCGCGCTCGTCCCGGTCCGTCGGCTCGCCGGCCCTGACCGAGTAGTAGTAGTCCTTTGGGCCGGCGGCGTACCCGGCTGCGTGCGCCTCGAGGAGCAGTATGAGCCGCTCTACCCCGTCGCGGACCGCCTCGTACGTGGCGACAAGGTCTGGGTTCGAGTCGGATGCCGAGCACTCCACGCCGCGGCGCCCGGTGAGCACGTGGAACATGACGGCGCCTCCGCCGAGGAACGGCTCGTAGTAGCGGCCGAACCCGTCCGGAAAGGCGGCGGCAATGTCCGGCAGCAGGAGGCGCTTGCCGCCGGCCCACTTTACAAACGGGCGCGGCTTGGCAGGGGCCTGGGCGGCTGCGGCAGCGCGCTGCATCGGGCGCGGGCGGGCGGCCCGATATATCAAGGCGCGGCGGGCCCTGCGCAGCATCTCGCCTTCGATCGGCGCATGCCGAGCCGCGGGCGGCCGATATTCTGCAGGATGTGCCGCGCAGGCCAGGCCGCCCGGCGCGCGCCGCTGAGGGGCGGCCGTCCGCTGCCGCGCCGCCCCGGCCCGGCGTCCGGCGCGGGCGGGCGCGGCGCCGCTGGCGCGGCGCGAGTAAATGAAAAGAGGGGTAAGGCTAGTCCCACTTTGACCAGGCGGCCATCCACCTATAGGTCCACGTATTCAGCTTTACGCCGAGCGCAGCCATGGTAACCGACAGTACGGCACCGGCTCCTGCGCCCAGCGCAACCGGGCTGTTGTAGAACTTGCCCACCTGCGGCTCTATAGGCGTCATGTACGGCGGAAGCGTAGGCCTCGGGTACTTGAACGCCGTCTCCAGCGGGTCGGCGACCGTTATGAGGTTGACCATGTTGAACAGCGGCAGTGACATGCCAACCAGCACTCCGCCGAACAGTATCAGCGAGTGCTTGTTGCGCTTTGTCGCCCAGTACGCCAGGTCCAACAGCATTGCGGACGGCAGCCATACCGGCGTGACGATGAAGTCGTACGGATAGCCGAGGGCGAACCAGGCCCCCTTTGCAACCCACGTGTACACCGTCATGATGAGCGCATAGTACGTCGCCGTCCCCGGTACTCCGGTGAACGTCAGGTAGTACGTCGCGCCGACGACGAGCATGAGGGTCTGCGAGATGGAGAACACGGTGTAGGACGTCCAAGCCCAGTCGGTGTAGAAGATGTAGTCTCCGGCATTGATCGTAAGCAGGGTCGAGTTTACGGCAACTACCACAATGAAGAGGTAGTGCGTGCAGCGTCTTAGCCAGACCATTGGGGCCGCACGCCGGTCGTTTGTATATAAGAATTTGGGCGCGCGGGGGCGGTTTGACGCCTAGGGATGGGGCCGGCGGCGCCTAGGGGCGCCTAGGGGCGCCTAGGGGCGCCTAGAGCAGGGCTGGGGGGCAAGGGGCAGATGGAGGGGGGCTGGAGGGGGGCTGGAGGGGGCAGACGTGGCGTCGGCGCAGGGGTGGCCTGGGCGGGCAGGGGCGGAGGGAGCGGCAGGCGGCAGTTGGAGGCTGTGTGGCTGGCGCAGGCCTAGGGAGACTACGGGAGGGCGGTACGGACTGCGACCAAGGAGTGCAGGGAGCAAAGGGGCGGCAGGTCGCTGGGTGCGGGCGGCTCCCAAGGGGGGCGCGGGTATGGCCGGCGCGTCGGCCTCGCAGTGCGGGCACGGAGTGCGGGCGGCTCCCAAGGGGGGCGCGGGTGCCGGGTCCGACTCCCAGGGACGGCGCCCTGGAGGGGACCGCGACGGGGCGACTCGGAGTAGGCTGAGGCGCCCACGGCTGTAGGCGGGATTGGATGGCAGGCATCGGGCGCTCTGGCCCCGGATGCGGCAAGGTGTCAAGACTGCAGGCGTTGCAACCACATGCGGGATCGCAGAGGTCAGAATCGATGAGCCAGTGCGGACGGGCCCACACGGGCCTTTAGCAGCGTCGGACGGGATTCCTGCGGCGCAGGGTGTCTCGATGCCGTGCCGGCGGGTCGCACCCGCGCAGTGACATCCAATTTAATGCGCGTCCCGGTGCGGCCATGCGTGGACGGAGTAGGCGGTTTGGCCTGGTGCAAATGGGGGCGCCGCCCGCACGGAGGATGCCGCTGATGGCATCGGTTCCGGCGCAGGCCGCCCCGTCATGCAGAGGCAAGATCCGCCGCTACATGCTGCTGCTCGCCGATGCTGGCGGGGAGGCCGTGCACGGCCGCGCAGCCATCCAGAAAATGCTGTACGTGCTGGCGAAGGACACTGGCGACAGGGAAGTGGAATCCGGCTTTGGACCGCGCGGCCGCGGCCCGTACAGCCAGCAGGTGGCCGACGAGCTCGACAGCATGTCCAGGGACGGCCTAGTGGTGGAAGCCCCGGGCAGGATCGCCCTGACGGCCGCAGGGCATGCTGCGGCAGATGATGCGGACAGGGGCCTTGACTACGACAGGAGGGAGTTGCTCTGCGAGTGCAAGCGGTTCTTCAACGGCATGACGGACGAGCAGCTGCTCCTGTATACGTGCCTGGTGTACCCCGACATGGTTGCGACTACTGCGGCCCATGCAGACCTGCTACACCGGGCGGCGGACATAGTCATGGGGATGGTCGAAGAAGAGAAAATATCGTCGGGCCACGCCGCCGAGATCCTAAAGATGCCGTTTCACGACATCCTCGACATGATGAAGGGGCGCGGCATTGCGTACCTGCACTAGGCAGGCCGGCACGGGCGGCGGCAGTTGGCCCGAGGGCCCTACACGCCATCTCGCATCCACAGACACGAATGCGGCGCCCGCATCGGCCCCTATGGAACGGATTGCCGATGCTACAGGAATAATAGCGTTGCGCGAACAGTCTAGACATCCAGGCCCGTCTACGGGCACAGCAGGGCAGGTCGTGGTAGCAGCATGTACTCAAACGACACCTTTAACGAATCGCTAAAAAAAGTACTCCATCAGGGGCAATCTCACGGCGGCTTCGTGTGCCGCCCCGGCACTCGCTCCGGATCCTTTCCGTGTGCTACGATCTTGCCGTCGTAGATCACAACCCACTCCCCGCGGTATGGATCGGCCCGCTCTGCCCTCAGGGCGTCCAAAAACTCCAAGTCCTTGACTGTCGTGTCTTCCATCGTGCCGCGGTGTGCCCCACCAAGTTATAGAGTCTCCGTGCGCCACTAGGCGGGGCGCGCATGCATTGTCAGATAAGGTTCATCCCGCGTGCGCCCAAGCCGCCGCGGCCTGGCAACATGTGGAGCATCGGCGACCGAGCCGGCGGCGGAGCACAACCGCCAGATCGACGCCCCGGCGGCGGGCGGTCGCACCGCACAAATCTTGAGCGCGCCACGGCGGGCAGCATACGAGGCGGCACGGCGCGCCTGCGAGCGAGCTGCCGGCAGGCCGGTGCGCGGCGCGGGAGGGTCTCATTCCTGCCCGCATACGCCGCAGCCCACGCATCGCGGCGCAACGACATACCGCGCAGGGCGGGCCTTGCGGCGATCCCGGCGTACGGCCCCATCCCAGGCGGCGGCCGGCGAGCCCGAAGGTCGTAACTGGAGGTGTCGTACGGGCAACGTTGGCCACATCCTCCCGACTCCGGCCCGGAGGACGGCGGGCCGGACGGCACGGCAGGACGGAGGCATGCAAGCGCCGGCACGGGGCAGCCCGTGCGGCACCCCACGCAGTAACAACTTACTTATGCACGGCACGGCGCGCACTCGCATGGAAGGGACAAGCGGCCTTGGAGGGTGCAGGGTCTGGCCACGCCTCCACGGGAGATGCGGCCGATGGCAATGACCTGGCTGCGTTCGACCCTGCCGTGCGACGGCAGGATCCGCCGCTATACGCTGCTGCTTGCCGGCGCGGGAGACGAGAGCGTGCGCGGGCATACGATGCTCCAGAAAATGCTGTACGTGCTGGCAAAGGACGTGGACGACGAGGGCGTCGAGTCGACATTCAGGCCGCACGACTACGGCCCGTACAGCCAGCAGGTGGCCGACGGACTAGACGCCCTGTCGAGGGATGGCCTGGTGTCGCACGTGCAGGGCAAGATCACCCTGACTTCCGCGGGACGCGTCGCCGCGAGGGATGCAGGCATGGGCCTTGACGAGACCGAGACTGCCATAGTCTGGGGGTGCAAGCGGTTCTTCAACGGCATGACCAACGAGCAGTTGCTCCTGTACATCTACCAAGTGTACCCCGATATGGCCGTGAACTCCAAGGTCTACAATGACATAGTGCCGCGCGCCGAAGATATAGTCATGAGCATGCTCAAGGAAGAAAAAATATCAACAGGCCGTGCCGCCAAGATCCTTAAAGTGAGCTACCACGACGTGCTCGACATTATGGGGCGGCACGGCATGAGCTTGTACTAGGCGCGACTAGTGGAGAGCCGCATCATAATCTGCGAGTGATTTTTTATGGTATTGATTGCCGACACTTCTGTGATAATAGCGTTGCTTGAACGATTGCATCGTCCTGAGTTTATTCGTTATCTAGATTCTATGTATGGCAAGGTTATAGTGCCCGCCTCTGTGGTGAAGGAACTTAGTGTAAAAAATCCAGAGCTTGTTGATAAATATATTTCAAGCGGGACAATAACAATCACGAACATTGTCACGGTAGAAGATATTAACGAATTTATGGTGAAATACAAAGAGATGGGCCCCGGCGAATCGGATGTCATTCTTACGTGGCAACGCCTAAATGAGAAGGGCGTTGATGCAAAATGCGCCTTTGATGATGGTCGTGCGCGCAGCGAGGCCAAGAACCTATCCGTTAAATTTACAGGCGTGTTGGGCCTGCTTGAGGAGTTCAAACTCAGAGGTTACTTGAGCAACGCAGAACACGGTGAAATCATCAGCAAGCTCAAGGCATCCGACTTTCGCATCCCGTAGAGCGGCGTGTGCGCGCATAAGAACGGCGTTGACGATCGCTGCCCGAGTGGCTTTAAGCCTGAAAGTAGTCGGAGCAGGCAGAGGGGCAGGCAGTTTCGTCCGCACGGTGACGCCCCTTGAAGGGGGCAGCTGGGGCGAGGGGAGCATAGTCCCGAGCATAAGCTTCTGGCCTTTTTATGTGCATCAATTAGGCGTTGGTGGATCAAAAAGAGGGTCAAGAACTTGTGCTCGTGATTATAGGTACGTCGTAGTCACGCTAAAAAATTTTGCAGTTGCCTTGCACATCAGACATTTAGGGCCGGAGTCCAGTGGTCGGCCAAACAAACCCGGCGGCCATATTTGGTTCGCATCTCAAAGGCGTAGTGGTGCGACTTCGGATAGCAGGAGCTGGTGCCGCGACGCCTTTTGCGGCGTCTGCGTGCAACGTGGGCCGGAGGTGTACAAGGCGTTGCGGCGGTCCGTGAACAAACTGCCGGTAGGGCCGTTGCGCGGCACGGGGGGCCGCGTTCCTGCCCGCATACGCCGCAACCCACGCATCGCGGCGCAACGACATACCGCGCAGGGCGGGCCTTGCGGCGATCCCGGCGTCCGGCCCCGTCTCAGGCGGCGGCCGACAAGCCCGAAGGTCGTAACTGGAAGAGTCGTACGGGCAACGTTGGCCGCACCCTACCAACCCCGGCCCGGAGCACGGCGGGCCGGACGGCACGACAGGACGGCGGCATGCAGGCGGACGGCACGAAGTAGCCCGTGCGGTGCCCCACGCAGTGACAACTTACTTATGCTCGGCGCGGCGCGCACATGCATGGAATGGACTGGTGGCCTTGAAGGGTACAGAGTCCGGCCACGCTTCCGCCGGAGATGCTCCCGATGGCAATGACCGTACTGCGTTCGACCCTACCATGCGGCGGCAGGATCCGCCGCTACATGCTGCTGCTTGCCGGCGCCGGAGACGAGAGCGTGCGCGGGCATACGATGCTCCAGAAAATGCTGTACGTGCTGGCAAAGGACGCAGACGACGAGGGTGTAGAGTCCACCTTTAGGCCGCACGACTACGGCCCGTACAGCCAGCAGGTGGCCGACGGGCTGGACGCCCTGTCGAGGGACGGCCTGGTGTCGCACGTGCAGGGGAAGATCACCCTGACTTCCGAGGGACGCGCCGCCGCGAGGGATGCCGGCAGGGACCTTGACGAGACCGAGACCGCCATAATCTGCGAGTGCAAGAGGTTCTTCAACGACATGACCGACGAGCAGCTGCTCCTGTACATCTACCAGGTGTACCCCGACATGGCCGTGAACTCCAAGGTCTACAATGACATAGTACCGCGTGCCGAAGAGATAGTTATTGGTATGGTCAAGGAAGAAAAAATATCGTCGGGCCGCGCCGCCGAGATCCTGAAAGTGAACTACCGCGACGTGCTCGACATGATGGGACGGCGCGGCATGGTGAACCTTTACTAGGCACAGCGGCCGGAGGTCGTGCCACAATCTCCGAGTGGTTTTTTATGGCGCTGATTATTGATAGCACCGTAGTAATAGCATTCCTCGAACGACTCGACCGTCCTGAACTTGTCCGGCAGCTAAAATCCACCTATGGTGAAATTTTGGTACCCGCCTCTGTGGTGACGGAGATCGAGGTTGGGAATCAGGGGCTTATTGACGAACATGCCGCAAACGGGACAATGGCGATCGTCGATGTTGTTGTGCCAGAAGATCTGAAGCGCTTCATGCGACGACACAGGCGCATGGGACTTGGCGAGTCCGAGGCCATCCTCACCGGGCAGCGTCTGAAAAACATTGGCGTGGATGCAAAATGTGTGCTTGACGACCTTCGCGCTCGGAAGCTCGCCAAGAAGTGGGGCATCAGATTTACGGGCATGACGGGCTTGCTCAAGGAGTTCGAGGACAGGGGGCTGTTAAGCCATGCAGATCACCAAGAAATCATTGACCGTCTCAGGGCAGCCGGGTTTTACATGCCGCAGGACAGTCGTGCCGGCGCGCAAGCGTAATGTAGGCTCCCCTTTTCGCAGGTCCCCTGCCAGAGGGTAGCCGAGTGCGCACAGCAGGCGGGCCGTCTTTTGCTCGCGCGGAGTGCAACACGGCCTCTGAGTCAGCAGGGCAAAAAGACGGGCGGATCGACGGTCACGCCAAGAAATTTTCGCGGTAGTCCCGCGCACCGGGCGCCGGGTGCTCGATTCTAGGAGGAATCTGACATGTCCTACAGCTGCATCCATCCCACAGGTGCCGGGCCAGAGGCGATCGGCGGCAGGGATGTGCAGGCAGTGCCATGGACGGCAGGGCGGCGCCGGGCGGGCATGCACTCCACCTTGCACGATGCCGGCGGGTACGCGGCGCTGGGTGCGCAGGCCCGAGTCGAGGCGAACCCCACGCGCGCCGCCGCAGCCGTCGGCGCAGGGCGGGGCGCAGGCGCCCCTCCCGACGACGAAAAACGAAAAATGGATCCCCGGGCTAGTTGCCCACGAACAGCGATATGAGCACGGTGCCGACCGCGGTGCCAGCGAGCGTCGCGGCTATGATGCCGTTGCTCTTCTTTGTGGATCCCTCCTCGGACACCTTTACGCTGAACAGGTAGCCAATGGCCTCGACTATCGTCAGGACGATGAAGGCGTAGTGGCCGCTTGGGGTCGGATAGGCCCATGGGTAGTAGAAGTACCCGGCCGCGGTGCCGCCAAAGGTCGCAAGCCATGCAGCGATGTACGAGATGGTAATCAGGCCGGTCATGTTCTCGACACGGCGCCCGATCATCTTTTCGACATCGGCCGAGCTCGTGCCGCCGGCGCCGCCCGATCCAAATCCCTTTGGAAGAGTCATTTGCGCCGAGCCTCGATTCCATGTATTAAAGCCTTTTCATTTTCGGGCCAGCGCTGGCACGCGGGGGCGCCTAGGGGCGCCTAGGGGCGCCTAGGGGCGCCTAGGCGTGGGCGGGGCGGTGGGGCCGTACGGTATGGCCAGGGGCGGCCTGGCGGCTCCCGGGTCGGCGGCACGGGCGCCGGCGATGGGGGGCGTACGGTACGCATGGCGGCAGCAGGGGCCGCAGTACGGCGGCGCATGGCGGTGCAGGCGCCCAAAATCAGGCCTCGTGCGGGCGGCCCCAGTGCGATCGCCCCGCAGGGAGCATCCCATGGCATGGCCGCGTCTACAGCGCGCCGCGCCGCGCCGCCTAGTCGCACGTAGTGGCGTACGTGACGGTCTGGACAATCTGCCCCGGCATCGGGGCGCCGGCATCGGGGCTCACGCGGAAGCTGAGGTCGCGCCAAGAGGCGATCGAGGCGACTGCGGCGCCGCTGCCGCCCTCGCCGCCTCCAAGGTCTACCGTCCCCGCCAGCGGCGTCCAGTCGCGCCCCACGAGCAGCTGCGTCGCCGCGCTCGGCAGGACCGTATCGCCCGTACCCGCAGACGTCCACGGCGTCGCATGCACGTCCAGTCCGGATACGGGCACGGTGCCCGCAGCCCGCACGCCCTGGACGGCCGCATTCGAAGGCAGGCCGGGCCGGACGTCGCCGAACGCAAGCTCGGCCGACCTGAGGGCGATACCGCATGTAGGATCAAGGTGCAGGTGGCCGTCGTCGATCCACCTGCCCGTCCCCTGCTCGGTCTTCCACAGGACGACGCTGCTCGGCGAGACGCGGTCGCCGCCGGCGTCGAGCACCAGGCCGTCGCCGAGCAGGCCGTGGAGCCGCGCCGCGGCGGCGGGCACCTCGGCCGCCACGTCGGGGCCGGCGTACGAGCCGTCGGCGGCCATCGACCTGTTTACGGCATCGGCGAGGAGCAGGACGGCGTCGTACGCCGCGTAAGAGTGCATGTGCGGCTCGATGCCGACCCTTGCGGCAAGGCGGTCGTGGACGTCGTCGAACCGGCCCGTCTGCGGGACGTCCCACTGCGTGCTGAACAGCTCGGCCGTCCTTGCAAGCTCGAGCGTCTCGGCGTCAGTTATGGGGCGCGGCGGGTAGAGGTTGCCCGGCTCGAACCACTTTGCCTCGGTCAGCAGCGGGTACTCGACGGCGTAGTGGGCCAGGTCGTGGAGGTCTGTCGTCGTGCCGGCCACCACGATCCCGACCGCGGATGCCGGCGTGCCGGACGCGACGGCCGCGGATGCGAGCCGGTTCAGGTCGGCCGCGTCGGCGCTTGCGTCGAGCAGGCCGTGCGCCGGGGAAGAGTCGTCGATCTCCATGACGACCGAGCCGGGCACGCCAATGCCGAGTATCCGCCCCTCGGCGCGCAGCTCGGACTCGTAGCTCAGCCCGTACGCATCGCCGCGGACGGCAGGAATCAGGGTCTCGACGCCCTCGTAGCCGGCCGAGATCGCGAGCAGGTCCGCCTCGTACGTGTCGCTGAGGGCCAGGCGGAACAGCGTGTCCGCATCGGCCAGGCCGCCGCCCGTCGACGCCGACGTCGGGCTGACGAGGACGATGCCCTCCTTGTCGATGAGCGGCTTCATGGCCAGCGCCGACGAGCTCGTGATTGGGCCCACGTACGCGGCCGGCCCGGCGCCGCCGGCGTACGCCGCCTCCAGCCCCTCGAGGGGAGAAAAGAGCGAGACCTCGGCGCGCTGCAGGACTATATGCGCGCGCGGCGAGGCGCCCGATGCTGCCTGCTCGCGGTTAAAGTCCTCGGCGGCCATCGCGTACGCCTCGTGAATCTCCTCGGCGGCCTCGCCGAGCTCGGCCGTGTACAGCTCGCCGATCGCGATGCAGCGCGTGCCGGCAGGGCACTCGCCGGCCGCGCCCGGCGCGAGGATGCGGTCGAGCGTCCATGCGCCCCCGCCGTCCGCCGCCGATGCGCCCGCCGAGTATACCCCGAACGTGGCTGGGTGGTCAAGGTCGCCGCTTTCGTCGAGCTCGAGGTCCCCGAGGGCGCCCGTGTACTCGGCGGCGGCCTCGCGCATCTCCTCGCCCACCGCGGGGCCCCACGGGGCGGTGCCGTTTGGCGAGTCGGCGTACGCGGCGCCGATCGCCGCGCCCAGGACGCGCACAGAGTCGTACGCGGACGGCCCGTACGTGGCGGCGGGATCCAGGCCGGCCGCAACGGCCGTCGCGGGCGGGGCGAAGCGGACGGCAGTCAGGTTGACGGCCGTCGCGAGATCCAGCGCGCCGGGGCCCGCCAGCGTGGCGGGGTCGGCGCTGATGCCGCCGGCGCCGAGCCATTCCGCGGATGCAAGCGCGCGCGCCGCATCGGGATCGGCCGCCGCCCGCTGCGCGAGGGCCGCAAAGTCGCCGTCGAATCCGGCGAACACGACGGCTGGGTAGGCAGAGGATGCGGCCGCGCGCGAGGCGGCCGACTGCGCGGCGGCCCCGAGCTCGCGCGCAACGGCGGCCCAGTCGGCGTTGTCCTCGGCAAACGAGACCTGCGATACGGCCGGCGGCGCCTCTAGGTCGCCGAGCGCGGCGCGCACGGATGCATTCACGCCTGCCCCCCAGGCGTCGTCCCTGACGGCGAGCACGACCTCGGCCGCGCCCCTCTCGCCGAGGAGCCGCGCCAGGGCATCGGCGTGCCTCGTGTAGTCTGGGATCATGCGGAACAGGGCATCTGCGGGCACGGCAAGCGACGGGTCGGTCGACGACGGGCTGACCAGGACGAGCCCGTTGCGGTTTGCATAGTCGAGCATCCTTGCGGCGTTGGCGCTCGAGGACGGGCCGACATAGTACGACGGGCCGGCGCCGCCCGCATGCGCGGCCTCTAGGCCGGCAAGCGCGCCAGGGTCGGCCGATCCCGATCCCGGCGAGGCCCGGATCCGCTGCACCTCGAGATCGAGGTAAAAGTCGCCGACGAGCTCGTGCGCGGTGTTGAAGTCGTCGACGGCCGCCTCGATGACTCCCAGCTCGGCCCCGTCCGTGTACGGCTGCCCGGCGCCAAGGACGAGCAGGGCTCCGACGTCGAACACGGGCGTGGAGGGGTGCGCGCCGGCCCTCTTCCAGGCCCCGTCCTCGACCGTCCACGTGGCGTACCCGTTGGGCGTGCGCAGGTCGCCGGCGCCGTTGAGCTCGATGTCGCCCAGGGCGCCGTCGTGCGCCGCCGCCGCGGCCCTTACCATGCCGCGCACGTCGGCCGGCGCGTACGTAGAGGCGCCCTTCGACTCCATGGCCATCTCGACGGCGCCGGCCATGACCAGGACGGCGTCGTACGAAGAGTACGCATACGGGCCGGGCGAGGCGATGCCGCGCGCGGCCAGGGCCGCCTTGACGGCATCAAGCCGCGGAGATGCCGGGGCGTCGAACACGGTCGCCGTCAGGTTTGTCGCGCCGGCGAGCGCAAGCGAGTCCGGGTCGGACACGACGGACGAGCCGCGCGCGATGCCGTCCGTGCCGTACCAGGGAACGGATGCAAGGCGGCCGTAGCCGCCGGCCGCATTCTCGCCGGCGATCGCGGCAAAGTCGCCCTGGAACCCGACATGGAGGACTGCGGGGGAAGAGCCCCCGTCCAGCAGCGAGCCGATCGCCGAGTCCAGCTCGGATGCCGTATCCGTCCAGTCTGCGCCGTGCGGGGCGTGCAGTATGCTGGTTACGGGTATGCCGTGAGCGGCAAGGCGGGCCGACGCCGAGTCGTCCAGGTCGCGCCCCCACGTGTCGTTGCGCACTAGCGAGACGACCGCGTCCGCGCCCGATCCGCGGATGAGGCCGGCGATGATGTCCCCCTGCCGGTTGTGTATGATGTCGGCCAGGATGCGGCCCTGCAGGGCGTCGTTGGGGGCGAGGCGGAACAGCGCATCGCCCTCCCTGGCAAGGGACGCGGCCGTCGACGACGGGCTGATCAGCGTAATGTTGTTCGAGTCTGCAAAGCCGAGGACCCGGGCGGCGTTGCCGCTCGTCGTCGGGCCGATGTAGTACGACGGGCCGGCGCCGGCGGCGTAGGCAGCCTCCAGGGCCGCGGCCGCAGCAGGCGACGACGGCGTGGCGGCCGCCGGCACTATGCTCGTGCGGAACACGGACAGGTCGATGTACATCGGGCCCCCCGCCGCCTCGGCTGCGCCGTTGTACTCGTCGACGGCGAGCATCATGGCCTCGAGCCGGGCCGCGTCAGAGGCCGGCGTGCCGTCCAGGGACACTAGGGCGCCGAACTCGACGACCGGCGTGCCCGCAAACACCTCGATGCGCTTCCACGCATCGTCCTCCATCGTCCAAAGCGCATAGTCGTTGGGCGAGCGCAGGTCGCCCTTTGAGTTGAGCGCGATGTCGCCGAGGGCCCCCTCGTACGCCCCTGCCGCCGGCGGTATTGCGGCCGCAACGGCCGCCGCGTCCGCGCCCGAGTCCCAGGCATTGGCAACGGCCTCGCCGAGAACGGAGACCGAGTCGTAGGTGGAATAGTCGTACGTGCGCAGGCCCGATATCCCCGACTCGGCAAGGGTCGACCGGACGCGGTCCTGCTCGGCGTTTGCCGGCGCGTTGAACAGCGTCGCCGTCAGGTTGACCCTGTCGGCAAAGCCGCGCGCGGCCGCATCGCCGGCGATGTCGCGCGAGGCGGCGATCGAGTCGGGGGCGTACCACGGCAGGGCATCGCCTGCCAGCGGGGCGATCCCCCTAAAGTCCGGCGCCAGGCCGATGAACAGGACGGCGGCAGGGCCGCCCGCGCCGCTCGCAGAGTCGATCGCCGCGTTTAGCCGCTGCGCGACCGACTGCCATTCGGCGCGCTCCGAGAACTGGATCGGCACGGTGTCCAGGCCGAGCGCGGCGAGCCGTACGGCCGCGGTCCGGTTCAGGTCGCGCCCCCAGGCGTCGTCGCGGGCGGCCACTACGACCGTGCCGGCGCCGCCGCCGGACCCTCCGGCGGCCGCCAGGTCGCGGCCGATCACGTTCGCAAGCACGAGGCCCTGCTGGCTGTCGTCGGGCGCCAGTCGGAACAGGTTGTCGCCCTCGATCGACAGGGACGGCGCCGTCGCCGACGGGCTGACGAGCACGATGCCGTTGGCGTTGGCGTAGTCTAGGACCCTCCCCGTGTTGCCGCTCGTCGACGGGCCCACGTACACCGACGGGCCCTCTCCGCCGGCGTGGGCATTCCGCAGGACGTCGAGCACGCGCGGCGGGGTGTCGTTGACGGTAATGTTGTGTACGGACAGGTGCAGGTAGTGGCGCCCGTCCCCTCCTTCGCCCGAGGATGCGGCGGCCGCATCCTGCGCCCAGTTGTGGTCGTTGACGGCAAGGCGCGCGGCGGCGACCCTGTTGGCCTCGTGCCCGCCGGCCAGGATGGCGAGCATTCCGATCTCGGTGACCGGAGTGCCGGATGCGGCCGTGCCCGTGCGGTTCCACGCCCCCGACGCGTCGACCTGCCACACGCCGAACGCGTCGGGCATGAGAAGGTCGCCGCTCGGGTTGAGCGCGATCCTGCCCAGGGCCCCCTTGTGGGCCAGGGCGGCCGCCGGCATGGCCGCTGCGACGGCCGCGGGGTCTGGCATATCGCCCCCCGCTGCGTCG
Source organism: Cenarchaeum sp. (assembly GCA_965242695.1). Taxonomy (GTDB): domain Archaea; phylum Thermoproteota; class Nitrososphaeria; order Nitrososphaerales; family Nitrosopumilaceae; genus Cenarchaeum. The sequence goes on along the minus strand of CBDESU010000001.1, from coordinate 109,471 downwards.
CGGACCATCCCGATCGCGGTGCCGAGCACGAACAGCGAGTCGTACGCGGCGTACTCGTAGTACGTCAGGCGCTCGGGATCGCCGCCGGGCGGCGCAAGGGCCGCATCCAGCCTGTCGGTGACTGCGTTTGACGGCGCGTTGTGCCCGAGTGCAGTCAGGTTGACCTGGGCTGAAAAGGCGCGGACCGTACTGTTGGCTATTGGGACGAGCGTCGATCCCTCGATTGCGGCCGACGGCGCGAACCAGGGCACGCCGCGGGCCGCGGCGGCCGCGTCACCGGGCCCGGCGGATGCGGCCGCTGCGGCCATCTCGCGGTAGTCGGATCCAAAGCCGGCAAACACGATGCCAGCCCGGGGCGATCCCTGCGCGGCGGCCAAGTCCGAGGCCGCGGCGCCGGCCGCCCCCGCCGCCGCGTCCCAGTCGGCGCCCGAGTCGGCAAACGGCACCGACGCGGCAAGCTCGACTCCCCGCAGGCCGAGCTCGTCGCTGAGCGAGGCGTTGAAGCTGCGCCCCCACGCATCGTCGCGTATTACGGTGACCGCCGCATCGATCGATGCGTTTGACATTATGCGGGCAAGCGCGCGCGCCTGCTTTTCGACGCTGATCGTGAGGCGGAACGTAGTGTCGCCCGGCACGGCAAGGTGCGCCGCGTCAGAGGCGGGGCTGACGAGCACTATTCCGCTCCCGTTGGCAAGGCCCATTATGGAGGACAGGCCGCTGCTCGTCGTGGGGCCCACGTAGTACGTCGGCCCGGCGCCGCCGTCGTACGCGGCCTCGAGTGCGGCCGACTCGTTGCCGCGCGTAAAGTTGTACTCGGCCAGCTCTAGCAGGGCGCCGCCGCCCTGCATGTTGAACTCGCCGACGGCGTGCCGGAGCGCGAGTATGCGGGGAGTGTCGTCGAATCCGCCGCCCGGCGCCATGAATGCCCCGATGCGGACCGGCTCGGCCGGCTGCAGCTGGGCGTGCGCCGCCCACGGCGCGTCAAGCTGCGCGCCGTCCTGGGCAGGGCCGCCTGGCGCGGCAGCGCCTGCAAGGGCAACGACGGCGACTCCGGCCACTGCCAGCACCGCCATCGCGATCGATGCGAGGCCGGCGTACGGGGGCCTGCTAGGCGGCGATGCCCCGGCCCGGGCAGGGCCGCTGCTGCACGCGTGCTCTTCGCCGGCGGCGCTCGCTTCCTTCGCGGGGTGCGGGGACACTGCGCATCCCCCTACGGCGCACCGCACGAGACGGTGTACGTTATGGTCTGCTCGGCATCGCCGGCGCTGCTCTGCGGCGTGAACCGCGGTACATCAAGGCGGAACTTTGCGTCGGTCTGCACGCCCTCGGGCGCCGCCGCGGCCGCGCCGGACAGCGAGGTCCACTCCCCGCCGCCGATCATCACGCTTGTCGCGCCCTTGTCCAGGACGGTCGAGTTTGCGGCGCCCGTCCAGTCCGTCGCGCCGATCTCCATGCCGTCAATGGACAGGGTGCCGACGTTTGTTATCGTCTGCGCCTCGGTGCCCGACTGCCCGCCCGCGTTTACGCGGCCAAACGAGATCGTGCCCCTCTCGAGCGAGATGCCGCACACGGGATCCAGCTCGGCACGGTCCGTCGTGTCCTCCCAGGCGCCCTCGCTCGACGTCTTCCATATGATGGCGCGGTTTGGCAGTATGCGGTCGCCGTTCTCGTCCAGGCGCACGCTGCTGCCGAGCACGCCGTCGAGCCCGTCGGCGGCTGCATGCATGTTCGAGGCCACGTCCGCCCCCGCGTACGAGCCGTCGGGGGCCATCGACATTCGGATTGCGTCGGCGAGCATGTACACGGCGTCGTACGCGGCGTACGAGAACTGGTTTGGCGGGAAGCCCTCCCGCTCGGCAAGCGTGCTGCGAACGCGCTCGAGCCTCTCCGTCTGCGGAAGATCCCAAGACAGGCTGTAGAACGGGACCGTCTGCGCAAGCCGGAGCGTCTCTGGATCCGTGATCGGCTGCGGCGCGAACAGCAGCGTCGGCTCGAACCACTTTACCGATGCGAGGCGCGGATAGTCGACCGCATAGTGGGCCAGCGAGTGGAGGTCCTTGTTGAGCGCGACCGCAATTATCCCGACCGACGACAGGTCGGTCCCGCTCGACTCTAGCCCGGCCACAATCCCGTCGATCTCGGCCACGGTCGACGACAGGTTCAGCGCCTGGCGCGAAAACGGTATGTAGACGGGATCTAGGTACGCCATGCCGAGCTTGGCTGCCTCTATCCTGATCTCGCTCCCGTAGCTGCGGCCGAGCGTCTCGTCGAGCAGGACGGGCAGGACGGTCCGGACGCCCTCGCGGTGGGCCGCAATCGTGAGCAGATCGGCCTCGTACCGGTCCGTCAGCGAGAGGCGGAAAAAGTTGTCCCGCATTGCGAGGCTCGCAGACGTTGCTCCCGGACTGACCATTACGAGGCCGTTGTCGGTCGCAAACTTGGCCAGCGGCGCGGCCGAGGCCGGCAACATCGGCCCCAGGTACGCCACGGGCCCGCCGCCGCCGGCGTATGCGCGGCTCACGCCCTCGACCGGCGAGACCGGCGGCGTGTCGACGCGCTGCAGCTGCACCCGCACCGGCGATCCCGCCGCTGCCTGCTCCCGGTTGTAGTCCTCCACGGCAAGCGCGTACGCCTTGTGGACCGCGTCGTTGAGCGGGCCCACCTCGCCGATCGCCGCCGTGAACAGCTCGCCGATCGTAATGTATCGGGCCTCGCAGGTGCCCGCATCCCCGTGCGCATCCTGCACGCGTACGAGATCCCAGGTGTCGTCCGCCCCTATGCGGTACACCCCGTATGCCGACGGGGAGAGCAGGTCGCCGTTGGCGTCGAGCGTGACGTTTCCGAGCGCCCCCGAGTAGGCGGCCGCGGCAGGCGGTATCTCGGCCTTTACGTCCAGGGCGGCCGGCACCGAGCCGGACCCGGCGTACGCGGCCTTTATCGCATCGCCCATGATGCGCACAGAGTCGTACGCAGACGGGCCGTACACGGCGCTCGGATCGAGGCGCTCGTTGACGGCGTTGCCGCGGACAGTAAATATGACGGTCGTTATGTTGACCTGCTTTGCAAACGCAACCGACGTAGAGTTCGCAATGATGGCGGGGCTGTTTCCGACGCCGTCGGGCCCGAACCAGTCCACCGACGACAGGGAAGGCACCGCAGACCCCTGCGATGCGATCGAGTTGAAGTCGCCGGCAAACCCGATGAACAGGACCGCCGCCTTGCCCTGCGGCTTTGCGGCAGCCGATGCGCTTGCGCTGTCGACGGCCGCGCCGAGCCTGGCGGCCACTCCCGCCCAGTCTCCCTCGGACTCGGCGAACGAGATGCGCGTGACAGAGGTGCCGTTTCCCAGCCCCTCCGCTGTCGTCCCATCCACTCCGCGCCCCCAGGTGTCGTCGCGCACGGCCATTACCAGGTCCGTCACGCCGCCGCCGCCGGCGCCGATCAGGTCGGCCAGTATCCCCCCCTGGCGGCTGTCGGGGGCGACCATGCGGAACAGGTTGTCGCCGCACATGGCAAGCGACGGCGCCGTGGAAGAGTGGCTGATCAGGACGATGCCGTTGGCGTTTGCGTATTCCAGGACGCGCCCGGTGTTGCCGCTAGTCGACGGGCCGATGTACAGCGACGGGCCGGCGCCGTTGGCGTGCGCGCTCATCAGGCCGGCGAGCGCGTCGGGGTCGGGCGAGTCCGTGTTCGGCGCGATGCTGATCCTCTGGACCGCCAGGTTGAGGTAAAAGTCGCCGACGAGCTCGTGGTCCGTGTTGAAGTCGTCGACGGCGACATCCATGGCCGCCTTTTCGCGATCGTCCGTCCACACGGGGTTGTTGTCGAGCAGGAGCAGGGCCCCGACGTCGAATACCGGAGTCGACGGGTGCGTCTCGACCTTTGTCCACGAATCGCCCTCTACCGTCCAAGCCGCATAGCTGTTCGGGGTGCGCAGGTCGCCGGCGCGGTTGAGCTCGATATCGCCCAGGACGCCCTCGTACTCGGCAGCAGCGGCGCGCACGGCCGAGCGGACGTCGAGCGGGCCGTAAGAGTCGCTTTCCGACATCGCCGCCTCTATGGCTTGGCCCAGGACGAAGACGCTGTCGTATGCAGAGTACTCGTAGGTCGTCCTGACCTGTACTCCCCGCGACTCGAGCGCGGCCGTCAGCCTGTCGAACTTTTCGTTGGCTATAACGTCGAACTTTGTCGCAGTCAGGTTTACGTCGTCGGCAAACTGGCGGGCCGTCGCATTGGTGACCAGGGGCGCGGTGCCTGCCACCCCGTCCGTGCCGAACCAGGGCACCGTCCTCATGTCGGGATAGTCGGGCGCCTGGGCTGCCAGCGAGACAAAGTCGCCCGGGAAGCCGATGTGCAGGACGGCGATCGGGTCGTTCGGGGTAGCCGTGCGCACCCGATTGATCTCGGCGCTGATATCCATCGCCGTCTTTGACCAGTCGGCGTCCGACTCTTCGTGTACGATCCTTGTAATGTCGACTTCGTGCACGCCCAGGCGCCCAGAGGTAGAGGCGTCCAGGCCCTGTCCCCACGTGTCGTTGCGGACCACCATGACGACGTGCTCGTGGCCGGTCTGGTCGATGAGGGCGGCAAGGAGCGCTCCCTGCTGGTTGTGAACTATGTCGGCGAGCACCTTGCCCTGCTGCGAGTCGTTCGGGACGAGGCGGAACAGGGCATCGCCCTCGGTGGCAAGCGAAGGCGCCGTAGACGACGGGCTGATCAGAGTCAGGTTGTTCGCATTGGCGTACTCTAGGACGCGCTGCGAGTTGCCGCTCGTCGACGGGCCGACATAGTACCTCATGCCATCCTCGCCGCCGCTCGCGGCCATGACGGCCTCGTGTGCGACCGGCGACGTGGGCGTGGCCGAGCCCGGCGAGAGGCTCGTCTGCACGACGCGCAGGTTCAGGTACAGCGCGCCGCCGTCCTCGGCCGCCGTGTTGTAGTCGTCGACTGCGATGTGCATTGCCGCAAGGCGCGGCGAGTCGTCAAACCTGTCGCTCTCCAGTATGACGACGGCCCCGACGTCGACTACGGGCGTCGACTTTGTGACTCCCGTGTCCATCCACATGCCGGTCGTGCCGTCCACCTTCCAGACCGCAAACCTGTCGGGCGAGCGCAGGTCGCCCTTTGAGTTGAGCGCAATGTCGCCGAGTACGCCCTCGTACAGGTCGGCCTGCGCCGGTATTACGGAACGCAGGTCGGTCGCGTTGAGGGCCGAGACGTCCCTGCCAGTGTCGCCCGATGCGGCCGCCGCAGAGTTGCCAAGGATGAACAGGCCGTCGTAGGCCGCATAGTCGTAAAAGTTCAGCTCGCCTACCACCTTGCCGTCGAGCGCCGACTTTTTGTCGCCGTCCTCCACGTCGAGCACGATGGCCGTCATGTCGACGGCCCTTGCAAAGCTGCTGGTCGCCTCGGACATGTCACGGTAGAACCCGCTCGGCGTCACGAACCATGTAGCACTGGTGGCCGCCATGCTGCCCGACGCGGCGGCCGCAAGGCCGTCCTGCTCCGACCTCACGCCGACAAAGGCCACGCCAACCTGGGAGTTGTCGCCGATCGCCGCGGCGATTTCTTCGACCGTCGAGGCCCAGTCAGTGGTTGCAGGGGCGAACTTTACGGCGCCGGCCAGCCGCAGGCCGTTCGGGGCTAGCGCCTCTCCGATCGATGCGCTCATCGACTGCCCCCACGGGTCGTCGCGCACTACCGTGACGACGGACTCTACGCCGGCGTCTGCCATTACCTGCGCCATAAAGTGGCCGTGCCGGGCGGTGCTGATCGCGGTGCGGAACAGGTTGTCGCCCGGTTTCGACAGCGACTCGGACTCGGATGCATAGCCTAGCACGAGGATGTCGTTGCTGGTCGCGTAGGACAGCACCCTTTCTACGTTCGAGCTCAGGGACGGCCCGATGTACGCCGACGGGCCGTTGCCGTTGTCGTATGCGTCCGTCATCGCGCCTAGCGCTACGTATGCGCTCGAGTTTGTCGGGTCTGTAATGTCGTACGTCGTCAGGCTCACGTAGAACGGGCGATCGCCCGGGGCGGCGTTGAAGTCGGCCGACGCCTGGCGCAGGACATCCCTGGCGTTGTTGTCGGCGTAGTCCGCATTGTCGATCGCCAAGAGGGCCCCTATGCGGACTACCGGCGTCGACTTTGCGGCATCCGTCTTCATCCACTTGCCCGACGTGCCGTCGATCTTGTAGACGGCAAACCTGTCGGGCGAGCCGAGGTCGCCGTTGGCGTTTAGCGCGATGTCGCCGAGTATGCCGTCGTACGCGTCGGCCTGCGCGGGGACGAGCGGCCGTAGGTCGTCGGCAGTGATGTTCGTCGCCTTGCCCGACTCTACGGCGGCGGCGATTGTGTTGCCCAGGATGAACAGGCTGTCGTAGGCGGCATAGTCATAAAAGTCCAGGTCCCCCGCCACCCTGCCGTCGAGTGACAACATCCTCGCGCTCTCCTCCACGTCGTTTACGATCGCCGTCAGGCTGACGTTCCTTGCAAAGTCGAGCGCGTCCCCCTCCATTTCGTAGAATCCCGTGGGGCTGACGAACCACTGCACCGAGCGGGCCGTCGAGTTGGCCAGCGCCGCTGCCGCAAGCGAGTTCTGATCCATATCGAAGCCGACAAAGGCCACGCCCACCATGCCGCCCTTGGCCACGGCCGCGGCTATTACATCCAGCACGGGGCCCCATGCAGTGTTGTTTTCCTCAAACTTTACCGAGCCGGCCTGGCTCAGGCCGTTCGGGGCGAGCGCGGCGGCGATCGACGCGTTGTACGACAGCCCCCAAGAGTCGCCGTACACTACGGTGACGACCGACTGCACGCCGGCATCCTTCATGACCTCTGCCATGAACTTGCCGTGGCGGTCGGTGCTGACGGCCGTCCGGAACAGGTTGTCGCCGGGGATCGACAGGTCCTCGGACTCTGATCCGTAGCTCAGTAAGAGGATGTCGTTGTCGTTGGAGTAGTTTAGCACCTCATCTACGTTCGAGCTCAGGGAAGGCCCGATGTAGGCGGACGGGCCGGCGCCGTTGTCGTGGGCGCGCATGAGTGCATCGAGTGCGACGTATCCGCCCTGGTCGGCCGGGTCGGTAATGTCGTACGTGATCAGCTTGACCAGGGGCCTCCGGTCGGTGCCGTTGTTGTACTCGGCGGCTGCCTGGAGCAGTGCATCCCGGGCTTCGTCGTCGTCATAGTCCGTGTTGTTGATCGCCAAGAGGGCCCCTACAAGGGTGACCGTGCTGCCCACTGTGCGGCCGTCGGACCACTCGCCCGTCGACCGATCAAGCGTGTGCACGGTAAAGGAGTCGGGCGCGCGGAGATCGCCGTTGCCGTCGAGCAGCAGGCCGTCTCCGAGCGCCGCGCCCGTGTAGTTCATTGCGGCGGCGGCCATGTACCTTTTGACCGCCGTCACGTTGTCGGCATCCCCGCCGGCGGCTATGGCCATCCTCATGGCATGTCCGAGCACGAATACAGAGTCGTGCGCCGAGTACTCGTAGAACGTGGCGTTCCTGCTCCTCCCGTCGCCGAACAGGAACTCGTCGATGCCCCGCTTCGCTTCGCTGTCCGCAATGTCCTGGCTCAGGGCCGTCAGCCCGACGTCCGTAGAAAAGTCGCGCGCAGTGTCGTTGGAGATGCGCGACGGGGCCCCGATGCCGGTAGACGACGGGGCGAACCAGGCGGTGTTGCCGCGTATCGCGTCCGAGCCGTTGGCCGCCGCGGCCATGTCCGAATAGTCCCGGTCGTACCCGAAGAAGAAGACGCCGATCCGGTCCTCGCCTGCGGGGACGCTGCCCGCGCTCGACTCGACCCTCTCCCGTACCTGCTCCCAGTGCGCGGCGCTCCTGTTGATGTCGAACATGAACCGCCCCTTGCTCTCCAGGCCCTCCTGCCCGGCCCTCTTGACGACGTAGCCGGCGATGTCCTGCCCCCAGGTGTCGTTGCGCGCGACCACAATGTACGACTTGATTTCGGCGGCCTTCATCTCGTCGACGAGCATGTCGCCCTGCCGCGCCACGTTGAAGGCGAGCCTGAATATGTTGTCGACGTCTGCGAGCCGCGGCGCCTCGGACGACGGCGTGACCAAGAGCACGTCGTCGCCGTCAAGCAGCGCCTGCGTCGTGTCGTTCTCGAGTATGTGCGTCAGCCCCTCGCTGGTCGTCGGCCCAATGTAGAACGACGGGCCGGCGCCGTTGTCATAGGCGCCTGCCAGCGCTCGCGGCTCTTCGCGGTTTACCGTCTCGTTGCGCACGAACTCGGTCACGCTCAGGTCCAGGTCAATGTCGTCGTACATGCCGTTGAACAGGCGTACCGCGCGCTCGATTACCGCCGTTCGGTTGTCGTCCCTAAAGTCGGAGCCGGTGGCGTTGGCCACGAGGGCCCCGACCTTTACCGTAGCAGACGACTGCGCATGGGCCGACCACGGGGCGACGTCGGCGGGCGGCGCGGCGGCAAGCCCGGCGATCGCAACCGCTGCGATCGCAAATGCGGCGATCGCCCCCGCACTGTGCCCCGTGCGGGCTGAGCGGTTCAGCATGGGCCACCACCGACGGCCGTGGACACCCACACATGTCGAGCCTGCACCGCGCACCCCAACGCCGCGCGCCAATCTGTGCGCAATATAACCATTGGGTCAGGCGTTGCAGGTTTGCAGATCCCAAGGGCCGCATCACATCCCGCCCCTTCCCGCCCCCCGCGGCCGGCGGCTTTTGGCCTGTCCGAGGCATCCGGCGAGCGGATGCGGCGGAGGGATGCATGCCCGCCGGCCAGGCCCGGCTGCGCACTGCCGGCTCCGCGGCGAGGCGCAGCCGTCCGTCCACGCGGCCGGCGGCGCCAGCTACTGCCCCGGCGGGCCGCCGCACTCTGCGGTGTACGTGACTTTCTGGACGAGCTTGGTGGCATTTACCTGGTCGTGCCCCGTCAGGTTGATCTTGAGCCATATCGGCGCCTCTAGGCCGCCGGCAAGGTCGCGCGCGACCGCGGCGCCGCCGGCCGGCAGCGCGGCAAACTCCCCGCCCGGCCCGCCCGTGCCCACCACGGTAAGCGAGGCAGGCAGCGGCTTGGCGGCCGGCCCCTGCCGCCCCGAGGACGGGTCGATGTACCACGGGGTGGCATCGAGTCCGACGCGGTCAAACGGCTGCGAGCCGGAATTGACCACGGCCTGCCCGACCGCCTTTGAATAGCCGCCCGGAATCACGCCCACGGCCAGGTCGGTCGAGCCGAGGCGCACCGAGCACGTGTACTCTACGGGCGGCGGCGTGCCGCGCTCAGAGACGACGGTGCCGAACCGCGTCAGGTGGTACGTGTAGATGACCATGTCGCCGGCCGAGTCGAGCCGGCACTCGCCCACGCCGTCGAGCTGGCGGTGGACCCTCTCCGTGTCGTCGGCCGCGCATGCCATGTCGATCGGCTCGATCGCCCCGCCGGCGCCGCCGGCGATGTAGAACGCGCGGCCGCCGGCCTGTCCGTCGAGAGATACGCGGACGGGCGCATCAAATGCGATGCGGTCGCCCTCGTCTCCGACCTCGACGACCCTCTGCAGTGCGACCGCGCCCGATCCGTCGTATGCAAGCGCGTCACGGATGCTCGAGTTGGACGGCAGGCCGTCGGACGAGGCGACGACATGCAGTGCGAGCCGGCCGCTGGCCGGCACGGACGTTGCATTCACGCCCGGCGGGAACGAGACGGATGCGAACGACGCCGTCACGGCAACGCCGCCTGGCGGGAACCGGACGGTTCCGCCTGCCGTGCCGGCGCCCGGCAGGCCCGACACGTCGATCGTAATGCGCACCTCGTCGCCCCTGCCGGTAAGGTTGCCCTGGCCGGCAATCCCGCCCGGCCTAACGTCGACAGTGACTGCCCGTGTGGCATTGCCTTCGCCGCCGCCAGCGTCCGTGCCGTTGGTGCTCCCGCCGGGGCTGCGGGTCCGTGCCCGGGTCCGTGCCCGGGTCCGTGCCCGGGTCCGTGCCCGGGTCCGTGCCCGGGTCCGTGCCCGGGTCCGTGCCCGGGTCCGTGCCCGGGTCCGTGCCCGGGTCCGTGCCCGGGTCCGTGCCCGGGTCCGTGCCCGGGTCCGTGCCCGGGTCCGTGCCCGGGTCCGTGCCCGGGTCCGTGCCCGGGTCCGTGCCGCTGGCGTCTATTGTAATGCCCGAGGCATGCAGCGAGTTGGGAGAGTCTACAGGCGGCAGCTTCAGCCTTGCGGCGTTGCCGGCCATGTCCAATATGGCCGTCCCGCCCGCGGACAGGGCCGCCGTGTCGTCGTAGCCGAGGGGATCCGCGCTGTCGCCGCCCCGCACCTCGTATGCAAAGACGAGCGTCGTCCTCCCGCCCGCGTCAACCTGCCGCTCGTACCGGGCCGTCGCGTCAGTGCCCCCGTCAAGTGCGAGCAGCAGCGACGGGGAGGGCGAGCCGCCGGAGAGCACCACGCGCTCGTCAAGGATTGCCGCGATCCTGACCGTGTCGCCCGCCCCGTACGCCGAGCCCTTTGGCTCGGCCTCCGCGACGCGGATCACGCGCGGCTCGACGGTGTCGATCCGGATGGCGCCCGAGGCGCCGAGCAGCCCCCGCCCGTCTGGCGGAGGCAGCCCGAGGACGGCGTCGTCGTCGCCGTCCGCGTCCCTGACCGTCCCGCCGTTGAGGTCCAGTGCGCTGCGGTTTGCGTGGCCCAGGCGGTCGGCGCCGTCGCCCGGCTGCACCGTATAGAGGAACGCGATCTCGGAATCGCCGCCGATGCCGGCCACGTACTCGGCGCTCCGGGGCGGGTCGGTCGAGAGCCAGAGAAGCGGGGCGCCCGTCACGGTCACCGCCTCGGTAAAGGCCACGGTGATGTTGATCGCAGATCCGGCAGAGTACGCGCCGGGAGAGTCCGGCGAGCGGACAGACACGGCGACGGGCGGCGTGTCTATGGTTATGCTCCGCCCGTGCCCGAGCGATCCCCGCTCTCCCGGAGCGGGCAGCTCGAGGTCGACGGCAGCGGCGGTGCTCGCAGACGAGCCGTTCTCCCTAATGACGCCGCGCGTCACCAGGGCGCCAGGCCCCGCGTAGTCCAGGCCGCCGCCCGCGTTGTCGCCCGGGCGCACCGTGTAGTTGAACACGAGCGAGTCCGTCCCGCTGCCGGACAGGTACTCGGCGGCCCCGCCGCGCCCGCCAAGGTCGAGCAGTAGGGAGGGGGGAGGATCGGTGACGGACACCGGCGCGTCGAACCCTACGGCGATGTCGATCTGCTGGCCCGCTCCGTACTCGTCGTCCCCCAGCGTCGACGAGACGTTTGCCACGGACACGGGCGAGAGCCTGATCAGCTGGACGTCGCCGCCGCCGCTGCCGTCGGCAGAGGTCACCATTGCATACGTGCGGTTTCCCATGCCGAACACGGAGATGCCGTAGGCGTCCTTGAGTGCGGGAAAGTCGGCGCCGTCGGTAGCCGAGCCGGCAGGGAACGGCGTGCCGTCCCCGCGGATCCGCACCAGCTGGACGCCGTCGTCGTCGCCGTTGGCGGCGACGACCGCGAACGCCAGGTTGCCCATTTCAAAGGCGGCGACGCCGTGCGGGTTGGTCAGCCTCAGCTCGTCGGTGTCGACGAGCCGGCTGCCGGGGCTCGCCTCCGGCGTGCCGTCCCCGCGGATCCGCACCAGCTGGACGCCGTTGTCGCCGCCGCGCGCGGCGACGATGGCGTACGTGCCGCCGCCGATCTCGAGGACGTCGATCGCCAGGGGGGATGCCAGCGCCAGCGAGTCCGTGTCGGCGATCTGGTGGTCGGGGCTCGCCTCGAGCGTGCCGTTGCCGTGGATCCGCACCACCTGGACGGCGTTGGAGTCGCGCGAGGCGACGGCGGCGTACGTGCGATCGCCGATCTCAAAGGCGGCGACGGCGGCGGCTCCGTCCAGCCCCAGGCCGCCGCCGTCGTTCTTGTCCAGCCGGTCGGCCGGCCTGAGCGTGTTGTTGCCGGCGTGCACCTCCAGCAGCTGGACGCCGTCGTCCCAGATCGAGCCGACGAGGGCGAACGTTCGGTTGCCGATCCCGAAGGCGTCGACGCCGTACGCGCCGAGGAGCTCGAGCGAGTTTGAGTCGCTGTTGTCGCCGGCGACGTCGTCGACCGGCGTGAGCGACTCGTTGCCCGGGTGCACCTCCAGCAGCTGGACGCCGTTGCCGCTGAGCGCGGCGACGATGGCGAACGTTCGGTTGCCGATCCCGAAGGCGTCGACGCCGACGGCGCCGGCCAGCCGGAGGTCCATGCCGTTGTTGGTCACATTGTGGGCCGCCTCGAGCGTGCCGTTCTCGTGCACCCGCGCCAGCAGGGCGGTGCCCTGGCTGAACGAGGTCACGACCGCGTACGTGCGGCCTTCCGCCTCGAAGACCGCAGGGTAGCGCGCGCCGGCGAAGTCGAGCGAGGTGGCAGCGGCGCTGCCGGCGGCCGCAAGCACGGGCAGGGGGGCGCCGCGTATCGCAATGTCCTTGGAAGAGGCCAGCGACCCCGGCGACCCACGGCCCGGCAGGGACGAGTTTGCGGCGTTGCCCGCCCCGTCCGTGATCGCCGCGCCGCCGCCGCCTCCGAGGACCAGGGCATCCGCTCCGGCGTGGTCCAGGTCGGGGGCCTCGTCGCCCGGCTGCACCGCGTACTGGAACGACAGTACGTTCGTGCCGCCGCCCGAGCCGTACGCGGCGCTGCGCTGCCGCGGCTCGGTCGCCAGGCCCAGCAGCGGAACCCCCTCCACCTCGGCCCGCTCGTCAAAGTGCACGGCAATGTCGACGATGCGGCCCGTGCCGTATACGGCGTCGGCGGTCGGCGACGTGATGCGCTCGACGAGCGGCCCCGCGGTGTCGATCGTGATGTTGTTCGAGCGGCCGAGCGAGCCGTCCCTGCCGGGCGGTGGAAGCCCCAGGACGGCATCCGTGCCGTGGGAGCTGTCGCGGATGTACGCGGCGATGCCGTGCAGCGACAGGGCCGCCCCGTCCTCGTATTCCAGGTCGGCCGCATTGTCGCCCTGCTCCACCTCGTACCGGAACGTCAGCACATCTGTGCCGCTGCCCGAGTCGTACGCCGCGTACCGCGCCGGCTCGGTCGCCAGCGCCAGCCGCGGCGCGCCCGCCACGTCGACCGGGACGGAGAACCGGACGTGTACGTCGATGACGGCGCCCCGGGCGTACGGGCCGCTTGCGTTGGGCGAGGAGACGCCGGTGACGTACGCGATGCCCGACGAGTCGACTGCGATGCGCTGCGCGGGGCCGAGCTGCTCCGCACTGTCCGTCGCAGGGAGCTCCAGGTCGGCGGCCGGGACGGCGCCCCGCAGGCTCGGTTCGATCCGCGGCGGGCTCTGCGCGCCATACTGCGAAAGATGCTGCCGCCCGGCGTCGATCAGCCCCTCGACGACGTAGCCGGGCACGGGATACCTTGCCGCCGGGAGTCCCATCCCGATCGTGTCCGTCACGGCGCCGCGCGTCACCAGCGCGCCTGGGCCCGCGTAGACCAGGCGGTCCGCGCTGTCGCCGGGCTGCACCGTGTAGTTGAAGACCAGGCTGGCCGTCCCGTTGCCCGACACGTAGTCGGCGGCCCTTTCGCGTCCGTCGAACGAGAGCAGCAGGGACGGAGGGGGTCCCGACACGTTGACCGGCGCATCAAAGTCGACGGCGATCTCGAACGGGTGGCCCAGCGGATACGTGACGCCCGGCGGCGCGATGTCGACGCTTTCCACGGACGCCGGCGAGAGCCGGATCAGCTGCACGGTTCCGTCGTACGAGGCGGCAAGCGCAAGCGCGCGGCCGCCCGCCGTCTCGAATGCGTCGATGTCGTGCGCGTTGCCGAGCCCGAGAAAGCCGTCCAGCCCGTCCGCGGCCGATGTGACGGCCTCTAGCGTGCCGTTGCCGTGCACGCGCACCAGCTGCACGCCGTTGCCCTCCGCCGAGGTGACGACGGAGAAGGTGCGGCCGCCCATCGTGAAAAAGTCCGAGCCCTTGGGCTTCCAGAGCCTGTCAAAGCCGTCCTGTCCGGCCGCCGCCGATCCAGCGCCCTCGATCGTCCCGTTGTCGTAGACGCGCACCAGCTGCACGTGGTCCCTGTCCAGGGGCGAGACCATCGCTAGCGTGCTGCCGGCGCCCCTTCCCCCGGCCGCCTCCACGGCCGTGACGGAGATGGCCCTGTCGAGGCGCCCAAGTCCCGGGTCGCCCCTTGTGGCAGAGCCGACGGCCCTCAGCGTGCCGGCCTCCTCGTCGACCTGCACGAGCTGCAGGCCGCCGTCCTGGTACGAGGCCACAAGGGCCATGGTAGTCCCGTTGGCCGCGCGAAATGCCGACACCCCGCCGGCTCCGCGCAGCACCAGGTCGCCGCTGCCGGCGTCGAGGCTGCCGGCCGCCTCCAGGGTGCCGTGCGTGCTGTTCGCTCGTATCCGCACGAGCTGCACGCCGTTGTCGTAGTGCGAGGCCACGAGTGCGAACGCGCGGCCGCCCGCAGTCCAGAACGCATCGATCGACCTGGCGCCGTTCAGCTCCAGGGTGTTGTCGTTGTCAAGCTGGTCGGCCGCCTCGAGTGTGCCGTTCTCGTGTATCCTGATCAGCTGCACGCCGTTGTCCGGCTGCGAGGCGGCGACGGCGAACATGCCGCTGTCGCCCATGTCGATCGTGTCGACCGCGTTGGGCCCGTACAGCTCCAGATCGCCGGTGTCGTTGAGCGTCGAGACCGCCCGCAGGGTGCCGTTCTCGTGTATTCGGATCAGCTGCACGGCGCGGTCCGCCGCAGAGGCCACCAGTGCGAACGTGTCGCCCTCGCCCATCCTGAACACGGACACGCCCTGGGCGCCTCCAAGCCTGTCAAACCTCGGCGAGCCCTGCCCGTCGACGGCAACTGCGGCCGCCGCCAGCACCGGCACGGGGCGCCCGTGGAGGTCTATGCCCGCCGGAGCCGGCAGGGCCCTGGCGCCTTCTAGCGTGTTGCCCAGCCCGTCCCTGATCGCCGCGCCGCTGCCGCCGCTCCCCAGGACAAGGGCCGAGTCCCCCGCGCGCCCCGGGCCGGCGGCCGAGTCTCCCGGCTGCACCGCGTACGCAAAGTCGAGCCTGCTCGTGCCGCTGCCGCCCGCGTACGAGGCGCCGCCGGGCAGATCCGCCAGCGCTCCCAGCTCGCACTGCCCCTGCGGCGGGCCCTGCACGCAGCGGATCGCATCGCTTGGCAGATCCATGTAGGCCCCCAGCGTGGGCTCGCCCTCGACGACGACGGGCTCGTCAAACGCCACCGCAATGTCGACGATGCGGCCCGTGCCGTACGTGCCGCCGGGGCTCGTCGACGTGACATTCACCACCGCCGGCGCGGCCCCGTCTATTGCAACGTCCCGGCTGCGGCCGAGCGAGCCCGGGTCGCCCGGGGCCGGCAGGGCCAGGACGGCATCCGCGCCGCCCTCCGCATCGAGGCGGATCGCTGCGCCTCCCTCCAGGGACAGGGCCGCGCGGCCGGCATAGTCCAGGTCGGCCGCCGCGTCGCCCGGCCGCACCGTGTAGTTGAACACCAGGGTGCTGGTGCCGGCGCCGCCCGCATACGGGGCGCTGCGCGGAGGCTCGGTCGCAAGCGCCAGCGCAGGCTCGCCCATGACCGCGACGGATGCCGAGAACTCTACTGCGATGCGGACCGTATCGCCGCGCTTGTACGTCGAGTCGCCGTCGGGCGAGTCGACGCCGACGACGTGCGCCGCGGCGGCCGGGTCAATCCCTATGCTGCGCAGGCTGCCGAGATGCCCGGCGCCTCCCGGCAGTGGCAGGGCCGGATCGACGGCATCGCCGGCCCTGTCCCTCAGGCCGCCTGCGCCCGCCCGCAGCGCATCCGCGCCCGCATAGTCCAGGCGGGCGACCTGCGGGTCGCCAGGCTGCACCGCATAGGCGAAGGCAAGCGACCGCGTGTTGTTGCCCGACTCGTACGAGGCCGTCCGGTTCGAGCCGCTGAAATTGAGCACCAGCGACGGCGCCGTCCCCGAGTACACGACGGGCTCGCTAAAGTTGACGACGGCCGCAATCCGGTACCCCGCCGGGTACGTGCCGTCGGGCAGGGGCGAGCCGACGGCGGCCACCCCGCCGGATGCGGCCGTTATGCTGACGTTCGAGGTCGCGCCGAGCGAGCCGGGCGATCCCGGAAGGGGCAGCGCCAGGTCTGCGCCGTTGTCGGCGCGGTCCGCCAAGATGCCGCCCGCCGCAAGGACAAGCGCGCCCGCCCCCGCGTAGTCCAGGTCGTCGGCAAGGTCGCCCGGCAGCACCGTGTAGTTGAAGACGAGCGAGCTCGTCCCGTTGCCATCCAGGTACGGGATCGTCCTGTTCCCTCCGTCCAGCGAAATGATTAACGACGGCGGCGGCCCCGTTGCAGTGACATTCTCTCCAAAGCTGACGGTGACGTTGAGCTGCGAGCCCGCCCCGTACGCGCCGCTTGGCATCGCGACGCTTTCCACGCGCGGTATGATGCCGTCGACTACGACGTTGTGGTTCACCGCAAGCGACGGCTTGCCGTTGCCCGCCTGCTGCGTGCTCCAGGTGCGGTGGTAGTCGTTGGTGCCGGGGGTCGACAGCCAGCAGTTTACGGTGTCGGAAAGGTTTCTAGTCGGGCTGGTCCCAAAGTGCAGCGCGTTGGACGACTTGTAGTCGAGATCCTCGGAATAGTCGCCAGGCTGGACGGTGTACCTGTAGTAGACGTTCCTCCAGTCTGAACTGGTGTCGTGCCAGACGGCAAAGCGGTCGACGTCCCCCGTCTCGAGCGCAAGCCGCGTGTGGGCGTGGGTGTTGGTGGGATTGCCGAATCCGTCGAAGTTGTAGCCCCTGATGAGGATGGTGTCGCCTATCCCGTACGCATCGTTGGGCGTGTTGTGGAACGACATTTGGGGCGCATCCTGGGTGGTCGGGCTGCGCTGGGTGTAGCTGCACGGCCAGTAGTGGGGATGCGCATGCGCCGACGGCAGCAGCGCCTGCGAGAAGGCGTCACGGTGGGGGACGTCAGGGTGCGGGGCAGGCGCGGCGCCCGTGCCGCCGTCCCAGATCGCCGGCGGTGCGGCCGCGGCAGTCAGCCCGATTGCGAGAGCGGCCGCCATGGCAAGGACGCCAAGATGCGGCGCGGCGCGCCGGCGGCGCAGCCGCTCGCGGGCCGGCAGCGGCATTGCGCTACCCCCCCCCCCATGCCGGGAAGATGTCCGAGCCGGGCAACGCAGGACAGGCCGGCCACCATCCGCTTCAACACCATTCTGCTACGTACGCCCGCTCCCACGCTATTATTTAAGCGGCATGCCATGCGTATTGCGATCAGTGGCGCGACGGTCGCATTCCCGGGACGCCGCATCGCGGCGCATGTGTGCGTACCGCGACAGGGCGCCGCATCGCGGCGCTTCGCATCCCGCCACCGCGCGGGCGTCGGCCCCGACGCCTCGGCGTATGCCGCATCCTGCCCCGTGCGGCGCCGCAGGACATGCAGGTGGCTGGCGGGCGGGCTGTCGGGCGGCCGGCCGGCCCGCACTCGAAGCCCGCGGTGCGGCACATGCGGGCGCAGCCACAGGGGGCACGTGCCTGTGGGACCATGGATGCGCACGAAAGGGGGCCGGCGTCCCCCCCCCCCCCCCCACCCTCCCGTGGGCTGCGCAGGGTCTCCCCCTCGTCCGCATGAAAAATATGCGCGCCATACGCGCGCAGGCTGTTTCCCTACGGGATCGAGCGGCTGTACAGCTTGCCCTCTAGGGCCATCTTGTACATCTCGGCCACGTACGGGTTCTCGCCAGGAGTCTCCGCCCCGAGCTCGACCAGACGCGCGTACACCCTGACCACGTAGGCCAGTGCGCCCATGAACGCCACTACAACGCCCATGTTGAACATCCAGTGGTTCGGGACCGCAAAGATCTCCTCTACGAACCAGAAGTGCCACATCTCGTTGACCCCGATCGTGAACATCGTGGCCAGATAACCGAGTATGGTCATCTTTAGGCCAGTGTTCATCGAGTTGTTCGGGCCCCTGAGTATGGGCACCCTCCTATCGTAGATGGCTACTGCGCCCCATCCTAGCGGCAGGGCCACAAAGTGGGAGTAGAGCCACCAGTGGGCAGGCGTGAACGCGCTGTCCCTGATAGAGGTCTGGTGCAGCGAGCCGTCGACAAAGTTGTCGACCTCGACCGACGCGGCGGTGGAACCCATGGCGATGACGATGAGCCAGATCTTCTTGAGTCTCTGGATCTCGACTTCCTTGGGTATGAGAGCCGGCATTTGTGCCATTGGAGACCTATGCGCTCCAACGCAATTTAAGGAATGATGTCTGTATGGCCGTCAAACCGTCAATCCTACGTGCATAAAATCCAAATATTAGAAAATTTTTACGTCAAATCCGCAAGACATGGCAATGCCCCAGCTACAATTTCCGCTGGGCGGCAAGATGGCCCCTATGATAAGCATCAATGATAAGCATTGCAGGGCGCCCGCGGCGGGGGCAAGGGTTATAACGCAAGACCAATTCGGCGCCGCAAACAGGGGACAAGTATGATCAACAACAAGATTCTAGTCGTCGGACTGGGCGCCGTTCTGGCGCTCGGCACGCTCGGCTTCAATTGGATCGAGGCCGTACTGCCGACCGTGGAGGCACACGGCGTACAGGCCCAGCTTCAGAGCCGCTTTGTGAGGATCGAGGACGAGACGTTCAACAGGCAGTCGCTCCAGACAGGTGAGAACCTTTGCCTGTCTGGCAGCTTTGTCAGCCTGGTCGAGAGGGACATGAGGGCATGGAACTCGATCTTCTCCGAGTCGACCAACGCCGGCAACAGGTGGGAGATTCTCTCCAGGGACCCCCCGGGCAACGTCTTTGACATACCGGGCAACGCCGTCGTTCCGTACCAGATATGCGCGATGGCCCTAGAGCCTGGCGTGTACCACGTGCACACGCAGCTCAACGTGGCCAGCGTCGGGCCGGGGCTCGGTCCGGGCCAGACCGTCGTCGTGTCGGGCGAGTACATCCTCAAGGAGATACCATACACCAACATTGCGTACCAGTCGATCATCATCGGCGTCGGCTACGTGATTACGTTTGCGACAAGGCCTTGGCAGGTAATCTGATTACCCACCCCTTTTCATTTTCCCAGCGGCATGCGGCCGCCGCGGCCCCGCGCCGCGCGGCATGCGGGCGACGGCCGCCCGGATGCGGCGCCCGCCTCCCGCGGGGCGCCCCCGCGCGCCGCCCCGGCCGATAAGGGCGGCGCACGGACGGCATGCGTCAGGCTCGGGCATCGCGGCCGGCGGCGCCGGCGAGCCGCCTGGCGGCATCCACCCTCTCGGCGATCGGAAGCTCGTCGGTCTTTGTGGCAACGTGGACCGCGTCGGGGTTGAGGCCCTCGAGCAGGACGGCAAGGCGGTGGTTGAGGGCCCTCTTGACGGTCGGGCCGTACTCGCGCATAAAGCACACGAGATCGGCATCGAATGAAATGTGGCGGCGGCCGGGCAGTATGTCGTACAGGCCCGGCATGTCGCGGGAGACGGCATCGAGCACGTCGCGCTGGATTACGGCGATTGTTTTTGATCGCAGGCCCGACATGTCGTCGGATGCAAGCTCGTCGAGCCTCGGAACGGCGACGGCGGACAGGCCGGCCTGTCCGCTCTCCCCCGCGGCCGCCCGCCGCGCCGCGGCGTCGGCGACCAGGCGGGACATGAGGAGGCGGCGCGGCCGGCGACGCATCCCGCTGCCGGGCGCTATGTGCAGGAGGCCAAAGCCGACCTCCATGTCCCAGTAAAACTTTGCAAACCGCGCCGCGGCAAAGTTGAGGTCCATGACCAGGCGGCAGGCGGATGCGCCGCCGGATGCGCAGAGCCTGCCGATCCAGTGCCCGCCTGCGAGCCGGGATGTGCCGTATCCGCCGACGTCGGCCAGCGACCTGAGCAGCGCGACCTTGTACGTGCTTGTCATGGCCGCATCCCTGAAGAACCTGTTGAACATGCGGATGTACCGGACGGACGGAGGCGGGCCTTCGTCGCAGCCGGCGGCTGAGGCGGCGGAGGCGGCGCCGTCTCGCTCTGCCTTGCAACCTAGGCGGCCGCCTGTTCCCCGCACGGAGGCGGCCGTCCGGCCGGCCGCTATTGTTCCTTGCCCGCGGCGGGCCGGCCGCGGCCGCGGGCGCGCCCGCGCCCATCCGCCGCGGGCGGACGGCGCAGATCGCCCCGCCGGGGGCTAGCCGCCCGGCATGCGATGTGGCGGGAGGATCCGGAGAGATCGCGTCAGCGGGCGCGGCGCGCCGGGCGCTCCCCGCATCTCCCGCCAGCTCGGCCGCCCTTCATGTGCGGAGCGCATGCCGGGCGCGCCCCGCCAAGCGGCGTGGGCACGCCTGTTCAGGCGCTCAGAGGCCCGTGTGAGTTAAATAGAAGCCCAATACCGCAAATTTCGTTGCCTAGTACATCTACAGAGGATAAGGCAGGCGGTCGCACCGTGCACATGCCAAGGTACCCGATCACGCTGGCGATGATCGGCATGGGCATGCTTGACGTATTCATAGGCATAGCGCATCTGAAGGTGCGCGCGGGGTCGCGCGATCCTGTCATAAAGGCGGCCATCGTCACGCAGGCCGTCACCATTCTCGAGCAGTTCCTGCGGCTGATCCTCGAGGAGCGGCTCGACTTGATGCACGGCAGGGCACACATGCCAGCGCAGATCAAGGACGTGGGCCGGGCCGTCCGGGTCAGCATGTCCCGCATCGATGCGCTCGGCCACGGACTCCAAAGCGTCGATGCGATCGGGCGGCTGGCCGACACGTACGGCCTGCCCCTGCTGCGGAAGTGCCTGGAGGAGATGCGCGACGACCTTGCCCGCCTGTTCGACCTGCGCCACGCGCTGGTCCACTCGCTCGGCGCGTTCAAGTTTGACGACGTGCGGCACTTGGCCGTCCTTGAGAGGTTCGTGCGGGCCGTCCTGGCGGGCAGCGACAAGTACCTGGCCACGGCCCTCATCGTAGAGGCCTCTGTAATGGATGCGGCCGGCATTTTCATCGGAGCGCGAAAGGCGGCCGCGGCGGCCCTCAAGATATGCAGGCGGTACAGGGACAGGACAGTGTCCAAGGGTGCAAAGTGCGACCTGTGGTCCCTTTTGTACACGGGACACTGCCTTGCGCGCCTGGGCAGGAGCGCAGAGGCAGAGGCGGCGTACGAAGAGGCGGCAGGGGCGTACCCCGGGAGCATCCTCCCCCTTGTCGGCATGGCCAACTTTCTGGTGCTGGCAGGACGGCCGAAAGAGGCCGTCGAGTGGTACGGGAAGGCGGCCGCCGTCGATCCCGGCCACGCCGCGGTGCGCGCCGCCGCAGGGCGCGCGCTGGCCGTGGCGGACGACGGCGGCGGGATTCCAGCCGTGCAGTACTACCAGGCTGAGGCGCGCAAGGGCGCCGGCGATGCGCCGTTCCAGACGGGGCACGGCACTGCGCTTGCGCTGGCGGGCAGGCACGCAGAGGCTGCCGAGCAGTACCGCGGGGCGATCGCGCAGGATCCCGACGATGCCGCCGCGCGCGTGGGACTTGGAAACGCGATGCAGGCGCTAGGCAGGCACGAAGATGCCGCAAAGTCATACAGTGCCGGAATCAAGAGAAGCGAGATAGTCGCATTCGCGCCGCGCAGGCGGGGCGACAGGGGGAGCGATCCAGGCAACACGTTTGTTCACGAGCTCGGGGGCGCCGCGGCGCACCGCGGCATGGGCGAGTCGCTGCTGAAGATGGGGCATTACGCCAGGGCGGCCGATGCCATGCGCGAGGCCGCGGTGCTGGATCCAGGCGACCTTGATGCCCGGCTCGGCCTCGGCGAGGCGCTGTACGAGGCAGGCAGGCATGCCGAGGCTGTGACCGCCTACGAGGCCGCGGCCCGGCTGGACCCCGGCAGCCTTGACGCCAGGCTCGGGCTCGGAAAGGCGCTGTACGAGTCAGGCAGGCATGCCGAGGCGGCGCCGGCCTACGAGGCCGCGGCCCGGCTGGACCCCGGCAGCCTTGATGCCAGGCTCGGGCTCGGAAAGGCGCTGTACGAGTCAGGCAGGCATGCCGAGGCGGCGCCGGCCTACGAGGCCGCGGCCCGGCTGGACCCCGGCAGCCTTGATGCCAGGATTGGGCTGGCCCGATCATTGTACGAGTCAGGCAGGCATGCCGAGGCGGCGCCGGCCTACGAGGCCGCGGCCCGGCTGGACCCCGGCAGCCTTGATGCCAGGCTCGGGCTCGGAAAGGCGCTGTACGAGTCAGGCAGGCATGCCGAGGCGGCGCCGGCCTACGAGTCCGCGGCCCGGCTGGACCCCGGCAGCCTTGATGCTAGGATTGGGCTGGCCCGATCATTGTACGAGTCAGGCAGGCATGCCGAGGCGGCGCATGCCTACGAGGCCGCGGCCCGGCTGGACCCCGGCAGCCTTGACGCCAGGCTCGGGCTCGGAAAGGCGCTGTACGAGTCAGGCAGGTATGCCGAGGCGGCGCCGGCCTACGAGGCCGCGGCCCGGCTGGATCCCGGCAGCCTTGATGCTAGGATCGGGCTGGCCCGATCATTGTACGAGTCAGGCAGGTATGCCGAGGCGGCGCCGGCCTACGAGGCCGCGGCCCGGCTGGATCCCGGCAGCCTTGACGCCAGGCTCGGGCTCGGAAAGGCGCTGTACGAGGCAGGCAGGTATGCCGAGGCTGTGACCGCCTACGAGGCCGCGGCCCGGCTAGATCCTGCCAACCCCGACACGTATGAAGAACTAGGACATGTGTTGGACAGAGTGGGAAGGTATGCAGAGGGCAAGAAATATCGTGACAGGGCGACAGAGATGCGAAGGATCAGGTGGCAGGAACGCCATGTGTAGACGCGAGCCATGTGCTACTAAGCCATGGTGCTCGGAAGTGCACCTAGCACTCAGATCGACCGTCCAAAAATGCGCATGTGTACATCCGTGCGCCTAGCACGACACGCCGGCCATGTACCTTGCGCAGTCCCGCGCAAAGGCCCTGTGGATTCCCACCTGGGCGTACCAGTCCCGCCTGCGCTCCATCGCCTCGCGCGCCCGCCGCCTCATCCCCTCGTCAAGCCGCTGGCCGATGCGCTGGTCTAGCCCCCTGTCGATCCGCTGGCCGATGCGCTGGTCTAGCCCCCTGTCGATCCGCTGGCCGATGCGCCGGGCGAGTCGCTCATCCATCGCATCGTTCAGCCTCTTGATCCTTGCCGCCCTCCTGCGCCGCTCTTCCTCGTCATCCATTCTCGCCGGGCGCGCTCGCTCCGTCTGTTCGTCCCGCACGCGGAGATGCTGCGGGGTATCTCCGGGATCAAGGTCCTGAACCGAGGCGTCCCGCCGGTCGGGATCCACCCTGCCGCCGCGCTCCGCCCCCGCCGGCTCCTGTTTTGTCACGCTCACGTAGGCCTAGGGCAAGCGGCTGTATATAACATGTAGGGTGGCCGTCAAGGCCTGCACGGCGGCGCCCCAATCAGAGGCGCAAGGCGGCAACGCGCCTAGCACGACACGCCGGCCATGTACCTTGCGCAGTCCCGCGCAAAGGCCCTGTGGATACCCACTTGGGCGTACCTGTCCCGCCGGCGCTCCATCGCCTCGCGTGCCCGCCGCTTCATCCCCTCGTCAAGCCGCTGGCCAATGCGCTGGTCTAGCCCCCTGTCGATTCGCCGGCCGATGCGACGGGCGAGCCGTTCATCAATCGCATCGTTCAGCCTCTTGATCCTTGCCGCCCTCCTGCGCCGCTCTTCCTCGTCATCCATTCTCGCTGGGCGCACTCGCCCCGTTTGTTCGTCCCGCACACGGAGATGCTGCGGGGCATCTCCGGGATCAAAGCCCTGAGCAGAGGCATCCCGCCGGCTCGGATCCGCCCTGCCGCCGCGCTCCGCCCCCGCCGGCTCTTGCCGTCTAACGACCATGCAGGCACGTGGCGGAGGGCGTATATGACATGTCGGATGGCAGCCAATGGCCCGCACAGGGAGGTGCCCCTCCCAAGGGCGCGGCAGGGGGCACGGGCCGGGCGCTGTGCGCCCTCGCGCGCCCGACAGTCCAAGTCGAAACCCCCTGCAAGCCCCGCTTTGGCATGTGCCATCCGCCAGCGGCGACCGGGCGCACGCATCATCGCAGCGGGCGCCGGGCATGTGACGCGACAAGTGCAGGCTGCGGGCGCCCCCATCCCCCGGCACGGGCCGGCGTCCGGCAAGCCCACGCCGGAGGCATCAGGGCAGGGACGGATCCTGGCGAGCGGGGCCGCCTCAGCCGCCCCTCCCCCGCGGCAGGCCGCGCACTGCGGAAAACGCCTTTATTGCGCCGCCCGGCACGACGGGCCATGTTCTGGCCCGGCATGGGGGATCCCGCCAAGCGCAGGCAGACGATCAGGTTCCTCATCATAACGGCGGCCATCGGCATATCGGTGGCCGCCGCAAGCACGCTCGTCCAGCAGTGGGCCAACCTAGACAACCCCCTCAAGGTATGCATAAACGACATGGACACGCCCTATACGATCACGGCCACGCTAGAGATGTACGTCGACGGGAACAGGGCGGACATACCGGCAAGGGTCGGGTTCGAGGAGGGCGGCTGCCAGCGCAGCCTGTACACGCTCACCAGCGACGGGACGATCCACGCATCCTGGTCCGAGGAGTACCCGTTCGAGATCGGTCACTTTTTGTGGACTTGGGACTTTCCGCTCAGGGACATGGTCGAGGACAAGTCCCGGATCATCGTCGACGGCAGGGCATCGCCCGAGTTCATACGCGCCCCGCTGGTCGACGGCTCGCAGTACGTCGCCGAGTTCACGTCAAAGTCGTACGACGACAGCAAGGACCAGGACTTTCTGCCGCCGGACGTGTGAGGCGGCAGGCGGGCAGGCGGGCGCATCAAGCCCGCCGATCCGCGCTAGGACATCCCCCCCAAGTGGCGCGCGCAGGGGCCGACTACTCGGCGCCAGCATGTCGGCCTCGCCAAGGCAACGTGGCCGCGGCGTTGCGCCGTGGATGATCGCAGGACGCTGCGGGCCGCAGGCAGGCGGCGCGCGCAGGGCCGCAAAGTAGGTGCGCAGGCTGCAGGTCCGCGCAGGCGCCCCCTGCTCAGCGCCGTCCGCCGGCGGCGCCCTGATCGATCCCGTTGGACGGGAACGGCGGGCCGCGCGCAGGGCCGGATGGCACATGCCACGGGATCAGGCGGCCGCACTTGGCGCGGGCCGGACACGGCGCCGCGCGCAGGAGCCCGGCGGCACGGACGGCGGGCCACCAGGGGCGCCCCCCCCCCCCCTCCCCCGTCGGGCCTGGGCCGGACACGGCGCCGCGCGCAGGGCCCCCTATCCGCATGGCGGATAGGAGAGTGAAAATAGTGAGATGGCCCTACCAGTACTTGCCGTTGTCCGGAATCAGGCCGATGCCCTCGCGCTCAAAGTGCCGATCCAGCTCGTCGATCCACCTTTCGCGGTTGTCCTTGTAGCCCCAGCCGTGTACGCGCAGCCAGAAGGCGATGATGGCGAGCAGGAAGACGGTGAACATGATGGTCCCAAAGATGTAGATCATGACGTCGTAGAACAGGGGATCATAGTTCGGGCCGAGCTGCCCCGTCATCGTCGAGAGGATGCTCAGGAATGCACCCACTATAGGTGTCATGCGCGGGCGCCCCAACATGTGCGTTATATACATTTCCCAAGGCGCCCCAGCGCGGTGCCGGGGCGCCTGCAGGCCCCCCTGCAGCCCCGCCCCCATCCCCGCGGCCGCGGGCAAGGCAGTGCCTAGGCGTCGCTTGGCGCCGGCCCCCTGCTCCACAGGCGCCAAGGCGGCGCCGCGCAGTCAGGCGGCCCGCGCCGGCCCCCCGGGGCGGCCAGCGCGCCGCCAGGCGCGCTGCGGGCATGGCATGCCGGACAGGGGAGGGGGCAACCGCCCCCCGCCGCCCCTAAAATAGAAAAATGTCGGCTGCCTGTCGGCCTGCTCACCCACGTCCCTGGGCGGCATACTTGCCGGTCCGGGACCTGAAGAAGAGCGCGGCCGCAATGCCGCCAAAGACGGCGCCCGCAATCGCAGACGAGCCGAGCACGCCGCTGGCGTCAAGATAGGGCGTCCCCGAGCCCGAAGAGGGGTTGGACTCGGCAGCATCTATCCGGCGCCTGGCAAGCTCGAGGGTCTCCTCGAGCGTGTTCTGGCCCGTCTGGCCCTGGTCGCCGACGTTGCCCATGTACGCGGCATAGGCGACCCCGATGAACCCGAGGCTGCCAACGCCGATAACGGCAAACAATCCGCCCAAGAGCACTGCTCTAAGCATGGCCGGGCTTGCTAGGGCGGCTATTTAACCCTTGCCGGCCCTTAAAAGGCGCCCCGCGCCGGCGGGCGGCAGGGCGGCCGCAGGCAACGTTTAATTTGGAACCCCCGGCGGCCCGGCCGTGGGAAGGCTCCACTCGCACAGGCACGGCAAGTCGCACTCGACGAGGCCCGTCAAGCCGGCCGCCCCCGTATGGGTCAAGCAGACGCCCGAGGAGGCAAAGGCGCTCGTCGTAAGGTACGCCGGCGAGGGCCTCTCGCCGAGCCAGATCGGCGTAAAGCTGCGCGACCAGCACGCGATCCCGCTCGTCCAGTCCGTCGCCGGCATGACCATGGGCGAGATACTCGCCGAGGCCGGCGCAGGCCCCGAGATGCCCGAGGACCTGGACAACATGGTCAAGAAGGCCGTCGGCCTGCAGAGGCACCTCAGGGCCAACAAGGGCGACCGGCGCAACGTGAGGTCGCTCGAGCTCATAGAGGCAAAGGTGCACCGCCTCTCGGTGTACTACAAGAGGACGGGCAGGATACCGCCCGGCTGGAAGTACAAGTCAGTGGTGGCGCAGCTCGAGTAATGGCTCCCAGCATCGACCAGGGCCTGTCGTACTTTGCCGACGCCGTGGCGGACCGCGTCCGTTCGCGCACCCCCATAGCCGTGACGACGCACATCGACTGCGACGGGATCGCGTCCGGCGGGATACTCGCAAGGGCCCTCGGCAGGGCCGGCGCAACGTTTACGGTGTCGGCCGTAAAGGAGTTCGGGCCAAAGGCGGTCGCCTCGCTCGGTCGGGGCCCCGGAAGGTTCCACATCATATCCGACCTGGGCGGCGGCATGGCCGGCGAGCTCGACGCCCGGCTCGGCGGCGACTGGGTCGTGCTCGACCACCACCAGATACCCGAGGACGAGATGGACAACGAGAGGGTGATCAACGCGTGGCGGTTCGGCATCGACGGCGGGTCAGAGGTGTGCGGCGGCGGAATGTCGTACCTGGCCGCCGAGGCCGTCGACCCGCGCAACGCCGACCTGTCGGCGACGGCCGTCGTGGCCGCCCTCGGCGACAGGCAGGACTCGGGCGAGCGCTGCTCGATGACCGGCAGGAACGCAAAGATACGCGACGCGGCCGTCGAGCGAGGCCTCTTGGAGGTAGAGATGGACCTGCTCCTCGTCGGCCGGCAGACGCGGCCCCTGCCCGACTCGCTCGCATTCACGTCGCGGCCGTTCATAGGCGGGCTGACGTGGAACCGCAGCGCGTGCACCGCGCTGCTCACGTCGGCCGGCATACCGCTCAAGGACGGCGGCAGGTGGCGCGTGGCCGCCGAGCTGACCGACGAGGAAAAGCGCATGCTCGTCGAGGCCGTCGCAAGGTACGCGGCCGGCGCGGCCGCATCGGCCCCGCCCCCCGCCGCCGCCGG
Organism: Cenarchaeum sp.; assembly: GCA_965242695.1. GTDB lineage: Archaea > Thermoproteota > Nitrososphaeria > Nitrososphaerales > Nitrosopumilaceae > Cenarchaeum. The sequence continues at coordinate 81,877 of CBDESU010000001.1, read as the reverse complement.
CGAAGGCGGGGAAGAGGGCGGCGGGAGCGGCGCCGATGCGGCGGCCGACCAGATCGTCGGGTACACGTACACGCTGTCGGCCGAGGACGAGCGCGGCTTCCTCAGGGACGCGCGCGAGTTCTCGACCATGCTCAACTCGTGCGGGCGCATAGGCAGGGCCGGCGTCGGGATATGCATATGCATGGGCGACAGGGGAGCGGCGCTGCGCGAGGGCGAGGCGTCCCTGGCCGAGTACCGCAGGCGCATAAGGGAGCAGATGGACAGGATCGCCGGCGAGCGGGGGCGGTCGCAGAGGGGCAGGCGCATCCTCACGGTCAACGCGGCCGGCATCGTCCCCGAGTCGATGGCCGGCACGATAGCGTCGCTGCTCGCCGGCTCGCCGCGCAACGCCGGGATGATCGTCGTCCTCACGGCCGACGGCGACGAGGCGGGCACCTCAAAGGTCTCGGCAAGGGCCGCGCCCGGCGCGCCCGGCGCGGTCAGCCTGGCGGTGCTCATGAGGGATGCGGGCGCCGCGTTCGGCGGCATCGGGGGCGGGCACGACGCGGCCGCAGGCGCGCGCGTGCCAAGAGACAAATTGGACGACTTTCTCGACCGCCTCGATGCAGATGTCGCCAGGGTGCACGGTGACGATAGTGCTTCGTGACCTGCCGCCGGGCGGGGCAGCCGCCGCCGCGGCCGCCCTCGAGCCCGACAACACGGGGTTCCCCGAGGGGCTGTCGATGCGCATCGACGCGGGCGAGACGTCCATGACGCTAGAGTTCGAGTCGCGCGGCGCGGCAAGGGTCTCGTCGCTCGCATCCACGATAGACGAGGTGCTAGGCCACGTGCAGGTGGCCCTCGGGGTGACGCGGCGGTGATCGACCGCAAGCTTCTCGGCGAGCCGGGGCCCCTCAGGGACATGCTCTCGGCGAGGGGGTCGGCGTACGACCTGGACGCGCTGATAGGCGCCGATGCGGCCCGCGTCGAGTCGATCGGCGCTGCCGAGTCCCTCAAGAGGCGGCGCAACGAGCTTGCGGCGGCGATCTCGAGGGCCAAGAAGGCCGGGGGCGGCGCCGAGGCGGCCGGCCTGATCGGGCAGATGCGCGAGTTGTCGGCCGCCATCGATGCGGCCGAGGAAAAAAAGAGGGCTGCCGAGGCCGGGTACGACCGGCTCGCAAGGTCCATGCCCAACGTCCTGCACGAGTCGGTGCCCGTCGGCCCCGACGACTCGGCCAACGTCGAGGTGCGGAGGTGGGGCAGTGCAGAAGGCGGCGCGCCGGCGCGCGACCACGTCGACCTGTCCGTGTCGAGGGGCCTTGTCGACCTGGAGAGGGCCGCGAAGGCGGCCGGCGCGCGCTTCTACTACCTGAAGGGCGACCTCGTCCGCCTCAACCACGCCCTCATATCGCACGCGCTCGACATGCTCGCCGCAAGGGGGTACGAGCCCGTCCAGCCCCCGTACATGCTCAACAGGAGGTCGATGGACGGGGCCGTAATCGCCGACGACTTTGAGGACGTCATATACAAGATAGACGGCGACGACCTGTACCTGATCGGGACGTCCGAGCACGCGATGGCCGCAATGCATGCAGGCGAGATACTAGATGGCAAGTCGCTGCCGGTCAGGTACGCCGGCGTGAGCCCGTGCTTCCGCAAAGAGGCCGGCGCGCACGGGCGCGACCAGAAGGGCATATTCAGGGTGCACCAGTTCGACAAGGTCGAGCAGTTCGTGTTCGCAAGGCCCGACGAGTCGTGGGCCGAGCACGAGAGGATGCTGTCGGCGGCCGAAGAGTACTACAGGAGCCTCGGCCTGGCGCACCGCGTCGTGCTCCTCTCTAGCGGCGACATGGGCAAGGTGTCTGCCAAGACGTACGACATCGAGGCGTGGATGGCCTCGCAGGGGGCGTACAGGGAGGTCGTCTCGTGCTCGAACTGCCTGGACTACCAGGCAAGGAGGCTCGCCGTCAGGTACAGGGACAGCCCCGACGTGCCGACCGGGCTAGTCCACACGCTCAACAGCACGGTCGTGGCCACGACGCGCACCATGGTGGCCATAATCGAGAACTTCCAGACGGGCGACGGGCGCATAGAGGTGCCGCGCGCCCTGAGGGGCGCCATGGGCAAGGACTACATCTAGGGGCGCCGGGCGGCGGCGCGGCGCTTATATCGGCGCGGGCGGCCGGACGGGCGTGCAGCTTGCAGGCAGGCTCGAGATCAGGTCGCCCGAGAGGATCGCCGAGTTCCTCGATGCGGAGCACGTCGGGCGCATCGCGACGATCGACGCCGACGGGTACCCGCAGGTCATTCCGATGAACTTTGCCTACATGGGCGGGTCGATCTACATGCACTCGCACACGAGGGGCGAAAAGCTCGACAACGCCAGGCGCAACCCCCGCGTCGGCTTCGAGGTCGACCGTGAGCTGGAGTTTTTGCCGTCGTACTTTGAGGATCCGGCCGACGCGTCGCTCGCCGACACGCTGTACGTGAGCGTCGTCGCAAAGGGGCTGTGCAGCATAGTCGATGACAGGAAGGAAAAGGCCGCCGCGCTCAACGCCCTCATGGCAAAGTACCAGCCCGAGGGCAGGTACGAGCCGATAAGGCCCGAGATGGACGTCGTCGACCACGTCGCGATCATGCGCGTCACCCCCGAGAGCATGCGCGGCAAGTACAAGATAGGGCAGCACCTGGGCAGGGAGCACAGGGAGCGCCTTGCCCAGAACATACTCGATCGCAACTCGCCGACGGCCCGCGCGACGCTCGAGGCCATGGGGTTTGCCGTCGAGTCGGGCCGGGCCGTGATGCGCGACGAGCCGTCGTGGTAGGGCGGGGCGGCCGGCGGCGGCGCGCCGGCATGCGCCCCGGCGCGGCCGGCGGCGGCCGGGGCGCGGGCTGGGCCCGGCCGAACGGCATAAAGGCGGCCATGCGGCGCAGGCCGCCGCATGGGAGATGCTTTGTCGTCGTCGTCCTCGGCGGCCGCGGCGCGGTGGGCGGCGGCAAGCGAGGCAATGGCGTGGGAGGCGTCCATACACGAGCATGCCGCATGGAGGGCGCGCAGGGCGGCCTGGGAGGCCAAGGCAGCTGCAGACGACGCGGCGGGGGATGCGGGCGGCAACGCGGCCGATGCGCAGGGCCGGGCGGGCGCGGGCCCGGGCGCGGCGGAACGGGCGGCGAGGGGAATGTCGCAGGCCGCGGCGTCGATGAGGGAGTCGGCCAGGGGGTTCATGCGGGCGTCGGAGATGAAAGAGGCGGCAGGGGATGCGAAAACCAGGTCTTCCGCGGCGCACGGGCGGGCCGCGGAGGCGGAACGGGCGCAGATGATGCGCGAATGGGCGGAAGAGTCACACAAGAATGCGCGCACGGAGGCCATGATGGCGGCGGCCGTGGCCGAGGATGCGAAGGGGATCGTGCTGGATGCCGAGCGGCTGGCGGCCGGCGCGGCCAAGCGGGCGCCCGACACGCCCATTCTGGGCGGCAGCCAGGCCGCCCAGGCGCCCTGGCTGGCCGGCTCGTGGGAGAATGCTAGGCACAACCGCACAAAGCCGGCTGAAATGGCCGAGCTCGCGAAGGAGGGGGAGAGGGCGGCAGAGGCGGTGAGGGACATGACGGCGACCGTGGCCGAAAAGGCGGCGGGCGCGGCCGAGAGGGCGGCGGCGTCGCGCGGGCGGGCCGGCCCCGACGAGGAAGAGGCCGTGGCGGCATGGAAGGAGGCCGCGGCATCGGCCGGCAGGGCTGACAGGGGCGAGGGGCCGAAAAGCCGGGCGGCGGAGGCGGGCGGCGGGCGCGCCGCCGCTGCCGGCCGCATGCGGGGGGCACGAAGCGCCGGCGGGCGCGCCGCCGAAGACGGATCGGAAGAGCATGGCGGCCGGGGCGGCGCGGCGGGGCTCGGCGGAGAGCGGCAGATCGATCGGCTCGGAGGCGGAGCAGGCGGGACAAAGCCGGCGGCGGCCGCACTCTGGGAGGCGGCCGCCGATGCAATGGCGTGGGAGGGATCGATTCGAGATCATGCGGCATGGGCAAAGCGCAGGAAGGGATGGGCGGCCGGGGCCGAGGCCGACGATGCCAGGGGGCGGGCGGCGGAGGCGTTCGGGCGGTCGATCGATGCGCAGGGCGCGGTAGACGCGGATGAGATGGGGCGCGTGGGGGAGTTGCTGATGGATGCCGCGAAGGCATCGGATCGGGCCGCCGGGGCGTTCAGCCGCTCGGCCGATCTCAGCAATGCGGCCGGGAAAAAGCAGCTCGAGGCTGCGAAGGCGTACAGGCTGGCAGCGGAGCCAAATCACGACGCGTCCATGACGGAGCGGTCCATACGGTCGCACGGCTATGCGCTGACCGCGTCCGATCTTGTGGCGAGTGCAATCGACTGGGCAAAGGCGCTGCTGCTGGACGCAATCAGGCTGGCAGAGAGTTCTGACCGGTGGTCGTCGGCAGGGTACAGGTGGGACGGCGACCGCGACGCGCTGCCGTCGGTGCAGGCAGGCGCGCGGGAGGATGCAGGGCAGGCGCGCATGCTGTCGGCTGCGGCCGAAGAGCATGCGGGGGAGACGGCGCGGCTGTCGTCCGAGATTCGGAGGATGGAGGCCGCCGCGTCCAGGCGGTCGGCGGCATGGGCGGACGGCGAGGCGGCGCGCGGGCAGGCCGACCCCGACGCGCAAAAGGCCGCCGCGGCGTGGAGAAAGGCCGCGGCGGCGGCCGGCAGGGCGGGTCGTAGGAAGAAGGGCGGCCGCTAGCGCCGGCGCCCGCAGCGCCGGCGCGCGGCGTCCGGCCCGTCCGGCCAGCGGGCCAAGCGCCCGGCCAGCGCCAGATGCGGCCCAGGGCGATCCAAGGCGCTGGCTGCGAGGGCCGGCGGCGCGGCGCGCAGGAGCGACTTCTGGCACGGCCTGGAAGGCCGCCGGTTCGAGCAGGCGCAGGGCGCCGCGATGGTCGGATCCCGGCTGCCCGCGCAAGCGCCGCGACGTCGTGCCCGGGCGGGCGGCAGGGCCGGGCCGCCGGCGATCGCCCCGTGCGCCGTGCGTCACACGGACGTCAAGCACCCATACTCTGCCGTATGGCCCCTATAAAGCCCTGTAAGCGTACGGTATGCTTAATAGGGGGCCGTGTGGCGGCCCGCCCATGAGCAGCAGAAGATCGAACATGCTCAGGCCCGTCGTCATCCACGACGTCTTCCTGCCCGACGGCTCGGCCGCATACCTCATGACAAGCGCCGAGCCGGTCGCCTGCCACGTGTGCGGCAGGGGCCTGGAGGACGGCTACTCGCTGTCGGCGGACAGCTCGAGCGGCCGCACCGTCCTGCGGTGCAGCATGCACGCATGACAGGGGTCCGGCAGCCTTCCCCCACGGCCGCTTTTCCGGCCGGAATTTTCGCACTGCGCCCAGGGGCGGCCGCGTCATGCCGCGGCGGCGGCCGGCCTCGTGACGGCCCCCTCGGCGGCCGAGCCGACAAGGGACGCGTACTTTGCAAGGGCGCCGGACGCGTAGTTCGGCCTTGGCTGCTCCCAGCCGCGCGCCCGCGCCGCAAGCTCGGCCGCATCGACGAGCAGGTCGATCGATCCCGACGCGGCATCTATGCGCACGCGGTCGCCGTCGCGCACGTGCGCGATGGGCCCGCCGGCGAACGCCTCCGGCGCGACGTGCCCCACCATGAACCCGCGCGTGCCGCCCGAGAACCGCCCGTCCGTCACCATGGCCACCCGCCTGCCGAGCCCCTGCCCGACGAGGGCCGCCGTCGTGGCGAGCATCTCGCGCATTCCGGGGCCGCCGCGCGGGCCCTCGTACCGGATCACGACGACGTCGCCCGGCGATATCCCGCCGCGCGAGGCCTCGGCAAAGGCGTCCTCCTCGCGGTCGAACACGCGCGCCGGCCCCTCGAACCTGTCCATCTCGACGCCGGCCGTCTTGATGACGGCCCCGTCCGGGGCGAGGCTGCCGCGGAGTATGACCGCCGTCCCCGTGCGGTGTATCGGGTCCGACACGGGGCGCACGATCCGCCCCGGAGGCGCGGATGCCGCCGCGCCGGCATCGGCCACGGCGGATCCCCCCGATGCCGCGGCCGCGGCCGCCGCGGCGCCGTCCAGGTTCTCGGCGAGCGTGCGCCCCGTGACGGTGAGGCACTCGCCGTGGAGCAGCCCCGCCGCATGCAGGCGGGCCATTACGTACGGGATGCCGCCTGCCCTGTCGAGCGCGCTCATGACGTAGCCCCCTCCCGGCTTCATGTCGGCGATGTGCGGCGTGCGCTTGCGCACCCTCTCAAAGTCGTCGTACGTGAGGCGCACGCCGGCCTCGCGGGCGAGTGCGAGCAGGTGCAGTATGCCGTTGGTCGAGCCGCCGACGGCGTTTAGCATCGCGATCGCGTTCTCAAACGCCTCGAACGAGAGTATGTCGCTCGGCCGCGTGCCCGACTCTAGCAGGGCCGCGCACGCGGCGCCCGCATCGTATACGGCCCTGCGGCGCCTAGAGTCCTCGGCTGGAGGCGAGGCGCTGCCGGGCAGCGCAAGCCCGACGGCCTCCGAGATTGACGCCATGGTATTGGCCGTGAACATGCCGCCGCACGATCCGGCCCCCGGGCAGGCCGCGTTCTCTATGTCGCGGAGGTCGCCGGCCGTGATGGCGCCCGAGGCGTGCGCGCCGACGGCCTCGTACACGTCCACCACGGTAAGCTCGCGGCCGCCGAGCTCGCCGGGCATTATCGTCCCGCCGTACACGAACACGGACGGCACGTCGAGGCGGGCCATGGCCATCATGGTCCCCGGCAGCGACTTGTCGCAGCCGGCGATGCCGACGAGCGCATCGTACTGGTGCGCCCTGACCATGAGCTCGATCGAGTCGGCGATGACCTCGCGCGAGACGAGCGAGGACTTCATGCCCTCGTGGCCCATCGCAATCCCGTCGCTCACCGCAATCGTAGAGAACTCGCGCGGCGTGGCCCCGCCGTCAGACGCGCCGCGCTTGGCCTCGGCGGCCAGGCCGGCGAGGTGCACGTTGCACGGCGTCGCCTCGTTGCCCGTGTGGCACACGCCGACGAGCGGCCGCGACAGGTCGGCATCGTCGAGGCCCATGGCCTTGTACATGGCCCGATGCGGCGCGCGCTCGGCGCCCTCGAGGACGTTCCGGCTCGATATGGCTGGGCCCGCGCGGTCCCCGCCGCGGTCCCCGCTTCCGCCCGCTCCCTCCGGCATGCCGCCGCCGCGCCGGCCGGTCGGTATATTGGGTTTTGCCGGGGCGGCGCCGGCCGCGGCTAGGCCACTATCGGCTGCGCGTTGAGCTCGGCCAGGTACTCGTTGATCTCCTCGGGCGTCTCGTTGCCGTACGTCACGAGTATGCGGTCCTGGTCGCCGAACACGTAGTCGTTGACCGAGTCGACCTGCTCGCCGTTGACGTAGTAGCGCAGCTCAAAGTCCTCGTTGGTGCAGAACTCGCGGCCGTCGGGGAACACGTAGCAGTCCTCGTCGACGCGTATGTCGAGCGTCTCGAAGAGGTACCCCGTAGTCACGCCCGACGAGTGGCGGTGTATGGTCGTCCCGTCCTGCGCCTCGAAGTGTATCCAGCGGTTCTGTATCTGGAACGACGGGCCTGAAAAGTCGAACCGGTCGCCGAATATGACGACGAGTATCGAGGCGTGCTCGTGCTCGTCGCCGTACAGGCCCGCCCCCGGGGGTATGCCCGAGACGGCAGGCTGGAGGGTGGTGAACGTGTACGCAGACCACCCTACGATGGCCGCCACGGCGGCGGCCGCTCCGATCACGACCATGTAGTTGCGCCTCTTGCTCTTGCTGCGCTTGGCCGCGTGGCTCTCGCGCCTCTCGGCCTCGGTCCGGTGCGGCGCATCGCGGTAGGAGCGGCCCCCGGCTGGCGCGGCGCCGCCGCCCTTGCCGCCCCGCTTGGCCGAGGACTTTTTGCCCATCGGCGCGCCGCCGCCGGCCGCCCTAATTAAGCGGATCGCGGGGGCGGCGCAATGCGCCGCCGCAGGGCGCGGGCGCGGTCGAACGCGCGCCCAGCGGGGCGGGGCTGGGATGCACCGCCTCCCGATGCAGCACAAGGCGGTGCGGGGCCCGCCGGCGGGCGCCGGACGGCAGGCAGGCAAGCAGGGGGAGAGATCACGGATCGTACCGGGCGGTGCAGGCGGCCCGCGCCGGCTCGTCCCCGCCCCTGCATCCGTCCCGCCGCCCACTGCCCGCCGCACCGCCATCGGAGATGCGGCGGGGCGGCAACCCGGCGCCTACACACGTGGCTTGCAGAGGCCGCCCCCGCCCCGGGCAAGGCGGATCGCATACCCCATGCCGGCTGCCGGCGCCGCGACGTACATGCCCATGACGAGTGCGATCGCCAGCGCGCCGTACGCTGCGACGCTGTGCTCTGACCCGGGCTCGGCCGCATCGACGACCTGCAGCGCAAGCAGCATCGGCGCGGCAAGCGCGGCGACGGCCTGCCTGAACGCCGGGTGCTCGCGCTCCAGATCCGCCACCTGCGGCGAGAATGCATAGTACGCAGAGCCGAACGCGGCCATGAACGCCCTGCCAGACTCTGTCGTCAAGAGCGTGCCGTCGCGAACCTCGCGCAGGCGCTGCACCTGCGGGGCCATCTCTGTCCCGTGCGCGGCAGTCGCGATCAGGCAGCCGCCCTCGTCGTCGCCCTCGGCACCGGGCGCATCAGGCTCGGAGGATGCCGGCGCCTCGGCTGGCGGCGCAACGCGATCGGCATCAGCCGCACCGGGCGCATCCTCGTCCGGATCGCGGGGCGGCGGCGGCATGTCGGACTGCCCCTTCGCCTTGTCTTCGGGCGCATCAGGGCGATCGGCCGTCGACGGCTCGCCTGCCGGGCTCTCCCGGTCTTCAGGCGCATCAGGGCGATCGGACGTCGGCGGCTCGCCTGCCGGGCTCTCCCGGTCGGCCGATTCCGGCTGCGCGGCGTCGGCAGGCATTCCGTACGCCCTGAACACGGCCTCGCCCGTGCACTGCCCGCCCGTCCGCACCGCCTCTGTCGCAGTCGACATTGTCCTGCCGTCTACCGCAGCGGCCCTGATCGACAGTATCGCATCCTCTGGGAGGGGCGCCTCGTAGACGGTGCGGCCCTCTGGGTGCGGCCCGTCGGACGTTCTTGCGGCGACCGCGCCGGCCGACGAGAGGATGCTAACGTCGGCGCCGGCCGCGTCGCTGGCAGTTATTCGGATCGTGCCCTCGTTGCAGTCCCATGCGGCCGAGTAGAGGATCACCTGGCCGGTGCCGTCCGCCATGATACGCGCGCCGCCCCCGCCGCCGCCGCCGCCGCCTCCGCCGCCTCCGAACGGCGCAAGCGGCGGCGCTGCGACGACCTGCGGCGCCGGAGGCTCCCGAGTCTCCGGCGGGGGCGCATCCGGGACGACCAGGACGGCCGTCATCCTTTGCACCAAGCGGTTGGGCGCATCGATCGCAATGTCGCCAGAGTGCGAGAGCGAGCCCGGCGATCCGGGTGCCGGAAGTGCCAGGATTGCATCGTTGCCGTCGGCATCCCGGATCGCGCCGCCGCTGAGCGCCAGCGCGTCCGTGCCGGTGTACCCCAGGTCCATTGTGGCGTCGCCCCGCTGAACCACGTACCGGAACATCAGCGTCGCAGAGTCTGACGAGGCGTACGTAGCGTTCCGGTCCACTGCGCCCGTCTCGAGCTCGAGCAGCGGCGTGCCCGTCACGTTGACGCCCTCTGTAAACACGACTGCGATGCTGATCGCCTCGCCCTCCCCGTACGTCCCGCTGGCGCTCGCCGGCTCGACCCGGGACACCGCGGGCGCCGGGCCGCCGCCGCCGCCCGTGCCGCCGTCGTCGTCCTCGCCTACGACGAAGAATGCGCTGAGGCGGTACGTGTAGATCGCATAGTCGCCCGTGCCGGCCTCCGCCCCGCCCTCCACCGTATGGCAGAACGGCACGCTGTCGCGGTTGTCGGCCAGCCATCCGGCCGGGCCGGCCGCCGCATCGCCGCACTCGGCGATCCTGGCCACGGTCCCCATGCTGTCCATGTGGTACACGTCGGCCGGCGCCGGCTGGCCGGCGAGCAGTATGCGCGCCGGGCGGTCGAGCGCAATGTCCGCGTTCGGATCGCCGATCTCCACGACGATGCCGATCCGGCCCGAGTCGCCTGCGACGCCGAGCGCGCCTGCGGCCGCCGCCCGCCTCTCCGCTGCCGCCACCGTGACGTTGATCGGCCCCTCGTACGGCATGCCCGTGCCCCTGTCGGTAATGCTCGTCCTCGATGCGAACGTGATGGTGGCCGCTTCCATAGACACCGTAAAGTTCACGGCGGGGATCGCGCCGCCCGGCACGCGGATCGCCGCGCTGCCGGTGCCGTTGAGCGAGTCTGCAAAGGTGTCCGCCTCGATCACAAAGGGATCAGATCCCGGAGGCGCAACGGCGGTCGTTCCCGCCCCCAGGCCGCTGCCAATCGGCAGGCCGTCGGCGCCTGCAAACAGGCCTCCGTCCGGCAGCAGCGCCAGCGGCGCAATGTCGATGTAGCCGGCCGTCGCCGCCGTTACCGCATAGTCGGACTTGATCGACAGGGTATGGGCCGCGGTGCCCGACCCAGACACGCCCAGTACGGCGGCCGATGCGTTCAGGGGCCCCACGCGCAGGCCAGTATAGTCGGACGCGGACGCGGCCAGCGGCGCGCCGTACACGATCCGGGCCGTGCCGGGCGACGTGAATGCGGCAGACGCTGCCGCCGCGTTCGTGCCGCTCGGCCTTACGGGTATCGAGTCGCCGCGGAAGGCATAGTGTGTTCCACTTCGATCGATGCCCTCCAAGTCGACGCTGAGCGCGATCGTGCCGCTCTGCATGGAGTCCACGCCGTCCCCGCCGATCTCGATCGCGTGCACCTTGGTGTAGAGGCCCGACTCGCCGGCGGGCGCCTCGTCCAGGCCGCCCGGTCCGGTGACGCTGCCGTACACGGGGCCCGCATGCCCGGCCGGCGGGCCGAGCGGCGCGCCGTAGATTGCAAGTATCCTGCCCGGCGAGACGAATGCTGCAACGACGGCCGTTCCGATCGGCTCGCCGCCCGCATCGGCCCTCACCATCCCGGCGGCGGCGCCGGCCGCATCAATGCCCACAAACGTGTTGCCCGTCGCATCCAGCGTGCCGAGCGCATAGCTGCGCACCAGCCTGCCGTTGTTGTCCGTCCCGTTGTGCGCGTGTATGGTATTGCCGGCGAACCGCACCTGCTCGTTCACCGGCACGTCGTTGGAAGGCACGTTGCGCGGGTTGTCGCGGACCGGCCCGTCGCTCTCGAACGCGCACACTCCGGTGCAGACCGTGAATGCGCCGTCGCTGCCCCGTATGGTGTTTCCGGTGACGCTGACGTTCACGGCGCCGGCCCAGACGCTGACGGCCGCATCGGGCGACGGCACGGCGTACGGCGGGCCGTCCCTGACCTTTTGCAGGCCCAGGTAGGCGTGCGGGTTGGGGCGGTCAAAGTTGATGAACCCGTAGTAGCCCGGCTCGCCGCTGCCCTCGATTCCGTCCAGGTAGTCCAGGTTCGGCTCGCTGTTGGTCCGCACGAGCGTGTTGTTTGCGACGGCGGTGTTGCTCGGCCCGTGCGCAAGCCCGATGCCGCTCGCCGGGGTGCCCTCGACGTAGTTGCCCGTTATGGCCATGCCGTCGGCGTTGAACACCCGTATGCCGGCCGCGCTCGTGTTTACTATGCGGTTGTCGGCGACGACTCCGCTCACGGGCATCTGGGACGGGTGGTGGGCCAGGCCGATCGCGCCGTGGAAGAGCTGGAACTCGTTCTCGCCGCCCGTGTCGATCGGCTGCATCCTGCCGTCGGGAACCTTTAGGCCTATGTTTACGAACGTGTTGCCCCGCACCTGGACGTTGTCGAGGCGGCCTACCCCCTCCTGCTGCACCGCCGCGTGGCACGTGTCGCTGAACGCGTTGCCCTCCACTGTGACGTTGCTGCGCGTGTAGTCGTTGCCGTACGTCCGTATCTCGACGAGCGAGGCGGCCAGGCCGGGCATGCAGTCCGTGTCCCTGAAGGACAGGCTGCGTATGGCGGTGTTGTCGGCCTCTACCTCGATGCGCGAGTACCCCGTAAAGGTCACCGAGCCGGGCAGGTCGGATGCCGATGCGAGCGTCAGCGGCCGCGTCACGTCCAGGACGGTATCGTCGTGCGTGCCCCGCAGCAGCCTCACCGCCTCGCCCGGCAGGGCGCCGTCGATTACGGACTGCAGGCGGGTCTTTGCGGCAGCCTCTATCACGTACGCGTTCGGCGTCCACTGCGGCAGCGCGTATACCGCCCCCGTCCTCGCATCCAGTCCAAGGCTTGAGGCCTGGCTGCTCGTAGAGGCCAGGCCGACCCGCTCGTGCGTGTCGGCGTCGATCACGGCGACCCGCGGGTTTGCAAAGTCGTGGAGCGATGCGTACAGGAGCCTCCGCTCGCCGTCCAGCGCGATGTCGCTGATCTGGTTGTGGTCTCGGCTTCTGCCGTAGCCGTCCTCGTAGCTTCCGGGCGCGGGATCCCGCTGCCTCACGTCGACCTCGGTGTAGTTGGCAGGATAGCCCGCGCCGTCGAGGCCGAACGCCCACACGGAGTGGTTTGCGTACAGGGCAAGCAGCCTGCCGCCGGCCGCGTCGAGCAGCAGCGACTCGACCAGGACGTCCTCGTTGCACGGGTGCCGGTTGTAGTCGCCCCCGCACTCTTCCGCGGGATCCGGCGCGGGGTTTGCCGACATGTTCAGAAAGTGCGCGCGCGTGTAGTTTGGCCCAAAGGCGCCGCCGGCGCCAAAGTCCAGCATCGCGATCCCCCAAGAGTGCAGGGTGCTGTCGTCCCTGTCGCCGACGCGGGCTGCCGCGTACACCATGCCCGTGCCGTTGTCGACGGCGAGCGCCGACGCGGGGCCGGCTGCGCCGTACGGGCTCCACTCGCCCGCGCTGGCGTTTCCGGCAGCCGTGTACATCAGCATCATCGAACCGGGATCGGACACGTCGACGGCGAGCACGGGCCCCTCGCTTGCGGTCGAGACGTACGCCCTGCTCCTGAGCGGATCGAGGGCCAGGTCGGATATCACGCCCCTTGTCGCGTTCTGTCCGGCGCCGTCCCCGTGCACCAGTTCGATCGTGCCGAGCACCTCGTACGAGCCGGCCTCGATCGCCGTCAGGTTCATCAGTCCGTCCCCGTTCCACATGCGGCCGTCCCATCCCAGAGAGCTGTCACCAATGCCCCACATGTGGGCGACGTACACCGTTCCGCCGGCGACCTCGACATCGGATATGCGCGAGTTTGTCCCGTTGAAGCGGATGTCGCCGAGCGCCTCTCCCGTGCCCCCGTCGTATATGCGCAGGTGCGAGTAGTCCTGGTCGCGCGTGCCCAGGTGGGGCGTGTTGGCGACATACACGTACCCCGTCTCTTCGTCTACCGCGACCATATGCGGTATGATGTCGCCGACGCCGAGCGTGCGCGTGACGTGGTACTCGTACTCGCACCCCGCATCCTCGTACACGGCCGAGCCTGTGGTCACGTTGCCGAACGTCGGGACCGGCCGGCCGGCCATGCCCGCGCCGCACCCGACGAACGTGTTGCCGGACGCGTCGAGCTCGCCGATCGTGTCGCTCCGCACGAGCGCGCCGTTGTTGTCCGTGCCGTTGTAGGCGTGCACGACGTTGTCGGCAAACACAAACCGGGCATCCGTAATGTTCCTGTCGAACGGTATGTTGCGTATGTCCGGCGTGTTCGGCGGCCAGCCCGCATGCCCGTTCTCGTCGCCCCCGCGCACGTTCCCGTCGCTCTCGAACGCGCACACGCCGGTGCATATCGTAAAGGCCCCGTCGCTGTCCCGTATGGTGTTTCCCTCGACCCGTATGTCCTCGCCGTCGGACCACACGTTGATGGCCGCGTCCGGCGCCGGCTTGCCGTCGCCGTGCAGCGGGTGGTCCTGCGACAGGGTGTCCGACTCTAGGATGATGCTGTACGTCCTGAGGAACTGCCAGTAGTCCGCATCGCCGCTGCCCTCGATGCCCCCGATGTAGTCCAGGTCGGGCTCGCTGTTGGCGCCGACGATCGTGTTGTTGCGGACCACGACGTTCTGCGGGTTGTGCGCCAGCCCGATCGCGCTCGCGGGGGTGTCGGCGATGTAGTTGTCCGATATGACCATGTCGTGCGCGTTGAACACGCGAATGCCGGCCGCGCTCGTGCCGCTGATGTAGTTGCCGGTTATGTTGCCGCTGACCGTGTTCTGGTTGGGGTGGTGCGCCAGCCCGATCGCGCCGTGCATGATCTGAAACTCGCTCTCGCCCCCGGTGTCGAGCGGCCCCGCCATGCCCGGATCGAGTCGCAGCCCGATGTTCACGAACGTGTTGTTCCGGATGCTGATGCCGGCCACGTCGCCGCGGCCCTCCTTTTGGATCGCCGCATGGCACGTGTCGCGGAACACGTTGCCCTCGATCGTGACGTTCTCCCGCGTAATGCCGTTGTGCGTCCTGATCTCGACGAGCGACCCGCCAAAGCCCGGCATGCAGTCCGTATCCTCGAACACGAGCCCCCTGACGGCCACGTCGTCGGCCTCGACCTCGATGCGCGAGTACCCCGTGAACTTTGCGGCGCCCGGCTCGCCGGTGGCAGTCGTCAGGGTCAGCGACTTGTTTATGTCGAGGACCGCGTTGGCGTACGTTCCGGGCTCGACCACCACCGTGGCGCCGGCCGGCGCGGCATCGATCGCCTTTTGCAGGCCGGTCCTCGGCTCGGCCTCGATGACGTACGCGCCGAGCGCCCACAGCGGCAGCACGTACACGGACCCGTCGGCGGGGTTGATCCCCATGTCCCAGGGCTCGCTCGTCGTCGATGCGACCCCCACGCGGGCCTCCGTGGCAGAGTCCATTACGATCACGCGCGGGTCTGTATAGTCGCGCAGGGATGCGTACAGCAGCCCCCTCTGCGAGTCGAGCGCAATGTCGTGGATGCTCGCGTCGTCGCGCCGGCCCTCTTCCTCCGGCGTCCGAATGTGGACCGCCGTCATCGCGCCGGACGGGAGCCCGTCCCCGCCGAGGGGCACGGCCCACACGGTGTGGTTCTCGTACAGCGCGAACAGCTTGTCGTTCGGCCCGTCAAGGCGGATGGCCTCGATGCGCGCATCCCTAGCGCCCTCTCCCGACAGGTCCCATACGTCGCAGCTGTAGCTGTAGTAGTTGGAGCATGGCCAGGGATCGCTTGGCGCCTGCTGCGACGATACGTTGTGGAATGCGACTCGCTCGTAGTGTGCCGTCGCCGAGCCGTTCGCGCCCGTAAAGTTGAGCGCCGCAATGCCCCACGACGCATGCAGGTCGTCAAGCTTGTTGCCGACGACCACGCCGGCGTACACGAGCCCCGAGTCCTCGTCGACTGACATGCTCATCGATATGGTGCCGACCGCGTACGCGTTCCACCCGTCGTCCCCGCTGTTGGTGCCGGTGCGGTTCACCGTGGCGGGCACCAGCGTCGTCGTGCTCGTGTCGACGACCAGTATGGGGGCGCGCTCGGCGCCGATGTACGCGAGATCGCGCTCCCTGTCGAGCGCGATGTCGTGTATCAAGAACCGGTCGGTGCCCCAAAGGCTCCAGCCGGGCAGCGGGGTCGTCTCGTTGTAGTAGAGCCGGATCGTCTTCGATATCTCGTGTGTCTCCAGGTCTATCGTCGTCAGGTTGGCCCTCCCCTGGCCGTCATGGCTCTGCCCCGTCCACCCCTCGGACGGGTCGCCCAGGCCCCACGTGTGGACCACGTGCAGCTCGTTCGTCCGGCTGTTGATCTCAAAGTCCGCGATGCGGGTGTTGATCCCCTCGTCAAACCTGAACTCGGCGATGGGGAGGTAGCCGTTGGCCGAGCTGTTGTACGCGTTGAGGTACGAGTAGTTGAAGTCCCTCGAGCCCGCATGGGGGACGGTGGACACGTACACGTATCCCGTGTCGGGGTCGACCCGTATGACGGTGGGCTTTATGTCCCGTATGGCAAGCGCGTCCGTGACGTGGTACACGCATTCAGAGCCGGCCGCCGCCGACGGGCAGGTGATCCCGTCGGCATGCTGCGCGAATGCGGTCCCCGATCCGTCTGGCGGCGCCAAGGCCGCAGCCGCGGCCAGCACCGCCACGGCAGCTATTGATGCGGCGTAAAGGACGGCAGGCCGCGCCGTCCCGCCGCTCCTGCCACCCCCCCCCCCCAGTAGGGGCGGCGCTACGCGTGATGGCGCTACGTCGGCCGAGTCGTAGGACATGTTTCGATTTCGCGGGCCAGATTTGTCGTATATAACTTCGCCGTTGCCCGCACGAGATCGCATCCCGCAGCTCCTGCCACCCCCCCCCCCCCCCCCCCCCCAGTAGGGGCGGCGCTACGCGTGATGGCGCTACGTCGGCCGAGTCGTAGGACATGTTTCGATTTCGCGGGCCAGATTTGTCGTATATAACTTCGCCGTTGCCCGCACGAGATCGCATCCCGCAGCTCCTGCCACCCCCCCCCCCCCAGTAGGGGCGGCGCTACGCGTGATGGCGCTACGTCGGCCGAGTCGTAGGACATGTTTCGATTTCGCGGGCCAGATTTGTCGTATATAACTTCGCCGTTGCCCGCACGGGATCGCGTCCCGCCGGCATGCCCCCGTCTAGGCGCACCGGCCGACCCGCCGGCGGTGCGCAGGTGGCGCCGCCGCCGGACACGGCCATGCACGGCGCGCTCATGATGCGATGCGGGTCGCGGCCTGCCATCCATGCTGCGCGCCATACACACGAACTATGCCCTCGTGCCTTCGGCCTGTAGCCAACATCTCCTGCGGCATGCCCGGGCGCGAGCCGCCGGCGTACCGCCATGTCCCGGAACATGGCTCGCAGGCGCGCCCCAGGTTGATCGCATGCGCACCCGGGGGGTCGGGGCGGCAAGGACGGCGGGCATCAACTCGCAGGCGCGCCCCAGGTTGATCGCATGCGCACCTCTGCCCGGCTAGAACCTGATGCCGAGCAGGCTGCCGCCCGCATCCCTGTCCGTGAGCGTCTCGGCCACGAGCGAGTCAAAGTCGAATCCCTTGTCAAAGTCGTCGTGCGGGACATCATCCATGTTCATCGTGCAGATGTACTGGAATTGGCGCTCCGCCGACTCGGTTGCGGCAAGGCCTAGCGCCTTGGCGGTCTGTCTAGAGTCGACCCCCTCAAACAGGTCGCTGTCGTGCGCGAGAAATCCAGGCGAATTGGGCCGCCCGGCCCACAACCCTGCCAGCATCATGTCGTAGCAGAATATCTTCATGCTGCCAATGCCGCTGCTGCCGGACCGCTCGATCTCTACGTTGAAGCGGTACAGCCCGTCTTTTATATCGATGACCAGCTTGCCAGGCGCCCTGTACAGGCGCTTTGAGTAGTCGTTGAATGCCAGGATTGCCGCCTTCCGCCGATCACGGCGCTCGTCAAAGTCGATCGTCGCATCACGTCGCAGATTGTTCATGCGGGCATCTATATCCGTCTTCTCCTCGTCGATCTTCTTGAGCTGGGCCAGCTTGTTGGCCGCGTCCGCCTGCTCGGACGCCGTCGCGTTGTGGCGCTCCTGCAGCCGGACGAGCTCGTCGATGGCCCCGTGCGTCCGGAGTATCCCCATGACGGCGGCCCGCCTCGCCCCAAGCTCGTCTATCTGCAGGTCCCTCTTGGACATCTCGCCTCCCAGCCTGTCGATCTCGGATCCCAGAAAGCCGCGTCTGTTGCGGACGATGGCGGCATGGAATGCACGCGCCTCCTCCAGTCCCTTCCGAACCGAGTCGGGAAACAGCACGTCGGCCTCCCTGTAGACTGCAAGTACCTGTTCGGGCGTCGCATCGCTTTCTTCCTCTAGGCTGTCCCTGTACATGTCAGACGCCTGCCCCATCGCGAACCTCTCGTTGACTAGGCCGTGGATCGACTCTGTCAGGCCGTTGGCCTCCGACTCAAGATCCCGGTACCGGTCGTGGACGCGGAACCGGTCTATGGCATCCTTTTCCCTGCGCGCCTTGTCCTCGAGCCTGATTAAGATTGCCTCTATGTCTCCTATGCTGCCGACCAGGTCCGACAGCACCCCGTCACTCATGGCCCTTTCGATATCACGCAGCTGCTTTTTGCGCTCGGCTAGATAGTGTAGCCGCGCCCCGGCCTCCCAGTCTAGGCCCAGCATGTAGGCGTTGTTGACTTGGACGCAGGTCGCCGCCTGTATGTGAAAGCTCTGGAAGGGCGAGTGGTAGCCGCCGTGCTTGCCGCCCTGCCGAACGCGGTACGAGATGAGACTCCGGAACGTCGGCCTGTAGCGAAGTGCGCTGTGCGATTCCAAGCCGTACAGCATCCGGCCCATGTCACGGTTGTAGTCGTCGATCCCGACGCGCACCCCGTCCCGCACAAGCGTGCCGTCGCCGGCCAGACTTGAGGGCCAACCGGAGGTGTCGCCTGCTATCTCGACCGCGTTGTCGCCGGTGCCGCGGCTGACGCTGAACGCCCTCCCGCCGTGTTCCACGTCAAGCGTGAATGTCCACCCTTTCACCTCCCTCCTCTTGAGCGTCTCGCCCATGTTCCCGCCCAGGCAAAAGCTGATAATCTCAAGCATTGCCGACTTGCCTAGGCCGTTTCGGGTGTCTTTTTTGCCAGAGTCTGGCGCCCTGTCGCCCAAAACCACGTTTGCGCCGTCCTTGAACCGCACGGTTCGAAACGTCTCTCGATCGGAGCGCAGGGCTCGGATGATCATCCTCCCTTCACCACCATTCCGTTCCTGTAGCTGACAGCCCCGAGGATGAACAGCAGGTCGAGGCCCAGTACAAACCTGTCGAACGTCCTTACCTCAGGGCGCGCCCGCGTCCTGCCCCACAGTTCGGTCACTGTCTGGGAGGGTCGCATCGACTCCAGCAGCACCGCCCCCACTCCTAGCAGCGAGTTGGACACCGTGATGTGCTTGTCTGGGAGTATCACTTTTCAAACACCTCGCAGCTCTCGAAGAAGTGCACCAGCACCGCCAGGCCGGCCGCATCCCTCGCAAAGTCCCCCGTGCCGGCCACAAACCTGACCATGGCATCGAACAGCTCATCGCCCTCCAAGCCCTCGCCCCTGTTCCGCTCGTACTCCCGGCCAAGGCCGTTCTTGAGGCGCCCCGCCAGCCGGGCATCCGTCGATGCGTTGATGTACTTTTTCACCAGCCTTGACGCCATCATCCCGTGCAGTACCAGGGCCTCCGATCTGGCGGAGAGTCGGTTCCGGGCAATCTTATCCCTTGGTGGCAATAGTGCGTCGGGTTTGCTCGGCCCGGCCTCGGACGCCATGACATGGTGTACAGCCCGCTCGAGCTCGGGAAAGTCTACCTTGGGCATGCTGCGGCCCAGCTCGCTCAGCACCCATGCCTCGTGGAGAGACTTGATCCTGCACAGCTCGGAAACGGTGTACGTGTTGGGCTGGCCATCGATCCGGTCGTGGCAGTTGGCGCAGACGGCGATGAGGTTGTCCTCGGAGTTCCTCTCCTTGTCAGACATGCCGGGGTCGTGCCTAGGCGATCCCATCCTGTTGCCCGCTATGTGTGCAATCCGGGCCGTCAACGCGGCCGGGTCACGCTCAGTTCCCGACATGACCAGGGGCCGGCGGCAGTCTGGCAATGCGCAACGATTGCCGCTACGGGTCAGAACGATCTTCTGCACGCGCTGCCCCGGCCTAGATGTCACGGACAGAGCCCCACACCAACCACTTTTAATCTAGTCGACCTCATGGTGTGCCGGCAGGCGGCGGATGCGGCATGTCCCTGCCCGCAGGCTGCACCCCGCGCACCGGGGGGAGGGCAAGAGCAGCCGCGCGCGGGAGCCCGACCCGGACACCCCCCCCCCCCACGACGCAGGCAGGGTGCGGGCCGCACGGGCCAGACATGTGGCAGGTACGTGTCGGCGGCCGCACGGGCCGCGGCGATCACTACATAAAATGCCGCGCGCCGCCGGCGCGCATGGGCTGCGTCTTCTGCGAGATCATCGGCGGCGAGTCCGAGGCGGCGACCATATACGAGGACGCCGACGTGGTCGTCATAATGGACAGGTACCCGATCGACACGGGCCACTGCCTCGTGATCACGAGGGAGCACCGCGAGACCATATCCGACATGGACCCCGCAGGCGTCGGCAGGGTGTTCGGGACGGCCCACGCGATCGCCGGCGCCGTCCTCAAGGGGCTCGGGGCGGATGCGTTCAGCATCGCGCAGAACAACGGCAGGGCCGCAAAGCAGGTCGTCCCGCACGTGCACGTCCACGTCATACCGCGCTACAACAGCACCGGCACGGACTGGTCGGCGGGCAGAAAGGTCGCCAGCATGGGCGACCTCGAGAGGCTCGCCGCGCGCATACGCCCCCACATCGAGTCCGATGCGGCCGGCGCGGCCGCCGCGGAGGCCGGGGCGGCCGCGGAGCGCGCAGGGATCCGCCGCGGCGCGCATCAGGCGGCGCCTACGCCCTAGAGTGGCCCGGATTGTACCGCAGTATGGCCCCGACGTTTCCCAGGCTGCCGAGCATTAGGCCGTGCTCGGCCCTTCCCGACACCACCTCGACGCGCGTTCCCCGCTCGGCGGCCACGAGCGAGAGGTAGTCTACGAGGTCGCGCTCTGCGACGGACGTGTCCGACGTCGCGCCGCAGCCCGGGCATGGGCCCGACGCGGCGCGCGCCTTGGCGGCCATGACGTCGGCGCGGGGAACGAACTCCTCGCCCTCCCTGCCGCATCGCCTGCACGAGACGGCCACGCGGTGCGTGTCGGCCGTGTCGGTCACGAGCAGCGTGTCGACTACGTTGTTGCGCAGCAGCCCGACGACCTCGGAGAGGCCGTACGCGCCGAGCCCCGAGTGCGAGTTGATCTCGGAGAACAGCCTGTCGATAAGGCCCTTTTCCTCGACCATGCGGAAGCCCGACAGCGCATCGCCTGCCTTCTTGAACGCCTCGTGCACGCCCTCGGCCCCGGCGTACGACGTGTCGAGCGTCGCGATTATCATGTTCTGCAGGCGGTACTCGAGGTAGCCGCCCTTTACAAAGTCCTCTTTTGTGGGCCCCGGCCCGGACACGATCAGCCCCTTTATCTTGTGTATGTCGACAAAGTACTCGCGCGTGAGCGCGCCGATCCGGTTGTAGTAGTACGTCAGCTCCATCTCGCGCAGCTTTTGGAAGCGCTTGGCCGACTGCCCGCCCTGCCTGTGCTTGCCTGACACGCCCGAGCCGGTCTCGCCGAGTATCTCGACGCGGTCGCCGTGGAGCAGCCCGAGGCCGGCGTCCTTTGCGTCGATGGCAAGGAAGCCGACAAGGTTGTCGTCGCGCAGCATGTCCTTTAGTATGTCGACGTGGAAGTGGTCGTCGCACCTGTACAGGAACGTGTGCAGGTCGCGCGGCGGGTCGATCTCGAAGGCTCGGACCGTCTCGCTGCCGATCGGGCCGCCGCCCTCGGGCTGGAGGGCGCCGCAGAACACGACCAGTCCGCGCTCGGGCGTGCGCTTGTACATGCGCAGGCGCTGGATCGCCTTTGCGAGCGAGTCGACGACGTGCGTGCGCGTGAGGTCGGACTTTATGTTGTCGGCCGTGCCCTGCTCCTCGCGCAGCGTGCCGATGACCTCGTGCAGCTGCTTGCCCTTTGGCACGTACACGCTGATCAGCTCGGTGCCGCGGCCGGATATGTCGGCGAGCTTGTCGAGCATGCGGCGCGTGCGGTAGAGCTTTACAGAGTCCTGCCGCTCGACTGCTATCTTTTTCATCGGGGCGCGCCCGGCGCGCCCCCAATATCACCCTTGCGGCGGCGCGGCGGCGCCCGCCGCGGCCGGTGCGGGCCGCATGCCGCCCCTCCCGGCCGAGCGCCGGAGCGTACGCATGCGGCGGCCCCGCAGCGGGGCGCCTGCGGCCGGCGGCAGCGCCGGCAGTGGACCGCCCTCAGGAAGCTCAGGCCGGCGGCCCGCCGCCCTCGACGGCGGCGATCGCATCCTCGAACGTCTCGAGCGGGAGGTTGCCGCGTATCTTTACGAACTGCTCTCCGTCGAATATGAAGAAGGACGGAGTGGCATCGACGCCGATCGCCGCGCCGGCCCGCTCGAGGGCGGCGACCGTCCCGCGGTGCGTCCCCTCGTCGAGGCAGGATGCGAGCCTTCCGGCGTCAAGCCCCGCCTCGCCGGCTATCCGCTCTAGCGATCCGCGCGTGATCCAGCCGGTCCGCTCGCCCTCCCAGCTGCCGTACAGCGCGTCGTGGTACTCCCAGTACATGCCCTGCTCGGCGGCGCAGTGCGTCGCCTCGGCGGCCAGGGCGGAGTCGGGGCCGTTGAGCGGAAAGTCCTTGAAGACGAGCTTTGCGCGGCCCGTCTCGACGTACCGCTCCTTTATTGTGCCGAGCGTCTCTTGGTGGAAGCGGTAGCAGTACGTGCACTGGTAGTCGCCCCACTCGAGTATGGTCAGCGGCGCCGACGGGTCGCCGAGCGGCGGCGAGCCGCCCGAGGAGAGGGCGGACGCGGACAATAGCGGCGGCGGCACGTCTGCAGCGGGAGCCGTGCCGGATCCCGGGGCGAGGATCGCGACGATCGCCAGGGCCGCTGCCGCGCCGGCGGCCGCCGAGGCTGCCAGCGCCGCGTACTGCATCATGGCGGGCAGGCGCTGCGGTTCCGCTAAAAGTCTTGGCGGCAGGGGGCGCGGAGCAGGGCCGGGCGGGACAGAGGCATGCCTCTAACCAAGTGCGGCGGGCCGCGTGCCGGCCCATCCCGTGCGCCGCCGGCGCAGGAGGGTCGGAGGCAAACCACGCCCGGATATGGAGTCGCTGCGCGGCGCGCAGGCGGCGAGCGGCCTGTGCCCGATCGCGCGCCCCGCAAATCGATTTATGGGCCGGCGCGGTGCTCGGGCCGTGATCACTACGCGGCGCGGCGCGGCGGTCCCCAGGCAGGTCTGCGCAGCGGCGGCGGTCGTCGTCGTCGCGGTGGCGGCCGCATCCCTTACGGCCCTCGCATTCCCCCTGCCCGCGGCCGAGGCCACTGCGCACGGCGGGGACGACACGCGGCACCTTCCGCCGCCGCTGCTCCAGGTAGCCGGCGGAACGGAAGCCCGCGACGTCGAATGCAGGCAGCCGCTCGTGCTGGCGATCCGGACGTCGGGCGATCCGGCATGCCTCACCGAGCAGTCCGCCGCCCGGCTGGCGGCCAGGGGATGGTCGATCGGGCCGCAGGGAACTGGGTCGGGCGGTGCGCCCGATGACGGCGCCCTCCCGCGCATGCCCGGCTCGTCGGCATCGTCGGCGTACGCGCCCGGCCCGTACGCGGTCGGCGTCGTGCCAAACTTTGTCCGGGACGACTCGAGGCCGTTTGACGCGTGGGGCGCCGAGTACAAGAGCGCCGAGTACTCGCAGATGCTCGCCCGCATAGCCGAGGCGGGCGACCCGAGCACGACCGCCACGAACATCTACTACCCGTCCCCTCCCAGCGAAAAGCGCGTCGAGAGGCCGCACGACGGCGGCGCAGCGGCCGGAGCGATACACCCGGGGCCCCTGCGGGCCCCCGCGTCCGGCGAGCGGCAGACCGCGCTCGGCATGTTCATGGGAAGCGCAGAGCTGGCCGCATCGGCAGGAGGCCCCCACCTCGAGAACCGGACGTTTGGATACCAGAGCTACCGCGGCGCGCCGCCTGCCGCATCGGACGGCCCGTTCCCCCTGGTCCTGATGGTCCACGGCCTCGGCGGCGGCCTGTTCACTTGGAGCCAGGCGGCCGAGTACATGGCAAGCCACGGATACGTCGTCGTCGCGGTGGCCCATTCCTCGGACAGCGGCAACACTCCCGTGTTCGAGGATCCGTCGTCGGCCTTTGCGGCAGCCGCAGGGCCGGACGGCGTGGCCGAGGCGTACGCGCTGCGCTCGTCCGAGACGGGATCGCGCCTGTTTGCCAACTTTATGGAGATGCTGTACGGGTACGGCGGCCCCGCAGCGCCCGGCGCGATGCCGGATCCCGGGTCGCTCTCGGCCAGGCCCGGCGGCGGGATCGAGGCGGGTGCGATGATGGGCGCGCTCTTCGAGCAGCGCACGGCCGACCTGTCGGCCGTCCTCTCGGAGATGCGCGCCCTGGACTGGCCCGAGGAGGAGTGCCTCGAGGCCCTCGCCCCGGACGGCGGCGCAAAGGAGGCGTGCGGGCTGCTAGCCGGCATGATCGACGCCGACAGGGTCGGCGCGATGGGCCACTCGCTCGGCTCGATGACCGTCCAGTCGGCCCTCGCATTCGTGCCGTACGTGGACGCGGCAGTCGGGTTCAACAACGGCCTGCCAAAGAGGTGGGAGCCGTACGGCGGCATCCCCGACGGCGGCTCCGCAGCCGGCGGCCTGCCCGACGGCGTGCCAAAGCCGCTCCTGATCGTGACCGGCTCGGACGATGCGTTCGTCCACATGGTGTTCCGCGAGATCCACCTGAGGTGGTTCGAGGCAGCAGGCGGCGACGTATCCGAGACGTACCCGCTCGAGATCGAGCGCGCATGGCCGTCGGCCGACAACCGGCAGCCGGTCGCCCGCGCCGCCTACGAGCGGGCGCTCGCCGAAAAGGCGCTCGTCGAGCTCGCCGACGAGGGCCACTCGACGGCCGTCGACGACGACTACGGGCTGGACGCGCCCGGCTCCATGGCAAAGGGCATGCGAGTGCCGCTCGAGCCCGGCGGCGCGCAGGAAGAGTACGAGGTGCTCGGATGGGTGCGCGACGACGGAGGCCTCGTGCACCTGCCGCACCAGATGCGAAACTACTTTGCCACCGCCTGGCTCGACTGGCTGCTAAAGGACGACGATGCGGGGCGCGCCCGCGTCGTCGACCACCCGTTCGGGGCCGGCGTGCGGTCGATGCTGCACGAGGGGCTCGACGAGCCGCCGCGCCGCGACCCCGGCAACCCCTGCGGCATCGAGGGGTACGCGCTGATCGGCGATATCTGCATGCCGGCGCCCGAGGGGTACGTCGAGACCCGCAGCGAGTGCGAGATCGGCGTCGACTCGCGCGAGGCCGCCGGCGTCGAGCAGGACTACCAGGCCGAGCTTGAAAAGTGCAGGCGGGCCGGCGTGCAATAGGCGGCGCAGCGACACGGACAGCCACGCCCCCCCCCCCCCCCCCCCGTGCAGATCTTCCGCCCTGCGCCGCGGCGCTTTTTGGCGATCGCCGTGCCGGCAAGATGGGGGAAGGCGGAATCTGGCGGCCCGGGTCAGGGCAGGTCGCCGCCTGCCAGGATTGCCGCGCGGCATCTTGCCTCCGATTGCATCCACGCCGGCGCTTTCATCGACGGCCGTCCCCGCCACGATCCAGGATTTCGCCCATCGCCCTGCCGTCTGCGTACCAAAACCCCCTGAGTCCGCCCCGCATCTGCCCGTGCTCGTTTATGGCAAGGCGCTCGGCCCCCGCGACTCTTCCCGACCCGTCTGTGTCGAAGTAGTGCATGGAGACGTCGCCGCTTGCAAGGGGGCATCCCTCCTTCGCAACGTATGCCAGCAGTGGGTACAGCAGGTGGTCGCTGTGGGTGGTAAACACTGTCTGCTTGTCCTCCTCCGTCGCATGCCGCACCAGTATCCCCATGAGGCGCGCCTGGGCCGCCGGATCAAGGTGTATCTCGGGATCCTCGATGGTTACGACGGCACCCCTGGGCGAGTACGCCAGCACTGCCAGCATGCTGACGAGCTGGTTTGGGCCGGATCCTTCGTGCACGATGGAGCTGAACGTGTCGTCCCCGACAAAGTCCAGTGCAAGCTCCGCACCCCCGCCCTTTGGGGCCGGCACGTTCCTGGCCACTATCTTCCCGAGTCCTATTTCCTGCATCATGTCGGATATTTTCTCCTGGATAGAGTGGTCGCTACTTATGTGGCTGACCAGCGATGCCGCCCCGCGCGTGCGGTCTGGCGACAAAAAGTCCTCGGCGTATTCGAGCGGGAGTGTGTAGGACGTCACGACCCTTGAA
Source organism: Cenarchaeum sp. (assembly GCA_965242695.1). Taxonomy (GTDB): domain Archaea; phylum Thermoproteota; class Nitrososphaeria; order Nitrososphaerales; family Nitrosopumilaceae; genus Cenarchaeum. The sequence goes on along the minus strand of CBDESU010000001.1, from coordinate 56,033 downwards.
AAGGGCACGTGCCACAGCTCGCCCAGCAAGGACTCGAAGAACTCCCCGTTGCTAAACATGTCCCGAAATGCACGGGTCGCGGGGCATTCTGCAAGCTTGATGTCAATGTGCGGCGCAAGCCCGCCGTCTGCGGGCACGGAAGCCGGCGAGTCCCCGTGGCCCCGGTGCCGGACACGGTGGTGGTTTTTTCACCCGCGCCGTACACGTGCACGACCCGCATTCCTTCGTCCGTCGACGGCGGCGGATCGCGCATCATGTCGACCGTGGCGCGCACGCTGGAGGGGCGCAGCGAGATTCCAAACGAGACGTCGTACGCAAAGTCGACGGCCGCATCGCCGCCCCCTCTTGTGCGAATCTTTTGGGCCCCCTCTACGGCAATGCCGACGTCGCGGCTGTCGTCCCTGCGGGTGACTACATCCGCAAAGTGGCCGTACTCTGGACTGCCGCCCTCCAGCATGCCGAAACTGCCTGCCCGGAGAGCCGATCTCAGCAGGTTCAGTGCCTGGAGGACGGTCGACTTTCCCGAGCGCGTCGGGCCTGTCAGCACGGTGATCTTTCCCATGTCGAGCCGCAGGTCCTCATGGCCCTTGAAGTTGCGCAGGGTCACGCGGGTCAGCTCCGTGCTCTGCACCCGCAGCTTTTGGCTCGCCCCGGCCTGCGGGACGCCGGCCATCACCTGCCGGGGGGGAGCCATGTGCAAGGCGTCCTAGGCGCATTGATAAGCCCATGCGCCTGCCGGTGCCGGGATTGCATCGCCGGCGCCGCGCCGCAGACCCAGGGATCCAGCGGCCGCGGCCAGGGGCACGATTGCGGCCGTTACGCCCAGCCCGCAGCGCAACATCACGCAGGCCGTGCGATCGCGTCGTCGACGCGGGCGCGGGGATGTGCAGGCTGGAAGTCGAGGTGTCGCTCGCGGCCGGCGGCTGGGGCCTCGCACGGGGCGCGCAGCGCGGCCGGCGGCACCCCCCGTGGTCGCATCATCTGGCGCCGACCGGCCGCGGCGGCACCCCCCCCCCCTCCCCTCCCCCGCTCGCCATCGCAGGCAATGCATCGCAGGCGGCCTCCGCGACGGCGCGATTCCATCCCGCCTCCGTCCTTCCCGCCGCGGCTGGAGCCCGCACGCAGGGGCCCCGGAGCGGCCGCGTCGGGGCCCACGGGATGCCGCCATGCAGAGAGCCGATCAGTGCAGGGCCCTGCTAGGGGCGGCGCGGTGCCCCGATGCGCCGAGGTAGGGCGGCGGATCACATGCGGCCGTGTGGAGCGGGCAACAACGTGGAGGTCAGCATGAGCTCAGGTCCCCCCCATCCGCATGCCCCTCCCTAGGCGTGCCGCCGCCCCTCTGCCTAGTGCGCATGCCAGGGCATGGCCCGTTCCGCCGGCATCTTGAGGCCGCGTGACGGCGGCCATGTGGCCGCGCGGCCCCCGAGCCGGCGTTCTTGAGCCTGCTGCCGCTGCTGCCGGCAGGAGCCGCGCACGGCGGCGGCCATGTGGCCGCGCGCGGCCGCCCTCGGCGGCGCCTCCCGGGAGAGCAAGTCACAGGTTTTTTACAAGATTGTTAAGAATTGTTTACACGGCAGATGATAAGCGGAGCGCGGCCGGACGGGTCGAGAGGGGGAGAGAGGCGGGCGTGCCACATGTCGACAAGGACGGCGGGAGGAGCATAGACGTCATGTGCGCCTGCTGCCCTGCCGTCACCCGGATACGGCTCGAGCCGGATGCGCATGGGAGGGAAAAGGCCCTGCTGCGCGCCGAGATCGCAAGTCTGATCCGCCTGGTCCACAGGCTCAAGGCAGAGTTTGAGGACTACAAGGTCCGGGCGGACATTGCCAGGACGGAAGATGCAGGCAGGTTCATGGAGATGGCCGTCGAGATCTCGAAGGCCGGCGCCGAGCACCTGCGCACGGCAGACGACATGTCGCGGGATCTCGACGCGATCAAGTGGCAGATCGACGCCATAAAGGGCAACCACAACCCCAAGGACCTTGCCAAGCTGGCCAAGCTGGAGGCGCTGGTGCGCAAGCTCAAGAAGAGGCTCGAGTACTACGAGACGCCCAACAGCCGGCGCGGCATGCCGTCCCTGTACAACCCGCTGGCCAAGGCGTTCGACAGGGAGCAGGCGGAGTCTTGCGGGCGCCCCAGGCCCGATGCGGCGCTGGGCCCTCCCATGGGCCACCCCGGCGCCTCGCACCGCCTAAAGCCCGAAAAGGTCGTCCGCTACCCCATCTTCGAGTGCCTGCACTGCGGCCGCGCCACGTACGTCCACCAGGCCAAGCAGCCCGAGTCGAAGACGTTCGTCGAGATCGGCGAGGACGACGGGCGCGTCCACGTGTGGCAGCTGATCGTCTGCAGGTTGTGGTGCTCAAAGTGCCACGAGTGGTCGCGCGCGCCGGACGCGCCGGACCTGAAGGGCACCTGGTTCGGCCCCGTCATGCTCTCAAAGATGCTCGTCCTGTACGCGCTTGCCGCGACGGACCGCAAGCTGTCGCGCTACCTGGAGAGCCTGCTCGGGACGTCGGCGTGCGCCTCGGCGCTGTGGAACGGGCGCAGGGCGGCCGCGCGCATCCTCGAGCCGTTCATGAAGCACCTTGAAAGGCTGCTCACGTCCACGGGATGGGGCCACTTTGACGAGACGACGATGCGCATGTTCGGCAGGCAGGGCTACCTGTGGCTGCTCACGGTGGCGTGCGCGGCCATGGTCGTGGCGCGCCCCTCGCGCGGCAAGGGCATATTCGACGAGGAGTTTGCGTTCGCGCGCCAGCTGGCAGGCGTCGTCGACGGCTACAAGGTGTACGAGATCATCCTCGGCGAGATCCAGCGGTGCTGGCGCCATGTCATCAACAACTTCAAGAAGGCCGCCATCGTAAGCGACGATCCCGCCGTCAGGTTGGCGTACCACGAGTTCTGCTCCCTGTACGAGCGCGTAAGCGGGATGGACACGGCGCCCGAGGAGGAGCGCGACTCCATAGTCCAGAGGGCGCTGGCCATAGCGGGGCGCCTGCCAAAGGGCCACCCGTCGCGCGTCGAGATAGAGAACGCGGCCAAGAACTTGGTCACGTTCCTGATGTTCAAGGACATGCCGCCGACGAACAACCCCGGCGAGAGCGACGTGCGGCGCGTGCCCGTCGCGCAGCGCAACGTGCGCTACCAGCTCCGCACCGTCGAGGGGGCAAGGGTGTTCTCGGTCATACTCTCGTTCATACTCACGTGCGACAAGCAGGGCATTCCGCTCGACGAGGCGTTCGTCGCGCTCGCCCGCGGCGCCGACCCGGCCGACATATTCAAGGTCGGGCAGGTCGCGCCGAACCGGTGGGGTGGCGCCGGGAAGCCGGCAAGGCCTGGGAGGGGCCCCCTCGACGGCCCGATGCCGCCCGAGTGCATCGCGGCGGCCCGGGCGGGCGGCGGCAGCGGGGGTAAAGGGGCGGCCGCGGATGCCGCGGCCGCGGATGCGAGCATCAGGGCGGCCGCGGAGGCGGCCAGGGCCGTGGAGGCCGCGGCCGCGGATGCGAGCATCAGGGCGGCCGCGGAGGCGGCCAGGGCCGTGGAGGCCGCGGCCGCGGATGCGAGCATCAGGGCGGCCGCGGAGGCGGCCAGGGCCGTGGAGGCCGCGGCCGCGGATGCGAGCATCAGGGCGGCCGCGGAGGCGGCCAGGGCCGTGGAGGCCGCGGCCGCGGATGCGAGCATCAGGGCGGCCGCGGAGGCGAGCATCAGGGCGGCCGCGGAGGCGGCCAGGGCCGTGGAGGCCGCGGCCGCGGAGGCGAGCATCAGGGCGGCCGCGGAGGCGGCCAGGGCCGTGGAGGCCGCGGCCGCGGATGCGAGGATCCAAGAGGCCGTGGCCGTTGCAATCGCCCTGCATGCCCGGCAGTCCCCGCAAGCCCCTCGAGTAATGCCACGAACGGCATCGCAAGCCCACTGGAGCAGGGCCGCTCCGTCCCAGGCAGCTCCATCGATCCGCCTCCGCGCCGACAGCCGCCGGTCGATGCCGCGATTGCTGCGTGCGCCGCGTCCTGCACCCGCCAGGCTGCGGCACCCTCCGAAGCCTCCGCCGCCGAGCATGCGGCGATGCGGCACCCCGCAGAGGCGAAGGCGAAGGCCTGGCAACTGGCATGTGCCGATCAAGCCGTCCGTACCGCCCCCCTGCAAGTCCGATGACCCGGAAGTCCGGGTTCATGGCGCCAAGACGACTCGGCTAGACCTGCCGCAGTACCAGGGGACGGGGGTCCACGACCCGTCCCCGACTGGGGTTTGACCGATCCGCCAAACGCCCATTCCTAGCCGTCGTTTCCGCTGCCAAACAGCCGCCATCAAGCATCATGCTGGCGCAGAACGACGCCCAGGCCGGCGCCGTGCGGCGCCGCCAGCCCATGTCCGTCGGCAGTGTGTCCGCATCCGGCCCCTCCTGCACCGCCCTCATGCAAACCACTCGGCGATCGCCCGGCATTGCCTGTCGTCCTAGACGGAACGCATGCCATGCGGTACGCCGCCAAGATGCCGGCAGGTCCACGCCGGCCTAGGCGTCACACAGGTAGGGGACCTGAGCTCATGCGGAGGTCACTAGATGCCGATCGCCAAGCAGTTAAATACGACCCGCGGCGCCGCGCGCCGTGAAAGCCGGCACGAGGCCCCCCGACATGGCGCGCAGCCCGGCGAGCATCTCGCGGCAGGCTAGGCCGCCGCTGCGGGCGCTCGCCGCCCTTGCAGGGGTCTTTGTGGCGGGCCTGTTCGTCGTAGGGTTCGACCAGGGCCACCTGTTCAGCATTTTCCAGGGGGCCGCCGCCTTTGACGAGCTGTTCCTGCACGAGCTGACGCACGACATGAGGCACGCCGCAGGAATGCCGTGCCACTAGCATCCGGAGGGTGCAGGCAGCGGCCACGAGCGAGGGGTGGAAGGATTGAGGCAGGTATCGCTCATCGGAATCATCGTGCTGGCCGGCGCGGCGGCCGGAACGATACACGGCGCCGCCAACCTGGCCATGGTAGAGCCCTTCCTGGACATTGCAATAGAGGCCGAGAATACGGCGCTCTTCGAGTCGGGCGAGGCATCCGACACCGTCGAGTTCAGGGCGCAGTACGAGCAGTACAGGATGTGGCAAAAGGGCGGGCAGGTCCTTGCCGGCGCCATCCTCGGCGCCGCGTTCGGGTCACTGTTCGGGATAGTGTACGCCCTGTCCAGGGCGTCGCTGCCAGGCCGCCACGACATCGGCAAGGCGCTTGCGCTGGCAGGGATCATGTGGGTCGTGGTGTTCCTCGTGCCGTTTGCAAAGTATCCTGCCGAGCTGCCCGCGACCGGCGATCCGGACACGGTCGACGAGCGGCTGATGCTGTACGCCGGGCTCATGGCCGTGTCCGGCGCCGCCGCCGTCGGGTCGCATCGCCTGTACGTGGCGGTGCGCCGCGCCGGCGGAGGGGTCGGGGGCGGCAGGAGGGCCCTGGCAGGGGCCGTCGCCGTGCTGGCGTACGCCGCGGCCGTCTCGGCCGCGTGGGCCGCGTTTCCGGATGCGGGCGATCTCGGCCCCGCCGGGCCGGCGGGCGGCCAAGAGGCCGTGCCGGCCGACACGGCCGCGTTCCGGGCCGCGTCGATCGCCGGCGTAGGCGTGTTCTGGGCGTCGGCGGCCGTCATTCTCGGGGCCCTTTGGCGCCGCGCCGTGCGCGGCGAGGCGGCAGAGGCGGCGCGCGCCGGCGCTGACTCGGGCGCGGGCGGATCGTAGGGCGCGCGCCGGCGGGTCGTTACACGGGCTTGGAATGAGCGCGCCCGTCCGCTGTTCTTAAATAGGAGCCGTGTGTGAGGGCGCCGTGAAGCGCGGCCTCACCCTCTCGCAGCTCAAAAAGTACGACATACTCCAAAAGGTCGTCGGCGAGCTGGCCGACACCGAGTCGCGCGCCATCATGTTCTCGATCGTGAGGAAGGGCATGACGGCGGCCGACCTGTCGCGCAGCCTGCGCATACCGCTCAGCTCGGTCTACAAGAAGCTTGCCGACCTCGACGAGCTGGCCCTGATCCGCGTCGAGAAGATCATACTGACCGACAGCGGCCGCAAGCTCAGGGTGTACCGGTCCCGCATAAGCGAGGCGAGCATTACGATAAGCAAGCCCGAGCCCGACCTCAGGCTGGTTCCGAACTGATTGCCATGCCCCGCGCCGCGTTCATCGAGAGAAGCGAGTACGACGTGACGCAAAAGATCATAGAGGCCCTGAGCAACCCGTGCAACAGGGCGGTCCTGTTCTGCGTGAGGAACCGCGCAAAGGAGGCCTCCCAGATATGCTCCGAGCTCGGCGTCTCGCTCTCGGCCGTGTACAAGTCGCTGTCGGGCCTCGACGAGCTCGCGCTGCTCACCGTCGGCGGGTTCGTGTTCAGGGACGGTAGGAAGATCAAAAAGTACCGCAGCCGGATAAGCAGGGTCGAGATCACGATGGACGGCATGGAGCCCGTCCTGAACCTGTACCCGGCGGGGCCCGAAAGGGACGGGGGCGGGCCCGGTGCGGAGCCCGACGAGGGGCGGCCGGCGTGATCGGCGGGGCCTACGTCGCCACGTCGCCGAGGCGGCCCGAGGCGGCCGCCTCTTTTATCTCGCGCGCAATGCGCCGGCCCATGCTCATCGCCTCGCCGTGCAGCAGCGCATAGTACGGCGAGCCGTCCATGTAGATGTTTGTGCCGGCGACTATCCGGGCCGAGAACTCGAACGCGGTGAACCTGCCGTCGCCGTCGTACACCCCCTCTATGCAGAACGGGCCCGTCATTCCCGGCCCGACGAGGCGGCGCGAGGCGGCGACGAACCGGTCGGCCATGTCGTACGCCTCCTCGAGGAGCGACTCGCGCAGGACTATGGGCGTGTTGCCGATGACGTTGAACGACGGGACCGACCCCGGCGGGGACTCCATCTGGACGGGGGCGGGTATGCGCGCGAGCCCCTCGATGTCCGACTCGTGGCGCTGGTCGGCGCCGAAGAACTCTGCCTCGCCGCGCAGCGGCGAGTAGAAGAACTGGAGGTACGCGAGCACGCCGGGCACGTATTCCTGTATGTACAGCTGCTCGCCGGGCGAGATGACGCCGGCGGCGACGAGGCGGGCGAGCTTTTCGTCGTACTCGGATCGGCTCGAGGCCATAAAGTACCCCTTGCCGCCGGCCGCCCCCTGGCGCTTTACGATGCACAGCGACGAGATGTCGCCGGGCGAGGCGACGCTGCGCGGCAGCCGCAGGCCGGCCTCGCGCATCATCTGCTCCTTGAGCGTCCGGTCCGACTCCCAGCGCAGTATCCACCTGTTCCCGAATATCGGCGCCCCGATCGACTCGATCTCGGCGGAGTCGAGCCGCGCTATCAGGGTGCCGTGCGGCACGAGGACGGCGCCGGCCCGCTCTAGGGCCGCCGCGCACGCGCCGCCTGCCGCCTCGGCCAGGTCGTCGACCTCTACGATCTCGTCGATGAACCCGAAGCGGCGGTACATGCGGGCCCGCCTCCGCTCGCAGACGAGCAGCGTGCCGAGGCCCTCGTCGCGGGCCCCCTTGAGCACCTGCAGGGCGCAGTGCGAGCCGAGGGTGGCGACGGCGGGCTGGGTCACGGCCGGCCGCGGCGCCGGCCGCTTATGAACCGTGTGCGCGCGAGACGTATGCAAAGACCTCGTCGATGAGGTCGGCCGTCACGTCGCCGCGCACGTCGTCTGGCAGCGACCTTACGACAAAGTCGACAAGCGACGTTCCGGCCGGCAGCGAGCCGTTGGAGCTGTACAGCGAGTACGCGGCAATGCCGTTGGCCACGACGGCCACGGCCCTCTCCCTCCGCGACAGCGGCACGTGGGCGCGGCGCGCCGGGCGGATTTAAGTCCAAGTGCTGCAGTGCGGCCGAGGCGCGGCCGCCGCGCGGCCGAGGCGCGCCGCGCTGCGGCATGCCGCCGCCGCCGCAACGCGCCGGGCGGCAGTATCCTGCCCCGCCCCGCGCCCCCGGCCGGCTCCGGCGCCCGGGTCATGCAAACTCGCCGACTATTCGCACCCTGGACTCTGACGTTATGCCGGCCGCAAACATGGTAAAGTCGCTGTCCCTTGTGAGGAGCGCGACGGAATCGGGCCGGCCCGCGGCCGCCCCCTCGGGCGAGCCCGCGCCGCGCAGGATCATGATGGCCGATGCGAGTATGGATGCGTCCGCCCACTCGCCCGAGCAGCCCCCCTCGTAGGGCTTTTCGGGCACCTCCTTTCTGGACCTCCACGCGTCCTTTGTGTCGCTGCCGGCCGCCATCCAGCCGGCCCACATGGCGCGCTTGGCCTCGTCGACGAGGCTGTTGTTCGGGCGCGCCTTTATGCCGCGCGCGTTCCACAGCTTGTCGAGCTTGCCCGCGGCGGCCCTGCAGACCTCGGCCTCCCGCGAGTGGTCCAGGAGCAGGTCGCCTATCCCCCTCGTCGAGTACAGCAGGCTGCGCGTCTCGTGGTACACCTTGAAGGTGAGGGCGTACGCGCCCGACCTGATGTTCTTTTCAAAGCCGGATGCGACGCCGGCCAGCTCGGCCCAGCCGCGCGGGACCGACCTCGACCGCGTCCTGCCCAGGGCGTGCATGATCATCGCCCTGATGCACACGTTCGAGTCGACGACGAACACGGTGCCGTCCGGAATCTTGTCCGCGTTGTGCGGCGCCTCGCCGGCGGTTCCGGCCGCCCGCCCCGCGCTCCCCCCCGCCGCGGCCGCGGCCGCAAGCTCGCCCATCCTGTCGGCAAACCCGTCGGGCATGCTCGGATCTGCGCGGAACGCCTCGACGTACAGCGGGACGGCATCGCCGTACCTGCGATCCTTGTCGAGGCGCATCGCCTTGTTCATGATCTTTCCGGCCGCGATGGCCATCCTGGCCCTGTCGCCGCCCGCCGACCCTCCCGGCGCAAAGTCCGTCCTGCCGATGCGCGCCCTGCAGTTGTCCAGCTTGCGGTGCACGTCGGCGCCCTTGCCGGCGGCCCGCGCGTACGCCGACTCGGCCCCCGCATGCCTGCCGGCGGCGGCGAGCACGTCCCCGATCTGAACGCACTTTCCGGCTGGGATGCCGTCGTCGTCGAGCGCGTGCAGGTACGCGTCCTCGGCCTCTGCATGCCGGCGCAGGGCGGACAGGCAGTCGCCGGCGAGCATGTCCGCCGTATGCCCCGCCGCTCCGCCGCCGCCGGCCGCCTCGAGACCCGCGATCGCCTCGGCGTACTGACCGAGCCTGAACCTGCAGACGGCCGCCCTGTGCGCCAGGGCGGCCGCATCGCCGCCGTCGCGCATCCGCCGGTCGATCTCTTCGAGCTGCTCCCGGTTCCTGTCGACGTCCGTCCTGCACCGGTCGGCCTCGCGCCGCACGGCGGCGGCCGAGACGTCCTTTGCATCGCCGGCCTCGATCGCGGCGAGGAGCGAGTCGAACACGGCAAGCGCCTCGCCGTAGCGCTTCTTTGTGAACAGGTCGCGCGCGCCGGCCAGGCGGTCGGCCGCCGACGGGGCCGGCGGCTTTTTGTCCGCGGCCTGGCGGCCGGGCGCCGGCGCCGGCGGCCTTGGACGGCCGCGCCCTCCCCTGCGGCGGCCCCCCGCCCCGCCCTGCCGCTGCCGCTGCTGGCCGGCGCGCATCCTTGCGGGGCGGCCCCGCCGCGCGCCGCCCTGCCTCCTCGCCATGCCGAGTCGCGCGCCGGCAACGTGTTAAGTGTTTGTCCCGAAGGGCGCCATTCGCCCGCGGTGGAACAAGCCTGCGCGCCGGCCGGCATCTGCCGCCGGCTGCAGCGGGGAGGGCGCGATGCATGCGCGGGTGCTCGGGCGCAGGAGGGGGGGAGCCCGAGGGCTGCCGGCGCGGGCAGGAGGCATGCGGCAGGCCGGCCGGCACTGCCGCGTGCCGCCGCCGGCGGACAGGGAGGCTCCGGAGAGACCCTACCGCCCCGCGCCCGCGCCGGCCGCGCCGGTGCCGGTTCGGGACGATATGAGCAGGCCGAGCTGTCGGCATATCCCGGCCCGCTCGGATGCGCCAAACCCCATGGCATCGAGCACGGCATCGTCGAGCCTCGCGCGGTCCGGTTCGGCGCAGTAGTCCCCCCAGGCCGCCCCGAGCCGCTCCGCATCCCCGCGCCCCATCCGGCGCAAATCGGGCACGGGGGAGCGCGCAAAGTCGCCGATCAGGAACTGCAGCGCGCCGCCGCCGGCAACGTGCCCGTTCCTTTCCATGTGCAGCGCGAACCACGCCGATGCAAAGTAGGCGCAGAGCGCGTCGGCGCGGGCGGGGTCGTGCGGCGCAAACGACGCAAAGTTGTTCCTTGCAAAGAAGCGGCCGTCGTTGCGGTACACCCCGATGCGGCGGTACGTGAATATGGAGAGGAATATCTGAGGCGGGGCGCCCCAGAGCCCCAGGGAGTACCAGGGCGCCCGGCCCCGGACGGACGCAAGGCGCCGCATGCGCCTCTCGGCGCGGTCCGTCCCCCTTCGCGGCGCCACAAGCGTCGCCTCGGCCTCTTCTATGTACCGCAGGGCCCCCGTGCCGTCGGCCGCCCCCGACAGCTCTCCCTTGGACAAGTCCGCGGCGAAGAGGCACTCGCGCGCCTCCCGGCCCTCCAGGCAGCCGTCCGCATCGCCGCGTGACAGGACGGGCCGCAGGAACCTGCCCGCGATCCCGCGCTCGCGGGCCGCATCCGGCGTGAGCACAAAAAACCCGTTGTTCCCCGTCTTTACGCAGCTCCCGACCCGCCCCGCCGACGCCGCCGCCGCCATTGGGATCCGCGGGGCCGGCGGCTCGCCGGCAAACTGCGCAAACCAGTTGCCCGGGCGGCAAGACTCTTGGGGCGGGCTGGCCGCGACGCGGCGGTCCCAGTCCTCCAGGTCGCCGGGCCCCGCGATCGAGGCGAAGCGAATGCGGTGGCCGGGCGGGGCCGGCAGCCTGGCAAGGAAGAGTACGGCGGTCTTTATGTCGGCATCGCCGAAGACGTTGAAGGCGGGGCGCACAACGGCGTCGATGCGGCAGCCGCCCAGCAGCGCCCGCTGCAGGGGCAGGCCGTAGCGGTGGCTCAGCCAGCCGTCGCTTGCGATGAAGGCCAGGCGGCCGCCCTCGGCAAGGTGGCACAGCGAGTGGTAGTGGAAGTAGGCGCCAAGATCGCTATTGCTCGGTATGCGGAAGGAGGGCGGCAGCCCGAGCCGTGCGGGGTCCGGGAGCGCCATGGATCCTTTGTCGCGCAGCTCCTCGTGCCGCACGTACGGCGGGTTGCCGACGATGACGTCAAACCCGCCGCCGCGAAAGACCTCTGGAAACTCGGCATCCCAGCCGCCGTCCATGTTTGCGACGCTGTCGCGCACGACGATGCTGCCGGACAGGTCGGGCGGCGGCGTTCCGGCGGCAGGAGGCGCGGCCAGGAGCAGCGCCAGCCGGGCCGCCTCGACGGACCGAGGGCTCTTGTCCATGCCGTACAGGCACCCCCGCACCGTCTCGATCGCCGATGCGCCTGGCGCCCCCCGCGCGGCCGCATCCCCTCCGCGGCCGCCCCTGCGCGCCCCGACCTCTCCGTGCACGTCGAGCAGCACGCCGGCCGCCTCGATCAGGAACGCGCCCGGGCCGCACGCGGGATCCAGCACCCGTATCCGGCGCAGCCTGGCCTCTAGCCCCGCAAGGTCCCCCGCATGCTCGGCCGCGAGGGATGCCGGATCGCGGGCGCTCCCCGACCTGGACAGCCACGGAATGATCGTGCGGCGGCACATGTGCCGCGCCACGTACGGCGGCGTGTAGAACGCGCCTTCGCGCTTGCGCCTGGAACGGCGCGGCCCGGGCACTCCTTCCTCGTTCGACATCGACCTTTCGAGCATGCGGCCGAGCATGGCGGCCCGCGCGCGGCCGTCGGGGCGGTACGAGGACAGCGCGAGCAGGTTCAGTACGACGGGGCTGACGCCGCGGCTCCGTGCCATGGCATCCCCCGCCGCGCCCGCGCCAGGCCACGGCGGCTCCCGCCAGGCGCCGGCACCCAGGCCGCCGAAGAATCCGGCGTCGCGAAGATCTCTGATCCTCACGGCGGGAGGAAACGGCGCGTCGAGAGGCCTGCCGCCGGGCTCGGCCACCCGGTGCCTCGAGAACGCGGCGGCGGTGCGCGGAAGCATCTCGCCGACGATGTACGACCATACGCGCTCGGACCCGCCCCCGAGCCGGCCGCCGAGCGCCCCGATCACTCCGTCCGCGAACGCATTGCGAACCTCGACCAGGCCCGAGCCGCGCGCGAAGAAGGCCGTGACCAGCCTGTCGAGAAGATCCTGCGCCGACTCTGCCGCCGCGTCCCGCCCCGCCCCGAACGACTCGAACTCCCGGGCCAGCATCAGCTGCGTGCGCCTGCACAGGGCGCGGAACTCGTCCGCATGCGCGGCACCCTCGCCCTGCATGTCCGGCCCTGCCGGGGGCCGCGCCGCCTTCATCCCCGTCCCCCCGCGCGGGGATCCGATTAAACCCGTCGGCCCGCGCCCCGGCGGCCGTGGGGAGGGGGGCAGGGATCCATCCCCGGCGGCCGTGTGAGGGGGGTGCCGGGGCGTGCCCAGCATCCCCCACGCATGGCAAAAGCATGCCGCGCGCGGCCCGCGCGCGGCGGGGCGGGGGCGCCGGGGCGTGCCCAGCATCCCCCACCAAATAATGAAAATGAATCATCGCGTACAGTCTCTGTGCATGTGGCTGACCGGTGCCTCGGCCTATTAGTAGCGGCTGGCTCGCTACTCGCAAAAAGCTCGTAGCATACACCACCGCCCTATCAACGCAGTCTTCTGCTGCCGGCCTTGGCCTTACGGCTGGGCGTCTTGTCTCGGGATGGGATTCGTGCTTAGATGCTTTCAGCGCTTAGCCCAAATGGCTTAGCTGCCCGGCCTGCCCTGTAGGACAACCGGTAGACCAGCGGCCACGCTGCTCTGTTCCTCTCGTACTAGGAGCAACTTCCCCTCAGACGCCCGTGCTTCCATCAGGCAGAGACCGACCTGTCTCACGACGGTCTAAACCCAGCTCATGTTCCCTTTTAATAGGCGAGCAGCCTCACCCTTGGCCCCTGCTGCAGGACCAGGATAGGAAAAGCCGACATCGAGGTACCAAACCGCGGGGTCGATAGGAGCTCTCGCCCGCGACGAGCCTGTTATCCCTGGGGTAATTTTTCTGTCACCTCCGGGCCCCAATAGTGGGCGCACGAAGGATCGCTAAGCCAGACTTTCGTCTATGGATTCCGTGCGTTTGGAAACCCATTCAGTCTGGTTTTTGGCTTTGCCCTCTTCAGCGGATTTCTGACCCGCTTGAACCAAACTTTGGGCCCCTTTGATATCTTTTCAAAGGGGTGCCGCCCCAGCCGAACTGCCCACCTGCACATGTCCCCGGTCTTCACCGGGTAAGCAGTACTGCAAGAAAGGTCTGGTGTTACATCGGCGTCCCTTGCCGCCCCGGAGAGCGGCAAGAAAAGACTCCCAGATACCCTGTGCAGTCCTTACTATACTACAAGCACAAGCTGCAGTAAAACTCCACGGGGTCTTCTCTCCCCGATGGAAGGCGATGGACTGTTCGTCCACCTTATGTGGCTTCACCGGGTTGTAGGCGGGGACAGTGGGGCTCTCGTTGTTCCATTCATGCGCGTCGGAACTTACCCGACAAGGCATTTGGCTACCTTAAGAGAGTCAGAGTTACTCCCGGCGTTAACCGGCCCTTAGCTCGGTTGAACCCAAGTTTTAGGTACCGGCACCGGCCAGGATTCAGCGACTATACACATCCTTTCGGACTAGCAGTCGCCTGTGTTTTTATTAAACAGTCGGAACCCCCTTGTCACTGCGGCCTGCTTCCGCCATTCCTCATGACAGATGCAGGCATCCCTTATACCAAAGCTACAGGACTAATTTGCCGAATTCCCTCGCCATACGGTATACCCGTAGCACCTTAGCTTGCTAAGCCAGCGCACCTGTGTCGGATCTCGGTACGATCACGCAGTCCGCTAGCCGCGCGGCCTTTCATGGTCTCCTGGAATCGGGAAAACTCTGCCGACGCAGAGCCACTGCCGCCTCGGGCCGGTTCTCGCCATTACGGCACTCCCCGGCCCTCGGACGGTTGGATACAATTTTATTTGTAAATTCCCTATCCGGAAGCGAGCCGCGCGGGTCGGACGCTCGCTGCGTGGTACTGGAATATTAACCAGTTTCCCTTTCGAGACGCTCTGTTGAGGCGCCCCTTAGGATCGACTAACTCCAGGCTGATGACGCATTGCCTGGAAACCCTTGCGCTTTCGGTGGCGCGGATTTTCACCACGCTATGCTGTTACTGCCGCCAGGATCTGCAATAGAAGCCGGTCCACAGGACGTCACCGCCCTGCTTCTTCCCGACCACTACGCCAACCTACCGCAGCGCGCCCAATCGGCGCGCGCCCGGAGTATCGGTGATCCGCTTTAGCCCCGTCCGTTTTTGCGGCGCCCCCACTTGGCAGGTAAGTTGTTACACACTTTTTAAAGGATAGCTGCTTCTGAGCTTACCTCCCTGCTGTCTTGGCGACGACACGCACTTTGGCTTGACACTTAGCGGACACTTTGGGACCTTAACTCCGGTCTGGGTTAAACCCCTCTCGGTCGTGAACCTTACGTCACACGAACCCGTGTCCGTGCTTCTACGGCGTGTATCCGTTCGGAGTTTGAAGGGGCGGTGAGGAATCTCTTCCCCGCGCCGCCCTATCAGTGCTCTACCGGAAACACCGCCTCCACACAGCACGCCCTGCGAGACGCTTCGGTTGGAACTAGCAAGCGCCAGTCTAGATTGGTTTTTGACCCCTATTCCCAAGTCACACAAACGATTTGCACGTCAGAACTGCTGCAGACCTCCAGCGGGCTTTCGCCCGCCTTCATCTTGCTCAGGAATAGATCGACTGGCTTCTAGCCTTACCGCCATGACTCTACGCACTTTCACACGCTTCCCCTCGCTCTCGCTGCGGGAATTCGGTTTCCCTTCGGCTCCGCCCCTGAAGGCTTAGCCTCGCCATGACGGCAAGCTCCCTGGCCCGTGTTTCGAGACGGAACGCGCGACGCCGGCGGCATGGGCCCCGCTGTTCAGCCCCGTTGCCAGGACCTCCCATGCGGGAAAAGCCTCCTTTTACGCCGCGCACGTCTGTAAGCAATAGGTTTCATGCACTTTTAACTCCCCTCACGGGGTGCTTTTCATCTTTCCCTCACGGTACTAGTGCACTATCGGTCTTGAGAGATATTTAGCCTCTGATGCTACTTTCACCAGTATTCACTGCCCACTACCAAGGACAGCTACTCGGGCGTCGGCCATGGGCCCCTACCGCTTCGCCTACGGGGGTTTCACCCTCTCTGCCGTGCGATCCCACGCACTTTGGCTGCGTTCAGGGCCCGCAAGGGCCGCGCCAAAACACCACATCTCTGCCGCGTTGCCGCGGCAGATTCGGTTTGGGCTGTTTCCTTTTCGCTCGCCGCTACTTGGGAAATCTCTGTTGATTTCTCCTCCTCGTGGTACTAAGATGCTTCAATTCCCACGGTTCGACCTCCGCCGGAGCGGAGTGCGCAATTGCGCAGGATTCCCATTAGGACATCTCGGGATCGTCGGGTGCGTGCACCTACCCCGAGCTTATCGCAGCTTGCCACGTCCTTCATCTCTCCTCAAGCCGAGCAATCCTCCTATTGCCGTCTTTGCACCGGCTTATCAGCCACATATTACACGACTATACGCGATGATCATCGCCGCGCCCCCTTGCGAGGGGGGCGGGCTACACCCTTCATACGCCACTCTCATGGCGCATTGCATCCGATGCATGCGCGAAGACGCGGCGCCGCCGGACGGCCGATAGGCCGGGCCGGACGGCGCCGTTCGTGCACCCGCCAACCACGTGCGCGGTGTTACTAAGGAGGTGATCCGACCGCAGGTTCCCCTACGGTCACCTTGTTACGACTTTTCCCTTGTCGCCTACCTCAAGTTCGATAACGCCAATGAGACGCCACCTCGCTAAAAGCAAACTTCAATGAAACGACGGGCGGTGTGTGCAAGGAGCAGGGACGTATTCACTGCGCGGTAATGACACGCGGTTACTAGGGATTCCATATTCGTGAGGGCGAGTTGCAGCCCTCAGTCATAACTGTGATAGCGTTTGGGGATTACCTCTGCCTTTCGGCTTTGGAACCCATTGTCACTATCATTGCAGCCCGCGTGTGGCCCCAGAGTTTCGGGGCATACTGACCTGCCGTAGCCCTTTCCTTCCTCCGCATTAACTGCGGCGGTCCCTCTAATTATCCCCGCAGCTCCGGAGAGCAACGGTGGCAACTAGAAGCAAGGATCTCGCTCGTTACCTGACTTAACAGGACATCTCACGGCACGAGCTGGCGACGGCCATGCACCACCTCTCAGCTTGTCTGGTAAGGTCTTCAGCCTGACCTTCATTCTGCTGTCTCCCCGGGTAAGATTTCTGGCGTTGACTCCAATTGAACCGCAGGCTTCACCCCTTGTGGTGCTCCCCCGCCAATTCCTTTAAGTTTCATACTTGCGTACGTACTTCCCAGGCGGCAAACTTAACGGCTTCCCTGCGGCACTGCACCAAGCACAACCTGATGCATCACCGAGTTTGCATTGTTTACAGCTGGGACTACCCGGGTATCTAATCCGGTTTGCTCCCCCAGCTTTCATCCCTCACCGTCGGACGTGTTCTAGTAGACCGCCTTCGCCACAGGTGGTCATCGGCAGTTCACCGGATTTTACCCCTTCCTGCCGAGTACCGTCTACCTCTCCCACTCCCTAGCTGCGCAGTATTCCCGGCAGCCCATACGTTGAGCGTATGGATTTAACCGAAAACTTACGCGGCCGGCTACGGATGCTTTAGGCCCAATAATCCTCCTGACCACTCGAGGTGCTGGTTTTACCGCGGCGGCTGACACCAGAACTTGCCCACCCCTTATTCGCCGGTGCTTTTAGGACCGGCAAAAGATTCCTTTAGCAGGAAACACTCGGATTAACCTTGTCGTGCTTTCGCACATTGCAAAGTTTTCTCGCCTGCTGCGCCCCATAGGGCCTGGGTCCGTGTCTCAGTACCCATCTCCGGGCTTCTCCTCTCAGAGCCCGTATCTGTTATAGCCTTGGTGGGCCATTACCTCACCAACAAGCTGATAGAACGCAGTCCCATCCTGCGGCGATAAATCGTTTGGGCCATGAACCGTTCCAGGAATGATGGCCTATCGGGTATTATTCTCAGTTTCCCGAGGTTATGCCCGTCCACAGGTTAGGTTGACTACGTGTTACTGAGCCGTCTGCCTTGCTTGCGCAATGACTCGCATGGCTTAGTATCAATCCGATAGCAGTCAGGTCCGGCAGGATCAACCGGATTCTAGGATTTTTTTGAAGTACACGCGCTAGGTTTGGCGGATGCACTCGTCTTCGCACATCAGAGGCGATCCCTCGATCGCCTCCTCATGTTGTATGCGCGACTGGAGGCCGTAGGGTCAACGAGTGGCACTGTACCACACCTCGCCGACGGCGCCGCTTTTGCGTCACGTATGCGAGGCGCGGCGGCCCGCGTCGGTATATAAGAATACCTAGGGGCTCGATCGCCTGCCCCTAGGAGGGGCGCCTAGGCGCCGTCGCTGGGAGTAGGCCCCAGATGCGTACCGTACCCGCCCCTTCCGCCCGCCCCGGTAGCACTGGCACCGAGAGGTCGGCTGGCGAGGGCCCCAGGCCGGCCACGCGGCAGCCGGCGCAGGTTGCGTCAACAAGGACGAAGGGCCTGCCGCGGAGGGACCCAGGCCGGCCACGCGGCAGCCGGCGCAGGTGCGCGGCAGGGCGTCCAAGGCTGCGGCGGTCGGGCATGTGGGCGGGGACAGGGACCGGCATGCTGGCGGGGGCGGCCGCTGCACGCGGTGGACCGCGCGCCGGCGGCCCCCACGAAAAGGCTTAAGCGGGGAGGCGTCTGGGACGGCGCGTTGGCGCAAGAGGTTGAGCAGGTGCGTGGGACGGGGCCCAAGGACGGCGGCGGGCCGGCGGGGGCCCGGCAGGAGCAGGAGTGCGAGGACGCGGGCTCGCGCGATCTACTCGACTAGGATCTGGTCGACGAATACCTGTTCGCCCCCTGCGTGAACACCGTCCATGAGATACTGTGCAAGTGCGACCCGAGGCACAACATGCGCGGCATATACGAGGGCATCGAGCACGGCGGGTACCGCAGGGCCCTTGAAAAGCTCCTCCCCAACCCTCCCCCGCGCGACCATTTCGGGGGCCGCATCGAAGACAACCGCGCGCGCATGCTCGAGCGCCTGGGCAGGTACGAGGAGGCAGAGGCGCTGTACCGCGGCGTGGCCTACGAGTTGGAAGGAAACACAGAGTCCCAGCTCGACATGGCAAGGGTGCTAGAGCAACTTGGGCGCCGCGAAGAGTCGGCAGAGGCGCTGGCGCGGGCTTGCAAGCTGGATCCCTACCACGCCGCCCGCGCATTCGAGGCCGGCATGCGGCCGGATCCGCGGCAGCTCGATCCCGCCACCGTCCCCCTCCGCCTGATCCTTCCAATGTCCGTGATCTCGGCCGCGGGGACTATGCGCTCGAGGGCCGAGCTCGGAGCCGCATCGCTGCTGGTGCAGGCCGAGTGCGGGCTGGACCTGTACGCGCCGTCGGGGTCGCGCCTGCCCGGCTGCGCGGGGCTGGGGGCCGACACGGGGAGGTTCCACCACCTTGTCGTCGAGGACATCCTCCCGTACTACAACGACTTCTACGAGCGGCCCTACTACTACGACCTTACCGACAGGGGAATCGACATGATCGGCAGTCTCGGCGAGCGGCTGGACAAGGAGGGCGGCATCGCATCCCGCATCGCCGCATCGTCGCGCCGCGCGGCACGGATCGGCGCGTACGACGTACTGGAGGAGGCCTGTAGTGCAGCCGCAGCGGCGGCGGTCGACGACGACGTGGACGGAGACAGCAAGCGCGCCGCAGTGCTGGAGGGGCTGAAGGGGACGGCCGAGCGCATGAAGCGCGAGATCGGGATCGGCATCACGTTCGGCGAAAGTCACGCTAGCCTGCTGGAATCCAAGGCCACGCGCATACCCGACATGCTCTCGCAGGCGCGCGATGCGCCAGGCGAGCAGTGGGCCGACGCAGCCGCCCTGGCGAGGGACATGCTGTCCCTGTGCTCGCTAGTCGTGTTCGGCCAGAGGCCGCATCCTAGGGCTCCCGCGCTGGGCCCTCCGTACCCCGACATCCAGGACCTGTACGCGCTGTTCGTCGGATACTGCAGGTCAAGGGGCATAGCTGACGTCTGGGAGGGCATGTCAAGGAGCAGGTGGGCCGACGCGACTCCCGAAGAGATAACCCGCGACATGATCAAGGTGATATCGGAGCCGTGAAAATCGTAGATGCGAATGTAATCCTCACGTACGCCATCGACTTTGACGCGAGGGGGGAGGACGGGCAGATAGTCAGGGTGCGGCGCCACAACCGGGAGGCCGCGGTGGCCGCAGTGGACGGCGCGGCAGAGTCGGGCACACTCAGGATCCCGGATGTGGCCGCAGCCGAGGTTCGCAGGGTTGCGGAGGGGGCCGTCGAGTCGGCGGCAAGGTCGGCGAATCGCCGCACTACGCAAGGGAGGAAGTCGTAAAGGCGGTGCTGGAAATATCCGAATCGTTGCACGGGCGCTTTCGCATCAGACCGCAAGGATCACACAGGGAGGGTCGGCGGCATGTACAAGACCGCATGGGACGACCCCAAGATGGCCGACGCGATAGGCGCATGGCGTCGCGTCAAGGAGAAGCGAGGGAAAAGGGCAACGCGGCCCACCCTGGAGGCAAACGAGGGGGACCATCTCATACTCTCGACGGCTGCATACTGGGCAGAACGGGGCGTTGCGGTCGAGCTGATCACGTTCGACCACGACTTTGTGTCGTTTGCAGGTATGATCCTCAAGGTGTTCGGCGTCCGCGTCGTCGACCTCGGCAGGCGGCATACGTGATCCCGGCAAGGCGTGGCGACGCAAAAAGGGGGAGGCGGCAAGGCCGGGCGCATGGCCGGCGTGTCTGGAGAGCAGTCGTCGCCCGGCGGCGGCTCGATCCTAGGCCCGCGGCGCGGCAATCCCCGCGCAAAGGCCCCATTCGCCCCATCCACCCAACACGGCGGACCGCATTCATGACTAGGACGGCGCAGTGGCCCTCCAGCCGTGCCGGGCGCCAGGCTCCAGGGCCCGGCGGCGTGCGCGGCGGCGGCGCGCCTGGCTTGCGGCCAAGAGCGAGGCGGCCGCGGCCGGAGCAGCGGAATAGATGCCAGCTATTGCGGCCAGTGCCACAATGCCGTACGCGGCCACCTCCGCATCCGATCCCGGCTCGGCCATGCCTGCAATGCCGGCCGCATGAACGGCGGGCGCCGCCAGCAGGGCGACGGCGCGCCTAGCAGCCTCGTACTCCCGGAGCACGTCGGCCGCGGACGGCGAGATGGCATAGTACGCCGCCGAGAATGGGCGCATGAATGCAGATCCCAGTTCCGACGGGAGAAGCGTGCCGTCGCGCACCTCGCGCAGCTTTTGCACCTGCGGCGCAAGCTCCGTGCCGTACGCCGCCGTGGCGATCAGGCAGCCGCCGCCCGGCGGCGCCGGCGGGGACGCCGGGGCGGCGCTCTGCATGGGATCTGGGGCAGGGGGCGCGGGTGCTGCATCCCCAAGCGCATCTGGCTCGGGCTCGGGCTCGGGCTCGGGCTCGGGCTCGGGCTCGGGCTCGGGCTCGGGATGCCGGCCGGCCAGCACATCCCCGCCCTCCAGGGGTCCGGGAAGCGCACCGGGTGCGGCCTCCTGGGGCGGCGGCTCGGGAGCATCGGCCGCGCTCCCGGTGCCGGAAGAATCTGCGCTCGGCAGGGCCACAGGCCCGGAAAGCGGCCCGCCCGCCTCCCCGGCGACGGCCTCCTGGGGCGGCGGCTCGGGAGCATCGGCCGCGCTCCAGGTGCCGGAAGAATCTGCGCCCGGCAGGGCCTCAGGCCCGGAAAGCGGCCCCGGCGCGGCCGTATCGTTGCGCGGCGCGGCCGAGGGAGGCTCGTTCTGCGGCCCGACCGCCGGCGCCCCCGATTTGCCGGCAGGCGGCGCCGGCCGCCCCGCATCACCTTCGCCAGCCGCCGCCACGCCCCCAAACGCCACCTCGCCCGTGCACCGCCCGCCGGTGCGCACCGTCTCGGAAGCTGGATCCGCGCCGCGGCCGTCTGGTGGAAAGGCCCGCAGCGAGAGCAGGTTGTGGCCGTCGGGCAGCTGCGCCTCGTACCCAAAGTGGCCCGAAGCAGGCGCGGGCTGCACCGCGGCGACGCTGGCCGCAGCCGTGCCCGACGGCGAGGATACGGTCACGTGCGGTGCCGGCATGTCGGCGCCAGGCATCGGAACCGGCCCGGCGCCAGCGGGCCGGTCGATGCCCACTACAATGCTGATCGTGCCGCTGCCGCAGTCCCACGAAGCCGAGCGGAACGAGATCGACATACTGGCGGCCGGCAGGCCCGGGCCGCCCGAGCCGCCCGAGCCGCCCGCCGGCAAGGGCGGCGGTTCGCGCGGGGCGGAGGCGGGCGCGACAACCACGGGGGGCGGAGTGGCTGGAGGGGGCGCAGGGGGCGGCGCCGGGGGGGACAGGGGCGCCTGCGTGGCGTTGACAAATATGGCCGCATCCGCGACCCCGAGCGAGCCCGGCGATCCGGGCGGCGGCAGGGACAGGTCGGCCGCGTTGCCGTATGCATCGGCGAGGCGCGCGCCGGCACGCAGCGACAGCGCATCCGTCCCTGCATAGTCGAGCCGCTCGGCAAAGTCTCCCGGCAGCACCTCGTACGAGAACAGCAGATCGGGCGTGCCGCCGCCCGACTCGTACCCCGCCAGGCCGCCCGTGCTGAGCGCCAGATCGAGCGGCGGGCCCATCCCCGCCTCCCATCCCGACACCGCGACGGGCTCGGTGAACTCTACGGCGAGCAGGATCGTCTCGCCCGCCCCGTACTCGCCGGCGGGGCTGGCGGGGTACGCCCGCAGGGCGGACGGGCGCACGCCGTCGACGGAGATGCCCGACGAGCCGGACAGCGAGGCGGCCGACCCCGGCTCGGGCAGGGACAGGTCGGCCGCCGCGCCGCCCGGCCCCCTCACGGCCGAGCCGCCCGGCAGGGCCCCGAGCGCCGACCTGCCGGCGTACCCCAGCGACGATGCAAGGTCGCCCGGCGCGACCGCGTACGCAAACACCAGCGAGGCCGTGCCGTTCCCCGACGCGTACGCCGCGGCGGCGGCATCGGATGCGTTGAGCAGCAGGCGCGGGTGCGGCGGCTGGCCGTGGACGGTGACGTTGCGGGTGAATTCGACGGCGATATGCAGGTCCGCGCCGGGCCCGTACGTGCCGCTCGCGTTGATCGAGCGCACCCGAACGACCGAGGGCGGCGGCGGCGGGGCATCCCCTACGACCGCTATGTCAGAGGCGGCGCCGAGCGATCCCGGCGATCCCGGCTCGGGCAGCGTCCGGACCGCGGCGTTTCCCGCGGCGTCGGCCACGGCGCCGGCCAGCGCGGCCGTCCCCGCGTATTCCAGGCCGGCAGACCTGTCGGCCGCCTGCACCGTATACGAGAATTCCAGCGTGCGCGTGCCGCTGCCCGACTCGTACCCCGCCAGCCGGACCGTCCCGTTCATGTCCAGCGCAAGCGTCGGGGGTGCGGCGGGGCTGCCGGCGATCCACACCGGCTCGTCAAAGTGCACCGCAAGCACGATGCGCTCGCCTGCCGCGTACGTCCCGTTGGGGGACACGGGGGCGACGCCGGCCACGCGGGCGGGCACCCCGTCGACCGAAATGTCGGCCGAAGCGCCGAGTGAGCGGTTCGAGCCGGGCTCGGGCAGGTCGGGATGCGCCTCGTGGCCGGCCATGTCGACGATCCGCCCGCCTCCGAGGGCGCCGGTCCCCGCGTACTCTAGGTCCTCCGCCGAGTCGCCGTGCAGCACCGTATACGAGAATGCCAGCGTGCGCGTGTTGTTTCCCGACTCGTACGGCGCAACGGCCGTGGCGGGGGGCTGGGAGGCGGCGGAGGCGGCGGGGGGCTGGGAGGCGGCGGAGGCGGCGGAGGCGGGCGATGCCGCGGAGTCCGACCCGGCCCCGCGGCCGGCCGCGCCGTCGACGTCCATCTCCAAAAAGGGCAGAGAGTCGGCCGGCGAGACCACGGCCACGGGCTCCGAGTAGTCCAGGTGCACGGCAATGCGCGAGCCGATCCCGTACGCGCCGCTTGCGTTCGGCGAGTACGCGCGCAGCAGCTCGGGCGGCGTCGTGTCCACCGACCCGGGAGCCGGCAGCAGGGCCAGGGCTGGCAGCCCGAGCGGCCCTCCGGTCACAAACGAGCCGTTCATCGACAGCGAGCCGGCCGACGCGTACGCAAGGTCGGCGAACGTGTCGCCCGGCCGCACGGCGTACGAGAACTCTAGCGCATCGACGGCCGGGCCGTCGGGCGTCGCAAGCAGCGCGCGGCGCGGCGCGGCCGGTCCGCCGCCTACTCCTCCGAGCAGCATGTACGGCGCGCCGTCGGCCGTGTCGACGTCCAGGCCCTCGGTAAACGCCACCTCGTACACCACCTCGGAGCCGGCCGGCAGGCTGCCCTCCCCGGGCAGCCGGACGGCGGCCCCCGCCACCGTGGGCGCATCGATCTCGAAGAGCCGCACGCGCTGATTCTCGGCGTCGACTACCGCGACCGTTCCGGACGGGCCGAACGCGACGCTGACCGGGTGGTCGAACTGCCCGTCGGCGGCGCCCCGCTCGCCGCCGCCGAGCACGTACGCAGGGCTGCCGTCGGCGAACAGCATCGGCAGCCTGCCGGCGCCGGCGCCGGCGTCGTCCACCGCCGAGCGCCAGAGCGGCCCCGCGTCCGGCGGGTCCATGTAGAACACCTTTACGCGGTGGTTGAGCTGGTCGGCGACGGCCAGCCTTCCCCACCGGTCAAAGTCGACGTCGGTCGGCCTGTCGAGCTCCCTTCCGGCGGCCCCGTGCGAGCCGAACGAGAACGCGTGCGTGCCGTCCGCCTCGAAGACCTGCACGCGGTGGCTCCCCGTGTCGGCGACGGCGATCATCCCGGACGGGCCGAACGCGACGCCCTTGGGCTGGATGAACTCTCCGTCGGCGTAGCCGGGCGAGCCGAACGCGAGCGCGGGCGTGCCGTCGGGGCGGAACACCTGCACGCGTTGGTTCCACGTGTCCGCGACGGCTACCATCCCTGACGCAGCGTCGACGTCGACGCCGCCCGGTCGGGCAAGCTGCCCGATGGCCGGCCCTTCCTCCCCGACCGTCCCGATCCTCGCCCTGAACGAGCCGTCGGGCGCGTATATGGCGACGGTGTGGTTGCGCTCGTCGGCGACATAGATGTCCCCGGACGGGCCGAACGCGACGTCGACGGGCGAGCCGAGCCGGCCTCCCCCGGCGCCGGCGCCGCCGGGCGGGCCGATCTTGAGGGCGAGCCGGCCCGAGGCGTCGAACACCTGCACGCGGGCGTTGGCCAGGTCCGCGACCGCGACCATCCCGGACGAGCTGACGGCGACGCCGGCGGGGTTGAGGAACCGCCCGTCGGCCGCCCCGCCCTCGCCCGTGGCGCCAAGCTGCCCCGCAAGCGCATCGCCGTCCCGCACCTCCTGCGTGCGGTAGCCGCAGGCGCTGTCCGGCGCCGTCCGCTCCAGAGAGATGTCCATCGAGCCGGACAGGGATGCGCCCGAGCCCGGGCCCGGCAGCGTCAGGTTCGCATCGTTGCCAAGGTCGTCGCGTATGGTCCCCCTGTTGGCGGACAGCGCGCGCGCCCCCGTGTAGGCGAGGTCGGCCGTCGCGTCGCACCCGCGCACCTCGTACAGGAACGAGAGCATGCCGGTGCCGTTTCCGCCCGCGTACGGCGCCCGCCGGTGGGCCGAGCCGGCGTCGATCGACAGGATCGGCGAGCCGGCGACCAGTACGGGCTCGCTGAACGCGATGGTAATGTTGAACGCATCGCCGGCGCGGTACGTGCCGTTGCTGGCCGTCGACGAGACGGCATCGATGCGCGGCGCCAGGGTGTCGATCCGCACGTCCGACGAGTTGGACAGCGAGCCGAGCGAGCGGGGCTCGGGCAGCGTCCTGTTTGCGGCGTTGCCGACCTCGTCGTACATCCTGCCGCCAAAGGGCACGAGCGCAGAGGCGCCCGCGTACTCTAGGTCGGCCGCCGAGTCGCCGGGGCGCACCGCATACTCGAACACGAGCGTGTCGCCGGCGGATCCCGAGGCGTACCTTGCCCTGCCCGGGGCGGCCCCGCCCGTGTCCAGGTACAGCCTAGGGGCGCCGTCGACGTGGACATCCTCGTCGAACTCGACGGCGATCTCCACCGTGCTGCCCGCGCCGTACGCGCCGTCGCCGCCGTGCGAGTACACGCGCACGACGGCCGGCTGCCTCGCATCCAGCCCCACGCCCGAGGATCCGCCGAGCGAGTCGGGCGATCCGGCCGGCGGAAGGGTCATGTTGGCGGGGTTTCCGGCCGCATCGGCTGCCATCCCCCGCAGCGCGTCCGTCCCCGCGTACTCCAGCGGGGCGGCGCTGTCGCCCGTCCTCACCAGGTACGAAAAGTTGAGTACGGCCGTGCCGGCCCCGCCGGCGTACCGCGCCTCCCTGGCGGCCCCGCTCAGGTTGAGCGCAAGGGACGGGGTTCGCGCGGGATCCGGAATCGACACCGGCTCGTCAAAGTGCACCGACACGAGGAGGAGCCCCGCGCCGCGAACCCCGCCGCCGGGCGCGGGCGAGGTGACGCTCAGCACGCGCGGCGCGTCGGTGTCGATTGCGGCGCGCGGCGGCGATCCGCCGAGCGAGTCGGGCGACGAGGGGTCCGGCAGGGCGGTGACCGCATCGTTGCCGGCCTCGTCGCGCAGCATCACGCCGCCTGGCAGCGACAGGGCGTTCGTCCCGTTGTACCGCAGGCTCGCGGCGTTGTCGCCGTCGCGCACCGTATAGTTGAACACGAGCTCGCGCGTGCCGCTGCCGTGCGCGTACCCCGCCTGCCTGGCCGCGCCGCCGTCAAGGACGAGCGCAAGCGACGGCGGCGGCGCAGAGGGGCCCGTCAGGTACACGGCCTCGTCGAACGCTACCGTGACGTTGACCACCGAGCCGGCGCCGTGCGAGTCGGCTCCGTCGGTCGGGAACGCGCGCGCCGCGCGCGGCGCCCTCGTGTCGACCTCGATGTCGGTGTCGGGCGATCCGCCGAGCGAGTCGGGCGACGAGGGGTCGGGCAGGGCGGTGCGCGCATCGTTGCCGGCCCTGTCGTGGATTGCCGAATTCCCCGGCAGGGAGAGCGCATCGGATGCGCCGTACGCCAGGTCGCCCGTGCTGTCGCCGGGCCCCACCGTGTACGTAAAGTTGAGGTATGGCGTGCCGCTGCCCGAGTCGAATACGGCCTCGCCCGCCGTGCCGCCGGTGTCGAGCGCGATGCGCGGCGCCGGCGCGCCGTGCACGTAGACGTCCTCGTCAAACGACACCACTACGGTGATCTCCGCGGTGGGGCCGAATACGCCGCCGGCATCCGGAGAGGTGACGCGCAGCGCGGTAGGACGCCTCGTGTCGATCTCTAGGTCGGACGAGCCGGCAAGCGTCGAGGACAGGGGGGACGCCGGCAGGGAGAGGTACGCCCTGTTGCCCGCATCGTCGAGCAGCTCGCCCCCGCCGGGCAGCAGCATGACGCTTCCCGATGTTCCCAGATCTTGCGTCCGGTCGCCTGGCCCCACCGTATACGTAAAGTTGAGGCGCGGCGTGCCGCTGCCCGACGAGTATACGGCGCGGCCGCCCGTGTTGAGGTCAATCTCCGGCCTGGCTCCGCCGGCGAGCACGACGATGTCGTCGAACGCGGCCGTAATGTTGATCGCCGTGCCCTCGCGATAGGCGCCGTCGTTGTCCGGCGAGGACACGCTCAGTATCCGGGGCCGCTGCGTGTCGACCTCGATGTCCGACGTCAGTCCGAGCGACTGCGCAGAGGCGGGATCCGGAAGCTCTAGGTCAGCGTCGTTGCCGGCCTTGTCTCGCACGTATTTGTGGATTCCAGCGCCGAGCGACAGGGCGCCCGCCGCGGTGTAGTTGAGGTCTGGCGTCCGGTCGGTCTGGCGGACGTGGTACATGAACGTAAGCTCGGCCGTGCCGCTCCCCGAGGCGTACGTAGCGTTGCGGTCGCTCGGGCCGGTCTCGAGCAGGAGGAGCGGCGTCCCGGTCACGTATACGACCTCGTCAAACACCACCGCGACGCTGATCCTCGAGTCGGCGCCGTACGCGTCCGGCGGATCCGGCGAGTATACGCGCGATATGGACGGGGAAACGGTGTCGATGCGGATGTCGGACGTGCCGCCGAGCGACTGCGCAGTGGCGGGATCTGGCAGGGTTCGGATCGCGTCGTTGCCTTGCGCATCCCTGATCGTGCCGGCGCCGCCCAAGAGCGTCAGGGCGCCCGTGCCCGTGTAGTTGAGGTCGGGCGTGTTGTCGCCGGCCCGCACCGTGTACTCGAACCGGAGGTCGGTCGAGTCGTGCACGGACACAAAGGTCGCGTTGCGGTCCGTCGCGACCATATCCAGCTCGAGGCGGGGGTTGGCGCCGCCGGCCAGGAAGACGGGCTCGCTGAACGAGACGGCTACGGCGATCGTCCTGCCCTCGCCGTACGCGTCGTTGCTGCTTAGCGAATATACGCGCACGGCGCGCGGCCCGGCCGTGTCGACCTCGATGTCAGACATCCGGCCGAGCGACTGCGCAGAGGCGGGATCCGGGAGATCAAGGTCGGCATCGTTGCCGGCCTCGTCGCGGATCGTGCCGGCGCCGCCCAGGAGGGTCAGTGCGTTTTCTGTCGTGTAGTTGAGGTCGGGCGTGTTGTCGCCGGCCCGCACCGTGTACTCGAACCGGAGGTTGGTCGAGTCGTGCACGGACACAAAGGTCGCGTTGCGGTCCGTTGTGCCCGTCTCCAGCTCGAGGCGCGGGTCGGCGCCGCCGGCCAGGAAGACGGGCTCGCTGAACGCGACCGTGACGTTGATCCTCGAGCCGATGCCGTACGCGTCCGTCGAATCCGGCGAGTATACGCGCGATATGGACGGGGCATCTGTGTCGATGCGGATGTCGGACGTGCCGCCTAGCGACTGCGCAGTGGCGGGATCTGGCAGGGTTCGGATCGCGCCGTTGCCCTGCGCATCCCTGATCGTGCCGGCGCCGCCCAAGAGGGTCAGGGCGTTTTCGGTCGTATAGTTGAGGTCGGGCGTGTTGTCGTCCGCCTGCACCGTGTATGTGAAGTTGAGCAGGGGCGTGCCGTCGCCCGAGTCGTACACGGCGGACTGGTCGTTAACGCCCGTCTCCAGCTCGAGGCGCGGGTCGGCGCCGCCGGCCAGGAATACGGGCTCGCTGAACGCGACCGTGACGTTGATCACCGAGGCGGCGCGGTACGGGCCCGGCGGATCCGGCGAGTGCACGCGTATGACGCGCGGCCCGGCCGTGTCGACCTTGATGTCCGACGTCTGGCCGAGCGACTGCGCAGAGGCGGGATCCGGGAGATCAAGGTCGGCATCGTTGCCGGCCTCGTCGCGGATCGCGCCGGCGCCGCCCAAGAGGGTCAGTGCGTTTTCTGTCGTGTAGTTGAGGTCGGGCGTGTTGTCGCCGGCCCGCACCGTGTACTCGAACCGGAGGTTGGCCGAGGCATCCCCCGAGACAAAGGTCGCGTTGCGGTCCGTCGCGACCATATCCAGCTCGAGGCGCGGGTCGGCGCCGCCAGCCAGGAAGACGGGCTCGCTGAACGCGACCGTGACGTTGATCCTCGAGCCGATGCCGTACGCGTCCGGCGGATCCGGCGAGTATACGCGGGTTACGGACGGGTCATCGGTGTCGACTATGATGTCGGACGTGCCGCCTAGCGATGTCTCCACATGGGGGGCCGGAAGCTCCAGGATGGCGTCGTTGCCCTGCGCATCCCTGATCGTGCCGGCGCCGCCCAAGAGGGTCAGGGCGATCGCAGTCGTGTAGTTGAGGTCGGGCGTGTTGTCGTCCGCCTGCACCGTGTATGTGAAGTTGAGCAGGGGCGTGCCGTCGCCCGAGTCGTACACGGCGGACTGGTCGTTAACGCCCGTCTCCAGCTCGAGGCGCGGGTCGGCGCCGCCGGCCAGGAATACGGGCTCGTCGAACGAGACGGTTATGCGGATCGCCGCGCCCTCGCGGTACGGGCCTGGCGGATCCGGCGAGTGCACGCGTATGACGCGCGGCCCGGCCGTGTCGACCTTGATGTCCGACGTCTGGCCGAGCGACTGCGCAGAGGCGGGATCCGGGAGATCAAGGTCGGCATCGTTGCCGGCCTCGTCGCGGATCGCGCCGATATCGCCCAGGAGGGTCAGGGCGCCCGTGCGCGTGTAGTTGAGGTCGGGCGTGTTGTCGCCGGCCCGCACCGTGTACTCGAACCGGAGGTTGGCCGAGTCGTGCACGGACACAAAGGTCGCGTTGCGGTCCGTCGCGACCATATCCAGCTCGAGGCGGGGGTTGGCGCCGCCAGCCAGGAAGACGGACTCGCTGAACGCGACCGTGACGTTGATCCTCGAGCCGATGCCGTACGCGTCCGGCGGATCCGGCGAGTATACGCGCGATATGGACGGGGAAACGGTGTCGATGCGGATGTCGGACGCGCCGCCGAGCGACTGCGCAGAGGCGGGATCCGGCAGGGTTCGGATCGCGTCGTTGCCCTGCGCATCCCTGATCGTGCCGATGTTGCCCAGGAGGGCCAGGGCGCCCGTGCGCGTGTAGTTGAGGTCGGGCGTGTTGTCGTTCGCCTGCACCGTGTATGTGAAGTTGAGCAGGGGCGTGCCGTCGCCCGATTCGTACGTCGCGGACTGGTCGATCGTGCCGGTCTCCAGCTCGAGGCGGGGGTTGGCGCCGCCGGCCAGGAATACGGGCTCGTCGAACGAGACGGTTATGCGGATCGCCGCGCCCTCGCGGTACGGGCCGGACGGATCCGGCGAGTGCACGCGTATGACGCGCGGCCCGGCAGTGTCGACCTCGATGTCCGACGTCTGGCCGAGCGACTGCGCAGAGGCGGGATCCGGGAGATCAAGGTCGGCATCGTTGCCGGCCTCGTCGCGGATCGCGCCGATATCGCCCAGGAGGGTCAGGGCGCCCGTGCGCGTGTAGTTGAGGTCGGGCGTGTTGTCGTTCGCCTGCACCGTGTATGTGAAGTTGAGCAGGGGCATGCCGTCGCCTGATTCGTACACGGCGGACTGGTCGATCGTGCCGGTCTCCAGCTCGAGGCGGGGGTTGGCGCCGCCGGCCAGGAAGACGGGCTCGCTGAACGCGACCGTGACGTTGATCCTCGAGCCGGTGCCGTACGGGCCCGGCCGGTCAGGCGAGTGCACGCGAAGGACGGTCGGGTCGTCGGTGTCGATGCGGATGTCGGACGTGCCGCCGAGCGACTGCGTCGAGTTGGGATCCGGCAGGGCCAGGGCGGCGTCGTTGCCCTGCGCATCCCTGATCGTGCCGATGCCGCCCAGGAGGGTCAGTGCGCCTGTGCCCGTGTAGTTGAGGTCGGGCGTGCTGTCGCCTGCCTGCACCGTGTACGTAAAGTTGAGCAGCGCTGTGCCGTTGCCCGCGTCGTACGTGGCCGACTGGTCGATCGTTCCGGTCTCCAGCTCGAGGCGCGGGTCGGCGCCGCCGGCCAGGAATACGGGCTCGTCGAACGAGACGGTTATGCGGATCGCCGCGCCCTCGCGGTACGGGCCTGGCGGATCCGGCGAGTGCACGCTTGTGACACCCGGTACATTGGTGTCCAATATGATGCCCGAAGTCGAGCCAAGTGACTCAGGCGAGTCAGGGCTCGGAAGTGTCCGGATCGCATCGTTGCCGGCCTCGTCGCGGATCGTGCCGGTCGGAAGTGTAAGGGCGTAGGCAGATGTGTAGTTTAGGTCGGCTGTGTTGTCGTCATCCAGCACAGTGTACACAAATTCAAGACTTGTCGTGCCGCTGCCCGATGGCGTCGTAACGTTGCGGCCGGCTGCGCCGATATCCAGCTCGAGGCGCGGG
The DNA here is from genome assembly GCA_965242695.1 of Cenarchaeum sp. Lineage (GTDB taxonomy): Archaea > Thermoproteota > Nitrososphaeria > Nitrososphaerales > Nitrosopumilaceae > Cenarchaeum. Next base: position 25,086 of record CBDESU010000001.1, on the reverse strand, counting down.
TCGGCGCCGCCGGCCAGGAAGACGGGCTCGTCGAACGAGACGACTATACGGATCGCCGCGCCCTCGCGGTACGGGCCTGGTGGATCCGGCGAATGCACGCGTATGACGCGCGGCCCGGCCGTGTCGACCTCGATGTCCGACGTCTGGCCGAGCGACAGCGCAGAGGCTGGATCCGGGAGGGCCAGGATCGCGCCGTTGCCGGCCTCGTCGTGGATCGCGCCGGTGCCGCCCAGGAGGGTCAGTGCGCCCGTGCGCGTGTAGTTGAGGTCGGGCGTGCTGTCGCCTGCCTGCACCGCGTACTCGAACCTGAGGCTGGCCGAGTCGTGCACGGACACAAAGGTCGCGTTGCGGTCCGTCGCTCCCGTCTCCAGCTCGAGGCGCGGGTTGGCGCCGCCGGCAAGGAAGACGGGCTCGCTGAACGCGACCGTGACGTTGATCCTCGAGCCGATGCCGTACGGGCCGGGCGGATCCGGCGAATGCACGCGTATGACGCGCGGCCCGGCCGTGTCGACCTCGATGTCCGACGTCTGGCCGAGCGACAGCGCAGAGGCTGGATCCGGGAGGGCCAGGATCGCGCCGTTGCCGGCCTCGTCGTGGATCGCGCCGGTGCCGCCCAGGAGGGCCAGGGCGCCTGTGCGCGTGTAGTTGAGGTCGGGCGTGCTGTCGCCTGCCTGCACCGCGTACTCGAACCTGAGGCTGGCCGAGTCGTGCACGGACACAAAGGTCGCGTTGCGGTCCGTCGCTCCCGTCTCCAGCTCGAGGCGCGGGTTGGCGCCGCCGGCAAGGAAGACGGGCTCGCTGAACGCGACCGTGACGTTGATCCTCGAGCCGATGCCGTACGGGCCCGGCCGGTCAGGCGAGTGCACGCGTATGACGCGCGGCCCGGCCGTGTCGACCTCGATGTCCGACGTCTGGCCGAGCGACTGCGCAGAGGCTGGATCCGGAAGCTCTAGGATCGCGCCGTTGCCGGCCTCGTCGCGGATCGCGCCGGTGCCGCCCAGGAGGGCCAGGGCGTTTTCTGTCGTGTAGTTGAGGTCGGGCGTGCTGTCGCCTGCCTGCACCGCGTACTCGAACCTGAGGCTGGCCGAGTCGTGCACGGACACAAAGGTCGCGTTGCGGTCCGTCGCTCCCGTCTCCAGCTCGAGGCGCGGGTCGGCGCCGCCGGCCAGGAAGACGGGCTCGCTGAACGCGACCGTGACGTTGATCCTCGAGCCGATGCCGTACGGGCCCGGCCGGTCAGGCGAGTGCACGCGTATGACGCGCGGCCCGGCCGTGTCGACCTCGATGTCCGACGTCTGGCCGAGCGACAGCGCAGAGGCGGGATCCGGAAGCTCTAGGATCGCGCCGTTGCCGGCCTCGTCGCGGATCGCGCCGGTGCCGCCCAGGAGGGCCAGGGCGCCTGTGCCCGTGTAGTTGAGGTCGGGCGTGCTGTCGCCTGCCTGCACCGCGTACGTAAAGTTGAGCAGCGCCGTGCCGTTGCCCGCGTCGTACGTGGCCGACTGGTCGATCGTTCCAGTCTCCAGCTCGAGGCGCGGGTCGGCGCCGCCGGCCAGGAAGACGGGCTCGTTGAACGAGACGGCTATGCGGATCGCCGATCCCTCGCGGTACGGGCCGGGCGGATCCGGCGAGTGCACGCGTATGACGCGCGGCCCGGCCGTGTCGACCTCGATGTCCGACGTCTGGCCGAGCGACTGCGCAGAGGCTGGATCCGGGAGATCAAGGTCGGCGTCGTTGCCGGCCTCGTCGCGGATCGCGCCGGTGCCGCCCAGGAGGGCCAGGGCGTTTTCTGTCGTGTAGTTGAGGTCGGGCGTGCTGTCGCCTGCCTGCACCGCGTACTCGAACCTGAGGCTGGCCGAGTCGTGCACGGACACAAAGGTCGCGTTGCGGTCCGTCGCTCCCGTCTCCAGCTCGAGGCGCGGGTCGGCGCCGCCGGCCAGGAAGACGGGCTCGCTGAACGCGACCGTGACGTTGATCCTCGAGCCGATGCCGTACGGGCCCGGCCGGTCAGGCGAGTGCACGCGAAGGACGGTCGGGTCGTCGGTGTCGATGCGGATGTCGGATGTGCCGCCGAGCGACAGCGCAGAGGCGGGATCCGGAAGCTCTAGGATCGCGCCGTTGCCGGCCTCGTCGCGGATCGCGCCGGTGCCGCCCAGGAGGGCCAGGGCGTTTTCTGTCGTGTAGTTGAGGTCGGGCGTGCTGTCGCCTGCCTGCACCGCGTACGTAAAGTTGAGCAGCGCCGTGCCGTTGCCCGACGTGAATACGGCGGACTGGTCGATCGTTCCAGTCTCCAGCTCGAGGCGCGGGTCGGCGCCGCCGGCCAGGAAGACGGGCTCGCTGAACGCGACCGTGACGTTGATCCTCGAGCCGGCGCCGTACGGGCCCGGCCGGTCAGGCGAGTATACGCGGGATACGGTCGGGTCGTCGGTGTCGATGCGGATGTCGGATGTGCCGCCTAGCGAGCCGTTCTGGCCGGGTTGCGGAAGCGTCAGGTTGGCCGCGTTTCCGACGGCATCCACTACGCCGCCGCCGCCGCTCAGCGAGCCGTTTCCCGTGTAGTCTAGGTCCGCAGCAGTGTCGCCGCCGGCCACCTCGTACTCGAACACCAGCGCGCGTGAGCCGTTGCCCGACTTGTACCCGGCCTGCCGCGCGCCTCCGTCCAGCCCGAGCTCCAGCGACGGTGGCGGTGGCCCCGACAGCAGCACCGGCTCGTCAAAGTTCACCGCGACGAGTACCTTTCGGCCCTCCGAGTACGCCCCGTCGGGCGTCGTGGAGTTGACGGCCTTTACGCGGGCGGCGACCCCGTCCACCGCTATGCCCGCCGAGTGCGAGAGCGAGCCGGGCCCTCTCGGCCCGGGCAGCGCGAGGCTCGCGTTCCGGCCGTCGATGGCATCCGTTATCTTCCCGCCGCCCAGGTCCAGCGCATCCGGCCCCGCGTAGTCCAGGCCGTCCGACAGGTCGCCCACCCTCACCGTGTAGTTGAACGTCAGCGTGGCGGTGCCTCCGCCCGATGCGTATGTAGCGGCTCCGGCAGGGCTGTTGCCCGTGCCAAGTGCGAGGCGCGGCGTACCCGTGACCGAGACCGCGGTGCTGAACGAGACCTCTATGTGTATCTCGGATCCCGGCCCGTACGTGCCCGTCGAGTTCGGCGAATCTACGCCGGTTACGGACGGGGCGGACGTGTCGAGTCGGATGTCCTTGGTGTGGCCCAGCGAGCCGCTCTGGCCGGTGGGTGGAAGCGTCATGTTGGCCGGGTTTCCGGCGGCATCCGCGATCGTTCCGCCGTTGGGTTCCAGCGCCCTCCGCCCCGCGTATTCCAAGTCGGACGCGGCATCGCCGAGCTGCACCGCGTATCGGAACACCAGCTCACTCGCCGCCGCGCCGGGCGAGTGGTACTCGGCGTAGCGCCTGTCCGGCCCCGCGGCGAGCTCGAGCCGCGGCGCGCCGCCGCCCGCTCCGCTTGCCGCAAAAATGTCCTCGTCAAAGGCGACGACTATGTCGATTATCTGGTTTGCGCGGTACACTCCGTTGTCGGCCTCCGAGCCCACGCGCAGCACCCGCGGCCGCTCCGTGTCGACTGCAATGTCGGACGTGCCGCCGAGCGAGCTCGTCGTGCTCGGGCCCGGAAGTTCCATGATCGCGCCGTTGCCGGCCTCGTCGCGGATCGTTCCGGTGCCGCCCAGGAGGGTCAGGGCGTTTTCTGTCGTGTAGTTGAGGTCGGGCGTGCTGTCGCCTGCCTGCACCGCGTACGTAAAGTTGAGCAGCGCCGTGCCGTTGCCCGACGTGAATACGGCGGGCTGGTCGGTTGTGCCCGTCTCCAGCTCGAGGCGCGGGTTGGCGCCGCCGGCAAGGAAGACGGGCTCGCTGAACGCGACCGTGACGTTGATCCTCGAGCCGGCGCCGTACGCGCCAGGCGCATCCGGTGAGTGCACGCGTATGGCGCGCGGCGCGGCCGTGTCGATCTCTAAGTCGCTCGAGTGCCCGAGCGAGCCGTTCCGGCCGGGGGGAGGGAGCTCGAGGCTCGCCACGTTGCCGCGCCCGTCCAGCACGAGGACACCCCTCATGGGCTCCGTCCCCGCATAGTCCAGGTCGGCCGCATTCTCGCCGCCGCCCACCGTATAGACGAACACGAGCGTGCTGCTGCCGTTGCCCGAGGCGTAGGCGGCTGCGCGGTTGGGGCCCCCGCCGGGGGCCGGCACGCCGAGCTCCAGCCCGATCTCCGAGCCCGGAGGATCGGGATGCACCGTCACCTCCTCGGGGTACTCTACGTGCACTGCTATGCGCGAGCCCTCGCCGTACGCGCCGCTCGCGTTAGGCGAGTAGGCCCGCAGCGGGCTGATCCCAAAGATCTCGGGCTCGGGCAGGCGCGCCAGGACCGGCAGGCCGAGCGACCCGCCGGTGATGAACGAGCCGTTCAGGGCCAGTGCGCCGGCCCCGGCATACGACATGTCGGCGAGCGTGTCGCCCTGCCGCACCGTGTACGAGAACGAGAGGAGGTCTGCGGCGCCGTCGGGGGTCGCGAGCCGCGCGTAGCGTGGCGGCGATGCTGTCCCGTCGCCGAGCATCATGTACGGAGTGCCGCCCGTGGTGTTGATGCTGAGTGGACGGGTAAAGTTCACGTCGATGACGACCGTCTGGCCCGTGCTGAGCGGCGGCGTCCCCGGCGCGCCCAGGGCGCCGAGGCCGACCAGCCTGGTGTCGACGCCGGACACGGTCGCCGTGTCGATCTCGAAGACCATTACGCGGCCGCTCCTTTCGTCGACGACGAGCATGAGGCCCGAGTCTTCCATCTCCACGCGTATCGGACTGAACTCCCCGTCGCCGCCCCCGCCCGTGCCGTTGCTCAGGATGAAGGCGGGGCTGGCGTCGGGGTAGAGCAGCGGGGGAGGATCGACGTACATTGCGCGGGTATTCCGGTAGGCAGTCCAATCGGGGGTACTCCAGTAGGGAGTCGGCCAGATGCCGTTGTCGAGGATCTGGCGCCAGAGCGGCCCCACTTCGGGTGGATCCATGTAGTATACGTGGACGGCGCGGTTGGTAAGATCTACCAGCGCTATGCGCCCCCACGGGCCGAACGCCACCCCCCTCTGTTTCTCGAATTCGATCGTGCGATTATTCAGTATGTTAAATGCAAGCGTTCCGTCGGGGTTGTGCACCGTAATGTAGTAGTCGTGGTAGGTGGGGCCGGTGTCTTCCGAGACGGCGAGGAGGCCTGAGGGGCCATAGTCTAGGCTCACCGGGATGTGCCACCGCGTGGGCGTGTGCACGTGTTCGCCCAACCACGGTATGCGAGAGACCGGAGTCTCGGGCACGAACGCGAGCGATGCGTTCGGGTGGTAGACGCGCACCGTCTCGTGGTCGTCGCGAGGTAAATCCGTGATCGCCACCTGCCCCATTGGGCCTACGTCGACGCTGCGCGTGATCCTATTCATGTCAGGTATGGGGAACAGGCGGTCGAACGAGCCGTTGGGGTGGTACACCTGCAGGGCGTCGACGTCGCGGACCGTGGTCTGCCAGGGGAAGAGTCGAACCCATTGCCCGATGCCCGCGAATATGTGGCCCGACGTGTCGACGGCAATGCCCAGGGGGCGGACGGCCGTCGACGTGCCGTTCACCGTGACGTTGTTCATCTGGAACCGGTGCGAGAGCGAGCCGTTGCGGTGGAACACGTGGATGGCCTGGCAGCCGGTGTCGGAGACGTGGATCAGCCCCGACGGCCCGACGGCGACATCGTAGGGGTTCGGCTGGCGGTTGTCGCCCGCCGGCGCAGCGCCGCACTCGAGCGGCAGGTCGAAGCGAAACGCGTCGTCGTATGAGACGTGCACGGTATAGTTTCCATACGTGCCCTGCTCCGGGAGTAGCGGAGGCGGGGGAGTAACCTGGCCCGCGGCCGCGGGCAGGTACGGATCCATGCCATGTAAGGCGAGGCCGAATTCTGCATGCGGGCCGGCATGGTCGGCGCCCGGCAGATACGGCGGCGGCGAAAGGCACGAGACGGCGGCGGCGACTGCGGCAGCGGCGGACAGGACGAGGATTGTGCGGAGCGAGCTGCGATGCGCCGCGCGGGCTACGGCCCAGCATTCTACCATGCTAGCCATCCTCCTCGTCGAAAGCGCCCGCCTTCGCATCCGCTGCGGCCGCGTCGCGCCGCGGCCCTGCCGCTCGCGCAGCATCCCTCGCGCAGGCAGCCTGGAAATCCTGCTTTCGCCGCGGCCCTAGACGCGGCGCGCCGCGGCCCTGCCGCTCGCGGGGCGCCGCCGCCCCCCCCCCCCACCAGGATGTCCGTGCGCATGCACCCGATGCCGCACCGGACTTGCAGGCCGCCCGCTGCGAGGCGGGCGTCGTCACGTGGCGGGCCGCGCGGCCAGCCCGCCCGTCCCCGAGCATGGCCAGCCGTGTGGCCGCCCCGTCTCGCGCCGATATGCGGCGCCCCCGCCTCCCGGCCCGCGCCGCCGCAGTGCTCATCCGATCCTGTGCACGGGCCGCGCGGCAGGATGCGCGCCGCGGCCGATCTGGCCACCCTTCCCTGCGCGGCGCGGAACGGGCGGCGCATGCTCACGCCCGTGCCTTAAACGGCGCTACGATAAAGGCCTTTGCAATTCGTCGGCGGCAGACCCACGACACACCCGTGTGGCGGCGCGGTCGCGCCGCCCGCAGGAGCTAGGGGGCGCCGCGGCAACATCTGGGCAGCCATTCAGTGGACTTCCAACGGAGGCAATCGGAGGAGGGAGAGGCAGGATCCTGCGGCGGCGGCCGATGGAGTGGCACGGTGTGCCGCGGCGCCAAGAGGTCGGCGGGCCTCATCCGCCCCCTACAGGGCAGACGCCGCAGTGCGGCCAAGTGCCGCCACAGGAGTCTTGCCGGCGGCCGGGAGGATCGCAGGTAGGAGGCATCCGTCCGTTCCCGCACCCGCCACCTGCAGCCGTCCTCCGCGGAGTGCAGGACGGCATGCGCTGTAGTGCATGTCCGACACAGGTGCTCGGCAGGGACGTCCAAGGCCTCGGCGGTCAGGCATGAGGGCGGGGCCGCAGCGGCCGGCGGGCGGGGACAGTGACCGGCATGCTGGCGGAGGCGGCCGCTGCACGCGGTGGGCCGCGCACGCCCGCGGCCTTCACGAAAAGACTTAAGGGGGGAGGTGCAGGGGGCAGCGCGTTGGCACAAGAGGTAGAACAGGTGCGCAAGACAGAGGCCAAGAAAGGCGGGTCGGCTACGGCGACTCGGCAGGGGCAGGAGCGCGAGGACGCGGGCTCGCGCAGTCTACTCGACCAAGATCTGGTCGACGATTACATGTCCGTCCCTTTCCTGACCACCATTCACGACATACTGAGCAGGTACGACCCCAGGCACAACCTGTACGGCATACGCGAGGGCATCGAGTACGGCGGGTACCGCAGGGCCCTTGAAAAGCTCCTCCCCAACCCGCCCCCGCGCGACCATTTCGGAGGCCGCCGCGCCGACAACCGCGCGCGCATGCTCGAGCGGCTGGGCAGGTACGAAGAGGCGGAGGCGCTGTACCGCGACCTGGCCGACGAGGAGCCGGGGCATTCCGGCTCCCAGCTCGACATGGCAAGGGTGCTAGATCACCTCGGCCGCCGCGAAGAGTCGGCAGAGGCGCGGGCGCGGGCATGCAAGCTAGATCCCTACCACGTCCCCCGCGCGCTCGAGGCCGGCATGCGGCCGGACCCGCGGCAGCTCGATCCCGCCACCGTCCCCCTCCGCCTGATCCTTCCAATGTCCGTGATCTCGGCATCTGGGACCGTGCGCTCGAGGGCCGAGCTCGGCGCCGCATCGCTGCTCGTGCAGGCCGAGTGCGGGCTGGACCTGTACGCGCCGTCGGGGTCGCGCCTGCCCGGCTGCGCGGGGCTGGGGGCAGACATGGAGAGGTTCCACCACCTTGTCGTCGAAGATGTCATCCTAGGTTACAGCATCCTCTGCGAGCGGCCCTACTACTACGACCTTACCGACAGGGGAATCGACATGATCGGCAGGCTAGGCGAGCGGCTGGACAAGGAGGGCGGCATCTCATCCCGCATCGCCGCATCGTCGCGCCGCGTGGCCCGGATCGGCGCGTATGCCGCCCTGGAAGAGGCCTGCGGCGCGGGCGCGGCGCCCGCGTTCGACGGCGATGGAGGCGGAGGCGGCGGACGCGCCGCAGTGCTGGAGGGGCTGAAGGGGACGGCCGAGCGCATAAAGCGCGAGATCGGCAACGGCATTGCGTTCGGCGAAGTGCATGCGATCCCGGCAGTGCACATGGCCAGGCGCATACCCGACATGCTCTCGCAGGCGCGCGATGCGCCAGGCGAGCAGTGGGCCGTCGCGGCCGCCTTGGCGGGGGACATGCTGTCTCTGTGCTCGCTCGTCGTGTTCGACCAGAGGCCGCATCCGAGGACGTATGCGCTGGGCCCGCCGTACCCCGACATCCAGGACATGTACGCGCTGTTCGTCGGATACTGCAGGTCAAGGGGCATAGCAGAGGCCAGGGAGGATGGACCGAACTTCAAGTGGGACAGGGTAGAGGCCGAAAAAGCTGCCCGCGACATGCTCAAGGTGATATCGGAGTCGTGAAAATCGCAGATGCGAATGTAATCCTCACGTACGCTATCGACTTTGACGCTAGGAGGGAGGACGGGCAGATCGTCAGGGTGCGGCGCCACAACCGGGAGGCCGCGGTGGCCGCTGTGGACGGCGCGGCAGAGTCGGGAGCGCTGGCGATCCCGGATAGGGTCGCAGCCGAGGTTCGCGAGAACGCGGCATGGGCCGTCGAGTCGGCGGCAAGGTCGGCGAACGCCCCGCACTACGCAAGGGAAGAAGTCGTAAAGGCGGTGCTGGAAATATCCGAATCGCTACACGGGCGCTTCGGAATTGAAGACCGCGGAGAGTACGCAGGGAAGGTCGGCGACACGTACAAGACCGCATGGGACGACCCGCGGATGGCCGACGCGGTAGGCGCATGGCGTCGCGTCAAGGAAAAGCGCGAGAAAAAGGCAACGCGGCCCACCCTGGAGGCAAACGAGGGGGACCATCTCATACTCTCGACGGCGGCATACTGGGCAGAACGGGGTGTTGCGGTCGAGCTGCTCACGTTCGACCACGACTTTGTGTCGTTTGCAGATATGATCCTCAAGGTGTTCGGCGTCCGCGTGGTCGACCTCGGCAGGCGACATACGTGATCCGGATCGCGGCAGGCGGTGGCCCGCCGGCAGCGGTGGCAGGCGCGGCCGGGCCGCCCCGATCGCCAGCATCAGGTTCCGCTACGCGGCACCCTGAACCGCAGCCCACAAGGTTCTCCTCCATGTGGCCGGCCCAGGTCCGGGCGCGGTCAGATGCGGGCGCGGCCTCGATCCGCCCCGTCCTGATGCCAGGCATCGCCGCCGCCCCGCGCGATGCTTATTACTGAAGCATCTTGGCGCCGGCCCATGCCAACCGACGGCAGCTGCCTGCTGTGCGGCCAGTCCATGACGCTGCGCAGGATGCGCGGCCACCTGCTCGGCCACTTGGGGGAAAAGGCCGGCAAGAAGGGGGCCGCGCCGTCCGCAGGCGGCGGCGCCTGCCTTGTGCGGATCACCGGGTACAGCCCCATACGGCACTGGCTCTACGTCCGCATCGGGCCGCGCGCGACGCTGCCTCGCTCGACGGCCTGCTCAGGGACGTCTGGGTCGACTGCTGCGGCCACCTCAGCTCGTTCAGCTCGGGCGATACGTCGTACGAGTCGTCCCCAACCATGGACGACTTCGGCTACGACGACCGCGAGACGGCGACGATGGACGTCGGCGCGGCCAGGGTCGTGTCAGAGTACGGCTCGCTCCGCTACGAGTACGACTACGGCACGACGACCGAGCTGTTCGTCGAGATGGCGTCGATGTGCCCCGCCGCGGGCATAAAGCCCAGAGACGTCGAGCTCGTGGCAAGGAACGACGACATCCCGTACGACTGCACCGTATGCGGCGGCAGGGGGACGGCCGTATGCCTGTGCGTCAACTGCTCGTGGGAGGACAGGGAGACGCTAATGTGCGCATCGTGCGCAAAAAAGCACAGCCACGCAGAGGGGGACAACGGCGAGGAGACGCACCTTCTTTCCGTCGCCAACTCCCCGCGCATGGGAATGTGCGGCTACCGCTATTACTACGCATAGCGGGGGCGGGCTCGCGGCCCCCGACGCCGTGCAGCCGCGTCCTCGGTAGGAGCGGGCGGCGGGCCAGGGCGGGGGCGCGCCTAGGCTCGGCATCCGCGCGGCCCGCAGATGGCGGGCGGGCGGTGGGCCGCGGAGGAATGGCCGCACATGCCGAATAAATTGCGGCGGCGCGGCCGCCGCCCATGGACGGCATCGGGAAGGCGGCGGGCGGTGAGGCGGCCTCGGAGTACGCGCGGCGCACGCCGCTGTCGGCCCGCGCGTTCGCCCGCTCGCGCGAGCTGCACGTGAACGGCGTGCACCACAACATACGCTTCTTCGAGCCGCACCCGTTCGTGGCCAGGTCCGCGTCGGGCAGCCGCATCACGGACGTCGACGGCAACTCGTACACAGACTACTGGATGGGCCACTGGAGCCTTATACTCGGGCACGCCCCGCGCCAGGTCGCCGATGCCGTCTCGGACCAGATCGGGAGGGGGTGGATGCACGGGACCGTAAGCGAGCCGACGATGGCCCTGTCCGAGGCCATACGGTCTGCGGTGCCGGCCGCCGAGAAGATCAGGTACACGTCTACGGGGACCGAGGCGGCGATGTACGCCGTCCGCCTGGCAAGGTCCCTTACAGGGCGGCCGACGGCCGCAAAGGTCGACGGCGGCTGGCACGGGTACGCGTCCGAGCTGCTCAAGACCGTCAACTGGCCGTACGACATGCCCGAGAGCTCGGGGCTCGTCGACTCTGGGCACGTAGTGTCCGTCCCGTACAACGACCTGGACGCGGCGCTCGCCTCGCTAGAGTCCGTCCGCCATACCCTGGCTTGCATCGTCGTAGAGCCCGTCCTCGGCGGCGGGGGCGGCATCCCGGCCGAGCCGGACTACCTGAGGGGCCTGCAGGAGTTTGCGCGCAGCAGCGGCGCCCTCTTCATCCTCGACGAGATCGTGACGGGGTTCAGGCTGCGGTACGGGTGCGCGTACGAAGAGATGGGCCTCGACCCCGATATAGTCCTGCTCGGCAAGATAGCCGGCGGCGGGTTTCCCATCGGGGCCATATGCGGCACGGATGCGGCGATGCGCGCGTGCGACACTGGGCCGGCGGGGCCCCCGCGCGAGGAGCGCTCGTACATCGGCGGCGGCACGTTCTCGGCCAACCCGGTCACGATGGCAGCCGGCGCGGCGACGCTGCGCGAGCTTGGCAGGAGCGGATCCCTGTACGATCGGCTCGGCGCGATGGGCAGGCGCGCGCGCGACGGGCTCGCCGGCGCCCTAGGCGAGTCGGCAGCCGTGACGGGGACCGGCTCGCTGTTCATGGCGCACTTTGCTCCTGCCGGCGGCGGGAAGGGGCGGCCCGCCGTGAGGAGCGCGTCCGATGCGGCCGCGTGCGACACGGAGATGCTGCGCAGGCACCACTTTGAGATGATCGCCGGCGATGGCATATTCTTCCTGCCCGGAAAGATGGGGGCCCTGTCGGCGGCGCACGGCGACGGCGACATAGGCGCCCTCGTCGAGGCCGCCGGGCGGTTCGCGCAGCGCGCGCTAGCGTAGCGGGCCGCTGGCGAGGCCGCGCCGTCCGCAAAAGCCCTTTTTAGCGGCCGCGCGCGCCCTCCGGCATGGGCTTTTTCTCGCGCATCGCCGGCGGGGGCGCAAAGTCCGGTACGGCCACCGAGGACATGGTGCACAGGGCCGTCGCGCTGATCGGGCGCGGCGAGGCCAAGGCGGCCGTAAAGGTGCTAGACGAGGCCCTCAGGGCTGACCCCGGAAGCACCGAGGCGCTGTACCGCAAGGGCCTCGCCCTCAACATCCTCGGCAGGTACAGCGATGCGATCACGTGCTTTGACGGCGTGCTCGCATCCGGCCGCGGCGGCGGCAGTGCGGGCGACGCGGCCGCCCACAACAACAAGGCCATCGCGCAGGCCGAGCTCGGCGACACCGAGTCGGCCCTTGCCGGGTACGAGAGGGCCGTCGAGGCCGACCCGTCGTACTCGGCGGCGCGCTTCAACCTCGGCGTGCTGTGCGACCGGCTCGGCGAGCGCGACAGGGCCCTTGCCGAGCTCGACGAGGCCGCAAGGCTCGACCCCGCAGGCGCCGCGCCGCAGTTCTACCGCGGCATCGTACTCGGCAAGATGGGCAGGCACGAAGAGGCGCTCAACTGCTTCGAGAGAGTGTGCGCGGGGCACCCCGGCCACGACGATGCGCAGTTCCACCGCGGCATCGAGCTCGCCGAGACCGGCAGGCACGGCGATGCGCTCGCCGCGTTCGAGAGGCTGCTCGGCAGGCGCGGCGAGAGCGCGAGCCTCCTGTACGCAAGGGCGCGCAGCCTTGCAGCCCAGGGCCGGCCCGGCCAGGCCGCCGAGTCGCTCGGCCGCGCGTACAGCATGGACAAGAAGACCATACGCGCGTGGGCGCGCGGCGAAAAGGAGTTCGAAAGGTACGCCGGCGACGAGCGGTTTGCAAGGGTGCTCGGATAGCCCGGCGGGCCGCCGTCAGAGTACCGACCTGCGGACTGCATCGATTCGCATTACGGCCGCCTTGCGGCGCGGGCCGACGAGCCGCGCCTCGTACACGGGCACGTACACCTCGGCGAGGCGCTCGACGGTAAACTCGTCGTTCAGGTCGCGCGCATCCCCCTCTATCTTTTCCTGCAGGCGGCCCCTCAAGAGGTCGACCGCCGCCGCGGCGGCGCCCTTTTCCAGGCCCCGAACCCTGCCGGCCGCATCGTCCAGGACGTCCTCGGGCCTCGGCTCGGACGACTTTTCCAGCGACCCCTTGAAGGGGGCGTCGACCTCTGAGCCGGCCGCGTCGAAGTAGACGGTCGCCGAGTTGTCCACGTACACGTGCTCGTCGAGCTCGACATCGACGCTGCCGCGGCCGCGCCGCGCGATCATGCCCGACAGGCCGTCAGACTCCTTGGCGGCAAACACCGTTCCCGCAACGACGACCTCGCGCACGGCCCGCTCGACGCGGATGGTATGGACCGCCCTGCGGTAGTAGTCCGCCGTGTACCTGGCCGATGCGGCCAGTATCCCCTCGTAGTACATCTCGACGGACTCTACGCGCACCGCTTCCCGCTTTGGCTTGCGTATGAACATGGTGCGAAACTTGTCGGTCTTTTTGCGCTCGATCATCTCGCGCGCGGCATCGGCCGTGAGGCGCGGGCGCAGCACGGCCAGGTCCGGCTCCGGCGCGGCGGCCCTTGCCCTGGACGCGCCGCCCCTGCGCCTGCCTCCGGCGGCGGCGGCGCGGGCGCCCTTGCCCTTGCCCGCCCCTGAACGGCCCGCCATGCCGCGCCCCCCTGCGGCCTCAATATAAGGAGTCCGCGGGGGCGGCAGGCGGGGGCGGCGCGCCGGCCTGCGCGCGGCGGGGCCTGCAGCACAAGGACGGCAGGGATATCCAAGGCAGGCGGCACAACTGCGGCGCGGCGCGCAGCAGCCCCGCGCCTGCGCGGCGCGCGGCCCATGGCGCGCCAGCCCATGCGCGCATCGCCGGAGCCTGAAGAATGCGGGAGGGGCCTGCCGGTGCGCGCGAACTGCGGCGTGCAGGGGAGCGTTCGGGCAGCATCTCGAGGCGCGCAGGGCGCGGGCGGTCGCAGCCTGCTGGCCAGGCGGCCTGTCCGGCGAAGAGGGCATGCGGCCCGCGAGACCCGGTACCGCAGGTCCGGCCCGCTACGCGGCGGCCGCAACCGTGGCAGGGCGCGGGACGGCTGCGGCGAATGCGCGGCCCCCCTGCGCGCCGGCGCGGCGCAGGGGCCGCGCCCGGCACGGATAAAAGGGGGCCGTCTCTCGGCCCCCCGTGGCAGGCGCAAGGGGAAGGGCCCGAAAGGGCCACATCGAGAGCTTTCTTGAAAAGGCCGACAAGGCCCTAGACTCGGCCGTGGATCAGGGCGTCAAAAAGGCCGACGACATCCTTGACACGGCCGTGTCGCTCGGCAAGATCACGACGGCCGAGGCCAAGAGGGCCAGCGAGTCGCTGCGCAAGAGGGTCGCAGAGGGCAAGGCGGCAGCGGCGGCGGGGGAGCCGCAGGCGCAGGCGCGGTCCAGCGGCGGGCGCGGCGCCGAACCCGCCGGCGGGTCGCGCGCGGACGCGCTAGAGGCGCTTGCAAGGCTAGGCGAGCTCCGCAAGGCCAGGGTGATCACCGAAAAGGAGTTCAAGGAGAAAAAGGCAAAGCTTCTCGAGGAGGTATGAGTTGGCCGGAAAGGGCCGCGGCGCGGCCGCCCCGATGCCGGCGTCGGGCGCCATACGGTCGGCGAGCATCCTCAGGGACGGCTCGCCCATGCCCGTCAACCCCGACTACTTTACCGGCAGGACCGTCCTGTCCGACCTGACCGGGGCCCTCGGGGCCGCCGGATGCCGCGTGTACCACGTAAGATTCTCGGCCGGCTCGACGACCAAGTTGCACGTCCACACGGGCGGCCAGATGCTGCTGGCCACGCGCGGGACCGGAATCCTGTCGTACTACAGGAAGAGGGGCCGCGGCGCCAGGTCGTTTGCCATAGAGCCGGACGGGACGGTCGAGCTCTCGCCCGGCACGGCCGCGTACATACCGGCCGGCAGGCTGCACTCGCACGGGTCGGCCCCCGGATCGCGCGCGCCGTTCTCGCACACGGCGGTCAACCTTGCCGAGGCCGGCGGCGGCGAGATGCGCACGACCTGGTACGAGTCCGACCTCAAGGCAAGAGTGACGGGAATAGTGGACTAGGGCGCCGGCGGGGCGCTCGACTTTTATGCAGCCGCATGCCACGCCGCGCATGGACGTGCAAAGGGCCCTTGCGACGCTCAAGGTGGGGCCGCGCGCGACCAGGGAGGAGGTAAAGGCCGCCTACAGGAGGCTCGCGCTCGAGTGCCACCCCGACAGGGGGTCGTCCGACGGCGGGCGGCGCTTCCAGGCCATCAGCGAGGCGTACGGCGTGCTCAAGGACGGCGCCGCGGGGGCGGCCGCGCCGCGGGGGCGGCCGGAGCGGGAGGAGCCGCCGGCGCAGAGGAGGCCCGAGCCCGGGCGGCGGGGCCCCCGCGGCGGCGGCCCGTCGGCCGGCAGGCCCCCCGAGCAGGACTGGTCAAAGTACACGTCCGAGTTCGAGGAGTCAAACCCCGAGTTCTGGAAGGAGTACGAGCGGAAGTTCTGGAAGGAGTACGAGCGGACCGTAAACGCCGACGGCCGCAACGGCGAGCGCGACAAGGCGAGGGAGCCGCGCGAGCAGCCGAACCTCTTCGTCGAGGTCGACCCGTCCCTGTGCATCGCTTGCCAGAGCTGCGAGACCATAGCGCCGTCGGTCTTTTCCATAGACAAAAAGTCGAACCTCAACCCAAAGTCGCGCGTGATCAACATGCGCGGCGCCGGCCTCAACAAGATCATGAACGCGGCCGAGACGTGCCCCACAAAGGCCATATCGGTCGACGACACGGACGCAAAGAGGCGGCTGTACCCGCTCTAGGCCGGCGCGCCCTAGGTCCCGCCCGGCCCGGCGCCGCCGTCGGCGAGCAGGGCGTGCACCTCGTCGTCGGGGCCGAGCCCGCCCGATCCCTTTCCGAACATGGAGTGGACGGGCCCCGCCCCGTCGCCTTCGCGCCGCGGTATCAGGTGGACGTGCACGTGGGGCACCTCCTGGCCGCTCTGCCTGCCGTTGTGCACCGCAATCAGGGTGGCGCCGCCGCCCACGGCGTCCGTCCGGGGCGCGAGCCGCGCGACCAGGCCGAACAGGTCGGCCACCTCGTCGCCGGCCAGGTCCTGGACGCGCTCGCGGTGCGCTCGCGGAACGGCCAGCACGTGCCCCCTGGCGACCGGGAACGCATCAAGGAATGCCACGGACAGGGCCGTGCGGGACACGATGCGGGCCGGCACCGACCCGGCGACTATCCCGCAAAAGACGCACCCGCCGCCGGCCATCCTGCCGTCCCCCCTACGGTGGGCCGGCCGGCATCGCATCGCCGGGCGCGGCCGGGGCGGCATCCCCGACGACGGCCGCCCACGCAAGGCCCTCGCCGAACCGGACGACGACCGTGTCGCCGGGCGCGGCCTCGCATCCGTCGATCGTCTTTGGTATGTCGTCGGACGTCTCGACAAAGCAGACGCCGTCCTCGTTCGAGAGTATGACGGCCTGCTCGGTCACGTCCTCGCGGATGAGGTTCCAGAACGGAAACACCACAGTGGCGAGCACCAGTCCGGCCACGACGAGGGCGCCGCCGAATATCGCGCCGTACCGCTGGCCGTCGGTAAGCTCCATGCCCTACCACAGCCCCCCGTCGCCGCCCTGGGCGCTAGGCTTCTTGGCAGGCACGTTGCCGTGCGCCTTCTTCATGTGCCTCTCGAGGCGATCGGGATAGTACAGCTCGGCGCCGCACTTTTCGCACTTTGTCCGTGCCTGGCCGCCCTTGCTCTTCCTGCCCAAGCCGAGCATGCCGGGCGTGCGCCGCGGGCCGATTATAAGCCATTCCGGCCGCCGGCCCGGCGCGGCGCATGCGGGCCGCCCGCCGCACAGCAGGGCCGGCGGGCCCGGAGGCGCCAAATGCGCCGGCGAGGCCGGGCGGCGGCAGGTTCGCCGGCGCCGCCCGCCCGCATGCTCCTTTGCCCCGCTGTCCGGCCGGCCGCGGGGCCGGGCGGCTGAGGACCTCGGCGGGCGGCGGAGGCGCCGCGATCCCGGGCGCGGTAGCTGGCGGGCCTTGCATCCTCTGCCCTACGCGGTGCGCGGGGAGGGGCAGGCAAGGCATGCTACAGGGCATTGCGCGCTAGGCGATGGCGGTGTCGCTGGCCGCCCCGAGGTCGAAATACATGGGCACATAGTCTGCATCCTCGGTGATCTTGACGAAGCCGCGCCTTTCATAAAACTCCACTACGTCGTGCTCTGCGTTGCAGAGCACTACACGACATCCAACCTTCGAGGCCAGCCCGTCTGCAATCTTCGTGGCGTGCGACGCAAAGAGGTGGCAATACCGCGCCTTTCATATCGCGCGTCGGTCGCCAGACTGGCGACCAAAAGGGCAGGTATGTTTCCATACGAGTCTATTCCCAAGAGAGATTGTTTTTCCCTTCCCATGCTGTCCATGGTCAGGACCATATACCCCACTATACGTTTGTTGTGAATGGCCCAGTACATTTTCTCCATTCTTTGTCGCTGATCGTACGCTGCGTTGGCATCAAGGTAGGCCGCAAATTCCGGCTTCCGGCACCTAAAGTCGGCGGGCGTTTCCCAGCCGGCAGACCTCACAAGTATGTCCCCCATAGGGTATGCTGCACGGGGTCATGCTAAAACCCTCCCACGCTATGGTCGTCGATCGACACGTTCTGATTGCACAGGGGCAAAAACCGCATCACTTGGATCACCCGCGTACACCTGCTTGGAGGCACCATCGTCGTCTGACCTTATCTGCCGGGCGATCTCCAAGAGCCGCTCCTTTGCCTTTACCTGGTCAGGGGTGGGACCGCGCTTGAGTGCGGCCACTACCCGGTTCCACGACTCATCGTCTAGCGGTCTCACATACCTCTGTGTCACGGCTCCGTGCGCAGACGGGGGCCAATATGTCATCTCCCCCTTGGCCCGCCCACACCCCTCCAAAAAAAAAACGGTCTCATCCGCTCAGTCTGGCGTGGCCCCGACTAGAACGGCCCCACCCATAGTGCACACAGGGAGTACAATCTTTTCAGGGCATACAGGGCGCCATGGCCCAGGCCTCACATGCGCCGTACGGGTTGGCCTAGCAGCATCAAGGCGGATCAGGGCTCGCAGAGCGCGATCAATGCCGCGTATGAACCGCTTTAGGTTGTGGACGTCAACGCAGGTCGGGCGGCCGAGCTGCGCGCATGCGGCATCTGCTGCGCGGCACCGCCCCGATCACTGGCGGTCGCCGGCCGCTTCGCGACTGCACTTGTCGCCGCCGCCGCCGCCTGCTCCGCCGCGGGCCGGCGCGCTAGACGGGCGCATCCGGCGCGAGGTCGTCCTCGAGATGAGAAAGCGCTAGCGGCGAGGACGGGTCAGGGCGCGCCAAGGCGCGGCCGAAACAGGGCAGGCGCGCCGGTCAGGCTAGCCCCTCACGCGCCGTGCAACCTTCTTGCGCATGCTCTCCAAGTGCTCCTTGGCGTCCCCCCTGTGGCTTACGTCATAGACGACCGGCATGCCGTCGTCCAGCATCTCTACCATGGCGCGGTAGTCGTCCTTCCCGGATGCCGCCGACTCCACGACGCGCTCGTATCTGTAGTCGGACAGGCCGGTGCCCTGCGAGGCCCACCCGCGCAGGATGTACCACAGCACCTTTCTGCGCTCGTCCGCCCCGCGCGACTTCTTGGCGCACAGCGCCATGCGCTCAAGGCACCGATCAGACATGTTGTAAAGGCGGCCGGTGCCGCTGTACACCCACGACATGTTGTACTCGATCGACTCGGACACCTCCGAGTATATGCGGGCGGCCCCCGCATAGTCGTGGATTTTTTCGCTGGCCTTTGCCTCTCCCATGACGTCCGTAAACTTTACGTCGCGCGTCGTAAGGCGGTCGACGTACCCCTTCCTGCCCTTGGCCCTGTCGAACCTGGCCTGCACCATCGCCCTAAAGTCCTTGCCGCCCTTTGCCTTTTGCGTCCTAGAAAAGACGGCCGAGAACCGGCCGAGAAGATCCTTGTCCTTGCGCAGCTCCGCTACGACAAACTTTTTGAGATCCTGCGCCGGCACGGCGTTTACCAGCTTCAAGAGGGCAGAGGCCGAGAGGCCTGCAGGGCGCTTGGCCTTTGCGCCAGGGGCGCCCCGCAGTCGGCCGGCGCCCCCTCCGGCCCTTGTCGGGGCCGGGGCCGCCTTCCTGCGCCCTGCCGTGGCGGAGGCCCCTGCGGAGGGGGCCGGGGCCGCCTTCCTGCGCCCTGCCGTGGCGGAGGCCCCTGCGGAGGGGGCCGGGGCCGCCTTCCTGCGCCCTGCCGTGGCGGGGGCCCCTGCGAAGGAGGCATTCTCGCGCTGCCGCATGCCACACCGGCATGACGCCCCCGCTTTAGATGTTTCCAGAGCGTCGCATGCGGCGGTGCGGGATAGCGAATGCGTCGCGCGGCAGGCGCGGCGGCCCGCAGGCCACGGCCGCCGGCCGCGCCAGAGCGCCGCCTGCGGCGGCTCCGCCCCCTGCCGCGCGCGCCGGATCCGCCCGGCGGCCGCGCAAAAGTATAAAGCGCATCGCAACCCGGCCGGCCGCATGGCGGTAGAGAGGGTCGCAGTCCTCGGGTCCGGCGTCATGGGCCACGGCATAGCCCAGGTGCTCGCGACTGCCGGCTACCGCGTCTCGATGCGCGACATACGGCAAGAGTTCCTCGACAGGGGCATGGGCAAGATACGATGGAGCCTCGACAAGATGGTCGAACGCGAAAAGATCACGGCCGGCGGCCGCGACGACATACTGTCCAGGATCACGCCGGTCATCGACCTATGCGAGGCAGCCGGCGATGCAGACCTGGTCATAGAGGTCGTCCCCGAGGTCATGGACCTCAAGAAGCGCGTGTACGCCGAGCTCGACGCGGCGGCCCGCCCCGACACCATATTCGCGTCGAATACGAGCACTCTGCCCATAACCGAGATCGCGTCTGCCACGTCGCGGCCCGAGCGGTTCATCGGCATACACTTCTTCAACCCGCCGCAGCTCATGAAGCTCGTAGAGGTCATACCCGGCGCGAGGACGTCGGCCGAGACCCTGGAGGCGACAAAGGGGCTCGTCGCATCGGCCGGCAAGCACGCCGTCGTGTGCCGCAAGGACGTGCCCGGGTTCATAGTAAACAGGCTGTTCATACCGATGGTCCACGAGGCGTGCCACCTGCGCGACCGCACCGGCGCGTCCCTCGAGGAGATCGACTCGGCCGTAAGGTTCAGGGCCGCGTTCCCCATGGGCATATTCGAGCTGGCAGACTTTACGGGCATGGACGTCGTGCACAAGGCGACCGAGGAGATGCACATGCGCGACGAGGGCGTCGTCCGCCCGCACCCGCTAGTGGCCGAGATGGCAGGGGCCGGCAAGCTCGGCAAGAAGTCTGGATCCGGGTTCTACGAGTACGGTGAGGGCCACTACGAGAGGGTCGGGCTGTCCGAGGAGCTGGCCGCAAAATGCGACCCGATGCCGCTCGTCGCGTTTGCCGCCAACAACGCCGCCTGGCTCGTCTCGAACGGGGCAAGCGACATAGGCGAGATCGAGACGGCCGCAAGGCTCGGCCTCGGCCTGAAGAAGCCGCTGTTCGACACCGCAAGGTCGATGGGGCTGGGCCGCATCGTATCCGAGCTTCGAAAGCTTGCCGCCGAGCACGGCGCGGCGTACGAGCCCGACCCGCGCCTCGTCGAGATGGCAGGAGACGGGCAGGCATCCTAGGAATCGGGGGCCGCGCCGGACGCGGCAGCGGCAGCTGCCCTGCCCGCGTCTATGAGCGAGACTATCATGCGAACGGCCTCGGCCGGCGAGTCGGCCGCCCCGACGCGCACCGTCCGGCGGGCGTCCATGTACCGGCCGGCGTACGCGTCGGCCGTCCCGCCCGTGCCGCGGACGGCGACCATCGGGCGGCGGTGCATGTACGCGGCACACATCTCGGAGAGCGTCCCGGCCCCGCCGCCGATCACGACGACGCCGTCGGCCGACAGGGCGTTGACAAAGTCGCGCGTGAGCCCCATCCCCGTCGGAATTACGATGTCGCATGCGTCGTTGGCGTGCAGGTGGGCGTCCTGCGGTATGATGCCGACGGTCAGGCCACCGCCGTCGCGCGCGCCGCGGCTGGCCGCCCCCATCACGCCGCCGAGTCCGCCCGTGAGCAGGACAGAGCCGGACCGCGCAATCGCAAGGCCGGCATCGTACGCGGCGTCCTCGTGCAGCCGCGTGCAGTGCCTGCCCTCGTTGTGCCCGATGACGAGTATCTGCCGCATGCGGCCGCGCCGGGGGCCGGCGCCGGCTGGGGCCGGCGCGCCCGGCGCCCCGCCAGCCTGCACCCCGCCTTCGCCGCCCTGTCCGCCGCTATCGCCCTGCACGCCCGGCCGCGGCCGCGGCCGCCAATCAACCTTTCGGGGCCGAAGGGAGCGCCGTCCTCCCGGCCGCAGGCGCCGCGCAAGGCCGCGCGGGCACCACGTGGCGGCAGGGTTATAACCACATCGCGGGGCGGCGCCCCATGGAACGGCGCTCAATGCCCGTATGCTTTACGCCCGGCCAGTACGCGGCCGTCGAGCGGTACGCCCGCGAGCACGGCATGCTCAACGCAAGCCAGGCCCTCGAGAAGATGCTCAGGGCGGACTGACCGTCCCGGCTGCACGAGGCCGGCAGGCCCCAAAGGCCGCGCCTTTTTCGCCTGCGCGCAGGCAGGTTGCCGCGCCCCCCCCCCCTCCGCGCGCCGCGCGCAAGGCACTTTTAGCCCCCGCCCCGCGCGCCGCCAATGGGCCTGTTCCGCCGCAAGCCTGCATACTGCGCCGTCTGCAAGAAGGAGGCCAAGCACAGGCACAGACCCAAGAGGGAGTGGGGGATGGACGCCGGCGCCGTCCTGTGCGGCGAGTGCCACCTGGACAAGTCGAGGGAGTACTACGAGGGCAAGGTCAGGCAGAGGTGCGCAAAGTGCGGCGGCACGTTCAAGATCACGGACATGTGGGAGCCGCGCTGGCAGTGGGAGACCGACGGCCTGCTGTGCAAGCCGTGCTTTGACGAAAAGGAGTCGTCCCACGAGAGGGGCAAGAACTTTTGCGGCGTGTGCGGCGCAAAGATGGGCCTCTTGAGGTACAGGCCCAAGCCCAAGTGGAAGATGAACCCGAGGCTGCAGCTGTGCCGCGGCTGCTGGGACTCGCAAAAGGCAAAGTACGGCTAGGCCGAGGCCCGCCGGCGCGCTCAGACGGCGCGGACGGTCTTTACGATCGGGGGCCGCACCTTGATGAACACCTTGTAGCCGCAGATGCACTTGATCTCGGGCAGGCGGCCCAGCTCTTCGTTGCTCACGTCCGTGCCGCACCGTAGGCACGTATAGTGCACGTCGAACTGCTCGGGGCGATCGTCATCCATCCCGAGGCCGTCGTCGGCGCCGCCAGCCTCTTCGTCGGCCGCGGGGGCGTCCGGCTCGGCAGGAGCCGCCGCGTCCGAGACGGCGTCCGGATCCTTGAACACGATCGACTCGCCCTCGAGCAGTGCGGCCGGGGAGGCCGGCTCGTTCGCGGGTGCCTCGTCGTCTGCCAACGGCGCGCCGCGCCCCGCTCATAATTTAAGGATAATCACCGCGATCGCCGCACGCGGGCGCCGCGGCGGCAGCCGTAGGGGCGGGGAGGGCGCAGGGCGCCGCGGCGGCAGCGGCAAGACGGGCGGGCCGCGTCGCGCAGCGGGAGGCGCCGGCCCGGCACCGGTGCGGGCGAGGCGGGCGGCGCTCAAGGGCCGCATGGCCGGCTGGGCCGGCGCGCCGGAGCGGCCTACTGCAGGGGATCGCGCATGGACCTGTTGCGCACCTCTTCGGGCGACGGTATCTTTCCGAACATGCGCTCGTACTCGGCCATGTTCTTGCCGAGCCACTCGTGGATGCTCTTCATCTGCATGGGATCGATCACAAGCGTCGTCTCGATCGTCCGGCGCAGGATGTTGCGGGCAGGGTTGGGCGGCTGCGACTCCAGGACGCGCTCGTAGTCGCCCTGCTCCGAGTACACCGTGACCTCCAGCCCGTACGAGCGGGCTCCCCCGAACACGCCGGCCACCACTATGCGCCTGTGCGCGTCGGACGTGTCGGACTTGATCTCTGGCACGATCGGCTGCGAGTTGGCAGACACTTCACCACGGCGGTGCGGGGGGCATATTTTAAGGCCACTCGGGGCGCGCCGGGCGGCGCGGATCAGGCACGATCGGCGATCCCAGCCTTGGGCAGCGGCATCCGAGCGCCTTGCCCCTAGGCCCCGCCGGGGCCCCGCCCCGCGCCCCCGCCCGCGCCGCCCTCCGCCTCGCCCCCGCCGCCTCCGGGGCCCACCATATCCTCGGGCCTGACCTTTTGATCCCACCTGCCGCGCACGCCAAGCGCAAGGGCGGCGATCCCGGCCGCTATGAGCCCGACGACCAGGGCAAAGAACGCCGTCTGCGAGCCGACCGCATCCTCGCACGGCACCTTGACGGGCGGCGCATCGTCCGAGTACAGGTGGCAGTCGCCGAACTGCTCGGCCTCGATCGACGGGCCGGCGTACTGTCCGCCGAACACGCCGAGCACGATGAACCCCGCAAAGACGAGTCCGATGCCGGCGATCGTCAGGCGCGTGTCGCTCACGCCGCGCGGCACGCGCCGGGCGTATTTACGTCGATCGCGCCGCGATCCCCCCCCCCAACAGGCGCCGCGGGCGGGCAGGGCGGGCATGGGCGGCGCCCCGGCGCCGCCGCAGGACGCATGCGCCCCCAACACACATTTAATCGGCCCGCCGAGCATGCCGCTGTGGTATTCGGCTGGGGCAGGAAGAAGAAAAGGCCCGACGAGTCGCAGGTTGCGGCCGCCGCCGAGGCCGCCGCCGTCGCGGCTGCCGAGGAGAGAAGCGACGGCGGGGCGAGCTCGCAGCTCGTTGAGGAGGACGACGAGCAGGCCGGCCGCATCGACCCGGCCAACATATCCGTCTCGGACGTGCCCATGCTCCTCGAAGAGGTGGCCGCCGTGCGCGACAGGGCCCTTGTCGCCGGCGCCGTGTCCCTCAGGGACGCCCTGATGCCGCGCCTAGAGGATCTCTGCGACATACTCGACGAGCTCGAGGAGGACGACCTGGACACCGAGGACGCCGACAGGCGGGTGCAGGCCATCGTCGAGCGCGGCAAGCGCCAGATCATCTCGATCATAGGGCAGGAGGCGCGCGCGGCGCTGCCCGACGTGGAGACGGCCGACGATGCGGTGGCCCTTGCCGAGGCGACGGGCCGCATGCTCAAGAAGGCCGGCGACGTCCTCGGCAGGCAGACGCGGTTCATGGACGCGTTCGCCAAAAGGTACGCGGGCCGCATGAAGCCCATACTAGAGTCCACGGGGGAAGACTACAAGGAGCTCTTGGCCCTCACCGTGGGGCGGAGGTACACGGCCGAGGCGGCCGAGCGCGTGCTGGCAGACGTCGACCGCATGGACAGGTCCGGCAAGTCGGCCGAGAGGCTGCGCGCCAGGGCCGTCGAGCTCGACTCGAAGCTCGTGCGGCTGCGCATGCGCGGCGAGGACATATCCGGCGAGATCGAGGCGGTAAAGGCCTCGCCAGAGTACGGCGCCCTCGGGAGGCTGCGCGAAGAGATCGAGGCGGTGCGGGGCCGCCGGGCCGCGGCGCGGCGCGCCGTGTCCGACAGGTTCACAAAGATATCAAAGCCCCTGTCCCGGTACGAGTACGTCTCGGCCATGGACAAGGAAAAGATGGCCCTGCTGCGCGCCGTCATCGACGACCCGTTCAAGGCCATCACGTCGGCCGGCGCCGGCGCCGTCTCGGAGATACTCGGCGCCGCCAAGAAGGCCGTCGAGAATGGATCGGTCACCGTAAAGGACAAGGCAAAGGCGGTGAACCTGCTCGGAGACGAGATGGGGCGGCTCGCCTCGTACGAGGAGGATGCCAGGTCCCATGGCGCGGGAGGAAAAGGCCATCGAGGGCAGGATCGCCGAGGCCGACACCGGCCGGCTCGGCTCGCTCGAGGCCGACCTGGCTAGGAACAGGGCAGAGACGGACGACACCGAGTCCAAGGTGCGGCAGATGAGGGCCGAGGCCGACGAGGCCGACGGGCGCATACCCGGAATCCTCAAGCGCATCGAGGGGGCCGTCTCGGAGATTACCGGCGTGAGGTATACGGTGCGCCCCGACGACGGGGCGTGAGCGGGCTGGAGATGAGCTGGGCGTGAGGCTGTTCGGGCGCGGAAAGGCCAAGGGCGGGCAGAAGAAGGCCGGAAGGGACGACAGCAGGAGGGTCGTCACCCTCACGCGCGAGGCGCACGACGGCATACTGACGTACTGCCGCATGAAGCACCCGAACGAGGGCATACTCGTCCTCAAGGGCAAGGCCAAGGGCGGGACGTGCGCA